>OZ255623.1:65000-2542500 GCA_965276685.1 Acidocella sp.
GCGTGTGCATCTCGTCGATAAACAGAATCACCTCGCCCTCGGCGCTCTCAATCTCCTTCAGCACCGCCTTCAGCCGTTCCTCAAATTCGCCGCGGAACTTTGCCCCCGCCACCAGCGCGCCCAAATCCAGCGCCAACACGCGCTTGTTCTTCAGCGACTCCGGCACATCCCCATTTACAATCCTGAGCGCCAGGCCTTCCACGATTGCGGTCTTGCCTACGCCCGGCTCGCCTATCAGCACGGGGTTATTCTTCGTCCGCCGCGCCAGCACCTGAATCGCGCGCCTTATCTCCTCATCGCGCCCAATCACCGGGTCGAGCTTCTGGTCCCGCGCCAGCTGCGTCACATCCCGGGCGTATTTCTTCAGCGCGTCGAATTGCTGCTCAGCCGTAGCACTGTCCACCTTGCGGCCCTTGCGAATCTCTGCCACCGCGCGCTCCAACGCCTGTGCGCTGGCCCCCGCCGCCTTCAGCGCGCGTCCCGCCGGCGTGTCGCTTGCCGCAAGCGCTATTAGCACCCGGTCCTGCGCCACGAATTCATCGCCCGCTTTATTCGCCCCCTGTTGCGCCGCATCCAACACCCGCATCAAATCCGGGGTAATCCCGGGCGATCCGGCGCCGCTGCCCTGCACCTTCGGCATCCGCGCCACGGCAGAATCCACCGCAAGCTTCGCAGCCGCAGGGTCTCCGCCCGCCAGCCGGATCAGCCCGCTCGCCGCTCCCTCGCTGTCGTCCAGGAATGCCTTCAGCAAATGCTCGGGCGCAATCTGCTGGTGATATTCGCGCATGGCGATGGTCTGCGCCGCCTGCACAAACCCGCGCGCCCGCTCGGTCAGTTTCTCAAAATCCATATTTTGCTCCCCATCATAGGCAACCGCAGCCCCGTCCCTTAGAACCTGATCGTTTGAGGTTGATGCGCTTAAGCACGTCAACCGAAAGCCTCTCACAAAAAAGTAGAGCGCGCTTCAGACTGACGTCAGCGTCAACTAAAGGTATCGCGCTCTAATAGGCAACGGAAGCTTGCCAAACCCATATTGGGAGTTTCATTGATTTAGCTCAAGAGGAGCTTGGGCCCATGAAGATCGAATCGCTCTACCGCTACCCGGTCAAAGGCCTTACGCCTGAGCCGGTCGAAGCCGCCGATCTCACGCCCGGCCGCTGCATCCCCTGGGACCGTGCCTTCGCCTTCGCGCAGGGAGACGCAACGCTGGTGCCGGAAAACCCAAGCTGGAATTCCAAGACAAAGTTCATGTGCCTGATGCGGAATCCCAGCATCGCGCTGCTGCGCACAAAATTCGACGACGCCACGCGCCTGCTTACCATCACCGCGCCGCAAGTCGGCAGTTTCCAGAGCGATCCCTTCAGCCCGTCCGGCCAGGCGCGGCTGAAAGAATTTTTTATCCAATTTCTCGGGCCGGAACTCCGCTACGGTCCAGAAGGCCAAGCCCCGGCTTTCCGTCATTTCCCCAACCATAGCTTTTGCGACCATAAATCCCAGGTCGTCAGCCTCATCGGCCTCGGCTCGCTTGCCACGCTGGAAGCAGCCGCTGGCGCGCCCAGGGACAAGCGCCGCTTCCGCGCCAATATATACATCGAAAACCTCTCGGCCTGGGAGGAATTCAACTGGATCGGCAAAACGCTGCAAATCGGTAACGCCACACTGCTCGTCGAGGATCGTATAGACCGTTGCAGTGCCACCACCGTCAATCCGGACAGCGCCATTCGCGACGCCAATCCGGTCAAGGAGCTTCAGCAGAACTTCGGCCATGTGGACCTCGGCATTTACGCCAAGGTCCTAGGGCACGGCACCATCCGCCCCGGCGACGAAATCAAGGTTCTATGAAACTTCAACCCTTCGCGGAATGCGCCGCCATATGCTTGGCGGCCTTGTTCTGGAACACGCCATCCGCAAGCTTCTGCTGCTGCGCCGGGAAGGAATTATACAGGGTCTGGAAAGCGCTGGAGAGCTTCTGCATGTTGTCCGCATGAACCTGCGTCAGCTTGGCGTAGGATTGCATGTTGACAACAGCCGTCATCGTCGCCGCGTTCTGGCCGCGCGCCATCAGCGCCTGCTCCATCTGCTCCGCGTTATCGCGCATCACCTGGGCAAATTTATCCCATTGCGGCTGTTCCGCCGGGGTAATCTGCAATTGGTCGTGCAGCTGTTTTATGTGCTGTTCTTCCTTCGCCGACATGGTTTTCGTCATGCCCGGCGTGCTCATGCCAGAAGCCGAACCTTGTGCTACCGGCCCGGCAGCGCTGGTTTGCGCCAATGCGGCGGCAGGCAGCGCCATGGGTGAAAAAGCAACGATCGCAACGCCAAAACGGGCTTTCAGGGACAAATTCATGTTCACTTCACTCCGAATAAATTTTTGAAAGATTAGTCTGGATAGTACGCGCCCGGCGGCGGCCCGTAATAGGCGCCAGGCGGCGGCGGGGCATAATAAACCGGCGGCGGCGGGGCATAGCGTGGTTGAGCGAGCGCGCCGCCAAGCAAAGCGCCGACGCCCAAGCCCAGCAAAGCGCCGCCAACAACCGCGCCGCCGTTTCCGCCGCCCCGGTAGTGCCCCCCGCCACGGTAATGGCCATTCCAACCGGCCTGCGCCGCAACCGGTGCGGCAAACATGGCAGCGGCAAGAACCAGGGCCACCGGCTTCAATCGCATTGATTTTCGCATCGTTACAATCCTTCAGTGGATATTTTGTTTCAGGCGCAACACGGGACGTTCATTACCACCATCCTGGCGATACGATATGTCAATATTGTGTCTTAGAGTGCGATGACATTAAATCGAACCATTTATTGTGGTTCGCTTTAATGTCTGAATCGCCTTCAATTACATATGTAGAGCCGAATTCAGACTTCACCTGGGGTCGCAGGGCGATTCCAGGTGAAGTCATCCGGGTTTAAATTCCGGCGCAATGGCTGCATTTCTGCGATCCGCCGGCGGGTAAAACCGCAATATCACCAGCATCAGCCCCATCGCGGGCAAAGCGGCAAAAGCAGACATCACGAAAAACGGGATGAACCCCATTTTCGCCGCCATAAAGCCGGAGAGGCCGCCGATCGTTCGCAGCGCAATCGGCGCGAGGGAGGAAAGCAGCGCATATTGTGTCGCTGTGTATTCCGGGTCACACAGGCCCGAAAGATACGTGAGAAACGCCGCATCCGCGAAACCTTCCGCGAAGGATTCCAGCGCCGAGGTCGCCACCAGCATATGCGGCTGACCCGGAAACAACCCCAACGCCGGATACATCACCAGCGCCGCGGTCTGGAAAAACGCCGTTATCAGCAGCGCGCGGCCCACGCCGAGCCGCGCCACCAGCAGCCCGCCAAGTGCCGCGCCCGCCAGCGTCGCCGCGAGCGAGACCGGCCCGTTCGCCACCGCAATCGCGGCGCGGTTGAAGCCCAGAAACGTGTAATAGGACGGCAGCATCACCCCGGCCAGCGCTTCGCCCAGCCGGAACAGGATGATGAAGGCGATGATCACCGGCGCCCCCCGGCGGGAGAGAAACTCCGCCAGCGGCGCCTGCACCGCCTGGGTAAACCGTGCGCCGAAACCCGCCGGTGCTGCTTCACGCTGTACCTCCGGCTCCGCCGCCAGCAGCGTCGCCAACGGCCCCACCAAAGCCAGCGCCGCCACCAGCAATATCGCCTCCTGCCAGCCGGTCTTCGCCGAAAGCGCGATCACCCCGGCGCCGGATATCAGCAGCGCCCCGCGATAACCCCATATATATCCCGCCAGCGCCCCACCCTGCGCGCGCGGCTCGAACGTCTCGATCCGCCAGGCATCGATCAGAATATCCTGGCTCGCGGAAACAAACGCCAGCAGCGCGCCGAGCCCAAGGGTCACGCCCACATGCCGCACGGGGTCGGACAGCCCCAACGCGGCAATGCAAACCAGCAACGCCAGCTGCACGGTCAGCAACCAGCCCCGCCTTCGCCCCCAAAAAAGCGGTGCTACCTCATCGAACACCGGTGCCCATAAAAATTTCAGCGTATAGGCAAGCCCGATATTCGCTGTCAGCCCGATCACGCCCAGCCCCAGATGGTCCGAGGCCAGCCACATCCGCAGCGTAAAGCCGGAGAGCGCCAGCGGCAGGCCGGAGGCAAACCCCAGCGCCGTGATCAACGCAAGATTCTTCTCCCCCCGCGCAGGAACGGCGGAGCGGCCGCGCGGCAAAAAAACGAGCCTAGAAATTGCCGGCATCTCCGATGTTATCGGCCTTGCTAAAGGCGCCATTAACGACGCTGCCCTCATCGCCCGGCTTCATCCCCGCCAGGCAAGCGCCCTGCCATTGCAATTCGGACACCAGTTTCAGCATCCCCGCCGGGCTGTCGAGATATGCCGTCAGCGTCACCTGTTTCGCGCTGGCATAATCCAGCGTCTCGCGAATATTCACCGGCCTGCCCATCTGCCGGCACGTCCCGTCAATCGAAAAATGCTGCTGCGAACCGGTGATTGCGAGCTTTGTGCAGGACTGGCCGCCACTCATGAAAAACTTCATGTCGGTTGCCGGATCGACGCAGCTCAGCGTCACCACGTCCGTTGCATTGGCCAGCGGCTTTCCGTCCAGCCCGCGCACCGTGGTCGTGCTCTGCCACAGGCCCGGCGCGCGTGGCGGCAGGGACGCAAAGGCAGCGCCAGCATATGCAATACCGCCTAAAACGCCGCTCACAATCCGGATTCGCACGAAGGTTTTTATCCTTGCCCTGGCTTGCGGCAACGCACCGCCAAGCATATACCTAAACGGTAATTAAACGCTTCGAAAGACGAAAAATCTTCGGTGAACTGGTATCGTTTGCCCTTAATCCGCCTGCTTTTGTTTTTAAGCCATCAGGCATCCCGGTTGAAAAGGAACATGCTGTGACGGTCTGGTTCGATGTGGAAGACCTGATTCAGTATTTTCAAACGGCTTCACACCCAACCGGGATCCAGCGGCTAAGCTTTGAGACCTACCGCGCCGTGTGGCACCAGGCTGGCGCGAGCGGGGAAGTCCGGTTCTGCCGCCGGGCCGGGCGCACCGGCTTTCGCAGCATTCACTTCCCGGCGCTGGAGGCTGGCATTCTGGCTGCCGCGGCCCAGGCTAGCGCCGCGCCTCTGCCAGGTGCACCCGGGCCACGGCCACCCTCCCGCCTCACGCTCGCCGCGCGCCGCCTGCCGCTACGTTACCAGGCTCCGCTCGGCGCCGTGGCACGCGGGGCTGCCTCTGCCATCGGCGGCTTTCGTGATCTTGCCGCTGCCGCATGGCGACCGGGGCTGGCGCTGCGCCGCGGCGTCGGCGGCCATCAGTTCGAGCTCAACGGCGCGGAAATCCGCTTCGAGTCTGGCGACTGGCTCGTCAATCTCGGCGCGCCCTGGACCAGCCCTTATTGTCCCGAGTTTCTCTCCGGCCTGCGTGCAGGCGGCTGCGGCCTGGCCCTCATCGCCTACGACCTGATACCGAAGCTTTTCCCCGAATGGTGTACCGCCAGAACCGTTGGCGAATATACGAGCTGGCTGCAAAACATAGTGCCAAGAGCTGATATCATGTTCGCCATCTCGCACTGCACCGCGCGGGATCTCGTGTGCATGATGCAGAAGCTCGCGGCTCCCGTCTCGCCTCCCATCGTGCTGCCAATCGGCAGCGATAAACCCTCAGCCGCCGTCGCCGCCCCGCTCCTCGAAAACCCATACGTCCTCATGGTCGGCACCATCGAGGCGCGGAAAAATCACATCGCGATGATGCGCGTCTGGCGCCGGATGCTGGAGACGATGCCCGAGGCCAGCGTGCCCAGCCTCGTCTTCGCCGGCAAGCGCGGCTGGCTCACCGCCGACCTGCTGCTGCAACTCGAAAACGCGAACTGGCTGAACGGAAAAATCCGCTTCATCGAAAGCCCCTCGGAATCACAGCTCGCCAGCCTGTATCAGCACTGCCAATTCACCGTCTTTCCCTCGTTTTATGAGGGCCTTGGCCTGCCGGTGACGGAAAGTCTTAGTTGGGGCAAGACCGTTGTGGCATCCAATCGCTCCTCAATCCCGGAAGCGGGCGGCGACTTCTGCACCTATTTCGATCCGGATAACATCAACGATGCCTATGAGGCGATCCTGGGCTTGATCGAATGCCCGGCCCGCGTCGCAGGCTTCGAGGCTCGCATCGCAGCGGAATTCCAATCCCCCAGCTGGGATGACACCGCCGCCGTGCTCCTCGCCCAGTTCGGGCTGGAGGAGATTAGGCAATGCCCGGCCACCGGGCTGCAATCCATTACCTGACGCGCACCCAAAATGTCATTGCGAGGCGCGCGTAGCGCGGCGAAGCAATCCATCTTCTTCCATTACCCGCCTCAATCCGTCGAATGTTTCTCCACATTCTCAATCGCCGCCTGCGCCGCCGCCAGCCGCGCCACCGGCACCCGGTACGGGCTGCATGAGACATAATCCAGCCCCACCGACTCACAGAACGCGATGGAAGCCGGATCGCCGCCGTGCTCGCCGCAGATCCCCAGCTTCAAGCCAGGCTTGGTGCTCCGCCCCTTCTCGGCGGCAATCCGCACCAGCCCGCCCACCCCTTCAATATCGATGGAAACGAACGGATCTTTCGCCAGAATCCCCTGCTCAACGTAGTGCGGTAAAAACTTGCCCGCATCGTCGCGTGAAAGCCCAAACACCGTCTGCGTCAGGTCATTCGTGCCGAAGGAGAAGAAATCCGCGGCCTCCGCAATCGCATCCGCCGTAAGTGCGGCGCGCGGCAGCTCGATCATCGTGCCGATGCTGTACTCAATGCTGCGCCCCGCCTCCGCGAACACCTCTTTCGCAATTTTCTCAACCTGTGCGCGGGTAATATCCAGCTCGCGCTTCACCCCCACCAGCGGAATCATGATCTCCGGCACCGGCGCCTTGCCGGTTTTGCCGATCTCGACTGCCGCCTCGAAAATCGCCCGTGCCTGCATCTCGTAAATCTCAGGGTACGAAACACCCAGGCGGCAACCGCGATGCCCGAGCATCGGGTTGGTCTCGGAGAGTTCCTCCGCCCGCGCCCTTATCGCCGCGGCATCCATGCCGAGTGCTGCCGCGACTTCCGCCAGCTCCGCCTCGCCATGCGGCAGAAACTCATGCAGCGGCGGGTCGAGCAAGCGGATCGTCACCGGCAGGCCCTCCATGATCTTGAACAGCGCCGTAAAATCCTCGCGCTGGAACGGCAGCAGCTTGGCCAGCGCCGATCGGCGCCCAGCCTCGTCATTCGCCATGATCATCTGGCGCACGGCACTTATCCGCGCCGGGTCGAAGAACATATGTTCCGTCCGGCACAGGCCAATGCCCTCGGCGCCGAATTTGCGCGCCGTGTCGGCGTCAAGCGGCGTCTCCGCATTCGCGCGCACCTTCAAGCGGCGCACTTCATCAGCCCAGCCCATCAACGTGCCAAACTCGCCGGAAAGCTGTGGCTCGATCATCTTTACCGCGCCCGCAAACACCTCGCCGGTAGCGCCATCAATCGTCAGAATATCTCCCGCGCGCAGCACGACGCCAGCCGCTGACAATGTCTGCGCACCGTAATCGACACTGATGCCACCGGCACCCGCCACGCATGGCCGCCCCATGCCCCGCGCAACCACGGCGGCATGGCTGGTCATGCCGCCGCGCGTCGTCAGAATCCCCCGCGCCGCATGCATCCCATGGATATCCTCAGGGCTGGTCTCGATCCTTACCAGAATCACCGAATCACCCTTCTGCGCGCGCAGCTCCGCCTCATCGGCGGAAAACACCACCGCGCCGGAGGCCGCGCCGGGGCTAGCCGGCAAGCCCTTGGCGAACAGTTTCGGCGTCGCCTTCGGGTCCAGCGTCGGGTGCAGCAACTGGTCGAGCGAGGCCGGGTTCACGCGCATGATCGCGATATTCCGGTCGATCAGCCCGCTTTCGGCCATCTCCACCGCAATGCGCAAGCTCGCCGCCGCACTGCGCTTGCCCGAGCGCGTCTGCAACATATAAAGCTTGTTCTGCTGCACGGTGAATTCGATGTCCTGCATATCCTTGTAGTGTTTTTCAAGAACATCGCGAACCTTGTTCAATTCGGCATAGGCTTCCGGCAGCGCCTTCTCCATGCTCACCTCGCCCGGCTTGGCATAGGCCTGGCTCAGCGGCCGCGGCGTGCGAATCCCCGCCACCACATCCTCGCCTTGCGCGTTCACCAAGTATTCGCCGTAAAATTCATTCAAGCCGGTGGAAGGATCGCGCGTAAAGCACACGCCCGTCGCGCAATCATCGCCCATATTGCCGAACACCATCGCCTGCACGTTCACCGCCGTGCCCCAGCTCGCCGGAATATCATGCAAGCGCCGATAGACATTCGCGCGCGGGTTCATCCAGGAACCGAACACCGCGCCGATCGCGCCCCATAGCTGGTCGGAAGGATCTTGCGGAAACGGCGAGCCGATCTCCTCGGCCACCATTTTTTTATACTCCTCCACCACGCCCTGCCAGTCCTCAACGCTGAGCGCGGTGTCCTCAATCACATCGGCATCGATTTTGGCGCTCTCGATGATTTCTTCAAAACGATGATGATCGACGCCGAGCACGACCGAGCCATACATCTGGATAAACCGGCGGTAGGAATCCCATGCAAAACGCGCATCGCCCGAACCCTCAGCCAGGCCCTGCACGGTAATGTCGTTCAGGCCCAGGTTCAGCACGGTATCCATCATCCCGGGCATGGAAACCCGCGCGCCGGAGCGCACGGAAACCAGCAGCGGCTTTTCCTTATCGCCGAACTTGCGCTCCACCGCTTGCTCAATCCGGGCCAGGGCGGCATCCACCTGGCCGCGCAACTCGGCGGGATAATTCTGGTTGTTTTCGTAATAGGCGGTGCAAACCTCGGTGGTGATGGTGAAGCCCGGCGGCACCGGGAGGTCGATGCTGGCCATCTCCGCCAAATTCGCGCCCTTGCCACCCAGCAAATTCCGCAAGCCGGCATTGCCGTCGTTCACCCCAGCGCCGAAATTATACACCCACTTGGTCATATTTTTGGTCCCTTAGCCTTCAATCTTTGAAAAATCTGCAATCAAATGCATCGTGTCGCGCAACTTTGCTAGTAACCGCAGCCGATTAAGACGAATTTCTGGCTCGGCGTCGTTCACCGTTACGCGTTCAAAAAAAGCGTCAATATAGCGGCGCATTCTGGCTAGGCCCCGCATGGCTAAGCCAAAATCTTCGGTCGCAATGCCGTGTTTAAACAGACCGTTTGGGCCAGCGGCTTCGAGCATAACATGATCGAGCTCTCGTTCGGTCTGTTCGAACAAAGCTGAGTCTGGCGGACCTGAAATGACCTCACGATGCTTTGCTTTCTCGATGCGAAGAATGTTAGCAGCGCGTTTATAGACGGTAAGCAGGTTATGCCCATCTTCGGTGCCGAGCATGCTGCCCAGCGCGTCCACCCGCTTCATCAGCCGGACGAGATCGTCATCAACACCTAAAAACGTATGAATTGGATGCCCAATAATCCGGAGAGTGTCGAGTTGCTTGTCACCGGTAGGTGCGGCAAGCACAGCATCGAGCACATCGAATCTTTTACCCTCACCGCGCAGTTTCACGCGCAGGCGCTCGATAATAAACTCAAACAAACCTGCCTCACCGCCGAGCAATGGCCAAAGCGGCAGTCGCAATTCGTTTTCCAGGATAATCCTTATCACACCCAACGCCGCGCGCCGCAGCGCATAAGGATCGCCCGAGCCGGTCGGCTTTTCGCCGATTCTAAAAAATTCTCGCAACGTATCGAGCTTGTCCGCCAGCGCGACACTCACCGCAACGGTTCCCGTCGGCACCGCATCGCCCGGCCCTTTGGGCTGATAATGCATTTTAATCGCCAAGCCGACCATATCGCCATCATGCCGCCGCTGCGCGTAATATCCGCCCATTACACCTTGCAATTCCGGGAACTCCCCGACCATGCCGGTGACGAGATCTGCCTTGCACAACAGCCCGGCCTCGTGCGCAGCGGCGCGCTCAGCTTCATTCGCGCCAAGAGCCTCCGCAATCCGCGCAGCCAGGTCTGCAATCCGCTCGGCCCGTTCCCGCTGCGACCCAATCTTCGCATGGAACGTAATTTTCTCCAGCTTCGGCAGAAGCTCTTTCAGCGGCGTCTTTAGATCCAACTCCCAAAAATGCCGCGCGTCCGAGAGCCGCGCCCGCAGCACCCGTTCGTTTCCAGCGATAATCGCCGCGCCACCATCACTTGCCTCTAAATTCGCCACGAACGCGAAATAGGGTGCCGGATTTCCGTTTGCATCGCGCAACGCAAAATATTTCTGGTTCACCTTCATGGAAAGCTCGCGCACCTCCGGCGGCAGTTCCATGAATTCGTCGTCTATCGCGCCAATCAGCGGCACCGGCCACTCAACCAGCCCGGTTACCTCGTCCAGCAACCCAGCATCCACCGCCACACTCAGCCCCCACGCAGCGGCTTTTTGGGCAATCCCATCGGCGATCACCCGCCGCCGCTCATTCAGGTCTGCAATCACATAATGCGCCCGCAGCTTCTCTTCCCAATCCTTTGCCGAAGTCACCGCAAACGCCCCCGGCGCATGAACGCGGTGTCCCTCGGTCTCATTCCCCGCCACAATCGGCCCGAGCTTTATTGGCACTACCTCGCCATCCAGCAGGCATAAAATCCGCCGCAGCGGCCTAACCCAGGCAAACTCGCCGCTCTGCCCCCAGCGCATAGATTTCGGCCAGGAAATCTTCGCCAAAGCCATAGGCAGAAAATCTTCGAGCAATTTTTTCGCGGGTATCGCAGGAATTGTTTGCCGCAAAACGTAATAACCGCCTTCCACAACAAGCTGCTCTGAAGATGCCTTGTTCTTGGCTAAGAATCCTTGCAATGCCGCAGGCGGCGCGTTGTCGCGCGGGCCGCGAATTTCAACTTCGCTTTCCGGGGTTTCTGGCACCAAATCTGCCGAAATAGCGATCCGGCGCGGTCCATAGTATGTCTTATGGTCCTTCGCCTGCAATTCGTGGAATATCGTTATGCCACCTGCCACCGGATACATAAGTTGCGTCTCCAGCTGAGCCGCCCCAACCCGCTGCATCCGCGCCGGAATCTCCTCGGAAAACAATTCCAAAAAAAACTCAGGCATCTCCAGCCATCCAAACTTCCGCGCAGGCTTTCGCCAGCTCCCGCACCCGGCTAATATACCCTGCCCGCTCAGCCACCGAGATCACGCCCCGCGCATCCAGCAGATTGAACAAATGGCTGGCTTTGATGCACTGGTCATAGGCCGGCTGCGCCACGCCCGCCGCCGCCAGCCGCCCGCACTCAGCCTCCGCATCGGCGAAATGCCGCACCAGCATCGCCGTATCCGTCAGCTCGAAATTATACCGGCTATAGTCCCGCTCGGCGCGCAGAAATACATCGCCATATTTCAGCCCCGCGCCATTAAAATCGAGGTCATAGACATTCTCGACCCCCTGCACATACATCGCCAGCCGCTCCAGCCCGTAGGTGATCTCCGCGCTGGGCGAAACGCAGGCAATGCCGCCCACCTGCTGAAAATAGGTGAATTGCGTCACTTCCATGCCGTCGCACCACACCTCCCAGCCCAGCCCCCAGGCGCCCAAGGTCGGGCTTTCCCAGTCATCTTCTACAAAGCGTATGTCATGCAGTTTGCGGTTAATGCCGATCGCATCGTAGCTCGCCAGCAGCAGCTCCTGAATATTCTCTGGGCTTGGCTTCAGCAGCGCCTGATACTGATAATAATGCTGCAATCGGTTCGGGTTCTCGCCATACCGCCCGTCGGAGGGCCGGCGCGACGGCTGCACATAGGCCGCGCGCCAGGGCGTCGCGCCCAAAGCCCGCAGCGTGGTGGCCGGGTGGAACGTCCCCGCCCCCATCTCCATGTCATAGGGCTGCAAAATCGCGCAGCCCTGCCCGGCCCAGAAATGATGCAGGGTCAGGATAATATCCTGAAAGCTTTTCGGCGCGGCTGGGCTGGCAGGGTGAGTCATGAACCGTGTATGAGAGAAATGATCCGTAATGCGCCGCAGCAATACGGCCCCAAACGGCAGAGAGCAACCATGAGCAAAATCACCCGCAACGACTGGCTGGGCCTCGCCTTCGTGGTTCTTGCCTGCGGCGGCATGTTCGCCTTCCGGGAGCTTACGATCGTGCCGCGCGCCATGGTCGGCACCTGCGCCGCCGCCAACGCGCCTGCTATCTGCACCCCGCGTCACGCCGTGCTCTGGCTGCAATATCACCAGCTTTTCGGCTGGGTTGCCTTTGCCATGGGCCTTGCGGCCTTCACGTCCGGCCGCCGCCTCGCCGCCGTCCTGGCCGTCGCCATCGGCGTCATTTCGGTCATCAATTTCAACGCCACCACGGGCATCATCGGCGCCGCCCTTGGGCTTATCACCTGGGCCGGGCTATGTACCGGCCGCTACCAAACAATGGCCTAAAGCCCCAGCTTCCCCATCGCCAGAAACTTCTCCCGCCGCCGCGCCTTCAGTGCCTCCGGCGTCAGGCCTTTCAGCGGCGCCAAGGCGCGCTCAAGCGCATCTTCCAGCGTGGCCAGCGCCTGCCCGGGATCCCGGTGCGCGCCGCCCAGCGGCTCCGGCACAATCTCGTCAATCAGGCCCAGCCGCTTCAAATCCTGCGCGGTAATCCGCATGGCCTCCGCCGCCACCGGCGCCTGCGCCGCATCCCGCCATAATATCGAGGCGCAGCCCTCCGGCGAAATCACTGAATAGATCGCATGTTCGAGCATCAGCACGGCGTTGCCCGCCGCCAGCGCAATGGCCCCGCCGGAGCCGCCCTCGCCGATGATCGTCGCCACCAGCGGCACCGGCGCGCTCAAACACGCCTCAACCCCGCGCGCAATCGCCTCCGCCTGGCCGCGCGCCTCGGCGTCGATTCCGGGATACGCGCCCTTGGTATCCACAAAAGTCAGAATCGGCAGGTTGAAGCGCCCGGCCAGCTCCATCAGCCGGCGTGCCTTGCGGTAACCCTCGGGCCGCGCGCTGCCGAAATTATGCTTGATGCGCGTTTCCGTATCGGTTCCCTGCTCGGTGCCGATCACCATCACCGCCGAGCCCTTAAAGCGCCCCATGCCGCCGATGATCGCCGCGTCGTCGGCAAAGGCCCGGTCGCCCGCCAGCGGCGTGAAGTCGGTGATCAGCGCTGCGATCACCGCCGCCGCCTTGGGCCGCTCCACATGCCGCGCCACCAGCGTCTTCTGCCAGGGCGTCAGCTTCGCATACAGGGTTTTCAGCTGCCCATCCGCCTTGGCGGACAGCCGCGCCACCTCATCGGCGATATTCATCTCGCCCGGCTGGGTCATCCGCCGCAACTCCTCGATCTTGGCCTCGAGTTCGGCGACAGGCTTTTCAAATTCCAGAAATTGACGCATCGGACCCGTGCTCTAGCACATATCGCCCCCAAGGGAAGCGGCGGAACGGCCAACAATTCCGATTGGCGAATCATCCAAACCGTCATAGGATTGGCACCAGTCCGTCATCCACCATGGGAGGCAAAATGTCCGGCCTGTTGAAGCCCCGGCTATATCTCAAAAAACCCGGCTGGATGGACGACTTCAAAGCCTTCATCCTGCGCGGCAATGTGGTCGATCTCGCGGTCGGCGTGGTCATCGGCGCCGCCTTCACCGGCATCGTCGGCAGCCTAGTAAAGGACATCATCACGCCCCTCATCGGCCTAGCCACTGGCGGCGTGGATTTCTCGAATCATTTCATCACACTGAAGGGCCCAGTCGAGCCAACCCTGGCGGATGCCGCAAAATCCGGCGCGGTCACGGTGAACTACGGCGTCTTCTTCAACGCCGTCATCAACTTTCTCATCGTTGCCACCGCGATCTTCTGGTTCATCCGCCTTATCCAGAAGCTGCACCACGCCCCGCCGCCCCCCGCGGCTGAGCCGAGCCAGAGCGAGGTGCTCCTTGCCGAAATCCGCGATCTGCTGAAATCGAAACCCTAGAGTCTGATCGTTTGAGGTTGACGCGCTCTGGCGCGTTAACCGAAAGCGTGAACAAGCCTTTTTTAAAGAGATAAAGCGCGCTCTAGCCCGGCGTCAGCTGAAACGCGACCAGCGAGCGCGCCGTCACGTCATACACATCGCCGATGCCGAAGATCTCGCGCTCCTCATCCTCAGGGATATTCGTGTCGATCAGCATTTTCCACCCGGCACAGCTGCTGCAATCGGGCAACGTAAACTGCACCACGTCATGGTGAGCGTTCAGCACCAGCAGCACCGTCACATCCGAGCCGCGCTGCTTTATCCCGGTCGCTTGCGCCCTGCCATCGATCAACATGCCAAAGCAGCGCATCGTCTCGTCGGACCAATCCTCATCGGCCATCGCCGCGCCGGAGGCATTGATCCACTCTACATCTCGCACGCCCAGTTCCTCATCCAGCGCACCAGTTAGGAAACGGCTGCGGCGGAATATCGGAAAATCGCGCCGTAACTTCGTCAGCTTCTGCACAAACCCGATTAGGGACCTTCCCTTCTCGTCAATGTCCCAGTTCACCCAGCTAATTTCGTCATCCTGGCAATAGGCATTGTTATTGCCGTTCTGCGTTCGCGCGAATTCATCGCCGGCCAGCAGCATCGGCGTTCCCTGGCTCAGCAGCAGCGTCGCCAGCATGTTCCGCATCTGCCGGCCGCGCAGCGCATTTATCTCCTCATCGTCCGTGGGCCCTTCAGCGCCGCAGTTCCACGAGCGGTTGTCCGAACTGCCATCCTGGTTATTCTCGTTGTTCGCCTCGTTATGCTTCTCGTTATAGCTTGCCCAGTCATTCAGGGTGAAACCGTCATGCGCGGTGATGAAATTCACGCACGACCAAGGGCGCCGCCCCTGATGGTTGAACGCCTCGGCGGAGGCGGTCAGCCTTGAAGCCATTGCCGCAGCGGTGGCATCGCCTTTCCAAAATTCCCGCGTGGTATCACGGTATTTGTCGTTCCATTCTGCCCAGCCCGGCGGAAACCCGCCCACCTGATACCCGCCCGGCCCGCAATCCCAGGGCTCCGCCACCAGCTTCACTGTTCCCAGCACCGGGTCCTGGCTGCACGCCTTCAAAAATCCGCTCTGGTTATCGAAGCCGTTCGGCTCGCGCGCCAGGATCGTTCCAAGGTCGAACCGGAAGCCATCGACATGCGTCTCCGTCACCCAATAGCGCAAACTATCCGTCACCATCTGGATCACCCTGGGATGGCTTAGGTTTACCGTGTTTCCGGTGCCGGTATCATTTATGTAATAGCGCTTATCGTCGGGCATCAGCCGGTAGTAGCTCGCGTTATCAATGCCTTTAAAAGAGAGCGTCGCGCCACGCTCGTTGCCCTCCGCCGTGTGGTTATATACCACGTCCAATATCACCTCGAGCCCGGCATCGTGGAACCGCGCCACCATTTCCTTGAACTCCCGCAGCGTCTGCTCGCGTTCCGAGGCGTAGCGGGGATCAGGCGCGAAAAACCCGATCGTATTATAGCCCCAGTAATTCGTCAGCTTGTTTTCCAACAGATGCGCATCGTTGATAAAGCTGTGAATCGGCAGCAGCTCGACTGAGGTAACACCCAGGTCTTTGATATGCCGGATCACCTCGGGCTGCCCCAGCCCCGCATAAGTCCCGCGCAGCCGCTCCGGCACGCCTGGGTGAAGCTTGGTGAAACCCTTCACATGCGTCTCATAAAAAACCGTCCGGTCCCAGGGAACGGGGTGCCGGTTCGGCTCGCCCTGCCAGTCGAAATTCGGATCAACGATCACGCATTTCGGCATGAACTTCGCGCTGTCGCGTTCATCGAAGCTCAGATCACCATCCTTATGGCCTATCGTGTAACCATAACAGGCCGGATCCCAGACCAGCTCGCCAGTATGGCCACGGGCATAGGGGTCGAGCAGAAGCTTGTTCGCGTTGAACCTATGCCCCTCCTTGGGAAGATACGGGCCATGCACCCGGTAGCCATATGGCTCGCCCGGCCCGATCCCTTCAATCCAGCCATGAAAAAGCTGATCGGTATATTCCGGCAGCTCGATCCTGTCCGTCTCGGTTTGTCCTTTGGCGTCAAATAGGCAGACCTCAACTTTGGTCGCATTTGCCGAAAACAGGGAGAAATTGACCCCCTGACCGTCCCAGTTCGCACCTCTTGGATATGGTAACCCCTCCCGCACACGCCTTTTAGATATCGCGGTCACTCGGCACTCCCTTACATGACTGAAATTTCTATTCGCATGTAAGTTTGCCTGCATGGGGAACCAAGCAAGCACGCATCGAAGCGCGGGTTAAACATCCGCCATTCAATTCTTCAAACCGCCGCCTCGCGGGATACATTCGTGCCAAGCCATTGATTTCATTAATTTTATGGAAAAGGCGAAACGATCCACCATCGTGCCGAACGGGGTGCCCGACTGATTTTGTTTAGATATTCTTAATTTTAACACGTAATACGCGAAGTTTACACAAATTTATTGACGAATACTTCTTTGGGTTGTAGGTTTGCCTCAATGTAATGGGGGCTAAAATGAAAATACTATCTTTCGAGACATTTTCTAATAAAAAAGATCTTTTAACCGCTTTTTTGCGCTCTCGCCTCGCCATCGTCGATGAGACAAACGACGCTGAGGAAGCACTCGATCTGGTGAAATTCTACGATTACGACGTCATTCTGCTCCGCCTGTCGGAAGAGCGGCTGGGTGAGCTGGACCTCGTCCGCAAGCTTCGGCTGGCGCGTGTCCGCGCGCCCATCGTGGCCATCGCTCGCAGCATGACCGAGGCGGCGCGGCTTCGCATCCTCCAGGCCGGTGCGGATGACCTGATCGTCGATGCTCTTTCGCATGAGGAAATCTTCATGAAGGTGCAGAATCTCATCCGCCGCAGCCGTGGCTTCCAGGACAACGCCTTGCGTATCGGTTCGGTTGAAATCAACATGAACGCGAAGAAGATCTACGCCAAGGGCAAGCCGGTCACGCTGACCAAAAAGGAATATCAGATCGCCGAAATCCTCGCGCTGCGAAAAGGCGTCGTGTTGAGCAAGGAGGCGATATTGGACCATCTTTACGGCGGGCTGGATGAGCCGAACCCCAAGATAATCGACGTCTTCATCTGCAAAATCCGCAAGAAGTTGCAGGTCATGGGAGTCGATGATTTTATCGAAACCAACTGGGGACGCGGTTACATGGTGATCGACCACCGCGAGAATGTTTCCACCGAACCTGGCGTTCGCACCCTTTCGTCTCTGGCGGAGGCGCCTGCCTGCGCTATTGCCTGATGCGGGGCGTCAACCAGGCTTGGCCGATCGTTGCAACGGCCCGGCCTGTATGCCTGTCTCCTGGCGCAGCCGGGCGATAACCTCCCGGTAAATCTTCGGCGCTGGTACGTCCAAGCGTTGGCGCAACCCCGTCAAATCCTCCGGCAGCATCGCCTCCAAATCCTCTCCGGGAAGCCAGGCCGCCGCGCGGCCATTGCGCGCCGCCTCCCGCACCGCTGCCCGCACCCCAATTGGGTTTATCCCGGCGCGCCGCAGCTTGCGGGGAATGTTCACCGCGCCGAGCATCGAGATAACTTTGAAACTGCGAATATTCTGCTGCGGGTAGGAGAAGGCAAGCACGCAAATCTCACCCAGCTCATCGCGCCCATAGCCGGCCAGCACATGATACAGATCATGCATGTCGCGCATCCGCCCAGCATAGATTTTTACGCTCTCAGCGGCGGAGACAGGAACCGAACGGCTTTGCTCGGCCAGATCAACCAACCCCTGCGCGGTCAGCTGTTCCTCCGCCATAAAGGCCAAATACGCCCTGCCCAGTGAGCCTTCCGGCATCGCCGCCAAGCTGTCCTGGTCGGTTAGCGCATCGATCAGCCGGCGCCGCTCCGCCAAAACCTGCCGCCCAACAGGGGCAGCGGCAAAGCGGGCGAACGCCTGGCGTGCCGAGCGCCCGCGCAGCGCATTGGTCAGCAAAAACACCTGCCGCGTATCTTGCGGGTCGCGCATCAGACGTATCAGCGCCACCAGCGCTTTAATCGGTTTCACCCGGCCGGAAAACCAGAGGTGCGGCCTCAATTCTGTCGCGGTCTGTCCCATAGGGAAGCTCTATAGCGCATAGCACCGCTTCAAACCAGCAAAAGCCGCGCCTTGGTTCATTCGTCCAGCGTAAAACCCAGCTTCAGCGTCACTTGATAATGCGCCACCTTGCCTTCCTCTATCTCGCCACGCACCTGCATCACCTCGAACCAGCGGAGATTTTTAACGCTCTCGCCAGAACGGCCGACCGCCGCCTGGATCGCATCCTCAACGCTCACCGGCGACGAGCCGACAATTTCGAGTTTCTTATACACGTGATTCGACATGAACCCTCTCCTTGATTGGACCAAGGCTCAATGTAGGCAGGTTCCCTCGCCGCGCTCTAGCATTACCGATAATCCAGCTTTTCGACATGAACCTTCCGTTTCACGTCGCGCAATTCAAACCAAATAACGTTACGGCAATTGAAAAAAGGTCAAGCGAGCGATGTCCGACAAATCACCCGAGAAGAATTATTTCCTCCGCGACGTCAAAACCCTTCGGGCGCAGGCGCAAAAATCGCTTGAGGAAGGCGCGGTCACGGAAGGCTACAAGGATGTCGAGAAATCGATCGACCTGCTGCAATCCGCCCTTGCGACCGAAATCGTCTGCGTGCTGCGCTACACCATGAATTCCATTTCGGTCGAAGGCATCACCAGCAAAAGCGTCGGCGAGGAATTCGCCGAACACGCAAAAGACGAGCGCGGGCATATGATGATGATCGCCAACCGCATCGACGAACTGGGCGGCGAGCCAAATTTCAACCCCGACGGGCTGGCCTCCCGCTCAGCCACCGAATACGGCAATGGCGGAACGCTAGTCGAGATGGTCAAACAAAATCTCGTCGCCGAACGCATCGCCATCGAGCATTATCGTGATCTCATCAATTACTTTCACGATAGAGATCCAACCACGCGGCTGATGATTGAACACATCCTCAAAGATGAGGAAGATCACGCCAACGACATGCACGATCTTCTCGTCGCGCATCAGGTTAAGCCAATTCTGAAATAACCGGACAGCCCAGCACAGCGGCCGCCCGCTGTACTTATAAAACGCAGGGGAATTCATGCGGCATAGTCTTTGGCTAAAAATCCTTTTTCCCCTCATCATCATTGCCGTGCTGCTGGCAATTTTCTGGAACTGGGATTGGTTCATCCCCGTCGTCGATGCGCGCGCCTCGGCCACACTTGGCCGCAAGGTCACGATGCAGCACCTCCATATCGGCTTCGGCGACCCCACGGCGATCACCGCCACCGGAATCATCATCGCCAACCCCAAAAACTTCCCAAAAAACGAACCGCAGCTGGCAACGGTCGATCGCCTGCTCATCAAGGTTCACATACTAAAATACATCTTTCACGGCACCCTCGCGATCCCCGTCATCGAGATCGACCACCCCGTCGCCAGCGTGCGCCAGCTGCCAGACGGCGAAAGCAACTACGCGCTTGAGCTAAAAACCAGCAATTCTCACAGCAAGCCACCGCAGCTTGGCGACCTTATAATCAAAAACGGCACCGCGACCGCCATCATGCCGAAGCTCAAGACCAACTTTGATATGACGATCGAAACCCGGCCGGCACCGCCGAACAGCAAACTCTTCACCGGCGGCGAGCTTTACGTCACCGCGCATGGCACCTACGCCGCGGCGCCCATCACCGGCACGTTCATCGGCGGTGCGCTGCTTACCTTGCGCGACGCCTCAACGCCCTACCCCATCGACCTGCACATCGAGAACGGCACGACTCGCGCCAGCCTCGCTGGCACAATCAACGACCCTCAGCATTTCGCCGGGGCGCATCTGCATCTTTCCTTTTCCGGGCAGGACATGGCCAATCTCTACCAGCTCACCGGCGTGCCAATCCCCTCCACCCCTCCATTCAGCATCACCGGCAATCTGCAATATGCGCGCAATGCTTTCCGTATGCAGGATATCGTCGGCCATGTCGGCTCCTCGGACCTTGAAGGCAGCATCGCCGAAGCCCCTGGCTCGCCGCGCCGCACCGTCACCGCGAACCTCGTCTCGCATCAGGTCAATTTGGCCGACCTCGCAGGCTTCCTCGGCGGCACGCCAGGCACGGAAAAAACTCCAGGCCAGACCGCAGCGACCCGCGCGAAACTGGCACAGGCAAACGCCAGCCCCAGCCTGCTGCCGACCAAGCCGATCAACCTGCCCAAGGTCAACATCGCCAATGTCGATCTGCGCTACCGGGGCGAACACATCATCAACCGCGACGTGCCTTTCGATAACCTCGTCGTGCATCTCGTCATCCATAACGGGCGCATCACGGTCGATCCGCTGAACTTCGCGGTCGGCACAGGCACCATCGCCAGCAATTTCGACCTCAACCCGGTCGATGGCGTGCTGCACACGAAAGCCAGCATCGACTTCCGTAAACTCGAACTCGCCCGGATCATGAAAGCCACGCACGCCTTCGCGGGCAGCGGCACGGTCGGCGGCGGCGCCTATATCAGCGGCACCGGCAATTCCGTCGCCACCATTCTCGGTCATGGCAACGGCCACGCCTCGCTCTATCTGCAAAATGGTGCCAATGTCAGCGCGCTGCTGGTCGATCTCGCTGGACTACAGGTGGGCGACGCGGTGCTCTCGGCGCTCGGCATCCCGACGAAAACCAATATCCAATGCCTGGTCTCTGATTTCTCCCTCACCGACGGCGTGGTGGATACCAAAACCTTCCTGCTGGCGACCAAGGAGGCCAACATCCTGGGCTCCGGCACCGCCAATCTGGATACTCAGAAACTCGATCTCGCGCTCCGGACCGAGGCCACGCATATCTCCATCGGCTCGCTCTCCACGCCGATCAACATTGGCGGCACGCTGAAAAACCCGAGCGTCCTTCCAGCGCCGGTACCGCTGGCGGAACGCGCCGGGCCTGCCGTCGCCCTTGGCGTGCTTTTTCCGCCGCTGGCTCTTCTCCCCACGATCCGCCTCGGCCTCGGCGATAAAAACGCCTGCGCCGATACCATCAACGCGCTGGATGAAGGCCACCCGCATAATCCGAATGCCAAAAGCCTGTTTTAAAACTTTTGAAAGCAGCTGATTCACGCTTTCGGTCACGCGCTTACGCGCGTCAACCTCAAACGATCAGACGCTAATGCCCCGCGTTGGCGCCCGAGAAATCCGGCGCCAGGCCGGAGGCCGCAAGCTGCCCCGCAAGCTCGGATTTAAGCTTGGACAAGCCCATCTCGGAGGTGCTTTCCGCCCGCGCCACCAACACCGCCTGGGTGTTGGAGGCCCGCAGCAGCCACCAGCCATCCGCCGTGGTCACACGCACGCCATCGGTGTCCGATACCTTGTCGCCGCTGGCCTTCAGCCGCTCGGCTACCTCCCCAACCACCTCGAATTTCCGGTCCTCCGCGCAGTCGAACCGTAACTCCGGCGTATTCACCACCGCAGGCAGGCTGGCGCGGAACTGCCCCACTGTCTCACCCATCCGCGCGATCACGCCGAGCACCCGCACGGCGGCATAAAGCGCGTCGTCAAACCCATACCATTTATCGTTGTAGAAAATATGGCCGGACATTTCCCCCGCCAGCGGCGCGCCGGTCTCGGCCATTTTGGATTTGATCAGACTATGCCCGGTCTTCCACATCAGTGGCTTGCCCCCGGCCTTTTCCACCTCGTCGAACAGCACCTGGCTCGCCTTCACATCGGCGATGATCGTCGCACCCGGATGCTGTTTCAGCACGTCGCGCGCCATCAACACCAAAAACTGATCACCGAACAGGATATTCCCCTCGTTATCGACCAGCCCGATCCGGTCGGCATCACCATCGAAGGCGACGCCCACATCCGCGCCCTCCGCCTTAACCGCCTGGATCAGCTGCTCCAGATTTTTGGCAACCGTCGGGTCCGGGTGATGCGCCGGGAATGTCCCATCGATCTTGCCATTCAGCACCTTGTGCTTGCCCGGAAGTTTTTGCACGAGCTTGGCCAGCACATCGCCCGCCGCGCCGTTGCCATTGTCCCAGACGATGTTGAGATCTTTCGCCCCGTCCCAATCCTGCATCAACCGCGCAACGTAAGCTTCTGAGACGTCCCTTTGCACAACGCTTCCTTTGGTCTCGGGCACAACCTCGCCCGCCGCCGCGCGCACGCCCAGGGTCAGAATATCCTGCCCAAAAAACGGCTTCTTCCTCAGCATCATCTTGAAGCCATTGTAATTCGACGGGTTGTGGCTGCCCGTCACCATCACCGCGCCATCGGTGGGCGTGGTGAAGGCGGCGAAATACAGCATAGGGGTCGGCCCCTCGCCGACCGCAATCACCTCCGCCCCGCTCGCTATCAGCCCTTTGATGAGCGCTGCTTCCAGCCTCGGCGAATGCAGCCGACCGTCACGCCCCACCGCCACGGTCTTGCCGCCCTTCTCCGTCACGACCGAACCGAACACCCGGCCAATGGCGAAGGCATCGGCCTCGTTCAGCGTCTCATCGACGATCCCGCGAATATCGTATTCGCGCAGGCTGCTGGCGTGGAATTTATGGGAAAATGTCATTTTCGTCTCACGAATTCACGTAGTTTTTCAAAAATTCCCGTACCGCGGGCCCAAGGTCCGGCCGGACCAGCGCGAAGGCGATCTGTGCCTCCAGAAAACCAATCTTATCGCCGCAATCAAAGCGCCTGCCCTCGAATTTCAGCCCATGGAATGGCGTGTGGCCGATCATCTTCGCCATGGCATCGGTCAGCTGCACCTCGTTGCCCGCCCCGCGCTCCATGCGGGAGAGATAATCCACGACCTCCGGCAACAGAATATAGCGCCCGATGACGGAAAGATTGGAGGGAGCATCCTCCGGCGCGGGCTTTTCCACCAGCCCCTCGACCTCAACGCAATTGCCGTTGGCCGCGCCGATTTTCAGAATTCCGTACCGGTTGGTGTGTTCCGGCGGCACTTCCGTCACCGCCACCACATTGCCGCCGGTCTCGTGGTAAATATCCGCCAGCTGCTCCATGCAGGGCTTATCACTCAGCACCAGATCATCGGGCAGCAGAATCGCGAACGGATCATCGCCGATGAACGTCCGCGCGCACCAGATCGCGTGGCCCAGGCCCAGCGGCACCTGCTGGCGCACGGTGGAGATCGAGCCCGGCGGCATCGCCTCGGAGCGCAGGAGCTCCAGCGCCTCGCGCTTGGAGCGTTCCGCCAGCGTCGCCTCCAGCTCAAAGGCAATATCGAAATGGTCGATCAGCGCGGTCTTGCCCCGCCCTGTCACCATACAGAACTGCTCGATCCCGGCGGCGCGCGCCTCATCCACCGCGTATTGAATCAGCGGCTTATCCACCACGGGCAGCATTTCCTTAGGCATGGCCTTGGTCGCGGGCAAAAAGCGCGTGCCGAGCCCGGCTACCGGCAACACGGCCTTACGCAATGGTTTTACCAAGAATACCCTCCCTCAAATCAATCGGGCCGTTCACTGCCACGGGCCATCAAACCCGGCAAGCAACCGTCCCCGCATCTCAACATGTTTTCACAATCTTGCCCGCGCGCACGGTGCCGAAAATATATGCCGCCACCAGAACATTTAAACCTGCCACGGTCAGCAAAACAGCGGGCGCACTCCAGCCCGCCGCATAGGCGCCCGCCGTCAGCCCCGCCGCCAGCACGCTCGCCACCGCGTTCATCACGTTATTCGCGCCGATCATCCGCGCCCGGTGGGAAGCGGCTGAGCCTTCCTGCAACAGTACATAAAGCGGCACGGAGAACGCGCCGCCGAATGCCGCCAGCACCAGCAGATCCGCCAGCATGTGCCAGCCAGCTACCGAACGCAGCATCGCACCCGCCGAGCCCAGCGCCCCCGCATGCAGCGCCGCCCAGGCAAAATCCGCGGTGAACACCGAAACGCCCAGCCCCGCCGCCGCGACATATTTGAGCAAGGCGGTATCCTTCACCGAGGCCGCGACCCCGAGCGAGCCGATGCCCACCCCTACCGCGAACACGCCCAGCATAAGCGTCACCACATGGCCATTTGCGTACAGCACATCGCGGGCCAGCGGCGGGAAGGCGGCAAGCAAGGTCGCACCCACCGCCCAGAACCAGCTGATGCCCAGAATCGCGAACCATACTGGCGGATTTTTTCTGGCCAGCACCAGCAGCGCCCAGGTTTCGGCGGCGATGTTCCAGCCAGGGCGCAACCCCGGCTGCGCGGCAACAACGCGGGGGATCTGCCACGCCGAGGCAATCCCGCCCCCCGCCACAACAAGGCAGGCAGCCGAGACCACCACCGCACCGCCGGGCAGCAACACCAGAACGCCGCCTGCCACCGTGCCGAGCAGAATACCGATGAACGTCCCCGCCTCCACCAGCCCATTGCCGGCCACAAGCTCATCGCCGGACAAAGCCTCCGGCAGCAGCCCATATTTCAATGGCGAAAATGCCGTCGCCTGCACGCCTAAGCCAAACAGCACCGCCATCAATACCGCGAAGCTGCCCGTGAGAAACCCGATGCTGGCCAGCAGCATCAACCCCAGCTCCCAGAGCTTCACGAGGCGGATCATCGCGGGCTTCCCGAACCCATCAGCGATCTGCCCGGCGGTGGCGGAAAACAGCGCGTAGGGCAGCAGAAACACCCCGCCTGCCAGCGCCACCAGCACCGGGCCCGAATGCGCCATCCGGAAAAGCGCCAGCACAACCAGCGCATTCTTGAACATATTATCGTTTACCGCCCCCAGCGCCTGGGTGATGAACAGCGGCAGGAAGCGCCTTGAGCGGATCAGCCTTTCAGGCATTGCCCTGCTTCATCAGCACGAGACTGAGCCAAGCGCAGCCGATGCCCGTGAGCAGCCCAGCCAGCACATCGCCCACGAAATGATAATTCGCCGCCACCAGCCCGGCCATCACCATGGCGATAATCCCGCCCCAGACCAGCCGGTAGCGCGGCAAAAGTACCCAGAGCACACATAAGGGTGCCGCTATATAGGTGGTATGGCCGGAGGGAAATGAGCCATAGAACACGCTGTTGATGAACGGATGAAAACGGTAATCGCCATATTGAATCCAGCTTCCGGGCCAGGGCCGCCCGAACATCCATTTCAGCTCGTCCTTCGCCGCGGTACCCGCCAGCACCGCAACGCTTGCCACCAGCCAGGTGCGCCCGCCGGCTGCGCGGCCGCGCAGCCGCTGCGCCGCAGCATACAGCAGGTAAATACCCGCTCCCGGTAACGCCAGCAGAGACGGCGCGGCGCAGGCCTGGAACAGCAGGCGCAGCCCCTGATTCGCCCGCATAAATTGCGCCACCGGCTTATCCACGAAGAAAATGCACAACACAGTCGCCACCACAAGCGCCGCGGCAAAGGCGAGCAGCCCCCGGCTTACCCGCGTCCTCGATTTTATCAGATCATGCAATTTCTAAGGCAATAATACGGTGCTGCCGGTGGTGCGCCGCGCCTCCAGCGCCTCATGCGCTTTCGCGGCATCTTCCAGCGGGAAGGTCTGGTTCACCTGAATCCGCACCGCGCCCGAGGCTACGGCCTCGAACAGATCGTTGCTGGAGGCGATGAGGTCGGCATGGGTCGCGGTATAGGTCGCCAGCGTCGGGCGCGTGAGGAACAGGCTGCCCTTGGCACTCAGCATCCCGATATCGACCGGCGGCACTGGGCCGGAGGCGCTGCCAAAGCTCACCATCAACCCCAGCGGCGCCAGGCAGTCGATGCTGGCGCTGAAACTATCCTTGCCGACGCTGTCATACACCACCGGCACCATCGCGCCCTGGGTGATTCGCTTCACCTCGGCCACCAGATTGCCAAAACCCACAACCACATGCGCCGCGCCATTCGCTTTCGCCAGCTCGGCTTTTTTCTCAGTTGAGACCACGCCGATCACGGTCGCACCCATATGGCTCGCCCATTGGCACAAAATCAGCCCAACCCCGCCCGCCGCCGCATGAACCAGGATGGTCTGGCCCTTTTGCACCTTAAAGGTCCGGTGCAGAAGATATTGCGCGGTCATGCCTTGCAGCATCATCGCCGCGGCGGTTTTGCAATCGATCGCATCCGGCAGCTTCACCAGCCGGTCGGCGGCGATCACCCGCTCGGTGGCATAGGCCCCAATCGGCCCGCCGGCATAGGCAACCCGGTCGCCCGCCGCCAGACCGGTCACATTCTCCCCCGCGGCCAGCACCACGCCCGCGCCCTCCATGCCGATGGTGGCAGGCAGCGGGGCCTTATAAAACCCCGTGCGGAAATATACGTCGATAAAATTCAAACCCACCGCCTCATGGCGGATCAGCACCTCGCCCGGCCCTGGCTGTGGCGTCGGCACCTGCTCCCACTTCATCACCTCCGGCCCGCCATTGGCGTGGATGCGGATCGCTTTGGTCATGCGAGTATGGCTCCGGTTGGGATACGCAATCGTTCGAGTGCCAGCAGCGCGCGCTTCGTCTCCAGGCCTTCTCCGCCCGAGTAGCCGCCAAGCCCGGCGCTGCCCAGCACACGGTGGCAGGGGATGAAAATCGGGATCGGGTTGGCAGCATTGGCGCCGCCAACCGAGCGCGCCGAACCGCCGGCGATCCGGGCGATCTCGGCGTAACTGCGCGTCTCTCCTGGCGGAATCATCCGCAGCGCCGCCCAGACTTGTCGCCGGTAAGGGCTGCCCTGCGGCGCCAGCGGCAGATCATCCGCCAGCTCCGCGCCATCGAAATATGCCTCCAGCCCCGCCTTGGCGCGGGCGAGCAGGGGCGAGGCCTCCTGCACACTTCCCCAGCCCCATTCCAGCGCGACGATCGCGCCGTCTTCCTCGAACAGAGTGAGGTCGCCGACCGGCGAATGCATGGACAGAGCGGGCATGACACATAGCTATCGCTTGCGCCTGCATAGTCAAGCGGCTTGCGGGCGCGCCTGAGCCGGAGGATACAGCGCGTTATGAGAGAAGCAGCGCCGGAGCCCTATGGCGGCAGCCGCTGGGCGCGGTTTTTTGCCGGGCCTCGGATCGCCTCGACGTGTCATCCCGAACCCGAATCTTTGGAGATGCTCAAACGGCTGCGCGCTGCGGCCGCCGCCACTGTGCCGTGTTCCGTGGCCATGCTGCCAACCGCCCCCCAGCGCTTCACCTTAAACAACTGCGCCAGCCTGTCTGGCTTTCTGCGAGCCCGGCGCTTTACGCTCGTCGCGCCGGAATCCACGCCGTCTACGGCCACCGCCGCTCTGCTTGCCCGCGCCACGCTGGTGCTGCTGGCGGACCCGGGGGACGCCGGGCTGCTCGGGCTTTGCCCGCCAGGGACCAAAGTGCTGGAAATCGCGCCGGAAGGCTGGACCACGAGCCACACCCGCGCGCTCTGCGCTGCTCTCGGCCTTAACTGGCACCTCTTCCTTGCCACGCCGCTAAGCTACCCGCTGCTCGGCACCCTTCCCTTTGGCGCTAGGACGCCGCTCAGCTACGAGGTTCCACTCGGCGCCCTTGGCCAAACCCTCGCCGCGCTGTAACGCCTCTTGCCATGATGCGGGGTGCGCTTACGGTCGGAATCTGGACATTGGCGAGCCGCGTCCTCGGCTTCGCCAGGGACATCATCATCGCCGCCATCCTCGGCACCGGTCCGGTCGCGGATGCATTTTTCGTTGCCCTCCGCCTGCCCAACCTGTTCCGCCGCCTGTTCGGAGAGGGCGCGTTCAACGCCGCTTTCGTGCCATCGTTCTCGACGATTTTGCACCAGGAAGGCAAGGAATCCGCAACCGGCTTTGCCACGGAGGCAACGGCGGTCATGGTCTTCTGGCTCGCCGCCATCACGGTGCTCGGCGAAATCTTCATGCCCTGGCTGCTCTATGTCCTTGCCCCCGGCTTTGCCGGCAATCATGGCAAGTTCGCGCTCGCCGTCGCGCTCACGCGCATTATGTTCCCCTATCTGTTTTTCATCTGCCTTACGGCCCTCTTCTCTGGCGTGCTGAATGCTTTGGGCCGGTTTTCCGCTGCCGCCGCGGCACCGGTGCTGTTCAATGTGTTCTCCATCGCCTTCATGCTGGGCCTCAGCCGCTACACGCCCAACCCGGGCTACGCCCTGGCCTGGGGCGTCAGCGTTTCGGGCGTCGCGCAGTTGCTGCTGCTACTCGTCGCGATGCGCCGGGCAGGCATTCGCATCGCGGTTCCCAAACCAAACCTCACCCCGCGCATGAAGAAGCTTTTCCGCCGCATGGCGCCTGGCATTGTGGGCGCGGGCGTCACACAGCTCAACGTCTCCATCGACATCATCATCGGCACTCTGCTGCCCGCCGGGTCTGTTTCCATTTTGTACTACGCCGATCGGGTTAACCAGCTGCCGCTTGGCGTCATCGCCACAGCCGCCGGCACGGCGCTGCTGCCAGCCATCACGCGGCATATCGCGCTCAAGGATGAAACGGCGGCGCTCGCCTCGCTCAACCGCGCGCTGGAAGGCGTGCTGATGCTCACACTCCCCGCCGCCGTCGGCTTGGCGGTGGCCGCCCGCGCGGTGATGGACGTGCTCTTCGTGCGCGGGCATTTCACGCTGCATAACGCGGTGCTGGCGGGCAATTCGCTCACCGCCTTTGCCATCGGCCTGCCGGTTTTCGCGCTGGTGAAAGTCCTTACCCCTGGGTTTTACGCGCGGGGCGACACGATGACTCCGCTGAAAATCGGCGTCGTTGCCGTAGCGCTCAATCTCGGGCTCAACCTCGTCTTCATGCACCCGCTCAAAGCCGTCGGGCCGGCGCTCGCCACCAGCCTGTCCTCGGGCTTCAACGCGGCGGTTCTCTTGTTTTTCCTGTCGCGGCGCGGACATTTCGCGCTGGACAGCGCCGCCCGTCACCGTGTCCCGCGCATTCTGCTGGCAGGCGGCGTTATGGCCCTTGCACTTGGCGGCGTGGAATACCTGCTGCCCCCCGGCAAGGTCACGCTACCGGAGTTTTTGCTCCTCACGCTGTCGGGGGGCATCGCTTATTTCGGTTCCGGGATTTTTCTGCGCGCCTTCGATCTGTCGGAAATTACCGCTTTGTTGCGCCGCCGCCGCAAACCCGCGGCCAGTTGACCGGCGCAGAATTCCACGACAACAAACCCCGCATGGCACGTATTTTTTCAGGCATCCAGCCCACTGGAATCGCAACCCTCGGGAATTATCTCGGCGCGATCCGCAACTGGGTCGAACTGCAATCCAGCGCCGATGAGGCCGTCTTCTGCCTCGTCGATCTGCACGCGATCACGACCTGGCAAGACCCCGCCGCTTTGCGCGAGCAAACGCGGCAAATGGCCGCCGTGCTGCTGGCCGCGGGCATAAACCCTAAGCGCAGCATTTTGTTCCATCAATCCGCCGTCTCCGCCCATGCGCGCCTGGCCTGGATTTTCAATTGCGTCGCGCGTGTCGGCTGGCTCAACCGCATGACGCAGTTCAAGGACAAGGCAGGCAAGGACCGCGAAGCGGTCTCCACCGGGCTTTATGTCTATCCCAACCTCATGGCCGCCGATATTCACGCTTATCACGCAACCCGCGTGCCGGTGGGTGACGACCAGTTGCAACATGTGGAACTCGCCAACGATATCGCCGAGAAATTCAACCATGACTTTGGCGTGAATTTCTTCCCGCGCATCGAGCCGCTGGTTCTTAAAGAGAGCGCGCGCATTATGAGCCTGCGCGACGGCACAAAGAAAATGTCCAAATCCGACCCCTCGGACCAGAGCCGGATCAACCTGACCGACAATGCTGATTCCATCGCGCAGAAAATCCGCCGGGCGAAGACCGATTCCGAACCGCTGCCTGAAACCGTGGAAGGGCTGGCCGGGCGGCCGGAAGGGGCAAATCTGGTGGGGATTTACGCCACAATGACGGGCCGAACCCCGGCGGCGGTGCTCACGGAATTTGGCGGCTCCGGCTTCGGCCCGTTCAAGGAAAAACTGGCGGAAGCGCTGGTGGCGCACCTCGCCCCTATCAACGCCCGCACCCAGGCACTGCTTGCCGAGCCGGGGCATGTTGAGGGTATTTTACAGTCCGGCGCTCAGCGCGCGGCGGCGATTGCCGAGCCAATCGTGGCGGAAGCCGAGCGTATCGTTGGGTTTCTGCCGCGCGGGTAAACAGCCTACGGCCTGTTCTTCACCAGCTCGGTCACCACCTCCGGGTCGGCGAGGGTCGAGGTATCGCCCAGACTATCCGTCTCGTTCGCCGCGATCTTACGCAGAATCCGCCGCATGATCTTACCAGAGCGGGTTTTTGGCAGGCCCGGCGCCCAATGAATAACATCCGGCGTCGCAATCGGCCCGATTTCCTTGCGAACCCAGGCGACCAGCTCCTTGCTTAATGTCTCGGAGGGTTCGGTATCGGCGATGAGCGTCACGTAAGCATAAATCCCCTGGCCTTTGATCTCATGCGGGAAACCCACGACCGCCGCCTCGGCGACATGTTCATGTGCTACAAGAGCAGATTCCACTTCCGCCGTGCCCATGCGGTGGCCGGAAACATTTATCACGTCATCCACCCGCCCGGTGATCCAGTAATAGCCGTCTGCGTCCCGCCGCGCGCCATCGCCCGTGCAATACAGCCCTTTGAAGGTGGAAAAATATGTCTGCACGAAGCGCGCATGGTCGCCGAACAGGCTGCGCGCCTGCCCCGGCCAGCTATCGGCGATGCAGAGATTGCCCTCCGCCGCCCCCGTCAGCTCCTTGCCATCGGCATCGACCAGCACCGGCTGCACGCCAGGCAGCGGCAGCGTTGCGGAACCGGGCTTCTGGCCGATCGCGCCCGGCAGCGGCGAGATGAGAATGCCGCCGGTCTCCGTCTGCCACCAAGTATCGACGATCGGGCAACGCTCTTCCCCCACCATGCGGTAATACCAGTTCCACGCCTCCGGGTTGATCGGCTCGCCGACCGAACCCAGAATCCGCAACGATTTGCGCGAGGTCGTTTTCACCGGGCCGTCGCCATCGCGCATGAGCGCGCGGATGGCCGTGGGCGCGGTGTAGAAAATATTGATCTTATGCTTGTCGATCACCTGCCAGAAGCGCGAACTGTCCGGGAAGTTCGGCACACCCTCGAACATCAGCGTGGTCGCGCCATTCGCGAGCGGGCCATACACGGTATAGGTATGTCCTGTGACCCAGCCGATATCGGCGGTGCACCAGAACACTTCGCCAGGCCGGACGTCGAACACGATTTCCTGCGTATAACTCGCCCAGACCATGTAGCCGCCAGTGGTGTGCAGCACGCCCTTGGGCTTGCCAGTCGAGCCCGAGGTGTAGAGGATGAACAGCGGGTCTTCGGCGTTCATTTCCACCGGCGCGTGGCTTGCCGGTGCGGCGGCCAGCGCCTCGCCGAACCATTCATCCCGCCCTTTCTGCATCTCCACCGCGCCGCCAGTCACTTTCACCACCAGCACGGTCTTCACGCTGGGGCTGTTTGCCAGCGCCTTGTCGGCATTGGCCTTCAACGGGATTTTCCGGCCGGCGCGGCGGCTTTCATCCGCCGTGATCAGCGCCACCGAGTTACAATCCTGCATCCGGCTGGCAAGCGATTCCGGCGAAAATCCGCCGAACACCACAGAATGGATCGCTCCGATGCGCGCACAGGCAAGCAACGTCACCGCCGCCTCCGGCACCATCGGCAGATAAACCGTGACGACATCGCCTTTTTTAATGCCCCGTGCGGTCAGCACATTGGCGAGGCGGCAAACCTGCTCATGCAGCCCCCGGTAGGTGATGGTTCTGGAGGCGTTGGGGTCATCGCCCTCCCAGATGATCGCCGCCTGGTCCCCGCGTCCGGCCAAATGCCGGTCCAGGCAGTTCGCCGCCGCGTTCAGGCTACCGTCCTCGAACCATTTGATGCTGACATCGTTCTCGAACGAGGTGTTTTTGATTTTCGTTGGCGCTTTTATCCAGCTAATGCGTTTGCATTCCTCTGCCCAGAAAGCCTCGGGCGAACTCGCCGCCTGCGCTGTCATCTCCTCGAACTTCTCTCGCGTGACGATCGCGGACGCCGCAATTTCCGGCTTTACCGGCACGATATGTTCATCCGTCATCCGCGTCCTCCGTCGTTTATATCTACGGCGTTTTACGCCGCTCCTTGCCCTGTGCAAGCCGAAAGCCTTGGCCACCGCCCCGCTCGGCGATGAAATCGTTGACAATTCCGAATCTTTCTGCGTGAGATTTGAACGTGAATGACCGTGCGGATGGCGCACGGCGGGGCAAACGTGAGGAGCGATAAGGCGTTATGGCTAGCGGCACTGTTAAGTGGTTCAATACCACCAAGGGATTTGGCTTCATCGTTCCGCAGGACGGGGGCAAGGATGTATTCGTTCACATCACCGCCGTGCAGTCGGCCGGGCTGCGCGGGCTGAACGAGGGGCAGAAAGTGACGTTTGACGTTGCCATGGAGCGCGGCAAAGCCGCCGCGATCAACCTGAAAGCGGTCTGAGCCGCCCTCTGCCCGTAAAGCATGGTTGGGGCTGAACCGCGGGGTTCGGCCTCTTTTCCGTGGACGCAGTATTGTTTTCGTTGCCAGCGGCCAAAAACGACGTTACCCTGACGCATAGGTTAGGATAAAGATACAAATCGACCCGACGCCTGGCCGATTGGGGGAAACAATGGACGGACTTGCCGCACCGCGTGATGCGCGGACTTATGAATTCAAAAGCGCTCCGGCTTACATGCTGCTCGACGATGCCGTGCGGCGCTACGGCAACCGCCCGGCGCTCGATTTCCTCGGGCGGCGCACGGATTATGCCGAGCTTGGCCGCCTCGCCAACCGCGCCGCCGCCGGCTTGCAGAAAATCGGCGTCACCCGCGGCACCAAGGTCGGGCTCTGCCTGCCCAACTGCCCGTACTCCGTCATCATGTATTTCGCGATCCTGAAGGCGGGCGGGACCGTGGTGAACTTCAACCCGCTCTATACCGAGCGCGAGATCGAGGCGCAGGCGCGCGATACGGGCCTCGCCATCATGGTCTCGCTCGATATTGCCGCGATCCAGAGCAAGATCGAACGGCTGGTCTCCAAGGGCGTTTTGAAACAGGTAGTGATTTGCAGCATGGCGGCAGCGCTCCCGCCCGTAAAATCCGTGCTGTTCCGTATTTTCAAGCGCAAGGAGCTGGCGCGTACCCCGAGGCACTCCTGTTACGTGCCGTTCTCCAAGCTTATTTCCGGCCCAGAACTGCCGAAGCCGGTTTTCATCGAGCCCTCGCAGGACATCGCGGTGCTGCAATATACGGGCGGCACCACGGGCACGCCAAAAGCCGCGATTCTCACGCATGACAATGTGCGCGTGAACGTCGCCCAGTCGGTCGCTGCTTTTCCGGTTGTGGAAAAGGGCGCGGAGCGTATCCTCGGCATCCTGCCGCTGTTCCATGTCTTCGCCATGACATCGGTGATGAATTACGGCATCAGCATCGGCGCCGAGATTTTGCTGCTGCCGCGTCTCGACCTTAAAGTGCTGATGCACACCATCCACAACCGCAAGCCCAGCATTCTGCCCGGCGTACCGACGGTGCTGACCGCGATCTGCAATGCCGCGGAGAGTGAGGAAAACCCCGACTTCAGCTTCATCAAATTCTGCATCTCCGGCGGCGCGCCGCTGGCGGTGGAGGCGCTGGCGCGCTTCGAGCGCATTACCAAGGCCCAGGTGCTGGAGGGTTACGGCCTGTCGGAGGCCTCGCCGGTACTCACCTTCAATAAGCCGGGCGCTGCCAAGTCCGGCAGCGTTGGGCCCGCATTTCCCGGCACGATCATCGAAATCCGCGACCGCGACGACCCCACCAAGCTGCTGCCGCAAGGCGAGCGCGGCGAGATTTGCGCGCGCGGCCCGCAGGTGATGCGCGGCTATTACAACCGGCCAGAGGAAACCGCGAAGGTGTTCGTGGACGGCGCGCTCAGGACCGGCGATGTGGGGTATCTCGACGAAGATGGCTACGTGTTCATCGTCGATCGCATCAAAGACCTCATCCTCTGCGGCGGCTATAACGTGTATCCGCGCGTGATCGAGGAAGCCGCCTATCAGCACCCCGCCGTGCAGGACGCCTGCGCCATCGGCGTGCCGGATGAGTATCGCGGCCAGGCGCCAAAACTTTTCGTCTCGCTGCGGGAAGGCCATAGCGCCACAGGGTTGGAGATTTTGGAATTTCTAAAAGGGCATCTGAACAAGATCGAAATTCCGAAATCTGTGGAAATCAGGGATTCACTGCCGAAAACCTCCGTCGGCAAGCTTTCCAAAAAGGAGCTGGTGGCGGAGGAAGCGGAAAAGCACGGCGGTTAGGTCATTGCGAACCCCGGGATAAGCCGGGGAAGCAATCCATCTTCCGGCTGCTGAATCAGGAGCGCGCCATGTCTAACCACCACAAATTCTACATCGATGGCGCCTGGATCGATCCCGCAACACCCAACCCTATCGCCGTCATAAACCCCGCGACAGAGCAGGCGTTCACCGAAATTTCGGGCGGCAGCGCTGCGGATGTCAACCGCGCCGTCGCCGCCGCGAAAGCCGCTTTTCCAGCTTTTTCGCGCACCAGCAAACAGGAAAGACTGGATCTGCTGCGGCGCTGCGTCGAGGTTTACAAACGGCGTTACGAGGATATTGCCCTAGCCTGCACACACGAGATGGGCGCACCGATCCGCCTCGCCCGCTCCGCCCAGGCGGCGGTGGGTCTTGGGCATTTCCAGGCGATGATCGCAGCACTGGAGAATTTCTCCTTCACGGAGCAGCGCGGCACGACGATGTTGGTGCGGGAGCCGATCGGCGTCTGCGGCCTCATCACGCCGTGGAACTGGCCGCTGAACCAAATTGTCTGCAAGGTTGCCCCCGCGCTCGCCGCCGGAAACACCATGGTGCTGAAGCCGAGCGAGATCGCGCCGATCAACGCCATTATCTTCGCGGAGGTTTTGCACGAGGCCGGAGTGCCGCAGGGTGTGTTCAACCTCATCAACGGCGATGGGCCTTCGGTGGGGCAGAAGCTCGCCGAGCACCCCGATGTGGATATGGTCTCCTTCACCGGCTCGACCCGCGCGGGCATCATCGTCGCCAAGGCGGCGGCGGATACGGTGAAGCGCGTGGCGCAGGAGCTTGGCGGCAAATCCGCGAATATTTTGCTGGCGGATGTTGACCTGCCGCGCGCGGTGGCCAAGGGCGTTTCAGGCTGTTTTCTCAACAGCGGCCAGTCCTGCGACGCGCCGACGCGAATGCTGGTGCCGCGGCATATGCACGACGAGGCGGTGCGGATCGCCACCGAGACCGCGCAAAAGCGTACCCCCGGCGACCCGCAGGATGAAAAAACGGTGCTCGGGCCACTGGTGAGCCAGGCGCAATTCGACAAGGTGCAGCGGCTGATCCAAGCGGGCATCGACGGAGGTGCCGCTCTGGCTATCGGCGGGCTTGGCCGGCCAGAGGGCCTAACACAAGGCTATTTCGCGCGGCCCACGGTGTTCGGGAATGTGACGCGGGAGATGACCATCGCGCGCGAGGAGATTTTCGGCCCGGTGCTCTCGATCATGCCCTATGATTCGGAAGACGAGGCCATCGAGATCGCCAACGATACGCTCTACGGCCTGGCCGCCTATGTGCAGAGTCGGGACTTGGAAAAAGCCTGCTCGGTGGCGGCGCAGATGCGGGCGGGAAGCGTCTATATCAACTATCCGGATATGGATTTCTCCGCCCCCTTCGGCGGCTATAAGCAATCCGGCAACGGGCGGGAATATGCCGATTTTGGCCTGAGCGATTTTCTGGAGACCAAGGGGATTGTGGGGTTTGATGCGGCAGCGCAGGGCAAGGATGGGGTTGTGCCGGGGTAGGTGATGGACTGGATGGACGCCGCCCGCGACCGAGGGCGAAGCCGCCGGGATCCAGCGCATCCTGAACGCCAAGCCCCTTTGGCCGAGTGACTGAGCCACCGATTTTCCATCCGCCGATTCTGCTAACAGAAGCGCATCAAAGCGCTGCCCTGAAAGGCACCTATGTATCAGTTGAGCCGTTTCACCTTGATGCTTATGTGAAAGAGCAGACCTTCCGTTTTAACGAACGTAAATCCAATGATAGCGGGCGCTTTCGCGCCATACTGGGCGCGGTAACAGGCAAACGCCTCACCTATAAGGAGTTAAAAGGGTATGGAGAAGCAACCGCATGAAAGAAGCGCGATAGAAGGGGCAAAGGGTGAAGTTAGCGAACCGCTTATTGAGGTGGAGCGATTCAAGAATCTCACTCGCAAGTTGCTAAAGGTGAAGCGCGGAGAAATAACCCAAGAAAAACAATCTATTAAAGAGTAGCCCCATTGAGAAATGGAAATTTCTGCGACTTTTTCATTAATCCAAAATGGATTAATGGCGACACAAATCCTCTAGTGAGGTCCGGCGCTTGACTTCAGCAATAAACTCGTAGTAGTAATGGTTTTCCAGAAGCCCAACGGCGTATCGTTGGTGGGGACCAAAGATACGCCGCCGGTTTATGGTTGATGCCGCTTAATTCTACCCAAGGGCATCAAGAAAAAGACGGGCTAGAGAATGCCGCCTTCCGTGCTTCAGACACACGGAACTTATGGCACATATTCGCTCTTTTTTCAAGGGTTAATCCTCATAGGAGCAACGTGCCTATGCAAAACTGTGAAAAGTGGGTGCGGCAGATGGCCGCGACCGCCGTTATCAGGTTGCAAGACGCCGCCAATTTTGGGGGCGCCTGTAATCCTTGGCAGTAGGCGTAACCCGCCAACCGGCGTCTTACCAGCATTAGCGGAACGATACCGTCCTAGATAACTTCGAGCAGTGCGGGGCTTCGCCCCGCACATGAACAAGAGGTCGCGTGTCGTGAGTGAAACAACGCAAACTGACGATAAGACAAAAAAAGTAGAACGAGACGTTTCTACTATAGGCTTTCCGTACGTGCATTTTGACGACGCATTGACCGTGGCGAAAGCTATATTTGATGCGGGTGGAGTTCCGTGCACGAGAGATCAACTCTCGTCCTTAATGAGTAGTGCCGGGAATTTTAGCGCTAAACTAACCGCCGCCCGGACTTTCGGATTGATCGAAGGCGTCGCTGGAAAATATCAACTTACTCCGTTGGCCTATAATGCCTTGGATAAGGACGAAACCCGACAAAAGGAAGCAAGGGCAGAGGCTTTCTTGATCGTGCCTTTATTCAAACGTGTCTATGACGAATTTCGTGGAAAGCCGCTTCCTCCGCGTCCGCTGGGATTGGAGCAGGCATTAGTCAGTTTTGGCGTAGCTCCAAAACAGCGTTCATACGCCAGAATTGCTCTCGACAAATCAGCTGTCCAAACTGGATATTTTCAGAATGGAAATAACGATAGGCTTGTCGCTCCAATAATTGCCGTTGGTTCAAAGTCACAGAATGACGGGACAAAACAGGAAGAGGTTGTGGCCGATGCGCGGGCCACGACACCATCTCCGCGCTTGAATGCAGAAGCCAAAACCCTTGCTCCAGCGGATACTAGCGCTAAAAAGCTACATCCATTTATTGAAGGGCTTCTTGATGAACTTCCGCCACCTCGCACCTCCTGGTCGCACACAGATCGCGTGAAATGGCTTCTGGCCGGCGCTCAGATATTTGACTTGATCTACAAGCCAGACGACCAGAATATGCCAAAGGGTCCGATCCGGATTTCCGTGGAATAATCCGATGCCGGACGGACAGCTCAGCGCCTCTGAAATGCCGGACATCGCAATCAGCGGTCAGCAATACAGCTTGGCCCATCTGAAATCGTTTACTCTTCCCGTGGTGATCAACGAGCAAACTGGTTTAACATACAAAATATAAGTCTCATTTGGGACACATACATTCTCCAAGACATGGGATGACACAAACCTGCCGGACCATAAAGTCGATGACGGTAGGGAAGTTCGGTGCTTCTGCCCTGTCCGTCATGGGCATTCATTGTCTTTGCCGGACATTATTCGGAAGGGCATGTCGGGACGAGCATATTTTAGTCAGAGAAAAGACTTCCTGTTGATTGATAACCTGCCAGGAATGGTTGGCCCTTACGCTGTCTTTTTTAATCTCGAAAAGGCAAAAACCAGAAATTTCCATGCAGCCATGTTCGTGGTGAGCGCGTATGAAAAGCCCGATTTACCACTCGTATCCTCTCTGCAAAGGATAACCTTCAACACGTTGTTGGCGAAAACAGTCAGGGGAGAAAAGATAATCAGGCCAAAAAAATAACCCCCTTTCGGGGGCTATTTTGTGCGAGAACCTCCTTACCCCTGCACACCGCAGAACCCTCTCGGGCGGGATCGCTGTATTACACTCGCTAGCAACGACAGACCCTTCCTACCAAACTTTCCCCTTCATGGCAACAGAAATGCCTGGAAGCTCGCTTTGTTACTGAAAAGACTAGATTTCTTTACCTTTAGTCATAAAAGCTGAAAAGCCGAGCGCGATGTATTTTTCAGGTAGTTTCAACTTCCGGACGGCTGTCCTAATTTGCGATTCCGTATAAGTCTCGCTCCCTCCGTAGTCATGCGTTAAATCAGGTCCAAGGCTTAATGCATATTTCTTCGCTGCGGATCGCCAGCGAAGCGCGTCGATAACCGTACGCAGCTTCACCACCCGCCGCCCGGATCGTTATTACTGTCATCCGGCGTTGAATTATCCCAGCCGGGAGAATTATTCAGCCCGTCATCCCAGCCCGGCACGTTCCCGCCGCCCGGGTTCTGCGAGGGGTCGAAGCCGCCGCCCCGGTTGCCAAACATCCCGTCGATCGCGCGCTCGCCTGCCGCCAGCCCTGCCCCGGCGGCCAGGCCCGTGAGCAGCGAGCCGCCAATGCCGCCGCCGCCGTAGCCGCCGCCATAGCCAGGTCCGCCCTGCCCGTAGGGATACGGCCCCGGCGGGTTGCCGTTGAAGCCCGGGCCATATCCCGGCCCATACCCCACTGGATAACTTGGCCGCCGCCGGAAAAACATCCGCGCCAGCAGAAACAGCACGAAGATCACGCCGCCGATGATGACGAGCGGGCTTATCCCTGGCCGGGCCGCGGGCGCAGTGGCCGCCGGCTGGGCCAGATGCGCCTGAAGTGCTGCCGCGTCGCTAGGCTTGGCGAACGGCAGGCCCGGCGCGTATTGCTGCGCCAGCGCCAGCGCGCCGCGTGCCCCCGCCGGATTGCCCGAGGCATCCTGCGCCTCCGCCACCAAATACCAAGCCTTCCCGCTCTTCGGGTGGGCTTGCAGCACGGTGTTCAACTCGCTCAGCGCCTGGGTTTCCTGCCCGGCGGCAATCTGCGCCTGGATTTGCGTTGCCGTTGGCGCGTTTTGCGCCTGGGCAGCCAGTGGCCCCATACAAACAAAGCAGGCTATAAAAGCTATTCGCCTCATTGGAATCTCCATCGGCAACCGCGATTCATATAAGCGGCCGCCACGCACATTCAGCCCTTGACCGAAAATTCCGCCTCGGTCTTCGCGCGGATGTCCTCGACCGACACATCCGGCGCGTGATCGACCAGGATCAGCGACGGGGTTTTGGACTTGTCTACCTCGAACACTGCGAGATCGGTGATGATCTTGCTCACCACGCCCTTGCCGGTGAGCGGCAAAGTGCATTGCTTCAAAATCTTCGCCTCGCCCTTGGCGGTATGCTCCATGAGGATCACCACGCGCGGCACCCCGGCGACAAGGTCCATTGCCCCGCCCATGCCCTTCACCATCTTGCCCGGCACCATCCAGTTGGCGAGGTCGCCGTTCTCCGCCACCTGCAACGCGCCGAGGATGGAGATATTGATATGGCCGCCGCGCACCATGGCGAAGCTCGTGGCGGAGTCGAAAAAGCTCGTGGTCGGGATCTGCGTGACCGTCTGCTTGCCGGCGTTGATCAGGTCGGCGTCTTCCTCGCCCTCATAGGGGAACGGCCCCATGCCGAGCATCCCGTTCTCGGACTGCAACTGCACGGAAATTCCATCGGGGATATGGTTCGCCACCAGCGTGGGGATGCCGATGCCGAGGTTCACATAAAACCCGTCTTCCAGCTCATGCGCGGCCTTTGCCGCCATCTCGTCTCTTGTCCACGGCATATTATGCGGCCCTCTTGCGAACGGTGCGTTGCTCGATACGTTTCTCGACCTTGCCCAGCTTGACGAGACGCTTCACAAAAATACCCGGCGTGATGATGTGGTCGGCGTCGATCTCGCCCGGCTGCACCAATTCCTCCACCTCAGCCACCGTGACCTTTGCGGCGCTGGCCATGATCGGGTTAAAATTCCGTGCGGTCTTGCGGTACACGAGGTTGCCCTCGGTATCGCCCTTCCAAGCGTGCACAATCGCGAGGTCCGCGAAAAGCCCGCGCTCCATCACGTAATGGCGCCCATCGAACTCGCGGGTCTCCTTGCCCTCGGCAATTTGCGTCCCAAAGCCCGTGGCGGTGAAGAACGCCGGAACCCCGGCACCCCCGGCGCGGATGCGCTCGGCCAGCGTGCCCTGCGGGTTGAACTCGATCTCCAGCTCACCCGCGAGATATTGCTTCGCGAAGGTCGCGTTCTCGCCCACATAGGAGGAGATCATCTTCTTCACCTGCCTCGTTTGCAGCAAAATGCCGAGACCCACATCGTCGATCCCGGCATTGTTGGAGATGATCGTGAGGCCCTTCACGCCGGAATCCCGGATCGCCTCGATCAGCGTCTCCGGTATGCCGCACAGGCCGAATCCGCCGGACATGATGGTCATGCCGTCTTTCAAAATGCCCGCCAATGCCGCCTTGGCATCGCCGTAAACCTTGCTAACCATCCGCCCCTCCGGAAACGATCTAATTCAAACGTGTTTTAGCCTGATTTTTCATAATGAATAAAGCCGTCAGGCGTTACCGCTCCACGCACATGGCCACACCCATGCCACCACCGATGCACAGCGTGGCGAGGCCTTTTTTGGCGTCGCGGCGGCCCATCTCATAGAGCAAGGTCGTTAGAACCCGCGCGCCGGATGCGCCGATCGGGTGGCCGATGGCGATCGCGCCGCCGTTCACGTTCACCTTCTCGGGGTCCAGTCCCAAATCCTTGTTTACGGCACAGGCCTGCGCGGCAAACGCCTCGTTGGCTTCCACGAGGTCGAGGTCATCGACAGACCACCCCGCACGGGAGAGGGCTTTTTTCGAGGCCGGAATAGGTCCGGAGCCCATCAGCGCGGGGTCCACCCCGGCGGTGGCAAAGCTCGCGATCCGCGCCAGCGGCTTCAGCCCGCGCTTGGCGGCTTCCTTCCCGCTCATCACCACCAGCGCGGCGGCGCCATCGTTAATGCCCGAGGCATTGCCCGCCGTGACCGAGCCTTCCTTGGTGAAAGCCGGACGCAGCTTGGCCAGCGCCTCGGCGGAGGCATCGGTGCGGATGTATTCATCCTGCTCCACCACAACCTCGCCCTTGCGGGTGGTCAGTATGACCGGCGTGATTTCGTCCTTAAACCGGCCCGCCTTTTGCGCGGCGGCGGCTTTCTGCTGGGAATGCAGCGCGAGCTCGTCCTGCGCGGCGCGGGTAATCTGCCATTTCGTCGCGACATTCTCAGCCGTGACGCCCATGTGGTAGCCGTTGAAGGCATCCCACAGCCCATCCCGGATCATCGTATCGACGAAATTCACATCGCCCATCCGCGCACCGGCGCGCAGGTAGGCGGCATGGGTTGCCTGGCTCATGCTCTCCTGGCCGCCTGCGATCACGATATCCGACTGCCCGCTCATCACCTGCTGCGCCGCCAGCGCCACGGCCCGCAGGCCCGAGCCGCAAACCTGGTTGATGCCGAAGGCTGTCTTGGAATCCGGGATACCCGCTGCGCGCGCCGCCTGCCGCGCCGGGTTCATGCCCTGCGCCGCGGTCAGCACCTGGCCGAGAATCGCCTCGTCAATCTCCTCAGGGTTTAACCCTGCCCGCTCCATCGCGGCTTTTAGCGCGGCGGCGCCCAGGATATGCGCTGGGGTTGCGGCAAACACGCCGTTAAAACTGCCAACCGCGGTGCGCGCGGCAGAGACGATGACGATATCATCCATGAGTCGAATCCTTTAGGTTTATGGTTACCGTTAACTTAAACCCGTCACCCATTCCGCGAAAGGCCGCCAGAGTGCGCTCTCCGCATGGGTGCCAGCCACCATGCCGACATGCCCAGCTTTCGGCTCGATAACCGTGGCATTGGCCAGCTGGGCCGCCAGGGCCCTGGCGGATTCCGCCGGGACCAGCCGGTCCTTGGCCGGAATCGCACAGAACACCGGCATATCGAGCTTTTTAGGCGTCACCGGCAGCCCGGCGACGCGCCATGCGCCTTTGGCCGGTGCATTCGCGGCATACCAGCCTCCCAAGGTCTCGCGCGCCACAGGCGCGGCCAGCGGCACGCCATCGGCCAGCCAATCCTCCATCGCCACGAATTTGCGCGCGCGCGGCGCGGTTTTATCCTGTCCGGCAAAATCCCGGTATTTATCGGCCACGCCCTGCGGGTCGAGCAGCGCGAACAGCGCGTTCAGCGCATCGATCGGCAAAGTGCCTGAAAAGCGCATCAGCGCCTCCATCGGCGCCATCACCTCTTTTATCCGCCGCCCGATTGCCGGGTCGGCGGCATGGAAGTCCCATGGGGTTGCGAGCAAAGCCAGTGCGCTCACCTTGCCCGGCTGACGAAGTGCTGCGGCCAGCGCCAGCAATCCGCCCATGCAGTAGCCTGCCAGCACCACCGGGCCTTCAATCGCCGCCAAAGCCCGCTCGAGCCGCCCCGCGATATAATCGGTGAGGCCAAAATTGCGCTCAACCTCTCCGGGCCAGCCCCAGTCCAGCAAATACGGGTGCATTCCCCGCCCTGCCAGCCAGCGCAGCATCGATGCGTCTTCCATCAAATCCAGAATATAGGCGCGGTTGACAAGGCTCGGCACGAACAGCACCGCCAACCCCTCCCCGCCATAATCCAGCAGCCGGGACTCGCCTTCCTCCCACACCACCGGCGGGTCGCGCATCACCCGCATGTATGGGTCCGCCCGGTATGCGGCAATGCCCGCGATCAGCGCCCGGTCGGCCTGAGCCGCCTTTTCAAAGGCCGCCCGAAGCTGAGCTGGGTCCGGGTCTGGCCGCATCAAATCCGGCCAGGCGTTGTTCCAGCTCGACAACCCGGCGCTCAAGCTGTTCGATCTCGCCCAAGCTAGGCTGAGATGCAGTAATAGCGGGCGCGGCCCCCGGCGGTTGAGCGGGCCCGGCGCCTCCGCGCGCATGCTCATGCGGAGCCAACGCCAATGCGGACAGGGCCGATTGCGACCAAAGCGCCATCATCGCCGCCCAGTTCTCCCGGACCTCCCGGTCCGCGGCCATGGCAGCGAATTCGCTCTGCCACATGACCACGAGATCCTGGGCCAGATTGTCGTCCATGCTGCATATGGCTCCTTATTTGGCCGCCGATAGCCAGTCTTTTAGCCCGGTCGTAGATTATTCGCCATAAGCGAAACACCATGCTAACCTTGCGCTGCACAATATTCATGCCTGCGATCATTCGGGAGAAAAAACTTAAATGAGCGCGCCAAGCGAACCCGCCGATCCGGCAAAGCCCGTGATCGTGAAAAAATACGCCAACCGGCGGCTCTATAACACCGAAAGCTCGAGCTACATCACGCTGGATAACCTGGCCGAGATGGTCCGCCACGACCGCGACTTCGTGGTCTATGACGCAAAATCCGGCGACGACATCACCCGCAGCGTGCTCACGCAGATCATCGTGGAGGAGGAAGGCAAGGGCCAAGCCATGCTGCCCACCACCTTTTTGCGCCAGCTTATCGGGTTTTATGGGGATAATGTGCAGAGCGTCGTGCCGCGCTACCTGGAGCAGGCAATGACGAGCTTCGCGCGCCAGCAGGAGACGATGCGCGAGACGATGCAGAAGACCATCGGCCCGTTCCTGCCGCCGGGCATGGAGGATATCGGCCGCAAAAACATGGCGATGATGGAACGCGCGATGACCTTGTTCACGCCCTTCCACCGCGAGGGCGAGGCGAAGGCCGCCGCTCCCGGCACGGAGGTAATGCAGGAGGAGATCCTCGCGTTGCGCGGGGAGGTTGAGCGCTTGCAGCACGAGCTTTCCCGTTTGCGCGGAAGTTCGAAAAAAACCGGCTGATTCCTGGAAATTTCTGACATCAGGGTTCTGGCGATGCGGCGAGCGATGCGCTAACATGGCTCCCATGAAATATTTAGCCGCTACTGCCGCCGTTTTTGGTCTTGCTTTTTCAGCCGCTCCCGCCCTGGCGCAAGTTGGCCCGGGCGACCCCGCCGCCGCCGCGCATATCCAGCCGGTCGTGCCGGATATCGCACCTTCCGCCATACCGGGTGCGGCTGCGGCCCCGCTCGCCACCGGCCCGGTCATGCAGAAAACCGCGAGCGGCGACCCGACCGCCGCATTGTTCGACGCGGTGAACCGCGGGGATTACAACGCGGTGTCACAGGCTATCAGCCATGGCGCGAACCTGTACGCGCAAAACCAGCTCGGCGAGACGCCGATCGATCTTTCGGTGGCACTCAACCGCTCCAGCATTACATTCCTGCTGCTCTCGACGCGCAATGAGACCGGCGGCGACCCCAACGCCGTGCCGGTACAGGCGGCGGTTTTGCCCGCGCCCACCTCGCACGGAAAACATCAGCCCTTGCACGTTCTGCATGTTTCCGCGCAGGCCGTGCCGCCGCATGCAACCATCCCCGTCATGGGCAATAACCCCGGCACGCCAGATCCCTCCGCCGGGTTCATGGGCTTTGGCCCGAAAGCTTAGACTAAGCGGCGTCACGTAAGGCGGATCAGCGCAGCGCAATCCGCAAACTCACTTCCCGCTCACGTCATTGCGAGCGGAACGCGAAGCAATCCATCTTTCAATTGTTCATAAATCCGCGCCAAAACCCGGCGCGGCCACGCCCTACTGCAAATTGCGGTCCGGCGCGTCGGTGGCGATCGGCGCCACGGCGGGCGCCTCGGCAAGCTCGTTGCTGGCGCCATTGCTAGCCACCACGGTCTCACCCTCTGCCCGGTTGTAGATAAACCCGTAGGTGGGATACGCCGCACCCCAGGTGCTGCTATCGCCCAGCTCAACCTGCACGTCGCTCCAGTCGTTATCCGGGGAGACATCCTGCACGGTCACATCGTTGGTAATGGTCCCGCGAACCCAGTTCGCCTGCGTCACCAGAATCGTCCGGCTGTTGATGACGCTGGTCACGACCGCGACATGGCCAAGCGGCATCCGCCCGATGGCGCGGAAATTCAACACCGCGCCCTCAACCGGCGCTGCTCCACGGGCGTAGCGCCCCTGCGCCTCGGCCCACCACAAAAACGCATTGCCCGTCAAGTCGATATGCGAAACCTCCCGCGCATAGGGTACGCATTGCAGGCCGGAATGACGGTAGCGCGTGGCGTAGCGCAGGTGGTGCACATAATAGCCGTGCCCTTCATGGTAGGCTTCCCGGCGGCCATGATGATATTCTTCCCGCTCGCGCTCCACATGCGCGGCCAGCCGGTGGTGCCGGTAAGCCGCCGCGTGCACGGCGTGGTGGGAGATGTGATGATAGCCATGGTCCCGGGTGAGAGCGGCGGCGGGCTGCGCGCCCAGCAAGGCCGCTCCAGCAAGCGAAACCCCAAGCATCAAGCGCCTGGCCTTCGCCCCGAGCCTAACACCAAGATTACCGTTGTTACATCTTGCCATGTCCTATGGCTATCGGTGGAATGCGTCCACCGCAACCCCCAACTGCGGCAAAATTACAACATATCTACAAATACGTTAGTTTTACGCGCGAGAGCCAAGCGGAAATAAGACAACTTTCCTAAATAAATGTTTCGTTATGTTGCACGTTGGATTTCCGGCCTATTCGCGTTACACGCGACTCGACCTTGCTTGCAACGAAACGGACAACGAAGCGCAACGCCTTTATTTTGCTAAAAAAACGAGCCGTTAGCGGCCAACAACATTACCGGCAAACGGTTAGCATTATTTCAACCAGGTAATCCGGGCTGGCCATAACCGCCTGCACACAGGCCCGCGCGGGTGCCGCGCCCGCCGGCAGCCAGGCGGTCCATACCTTGTTCATCGCCTCGCGGTCGGCCATGTCCTTCAGCCAGATATGCGCCTGCAACAGTCTCGTGTTGTCGGTGCCATGGGTCTCCAGCAATGCGTCGATCTGCGCCAGAACATCCTTCGTCTGCGCCGTTATGTCACCCTTCGGGTCGTTTGCCACCACCCCCTGCGTATATACAAACCCATGATATTCCACGGCTTTTGCCAAAACTTCGTTGGCGTCGGTACGGATAATGCGGCTCATTGCGCGCTCCTGTCATAAGTTATGGATTGTTAACAATATGCGGCACGATCGGCGGCGCGCCGCCCAGATCATCCGCGCCGGATATATCCCCATTCTGCTCGCAGCGGCTTATCTGGCTGTCGCGGGCATGCTCCGCCCCCAGCTTCTCGGCATCGAACACATGGTTGGGCCCGGCTGGGTACAGCAGCCCCGGCTCGGCCGTGCGCGCCTGCAAATCCACCGTGCTGGCATTATAGCTGGCGTCGGCCTGCGCGGTGCAGGCGGCGTTATCGGCTTGCTGGCTCGTGCTTGGGGCAGCACTCCCGGCGCAACCCGCCAGCGCGCAACATGCCATCGCCGCCACCATCACCTTCATCATCGCCGCGCACCTTAAAGCTCTGCCCGGGGCAATAGAGCCTGCAAGGCGGATTCGTCAAAGCCGCCGCTCTCGTCCAGCCGCACCATGGCCGCCGCGCGCAGCAGCTCCGGCCTAATTCGCGCCCCCTCGCGGCGCAATTCAAACCAGTCCCGCGCCCAGGAGGCACTTCCCATCAGCGCCACCAACGCCAGCAGCCGCAGGCAGAGCGACACCCCGTAGAGGCTGCTCAGCCCGATGCGCCGCTCCACCGCATCCACCCAGGCAAGTGCGTCCGCATCGGCGATATTGAGCTCAAACGCCGCCTCTCCCGGCGGCTCGAAGCGGAATTTGCGCGGCTTCGGCCTCGGGCTGGGCTTGCGCGCCGCCTCCCACGCCCGCTCGAGATCTCGCCGGTACACGATCGGCAACTGCCCTGGCGGCTGCCCGATCACCACCACCGTCTCGCCGCCGGGCCCGGCCTCGAACCTAATCGGCAACCCGCAGCACAATCTTGCCGATATGCGCGCTGCTCTCCATGCGCGCATGGGCCGCCGCCGCATCCGCCAGCGCAAACACCTGGTCGATCACCGGGGCCACTTTGCCTGCTTCCAGCAGCGGCCAAACCTCGCGCCGCAGCGCTCTAGCAATCGCGCCCTTCTCCGCCGTGCTGCGCGGCCGCATGGTGGAGCCCGTTATCCGCAGTCGCTTCTGCATCACCGGCAACAGGTCGAATTGCTCCACCTTGCTGCCCTGCATCACCGCCACGATCAGCAGTCGCCCGTCTTGCCCCAGGCATTTCATATTCCGCCCGGCATAGGGCGCGCCAACAATGTCCAGTACGACATCAACACCCGCGCCATCCGTCGCCTCGCCCACCGCCGCCGCAAAATCCGCCTCCTTATAGTTTATCGCCACCGCCCCCAGCCGCTCGATGGCCGCGCATTTCGGATACGACCCAGCCGTCGCGAACACCTTTGCCCCGCGCGCCACCGCCAGCTGAATCGCCGTGGTGCCGATGCCCGAAGTGCCGCCATGCACCAGCAGGCGCTCGCCCTTCGCCAGATGCCCCATATCGAACAAATTCGCCCAGACGGTGAAATAATTCTCCGGCAGCGCCGCCGCCTGGGTGGCATCGAACCCCACCGGCCAGGGCAAACACTGGGCGGCAGGAACCGCCGCATACTCGGCATAGCCGCCGCCATTGCACAGGCATGTCACCTTGTGCCCGGGGTAGAACCCGCTGGCAGCCGCCCCCATCGCCACCACCTCGCCCGCCACCTCCAGCCCCAGCACGTGGCTGGCATTCGGCGGCGGCGGATACAGCCCCTTACGCTGCTGCACATCCGGGCGATTTACCCCCGCCGCCATCACCCGCACCAGCAGCTCGCCGTCCTTTGGCACCGGCAGCGGTCCTTCCGCCAGCCGCATCGCCTCCGGCCCGCCAGGCTCGGCCACTTCGATATAGCGCATCGTTTTCGGTAAATCGGTCATGCGCTTTAGCTCGGCAGCCGCATGGCTTGCGTCAATAGCGCGCGGGGTGCGAGTTTGGGCCAAATGCCACCGCCCTCCCGCCGCTTCCTCCTTGCCGCCGCCGCCACAATGGCCGCCCGGCGCGGCTTCGCCTCCTCGGCATCCGTGCCAGCGCCGCAGCCCCGCCCGGCCATCGGCATCGCTTTGCCGCTCTCCGGCGAGCATTCGCTCACTGGCGATGAAGCCTTGCGCGGCATCCTGCTCGCCGCCGATGCCGCCAATGCCAACGGCGGAATCAACGGCAAACCCTTGGTCCTTGTTACGGTGGATACGGTGGACCAAAGCCAGGCCGGCGGCGCGGTCAACCGCCTCATCACTGCCGGCCACGCCAATGTGCTGCTCGGCACCGGCGCGTCGGACCTCTCCTTTCCCGCCTCCGCCGCCGCCGAGCTGGCGCAGCACCCGTTCATCGAGCTCGACGCCCCCGCCATCGGCATCACCACGCGGGGCTTCAAATTCCTGCTCCGCACCGGCCTCACCAGCACGATGATCGCCGAGCTTGCCGCCGCTACCCTCGTCTCCCGCTTCAAGGGGCAAAAAATCGGCCTGCTGTTCAACACCGGCGCCACCGGCGGCGCCATCGCCGCCGCCGCGCTTAGCAGCCTCGCCGCCGCCAAAACCCCGCCGCTGCTCTCCATCGGCTACCCGTCGGATGTCACCGATCTTTACGATCCCGTGGGCAGGCTCAAGCGCGCCGGGGCGGAGGTCATTCTGCATGCCGCCGGCCCTTCCGACGCGCTCGCCTTCTTCGCCGCCATGTCCGGGCAATCCTTCCGCCCGCGCGTCATCATCGGCTGCGGCCAGGGCTACCTGCTGAACGCGACCGCCGATGCGCTCGGCACCGCATTTGAGAATACGTTCGCCATTGGCGCACCGTTCTACCCAGCCGCCGCCACGGCCATCGCCCAGGCCTATGCCGCCCGCTTCGGCATGGCACCGCGCTCGGCGGACAGCCTCACTGCCTATGTGGGCGCCAAACTGGTCTTCGATACGCTGACCGCCGCCAGCGGCGACGTTACCAAGCTGCTGGACATTTTACGAAAAACCAGCCTTCCCAAAGGCGCGCTCGCCAACGGTTGGGGCGTTGCCTTCGACCATTCCGGCCAGAACACCGCCAGCTTTTCCACCCTGCAGCAATGGCGCGGGGGAAAACTCGTCCCAGCGTAGGGCGGATCAGCGCAGCGCAATCCGCCAGCATCGCGAAGACCTTCTGACTGATTAGCTCCCCAACTTGATCTTATCAGGCCTCGCTTATATCACGTGCGGATGAGCCGATCCGGCTGTACGGGTTGGGCAGCACCAGGATACCAAAGATGAAGCGGAGCACACTATCGGCATTCGGCGCGGGCGCCGCGCTGGCCCTGCTGGGTCATATGGCCTTCGCGCAGGCGGCAGCGGACCCCTTGGCCGCCGCCAATGCCAATGTCGTCGCACCGCATAACTGGCAGCTCTGGTTCCCCGTCTCCGGCAGCCCGATGCAGGCGAAAATCGACTGGCTGATGCAATACGTGCTCTGGATCATGACCGGCGTCGTCGCCTTCGTCGCCATCCTCATGGGCTATGTCTTCGTCCGGTTCCGTGCCCCGCGTAACCCCGTGGCCAGCCACATTACCCACAACACCCTCATCGAGGTCATCTGGATCGTCATCCCGACTCTCCTGCTCGCCATCATCATCATCCCCTCGATCAATTTAATCTATTACGAGGGCGACGACAGCAACCCGTACATGACCGTCACAGTCACCGGGCACCAATGGTATTGGGAATATAATTACAACGCGGTCCCCGGGCTGGACTATACCAGCTACATGGTCCCGGATAACCAGATCAAACCCGGCGAAATCCGCCGCCTCTCGGTCGATCATCCGCTCGTCGTGCCGGTGGGAGAAAAGATCAAGTTTGACATCACCAGTGGCGACGTGCTGCACGGCTTCTACCTGCCCTCGCTCGGCGTGCAGAAATACGCCATCCCCGGCACCATCCAGAACAGCTGGACGACGATCGAGAAGCCCGGCACCTATTTCGGCCAGTGCAACCAGATCTGCGGCCTCAACCACGATGCCATGCCGATCGAGATCAAGGCCGTGCCGCTCAAGGATTATCTCGCCTGGGTGAAGGTCGCGCAGGCCAATTATTCGATGAATACCGCACCGCTTTCGCCCATCTCCTCGCCGCTGCCAGTGAACGAGCTGGCATCTATTGCCCTAAGCCCACGATAGGAGCCGACTCAAATGTCCTTCACGGCACACGAACCTGCCCATGCGGACCACGCCCATGATTCCCACGCCAAGCCCGGCTTCGTGCGCCGATGGCTGATGAGCACCAACCACAAGGACATCGGCACACTCTACATCACCATGGCGGTGATCGGCGCCTGCGTCGGCGGCATGTTGTCCATGATCATGCGCCAGCAGCTGATGTATCCGCATAACGACATCATCACCAACGGCAATGAGTGGAACGCCATCATCACCGCGCACGGCCTCATCATGATCTTCTGGTTCGTGATGCCGGCCCTTATCGGCGGTTTCGGCAACTGGATGGTGCCGATGATGATCGGCGCGCCGGACATGGCCTTCCCGCGCCTCAACAACATGAGCTTCTGGTTCCTCGCCATGGGCTTCATCTTCGTCATGCTGGGCCTAACGCTCGGCACCGGCGCCGGTGCGGGCTGGACGCTCTATCCCCCGCTTGACAACATCCAGTACTCCCCCGGAGTGGCGACCGACTTCTCACTGTTCTCGCTGCATCTGGCAGGCGTTTCCTCGCTGCTCGGCGCCATCAACTTCATCGCCACCATCCTAAACATGCGCGCGCCCGGCATGTCGATGCATAAAATGCCGCTGTTCTGCTGGGCAATTCTGGTCACGGCCTTCCTGCTGCTGCTCGCCATCCCGGTGCTCGCGGGCGCCGTCACCATGCTCATCATGGACCGTAACTTCGGCACCTCCTTCTTCGAGCCCGCGGGCGGCGGCGACCCGGTGCTATTCCAGCATCTCTTCTGGTTCTTCGGCCACCCGGAAGTTTACATCATGATCCTGCCGGCCTTCGGCATCATCAGCCATGTCGTCTCAACCTTCTCCAAAAAGCCGATCTTCGGTTATTTGGGCATGGCCTACGCCATGGTCATCATCGGCTTCGTCGGCTTCGTGGTCTGGGCGCACCACATGTTCGTCTCCGGCATCTCGGACGACAGCCGCATCTACTTCGAGGTCGCGACGCTGGTCATCGCGGTTCCCACCGGCATCAAAATCTTCTCCTGGATCGCGACGATGTGGGGCGGTTCCATCGAGTTCAAAACCCCGATGCTCTGGGCCATGGGCTTCATCTTCCTCTTCGTCATCGGGGGCGCCACCGGCGTGGTGCTGGCCAACGCGGGCATCGACCAGGAATTGCACAACGACTACTTCCTCATCGCGCATTTCCACTACGTGCTCAGCATGGGCGCTGCCTTCGGCATTTTCGCCGGGTTCTATTACTGGATCGGCAAGATGTCCGGCCACCAATACCCGGAATTCTGGGGCAAGGTGCATTTCTGGAGCTTCTTTATCGGCGTGAACCTCACCTTCTTCCCGCAGCATTTTCTGGGCCTGGCCGGAATGCCGCGCCGCTACCCGGATTACGCGGACGCCTTCGCGGGGTGGAACTTCGTCTCCTCTGTCGGCTCGCTAATCTCCGGCGCCTCCACCATCGTGTTCTTCTACATCCTCTACCGCATCTTCACCTCCAAGGAGGCGCTGGCGGACAATTACTGGGGTGAGGGTGCGACCACGCTGGAATGGGCCGTCCCCTCCCCCGCCCCGCACCACACTTTTGAAGACGTGCCGGTGATCCGGTAGCAGCAGATGAGCGATTCCATCCTCACCGCCGAACTTGGCGCTACCGCATCGGATTGGATCGCGCTGCTGAAACCCCGCGTCATGTCCCTGGTGGTGTTCACCGGGGCCATCGGGCTGGTCATCGCGCCGACGCATATCAACCCGTTCCTCGCGGTCATGGCGATTGCCTGCATCGCGGTCGGCGCGGGTGCGGCGGGTGCGATCAACATGTGGTACGATGCCGACATCGACGCGATCATGCACCGCACGTCGTCCCGGCCCATCCCATCCGGTCGCGTCTCCGCCTCCGGCGCGCTATCCTTTGGGGTTATCCTCGCGCTTGCCTCCATCATGGTCATGGCGATGGCCACCAACTGGACCGCAGCAACAGCACTCGCCGCCTCCATCGCATTCTACGTGTTCGTCTATACCATCTGGCTGAAGCGCCGCACGCCGCAGAACATCGTCATCGGCGGCGCGGCCGGCGCATTCCCACCGGTCATTGGCTGGGCTGCCGCCACCGGCTCGATCTCGCTATTGCCCATCCTGCTCTTCGCCATCGTGTTTTTCTGGACCCCGCCGCATTTCTGGTCGCTCTCGCTCTACGCTTCCGGCGATTATGAGCGCGCAGGCGTGCCGATGCTCCCGGTAGTGCGCGGCGCGCGCCATACCCGCATCTGCATCATGGTTTATACGCTGCTGCTGCTGCCAATCTCCCTCGCGCCTTACGCGCTGGGCCTGATGGGCCCGATCTACGGCATCTCCGCGCTGGTCTTGGGCCTCGCCTTCATCGCTTACGCCTGGCGGGTGCTGGCTGACAAACAAGATTCCCGCGGCCTTTCGCTCACGCAAAACGCCCCTGCCCGCGCCGCGTTCAAATTCTCCATCCTGTACCTGTTCATCCTGTTCGGCGCCTGCGCCGTGGACCGGCTGGTATGATGGCAACCGAACCACAGAAACCCCGTTTCGATGACGGAATGCCGCGCGTCGAGATTCACGAATCCAACTGGACGCCGGAACAGCGCCGCGAGTTCTCCCGCCGCCGCCGCAGCCGTAACTGGTTGCTGCTTGCAGTACTTGGCGGCTTCTGCCTGATCATCTACGCGATTGCGATCGTTAAGCTCCACGAATACGGGCAAATGTGGTGAGGCTTCTACTCTGCTGGCCATCCGGCGCACTTTTCTCAACATTCCGGTGCTCGCGTACCTCAAGTACGCTCCGCTCCGGGTTTTCGAAAAATCATGCCGGGCTGACTCAGCACAGCGAAGTCTCTAACCTAAATCCAACAAAAACTTTTTTACTTTGCGAGAAATAGCATGAGCGGCACAGAACATACGGCGACCAACCAGATCGAAGCCACCGTCCCGCATCCATACCATCTCGTCACGCCGAGCATCTGGCCGCTCTGCGGCTCTGTCGCTGCCATCACCACCTTCACGGGCATCATCCTAGCCGCCCATTTTCACAGCTACATCGTGCTGGCCTTAGGCTTCCTCTTCTCGGTCTCCACCATGTTCGTCTGGTGGAAGGATGTGATCCATGAGGCGCGCACCCCAGGCCTGCACAAGCTCATCACGCAAATCGGCCTGCGCTACGGCATGGCGCTGTTCATCACCTCGGAGGTGATGTTCTTCGTCTCCTTCTTCTGGAACTATTTCAACTATTTCTTCTTCCCCGATAAAATGGGTACGGCCTTCGCAGCGGTGTGGCCGCCCATGGGCGTCACCACCATCGACCCCTTCGCCATCCCGCTGTTCAACACCATGGTCCTGCTACTCTCCGGCACCACGATCACCTGGGCGCATCATTGCCTGCTGGAAGGTGACAACAAAGGCACGGTGCGCGGCCTCGCCGTCACCGTCGTGCTCGGCCTCATGTTCCTTTGCGGCCAAGCCTGGGAATATACGCACTCGCCTTTCCCCTTCTGGCACGGCGGCATCTTCTCCTCATCCTTCTTCATCGCCACCGGCTTCCACGGCGCGCATGTCATCATCGGCACCGGCTTCCTCATCGTCTGCCTGTTCCGCGCCATGAACAAGCAATTCACCCCGCAACGCCATTTCGGCTTTGAAGCCGCAGCCTGGTACTGGCACTTCGTCGATGTCGTCTGGCTGTTCCTGTTCGTCTGCATTTACTTCCTTGGCCGCAGCGCGATCGTGGCCGGGTAAAAGCCGATATCCCGGCCATCTGCCTCGGCCTACCGGCTTTTTGAAGTGAAACTCCCCCGGAATTGGCGGCGCATTGTCGCCCCCGGCATCGCCGCCTTCATCACCTTGCTTCTGCTCATCGCGCTTGGGCTCTGGCAGTTGCAGCGGCTGAAATGGAAGGAGGCGATTCTCGCCACCATCCACCAAGCGGCAATTTCCGCCCCCATTCCGCTTCCCGCCCATCCCACCCCGTTCGAGAAGGTCTCGATCAGCGGCACATGGATACCGGGCAAAGCGGCACTTTATGGGCAGGAGGTGCACGACACCCCGCGCGGCCCGATCGCGGGTGGGGAGCTGATCCGCCCGCTTCGCCGCCCCAACGGGGAAATTGTGCTGGTCGATCTCGGCTGGATACCCTCGCAAACCCCCATCGCACTCTCCGCGCCGCAAGCCGCAAACCCGCAAGGCTACGTCCACGCTCCCGCCACCGCGGGCTGGTTCGCAGGCACGGATGCCCCGTCCCAGGGGCTTTTTTACACGCTGGACCCAGCGAAAATCGGCGCGGGGCTGGGCTTGCCCGCCGTCGCGCCCTACATCCTCATCGGCATGGGGCCATTGCCGCCGCCCGGCAGCCCCGCGCCGCAACCGGCGCAAGCCCTACCCCACCCGCCGAACAACCATTATGAATACGCGCTGACCTGGTTCGGCTTCGCCTTCGTGCTGGTTTTCCAATTCATCTTCTTCGCCCGCAAAAGATTGCTTTCCCCATGACCCCCTACGCCCGCGCCAAGCACAAATTTACCCGCATCGCCACATTGGACGAAGCCGCCGCCATGCTGGGCTGGGACGCTGCGGCGATGATGCCGCCTGGCGGCGCTGCGGCGCGGGGCGAGCAGATGGCCACATTGGCGGGCTTGTCGCATGAGCTTCTCACCGCGCCCGCTCTGGCCGATGACCTCGCCGCGACAGAAACCCCGGCCGACCCTTGGGCCGCGCGCAATCTGGAACTAATGCGCGAGGCCCACCGCCGCGCTACCGCACTGCCGCAAGACCTTGTGGAAGCCAGCTCGCTCGCCAGCAGCCGCTGCGAAACGCTCTGGCGCGCGGCCCGCCCAACCAGCGATTTTGCCATGGTGCGGGAAGCCTTGAGCGAGGTTTTCGCGCTGGCCCGCGAGGCCGCCACCATCCTCGGCCAAACGCTCGGGCTCTCGCCTTACGATGCGCTGATAAGCCAATATCAACATGGCATCACCGCCACCGATGTCGCGCCGATCTTCGCGCGCTATGAAGCATTTCTGCAAACCGCGCTGCCCGCCGCCGAGGAGCACCAGCGCCGCACCCCCCACGAAACCCTGCCGCCCGGCCCTTATAGCCAGGCCGTCCAGGAGGAATTGTGCAAGCGCTTAAGCGCCGCCGCCGGCCTTAATTTCACCTCCGCCCGGCTGGACCGTTCCGCCCATCCCTTCTGCGGCGGCACCGCGCGAGACATCCGCATCACCACCCGCTACGACGAGATGGACCCGCTTTCCGCCATCACCGGAGTGCTGCATGAAACCGGCCACGCACTATATGAGCAGCATCTGCCAACCACATACGCCCGGCAGAAAATCGGCGAGGCGGCGGGCATGGCGGTGCATGAGAGCCAGTCGCTGATCATCGAGATGCAGGCCGTGCGCTCGGATGCCTATCTCGGCCACCTCGCCCCGGTTCTCACACAGGCTTTCGGCAAGCCCGTCACGCCCGGCGCGCTTAAAACCCGGCTGCGCCATGTCGCCCGCAGCTGCATAAGGGTCGAGGCCGATGAGCTGACCTACCCCGCCCATGTCATCTTGCGCTTCCGGCTCGAACAGGCCTTGCTCACGGGCGGCCTTGCCGTGGCTGACCTGCCCGGCGCCTGGAACGACATGCTGCAATCGCTGCTCGGCGTTACCCCGCCCAATGATACCCAAGGCTGTTTGCAGGATATTCATTGGTACGACGGGGCGATCGGCTATTTCCCCTCCTACACCTTGGGCGCGATGGCCGCAGCACAGCTCATGGCCGCCGCGCGGCGCGCGGTTCCCACGCTCGACGATACCCTGGCGCAAGGTGACTTCTCGCCACTAACAAGCTGGCTGAAAATCCATGTCCATGACAACGCCTCGCGCTACGGCTTCAATGAATTATTGCATGCCGCAACAGGCGAAAACCTGAACCCATCCGCTTTCGAAGCGCATTTAACATCGCGTTATTTAAAACCTTGAATCTGCTCTCCTCCAAAACCAATCTGCTCCGCCCGAGGGAGGGCCACGGCACCGCGCCGGTCGCGCAGATCGAGTTGTTTTTCGACCTGGTTTTTGTCTTCGCCATCACCCAGCTCTCCGCGACGCTGCGCGCGCATCTCAACCCCGCCGGCTTTCTGCATTCGCTCATGCTGTTCGCCGGCGTCTGGTGGGTCTGGGTTTATACGAGCTGGGTTACCAACTGGCTGGACCCGCAGACCAAGCAGGTCCGCGCCATGCTCATCATTCTCATGCTGCTGGCCCTGGTGCTGGCCGATGCCCTGCCGGAGGCCTTCAACCGCCGGGGCCTTGTCTTCGCCGCCACTTACGTGGCCATGCAGCTTGGCCGCAGCCTGTTCATGCTCTGGGCGGTGCGCCGGCACCACGATGGCCATAGCCATAACTTCGCCCGGATAACCATCTGGTTCGCGGCCTCCGGCGTCTTCTGGCTGGCTGGCGCCGTGCTCCCGCTCTGGCCCCGCACCGTCTGCTGGCTCATCGCGCTCGCGCTGGACATCACCTCGCCCAGCCTTGGTTCCGCCGTGCCGGGGCTTGGCCACTCCGCCACCAACGAGCTGATGATCGACAGCTACCATCTGGCCGAGCGTTGCGGCGGCTTCATCTTGATCGCGCTTGGCGAATCCATCACCGTGACGGGCGACACCTTCTTCGGCCTGAACTGGAACCGAGCGAACGGCGCCGGATTTCTCGCCGCCTTTCTGGGCGTCATCGCGCTCTGGTGGATTTATTTCGACAAAGCCGCCGACCGCGCGGCGGATGCTTTCGCGGAATCCGAGGATACGGGCAAGGTGGCGCGCTCCGCCTATACTTATCTGCACGCGCTGCTGGTGGCGGGCATCATCGTGGTAGCGGCGGGGGACGGGTTCCTGCTCCAGCATCCTGGTGCGCCGATCAGCCGGGAGGCCGGCCTGCTGCTGGTTGGCGGCCCGGCGCTCTACCTTCTGGGCAACGGGCTGTTCCGCGCCCAGCTGCACCCGCGCTTTCCGCCCTCGCATGTTCTGGGAATATGCGCGCTGGCGCTGCTGGGTATCGCCTCGTTCTGGCTTTCGGTGCTCACTGCCGCCTGGGCCGTGAACGCGGTGTTGCTGGCGGTCATCATTTATTCGGATTTTCTGTTTCGCAAGCAAGAGAGGTGACAATTTTTGCTCCCATTACCGGGCGGGGCGGGGCGGTGTGTGTCGTGCGGCTCTCCGGCCCGGCGGCTCTGGATATTGCCGCAGGGCTATGCCGCTTGCCCAGGCCGCGCGTGGCCGCGCTGCGTGCCTTGCACTTGGGCGATAAATTGCTCGACCATGCTTTGGTTACGGTGTTTCCGGCTCCCAACAGTTTCACCGGCGAGGATGTGGCGGAATTCGCCATCCATGGCGGGCGCGCGGTGTTTGCTGCGGTAAGCGAAGCCTTGGTGGCGCTCGGCGCGCGTCCGGCCGAGCCGGGGGAATTTTCCCGCCGCGCGTTTCTGCACGGCAGAATGGACTTACTGGCGGCTGAGTCGATGGCGGATCTCATCGCCGCCGAGACCGAGGCACAGCGCGCGCAGGCGGTGCAGGGCGCGGATGCCACGCGGATTTGTGCGGCCAGATGGCGCGAGGAATTGCGGCAGATCATGGCGCAGCAGGAGGCGCTGATCGACTTCCCGGACGAGGATCTGCCGCCGGAGGTGGAAGCCGGGCTGCTCGCACGTATTTCGGAATTGCTAGGCGAAATGGGGCAGGTTTTGAATGCGGCCCCGGCGGCGGAACGCTTAAGAGAAGGGCTGGAATTTGTCATTCTTGGCCCGCCGAACGCCGGCAAATCCACGCTCTTGAACGCGCTGGCGGGGGAGGAGGTGGCGATCGTCTCGGAAATTCCGGGCACGACGCGCGATGCGCTGGGGGTGCGGGTCGATATGGGCGGCGTGCCGGTGCATCTCACCGACACGGCGGGATTGCGGGAAACGGATGATTTCATCGAGGCCGAGGGCGTGCGGCGCGCCAATGCGCGGGCGGCGCGGGCTGATCTGGTCATTGCCGTGGCGCCGGTGGGAGCGGAACTTGCAGCGGTGCCGGAAGGCATCGAGACGCTGCGGGTTTTCACGAAATCGGATTTGGTGGAGGCGAAACCGGGGGTTTTAGCAATCAGCGCATTAAGCGGGCAGGGGATGCATGCTTTGCGCGCCCAGCTTGCCGAGGCGGCGGCACGGCTCACCGATACCAAAGGTGCGGCCACGCTCGCCCGGCCACGGCAAATCGCCTGCGTGCGCGATACGGCGGAAGCCCTGGCGCTTGCATTGACTATCGATGAACCTGAATTGCGCGGCGAGGAACTCCGCGCGGCGTCTCATGCACTCGCGCGGCTGACGGGTGTTATTGGCGTGGAAGAGATTCTTGATGCGGTTTTCTCAGGCTTCTGTATCGGCAAGTAGTACAGGTGAGGACGAAACATGCTGAAAGCCTATGAATGTACTAACGGAAAGTTAGTAGCTCTAGCAGACCCGGCAACGGATATACACGATGCGGTCTGGTTCGACCTGCAAAACCCGACGCTTGAGGACTACGCAATCGTCGCGCGCAAAACGAAGCGTCTCCTCCCCAGCCAAGGCGACCTAACCGAGATCGAAAATTCAGCCCGGCTCTCCGCCGACGGGCCGGTGCTGACGCTGAGCATGCCGATTGTGACCCGCGTGGGGGACGCGTTGCAATCCAGCGCGTGCGGGTTTGTGCTCGCACCGGAGCAGCTTATCAGCATCCGGTTCGCGCCAAGCCAGATATTTGAGAATTTCGCCGCGCAGCCGCACGAAACCGGCGCCAAGGGGGAGCCGCGGTCAGCCTTCATATTTGCGGGATTGCTTGAAGCTATCGTCGATCGCCAGGCGGATATTCTTGAACAGCTCCGGCAGGAGTTGGATCAGCTCAGCCATAAAATTTTTCACCATCGCTTTGGGGCTAAAAACCAGGAGAGTGCGATGCGCCGGCGCAATGCCGAAGTGGAGCTGCAAGCGATTCTCGTGACGCTGGGCCGGAATTACGATATCATCTCCTTCGTGCGGGACAGCCAGCTTGGCGTGGCGCGCATTGTGCCCTATGCCACGGCTACCGCGGACTGGCTGCCAAAATCGGTTGTCGGCCGGTTGGAGTCGGTTCAAAAGGATACATCGTCGCTGAACGAGTTCAGCACGCATCTCACCGACAAGGTGCAATTCCTGCTGGACGCCACACTGGGCCTCATCAACATCGCGCAGAACAGCCTGATCAAAGTGCTGACCATCGTATCCATCGTCGGTATTCCGCCCACCCTGATCGCCGGAATCTACGGCATGAATTTCAAGGACATCCCTGAACTTAGCTGGAAGTATGGCTACGGCTATGCCTGGGCGTTCATGATTCTTTCGGCGGTGCTGCCGCTGGCATGGTTCCGGCGGAAAGGCTGGCTGTAGGCGGTTATTGGTTTAGCCTTGGCTTTTTTAAAGCAAACTCGCTAAACCGCCGCGATGGATTACGATGTAATTGTCATAGGCGGCGGACATGCCGGGGCGGAAGCAGCGGCGGCGGCGGCGCGGGTAGAGGCGCGGACCTTGCTTATCACGCACCGGGCGGACCGGCTGGGGGAAATGTCCTGCAATCCGGCGATTGGCGGGATCGGCAAGGGGCATCTGGTGCGGGAGATCGACGCGCTGGACGGCATTATGGGCAAAGCCGCCGATGCCGCCTGTATTCATTTTAAATTATTGAACCGTGGCAAAGGCCCGGCGGTGCGCGGCCCAAGGGCACAGGCGGACCGCAGACTGTATCGCAACGCCATCCAGGCGATGCTGGCGGCACAGGAAAATCTCACCATTCTTGAAGGTGAAGCAGCGGGGTTGCTTACCGAATCCGGGCGGCTGGCGGGGGTGAAGACCGCCGATGGCCGGGATTTCCGTTGCGGCGCTGCGGTGCTGACCAGTGGCACGTTTCTGCGCGGGGTACTGCATTTTGGGAATGTGATGCAGCCGGGCGGGCGGATTGGCGATGCGGCGGCGTTGAAGCTGGCGGAAGACCTGGCCCGGCTGAATCTGCCGCTCGGGCGGCTGAAGACCGGTACGCCGCCAAGGCTGGACAAAAACAGCATCGATTGGGATGGGCTGCCGGAGGATAAGGGCGAAGACCCGCCGGAGTGCTTCTCCAGCCTGACGGAGAAGGTGACAAATCCGCAGATTTCCTGCCGGATTACCGGCACGACCGAAAAGACGCACCAGATCATTCGGGAAAATATCTATAAATCGGCGGTTTATGGCGGAAATATCGCCGGGCGCGGGCCGCGCTATTGCCCATCCATCGAGGATAAGGTGGTACGGTTTGCGGAAAAAACCGGGCACCAGATATTCCTCGAACCCGAAGGGCTGGACGACAATACGGTCTATCCGAACGGGATTTCCACCTCGCTGCCGGAGGATGTGCAGGAAAAGCTGGTGCATTCCATCCCAGGCCTGGAAAAAGCCAGGATTCTGCGCCCCGGCTATGCCGTGGAATATGACTATGTCGATCCGCGCGCGCTGGACCACGCGCTACAGGTGAAGACGCTGCCAGGGCTTTATCTCGCCGGACAGATAAATGGCACCACCGGGTATGAAGAAGCCGCCGCGCAAGGGCTGATGGCCGGGCTGAACGCCGCACTTGCATCGGGGGGTGCGGTTCCAGCGGTTGTTGGCCGGGCAGACGCCTATATCGGCGTGCTGATCGACGACCTCGTGACCCAAGGTGTAACGGAGCCATACCGCATGTTCACCTCCCGCGCGGAATACCGGCTGTCGCTCCGCGCGGATAACGCCGAGCTACGGCTGACGCCAAAAGGCCTTGGCTGGGGATGCGTGGGAGCTGAGCGGGCAGGGGTTTTTGCCCGGCTACAGCAGGAAATCGCCGGGTTTGGCGGCAAGCCGGCGGGGGCGAGCAGGGCGGCGGAAATTTTACGCGCGGATTTGCATTATGCGGGATATTTGAACCGGCAGAACGCGGAAATTCGTGTGCGGGCGCAGGATGAAGCGGTGCTGATTCGCGATGGCTTCGATTATGCAGAGGTCGGCGGGCTTTCCAACGAGCTGCGCGAGAAGCTCGAACGGGTGCGGCCACAGAGCCTGGGCGCCGCGGGCCGGATAGAAGGCATGACGCCAGCCGCACTTGGGGCGATTTTCGGGGCGCTGAAAAAGCCGCGCCGCGCCGCGTGAGCGAAGCGAAGCTCCGCCAGTTCGCAGGGCTGGTGGCGAAATGGTCCCCAAAGATCAACCTCGTCGCCAAGGGAGACCTTCCGAACCTATGGGAGCGGCACATCCAGGACTCGTTGGAGCTGGCGCAATATATTCCGCATGGCGTGACGCGGGCGATCGATCTTGGTTCCGGCGCCGGGTTCCCCGGCATGGTGCTGGCGATTGCAACCGGCATCGCGTTCACCTTGATCGAATCAGACACACGCAAGGCGGCGTTTTTGCTGGAGGCGGCGCGGGCGACAGCGGCGCCGGTGAAAGTTTTGAACACACGAATAGAAACCGCACAGACCGAACCGGCGATGCTGGTCACGGCCAGAGCCCTGGCGCCGCTGGATAAATTGCTCGGCCTTGCAGCGTTGCATCTGGCTGAGGATGGCGTTTGCCTGTTTCCCAAAGGTCCGGGATGCGAGGATGAATTGACGGCGGCAAAGCCGTTCTGGCACATGGAGGTGGAGCGCTTTGCCGCCCCGCCGGAGGGTGCTGCGAAATGTATCCTGAAAGTGAGCCGCCTCCGCCATGCTGGAAAAGACTAAGCCCCGGACTATCGCGGTTGTGAACCAGAAGGGCGGGGTGGGAAAAACCACGACCGCGATCAACCTTGCGGCGGCCGTGGCGGTGGGCGGTGCGAAAGTGCTGCTGGTGGATATCGACCCGCAGGGCAATGCGAGCACGGGCCTGGGGATCGAGGCATCGGCCCGGCAGGGCGGCAGCTACGCGCTGCTGGCAGGGGATGTTAAACTCGACAAGGCGGCGGTCGCGACGGCGGTGCCTAATCTCATGATCGTGCCCGCGGTGGCAGATTTGATCGGCGCAGATATGGAATTCGCGGGCACGGAGCGGCGGGAATTTATGCTGCGCGAGGCGCTGCATGGCGGCGGCGGTGCCGATACGGTATTTATCGACTGCCCGCCGGGGCTTGGGCTGCTGACACTGAACGCGCTGGTCGCGGCGGATTCGGTGCTGGTGCCGCTACAGGCGGAGTTTTTCGCGCTGGAGGGTATCTCCCAGTTGATGCGGACGATCGAGATGGTGAAGCGCAAGCTCAACCCGAAACTGGAGCTGGAGGGCATCGTGTTGACGATGACCGACCGGCGCAACAACCTCTCGGAAGCGGTGAGCGCGGATGTGCGCGGGCATTTTAAAGAGTCGGTGTTCGACACGCATATCCCCCGTAATGTGCGGATTACGGAGGCGCCGAGCCATGGGATGCCGGTGCTGCTATATGATTTCCGCTCCTCCGGCGCGCAGGCATATCTGGCGCTGGCGGCGGAATTTTTGAAACGGCAACGGGGCAGGCAGGTGGCGGCATGAGCGTTAAGGAACAACCCAAGCGGCTAGGGCGGGGCCTGGCGGCATTGCTGGGCGAGGCGGCGGTGCCTGCCAGCGTGAACGCTGCCGGGGTGCAGCAGCTCGCGGTGGATGTGCTGGAGCCCAGCCCCTACCAGCCGCGCAAGGACATGGACGATACGGCGCTGGCGGAGCTGGCGGACTCGATCAAACAGCGCGGTATTTTGCAGCCGCTGCTGGTGCGCCCGCACCCTGAAAAACACGGCGCGTATCAGATTATCGCCGGTGAGCGGCGCTGGCGCGCGGCGCAGGCGGCCAGCCTGCATGAAGTGCCGGTGCTGGTGCGCCCGCTGAGCGATGAAGACGCGATGGCGGCGGGGCTCGTTGAGAATTTGCAGAGAGAGGATTTGAATCCGATCGAAGAGGCGGAGGGGTATCAGCGGCTAATTTCGGAGTTCCGGCTGAGCCAGGAGGCGCTGGGCGACGCGGTCGGAAAGTCCCGCGTGCACATTAATAACACGCTGCGGGTTCTGAAGCTGCCTATGAAGGTATTAGAGCAAGTGCGCGACGGCAGGCTTTCCATGGGCCATGCACGGGCATTGCTCGGGCATCCGCAACCCGAGAAGGGCGCCAAGGATATTTTGCGGCGTGAGCTTTCCGTGCGGAAGGCCGAAGAGATGATCAATAATCTCACCCGGAGCATCAAGGAATCGCAGCTGCGCGGACCAAGGCGTGAGGCGACGACGATGGACGGAGAGGCGGAGTCGCTCTCCCGTAACCTCACCGAGCGGCTGGGGCTGAGAGTGGCGATAAAATTCAACGGGCGCGGCGGCACGGTGACGCTGAACTATAAAAATCTGGACCAGCTGGATTCGGTGCTGAGCTTGCTCAACGGGTAGTTTTCAGGGGGGTGTTTCACGTGAAACACCCCCCTGTTATCCACAGGCCATGTGATTGATTTTAGGCAGTTTTATTTTTTTATCCACAGAAAAACATAGTGTTTGTTTTGTATTTGTAATGATAGGTTTTTGGGGTTGCCGGGGCGATTATAAAAGATGATTGCTTCGTCCGCGTCGTGCGAATGCACGCATTCGCGTGACGCGGACTCGCAATGACAGGAAGAGGCGTGAATGGGCCTTAAAGCAGCTTATCGAGCGTGACCGGGAGCTCGCGCACGCGCTTTCCCGTCGCGTTGAAGATTGCGTTGACCACGGCGGCGGCGGTGCCGGTAATGCCGATTTCGCCGACGCCGCGCGCACCCATGGGGGTATGCGGGTCGGGGATATCCGTCCAGATGATGTCGATTTCCGGCACGTCCAGATGCGCGGGCACGTGATATTCGGCGAGGCTCGGGTTCATGATGCGCCCGTTGCGCTCGTCGAACTGCGTTTCCTCCATCAGCGCCATCCCGATGCCCATGATGATCCCGCCACGGAACTGGCTGGCGGCGGTTTTCGCGTTGATGATGCGCCCGCAGTCGAACGCGCCAAGGAAGCGGCTGATCCGGGTCTCGCCCGTGACCGCGTTGACCCGCGCTTCGCAGAACATCGCACCATGGGAATGCATGGACCAGTGCTGCAATTCGAGCGGCGGCGGCGCTTCTGCCTCCACCGTGACCTCGGCCTGCTGCGCGCGGGAAAGGATGGAGGCGTAGCTCTCAAAGCGAGAGGAGTCTTCGAGGCTGGCGAGGCCGCCATCAAGGCCGCCGACCTCATCCGGCTTGAGCCCGGCAAGGGGTGAATCGTTGCCCGCGAGCTTGAGCAGCGCCGCTACCAGCTTGTGCTGCGCGGCGATGACCGCGGCGCCGATGGCGGCGGTTTGCTGCGAGCCGCCAGCCAGCACGAGGCCGGGCAGCGTTGAATCGCCATAGGTGAAGGCGATTTGGCTGAGCGGCAGCCCGAGACGCTCGGCGATGATCTGGGACTGCGCGGTGGCGGTGCCCATGCCCATCTCATGCGCGGCGATGGCGACGCTGGCATGGCCGTTTTGCGAGAGCGTGATGCGCGCCGCACCCCCGGGCATACGGTAATACGGATAGGTCGCGGTGGCGCAGCCCATGCCGGTAAGCCAATCCCCCTCCCGCCGCTGGCCGGGGGTCTGGTTGCGCGCAGCCCAGCCGAAGCGCGCCGCGCCCGCACGCCAGGCCTCCGCAATGTGGCGCGCGGAGAAGGGCGTGCCCAGTGCCGGATCTTTTTCCGGCTCGTTACGAAGCCGCAGCTCCACCGGGTCCATACCCAGCGCGACGGCAAGCTCATCGACCGCGCTCTCCAGCGCGAACGTGCCGACGGATTCGCCCGGGGCGCGCATGAAGGTGTTGGCCACCATGTCGAGATAGGCAACCTCCACATCGAGCAGGAAACTGCCCGCGGCGTAGGCGCTGCGCGTGGGCAGGATGAAGGGTTCGGGCAGGGTATTGTGCCGGGTCATCGTCACCGTGCCGGTGTGGATGATGGCGTCGAACCGGCCATCGGCCTGCGCGCCGATGGCAACGCGCTGCTCGGTGAGGCTACGGCCGCCGATGACGCGGTACACGCCCTCCCGCGAGAGGGCCATGCGGACGGGGCGCCCCGCAAGCCTGGCGGCTGCCGCCCCCATTATGTGGTGCGGCCAGAGCGTCTTCGACCCGAAGCCGCCGCCGACATAGGGCGAGGTGACGTGGACCTGGCGTTCATCGATGCCGAAAACCTGGGCGATGGACCAGGCGCTGTGCGCGACCAGCTGCGAAGCGTCGTGGATACGCAGCGCATCGCCGTCCCAGAGGAGCGTTACGGCGTGCGGCTCGATGGCGTTGTGGCTGTGGCGGGGCGTGGAATAGACAGCATCGGTTTTGACCGGAGCCGCGCCAAACGCCGCCTCGGCGCCGCCGATTTTGGTTTGCAGCGGCTGGCCTTGGAAAAGGCCGGGCTCCGTGCCTTGCGCTTTGGATTTTGCGAAGCTGGTGCTTGCGGGCTCCGCCGCGTAGGTAACGCGGAGGAGGGATTTCGCGTGGTCGGCCTGCTCCTGGGTTCCGGCGAGGATGACCGCGATGGGCTGGCCGTTCCAGTGGATGCGGTCATCCTGCATGATCGGCAGGCTGCTGCCGCCCGCGGCCTTTGCGGCGGTGAGGAAAAGCGGCATCGGCTGCATCCGGGGCGCGTTGCGATGCGTCATCACCAGCACGACGCCGGGTGCGGCCTCGGCGGCGCTGGTCTCCAGCGTCGCGATGCGGCCTTTCGCCACCGTGCTGTAGGCCAGCGCGGCATAGACCATGCCATCATAGGGAAATTCCGCCGCGAAGCGCGCGTTGCCCTGGACCTTGAGCGGGCCATCGACCCTGGAGATCGGCGCGCCGATCAGCCCGTGCTTGTGCTGGATCAGCGGGTCTGGCTTGCCGCCTGGGATCCAGTTATCGGGGGCGAGTTCGATGGCTTTTTTGACGGCGGCCTGGGCCGCTCCTTTCGCCTGGTTAACGATGCTCATGCGGCTTCTCCCGCGAGTGCCACCAGCGTGGCGGTGATGACACGTTTGGCAAGCTCGATTTTGAAGGCGTTGCCGGAGAGCGGGATGGCGTCAGCCAACTCCGCCTCGGCGGCGGCGCGGAACGACGCCCCGGTGGCAGGCTGGCCGCGAAGCGCCGCCTCCGCCTTGGTTGCGCGCCAGGGCCTGGGCGCGACGCCGCCCAAGGCGAGCCGTATGTCTTTCACCGTGCCGCCATCGAGCTCCAGCGCCGCGGCGGCGGAAATCAGGGCAAAGGCATAGCTCGCCCGGTCGCGGACCTTGGCGTAAGTTGAGCGGCGGGCAAAGGCCAAAGCGGGAATCTCGATGGCGATGATCAGTTCGCCTGGCGCCAACGCGGTTTCCAGCTCCGGCTGGCTGCCGGGAGGCAGGTGCAGACTGGTGAAGGGCAGGGTGCGGGCACCGCTGGCGCCGCTGAGGTGCACGGTTGCATCGAGCGCTGCCAGCGCCACGCACATGTCCGACGGATGCGTGGCCACGCAGGCAGGCGAGGCGCCAAGAATAGCGTGGATGCGGTTGAAGCCGCCGATAGCATCGCACCCTTCGCCGGGATTACGTTTATTGCAGCGGGAGCCTTCATTGTCGTAGAAATAGGTGCAGCGCGTGCGTTGCAGGATGTTGCCGCCGGTGGTTGCCATGTTGCGGATTTGCCCGCTGGCGCCGGCGAGGATGGCGCGGGAGAGCAAAGGAAAGCGCGTCCGCACGGCGCGATGCTCAGCCACCGCCGTGTTGCGCGCTGCCGCGCCGATGATGAGGCCGCCGTCTTGCTGCTCGGTGATTTCGCTGGACAGGCCGGTGACATCGACCAGCGCGGCCGGGCGTTCCAATGTTTCGCGCATGAGATCGACAAGGTTGGTGCCGCCGCCGAGATATTTGGCGCCGGGCGCTGCGCCCTGGCGGATCGCATCCGCCGCATCCGCCGCGCGGGCGTAGCTGAACGGCGTCACGCGGCGGTATCCGCGTTGCAGAATTCCGTGATCGCGCCGATGATGCCGTTATACGCGCCGCAGCGGCAGAGATTGCCGCTCATGCGTTCGGCGAGTTCCGCGCGGGTGAGCGTGATGGTTTCCGTGTCGAGCTGGCTTGTCACGTTGCTGGGCAGGCCGCGGCGAAGCTCGCTTGCCATGCCGATGGCGGAGCAGATCTGCCCGGGCGTGCAATAACCGCATTGGAAGCCGTCGTGTTCGATGAAGGCCTGTTGCAACGGGTGCATTTCGCCATCCGCCGCCAGCCCTTCGATGGTGGTGATGGCGCGGCCATCGTATTGCACCGCCAGGGCCATGCAAGAGATGATGCGTTCGCCATCGGCGAGCACCGTGCAGGCGCCGCAGGCGCCCTGGTCGCAGCCCTTTTTGGCGCCGTGCAGGTGCAAATGCTCGCGCAGCAGGTCGAGCAGCGAAACGCGCGGGTCCGCCGGGAGCGGTGTTTCTGAGCCATTGATGGTGATGGGCACGGGGCGGTTGTCCTTCTCAGCGGCGGCGCAACGCTATTTGGAAGTTACAGCGGATGGGGGGATCAGTGGTGGCCCTTGGCGGAGCCGGGCTGGGTGATGTGCCGCGTGGTCCAGGCGAGAAGTGTGTCCGGGATGACATTGGCGGCGGCTGCCGCCAGCCGGTTCTTGAACCCGTGGACCACGCTGGGGCTGCCTGCCATCAGCGCGTCGTAGCCGGTTTTGGCGACGTCCGCCGCGCTGTCCTTTTTCGCAGGGCCGCCGAGTTGCGTGTTCAGCACCCCGGCGCGGGCCCAGATGTTCGTCTCCGTGCCTCCGGGCAGCAGCGCGGTGACGGAGATGCCGGTGCCTTTCAGCTCCTCGCGGATGGCGATGGCGATGGATTCCAGAAAGGATTTACTGGCGCTGTAGATCGCGAGATAGGGGCTTGGCACCTGCGCGGCGAGGGAGGAGGTGATGAGGATGCGGCCATGGCCTGCCTCGCGCATGTCGCTTGCGACGAGGTGGATGATGTCCAGCGAGCCGATGATGTTGGTGGTGATGACCTTCACCCAGTCCTCGCGCTGCTGGTCGAGAAAGCTCTCGCCGAGGCCGATGCCCGCATTGGCGGCCAGCGCATCGACGCCGCGGCCGCTCTCGCGGATTTTAGCGTGCAGCGCGCGCGCACCTTGGGCCGTGGAGAGGTCCGTAGTGAGCGCCGTGACCTTGGCGCGGGGCGCATAGGCCTGGAGCGAGGCGGTGGCTTGCACGACGCCGGTATCGGCGGCGATGAGGAGGTCGAAGCCGTTGTCCAGGAACTGCTTGGCAAGCTCGAAGCCGATACCGGATGAGCCGCCTGTGACGACGGCGAATGGGCGGGCTGGAACTCCGATCATGCTGTTTCTCCTGGCATTGGGTGAAGGGCAAGCGGCCCATATAACCCGCTTATGCTGCGATGCACTGTTAATGGATCATCGTTCATCGGATGGAAGGGGATATCGGTGGGTTACGCTGCGCTTACCCACCCCACGAAATCCCGGAGCGTTTACCGGAGTGGCGGGCTGTGGCATCGGGCGGGCATGAAACCCGACGATGTGATGCGCCGCGTGGCGGTGGTGGCGGCGCTGCTGCTGCCGTTTTTCCTGTTCTATGGCCGGGCGGTGGCCGATGCGCTGATCGTGACCGTGGATGTGCTGTTTCTGGCGCGATGCATGATGCGAAGCCAGTGGGATTGGGCGCGGCAGGTCTGGGTTTGGCTGGCCGGTGCGTTGTGGTTGTGGCAGCTCGCGGCCTCGATCGTGACGGGGCCGGAGCATAGCGCGCTGGAGGCGCTGGTGATGCTGCGGCTGCCACTGCTGGTGGCGGCGTTGCAGGACTGGGTGCTGGCCGGGCCGCGCGCCCGCAAGGCGATGTGGTGGGTGGTGCTGGGGTTGGCGGTCTGGACCGCCTCGCAATGCTGGGAGCAGATTTTGACCGCGCGGAATCTGATGGGGTTCCCCCGCTGGGGCGATGGCGCGCTGACCGGGCCGTTTTATAAGCCGCGCGCGGGCGAGATTTTCCTGTATGTGGCGCTGCCGGGGTTGATGCCGGTGGTGCTGCGGTTGATCAGCGCGGGGCGGCGGCTACGCGCCTGGGGATTGGGCTTGGCGGTGCTGCTGGGGACCGAGACGACAATGGTGCTGATTGGCCAGCGGATGCCGAACCTGCTGTTTTTGCTGGGGTTGTGCATCACCGGGCTGCTGGTGCGGCGGTTCCGCGCGCCGCTGCTGATCGCCGCGGTGGTGGCGGTGGCGGCGGTGGCGGCGCTGCCGGTGATCTCACCGCCGACTTTCGGCAAGCTGGTGATGGAGACGGCGCGGCAGGTGCCGCATTTTATCGCAAGCCCCTATGGGCAGCTTTATACGCGGGCGAGCGTGATGATCGCGGCGCATCCGTGGATGGGGTTCGGCTTCGAGGGGTTCAAGGATTTCTGTGGGCAGAGCCGGTATCTGCACGGCTGGCCGGGCTTGGGAATACCGGATGCGGTGAATGTCGCCTGGGGCTGCAATCTGCATCCGCATAATTATTATTTGCAGATCGGCACGATGGCGGGGTTGCCGGGGCTGGCGCTGTTCGTGGCGCTAGTGGTGCTGTGGTTGCGGCGGATGGGGAGGGCGTTGCGGCCCCAGGCGGATGCGGTGCAGGCGATGGTGTTTGTGACCGTGTGTGTGATTTACTGGCCGCTGGCCTCGACCAGCGGGCTGTTCACGCTGGATACGGCGGGCTGGGTGTTTTTGATGACAGGCTGGGGGCTGGCGGCGAGCGGTTGAATGGCGGATTACGCTTCGCTTATCCGCCCTACGCTTAACCATTGACGGACGGTGGCAGTTTTGCCGCCGAAGTCGCGGGCGACATGCAGACCGGCGCCCCCTAGTTCGTTGGCCTTGGCGATGGCGGGCTCATCGGTAGTGTCGTCGCCGATGAAGATGGGGGCACGGCCAGCGAAAGGTGCTGAGGCCATGAAATGCGCGAGCGCGTCCGCCTTGGTGCCGGATTTCGGCTTAAGCTCGAAGGCGCAATGCGCGAGCAGGAGCGTAGCGTCCGGCGATTGCGCGATGAGGCTGTCCACAAGGCGGCGCAGTTCCGGCTCAAACTGGGGCGCACGGCGGTAGTGCAGGACGAGGCTGAATTGCTTTTCCTCGACCAGCACGCCGGGCATGGCGGCGGCTTGGGCGTGAAGGATTTTCAGCCAATGCGCGTAGGCGGCGGGACGTTTTGCCGTGCTGGTGATGGCGCCGGATGGGTCGCGCAGGATCATGCCGTGTTCGGCAGCGCAGGGCAGGCCGGGAGGTAGCAGGCGGTCGATATCCGCCAGCTTGCGGCCCGAGAGGATGGCGAGCGCGCCGCTGAGGGTTTTTTGTAAGGTAAGAAGCGTGTCGCCGAGGCCGGGCGGGATGATGACGGAATCCGGCGTGGGGGCGAGGTCGATCAGCGTGCCGTCGATGTCCAAGAACAGGGCGTGGTTGGGGGTCAGCGGCGGCGGGGTCATGCAGAGGTGAGGAGCGCGACGGGGAGATCGGCGAAGAGCGTGGCGATGGGGGTGGTGCCGCCGGGAAGCGTGGCGCCGGTGAAAATGTTGGTCCAGCTGCCTTCAGGCAAAGCGAGCGCCGTGCCGCCCCAGGCGGCGGCGGGGACCAGCGGTGCGGTGGTGGTGAGGCTGGCAGCGAGGCGAGTGGTGGCGGCGATGATTTTAAGGCCTTGGCGATGGCGGGTGAAGGCGAGGATGTGGGGAGCGTTATCGCCCTCGGCTTCGAGCTTGGTGTAGTCGCCTTGCGCGTAGAGTTCCGGGTTTTCGGCGCGATGCCTCAGGGCTTTGGCGATGAGGGCTTGCTTGACCGCGCCGGTTTGCCAGTTGGTTAGTAGCTCGACGGGAGTTTTGTTGGCCGCAAGTGTGGCCTCGCGGGCGTGGAAATCGACCGGGCGGCGGTTGTCGGGATCAACCAGGGATTGGTCCCAGAATTCCGTGCCCTGGTAGAGGTCCGGCACGCCGGGGGCGGTAAGGCGCAGCAGGGTCTGGGCCAGGCCGTTGATGGCCCCGGCTGGGCCGATGCGCCCGGCAAAGGCGATGATCTCGGCCAGCACCGGGCGGGTGGGGTCGAGCGTTTGCCGCAAAAATTGCTGGGCGGCGGCCTCGTAGGCCTCGTTCGGCGCGGCCCATTCCGAGACGCGCTTGGCCTCGCGCATGGATTTCTCCAGCCAGCCCGCAATGCGATCCGCGAATTCGCCGATGCCCTGGGGATTTTCGGCGGTGAGGCCGAGCGGCCAGGCGGCAACCAGCATCTGGTAGAGCATCAACTCGTCCGCCATGTCTGGCCCAACGTCCTGCCGGATGATGGCGTTGAGCCGGGTGAAGCGGGTGATCACGGCCTCCCATTCAGCGGGAATTTCCGAGAGCACGGCGAGGCGGGCGCGGGTGTCCTCGCCGCGCTTGTGGTCATGCGTGGCGGTGGCGAGCAAGGCGGCGGGGCTGCGCTTCAAGCGCTCTTGCGCGGCGGCGTGGAAGCCCGTGGGAGAAAGCGCGAAGGTGCCGGGATATGACCCGACCTCGTTGCGCGAGAGCAGGCGGCCGAAGCGATAGAAGGCGGTGTCCTCGACGGATTTCGCGGCGACCGGGGCGGAGAGTTGCTGGAAGCCGACCATGGCGCGCAGGCGCTCGGCCCGGCGCGGGCCGGGGGGTAGCGAGCGCGGGGCTTCATCCGCCAGCCAGCGGCGCAGGAGGTCCAGAATATGCGCGTCCGCCGTGCGGAAGCTGCGGCGCGCGCCTGCCATGGCACGGTCCATGATCTGTGAATCCGTCTCGGACGCTCCGGTGTTGCCCGCGTAAATCCGGTAAACCGGGAAATGCACCAGAAGTTCGGTCAGCGCGCGGCGGATGCCGGTTAAGGTGTAGTCCCGCGTGACGAGATCCCGCCGGGCGATGCGGTGCAGGGCCGCGGCGGCGGCGTTCAGCTCACTGGCGAGATTTTCTCGCAATATCTGGCGGCGGGCGGGTTCTTCTTCCTCGATAAAATTTCCGGGGCGGGCGGTGAGGCGGGTCCAAAGTTCGGTGAGCGGCGCTTCCCCGGCGGGGTCGTGCAGCACGGCGGATGCCTGGTCCGTGAAGTCGTAGCCAGTGGTGCCGTCCGTCTGCCAGTCGGCTTCCAGCCGCTCGCGGCCATTCAGGATTTTCTCGACGACGATATAGGGCGGCCCGGAGGGCGCGGATTCGGGGCGCTTTTGCCCAGCGTGAGCCATGGCGCGGCGCAATTTACGGGCATAGCCGCGCGGGTCGGCCAGGCCGTCGATATGGTCGATACGCAGCCCGTCGATCAGGCCCTCGGAATACAGCGAGAGGATGAAGTCGTGCGTGGCGTCGAACACGCGGGGAAGTTCGACACGGATGCCGGCGAGCGCGTTGATGTCGAAGAAGCGGCGCCAGTTGATCTCATCCGCCGCCGCGCGCCACCAGGCGAGGCGGTAGTGCTGGCGTTGCAACAGCTCGTGCAGGCGGTTTTGGCCTTCCGGGGTTTTGGTGCTGAACCGTGCCAAAGCGGCGTTGATGGCGGCGGGGGCGCGGGTGAGCTCGGATTTTGCGGCGGCGAGGGCGCTTGCGGCGGCGCGGCGGCCAGAGGTTTTGGCGGCCTGAGCAAAGGCGCGGGAATTTTCCAGCAGTTCAGGCTCGCTGTGCAGCACGATGGCGGCGGTGCGGGCAGAGATGGGGAAATGATGCTCGTGATATTCGACGTAGAGGCCGCCGGATTCAGGATTGAGTTTCAGTTGCAGGTCGCCGCTGGCCAGAACCTCGCCATAGGAGGCGCCTAGGAAGGGCACGAGGATTTTATGGCGCAGCGAGGCGTCGGCGGGATTCCAGTCGATGTCGAAAAACTCGGCATAGCGGCTGGCTGGACCCCATTCCAGCACGTCCAGCCACCAGGCGTTGTCCGACCCCCCGACGCCCATGTGGTTGGGCACGATGTCCAGCAGCAGGCCCATATCATGCGCGCGCAGGCTGGCGACGAGACGGTGCAGGGCGGGAAGGCCGCCCAATTCCGGGTTGATCTCGTTGTGGTCCACGATGTCGTAGCAATGGGTGGAGCCCGGCCGGGCCTTGAGCAAAGGCGAGGCGTAAAGATGCGAGATGCCGAGCGAGGCGAGATAGGGAATGATGGGGATGGCGTCATCCATCGTGAAACCCGCGAAAAATTGTAGCCTCGCGGTGGCGCGGGGGACGGTGGCGGTCATGATTGGCTCCGCGCCTGCGCCAGGGCGGCGAGGCGGGCCTGAAAATCCTCAGCCGCGAACAGGGTTTCGGCGTCGGCTGGTAGGCGGCGGCGCCAGTTCGGGTGCTCATCCGTGGTGCCGGGGAGATTGGGCTGCTCGGGCAAAGAGAGTGCGTCCTCAATGGGCAGGAGAGCCAACTGACAGGCGGCGAGGCCCAGATGCGTGGCGGCGGGGTAGGTGATGGCGGCGCCGTCATCGTCCGGCGGCTGGCGGGCGGCAGTGGCGCCGGATGCCTGAAAGGCGGACCATAGCTCGGCGCGGGCGGTGGCGCGCTCAGGCGCGGTCTCGCCCTTCATGCCAAGCCTGTCGCGCCAGGCAATGTCCCGGCCCTCCCACCATCCGGCAACACTCGGCAGATCGTGAGTCGTGGTCATGGCGACGGCGGAGGGAGTCCAGCTGGCGGGGTCGGTGAAATGCTCGCCTTTACGCTCGAACCACATGACGCGCAGGCCGGAGATGCCGGCGAGGTTGAGTTTTTCGCCGAAGCCGTGGGGAAGCGTGCCGAGATCCTCGCCCAGCATGATGCAGCGGTGCCGATGCGATTCCAAAGTGACGAGGCGCATGAGGTCATCCACCGGCATGGAAAGATACGCGCCATCCGCCGAGCTTAGCCCCTGCGGCACCACCCAGAGGCGCGATAAGCCCATGACATGGTCGATGCGGACCCCGCCCGCGTGGCGCATGGCGTGGCGCAGCATCTCGATGAAGGCGGTGAAGCCGGAATTGCGAAGCCCGCGCGGGGAAAAGGCGGTGATGCCCCAGCTCTGGCCCTCGCGGTTGATGAGGTCGGGCGGTGCGCCGATCTCCAGGCCCTTCAGCACCTCCTCCTGCCAGCTCCAGCTCGTGCTGCCGGAATGCGCGGCGCCGACGGCAAGGTCCGTGATGACGCCGATTTTCGCACCCGCGTTCCGGGCAACGGCTTGGGCGGTGGCGAGGCCCTGCTCCGCGCGCATCTGCAGCCAGGCATGGAAGGCGATCTCGTGCGGATTTTCCAGGACGAAGCGGGCGATGGCCGGGTTTTCCGGATGCTGATAGGCCTCCGGCCAGTTTCGCCAGTCCTGCATTTCCGGGTTGTTTTGCGCCAGCGATGAAGCCAGCGCCTCAAAGATCGCGTGACGTTCCATCCCCGTGCCGGAGGATTCCCGGAAGGCGTGCAGCGCCTCAAAGTCGTGCGAATGGTTGAAGATTTCACGAAGTTTTTTGAGTTTTTCGGCGGCGGCGGATGGCCAGTCGATCAGCGCGCCGTCATCGGGCGCGCCGGTATCTTCCGCGATATGCAGCACGTTGAGCGCGGCGCGGTTGGAGGGGGCGTAAGGCCCGAAGCGCGTGACATCGGCCGAGAACAGCGCATGCACCGGGCTGATGCCGATGGCATCCGCGCCATGTTTCGCCGCGCGGGCACAGAAATCCGCCAGAGCGGCAAAGTCGCCGATGCCGCCATCGTTTTTCCGGCGCAACCCATATAGCTGCACGGTAAGACCCCAGAGTTTTTCATCCCCAGCCACGTCGTGCAACGTGAAGGCGCGCGGCGGGGCGATGGCGAGCGTCGTGGTATGGCCATGCAGTTCAAGCTGGTGGTAGCCAGTGGCGTGGATGGGCGGCAGGGCGATGCCCTGGCCGTGCGGCGTGGCGGTGCCGGAGAGCGTCTCGCCGGATTCAAGCGTGATGCGATAAGCGCCGGGCGCGCCCGCGAGGTGGATTTGCCCGCCCGCGCTCGCGGTGATGAGCGGCGCCTGTGTTTGTGATTCTTGCGCGAGCGTGCTGAGGCTTTCGGAGATTTGTGACTCGGTTTCCGCCGGAAAGCCGATGGCATTGAGCACGGCGCGGAGAGACTGCTCCGAGGCGGAATGAATTTTGCCCTGGTAATCCTCCCATTCCAGCGCAATGCCGGCGAGCCGCGCGAGGTCGTGCAGGTTGCTCATGATGCGAGCCAGAGGCAGGTGGTGTGGCCAGGAAGACCGGGCGATTGCGGGCCGAAAAGGAGCTGGCCGGGTGGTGTCTCCATGGGCACGGGAGTTTCACCGAAATTCGTGGCGATGGTGAGGGTAGCACCGTCCTGCATTTTCCAGGCGGCTCTTATGGCTTTGGCGGAGATGGCGGTGGCAGCTATGGATTTGGCGTTTTCCATGCGCGGGATAATGTGCGTGTGGCGGATGCCAAGACAGGTTTTGATGAGCGTGGTCCAGTCGTTTTCGGTGATTTGCGGGATGGAAGCCTGATATGTTGAGGCGGCGTTCGGGTCGGGGATTTTTGCCCGGGTTTCAGGGTTTGAGAAGGCGGCGAAATGCGCGAATTCCTTGCGGCGGCCTTCGGTTACGAGCTTGCCGAGTTCGTCGTGGTGGTCTGTAAAAAACAGAAACGGCCGGGTCTCGCCGAACTCCTCCCCCATGAAGAGCATGGGAATTTGCGGCGTGAAAAGCAGCAGCGCCATGGCGGCGCGAAGCGCGTTTGGGTTCGCCAGAGTGGTGAGGCGCTCGCCCATCGCGCGGTTGCCGATCTGGTCGTGGTTTTGCAGGCAGATGACGAAGGCGGTGGTGGGAAGGTGTTGGCTGGGCGTACCGCGCGGCTTGTTGCCCTGGTGCGGCGAGGCGTCGCCCTGATAGACGAAGCCTTCCGCCAGGCATCGCGCCATCTGCTGCGCCGGGTTCTGGAAATCCTCGTAATAGCCTTCGGATTCTCCCGTTAAGAGAACATGCGCGCAGTGGTGCCAGTCGTCGGCCCATTGCGCGTCATATTTTTTGTCAGATGGTTTCGTGCGAAGCAAAGCGGCGTCGTTGTTCTCGTTCTCCAGGATGAGATGGATGTGGCGATCCGGTACTGCGGTACGGATTTTCTTTGTCATATCCAGCAGAAAATCGGAATCGCCGATGGCGTGCACGGCGTCGAAGCGCAGGCCGTCGAAACGGTACTGTTGCAGCCAGAAGATCGCGTTGCCGGTGAAGAAATCGCGCACCTGGCGCCGGCGGAAGTCGATCGCGTTGCCCCAGGGCGTGTGCTGGTCTTCGCGGAAGAAGGATTTGGCGTAGGCATTGAGGTAATTACCGTCTGGACCGAAATGATTATACACGACGTCGAGAAAGATCTGGAGACCGAGACCGTGGGCGGTGTCGATCAAAGATTTCAATTCATGCGGGGTGCCGTATCGCGTATCCGGCGCATAAGGCAGCACGCCGTCATAGCCCCAATTCCGAGCACCTGGGAAATCCGCGATGGGCATAAGCTCGATGGCGGTGAAACCCAACGATGCGAGGCGGGGAAGTTGCGCGGCGATGCCGTTAAAGCCGCCAAAAGCACCGGGGTGGAGTTCATAGACAATGGTCTCGGCCCAGGGGCGGCCGCGCCAGGATGTGTGCGCCCAAGGGTAGTTATGGTCGATGACAAGGCTGGGGCCGTGCACGTCATCCGCCTGGCCTTGCGAAGCGGGGTCGGGGACATCTGTTTCGGTGTCGATGCGGTATTTGTACTGGGTGCCGGGGGTGGCATTTGTGGTTGTTGAGAATACACCGTCATCCGCGCGTTGCATCGGATGCGGGGTGTGGTTGAGGACGAGGTCCACGGTTTTTGCTTCCGGCGCCCAGAGAGTGAAGCTGGCTTCGCCGGGGGCGGTGATGCGGGGGCCGGATTGGGTCATGCGGTTAATTGCCGGAGATGCCAGCTTTCGCTGGCATGACGGGTAGGGCGGCGGCGAGAAGCACGGCGCTGTGCGGGCCGAGCTGGATTTGCCCCGCGACGGGACAGGCGGCCTCGTGATTTGGGTTGGCGCTGTCCAAAAGAATCTCCCAGTTTAGTTCGGCATTCGGCAGGCTGACATGCTGCGGCTGCGGCGCGGCATTGAGCAGGACCAAAGTGATGTCGGAAGTATCGCCATTCAATACGGCGCGGCGCAGGCCGATGAACTGGCCGGATGGGTCGGCCCAGCCGGTCTCGGTCATCGGCGCGCCGTGGGCGTCGAACCATTCGATGTCGATGATGCCGGGAATGATCTCATGCGTGCCGTGCAGGAAGCCGGTGCCGCGCAGGCTGGGATGGGCGGCGCGCAGGGCACCCAGGCGCCGGGTGAAATCCAGCAATTCCTGCGCCGCGTTCGGCCCGGGTAATATCTCAGGGGCCGATTCACCATCTGGATCGCACCCTAGCACATCGCGCCAGTCGATCCAGGAAATCTCGTTATCCTGGCAATAGGCGTTGTTATTGCCCGATTGCGTGCGGGAGAATTCATCGCCCGCGAGCAGCATCGGCGTGCCGTAGGAGAAGAACAGCGATGCCAGCATGGCGCGCTGTTTGGCGGCGCGAAGGCGCGAGATTTCCGAATCATCGCTCGGCCCTTCCGCGCCATGGTTGGCGGAGAGGTTGTCGTGATGGCCGTCGGCATTGTTCTCGCCATTCGCCTCGTTATGGCGCTGGTTATAGGCCAGCGTATCGGCCAGGGTGAAGCCGTCATGCGAGGCGAGGTAGTTGATGCTGGCCCAGGTTTTCCGCCGGAAGTTTTCGAAGATGTCGGCGGAGCCGTGGACGCGCTTGGCGAAATCCGGACGAAAGCCCGCATCGCCGCGCCAGAAGCGGCGCGCGGCGTCGCGGTAGCGGTCGTTCCATTCGGAAAAGCCGGGTGGAAAGCGCCCGAGCTGGTAGCCGCCGGGGCCTAGATCCCATGGCTCGGCGATGAGCTTGAGGCGGGAGAGCACGGGGTCTTGCCTTATGGCGTCGAAGAAACCCGAGCCGGGGTCGAAGCCATGCGCCTCGCGGCCAAGCGTCACCGCGAGGTCGAAGCGGAAGCCGTCGATATGATAGGCCTCGGCCCAGTGGCGCAGCGAATCCAGCACCATCTGCAGCACACGCGGATGGGTGATGTTGAGCGTGTTGCCGCAGCCCGTGTCGTTGACCAGGCGGCGGGGGTTGCCGGAGATGGATTGGTAGTAGGAGAGATTGTCGAAGCCGCGCCAGGAGAGGGTTGGTCCCATCTCGCTGCCCTCCGCGGTGTGATTATAGACGACATCGAGAATCACTTCGATCCCCGCGGCGTGCAGGCGGCGGATGGTCTGGCGGAGCTCGTGCAGCGAGCCCTCGGAGGCGACGAGATAGGCGGGCTCCGGCGCGAAGAAGGAAAGGGTGGCATAGCCCCAGTAGTTGCGAAGCCCGCGCGCGTCCAGAAACCGGTCCTGCAAAAAAGCCTGGACGGGCAGCAGCTCGATGGCGGTGACGCCGAGCCGTTGCAGATGCTCGATAATCCAGGGGTCGGCGAGCGCGGCGAAGCTGCCGCGCTCATGCGGCGCGATATGCGGGTGCTGGCGTGTGAGGCCTTTGACATGCGCTTCGTAGATGACGGTCTCATTCCAGGGGCGATTGGGCGGGGCCTGGTCCCCCCAGTTGAAACTGCCGTCCGTGACCAGGGCTTTGGGCATGAAGGGGGCGGAATCCCGGCGGTCGAAGGCGAGATCCTCCCGCGCGCTGCCGACCCGGTAGCCGAACAGCGTGTCCGACCAGGCAAGCTCGCCGGTAAGTTTCTTCGCGTAGGGGTCGAGCAGCAGTTTGTTAGGGTTGAAGCGGTGCCCGGCCTCCGGCTGGTAGGGGCCGTGCACGCGGTAGCCATAGGCGAGGCCCGGGCGGGCCTGGGGAAGATAGCCGTGGAAAACTTCGTCCGTGCATTCGGGCAGGTCGAGCCGGGCGAGCTCGCGCTTGCCCGTGGAATCGTAGAGGCAGAGCTCGACGCGCGTGGCATGGGCAGAAAACACCGCGAAGTTGACGCCAAGACCGTCCCATTGCGCGCCCAGGGGGTAGGGCTGACCGGGTTGGAGACGAGCCGGGAGGTGGAGGGGGTCAGGCATCAGGGAGGGGAAAATGGGTCGCGAAAAGGAAGGAAGACGGATTGCTTCGGCGGCTTCGCCGCCTCGCAATGACCGGGAGAGATCATTGTTGTTTCAGGATGATGGTGGCGAGGGGAGGGATGGTGAGGCGGAGCGAGGCGGGGTGGCCATGCGCGGGTTCGGGTTCCGCGTGCAGCGTGCCGCCATTGCCAATGCCGCTGCCGCCGTACCCTGTGGCGTCCGTGTTGAGGATTTCCACCCAGGCGCCGCCGGGGATGCCGATGCGGTAGCCCTCCCGCACCACGGGGGTGAAGTTGCAGAGGACGAGGAGGCTGTTTTCGTTTCCATGGCGAAGATATGCGAAAACGCTCTGTTCGCGGTCGTCGCCAACGATCCAGGAAAAGCCGGAGGGGTCGAAGTCCCGCTCGTACAGCGCGGGTTCGGATTTGAGCGTGGCGTTGAGCGCGCGGATGACACCCTGCACGCCGCGATGACTCTCATGTTGCAGCAGCTCCCAGGAGAGTTCCGCATCATGGTTCCACTCGCGCGGCTGGCCGAACTCGCAACCCATGAACAATAATTTCTTACCCGGCTGCGTCCACATGAAGCCGAGATAGGCACGTAAGTTAGCAAAACGCTGCCATTCATCGCCCGGCATTTTGTTGAGCAGCGAGTATTTGCCATGCACCACTTCGTCATGGCTGATCGGCAGCACGAAATGCTCGGAAAAGGCATAGACCAGGCCGAAGGTCATCTGGTCGTGGTGGTAGCGGCGGTTGATGGGCTCCTCGTGCATGTAGTTCAGCGTGTCGTGCATCCAGCCCATGTTCCATTTATGGCTGAAGCCAAGCCCGCCATCATCGGCGCTGCGGGTGACGCCGGGAAAGGCGGTGGATTCCTCCGCGATGAGCAATGCGCCCGGGCAGCGCTGTTGAATGATTTGTGAAAGTTCCTGCAAAAAGCTGATGGCTTCAAGATTCTCGCGGCCGCCGTATTTATTGGGAATCCACTCGCCGGCTTTGCGGGAATAGTCGCGGTAGAGCATGGAGGCGACGGCATCCACGCGCAGGCCATCGACACCGAAACTCTCCAGCCAGAACAGCGCGGAGGCGATGAGGAACTCCCGCACCTCGAACCGGCCGAGGTTGTAGATGAGCGTGTTCCAGTCCTGGTGGAAACCTTCGCGCGGGTCGGAATGCTCGTAAAGATGCGTGCCGTCGAATAATGCGAGGCCATGCGGGTCCGACGGAAAATGCGCGGGCACCCAGTCCAGAATAACGCCCAGACCCGCTTTGTGGCAGGCGGTGATGAAGGTCGCGAAATCCTGCGGCGGGCCGAGTTCCGGCATTGGCGCGAATTGCGAAAGCGGCTGGTAGCCCCAGGAGCCGCCAAAAGGATGGCCCATGATCGGCAGCAGCTCGATATGGGTGAAGCCGAGATCGGTCGCGTAGGGGACGAGGCGCTCCGCCAACTCCGCCCAGTTGTAGGAGCTGCCATCATGGTGGCGCATCCAGGATGCGGCGTGCACCTCGTAAATGCTGAGGGGGGTGTTGGGGCCGGGATGGCTGCGGCGCGGCGGCGGCAAGACCGGCCCGGCGACGCGTGAGGCGGTGGCGGGCGGGACTTCCGCCCAGCGCGCGACCGGGTCGGCTTTGAGCGGCAATATGCCATCGGGGCCGAGGATTTCGTATTTATAGGCTTCGCCCAGGGCAAGGCGGGGGATAAAGATTTCCCAGATGCCTGCGTTTCGGGCGCGCATCGGGTGGCGGCGGCCATCCCAGTTGTTGAAATTGCCGACGACGGAGACGCGCTTTGCGTTGGGCGCCCAGACAGCGAAGCGCACGCCTGGTATACCGTGGAATTCCATTGGCTGCGCGCCGAGACAGGAACCGATGTCCCGATGCTTGCCTTCCGCCAGGAGATAGAGGTCGAAATCAGACAGCAGAAGCGGCAGGCTGTACGGGTCTTCGGTGATCTGGGTGGTGCCATTCCAGTCGATGCTGAGCGTGTATTTCCAGGGCGGGGAGAGACGGGCCTCGAACAATCCGGGTTCGACCTCCGCCGCGGTGGCGATTTCGCGATCATTGGGGCCGATGATGCTGACCGATTTCGCGCCCGGAAGCAGCGCACGGATGACATCATGATGCGGGCCGAGGAGCGCGAAAGGATCGCCATGGGTGCCGTTGAGCAGGGCCTCGATGCCAGGGCCAAGGGGATTGTCACGCATGTTGGGGTGCTTCCGCCGTGGTCAGCACGCGGGCCGCGATTTCGGCGAAGCCGCGCAAGGGAATGCCGAGCCAGGCGGGGCGGTTGGCGGCCTCGTAGCAGATTTCATAGGCTGATTTCTCCAGCAAAAAGAGGTCAAGGAGGCCGGTTTCGCCAGCCTCTGAGCCGGTCCAGCGCGGTTTGGCATTGTGCGCCACCGCGCGGTAGGCGGCGAGGAACTGCGCGGACATCTCCTCCACGAACCGCTCCAGCGGTGCCGCGGCCTGGGCGCTGGTGGGCGTGGCCGGCCCTTGGGCGGCGGCGGCGGCGGCGTAGCTGAGCGAGCGCAGCAGCCCGGCGACATCGCGCATCGGTGAGGATTTGGCGCGGCGGATCTCGAGTTTTTTCGCGGGCTCGCCCTCGAAGTCGATGATATAGGCGTCCCCCGTGGCAACCAGCACCTGCCCCAGATGGAAATCCCCATGGATGCGGGTGGCTAGCGTGCCGGTGGCGGATTTCGTGAGCCGGGGGAGAAGTGCCAGCAGCCGCGCCCGGTTTTCCAGCACGAAGGCGGCGGCCTTGGAAGTGGCCTCGTCGGCGAATTCCGTGACATGGGCGAGGCTGCCGAACGCGGCCTCCAACTGCGCCGCGGCGCCTTGCGCGTAGGCTTTGGCCTGGGCGGCATTCACCGGGACGGGAGAGAAGGCTTCATCCGCGCTGGGCTGCGCCAGCAGCGCGTGCAGCTCCGCCAGGCGCGTCCCGACCGAGCGGGCGAAGGCGCCGTAATTGGAGAGCTGGTCCGCCTCATCGGCGAGGTTTTTCGTGTTGACGCCGATGGTTTCGGTAAAGCGCGCGAGATAGTTAAGCGTATATTGCCAGGCATCGCCCTGGTTCTGCACGAATTGCTGGGCGGTGATCATGCTGTGGCCGCTGCCGCCAGCGCCGGAGATCGCGACCTCCCCCAGCAGCGGCGGGGTGTTGGCGTAGCCCTGCTCGGTGAGGTGGCGCACCATCTCGACCTCGGGGTTGATGCCCTGCATGACGCGGCGGATGAGCTTGAGCACGATTTTCTGGCCAATGATGATGGAGCTGTTGGATTGCTCGGCCGAGAGGCGGCGGATTTCCGGATTTTCCGGGAGCTCCACGGTGGCAAGATGCGAGGTAGGGATACAGCGGATCTCTCCGCCCTCGACCGCGACCTTCGTGCCCGCCTGCAAAGCGCGGATGAGACCGAGCGAGAAGGCGTCCAGCGCGAAGGCATCCGTGAGGTAGCCCATGCTGCGGCCCTGCCGCACCCTGGCGAGGGCGAGCTGCTGCGGCAAGGCAGAGGTGGTCTCGCCGTCCCAGCAGATGCCGAGCGGCAGGTGATAACGCTCGGTGCGGGAGCCGAGATCGACCTCAACCTCGGTGAGCAAAATATCCAGCGTGCGGCCGGGGATTTTATCGAAGCGTCCGAGTTTGGCGGAGATGATCTTCTGGTCCTTGGAGGCGAACCAGCGGCGGCGGCGCAGATATGGCGGCAGCGCCTCGGTCTCGATAAGACGCCGCGCGGCGGGCTCCAGCACGTCGTTCAGCCCTTGGCGCACGACGATAGTGGTGAGTTCCGGCAGCGGCTCGGACGGCCGGGCGTGCCAGGGCGGCAATGCTGCCTCCGACGCCAGGATGAACCAGTAGAAGCCGTAAGGCGGGATGGTGAGGAGATAGGTTAGCTGGCCGATGGGCGGGAAAGCCGAGCCGCCCAGCAGATCAACCGGCACGCGGCCGGCGAAATCGGCGAGTTCCAGCTCCACCGCCTGCGCCGTGCGCGAGAGGTTATAGACGCAAAGAATGTCCTCGGCCTCGCCCTCCGGCGTTTGGTATTGCCGGAGATAGGCCAGGATTTTGCGGTTTCCTGGGCGCAGAAACACTTGCGCGCCGCGCCCGAAGGCGTGGTGGCGCTTACGCACCGCCAGCATGCGCCGCATCCAGTTGAGCAAGGAGTGCTGGTTGCCGGATTGCGCTTCGACATTCACGGCGTTGTAGCCGTCGATCGGGTCCATAACCACGGGCAGCACGAGGTCCGCCGGAGGGCAGCGCGAGAAGCCGCCGTTGCGGTCGGGCGACCATTGCATCGGCGTGCGCACGCCGTCGCGGTCGCCTAGATGGATGTTGTCGCCCATGCCGATCTCGTCGCCGTAATAAATAACGGGCGTGCCGGGCATGGAAAGCAGCAGGCCGTTCATCAGCTCGACGCGGCGGCGGTCATGCTCCATGAGCGGGCCGAGCCGCCTGCGGATGCCGAGATTGATGCGCGCCCGGCGGTCCGCCGCATAGGTGTTCCAGAGGTAGTCGCGCTCGGAATCCGTGACCATCTCCAGCGTGAGTTCGTCATGGTTCCGCAGGAAGATCGCCCATTGGCAGTTCTCGGGGATTTCCGGCGTCTGGCGCATGATGTCGGAGATGGGGAAGCGGTCTTCCTGCGCGATCGCCATGTACATGCGCGGCATCAGCGGGAAGTGGAAGGACATGTGGCATTCATCGCCCTGGCCGAAATATTGCTGCGCGTCCTCCGGCCATTGGTTGGCTTCCGCCAGGAGCATTTTGCCCGGCGCGTGTTCATCCAGCGCGGCGCGGATTTTCCGCAAGACTTCATGGGTTTCGGCGAGGTTCTCGTTATTCGTGCCGTCGCGCTCGATGAGATACGGCACCGCGTCCAGCCGAAGCCCATCAACGCCGAGGTCCAGCCAGAAGCGCATGACGGAGAGCACCTCCTTCAGCACTTTCGGGTTGTCGAAATTGAGGTCCGGCTGGTGCGAGAAAAAGCGGTGCCAGTAAAAGGCCTGCGCGGTGTCGTCCCAGGTCCAGTTGGATTTTTCCGTATCGGTGAAGATGATGCGCGTACCCTGGTATTTCTGGTCCGTATCCGACCAGACGTAGTAGTCCCGCGCCGCCGAGCCCGGCTTGGCCAGTCGCGCGCGCTGGAACCAGGGGTGCTGGTCTGAGGTGTGGTTGACCACGAGCTCGGTGATGACGCGGATGTCGCGCTTATGCGCCTCGTGGATGAAGCGGCGCACATCGGCCATGGTGCCGTATTCCGGATGCACGTTGCGATAGTCCGAAATATCATAGCCATCGTCCCGCCGGGGCGAGGGATAGAATGGCAGCAGCCAGACGGCATTGACGCCGAGTTCCGCGATGTAGTCGAGCTTGGCGATGAGGCCAGGGAAATCCCCCACCCCGTCATTATTGGAATCGAAAAAGGATTTGATATGGACCTGATAGATTACCGCGTCCTTGTACCAGAGCGGGTCTTGCATCGCGGGGGCGGGCGGCGGGGCCGGGGTTTGGCTGGTGGCGATGTCCATGTCGGTCCTGGGCGTTTGTGGTTCAAAGATGGATTGTTTCGCTTCGCTCGCAATGACGAGACAAGGCGCTCGCAATGACGCGGGTTTAGGACGTGGCGGGGGCAGCGCGCCAGATGCAGAAGGGCATTTCCGACGGGTCGAGGCGCACGGGCTCGTATTTGCCATGCCAGGTGAAGCGCGTGCCACGCATCAGATCTTCCGCTGCAAGATTATCGTTGGGCAATTCTATCGTCGTGTCCTGAATGTTGAACGGATCGAGGCTGATGGCGATGAGAAGCGTGTTGCCATCTGCCGCGGTCTTGGAAAAATACAGCACGTTCGGATTGTCGCAGTTGAGGAATTTAATGGCGCGATGCGAGTGCAGCGCCGCGTTTTCCCACCGGATGCGATTGAGCGCGGTGATCTCCTGCACGATGTTGCCGGACCGGGCATAATCCCAGGCCTTGATCTCATATTTTTCCGAATCGAGATATTCCTCGCGGCCAGGGATCGGTGTCGCCTCGCAAAGTTCGAAGCCATTGTAGACGCCCCATAGCCCGGCGAGCGTGGCGGCAAGTGCGGCGCGGATAAGATGCCCGGCGCGGCCTGAGGTTTGCAGGAAGGGCGGGTTGATGTCCGGCGTGTTGACGAAGAAATTCGGGCGGAAATACTCACGCAGCTCGGTGCCGGTGAGTTCGGTGAGATATTCCTCGAACTCCGCCTTGGTGTTGCGCCAGGTGAAGTAGGTGTAGGATTGCGAGAAGCCGATTTTCGCCAGATGCGCCATGATTTTCGGGCGGGTAAAGGCTTCCGCCAGAAAGATCGTGTCCGGATGGCGCGAGCGTATATCCGCGATCATCCATTCCCAAAACGGAAATGGCTTGGTGTGCGGGTTATCGACGCGGAAGATTTTAATGCCCTGATCGATCCAGAACTGCACCACGTCCCGCAGCGCCAGCCATAAAGCAGGCCTGGCGGCGGTGGTGTAGAAATCGACGTTGACGATGTCCTCGTATTTTTTCGGCGGGTTTTCCGCATAGCGCAGCGAGCCGTCGGGCCGCCAATCGAACCAGTTCTTATGCTGCTTCAGCCAGGGGTGGTCCGGCGCGCATTGAATGGCGAAGTCGAGCGCGATCTCCAGCCCGTGCTCCTTCGCGGCTGAAATGAGGCTAGCGAAATCCTCGAATGTGCCAAGTTCGGGATGCAGCGCGTCGTGCCCGCCTGCGTCCGAGCCGATGGCATAGGGGCTGCCGGGATCGTCCGGCCCCGGGGTGAGGGAGTTGTTCTTGCCCTTGCGGTTCTTATGGCCGATCGGGTGAATGGGCGGGAAATACAGCACATCAAAGCCCATGGCGGCAATGCGCGGGAGCTGGCCGATAACGTCCTGGAAGGTGCCGTGCAGATTGGCGTCGCCGCTCTGGCTGCGGGGGAAGATCTCGTACCAGCTGGCGAAGGCGGCGGCGGCGCGCTCGCAATCCAGCGGGATTTCGGCGCTGCGGATGAGGAAATTCCGCGGCGCGGCGCGGCGCATCACATCGCCCATCTGGTTGCTCAACAACGCCTGGCGGAGCGATTCCTCCGGCGCGGCGCGGAGATGTTGAAGAACCGGGCGAAGGTTTTTGTCCCGCTCCGCAGCTTCCTCAACAAGCAAGAGACCCTCGCGCAGTTCAAGCTGCGTGGGCACGCCCGCCGCGTGCTTCTTGGCAAGCTCGTCGGTGAAGCTGGCGAAGCGGTCCTTCCAGGCGGTGACGATGAAGAAATGCCGCCCTAAGCGTTCCAGCGGGATTTCGGCGCGCCAGCGATCGTTGTTGAGCAGCGTTAGCGGGTAAACGCGGAAGCTTTTCTCATCCGCCGCGCGGAGCAGGACTTCGCCCGCGAGCTTGTCATGGCCGTCGGCGATGAGGTCGGCCTCGATCGCCACGCGCTCCCCCGCCACGCGGCGGGCAGGGTATTTGCCGCCATCGACGGCGGGGGAAATGGCCTCGATGGCGATGCGTGGGGCGGCGCAGTCCAGCTTCGGCGCGGGCAGGAGGACGGGCGAGGCAGCGGCGGCCTGGTAGAACAGGGCCTGGCCGGGCGAAAGGGTGAGCGTGCCGGCGGGGGTGATGACGGTGGTGGTGGCGCCCAGCGGGTTGAGCTGGCTGGCGCCAAGGGCGGGCAGAAAGCTGCCCGCCTGCATGGTGGCGGGGGCCAAGAGCGAAGCATTGGCCAAAGTGACGAGGGGCCCGCGCGAAAGAACGGCGATGGCAGTGCCCGGAGAGGAGACAAGCCGGGCGCTTTGCGGGGCGCGCAACGCCGGAAGCTCCGCCCGCAAGGCGTTAAGGCTCCGCACTTCATCCGAGAGATCGAAGCCATCGCCTTGCTGAAACCCTGCCTCCATGAGCCAGCCAGGGGCGAAGCTGGCGGCGAGGCGCAAAGCGCGGCGGGCGGCGGTTTGGTCCGGGGCCAAGCCGCGCGGCGGGGCGGCCAGCGCCAGCGCCGGGGCGATGGCGGCAATGCGGGCGGAATCCGCGTTCAGCCAGGAGGCTGAGAAATCCCAAAAGCAGGAGGAGGAGGTGATGAGCGAAAAGCCGCATTCGGCCATGTTTGAAATCTGCCCGGGCGCGGCGCCGAAGACCTCCGCGATGAACAGGCAATCCGGCGCGCGGGCGAGGGCGGCGGCGATGAGGTGGCGCAGAATGGCTGGGGCGATGCGATGCGCCTGGGCGATGTAGAAGCCGGAAGCTCCGAGTTGCTGGAAGCGGGCGAGCTCCTGGTCCCACCAGATCGCCGTCTCGTCATATTCCGACAGGTAGCGAAACACCGGGCCTTGGGGGCCATGGACGAACCAGTCCGGATGCAGCTCCAGCACCTCTGCCCCTGGGGCGGGCGCTTCGAGCGAGATTTCCAGCAGCGGGCCGAGCGAGGTTGCCTGCGCCAGGGGCAGCATGTCCGAATGCGGGAGCAGGATATGGGTGAAGCCAAGGCCTGGGGCTTGTTCGATCTGCGCCTCGTTGGCCACGCGGAAGACCGCGGGGGAGGCGTATTCCGCCACCCCGCGCTCATGCGGCTCGGGCAGCAAGTCCGCCGGGGCCGTGACGGGCCGGAAATCCGCCGGGGTCGCGTCGAGCGAGGTGGACATTAGAGTCCGATCGGTTGAAGTTGACGCGCTTCAGCGCGTTGACCGAGAGCGTGAATCGGCCTCTCGATAAAGAGTCCGATCGGTTGAGGTTGACGCGCTTCAGCGCGTTGACCGAGAGCGTGAATCGGCCTCTCGAAATAACTTAGAGCGCGAGCCTGATCGATGCTTTGCATGGATTTGAACATATCGCGCTCTAACGGGCGGGGGCGCGCAGATGGGAGAGAAACAGCTCGCAGAAATGCTGCGCCGTGGTGGTGCGGACCTTGTTGAGCAGGAGGCCGTGGCGCTCAAGACGCTCCTCCAGGCTCATGATGAGGCCCTGGTGCATGGCGTCCGCCACCTCATCGGCATCGAACGGGTTGACGATCAGCGCCTCGGTGAGTTCATCCGCCGCACCTGCGAATTTGGAAAGCACGAGGACGCCGGGGTTGGTCTCGTCCTGTGCCGCGATATATTCCTTGGCGACCAGGTTCATGCCGTCGCGCAAGGGGGTGACGAGGCCGATGCGGGCGCGGCGGTAGAAACCCGCAATGGCGCTGCGCTTGACCGGATGCGTCATGTAGCGCAGCGGCACCCAGTCGAAATCCGAGAATTCGCCGTTGATGTCACCGGCGCGGCGGTCCAGCTCCCGCCTGAGCACCTGGTACGAGCCGACTTCCTGCCGGGAGCGCGCGGCGATTTGCAGAAAGTTGACGCAGCGGCGGTGCTGCGGGTGGGAGTAGAGCAGCCGCCCGAAGGCGTCGAAACGCTGCGGCAGGCCCTTGGAATAATCCAGCCTATCGACGCCCAGCACGAGCTTGCGGTCGCCTAAGCTCTCGGCGAGGCGGGCGGCCTCCGGCGTGAGTTCAGCGCGCTCCGCCAGGCGGGAGAATTTATTGGCGTTGATGCCGATGGGGGTATGCACGACGCGGACCTGCCGCCCGGCGAACGGATATGTGTTGTTCGCATCTGGCGTCACGCCGAGGGAAACTACCGCGTTCTCAATAAACGCGCGCACGTCCCCCTCGGTCTGGAACCCGACGACATCGCAGGCCGAGAGGGCGGCCATGATTTCGGCGGCGGGGGGAAGCACCTGCAATACGGCGGGCGGCACGAACGGAACGTGCAAGAAGAAGCCGATGCGGTTTTCCACCCCCAGCGCGCGCAGCTCCGCGGCCATGGTCATGAGCTGGTAGTCGTGCACCCAGATCAGGTCGTCCGGCTGGAGCAGTGGCAGCAGCGCCTCCGCGAAGGCGCGGTTGACGTCGCGGTAAGCGGCGTAGTCCGGCCGGTTGAAGCGCAGCAGGCCGGTGCGGTAGTGCAACAGCGGCCAGACCGCGCCATTGGCGAAGCCGTTGTAGAATTTCTGGTAGTCGCGCTCGGCGATGTCGATGGTGGCGAAGGTGACGTTATCCGCCGAGAGCGCGATGCTGGCCTCGGCGGAAGTTTCCTCAGCCCGCCGGCCGCTCCAGCCGAACCAGAGCGAGCCGGGGGTGGCGGCATCCGCCAGGGCAACGGCGAGACCGCCTGCTGTCGCACCCTTCTCGGACAGCGAGGGCACACGGTTGGAGATGATGACCACCCGCCCGGTGCCCGGGGGGCGCGCGGCCTGGCCGATGGCAATGCTAGAAGGCGGCGGCTGGGCCGCGGTTTTTGGGCCGGATTGCGCGGGGACTTCAGTCAGTATGGCCATGCGGGTCAAATTGGCAGCGATGGCGCAAAGGTTCAACTTTTATTACCGAAATTCAACATACGCTGGCTTTACAAGGGGATAGGGTATAGCTTGACTGCATATAAGGCGCGTGGGGCTGTGGGGCGAAGGGAACCAAGGTTCCATCGGTTCGTAGTACCGATGGAATATTCCCGTAGGGGCCACGCGCAAACATAAGGAGCCGCCTATGGCCATTATCGTGCACCATCTGAATAATTCGCGGTCGCAGCGGGTGCTCTGGCTACTGGAGGAGCTGGGGGTGGCGTATGAGGTGAAGCGCTACGAGCGCGACCCTCAGACCATGCTGGCGCCGAAAGAGCTGAAAGCGGTGCACCCGCTCGGCAAATCCCCGGTGATAACCGATGTTGACAAAACCATTGCCGAGACGGGCGCGATTGTGAGTTATATCATCGCCACCTATGGGGACGGGCGGATGATCCCGCCGGTGGGAAGCGCCGAACGGCAGCGCTATATTTTTTACCGCCACCATGCCGAAGGCTCGGCGATGCCGCCGCTGGTGATGAAGCTGGTGCTGAGCGAAGCGCCGAAGAGCAAGCAGCTGCCGTTTTTCCTGCGCCCGGTGGCGCGGCTGCTGTTTGGCGGCGTGGTGAAGGGTTACGTCGATCCGCAGATTGCGGGGCTGATGGCATTTTGGAATTCGGAGCTGGAGAAGTCGCGCTATTTTGCCGGGGATGAAGTGACCGGCGCGGATATTGTGATGAGCTTTCCGCTGGAGGCGGCGGCGACACGGGGGCAGATAACGCCGAGGATTAAGGAATATTTGAAGGATATTCATGCGCGGCCGGCGTACCAGCGGGCGCTGGAGCGCGGCGGGCCCTACGCATTGGCTGGTGGATAGCGTTGGCTTTTTGGCGGCACGGCAGCAATGCAGTGCTGGGGCTTTTGGTTTTGGCCGTGGCGGGGCTGGAGGCGTGCGGCGTCTGGCGCGTGCATTTGGGCTTGGCGGTGCTGGGGGCGGTGCTGTTTTTTGCCAGTGAATACGGGTTTCACCGTTTTGCGTTTCATGCCCCGCCGTTGCGGAGGATGCCGGTTGTTTTGAAGTTGCAGCACCGGCTGCATTACGACCACCATGTGGAACCCGCTCGGCTGGATTTGCTGTTTCTGCCGCTATGGTTTGTGCTGCCGAATTTGGTTGTAACGGGCGCGGTGGCTTGGCTGATATGGCCGGGCGCGGCGCGGATAGGGGCGCTGCTGGCCGGCGTTGCGGCGGCGATTTTATATTACGAATGGGTGCATTACACCGCGCATATACCCTACCTGCCGCGCACGGCTTGGGGGCGGTGGATGAAGAAATATCATTTGTGGCACCATTTTAAAAACGAGCATTTGTGGTTTGGCGTGACCAACCCGAGTTTCGATTTGGTGATGCGAAGCTATGCGCGGGTGGAGGCGGTGGAGAAGAGCGGGACGGTGCGGGATTTGTGGGGGTAAAAAGTATCACGCGGAGAGTTTTTGGCGCCACGTTGGAGCATCGTGAGATTCATTTCGTCCAATGCTCCAGCTTGCCACGCCAAGGTCGAAGCCACGACGGACCTGCACAGTCAGGATATGTTCACCGAGGAGATCTGGCGAGAGCCGGAGAACGGCAGCAGCCACCGCCCGCGTCTGTGCTTCGATATTTTCCTTGCCGGGACGCACCTCCGCGATGACGTTGAGCGTTGCGATCGTCTGCGCGCCGTTTTGCGAACTCCAAAACCTCGTATGGAATGTTGTGACCCGTGTTTGCGTGAGGCCGAGCTGAGCTTTTAATGCGGACTGTAAAGCCGTTAGTTGCTGAACTGCCGGAGAGCTTGCAGCTCGTTGCGTCTTTAAACTTCCGGCGAGCGGCAGTGCGAGACAAAGCGCCAGCCAGCAAGTGGCGATACGCAAATGCAGACGCGGCGTGGAACGCGCTGCCGGGATCGGCAATGCGGAGCCGCGAACGACGAAGCTGCCTGCCGCCAGGTCGTGTAATGACTGCCGGGTCCGGCGATTAAAGATAAAGAGATACAAAATTGCGCCGCCGAGGCCGAACACCAAAAAAACTAGAATTATTCCAACGAAATCATCAAGCCAGGGCAATGTAGTAGGCGGTATCCAGCGATTGTTCAGGAATGCAGGGATCGTGAAAATAAGTGTTCGGATAAACGCGCGCTTAAGGGCCAGCGCGCCGCCGTTGCGGTCGATGACACGAATATCTAGCAGCCATTCGCCGGGGGTTTGGCCGCCGCCGATGTGGCTATTGAAGATGCTGAAATAAATGAGCGACAGCGCAAAGCCGATTAGTGCGCCGGAAGGGCCAAGGCTGCATGCCCAGCTGAAAAAGATCAGACCGATTATGAGGACAGGCAACCCAAGAACAATTATATCGCAGGCGAAGGCAAAAAACCGCCGCCATAGGCTGGCAATGGATGCGTTTTCAAACGCGGCGGGCGGTACAGTTTCGCTCATAGTGATCTTTCTCGTCACAATCCAAATTTTATTTTGATATAGCAGTGATTTCGTTGCGGGCCAAGACAAATAATTTTAGCGCAGCGGCTAGGCATCCTCCCAACCGCTTCGAATATGAAGGTCTGATTCTGGATTGCTTCGCCAGCGGCTTCGCCGCGCTCGCAATGACGAAAGGAAAGCGTGGATGGCCGGATCAAGTCCGACCATGACGGGATTGAAAAAGATGAGCAGGTCCTCCAGCTTTCGCCCGGATTCGCAATGACGCGGCGCGGTCAGTCAAAGATTGCTGTAAGCTTGGCAAGCACTTCTTCGAGAAGATCCTGTGGTAATGTGTCAACTTTTCGGCCATTACGGGCGTTCAGGTCGAGCACACGAGGCTGGTCGCAGCGCACGACGCCGGTCATTTTGATGCCAGAAATGGGCACGACGAAACCAATACGCGCCGCGAACGCGCCGCCATTTGTAATCGGCAAAACCACCGGTAATTTCGTTGCCTCATTGAACTCAACGGGCGAGACGATCAGCACCGGGCGGACTCCTTGCTGCTTCCGGCCTTCCGTGGGGTCGAGTGTAACGAGATAGATATCGCCTCGCTTCATATCTCCTCTCGGCCAACGGCGGGTGCATCGACCCATTCCCGTTCGGCCATGGATTGCGGAGTAGAATAATCCGACGCCGCCAGAAGCTCCCGCAAGGTGTAGCCGGGGCGGGGTCATTATTCCACGACCAGGCGGCCAGCCTCAACCGAAACGCCAACGGTAGCGCCCGCACTCAAATGGAGCATCTCAAGCATTGCGGGTGGCACGGCCATCATGACCGAGCCGCCGACTTTGCGAAGACTGGTAATGTGCATAAGCGATACCTCCGAAGGTTATACAAATGTATAACACGGCGAAGGTTTAGGTTCAGGGAGGCTGTTTAATGGTCCTTGGACACAAAGTTTTCCAGCCAATGAATCGTGTAATCGCCCGCGCAGAACTCCGGGTCGGCCAGGATGCGCTCATGCAGCGGGATGGTGGTTTTGATGCCGGTGATGACGAATTCGCGCAAAGCGCGGCGCATCCGGGCGATGGCTTCCTCACGTGTGCGGCCGTAGGAGATGAGCTTGGCGACCAGGCTGTCGTAATGCGGGGGCACGCGGTAGCCCGCGTAAAGGGCTGAGTCCACGCGCACGCCAAGCCCGCCGGGCGGGTGAAAGACCTCGACGCGGCCGGGTGAGGGGGCGAAGGTTTCGGGGTCTTCGGCGGTGATGCGGCATTCGATGGCGTGGCCGGAGAGGTGGATGTCCGATTGGGTGTAGCCAAGTGGTTCGCCCGCCGCGATGCGAAGTTGCTCATGCACGAGGTCGATGCCGGAGATCATTTCCGATACCGGATGTTCGACCTGCAAGCGCGTGTTCATTTCGATGAAGGAAAACTGCTCGTCCTGATAGAGGAATTCGAGAGTACCGGCGTTGCGGTAGCCGATTTTTTTGAGCGCCTTGGTGACGGTCGCACCGAGCGCGTCGCGCTGGGCTGAGGTGATGGCGGGCGAGCCTGCTTCCTCCAGCACTTTTTGGTGGCGGCGTTGCAGGGAACAGTCCCGCTCACCGATATGCACGACGGCGCCGTGGTTGTCGGCTAAGATTTGCAGCTCGATATGCCGGGGCTTATCGAGATATTTTTCCATATAGACGGCGTTGTTGCCAAAGGCGGCACCTGCCTCCGCCCGGGCCTCCGACCATGCGGCTTCGAGTTCCGCCGCACTGCGCGCGACCTTCATGCCGCGACCGCCGCCGCCCGCCGCGGCCTTGATGAGAATGGGGTATTTGATTTTATCCGCGACGGCGCGGGCTTCATCGAGGGTATGGAGCTCGCCCGGCGAGCCGGGGACCAGCGGGACACCAAGCTCGGCCATGGTGGTTTTAGCGGTGATCTTGTCGCCCATCATGCGGATGTGCTGCGCCGTGGGGCCGATGAAGACGAGGTTATGCGCCTCGACCATTTCCGCAAACGCCGCATTTTCCGACAGGAAACCATAGCCGGGGTGAATCGCCTCCGCGCCCGTGATGAGGGCGGCGGAGAGGATAGACGGCATGTTGAGGTAGGAATCCCGCGCCAGCGGCGGCCCGATGCACACGCTCTCATCCGCCAGGCGGACGTGCATGGCGTCCGTATCCGCCGTGGAATGCACGGCAACCGTGGCGATGCCGAGCTCCCGGCAGGCGCGCTGGATACGCAGCGCGATTTCCCCGCGATTGGCGATGAGGATTTTTTTGAACATTATTCGATGATCAGCAGCGGTTCGTCGTATTCCACCGGCGCGCCGGCGGCGACAAGGATTTGCCGGACGGTGCCGGATTTCGGCGCCTTGATCTGGTTGAAGGTTTTCATCGCCTCGATGAGCAAGAGCGTCGCCCCGGCCTCGACCGGCTGGCCGACGGAGACGTAAGGCGCCGCACCCGGCTCGGCGGCGAGGTAGGCAACGCCGACCATCGGGCTTTTGACGACGCCGGGGTGGGAGAGCGGGTCCGGCCTGTGCGCGGCCTCGACCGGCAGCAAAGCGGCAACCGGGGCGGGATGCGCCGCCGGGGGGTTGACCGGGGCGATGACGCGGGCCAGCCGCAGCTTGCGCCCGCCTTCCTCCAGCTCCAGCTCCGACAGGCCGGTGGTGTTGAGCAGCTCCGCCAGTTCGCGGAGGTTTTTAGGGTCGAAGGAAAGGCTCATTGGTCTTCTTCCAGAATGTCCGAGAGGGCGATGAGGGCAAGCCTATAACCCGCGAAGCCAAGCCCGCAAATCACGCCATCGGCGGCGTTGGAGATGTAGGAATGCTGGCGGAAGGCCTCGCGCTTGTGGATATTGGAGAGATGCACCTCGATGATCGGGATATCGAGGGTCAACAGCGCGTCCATGAGCGCGATCGAGGTGTGGGAATAGGCGGCGGGGTTGATGATGAGGCCGTTCGCGCGGCCGCGCGCCTCATGCACCCAGGAGATGAGTTCGCCCTCGTGGTTGCTCTGACGGAACTCGACGCCGATGCCCAGGCCCTCGGCGGTTTCCGCGCAGAGGGTTTCGAGATCGTCCAGCGTGCCGGTGCCATAAATCTCCGGCTCGCGGGTGCCGAGCAGGTTGAGGTTAGGGCCGTTCAAAACCAGGACGAGAGGAGATGCCATGATTGTTCCGCTAGCACAGGGAAATCGTGACCGCCAAGTTCGGGAGGGAGAGTGCGTCTTGCGAGGTGCTGCGCCCAAGCCGATAATATGGCGATGAGCAATATCATTGAGCGGTTGCGTTTGACGGTGAACGGCGAGGCAATGGAGGTGGCGGACGGCACCACCGTGGCGGGGCTGATGGCGGAGCTGGGGCTGGATACGCGCAAGCTGGCGGTGGAGCGCAATCTGGAGATCGTGCCGCGCTCTACCTATGGCGTGGTGCGGCTGGAAAACGGCGACGCGCTGGAGATCGTACATTTTATCGGCGGAGGTTGAGGATGGACGGGAGTATGCCGGTGGATGACGGCTGGACCGTGGCCGGGCGGAAGTTTGCCTCGCGCCTCGTGGTCGGCACGGGGAAATACAAGGATTTACCCACGACGGCGGCGGCGATAGAGGCCTCGGGCGCTGAGATGGTGACGGTGGCGGTGCGGCGGGTGAATCTGTCGGACCGGGGCGCGCCGATGTTGCAGGATTATGTGAGCCCGCAGCGATACACTTATTTACCAAATACGGCGGGGTGTTTCACGGCGGATGAGGCGGTGCGGACTTTGCGGCTGGCGCGCGAGGCGGGCGGCTGGAATCTCGTGAAGCTGGAAGTGCTGGGCCCGGCGCCGACGCTGTATCCGGATATGCCGGCGACATTCGAGGCGGCGAAAGCGCTGATAAAAGATGGGTTCGAAGTGATGGTGTATTGCTCGGACGACCCGATTGCGGCGAAGCGGCTGGAGGAAATGGGCTGTGTCGCGATCATGCCTTTGGGCGCGCCGATAGGCTCGGGCCTGGGCGTGCAGAACCCGCTGATGATCCGCATGATCATCGAGCAGGCAAGTGTGCCGGTGCTGGTGGATGCGGGCGTAGGCACGGCCTATGACGCGGCCTTTGCCATGGAGCTGGGCTGCGACGCGGTGCTGGTGAACTCCGCGATCGCGATGGCCGATGACCCGGTGCTGATGGCCCGCGCGATGAAGGCCGGGGTTGAGGCGGGGCGGCTGGCCTTCCGCGCCGGGCGGATTCCGCGAAGGGGCGAGGCCAGTGCGAGCAGCCCGGTGACGGGGCTGATCAAGTGAGGGGAAAAGATGGATTGCTTCGCGCGGGCCTGGCCCTTGCTCGCAATGACGAGAGACTGTGAGAAAAAAATTTCTGCGCGCCGGGCCGGAGATTTTCGCGAATTTCATCGCGCCGTATTTGGTCTATGAGGCGCTGAGCGGGCGGTTTGGCGACCGCAATGCACTGATTGCCTCCGCGGTGCCGCCGCTGCTGTGGAGCGGCTATGAGCTGTACAAGACGCGGCGGCTGGATGCGATTTCCGTCATCGTCGTGGCGAGCATATTGTTCACCGTGGCGGCCACGGCGATGGGCGGCTCGGCCCGGCTGATCCAGATTCGGGACGCGATGGTGACGGGGGTGATCGGGGTCATGTTCCTGGCCTCGCTGGCGATGCGGCGGCCGATTATTTTCTACCTGGCGCGGGCCACGATGTCCCGCAACACGGAGGCGGGTGCCGCGGCGTATGAGACGGTGTGGGAGAAGCCCGGCGCGCCAAAAGTGTTCCGGCTGCTGACGCTGGTTTGGGGCGCGGGGCTGATTATACTGACTCTGTGCATGTGCGGCATGGCGTGGCTGATGCCGATCGGGCGGTATCTGCTGATCTCGCCCTTTGTATCGGCGGTGTTCTTTGGGCTGTTGATGATCTGGAGCCTCGCCTATATCGCGCGGCGTCCGCATCTGGGCGCGATTGTTGCGGGGAAAAGTTAGCCGGGAGACATGCGGCAATCCGCGGGGATGGCGCCAGTGAAAAGGGTCCAACTCTGCGTCTGACCAAAGATGGGCAGGCCGATATAGCCACGCAAATGCAGCCTGCCGCCATCAAGCCAGAGCCGGGCGTGATAGGTGCCGCCGTCGCGCGGGTCCTGCACCGTGCCGGTCCAGGCGCCGCCATTTTCAGCCGGAGGACTGACCCGCACGATGACCTCGTGGCATTGCGGCTGGCCGAGCCAGTTTTTTGGCATGGGCGCGCCGCGCGGGGTAATGACGGTGCCTGCGATCTCCCCGCAGAGATTGGCGCCGCAAGGGGCAATTTGGATGACCGCGTCGTTACCGGCGGTGAGCCAGTTGCCGGCGGGGGTGGGGGGCGGGACCGAAAGGGTGGATGCCTGCGCGGTGGAAAATCCCACAACGGCCCAGGCGGCGAGGAAAGAAGGGCGAAGCAAGTTGGATAATGTCTCCCAGACGAGTTCCGTGTTGTGCTTGATCCGCGGGCCAAGCCGTAGCGAAGATGCATGGCGGTTCGCAATGGGAAACACGTGGCGATGCAGCGATTTTTTGGCGCTGTGGCAAAAAGCGCACGGATTTACTGCGACAGAGCGGTTTTGACGATTTCTTGGGTGAGAAGCTGCGGCAGGATGGCAGGCGTGGCGGCGCCGGGGGAATAGTAAAGGTAGAGCGGCACGCCCACCCGCTGGTTGACAGCGAGCAGCGCGGTGATGGCGGGGTTTTTGCTTGTCCAGTCGCCCACCAGGAGCGTGACGTGATGCGTGGCGAAGGCGGTGCGGACGGCGGGGGTGTTAAGCGTCGAAGCCTCATTGACCAGGCAGGTGACACACCAAGCGGCGGTGAGGTCGATGAAAACCGGTGTGCCGGCGGCGCGGAGCGATGCAAGCCGGGCCGGGGTATAGGGCAGCGCGCCGGGCAGGCTGAGCGCGGACGCGCCGGAAGCACTGTGCAGCAGCGGGACAAGGAGAACCACCGCAAAAGCCAGAGGGCGAAACCTTACCCGGCTGAGCATGGCGAGCAGAAACACGGCGCCCGCGAGGAGGAGCGCGACGCTATGCAGCCCGGTTTGGTGGAACAGCACAAAGGCAAGCCAGGCGAAGGCCGCGAGCATGGGCAGCGAGAGCAGGCGTTGCAGCCAAAGCATCCAGGGGCCGGGCCGGGGGATAAAGCGGGTAAGTTGGGGCGCGCAGGCCAGAGCCAAAAAGGGCAAAGCGAGGCCGAGGCCAAGTGCGAGGAAGATGCCCAAGGCAGTGAAAGCCGGGGCGGAGAGGGCGGCGGCGATGGCCGCGCCCATGAAGGGCGCGGTGCAGGGGGTGGCGAGCACGACCGCGAGTATTCCGGTGGCGATGCTGCTCTGTGCCGGGATACGTCCGATTGCGGCGGGGGCGGGGATTTCAAACCATCCGGCGAGGTTGAGAGCCAGGGCAAACATCAGCCAGGCGATGAGGGCGACAAAAACCGGGGATTGGAACTGAAAACCCCAGCCGGAAGCAGCGCCGGTAGCGCGGAGGACGAGCAAAATGCTGCCCAAAGCGAGCATGGCGATGAGTACGCCGGCGGTGTAGCCGAAGGCCTCGTGCCGGATTTTCGCGCCCCCGCCGAGGCGCGCAATGGCGAGCGCCTTCAATGCCAGAATGGGGAAGACGCAGGGCATGAGGTTAAGGATCAGCCCGCCGAGAAAGGCGAAAAGCAGATAGGGCGGGTGGCCAGGGGCGGCGCCGGGCGCGGGTGTGACGGCGAGCGCCTGCATTTGGCCGGAGGGGTCGGTGAGTTCGAGGATGCCCGTTGGGATGGTTGCACCGGCGATGCGCTGAAGCTTGAGCGTGAGGCCGGTGGCGGTGAAGCTCAAAGGTTGGGAGGCTGCGTTGACGATGGCGCCGGGGGCGGCGGGGAAGAAATGCGCGTGGCTGACCTGGGCCGATCTGAGGCCGGAGAGGCTCAGCGTGCCGTTGGGTGAAAGCGTGGCGGGGAAGGGCGAGCGGGTGATGGCTGGGGCGCTGGCGGCTTGCGGGGATGGGGCGCCGTTCAGGGCCAAGGTGAAAGAAGCATGTTCCGGTACGCAAATATCCGAGCAGACTAGCCATTGCGCCGTTGCAGTGATGTTTTGGGTGGCATGGGCGGCGGTGAAGGGCAACACGATGTGGCCGGAGAGCACGTAGGCTGTGATGCCTCCCTGGCGCAACAATTCGGGCGGCGGGAATTGCAGCGGGCCGAAGGTAACGGGGGCGGCGGGGGTGATGACCGGCGCCAAGCCGGCATCGCCGGGGTTGGACCAGTATATGTGCCAGTTTTTCGCGAGGTGGAAATCCAGCGCCAGCTGCGTGGGGCTGGCGGCGATGAGCTGCACGGTGTCGCGCGGGGAGACGAAGACGTTACTGCCCGCAGCGTGGGCAAGGCCGGGGAGGAGGAGCAGAAACAGTAAGGCGAGGCGGCGCATAGGTGGCAGTATCGCACGCGCGGGCGGCGGGTGGTATCCGGGGCTAATGGATTTGCCGGTGAACGATGTGCTGCCGCAGCTGCTGGATTGCGTGGCGGAACGGGGCAGAAACGCTGTGCTGGTGGCACCCCCGGGTGCGGGAAAAACCACGCTGGTGCCGCTGGCGCTGATGCAGGCGGGGATAGCGAAGATTTTATTGCTGGAGCCGAGGCGGCTGGCGGCGCGGGCGGCGGCGGTGCGGATGGCCGGGCTGCTCGGCGAGGCGGTTGGCGGGCGCGTGGGATACCGGACGCGGTTGGAAAGCAAGGTTTCGGGCGAGACGGTGATCGAGGTGATTACCGAGGGGCTGCTGACCAGCCGGCTGCTGAGCGATCCCGGCCTGAGCGGCGTAAACTGCGTGATTTTCGACGAGGTGCATGAGCGCAGCCTGGAGGCGGATTTGGGCCTGGCGCTGGTGCTGGATTTGCAGCGGACTCTGAGGCCGGAGTTGCGGATTTTGGCAATGTCCGCGACTGCGGAAGCGGCCAGGATGGCAGCGTTGCTGAATGCCGAGGTGGTGGAGAGCGCCGGGCGGATGTTCCCCGTCGAGATCGTCCACGTAAAGCGGGATATTCCCACCGCGCGGGAACTGCCCGATGCGGCGGCCAAAGCGGTGCGGGAGGCTTTGGCGGCGCATGGCGGCGATTTGCTGGTGTTTCTGCCCGGCATGGCGGAAATACGCCGCACCCAGGCGGCGCTGGCGGGAGCGCCCGCGCTGGTGCTGCCTCTGCATGGAGATTTATCCGCAGAGGCGCAGGACTTGGCGCTGCAAGAGCATGAACAGCGCCGCGTCGTGCTGGCCACCTCGATCGCCGAGACATCGCTGACCGTACCGGGGGTGCGGATTGTTGTGGATGGCGGCTTCCGGCGCGCGCCTGCACTGGATGTGACGAGCGGGCTGACAAGGCTGAAGACGCTGCGGATAAGCCGGGCGGCGGCGGTGCAGCGGGCGGGGCGCGCCGGGCGGGAGGGGCCAGGCGTGGCGATACGGCTGTGGTCGCAAGCGCTGAACCGGGGGCTGCCGGGGTTTGAGACGCCAGAGATTTTTGCGGCCGAGCTTTCCGGGCTGGTGCTGGCCTGCGCCGCCTGGGGAGAGCGCGTCGAGGCGCTGCCGTTTATCGATGCCCCGCCGCCGGGAGCGGTGAAAGTGGCGTTGGCCTTGCTGGGCGAATTGCGGGCCCTCGACGAGGCCGGGCGGCTGACTGCGCTGGGGCGCGAGATGGCGCGGCTGCGCGCCACGCCTCGTCTGGCGGCGATGATGCTGGCCGGAGAGAACAAGGCCCAGACCGCGCTGGCGGCGGATTTATGCGCGATATTGGAGGAGCGCGATGTGCTGGGGCGGGATGCTTCGGCGGATATAATGCTGCGGCTGGATGCGCTGGCGGGGAAGGCTGAGGGCGACCGGGCCGGGCTGGCGCGGGTGCGCCAGGGGGCGAGGATTTACCGCAACCGGCTGGGCGTGGGCGCCACGGCGGCGGCTGGCGACCCAGGCACGCTGCTGGCCGCGGCCTTCCCCGACCGGATTGGCCAGGCGCGGGGCGAGCCGGGGAGCTACCGACTCTCCGGCGGCGGCAGCGGCGTACTGGGGGCAACCGACCCGCTGCGGGCGGCGCGGCTGGTGGTGGTGGCGTCGATCGAGGCCAAGGGGGCGAAGATACGGCTGGCGGCGGCGATGGGAACCGAGCTGCCGGAGGCGTTGCGGGAGAGATGCAAGACCACGCGGGAGACGGCATTCGACCCGGCGAGCGGCGGGGTGCTGTTGCGCGAGCGGGTGCGGCTGGGGGCGCTGGTGCTCTCCGACCGCTACCTCCCCGCCCGGCCGGAGGAGTTGCAGGCGGCGCTGGCGCAAGCGGTAGCCAGCCGGATGGAGGCGCTGGATTGGAGCGAGGCGGTGCTGGCATTGCAGGCGCGGGCCGCGGTGATGCGAGGCATCGATGTGCAATTTCCGGATTTGGCGAAAGCGGCGCTGGCGCAAGGCGTGGAGGAATGGCTGGCGCCTTATCTCGCGGGCATGACGAATTTGCGGGAGGTGAAGCGCGTGGATTTCTACGCCGTGCTCCGGGCGATGCTGAGCCGCGAGCAGGCGATGCGGCTGGACAAGGAGTTGCCGGTGGAGCTGCGGCTGAAGGGCGGGGTGGCGCCCGTGGATTATTCCGGCCCGGTGCCGGTGGCAGCTGCGAAGGCGCGGGTGTTTTACGGCACGGACTCCACCCCTTTGCTCGCCGGAGGCCGGGTGAAGCTGCAACTCGCACTGCTCTCACCCGCCGGGCGGCCGATTGCGGTTACGGCGGATCTGCCGGGGTTCTGGCGCGGGGGCTGGCGGGACGCGCGGCGGGACATGCGCGGGCGGTACCCGAAGCATGATTGGCCGGAGATGCCCTGGGAAGTGTAATTTATGTTGAAATCCGGTGCTGTTCACCAATAATTGTTTGACAGTGATGAACCACCAGCCTCGCGGGAGGAATTTCATGCCGCGCCTGTCCGAAGTTCCGGTTACCGAGATTGGCAGGATCGCCGCTGAGATTGAACGCGATGGCATCGGCGTGCTGGATGATTTTCTGGACCCGGACGAGCTTCAGGCTTTGCAGGCTTTCGCGGAGGCCACGGCGGGCCAGGCGGGGGGCGAATATATCGCGCTGAAGACGGGGGAGATGGAGGCAAGCCTGCTCGGCGCGCTTGGCAATTCGCCGGCATTTTTGCAGCTGATGCGCCGGGTATGCGCTGAAGGTTGCGGCGAAAGCGTGCTGGACGGACAGACGCTGGTGCAGACGCTGCGGTGCCTGAAGGGACAGTCCGGGCTGACGCACTCGCTGCGGTTTCATTACGATTCCTATCTTCTGACCGTGCTGCTGCCCATCGTCATCCCGGACCAGGGCGCGCAGGGGCATTTGATCATCGCGCCGCGGCGCCGCGCGGTGCGGGAGAGCTATTTGCGAAACATGTGGGATAAGGTTTTGCTGGATAATCCGCTGACGCAGCGGGCCTTGAAGCGCGCGCACCGGCTTGGCGCAAGCAGCCTGCGCGAGGTGCAGCTGGAGCCGGGAAACCTGTATTTTTTCTGGGGCTACCGGACTGTACATGCAAACGCCGCCTGCGACCCGGAGAATTTGAGGGCGACGGCGCTATTTCACTACGGCGACCCCTACGCTGCCAGCCCTTTGCGGCGATTCAGCCGGGGGGTGCGATGGTTAAGCGCCAGGTAACGCAAGGTTGAGAATTGACTTTATTTAGACGTTAACTTTGTGTTATAATAATCCTCAAATGGCCAATGAACTCATGCTCGCCTCCGCAGAGGACTTGCAGAAAATCATCGATATGATTCCCTGCCCGGTATTCATGAAGGATGCCGAGCTTCGCATGGTCTTTATGAACGAGACCATGGTCGCCTATAGCGGGCGGCCCCCCGATGCATTGCTCGGCAAATCCGAATTCGACATTGTGAGCGAGGACCAGAAAACGATACATCAGGGCTGGGACAGGCATGTTCTGGAGACCGGCGAGACCGTGGAATACGAGCAGTATCTTATTACCAAGGATGGCGAGCGGAAGATCGGGGTGATCCGCAAGGCCCGGCTGATGCTTGGCCCCAACAGAGATTTGCCCTTCCTGCTCGGCACGCTCTCCGATGTAACAGCCTATCGCCAGGCGGTGGCGAAGAGCGAGCATCTTTCCCGCCACGACACGTTGACCGGGCTGCCGAACCGCATGTTCTTCCAGGAGCGGCTGGCCGAGGCGATGGGCGATGCCGCGCAGGTTGAAAATCTGGCCATGCTGCTGATCGATCTGGATGGCTTTAAAGCCGTGAACGATACGCATGGCCATGGCGCGGGGGATAAATTGCTTTGCAAAATGGCGCACAGGCTGCAAAAGACAGTGCGGGCAGACGATATGGTGGCCCGGCTGGGCGGCGATGAGTTCGGGATTTTGCTTTGCGGCGGGAGCGCCCTGCGCCAGGCGACGCTGCGCGTAGCGGAGGCGGTCTGCCGGGCGGTGGCAAGCCCGGTGCGGATCGAAGAAGTCAACGCCGATGTTTCGGCCTCTATCGGCATCGCGTATTTTTCGGAAACAGGCATTACACCAAATGAATTGATGCGCCGGGCGGACCTCGCGATGTACAACATGAAGCGCGGCGGGCGGAACGGCGTGCGGGAGTATACGGCGGAGATGGAGCCGGTTGGGGTTTGAGGGCGATCGTTTGAGGTTAACGCGCGAGCGCGTGAGCCGAGAGCGTGAATCGGGCTCCCTCAGATAAAGAGTAGAACGCACTTCAAAATGGCGCGTAGGCAGAGAAAGATGAATTGCTTCGGCGCGTGCGCCTCGCAATGACAAACCGGGTTTTTATACGAGCTTGATCAGCAGCTTGCCGAAGTTGCGGCCCTCGAGCAGGCCGATGAAGGCCTCGGGCGCGGCGTTAAGCCCCTGCACGATGTCCTCCCGGTAGCGCAGGCTGCCATTGGCGATCCAGCCCGGCATCTCCCGCTGGAAATCCGGCATTTTATCCGCGAAGTCGAACACGATGAAGCCGCGGATGGTGAGGCGCTTGACGAGGATGTCGCGCATCAGCCGGGCGGAACGGTCTGGGCCTTGCGGCGCGGAGGTGGCGTTGTAATTGGCGATGAGGCCGCAGACCGGCACGCGGGCAAAATTGTTGAGAAGCGGCTGCACCGCGTCCCACAGCGGGCCGCCGACATTCTCAAAATACACATCGATGCCTTTGGGGCAGGCGGCTTTGAGCTGTTCGGCGAAATCCGGCGCGCGGTGGTCCACCACGGCGTCGAACTTCAGCTCGTCGCGTAAGTAAGCGCATTTGTCGGCACCGCCGGCGATGCCGACGGCGCGCGCACCCTTGATTTTGGCGATCTGCCCGACGGCAGAGCCGACCGGGCCGGAAGCGGCGGCCACCACAACGGTCTCGCCAGCTTTGGGCTGGCCGATGGTGAGCAGGCCGGCATAGGCGGTGAAGCCCGGCATCCCCAGCACACCCAGGGCGGTGGAGATGGGGGCCAGCGCCGGGTCGAGCTTACGCAGGCCCTTGCCATCCGTGACCTGATGGCTCTGCCAGCCGGAATGGGCGAGGACGAAGTCGCTAACGGTGAATTTCGGGTTTTTGGATTCGAGGATTTTGGCGACGGTGCCGCCCTCCATGACTTCGCCGACGGCGACGGAGGCAGCGTAAGAGGGAGCGTCGTCCATGCGGCCGCGCATGTAGGGGTCGAGCGAGAGGAACTGTGTTTCCAACAGCACTTGGCCTTCCGCCAGTGCGGGTATCGGCGCTTCCTCGATGCGGAAATTATCCGGCGTAGGCGCGCCTTTGGGGCGGGAGGCGAGAATAATTCGGCGAGTTTTGTCTTGGCTCATGGTGCGGCTCCATCGTCCAGCAGGGTTTCGGCGCGGTCCTCGTATGTAGGGCTGGGCGGGTTGCGGGCGAATGGCCCAAAGACAAGAATGGCGGTTTGGATGAGCAAGATGGCCCCGATACCGGCAAACGCGCCGCGCAGGCCGAAGGCGGCGGTGAAGGGCCGTGCGATGATGGGATTGATGAACCCCGACAACCCGATGACGCTAAGGACCAGCCCGACCGAGAGCTCACGCGCGCCGGGCTGCGCCCGGCCCACCACCATGGCGATGCAGGCGGGAACCATGATGCCCGAGACCAGACCAATGACAACGTACAGACCGATGATCTGGCCGGTGCCGTGCGCGGCGCCGAGACCGATGATCGCCATCGCGAGGATAAGGTTAAGCGCGATGACCATCGGCCGTTCGGACACTCGCTTGTGCAGCCAGCCGAAGAAGGCGCCAGCGACCATGGCGGCGAAAATGGGAATGGCGCCGAACGCCCCCTGGGTCGAGGCTTTGCTCACACCGAACAGATTGAGCAGGAACGGTCCCTGCACCACCGTGGAAAGCTGGCCGATTACAAAGATCAGGGCGAGCAGATATATCGGTGCGACCGGCTTGAGTGCTGCCTTTAGAGAGATTTTCCGGGCTATGAGCGAGACGGACTCCGCCGGCGGCTCGATGATGCAAGCCCAGGCAATGATTAGCGCAATGAGGCCGATGAAAAAAAATACGTAGAATACCGAACCCCAGCCGAACCTGTCGGCCAGCCAGCCGCTGAGCAGAATGGCGATAACGGCCAGGAGCATTTGCGCCGTGGCGCTCAGGCCGAACAAGGTGAAGCGGAGCGGACCATGATAATAATCCGCGATCAAGGCGAGGGAAAGCGCGCCGATGGCGGCGCTGGCGGCGCCGATGATGATACGCGAGGCAATGAGTACGGCAAAACCAGGCTCGAACACGCCAACGACGCCGGAGAGCGCATAGATAGCCAGAAGCGCCAGAAGGCTGCGCCGCTTTCCAAAATTCCGGGTTAACAAAGTGACCGCCGGAGCGCCGACAATACTGGTAAGTCCGGCGACCAGCAAAACCATCTGCGCCATAAATTGGGCATTGGCAGGGGTGGCGCCATGCCGTGCGAAGTTATGCGCGAGGGTGGGCAGGATGGAGACTAACGCCATCGGCACCACGAAAAAAATGCCGTTGCCGCAGAGCGGCACGATCATCCGCCCGAAAGCGTGGGCGTTGGATTCCCCCGGATAGGGCGCCAGCGAGACCATGGTGTTTCCTTCGTTTTGCCGGGATTGTTGGGCGGGATGGCGGGCGCGGTCAAGCCGGTTTACGCTGGCGGCGGATTAAGGAGAAATTGAGATGCAAAAACGTAAGCTAGGCAAAGCCGGGCCGGAAGCGGGCGGGCTTGGGCTGGGTTGCATGGGCATGTCCGGCACCTATGGGCCGTCCGACCGGGCGGAGAGCATTGCGACGATTCACGCCGCGCTCGATGCCGGGATGGATCTGCTGGACACCGGCGATTTTTACGGCATGGGCCATAATGAGATGTTGCTCGGGGAGGCGCTGCAAGGTGTGCCGCGCGATAAATATCGTTTAAGCGTAAAGTTCGGCGCAATGCGCGGCGCGGATGGCAGCTGGGTGGGGTATGATGCGCGCCCGGCTGCGGTGAAGAATTTCCTGGCCTATTCGCTGAACCGGCTGGGGGTAGAATACATCGATATCTACCGCCCGGCGCGGCTGGACCCGAATGTGCCGGTTGAGGACACGATCGGCGAAATAAAGCGCGCGATCGAGGCGGGTTATGTGCGGCATATCGGGCTCTCGGAAATGGGCTCCGAGACGGTGCGCCGGGCGGCATCGGTGCATCCGATCTGCGATTTGCAGATCGAGTATTCCCTGTTCTCAAGGGATATCGAGGGCGGGGTGCTGAAGACCTGCCGCGAGCTTGGCGTGGGGATCACGGCTTATGGCGTGCTCTCCAAAGGCCTGCTCAGCAACCATGCGCCAAAGGCGGGCGAGGGGGATATGCGCCGGATGTTGCCGCGCCTGAGCGGCGAGAACCTCGGAAAAAATGCCGCGCTGGTGGAGGAACTTGGCCGCGTGGCGGGGCAGAAGGGGGTGTCGGTCGCGCAGATCGCGATTGCCTGGGTAATGGCGCAGGGACGGGAGATTGTGCCGCTGATTGGCGCGCGAACGCGGGCGCGGCTGGATGAGGCGCTAGGTGCGGCGAATGTGGTGTTGAGCGGGGAGGAGTTGGCGGCGATCGAACGCGCGGTGCCGAAGGATGCGGTGGCGGGTACGCGCTATGCGGCGGCGCAGATGGCGCATCTGGACAGCGAGCGGGGGTAGGGTTGGAGTAGGATGGGTAGGACTACCCATCCTACTTTAACATCACGCCAGAACGGGGCCGGCGATGTCCTCCATGGTTTTTGAGGCCGCCGCCTGGGCGCGATGCGCTTCGGCCACCGCGTTTTGCAGGGCTTGCGGCATTTCAACCTCGCGCGTGAATTCCGGCCTTGCCTGCAAGCCCTTGAACCAGGCGGCGAGCCTGGGGTGCAGCCGCGCTAGCGGATAGCCTGCGACCGACATGCGGTTGACGTAAATAAACCAGGCAATGTCCAGCACCGTGAGCTGATCGCCCAGCAGGTATTTGCCAGTTTGCAGGCGGTTTTCAAGTTCGTTGAAGGAATCGCGGAATTTTTCAGCGGCCGAGCGGATTTTTGAATCCGGAATGCCCTCCTTGGCGTATTTTTCCCAGAAGGCGATTTGTTCGGCCTTGCCTGCGTCCTCCTGCCCATTAACCGTGCCCGAGCCCGACGCGGCGTAACGCTCCAGCACGTCCGGCGTTTTCGGCGTGGAGGGCGGGGCGAACAGAAAACGAAAACTGAGCGCGCGGAAATCGAGATGCAGATCGTCCTCATGCCGGAGCAATTCCGCCATTTTGGATTCCATGCCGATGGGGATGAGCGGCGGCTCAGGAAAGACTTTCTCAAGATACAGCAGAATGTCGTTGCTCTCGATATGCACATCGCCGTCATGCACCAGAACCGGCACGAGGCCGCGGGGATTTATGCCGAGATACCACTCGGTGATGTTCTCGTTTCCCATCAAATCCACTGGACGCGAGTGCCAGGGGGTTTTTTTAAGGTTCAGAAAAATTCTAAGCTTTTGCGAGCAGGAGGAAATGGGGGAGTGAAAAACATGCACGCCTTTCCACTCCAGAACCTCGCGCGTCCGGATGTCTGAGTCGGCCAGCTTTACCATTTTGGACCCTCATTTTGGATGTTGACTGAGGATATGCTCAATAATTTGGGCTGGCAATGAGGATGGACGGACGGCGCGAGATGCCAGCTTTCGCTCGCAATGACGCTGTGGTGCGGCCCTACGTGTTCATCGCCTCGAAGAAATCGTTGTTGGTTTTCGAGTATTTCAGCTTGTCCAGCAGAAATTCCATCGCGTCGATGGTGCCCATCGGGTTGAGGATACGGCGCAGCACCCACATTTTGGAGAGGGTGGATTTCTCGACCAGCAGCTCCTCCTTGCGGGTACCGGATTTGGTGATGTCGATGGCAGGAAACGTGCGCTTGTCCGAGAGCTTGCGGTCCAGGATGATTTCCGAATTGCCGGTGCCTTTGAACTCCTCGAAGATCACCTCATCCATGCGCGAGCCGGTGTCGATGAGCGCGGTGGCGATGATGGTGAGCGAGCCGCCTTCCTCGATATTGCGCGCGGCGCCGAAGAAGCGCTTCGGGCGTTGCAGCGCGTTGGCATCGACGCCGCCGGTGAGCACCTTGCCGGACGAGGGCACGACGGTGTTGTAGGCCCGCGCGAGGCGGGTGACGGAATCCAGCAGGATCACGACATCGCGCTTGTGCTCGACGAGGCGCTTGGCTTTCTCCAGCACCATTTCCGTCACCTGCACATGGCGGACGGCGGGTTCGTCGAAAGTGGAGGCCACGACCTCACCTTTGACCGAGCGCGACATGTCGGTGACTTCCTCTGGCCGCTCGTCGATGAGCAGGACGATGAGAAAGACCTCCGGGTGGTTGGCGGAGATGGCGGCGGCGATGTTTTGCAGCATCACGGTTTTGCCGGTGCGCGGCGGCGCGACGATGAGGGCGCGCTGGCCCTTGCCGATGGGGGCGATGAGGTCGATGACGCGGGAGGTGTTGTCCTTCGGCATGCCCTTAACTGTGGGCTCGGCGACCTCGACCTCCATTTTTAGCCGGGAGGTGGGGTAGAGGGGCGTGAGGTTGTCGAAATTCGTGCGGTGCTTGACCGCGTCCGGCGCCTCGAAATTGATCTTGTCCACCTGCGCCAGTGCGAAGTAGCGCTCACCCTCCTTCGGCGCGCGAATCTCGCCCTCCACCGTGTCCCCCGTGCGGAGCGAGAAGCGGCGGACCTGGGCGGGGGAGACGTAGATATCCTCCGGCCCGGGGAGGTAATTGGCCTCCGGATTGCGCAGGAAGCCGAAGCCATCCGGCAGGATTTCCAGCGTGCCGTCGCCATGGATGGCCTGGTCGTTCTCGGCGAAGGCCTTGAGGATGGCGAACATCATGTCCTGCTTGCGGAGCGAGGACGCGTTCTCGACCTCCAGCTCTTCGGCGAGGCTTAGGAGGTCCGTGGGGGTTTTTGCCTTGAGTTCGGCGAGATGCATGGAAGTCCGATCGGGTTTTTGCCCCTCCGCCTGGAGGGGTTGGGTGGTCCTGGGGAGAGATGCGAGCCGGTGAGGCTGCGACGGCGCGAATGGCCTGGGATGTTTAATGCGGGGATTGTGGCGAAAGGTCAAGCGGACGGGGGAGAGAGGGGCAGTTTGAGTTTTTGCGATGGGTGGGAGTGGATGGGCTGCTTTTGATTGAACATTAGTGGAAAGTGCCTTCTCGCTTTCCAAGCATTCCGGCATGTGTATATAATATGAGCTTTTTCAAACCTTGTTTCCATGCGGCAATTAGTGAAAAATATCTGCTATATTTGCTTGGTGTTGTTTTTATCGGTGGGCTTGGCGTCTTTGCCGAAACATGCACAAGCCCAGCTTAGCGTATGGGGGAAAGCCGGTACGTACTGCGGCCAAAAGCTGGTGCCGCTTAACCCAACAAAATTGCCCTCACTTGGATGCTTCCAGCTTTCGTCGGGCCACTCAGCTAAGGGCATCTTTGCAGGAAATAAAATCGATCTCAGTATTACCGAGCAAGGACAGGAGGTAGTCAAGGCCAACGGCGTTGTCGTCACCAACTCTGGTGGCTCTACCGTCCGTCTAGGCGGGGCTGGCTATTTGTTTTGTTCGGTTGCTGCTAGTCCTACTAATCCTTTTCCCTCATCCTGCGCGACACAGATCGATGTTTTTTCCAGAAATCCCGATAAATCCGTCCTTTTCATTGTCTCCGAGTGTGTTCTGCCACAATATCAGGTCTGTGCGAGCGACCAGGACAATCTAGATTTTCTAGAGAAAAGTTATGAGAAGAATTAACTGAGACGCACTCCAAGCAGGCTCTGGACGCGTGAAGTTGATTGTACACAACTTTGTTCTGGAGGCACAGAAATCTTATGGCTTTCGCATTTTCCGATAACTATTTTTGGAATTTTGCGATGTCGCCCTCAAGTCGTGGCCGGAAACTCAAACCGACCACCATCCGGGCGGACTTGGAGAAAGAAGAAGATGGATTGCTTCGTCCGCTGATGCGGACTCGCAATGACGGGTCAGGCGACGGCGGAGAAGACAATGACGATGAACAGCACGGTCGGGATTTCGTTGGCGATGCGGTAGAATTTCTCGGGCTTGGTGTTGGAATCGGTGAGGAAATTGCGGCGCCATTTGGAGCAGGCGCCGTGGAAGCCGCTGAGCAGGATGACGGCGATGAATTTGCTCCACCACCAGGCTGCGGACCAGTTGACCGCACCCGGCGTGAGGATGAGCAATATGCCGACGATCCAGGTCGCGATCATCGCCGGGGTGGTGATTTGTTTCAGCAGCCGCCGCTCCATGACCTTGAAGCGCGCGGATTCCGCTGAGCCGGGGGCCACCTGGCAGTGATAAACATAGAGCCGGGGCAGGTAGAACAGCCCGGCCATCCAGGCGGTGAAGCAGGTGATGTGGAAGGCGAGCAGAAGATGAAAATACGGGACGAGGGCGGGGAGGGTCATGCGAGAACTCCGAATAATTCATTCAAGTTATTGAAGACCGCGATGGCCCCGGCGGCGAGAAGATTTTCGCCAGACCCATGCGGGGCGAAGCCGTAGCAGGTCATGCCCGCCGCGACCGCGCCGGTGACGCCAAGGGCGCTGTCCTCCAGCACCAGGCAGCGTGCGGGCGGGATGCCCGAAGCGGCGGCGGCGGCGAGGAAGATATCCGGCGCGGGCTTGGGCTTACCGCCCCTGGCGATGACGGAAGCGGCGGCGTGAGCGCGGCCCTTGGTGAGATGCGCGATGCAGGTGCGGGTGAATTTAACCTGCATTTCCCGCTCCGAAGAATTGGAGGCAACACGCCAGGGAATGCCGAGTGCGTTGACACGCTCCAGCATTTCCCGCGCGCCGGGGATGAGTTTTGATTGCGTACCGAGCGCGGTGATGAGCTGCTCCGCAAGTTGCGCGCGCCAGGAGGCGGGGAGGTTGCGGCGCAGATGCGCTTCGATCAGCGGCTGCATGTCGAAGATCGACATGCCCATGAAGCTTTCCATCGCTTGCAGGGCGGTCATGGGCCAGCCATGGGTGGTAAGATTAGCGGCGACGACGGCGCTGGCGACGCCCTCGCTGTCGATCAGCACGCCATCGCAATCGAAAATAATGAGGTCAGGCCGCATGTTTTTGCCAGGGGCAGTCTTTGTGGGCCGAACCGCAGGCGCGGGAGCCTTGAGCGGAACAGAGGCCATCGCCATGCGCGATCACGCGGCGGGCGAGGGCGGCGAGCGCGGCGATGAAAGCCGGATCGGCATTCGGCACCGGGCTGCGAAAATAGCCGGGAACATTGTGATGCGCGGCGATTTCGCGGTTTTCGATGTCCAGCTCGACTAAGGTTTCGATATGGTCGGAGACGAAGGCGATGGGGACAAGAAGAATGGCGATATTGTCGCGCCCGGCCTGGATGATCGCGTCGATGGTGCTGGGGGTGAGCCATGGTTGCGGCGTGGCGCGGGATTGGTAGCAGATCTGGTGCTCGATGGATTGGTCTTGCAGTTGCGCGAGCACGGCGGCGGCGGTGGCTTCGATATGGGATTGATAGGGATCGCCATGTTTGACGATGGATTTCGGCAGGCCATGCGCGGAGAAAAGCAGGCGGAGTTTAGCGTTTGCGGGGAGATTTGATTTTGCATCGCGGATGGCTGAATCGACGAGGTTGGCAATGGAAGCGATGTAGTTTTTATCCGCGAAATAGCAGCAGAGCGTGCTGGTGGGTTTAATGAGGCCGGCGCGCGCGGCTTGCTCATGCCAGTCCAGCAGCGAAGATCCGGTGGTGGTGGTGGAAAACTGCGGGTAAAGCGGCAAAAGCAGGATGCGGTCCGGGTTATAGGCCTTGACCTCGCGCGCGGTTTGTTTGGCGAAAGGATGCCAATAGCGCATGGCGATGAAGCATTTCGTATTTTCGCCGAGTGTTGCTTCAAGGGCCACGGCTTGCTGTTGCGTGAAGCCGAGCAGCGGCGATCTGCCGCCCATGCAGGCGTAGTTTTTTGCCGCGGCCTTGGCGGAAGTTGCGGCGATATAGCGGGATAATGGAAAACGGATAAAAAACGGCGCGCGGATGATGGCGCGATCCGAGAATAGATTGATGCGGAACGGCTTGATGGCTTTTAGAGAATCAGGACCGCCGAGGTTGAAGAGGATGATGGCGGTTTTCATGTGAAATAAAAATGTAAAGGAGGATTTTTTTTTGTGAACCAAAAGAAACAAAAAAACTTTATTAGTTTGGCTGGGAGGGATGGCGATATTTTAGATTCAATATCAGAGCCGGGCTGCAAAAGATGGATTGCTTCGGCGGCATTCGCCGTCTCGCAATGACAGAATAAAAAGCCGTGGATGCCGGCCTTCGCCGGCGTGACGAATGGTATAAAACGTATCGCTTCGAATTTGTGAATAAGAGTTTTTTGGTTCTTTTTTAAAAAAAAGAACGTTCGTTTTTTTTCAAGCCGCACGGATAGTAGCCATGAGCTGGGCGACGTGTTCCGGCGGGACGTCCGGGGTAATGCCGTGGCCGAGGTTGAAGATGTGCGGGCGGTTGCGGAAGGCATTAAGGATGTCGTGGATGCCGGCATCGAGCGCCGGGCCGCCGGATTTCAGCAGTAGCGGGTCGAGATTGCCCTGGAAGATGGTCCCCTGCGGGCAGGCGCTAATGGCGGCGACGGGGCTGGTGGTGGTGTCCAGGCCCACGGCGTCGATACCGGTGCGGGAGACATATCCGCCCAGATGCAGACCGCAGAGGCGGGGGAAGCCGATGATTTTAGCGCTGGGGTGACTGGCCTTGAGCGCGGCGGTGATACGCTTGGTGGGTTCAATGACGAATTTGCGAAACTGCGCGGAAGGAAAGATGCCGGACCAGGATTCGAACAGCATGACGCAATCTGCGCCCGCGTCGATCTGCGCCTGGAGATAGGCGATGGTGGCGGTGGTGAGAATTTCGAGCAGGCCTTCCACCAGCGCAGGGTTTTCGTAAGCCAAGGCGCGGGTGCGGGGAAAGCCGGTGCCGCCCTTGCCGTCCAGCATGTAGCAGGCGACCGTGGCGGGGCTGCCGGCGAAGCCGATGAGCGCAGTCTCCGCGGGTAGGGTCTTGCGGACCAGACGGAGGGTTTGCAGCACCGGGGCGTAGACGGCAGGGGCGTTGGCCTGATTGAGCGCCGGGAGGCGCTCCAGGGGCGGCAGGAGCGGTCCTTCGCCCTCGGCAAAGCGAAGGGGCTGGCCAAGGGCCATGGGCAGGATGAGGATGTCGGAAAACAGGATCGCGGCGTCGAAGCCGAAGCGGCGGATGGGTTGCAGGGTGATTTCCGCCGCCAGCGCCGGGTTGAGGCAGAGGGAGAGGAAGTCGCCTGCCTCGGCGCGTAATTCGCGGTATTCCGGCAAATAGCGCCCGGCCTGGCGCATCAGCCAGACCGGCGGCGGCCAGACAGCCTCGCCATTGAGCACGCGCAGGAGTTTCATGCCCATCCCTTACCTTAAATCTTTTAAGTTAAAAGACGTGATGGAGAGGTTGTACCCTGTGGATAGCGGGGCTTAAGGTACCAGGGTTGCAATCCACAAGGTTATCCACAGCAGGATCCCAGGGGTAAGCTATTGAATTTAGAGTATCGGTTTGGTTTGTACACAGGGGCGGTTTTGTGGGCGCGATAGCATCCCCAGTTTAACGATTGGTAATTTTATCCCCATGTTGGAGAAAATTGGGCGGGCGCGGCAAAACAATCCACGCTATGCACAGGCGCATGGATGATGAACGGCTGAATATACACCTGATATCCGACGCGACTGGAGATACGCTGAACGCGCTGGCGCGCGCCGCGGTGGCGCAGTTCGACGAGAGCAAGGTGAATTACCATCGCTGGTCGTTGATCCGCTCGCGGCTGCAGTTGCACCGGGTGCTGGAGGGGATTCAGGCCGAGGCGGGGCCGGTGCTGTGCAGCTTGGTGGACGATGCGTTGCGTGGTGAGCTGGACGCCGCTTGCAACCGGATGGGGGTGCCACTGCTGCATGTGCTGGACCCGGTGTTGCAGCTGTTGCAGGCGCAGTTTCATGCGCCAGCCAAGCATAAGCCGGGCCGGCAATATGTGCTGGATGCGGATTATTTCCGGCGGATCGATGCGATGCATTATGTGATCTCGCATGACGATGGGCAGACGCATCGCGGCATGTCGGAGGCGGATGTCGTGCTGGTCGGGGTGTCGAGATCCTCGAAAACGCCGACGTGCTTTTATCTGGCCAACCGGGGGATAAAGGCGGCGAATATTCCGCTGATTCCGGGCATCGAGCCGCCGGAGTTGTTGAAAGACCCGCATTGCCCGGTGATCGGGCTGACGATCGACCCGAAATCGCTGATCGACATCCGGCGGCATCGGCTGAAGCTGATCGGGGGGACGCAGCCGGGCATGATCAATCGCGATAGTGGTGAATATGTGGATTACGAGGCGGTGGAGAAGGAGTTGCTGTGGGCGCGGCGGCTATGCAACGCGCGTGGCTGGCCCGCGATCGACGTGACGCGAAGGTCGATCGAGGAGACGGCGGCGTCGGTGCTGAAGTTGATGGATGCCTGGCACGTGAAGCATGACCGGCATTGACATGGTTTATTCAGCGATTTCCGCATAGAGCAGCCGGGCCTGAGGGGCGCTTTCCCGGCGTTTGGCGAATTTTAGCACCTGGATGACGGTAATGCCGCGCGGCAGCGGCAGGGTGAGGACATCGCCGGGCCGCAGCCGGGCGTGGGGTTTTTCCGTGGGCTGGCGGTTGATGCGGATGCCCCCCTGTCCGACGATGGCGGAGGCGAGCGCCCTGGTTTTGTAGAAACGCGCGAAGAAGAGGAATTTATCGAGCCGCTGCCAGCCAATATCTTCCGTGTCTTCACCCACGCGCGGTTTTGAGCATGGCAAGTGCTGCAAAGGGGTTATCCGCCGAGACCGGCTCGGGCGGCGGCGGCGGTGCAGCCAAGCGAGGCTCCATCTTGCGGCGGCCCAGCATGGGCGGGGCGGGCGGACCGTAATATTTCGCGTGCAGACTGGCGGTGGGGAGGATGCGGAAGCCCATGACGTGCAGAACCGGTGAGAGCTGCTCCGGCTTCAGCCCCATGCGCGAGCCGAGATTGGGCGGCAGCAGCACCGGGGATTTGCGGATGAGATAGTGCATTTCCCGCGCCAGTTTCTCGGCGATGTCCAACCGGACCATGACCGGACCAGCCGGAAGCCAGCCCATGGCAAGCGCGAAATCCGCGCCCCAGTTGCCCGGCATGGCGGCGGAGACGAGGCCGGGATTGGGCAGCGGCGGCGGGTTGCGCTCGTGCGACACGCCCCAAAGCAGCGCGCGCAGCTTTGCCGCGCCCGGCTTGAGCGCGGCATACATGTAGATGGCGAAACGGCCGGCATCGATGCCCAGTTTTTTAAGTTCCGTGCGTTGCTCGGGTGAGACCGGCTCGGGCGGCATGACGCCGGAGGCTTCGCCCAAGCGGTGCATTATGCCGCGCAGATCGGGCGGCGGGTTGGCGATGGCTTTGAGCAGCGGGCCCAGGCGCCGCTCGGTCTCAGCCGAGACATAGGCGCTGAGCCGGGCGCGCAGGCGCTCGCGCGCCAGACCGTCCAGAAATTCCGAATGCAGGATTTCGACGGCGGGTTTGAGCAGGTTTTCCCGGGCCTGGAGCCGGGCGATTTTTACATTGTTCCAGGTAACGTGCCGGTCGTCGGTGAGGGCGAAGGCATCGTCCGTCGCGGTTTCGGCGGAAAGGATGCGGCGCGGCATCTCGGTGCCCAGGGCACGGCGGGCGGCACGCAGCACGAGTTTTTTCTCCAGGCCCTGCGTGGCGGGGTCCGGGTGGAAGTTGAAACCCTCGATCCGCCCGACCTCATGGCCCTCCACCAGTACGACGCCGCGCGTGGAGACCACGGCCTGCAGTTCGGTTGCTTCGGTATCTTCCAGTCTTCTCGTCAAATGCGCCGCCCTTTTATCCACGAACCTCGCCATCAGCTTTACGTGCAGCGTGTCGGAAATTCTATCCTCTATTTCGCGCGCGCGTTTGGCAAAGGGGGCGGCGTCCGTCATCCAATCCGCCCGGGCGGTAATATAGGCCCAGACGCGGACATCGGTGAGACGCTGCATCAGCGTGTCGATGTCGCCTTCCAGCCGGTCGAGCGCCTCGACCTCGTTTCGCACCCAGTCCGCAGGCAGGGCGTGGGCGGTGCGGAGATAGGTGAAGATTTTGCCGCAGAGTTTGACGTGAGAATCCGTGGCGAGCTTGCGGAAATCCGGGATCTGGCAGGCCTCCCACAGCAGGCGGGTGGCGGCGCGGCCGATGGATGCTTTCCGTATGTCCGGGTCTTGATGAAGGGCCTCCAAAGTAAGAAGGTCGGTTGCGTCTTGCCCGCGTATGAGGCCCGGCTGGGTTGGCGGGGCGGTGAGTGAGGCCAGCAGCGCATCGACCGAGGAGAAGTCCAGCGCCGAGTTGCGCCAGGCGAGCTGCTCCAACGACTCGAAGGCATGGGCCTCGACGGCGGCCACCAGCTCATCGGGCAAGGGCGGGCAATCCGCCGTGACCCCGAAGGTGCCATCGCGCATTCCGCGACCGGCGCGCCCGGCGATTTGCGCGACCTCCGGCGGGTTAAGCAGGCGCGGGCGGTGGCCGTCGAATTTGGACAGGCCGGCGAAGGCGACATGGTCCACATCCATGTTCAGCCCCATGCCGATGGCGTCGGTCGCGACCAGGAAATCGACTTCCTTGGCTTGGTAAAGTGCCACCTGGGCATTGCGGGTGCGCGGTGAGAGGCGGCCCATGACCACCGCGCAGCCGCCACGGCGGCGGCGCACGGCCTCGGCGATGGCATAGACCTCCGCCGCCGAGAAGGCGACGATGGCCGAGCGCGGCGGCAGGCGGGCAAGCTTCACCGGGCCTGCGTAGGAAAGCTCCGAGAGGCGCGGGCGGGTTTCGACCTCGGCATCCGGGACCAGGCGCTTGAGCAGGCGGCGAATGGTTTCGGCGCCTAGGAACATGGTCTCGACCAGGCCGCGCGCATGCAAAAGCCGGTCCGTGAAGACATGGCCGCGGTCCGGGTCCGCGCAGAGCTGGATTTCATCGACGGCGATGAACTCGACCGGGCGGTCGAGCGGCATGGCCTCCACCGTGCAGGAGAACCAGCGTGCGCCGGGGGGAACGATTTTTTCCTCGCCGGTGATGAGGGCGACGCTTTTGATGCCCTTGCGGGCCACCATTCGGTCGTAATTTTCCCGCGCCAACAAGCGCAGCGGGAAGCCGATGATGCCGGAAGAATGGCCAAGCAGGCGCTCGATGGCGAGATGCGTCTTGCCGGTGTTGGTGGGGCCGAGCACGGCCTTCACCCGGGGGGAGAAGCCGGACATGGGCGCGATGTTATGCGGTTGGACGGGCTTTGCAAGACGGCGATTGCGGGTTAGTTATATCCTGGTGAATGAAAACGTAACCCGGCCTACGCCAACACGCGAAGAGTGGTACGCCCTTATCGAAGTACTTGTAAGCCAAATGGCGGTGATTGTTGCGCTTCGTGGAGATCTAGTTTCCACGCATGAGGCCGTCGTCAAGTTAATAAAGGGAGATAAGGCGGGAGCACTTAGCTCAATCGAGGAAATACTAAAAGTAGACCGCAAAGAAGGATTGACAACAAAATCTCTAGCTCTCTTAGAAACTTTAGTTAAGAGGCTTCCATGAACAATAATGTCTCCTATGATCTTTTGAAGCGGCAAGAGAAGATGCTTGAAGAGCAAAACAAAAAACTGCCATCCACCGAAAAACTTGAATATGGCGGCGACGGTCCCTATGATCCCGATATGGAAGCTCGGGTAGCCGTTCTGGAAGAGATTGCAAGAAAAACAGAGGCTCTTCTGGAGCGAATGGATGCCCGCATGACCCGAATAGAAGAGCGAGAGCATTCCGATTTCATGAAGTTGCTTACCTTTGGCCTGGGCGCTACTGCTGTTTTGCTGGCTACTATGGCCCATGGGTTTCACTGGCTCTAAGATTGTCCGTCAAACTCGGGCTCCCCTAATCATCGTCGTTTAACCATTGCCGCAACCGTGTTGGTTGAAGGCTAAACCCTGGGATATGAAAACGATAAAGCGTCGGGAAGTTTTGGGCGGGATGGCGGCGATGGCCGCAGCGCCCGCGCTGGCGGACATAGGGCCGGTGGTGAAACTCCGATTGCTGGAAACCTCGGACATTCACACCTTTGATGAGGATTACGATTACTTCCGCGATGCGCGCGATGAGAGCGTGGGGCTGACGAAGCTGGCGAGCCTGGTGCGGGCGGCGCGGGTGAGTGCAAAGAATTCGATGCTGTTCGACAATGGCGATATTATCCAGGGCAATCCGCTCGCGGATTATGTGGCGCTGCCGGGGAACTTTCCGAATGATGGGGCGCATCCGACGATCCGCGCGATGAACACCATGGGCTATGATGCGGCGACGGTGGGCAACCATGAGTTCAACTACGGGCTGGATTTTTGCAGCGCGACGTTGAAGGGTGCGAAATTTCCGTTCTGCTCGGCGAATATCTTCAATGCGGATGGAACGCATTATCTGCCGCCGGTTTTGGTTTTAGAGCGGGAGTTCGTTGCGGAAGATGGCGCGAAGCATCGGCTGAAAATTGGCGTGATCGGATTCGTGCCGCCGCAGATCGTGGAATGGGACAAGGCGCATCTGGCCGGGCGGATTACCACCGTGGATATCGTCGATGCAGCGGTGGCACAGGTGCCTGCGTTGCGGGCGCAGGTGGATCTGCTGGTGGCGTTGAGCCATTCCGGGATTTCTACTGCGCCCAGGCGGGGTTTTGAGGAAAATGCATCGTATCATTTAAGCGCGGTACCGGGGATTGACGTGATCTTCACTGGGCATTCGCACCGGGTGTTTCCAGGGCCGAATTATGAGGGGATGGATGGGGTGGATGCACAGCGCGGCACGCTGGGCGGCGTGCCCGCGGTGATGCCGGGTTTCTGGGGCAGTGAGCTGGGTGTGATCGACCTGGTGCTGGCGCAGCGTGGCGGCAAATGGGTGGTTTCCGATTTTACCTGTGCCACGCAGCCGATTTGCGAACGCGAGGATGGGATTGTGACATCGCTTGCGAGCAATGACGCGACGGTGGATGCGGCGGTGGCGCCCGAGCACGAGAAGACCCTGGCCTGGATACGCAAGCCGATCGGGCATCTCACGCGGCCGGTGAACAGCTATTTCGCGATGATCGGGACCGATAGCTCGCTGGCTTTGGTGAATGCGGCGCAGAGCTGGTACGCGGCGCCGTTGTTGCCGAAAGGGCTGCCGGTACTCTCCGCCGCCGCGCCCTTCAAAGAGGGTTATCAGTCGCCGGATAATTATATCGATCTGGCGTCCGGCACGATTGCGATTAAGGATGTTGCGGATCTTTATATGTATCCGAACACCGTGGCGGCGATTCAGGTGAGCGGGACCGAGTTGCGCGAGTGGTTGGAGCGCTCCGCGCAGGTGTTCAACAGAATTGACCCGGATGAGCCGGGGCCGCAGGAACTACTGAACCGGCATGTGCCGAGCTATGTGTTCGATGTGATCTCGGGAATTACCTATGAGATCGATATTACCCAGCCGCCGCGCTACCAGCGGCACAAAGGGCGGCGCGAGGACGCGCGCCGGATTGTGAACCTATGTTACGGCGGCGTGCCGGTGGGCGATGACCAGCAGTTTATTGTGGTGACGAATAATTACCGGGCCGATAGCGGAGGGATTGTGCAGGACCCGAGTGCCGTGGTGCTGCGCGCGCCGGACCAGATACGGGATGTGCTGATAAGGTACGTGCTGGCGGAAAAGAATGTGAAAGTGGGGGCGCCGCCGGTTTGGAAATTCGCGCCGATTGGCGCGCCGGTGGTGGTGACGTTCGAGAGTTCCCCGGCAGCGGCAGGGTTTTTGCTGGCAGAGCGGAATATTGCCAGCATGGGCGATGCGGGCGATGGGTATGTGACCTATGCGATGACGTTGGGGTAGGAAGAAAGATGGATTGCTTCGGCGCTTCGCGCCTCGTAATGACGGGGGTTATTCCACCGCCCCGGCAGCGAAGAACGTCGCGCCGAGCAGTGCGGCGTCCAGCCCTAAGGCAGCGCCGAGGCTGAAGCGGTTGGCGAGCAGCCCGATGATCACCGGCCCGGCGAGGAAGCCCGCGTAGCCAAGGCCGACGACGGCGGGGACGGAATGGTTCGCCGCCATGCCCGGCACCCGCGCGGCGGCGCTGAGCACCAAAGGCGCGATATTGCCGGTGCCTAACCCCACCAGAAAGAACCCGGCGATGCCGATGAGGCCGGAAGGGATGAAAATGATCATGCAAAAACCCGCCACCGCCACGGCGCAGCCGAGCCGCATGAGCTGCGCCTGGCCGATGCGAGTGGCGATGGCATCACCGCCCAGCCGCGTGGCGGCCATGGCGATGGCGAAAGCGGCATAGCCCAAGGCCGCGGTGGCAAGCGGCAGGCCGCGCGAGAAGCGCAGATAGATCGTGCTCCAATCGGTCGCCGCGCCCTCGGTGAGGAAGCAGGCGAAGCAGGCAAGGCCGAGCACGATAGTGGCGCGGTTGGGCAGAGCGAGGCGGGTTCCCGGAGCGGAGGCATCGGCCGCGCGGGGGAGCAAGCGGCTCGTTCGGGTGAGGATGAGCAGGATGGCGGCGGCGCTGGCGACGGCGCAGCCGATGTAGGAGACGCCCAAGTGCAGCAAAAGGCTGCTGGACGCGGCGATGGCTAGCGTGCCTATGCTGTAGCAGGCGTGGAAGCCGGACATTTGCAGGGCCCCGCTGCGGCGCTCCACCACCGCGCCCTGGGCGTTGATGGCGATGTCCAGCGCGCCGAACAACGCGCCATAGATGAACAGCGCCAAGGTAAAAAGGCCGGGGGATGGGACAAAGCTTAAAGCCGGGAGCAGCAGGCCGAGGCACAGCCCGGCGGCGATGATGATGGCGCGGCTGCCCCACCGGCCAATGGCGGCACCCGCGACAGGCATGGCGAGAATGCCGCCGCCGCCGCCCGCGAGAAGGATGAGGCCCAAGGTGGCGTCATCGAGCTGGAAGCGGATTTTGGTGAAGGGAATGGTGATCGCCCAGACGGAAATGCCGATGCCTGCCATGAAGAACACCAGCCTGGTCGTCCATACAGGGGCGGGGTGTGTTTCCATCGCGGGGGCTATACGATACGATGAAGCGCGCGGGAAACGCAGCGCGGCCATAAGATTCGATGCCGAATCGATTGAGAAATTTCCGTGACAAGGCGGGTTCTAATAAAAAACGTAGTTACCGAAAAATAAACATTGTGTATAACTTCTGTATAAGTTATGTATCCGGCCCGCGATTTTGAAACATCGCGGGAATTTTAGCGGTTTTTTGCTCAGCTCATTATGAGAAAGGAGTGCGGCAAATGTCTGATTATAGAATATATTTGATCGGCACGGATGGGCATATCAGGGTTGGTCATGACTTTTGTTGCGAGGCCGACTCGGAGGCGCGCGCGCAGGCGCTGAAGCTGTTGGCGGGATACCGCGAGGCGGAAGTGTGGCAGCGCAGCCGCCGGGTTTGCGTGGTTTCGGCGAATATGGAGCCGGCCCGGGCTGCTTGAGGCAGCACTGATTGGAAGAAAGATGGATTGCTTCGCCGCTCGCAAAGACGGGGCGCACAAGGCGCCCCGCTGTTTTTGTAAAGGCGCTTAGGGCGCGATGATGTCTGAATCGCCCTCTATCACGTATATAGAGCCAGATTCATGCTTCAGTTGGGATCGCAATGCGATTCCAACTGAAGTCATCCGGGTCTAAAGTACGCGTCTGCGCCCGGCGATGGCGTGGTAGATGACCAGCAGTACCACCGCGCCGACAACCGCCACCAGCAGGCTCCATAAATTGAAGCCGGTGACAGGAACGGCGCCAATGGCCTCGAAAATATAGCCGCCGATGATGGCGCCGATAATGCCGATGATGATGTCCAGTATCGGCCCTCTGCCGCCGCTATCGACAATGTTGCTCGCGATCCAGCCGGCAATGAGGCCAAGAACGATCCAACCAATGATAGACATGTGTGTCTCCAACCTGTTGTTAGAGCCGGATGACTTGAGATCGAATCGCTCCGCGATTTTATTTCAGGTCTGAATCCGCCTCTAGTCTATAATCAGAGGGCGATTCAGACTTTAAGGCGAACCAAACGGTTCGCCTTAAAGTCATCGCACTCTCCTCCTTATATGTGCGTGGGCAGGAGTGCGGACAAGCGGCGGGGCATTCTCTTCACATTCAAGTAATGTTTATGAAAAGATGGATTGCTTCGCGTGAAGCTTGCAATGACGATTACTGGATCACGGATCTCAGGCGCCGGGCCTCGATGCCTTGCCAGATGAGCAGGACCGGCACGGCGATGATGAAATCCCGCGCGCGGCGGAGCAGAGAGAGCGAGAGGGCGATATCGGCCGGGATGCCGAAAATGCCGCCGAGCAGGGTGTAGGCGGCCTCCTGCACGCCGATGCGGCCAGGGATGAAGAAGGCGGAGGCCATGATGGCGTGGAGCATCGCCTCGATGCAGATGGCGTCCGTGTAGGGCAGCGGCACGCCGAGCGCGCGGAAGCCGATGAAGGAGGCGGTGGCGGTGCCGAACCAGCAGACGAGGTGGAAGAAGGCGCAGAGCGAGAGCCGTACGCGCTCCGCATACATGATGTTGAGCGAGGCTTGCAGCCGGTCGATGTTGAGCGCGGCACCCTCCGCCGAACTTCCCGCAATACGCGTCGCGATGGCGCGGAAAACCTTGACACCCGAGCCGCGCTGCACCAGTACCAGCCCCACGCACATGAAGGCGGCGACCGCGAGGCCGATGGCGACGGGAACGAAAAGATGGCTGGCCGGCGCCTTATGCGCGAGGATGGCAAGCCCGATGCCGATGAAGACCAGCTGCGCCAGGAATTCCGTGGTGATGTCGGCGAGCGTGGAGGCGGCGGCGTCCGCCGGGCTGACGCCGCCGAGCGTAATGACGCGCGCGCCCAGCACATAGCCGCCGACCTGGCTGAAGGGCAGGAATTCCCCGGTGGAATCCCGCACCAGCCGGCCCCAGACGCAGAGCCAGAAGCTGCCTTGCATCCGGCTGCGGAGCAACATGCGCCAGCACAGGCCAAGCCCGAGAAAAATTCCGAGCTGGGCCGCGATGTAGCCGGTGAAGCTGGAAGCTTTGACCGAGGTGAGGGCGCGCAGCACGTCCGCCGCGCCGTAATAAATGACGAGTGCCGTCACGACGGCGATACCGACGAGTGCGAATACCGCCGGGAGGAGCTTAGCCCGGCTCATTGTTTGCGTTTTGGCCGCACGAATATCTGCGCGAGGCGGGCGAGTTTCGGCATGGTGGTGGGGCGCAGCAGGCGCGCATCATACCCCGCCATGCGGCGCTTGTCCTCCTCCAGGCAGATGTCGATCAGCACCGCCGGGTCCATCTCGTCGGAGAGGGCCTTCGAGCCGTTCAGGGTGAAATTTGCATCGGCACCCTCAAGCCCATCGACGCTGCGGGCGAGGCCGATACGCTCCCAGACGAGGAAAGCCCAGACGGCGGCGGTTTTCAAACTGAACCAGGGGCGGCGCCAGAGCGGCATGGTCGCCTTGTGCCAGGCAACCCAGTTGGTGAAGAACAATATGTGCCGGCCTTCCTCCTGCACCACGGGCTCAAAGGTCTCGACCAGCTCGGGCGGGAAGAAGCCGGAGCGGCGCGCCATCTCGAATAGCCCGTAGGCGAAGAAACTGTCCATGCATTCAGAGTAACCGGTAACGAGGAAGCCCCATTCGGGGTCGCGGGGGAGTTGATAGCTCTGCTCCGGCTGCATGGGGATGCCGTAGGCCGCGACGAGGCGGGAGAGCACGTCGCGGTGGCGGCGTTCCTCCGCCGCCATATGCTGCAAGGCGGCGCGCAGCTCCGGGTTTTTGATGGTCGCGGCGAAGGCCTCGATCCGCATGGAGGCTTTGATCTCGGTCTGTACCGCGATGTCCCAGATCGGCAGCGAGGTGATGCGGGCCAGCGTCTCGGGGTCGAGCTTCGGCCAGTCCAGCACCGCGGGCTTGTAGGGGTTGTAGGTTGCCGCGAGCAGTTGCGTGAGCATGGCGAAATGCGCCGCGGCGCCGGGTTTTATCGGGCCAGGGCTGGGGAAATGCCAGTGCCTGGCGTTGAAATCGGCGGTGGCTGTGGCGGCGTCGTCCATCGTGTCTCTTTTTATCCAAGTTGCGCCATTGGCTGCAATGCGTTCTACAGCTTCAAGGCCGTTTCGGGTATATGGCGGTTCGGGCAGGGTTGTGAATTGCGGGGGGCGCATTGGGGGAACTAGCTTTAGTTACGGGGGCGACCGGGTTTGTCGGCGCCGCCGTGGCGCGCGCGCTTATCCGCGCCGGATACCGGGTGCGGGTGACGGCGAGGCTGGGCAGCGACCGAAGGAATTTGCGCGGCATTGAGGCGGAAGTGGCGGCGCTGGATCTGGGTGCACCAGAGAGCTTCGCCCCGGCGCTAAAGGGCTGCCGCTACCTTGTGCATGTCGCGGCGGATTACCGGCTCTGGGTACCGGACGAGGCGGCGATGCGTCGGGTGAATATCGACGGCACGGTGGCGCTGCTGCGCGCTGCCGCCAGGGCAGGGGTGGAGCGCAGTGTTTATACCAGCTCGGTGGCAGCACTTGGCCTGACCGGCGATGCCAGCCCGGCGGATGAGGCAACGCCGGTGAAGGCGGCGGACCATCTCGGGGCCTACAAAAAATCCAAATACGACGCCGAGCAGGCGGTGCGGGCGCTGGCGGCGGTGGCGCAGGATATCGTGATCGTGAATCCGGCAGCGCCCATCGGGCCGGGGGATGTGAAGCCCACGCCGACGGGGAAGATGATATTGGACGCGGCGCGGGGCAGGATGCCGGCGTACGTGGATACCGGGCTGAACGCTGTGCACGTGGATGATGTCGCTGCCGGGCATGTGGCGGCGCTGGAGAGGGGAAGATCCGGCGAGGCATATATTCTGGGCTCGGAAAATCTGATGCTGCGCGAACTGTTGGCAATGATTGCCGCGGAATGCGGGCGCACGCCGCCTCGGCTGCGCCTGGCCGTGGCGCCGCTGATGCCGGTGGCCTGGGTGATGGAGCGGCTGGCGGAAATAACGGGCAGGCCGCCGATGATGACGCCGGAGATCCTCCAAATGGCGCGCAAGAAGATGTTCTTTTCCTCCGCCAAGGCGGAGCGGGAGTTGGGCTACGCGCCGCGCCCTGCCGCCCGCGCCGTAGCCGATGCGCTGGCCTGGTTCCGCGCCGAGGGAATGCTGGGGTGATCGGCTGGCTGGCGCTAATAGTCTGGGTGGTTCTATTCTGCCTGCACGGGCGGTTCTGGCGCTCCGGGCCGGAGCTGTTGGCGGAAAGACCGGTGGCGCTGCCGGAGGTGGATGTGATCGTGCCGGCGCGGGATGAGGCGGCGACGATCGCGCCGGTCATCGCCTCCCTGCTGGAGCAGGATTATGCCGGGAAATTCCGGGTGATTCTGGTGGATGATGATTCGGCGGACGGCACGGCGGCGGTCGCCGGGATGGACCCGAGGCTGACCATTATCACAGGCGAGCCGAAGCCTATCGGGTGGTCCGGCAAATTATGGGCGCTGGCGCAGGGGGTTGAGCGAAGCGATGCGGAAGTGATTCTGTTCGCCGATGCTGATATTACGCATGACGCGCGGCATTTATCCGCGCTGGTGGCGAGATTGGAACGGCCAAGGGTATTAATGGTCTCGGAAATGGTGCGGTTGAACTGCGCCTCAGTCCCGGAACGTTTTCTTATCCCGGCTTTCGTGTATTTTTTCCAGATGTTGTATCCGTTCAACAAGGTGAACGACCCGGCGTCCCGCGTTGCGGCGGCGGCGGGCGGGACGGTGCTGATACGGCGTAATGCGCTGGCGCAGATCGGCGGCCTGGAGCGGATTAAGGGTGCGTTGATCGACGATGTTTCACTGGCGCGAGAAGTGAAGAAGCTTGGGCCCATTTATTTGGGGCATTCCGGGCTGGCCACATCGATCCGCCCCTATCCGCATGTCGCGGATATCTGGAACATGATCACGCGCACGGCGTTCACGCAGCTGCGCTATTCGGCGTTGGTTTTGGCGGGGACGATTGTGGGGCTGGCGCTGGTATGGCTTGCCGCACCCTATGATGTGGCGTTTGGGCATGGCTGGGGGTTTGGCGCGGGGCTGGTGGCCTGGCTGCTGGCGATGGTGAGTTATCTGCCGACGCTGCGGCGCTACGGCCTTTCCAGATTCTACGCGCTGGCGCTGCCGTTGATCGCGTTGTTTTATATGGCGGCGACAATGGCCTCGGCGATGCAACATTGGCGCGGCACCGGGGCGAAATGGAAGAACCGGGAATATGGTGCGGGCGCATGAGTGCCAATGATAACAAGTTAGCGCCGGTGGCGGCGCCGGCAGGAGACGTTGAAGCATGGTCCGGCAAGGATAAGGCGGATGAGAATTTCCCTGTCGGCTCCTGGCTGATAAGGAAAGAGCTGCGCGCGCATGTGCATGCGTTTTATGCGTTCGCGCGCAATGCGGATGACATTGCCGATAGCGGCGAGCTGGCGCCGCCTGAAAAAATCGCGCGGCTGGATGTGATGGAGGAAGTGCTGACTGGGGCAAAGGCGGAGGGCTCGCCCAGTGCTTCGCGGTTGCGCGAAAGCCTGGCGCAATCCGGTGTTCCGGCGATTCATGCGCGGGAGCTGCTGGTGGCGTTCCGCCAGGATGCGGTAAAGAACCGCTACGCCGATTGGGCGGAGCTGATGGATTATTGCCGGTATTCGGCCGCGCCCGTGGGGCGCTATGTGCTGGATTTGCATGGCGAGGGGCAGGAAACATGGGCTTCGTCCGATGCTCTTTGCGCGTCCTTACAGGTGCTCAACCATATGCAGGATTGCGCCGGGGATTTGCGAAGCCTCGACCGTTGCTATCTGCCGCAGGACTGGATGGCGCAGGCGGGGGCTTCCACCGATGATCTGGCGCGGACAGAGACCACGCCGGGCTTGCGAACGGTGCTAGACAGGATGCTGGCAGCGACGGGTGAGTTGAATAAAGCGGCAAGCGCATTGCCAAAGCGGGTGAAGGCGCGGCGGCTGCGGGTGGAGACGGCGATTATCGCCAATCTGGCGCGGCGGCTGACGGGATTGTTGCAGGCGGGCGACCCGCTGGCCGGGCGGGTGAAGCTGGCCAAGACGGATTTCGTCGCCGCAACTATCGCCTCGTTCGGGCGGATTTTATGAGCGAACCAAGAGATTGTGCCGCTTTGAGCGACACGGAAATCGTGACGGCGCTGGTGAAGCGCTCCGGAACCTCTTTTTACCATGGCATGAAGATGCTGGAGCCCGCGCGCCGGGATGCGATGTACGGCGTTTATGCGTTCTGCCGCGTTGTGGATGACATCGCCGATGAGGATGGCGAATTTGCCGGCAAGCGATCGGCACTTGATGCGTGGCGGGCGCGCATTGGCGCGTTGTTCCGGGGCGAGGCGGATGAGGCGATTACCCGCACGCTGCTGGTGGCGGTTGAGGAGTATGGCCTGCGCGCCCAGGATTTTCTGGATGTGATCGACGGCATGGAGATGGATGCGAGCGCGCCGATCGTTGCCCCAAGCCTGAATGAGCTGGATTTATACTGCGACCGGGTGGCCTCCAGCGTTGGACGGCTCTCGGTACGGATTTTTGGCGATGCCAGCGCCGCCGCGCAGGAGGTGGCGTTTGCGCTGGGCCGCGCCTTGCAGCTGACGAATATTTTGCGCGACGTGGGCGAAGATGCGGAGCGCGGGCGGCTCTATCTGCCGATGGAGTTTTTGCGCGAGGCGGGGATTGCGCCCGAGCCTTCGGCCGCGCTTGCCTCTCCCGCATTGCCCGTGGTTTGCGCCCGGGTGGCGGAAATGGCGGAGATGTATTTTGAAAAGGCCGAGGCGGCGATGGCGCGCTGCGATGCCAAGGCGATGCGCCCGGCCAGGCTGATGGCGGCGAGTTACCGCCCGCTGCTGAAGATTTTGAAAAAGCGGCGCTATGATTACGGGGCTGGAAGAGCGCGCCTGCCGAAATGGCGCAAGCTCGCCCTCGCCGGGAGGATGCTGGTAAGTTGAGCGTGCATGTGGTGGGAGCCGGGCTTGCCGGGCTGGCGGCGGCCTGCGCGCTGGCGGAAGCCGGGCGGCATGTCGTGCTGTTCGACGCCGCACCGGCGGCGGGCGGACGGGCGCGGTCGTATTTCGACAAGACATTGGGCTGCCGGATCGACAACGGGAACCATCTGCTGCTCTCCGGCAATACCGCCGCGCTGATGTATTTGCGCCGCGTGGGGGCGCGCAGCTGCCTGAGCGGCCCGGCGGAGCCGGTGTTTCCCTTTGTTGATCTGCCAAGTGGGAAACACTGGAAGCTTCGGCTGAACCAGGGGAGTTTTCCCTGGTGGGTGTTCTCGCCCCGGCGCCGGGTGCCGGGTACCAGCCTGCATCAGTACCGCGCGTTGTTGAAGCTGCGGAAGGCCGGGCCGGGAGATCTGGTGGCACCCATGCTGGGCAAATCCGGCGCGCTGTACCGCAATCTGCTGGAGCCGCTGGCGATCTCTGCGCTCAACACCATGCCGGATGTGGCGGCTGCGGCGCCGCTCGGCGCGGTGCTGGCCGAGACGATCGAGCGCGGCGGGTTTGCCGCACTGCCGCGCTATGCGAAAACCGGCCTGTCGGAGAGTTTCATCGACCCGGCGATTGATTGGCTGGAAAGCAAGGGCGCGGAGATAAGGCTCGGCCAGCGGGTGAGCGCGCTGGACCAGGACCAGCCGACCGTGCTCGCCGTGCCGCCATGGGTGGCATCGGCGCTCGTGCCGGGTTTAACCGTGCCGGATAAGTTCGAGTCCATCTGCAACCTGCATTTCATAGCCTCGATGCCGCCGGGGGAGGCCGGGTTCTGGGGGCTGACCGGCGGTATGGCGGAATGGGTGTTTGCGCGGGAGGAGGTGATTTCCGTGACGATTTCCGCCGCCAACCGCTATGCGGATGTGGATAACGAGACGATTGCGGGCAAAGTTTGGGGTGAGCTCAAGCGGGCCTTTGGCTTGGGGGCGGATATGCCGGACTGCCGGGTGATATGGGAGCGGCGGGCAACCTTTATGGCGACGCCGGAGCAGCTTGCCCGCCGGCCGAAAACCGCCACACCGAACCCGAATCTGGTGCTGGCGGGGGACTGGACGGATACCGGCCTGCCCGCGACGATTGAGGGCGCGATACGCTCCGGCAATGCGGCGGCGGCGGCATTGCTGGCGCGTAAGCTGGGGTAGCGGGCCATGACGGATAGCAAGGGAAGATGGATTGCTTCGGCGCGTCGTGCGAATGCACGCCTTCGCGTGACGCGCCTTGCAATGACGGGGTTTGGCGTAACCCACTGGTGCAGACGGCCCGAAATTGCATATACAGCGGGATGAACGCGATTCAGGATCTGACGATCGAACGTGCCAGGGCCTCGCTGTGCGGCGAGCAGCGGGATGACGGCCATTTTGTCTATGAGCTGGAGGCGGATGCGACCATCCCGGCGGAATATGTGCTGCTGGAGCATTACCTGAACCGGATCGACCCGGAGCTTGAGCGCAAGATCGGCGTGTACTTAAGGCGCATCCAGGGCGATGACGCGCATAATCCGGGTGGCTGGCCGCTGTTTCATCACGGCAAATTCGATTTATCGGCCAGTGTAAAGGCGTATTTTGCGCTGAAAGCCATCGGCGATGATGTGGACGCGCCGCATATGGTGAAGGCGCGCCAGGCGATATTGGCGCATGGCGGGGCGGAGCGCAGCAATGTGTTCACGCGGATTCAGCTCGCGTTGTTCGGCGTGGTGCCGTGGGATGCCTGCCCGGTGATGCCGGTGGAGCTGATGCTGATGCCGCCCTGGTTTCCCATCACCATGCGCAAGGTGTCATACTGGTCCCGCACGGTGGTCGCACCGCTGCTGGTGCTGATGGCGGCCAAGCCGCGCGCCCGGAACCCGAAGAACATCCGCATCGATGAGCTGTTCAACACGCCGCCGTATGAGGTGCGGGACTGGATACGCGGGCCGTATAAATCCGGCTGGGGATATTTCTTCAAAGGCCTGGACGCCTTGCTGCGCCGCGTGGAGCCGGTATTCCCCCTAAAAACCAGGGCGCAGGCGATGGGCAAAGCGGTGGAGTTCATCACCGAACGGCTGAACGGCGAGGACGGGCTGGGGGCGATTTACCCCGCCATGGCGAATGCCACGATGATGTTCGACCTGCTGGGCGATGCTGAACGGTTCAATATCGCCTTTGGCGCGGTGAAGAAGCTGCTGGTGGTGCGGGAAGACGAGGCCTATTGCCAGCCTTGTTTCTCCCCGGTGTGGGACACGGCGCTGGCCGCCCATGCGCTGGCCGAGGCGGGGGCAGACGATGCCGTGGCGGCGGCCTGCGACTGGCTGATCCCGAGGCAGGAGCTGGAAGTGGCGGGTGACTGGGCGGACAACACGCCGGGGACGCGGCCGGGAGGCTGGGCCTTCCAGTACAACAACGCGCATTACCCGGATGTGGATGATACGGCGGCGGTGGGGATGATTCTGCACCGCGCGGGCAACCCGGCACATGGCGAGGCGGTGGAGCGCGCGCGCGAATGGGTGCTGGGAATGCAGTCTTCCAACGGAGCCTGGGGCGCGTTCGATATCAATAACGACCGGCAGTACCTCAACCATATTCCATTTGCCGACCATGGCGCGCTGCTCGACCCGCCGACCGAGGATGTGACGGGGCGGTGCATCTCGTTCCTCGCGCAACTGGGGCACGAGAAGGACAAGGCAGCGATTGCCCGGGGCGTGGCCTATTTGCGGCAGACGCAGAAGCCGGATGGGTCGTGGTTCGGGCGCTGGGGGACGAATTATATTTACGGCACTTGGTCTGTGCTGTGTGCGCTGAATGTGGCCGGGGTGGACCATGCCGACCCGGTGATGCGGCGCGCGGTGGATTGGCTGATTGCCAAGCAGCGCGCGGATGGCGGCTGGGGCGAGGATTGCGAGAGCTATGGCGATGCGCCCGCGGGAGAATTTCATGGGCCGGGCGCGTGCAGCCTGCCGAGCCAGACCGCATGGGCGATGCTGGGACTGATGGCGGCAGGGCTGGCGCACCATGACGCCGTTGCGCGCGGCGCGGCGTTTTTGCAAAGCGCGCAGGGCGGGGATGGCGGCTGGGTGGACCCGGTTTATAACGCGGTTGGGTTTCCGCGCGTGTTTTATTTGAAGTACCACGGGTATGCGCGGTTTTTTCCGCTACTGGCGCTGAGCCGGTACCGGAATTTGATGGTATCGAATAACCGGATTGTGAAATACGGGTTTTAAAGCCGGCTTTGCATTGCGTCGGCGGGCCGTCCGGGCCAAGCTTTTGTTGTAATTAATGTCAGGTTAAGGAAACTCCATGGGGAATGTTTTTAGCGCGGCGGTAAAGGGGCCTCGCTCGCCTATGGATGCGGATGCGGTGCGCGCGGCTTATCAACGCTGGGCTGGGAGTTATGATAGCTGGTTTGGGCTGGTGTCGAAGCCATCTCGCCGGGCGGCGGTGGCGGTGGTGAACCGGGCGGCGGGCGAGCGCGTGTTGGAGGTGGGGGTTGGCACGGGCCTGGCGCTGCCGCTTTACGACGCGGCCAAGCGGGTGACGGGGATCGATCTATCCGGCGCGATGCTGGAGAAGGCGCGCGAGCGCGTGGCCGGGCTGGGCTTGCGCAATGTGGACGGGCTGCTGGAGATGGATGCGCAGGCGACGAGTTTTCAGGCCGGGCAGTTCGATATTGCGGTGGCGATGTTTGTGGCCTCCGTGGTGCCGGACCCACGCGCGCTGGTAGCGGAGCTGCGCCGGGTGGTGAAGCCGGGGGGCATGATTTTATTCGTCAACCATTTCGCGCAGGACCGGGGGCTGGTTTCCTGGTGTGAGCGGGGGATGGCGCCGGCGTCCGCGATGCTGGGGTGGCACCCGGATTTTAGGTTGCAGCATATTTTTGGGAACGCTGAGCTGGCGGGGGCGAAGATTACGCCGATGCGGCCCTGGGGGTTGTTCCGGCTGGTGGAGCTGGGGAATTAACGCATCCCGTGTTGTTTTAGAAAAGCGATGAAACACGAGCAATGCCGCGATAGCCACTCCGGCCAGAGCGGCGAGGCCTTGCATGTTGCACGCCTGTGCGGTGTTGCCGACGGTGATATTTAGCGCCGGACTCGCCTTGTTCCGGCGCTGGTTGATGTAATCCGCCAATACGGCAGGGGCAACGCCGAAAAGCGGCATGAAGCCGATGCGCGCCGCGCCGCCCTGGATGGTGGTTTTGGTTTTCGTGTTGCCATAACGGCTGACGGTAATTTGCTGGAGGTTGATTGCCTGGATATCGCTCCAAAGCAGGCGCTTGGTGCGGCCCCAGTTGCGCGACGTGATGCCGTCATCGTTGATGGTGAGGCTGGGCGGGTATAATAAATTTCCCAATAAAAAGAGCAGGGCCGGAAGTGCTACGATGCCGGTGAAGCCGCCCCCCGAAACTGTGCGTTCGTGACCTGCGGCGCGCCACCCCGGAACAGATAGGCGTACCAGAAGAACAGCCTACCCAGCGCGATGCAGCCCAGCAGGAAGGCGCGTAGGGCATCCTGCATGAAATCCGCATTGGTTTCGGTCAGCGAGATGCAGCCGCTGGCATCTTCCTCCGGTATTGCGGCCGCCGGGTCGAGGTTTTTCCCCATTGTCACTCTCCCGTTCGTTACGTTAAGCGTATCATGGGTGGTATGTTGCTGCCAGTGGCGATTTTTCCGGGGGTGGGCCATATAAGGGCGATGCCTTATCCGATTTCCGACCATTACGATGGCGAGCATTTTTTCAACCCCGAGCCGACGGTGCGCAGTGCGACTGGAAAGTCGGTGGGATTGTTTACGATTTTGAAAGCGCGGCTGCGGCGCGACCCGAATGTTTGGGCAACCTGGCCGAAGCATGTGGAGAACAAGAACTATCCGCTGCCAGAGGGACCGCTGCCCACGATCAGCTTCATCGGGCATAGCACGTTTTTAATCCGGCTGCCGGGGCTGACGATCTTGACCGACCCGGTGTTTTCCAAGCGATGTTCGCCGACGCAGCTGATCGGCCCAAGCCGCGTGCGCGCACCGGGAATTGCGCTGAAAAATTTGCCAAAGGTCGATGTGATTTTGCTCTCGCATAATCATTACGATCACATGGATTTGATCTCGTTGCGGAAATTGCGGAAGCGTTTTCCCGCCGTGCGGATTGTCACAACCTTGGGCAATGCGGCGTACCTTGCGAAAAAGCGGATACGCGATGCGGTGGAGCTGGACTGGTGGCAGGCGGTTAAGGTGGGTGATACCGAAATTACGCTGACACCCGCGCGGCATTTCGGCGCGCGCACGTTATGGGACCGCAACGAGACGCTTTGGGGCGGGTTCTGGATCAGCCATGCGGAGAGGCAGATTTATTTTGCGGGCGATACCGGGGCGACGGGATATTTCAAACAAATCGCGGCGCGGTTCGGCACGGCGGATTTGGCGCTGCTGCCGATCGGCGCCTATGAGCCGCGCTGGTTCATGGGGCCGGTGCATATGAACCCGGCGGATGCAGTGCAGGCGTTTAAGGACCTCGGTACGAAGTTGGCGCTAGGGATGCATTTTGGAACGTTCCACCTGACGGCTGAGGATATCGACGCGCCACTGCATGATTTGGCGCTCGCGCGCACGGCGGCTGGGGTGGTGGAGGATGCGTTTGGCACGCTGGATATCGGCGAGAGCGTGGCGTTTTGAAGGGGAGTAGTCCAATGTGTGTCGGTGCCGTCTTTGCCGATAACGTTACTCAGAAAACCATTACAAAAAGTCTTGACTTTCGACTGCCGAAAACAAAGCGGCCTGGTTGACCGATTATTGATATTTCGATTATATTGGAAATATGGATAATACTGAAGCGATCTCAGCTCTGGCGGCGCTTGCTCAGGAATCGCGCCTCGATGTTTTCCGGCTGTTGGTGCAAGCCGGGCCGGACGGTTTGCCCGCGGGGCAAATTGCCGAACGGCTTAATTTGCCTTCGGCCACACTGTCTTTTCACTTAAATCAGCTCAAGCACGCCGGTCTCGTAACGTTTCGCCGCGAAAGCCGGTCGTTGATTTACGCAGCCGAGTACTCAGTCATGAACGATCTGCTCGCTTTCCTGACGGAAAATTGTTGCGAGGGTGACGTGGCAAGCTGCGGCGTTGGCACCTGCGACGCCACCAAACTAGTCAAACCCGCGAAAGGAACCCGCCAATGAAACCGTATTCGTACTGGGTGGATGCCGCCTGATGCCTTCTCATGACATCATCATCTACCACAATCCAAATTGCGGCACGTCGCGCAATACCTTGGCGATGATCCGCAACGCCGGCCTTGAGCCGCATGTTATCGAGTACCTGAAAACACCGCCATCCCGCGCGCTGCTTGTGCGACTCATCGCGCGCGCTGGCCTGACGCCGCGCGCATTGCTGCGCGAGAAGGATACGCCTTACGCGGAACTCGGCCTCAACGATGCGGCGCTTACGGATGAACAGCTTGTCGATGCGATGATGGCGCATCCGATCCTTATCAACCGCCCGATCGTTGTTACGGCGCGTGGCGTGAAACTCTGCCGCCCCTCCGAGCTGGTGCTTGATATTCTTCCTGCGCCGCAGCGCCATGAGTGAAACAGCGGTCATATTTCCCGGCAAAACCGGGAACTTTCGAGCGTTACCTAACGCTCAGTACGAGTATCGAACCGGCTAAAGCGTTTTTGCCGCAAACGTTGTGCAGGCGCAGCAGTTGAAAATGCGGAGTATTCAATGTTTCACAACAAATGTCTTGACGCAGAGGGTCTTTATCGCGGAGACTGTAACAAACTATAAGGAAACGAAAATGGGAAGCGATACAACCCGCCGCGTCGTCGCGGAGTTTCTTGGCACCTTCTGGCTTGTTTTCGGGGGTTGCGGTGCCGCGGTGCTGGCGGCGGGCTTCCCGCAATTTGGCATCGGCTTTTTCGGCGTGGCGTTTGCCTTCGGGCTTTCGCTGCTCTCCATGGCGTATGCGGTGGGGCATGTTTCGGGCGGCCATTTCAACCCGGCGGTGACACTCGGCCTATGGGCGGCGGGCCGCTGCGCCAACAAGCATGTGCTGCCCTACATCGTTTCGCAGGTTATCGCGGCCATTGCGGCGTCGGCCTTGCTTTGGTTCATCGCGAGCGGGCAGCCCGGCTGGGTTCCAGGACGCTTCGCGGCGAACGGTTATGGCGCGCTCAGCCCTGGGCATTACAGCCTCGCCGCCTGCTTCGTTACCGAAGTCCTGATGACGTTCTTTTTCCTGATGATCATCGTCGGCACGACCTCCAAAGGTGCCGCCACTGGCTTTGCCGGTATTCCCATCGGGCTGGCGCTCACACTCATCCATCTGGTCTCCATCCCCGTTACCAACACCTCGGTTAACCCGGCGCGCAGCACCGGCCCGGCATTATTCGCTGGCGGCCCTTATGTGCATCAGCTCTGGCTGTTCTGGCTCGCGCCGATTTTGGGCGCGGTGCTGGCCGGTTTTCTGGCTCGCTGGATTTATAGCCAGGAGGCGCTGCTCGATACCATCGTCGTTGAGGAACGCCGAGGGGTGTAAGCGCGCCACCGCTAAGATGGATTGCTTCCCCCGGCCTTCGCCGGAGTCGCAATGACGGATTTCTCGCCATAGGTGCAGAACGCCGCGCCGGGGCAGCGCCAGCATTCCGGGACGCGGGCTTTGCAGACGTAGCGCCCGTGCAGGATGAGCCAGAGATGCGCTGGCTTGAGCATGTCCGTGGGGATGCGGGCGATGAGCGAGTCCTCGACCGCGCGGGGCGTGGCGCCGGGGGCAAGGCCGGTGCGGTTGCCCAGCCGGAAGATATGCGTATCGACCGCCATGGTGGGGTGGCCGAAGATTTCGTTCAGCACGACATTGGCGGTTTTGCGGCCCACGCCGGGCAGGGCTTCCAGCGCCTCGCGGCTGGGCGGAACCTCACCGCCGTGGCGGTCCAGCAGCAGTTGCGAGAGGGCGGCGGTGTTTTTCGCTTTGGCCTGCCATAGGCCGATGGATTTGATGCGCTCGGCGATGCCGGCTTCCCCAAGAGCCACCATGGCGGCGGGGTTCGGAGCCTGCGCGAACAGCGTCCGGGTGACGCGGTTGACCGAGACGTCGGTTGCCTGGGCCGAGAGCACGACGGCGACGAGCAGCTGGAACGGGGTGGCGTAGTCCAGCTCGGTTTTCGGGTTCGGGTTGCCGCCTGCGATGGCGGTGAGAAACGCGCCGATATCGGCAGATTTCATCAACTTTTGCTTGTTCGGCTTGGCAATTTTCATGCAGTCACGATTTATGGGCCATGGAAGGCGTTTCGGCCAGCAGCGGCAGGCTTTTGTTCGAGGCGGTGGTGAAACCGCACCGCAGCCTTAGCGCGCGCAGCGTGCTCGTGGTGATCGGGTGTATGCTCGTGGGGTCGCTGATCGTGACCAGCATGATGGCGCTCCTCGGCGCCTGGCCGGTGATCGGGTTCAACGGTGCCGATTTGGCGCTGGCGGCGTTTCTGCTCTGGCTGAACATGCGCGCGGCCCGGGCGAAAGAGACGATACGGTTGAGCGAAGAGGCGCTCTTCGTGACACGGATGGATGTGCGAGGGCGAAGCGAGGCGTTCTCAATGCAGCCCTATTGGCTGAAAATGGAGCTGGCGGAGCGCGCCGGGACGGTGCCAAAACTGCTGCTGAGCGCGCGGGGTGAGCGGATCGAGATTGCCCGGCAGCTCGGCGAGGCGCAGAAGCGCGACCTGGCGGCGGCCCTTGAGCGCGCCCTTGCACGGGCACGCAATCCGCGCTTCGATAACCCGCAACTGCGTTAAGGCTTTTCAAAAACCGATGGACACGATGAATCATGGCGGCGGCGCGCGCCGCGCGGTGGTCGATCTCGGCTCGAATTCCGTGCGGCTGGTGATCTTCGAGGGTGAGGCGCGCAACCCGGTCCAGATATTCAACGAAAAAGCCGTGCTGCGGCTGGCCAAGGGCATGACCAGGACCGGGCGGCTGGAGGAGGCCGCGCTGGCGCGGACCGAGACGGTGTTGCGCCGCTATGCCGCGATCGTGCGCGCGATGGGGGCGCATCCGTTCGAAGTGCTGGCGACCTCGGCGGTGCGGGACGCGGAGAATGGCGCCGAATTCGTGGCGCGGATGCAGGAGCGGCTGCCGGAGATGCGGATCAACATCCTCTCCGGCGCGCAGGAGGCAGCACTCTCAGCCGAGGGGGTGCTGTGCGGCATCCCCGGCGCGGATGGGGTACTGGCGGATTTGGGCGGCGGCTCGCTGGAGCTGGTGCGGCTGGATGCCGGGCGGGTGGGCGAGGCGGCGACGCTGCCGGTGGGCGTAATACGGCTCGCCGACCAATCAGGCGGGGATTTGCTGCGGGCGCGCGGGATTGTTTCCGCGGCGCTGGAGACGGCTCCGTTTATCGGGCAGGCGGAGGGGCGGGATTTATATCTGTCCGGCGGCGCGTTCCGGGCGCTGGCGCGTATCCATATCGCCCAGACCGGCTATCCGCTGAACATGGTGCATCATTACACCATTGGGCGGGAGGAGGCGCGGGACTTGGCCGGGGTGGTGGGCGAGGCGGGGCGCAAGCTGATCGAGCGGATGCCCGGCGTGCCGCGAAGGCGCATCGAGGATCTGCCCTATGCGGCACTGATACTGCGGCGGCTGTTGCGGTCCTCCGGCGTCAACCGCGTGGTGTTTTCCGCCAACGGGCTGCGAGAGGGCTGGTTCGCGCGCATGATGCCGCCCCAGGTGCAGGCGGAAGACCCGCTGCTGGCGGCGGGGCGCGATTTAACACGCGGCACGCTGCGCGACGCCCATATGCCGCCTGCCTTGATCGGCTGGACCAACCCGCTGTTCCCGGCCGAGACCGGACCGCAGCGGCGGCTGCGCGAGGCGGCCTGCTGGCTCTCCGATATCGGCAGCCATGAGCATCCGGAGTATCGGGCCGAGCAGGCATTTCTGCGGGTGTTCCGCCAGCCGGGCATCGGGCTGGACCACCACGCGCGCGCGTTTCTGGCGCTGACCATGGCGCTGCGATACGAGGCAGCGCCGGATGCACCGTTTTTAAGCCCGGCGCGATCCTTGCTGGATTTGCACACCGCCCGGCGCGCGCAGACGCTCGGTGTTGCGCTGCGCCTCGCCTACACGCTCTCCGCCGGGACGCCGCAGCTGCTGGCAGGCACGAGCCTGACGCTCTCACCCGGGCGGCTGGTGCTCGGGCTGGCGCAGGCGAATGGGGTGTTCGCGGGGGATGCCGTGCTGCGGCGCCTGGACCGGCTGGCGCAGATGCTGGGGCTGGAAGCGGAGACCGAGCTGCAATAAATTCTTGTTGCCACCTCGTATTTGGCTGCGGGATTGAGCACTTAAAAGAATAGGCCGTTGGGAGAGAAAAATGTTGCGTTGGATGTTGGCGGTGGCGATGTGCGTTGGCAGCGTGAGCCTGGCGGGCGCGCAGCAGGTGGGTAACGGGGTGAACCAGGGGTTGAACTCGGACGGCGGCGCGATGACCGGCCCGAATATCGACCGCGTGCTCGGCACCAACCCCAATGGTACGCCAAGGCAGCAGAATCCGGGATCCTCCATGACCAATGGCGCGGGCAACAGCACGATGACGCCGGGCGTTACGGGCCCAACGCCGAATGGCAAGGCACCCGGCGCGCCGCCCGCGGGCATCGCGATTCCGCAAATCGTGGGGCAGCCGGCTGGGCAGTAGCGAACCGGTCACGAGATCGTTTTTGTCGCGGACCTTCCAAATTTCGTGCGGCATCCTATGTCCGGGCCGTATCTTGATGAGGAACGTCCAATGCGGCGGTTAGCTATTTTAATGGTACTCGCGCCTTTTGCCGCAACGGCTCAGTCCAAGCCATTCTCGCATCTGGTGTTTCAGGGGCATAATGGTCCAGACTGGGTGGCGACTTATGGTTGCGGCCACGATACGAAGGAAACCCGTGATCTTGTTGCGGCACTAAAACAAACGCTGGCCTTGAAAACCCAGGGTGCGGTTGAGAATGGCATAGACCTGGACGAAGCCGAATATCGCGGCTGCGTCATCGGCAAAAGCTTCAACTGGAACGATCACGCGAGCTACCCGCCGCAGGGTTTTCCAGGCTAGACCCATCCGGCTCTACATATGTAATAGAGGGCGATTCAGACATCAAAACGAACCATGAATGGTTCGTTTTGATGTCATCACGCTCTAGAGTCCGATCGTTTGAGTTTGACGCGCCCGCGCGTTAACCGAAAACGTGAATCGCGCTCTAAGCGCATCGCGGGCAGGCGTTTACCCCACGTTGCCGCTGATCTTGTGATAGGCGCGGCCATGGTAGATCAGCCCGGCGCAGGCGGTGCCGAGATGGATTGCCTGCACGGCGCAGAATAGCACGCTATGCGTGCCCGCCTCGACGACCTTATCGATTTTGCAGTCCAGGCTGGCGGCGGCACTCTCCAGCACCGGCGCGCCGGTGTCCAGGCGCAGCCATTTCGCCATGGCGAAGCGGGCTTCCATCGGCAAATTGCCGACACTGGCGAATATGGGGGACAGCTCCTCATGCTCCGGCGCCAGCACGTTGACGCAGAGAATGCCGGTGGCGAGAATCGTGTCGTGCTGGCTGGCGTTTTTGTTGACGCAGACAAGCAAGGTGGGCGGCGTGTCGGTCACGCTGCATACCGCTGAGGCGGTGAAGCCCGCGTCGCCCTCCGGGCCCTTGGTGGTGATGATGTTTACCGCGGCGCCCAGGCGGGACATGGCTTCACGGAAACGCGGTTTATCGGCTGCTGTGGTTTCATCCATAGCGGCAGCTTACTTTGCCGGGGCGGTTCTGGGCAAGCTACGGCCCCGCTGTACGGCGGCGGGCCCGTACCGCTGGCGGAGATTGTCGATGGCCCGCTGCCGGGCTAGGCGGCGCGCCGCCTGGCTGTCCGCGAGGTCGCCTTTATCCGCGAGGCTTTCAGCGACGAGCGATCCCGCGCCGATGCCGATGAGGCGGAAGGAAGTGCCATCGGTCTCGGGCGAGAGGAGCTTGCGGGCGGATTCGAACAAGGTTTCGGGCAGTTGCGTCGGGTTGGGCAGGCGCTGGCTGCGGGTACGGGTGGCGAAAGCGGCGGTTTTGAGCTTGAGCACGATGCCGGCGGCGGCCAGGGACTCAGCGCGCAGGCGGCGGCCGAGTTTCTCGCACAGGTGCCAGAGCTCGGCCTCAAGCTCCGGCTGCGCGGCGATGTCGGTGGAAAAGGTCGTCTCGGCGCTGATGGATTTGGGCTCGCGGTCGGCATGAACGAGCCGGGTATCCTGGCCACGCGCGCGGGCGGCGAGGCTGGGGCCATCCTCGCCCAGTTTTTGAGCCGCCGCGTAGTCGTTGAACGCCGCGAGCTGGCCGATGCGGGTGATGCCCATGGCAGCGAGGCGCCTGGCCTGCGCCGGGCCGATGCCGGGGAGCAGGCCGACGGGCTCCGGTGCGAGCACCGCAGCTGCCTCCGCGCCGAACACTGAGAAGCCGCGCGGCTTGCCCCGCTCGGCGGCGAGCTTGGCCAGCAGCCGGTTGGAGGACAGGCCGATGGAGATGGTGATGCCAAGCCGGGCCTCAACCTGCCGGGCGAAGCGGTTGAGCACGACGGCGGGGGGCGCTGCGTGCAAAGCTTGTGTCCCGGAGAGGTCGAGCACCGCCTCGTCGATCGATAAAACCTGTACGAGCGGCGTCAAATTGGCCATCAGCTCCCGCACCTGTTGCGAGACGGCGGCGTATTTGCGGATGTCCGGCGCGATGACGACCGCCTGCGGGCAAAGCGCGCGGGCCTTGAACATCGGCATCGCGCTTTTAACGCCATAAAGCCGGGCGATGTAGCAGCAGGTGGTGACGACGCCGCGCGTGCCGCCGCCGACGATCAAAGGCTGGTCATGTAAATCAGGGCGATCGCGTTTTTCCACGCTGGCGTAGAAGGCATCGCAATCGACATGCGCGACCGAGAGCTCAAACAGCTCCGCATGGCGGACGATGCGCGCGCCGCCGCAGGTTTCGCAAATTGTGCCTGCGACCTGTGCATCGCAATCGCGGCAGATGGCGCTCATGGCGGCCATAGCCAGGCGGCGCCGCGCACGCCGGAGGAGTCCCCGTGCAGATGGGTAACGACATTGGGCGCGCAGGCATCGGAAAAAATATAGGGCCGCATGAGCGCGGGAAGTGCGGCGGAGAGACCGGGGAGGTTGGAGAGGCCGCCGCCGAGCACGATGGCGTCCGGGTCGATTATGTTGGTGATGGCGGCAAGGCCGCGGGCCAGGCGGTTGGCGTGGATAGCGAGAGCAGCAATGGCTTGCTCGTTGCCATCCGCCGCGCGGGCCGGGATTTGTCTGGCGTCGCGCGCGCCCGCGCCATCGCATTCAAAGGCCAGAGCAGGGCCTGCGATGTAGGTTTCCAGGCAGCCGGACTGGCCGCACCAGCACGGGCGGAGCGGCATCTCCTCTATGCGCGGCCAGGGCAGCGGGGTGTGGCCGAACTCACCCGCGAGGCGGTGGCGGCCCTCCAGGATTTGCCCGTTAACGACGATGCCCGCACCGCAGCCGGTGCCGATGATGACGCCGAAGACGACATTCGCACCTTTTGCCGCGCCGTCGGTGGCCTCAGACAGGGCAAAGCAGTTGGCGTCGTTGGCGACGCGGATTTCCCGGCCCAGCAGGCGGGAGAGGTCTCGATCGAACGCTTTGCCGTTGAGCGCGTTGGAGTTGGAATTTTTAACCAGCCCGGTGGCGGGGCTGATGCAGCCGGGAATGCCGATGCCGACGGTGCAGGACGCGCCGATTTCAGCCTCAGCTGCGGTGACGAGGCTGGCGATGGCTTGCAGGGCTTCAGGATAGCGCGGTGGGGTCGGGATGCGCCGCCGCAGGATTTCAGCGCCCGATGGGGAGAGGACGAGGATTTCGGTTTTGGTGCCGCCGAGGTCGATGCCGATGCGAAAGCTCATGGGTAACTCTCCGCCGAATTGGCGTCTTGCTCAAGCCGGTTGCGGCGGGCATTCTGGCAGCATGGCAGAGCAGGTGATCGACGCGCAGTTCCAGAAATCGCCGCTGCCGGTGCTGCGGGCGGCGCGGGCGCTGCGGGGCATGGCGGCGGGGGAGAAGCTGCGGGTGCTGGCGACGGACCCGGCGGCGGTAAAGGATTTCCGAGAGTTCTGCAAAACCTCCGGCCATGCGCTGATCGCGGCGGGGGAGAGCCGGGGAGTTTATAGTTTTTCGATAAAAGTGAAGGCTCTGCCGTGAGCGTGATTCTGTTCACGGATAAGGCTGCTCTGGCGCATGACACCGGGCCGGGCCACCCGGAACGCGCGGACAGGTTGCGGGCGGTGCTGCAAGCCTTGGACTCACCGGAGTTTGCCGGGTTGTTGCGCCGCGAGGCGCCGATGGCGCCGGTGGAGACGCTTGAGGCAGCGCACACACGCGCGCATGTCGAAAGAATTCTGGCGCTGCCGCGAGATCGCGTAACCTATATCGATAGCGATACGGTGTTCGGCCCCGGCTCGCTGGAAGCGGCGTTGCGCGGTGCGGGCGGTGCGATGGCGGCGGTGGATGCGGTGATGGCCGGTGAGGCGCGCGCCGCCTTCGTGGCGATGCGGCCGCCCGGCCACCATGCGGAGCGCGGCCGCGCCATGGGGTTCTGCCTGTTCAACAATGTCGCCATTGCGGCGTTCTACGCCCGGGCGCGCTGGGGTTTGAAGCGTATCGCGGTGGTGGATTTCGACGTGCACCATGGCAACGGCACGCAGGATATTTTTTGGCATGACCCTGATTTGTTCTACGGCTCGTCGCATCAGTTTCCGTATTACCCCGGTACGGGCGCTGCGAATGAGCGCGGCGTGGCGGGAAATGTAGTGAACGCGCCGCTGAAAGCTGGTGCCGGGAGTGATGAGTTCCGGGCGGCGTGGGAGGCGACAATTATTCCCGCACTCGCGGCGTTTGGCCCGGAGCTGCTGATCATCTCGGCGGGGTTCGACGCGCATGAGGCGGACCCGCTGGCGCAGCTGCGGTTGGTGGAGGCGGATTTCGCCTGGGTGACGGAAGCATTGATGCAAGTTTGCCCGGGCCGTGTCGTCTCCGTGCTGGAAGGCGGGTACGATCCGGCGGCGCTGGAGAGTTCAGCGGCGGCGCATGTGCGGGCAATGCTCGGTTGTGAAACAAGCGCCGAAAAGGTAGTCAAAACCCCATGAGTGGAAATAACGATATCGCCGCGATGTCCTTCGAGGATGCGCTGGCCGCTTTGGAAACGATTGTGCGGGGGCTGGAATCCGGCCAGCAGAAGCTGGAAGACGCGATTACCTGCTACGAGCGCGGGGCGGCGCTGAAGAAGCATTGCGAATCCAAGCTGGCGGAGGCCGAGGCGCGGGTGCAGGCGATTGTGGCGCGGGCCGATGGCACGCTGGCTTTGAAGTCCGAGGATTGAATATGGCGCTTGACCTTGTGCAGAAACCCGACGCGCTGATGGCGGCGATGGCGGAGACGTCGCGGCTGGTGGAGGAGCAACTGGACGCGCTGCTGCCGGTGCCGGAAGCGGCCGAGGCAAGGCTGATCGAGGCGATGCGCTACGCCGTGCTGAATGGCGGCAAGCGGATGCGGGCGTTTCTGGTGATGGAAACCGCGCAATTGTTCAGCGTGAACAAGACCTGCGCGGCGCGGGTGGCGGCGGCGGTGGAAATGCTGCATGCCTACTCCCTGGTGCATGACGATCTGCCCTGCATGGACGATGATGATTTGCGGCGGGGGATGCCCAGCTGCCATAAAAAATTCGACGAGGCGACGGCGGTGCTGGCGGGCGATGCGTTGCAGACCCGCGCGTTCGAGGTGCTGGCGGAGGAGGATACCCATGCCGACCCGGAGGCGCGCTGCGATCTGGTGGCGTGCCTCGCGATGGCTTCCGGCGCGCGCGGCATGGTCGGCGGGCAGATGATCGACATGCTGGGCGAGGGGCAGGCGCTCTCCGGCCCCGAGATCACGAGGTTGCAGGCGCTGAAGACCGGGCGGCTGATCCAGTTCAGTGCCGAGGCGGGGGCGATACTGGGCCGCGCCCCGCAGGCACAGCGGCACTTCATCGCGGCCTATGGGCGGGAGTTGGGCGGCGCGTTCCAGATTTATGACGACGTGCTGGATTGTTCCGGCTCCGAGGCGGAATTGGGCAAGACTGCGGGCAAGGACGCGGCGCAGGGCAAGGCGACGATGGTTTCCATTTTGGGGCTAGAGCGCGCGCGGGCGCAGGCGGAGCATCTCGCGGAACAGGCGGCGGCGCATCTGGAAAGCTTTGGCGAGAGGGCGGCGTTGTTGCAGGCGCTGGCGCGGTTTACGGTGACACGAAACAGTTAAAGGCCTTCTTTTTGTGAACAAAAAGAAGCAAAAAACTTCTGCTTAAAAGGTGATCTTTGCTCGGCTGGCGAATCAAACGCAGATGATGACATTGCTGATCCTAGTCGCTGCATTAACAGTGATCTGCATCTTGTTGGCGATTTTTTCGGAACGGTTAGGTTATTTCAAATTTGCGCTCTACGCGCTGGTCGCGTTCTTTTCGGTTCCCTTAGCCGTCATGCTGGACATCGGATTTTGCGCGCTCGTTTATTACCTGTTCCGAAACCATGGTAAGGTTCATTTAACGATAGGGGAATGGGGAGTCGTCGTAGTGATGGCAATGCCGCCAATGCTTGGTTGGATTTTTTTGCCGATTTTCGGGATGCTGTTTGTGTTTTTTTCGGCTGGCTGGCAATGGCTTCGACCTTCAATGGTGGCGGGAGTGTGCGATGCCTCCGGCCCAGATTAATAAAGTTTTTTTGTTTCTTTTTGTTCACAAAAAGAAGACTTTTTAATTGAACTTTTGATGCCGAAGCAACGCGCGGATTTGATGCTGGTGGCGTTGGGGTTGGTGGAGTCGCGTGCGAAGGCGCAGGCGTTGATTATGGCTGGGCTGGTTTATGCTGGGACGGCGCGGGTGAAGAAGGCTGGGGATTTGTTGGCGGAGGGGGTGGCGCTGTCCGTTAAGGGGCAGGATCATCCTTGGGTTTCGCGCGGCGGGGTTAAGCTGGCGCATGGGTTGGGGCATTTTGGGTTTTCCCCGGCGGGGCTTGTTTGTTTGGATATTGGGGCTTCGACTGGCGGGTTTACCGATGTTTTGCTGAGCCAGGGTGCGGCGCGGGTTTATGCGGTTGATGTGGGGCATGGGCAGCTGGCTTGGAAGCTCAGGTCCGATGCGCGCGTGGTGGTGCTGGAGAAGACCAATGCGCGCCGGCTGACGGTGGCGGAGGTGCCGGAGCCGGTGGGGGCGGTGGTTTGCGATGCGAGTTTTATCGGGTTGCGGATTGTGCTGCCCGCGGCGCTGGCGCTTTGCGCGCCGGGGGCGTTCGCGGTGGCGCTGATCAAGCCGCAGTTCGAGGCCGGGCCGGAGCATGTCGGCAGCCGCGGGGTGGTGCGGGATGCGGCGGTGCATGAGGCGGTGTGCGCGCGGATTGTGGACTGGTGGGCGGGGTTGCCGGGCTGGCGCGTGCTGGGGGTGGAGCGCAGCCCGATTACTGGGCCGGAAGGGAATGTGGAGTTTTTGCTGGGGGCGGTGAGGGATAAAGATTAAATTTTTTGTAATTCATTAATTGACCGATATCTGACAACGTGAAGTTGTGCCTTAATCGGCGCCATAATTAATTTCCAAGAGGAAGCAGAATGTCCGGAAGCGATACATCACAGATCATTCTGGAATTCAACTCGACCACGAGTCAGGCGACGCTGACCGGTATAGGCAGTACCGACCTGACCGGTTTTAATGAGATACTGTTCGATCCCGGCGCGCAATGGGCCATTGCCGGCAACACCCCTGGACTTGCATCACCCGGTGAAGTCATTCTGGGGTTCACCAGCGCCGATTCCTTAGACCTTACGGATTTCTCAGCAAGTTCCGCAAATCGGCTGCCAGGTAAAAACGCTTCATGCCGGTTTGCAGAAGGTCAAATGGATTGGAAAGCGCGGCTATGCTGCGCCGTTTGCCAACCATGCAAAGGTGCTGCCGATCTGCATCAAAGCAAATGCCCTTGCCTGTAATGTTCCGGCACGCGATCTGTTTGTCTCGCCCGGCCATGCGATCTGCATCGACGGCGTGCTCATTCATGCCGCGCGGCTGGTCAATGGCGTCTCCATTTTCCAGCTCTCCAGTGTGGAGCAGGTGATGTATTATCATATCGAACTTGAGGGCCATGAGGTGGTTTTTGCCGAGAACTGCCCGGCAGAAACTTATATGGGTGAATATTTCCGGCGGCAGTTCCATAATGCTGCCGAGTTCGCGCAGCTTTACCCCGGTGAGGCGGCGCCGGAGGCGATTTGCCTGCCGCGGCTGGATAGCGGGTTTCAGCTCCATGCGATTCAAAGCCGCATCGCGCGCCGGGCGGGGATCGCCGAAGCTACAGAGCTGGGCGGCTTGCAGGGTTATATCGACGAGTTCACGCCATTTAGCGTGTCCGGCTGGGCGCGGAACGCCGGCGCGCCGGAAGCGCCGGTGTGCCTGGATATTTCAAGCGATGGGCGCCGGGTTGGGCGCGTGGTGGCGAACATATTCAGGCAGGATGTCTGCGATGCAGGTTTTGGCTCAGGTTTTCATGGGTTTGAATTTACGTTTCCGTCTGAGGCTGGCGGAGTCATTATGGTTGCGCGCGCCATCGATGGCGCCTTTTTGCCGATGGCCAACGTGGCGCGGGCAAAGGCCGCTTAAAAGCCCTTAAACCTTGCCGAAATGCCGCGAAAGCATGACGCCCATGGCGACGAAGCCGACCGCCATGGCAAGGCCGGTCCAGCCGGGTGCCGAGCCGGTGATGCGCCAGGAGAGGATGACGATGCTGGCGAAAATATTGAGCGTGCCCCAAAGGAAATTCACCACAGGCGAGGATTTACCGCGGCCGGGCGGCTTGGCAAAAGGGGTGGGGAAGGGCCTGCCTTGCAGCCCGCTGATGAGATGCGGCAGGCCATTGCAGAGCAATAAACCGCTAAGGAAGAACATAAAGAAATTCATGACGCCACCTTCGATTCAAGGGCCCATATGGTGCGGGATATGGGTGAGCGAATGACATTTATGCAAAAGGCGATTGCGCTCGCCTATGTGGGGATGGAAGCGGGCCATGGCGGGCCGTTTGGCGCGGTGATCGTGCGGGAGGGCAAAGTGATCGGCCAGGGGCATAACCGCGTGGTCTCTGCCCGCGACCCGGCCGCTCATGCCGAGATGGTGGCGATCCGCGATGCTTGTTCGAGCCTCGCAATTTCGATCTTTCAGGTGCGGAGATTTACGTGAACGGGCTCCCTTGCCCGATGTGCATGGGCGCGATTTTTTGGGCCCGCATCGGACAAGTTTATTACGCCTGCGGTGCGGAGGATGCGGCGGCGATCGGCTTCGATGACAAGCGGTTTTATGAAGAGCTGGGCAGGCCGCTGACGGCGCGGGAGGTACAGCGGTGCAGTTGGCGGAACATGTGGATGCGGCGCGGGAATGCTTCGCGGCCTGGGCGGCGCGTGGGGACAAGGTGGAATATTAAAGGAAGATAAATTACTTTGGCGCGTCGTGCGAATGCCCGCCTTCGCGTGACGCGCCTCGCAATGACGAGGCGTTGTTCAGCGTTTTCGCAAAACCAGAATCGACCAGGCGCCGTCGGTGATGCGGCGCTCCAGAACAAGCCCGGCGCGGCGGTGCGCGGAAACCACCCAGCCTACCTGGGTGTTCAGCAGCCCGGCGAGAATGGCGATGCCGTTAGGGGCGAGGCTGGCACCTAGCTGATGAGCCATGGCGCAGAGCGGGCGGGCGAGGATGTTGGCGAACACGAGATCGTAGGGTGCGGCGCGCTTGATGCGCTTATCCGCCCAGCCATCGGCGCGGAAGGCATGGATGAGGTTTGCCACGCCGTTCAGCCGCGCGTTGGCCGTGGCGACGCGAGCGGCGCGGGCGTCGATATCGCTGGCCAGCGCGGGCTGGTGCAGTAGCCTGGCGGCGGCGATGGCGAGGATGCCGGAGCCGGTGCCGAGGTCGAGGATGCGCCGGGGCCGATGGTGTTTGGCGATGCGCTCCAGCGCCACAAGGCAGCCGCGCGTGGAGTTATGCTCGCCGGTGCCGAAGGCGAGGCCCGCATCCAGCGTGAGGGTGATGCGGCCTGGGATGGCGGGGGCCGTGATATGCGTGCCGCGCACGACGAAGCGGTTGCCGATGCACTGCTCTGGGAACGCCGCCTGGGTGCGCGCCAGCCAGCCGCCAACGGGGACGAGATAGCGCGAGACTTCAGGCGCATGGCCGGTGAGCATTTCCGCCAGGCCAAGGGCGGATGCCAGCTCCGCCTCATAGGCGCCGCGCTCTTTCACGGCCTGGATGTCCCAGATGTTGTTGGTCTCGTCATGGAAAAACGAAACCGCACGGCAGACAGAACCCAATGCGGCTTCAAAGCTTTCCAGCGCGTCCGGCGGGACGCGCAGCGCGATGCAGTCGAGTTCCTCAGGCATCGTGACGCTCCACGAAACGGTCGAGCACACGCTTCTCGCCGGAGGTCTCGAAGTCGATATCCAACCGGTCGTCGTGTGCTGCAACCACACGGCCATAGCCGAATTTCTGGTGGAACACGCGCGCGCCGACGGGGATTTTATCGGGCCGTGCGGGGCGGGCGGTGGTCTCCCACACATCGGCCACGCGGGGGGCGCGCGCCGTGACAGGGAAGGAAACGGGCGAGGCGAGCCGGGCCGATTGCGTGACTGCGGCGGAACCGGAGCGGGCGAGAAATTCTTCAGGAAGCTCTTCGATGAATCGACTCGGGATGCTGGATTGCCAGTTGGCGTAGATGCGGCGGTTGGCGGCGTGGCTGATGATGGCGCGCTTGCGGGCGCGGGTGATGCCGACATAGGCGAGGCGGCGTTCTTCCTCGAGGCTCTTGTTGCCGCCTTCATCGAGCGCGCGCTGGTTGGGGAACACGCCTTCCTCCCAGCCGGGCAGAAATACCGTGTCGAATTCCAAACCTTTCGCGCCGTGCAATGTCATCATCGAGAGTTTCGCGTCGTCACTGTTTTCCTCATTTTCCATCACCAATGAGACATGATCCAGGAAGCCTTGCAGGGATTCGAAATCCGCCATGGCGCGCACGAGTTCTTTCAGATTTTCTAACCGCCCCGGCGCGTCCGGCGATTTATCAGCCTTCCACATATCGGTATAGCCGGATTCGTCGAGTATTGTTTCGAGTGTTTTAACATGGCCATTGCTTTCCAAACCTGCGCGCCAACGCTGGAAGTTCTGCAACAGCTCGCGCATCGCATCGCGCAGCTTGCCCCGGAAGCCGCCCTCGGCCAGCAGCATTTCTGCCGCGGCGTAGAGCGAGATTTGCGCGGTGCGTGCGCGCTCATGCATGGCGCGCAGCGATACATCTCCCACGCCGCGCTTGGGCGTATTCACGATGCGCTCGAAGGCGAGATCATCCGCCGGTTGCGCGAGGATGCGCAGGTAAGCGATGGCGTCGCGGATTTCCGCGCGCTCGTAGAACCGCAATCCGCCGATGATGCGATAGGGAATGCCGAGCGTGATCATGCGCTCCTCAAACGCGCGGGTCTGGAAACCGGCGCGCACGAGGATGGCGATTCCGGCTAGGGACTCGCCCGCGCGGCGATAGGTCTCCACTCGCCCGCCAACCATGCGGGCTTCTTCTTCCGAATCCCACAACGCCACGACCTCGACATTCTCGCCCGCGGCATCGTTGCGCCCTGAGTGCAGGGTTTTGCCGAGCCTGCCTTCATTATGCGCGATAAGATGCGAGGCGGCGGCGAGAATGGGTACTGTGGAACGGTAATTCGCCTCCAGCCGCACGGTTTTGGCGCCCGGAAAATCCCGTTCGAATTTCAGGATGTTCTCGATTTCCGCGCCGCGCCAGGAATAGATGCTCTGGTCGTCATCCCCCACGCAGCAGATGTTTTTATGCCCCTGTGCGAGCAGGCGCAGCCAGTAATACTGCACGAGATTGGTGTCCTGGTATTCATCGACCAGGATGTAGCGGAACATGCGGTGATAGGTGGCGAGCACCTCCGCGTCTTTTTTCAGCAGGTTCACCGTCAGCAGCAGCAAATCCCCGAAATCCGCCGCGTTGAGCGCGAGCAGCCGGGCCTGGTAGGCGGCGTAGAGTTCTGCCGCGCGGCCATTGGCGAAATCCGAATCCTCCGGGGCGGGGATTTCACCCGGCATGAAGCCCTTGTCTTTCCAGCGCTGGATTTGCGCCATCAGCGCGTTCGGCGGCCAGCGTTTGGAGTCGATGTGGTTGGCCTCCATGATCTGCTTGAGCAGCCGCAGCTGGTCGTCCGTGTCCAGGATTGAGAAATTGCTCTGCAAGCCAACGCGGTCGGCGAAGCGCCGCAGCATCCGCGCGCAAAGCGCGTGAAAAGTGCCGAGCCAGAGCCCCTCCGCCGGTTGGCCGAGGATTTTGGCGACGCGCTCGCGCATCTCCCGCGCTGCCTTGTTGGTGAAGGTGACGGTAAGAATTTGATTCGGGAACGCGCGGCGGGTGAGCAATATATGCGCGAAGCGGGTGGTGAGCACGCGGGTTTTGCCGGTGCCCGCCCCCGCCAGCACCAGCACCGGCCCTTCGGTCGCCTCCACCGCGTCGCGCTGCGCGGCGTTCAGACTATCGAGATAGCTGGTCATGCGTGACGGGCTTTACGCCCAATATCCGCGCGATGGCATAGACCAGGTCCGGGCGGTTCAGTGTGTAGAAATGAAATTCATCGATGCCGTTGGCTTGCAAAATGCGGACCTGCTCGGCGGTGGTGGCGGCGGCGACCATGCGGCGGGACTCGGGGTCGTCGTCCAGCCCCTCGAACAAATCCGCCATCCAGCTGGGAACGGAGGTGCCGCAGGCGGTGCAGAACCGCGCAGCCTGGGCGAAGTTTGAGACCGGCATGATGCCGGGCACGATAGGCGCCTCGATGCCCGCGGCCAAAGCGCGATCCAGGAAGCGGAGGAAGCTCTCGTTCTCGAAAAACACCTGGGTAATGGCGCGCGTGGCCCCGGCGTCGAGCTTACGCTTCAAATTATCGAGGTCGTGTTCGGCGCTCAGCGCATGGGGGTGGGTTTCAGGGTAGGCGGCGACGGTGATCTCGAAATCCGCGACGCGTTTGAGGCCCGCGACAAGGTCCGCCGCGAAGGCGTAGCCGCCAGGGTGCGGCGTGTAGGCCTCGCCATTTGGCGCATCCCCGCGCAGGGCCACGATGTGCCTGACCCCGGCGTCCCAGTAGCCCCGCGCGACCTCGTCCACCTCTTCCCGCGTTGCCCCGACACAGGTGAGGTGTGCGGCGGGGGTGAGCGTGGTTTCCTGCAATATTCGCAGCACGGTGGCGTGGGTACGCGCCTGGGTGGAGCCGCCCGCGCCATAGGTGACGGAGACAAAGCGCGGGCCGAGCGTGGCCAGACGCTCGATACAGGACCAGAGCTGGGCCTCCAGCGCCGGCGTTTTGGGCGGGAAGAACTCGAAGGAAAGGGCGGGCGGTTTGGCGCCCTGGCGGGAGGGCAGCGGTGCGATGCGCGCGGATGCCGCCCAGCGTTCCAGGGTTTTGGGGTTTGTGTCGGCCATGGTGGTGTTTTGGTTACAGCACGGGCGGGTTTTCGCAAGTATGAGGCTAGGCTGGTTGAAGCTGCGGTAATGTGGAACACATATAGGCCAAGCCGCCGGGGTCTGCCCGGCACAGAAGGAGACGATACGTGCGGTCTGGGACGATGAAGAAGACGATGAAGCAGGCGTTGGCCATGGCTCTTCCGGGGTTGATGCTGGGTACGCTCCTCGCGGGTTGCGCCACCGCGCCGCCAAAAACCGACACCGCCGATTACCAGGCGTATCAACAGCAGAACGACCCGATCGAGCCAACCAACCGGTTTTTCTATAAGGTGAATGACAAGATCGACCGTTACGCTTTCAAGCCGGTGGCGCAGGGCTATGTCGATATCACCAACACCACAGTCCGCAACCATGTCGGCAATTTCGTAACCAATATCGGCGAGCCGGCGCGGCTGATCAATTTCATGGCCGAAGGCAAATCCCGCGACGCGGGCACCTCGCTGGTGCGCTTCTTCGTCAATTCCACCGCGGGCATCGGCGGAATTTTCGACCCGGCGACGGCGCTGGGTTACAAAGAAACCGACACGGATTTCGGCCTGACGCTCGCTATCTGGGGGCTGGCGCCTGGGCCATATCTGTATCTGCCGGTGTTCGGCCCCTCCGGCGCGCGGGATGTGTGGAATCTGCCGGTGGAATATTTCGCGACGCCGATGGAAGCAGCGCCGGAGAGTACCGCGCTTAATATTTTCAGCGATACGGAGACGGGCGTTCACCTGATCAACACGCGGGCGGAGTATATCCAGCCGATCGACCAGATCGAGGCGACGGCGCTCGACCCCTATGCCACATTCCGGTCACTGTATCGCCAATCCCGTGTCTCACAGGTGCAGCAGATTGACGAGGCGAACGAGCTGACGACGCCGGACTGGTATTCGCGCTAGCTTTTATAGGAGGCTGATTCACGCTTTCGGTTGACGCCGCGAAGCGGGTTGACCTCAAACGATCAGACTCCAATTAGAAAGGAACACAAATGATGTTACGCCGTGTTGTTCTGGGCGCCGTGCTTTGCGCGCCCATGCTGGGGTTCATGTCCAATGCAGCGAAGGCGCAAGCGGCGCCGCCCGACGCCGCGAAGGCGTTTATCCAGCAGAACGGGCAGAAGCTGGTGGGGATTGTTAACAGTTCCGCCACCCAAAGCGAGAAGGCGGACCAGTTGCGGGAGCTGGTGAACCAGATCGTCGCGGTGGACCAGGTGGGGGATTATGTGCTGGGCCGCTACGCCACGGTGGCGACACCGGCGCAGCATGCGCAGTTCCTCACGCTGTTCCACCAGCTGCTCTCGTACAACATCACTTTTCAGATCAAGGCGTATCAGGGCATCAGCTTCAAGGTGAACGGCACGTCCACCATGGGCAATGACACGATTGTGAATACCACTATCACCAGCCCGCAGAAGGCCCCGGCGGACGTAGGCTGGGCGGTGGATGAGGTCAACGGCGCGCCGAAAATCGTCGATGTGATCGTCGCCGGGACCAGTTTGAGGATAACCACGCGCAATGATTACGCCTCGGTGATTACGGACCATGGCGGCCAATTTGCAGCGTTGCTCACTGCCATGCAGGGGCAGATATCGAAAATGGCGAACGCCCAGTAACGCGCGCGGGGCTGTGAGGCGGCCGTGTAGCGAATGTAGCGAATAAAGAGTTCAACGCGGCCCGGCATCGACCAGCACGCGCCGCCCGGAAGCCTGGCGGCGGATGGGAATGAGCCCGTGCATGTCCTTTGTCGCCTCGGCGATGGTGAGGCCAGCGAATTGCGGCGCCAGCGCCTTGCCCGCACGCTCCAGCAGGTTGAAGCCGCGCAGCGCCAGCCCCCAGTTGAGCGGGGGGGCGAACAATGCTGCCTCCTGCTGCTCCACGCGGAAGAACAGGCTCCCCAGCAGGCGGGCGAGTTGGCGGTGGGAATACGGCTGGCCGTGGCCGAACGGCGTGCTCTCAGCATAGGCCCAGATGCCGCGCCGGTTGGGTGCCACGACGATGATGCGCCCATCGTCCTTTAGCAGCCGCCAGGCTTCCCGCAGGCAGCGCCGGGCGTTATCGGCTTGCTCCAGGCCGTGTACGAGCAAAATGCGGTCGAAGAGCATGTCCGGGAAGGGCAGCGCGTCTTCCTCCGCCGTGCAGGCGAGGCTGGCGCGGCCCAGGGGCCATGGGGCAATGCCGAGTTGCGCTGGGGAGGCGGCAATGGCGCGCTGCGCTTGCTCCCGCCAGAGATGCAGGTACGGCCCGGCGTAGCCCAGGCCGAGGATCGAGAGATTGGCGCAATCCGGCCAGAGGGCAAGCAGTTTACGGCGCAGCAGCCCGGCGGTGCGTTCGCCCAAAGGGGTTGCATAAAATTCCGCCGCGTCTCGCGCATCGATCGCCATTTCGCCTATATAGCCGCTCCAGGTCGAAGGAGCGACAGCGATGAGCGTGACGGCAAGAGCGATTGCGATGCGGAGCGACAATTACGCTTGGTTGCTGACGGAAGACGTGACCGGCAAGGTGGCGATGGTGGACCCGGCCGATGGCGCGGCGGCGGTGGCAGAAGTGGGAGCGGCGGGCGGGCGGCTGGATATGATCTTCCTCACGCATCATCACGATGACCATGTGGCGGGGGTGCCAGCGCTGGTGGCGCGGTACCACCCGCTTGTGGTGGGCAACGCAGCGGACGCGGCGCGGTTGCCGAAGCTCGACATCGCCGTGCGGGAGGGCGAGCTCGTGGATTTTGGCGCGGCGAAGGTGCGGGTGATCGAAACCCCCGCGCATACCAGCGGGCATGTGTCCTACTTCATCGCCGATGGCGGGATTTTGCTGCCCGGCGATACGCTGTTCAGCCTGGGCTGCGGCAAGCTGTTCGAGGGTACGGCGGAGGACATGTTCCGCAGTTTGCAAAAGTTCGAGGATTTGCCAGGCGAGACGCTGGTTTGCGCGGGGCATGAATATACCGAGAGCAATGCCAGGTTCGCGCTGAGCGTGGATGGGCAGAACAAGGCATTGTTGGCCCGTGCGGAGGAGGTGCGGGCGTTGCGAGCGCGCGGCGAGGCGACGCTGCCGGTGAGCCTGGCATCGGAGCGGGAATGCAACCCGTTTCTGCGCGCGCCGGATGCGGAGGTGTTGGGGAGGTTGAGGGCGGAGAAGGATAGGTTTTAGTGCGGATAATCATCGCGGAATACGAATTTGAATAAAGGATAAGGTGGGTGCGGTAATTTGGCGGGCAAATGGAGTGCTGTGACTTGCTTTGCGGTTAACGCTTCCGGGCCCATGAATTCATGTTTCCAACGATAAACCTGAGCCATAATCGCATAGGTTTTATAATCCCACATTACGTCAACAACCCCAAAATCGCCATTCGTACCCATAGGACCAACATAACTCTAATCGTAACGATCATCACCGAATGAAAGTTCGCTGAACACTCCGTATCCATCCGAAGCAAGAAGCTCTTGATAGGCAATAGTTTGGTCCATAGGCGCAAATACCGAGATCGCGGAGACGAATAACATCGGCATTCCGGGCGGGTTCAGAACCTCAAATCCGACTTCGGCGAGCTGCGGATAACTTTGCCGCCAGAGCGGGGCAACATTTTACTTGTCCTAGCTCTCCACCACCCAGTACAACGCCCGGCGGAGTGTGGCATCGACCAGCATGTACAGCCCGATGGCGATGACGGCGAGGATGAACAACGCCGCGAACATCACATCCGTTTCGATCCGCGCGTTGGCGTTGACCATGACATAACCCAAACCCGATGACGCGCCGACCCATTCGCCGATGATGGCGCCGATGGGCGCGATGGCGGTGGCGACGCGCAAGCCGGAGGCAAAGGCGGGGAGCGCCGCGGGCAGGCGGATATGCCGCAAGATGGTGTAAGGGCTGGCGTTCATGGTGCGGGCCAAATCCAGCCAGCCGGGGTCCGCGCGGCGGAGGCCATCAGCCAGGCTGGCGGTGACGGGGAAGAAAATGACGAGCATGGCCATGATGATTTTGGAAGCGATGCCGAAGCCGAACCACAACACCAGCAAGGGCGCTAAGGCGAACACCGGGATCGCCTGGCTGAGCACCAGCAGCGGCATAAGCCAGCGGTTGAGCGTGGCGGACCAGACGATACCAAGTGCGGAAATAGCCCCCAGCAATGTGCCGAAGAGGAGTCCGCCCAAAATTTCGCCAAGTGTGGTCAGCGTGTTCCAGAACAGCAAATCCCGCTGCGTGAACAGAGCGAGGCCGACGGATTGCGGGCTGGGCAGCATGAAGCTGGGGATGGCGGTGAAGCGCGTGATGGCCCACCAGACCAGGACAAACACCGCGAAGGTAATGATGGGGCGGAGGATTTTCATGCCGCCATGAGTGCGCGCATGAGCTGCGCCTGGGTATGCAGCACGGAATCGTCATCCGCCGCGCGGGGCGGCAAGCCGGGGACGGAGATGGGCGCCGAGAGCCGGGCGGGGTTGCCCGAGAGGACGAGCAACTGGTGGCCGAGGCGGCAGGCCTCCATCGGGTCGTGGGTGATCAACAGCACCGTGCAGCCGGAGAGAAGTTCGGCGGCGAGGTTCTGGATGCGCGCGCGGGTGATGGCGTCGAGCGCCGAGAACGGCTCGTCCATCAGCACGATGGGGCGTTGTTCATAGAGCGTGCGGGCGAGGGCGGCACGCTGGCGCTGGCCACCGGAGAGCTGCGCGGGGAGTACGGCTTCTCGGCCTTGCAACCCGACGCGGGCCAGAAGCTCCCGTGCTCGGCCAGGGTTTTTCGCCGCGCCGCGCAATGTGGCGCCGAGCATGACGTTATCGAGCGCGCTGGCCCAGGGAAGCAAAAGATCCTGCTGCGCCATATAGGCGATGCGCCCGGCCAACGGCTCGCCGTCGGTGGCTTCCACACTGCCCGCGTCGGGCGCTTCCAGCCCGGCGATGATGCGGAGCAGGCTGGTTTTGCCGACGCCGCTCGGACCCAGAAGTGCCAGGAACTGGCCGGGCGGAGCAGTGAAGCTCAGATTTTCAAACACCGGCGCGCCGCCGAAACTTAAAGAAAGGCCGCGCACGGCGATGCCCGGCGGGGTCACGTCATCTGCACCGCGTAGTTACCAAGCGGGAGGGCCTGTTTGATCAACCCGGCTTTGAACATGAAATCCCGGTAGGTGGTGTAGCGCGCGGCATCGAGATGTGCCGGGTCTTGCGCGAAATAGCCGGGAAGTGCCGCCCAGGAGGCGCGGTCTAGTTTGCCGTTGAGCGATGGGTTTTCGGCGAGGAATTTCTCCAGCATCGGCTGCACGTTGTTTACGAGATAGTTGGCGCCCTCCTTCACGGCAGCCAAGAATTTCGGCAGCGCGGGGTTGGCAAGGCCGGAGGTGTTGGAGAGGATGATCAGCTCGTCGGAAGGCGGCACGCCGTAATCCTCAGGGTAAAAAATCACAGGCTTCAGCCCGGCCTGGGCGAGCTGAACATCCTCATAGGTGCGGTAGGTGCCGATGACGGCATCGACCTCATAGCCCATGAGCGAGGTAACGAGGCTGAAATTCACGTTGACCAAGGTGACATCGGCCAATGTAATGCCAACGGATTTCAGCATGGTTTCGATCAATGCTTCCTCCACGCCCGCCACCGAATAGCCGATTTTTTTGCCCTTGAGGTCGCGGAGTTTTTTGATGCCGCGCCCGCCAAGCGCGGTGAGGGTGCTGAGCGGCTTGTTTATTAGCGTGCCGGTGCGGCGCACGGGCAGGCCCTTATCCACGAGCAGATAAAGCTGCGTCTGGTAGCTGAGCGCGGCATCGGCCTTGCCAGCGGCGAGCAGGCGCGGCGGCAAATCCGGGTCGGTCGGGGCGATGAGGTTCACATCCAGCCCGGCCTGGGCGAAGGCGCCGATATATTTGGCGGTGAACAGGGTCGCGTGGTCCGGGTTGACGAACCAGTCGAGAATCACGGTGAATTTGGTTTTTGGGGTGAGCGCGAGGGCGGGCGCGCAGAGTGCCGTTGCGGTGGCGGTTGAGAGCAAATTGCGGCGGCTGAGCATGGCAACTCCCTTCGCTGGCATTACCCAGTCAGGTTCAGCGGGTGTGATCTCAGCCTGCGGATTGCAGACACCCCGGGGGGCGATGTTTTTCCTTAAATGCGGGTGGCGTCAAGCGGACGCAGCTTTACCAATTATGGACGGAGCGGGCCGGGAGCCACCAGTCCGGATTGGAATTGAAGCCAGGAAAAGCGGACGTTGCTGGCCGCCGATCCTGGCAGCATTCGCTTCAACGTGGGCGGCTGCTCACAATAGTTTGGCGTGCGGTAGAACTCGGGCAGCAGCGGACTCCAGTTAGCGGCAAGCCCGAGGCATGGTTGCACGAAGCGAACCATCAGCGGATATGGGCCAACTATGGTTAGACAAAACTAGATGGAACTGACATAACGAACCGTAACGAGAACGAGGCTCGAATGTCTGGCAACACGATCAGCGGGACCGTCAGCTACACCGTCACACTTGGTTCTGGCAATTCCCAGCTGGACCTTACAGTTGCTGCGAACGGCAGACTCACCGCCACCTATACCGCGGTGTATGGCAGCTCGCTGGTCAGCAATGCCAGCTTAGTAAATTTCGGCATTTTGGAGGGCACAGTCGATTTCCACAGCCAGGACACACTGGTCAATTGGGGCAGTATCGGCGCGCCTTTTGATGGCGTCAATCTGCGCGATGGCGGTTTTGTTGATAATTACGGCGTCATCGGTATGCCGAGCCCAGCCGCACTCGGTGTCAAACTAAATGACTCGACGCTTGTGAATAGCGGTACCATCGGCATAGCTGGCGTGAGTACCGGCGTATTTGCCGATTATGAATACGGGTATTCTAATGAGATAACCAACAGTGGTATTATCTTTGGCGCCGGTGTTGGTATCGTAATGGCTGGCACCACCCTGAACAATAGCGGGAGCATTATAGGCGGTGGGACCGCTATTGAAGAGCAGGGAAGTGCGCCCTTCATCATCGACAATAGCGGCTTTATATCCGGCTCGCGCTACGGATTACTGGGAAATACAGGGACGGTCGATAATGATGGCGTGATCTCCGCTAACCTCGTCGGTGTGACGTTGGGTCTGGGCAGCGCGCAATTAATCAACGAAGGCACGATTAGCGGCTATGTCGCAGTCTACGATAGTTCAGCTGGGCTTGACCTCACTGTTCTGCCCGGCGCGGCGTTCCACGGCGCAGTGAAGGATGGTGGGGGTAGCGGTGTGCTTGACCTAGCCAGCAGTACAAGTACAGGGACGCTGGATATTTCAAGTTTCACCGGGTTCTCAGACATTGATTTTGCAAGTGGCTCTACCTGGATTTTGGAGGGTAACGGCACCCAACTAACCTCCAGTGAGAGCATCTCTGGGTTCGCCAGCGGCGATACGATCGTGTTTGACGGGTTTGCCGCCACGTCTGACAGTTTCGTCGCGGGCGCGGGGTTGGTGCTATCTGATGGGACGCTTAGTGAGACGTTGGCGATCGCGGGAAGCTTTGCGACCGGCGATTTTGCCGTATCCACGCTGGTCCCGGCAACGCAAATCACGTTCACCGATGCCGCCCCCTGTTTTTGTCCGGGCACGCGGATTCTAACCTCACGCGGAAAAATCCCTGTGGAAACCTTGGTCGTTGGCGACCTTGTGAAGACAGCTGTGCGAGGCTTCCAACCTATACGCTGGATCGGACGGCGCGCTTATGACGGACGGTTCATCGCAGGAAATCATTTGGCATTGCCGGTAAAAATCCGCAGGCATGCGCTGGGATTCAACGTGCCATCGCGTGACCTACATGTTTCACCCGGCCATGCGATCTGCGAGGGGAGGTGTATTGGTGCATGCGTGGCTGCTGGCTAATGGCGTGTCCATCACGCAGGCCGGGAATGTGGAACAAGTTGAATATTTTCACATCGAACTAGACCAGCATGCGGTGATTTTTGCTGAAAACACGCCGGTCGAGAGCTTTCTCGATGATGGCTCCCGCGCTCAGTTCCAGAACGCGGCCAGCGCGCCTAAGCAGCCGGCAAAGCAGACACCCTGCCTTCCACAGATTACGGACGGATATTATCTCGCGCGGCTGAAGGCGCGCATTGAGGCTCGGGCGGGAATCGGGCGCCTTCCGGCGACCGGACGACTGCGCGGAAATCTCGACCATGCGGGCATACTGCTTTGTGGCTGGGCACAGGATGAAGCAGCGCCGGAAATGGCCGTTGAACTGGAGTTGGTCTGCCTCGGGCGAGTAGTCGTACGGTTCATTGCCAATAAGTTTCGCGCCGACCTGCGCGCCGCTGGCCTTGGCTCCGGCTGCCATGCGTTCGAGCTACCGCTACCACCGCTTCCCGGCACGCTGACCATCTGCCGCGTCACGGATAAGGCGATCCTCGGCGTTGTGCAGGAGAGGGCTGCCTGAAGCAGCCATGAGAATTGATGCTTTTGGCAGCCCGTCGTCACGTTAAGCATCTTTTGAATATCGATTGTTCTCAAATCTCAGCAGCGGGAATTTCCGCTTAGGATGCAGCTTCTGCGTTGGCTGGGTGACCGGCAAGGGCGCAAAGCGGTAATTCAAACTGACCCACTACCAACTTCTCTCAAGCCTGCCCTACCAGAATCGCCAGTGCGACAGCGAGTCCGACCTCGCGGTTGGATTTGAATAATGCAAGGCATCTGGCGGGGTCGTTGATGTCTAGCAGCGTTACCTGGCGGGCTAGCAGCGCGGCGGGGAGGGCCAACAGCAAGACTCCGACGATATGCAGCCGCGCCAGCAGCATCGCAGTCGCAACGCATAGCATCATGCCGCCGTAGCTGACGCTAAGCAGCTTTTTGGTATGTTCGCCGAACAGGCGCGCCGTGGATTTCACGCCGATCAGCGCGTCGTCCTCGCGGTCCTGGTGCGCATAAATCGTATCGTATCCCAGCGCCCATAATATTGCGGCGGCGTAGAGCAACAACGAGGGCCAGGACCAGAAGCGCCCGTTGGCGGCGGCATAGCCCATGGGTGCGGCCCAGCCGAAGGTAAAACCCAGCACGATCTGCGGCCACCAGGTGACGCGCTTGGCCAGCGGGTAGAGCACGACCAGCACGAGGCTGCACACGCCCAGCACGCGCGCCTGAAAATCCAGCTGCGAGAGGATGACCAGGCCGATGGAACATAGCAGCGCCAGGAAGGCCAGCGCGTCGATGGGTTTTAAAATGCCCGATGCCAGCGGGCGGCCGCGCGTGCGCTCTACCTGGGCGTCCATCTTGCGGTCCCAGAGGTCGTTGATGACGCAGCCGGCGCCGCGCATAACCAGCGCGCCCAGCAGGAACAGAAACACGAGCCAGACGCCGAGCGCCAGATTTTGCGCGCCGAGGATGATTGACCATAGGCCGGGGAGAAAGAGCAGCCAGGCGCCGATGGGCCGGTCGAAGCGGGCGAGAATCGCGTAGGGGATCATCCGGCGCGGCAGATGCCGCACCCACCCGCGCTCGCGAATATCGGTAAAACTGCTCATGCCTGCTAATATGCGTGTCATGACCGCCACGTCCATTCGTTTGTTCGTTGAAACGCCAGTTGAGCCGGGGGGAACGGTGACTCTGGCCGAGGCGCAGTCGCATTATCTCGCTAATGTCATGCGGCTCGGCGTGGGAAGCACGGTGCTTCTGTTCGACGGCGTAAATGGCGAGTTCGAGGCCGCGGTGGCCGCCATCTCTCGCAAGCAGGTGACCCTGGAGGTGCGCGGCCAGACCCGCGCCCCGGCGCCGGAGCCGGATTGCTGGCTCTGCTTCGCGCTGCTCAAGCGCAACAAGACGGATTTAGTGGTGGAAAAGGCGACCGAACTCGGCGTCTCCCTTATCCAGCCCGTCATCACCGCGCGCACCCTGGCGGACCATGTGAACCTCGGGCGGCTCGGCGCCATCGCTATCGAGGCGGCGGAGCAATGCGAGCGGCTGACGGTGCCGGAAATTCGCCCGCCGGTGACGTTGACGCGGCTAATGCAGACATGGCCGCCCCGCAAATTATTCGTGGCGGACGAGCGCCGGACGGCGGCGGTGCTGGGGCCGGGGGCGGGGCCGGGCGCGCTGCTGACCGGCCCCGAGGGCGGGTTTACCACGGCGGAGCTTGACGGCTTGGCCGCAAACCCTCTTGTTACGCGTGTGTCACTTGGGCGCCGCATCCTGCGGGCCGAAACCGCCGCAATCGCGGGGTTGGCGCTGCTGCTCGCAGGCCAGCCTTAAGGGGGAGCAAAGCCTTGTCGAATCCCGGAGACTCCGATGCCACGGTGATTACCGATGCGCGCGACCTGGCGGCGTACTTGGAAGCCGGGGCGAAGCCCAAAGCCGCATTTACCATCGGCACGGAGCATGAGGCGTTCGGCTTCCGGCTTGAGGGCTTCGCACCGCCTGCTTACGATGAGAAGGGCGGTATCCGTGATCTGCTGGAGGGTATCGGGCATTCGGAGGGGCTGGAGCCGATCCTCGACAACGGCAATATCATTGGGCTGAAGGGCGACGGCGCGTCGCTCTCGCTGGAACCCGGCGGCCAGTTCGAGCTTTCCGGCGCGACTCAGGGAGATTTGCACCAGACCAGGGCGGAACTGCAGGCGCATATCGCCCGGCTGCGCCGCATCGGGCCGGACCTGGGCCTGGGCTTCGCGCCCCTCGGCTTTCACCCCACCGCGCGGCGGGCGGAAATGCCCTTCATGCCGAAGGGACGCTACAGGATCATGCGCGACTATATGCCGAAGGTGGGCTCACGCGGGCTGGACATGATGCTGCGGACCTGCACCGTGCAGGTGAACCTGGATTTCTGCTCCGAAGCCGACATGGCGGCGAAGATGCGCGTAGGTGCCGCGCTGCAACCTCTCGCCACCGCGCTGTTCGCCAACTCTCCGTTTTACGAGGGGAAGCCGAACGGCCTGCTCTCCAACCGCGCGCAGGTGTGGACCGATACGGACAACGCCCGCGCCGGCATCCCCGCCATGCTGTTCGAGGACGGATTCGGCTTCGAGGCTTATGTGCAATGGCTGCTCGATGTGCCGATGTATTTCATTTATCGCGAAGGTGTTTACCAGGATGTGGCGGGCGCGTCGTTCCGGGATTTTATGGAAGGCAGGCTGGCCGCAGCCCCCGGCGAGCGCGCGACGCTGGGGGATTTCGCCGACCACAGCACCACGGCGTTTCCCGATGTGCGGCTGAAACGCTATATCGAGACAAGGGGTGCGGACTCCGGCTCGCCGGTGATGATGCTGGCGCAGTCGGCCTTCTGGACCGGGATATTCTACGACCCCGCCGCACTCGCCGCCGCGCGCGAATTGGTGAAGCCGCTCAGCCACGCGGATGTGCTGGCGTTGCGCGCCGCCGTGCCCGCGACGGGGATAAACACAAAATTCGGCGCCGGGACGCTGCGGGACTTAGCCCGCGAGGCGGTGGCGATTGCCAGTGACGGCTTGCGAGCGCGGGCCCGGCTGGATGCGGATGGCGTGGATGAGCGGCAGTACCTCGGCCCGCTGGAGGAGATTGTGAACGGCGGCCCGACCCAGGCGGAATGCTGGCTCGCCCGCTATAATGGCGAATGGGGCGGAGATGTGACGCGGATTTTCGGCGAGGCGGCGTTTTAGATCTGGTTCAATGGAAAAAAGCAGCCGCTTTTTAAAAAGTCGGCGCAAAAACTTTTATGAGTTTGCGCCGATTGTTTGAACGCTGCCGTGGGAATTTCAAAAGTCTTTTTGGTTCTTTTTCTTCAGAAAAAGAACTTCAGCTACTCTGGTTTCGCCGGAATTTTCAAGACCGCCTCGGCGTTGCGATGCGTCAGTTTCGCCATGTCTTCGGCATCCAGAATCCCGGCCAGCTCATCAAGATACGCTTTGCCCTTGATATTGGCGCTAAACGGGTAATCCACCGAGTACATCAGCCGGTCCATGCCCACCACGTCTCGCGCGCAGAGCAAGGGCGGGGCGGTGAAGTAGCCGCTGGTGGTGATGTGAATGTTGCTCTGAAAATAATCGGCGACCGGCTGGCGCAGATGCGGCGCGGCGGGGGTAAGCATGGTGCTGGAGCGCGCCATCGCGTAGGGCAGGCCCTCGCCCATATGGCCAATGATGAGCTGCAATTTGGGCAGCCGGTCGAACAGGCCGGAGAGGATGAGCCGCAGCGTATGAATTCCCGTCTCCGCGTGCCAGCCGAAGCCGGCGATGGAAAGCGCCAGCCCGGCAGAACCTGGCAGGCCGGCGTAGTAGCTGTCGAACACCTCGGGCGGCGGCGGGGCGGGGTGCAGATAGATTGGTACATCCAGTGCGGCGGCGGCCTCGAAAACGGGCAAGAATTTCGGGTCGTCAAGAAATTTGCCATCGGAGGTGCCGTTCAGCATCGCGCCGAGAAAGCCAAGCTCGCGCACACAGCGTTGGAGTTCCGCCGCCGCGCGATCCGGGTCTTTTAGCCCTAGCAGCGCGAAAGCACCGAGCCGCGTGGGGTGTGTGTGCACCGCCGCCGCTGCTTCGTCATTGACGTCGCGCACGAGGTTCGTGCCGGTTTCCGCAGTGAGATGATTCAACCCAAGGGCAGAGGCGAGCGAGAGCACCTGGAAATCGATACCGGCTTCGTCCATCTCCGCGATGCGCCTGGCCCCAAGATCGAGCAGTTTCGGCAGGTGTGCCTGTAGCGCAGGCGCCGGCTTTCCGCCGCTGCCCGCAACCTGCAGGAAGGACTCGGTGACGAAATGCTCTTCCAGGGTAATCACGCGGTTCTTGGTCATCAAATCCTCCAGTTTATCAGCATGGATCAATGGTCACGTCACACTTATTCAAAAAAACTTGAGCGGTTGAAGGCAACTTCCATATCGCGATGGCCGCGCCAATGCGGAAACCGGAAAAAGGAAGCATCTCATGGGCATGTTCAGCAAGCCGATCAAAAACCTCGACGATCTTTTCATCCACACGCTACAGGATATTTATTACGCTGAAAACCAGATCACCAAGGCACTGCCGCAGATGATCGAGAAGACGACGAACCCGGCCTTGAAACAAGGGTTCGAATCGCATTTGCAGGAGACACATCAGCATGTGAAGCGGCTGGAGGGGATTTTTCAGTCGCTCGACCAGCCGGTGAAGGGCGTGACCTGCGATGCAATCGACGGCCTCATCAAAGAGGCCAAGGGCATCATCTCCGATGTCGATGACGCATCGGTGCTGGATGTCGCGCTCGCCTCCTCCGCCCAGGCGGTCGAGCATTATGAGATCAGCCGTTACGGCACGCTGATCGCGCTCGCCAGCCAGCTCGGGCACAGCCAGTGCGTGAGCCAATTGAAAGCAACGCTGGATGAGGAAAAAGCCGCCGACCGCAAGCTGACGGAAATTGCGGAATCCCGCGTCAACCGCCAGGCGGCAGAGTAGACTCTTTCTCGGCTTTCTCCGGCGCAGCGGGCTCGGGCTCGGGCTTCGGCGGCGGGGGGAGATAGGCGTACGGGATTTCGATCCCCTCCGCCGCGAAACGGGCTTTCATGCGGGCGTTGAATTCGCGCCGGACCGCCACGTGTTGTCCGGGGCCGGTGCGAATCTGCCCGGTGATGACCAGAGCCGAAGCGCCGAACTGGTCCAGACCGAAGATTTGCAGATCGTCGCGGATCATGACGGACCATGCGGGTTCTTGGCGCATGGTCCGCACGATGTCGGTTAGCACGGCATAAACTCTGGATAAGTCTTCATCGTAGCCGACCTGGACGGAAATCTGCGCGTTGCCGAAATCCCGCGATGAATTGGTGACGGTGGTGACGGCGGAGAAGGGGATGATGTTGACCGAGCCGTCGCCGCCGCGCAGGCGGATGGTGCGGATGGAGAGCCGCTCGACCGTACCCGTCATGCCGGCCAAAGTGATGTTGTCGCCGACCTGAATGGCGTCCTCCAGCAGCAGGAACAGCCCGGTGATGACATCCTGCACCAGCTTCTGGCTGCCGAAGCCGATGGCGATGCCGAGCACGCTGGCCCCAGCCAGCAACGGCGCGGCGTTTACCCCGATTTTGGACAGGCAGATCAGCCCGGCGACGATGCAGATGCTGACCCCGATGGTGGCCTTGAGCATCGGCAGCAACGTGCGGAGCCGGGCGGCCTGGCGGGTGCGGCCTTTGGATTGCAGCCTGTCGATCCGGTTGTTGATCGTGGCGTTGATCCACTCCCACGCCACCAGCGACACGGCGACGGTGATGACGATGTCGATGATCGCGCCGATCAGCGCGCGGCTGAGCTTGTCGGAGGCGAGAAAGCCGAAGGCGTTGACCCCCCACCCTTGCAGGACAAGCACCACCACGAAAAAGGCGATGATGACGCGAACCAGCAGGCGGATGAGGGGGTTGTAGGCGCGCGCCCGGGCATAGAGCGCCGGGTGGCGGGCGGTTGCCGTCGTTGGGTCTGGGAACGCGCGTTCCAGCAATGATGTACTGGCTTTCCAGGCGAGGCGGCCCAGGATGGAGGCCCCGGCGGCGACCAGCACGACGCGCAGCAACACCTGGAAGGCGTCATGCACCCCGGCGGCCAGCGCCACCCAGAGGGCGAGGATGTAGAACAGCGCCGGGATGAACCAGATGCGCCCGAAGAAATGCCGGAGCCCGGCGAACCCGCCCTTGGCGTCCGGCTTGCCCGCAATCCAACGGCCCACGACGCGGCGGCTCTGCCAGACGATGACGGCGAGCTCGATATGCACGAGCAGGGCCGCCAGCCGGGCAATGGTGCTGCCGCCTGTGCGTGATAAGCCCAACACCTCCCCGACCGAAACGAGGACATAGCCGATGAAGCCGGTGGCGAGCAGCAGCGCCACGCCGCGCATGATCTTTTTGGCGCGGATGGAGGGCATGGCGATCAGCCGCAGGCTGGGCGTGTTCGGCTCCACCAGAAAGCGCGCGAACTCATGGACGAGGCGGCAGAGCAGGTAGATATTGGTGATGCCGATGACGGCGAGATGCGCCGGGCGGGTGGTCAGCACGCCGCTCCAGATGAGAACCTGCACGGTGACGGCGAAAGCTACGAGCGAGGCCAGGCAAAGCCCGAAATGCAGCACGCCGAACAAAAGCCGCCGCCCCCAGGCGAGCAGCGAGACGCGGCGGCGCGGGCGTTTTTCGGTCTCCCCGGCCTCCGCATCGGCGATCCCGTCTTCTTCCGGCTCCGCCTCCAGCTCTTCCTCCCCCGTGGGGGCCGCGCCTGGGCGGGGCAAGGCGCGGCGGGCAAGGCTGGCGCGCGGCCGGGAAAGTGCGAGGCGGAAAATCTCCTCAGCGGCCAGGCCCGGCAGCACGGTGATGATCAGCCCCATGACAATATCGGCGAGGCCGGCCCGGCGCGGCGCGTTCGCGGGGAAGCTCTCCAGCCAGCTCAACACCGGCTGCAACCGGGTTGACTGCTGTATGGCGGAAGCGAACTCCCCGAAGCTATGCGCGGCCTGCTTGCCGAACGCGCCGGTGAAGGAGAGGCCGATGCCACCGGTGCCGAAGGGTGCCGGGGCGGCAGGCTCGGGCTTGGCCGGAGCACCGCCGCCGGTGAGTGCCGCCAGCGGCGAGCCGGGAATGATGGTGGCGGCGGGTTTTGCCGGGGCAGGTTTGGCGGCAGGCGCCGGGGTGGGGTGATGCGCCGGGGGCGTTTGCGCGGCGGCGGGCAGGCCAAGGCTAAGAATGATGACGAGAGATAGGAGGAATCGCATGAGCCTAGCCAGAATGGCTAAACGAGGCAGTGTCAACCTTTGGCTCAATTCCGGCGGCGTGCTTATATGCGCGGCATGAGAATGTTTTTAATCGTGCTGCTGGCGGTCGATATGGCGGCGGTGCTGGGGGTGGTGCTGGTGGGCGCGCTAGGCATGGTAAACGCGAACCGTGACCCGCGCACTTCCAACAAGCTCATGCGATGGCGGGTGATCTTGCAGGGAGTCGCCATCGGCATCGTGGTGATTCTGATGGCGACGGGGAAATAGTCAGGAGAAGTTGACGACCGCCGCGAAGCCGTTTGCTGTGCCGAGCGCCAGATGCGAGCCGGAGGCGTTCCAGGCCAGGGCGGTTACCGCGCCCCGCTCCGGCCCGCAGACCGGCAGCACTTTTTCGCGGGCGATGTCGATGGTGATGACCATGCCGGAGTCATAGCCCGCCGCCAGCACATCGTGCTTCGGGTGGGCCGCGATGCGCTTGATCATGCCGATGCCCGCACCGAGTTCCGTCGGCGCCTTGCCCATCGGCCCGCCGCCGAAAAACGGCCAGAGCACGACGCTATCCGCTCCGGAGGTCGCCAGCCATTTGCCGGATTTGGTGAAGGCGAAGGAATCCGGCTTGGCCGGGTAGCCCGCCATCCGCATGTGCTTCTCGCCCGGTAGGGTCCAGCCGTGCAGCGCGTTCTCCTGCATCGCCGTGACCAGCGCGTCGCCGCCAGGGTGCAAAGCCACGCCGATATGGCTGCCCTTCCATTCAAAAAAACGCGGGGTCTCGGTGGCCGAGGCGGTGAACCAGAGCGAGGCGCCGTTGTAGTGCGACGCCGCGACGCGCTTTCCCTTGGTATCGAAGGCGATGCCGGTGACCGTTGAGGGGTGCGGCAGGATGCGGGGTTTGGCGTTGTCGCCCGTAAAGAGATGCAGGTTTTTGCCAGCGCTCGCGGCGATGAGCGGCGTTTTGCCGGGGAAGGTGGCAATATGCTCGACCCATTTCGAGCCGAAGTTGGCGATTTCCTGGGTATCGCCATTGGGAGAGATGGCGAGGAGCTTGCCATCGTCACCGCCGGAGCAGAAACCGCCGTTGGTTGGGTGAGATGCGAAGGCCAGCACCGCGCCGCTATGCGCCGGGATGCTGGCCCAGGATTGGGACAGGCGGATGGTGCCGTCCCCCAGCGCGAAGGCGGCCTGCGCCCCGCTCGTGCCGAAACAGGCGGCGGTGACTTGCGCGCCCAATTCGGCTGTGGAGCCGCGCGCGTTCAAAAGCTGATCGAGGTCTTGCATGGGCTGCCTTTTGCCAGCTTACCTCGCCTTGCGGAAGGTGAGGTTGATCCGGCAATCGCTTAGACCCGCCTTCAGCGGCGCGACGCCGTGGAAGTTCAGCCGCGCATCACCGCCCCAGACCACGGCATCGCCGCTGGCGAGCGTGATGCGGCTGGGTTTCTCCGTGCGTTTGGCTCCGCCCCAGAGGAATGTCGCGGGCAGGCCGAGCGAGACGGAGACGATGGGGGCGGAAAAGTCAGCCTCGTCGCGGTCCTGGTGCAGGGACATTTTCGCACCGGGAACGTAGCGGTTGATGAGGCAGGCATCCGGCGCGAACCCGGGAAAGCCGGCCTGGGCGGCGGCGCGTGTGGCGAGTTCGGCGAACAGCGATGGCATTTCGGGCCAGGGCTGGCCGATTTCCGGGTCCGTGGCCGAGTAGCGGTAGCCCCGCCGGTCCGTTATCCAGCCCCAGGCGCCGCAATTCGTCATGGCGACGGACATTTGCTTGCCTCCCGGTGTTTCCATCTGCCGGAAGGGTGCTGCGGCGGCGATCTCCCGCACGACGGCGATGAGTTCGGCCTCCGCATCCCGCACGAACCCCGGTAGAACGCTTAAGCCCGGATGCCCGAACAGGTCTATTTGCTGCCCTCCGGCAGCATCAGCCCGGCCACGCGCCCGCCCGCCTTTATGTGGCTTTCCAGCACGGCATCGGCGGCGGCGAAGCTGTCGAGCCTGTACCACACGCCTTCCGGGTACAGCACGGCGCAGGGGCCGAGTTCGCAGCGGTCCAGGCAGCCGGACTGGTTGATCCGCACATTGGGAATTTTCAGCTCCTTCACCCGCGCCTTCATGTAGTCGCGGATTTTCTCCGAGCCTTTGGAGGCGCAGCAGCCGCGCTCATGGCCTTCCGGCCTGCGGTTGCCGCAGACGAAGACATGGGTTTCAAAATACGGCACGGGGTCGGTTGGCAGGCTTTTGCCCAAAGCTGTTACTCCGATGTTCGCCGCCTATCTAACCGGGGCGGGAACATGCGGGAAGGTGCGGAACATGCGGAACAGACTGGCCGAGGCGTCATCCCCCTATTTGCAGCAGCATAAGGACAACCCGGTGCATTGGCAGGTGTGGGGGGCTGAGGCGTTGGAAGAGGCAAAGGCGCGGGATGTGCCGATCATGCTCTCCATCGGCTATGCCGCCTGCCATTGGTGCCATGTCATGGCGCATGAAAGCTTCGAAGACCCGGTGGTCGCCGCGATCATGAACGCGCATTACGTGAGCATCAAAGTGGACCGGGAGGAGCGGCCGGATATTGACCAGATATACATGAGCGCGCTGCACGCGATGGGCGAGCAGGGCGGCTGGCCGCTGACGATGGTGCTGACGCCCGAGGGCGAGCCGTTCTGGGGCGGCACATATTTCCCGCCCACGCCGCGTTTTGGCCGCCCGAGTTTTACCCAGGTGTTGCAGGCGCTGGCAAAGGCTTGGGAGGTGGACAAGGCGCGCATCGGCGAGACCACGGCGGCGATGGAAAAGGCGCTGGCGGCGAATGCGGCTTCCCGCCCCGGCGCGCCGCCCGGCCCGGATGTGTTGGATGCGGTGCGGGCAAGGTTTCTGCAAGGCATGGACTGGCAGCGCGGCGGGCTCGGCAGCGCGCCGAAATTCCCCAATGCGCCGGTGTTCCGGTTTCTATGGCAGGAGGCGTTTCGCACAGGCGATGCGCGCGCAGCGGAGGCGGTGGAAAAGCTGCTGAGCGCGATGAGCCAGGGCGGGATTTATGACCATGTTGGCGGCGGGTTTGCCCGCTATGCGACGGATGATGCGTGGCTGATTCCGCATTTCGAGAAGATGCTCTACGACAATGCGCTGATTCTGGAATTGCTGGCGCTGGCCTATGCCCAAACGGCCAGTCCGCTTTATGCGGCGCGGGCGCGTGAGACGGTGGGGTGGCTCACGCGGGACATGGCGGAGGAAGGAGCGTTCGCGGCATCGGAAGACGCCGATAGCGAGGGCGTCGAGGGCAAGTTTTACGTTTGGACGGCGCTGGAAATCCGCGATGTTCTGGGGACGGATGCAGCGTTTTTCGGCGAGCATTATGATCTGCCGGAGCATGGCAATTGGGAGGAGCGGATTATCCTGGAGCGGAAAACCGCGCTAGGGGACGAGGCGGCGGAGGCCCGGCTGGCCGCGTGCCGCGCGCGGTTGCTTGAGAAGCGTTCCACGCGCATCCGCCCGGGCCGCGACGATAAGGTATTGGCCGATTGGAACGCGCTGATGGTGGCGGCACTGGCCCGCGCCAGCGTGGTGTTCGGGGAACCGGATTGGCTCGCCAAAGCGCAATCGGTGTTCGATTTCATTCTGGACAAGATGGGCGGCGCGGATGGGCGCATCGCCCATGCCTGGCGCGCGGGGAAGATTTCGGCGGCAGGGTTGCTGGAGGACCAGGCGGCGATGCTGCGCGCCGCTCTGGCGCTGTATGAGGCAACCGGCGAGGCGAAGCGGCTGGATCAGGGTTTGCGGATATTGAGCGCGACGGAGGCGCATTTCTCGGATGGCGCTGGCGCGTTCTTCATGGCGGCTGTTGATGCGGCGGATGTGCCAAGGCCCCGCGCGCGCAACGTGGCGGACGGGCCGACGCCATCGGGCATCGGGCTGATGGCGGAGAATTACGCGCGGCTTTATCACCTCACGGGCCAGCCTGGGTACCGTGCCAAGGCGGAGGCCGTGCTGGCGGCCTATGGCGGGCGGCCGGAATTGCTGGCAGGCTCGCCGGTGCTGTTGGCGGCGGTGGATCTGCTGGAGGACGCTGCCTGCGTGGTCGTCACCGGCGGGGCTGAATCGCTGGCAGAGGCGGCGCTGGCGGCACCCGGCCCGGCGGTGGTGGTGCTGCGCGGCGCGGATGTGGCGCTTGGGCACCCGGCCCATGGCAAAACCAGCGCAACCCCGGCGGCGTTTGTTTGCCGGGGCAGGACATGTGCGTTGCCTGTCGCCACGCCGGAAGCGCTGCGGGGATTGCTGCGCGGCATCACCAAGAACTGATTTCCGCCGGGCGGCGGGACGCGGTAACGTGCTTTCATGATGACTCGACGCAAGACTTTCCTGTTTGGCACCGCCGCCGCCGTGGTTGCCGCCTTAACTCGGCACCTGCATCGGCCCTTGGCAGCCCAGGCGGCGGCGCGGGTTTATGAGGTGACGCATAGCGATGCCGAATGGCGCAAGCTGCTCGGCCCGGCACGGTATAATATTTTGCGCGAGCAAGGCACGGAGCCACCGTTCAGCAGCCCGCTGCTGAACGAGCATCGCAAGGGCGTGTTCAACTGCGCGGGCTGCGCGCTACCGTTGTATGCTTCCGCGACGAAATTCGACAGCGGCACCGGCTGGCCGAGCTTTTGGAAACCCTTGCCGGATGCGGTGCTGACCTCGGATGATGGTTCGCTAGGGATGGACCGTACGGAGGTGCATTGCCGCCGCTGCGGCGGGCATCTGGGCCATGTGTTCCCGGACGGGCCGCCGCCAACGGGCTTGCGCTACTGCATGGATGGCCTGGCGCTGAGCTTCACGCCTGCGTAATTTTACTGCGTGCGGAAACCGGCGCTATCGGCCTCCGCCTTGCAGGCATAAAACCCGCGCCCCATTTTGCCGTATCCCGGCGCTTGCGGCATCGCATAGCGTTTTCGGTTGGAAGAGGCCCATACCACCGTATCCTGCGGGCAATGATCATGCGCCGCCGCCATCGTTTTGAACCAGTGGGAACTGCCAGCCCGCTCATTGCCCCATGCATCTCGCTCATCGTGCTGGACGTGGAGGCCATCGGTTTTTGCATCGTCTGTGCGAGCAAAGGCTGAGTGCCGATCATCGCATAAACCGCTATCATGCCGAATCGGTTCATTCCGCCCCTCCGGTTGTTTCGATTTTAGATCCGGATGTCAGCGCGCTCTATCTGGAAGGCCACGCCCGAAACGCCGGCCGCGACAATCTGCCGTTCCCCGGCTTCGAGCGGGAACGTTGCCTCGGTAAACACCAGCACCGCCCCGCGCTCAAGTGCGGTGAGGGCGGACGGGTCCGGCAGGCTCCCGATCCGCGCGATCATGCGAATTTCAGCAGCAGAAATCCGCCGACGATGGCCGCCGCGAAGACGCCGGTAATCAGGCCCAGGCGCTTATCGATAAACGCGCGGGCCGGTTCGCCGAAATAGCGCAGCAAGGCGGCTTCCAGGAAAAACCGGGCGCCGCGCGTGATGACGCTCGCCCCCATGAACAGCGGGAAGTTGAAGGCGGCGGCCCCGGCGGCGATGGTGACGATTTTATACGGTATGGGCGTCAGGCCTTTGATGAGAATGATCCAGACGCCGTATTGCGCGAATTTTGCCTGGAAGGCCGCGAAGGCCGCGCTGTAATGATAGAAATGGATGATCGGCTGCGCCAGCCTGGCGAGCAGCAGATACCCGATGGCGTAGCCGAGCGCGCCGCCCGCCACGCTTCCCACGGTTGCGATGAGGGCGAAGCGCCACGCCTTGCGCGGCTGGGCCAGCGCCAGCGGGATGAGCAAGGCGTCCGGCGGGATGGGAAAGAAACTTGCCTCCGCGAAGGCGATGGCGAACAGCCAGAGCGGTGCGGAGGGCCGCGCCGATAGCGCGATCACACGGTCATAAATTCGGCGAAGCATGAGAGCGGAAGTGCCATAGCGGGGGTGGGGAAGCAACTTAAACCGGCAGGTTGACGCTGACCCGCAGCCCTTTGCCCGGCAGGTTGTGCAGCAGAATATCCCCGCCATGGGCGCGGATGATGTTGCGGGCGATGGATAGCCCCAAGCCGGAGCCGCCAGTCTCCCGGTTGCGGCTGGTCTCCAGCCTGCGGAACGGCTCGAACACGCGCTCGGCCTCCTCGCTTGCAATGCCCGGGCCGTCATCCTCGATCTCGATTCGCACCATGTTTTTGGGCATTGATCGGAGTGCCACGCGCGCCGCGTCGCCATATTTCAGCGCATTGCCGATGAGGTTGGTAAGCGCGCGCTTGAGCCCGAGCGGGCGGGCGTTGATGGTGAGATGATCCGGCCCCGTAAAAGCCAGGCTTTCCGCATGGGCCGGGTCGCCGTCGGCGGCTTCGTCCAGAATGGTCCGTAGCAGCGTGGCGAGGTCCAGCCGCGTCACTGCCTCGCTGGCGGTGACATCCCGCCCGAAGGCGAGCGTGGCGGCAACCATGGCTTCCATCTCGTCCAGGTCCGCCAGCATTTTAACGCGCTGTTCCTCATCCTCCATATATTCCGCCCGCAGCTTGAGCCGCGTGATAGGCGTGCGGAGGTCGTGCCCGATGGCGGTGAGGAGAAAGGTGCGGTCCTCGACAAAGCGGCGGATGCGCGCCGCCATGGTGTTGAAGGCCGCCGCGGCGGTGACGATTTCGCTGGCCCCGGTCTCGGGCAGCGCGGGCGCGTTCACCACGTCGCGCCCCAGCCGTTCGGCCGCCGCCGCCAGCGTGCGGACGGGGATGAGCAGTTGCCGCACGGCCCAAAAGATCATGATCGCGCCGAGGATGGTCATGACGATGAAGGCGGTGGCGAAGCCCGGCGAGCGCCAGGGAGCGGGGGGCGAGAGCCGCGACGAGATGGTCAGCCACTGGTCCGGCGGAAGCTGGATCATGTCGAGCGGCGGCAGCAAAGGCCGCAGCCAATGGCCATAGGCCCCGCCGCCGGGGGGCAGCATCAAAGGGCGGGCGAAAAACCCGCCGTTGGGGATGCCAAAGCTGATGATGAGCACCGGCGGGTGCCCCGCGCCGCGCAGCTCCAGCCCGTGCGGGCGCAGCCCCGGCGGAATGCCATAGGCGAAGATGCTGGCGCGGATGATCTGCCGGGCGGAGAGCGGCAATTCGTAGCTCGTGGCGTGGGACGGCGGGTTGGCGGACAAAGTGAGCTTGCCGCCGTCGGGCAGCGCCTCCTTGGCGAGCGTGGCGGCGCGGTCCTGCGGCGCGGCCAGCGCGATATGGCGGTAGATGATGACGGCGCGGGTGGCGAAATCCCGCTCCTCCTCGATGCGCTCGAGGTTGATCTGGTTAAGCGTGTGGATAAGCAGGCCGAGCAGCTGGATGAGGGCGAAGCCGGTAAGCAGGATGACGATCGTCCGCCCGGCGAGGCTGCGCGGCCAGAGGCGGAAGGTTCTCGCGCGCGGGGCGGAGGGGTCCAAGGTTCCAGCGGTGTGCAACGCCGCTGGAAGGACCCCGGAGGGTGGTGGGGCGGAGGGAACCAAGGTTTCATTGGCGCGCAGTGCCGATGGAATGTTCCCGGAGGGGGCCGCGCGCAAAATTTAGGTTCGTTCGACTGGGGTGGAGAGCACGTATCCCCCGCCGCGCACGGTTTTGATCAGCTGCGCGTTGCGGCCATCGTCTTCCAGCTTGCGGCGCAGGCGGGAGACGGCGACGTCGATCGCGCGGTCGAACGGCCCGGCCTGACGCCCGCGCAGCAGGTCCAGCAGCATGTCGCGCGTCAGCACCCGATTGGGCCGGTCCAGCAGCGCCAGCAGCAGGTCGTATTCGCCGCCGGTGATGGCGACCTCCACCCCCGCCGGGTCGGCCAAGCGCCGCCGCGCGGTCTCCAGCACCCAGCCGGAGAAGCTGTAGGTTTTTGCGGTGTGTTCCTGCACGCGGCCCTCAACCTCCCCGGTGCGGCGCAGCACGGCGCGGATGCGCGCCAGCAGCTCGCGCGGGTTGAATGGCTTGGTGACGTAGTCATCCGCGCCCAGCTCCAGCCCGATGATGCGGTCGGTCTCCTCCGCCATGGCGGTGAGCATGATGATCGGCACGCTGGTCTCGGCGCGGAACCAGCGCGCAAGGTCCAGCCCGCTTTCCCCCGGCAGCATGAGGTCGAGCACGACCAGCTGGAAATGCCCGTTGACGAAGGCCCGCCGCGCCTCCTTGCCGTCCCGCGCGGTGGTGACGCGCAGGCGCTGCCGCTCCAGGAATTTGGCGATCAGATCGCGGATTTCGCGGTCGTCATCGACGACGAGAATATGCGGCAGCGTTTCCATGGCTGTTACAATAGCGGGATGAGGCCTGCTTGGGCAGGCCGCGTTGCAATTGGTGACAAATCTGTGGCGCAAATTACCTCTTGCGCTTGGGGGGCGTTGGCCCTATTTGCGCGCTCACGCAGCAACGCACGTGCCTCTGCCGGTTCTTGTCTGAGGATTGGTTACGCAACGACGTCAAGCGTTCTGGCAGCACACTGGATAGCCCGGAAGCGGGCAATCTGGAAGTGGCTGGTTCGTTGGACCGTTTCGCAACCGCGCCCGCCGCCTTTATTCAGGCGGGCCTCATGGAAGAAAGGTGACTGCGGTGAATCCCACAATCGCATCATTTCTGAAGACAGCCGCTCCCGCAACGCCCTGCCTGGTATTCGACCTGGAGACGGTTGCGGAGAATTTCGACGGGCTGCGCCGCGCCATGCCGGCGGCGAAGATATATTACGCCGTAAAGGCCAACCCCGCCGCGCCGGTGCTGGATTTGCTGGCCGAGAAAGGTTCGTGCTTCGATGCCGCCAGCCTGGCCGAGATCGAGGCCTGCCTTGCCGCCGGGGCGCGCGCGTCGGACATCAGCTTCGGCAATACCGTGAAAAAACCCTCCGCGATTGCGGCCGCGCATAAGCATGGCGTGCCGCTGTTCGCGTTCGATTCCATGGAGGAGCTGGAAAAGCTCTCCCGCTTTGCGCCGGGTGCGAAGGTTTACTGCCGGATTGCGGTGAACAACGCCGGTGCGGATTGGCCGCTTTCGAAAAAATTCGGCACGACGGTAGCGCGCGCGCGCGCGTTGATGCTGGCAGCACCCGGGTTGGGCCTGCAACCGCATGGGCTGTCTTTCCATGTCGGCAGCCAGCAGACCGCGACCTCGGCCTATGAGATCGCCATCGCGGAGGTGGCGATGCTGTTCACGGACCTTAAAAACCGCGGGCTGGATTTGAAGATGATGAATCTGGGCGGCGGCTTCCCCATTCGCTACCAGGAAGACGTGCCGGAGACCGGCGCCTTCGGCGATGCGATCATGCAGGCCATGGTAGCGCATTTCGGCAACGAGCTGCCGGAGATATTGATCGAGCCGGGCCGCGCCGTGGTCGGCAGTGCCGGCGTTGTCGCCTCTGAGGTGGTGCTGGTCTGCCGCAGGATGCCGGAGGATGAGCGCCGCTGGGTATATCTCGACATTGGCCGCTACGGCGGGCTGGCGGAGACCGAGGGCGAGGCGATCCGTTACCGGATTACGGCGGGCAGCGGGCAGACGGGCCCGGTGGTGCTGGCCGGGCCGAGCTGCGATGGCATGGACATCATCTACGAGAAAACGCCCTACCGCCTGCCGCTGGAGCTTGGCTGCGGCGACCAGGTGCTGATCCACGACACTGGCGCCTATGTGACAAGTTACGCTAGCCAGGGTTTTAATGGTTTCGCGCCGCTCGCAGAATACTATTTGTAAAAACGCGCATGGCCGCCCCACCAGCCCACGCGCGTTTTTATTAAGGAGGCAGGCATGCGCGAGATCAAGCTGAAGGCGGCGGACGGTTCGGGCGAGTTCGCCGCCTATGTTTATGAGCCGGAACAGACAAACCCGGCGGGCGCGGTGGTGGTAATCCAGGAGATTTTCGGGGTGAACGACGCCTTGCGCGCAACCTGCGAGCAGATGGCGGCGATGGGCTTTATCGCCGTCGCGCCGGATTTGTTCTGGCGGCAGGAGCCTGGGGTGAATATGACCGATAAATCCGAGGCTGAGTGGAAAAAAGCATTCGTCTTGATGAACGGTTTCGACCAGGACAAGGGCGTTGAGGATTTGAAGGTGGCGCTTGCCGCCGCGCGCAAGCTGCCTGGCAGCAATGGCAAGGCGGGCACCATCGGGTTTTGCCTGGGCGGCCGGCTGGCGGTGATGATGGCGACGCGCTCGGATGCGGATGTGAACGTGTCGTATTACGGGGTGCAGCTCGATAAGCTCGTGCCGGAATTTACGAACGTTGCAACGCCGCTCTATATTCATATTGCCGGGAAGGATGAGTTCTCCTCCCCCGGGATTGCCGGAGCGGTGGAAGAGGGCGCGCAGGACAACGCGTTTATCGATACATTCATCTATCCGGAGGTGCAGCACGCCTTCGCGCGGGTGAACGGGGTGCATTACGACGCACGGGCCGCAACGATCGCGAATGGCCGCTCGGCGGAAATCTTGGCCGAAATACTATCTTAGGGGGCGATTCACCATCGGCATGCACGCCGATGGATCGCACCCTGGGTTGATCTCCAGGCGGCGTTTCGGCGCGCTGGCCGGGGCGGCGCTGGTGCCGGGCCTGGGCCGCGCGGCGCAAGGGTTTGCAGGGGCGATTTTGGCGCAGATGGCGGCACTCCCGCCCGGCCCCGTGCTGCTCAACAGCTATATCGTTAAGACCGGCCCGGGGGCGGGGAAGTTCGACCTGACGCAGGCCGATGCGGCTTATGTGTATGACAACGCGCTGGCGGGGCTTTTGCTGCTGGCGGCGGGGCATGGGCGCGAGGCGCGGCGCATCGGCCAGGCATTGGCGCTCGCCCAGGCGCATGACCGGTTTTATCACGATGGCCGGTTGCGGAATGCCTACCAGGCCGGGGCGATGGCCAGCCCGGCAAAGCTGCCCGGCTGGTGGAACAAAGCCGAGGGGCGCTGGGTGGAAGACCCTTATCAGGTGGGCAGCGATACCGGGCCGATTGCGTGGGCGATGCTGTTATGGGCGGCGCTGGGCATGGATGCGCCGGCCAACGCGGCGGCGAAGTTTTTGAATGCGGAGCTTCGGGCAATGCGCGGTTATTACGGCGGGTTCTACGGCTTCGAACCGCATCCGCTGAAACTCACCTGGCAAAGCACCGAGCAGAATACCGACCTTTATGTCGCGTTTGGCAGGCTAGGGCAGGCGGCCGACGCCACCCATGCGGGTGATTTCGTGAAGACGATGTTCGATACGAAATCCGGTTGCTTTAATGCCGGAACCTCGCCGGGAGGTGCTGCCAATCCGCTGCTGGCCGCCGATGCGGGGGCCTGGCCGTATCTTGCGGGGTTGGGCAGCGAGCAATCTGCGATGCGTGCCGTTGCGGCGTTGCGGCGCGGCAATGGCATCGGGTTTTCCGTCGCGAGTTCGGGCACATGGCTAGAGGGCACGGCCTTCGCGGCGCTGGCGCTGGAGCTCGGGCATGACCCGCTGGCAGCGGAATTCATGGCGGCGATCCGGCGAAACATCTCGCGGCAGGGTTATGTCTATGCCACGGTCGCGCCCGAATTAAGTACCGGGCTGACGGTGGGGCCGTCGCTGCAACCGGGTGTTCCCGAGCAGGCATTTAATTATTACCGCCGGCCGAGCCTGAGCGCGACGGCCTGGGCCGGACTGGCGGCGCTCGGCGTTAATCCGCTCAACTAGACCCGGATGACTTCAGATGGAATTGCGTTGCGATACCAACTGGTCTGAATCCGGCTCTACCATATGTAATTAAGGGCGATTCAAACATCAGAGCGAACCCATAAATGGTCGATTTGATGTTATCGCGCTCTAGAGCGGGATGACATTGCTTTGACTCGCAAAAAGGGATTCCGGCGCAGCTTGAATTGTGATTCAAGCTGAATGCTGGGAATGGAGGCCGGCATTCGATGGCGAAGCCCCTTTCAATGGACCTGCGCGAGCGGGTTGTTACTGCGGTTTTGAATGGCGGGATGTCTGCACGGGGAGCTGCGGCTCGATTTGGCGTATCTGAAGTAGTGCGATCAAATGGGTTCGCCGGTATCGGCAAACTGGCAGCGCTGAGCCTTCGAAGATTTGCGGCCACAAACCACGGCTCTGACTGGAGCGCTGCGCGATTGGCTTGTTGCCCGGGCCGTTCGCGATTTTACGCTTTGGCGCCGCTGCGCGGATGGGCACCCGTTGGTCAACGCCTGCATGCCCATGTGCCTTACGGGCACTAGAAGACAATGACCTTCATCGCCGCTCTACGCTGCGATCGGATCGAAGCACCTTTTGTATTTGATCAACCTATCAACGCCGCCAGCTTTACGGCCTGGGTCGAGCGGAAATTGTGCCCAACCCTCAAGCCAGGCGACATCATCGTCGTGGACAACTTATCGAGCCACAAAAAGCCTGCTATCCGGACCGCAATTTGCGCCAAAGGAGCGAGACTTCTGTTCCTGCCGCCTTACAGTCCAGACCTCAACCCAATCGAGCAAGTGTTCGCAAAGCTCAAACACATGCTTGAAAGGCCGCGGAGCGAACAAAGGAAGCAACGTGGCAACGCATCGGATCGCTCCTGGATGCCTTCTCCCTAAAAGAATGGGAACTATATACTTGACTCCCCGGTGGCGCTTGCTGAACGGATGGCGGCGAGTAAAATCGTAACAATGACCGTTGAACAGCCCGATACGATTGATTTTGCTACATTAGAGCCGTCTGGTGGCTTTATTCTTTCTATCTCAGACCATCTGCCTTGGGAGGACGTAAATGTTCACCTGTTTGCGCTACAAGAAAAGGTCAATGCTTATCTAAGGTTTATTGAAAGTGGCGAAATGGAGGAAAAGTTTCCCAATTCTGCTGGACAAACCGTTACAATCGACGTGGTTTTAAAATTCGCACCGCCAACTGAGGCTGAATGGTTTTTCGTTCGGGTTTCCAGTGCAGTAAACGGCGCCGGATTTCAATTCAGATACCGAATACAACCTCTGAACTGACCAATCTCGGATATCAGGGAGACAAGTATATAGTTCCCAAAAGAATGTAGAAATTACCTCGTTAACGCAGGCTATGCGTCAACCTAATGTCATCAGACGCTAGCGCAGTGCGGCGGGGAGCGCGGCGATGGCGTTGTCAACCATGCCGGAATCAGCTTCGGCGCTGAAACTCTCGCGCAGGATAGACTGCGCGGCGGCGGTGGCGATGTCGATGGCCGCAGCGCGGACATCCTTTACCGCATTGGCTTCCGCCGCGGCGATGCGCTCCATCGCCATGCGCTCGCGCCATTTCGCGGCAGCCTGGGCATCGGCGGCGAGTTCAGCCGCCATGCGCTCCGCCTGGTCATGCGCAGAGGCGAGGATGGTTCGCGCGTCCTCCGCCGCCTGCGCCTGGGCTGCCTTGGCCTGGGCCAGCATTGCCTCCGCCTCGGCCTTCAGCCTTGCGGCTTCATCCAGCGCCTCGCGCACGCCCTCGGTCCGGGCGTCCAGCAGCGTGGTGATGGCGCGGGCAATGGCGCGGCCCGCGAATATCGCAAATAGAACGACCGCGACGAGAACCCAGAAGACCCCGTGGTGCCAGAACGGGCCGTAAAAGGCTTGATATTCCATACTTCTTAAGCTGCCTTGGCTGCGGCGAGGGCATCATCCACGCGCCGGGAGATTGCATCGGCGGGTGCCGGATTGCCGGTGAGCCTGGAGACGATGGCGCTGGCCGCTTCCTCCGCCACCGGCTTGAGCGCCGCCATTGCGGTGCTGCGCGCCTGGGCGATCCGTGCCTCGGACGCCGCGAGGTTCTGGTCGAGCTTTGCCGCGAGCGCCTTGGCTTCCGCCGCCGCGCGTTGCTTGGCGCTGGCTACCATATCGGCGACTTCCGCCTGGGCTTTCGCCCGTGCCTGGAACATCGTGGCGTGCATCGCCTCCGCCGCCTGGTCCGCCGCCGATTTTGCCGCGCGGGCGGCGGCGAGATCGCCGCCGATAACGCGGGTCCGGTTGGCGAGAACCTTGCTCATCTCGGGCAGGCCCCAGCCGGAGAGGGCCAGGTAGAGCGCCACCAGGATCACCACCATCCAGATGATCTGGCTGAAGGTGAGCATGTTCGAGAAATCCATCTGCGGCATGTTGCTCTGCGCCAGGGCGGCGCCGGGCAGCAATGCCAGAGACAGAATGGCGGCGGGCAGGCGCATCAGGTGAACAGGATGATCAGAGCGATGACGAGAGCGTAGAGCGCGATGGCTTCCGTTAAGGCAAAGCCGAGCAGCACGTCGCGGAACATGGTATCGCGCGCCGCCGGGTTGCGGCCGACCGAGGAGACGAAGGCGCCGAAGAGATTGCCGATACCGACACCGGCGCCGGCAACACCGATGGTAGCGAGGCCCGCTCCGATATCCTTGGCGAGCAGAGCGGCTGACTGAGGGTCCATTTTTTACTTTCCTTTAGGGTGACAGGTTCAGTGCATATGCACGGCGTCGTGCAGATACAGACAGGTGAGAATGGCGAAAACATAGGCTTGCAGCCCGGCGACCAGCAGCTCCAGTGCGACCAGCGCGACGTTCAACCCCAGCGGCAAAATCGAGGCAAAGGCGCCCAAGACCCCGAAGCTCGCGGTGAGCAGCAGCATGAAGCCGGCGAAAACCTCCCACATCACATGGCCCGCCGTGATGTTGGCGAAGAGACGAACCGAGAGGGAGACGGGGCGCGAGAGATAGGAAATGATCTCGATGGGGATGAGCAGCGGCAGCAGCCAGGCGGGCACGCCGGAGGGGACAAAAAATTTGAGGAAGCGGAAGCCGTGGGTGTAGAAACCGACGCCGGTCGAGAACAGGAACACGAACAGTGCGAGCGTGGCCGTGACCGCGATATGGCTAGTGAAGGCGAAGAAATATGGGAACAGCCCGATCAGATTGCCAAGCAGCACGAAGCTGAAGATAGTGAAGACGAGCGGAAAGAAACGCAGGCCTTCCTCGCCGATGGTATCCACGCACATGTTGTGGACAAATTCGTACATCAGCTCGACCATGGATTGCAGGCGGCCCGGCACCAGCGCACGGCGGCGCAGGCCTAGCGCGAACACGCCCATGATGATGATGGCGCTGGCCAGCATCGCCTCGTTCGAGTTGGTGAAATCCACGGCGCGGCCAGCCTGACCCAGACCTGTGGTCAGGTGAAATTGTCCAAGCGGGTCGATCCTCGGGCCTGCCATTAACCTTTATCCTATAAGCCGCGTTATCTGCTGCCAGCCGCGCGAACCAGATTACGCAGGCCAGCCACCATCCCAACCGGGACCATTACGACCATCAGCCAGGGTTTCGTATGGAAGAGCTTGTCCAGCCCCCAGCCGATGCCCACGGCGATGACCATGGCGGCCACCAGCTCAACCCCCAGACGCATTGCGAAATTGATCGCGAGATTGGCGGAACCCGCATTTTTATGCGCGGAGCCCCGTTTTTGGCCGCCCTGTGCCGCATCCTGCGCTGCCGCAAGACGTTGCTCAAAGGCTGTTTTATCCCGACCGTCGTTCATGCACCTGTTTTCAGCGGATTTTTACCCGCCGAGCGTTGGCCCGGTTGCTACCCTCACCCCCCTTGGCCTGTCAAGAATGAGGGAGATGATAGTTTTGGTTCGCGCGTGGTTTGCGGCATACAAACGCAAATGACCGAAATTCTTGCATCCACGGAAGCCGGTATTGCCCAAGCGGCGGCGGCCTTGCGGGCGGGGAAACTTGTCGCGTTCGGTACCGAAACGGTTTACGGGCTGGGCGCGGATGCCACGGACGGGCAGGCCGTGGCGGCGATATTCGCGGCCAAGGGGCGCCCGCGATTTAACCCGCTGATCTGCCATTATGCGGATGCGGCTTCGGCGTTCAGGCATGTGAAGGCCGATGCGCTGGCGGCGCGGCTGGCCGCAGCCTTTTGGCCGGGGCCGCTGACACTGGTGCTGCCGCGCCATGCGGATTGCCCCGTGAGCCTTCTGGCGGGCGCAGGGCTGGAGACGCTGGCGGTACGGGTGCCGGGGCATGCCACGGCGCGGGCTTTGCTGCGCGTGTTCGGCGGGCCGGTTGCGGCACCCTCGGCCAACCGCTCGGGCGGGATAAGCCCGACCAGTGTCCGCCATGTGCTCGCGGGGCTTGAGGGAAGGATCGATGCGGTGCTGGATTCCGGCGCCTGCGCGGTGGGGCTGGAATCCACGGTATTGGATTTGAGCGGCGGGGCTCCCGTGCTGCTGCGCCCTGGCGGGGTGAGCGTGGAGGCGCTGGAGGCGGTGATTGGGCCGGTGCGGCGGGTCGCGGATGGAGCGGCGTTGCGCGGGCCGGGAATGCTGGCCTCGCACTACGCCCCCGTGCTGCCGCTGCGTTTGTGCGCGCGCGAGGCGCGGGCGGCTGAGGCATTGCTGGCGTTTGGTAAGCCATTGCCGGGGGCCGGGGTGATGTTTCAGCTCTCGGAGGCCGGGGATTTAGCCGAGGCGGCGGCAAGATTGTTCGAGGGGCTGCACTGGCTCGACGGTCAGGCCGGTGTTTCAGGCATTGCGGTGATGACGGTGCCGGAAGCAGGGCTGGGGCTGGCGATTAACGACAGGTTGGCAAGGGCTGCGGCGCCGCGGGGGTGAGACGGCGGGTTACGCTGCGCTTACCCGCCCTACGAGCAGGATGTGTTGCAGCGCGGCGACGAGTTCGTCCATCATCGGCTCGGTATGTTTCGGGCCGGGGGTGAAGCGCAGGCGCTCGGTGCCTTTGGGCACGGTGGGATAGTTGATTGGCGTCGCATACATGCCGAATTCGCGGATCAGCCGCATGGAGACCTGCGTGGCCGTCGCGGCGTCGCCGATCATCAACGGCACGATATGGCTCTCAGACGCCATGACCGGCAGGCCGGCGGCCTGGAATTTCGCTTTGAGCGTTTCCGCGCGGTTGAACAGCAAAACGCGGCGGGCGTGGTCCGCCTTGAGCGTGCGGATGCAGGTGAGCGCCGCGGCGACCGTGGGCGGCGGCAGGGCCGTGGTGAAGATGAAGCCGGGGGCAACGGAGCGGATATAATCCAGCACCTTGAAATCCCCGGTGATGTAGCCGCCATGGCAGCCGAAGGCTTTGGCGAGCGTACCCTCGATGATGGTGATGCGGTGGGCGACGCCGTCCCGCTCCGATACCCCGCCGCCATGCGCGCCATACATGCCGACCGCGTGCACCTCGTCGAGATAGGTGAGCGCGTTGTATTGATCCGCGAGGTCGCAGATTTCAGCCAAAGGCGCGATGTCGCCGTCCATCGAATAGACGCTCTCGAAGGCGATGAGCTTCGGCGCATCCGGCGGCGCGGCGGCGAGAAGGCGCTCGAGATCGTTCAGATCGTTATGCTTGAAGACATGCACCGTGGCGCGTCGCGCGTCCTTCATGCCGACTATCATGGAGTTGTGGTTCTGCGCGTCCGAGAAGACGTGCCAGTCCGGCAAAGAGTTAAGGATGGCAGCGAGCGAGGCCTGGTTGGAGACATAGCCGGAGGTGAACAGCAGCGCCGCGTCCTTGCCGTGGAGGTCCGCCAATTCCTCCTCCAGCGCCACATGCAGCGGCGAGGAGCCTGCGATGTTGCGCGTGCCGCCCGCGCCCGCGCCGTAACGCCGGGCGGCGGCGGCGGAAGCCTCGATCACCACAGGGTCGGTGCCCATGGCGAGGTAGTCGTTGGAGGACCAGACCAGTATGTCGCGGGTTTTGCCCTCCATGGTCACGGAGTACCAGGGGAAGCGGTCGGCCAGTTTTTCCAGGGCCACGAAACGCCGGTAGCGCCCTTGGGCTGAGATTTCGCTCAGGGCTTCGTCGCAGCGGGCGAGAAATTTATGTGTCATCGCAGGCGCACAAAAGCGCCGGTGCGGGGCGCGAGTCAATAAAGCGGATGCATGGTAACTTAGCCGCCCGCGACATAGCTCCGCAGGCTCTCGACCTCGTGCTCGCTCTGGTCGATTTTGGCCTTCACCACGTCTCCGATGCTGACCAGCCCGGCGAGGCGCCCGCACTCCATAATGGGCAGATGCCGGAAATGCCCGTCGGTCATCATTTCCATGGCTTCACCCACGGTGGTTTCCGGCGTCGCGGTGGTGGGATTCACGGTCATAAGCCGCGCGGCGGTCATGTCCATGGTTTCATTCGCGTGGGTGGCGAGGCAGCGGACGATGTCGCGCTCGCTTAAAATTCCGACGAGTTCGTTACGCGAGTCGATGACCAGCACCGCGCCGATGTGTTTTTCGGCCAGGATGGCGATGACGCCGCTGATGCGCGCCTCCGGCGGGACGGAGATAAAGCCGGGCGGTTTGTTTTTTAGAATAGCCTTGAGAGTCATAACACGATCCTCCAGACATTAACTATGGGCGGTTCGCGCTGGGCGATCAATTTATTTTTAGGAAAGATTAAGCACGATGGCCGGCCGTGAATCAGGCAAAAGACCGCACAGGGGCTCCCAAATGCAACGGACCGCCCGTTCGAGCCTTCTGCTTCTTGACGCTGCTAATTTGGCGCGCCTCCTCTACGGTCATTCCAAGGATCCGCAGCTGATACTCCGCGGCCCGCACCGCGACACCCTGACCGGCGCCAGCCAGGCGGGCGGCCACGCCAGCGCGCAAAATGGCAAGATGCGAGTCGATAACAAATTCGTCGAGCGGTTCGGAAAACCGGCCCTGTTCAATCCCCAGCGCGACATCCAGCCGCATATAATGCGCGATGTCGTCCTTGATCGCCTCAAATTCAGTGAAGGCGGAAACCAGGAGACGGCCCCAGACCGGTTCGGCGGCTGCAATCTCGATAAATTGGAACGTTCCGAACGCAACGCGGGCTGCACCGTCGTTCAAGGATATACGGGTGCTGCTCATCTCGTTATGCATGGCGAGCGTAACGGCTTGGCACACCGCGGCGACTATTTCCGCTTTATCCTTGAAGTAAAGATAGAACGTTCCATTCGCCAATGCCGCTGCGGCAGCAATCTCGCTGACCGATGTTGCATTGATACCGCGTTCCGACATCAGCCTGAGGGCAGCCTCCGTGAGACGCGCCCGGGTAGTGACCCGCTTTCCGGTGTCTTGCCGCAATGCCAAGGGTCGTTTCGCCATGCGCGGTTCATGTAGCTTCCAGACTACGAAATAGCAAGCCGAGACGGCGGAACGTCAAGTTGACGCATATCTCATAATGAGATATAACCCATTTCTGTGAGGGGTTCGCGATTTCGTCACCGGCTCTTAAGGGCGGGTGCGGTGCCACGGCGCTTTGCCAAAACTTCGCCGGTGCCGCCGTGGCGTGACACGGGACTAATTGGGGGACAAATGCAGCTACCGAAACCGGTCTATAAGCCCGACTTCAATGTCACACGCGCGAGCCACCTGGTTTCCCGTGTGCGGGATCTTGAGGCGAGCCGGGCGTTCTACTGTGACCTTCTTGGTCTCGTTGTAAGCGACCAGAATTCCACGACGCTATGGCTGCGCGGGCTCGAGGAGGCGTGCCACCATAGCCTTGTGCTCAAGCTGGGTGAGCCCTCGGTCGAGCGCGTGGGAATGCGCGTTCTCACCGAGGAAGACCTGGACCTTCTGCAAGCGCATTTCGCAGCCGCGGGCTTTTACACAAACTGGGTGGAGGTCGAGCACCAGGGCCGCACGCTGCAAACGACTGACCCGGCGGGCACGCCGCTCGAGTTCTGTGCGACGATGGAGACGCGCCCTAGGCTCTTTGCCCAGGTTGACCGCCATCATGGCGCCTGCGCGCTGCGCCTCGATCATTTCCAGATCGTGACGCCAAAACTGCGCGAGAGCCTGGAGTTTTATAATGGCATGGGCTTCAGGCTCTCTGAGTATGTGACGCAAGAGGGCAGCCTTGAGATGATATTCCTACAACGGAAGGGAAATCCCCATGATATCGTGTTCGCCAACCGTGCAGGCCCGCGGCTGCATCACGTCGCTTTTCAGGTGCCGGAAACGCACCATCTGATGCATGTGTGCGACCTGTTCGTGGTGGGCGACAAGGAAGGTCAGGTCGAATTCGGGCCGGCGCGTCACTTCAGCCCCGGCCTCGCCCGGTTCCTTTATTTGCGCGATCCAGATGGCCACCGCATCGAACTCTTTCCCAGCCATTATCATACGATCGACATTGAGGATGAGCCGGTAGAGTGGAAGGCGCCCGGGTTCAAGGTGGGCGGCTGGACCGTGCCGCCGGACCCATGGTGGAACGAGACCACGGCGTTTGTTAAAACAGGCAGCTGAACCAGGGGGTTTTTAGATGCGCGTCGTCACCTTTAAGCGTAATGGAAAAATTCAACACGGCTTCCGGGAAGGCGATCGCATCCGTGTGTGCCCAGCTGCCCTGTCGGCGACTGACCTGGCCATAAATGCGGCGGGCTACCCGGCGGAGGAAGATGTCGCAGTTTCCGGCGTGACGTTGCTGGCTCCCGTGCCGCGGCCCGGAAAGACGATTTGCATCGGCCTCAATTATCGCGCGCACGCTATCGAGGGCGGTAATGCCATTCCCGATTATCCGGCGGTATTCTTGCGCGGCGCAACTTCGCTGATCGGGCCGGGGGAAAACATGATCCACCCGGAATGCTCGGAGAAATTGGATTACGAAGCCGAACTCGCGATCGTCATCGGCAAAACGGCAAAAAACATAAAGGCTGAGGATGCTCTGAACTACATTGCCGGGTATGCGTGTTTTAACGACGGGACCGTTCGAGATTATCAACGCAAGTCCACCCAATGGACGATCGGCAAGAACTTTGACGGCACCGGCGCTTTTGGACCGGAACTTGTCACGCCCGATGAACTTCCCCCGGGCGCAGCCGGTTTGCGGATCACGGCGCGTCTCAATGGCGTGGTGATGCAGGACAGCAATACGAGCGACATGATCTTCAATTCCGCCACGCTGGTCGCGATTTTATCGGAAGCGATGACGCTTGAGCCGGGAGATGTGATTGCCACGGGAACGCCATCCGGCGTTGGATATGCGCGGAACCCGCCGGTGTTTATGCAACCCGGAGACCGGATCGAAGTCGAGATCGAACGCATCGGAACTCTCGCCAATGCCGTCGCGCGGCAGGACGTGCGGTAGGGAAAAAGTGATGCTGACCCATGTCGTGATTTTTACCTGGGCTGCGGGTGTCACAGGTGAGCAAGTAGATGCGTTTCGCAAAGCGCTCGACGAAATGGCGTCGAATCTGGCGAGCAGCGCCGCGATCCGGCATGGCGTCGACCTGCATTTCCGTGACGGGAACGGCGATTACGCGCTTGTCGCGGCATTTCCCGATAAAACGGCTTGGCAAGCGTATCAGGCTGATCCTGCTCATAAAACCTTTGTCAGCGAATTCGTGGCGCCGCTCGTGGCCAGCCGCGTCAGCATACAGTTTAATAGCCCGGAGGCATAGGTTATGCCTGAGTTTTCTAATAGCGGAGCTGTGCCGAAAAATCTTAGCGTTCATCTACCCGGCTGCTATTTTGAAGTTGACTGACCTCTCATAATGAGATAATCCTTTTGTGGATTTACGGAGCGGTCTCATATTATGCTTCATCGCCTTCCGGTCCTGGCTCGCGGTTATCTGCGCGATTCTTCCGCTGATCCTGACATCGCTTCTGTGCCAAGCGCTTATGGTCATCCTGAACATTGGCATCACGGTGGCGACCCGACGCTGCCGGTGGTTGCCTTGGGCGTCGGTATTGGCGGTGACTATGCGCTTTATGTGCTCGGCGTGATGATGACCCATTTGCGCGCCGGTGTACCGCTCGAGGAAGCCTATCAGAGGTCGTTGCGCTTCACCGGGCGGGTGGTCATGCTGACTGGATTTACCCTGGCGGTTGGCGTCGGCACGTGGATCTTCGCGCCAATTAAGTTCCAGGCGGATATGGGCGTGCTGCTGGCCTTCATGTTCCTTTGGAACATGTTCAGCGCGTTGGTGATCCTGCCGGCTTTGGCGAGCTTCTTGTTGAAACCCACACCTGGTAACAGGCAGAGGATCGTTTGATACCTGGCAGCAAGGCGTCTGCATGATGCTCATAGGCGGCAAACCTCGGGGGCGCTGGCCGCGTTTTTTGCAAGCCCGTAAAGAGATTGCGTTGCAAGGATTCCACGTATAATTTGAACGCTGGCCATCCCAAAAATGCTCAAGGCGACGCAACGTGAATGATCGTATCCGGCAGCCTAAACAAGAGCGAAGCCAGGAGACGATGGTTCGCATCCTCGATTCTTTCGAGAAGCTGCTGCAAAAGAAGCCTTATGAATTGCTTACGATCAGCGATATCGCGCGGGAAGCAAAAACCGGCGCCAGTTCGATTTATGCGCGCTTTCGCGACAAGCGCTCGATTCTGCTCGCCGTTCAGGATCGATTTCGAATGCGGGCCAGATCATATTTTGACAAGCTTTTTACGCCGGAGTGCTGGGCAGATTCTTGCATTGAGGAGGCACTCGAGCGGGTGGTTCGCGGCCACTTAAGGTGGTTCCGGAGCCACCAAAATATTGTCAAGACTTCGTTACTTTTAGATGATCGAGATATACTGCAAGGCACTGCGAATTCGATTCGGCCAACGAATATAACATTCTCTCTATTGCTTCAGCATCATATGCCTAATTTGGCGAGTGCCGGTGCAATTGACGCTGCGGCAAAAATTCTCATTTTGATGATCGCCGTTCTCCAACAACTGATCATTTTTGGTGATGTCGCCCCTACTGGGTACGAATTGTCTGAGGATGATCTGGTCAGCGCCTTGGTGACTTCAGCACTCGCACAGCTTTCGCCTGAACATTTTTTGGGCAAAGGCGAGGCACCTCGATGAAGTCTGTTTGACCGGAATTTCATCAAAGCGTTCTTGACGTTCTCGAGTGACGAGCATAGAAGGATGTGATAATTGTAGCGCGATTACAAAAAAATCGGAGGAAGTGCGGTGTGCAAAGGCGCCGTAAATTACGATCGGTTTCGTTGTTGCCGGAATTTTATCAATTTAATGCTCTAAGATATGAGGAACGTAAGCATGGTTGAACACGACAAAACGGCTGTTATTGAGGTTTTGAATCTTTACGGTGCGGCGCTCGATGCCCAGGCGTGGGATCTGTTCGACAGCGTTTTCACCGAAGACGTGACGGCGGATTTTGGGCCGGCCGGGGCGCGTTGGACGGACCTTGCCAACTTTAAGCGCTCGTTTGCCGAATTCCATCGTACTTTGGATAATCACCAGCATACAATGATGGGCCAGCTCGCGCATATCGATGGCGATAAGGCTTATGCATTCTCCTATGGCAACTGGCTGCTTGTGCGCGATTCGGCGAAAAACGGGCCGAACTGGCTGGGAACCGGCTGGTACGACGATGAACTCGTCCGCACGGATCTTGGCTGGCGCATCAAAAAGCGCGTTTGCCGGCTGGTATCCTGGACGGGCAATCCGCTCGTTCCCGTGCCGAATGAGGAACATGATCCGGACATGAAAACCAATGTGCTGCACAAGCATGTCGAGGCTGGAACCGTCATGTTCTTCAACGCGATCAAAGGAAAGCAGGTGTAGTTGCAATCGCCAGAGACACGTGAGCGCAAGGCGCTCTTAAAAGGTTGAAGTTTGGAGATTCGTATGGCCGGCATCATGCATTCAGGAAAAGCACATGGCCTTATAGGCGTTTTTGCCGGTCCCGTGGCCGGGCTGAAGTATGAGACACCGACGATATCCGGCGTTACCAACGGGCGCGGAGAGTTTCGCTATTACCAAGGCGAGGCCGTCACCTTCCTGGTCGGGCGTTTGGTCCTGGGCACGGCGAAAGGTGCTTCACGGATAAACCTCGCGCAGCTCGTGTACCGGGTGGGAGGCGATATCGATAGACTGCATGACCCCTCCGTGACTAATCTCGCCCGGCTGCTGCTAACGCTGGACCAGGATGGCGATGCGGAAAACGGCGTTACGATTGCGCCGGTGGTGCATGAGATAGTTGGGTCGAAGATCATCATGTTCGATGACCCTCCTATCGTTACCGGCGAGGCCCTGGGCGGACCAGAGCGCTTCGACAACGACCCGGTCGTTGCGGGGCTTCTCGCGGAGCTTAACGCCACCCCTGGCGTATTCAGGGCGAAACATCCAAGGGCGCTCTGCCCAGGGCCTGCCGCCCGCAACGAATTGCGCCGGAACATCCGTGGCATCATCAAGATGACCGATGTCGAAATCCCCCTGCGCGACGGCTCTTATGTTTGTGCCGATATTTTCCGCCCGGCGGACGATGCCGGACACCCTGTTATCATGAACATGAGTTTTTACGGCAAAAGCTTCTACCATGAATGCATCTGCAACGAGGCGGATGCGATTCTGAAGGAGGAGATGGAAGACCGGTATTTCTCAGGCAACCCAGAGGGCTTGCAGTCCGAAAACCATGAGAGCGTCAACACCGCCAGCTGGGTGCCCAATGGCTATGTTGTCATCCGCATCGACTCGCGCGGCGTGTGTAAAAGCCCAGGGCATCAGGCGCCGCTCAGCCGCCGGGAAGCGGAAGATTATTACGATGCCATCGAATGGGCGGCTGCACAGCCCTGGAGCAACGGCAATGTCGGGCTATGGGGCATGTCCTATGTCGCGATGACACAGCACAATGTTGCCAGCCTACAGCCGCCACATCTCAAGGCGATGATCGCGCAGGGCACCGACTCAGACCCTTACAATGAATATCTCTCTGGTGGCGGCTTATGGGCTGAAGCCTGGTGGAACTGGTGGTGGAAGATCTGGTCCGGAAACAATCATCTGGGCGAGCGGCGGGAAACCGGCTGGATGGCCCGGCTCAAGGCAAATCCATTCAACGATCCGGCATTATATGGTCCGAATAGCGAAAGCTTCATGAAGCCCGATATGGACAAAGCCACGGCGGCGGTGTGGATTGTAGGTCCGCAAACGGGCGCCGTGATTCATCAGCTCGGCAGCAGCGAGACCTTCATTCGCTCAGCCAATGCCGCAGCGAGAAAATTCGATTTCACGGACGCCTGGTTTCCGCTCTCCTACCACAGCGAAACCGTGGCCGAGCATATGCGCTACTTCGATTATTGGCTGAAAGAGATTGATAACGGCGCCATGGATGAGCCGCCGGTGCGGGTGCAGGTTAGAACCGGCAACGCGGCGTATTTCGAGCTGCATGAGAACAGCTGGCCGATCGAAAGGACCGAATACACGAGGCTGTATCTGGATGCATCGCCCTCGGCCTGGCGCGGCGATAAGCTCCGCCAGAATTTTTTCAAAATCTCCCATTCGCCGCCTGCCGCCGAAAATAGCGCCAGCTATGATGCACATCTGGAACTTGGAAAGCCGATACCCTTTCCCAAAGGCCATGTTGGCGGCACGCCTCGCTGGTCAACCGGCATCTCCTTCATCAGCGAGCCGATGCCAGAGGATATGGTGCTGGCGGGATACATGAAGGTTATGCTTTGGGTTTCCTCGACGAGCAGTGACATGGATGTTCATGTCTCACTGCGCGTGATCGACGACCAGGATCGAGAGGTTCGCTATGAGGCCCTCGTCATGCCGATCGATCCAGAGCATATCCACCCCGTCGGTTATGGCCCGCTGAAGGTTTCGCACCGTAAGCTTGATGACGCGCGGAGCACGGAATACTGGCCGGTCCACACCCATACCAAAGCCGAGGTCGCGCCGATCGAAAAAGATGAGATCGTGGCGATTGAGGTTGGACTGAGCCCCAGCACGGCGCTGGTGAGGAAAGGCTGCCGGCTCCGGCTTGATATTCAGCCCAACGCCCCGGCCGGCATTCCTTCCCGCGCATACGACGAAAGCTACCACCGCGGCGCGACGAACACGATCTATACCGGGCCCGGGCACCAAAGCTACGTGCAGCTGCCAGTTGTTCCCCCTGATCGTGAATTGTTTAGTGTTTTAACGGAAACTTCTGCGGCATAGGAGGATCATATGACGAATGCGCCGAGCACGAGGCAGACCGTAATGGGTGACTTCCGTTGCTTTTTCCCAACCGTTTTGAAATGAACATTGGAGAACCGCGCCATGTCCCCTGACCATTCCCAAACTTCATCGGTATTATCGACGGTCCTTCAAAATGTCCGTGCGCTTGGACCCACCCTTCGCGCCCGCGCAGTGGAAGCCGAGCGCGCTTGCCGGCTCTCACAGGAAACGATCGCCGATCTCGACGCCGCCGGGGTCTTTAAAATTGGCAGTCCGGCCGAGTTCGGGGGCTACGAGCTTCCGGTTGCACAGCAGTTCGATGTCATTACCGAGGTGGCAAAATGGGATGGATCATGTGGATGGGTCTCATGGGTCGCGGCATCGACGAACTGGATCCCGGTCGGATCGGGAAAGCGAGTCGTTGAAGAAGTATATGGTCCGGCTTGGGTCGGACCGCGCGTTGCGGGATCGAGTCATTTTCCCGCCTCACGCGGGCGGGCGCGGCGCTCTGACGGCGGCTGGATCATCTCGGGCGGCCCGTGGACCTTCGGCAGCGATTCCCTATGGGCGCCTTACACAAATCTCGGCTGTATCGCTGACGATGGAAACGGTCCCTATCTGGTCGGCGTCCAGGTTCCGATTGAGCAACTTCGCTTTCTCGATGATTGGCACGTAGGCGGTATGCGGGGAACAGGGAGCGTCTCCCTGATGCTCGTGGAAGACGACCTCTTCGTGCCCGAGTATCGCGGCATCGTGTTCAGTGACATCGTCTCCGGTGCGCTCGACCATGGCTTGAAGGGATCAATCTGGAAGGCGCCTTCTCTCGGCTGGGCATTCAGCTTGATGGGCGCAATGTCGATCGGCATTGCAAAAGGCGCGCTTGAACGATTTCTGCAACGCTCCGCCGGGCGGCCGATTCGCGGAACGACTTACAAGAGCCAACTCGAGGCACCGCTGACGCATCTTATGCTTTCGGAAGTGCATTCCAAAATTCGCTCCGCATCCCTGGTCGCGCGCGCGAATGCCGAGGAGACCGACCGCCTGGGGAGGCTCGCCGCAGAGGGCAAACAAGCAGACGCGGCGGAACAACAATTATTCACGGCCCGTGTGCTGGTTGAAGCCGCTTATGCGACGAAATGGTGCGCTGAAGCGATCGAGCTTTTGCAGCGGAATTCGGGCTCGACCGCGATCATGGAGAATGAGCCTATTCAGCGCGCATGGCGGGACGCGAGGGTAATCACGCTTCACGGCGCGTTGAACCTGGAAGCACTTGCCGAGAACTACGGCCGGCTGATGGCGGGAATTCAGCCGCATAAGTTCGAAGGGATCACGACGCTGGACCGTTTTGCTCCGGCGCCGGTTAAGGCGGCTCGTTGATCGGGCTGGACCAATCAGAAAACGAGGCCGCCTCTGCATCCTAAGGGACGTAAGATGGGGCAATCTTTGTGCCGGATGAGCGCTTCAGCTCGCCTCAGATTTTGTCCAGGCGGCTTGCTGAGCTCAAGCAGAAGGGGTTGGTGCTGCGGCCTGGCGGCCTTGGCCGGTCGATTATGGTGGGCACGGGCAATGCTGTCGGTCTGGCGGAACGTGCGCTTGAATTGTTTCTTCAGGGTATCGAAAAAAGGGTGATCGCCTATTCTTAATATAGCTGGCAGCGAGACGCGCCAGTGACGCACCTTAACGCCGGATATGCTCAGATGCAGATAAAGGCAGCGCGGTGTGTTGCCGAGGCGGCGCTAGACGAGCTTGACCGGCTTTATGAGGAAGGCGGTGACGTAACGCAGGCCGAGATTATGCGTTATCATGCCGGATGCGCGTATGTCTGGGATAGCTGTGCCACAGCGATTGAAACACTATTCAAGGCCTCAGGCGCGTCGGGAATTTCAAAGTGGCAACCGCTCCAGTTCGTGGCGCGGAACCGCCGCGCTGGCAGTATGCCTGCGGCGCATAATATCCACACCTGCATGGAGAATTACGGGCGGCAGATTGCGGCATCGAAAACGCGGTTACGGCAATGAATGTGCTGGAGCGCGCCGGCTGATTCGCCGGCGCATATTCAATGCTCGGTCGAGGCTTGAAAAGCATGAAATTCCCGCTGAACAAACTGCGCCCATGTCATTGGCTCCCTGCCAAGCAGCCAGGTAAGCACATTGGAGTTTCCGATGAAATCATGGTTGCTGTAATGTGTGCTGATCGCGCGCACCAGCCGCATTTCGTACTGAAACTGGCTTGGATCTGCGCCTCCGTGGCGCTGTTTGAAAAATGTTTCGGGATCTATGTACTCGGCGGATACTTCACGGCCCACCACGCCGGATGAGATTTTTGCAAGATCATGCGCTGTGTAGCGCCCCGGCGCGACAAGCTCGTATGTGGCGCCCGCGTGACGGTCGCTATTGGTTAAAACGGCTGCGGCAACCTCTGTCACGTCGCTTATATCGACCATCGATTGATAGCGGTCGAGCGACCAGGAGAGACGGAAAACGCCTTCCTTAAAAACAGAATTCAGCCTGAGAGGCATCATATAGTTGGACGGCTGAAGAATGGTGAACTCCAGCCCGGACGAAAGTATATGTTCCTCGATGTCGCGCTTGATCTCATGTTGAATCAGGTCTGTGGCGATCGCGTGTAGCACGGAGCTAAAGACGAAATGCTTCACGCCTGCCGCGCGCGCCGCATCCACCGCGGCAAAGCCCATTTCCCTTTCCTTGGGATGCAAGGTCGGCCCGACATGATAGACTTTCTTCACCCCATCCATGGCGCGGGCCAGCACGTCCGCAGCTGCGATGTCGCCGACGATGACATCGGCCACACCTGCGCCGCGAAGCGCTTGTGCCGATGCATCCGAGCGAACGCAAGCGCGAACAATTTGCTTTGCCGCCAAAAGCCTGGGGATTAAAAATTTGCCTTGATTACCGTTTGCGGCCGTCACGAGTATCATCCTCAAACTCCTTTAAGGTCCGGCCGCCATGCTTAGATTGCAAACGTCATTACCGGCCAATTATGTGAGACCGATTGCCGTCGTCGCGGCGATTTCCGGACTGTAGGCTTCTGCTAGGCTGCATATCCAACCCGTTGCTATGGTTGAGGTTGGAAAAAGACCCAACAGCACTTTTGGAGTTTTGCCAGTAACCCTGCATCGATGTCAACGGCGGAACAAGCCCTGACGACGCGTAACCGCGCTGCATAACCGGCCGTTATGCGTAAGACAGATATCTCTCTCTCGACCGAATATACTGTCAAGCACACGCATCTTAAAGCGGACTATGCACCGCTTGGAGACGGTGAATTGATGCCCGTCGAGATCGAGATCATTCCTAATACGGCGCGCATCCAAAAGGGCATCGTATTCGTGTTGGCGTTCAACCATACGATGGCTTTGGCCATGGCATACGTCATGCCTATGCCCGGGTTACCACGTTGGGGCGCGGAACGCGACCGACACAGGCCCGGATCATCCGAGCTACATTCAGCTGCCTATTGTTCCCGAGCGGTAGCAACAGAGCGGAGCGCGAACCGCGGGAACGTTGAGGCAGTCTTCAGTGCGTCCTACAAAAAGCCTCTGAGAAAACGGGCTTTTAAACACGCCCAGGGCAGTATTTGTATTGCCAGTTTGTCGCAGAGTGCCCTGTAAAATGCTGAAGGTTATGCGGTGAACGGCTGCTGTCTAGCAGTTGCCTATTTTACTCGTGCTAGTCTGCCTATCGGTGTGAAGTGCAATTTCTGTACTCGGTCTGTTCTCGGCGTTGGTCTGGGTAGGCAAGTCACAGCGTTATACGCGAAAGCGTATAAAAAGACTTTATACGGATTCGCGTATACCGCTCGGAGGTTTTGCGGGGCTATACCCGTGGCAGTTCTGCCCATCCTCCTTCGATGGCAAATAGCCGCGTTGCTGCCGAACAGGGGCTGCTACCTCATCTACCGCTTTGACTACTAGGCCGCCGTCCGGAACGGATTGATTATCCGAAGCGTGTCTTCGATTACCAAGCCATGGTGCATGTCTTCGGACCACAGCGTGTCGCAGCCAGCATGGGCGGCCGCACCGACGATCATGGCGTTGTAGACCGAGAGGCCGTACCGCTCAGCAAGCGCAAGGCCGGTCTCGTGGGTTTCAATGGTCAGCGGATGAACGGTCAACAGGCTCCGCAGCATGTTCAAAAAGTCGTGGGTCTCGGCCCACGACATATGCATCTTGCGGCGTGCCACATTGGTAAGCTCATTCAGAATCTGAACGCTGATCATGCCACCTAATGCGACGATCTCTTCTGCCTTGGTCGCCTTCACGGAGTCACTCGATGTAAGATAGAGAAGGATGTTGGTATCGATAAAACTACCGGGCATTTGCCTCATCTCGGTCAAACTTAAAGTCGGCGGGGAGTCGGCCGCGGAAGGCGCGCAGGCGCTTCAACAACTCCTCTCGTCCGGGCTTACGCGCAACCTTTAAACTCCGGGCATCCGCGACATGGATTTCGATCTCATCGCCTTCATGCAATTCCAACGCCTCGACGACGGCAGCAGGGAGACGAACGGCCAAGCTGTTATCCCATTGTGCGACTTGCATGTGATTTCCATTGGATATACATAAATTTATTGTATATCCAATCCAGCCGTTTAGCAAGCTCCCTAGTCATGGTCTCCGTAGCCTTTCGGCCCGAAGGCAATAAGTTGAGTTAATCAACAAACTTAACCCAAAAACTCGTCAGCGCGGATTCACGCCGCTGGCTAAGCCTATTTTACAGCTTAATACGGTTGGAACGCGCCTCAACCTGGTCATTCATAAGTCCACAAGTGCTTTCCGAAAGCGGACACTACTGGCCTATGGCGATGGTCGAAAACCGGCTTCATAATATGAAGATAGGTCGCTGCCGAACCACTCAGTTGGGATCACCTTGCATAGACCTTCTTTAACGGCTTTTGATACCCAAAGCCGCCGGCGGCGGCGAATTGAATGGCTAATCCAGAGTTATTTTTGAAGTAGATGATAACATTTCTTTTATCGTCGCCGGCTGGCTGCCGGACCTCTACTTTACCCGCCAGGATATCGCCGAGTTCGTGAATTTGCTTACGTTGAACGAGACCTTAGCTAATGGGTCAAGAAGCTCCGTCTGTTTATTTTCAACCACGCTTTCCCAATCATTGACGATAATAGCGCTTGCCCGCTCAAATGTGCGCCGGTCAACTTCCGAGCGTTTATTCGTGACGTCAGAATTAGCGATGGATATGACGAGTTGGCCGTCTTCAAGCCAATCACCATCGAAAACGGCGCGCATTGCGTTGGTAGCGCAGCAGATGATGTCGACATTCTTCATGGCTTCACGTGGATCATCGGCGGCGAGGATCTCCACGCCCGGCCGCGCCGCGTCACGGGTGAAGGCAAGGCGGTATTCAGCATTAGGGCTGAAAACGCGGACCTGCGTAATCGGCCGGACCGCAAGGATGGCTTCCACCGCCGTATGCGCTTGTTTACCCGTGCCAAAGATGCAAAGTCTGGAGGCATCCGGTCGAGCAATTTTTGCGACCGCAGCCCCTGTCGTGGCGCCGACGCGAAGGCCGGAGAGCTGGAACTCATGAACGAAGGCAAGTGGCTCCGCGGTTTCGAGGCTGTAGAGAATAATGACGCCCCAATTGAAGCGGCTTGGATTTTCATAAAATCTTCGATCATTTGTCGCACTCGGCGGGCGCAGAATTTGTGACCCTGCCCGGACGCAGGACACGCCGTAAGAGGGCACCGCGCCGATATGGACATTTGCCATGTAACGCAGTTCAGGGTCACGGTGCTGGGCAAGATAGCGCATGCGTGGCCGGTTGACAGCCTTGCCATTTGAAAACTCTTTGAATGCCACGCCCATTGCTTCAATGCAGTCTTCTATCGACAACAGCCGGCGAACATCTTCATCGGTGATGATGATAGTCAATATGTGTCCTCCGCTTTGTGCTGCTTACGGGTGTACGGTTTCGGTAAACCAGTCCGTCGGCAGGTTATGGCCAAGGCCCTTCTGAATGGCCTTATGGTAGACGACAGAACCGGCCGCCGCGAACTGGAACCCCAGACCAAGATTGTTGAGAAAGCAGGTGACTTCTTGATCGGAGGCACGGCCAGGCGTCTTTCCGGTGATGAGTTCAGGCAAAGCCGGCAGGTGTTCAAAATTGATCTCTTCAGCAACTTCCCAACCTTTTCCATCGATTTTTTCCGGCAGGACAAGATCTTTGGTAAGAAAATGCATTGGCGTCCCATCATTGGTATGGATCACCAAGCGATCCGCGCGTTTGATCGCATTGACTTCAACTTCCGGCCGCTTGATCGACGTAAAATGCATGCCGGGTTCGATCCAGCGCTCGAAGAAAACATTTTCAATTGTATTGGTCGCGCACATGACGATATCGGCCGATGAGACCGCTTCTTCGGCAGTGCCAACGGGTATGACCTCGATACCAAGAGTTTCGGTCATTTCCCGGGCGAATTTCGTCCGGTTTTCTATATTTGGGCTAAAACAGCGCACCGTTTGAATATCACGCACACATAGCGCGCCGGTAAGCTGCGTGCCAGCTTGCCAGCCGCTGCCCAAAATGCCAATTGTTTTAGCATTCTTACGCGCCAGATATTTGACGCCAAGCGCATTGGTGGCACCCACGCGCAGCCGCTGCATGACGCCATCCGGGAAAATCGCCAGTGGTTCGCCAGTTTCTGTGGAGAATAACAGGACAAGCCCGACATAGCGGGCGTTCGGCGCGGATGGCACTTTTTCGCGGCGCATCTTTTCACCGCGTTTTGGCCAGGTCAGAATGTCGGAATTGATGCGGACCGCACTGACTTCAAGTTTTGGAATCACCCCACACATCGATTTTAAACCGTAATATACGTCCGGCGTTTTTGTTGGTGCCACACAGTCTGATCGTGTGCGGGAGATACCGCGGCCTTCAGCAAGCTCAGCGTAAGCGTCTTCCAAGACGTCGATGCAATCTTGCATCGTCAATAATTCTTCGACATCATCATTTGATAGTATCAGTGTCATTGGTTGCTCCTCAAATACTTGGTTCTGTTTAATCCCGGATGTCCTGCAGCAGCCATTCGGTGGGTATATTGCGCTCCACCGTCTGGTCTTTGGCAAGTTCATAAACCCGTGCAGCAACTGCCCAGAATTGAGCGCCTTGAAGGTTACCGCGTTCCGAATAAGTGACCTGGTCGCGGTGGCGGCGTTCCGCGGCGCGACCCTCGATAATATCAGCAAGGCTTATGGTCTTTTCGGGCACCGCCGAGCCGTACCCGCGCTGCCCGCGCGGCTTTAGCCTAAAGCTAGGATCATGGTCGGGATTTGCGGCGTAGGTGATGAATTCATCATCCACGCCAAATTGGGGCAACCCCCATGGCGCGGGCGCACTACCGAAGCGCAGATACAAATCAATCCGCGCCAGTGTCGCGGCATCCGGCTGGCCCCGGCCGCCGACATTCAGCACATGTGTGCCAGGCTCGATCCATTCCGCATTAATCACCGGCACAGTGGAATCCGTCAGCCCCGCCAAAATATCGGCGCCCCGGTAAACCTCGCGCGGGTTGTCGTAAACCACAACTTCAACATTGTGTTTGTCGCGCATCTCCTGCCCAAAACGCTCACGGTTTTCGGCCGTTGGAGAAAACACCTGAAGACGCTTTATGTCACGTACAGAGAGAAACGCGTCGACATGCGAGCGCGCCATTCCACCTGAGCCAAGGATGCCGACAACATGGGAATCCTTCCGGCTCATATATTTTACCCCGATGCCGCCGTCCCCGCCTACCCGCATATGCTGCAGAACGCCATCATTGATGATGGCAACCGGCAAAGCTGTTTTGGTATCGACAAGAATAATCAGGCCGCAATAACGCCCGGGTCTGCCGCAATATTTTTCCTGTGTTCTGACGCCGGCATATTCTTGCTCATATACAATGTCGGATTTGATGCGAACCGCGAAGTACCCGCTCACCGACCCGCCTTCCATGCTGCCCCATTGATAGACTTTTCCGGGATTGGATGTTGGGATCTGGATGTCGATACGCGGCCTGCACACGGCCTCCTTCGTCACCAACTGGCGGTATGACTTTTCCAGCGCCGCAATCGTATCGGGCATGGTGAGCAGGCGGGTTACATCGTCGTTGCTGATCATGAGCGTCATGCTGAACTAACCTTTGGATAAGGAAGAAGGATTAGAATTATTGAACAACTTGCTGCGCAAGTGAGTTGTCGACGAATATTTCAAATGTGAGGCTTTCGGGAATATCAAAAAACTTCTGCGCGCTGGCATACTCTGCCGGGTCAAGTACCGGCGTTGCGGCAAATGTCGGCAGCATGTCGTCCCAGGCCAGGGTTTCGATCTGTGGATTTAACAGTGAGCTACGCGCATCACTGGCAATGTAAGCATAATAAGCATCGCGTGCCGCTGCCGGATTGGTCTGGATGAGCTTACGGCCACGCTGCACGGCAGCTTCATAACGCAAGAGCACGGCGCTGTTTTTCTCCAGAAAATTGGTGCGCACCACTTCAACCGAAGATGCGATCCGGCCTGTCGATGGCAAGTCCTTTAACGGATTGACAAACATCGTTCCATAACCTCCAACAATGGCTGTTTCCGGTTCGGGTGGCGAACCAACGATGGCATCTATGCGGCCAACCTTCAACGCGATAAGACGTGCTCCTGGCGAGTTGATGTTAATTATTTTGGCATCTCTTCCAGTCAGGCCGCCGGCGGCAAGAATTTGCTGTGCGAAAGCCCCGGAGGATCCGCCGATATCGTTCACTGCAATCGTCTTGTTTTGCAAAAAAATTGCCTTATCCGCAAGCGTTGAAGTCTCGGTGACATTGCTTCCTTTAAGCAAAGCGGAGCGAACAAATAGATATTGCCCGAAACCCTGGGTGTCGACACCAATAATTTTCAGGGGCTGCCCTTTGGCGGCGGGTTTCGAGGCGTTGAAAATGCTAACAAGCCCAATTTGGGCCGAGCCGCCGATAACGGATGAAACCGCATTATTGCCTCCGCCGGCATCGAAAATTGTTACATCCAAGCCGGCATCCTTGAAATAGCCGAGCTGTTTGGCGATAATAACGGGCGTATCGCTAGAGCCAATATTGGCAGAGGCAACAACTAAGCTATCTGCGGCAAAAGCTTCGTGGCCTATCGGTATAAAAAACATGCTAACAGCGAAAATTGCCGGCCAAATCCTCATTGAATCACTCCCCTAATTGGAAAAATTTCAGTCGCTGATGTTGGACCGCCACCGTAAACGGTTAGCGATAAAAAGAACCGCCCCGGTAAAACCGGTTGACAGAAGAATAACGGTGAGCACCGCCGAAAAAACCCCGGCCGGGTCCAGCACGGAAGCTGAAGCTTTCACCAGATGGCCAAGGCCATCACGCGATGCTATTATTTCCGTCGTAACCGCAGCGGTAAAGGCATGGGGCATGGCGACTTTAACACCTGCCAGCAGCCAGTTAAAGCTCGCGGGAAGATATAGAATATATAGCCGTTGAAATGGCGATGCGCCCGTGATAGTAAGCATATTTTTCAAAGGTAGAGATACGGACTTTACGCCGTTAAAGGTCGCAAAGAAAAAGAAGAAAAAAACCACCAGCGCCGTGAAGATGACTTGCTGCTCCACGCCAACGCCGAACCATAATATGAACAGCGGTACCATCGCACTCTTGGGCATTGCTGAGAAAGCGTTAATGGCGGGTTCCAGCAGGCTTCTGGCCGGGCGGAAGAACGCTGTGGCAAGACCAAGGCCAAACCCGGTCAGACCGCCAAAAAGCAGCCCGAATAAAACAACGGCCAATGTCGCCGATGCTTCCCGGATCAGAACCCCGGTTTGCAGCCATAAGATCGTCCGCAGTAGAATCTGCGAAGGCCTTCCAATCAAGGATTCATCGAATATAGCGCTTGGATAAAATTGCCATAGGCCAAGCAGGAGAGACACGATGCTCAACTGGGTAATGGTAACCAATATCGTTTCCCGCCGGGCAAACAACATACGCATGTTAAGTACCCGCCGAAACGTCTATCTGCCCGGCCAGCAAATTCCAGATTTTTTCAAATGCTGAGCCTGCTGGCGATACGGTTTTAGTAATCGCGCCGGCACTCTTGGGCATCTCGATAATGTCAAGAATATGGGCCGGCCGCCGTGAGAACACCACGATACGGTCCGAGAGTGCAATGGCTTCATTAATATCATGCGTCACCAGCAGAACGGTCAGGCCAAGCCCGACGGCCAGATCCTTGAGCTGTTGCTGAATAATGATCCTTGTTTGTGAATCAAGCGCACTGAACGGCTCGTCCAACAATAATGTTTTCGGTTGATAAATCAGCGTCCGCGCCAGAGCTGCGCGCTTGCGCATGCCACCACTCAGTTGGCCTGGGTAATGGTGCTCGAAGCCGGTAAGACCGACCTGCTTTATCATGGCTCGGGCAGCATCAGGCGTTCCGCTTTACGCACATGTCTGATCTCCAACGGTAGCGCGACGTTGGAAATGACGCTCCGCCAGGGCAGCAAAGCATCAAGCTGCGTCATATAGCCAATGCCAGCGTTGGGCGCGCGGATTTCCTTACCTTCGTGGAAAACCTTGCCGGTATCAGTCGTGACGAGACCGGCGATTAAATTCAGTAACGTCGTCTTGCCGCAGCCCGATGGCCCGAGCAGGGATACAAAGCTACCGCGGGCAATGTCCAACGACACATCATCCACCGCCGGCGTGAGGGCTCGGCCAAAGCAGAAAGATTTCGAAATATTGCGAAACGATATGACGGGCTCCGCACGAGAACGCAGTTTGTCAAATGACGGCAATATATCTCCATATGTATTCATACAGCAGATTCCACTTGGCTCGATGAAATCGTGCCGCGGGGGATACCGATCTTGAGGGTGTATGTCAGAAGAAAGGAGATGGCGCCGATAACGGTGAGACCGGCTATCACAGCCGTTGAATCCGCTGAGGTTGCCGAATAGACAATCAAGTAACCCAATCCGTTATTGGAAGCAGTCATCTCACCGAGGATGGCGCCATGAAATGCGTAAATCAGCCCTTGATGAAGCCCAGTTGCGACAAATGGCGCCGCTGCGGGCAGCCGGAACTTAATCGCCGTTGCCAACTTCCCGGCACCCAAAATCGCGGCGGTGTTGAGATAGGCAGCAGGCACATTGGAGAGGCCGCTTTGGGCATTGAAAAAAATTAGAAAGAACGCTGAAACGAAGGACAACGCAACAACCGGCGGGTTGCCGATACCCACCAGCAAGATCAGCAGCGGCGCGACAATCACTTTCGGAGTCGAGAAAGCTATAAAAATAAATGGATTAAAAACACGCTCAAGAAAGTGAAAGGTGGAAAACAGTAGAGCGCAAGAAACAGCAGCCACGGCGGCAAGTAGAAAGCCGGTTAGCGTGTTTTTCAGCGTGGATATTATATAGCCCCAAATGGACCCATCCTGAACCCACGCGCTGAGCTGAGCGGCAACTGCAAATGGCGTACTGATATAATATCCATCGCCACCTAAAGATGACCAAACTTGCCACATTGCGAGCACAACCAAAATGCCGACTAACCGCTGAATGGCTGGATGAATGGTCTTCGCTGGTAAACGCGTTTGCCCAGAACCCAAGGTTCCAATCAGCCCTACCATATATCATCCTATATTAACGATCGAAGCTATAGAGTTACTTCTACTCGGAGAATCAAACATTGTCTACACCCGCGACAAGTGTTCACCTGGCGAACAACAGGTTCCGCAGGACCGTGTCTGGCTACAATCGTGCCAAGCTTAGGTTTGGTTTGACAATGACATGGTCAACGCAAAGTCGCTCGATGCCATCGGGCGGTGCTCCGTCACTTCTACTTTGGTCATCGATAACCGGACGTCGACGATTTTCATCGTCGAAAGTCCGCTTGTGGCGGTTGAATACCCCAAAGCAGCCTTTCTGCTTACGGCCCGCTCCGGCCAAATGCTACCCTTCGGCTATGCGCCCATCATCGACGTTCCCGGCCACCGAGTCATAGTCTGAAACCAGTCATTCGGGTGTGTTTGAAATTTTCGATATTCAAGCATTCCGGAAATGCGGAAGGTCCGACCGCAATGTGATTGTAGCGAGCTCGGATGGCTCAAATTAGCTGGACGCCAGTATCAACTTGAGCGTGGCCTATGTATTGCCATCGATCATTTCCCGGACTTTATTTCCCAGCGCCGTCATGACGAAGGGTTTCGTAATGACCTCCATCCCGTGATCCAGAAATCCGTTGCCCACGGCGGCGTTTTCTGCATAGCCCGTTATGAACAAGACCTTCAGACTTGGCCGGGTCACGCGTGCAGCATCCGCAACCTGGCGGCCGTTCATGCCGCCCGGTAGTCCGACATCCGTAATAAGCAGATCCACCCGCGCATTTGTTTGCAGTATTTTTAGCCCCGCCGGGCCATCTTCCGCCTCGATGGTGGTGTAACCGGCGTCTTCCAGCACTTCGACGATCAGCATTCGCACGGTTGGCTCATCGTCAATAATCAACACGGTTTCGCCATTTCCCGCGTCGTTGGCAAAGTGTGCTCCAGACGGGACCATCTCCTCAATGATTGTCCCCGTAAATCGGGGAAGATACAGGCACATGGTCGTGCCTTCGCCAAGCTCGGAATAAATACGCACCTGGCCACCGGATTGGCGAATAAAGCCATGAACCATGGAAAGGCCAAGGCCGGTGCCCTGCCCCAAGGGTTTTGTGGTAAAAAACGGATCGAAGACTTTTTCGATGATATCCGCCGTCATGCCGGTCCCGGTATCGCTCACGCAGATGGAAACATATTGCCCTGGTGGAAGCTCGCGCTCCCGCGCCGCGCGGTCGTCCAGCCATTTATTCGCGGTTTCGATCGTGATGCGGCCTCCGTCCGGCATGGCGTCGCGCGCATTGATGCAGAGGTTGAGCAGCGCATTTTCGAGCTGCGATGGATCGACCTTGGTGGACCAAATACCGCCCGTACCCACCACTTCTAATGTCACATGCGGGCCGATCGTGCGGCGGAGCAGTTCGTCAAGCCCGGCGATCAGCCGGTTGACATCGGTCGGCTTGGGATCGAGCGTCTGCCGGCGCGAAAAAGCAAGCAGCCTTTGTGTCAATGCTGCGGCCCGGCGGGTGGATCCTTGGGCCGCATCGATATAGCGCTCCAGTCCCGTTAAGCGCCCCTGCGCGATGCGGCCTTCCAGCAATTCCAGGCTGCCGCTGATACCTGCCAGCAAATTGTTGAAGTCATGCGCGATGCCGCCGGTAAGCTGTCCCACGGCCTCCATCTTCTGGGATTGGCGCAGCGCTTCGTGTATCTGTTCGAGTTCGGCCTGAGCCGCTTTCTCCGCCGTGATGTCGCGGCCGACGGTGTAGAAGATATGGCTGCCGGGTGTGGCATCGGGAACCGCAGACCAGGCAAAAGCGATTGATTCGCCGCTGTCGGTAAGCAGCCGAACGTGGAACCGATGGACAGGCTCACCGCTTTGCAGCGCGGCCACGACCTCCGCCGTCACGCCAAGATCGTCAGGATGAATAATCTCGGAGAACGGCCTGGTGAGCAACGCTTCTTCCGGGCGATGCAGCTGACGGGACCAGGCAGGATTGATGGATTTCAGGTAGCCCTCAAAGCTTGCGACGGCGAAGAGGTCATGGCTCATTTCGAAAATCTGGTCGCGCTCGCTGTAAGCCGTTGCCAGCTCGGCGGTCCGTTCCGCAACACGCTGTTCGAGCTGGTCATTGGCATCTCGCAGCGCCACCTCGGCGCTTTTGCGCTGCGTGATGTCCGCTGAAACCCCGACCATCTTGATTGGGGCGCCATGGCGGTCTTGCACAAGGCGAGCGCTGATCGCCGCCCACCTCATCGGCTTTCCCGGCAAGATGACGCGGTACTCGATCTCGTAATCTTCGCCCGTAGCAATGGCGTGCGTAACCGCCGACTGCATCCGCTCCCGGTCGCCGGGATGAATAGCCGCGACAAGGTCATCATAAGTGAACCTTTCCTCCGGCGCTCGGCCGAAGAGTGCCTTGCATGTCGCGGTGGTCTGAAGATGTTGCGAGGAGAGGGCGAGCTCCCAGGCACCCAGGCGGCCAGCTAGGAGCGCGGTTCTCAAGTTAGCCTCGCCCTCTCGCACCTCAGTAATGCGAGCCCGTGCTTCAAATTGCCGAAGGCGCGATTTGAGGGCCGTTTTAGCGACGCTAATAAAGGTTGTGGGATGAAAGGGCCGTTCAAGAAAGCTGGCATTTCCCAACGTCTCTGACAGACGCGTGGCTTCCGGATTACGCTCCAGCCCGCCGCCCCGCTGGGTCAGCAGGATAATCGGAATGTCCGACCAGGGGGGCTGAGCCGCCAATTGCATCGTCAGCGGCCTAAGATTTTCCCTTTGCAACGCCTCGATCGTCATGACCACGAAGCCGGTTTCTTCGGTCAGGGATTCGGCGAGCGTTGGAAGGTCGGGACAGATGCACGAGCCAAAACCGGCTTCCGCCAAAAGGGCGCGTGCTACTGTGGCGTCGCGCCCGTGCGGCGCGAAAATCAACGCCGAAGGCGACGGGTCAATCTTCGGCATGGCCGGCGTCCACTGTCATCGTGGGAGCTGCCGATCCGACGAATGTAGGAACACCGCGCAATACGCCCTGAAACTCTTTTAGAGGCTCACCAACTGAAAGCCCCCCGATGCCGAGCCGAAACTCTCGGATAGTATCCTCGTGCCACCCAGTCCGCTTCTTGATGACAGAGACTGCCCGGCGCACTTTTCCGAACGCTTCAAAATAGCGAAGCAGGATGACCGTATCCGCAAGATAGGTGACGTCAACGGGCGATTGCATATCGCCGACCAGGCCGTGTTGAGCGACGGTCAGGAAGGTCGTGGCCCCTTGCCGGTTCAGATATTGCAACAGTTCATGAACATGTAGAATGAGGGAATTCTCTGCCGGCATGGCTGCCGTGTAGCCATTTAGACTGTCGATGACGACGGTTTTAGCCTGAGATTCGATAACCACCTTGCGGACGCGATGAGCAAATTCTCCCGGCGATAGCTCTGCCGCATCGATCTGTTCAACAATTAAATTTCCGTCTTCACGCATTTGCTCGAGGTCAAAACCGAGCGCACGCGTGCGGTCGAACAAAAGCCCCAGTTCTTCGTCGAAGGCGAATAGGGCTGCCTTTTCTCCGCGCTCGATCGCTGCCTTGACAAACTGGAAGGTGAAGGTGCTTTTGCCGGTTCCTGCCGGCCCGATGACGAGGGTGCTCGACCCCTGTTCAATCCCGCCGCCGAGCAAGGCGTCCAATTCCGCGACACCGCTAGGACTAGGTGTGCGCTTGAACCGGGTACGATGCTCACCTGAAACCAAGCGGGGGAACACCTCCACGCCCCCGCTGCGGATCGTAAAGTCGTGATAGCCGCCCCGAAATGATTGACCCCTGTATTTGGTGACCCGCAGCCGCCGCCGCTCAGCGCCATAATCCGGGGCAAGCTGCTCCAGCTGAATGACGCCATGAACGACGCTGTGAACAGTCTTGTCGAGACTATCGGCAGTCAGGTCGTCGAGGAGCAAGACGGTGGCGCCATGGCGGGCGAAGTAATGCTTGATCGCCAGGATCTGCCGGCGATAGCGCAGCGAGCTTTGGGCCAGAAGGCGGATCTCAGACAAGCTGTCGAGGACCACCCGAGCCGGCTTGATCCTCTCGAATGCTTCGAATATCTGCTTGGTGGTCTCGCCGAGCTCCAAATCCGACGAGTATAAAAGGCTCTGCTGCTGATCGCTGTCGAGCAGGCTTTCCGGCGGCACCAGTTCAAAAACCTCAATCGCTTCTCCAATTGTCCACCCGTGCGAGGCGGCTCCAGCCCGTAATTCGGAGTCGGTTTCGGAAAGAGTGATATAGAGGCCCCGTTCACCGGCTTCTGCGCCGGTTAGAAGGAATTTCAACGCGATCGTGGTCTTGCCTGCGCCGGGTTCGCCTTCAAGCAGAAACACATTCCCGACAGAAAAGCCGCCGGCCAATATATCATCGAGGCCCGAGACCCCCGTGGCGGCCTTGCTTTTTAAATGAGTCTCTACCGTCATCCGCTCCCGATCTCTTCCACTGCTTTCGGCATGGCGCTCCGTCTTGCCAGAGCGGCCAGTCGGCCGTTTGGCATTCAACGGGGGGCCAGCCCTGCCACTTTGACGATCCCGATGACGCCGTCAACGGGCCTCGACCAACGTCGCGCCGGGATGCGCAGACAGCCGCAACACGGAACACGATTCTCCTGTTCCTTCGAGCCCCGTTTGGATACTCCAAAAAATCCAATTAAAGTCAATAGATCAACGTGTTATGCGTTTCAAAAAATATAACCGAAACACAAGAAGCACTCATTTTGAGCAATTTGCAATTTCAACGAATTCCCCCGCCGAATCGGCGGTTACCGAAAAAAGTCTGCTTACTGCCCATCCTAACCCAAAGCGGACCGACAGCTTTGTGAAGTAGTTTTAAGACTTGGTCTCCAGCCATTCACCGTGACCACGTGATGCGTCATATTACTTGTGGCCGCCTCGACATGACTTTGGGAAGTATGCAAGACTAGACTCCGTTTTTGGTGCTTGATGGGGCTCTGCCGGGAGGAACAAACATTCACGGTGCGTACGGCTATTCAAATCTGAGCAAACCAGAAATTTTCAAAGCCCAATAAATGCTGCGAGAGACAATTATTGATGAATGAAGCCTTGCCAGACACCGATCCTTCCAGTCCGATTGTACAGTCGGATTTTTTCGCCGGGGCCACGGACATGGCGCGCCTTGTCCGTGGCAAGGATTGATCCCAAACGCCGCTCGGACCGATCGAGACCTGGCCACGCAGCTTGCTGACGACAGTGAGCATCTGCCTGGCTTCGAATTTCCCGATCAATATTATTTGGGGCCCAGCAAACACCCAGATCTACAATGACGGCTATCGCGCGGTGTGCGGAGACGCGCATCCTCGTGCATTTGGCGAAGGCTATGATCTCACCTGGGCAAACGCGTGGGCCGCCATTGGCGAACCGTTCGAGCGGGCCCGCGCCGGGGAAGCGAGGTTGGGCACAAACCGTATAAGCTAATTTTGCAGCCCTTGGCTTTGAAGCCATTCAAGCATCGTAGCATGTGGCGTTGGCGGACAGAAATAATAGCCCTGCATGAGATCACAGCCGATCCGATCCAGAAATTTCTGGTCTTCGCTGGTTTCGACACCTTCAGCCACGACTTGTATCCCGAGTGAATGGCCCAAGTGCAGAATCGACTGGACAAGAATCTGATTGCCGCTTGAACTCGCGATGTCTCTAACAAAACTGCGATCAATTTTAATTTTATTAATGTGAGGCTGGCGTAGGGTCGCCAATGAGGAGTAGCCCACGCCAAAATCATCGATGGCGATTTGCACGCCGCCGTTAGACAGCCTTATGAGCTTATCTTGCACGGAACGGATGTCTAGCGCCGTTTCTTCCGTAATTTCAATTTCAAGCATTTCTGCCGGGCAGTTGAGAGTCTTTAATCCGGATAGTATCATTTCATCGACAGCGATTCTCGAAATCTCGCGTGGCGAAATATTCATCGCAACCCGGACATTATCCAATCCGCAGGTTCGAAGTTGGATAATCATTGCGCAGACCTGGCCGAAGACGAAACGGAGCAACGGCTCTGCAAGTCCCGCCATGGCGGCGGTGGAAATTAATTCCTCCGGTGGTACCATGCCATATTCTGGATGATTCCAGCGCAGGAGAGCCTCAAGGTTGACAAGTTTTTTACCGTTTTCTCCGAATATCGGTTGATACCACATCTCCAGCGCGCTATCCGCTAAGGCTTGCAGCAGATCGCGCTCGACGTCGCGCCGCATCTCCAGGCGGTCGCGCAGGTTGTCGTCGAACACATAATATTCGTTACGGCCTGCAGCCTTTGCGACATAAAGAGCCTCGTCGGCGCAGGTCAGAAGTTGCGTGACGTTGTGACCGCTGCCAATATAGAGGCCCACGCAAGCACCAAGTCGGCCTGCATCGAAAGACGCAAACGGAACCTCGATGGACGTGATCAAGCGCCTCGCTAACTCCGTCGGAAATGCATCCGTAGCCCATGAATCATAGAAAATGGCGAACTCATCGCCACCCAAACGGCTGATCGTAAATTCCTGGCCGAGCGTTTCGGATAGGCGTCTTGCGACTTCGACAAGGACCCGGTCGCCGGCATGATGCCCAAACACGTCATTGACTGATTTGAACCCATCAAGATCAAGGAGCATAAGACAAAAAGTGGAAGTAGTGCCACCTATACGCCGCTCAACTTCACGCATGAAGCCGGCACGGTTGAGCAAATTTGTTAGCTCATCATGTGTCGCACGATAGCTCATCTGCTCGGCGACCACGAGCGCGTGGGAATGAGCATCACGCAGTGATTGCGAGAGTATGACTGCTTCATTTTTTAACAAACTCGTCTTTCGAAATTCGACTTCGCTTCGAATGACGACTCTGAGCAAACCGATCATATAGACCAGCACGGTCGCTGCCAGGCAATCCCGGTCGAATCCCCCGGTATAGAGAAGGCAGCAAAACACAGAGAGTAGCGGAGGTAGAATGAAGCAGGCCGGCATCGGCCAATAAGGGGCGCCATTGGCTATGGCACCCGCCGAGATTCCGCAAACAACCGTAAGATAAAATAGAGTTTGCGGGCTTGTATAGCCATTGCAAAGAACCGGGATGAGCGCCCAGATTACGCCGGATATCAAGCTCGTGATGCTAAACAGTTGTAGATGCCGCTCCACAGATTGCTGGCCTGCCGCCATGCTGGCTTCCGCAGAATCTCGGAGAGGCAAATAGCATTGGCCTGTCCGTAAAAGGCTTATGAAGGCCGAAGCCGTAAACCACTCAATCCCCTGAGTGCCATGCTGATAACGGATTGATACGAAGAGAACGATGGCGCTGATAATAATGACGACCGGAGCCACCGTTGGAATGTTCTGTCGTATGGCGTCAAGCTGGTCCCGGCGGATGAGCGGCAATAGCGTTGCGTGGTTCTCTAGCCGCTTATGTTTGCCCGATCCAGCCATCAAAAACCTTTGAATTCAGTGGATTCCACAACCCTTCCTAGCTAAAACTGAATATGAAATTATGTCAATAATCCTATTAGATAACATTTTCGTGAACTATATGCGAAAATGCGTCAACTTATTAGCGCACTAATCTCAGTGCGAATGTGATTTTACCGGGCCGCATCGAGAGTTCAAATGGGCTCTAAAAAAGTAATCGGGATAGGTCACTCATTTAATTCCATCCAATCTCCGTTCTGGTTTTGGTTGTCTGCTTCGTCATCCAAGACCCGAAATTTTGTGTGAAGCTCGCGCGCTATTAAGTGGAGGTTTTGTCGGAAGAATTCATCTTCATCATGCCGCAGCATGATATTGATGCTTTCAATGAGTTCTTGCAGCGACATAAGCTCTTCGATGAAAGTCATGATGTCTTGCCTTTATCAATTTCCTAATCTTGTTGCACTGTCGCTAGTCAACGCATGTTTTGCGTAGTATTTTTGAAGAATTCCAAGCTCGTCCCCATGTTCCGAACGATTTCATAAGCCGAGATACTGCGCCGTGTGGCATCCACAGCATAGGTATGCCGAAGACTGTACAAGCTAAATTTGTAGCCCTTGCTGTCATAAGTGATACCTGCAAGTTCCAAGAGCTTTGTCGAACTGGTCGATTAGAGTAATGATTTTACTGCCATCGCTCATGCAGAACAACCAAGTATCTGGCTTCGCGTTTTGGTTTTGTGAATGAGCCAAATCCACTTACTGCACAGCATTACTGCGTAGTACGACTTCCCGCTCACCCGTTTTACCATGCACGAGGAAGCGAAAATTCAGACGCCCATCAGTATCCGTAAACGTCGATGCGTCCCGGCGCCGAAGATTATTTGCCTCCCCGACCCTCATGCGGCTGTTGAGCAGAACCTGCACATAATTTCTGAGCAATATCCGTGTATAGCGCCATTGGTCATTTTTGCATTCGATGATCCATGCTTCGAGCGTTTCCAGCAACAGCTCTACCTCACGCACCGTAAATGCCGGGCGGATGCGATGTACTTTCAATTTGAACCTGTAGCTGGGCATCGGCATATTGCCCCTGTATCCCCGCTCGGTGGCATATTTCAGAAGCGTCAGTCCAAGGGTCATTTCCCAAAGCATTGTTTTGTCGGTGGGATGCAGCTTGGCATTTTTGGGCAGCACTTTAAATTTAGTATAGTAATTTCGGCGCCAATCCACATAGCCCTTCAACTGTGCGTCGGTGATGCTCGATACGGGCTTGTCACCCAAATATTCGCGCCAAAATTTTACGACGCGTTTGATCTGCCGCAGCATGTAGATAGATGTATAATTCTCGTCCTTTTGCTTTAGCCCGCTTCGGTCATGTTGGCGCTGCCGCAGGGCCACGTATTCACCGATGACTTCAGCGAGGGTACGGTCTTGGATGACAAGCCCGTGGTGCTGTTTGAATTCGATCTCATGCAGCAGTTTGAGGCCAATTTTCTTGGCTTTCTCAAGTTCACCTGTCTTCAGGCCGCGCCAGAGGTATTCACCAGGACCAAGATGGATGCGTGCTTCGTAGTTTTGCCCACGGAGCGACAGTACGAGCCTGCCTCCCTCCAAACGTATCTTCTCGCCCAAATCTGCCTAGCTTTTGCCTAAGGTCTGTCTCGACAACCCGTCGATAGTATTAGGGACTGTCTGGGCACGTTTCGGCGCTTCCTATGGCGTAAGCCTTTGAAAAAGGCTGTCTTTTATACTTTACCATGGCAGTATTTATACTTCTTGCCGGAGCCGCAGGGGCAGGCCGCGTTGCGCGGCGTCGCAGCCCAGGTCTCAGGCCGGTTCAGGTCTATCTCATCTTCCCGGTACGGCCGCAGCGCCTCCACCTGCGCTGGCTCCGGCATCATTCCGGCGGGCGCCGGGTGGCTCTCCACCATCGCGGCCGGCATCGGCTCCGCAGGCGCCTCGCCAACGGTCACATGCGCCAGCACATTCGTCACGCGCTCTTTCAGCTCATCCAGCATCGCGCTGAACAGGGCGAACGCCTCGCGTTTATATTCGTTCAGCGGGTCGCGCTGGCCGTAAGAGCGCAGGCCGATTCCCTGGCGAATATAGTCCAGCGCCAGCAGATGCTCTTTCCATACATGGTCCAGCGTTTGCAATAGCACGGATTTCTCAATGTAATCCGCCAGCTCCTGGCCAAAGCGCTGCACCTTGGTCTCTGCCGCCGTCTGCGCTGCCTCGGTAATGCGCTCGCGCAGATGGTTCTCGTCGATACCTTCTTCCGCCGCCCAATCCGGTACCGGCAAGTCGAGGTCGAGCACGCGCTTGATGTCCCCGGCCAGCTCCGCGCTCTGCCATTGCTCGGCAAAGGCCCGCTCGGGGATGCGTGCGGCAACCAGGCCCGCGATCACATCCTCGCGCATCTCCGCCACCACGGCGGCGACTGAATCCGCGCTCATGAACTCCCGGCGCTGGGCATACACCTCCTTGCGCTGGTCGTTCATCACGTCGTCGTATTTCAGCACGTTCTTTCGCATGTCGAAATTACGGGTCTCGACCTTCTTCTGTGCCTTCTCCAGCGCCTTGTTGATCCAAGGGTGGATGATCGCCTCACCCTCCTGCAAGCCTAGGCGCTGCAACATGCCGCCCATCCGGTCGGAGCCGAAAATCCGCATCAGATCGTCTTCGAGCGACAGGAAGAATCGAGAGCCGCCGGGGTCGCCCTGCCTGCCGGAGCGCCCGCGCAGTTGATTGTCGATGCGGCGGCTCTCGTGCCGCTCGGTGCCGATCACGAACAACCCGCCGGCTGCCTTCACCGCATCATGATGCACCGCGATCTCATTGCGAATCTCTTCCGGCGCCGTCTGCGGCTCCAGCTGCACGCGCATCTCGTAATTGCCGCCGAGCTTAATATCCGTGCCGCGCCCGGCCATGTTGGTGGCGATGGTGATCGCCCCCGGCGCTCCGGCCTGCGCCACAATATTCGCCTCCTGCTCATGGAAGCGCGCGTTCAGCACGTTGTGCTTGATCTTTTTCTTATTCAAAAGCGCTGAAATTATCTCGCTTTTCTCGATGCTCGTAGTGCCGACCAGCACCGGCTGCCCGCGCTCCCGACATTCCTCGATCAGCTTCGCCACCGCCTCGTATTTTTCTGCGGCACTGCGGTATACCTCGTCGTCATGGTCTTTGCGCGTGACTGGAACATTGGTCGGTATCTCGACCACTTGCAGCTTATAAATCTCCTCGAACTCATCCGCCTCGGTCAGCGCGGTGCCGGTCATGCCCGCGAGCTTGGGGTAGAGCCGGAAGTAATTCTGAAAAGTGATGGAGGCGAGCGTCTGGTTTTCCCGTTCCACCGCAACTTTTTCTTTCGCTTCCACCGCCTGGTGCAAGCCGTCGGACCAGCGCCTGCCTTCCAACATGCGGCCCGTGAACTCGTCGATGATCATCACCTTGCCATCGCGCACGATGTAATCGACATCGCGCGTGTAAAGCACCCGCGCGCGCAGCGATTGCTGCACGTGGTGCACGAGAGAGATATTGAAAATATCGTAGAGATTGCCTTCCACCAACAGCCCCGCGTCGCGCAGCATCTGCTCCACGGTCTCTGATCCCAGGTCGGTCATCACCACCGTCCGGGCTTTTTCATCCTTTTCATAATAGCTGTGCTTGCCGTCCTCGGCGCGGCCTTGCGCGATAAACTCCCGCACCACGAGATCGACGCGGGCGTATAAATCCGTCGGCTCGTCGGAAGGGCCGGAGATGATCAGCGGCGTACGCGCCTCGTCGATGAGAATGCTGTCCACCTCATCGACGATGGCAAAGCTGAAAGGCCGCTGGACCATGTCCTCCAGCCGGTATTTCATGTTGTCGCGCAGGTAATCAAAGCCGAATTCGTTATTGGTGCCGTAGGTGATGTCCGCGGCATAGGCCTCGCGACGCTGGTTATCGTCCAGCCCCGGCACGATGATTCCCGTGGAAAGCCCCAGAAACCCATAGAGCTGGCCCATCCATTCCGCATCGCGCGTGGCCAGGTAATCATTCACCGTCACCACATGCACGCCGCGCCCGGCCAGGGCGTTCAAATACACCGCCAGGGTGGCCACCAGCGTCTTGCCCTCGCCGGTCTTCATCTCCGCGATTTTGCCGGAATGCAGCACCATGCCGCCGATCATCTGCACATCGAAATGCCTTAAGCCCAACACCCGTTTCGCGGCCTCGCGCACCACGGCGAAAGCTTCTTCCAGAATATCGTCCAGCGTTTCCTCATCAGCCAGCCGCGCCTTGAAGGCCGCAGTCTTGCCGCGCACCGCCGTGTCATCCAGCGCCGCCACCTGCGGCTCGAACGCCGCGATCGCCGCAACCTGTTTTTTAAAGCCCCTCAGGGCGCGGTCGTTACTGGTGCCGAATACGGCGCGGGCGAGGCTTGCGAACATCAACTTCTGTCTTTCCGGGGGTCAGGCACCAAAGCGCCACATACCGTTTATATAAGTCATCTGCCCGCTCACATAAGCTTGGGCCCCCCGCCGGTCAAACCCTTGCCCGCCGCCCGCTTCTGGCTCATAGCTGCGAAAAATTCAGGAAGGTCTCTCGCGCCATGCGTTTATCCACCATGTTCTCTGCTCTGGCTCTCTCTGCCGCCCTTGGCGCAACCGCCGCCGCCGCGGCGCCCGCCGCAAAGGCTCCGGCCATGCCCTCCGACCCCATCGTTGCCTCGGTTAACGGCATGGTAATCCATCTCAGCGACATTCAGCAGGACGCGCAAACAGCCCCGGCCCAGTTGCAGCAGCTTCCGGCCAACGAGCTTTTCCCCGTGCTGCTGAACCAGGAGATCGACCGCAAAGCTCTGCTCGTCGCCGCGCAGAAGGAACATCTGGCGCGCAACCCGGATGTCGCCGCCGCCATGGCGCAGGCGGCGAACGTCAAGCTGGAAAACGCCTATGTGCAGCAGAAGGTCAATCCTGCCGTCACGCCCGCCGCCATTCAGGCGGAATACAACAAGGATTATGCAGGAAAGCCCGGCCCGGCGCAGGTCGAGGCGCGGCATATTCTGGTGAAGACCCAGGCCGAGGCCGAGGCGATCATCAAAAAGCTCAACCATGGCGCAAATTTCGCAGCACTCGCGAAAAAGGACAGTATCGACCCCGGCGCTTCCAACGGCGGGGAGCTTGGCTGGTTCAGCCAGACCCAGATGGTCCCGGCCTTCGCCGCCGCCGCCTTTGCCTTGAAGCCGGGCGAGTACACCAAAACGCCTGTGCAGACGCAATTCGGCTGGCATGTGATTTTGTGCGAGGGCAAGCGCACCGCCCCCACCCCGCCGCTGGCCGATGTGCAGGACGACATCCGCCGCAGCCTGGGCGACAACGCGATCAAGGCGACTTTGGCCTCGGTTCGCTCCAATGTGAAAATCGAGTTGTACGGGCCGGATGGCAAGCCACGCCCGGTTGGCGCTGCGGATAACAATGGCTAGCATCCCCGTCTCGCCGCTGGCGTTGCCGCTCCCTCAGCTGCCGGAACTGGCCGGGGTGCGGTTCGCCACCGGGGAGGCAGGCATACGGTACCAGGGGCGTACGGATGTGCTGCTCGCCGAATTCGCCGAAGGCACGACGGTTGCGGGGGTGTTCACCCAAAACCTCTGCCCCGGCGCGCCGGTTACCTGGTGCCGCGATGTGCTCAAGGGCGGGCGCGCACGCGGCCTGGTGGTAAATGCCGGCAATGCCAATGTGTTCAACGGGCTTGCCGGTGTCCGCGCGGTGGAAGCCACCGCAAACGCCGCCGCGGCAGCCCTGGGCTCCGGCCCGGAGCAGATCTTCCTCGCCTCGACCGGCGTGATCGGCGAGCCGCTGCCCGCGCAAAAAATCGTCGTGGCGCTGGATGGATTGAAAGCCAGCCTTGCGCCGGGCCGCTTCGCCGAGGCGGCGCGCGCGATCATGACGACCGATACCTTCCCCAAGGCCGCGACGCGCACGGCCCGGATTGGCGGGCAGCAAGTGCACGTCACCGGCATCGCCAAGGGCAGCGGAATGATCGCGCCGGACATGGCGACGATGCTGGCCTTCGTGTTCACCGACGCCGCAATTCCCGCCCCGGCGCTGCAAGCAATGTTGGGCGAGAGCGTGGATGCAAGCTTCAACTGCATCACCATCGACTCCGACACCTCGACCTCCGACACCGTGTTGCTTTTTGCAACCGGCCAGGCGGGCAACCCGGCCGCGGACGACACCGCCGCCCTGGCGGATTTCCGCCGCGCCTTGCAGGAGGTGCTGCACGCGCTCGCGATGATGGTGGTGCGGGATGGCGAGGGCGCTCAGAAATTCGTGCAGATCAAAGTCGAGGGTGCGGTTTCCAACGCCTCCGCCCGGCGCATCGGCATGGCCATTGCCAACTCACCGCTGGTTAAAACCGCCATCGCGGGGGAGGATGCGAACTGGGGCCGCATCGTCATGGCGGTCGGCAAGGCGGGCGAACCGGCGGATCGGGACAAGCTCGCCATCGCCGTCGGCGGCATTTGGATGGCCAAAGCCGGCGGCATCGTGCCGGGCTACGACGAGGCCCCGGTGGTGGCGCACATGAAAGGCCAGGAAATCGAAATCGCGGTCGATATTGGCTTAGGCGAAGGCCGCGCCACCGTGTGGACCTGTGATCTTACGCATGGATATATCGACATTAACGGGTCGTACCGGAGCTGAGTTAAGACCGGCGCATCGCGCCCAAACCTACTACCGCGCCACCTCCGATAAATCCGAGGCAATACCTTTGATATCCGGTGCGGTTGTATCCAGTCCGGCGATGATGAATTGAGGGTGGCCATGCGCGTTGAACACATACACCGCCGCCGAATGCGTCACGGAATACACCGGCTTCTTCACCACCGAAAACACCACGCGGTAACGCCTCGCCAGCTCGAAGAGCTGGTCCGCCGTGCCGCGCAGCCCAACCACTTGCCGCCCGAACAGTGCGGTATATTGGTTCAACACCTGCGGCGTGTCCCGGTCAGGATCGACCGTGATGAACAGCACCCGCACACGGCCCGCCAGCGGCCCCATTTTCTGCAAAATCCGGTCCAGGTTGTACAGCGTGGCCGGGCAGACATCCGGGCAATTCGTGTAGCCGAAGTACAGCAGCACCGCGCTGCCTTTAAAATCCCGGGCGGTGACGGCTTTGCCGGTCTGCGTATCGGTCATGGTGAACGCCAGCTTCGGCACCAGCCCGGCAATGCTCACATCCTGGGCCGAGAGGTTATGGTGGCATCCCGCCAGAGCGAGGAAGGAAAGCAGCAGAAGGCGGCGGATCATGGCGGTGTTTTGCGCGTCCGCTTGGCCTCGCGCAACCCTATTCCTCATCTTCCGCAGCTAGGCCGAGCAGCGTCTGCGCCGTCCCGGCTTCCACCATTTCGACCGTTCGCAGCACCCTTCCGACCGCCCGCGTCCGCACTCGCACCTTGTCGATATTGCTCGACATGGCGGAGGCATTAGCCGCGAGCTTGCCGAGCACATCGTCCATTTTGGTCATTTCCGAACGCGTCGCCCCCAGCAGCTTGCCAATCTCCCCGGCGCGCTTCTCCAAATCCAGCGTGATATGGCCGAGATGGATGGTTTGCAGCATGGCGGGCAGCAGCGTCGGCCCGAGGATGATGACCTTGTCGCGTACCCTTATTTCGTCGATCAGATTGGGGATGCGCGCGACCTCCGCGAACAGCCCGTCGCTCGGCAGATACATCACGCCAAAATCCACCGTATCCGGCGGGCAGATGTATTTTTCCCGGATTTTCTTCGCTTCCAGCCGCACCCTTATGGCGATACCGTCGCGTGCCGCGCGTTCGGCTTCCACATCCGCCGCCTCGGCCGCAATCAGCAGGCGCTCGTAATCCTCGGTCGGGAATTTGGAATCCACCGCCAGCCAGAGCGGGCTGCGCGACGGCATCCGGAGGGCGAAATCCACCCGTTCCCGCGAACCCTCAGCCAACGCAAAGTTACGCTCGAAGGCGCCAGGGGGCAGCACCTGCTCCAGCATCGCGCCAAGCTGCGCCTCGCCCCAGCCGCCACGGGTCTTCACGTTGGAGAAAATGCGCTTGAGATCGCCGATCTGCGCCGCCGCGGACTGCACCTCGCCCATCGCCTGCTGCACCTGGGCAAACTGCTCCAGCACGCGGGAGAAGCTGCTTGTCATCTGCTTTTCCACCGCCTCATGCAGCTTCTCGTTCACCGAGGTCTGAATCGCGCCAAGCCTGGTCTCCAGCAGCAGGATCGTCTTCTGCGAGTCCTCGGCGGCCTGGCGGCGCAGCGCATCCACTGTCTGCGCCACGCTCTGGGTTGCCTGGGCAATCTGCGCGAAGGCGCCAGTCAGCGCATCGGTCGTGCCGGTCTGTATCGCGGCCATCAGCCGGCCTTCGGCCGCGGCCAGAATGGCGCGGGTGGTCTCCGCCTCCGCCCGTCCGCCTGCTAGAAGCTTGTCCAGCGACAGGCTCAGGCGCTCGGGTGCCCCCGCGGCCGCGCGCCAGGCGAGGCTGGCCAGGAGCACCGCCGCAAGGCCAACCACCAATACCGCGATCAAGAGCAAAATTTCAGCTTTCATGATAGCGTTCTACCAAGATTCACCGAGTCGCCGGAAAAAGGAGTATTTTATGGAGTATCAGTATTTCGAGGATTTTGTGCCGGGGCAGGGGTTTGAAAGCGCGCCGGTGACGCTCACCGAAGCGCAGATCATCGAATTCGCGCAAAAATACGACCCGCAGCCGATGCACACCGACCCCAAGGCGGCGCAGGCCATCACCGGCGGGTTGATCGCCAGCGGCTGGCACACCGCCAGCCTGACCATGAACCGCCTCGTCACCAGCGGGCTGTTCAATCCCGCCCCCGGCGCGCTCGGGCTGGGTTTTGAATATCTCAAATGGCACCGCCCCGTGCGTCCTGGCGATTCGCTTCGCCTCAAAGTCGAGGTGCTGGAGGTACGGGAGAGCAAATCCAAGCCCACCCACGGCATCGTGACCAATAAATTCACCACCTTGAACCAGAATAATGAGATCGTGCAGGAAATGAAAAGCTCTGTTATCGTCGCAAGACGAAACGTCTAAGGGAAAAACGCCATGAACAGCGCCGTCACGCTCATCGCCTTCCTGGTCATCGCCGTTGGCGTTGCCGTCAGCTATCTCGTCGCACCCGTTATCGGTGTGCCTATCGTCGTCATCGGCATTTTCCTCGCACTCACCTTGCGTACCGCAGCGGAGTGGGAACGCGCGGTCATCCTCCGGCTTGGGCGCTTCGCAGGCGTCCGCGGGCCAGGGCTATATCTCCTCATCCCGGCTTTCGAACTGGTTTATACGGTGGTGGATACCAGGCGGCAGAGCACACGCATCTCTGCCGAGGATACGCTGACTGCCGATGCGGTTTCCGTCACCATGGATTCCATCATGTTCTGGCGCGTCGCGGATGTGAAGCGCGCCGCGACCGAACTGACCGACTACCGCAACATGATCGCGCAGATTGCCCAGACATCCTTGCGCGAAGTCATTAGTTCGACGACGTTGAACGACATTCTCTCCAACCGCGAGGCGATGGATGAGAAACTGCAGGCGCTCATCGCCAGAAAATCAGATGGCTGGGGCATCGGCGATATTGCCGTGGAAATCCGCGACGTGAAAATCCCGCCTGAGTTGAACGACGCGATGAGCCGCAACGCCCAGGCCGAAAAAGAGAAACAGGCGCGGGTGACACTGGCCAGCGCCGAGGTGGCGATTGCTGAACAGATCGCCGATGCTTCGCATATTTACGCGGACAACCCCGTGGCGCTGCAAATCCGCCAGATGGGTTTGATTTATGACATGAACAAAGACCGCGGCGTGACCATTCTGGTGCCGACCGATATGGCGAATGCGCTGGGTGCGAGCATCGCGCTCAATGTGAATGACGGCAAAGGCCCGAAGCCGATTATGACGACGCCATTCACCCCATCCCAGGGCTCCGTGCCGCAAAGCTGAAAGATCGTGCAAAAATCCGGGGCTGAATGTGCAAGACCGTTCCGCCTCGGGCCGCTAGGCTGACCTCCGGAACCATAAACGGAGGAATAAAATGGGCGATGTTCTGGAGCGCCGTTTTGCGGCCAAAACACCGGAAGAAGCGCGCCAATATGCGATGGACCTGGTCGGGCAGCATTTTCATGAGGAAAATCCCAGCCAGATCGAAGAATGTATGCGGCTCTATGCGCCCGGCGCCGTATGGGAGGCTCCGGCGCGCGGTGTCGCTTATAAGGGCAAGGAAGAGATCAAGAAGAATTACCTCGGCGTTTTCGAGGCTGCCGAGGGCATCCGGTTTTTCCCCATCGAGCGTTTCGGCACCGCCGGGCGCGTGGTGGACGACATGTGGTGTACCTTCAAAGTCTGCGGGCCGGGGTTTGAGAACTGCCCGGTGCCGGTGGGGACGCATGTAAAAATGCGGCTCGTTCACATCTTTCACATCGAGGATGGGCTGATCAGCCGCGAGATGGGCTATGAATGCTGGACCGTCGATCCACGCCCCGGTGTCAGCCCGCTGGATTATAAGCCATGAGCATGAGGCGCTTACCTCCGCTTGAGACCGCAAACGCGCTGCTCCCCGAATTGCGCGCCATGTCGGCTGAGATCAGCACTGCCGGACGTCTGCCGGAGCGGCTGATCGACCGGCTGGAGCGCGATAACATGTTCGCTTTGCTCACCCCCAAAGCCTATGGCGGGCTGGAGATTGATTGGCAGGGCTACATGGATGCTCTGGTGGCGCTGGGCCGAGGCAATGGTTCTGCCGCCTGGACGGTTGCGGTGATCAATACCGTGAACTGGATGATCGCGACGATGTATCCCAAAAGCGTCGTGGATCATGTTTTCGCCTCGCCGGGCGGGTTGCGTGGCGCCGCGACGCAGATGCCGCGCGGATATAAAATCCGCAAAGTGCCGGGCGGAATTCATATCGACCATGGGCTTTGGGGCTTTAACTCCGCGATCTACCACGCGAACTGGGACGGGCTTGGCGTGCCGAGCTTCGACGCCGAGGGCAATGAGATGGCCATGGATTCGCTCGCGCTGGTGCCAGCCGATAAAGTGAAAATCCTGGACGACTGGAACGTGACGGGCATGCGCGGCACGGGCAGTTCCAGCGTGACGGTGGAAGACCTCTTCGTGCCGGATGATTACATCGCCTCCTTCTCGAAAGCCGCGACCGAGCCGCCCGATGTTTCGCATCTTGGCGGCGGGCCGTCGTATCGCTCTTCTTTCACGCCGGTTTTTCTGCTCACTTTGGCGTTCCCTATTCTCGGCATGGGTTACGCGGCGCTGGATATTTTTCTGGAGCAGCTGAAATCCCGGAAAATTCTTTACTCTCGCTACGATAAGCAATCGGAAGCGCCGGTGACGCATTTGCAACTCGGCGAGGTTTCCGCGAAGCTCGATGCCAGCCGGTACTTGCTCCGCAACGCGGTGGCAGAGGTGCAGGAAGCCGCCGCGCAGGGCCGGCAGATGCCGCGTGACGACCGGGCCAGGGTGAAGCGCGATGTCGGCTTCAGCAACCGCATGGTCTGCGAGGCGGCGGATATGCTGGCGACCGCATCTGGTGCTGCGATAGGCGGGGCTACGAATCCTTTCGCCGAGGTCTGGCGTGATATTCGCGTGGCGCATGTGCATGCCCAGGTGGCGCCAAACACCGCGCTGGAGACCTATGGCCGTATTCTGGCCGGGCTGGATCCGGAAAACCCGTATGTCTGAGCCCGTGATCGTCGGCTGGGGCCATACCAAATTTGGCCGCCATGGGAATTTGAGCCTGGAAGAACTGATCCAGAGTGCGGCGCGCGAGGCGCTGAAATCCGCCGGCATCGGCGCGGAACAGGTCGATGCGGCATGGCTGGGCCATTTCAACTCGGGGCTGGTGCCGGACGGGTTTTGCGCCTCGATGATCTTAGGCGCAGACTCCGCGCTGCGCTACAAACCGGCGGTGCGGGTGGAGAACGCCTGCGCCTCCGGCTCGGCGGCGGTCTATGGCGCGATCGATGCGATAAAATCCGGGCGCATAAAAATTGCACTGGTCGTGGGCGCGGAGAAAATGACCGGGCTGGATACCGCCGGAGTGACCCGCGCGCTAGGCGGTGCAAGCTACCAGAAAGAGGAGGCGGCGTGTTCCTTTCCGGATATCTTCGCGCAATTCGCCCAAGCCTACGCCGCAAAGTTTGGCGGCCCGGCGGAAGCGATGGCGCATATCGCGGTGAAGAATCATCTGAACGCGCTGTGCAACCCGCTGGCGCAGATGCAGCGCCAGCTTGATCTGGATTTTTGCCTGCAAGCTTCAGACAAAAACCCGATGGTGTCGGCGCCGTTGAAGGTGACGGATTGCTCGCTGATTTCCGACGGCGCGGCGGCGCTGGTTATGGTGTCGGACGAATTGCTCAGCGATTTTCCGAAGGCAGTTGGTTTCCGCGCCTATCAGCATGTGAATGATTTTCTGCCACTGTCGGAGAAGGATTTAACCGCCTTCGAGGCGCCCAGGCGGGCGATTGAGCAGGCTTATGCACAGGCGGGGATTAGTGTGGAAGACCTCAGCCTGGCGGAAGTTCATGATTGCTTCACCATTGCGGAGCTTTTGATGGTGGAGGCGCTGGGCGTGGCACCCCCAGGCGGCGGGCGTAAGGCCGTGATAGACGGCGTGACCTCGCGGCAGGGGCGATTGCCGGTGAATCTCTCCGGCGGGCTGAAAGCCAAGGGGCATCCGGTCGGCGCCACCGGCGTCTCCATGCACGTTCTGCTGGCGCGACAGTTGCTGGGGGAGGCGGGGGAGATGCAGTTGCCCGGCGCGTCGCTCGCGATATGCGTGAATATGGGCGGCGGCGCGGTCGCGGCCTATGCCTCGGTGCTGGAGGCGGTCAAGACCTAGAGCGCGATGACATCAAATCGACCCATTTATGGTTCGCTTTGATGTCTGAATCGCCATCTATTACATATGTAGAGCCGGATTCAGACTTCAGATGGAATCGCAACGCGATTCCATCTGAAGTCATCCGGGTCTAGACCCGCGCCGAAACGTGCCGGGTGTGGCTCCGGTGATGCGCCTGAACATGCGCGTCATGTGCTGCTGATGGCTGAAGCCGCACAAAGCCGCGATTTCCGCCAGGGAAAGACCGGTTTCGGTGAGCAAATACCTGGCGCGGTCAACCAGCGCGCGGACAACATATTCATACGGCGAGAGGCCGGCCGATTTTTTGAACTCGCGCGCCAGCCTGCCCGTATTCACCCCCGCCGCCCGGGCGATTCCGGACAGATTGAGATCATCGTGAAGAAATTCCTGAATATATTGAATCGCGCGGTCGCGCTGCTGCGGCGAGAGCGCAGCCCTGGCGTCGATTTCCCGCGCGCGCGTGTGAGGCCGCACAAGACAACCCGCCAGGCTGCGTGAGAGCGTTTCGACATAGAGCAAATCCGAACGATCCGGTGCGTCCAGCATCTGCCGCAGCTCAAGCGCGATGCCCTGGATCATCACGCTGGTGGCGCCGATGCTGGGAGGAAGCGTGAATTTTCCGGCGCCACCGGAGATTTCCATGTACATTTCCGCGATGGCGGCATTGCGGATATAAAGATGGATCGTGTCGTACAGACCGTTTTCCGATGCCGTGCGAACGGTAAAATCGGCGCCGCCGGGCGTGATGGTGACGCTGCCGGGCGGGAGGATTCGTTCCTGGAGTTCGCCCCCGACCCGCCGGGTGAAGTGAACAGGCTGCTTGAGCGGGATAACCAGAAGATGATCCGCCACGGCGGGGAAGAAGCCCTCGTAAGCCGCTTCGGTCTGTACCGAGGCGTAGAGCGGCTGCCAGCCGGCATTTTCGCTCGATTGATGCACCAAATTGCCTTTCTGGTGAATCACGCGATGAGTTTCTTGATAAGAAAACGGCTGCATGTTCATAGCGTGCGGAATCGTTTCTCCAAACAACGCCAGCATGGGACGAATCGAAAGCCTACACAAGCTTGCCGTCTGCTACCGCGTTTTCAAACACGAAGATTTCGGACCTCGCTCCCGCTTCACGCGCCGCGCGAAAAGGCAGATAGCGTGGATCGTTCATGAAGCGTTTGATCGCGTCCCGTGATGGGAAGGAAATGACCGCGATGCGCTCAGGGATTTTCATGTCGCCTTCCAGCCGGGAAATCTCCCGGCCGCCGGCAATCGAAACGCCGCCGTATTCGCCCATGATCGCAGGAACAGCGGCGAAATACGTTTGGGTCCAGGACGAATCGGTGATGTCCATATATACCACCATGATCGCCGCCATGTCAGGCCGCAGCGGCTTCTGCTGCCTGCTCCCGCACCATCCGCTCCAGCGCGCGCCTTGTCACCACCGCGCCGGCATCGCTTTGCAGCAATATCGGCTTGAGCGACCAGAACTCATGCCCCGCCATACGCTCTTCCACATGTTTCAGCATCCAGCCGTCTTCCTTCAAAAACGCCGCCAGCACCGCGGCAAGAATGCCATCGGTCAAAGCAGAATCTTCACGGTTGTAGTTACGGAACAGCTTGATGAAATACGTCGTGGAATTTTCCGTCTCGGGCGATAGCACCTGCACGCTGGAGAGGATGCGCGCGGTCTCGCCATCGCGCGGCGCGCCGGTGGGCACCACGCCGGAGTCGAGGTAAAAATTCGCGGGCGCGCTCCAGCGCATATCGGCCCAGAAATCGACGTAATCCTCCGGCCCGCAGGCGCCGGTCATCACATGCATCGGCGATGGAAGGCCGTTCGGCCCCATGCGGTAGGAATAAACGGTGTTTCCGACAGTCTTCACGGAAGATATGCCGCGCGCCAGCGCCTCGCTGCCAAGGCTGGTGGGGTGCAAAAATCCGGCATGGCTCAAATCCATGAGGTTGTCGATAATCAGCTCGTACGGCGTCCGCATCGTGATCGTGCCGCCCGCGGTAAAGGTATAATCCTGTTGATTGTTCAGGACGGAATAATCCTCGATCTTGCTGGCGTCGGCCTGTTCATTATCGCCCAGCCAAACCCAGATGATCGTGTCGCGCTCCACCACCGGATAGGATTTCACGCGCGCGGCTTTGGGCAGCACGCCATCGCCATGCGGGTTGAAAACACACGCGCCGGTCTCGCCAAATTGCAAGCCGTGATAGGGACATTGGATCGCATCGCCAACCACCACGCCCTCGCTCAACGGCGCGAAGCGGTGGGGGCAGGTATCCGAAAGTGCGACGATGCCGCCATCTTCCTTCCGGTAGAGAACAATCGGCTCGCCCGCGATCTTGCGGAAGAACGGCTTTTGCGAAAAATCCACGTCCCAGCCTGCCATGTACCAGATGTTGCGTAGAAACGTCATTTGCGGTTGCTCCTCTAATTTGAAATTTCCAGTTGCTGCGCTTGCAACAATCCGCCCGGAACGCTGCCAGGGCCATGGTTGATATTGTCCTGCGGTAGAGAGCAACCGGCTCGCCCCAGATCTTGCGGCCTGCCATATACCAAATATCGCGCAGAAACCTTATATTGCCTTTCCTCCAAATTCAATTTTGCTGCGCCGCACCAGAAGCATCGAGGCGGGTAAAACTGAATATTTACTCAGAAAATATGCTGGCTTCGCCTGGCTGTCAATCATAATGAACGCCACGTGCAAAATGCCTGCTTGTCTTTTTGTTTCGTTTCGTTGAAACGGATGAACCATGATGAAACCAAAGAAGCAGGTTGCGGCGCGGGCGCTGGTCAGGACGGCCGCGGCCACGCCCGGGAAACGTCTTAGCGTCCGCCAGAGGCTGATCGACGCCGCCTATGCGATGTTCGGGCGTATCGGGTTCGAGGCGAGCACGATCGCCGAGATCATCGAGGAGGCGGGGGTCGGCGTCGGCTCGTTCTACAATCATTTCAGTTCGAAAGAGGACATGGCGCAGGCGGTGTTTTCCGCTCATGTGGAAGCGTATGGGGCCGACATGGAGCGGATCGTGCGCCGGTCCCCGAATGTCGCGGCGGTGACGTGCTATGCCTATCGCCGGGTTATCGAAAAAGCGGAGAAGGACAAGGTGTGGGCGGCGTTCATCGTGCAGCTGGAGCCTGCGATGCAGATGCTGGACCGGTTGCAGCGCCCGCACGCGCGCATCGGCCTTGGCATCGGCGTGGCGGCGGGCGTGTTAACGGTCGGCAATATTGAAGCCGGGATCACTGCGATCAACGGCATGGAGGTGGCGATGGTGCGGGCCATGCTGGCGGGGGAGATTTCGCATAAGGAAGCGCATAAATCCGTAATCTTTCCGCTCAGGATGTTCGGCGTGGCGGAGGCCGAGGCGGCTCGCTTGAGCAATCTTTCCATGGCGGCGTTGCGGCGCGAGATTCAAGCAAGCTGACGGGCTTGCCATCATAAGCCTCTCGGCTATGAATGAGCGCATAACCAAAAAGGTGTGCCATGTCCGAAATCGATATTCATCCGTTGGCCGATAACGGCGTTGTTCAAGGCTCTGACAGCTTCACGGGCGGGGTATTGACCTGCAACTGCAAGGACAAGCCGGTGAGGGTGCAAATCAGCAGCCAAGTCGCGCATAACCATGCCTGCGGCTGCACGAAATGCTGGAAGCCCGAGGGCGCGATGTTCTCGGTCGTCGGCGTCGTGCCCACCAATACGGTGAAGGTTCTCGAGAACGAGGACAGGCTCGCGGTGGTGAACCCGGCTGCGCTGATCCAGCGCCATGCCTGCAAGGCCTGCGGCGTGCATATGTACGGTCCGGTGGAAAAATCCCCGCACCCGCTGCACGGCCTGTCGTTCATCCATTCGGAGCGTTTCGACAAGCCCGGCGCTGCGGCGCCCAGCTTTGCGGCTTTTGTCTCTTCGGTCATCGAATCCGGCGTGAACCCGGAGCGGATGGATGGCATCCGCGCACGGCTGAAGGAGCTGGGGCTGGAGCCGTATGACTGCCTGAACCCGCCGCTGATGGATTATATCGCCACCTTTGCCGCCAAGGCATCCGGCGCGCTGCCGGCCTGAGGGAGTTACTCCGTGGCTGCGCTGCAAAAAGTCGAAACCCATCAAAGCTTCGGCGGAAGCCAAAGCGTGTTCCGCCACCAATCCACCGCGACCGGCACGGAGATGACATTCTCCGTGTTTGTGCCGCCGCATGAGCCGGGGGCGAAGCTGCCGGTGGTCTGGTATCTCTCCGGCCTCACCTGCACCCATGCCAACGTGACGGACAAGGGCGAATTCCGCCGCGTCTGCGCGGAGCTGGGGCTGATCTTTGTGGCACCCGACACCTCCCCGCGCGGCGAGGGCGTGGCGGACGATCCCGCCGGTGCCTACGACTTCGGCCTCGGCGCCGGGTTCTATGTGGATGCGACGGAGCCGCAATTCGCGCCGCATTACCGCATGTGGAGCTATATCACCGATGAGCTGCCGGAACTCGTCGCGGAGCATTTCCCCATCGACCTTCAGCGCCAATCCATCATGGGGCATTCCATGGGCGGGCACGGCGCGCTTACGGCAGCGTTGCGTAACCCTGGGCGCTACAGCGCGGTGTCCGCCTTCTCGCCGATCGTGGCTCCTTCCGCCGTGCCCTGGGGGCATAAGGCGCTGAGCGGGTATCTGGGGCAAGACCGTGCCGCCTGGCGCAGGCACGATGCGGTCGCGCTGGTCGAAGACGGGGCGCGGGTGCCGGATATTCTGGTGGACCAGGGCGATGCCGACCCGTTCCTGGCCGAACAGCTGAAGCCGGAGCTGCTGCGCACGGCCTGCGGCGCGGCGGGCATCGCGCTCACGCTGCGGATGCAGCCGGGCTATGACCATAGCTATTTTTTCATCTCAACCTTCATGGAAGACCATTTGCGCTGGCATGCGAGCCGGCTCGGCTGAGGAAACATCATGCACGTAAATTTTCATACCAGTGGCCCGCATCCGCTCTCCGGCCGCTGGGTTCCGCTAAAAGGTGAACCCGCCGCGCCGGATTACCCGATCATCGTGGCGATACACGGCGGCACATACACTAGCGCCTATTTCGATGTACCCGGCTATTCGCTGCTCGACCATGCGGCGGCGCTGGGCATTCCCATTCTGGCGCTGGACCGGCCGGGATACGGCGAGAGCGGGATGCTGCCGCCGACGGATACATTGCACCGCGCACATGCGGAGGTGCTGAACCAGGAAATCGGCGCGTTCTGGCAGGCGCATCGCGGCAATGCGCGCGGGATCGTGCTCATCGGCCATTCCATCGGCGGCGCGATTTCTACAATTCTCGCCTCGCTGCGGCCGGAATGGCCCTTGCTTGGGCTGGCGGCTTCTGGCGTCGGCCTCAACATCAATCCGGAGGACCGTGAGGCATGGGCCGCGCTGCCGGATTTGCCCCTGGTCTCGATGCCGCCGCCACTGAAAAATATGAAAATGTTTGGGCCGCCCGGCACCTATGACCCGGCAGTGGCCGAGTTGAACATAGCGGTGGCGGATGCGCCATGCCCGCGCCGGGAGTTGATCGAAATCACCTCCGTTTGGCCGAAACACGTGCGGCAAGTCGCAGCGGAAGTTACGGTGCCGGTGCATTACCGCCAGGCGGAGTTCGATAATCTCTGGGTGGTAAACCAGCAGGAGGTCGAGGGCTTCGGCAAGGCTTTCACGCAGGCCAAATGGGTCGATGCCGCGATGGCCCATGCCACGGGGCATTGCATCGACTTCCACTATCTCGGTGCGCCGTTCCAGCTGGAGCAGCTGGCATTCGCGCTGCGCTGCGCCGCACCTTGTTGAACAAAGGAGATGAAACGATGAACGAAATTGCCGAGATTACCCAGCTGATATTGCGCGAGCGCCAGGGCCGCGACCGCGGCTGGTGGGCGCAGATGCGCGGATGTTTTCATGAGGATTCGACCGTCAAGATAAGCTGGTATCAAGGCAGCGGCGATGGCTTCGTCACCGGCTCCGAGAAGATGAGCGCCAACGGCAACAAGGCGGTGCACCGGCTTTCACCGCCGGTTATTCATCTTAACGGCACCCGAGCAGTGGTTGAAGTGCCTTCCGGCATCGAATTTCGGGCAAAGATGAACGGCGTTGAAGCCGATCTCGTCTCCTACGCACGGTTGCAGTTCCGGGTTGAGCAGCGCAACGGCGTTTGGAAAATTTTCAGCTTCGATTCGATTTATGAGCGCGACACGCTGACGCCCGCCGTGCCGGGAACTGTGCTGAAGCTCGACCCGGAAGTACTCTCCCGCTTCCGGCCTACCTACCGGTTCATCGGCTATCATTTGCACACGCTAGGGTATTCGATTCCGGCGGATTTATATGGCGATGACCAGCCGGAACAGGCGTCGGCACTTTACCGCTCGCTGTTTGAATGGGCGGGGCTGAAGGTTAAAATCTGAAACAAAAAGGGACCAGCCTGGCTGGTCCCTTTTTGTTTCAAGAAGCGGCAAAAAATTATGCGTTGCCGGAAAGCCGGATCTCGCCAAGCGACCGGCTCTCGGACGCATCGGTTTCCACGGAAGCTTGGCCCAGCGCCGGGTGATTGATCTTCACCGTGTAGCGCGTTGCACTCTTCTCGATCCCGTCGAACTTGAAATCGCCAAACATATCGCTGCGCGTCTTGCCAATCTCGGCGCCGTTCGCGAGCAGCGTGACCTCCGCGCCCTCGACGCATTCATCAACGCCGTTGATCGTCGCGGCGACGCTGCCGCCGATGAAATTGCGCGCATAGCGATACAGGTTTTTGTAGAGCACGCGCGGCTTGGTGTTCAGCTCCGGGCGGAGTTCCTCCAGCTTCTGGTCGCGGATCATGTCGCGCTGCTGCTCATCGGTCATCTTCACCGCTTTCAACGCGCCGGTCGGGCAGGATTGCGCGGCGCGCGGTTCCTTGAATCCGGCTTTATCCAGCAGATGCGCGTCGAACAGCCAGGCCTGGGGAAGTTGCTGCTCCTCGTTCCAGGCAATCGCGCCGTAAGGGCAGGCGCCAACGAGATCTTTGCGGCCCTTGGATTTCACGGGATCGACAATCACGATGCCATCGGCACGCTTGTAAATGCTGCCATCGCCGCCGGTTGCTTTAATGCAGGGCGCATCGTCGCAATGGTTGCACATGGTCGGCAGGTAGGCGACATCCACCATATCCCCCGTGCCGCGCACGCGGCGGGTGATTTTAATCCATTCCTCGCCATGCAGCGGCATCGGCGCGGCGTAGCCGGGGAAGTCGTTATCGACGTGCTCGTCCTTCAACGCCAATGTGCAGTTGTGGCAGTTTTCGCAAAGCGCCACATCGACGACCATATTCCATTTTGACATGTTTTTTATTACTCCGCAGCCAGTGGCAGCGCCGCGGCGCCCGCTGCTACCCAGGGTTCGATTTGGATAAGACAGGAATTGCAGGCCATGCCGGAGGTGCCCTTCACCTGGCTGCGCTTGGGCGTCAGCAGGTTCACGCAGCCGCCGCGATCCACCTGACCGTAGCGCGGGTCGTCGATGATATCCAGCACGGCGCAGGATTCGAAGCTCTTGGCAACGCCCTTGGCGACCAGCGGTGAGACATCGGCGGCGCAGATCACGCTGCCGCGCTCGTTGAAGATCCGCACCAGACCATGGTGCTTGATACCGCGCTCAACGGCATCTTCCACATTCAGGCGCAACACCCAATAGTAATAGCCATCGACCAGGATGCGATGATCCTCGATATCGTTGATCGTACAATCCTTGGCATCGTTATAGGTGTGGAAGCTGTAGCGCGAATGCGTGGAGATCAGCTGGATCGGGAACTTGCCGAACAGTTCCGCGGTCTGTCGCCCTTCCCAGGATGGGATATAGCGGTTGAGAATTGGACGTTCCTCATTGTTCGGGTCGCCCCGGCGCAGTGAGTTCGGCAGGAACTCGATCTTGCCGGATTGCGTCTCCAGCCCATGCAGGAATTTCTCGCCGAACTGAGATGGCAAAGGCAGCGGCTCTGGAATATCCTTGGGCGTGCCATTGGCGTACCAGCGGTAGGCCACCGGGTCGCGGGTCGCCTCCGGCTCTGGCGGCACGATGTAATAGCCCTTTTTCGCGAATTTCTTCCAGCTCATGAACCGGGGCAGATCCGATGAATCGAAGACCCGCTTCACCCAGTCCAGCTCCGAGCAGGCCTCGGTAAACATCACGCCAAGCCCCATGCGCTCCAGCACGCCATAGAAGATGTCGTAATCGGATTTCGACTCCCCCAGCGGCTCGATGCACTTGTGCTGCAACACCACGGTGCGGTGGTTCAGCTGGTCGGTATTGTGGTGGATATAGCCGCCGGAATTGCCCCAGTCGGAAATATCCCAGCGTTCCAAATTGGTGCAGGCGGGCAAAATGATGTCCGCGAATTCCGCGTCTCCCTCCATCCAGATCGATTGGTTCACGACGAAGTCCAGCGATTCATGCCGGTAGGCGCGGATCATCTCATCGGAGTTGGCCATGGTGCCGAAGCTCGACGTGCCATAGCGGTAGAGCATGTGGATTTTGGAATAGCCCGGCATTGGGTAGGTGAACGGCGCCATCTGCGCCTCCGCCGATTGGCCGTCCCAGATGTAACCCTCGGCATGGCCTTCCAGAATCGCCTGCGCCAGCCGCAGCCGGGGCACCATCTGCTTCACCGGGTTCATGGTGAGCACATGCGGCATACGGGTATAATTGTTCACCGGCGCGGCCGTGAAGGCGAGCTCGCCGGAAATTCCGCCCTCGGCATAGCCGGGGAAGTAGAAATTATGGTCCATCGGCGTGCCGATTTGCAGATTGCCGAAGTTCACGCCGGGCTTGCCCAGGCCCTGCATGGTCATCAGCAGGATCATGTTGCGCGCCCATTGCGAGCCGGTGGCGCCACGGCAGGCGCCGCCCAGCCCCGCACCCATGCCGCCGGCTGCGAGATAGGTTTTCTTCTTGCCCCAGCTGCGCGCGAGCGCGCGGACGGTGCGCGCCGGAATGCCGGTTTCCTCTTCCTGCCACTCAGGCGTTTTGGGAATCCCATCCTCCGTGCCCAGCAGGTATTTGCGCCAGGCGTCGAAATCCACCGTGTTTTTCTCGATGTATTCCTTGTCGTACAGATCCTCGTTGACCCACACATTCATGATGGCGATCGCCATCGCGCTATCGGTGCCCGGGCGGATGCCGATCCACTTGCCGCCGAAGAGCTGCGCCGTCGGGTTCAGGTTCGGGTCGATATGGATGAAGTCGATCCCCAGCTCCTTCGCCCATAGCCGGCGCTGCGTGCCCTCCAGCCCGCTCGCATAGCCGTTGGTCGTCTCCGGGTCGCTCGACCAGAACACGATCTGTTCGGCTTCCTTCAGGCAATCTTCCACGGTGGAGTAGAATGAGGGAATGCCGACGCGCATCCAAGAGCCGTAATGATGCGTCGCACCCCAATACCAGCCTTCCCAGCTATCCGGGTTCGGGTGCACGCGGGTGAAGCCGATGAGATTGCCGAAGCGCAGCAGGGCCGAGAGGTAATAGCCGACATTGCCCCATTGGTGGTGCGAGCCGAAATACAGCGCGATCGCGCCCGGGCCGTATTTGCGCTTCTGGCGCGAGATTTCCTTGGCGACGATATCGAAGGCTTCTTCCCAGCTGATGCGCTCGTAGCCGGATTTTCCCCGGTTCTGCACGTTGCGCTCGCCATTCGGGTCAAAATCCACGCGCTTCATCGGGTATAAATTCCGATTCTCGGAATAGACCTGCGAGCGCATGGCCAGCGCATGGGGGTTTACAACTCCCTGGCGGCGCGGCGTGAAGCTGCGCCCGCGCGCTTTGATCGTCCAGCTTGGCGCGTCTTCGTCGTCGAGGTCGATCGGCGTGGTGCGCAGGATTTTCCCATCCTTCACGTAAACGAAGGTTGGGCCGCCGTTATTATTATTGGTGTAACGGATGCTGCCATCGGGCATCGGCGTGCCGTATTGCGTGCCGATATTGTTCATCTCGTTGATCATGGCGTGGAACCAGCTGACGAGATTATCCGGGCCGATCTGCAAAATCGCGAAATTCTTGGCGGCGTGGATCGCCTCGCCGCGGTCAATCGGCGGGGTGAGCAGCCGCACGGCGGTCGCGACATCCTTGAACAAAATCCGCACATCTGCGGTGGGGTGGATACCGGCGCGGCTGGTGATCTTGCCGCCTTTGAAAGTGTAATGCCGCCCGACCGAGCCGTCCTTGGTCTGGATCTGAATAACCGCGTCGTGGCTCGCCATCAGGCTTTTGAACTTATCGCTCCGCAGGGCGGAAAACCTGAGCGCCTGGGGCAGCGCGAAAAGAATCGTTTTGAGTACAGTAGCCCGCATGGCCTAAATCCACCCTTCAGCTTTGTTAATGCGAAGATCCGCTAATTTTTTGCCCGTAGCATTGCATGATTCGCGGCATGACCTCAAATACGCGAAAATCGGCCTTCTGTAAACGCGGGTGTCATTTTGACAGGCTACCCCCTGGAGATACGGCTTTCAAATTCGCGTCAAATCTGGTTCAACACGCCGCATGGTGATGGATGGGTCTGAAATGAGCGCGCGGGGGGCTGACGCCAGGCTTTCCGAGGGCACCGGTGCAGAGGCTTCCCCGGTGCGGGAGGACCACCGCGTGCGTGTGGCCCGCATTAAACGCGAGCGCATGAAAAACCATTTGCTGCAATCGGTGCTCGTCGTCTGCTCCGGGGATGATATGTCCAGCCCAGCCGTGATCGACGATGTGATCCGCCACGCAAAGGTCGCCCGGGGCACTTTTTATAAGTACTTCGATTCCTTGGATAAAGCCGTGGCCGAGCTGGGAGCCAGGCTGGCTGATGAAATGACGCTGGCGATTTACCCGGTCTATAATGTTCTCAAAAATCCATTACACCGCACGGCAACGGGCTTTCAGCTTTTTCTTGCCCGCGCGGTGATCGAGCCGGCTTGGGGCGCTTTTGTCTCGCATATCGGCCTTTTAACGGGCGATAGTATCCTTTTTGGCCACATCACGGCCGATGTGCGGCTGGGCTGCGAGACCGGCGATTTTAATGTAGCCTCGATCGAGGCGGCCGGCGATATGCTTCTTGGGCTCCAGACAGAAGCCATACGCCGGATTATCAGGGGCGAGTATCGGGGCGAATACGTCCAGATCGTCACCGGCATGATGCTGCGCGGCCTGGGCGTACCACCGGGTAAAGCCGACGGAGCCGTGGAATATACCTATCACAGACTGCATGCCGAGGCGTCCCATAGCATCCCCTGGTGGAACGCGATCGATTAGCTCCGGCGCGGCGGCATCAAATCCGTGATCGTCCCGTCGAACATCTCCGCCGCCAGCCCGATTGTTTCCGAGAGCGTCGGATGCGGATGGATCGTCAGGCTGATATCCACCGCGTCCGCGCCCATCTCGATCGCCAGCGTCGCCTCAGCGATCAAATCCCCCGCATTTGGCCCGGCAATGCCGGCACCTAGCAGCCGCCCCGTGGTTTTGTCGAACAGCAGTTTGGTGATGCCCTCGTCCCGCCCGAGCGAGAGCGAACGGCCGGATGCCGCCCAGGGAAACACGCCTTTGCCTGCTTCGATGCCTGAGAGCTTGGCCTGCGTCTCGGTCAGGCCCACCCAGGCGACCTCTGGGTCCGTGTAGGCGACCGAAGGGATCACCCGCGCATCGAAGGTGGCGTTATGGCCGCAGGCCACTTCCGCTGCCACTTTTGCTTCATGCGTCGCCTTATGCGCCAGCATGGGCTGGCCCACGACATCGCCGATGGCGAAAATATGCGGCACGTTGGTCCGCATCTGCTTGTCCACCGGAATCGTGCCGTTCAGGTTCACCGTAATACCCGCGCTTTCCACGCCGAGCATCGCGCCATTCGGCCTGCGCCCGACCGCGACGAGAACCTGGTCGAACAGCCCTTCGCTGGAACCTTCCGGCCCTTCGAACTTTGCCAGCAGCCCGTCCTCGCGCGCCACGATGCTGCCGACCTTGGTTTTCAGCAGGATTTTCTCAAGCTGGCCGGTCAGGCGCTTCAGCAGCGGCGCGACCAGATCACGATCCGCGCCGGGAATCAGCTGGTCCATTAGCTCCACCACGGTCACGCGGCTGCCCAGCGCCTCATAAACCGTCGCCATTTCCAGCCCGATGATGCCGCCGCCAACCACCAGCAGCCGCGCGGGGATTGCTTTCAAATCCAGCGCGCCGGTGGAGTCGATTACCCTCGGGTCGTCATGCGGGATGAAGGGCAGGGTGACAGGCTCCGACCCCGCGGCGATGATCGCCTGGGTGAAGGAAATTTTCCGCACCTCGCCGCCGCGCGTCACGGTCAGCTCGTTGGGTGCGGTGAATTTCGCCTCGCCCGTCACCACGGTCACGTTGCGGCGTTTGGCGAGGTCCACCAGCCCGCCGGTCAGGCGTTTTACGACCGATTCCTTCCAGCCCCGTAATTTTTCGAGGTCGATTTTCGGAGCGCCAAAATCGATGCCGTGCTTCGCCGAATCGCTGCTGTCTTTTATCACCTTGGCGGCGTGCAGCAGCGCCTTGGAGGGGATGCAGCCGACATTCAGGCAAACCCCGCCCAGCGTCTCGCGCCGGTCGATGATCGTGACCTTGGCGCCCAAATCTGCCGCGCGGAAGGCGGCGGTGTAGCCGCCCGGCCCGGCGCCGATGACCAGCAGATCGGCATGTTGATCGGCACTGCCTGAGTTGGCAGCGGCAACCGGCGCGGGGGGCGTCGGTGCGGCATGAACGGCGGGCGGGGGGCTAAGAACCGGCTCCGCGCCCTCGGCCTCGATCACCGCGACCAGGCTGCCTTCGCTTAACCGGTCGTTCAGCGCGGCCTTAATCTCAACCACCCGGCCGGCGACAGGCGCGGGCACATCCAGCGTCGCCTTGTCGCTCTCCAGCGTGATCAGCGTCTGCTCGGCGGTCACGATATCGCCGATCTTCACATTGATCTCGATAACGGGAACGTTCTTGAAATCCCCGATATCGGGAACCTTTACCTCGGTTCTCACAGCGACACCCGGCGGAAATCGGCCAGCAGGCCCGTGTAGGTCACGAGGAATCGCGCTGCCTCAGCCCCGTCGATCACACGATGGTCCCAGGACAGGCTGACCGGCATGATCAGCCTTGGCTGGAACGCGGCACCATCCCATACCGGCGTCATTTTCGCGCGCGCCGCGCCGATGATCGCCACCTCCGGCGCGTTGATGATGGGGGTGAAGCCCAGACCGCCGATGCCGCCCAGCGAGGAGATGGTGATGCACCCACCCTGCATGTCGCCGGGCTTGAGCTTGCCGTTGCGGCCCTGCTCGGCGAGTTCCCCCGCCTCGGCGGCAATCTCGGTTAGCCCCTTTTTGTCCGCGTCCTTTATCACCGGCACGATCAGCCCATTCGGCGTATCGGCGGCGAAGCCGATATGGAAATAGCGTTTCAGCACCAGCTCCTCGCCATCGAACGAGGCGTTGAAATTTGGGTGCTTACGCAGCGTGAACACGGCAGCCTTGATCATGAAGGCCAGCATGGTGAGCTTCCCGCCCTTGGCCTGCCGCTCCTTGTTCATATCCACACGGAACTTCTCAAGCGCGGTCACATCCGCCTCGTCGAAATTCGTGACATGCGGAATGATGACGGAGTTGCGCGAAAGATTGGCGCCGGAGATTTTTTTGATCTTCGAGAGTGGCGCACGCTCGACCGGGCCGAACTTGGCGAAATCCACCTGCGGCCAGGGGATCAGCCCGAGCGATGCGCCAGCGCCTTCGGCGGCGGGCTTCGCTGAGACCGCGGCCTTCACGAAATCCTGCACGTCGTTGCGTAAAATCCGGCCCTTCGGCCCGCTGCCGCGCACGAGGGTGAGATCGACCCCAAGCTCGCGCGCGAAGCGCCGCATCGAGGGCGAGGCATGGGGCAGCGCGCCCGACGCCGTGGTTTCGGCCGCCGGAGCAGGCACAACCGGCGGCGGCACAACTTCGGGTGCTGGCAGCGGCGCAGGCGGGGCCACCGTGGCAAGCCCCGGCTCAGCGGCTTTTGGCGCGGGTGCGGCATCAGCAGTTTCCAGCAGGATCAGCGCGCTGCCTTCAGAGACTTTCTGTCCCATCTGCACACGCACTTCTTTAATGACGCCATTCGCGGGCGAGGGCACGTCGATCGTCGCCTTGTCGGACTCCAGCACAACCAGCGCGTCGTTTTCCCGCACCGTGGCGCCCGCCACGGCGAGAATTTCGATCACCGGCACGTCTTTGAAATCCCCGATATCGGGAACAGTAATCTCGATTACTTGCGTCATTGCTTTTTCAAACCGTCCAGGGTGCCGGGGTGTTTTGCTTAAGGCCAAAGCGCGCCGCCGCCTCGCTTAGTACACTGTGCTCGATCGTGCCCGCGCGGGCCAGCGCCTCCAACGCCGCCAGCACGATGCTTTGCCGGTCCACCTCGAAGAACTTCCGCAACGCGGCTCGCGTATCCGAGCGCCCGAACCCGTCAGTCCCCAGCGCCACAAACCGCGCCTCGACATACGGCGCGATCAACTGCGGATAGGCCCGCACGTAGTCGGTCGCGGCGATGACCGGCGCTGTCCCCGCCAGCAAGGTCTCGACATGGCTCTTATGCTCCGGCGCCCCGCCACGGCGGCGCGCGCGCTCCACATCGGCGGCTTCCTTCGCCAGCTCCGAGAAACTGGTGACGGAGAAAATCTCGGCGCCGATGCCGAACTCGTCCATCAGAATATCCGCCGCCGCAATCACCTCTCGCAATATCGCGCCGGAGCCCAGCAGCCGGATTTTTTTGCCATTGCTCGCATCGCCTTTCGTCGCAAAGCGATACATGCCCTTGAGGATATCGGTTTCCGAACCCGCCACCAGCGACGGCTGCGGATAATTCTCGTTCATAACGGTGATGTAATAGAACTCATCGCGGCCTTCCTGCATCATCCGCCGTGCGCCATGGTCCATAATCACCGCCAGCTCGCCGGCAAAGGCCGGGTCATAGGCCCGGCAGTTCGGCACCATCGCCGCCATCACATGGCTGGAGCCGTCCTGGTGCTGCAAGCCTTCGCCGCCCAGCGTCGTTCGCCCGGCGGTGGCACCCAGCAGAAAGCCCCGTGCCCGCTGGTCCGCCGCCGCCCAGATCAGGTCGCCGACGCGCTGGAAGCCGAACATCGAATAGTAGATATAAACCGGCAGCATCGCCGTGCTATGCGCGCTGTACGCTGTCGCGGCGGCAACCCAGGAGGAGATCGCCCCCGCCTCGGTAATGCCTTCCTCAAGCAACTGGCCGTTGCGCGCCTCCTTGTAATACAGCATCGAACCCGCGTCCTCGGGCTCGTAAAGCTGTCCGGACGAGGCATAGATCCCGATCTGGCGGAACAGATTGGCCATGCCAAAGGTGCGCGCCTCGTCGGCCACAATCGGCACGATCCGGGGCCCGAGCTCCTTGTCTTTCAGCAAGCCCCCCAGCATCCGCACGGCAGCGGTGGTGGTGGACATCTCCTTGCCCTCCGCCGCCAGCGCGAAATTGGCGTAACCCTCAAGCGCGGGGATGTTGATGGCCTCCGGCGCATTGCGTTCCCGCGCCGGGGTAAAGCCGCCAAGCTTCGTCCGCCGTGCGTGCAGATAACTCATCTCCGCACTCTCCGGCGCCGGTTTGCAAAACCGCAAGGATGCCACGTCGTCATTGCTCAGCGGCAGATGGAAGCGGTCACGGTACTCCAGCAGCGCCTCAACATCCAGCTTCTTCGCCTGATGCGCCGTCATGCGCGACTCTCCGGCATTGCCCATGCCGTAACCCTTCTTGGTCTTGGCCAGAATCACCGTCGGCCGGCCCTTATGTGCCTTCGCGGCGGCAAAGGCGGCATAAAGCTTGCGGAAATCATGCCCGCCGCGCTTCAGCGCGTTGATCTCGCCATCCGACATGGTTTGCGCCAGTGCGGCGGATTGCGGCTCGCGCTCGAAGAATTTGGCGCGGTTATAATCCCCGTCCTTCGCACCCAAAGTCTGATATTCGCCGTCCACCGTCTCGGCAAAACGGCGGAGCAGTACGTTCTCCTTGTCGCGGGAGAACAGCGCGTCCCATTCCGAACCCCAGAGCACTTTAATCACGTTCCAGCCCGCACCCGCGAACAGCGATTCCAGCTCCTGGATGATCTGCCCATTGCCGCGCACCGGGCCGTCGAGCCGTTGCAGATTGCAGTTGATAATGAAGGTGAGGTTATCCAACCCCTCGCGCGCTGCCATGGTGAGCGCGCCGATGGATTCCGGCTCGTCCATCTCGCCATCGCCGAACACGCCCCAGACATGCCGGTCGGAGGCGGGCTTCAGCTCGCGATGTTCCAAATAGCGTATAAACCGCGCCTGATACGCAGCACTCATCGGCCCCAGCCCCATGGAGCCGGTCGGGAACTGCCAGAAATTCGGCATCAGCCAAGGGTGCGGATAGGAGCAAAGCCCGTTGCCGCCAACCTCCTGGCGGTAATTCATCAACCGCTCCTCGCTCAACCGGCCTTCCAAAAACGCGCGCGCGTAAACGCCGGGCGCGGAATGTGGCTGGTAGAAAATCAGGTCCCCCGGGCTGCCCGGCGAACCCGCGCGGAAAAAATGGTTGAATCCCACCTCGAAAATCTCCGCCGCCGAGGCATAGCTCGCGATATGCCCGCCGAGATCGCCGTAAGCCTGGTTGGCGCGCATCACCATCGCCAGCGCGTTCCAGCGCAAAATCGAGGTAATGCGTTCTTCCAGCGCCAAATCGCCCGGATACGCGCCCTGGCGCTCCAGCGGGATGGTGTTGCGATACGCCGAAAACTGCCGCGAGGCGTCCGTCACGCCGGTCTGGCGCAGCGTGTCCTCCAGCTGGTGCACCAGAAATTTGGCGCGCTCGGGTCCGCTTTCCTGAACCACGGCGGAGAGTGACTCCAGCCATTCGCGCGTCTCGCCGGGGTCGGCGTCGCGCGGCGCTGCGTGCGCTGCGTTGATCAGGCTGGGGCTGGTATCCATGGCGGCTCGCTTCTGCTGGTGTTGACGGGACGCACGATAGTCCAAAGCGGAAAACACATGTAACCAAATTCTGCTTTGATTTATGCCAATTTAAGCATAATGTGAGAAAGATCTCCGCTATGAAAGCATATCATGCCGCCATCAGGCCCGGACGCAACGGACGTTAAGATCCTGAATCTGTTGCAGGAGAACGCCAAGCTGACCAATGTCGAGCTCTCCGCGCGGGTCAATCTCTCGCCCTCGCCCTGCCTGGCGCGGGTGCGCGCGCTGGAGCAGTCCGGCATCGTCAGCCGCTATGTCACCCTGCTGGACCCGCTCAAGCTTGGCCTGGGCCTCAGCGTGTTCATCCAAGTTGGCATGGAGCGCCAGGCCGAGCGCGACCTCGAGGCCTTTCAGGCCGCGATCATCGGCTACGCGGAGGTGATGGAGTGCTACCTGATGACCGGGGATTTCGACTACCTGATCCGCGTCGTGGTCGCGGACATGCAGGCGCTGGAACGCTTCATCGTCGATAAGCTGACGAAAATCCCCGGCATTTCCAACATCAAATCGAGCTTCGCGCTCAAGCAGGTGAAGTACAAAACCGCCTTGCCGCTATGATACGCGCTCGGCCGAAGCCTCGAACAGCCGCGCCACCTTCTCGCCCAGCGCCGATGCCGTGAAAGGCTTGCCGATGAAGTTCACCCCGTCGTCCAGCCTGCCATGGTGGATGATGGCATTGCGCGTGTAGCCGGTGGTGAACAGCACCGTCACTTCAGGGTTGCGGCGCAAAATTTCATCGGCGAGCTGCCGCCCGTTCATCCCGCCCGCCAGCACCACATCTGTGAACAGCAGGCGGATCTCCGCCGCCGCCTCGAACAGCGCCAGCGCCTGCGCGGCTGTCGCCGCGGTGAGAACCTTATAGCCAAGCTCTTCCAGCACTTCGGCGGAGAAGTTCCGCACCCCGGCCTCGTCCTCGACTACCAGCACGGTCTGGCCCTGGGCCGGGCTCAGGCCTCTCGCCGCCGACTGGGTTGACCGTGCCTCCGGCAATGCCGCCCCACGCACGCGCGGCAAATAGAGCTTGATCGTCGTGCCCTCGCCAGGCTCGGTGTAAAGGCTGATATGCCCGCCGGATTGCTTGATGAAGCCATAGACCTGCGCGAGCCCCAGGCCGGTCCCCTGGCCCTGCGGCTTGGTCGTGAAGAACGGCTCGAACACCTTGGCCTGCACCTCCGGGCTCATGCCCGTGCCGGTGTCCGTCACCGCGATCATGACATATTGCCCGGCATCGACATCCGCGCGCGCCGCCGCGTAATTCTCGTCGAGATAGGTATTCTGCGTTTCGATCGAGAGATGCCCGCCGCCGGGCATCGCATCCCGCGCATTCACCGCAAGGTTGAGGATCGCGTTTTCCAGCTGGTTGGCGTCGGCCAGCGCCTGCCATAGCCCGGCGCCGCTGACCAGCTCCACGTCGATGGTCTCGCCCAAAGTCCGGTGCAGCATGTCGGACATGCCGGCCAGCAGCCGGTTTATCTCAAGCGGCTTCGGCTCCAGCGGCTGGCGGCGGGAGAAGGCGAGCAGCCGGTGCGTCAGCGCGGCAGCGCGGCGCGCGCCCTCCATCGCCGCATCCACCCGCCGCGTGAATTTCGCCTCCCCGCCCGCCATGCCGCGGGCGAGCAGTTCCAGGCTGCCCATGATGATGGTGAGGAGATTGTTGAAGTCATGCGCCACGCCGCCGGTGAGCTGCCCGATCACCTCCATCTTCTGGCTCTGGCGCAGCTGCTCCTCGCGCTCACGCTCGGCGGTGATATCGCGCGCCACGCAATAGATCAGGCGTTCCTCCGGTTGCGAGACGGCGCGCCAGGAAAGCCAGCAATAGCTGCCATCGGCCCGGCGGTAGCGGTTTTCAATCGATATGGGCTGGCCCGAGATCAGCTTCGAGAATGCGGCCTCGGTCCGTTCCGCGTCTTCCGGATGGAGGAAATCCGTGTATGGCCGGGCAAGCGCCGCCTCGACCGGATGGCCAGTGATGCTCTCCCAGGCTGGGCTGACCGAGGTGAACCCACGCTCAAAATCGCCGACCGTAAGGATGTCGCTGGAGATCTCATAAATCCGGGAAAGCTCCGCCGCGCGCTCGCTTACCTCCTGCTCCAGCGAGGCATTGGTGTCCGCCATCGCCGTTTCCGCCAGCTTGCGGTCGTGAATATCGGTGGTTGTGCCGACCCAGCCGGTGATTTGCCCGTCTGCGCCCCTAAGCGGAACGGCACGGCCAAGGTGCCAGCGATAAACCCCGTCGTGGCGGCGCAGGCGGAATTCCGTTTCAAAATTCCGGTCCGTTTCCATGCTTTCGCGCCACCGCTCAAGCCCCGGATTTCGGTCCTGCGGATGCAGCATCATCGCCCAGCCAAAACCCAGGCAAGCCTCCAGGCTCAAACCGGAATAGCCGGTCGTTGGCGGGTTCACATAAAGCGTTTTGCCCTCGGCATCCGACATATGCACGATACAGGGCAGCGATTCGGCGAGCAGGCGGAACCGCGCCTCGCTGACATGCAGCGTTGCGGTGCGCTCAGCCACCTTGCGTTCCAGCGCGTCGTTCGCGGCGATGAGCGCTGCTTCCGCCGCCAGCAGGCGGGCGGTCTGGTCGCGGTGGGTATTGATGACGCCGAGCGCGAAGAACACGGCGCCGAAAACCGCGAATGCCGTAGCCAGTTCGAGCGCCCAGGCGTCGCGCATTTCCCGCTCACGCCCCGCGGCAACGCGCGCCGCCTGCACTTTGATCATCTGGACGGTCAGGTTCCGCAAATCCACCATGGTGAGCCGGTTGAGATCGGCGATGATTTCCGCCGTCGCCGCGGCCCGGTTGCCTTCGCGCAGCAGGGCCATGGTCTTGTCCAACTCGGCCAGCTTATCCTGCGAGAGTTGATCGATTTGCGCCAGCTGGGCGGCGTATTCCGGGCCAGCCAGAACCGTGTCCAGCTTCTGCAAATCCAGCGGCGCCTGCGCCCGGGCCATGTTGTACGTGTGCAGCGAAATCGGGCTGGCGCCGATCAGATAGCCGCGCGAGCCGTTTTCCCCCTGGCGCATGACAGAGACGAGATCTCCTAGCCGGTCCTGCGCCACCAGGGCTTTTTGCACCCGGGTGTAATTTTGCGCTGAAAGCACGGCGAAGACGATCGGCATGGCGACGACCAGCGCCAGCAGCAGAAACCCGGCTGCCAGCAGAGGCGTCGCGGAGCGGGGGCGGGAAACAGGCCGATTCAACTGCTCTTCAGCCTTTCGCGCGCGGCGGTGGCCAATTCGTCGGCCCGCTCGTTCATTGGATTGCCGGAATGCCCGCGAATCCACAACCATTCTATACGGTGGGGCTTTGCCGCGTCCAGAATTCGTTGCCATAAATCCATGTTTTTCACGGGATCGCCGGAAGCATTGCGCCAGTTTTTCCGCACCCATCCGGAATGCCAGCGGGTGATGCCGTTTTTCAGGTATTCGCTGTCCGTGTGCAGAAGCACGCTGCATGGCCGGGTGAGGGCCGAGAGCGCCTCGGCGGCGGCGGTCAGCTCCATGCGGTTGTTCGTGGTCTCTGCCTCAAAGCCGGAAAGCTCCCTCACCGTGCCGCGGAATTTGAGAATCGCCGCCCAGCCGCCGGGGCCGGGGTTGGGCTTGCAGCCGCCGTCGGTCCATATCTCGACGAGGTTTTCAGATTCCATAGGCGGCGGGCCCCTGGGCCGAGATGTGGAAGCGCAGCCGGCGGACGTAATCCATCGGGTCTTTCGGCGTCACCAGCGCGCCGGGCGGCGTGTTCAGCCAGTCGTGTAGCCGGGTCAGCAAAAACCGCATTGCCGCTCCCTGAGCCAGCACCGGCAAGGCCGCGGCCTCTGCGGCGGAGAGCGCGCGGTGCGCCGCATAGCCGCGCAGCAGCGCCCGGGATTTTGTGACGTTGAAGCTGAAATCGCGCTCGAAGCACCAGGCATTCAGGCAGATTGCGATATCATAGGCGAGAATATCGCTGGCGGCGAAATAAAAATCGATCAGGCCGGAGATTTCACCCTTCAGGAAAAACACGTTGTCCGGGAATAAATCCGCGTGGATATGCCCGGTTGGCAGGCCGGCTGGCCATTGCGCGCGGATATGCGCGAGGCTGACCGCCAGCTCGGCGCTAAGGCCCGGCTGCACCGAATCCGCGGTCGGTTGAATCTTTTGCAACAAATTGTGCCAAGCCTTCGGCCCCAGCGCATTCTGCCGCCGTGGCGCGAAATCCGCGCCGGCGAGATGCAGTTTCGCCAGCGCGGCGCCCAGCGGCTCGCAATGTTCGGCCAGCACCCGCCGCGGCCAGACGCCGGGCAAAAACGTGGTGATGGCGGCGATGCGCCCGGCCAGCGGGTTGAGGTTCGCGCCGTCCTTCGCCCGCACCGGCAGCGGGCAGGGCAGGCCCTTGGCCGCCAGATGCTCCATCAGCCCCAGAAACCAGGGTAGATCTTCGGGTGCCACCCGCTTCTCGTACAGGGTGAGAATGAAGTCGCCCTGGGTCGTCTTCAGCGCGTAATTGCTGTTTTCAACCCCCTCGGCGATGCCGCGATACGCCACAACGCTGCCGATATCGTAGCCTGTCAGAAACGCGGCCAGAGCCTCATCCGTAACTTCTGTATAAACCGCCATGGCGCGTAGATGACCGCCGGAAAAAATTCTGGCAAGGGAGCGGCATGAAACGTTTTTGTGCTCCACAATTTTTCCCCCTTGTCCCGCTCCTCGCCCTCGCCGGATGCGGCGGCGGCAGCATCCAGGAGGCGCCGATGTTCTGCCCGCAGGTCGCGGTGCTGCAACAGGCCTCCAGCCTCACCGGGTTTCTCCCCGGCCGCTCGGATGTCGCGGCACAGGTCACCTCCGCGCGGATCACCGGCGTCGCGGGCGCCTGCACCTTGCGTGAGAAAAAGCATGTGCTGGATGTAAAATTCCAGGCCGGGTTCGCCGCCAGCAACGGCCCGGCAAACCACGGCAATGCGCTGACGCTGCCCTATTTCGTCGCGATTACCGAGGGCGATACGATCATCAACGAGTATTATTATAACATCACGCTGAAATTCGACGGCAATGCGAGCACGGCGGAGGCCGTATCGAAGCCGGTCAAGATCAAGCTTTCCAACCGCCGGATCAGCAGCGATGTGCAGATTCTGGTCGGGTTCCAGATGACGCCCGAACAGCGCGATTATGCCGCCGAGCATCCTTTGGCGGGCCCATAAACCTCAAAACGCCGGTTTTCGTAACTAAATAACAGCCAGACAGGGAATGGGGTTCTGATGCGGCCGGTTGCGCTTATTTGCCTCGCGCTGGCGGGGCTGCAAGGCTGTGTGATGCCACCGCGCCTGGCCCCCGGCCTCGCCTGCGATATTCCCACCGCGAGCGAAGCGCAGGCGCTCAGCGTGATGAAACAGGAGAGCACGCAGCTCACGGGCACGCCCTTCGTCCCCGGCAATACCGTGCATCTGCTAGAAAATGGCCCGCAGACCTATGCCGCCATGCAGGCCGCGATCATCCGCGCAACGCGCCGCATCGACATGGAAAGCTATGAGTTCGACGGCGCGGCCGGGGAACAATTCGCCACGCTGCTGGCGGCAAGACGCGCCAGGGGCGTGCAGGTGGACCTTGTGTATGACGCCTACGGCACGAATGCGCCGGCGGGGCTGTTCGCCGGGTTGAGGCGAGCCGGGGTGAACGTCATCGAGTATAGTCCGCTCGACCCAACGAAGTTGAAATCCCTCGACCTCAACCGTCGCGACCACCGCAAATTGCTCGTGATCGACAACCGGCTGGTTTTTACCGGCGGGGTCAACATCGCCGAGGTTTATAAAAACCGCCCCGGCAGCGCGGAGACGAACAACCCCAAAAAATTCCCGTGGCGCGATACCGATGTGGAAATTTCGGGGCCGGTCGTCGGCAATTTTGAACAGATGTTCCTGCAAACCTGGGCCGAGCAGAAAGGCTTTGGCTTGCCAAGCGCTGCCCCCCGTGGCGGGGCCGCAGGGCGATTCCATTGTGCAGGCGCTCGACGGCTCGCCCCGCGATGGCAACCCGGCGATTTATAAAACACTGCTCGTTGCCATCGCGGCGGCGCATAAATCCGTGCATATCACCTCAGGGTTTTTCGGGCCGCCGGATGAGATGCTTCAGGCGCTTGAGTGCGCGGCGCGGCGCGGGGTCGATGTGCGGATCAATCTGCCCAGTGTCAGCAACAGCGATTCCTCGCTCGCCGCCGGGCGGGCAAATTACACCGGGTTGTTGCGCGCCGGGGTGCATATTTATGAGCGACAGGGGATGGTTCTGCACGCCAAAACGGCGGTCATCGATGGTGTCTGGTCGGCTGTCGGCTCGGCCAATCTGGACTGGCGCAGCGTTGTTTCCAACAACGAGATCGACGCGGTGGTGCTGGGGCCGGGCTTCGGTCGGGAGATGGAAGCGCAATTCACGCGCGACATCGCGGCTTCCAAGGCGATCAAGCTCGCGGAATGGCAGCGGCGCGGAATGTTCGAGCGGGTGAACGAGCTGCGCGCCAGCGCCGTGAAGAGCTATCTCTAGACCCGGCTCTGAAATTAACCAATTTATGGTTAATTTAAAAAACCCACGAAAATCAGTACATCGATGACAATACGCTACGCAGCCGCTTCATTTCCTCCAGCGCCCGGCCCGTGCCAAGCGCCACGCATTGCAGCGGGTTTTCCGCCACCATCACCGGCAGGCCGGTAGATACGCGCAACACCTCGTCCAGCCGGTGCAGCAGCGCGCCGCCACCGGTGAGCATGATGCCCTTATCGACGATATCGGCCGCCAGTTCCGGCGGCGTATTCTCCAAAGCTACCTTCACCGCCTCGACAATCTGCCCAACCGGCTCGAACAGGCTTTCGGCAATCTGGCGCTGCGTCACCGTCACCTCGCGCGGTACGCCGTTGATCAGGTCACGGCCTTTCACGAAACGGGAGGGACCGTCGCCAGTCACATCCATATAGGCCGCGCCAATGTCCATTTTTATCCGCTCGGCGGAACTTTCCCCGATGAGCAGGTTAAAGGCGCGGCGGATGTAGGAGATGATCGCCTCGTCCATCTTGTCGCCGCCGACGCGCACCGAGCGCGCATAAACGATGCCGCCAAGCGAGATGACCGCAACCTCCGTCGTGCCGCCGCCGATATCGACCACCATGGAACCGGAAGGCTCCGTGACCGGCAGGCCCGCGCCGATTGCCGCCGCCATAGGCTCCTCGATCAGCAATACCTTGTTCGCCCCGGCGGATTCAGCGGATTCCTGAATGGCGCGGCGCTCCACCGCCGTGGAGCCCGAAGGCACGCAGATGATGATCTGCGGCGAGGCGAAGCCGCGGCGGTTATGCACCTTGCGGATGAAATGCTTGATCATCTCCTCCGCGACCTCGAAATCCGCGATCACGCCGTCGCGCAGCGGGCGGATCGCGGAGATGTTACCCGGCGTGCGGCCAAGCATCTGCTTCGCCTCCTCGCCCACCGCCAACACATGCTTGCGGCCTTTCACATCCGCGATTGCCACGACAGAGGGTTCCGCCAGTACGATGCCCCTGCCTTTGACATAGACCAGCGTATTGGCCGTTCCGAGGTCGATTGCCATATCCGCCGACATAAGCCCGAGTATGCGAGAAAACATCAAAACGCCTTTCCTGCCCGCAGATTGCGCGCGCCGGGGCAGGGATTACAGCCAGGGGTGCCGGTGAGCAAGCTCCCGCATGGTCTGGAAAACGAGGCCGCCCCGCACTAGGTGAATGTTGCAAATGAGACGCAACCAGGCCGGTTCATGCGCCTGGAACGCACCAACATAACAATGGAGATGTTGCCATGTTGCAAAAAATCACGGCTCGGGTTGTGCTGCTCGCGGCAATCGCGGCGCTGGCCGGATGCGGCTATTCGCCGGGGCACCGCGCGCTTACCGGCGGCGCGATCGGCGCTGGCGGCGGCGCGATTGTTGGCGCGGCGACGGGGATCGGGCCCGGTACGGGCGCGCTGATCGGCGGCGGCGCCGGTGCGTTGACAGGCGCCGCAACCACGCATGACCAGCTAAACCTGGGGCGGTAAAGGTTTATTTCCCGGCCAGCGCGGCGGCGACACGGCGCACGAATGCGCCGGGGTCGTCCGGCAGGTCGCCTTCCTGTAACTTCGCGAGGTCGAGCAGCAGAAGCGCGTCCTCCCCAGATTCCTCGCGGCCTGCCAGCGCCTGCACCAAAGGATGGCCCAAGTTGATCTCAAGTTTGGGCGGCAGACCATAGATTGGCCGCCCGGCGCGGCGCAGCAGGCGCTGCATGGCAAGGTCTGGCCCCGCCTCATTCGCCACTAGCATGGCCGGGCTGTCTTTCAGGCGCGAAGACGCGGCGACGCCCGAGACCTTATCGCCCAGCGCCTTGGCCAAGGCTTCGCAAAATACGTTGATATTCTCCGCCGTCTCGGCGGGCGCGAACAACCCACCGGCCTGGCTGGCGGATTTCAGCTTCTTTTCCTTGTAGCTATCCAGCCGGCTGGGCCAGAAGGCGTCGATCGGGTCGGAGAGCAGCAGCACCTCGTAACCCTTCTCCGCGAAACCCTCCAGCTGCGGGGAGGATTTCAAATTCGCTTCCTCCGCCCCGGCGAGATAGTAGATCTCGCTCTGCCCCTCCGGCATCCGGGCGATGTATTCATCGAGCGTGGTCGCCTCCTGCGAGGTCGAAGCGAAGCGCAGCAGCCCGGCGATCTCGGCGGCGTGGGTTGTGTCCTCATACAGCCCCTCCTTCAGCACCGCGCCGAAATTTTCCTGGAAGTTCTTGAATCCTTCCGCATCGTCCTTGGCCTTGGATTTGAGCTCGGAGAGTACTCGGTTGACCAGCGCCTTGCGGATTTTGTCCAGCACCGGCGTTGCCTGCAAAATTTCGCGCGAGACGTTGAGCGGCAGGTCTTCGGTATCGACCACGCCGGTCACGAAGGACAGCCAGTTCGGCAGCAGCTTCGCCTCGTCCGTGATGAACATGCGCTTCACGTGCAGGCGGACCCTGGATTCCTTGGTCTCCTCCACGACCATGAACGGCTTGGAGGAGGGGATGAACAGCAGGGCGGTAAATTCCAGCGTGCCTTCCGCGCGCCAATGGATCGTCGCCCAAGGCTCGTCGAACATATGGCCGAGATGGCGGTAGAACCCGGTGTAATCCTGCGCGGAGATTTCGGATTTCGGCTTGCGCCAGAGCGCGGCGCCCTCGGTGACGGCGGTGAACTTGCCGTCCTCCTCAAGTTCGATCGGCAGCGCGATATGGTCCGCCCATTTGCGGATGATGGTTTTGATCCTGAGCGGCTCCAGGAATTCCTCAGCATCCGGTTTCATATGCAGGATGATCGTGGTCCCCGCCTCGTCCCGGGCGGCGGGCTTGAGCGTATAGACGCCCTTGCCCGCCGAGACCCAGGCCCAGGCTGCATCGGTTCCGGCTTTGCGGGAGATCACCTCGACCTCATCGGCCACCATGAAGGCGGAGTAAAACCCGACGCCGAACTGGCCGATCAGGCTGGGCCGGTCCTCCGGCTTTTTCTCCGCGAGGGAGAAGGTGAAGGCGGCTGTGCCGGAGCGCGCGATGGTGCCGAGATGGTCCGCCAGCTCATCCTTGGTCATGCCGGTGCCATGGTCGGCAATGGTGATGGTCTGTGCGAGCTTATCTAGCGCGATGCGGATTGCCGGGTTTTCCGGCAAGGCAAACGTGCCATCGGAAAGTGCCAGAAAACGCCGCTTGTCGGTCGCATCCGCCGCGTTAGCCACCAGCTCGCGCAGGAAAATCTCGCGGTCGGAGTAGAGTGAATGCACCACGAGATCGAGCAGGCGCCCGACCTCGGTGCCGAAAGTACGGGTCTCAATAGCGGTGTTTTCAGTCATGCGATCCTCAGATTATGCAGCGGCTATTTAGAGGGGTGATCTAAGTGCTTCAAGCGCGGCCTTGTGCAGCGCGGCGTTGGCGCAGGCCAGCACCGTGCCATCCGAGCCCAGGCGCAGTTTTTGCCCGGTCCAGTCCGTGATGACGCCGCCCGCAGCCTCGACGACCGGCGCCAGTGCCGCCCAGTCCCAGGGTTTGAGGCCGCATTCCGCGACGATGTCGATCTGCCCGAGCGCCAGCAGGCCGTAGGCATAGGCGTCGCCGCCCCAGTAAATGCGACGGCAGCGGGCTTGCAGGTTTTGGAATCGCGCGAGGCTTGCGGCGTCGAACGTTTCCGGCGCGGTGGAGGAAAGCTCCGCCTGGTTGATTTCCATAATGCTTCGAGGGCCGATGCGGCCGCCGAGCGGACCCCGGAAGCTGGCGGGAAAGCCGCGGCCGCCGGACCAGCGTTCGCCAGTGATTGGCTGGTCGATAAATCCCAGCACGGGTACGCCATCTTCCAGCAATCCCAAAAGGGTGCAGAAGCTTGGCCGCCCGGTGATGAAGGCGCGCGTGCCGTCGATCGGGTCGATGACCCAGACATATCTGGCGCTTGTGTTATGGTCAGGAAATTCCTCGCCGATGATGCCGAAATCCGGAAAGGCCTCGGCCAACGCGTGGCGCAGAATTTCTTCCGCGCGCTTGTCCGCAACCGTTACGGGGCTTTCGTCGGATTTCTGCTCCGCTTGCACGCCCGCGCGGAAATATGGGCGGATAACAGCACCCGAGGCATCCAGCGCCGCCGCTGCCGCCGCCGCGAATTCCGTGCTCAGGGCAGTTTTCCGGGCTTGTCCGAGTTTTTGTTCAGCCAAGCGATGACATCGGCGCGGGTCTGGGTGTTTTTGATGCCCGCGTAGGACATCGCGGTGCCGGGGGCGTAGGTCTGCGGGTCTTGCAGCCAGTCACTCAGGCTATCTGCGGTCCATGGCTTTCCGGCCTTGGATTTCACCGCGTCCGAATAGCCGAATCCGGCCTCGGAAAAGGCTTTCGCGCCGACGATGCCGTAAAGATTCGGCCCGACGCCCGCAGCGCCACCCTTGGTGACGGTATGGCAGGAGGCGCATTGCTGCTGCACGACCGCCGCTCCCTTGGTAAGGTCGGCGTTCGCGAACAACGTGTCGATGCTGGGAGCTCCGGCGGCACCCGGTGCGCCCACAGCGGAGGCCCCGGCAGCGGCTGGCGATGCAGGCGCGGCGCTCGCGGCCTTGATTTGCGCGGCGCTGGGCAGCGCCAGCGGGGAAGCTGCAAGGGTTCGCAGATAGGCCACAACATTCGCCCGCGCCTGGGTATTTTTAATGCCCGAATAGGACATGGCGGTGCCGGGCGCGAAGCTCTGCGGATCATCCAGCCAGGCGTTCATGTTGTCGTAGTTCCAGTTGCCCTTGGCCTTGCCCTTGGCGGCGCTGGAGAAGGAAAACCCGGCCTTGGCGAACATCGGCCCGCCAAGTATGCCATAAAGATTGGGGCCGACGCCATTCGCCCCGCCCTGGTTGACCGTGTGGCAGGAGGAGCATTGCTGCTGCACCATTGCGCTGCCTTTGGAGACATCGGCGCTGGCAATGAGCGGAATGATCGAGGCCAGCCCGCTTGCGGCAGCGGCGGGGGCAGCAGCGGTGACAAGGCCGGTGAGCTTGATCGCGGGGTTTTTCGGCGCGTCGCTCGGCACGACAACGTTGGCGATGCGGTTCGCGCCCCAGAAGATCAGCCCGGCGGTCAGTAGCCCGGCCGCGATCTTGTTGCCCAGCAGACTGTCTTTACCCTTGTCGCTCATACCCTGTCCTCGACCCTCTCAGCACTGCCGCAATTTGCGCTTACCCCTATAGCGATTTAGGCAGACGCGACAAGTTGCGAGAGAACGCCGAAAGTGACGCCGATTATCCTCATCCCCGCCCGCATGGGCTCGACCCGGCTGCCCAACAAGGTGCTGGCGGATATCGCCGGTGTGCCGATGATTGTGCATGTGCTGCGCCGGGCGATGGAAGCGGACTTAGGCCCGGTGGCGGTGGCCTGTGGCGAGCCGGAGATTGCCGAGACCGTGACCGCGGCCGGGGGGCGGGCGGTGCTGACCGACTCTGCTTTGCCATCGGGTTCGGATCGGATTTTCGCGGCGCTACAGGAGATCGACGCGGCAGAAAAACATGACGTGGTGATCAATCTGCAAGGCGATCTGCCGAGCATCGACCCCGAATATCTCGCCGCCGTGCTGAAGCCGTTGCGGGAGCCGGGCTACGATATCGCGACGCTGGTAGCACCCGTGACGAGCACTGCGGAGGCAGAGGCGGAGTCCGTGGTGAAATGCGCCTGCGCCTTCGCGCCGGGGCGGGATGTGGCGGCGGCGTTGTATTTCTCGCGCAGCCCGTTGCCTTGGGGGCAGGGGCCGCTCTGGCACCATATCGGCATTTACGCCTACCGCCGGGCGGCGCTGGCGCGGTTTGTGGCGCTGCCGCCCTCGGCGCTGGAACAGCGGGAGAAGCTCGAGCAGTTGCGCGGGCTGGAGGCGGGGATGCGGATTGGCGCGGCGCGGGTGGCAGCGGCGCCTTTTGGGGTGGATACGCCAGCGGACTTAGAGGTGGCGAGGAAAATTTTGGGAAACAAACAATGACCAGCATCGCCTTCCAGGGCCAGCCCGGCGCGTATTCGGACCTCATCTGCCGGATTTCTTACCCTAAGATGGTGACGCTGCCTTGCGAGAGCTTTGAGGCGGCGATGGAAGCCGTGCATGACGGGCGGGCGGCGCTGGCGATGCTGCCGCCGGAGAATTCGCTGGCGGGCAGGGTGGCGGACATGCACGCTCTACTGCCTGATAGTGGGCTCTCGATCATCGGCGAGAGATTCCTGCGCGTGGAGCATTGCCTGCTGGCCCTGCCGGGTGCCAGCCTGGCCACCATCAAGCGCGTGCATTCGCACCCGGTGGCACTCGGCCAGGTGCGAGAACTGATCCGCGAATTGGGTGCCGTGCCGGTGGTGGAATATGACACGGCGGGCGCTGCCGAAATTGTCGCGGGGATGGGGAGTGCGGAGGATGCCGCCATCGCCTCCTCGCTCGCGGGCGAGCTGCACGGCTTGCAGATTCTGCGCCGCAATGTGGAGGATGCCGCGCATAATACCACGCGGTTTTACGTGATGGCGAAAGCGCCGCTGAACCCGCGGCAGGATACGCCGGATCTGATGACGACTTTCTTGTTCACTGTGCGGAACGTACCCGCAGCCTTGTACAAGGCGCTCGGTGGTTTTGCGACCAACGGCGTGAACATGACGAAGCTTGAAAGCTATATGGTGAACGGCAGCTTCACCGCGACGCAGTTTCTGGCGGAGGTTGATGGCCACCCGGAGCTGCCGCCCTTGCGTTTGGCGTTCGAGGAGCTGGCGTTTTTTTCAACCGAGATTAAAATTCTGGGGGTTTATCCGGCTGATCTGTTCCGGTTGGCGCAAAGGAGGGGATGAAATTGCAATAAGATGGATTGCTTCAGCGCGCGCGCTTCGCAATGACCGAAAGGGTTTAGCTAACGGCGGTTGTCTCTCTCAGCCGCTCCAGGCTTTCTTTCGGTAGTTCATCCAGCCCGGCGCCGCCTGAGTCGATATGCGCGTAGATATGCGCGAGCATCCGCTTTTCCCAGAATTTCCTGATATGGTCAGCGACTTCCGCGATGGCTCTTTCGTGCGGAAGATGCGCGAATGCCTTGCCGATCTGGTTGGCCATCGTCACCAGCCGTTGCAACGTATGGCTCATTCCGCGGCTTCCGCGCCGATCCGCCGCGCGGCGGCGCTATGCGCCTGGTAGTCGCGCTGCCAGTCGCTCGGGCCGTTGGAAAGTGAAGCCTGCACTGCGGTGACCTTGTATTCCGGGCAGTTGGTCGCCCAGTCTGAATAATCGGTGGTGATGACGTTGGCCTGCGTGACGGGGTGGTGGAAGGTCGTATAGACCACGCCGGGCGCCACGCGGTCGGTGAGCTTCGCGCGGAGCGAGGTTTCCCCCGCGCGGCTGGCGAGCCGCACCCAGTCGCCATCCTTTATGCCCCGCATCTCCGCGTCATGCGGGTGGATTTCGAGTACATCTTCCTCGTGCCATTGCGCGTTTTCCGTGCGGCGGGTTTGCGCGCCGACATTATATTGCGAGAGGATGCGCCCAGTGGTGAGCAGCAGCGGGAAGCGTGGCCCGGTTTTCTCATCGGTCGGCACGTAATGCGAGATCATGAAACGTCCGCGCCCGCGCACAAAGCCTTCGATATGCATGACCGGCGTGCCCTCCGGCGCTGCATCGTTGCAAGGCCATTGGATCGAGCCGAGCCGCTCCAGCGCATCGAACGAAACGCCGGCGAAGCTTGGCGTCGTGCGGGCGATCTCGTCCATGATCTCGGATGGATGATGGTAATGCATTTTCATGCCCATCGCGTTCGCCAGCAACTGCGTGACCTCCCAATCGGCATAGCCGTTTTTCGGCGCCATGACTTTACGGACGCGCTGGATGCGCCGCTCGGCATTGGTGAAGGTGCCGTCTTTTTCCAGAAATGTGCAGCCGGGCAGAAATACATGCGCGTAATTCGCGGTCTCGTTCAGGAACAAATCCTGCACCACGACGCATTGCATGGCGGAGAGTCCGCCGACGATATGCCGTGTGTCCGGGTCGGACTGCACGATATCCTCGCCCTGGATGTAGAGTCCGAGGAAGCTGCCATCCATGGCGGCGTCCAGCATGTTGGGGATACGCAGCCCCGGCTCGCCAGAAAGCGCCACACCCCAATCGCGCTCGAAAATCGCGCGGGCGTTGTTGTCCGAGACGTGGCGATATCCGGAAAACTCGTGTGGAAAGCTGCCCATATCGCAACTGCCCTGCACGTTGTTCTGGCCGCGCAGCGGGTTAACGCCAACGCCGGGGCGCCCGATATTGCCCGTCGCCATGGCGAGGTTGGCGATGGCGATGACGGTCGATGAACCCTGGGAGTGCTCGGTCACGCCCAGCCCGTAATAGATCGCCCCGTTCGGCGCGGTGGCGTAAAGCCGCGCGGCGGCTTTAATGTCCTCCGCCGCAACGTCGGAGAATTTCGCGACTTCCTCCGGGCTGTTCTCCGGACGGAGAATAAACTCGGCCCATTCGGAAAATTCCTCCCAATCGCAGCGCTCGCGGATGAAGTCCTCGTCGGCGAGCCCCTCAGAGATAATGACATGGGCGAGCGCGTTGATCAGCGCGACATTGGTGCCGGGGCGCAGTGCGAGATGATGCGCGGCTTCAACGTGCGGGGTACGGACGAGGTCGATCCGGCGCGGGTCGATGACGACGAGCTTCGCACCTTCGCGCAGGCGCTTTTTCATGCGCGAGCCAAACACCGGATGCGCGTCGGTCGGGTTGGCACCGATCACCAGAATCACATCGGCATGATCGACGGAGTCGAAATCCTGCGTTCCGGCGGAGGTGCCGAAGGTGTTGCTCAAGCCGTAGCCAGTGGGGGAGTGGCAGACGCGCGCACAGGTATCGACATTATTGTTGCCGAACCCGGCGCGGATGAGCTTCTGCACCAGGTAAGTTTCCTCATTCGTGCAGCGCGAGGAGGTGATGCCGCCGATTGAATCCTTGCCATGCCCGGCCTGGATGCGTTTGAACTCGGCGGCGGTATGGGCGATCGCCTCGTCCCAGCTCACCACGGTCCAGGGGTCGGTGATTTTCGCGCGGATCATCGGCTGCGTCAGCCGGTCCTTATGCGTGGCATAGCCCCAGGCGAAGCGGCCTTTCACGCAGGAATGCCCATGGTTCGCCTGGCCATCTTTATAAGGCACGAGGCGCACGACTTCTTCGCCGCGCATCTCGGCCTTGAACGTGCAGCCGACGCCGCAATAGGCACAGGTCGTGACCTTGGAATGTTCCGGCTGACCCATGTCGATGACGGATTTTTCCATCAGCGTCGCGGTTGGGCAAGCCTGGACGCAGGCGCCGCAGGAAACGCATTCGGACTCGAAAAAGCTTTCGGCCATGCCTGGAGAGACTTTGGAACCGAAGCCTGAGCCCTCGATGGTTAACGCGAAGGTGCCTTGCACTTCCTCGCAGGCGCGCACGCAGCGCGAGCAGACGATGCATTTGGCGGGGTCGAAATGGAAATACGGGTTGGAAATATCCTTGGTGGCGGCAAGATGGTTTTCGCCCTCGTTGCCATAGCGCACTTCCCGCAGGCCGACCGCGCCCGCCGTATCCTGCAATTCGCAATTGCCATTGGCCGCGCAGGTCAGGCAGTCAAGCGGGTGGTCGGAGATATACAATTCCATCACCCCGCGCCGGAGCTTCGCCAGCCGCGCGTTCTGGGTATTCACGACCATGCCTTCAGTTACCGGCGTGGTGCAGGAGGCGGGTGTTCCCGCTCGGCCTTCGATTTCCACGAGGCACAGACGGCAGGAGCCGAAACTCTCCAGGCTGTCGGTCGCGCAGAGCTTGGGGATTTGCGTGCCACGCTCCTTTGCCGCGCGCATTATGGAGGTGCCTTCCGGCATGGTGATCAACTCTCCATCAATGGTCAGGCGTACCAGCTTGGTGGCGGCACTCGGCTTCGTCCCAAAGTCGATTTCCTGTATCAGACCCATGGCTTGCTACTCCGCCGCCACCGGCAATGCCGGTGCGAAATCTTCAGGGTAATGTTTCAGCGCGCTCATCACGGGGTAGGGTGTAAACCCGCCCAGCGCGCAGAGCGAGCCGAATTTCATGGTCTCGCACAAATCCGCCACGAGTTCGAGGTTTTTCGCTGCCGCCTCGCCCGCGATGATCTTGTCCAGCACTTCCATCCCGCGCGTGGAGCCGATGCGGCAGGGCGTGCATTTGCCGCAGGATTCATGGGCGCAGAATTCCATCGCGAAGCGCGCCATTTTGGCCATGTCCACGGTATCGTCGAACACCACCAGCCCGCCATGGCCGATCAGCCCCTCGCGCGCGGTGAATTCCTCGTAGTCGTAAGGTGTGTCGAACATCGAGGGCGGGAAATACGCGCCGAGCGGGCCACCTGCCTGCACCGCGCGAACGGGCCGCCCGCTGGCCGTGCCGCCGCCAATGTCATCGATAAGCTCCCCGAGCGTGATGCCGAACGCCGTCTCGAACAGCCCGCCGAATTTGATGTTGCCCGCAAGCTGGATGGGCATGGTGCCGCGTGAGCGCCCCATGCCAAAATTCGCGAAGGATTGCGCGCCGTGGGCCAAGATGGTGGGGATGGTGGCCAATGAGATGACGTTGTTGACGACAGTCGGCTTGCCGAACAGGCCGATGAGGGCCGGGATGGGCGGCTTTGCCCGCACCTGGCCGCGCTTGCCCTCCAGGCTGTCGAGCAGCGCCGTTTCCTCCCCGCACACGTAAGCGCCGGCGCCCACGCGCACTTCCAGCGCAAACCCTTCCAGCAGCCCGGCTTTGGCGGCGAGGCCGATGGCCGCGTTCATCTTGGCGATGGCGTGCGGATATTCCGAGCGGGTGTAGATGTAGCCGCGCGTGGCGCCCACCGCGAGGGCGGCGATGGCCATGCCCTCGATGAGGCAATATGGGTCGGCCTCCATCAGCAGCCGGTCGGCGAAAGTGCCGGAATCGCCTTCATCCGCATTGCAGACGATGTATTTTTGCTCCGCCTGTGCGGTGCGGACAGTCTCCCATTTGATGCCGGTGGGGAAGCCAGCGCCGCCGCGGCCGCGCAGGCCGGAGGTTTTTACCTCGGCGCAGATCGCGGCGCCATCCATGGCTTTGGCGCGCTCCAGCCCGGCCCAGCCGCCATGCGCGCGGTAATCATCAAGGCTCAGCGGTCCGATGATTCCCACCCGCGCGAAGGTGAGCCGCTGCTGGCGCTTCAGGAAAGGTATTTCCTCCACTAGCCCGAGCGCCTTTGGGTGGGTGGCAGCCTCGAACAAAGCGGGCACATCCGCCAGTGTGCAGGGGCCGAAGCCGGTCCGGCCTTCCGGTGTTTCGATCTCGACCAACGGCTCCAGCCAGAACATGCCGCGCGAGCCGTTGCGGATGATGCTGACCGGAACACCGCGCCGCTTTGCCTCGGCGTTGATCTCATCCGCGATGCGGTCGGCACCAAGTGCCAGGGAGGCCGAGTCCTGCGGGACGAACACGCGCATCACGCGGCCTCCGCCAAAGCGCGAAGGCCTGCCGGGTTCAGCCGTGCGTGGGGTTGCCCGTCCAGCATCGCATTCGGCGCGCAGGCGCAGAGGCCCAGGCAATACACCGGCTCCACGGTCAGCCGCCCGTCCGGCGTGGTGCCGCCCCAGGGCAGGCCCAGCTCGTCCAGCAATGCCGCCGCCTGGCGCTCGCCGCCCATGGACTGACAAGCCTCTGCCCGGCAGATTTTGAGCACATGGCGCCCGGCGGGGGCGAGCCGGAAATCGTGGTAGAAGCTCACCACGCCGTAAACCTCCGCTCGTGAGAGGTTGAGCGCTGCTGCTACCTGCCGCATCGCGGCTTCGGGAATAAAGCCGAATTCTTTCTGGATCGCATGGAGGATTAACAGCATCGGGCCTTCCAGCCCACTATGCGCCGCGATGATCTCTTCTCCTCCGGCCTGGGTCCAGCTTGCTGTCATGTGATGCGTCATCCTCAAATAGCGCATGAATCTAGCGCCGATAGACTGAGGATGATAGCTGGAAACCCGTCAGTCTGCCATGCTCAACCCGGAGTGCGCGATGGGAAGCTGTTGCGAAACGGGCGGGGGGATAACCATGGCGTGCCGCGCCCGGACCCAGGCTGTGAGGCGGTTGATCCCCAGAAGCTGCTTCAGACGGGGCTCGATGGCGATGGCGAAAACATAGGAGAAAGCCAACGCGAGCAGAATGGTGACGCTGGCCGCAAGCCAGCGGTTAAGTCCGGCGCGGGCCAGATGCCCCAGCACCCATCCACCCGGAATATCGTGCACCAGGTAGAGCGGGTAGGTCATCAGGCCCAGCCGGCGGGCGACGCTGCGAAAGCGCCTGCCCGGCGGGCGGCGCTGCTCCGCCCAGACGGACAACCCGCAAAGCAGGATAAGCCCGGCCCAAACCAGCAGCGGCACGAAAGGGCTTTGGCGGAATTTTGTGATGCCCTCAAAGGTATTCGCGGAGGTATAGACCACCATGAGGCAGCAGGAGAACGCGATTGCGATGCAGGCGGAGAGCTGGCGGGTGAGGCCGCGCGACGATGCCTCGAAAGCGAACATGCCGAGCAGAAAGAACGGGCCGGTAGAGAGCAGAATGACGCGCGCCCAGTAGGCGTTTGCGATTCTGACGAGCAACTCGCCAGCTTCGTTCGGCGCCATCATGAAATTCGTGATGAACACCGTGGCCCAGAATACCGCGATGATGCCCAGCGCGCATTTGCTGTAAAGCGGCAGCCGGTCTCGCCCGTGATGCAGAAGGGCGAGGAAGATCAGCCCGTAAAAGATTGCCTCGATCGTCAGCGTCCAGATGACGCCATCGATCCACGGACCTTTAGGGAATAGAGTGACGGCGCGCACCCAGGCGATGAGCGCGTGGCTGACCGGCAGCAGCCCGGCGCCGAGCACAACCGCCAGGCTAAGCGTTGCGAAAAAAAACAACGTCGGAAACAGCCGGGCGAAACGCCCCGCCGCGAAATCTCTGGCGTGTTTGCCCTTGGATGACATGGTGATGACGAAACCGGAGATGACAAAGAACAGATCGACGCCGATCCAGCCCCAAGAGGTGTATGGCACTGCCGCCAAATAATGCAGGTTCATGCCTACGGCATCGCTGGTGCCTCCGTGACCTCTCGGCTCCACCCAGGAGAAGAAAAGATAATGATAGCAGACCACCAGGAGGGCCGCGGCGAGCCGCAACAGGTCGAGCCCCGCGACGGTGCGATGCCGTGGCGGGGCCGGGCTTTGGGGAATGGACGCCAAAGTTATTTCTTCGGAAGAAATGCTGTTCATTTCGATATCACCAGACCGGCTCCTGCGGGAACATTGCTTTTTGTTGTGGCCGGAGGACTGAAAATCGCAACGGGAGAAAACCAACCCGATGGTTGCAGCCGCGCCGCCAGTCGCCGGGCGCCCAGCACCGAGGGGAGTTCAACGTAGCGGCGGAAGCCCTCGCCCGCTACGATGCACAAAGGCACGGCAGCGGCGCAGGCAAGCGGTGGCACCTTGCCGTGGCACAGGATGACGATGGTGAGAATGATGGGCACATGCACGAGGTAAAGGCTGTAGGAAACGCGGCCAACCCATACGAGCGCCGCTGCCTCGAACCAGCGCCGCACCAGCCCGCCGCTTAGAATCGCCGCGATGATCATGGCGCCGCCGATGCCGTCGATACGGTCGTTATTGTAGCGCCAGTGCACCCAGCAAAGCACAAGCGCCAGCGCGAACACGCAAAGGCCGAAGAGCGCGCCCGAATTTTGCGCGGCCTGGCGGATGCGCTGTTGATTGAACGCGACGGCCATGCCGAAGACGAAAAATTCTGGGTAATGAAACGCGCTGGAGATATTGGCGAAATGCTGGGCATAATGCGCCGGAACAAGGTTGCTTGCCACGGTCTGCATCACCACCAGAGCCGCGAATACGGAAAGCAGCCCGGCGTTCCTCCAGCGGACGGCGAAGAAAATCATCAGAGGATAGATGAACATCACACGGAGTTCCCAGACCAGCGTCCAGACCGATTCGTTCACCCAGTTGCTTGAATTATTGTTCAGCAGCAAAAGAATGCTTGGGACCGCGCGGCGGCCAAACGGCTGCGACCAGCCGAGCTGGTGGAACCAGATACTGGCCTGCGGAAGCTCCTTGCCGCCCAGGAAGATAGCACCAAGGGATGCGATGGCCATGATGGCGAGGTATGGCGGGTATATGCGGCAAAACCGGTCAAGGATGAATTGGCCATAGGATGGCGCGCGGCCTTTCAACCAGGGCAGGCTGAGCACATAGCCGCTCAAGACAAAGAACAGCAATGCCCGCTCCTGGCCGATCCAGAGCAGCCGCAGCGGCGTATAAAACATGATGGACTCGAACAGATTATGCGCGGGCGCCGTACCAAGGCTCCATTCGAAATTCGCGAAATCCGGTTGCGTGATCAGTACATGGTGGAACAGAACGAGCAAAGCGAGAACGCCGCGCAGGCCATCCAGCGCGGCTATTCTGCCGCTGTGGATGACGGCTGCGTTGCTCTGATTCGTTGCTGTTGCCATGGCATCAAACCGGTTTATGAACGGCTGGATGCACGGCTCCGAAATCCGCCGCGCCGATGGCGGTTTGGCGCAAGGGCAGACCGGTCTCCTCGGGTGCCACCAGCCGCCGGATTGCCGCCGCCACCTCGCGCACCTGCTGCGACTTCATCGAATCATACAGCGGCATGCTGATGATCCGCGATGCCACGTCCCGCGTTACGGGCAGCGCCGCCGGGGGGCAGATTTCCTTGAAGTAGTCCTGCTCGGCCAGATGCGGGCTGAAATACGCGCCGACGCCAATGCCGCTTTGCGCGAGTTGCTGGGTGATGCGGTGGCGTTCCGGCCCAAGCGCCTTCGGCAACAAAGCGGAGGCGAATTGATGCGCCTGGCGGCCTTCGGAGATTGGCTGGAACTCCAGCTCCGGCAGCAACCGCCGGTACAGGCTCACCAGATACTGGCGCCGCTCAACGATCCTTTTGTACCCGTTCAGCCGCAGCCTTCCCTGTAGCGCGCCAATCTCACTCATTTTGGCGTTCAGCCCCGGCATTGTCGCGTTGCGCGGCTTGCCAAAGCCGAAATTGCTCATCAGGCGGATCTTCTCGATCAGCCCGCGATCGGCGCTGTAGATCAACCCGCCTTCGCCTGTCGCGAAGGATTTCGTCGCGTGCATGGAGAAGATGATCGGGATGGCCGAGCCGGCGCCGAAATTCTCGCCGTTGCGGGAGATTGTGCCGAGCGAGGCCGCGGCGTCGATTACCACGGGAATATTGTAGTGCCGCGACAGGTTTTCGTAGTGTCCGATGTCGATGTCGTAGCCGAACGTCGCATAGGGAAGCACGATGGCGATGTCATCCTTATACTGGCGGAGCATTCTTTTTTCCGATTCGGGGTCGGCAGCCCAGGTATCTGGATCGATGTCGCAGAATAGCGGCGTCAAGCCGCACCACACCGCGGCCTGCGCCGCTGCGGCGAAGGTGAACGAGGGCATGAGGGCATAGCGCGTTTTGTTATTCGGCAGATTTTGAATAACGCTGCGGATGGCGACCATCAGCCCGAGCGTGGCATTGCAGACGGTCGTGCAGAACCCCTTGCCGTTGAACATCCCGGCAATAAGATCGCTTTCAAAAGCCGAGTTAACCGGGCCGAAGTTGCTATAAATGCCCCGCGACTCGATTTCCTTCAACATCTGCGATGCTTCGCTCAATTTGGGCGGGGCTGGCCTGGTAAGTGGAATGTGCATAAGGAACCTCTGAAAATGCGTCAGGAATAAAATCAATTTCCGCGGCTGCGGCGTAAGTAATTTTGGACAGACGTGAAGCTGCGGGCAGAACCGGGCGCGCAAGCAAATTATCGATGATCATGCTTCCAACGGCGGTTTGCCAAAGCCAGAGCCCATTCGCCTGGCCGGAAAAGCTTGGCTCTCCGCCCAGCGCGCCGCTCGGCACGAACCCCGCGGCCAGACCAATGCCGAACAGCCCGTCGATCGGCTGGGACTGCACATCCATCACGCGGCATTTCTCATCGACCAGCGGCGCGTTGAAAGCGGTATCGGCGAAAAGCCTGATTTTTCCCCGCTTTTCTTTAAGAATATTCAGCGCTTTCGGCCGGTAGCCAAGGGCCGCGATGATGACATCGGCCTCGTCCATCATTCGCACCGCCTCCGGGTCATATTTTTTCAAGCGGTGCAGGCGCAGCCTTGGCTCAGGCGCGCGGCCGCCGATGCCCCGCGCCTGCATGATGAGTTCCCTTGAATCCAGCCGCAATCCGGCCAGCCGGAAAACCCTGCCGGTAAGCGGGCATAAATCGTCCGGGCCGAATTCGGAATACTGTTCCGCCAAGGCCTCCGCGACCGATTGATAATAGATGCGAAGTTCCCGCCGGTGCAGCAGGCTTACCGCTGCTTCCCCAAGCGCAAAGCCAGAGCGATGCAACAGCGTATGCGCGACGGCGACCGCGCTGGTGGAACCGCCGATTACCACAATTTTTGGTGCCTTGCGGTTGGCAATGCGAGATGCAAGTTTCTCTAATCCGCCGCATTTCAAAACGTCGCCGGATTGTATGACCTTGTCGCCGTAGCGGCTGACGAGATTGACGCCGGCGACGCTCTCCCGGGCCAGGCGGCTGCGCGGCTGATGCGCGCCTGTGGCAAGCACGACATTCTGCGAAGTGAGCTCAAGGCGTTGGCCGCGCTTGCCTATGATGCAGGTTCGCCACGTACCGCCGGCGCCTTGTTCCGCCGAGGTTGCAGAATATCCACAAAACACGTCACAATTCGGATGGTCTGAAATTATCTGGTGTAGCGCCTCGCCAACCAGGGCCGACAGCGCGCCCACCAGCGTGAGCGGCACGGAGCTTTCGCCTGCCGCATGAACTTCCTTCACGACGGGATGTTCCCGCAACGCCGTTAGCCTTGGATGCGAGCTATTGTACAAACAGTCTGTGAATGTGTGGGCGGTGCTATCGGAATTGATCGCATAGTCACCGATTCTGCCCGCGCCTATTGCGTGGCTCGCTTCTATAATAGCAATGCCGCGGTCGAGCAGGGCATCCAGCCGGCCGGAACGGCAAGCCGCGAGGATGCATGCCGTTCCGGCCGGGCCACCACCGATAATAACGGTGCCATACCTCTTAAAATATCCATTCATTAGATTTCCCCGAGCCACGATAAGAAAGAATTGAAAAATCTTGAAAAATTCAACAATATTGAAACAAAACACCTAATAAGACTGAAGTGCTGCCGCTAAAAAACCGTATCTCCATTCGTTGTAAGTCCCGATATATGTTAAGAACTGAGGGGCCAACATTAATTTCGTCCCATAAATGAGCAACTTCTCGTTTGTTGATTACAAATTCTCAACCAAAACAGCGTTGCGCGGCGACAAAATTTGCTAAAATTTAAATAAAATTACCGAACAACATGCGGTTAATAAATGATTTTACCGTTTTTATGATGCGGCGCACCCAAACAAAATTTTGTTTTATGGTTAACTTCACCCGGCGTTTCTTAAGAAGGAATTAATGTCGGAACTAATCTTGTTTCTTTTTAGTTGTCTTATTTTTCGAATACGCGATATGAGCCATGCATTAAGGCTTCGGACTGCGATTTCATAGCGGCTTCTATTTGAACTTGACCTTTTCAGGAGATATCGGAATTATCATGTCCCTTTCATGTGCGAAATTTAACAAGATGGAGCGGCGGGCGGATCGCCAGCCGCTCCCGATGCCTATTAAACAAACGCGCAGAATTTTAGAAATCTCAGCTTTATTGTTGATGGCAGGATGCGCGATGACGCCGGTGGCAAAGCCCGGCGTGACCAACATCGTGGGCTCGCCGGTCGTTTCCTCCCAGGTGCAGACACTCACGCCGGAACAGATGTCCCAGGTGACCGGCCCTGCGGAGAACACCGCCTACTATCTTAACGCGGATGATATTATCGCCGTGAGTGTTTATGGGCATCCTGAGCTGACGATACCGGCGCCGGGTGTTGCTTCCTCTGTCTCGGGCGCGCTGGTGACAAGCGATGGCACGATTCAGCTGCCTTTGATCGGCAACATCAGCGTTGGTGGCGATACGATAGAGCAAGCGCAACGGCGCATTGCCGCCGCGTATTCGAAATACATACCGAACCCCGGTGTCAGCGTGCAGCTCGTTCAGGCGCACAGCTTCCGTTACTACGTGCTTGGCGAGTTCAGCCAGCCGGGGATAAAATATCCGGGCCATGCCCTGCCGCTGTTGTCGGCGCTCGCGCTCGGCGGCAGTGTAAACCTTGGTACCGCGGATCTGTACCAGGCTTATGTCGAGCAAAACGGTGTCAAGCTGCCAATCGACATGCACCGGCTGCTGGTCGATGGGGACATGTCGCAAAATGTTCTGCTCGCCTCGGGCGATACGATCGTCGTGCCAAGCGCTGCGTCGGAAAACGCGTATGTTTTCGGCTCGGTTGGCAAGCCTGGCAGGGTAAGTTTCCTCAGTGGAAACCTTACGCTGCTGCAAGCGCTCAGCGAGGCGGGAATGAACCTGCCGAACATCGTGAACGCGCGCTTTAAGGATGTCCGGATCATCCGCTCCAGCGGTGACTCAGGACAGTTAATCGTGGTCGATGCAACGGCCAGCCTCCAGGGTAAAGCGGCCGACTTCCCCCTGCAACCCGGTGACATCGTGTATGTGCCGGCGACAGAGGTCGCGAGCTGGAATCAGGCGCTGGATCAGCTTTTGCCAGCGCTGCAAACCATCTCCGGTGTTCTGAATCCTTTCGTCTCAATCAAATACCTCTCGCAACGGAACAACTGATCATGTCGAATTTAAACCAACTTCAACTGATATCTTCCGACGATGCCGAGGACAATGTGAACTTCGGCGAGATTTGGTACGTTCTCGTCCAGCACGCGAAGACGATTGCGGCGATCACGGGTGTCGTCATGCTCATCGCGCTGGCTTTCGTACTGCGCTCGCATCCGCAGTTTACCTCGACGGGGAGCCTTTATACAGGCGGCCTTAAGCAGAGCGCGGCAGGCCCCAATCCGGCCAACGATTCCGCATCGACCTATCTGAGCTATCTCGCGACCTTCCAATCCGTAAGCGATAGCGAAACGCAGGTCGATCTGCTGACCAGCCCCGTGCTGGTGCAGCGGGCAATTTTGGCGACCGGGCTGAACACAAGTGTGACGAATAGCGATACCGTGGCACCTCGGTTCTGGAGCTGGAACCTGTTTCATGGCGGGAATGTGTCTGCTTATTCGCCACGCAAGACCGGCCTTGAGGCATTGTTCACCAGCTTTACCGACCCGAGCGTCGCGAAGCAGAGTTATCGGATCGTATTCGCAAACGGCGGCCATTATCAGATTGTGCAGGATGGCCAACAGATTTTGACCGGCACGCTGGGGCATGCCGCGGCGGGCGGTGGTTTGAGCCTTTTGCTGCAACCGGCAGCAGCTGACTTCACGCCGCGCGCAGGCAGCAGCTACAGGCTTTCGGTCGCCGATCCGGCGATTACCGCCGCCAACATTATCTCCGGCCCGCTTTCTGTCACGCCGGGTGGCACCGCCACGCTGCCTTCCGATGTCATCAATATCGCGTTCAAATGGAGCAATCCGTATCAGGGAACGCTATTCATCAACCAGTTGATGAATAATTACATCAGCACGATCGTTTCCTGGAATTCCGGCGCTGCGGGCAGCATGGTGGATTTCATCAGCAACCAGCTGAACAATGTGCGCGGGCAGCTGAAAACGGCTGACGAAAAACTCGCGGCCTACCAGCGGAGCACGGGCATTCTCTCCCCGCCCGAAAATTCAAGGGATGCCATAAGCCAGGAATCCTCTTTTGAAGCGAAGCGTACGCAGGCGCAGTTGCAGCTGATGGCGTTGCAGCAAATCTGGCAGGCGCTGAACCAGCCGGACGGCGTGATCAATCCCTATCTCTTAAGCCAGGCGTCGGACAGCTCCTTGTCCATGGTTTCCGAAAAGCTGGCGGAAGAGACGGCGTCGTTGAATTCGCTGCGCGTGCAGTTCACCGGGTTTTCGCCAGAGCTGCAAACGCAGCAGGCGAAGGTGAACGGTTTGCGGCAGGCAGTTCGCAGCATGGTGAAAAACGAACTGGACGAGGCACAGAATAGCCTGAACACGATCAATCTTCTGATCGCACAGTTCCAGAAGAAGATCCAGGCGATGCCGTCGCAATCGTTGCAGGTGATCAGCCTGACACGTTCCAGCGACGTGCTGGGCCAGCTCTACGTTCTGTTGATGCAGAAGCAGCAGGAAGCGGCGCTCTCCGAGGCGACGGTCGTCTCGCCCACTCGCGTGCTTACCCCGGCGCAGCTGCCGCTAAAGGCCAGCCAGCCGAAACCGGCGATTGTTCTCGCATTCGCCTTTGTCCTGGGGCTCTTTGGCAGCGGCCTTTGGGTGCTGGGGCGGCGGACATTGTCTGGCCGGTTTGAATCCGAAAGCGAAGTGAGCCGTCTGGTGAAGCTTCCGGTTTATGGAAACATTCCACACCGCTCGAAAGCGCAGTCGGCTTCGCTGCTTGCGGACAGTGCCTACAGCGCCTTTGCTGAAGCATTCCGCATCACGCGAAACAACCTGTACCATGCAATTCCTGGCAAGCGGGCGAAGATTATTCTTCTCTCTTCAGCGGGCGTGGGCGAAGGCAAGAGCACGGTTGCTTCCAACCTTGCGAAAAGCCTGGCCGACGATGGGAAGAGCGTGATTTTGGTGGATGCCGATTTGAGAATGGGGCATCTGCACGACAGCCTCGGTCTCGAGCAGTCTCCTGGGCTTTCCGATTGGCTGGTAACGGGCGAGCCCGCGGCGGCGCAGTTCCCGGCATCGCAACGCTTCGCCGTGCTGACCTCGGGGATCAAGCCGCCAAATCCGGCAGAACTCATCAACGATCCTACGTTCCTCAAGATCATCAAAGAGCTCCGTATAACCTACGACTTTATCATCTTCGACAGTGCGCCGCTCCCCGTTGTTTCGGATGCGATCACCCTAGCCAAATATGCCGACCTTACGCTCTCGGTCGTGCAGATCGGGCACTCCAAGCACCGCGCCATGACGCAGCACCAGAACGTGCTTAAAATGTTGACGCGGCACCACGGCGTGATTCTGAACGACATTCCGGACCCGCGGAAAGAATACGGCCCGGTTTATGGCAGCGCCTACTCAGGCCGGCACCGGGCGAGCTGGACAGAGCAATGGGCGGGCAGTGCGGCAAGCCTTGCTGGCATGGCGCGGCGCTCTGGCTCTCGCCTGGTTAGTTACAGCCGGTCGTACTTGCAAAAGTCGTAGCCCGCTGCGCCCGGAGAGGTTTGCCTTAGGGTAAATCTCTCCGGTCTGCCTGAAGCTTGCTGATTTCGGACCAGAATATTTTTCTGAAAGATTGAACATGTCTAATGATACCGTATCTTCGCTCTATCGCGATATCAAAAGCGATTTCGCCTGGTCTGTATCGAGGCCCCGCCGGCCGCTATTCGCCCGGATATCGCCAATCTATCTCGTTTCCACGATGGCGGCGGTTGATTTCATTCTGATCACCGGTATCTCACTCGCGATGGTGGCGTGCTGCGCCGGGTTTTATAAATTCAACGCCGCGAATTATGTTTACATCACGCTGGTTGTGGCCTTCGCCAGCCTGTTTTTGTTCAAAAACGACCATCTTTATAAAGTGGAACTTATTGCCCGTTCCTTTATCGGCGCGCAGAGAATCGCGAAGATATGGACATTCACCTTTCTGTTCCTGGCGGCTGCGGGCGTGTTGACCAAAACGTCGGAGGAGTATTCCCGGTTATGGTGCATGTCGTGGTATGCGGTGGGACTGGTCGCGTTGATCGCCCACCGCGTAGCTGCGGGACGCTTCTATAATAACGCTGTCGCGAAAGGCCGGATCCGGCATTCGGTTGTCGTTCTGGGCGGCTCCGCTTTAACGTCAAACCTGCTCAAACGAATTTCGGCAAACCCGCACGGTGTAAAAGTCGAAGCTATTTTTGATGATGTTCCGGGTGTTGCGCCGCTTGCAGGCGAAACGGCCCATTGCAATGGAAATCTTGACGATCTTTTGATGTATCAAAAATTGAATGATATCGATACGCTCGTCGTTGCCGCGCCGATGGCAGCCGATGCGCGGGTGCGGAAAATTGTCAGCCATTTCGGCGTGGAGGCCATAAAAGTCCGGCTCTTGCCCGGACAGATCGCAATGGACTCTAGCAGTAAATGGTATGCCCCATTGGGAGAAATTCCGGGGATTCAGCTTGTGCCGATTTCAGACCGGCCCATCGCGCTGTGGGGTTATTTGCTGAAATCCGCCTTCGATCGCACGTTTGCATTGCTGGCGCTGATCATTTTGGCACCCCTCTTGCTCGCTTGCGTCATCGGCATCAAGCTGAGTAGCCCAGGCCCGGTGTTGTTTCTGCAAAAGCGTATTGGCTATCGCAATCGTTTGTTCTACGTGTATAAATTCCGTTCGATGCACATGTCGGATTGCAACTTGCTGCGCCTTACCGAGCGTAACGACCCGAGGATTTTTGGCTTTGGGCAGATCCTACGCAAGCTGAGCCTGGATGAATTGCCGCAGCTTTTCAATGTTCTCAAAGGTGAGATGTCGCTGGTCGGCCCACGCCCGCATATGCCGGAGGCGCGCGCGGCCGGGAGATTCTATTTTGATGTTGTCACCGAGTATGCTTCCCGCCACCGCGTGAAGCCGGGCATTACGGGCTGGGCGCAGGTGAACGGATGGCGCGGGCCGACGGAAACAGTGGAGCAGATTGAGCAACGCGTCAGCCATGACCTTTATTATATCGAAAATTGGTCGCTTAGCCTCGACGTCGCCATTATCGCAAAAACCATGCTCGTCGGTTTTTTCGGAAAAAATGCATTTTAGACTTGGTTCGAATTCTGGAGCGATACGACATTGACAAGCATGACGGAGTTGCCAACGTCCCGCCGCCGCGGGCTGCTATTTGGAGCCGCCGGCGCGATGGTTGCTGGGGAGTTTTACCGGGCCAATGCGGCGACGCCAAATAATGGTCTTGTGCGGCGCGTGCTGGCTGACCCTGCAACGCCGGACCATGCGAAGCTGATTCAACGCGCCATTGATGATGTGGAAAAGGAAGGCGGCGGGCGTGTCGAGCTGGGAGAGGGTGTATTTCATTGTTTATCAGGGCCGGTTTATCTGGACCCTACCAAGACATCGCTGATCGGCGACCGTTCAACGCTCGATTTTAGCCGCGTTGCCGTGGAAGGCGATCGGCGTGCCGCGCTGATCATCTATCCGCCCGCGCAATCTACCCAATATGGCCAGGCGACGCAGCGTATCGAAGGCATCAGCCTTACCGGCCCAGGCGTCAGTTCGAATGTCGCTGCGATCCTATTTTGTGCCGACAAGCCCGCTTATTCGTCGCGCATGGCGCTGTATAACGTGGAAATCAGCAATTTTCAGGATGGCCTGCGGTTTGAGGACAGGTCGTATCTCATCCAGGTTTACAGCAGTACGATCCGCGGGTGCCAGAATAGCCTGATGGCGCCGCCGAATCTTCAGGACGCCGGCGAAAACGTCACCTTCTTCGGCTGCACAATGGGCGCCGGCGATGTTGCGATTTGTAACCAGGCCGGTTTCGAATTCAACTTCTTTGGTACGTCGTTTGACTTCGTAAACCAGTGGTATGTTGGCGGAGGTGCTGCGAATTTTTACGGTTGCCATTTCGAGACGCAGCGGCCTTCCAGCCCGGCGTCTCTCTTCGATGTCAAAGACGATGGTGTTCTGAACTTTCACGGTGGAACGATCATGGTCTCTGGAAACGACTTCGACCCGTCGCCAAAGAACGCCTCTGTTTTTCACTTGGAAGGCCCGCGTTCCCGCGCCGTGTTAAGCGATATGTCTGTATATAATCTCCGGTCGTCGTCTGGTGCGATTGGCACCGGCGCGGGGCGCCTTATCACGCGAGGCCTGAATGGAGGGGCGATGAAGGAACTCGATCCAGTGCCGATGAAGACGTCAAACGCGGATCTGTTCGGACGCGCCGGTGAATTTCCGGATTCCGAGATCAGGATCGAAGCGGATATTTCCTCTGATCCTTCGGGAGACGTTGACCGGTATCACGCCCGCTATGGTTCGATGAGCCTGGAAGCGGGCGCGTTGAAGATCAATAAAACGGGTGGCGTTGGCAACGAGCTTCTGGCACGGCTGTTCTGCCCCGTTCTGCCGCTGCGTATTCCATCCATTCAGCTGCGATGGAAAGCTTATGGTCCTGCCAGCAACGCCGAGGCAATTTTCTGGATCACGCTTTCGGCAATTCAAAAAATCGGTTCGACCGCTGCCGGAAAGACCATTATCGGCACTTCCGAAACGCTGGGGCCGCTACAGACATTGCGCGCGAAATTTAGTGACGCCGGGGATGGGTGGTCTGAGTTTTCGATAGATACGCTGGCGATGGACAGTCACTCCGACACGGACGGCTATACCTCGGAATGGGTTACGCATCTGTGCATCAATATCGAGCTGATAAACCTGCCGGAAAATTCCGGAATTTTGGTCAGCGATTTGCATGCCTACTCATTCTAACGGCGTCTTGAAGCGATGCTGATGCGGCGTGTGTCCACGGAGGCGGAGCTCCCGCCTGCAAATTCGAGCACCGACTCCGGCGTGCTTCCACCGGGTGGCAGCCATCGGCGGCTGGCGTTCGGCACCATGCTCATGGGCGCCAGCAATATCGTAAAAGTAGCAGTGCAGCTTGTCACCTTGCCGTTGCTGGCGCGCTTGCTCGGGCCGACGGAGTACGGGCTATACGGCTTGGCGATGCCCGCTGTGTTTCTGATGCTGATGATTGCCGACAGCGGCCTCGGGCAGTCTTTGGCGCGTGAATCCGAAGCGAACATAAAGGTCTGGTCATCCGCGTTCTGGTTCCTGCTCGCCTCCGGCGCTGTACTCGCCATCGGCGTTAGCGGTTCTTCGTTTGTGTTCGCAGATATTGCACACCAGCCACGGCTGCCGCCGATCATGATGTCGCTTTCGATATGCCTGATATTCCTGACGCTCGCGGTACCGGGAAACGCCAGGCTGACCCGGCAGGGGAGGCTGGGCGTCAATAGCATCGGCGAGGCACTTGGAAATGTTGTCGGTGCGGGCGTGGCGATTGTTATGGCGATAAAGGGCGCGGGCACTTGGAGCCTGGTCGTGCAAACGCTGCTTACCTATGCCATTCGCACCGGTTTTATTATGGTTGCGGCGCCGTTCCTCCCCAGAATGCATTTTGCGATTGCGGATTTGAAGTCGCATCTCGCAATGGGCGGCTCGATTCTGGGCACGCGGCTGACGGATACCGGCGGGCGGACCATCGAGACGACCCTCATCGCCAGGCTGATCAGCACGAACTTTGTCGGGGCCTACAGTTTTGCCAATCAGGCGCCTCGGTTCATCTGCGAATCGGTCAGTAACCCGCTCTGGGCGCTGCTTTACACTCAGGCCATAAGGGCTGATGACGATGCCAGCGCGCTTAAAAGCTACGCCGTGGTTGTACGGATTTTCGGCGTGCTGGTTTTTCCGGTGGTCGTGCTGATCGCAGCGCAAGGGCATAACGTCATTCATTACCTCCTTGGCGATCGATGGCTGTCCGCTGTTTTTATCATGCAGATATTGCTCGTCACCTACGCGCTGAATCTAGCGGGGACTTTGGGCGGTGCGCTGCTTTATGCAAAAGGGCGGACAGATATTCAGTTCCGCATCATGGTCGAATCGGTTTGTCTGCGGATTCTGTTTGTTGCCGCAGTTCCGTGGATCGGCATCGCGGGCATGGCTGCGGGGTTCGGCATCGCCAATATTTTCGTTTTCCTGCGCGGAATGTTCGCGGTAACGGGGTATTTCAAGATTGCGCCGATGCCGTATTTCAAGGCGATGGCCGGCCCAGCGGCCGCGAGCGTTATGGCGGGGGCGGTCTGCTGGTTCGCCGCCCTGCGGCTTCCCGCGGGGGCGGGCTGGATGGTTGCGGATATTGCTGGCAGTTTTATGATTTTTTGTATTATATTCGTTTTGATCGAGCGCGGCCAGGTGCAACAAGACTTTTTCGCTTTGCGGAATTTATTAAAAAACAAACGGGCTTAGTTGATAACATGACATATCCGGGCATTATTTTCTGGCTGCTTTTAATCTGGGGCACATTCTCCAGCGGTCCCGTCCTGCTTTATCTTTTAATGGCGTCCATGGCCTTTGGCACGCTGGCGGTAGTGCCGCCGGCGATTACAGGCGGCACTACGATTTTGCCGACCGCGGTATGCGCGGCAGTGTTGGTCGGCAAGCTGCTACTGAATCGGTCTGCGGTTGCCTGGATAGTCACCGCGACACTGCGGGTGCGGATGCTCGGACTTCTGGCGCTGTTTATTGCGGTCGCTCTTATCGGGGCGGCGTTTCTCCCGCATTTGTTTGCAGGAATACCCGTAATCCCGTTCCGCCCGGCGGGTGCCGTCGTTATTCCTTCGCCCTTGCACGCTTCAGGTGCAAATTTCACCCAGTCGGCTTATCTTCTACTTTCCGTTCTCACCGTATTTGCCTTCGCGTATTTGCAGCGCAGGCCGGGTTTTCAAAAACATCTCTGTAATGCAATGCTTATCGGCGCCGCGGTAACCGTGGCGACCGGCTTGGCTGATATTGTCGCGCAGAACGTGGGACTGCAAACGCTCCTCGACCCATTCCGGAACGCGACCTATTCGCTATTGACCGATGCAGATATTCTCGGCGCTACCCGAATCGTCGGGTTAATGCCCGAGGCATCTGCCTATGGGCCGCTTTGCGTGAGCTTCGCCGCAATATTGATTGTGCTGCGTTCCTTCTACGAGACGCCAATTCAGCGCTCCCTTTGTACGCTGCTTGTTCTGGCCCTGCTCATGATGGGCTGGCTTTCGATTTCCTCCACGGCATTTTTGTGTCTCGTTACGTTCGGTGCCGTGTATGTAATTGATTGGTGGCGCAGGATGGCGAGCCGGTCGGCCGCCGGGCGGCGAGGCTTGTCGATCGAATTTGCCGCCGGTGCTATGATCCTGCTGGTATTCGGAATGCTGGTTGCGTTTGACCAGGCGATCTTCAAGACCGATGTGGCGCTGATCAAGGATCTGATTTTCGATAAAACCGGCTCGTCTTCCTATGCTGTCCGTTCTACCTGGAATCATATCGCATGGCAGGCGATGCTCGATACCTGGGGTGTTGGAATTGGCGTCGGCGCAACGCGGGCATCGAACGGAATAATCGCGGTTTTCAGTAATACAGGCATTGTCGGCGGCGTAATCTTCAGCTTTTTTGTGCTTCAGACATTTCTGCGCCGGCCAGGCGCGAACGGCGCTGCCGCCGGGCTGGTAACATCTTTCAAATTGTCGCTTGCCGTGCCACTCGTGGCCGACGTGCTTACCGCGACTTCGCCTGACTTCGGCGTTTTTGTCGGCGTGCTGATCGGCTCGGTTATCGGCTTGTCTCTGCTTAACGCGAAAGTACCTGTTCGTACTGGGCAAGCAGCGTATCCCGCCAGCGCGCCGGTGTCAGTGTCAGCTCCGCTGCCGCGTGCTTCGCCTTTTCACTCATAATCTTTATCTCCGAATCGTTTTGGAGAAGGCGCCGCAGGGTTTCGGTGAATAGCTCCGCATTTTGCGTATCCAGCGAGATGCCCGCGCCGGACCTCGCAAGGTCTCCGGCGATTAGCGCCTTGTCCGAAACGATTACGGGGATCCCTAGGCGCAGGGCTTCCACGATGACCATGCCGAACGTCTCCCGCCAGCGAGAAGGAACCACCAGCATACGCGCGGATTGCAGATGCAAATCGATCTCTTGAGCTGAGCACCATCCTTTAATCTCGACCTCTGGATATTCGGATTCGATTTGCTTGCGTTGCACGCCGTCGCCAATAATCCGAAGTTGCCCCCCGGCTGCGCGGGCTGCGCGGGCTGCATCCATCGCGCCTTTTTCCGGGTCGAGCCGCCCGATGAAGCAAAGCACATTGTTACGTTCGGCCAAAACCCGATCTTCAGCCGAGAACCCCAGAGGGTTCGGAACGATGTTAAGATGCTCCCGCCTGACCCCGCCACGCAGAAATAGCGGCTCCATGCCCCGGTGCACCATGAGATAGCGTGCGGGCGAAGTTTTTACATCGAAGTAATGTTCCCGGACGCGTTGCCGCCCAACGCGCCATAATTTTTCTGCATAGTTTCGCTTATCGCAATTTGTGCTGAGGCAAGCGGCAGACATTGGAACAAGTTCACAAACTTCCTCACGCGGGTAATTCATGTAGGCGCCATTCGGGCAGACCATGAAAAAATCATGGGCGTGTAAAATCAGGCGATGCTGCACCGGCGCCAGGGCTGCAAAAATGGAGGGCGAGAGGAATTTCGACCAGCTATGGACATGGTAGATCGTGTTCGCATCGTCGTGTTGCGCGATCCAGCGGGACAGCGCGGCGCGGCTGTTTGGCGCGTACAGGCCGCGTGCCATTCCGGCGAGCTTGCTCCCGTGCAGCAAATGCGTCGCACCCATTGCGACTACTTCTACGCCAGCGTCGTGCAACGCTGGGGCGTTGCCGTCGTCACCGGTGAAAAATGTGACGAGAAAATTAGCGTCAGCGAATAATCTCGCCGAGAGCACGGCCATCGCCTCCGCGCCGCCGCGCGCGACCGCCTGGTCGGCTATCACAACGATACGTGAAACCACGTGGACTATTCCAGTTCCAGAATTCGGCCTGGCGAGAGGCGGCCGCGCAACAAATCCGCCAGCGCCAGAAAGTTTCCCTTTAACCTGCCGCGCCGGTCAACCCAGGCCTCCGGCTTTGCTGACTTCACGCTGTTTTTCAAGATATTCTTTGACATCTGTATCAACGCGCGCGGCAGGCTCAACGAGCCTTTTCCGGCCATGTAGAGCGGGTTCGCCACCTGCGAGTAGCCAAACCGGACGCCAGAGTTGCGCCCGCCCTTTATGCCGAGATGCACACCCTGAAGGTTTGAGGATTTTACGATCCGCCCAAAGGGCGCCAGGCGGCGCGTGAAATCAAGGTCTTCCAGCCAGCCGTAAAGCGGCAACGCGGCGTCGAACCGCAGCCCGCGCTCACGAACCGGCGCCATCCGTATCGCCATGTTGCAGCCATAGCCGCTGAACGCCGGTTCGATCGTCTCGTTCCGCTGCCTGCTGTGTTCGATGCAGGATTTCGCAAATGCTTCGGTCAAGCCTGGGCCGTTGATGCCATCGGCGAGTAAAGTTCCGGTCGCCATCACGATTTCATTATGCGAGAAAAATAACTTTTCGGTTTCAGCAATAAAGTCGGGCGCGATAAAAAAATCATCATCCAGGAAGATGACGATGTCCGCACCCCCTGCCGCGTCGAGAATTGTGTTGCGCTGGCTCGGCAAGCCCCGCGGCCCGAACACCAGATCGGCCTGCACGGCATACCCAGCCTGGCCGGCATCACCGGCAGCGGCGGGGCAAAGAATGACGCGGTCCGGCGGACGCGTCTGCCGGGCAACATAGCCCAAGGTGCTGTGCAGAATCTCCGGCCGCCCGGCAGTCGCAATCCCGATGACAATCTCAACCATCAGCGCGCTTCTTCAAAGGTGCGAGATGTTCGTTGATAAATGCAAGCATCTTCTGTTTAAACACCGCCGTGTCGAATTCCATGGCGTGCGCGCGCATCACGCCGGGGTCGAAATCCCCGGCATTTGCCTCGAAGCGGCTGACCGCGCCGTTCACGCCTTCGACCGTCTGTTCGCCGAACAAGATGCCGGTCCGGCCGTCGATCACCGTTTCCAGCGCGCCGCCCCCGCCGTAGGCGATCACCGGCCTGCCGCTGGCCATGGCCTCCAGCGGCACGATGCCAAAATCCTCGACACCGGGGAAAACCAGCGCCTTGCAGCCAGCCAGGAGACCTTTGATCGCCTCATCGTCCTGCCGCCCAAGAAAAACGATGTTCGGCCCGGCGATCTTCCGCAAAGCCGCCTCCTGCTCGCCGGTTCCGGCGATGATCAGGCGCTTGCCGTTGCGGTTGAATGCTTCCACCGCCAGGTCGAAACGCTTGTAGAAAACCAGTTGGCCGAAGCATAAATAATAATCGCCAATCTCGGCGGCGGGGGCGAAATTGCCCGCGGCCACCGGTGGATGAATGACCGTCGCGGTGCGCCCGTAGAACTTCCGGATGCGTCCCGCGACGAAGCTTGAGTTCGCGATGAACTGGTCAACCCGCGTGGCACCCGCCATATCCCACACCCGCAGCGCGGGACCAAGCAGGCTCATCGCCCAGCGAGTAATGCGCCCGGAATTTTGCCGGTATTCATGGTATTGGTCCCAAATATAGCGCATCGGCGAATGGCAATAGCAGATGTGCAGCGCATCGGGCCGCGTAATGACATTCTTCATCGGCCCGGCCTCGCTGGAAATCACCAGATCGTAAGCCTGCAAATTCAGCGATTCGACCGCGAAGGGCATAAGGAACAAATATTTTTTATAAAACCGCTTCGCCGCCGGCAATTTCTGAATGAAGCTGGTCCGCACCACATGGCGGTTAATCGTCTCGGAGATCACAGATGGATCATAAACATGCGTGTAAATATCCGCCTGCGGGAACATCTCGCACAAGGCTTCGACGACTTTTTCGCCGCCGCGCATACCTACAAGCCAGTAGTGAAGAATAGCGACCTTCAAATGACGTATCGATACAGATACGAAACCGCAAGCGCAGTTCGAGCTAAACCCCCGGCGCAAACCACCTTAAAGCTGCCGTTTTGATATCATTATGCATTTATAGTGTCCGGCGAGGCGCTTTTCTATATTCGGATTTGGTAATTTATAAAAAATGCAGCGCCCGCATCCCGCCCAGGATGATAACCGCCCAAAGTGCGGCGGATAGCAGCAGCATGACCAAAACCGCCAGCCCGGCTGGCAAGCGGTTGATCCTGCCGCCAGATTGCTGATCGAGGATGCCAAACGCATTCCAGGCCGGTCCGGAGGGTTGGACGTAGCCCTGACTTCTTCCCTCAACGTGTTCGGACATGGGTGCCTTATATTAATTAATGTTAATCAAGCTTGGGCGTTTGCCCATTCGGGCGAAGTATAATCTACTCTGGACGTTAAGTTATAATTTTTCAAGGTATATTTGCCTGGTTGCGTCCACGCGTCAGCAGTTGCCAGTAGCGCACCGGGGCAATCCGCTGGATCATATCGATTATTCGTGCATCGCGGCCCACGAGAATGCGCGGCTGACGCTTAACAATACCGGTGATGATGCGCCGCGCCGCGTCCTCGGGCCTCGCGCGCAGCAGCGCCTCGGCTAATTTCCCTGCGTTTGCCGCCGCTTGCGGTGGTACGCCTTCACCGATGCGGGCGGAGCGGGCGATATTGGTGTTCACCCCGCCGGGGTGGACGATGCTGACACCGATGCCCGTCGCCGCCAACTCGTGCCGCAGCGACTCGCCAAAACCGCGCAGTGCAAATTTAGAGGCGGTATAGGCGGTCTGGCCGGGCGGGCCGATAAACCCGAAAACGCTGGATGTCAGCACGACCTGCGCGGCTGCCTCCCGCCGGAGAAACGGCAGGCAGGCATGGGTCAGCCGCACCGCGCCCCAAAAATTAATCTCCATCAGCCAGGTAAAATCCGCCAGGGAAGCCTGCTCAAAATCACCCACCAACGCGACACCGGCATTATTGATCAAAACCGAAATCCGGCCATGTGCCTCGTGCACGCTGGCGGGTAGCGCGGCAACGGCCTCGTCATCGGCGATGTCGAGCACATGGCTGGTTATCCGCACGGCAGCGTTTGCCGACCGCGCACGCTCGGAGGTGACGGCAAGCCCGGCCTCGTTGCGGTCCACCAAGGCGAGATGTGCGCCAAGGGCTGCCAGCTGCACCGCCAGCTCCGCGCCCATGCCGCTGGCAGCACCTGTCAGCAGCACCACCGCGCCGTTCAACTCAAAGCTCATCACCATTCCCCCGCAATGTTTTTGGTCTAATGTTTTTGCACAACCATAACATCTGGCAACAGGTTAAAGGAGCGGAGCATGACGAATTTCGGCGACTACCAGAACGAGATTTACATCGGCGGCTTAAGCGGCCGGGTTCCCGCATTGCCCATCCGCTTCGAGGAGCTGGAGGCAAAGGCCCACGCCGCGATGCCCGCCAGCCTCGTCTCCTATGTTGCGGGGGGCTGCGGCAATGAGCGTACCCAGGACGCCAACGTTAGCGGCTTCGACCATTGGGGCATCGTGCCCCGGATGTTCGCCGCGAGCCCGCAGCGCGATCTCTCGGTCGAGCTTTTCGGGCTAAAACTTCCTAGCCCGATTTTCATGAGCCCTATCGGGGTGATCGGCCTTTGCACGCAGGACGGCCATGGCGACATCGCCACGGCAAAGGCCGCCGCCATCACCGGCGTGCCAATGGTCGCCTCGACCCTGACCACCGACCCTATGGAACATGTGGCGAAGGCCTTCGGCGAAACGCCGGGGTTCTTCCAGCTCTACACGCCAACCGACCGCGCCATGGCAGAAAGCCTGGTCCACCGGGCTGAGGCCGCCGGATTCAAGGGGATTGTCGTCACGCTGGACACCTGGCTTACCGGCTGGCGGCCGCGCGACCTCAGCATCGCAAACTTCCCGCAGCTGCGCGGCCTGTGCCTGGAGAATTATTTCTCGGACCCGCGCTTCCGCGCGCTGCTGGCCAAACCGCCGGAGGAGGACATCGTCGCCGCCACCATGCTGTGGGCCAGGGTCTTCGGCAATCCGCTGACCTGGGATGACCTTCCCTGGCTGCGCGGGGTCACCAAATTGCCGCTGATCATGAAAGGGATCTGCCACCCGGATGATGCGCGGCGGGCGATCGATGGCGGCGCGGACGGGATCTATTGCTCCAACCATGGCGGACGGCAGGCCAATGGCGGCATCGCCGCGATCGACCTGCTGGGCGATATTGTAAAGGCCGCCGGTGACGTGCCGGTGCTGTTCGACTCCGGCATCCGCACCGGCTCGGACATCGTCAAGGCGCTGGCGATGGGGGCCAAAGCGGTCGGCATCGGCCGGCCTTACGCCTACGGCCTGGCGCTCGGCGGGGTCGCGGGCATCGTACATGTGCTGCGCTGCCTGCTGGCGGAGGCGGATTTGCTGATGGCGGTCGATGGGTATCCCGGCATCGCGAGCCTCGGACCGGATGCGCTGCGTAGGCTATAGACAATTTGCTAACGCTATCCTATACGTCATACCGCGTCAGTTTGCGTCAATTCGTGGAAGTTGTCATGTTGGGGGTCGGCTATTTTTCAGGAACCAATAACAGGATCGCGCATCGCTATGCAGAGTTCGACCACACAAGACCGCAGCGTTAACGACGCCGACGAAACCCCGCTATTTTCGGTCAGCCAGCTTGCCCGCCAGCTGGGCGTCACCGCCCGCACCATTCGCTTCTACGAGGATAAAAACCTCATCACGCCACAGCGCGCGGGCTCCACGCGGGTTTACAACCATAGGGACCGCGCTCGGCTGGTGCTTATCCTGCGCGGCAAGCGGCTCGGATTTTCCCTTCGCGAGATCAAGGAATTTCTCGATCTCTACGATGCCGATCCGCAACACCATCTGCAAACCAAAAGCCTGCAAGGCGCGGTTCGCAGGCGGCTCGCCAAGCTGCATGAGCAGCAGGCCGCGATCGAGCAAAGCCTGGCGGAGCTGAACGAGATGGACCGCCAGTGCGAGGCCGTGCTGGCTGGCCGGGCCAAAAAACTTTAACTTCACCGGAGTGTTTTCATGAATAGCGCCGTCATCGCGGGTTATGCCCGTTCTCCTTTCGCTCCCGCCAAAAAAGGCTCGCTGGCGCGGGCGCGCCCGGACGAAATGGCGGCGGAGGTGGTGCGCGCTCTCGTGTCGCGGACCGGCGTGAAGCCGGAAGACATCGAGGACATCATTGTCGGCTGCGCTTTTCCTGAGGGTGAGCAAGGGCTGAACGTCGCGCGGCTGATCGGCCTGCTGGCCGAAATGCCGCTTTCGGTCGCGGGCACCACGGTCAACCGCTTTTGCGGCTCCTCCATGACCTCCGTGCACATGGCCGTGGGTGCGATTCACGCGAATGCCGGGGAGGCGTTCATCTGCGTCGGCGTGGAGAGCATGAGCCGCCTGCCGATGGGCGGGTTTAACCCGATGCCGAGCCCGAAACTCTACGCCGAAAAGCCCGAGGCCTATATCAGCATGGGCGACACCGCCGAGAACGTCGCGCAGCGCTGGCAGATACCCCGCGCGGAGCAGGAGGCGTTTGCGGTTGCCAGCCATAAAAAGGCCGCGGCGGCGCAGGCGGACGGGCGTTTGGCGGACGAGATCGTGCCGATTTCTAGCGGCAAAAGCACCATCGACAAGGATGAGTGCATCCGCGCCGATACCTCGGCGGAAGGCCTGGCGGCGCTGAAGCCCGCTTTCTCGGCGGATGGCAGCGTCACCGCGGGCACTTCCTCGCCGCTGACCGATGGCGCTTCCGCCGTGCTGGTGTGCTTCGAGGATTACGCGCGCAAACATAATCTGCCGATTCTGGCGCGGGTTAAATCCATCGCGGTCGCGGGTTGCGCGCCGGATATCATGGGCATCGGCCCCATCGGCGCCTCGCGCAAGGCTTTGGCGCGGGCGGGGATCACCGCGAAGGACTTAAGCGTGGTCGAGCTGAACGAGGCTTTCGCCAGCCAAGCTTTGGCGTGTATCCGCGACCTTGAGCTGGACCCTGCCATCGTGAATTTCGACGGCGGCGCGATCGCCCTGGGGCATCCGCTCGGTGCGACCGGCGCGCGTATCACCGGCAAGGCGGCTGCGGTGCTGAAGCGCGAGGGCGGGCGGTACGCGCTGGCCACGCAATGCATCGGCGGCGGCCAGGGCATCGCCACGGTGCTGGAGGCGATCTGACCATGGCTGAGATAAAAACCGTTGCCGTGATCGGCGCCGGTGTCATGGGGGCGAGTATCGCCGCCCATGCCGCCAATGCGGGCGTGAATGTTCTGCTGCTGGATATCGTGAAGCCGGGCGAGGCGAACCGCAATGCGATTGCCGAAGGCGCGATCGAACGCTTGAAGAAGATGCAGCCCGCACCGCTCATGGGCGCCCGCGCGGTGCGGCTCATCAAGGCCGGAAACGTCGAGGATAATCTCGATGATTTGCGGCAGGCCGATTGGATCATCGAAGCGGTGATCGAGCGGCTGGACATCAAGCAGGCGCTCTATAAAAAACTCGATGCGATCCGCAAACCGGATGCGGTGATTTCCTCCAACACCTCAACAATACCATTACATGAACTAACGGCAGGCCTGCCGGAATCCTTCACGCGCAATTTCTGCATCACGCATTTTTTCAACCCGCCGCGCTATATGCGGCTGCTGGAAATTGTCGGCGCGGAGGGCGCGCCATTCGCGGCGCTGCGGAAGTTCGCCGATGAGCGGCTCGGCAAAACGGTAATAAGTTGCAACGACACGCCGGGCTTCATCGCCAACCGCATCGGCACATACTGGATTCAATGCGCGACCGTGCTGGCGCTGGAATCCGGATTGGAGGTTGAGGAGGCGGATGCGGTGATGGGCAAGCCGATGGGCTTTCCTTCCACCGGCGCGTTCGGGCTGATGGATCTGGTGGGCATCGACCTCGGCCCGCATGTGAATGCCTCGCTGGCGCGGCTGCTGCCGAAAAGCGATGCGTTTCACGCGATGAACCGCGAGACCGGCATGATCGATAAGCTGATCGCCGAAGGCTATACCGGCAACAAAGGCAAGGGCGGGTTTTATCGTTCCTCGCGCGGGCCGGATGGCAAGCGCGCCAAAACCGCGCTGAATTTGGCTGAGGCGGCAAAGGGAAATCTGGTGTGGCGGCCCTCCGCGCGCGCGGATATTCCGCTGCTGAAGGACGCGCGCAAGGATTTGAAGAAGCTGCTCGGCTCCGACAGCAAATATGGCAAATACGCCTGGGGCGTGCTGGGCCGCGTGCTGGTCTACGCCGCGAGCCTCGTGCCCGAAATCGCCAGCGATATTGCAGACATCGATGCGGCGATGCGGCTCGGCTATACCTGGAAATTCGGCCCGTTCGAGTTGATCGACAGTCTCGGCGCGGAATGGGTGGCCGGGCATCTTGCAGAACTCGGGTTATCGGTGCCGCCAATTCTGCAAAAAATTGGCGCGGGGAAATTCTATAAACCCGGCGCCAGTGGCGCGCTGGAGCAATTCACGCTGGAAGGTAGCTACAAGCCGATCCGCCTGGCGCCCGGCATTTTGCTGCTCGACGACATCAAGCGCGCGGCCAAGCCGGTGCTGGGCAATAAATCCGCCTCGGTCTGGGACATTGGCGACGGCGTGCTGTGCTTCGAGGTCCATGCCGAAATTCGCGGCGCGATGCTGAACATGCTCGACGGCGATGTTATGACCCTGCTGGAAAAAACCCTTGCGGTAGTTAGAAAAAGCTACAAGGCGCTGGTGCTGTATAACGACGATTTGCGCGAGGCGCCGAACAAAACCAACTTCTCCACCGGCGCCAATATCGGCATGGCTTATATGATGGCTAATATCCGGCTCTGGGGCAAAATCGAGAACTCGATCAAAGACGGCCAGAAGCTCTATACCGCGATGCGCCGTGCGAACTTTCCCATCGTCGGCGCGCCGGCGGGCAGGGCGCTTGGCGGCGGCTGCGAGATGCTGATGCATTGCTCCGCCGTGCAGGCCTATGCGGAGAGCTATATCGGTCTGGTGGAAGTTGGAGTTGGCCTTATCCCCGGCTGGGGCGGCTGTGCCACGCTGCTCACCCGCTGGCAACAGGACAAGCAAATGCCGAAAGGCCCGATGCCCGCAGTGGCGAAGGTGTTCGAGATTGTTTCCACCGCGACGGTTTCGCGCTCCGCGGCGGAGGCGATCGAGCTGAAGTTCCTGCGCCCCGGCGATGGCATAACCATGAACCGCGACCGGCTGCTGGCGGATGGAAAAGCGCGGGCGCTGGCGCTGGTGGATGATTACGCGGTCCCACCGGAATCGCCGCCGCTCAGCCTGCCGGGTGCCTCCGGGCGGGCGATGCTGGAAATGGCGGTGCAGGCGTTCCACAAACGCGGCATTGCTACCGATCATGACGTGACGGTGTTCGCGGGCTTGGCGGATGTGCTGACGGGTGGCGAGGCGGATATTCTCGACCCGCTTACCGAAGCCGATGTGATGGAACTCGAACGCAAAAATTTCATGAAACTGATCCGCACGAAGGAAAGCCTTGCGCGGATTAAAAGCATCATCGATACCGGCAAACCATTGCGTAATTGAACTAACCGAGAGGATTTGAGACATGCCCATTTACAAAGCGCCATTGGACGACATGCGTTTCGTCCTGCATGAACTCTACGATAGCTCCACACTCAGCCAGCTGCCCGGCGCTGAGGATTTTACGCCCGAGCTGCTGGACTCCGTGCTGGAAGAAGCCGCGAAATTCGCGGAGAATGTTTTGTTCCCGCTGAACCAATCGGGCGACCTTGAAGGCTGCACTTATGAGAACGGCGTGGTGCGGACGCCCGCGGGGTTCCGCGAAGCCTATAACGCATTCCGGGATGGCGGCTGGACCGCGATGGCCTCCGACCCGGAATATGGCGGACAGGGAATGCCGCTCGCAACGTCGATGTTCGTGGAAGAGATGCTGTGTTCCTCGAACGTCTCTTTCGGGCTCTACCCCGGCCTGTCGCACGGCGCCTATGTCGCGCTCGAATCTCACGGCACGGAAGCGCAGAAGCAGATCTATCTGCCGAAGATCGTCTCAGGCGAATGGTCCGGCACGATGTGCCTGACCGAGGCGCATTGCGGCACCGACCTTGGCCTGTTGCGGACAAAAGCGACGCCGCGCGATGACGGATCGTATTCGATCAACGGGTCCAAAATCTTCATCTCCGCCGGTGAGCACGACCTCGTTGAGAACATCGTGCATCTGGTGCTGGCCCGGCTGCCGGATGCGCCCGCCGGGGTGAAAGGCATCTCGCTTTTCGTGGTGCCGAAATTCCTGGTGAAGGAAGACGGCTCGCTGGGCGCGCGCAATGGCGTCACCTGTACGGCCATCGAGCATAAAATGGGCATCAAGGCGTCCGCCACCTGTGCGCTGGCGTTCGACGATGCCCAGGGTTGGCTGGTGGGCGAGGCGCATAAGGGCTTGCGCGCGATGTTCACCATGATGAACTCCGAGCGGCTTTCCGTCGGTATCCAGGGCCTTGGCGTGGCGGAAGTCGCGTATCAGAACGCCGTGAATTACGCCCGCGAGCGTATTCAGGGGCGCGCGCTTACGGGTACGAAAACCAAGGACAAACAGGCAGACCCGATTCTCGTGCATCCGGACGTGCGCCGCATGTTGCTGACCATGCGCGCCTATATCGAGGGCTGCCGCGCGCTCTCCGGCTGGGTCGGCCGCGAACTCGACGTGATGAACCGCTCTTCCGACGAAGACGCGCGGCTGGTTGCGGAGGATTTCACGGCGTTGCTGACGCCGGTGGTGAAGGCCCTGTTCACCGACCTTGGCTTCGAAATCGCCTCCAGCGCCATGCAATGCTATGGCGGACACGGCTACATCCGCGACCACGGCATCGAGCAATATGCCCGCGATGCACGGATCATGATGATCTATGAGGGCACGAACGGCATCCAGGCCTTGGACCTTGTCGGGCGCAAGCTGCCGGAAGGCGGCGGACGGTTGCTGACGCGCTTTCTCGATCCGGTCATGGAGTTTATCGAAAGCAATGGCGGCGAGGAAATGGAGCCGTTCATCGCACCGCTGCAAGCCGCGCTGGAAAATCTCCAGATCGCGACGGGGCATATCATGGAATCGGCCATGCGGAACGCCGATGAGGTCGGCGCCGCATCGGTCGATTATCTGCGGCTGTTCGGCCTGGTAGCGCTTGGCTTCATGTGGGCGCGTATGGCAAAAATCGCGCTGCCCAAGGCTGAGCAACCGTTTTACAAAGCCAAGATCGGGACTGCGAAGTTTTTCTTCCAGCGGCTGCTGCCGCAAACCGGCGCATTGCTCGCGGCGATTCAGTCCGGCGCGGAGGTGATGATGGAGTTCGAAGACGCGGCTTTCTAGAGCGCGATGACTTTATGTTCAGTGGTTCCAACGCTTGAACATAAAATCTGAATCGCCCTCTACTTTTGCAAGAGGCTGATTCACGCTTGAGGTTAACGCGATCAAGCGCGTCAACCTCAAACGATCAGACTCCGCCAGCGAGGCCGGGAGCGAAACGTATCGCTTCCGGTCTTAATTTTTTTTAATCAAAAATCCGTTTCGCTTTCCGCTTTTTTCCTCAGCTTTAGCGTGTCCAAAGCCATATGGAGTTTCGTAACAGGGGGGGAGGAAATTGCAGCGTCAACTCAATCCGGGCGGCGGCAGGGGTTTACCGGGCGGTTTTGGGCAGGTACGGCCCATCCCCGGCGCGCGCGGCATCGCCTCGGGTGTCAGCAATGCCAGCCAAAAATTCATCGAGGAGGTTATCGGCTGCCCGGATTGCGGGCTGATTCAGAAACTGCCGGGCAATCCCGGCGGCGGCAATCTGCGGTGCAGCCGCTGCGCGCGGGTGCTGGAGCGAATGAACGGCCGCAGCCTGGACGGCGCGCTGGCCTGTAGCTTCACGACCTTCCTGCTGCTGTTCCCGGCCAATCTGCTGCCGATTCTGCAGGTCAATATTTTAAGCGAGACCAATCATAGTCTCATCGCCTCCGGCGTGGCCGGAATTTGGGAGCAGAACTGGCCGCTGGTTGCCATCGTCATCGGGCTCGAGATCGTGGTTGTGCCCTTTTTCCGTTTCGGCCTGCTCACCGCCGTATTGCTGGCGATTCGCCTGGGCAGCGGCGCCCGCTGGATCGGCCCCGCTTTTCGCTGGGCTGAATGGCTCGACCAATGGGCGATGATCGACGTGTTCCTGTTCGGCGGCATCGTCGGCTACACGCGCGTGGCGTCCCAGCTTCCCATTCAAATCCAGAGCGGAGGATATTGCCTCATCGCTGCCGCTTTTCTCACGCTCGTCACCCGCGCCTCGCTGGAGCGGCGCGAGCTATGGCGCCGCATCGGGCCCATCGTGACCGAGCAGCAGCCCAACATGATCGCCTGCACGGAATGCGATTTTCCGGTGGTCGAGCAAAAGGAGCGCGGCCAGCCTTGCCCGCGCTGCGGCGCCACCATCTGGCGCTGCCATCCGTTCTCACCGATGCGCGCCATCGCGCTGGTTGCCGCTGCCTTCGCCTTCTACCCTCTGGCGTATCTCTATCCCATGGAAGTTAACGTCCAGCTCGGCGACAGGCTCGGCTACACGATCATGACCGGCGTGATGAAGCTCTTGCAAGCGAATTTCTGGTTCTTCGCGGGTGTGGTTTTTACCGCCAGCATCATCATCCCCTTGCTTAAGCTTTTCACTTTTGCCTGGTTCGGCGTTTCCATCTATCGCCGTTCCAGCGGGCAGCTGCGTTTCAAATCGCGGCTGTTCCGCGTCATCAGCGTCATCGGCCGCTGGTCGCATATCGACCCCTTCACCGTCGCGGTGTTCCTGCCGCTCATGCGCCTGCCCAGCCTGCTCAGCATCGAGGTGGGGCGCGCGCTGCCGGCTTTCCTCGCCGTCGTGGTGCTTACGATGCTGGCGACACAGCTCTTCGACCCGCGTGCGTTGTGGCTGGCCGGGCGGCGGGCGCAATGAGCGGGCCTGAAGGCGAGAACCACGAGGCGCGCGGCCAGGATGAGGGCGATCAGGCGGTGTTCAAGCCCTCGCGCTGGCCGGGGCTCATCTGGGCTGTGCCGGTCGCCGCACTGGCCATTGTCGGCTGGCTCGGCACCAACGCATTTTTGCAAAGCGGTCCGTCCGTCACGGTCGATTTTCCCATCGCGGGCGGGTTGAAGGCCGGCACGACCAAGGTGGAATATCGCGGCTTCGATGTCGGCGAGGTCAGCTCCGTCCACCTCGCCAAATCGCTCGACCACATGGTCGTGGGCATCAGCATGGATGCTGACATGGCCCATAGTCTCGGGCCGGGCACGCAATACTGGATCGCCGGCAATTCGTTCAGTCTCAGCGATCTCTCGGCCATCAAGGCGCTGGTTTCCGGGCCGTTCATCGGCATCGACCCGAAGCCGGGCAAAACAGTGGCCAAGGCGAAGGGGCTGGGCAAGCCGCCGGTGCTCAAAGAGGAACCGCAGGGCGAAACCCTCACTTTGGTTGCCGACCGTTTGTCCAACCTCTCGCCCGGCTCGCCGATTTACTACAAGGGCTACAAGGTAGGAGAAATTCAGGGCATCGACATGCAGCCAAACGGCAAGCAGTTCGATATCTACGCCTTTATCGAGCGTAGATGGGAAAACCTGCTGAACAGCGATTCGCGCTTCTGGGATGCCGGTGCGGTTCGCGTTTCCATGAGCGGCGCCGGGCCTGGCATTCAGCTTCAATCCGTGCCCGCGCTATTCCTGGGCGCGGTCGCCTTCGAGACGCCGGATAATCCACCCGGCCAGAAAATCGGCAACGGCGCCAAATTCAAACTTTATTCCGGGCAAGACGCCGCGCAGGATGCCCCAGGCCCGGGTGCGGTGCCGTATCGCGCGATGTTCGCGGGCGGCCCGAATGGGCTAACGCCGGGCGCCGCGGTGCAGCTGGAAGGCACGCCAGCGGGGGCGGTGACGAAAGTCACGATGCAATATGTTCCAGCACAGGGCGCGATGCAGACCGTTGTGGATTTTGTGCTTCAGCCGGAACGCGTCGGCCTCGGCGGCGCGCCCTGGAACATGGCGAATCCCGCGCCCCAGATGAACGCAATGCTCAGCACCCTCGTCGCACATGGCCTGCGGGCGGAAATCGGCAGCGCCATACCGCTCGTCGGTGGCAAGACCATCGAGCTTACGCTGGTCAAAGGCCAGCCCAAGGCCAGCCTCGGCCAGGGCAACCCGCCGGAAATCCCCTTCTTCGGCAGCGGCGGGGGTGCCGGGCAGATCATCGCTCAAGTGAACGATATTCTGGCGACCGTGAACGCCATGCCCTTGCAGCAGATCGCGGCCAATATCCATCAGGCGACCTCCAACCTGGCGCAGCTTACCAAATCGCCCAAGACGAAGCGCACATTGGAGCGGCTGGACCAGACGGTCGCGCATGTCGATGCCATTACCCGGCAGGTCAACACGCAGCTGCCCGCGCTGCTCTCGGCGTTGAAGGGAACCTTGGCCAATGCCCAGAGCGCGCTTAACCAGGCGAAGGGCATGTTGAGCAGCCAGGGCCCCGTAAACGCCAGCCCGGAATCCAGCGACATTCCCCACGCCTTGTATGAGCTTTCGCAGGCGGCGCAGTCGCTGCGCGCGCTTACGGATTTTCTGAACAGCCACCCAAGCGCGCTGATTTTGGGACGAGGAGACTGAAATGCCGCGTTTTGTTCTTTTGCTGGCTGCGGTGCTCCTTTCTGGCTGCGCGGGCAAGCCCACCACCTTCCTCACGCTGAACGAGGCTTCGACCGCGCAGGCCTTCGGCGTATCCGGCATCACCGTGGCGGTCTCGCGCGTCGATATTCCGCCTTCCATCGACCGCACGCAATTCACTACCGCCACCGGCCCGGCCACGCTGCATGTGGCGGGCGATACGCGCTGGGCCGCCCCGCTTTCCGGCATGGCGCAGATCGTCCTGGCGCGGGATCTCGCGGCGCGGCTGCCTCGTGCCGATGTGCTGATGCCGGGCGATCCGGTCCCGGCCGGGGGGGTGGTTCAGCTGCGCGTGAACATCCAGACTTTCATCGCCGACAGCGCCGGGTTGGTTACGCTGGATGCCGACTGGTCGATCACCGCGCCGCAAGGGCAAATCGTCAAACAAGGGCGTTTTAACCTCGCCTTGCAGGGTAGCGTTCAGCCAGGAGCAGAGGCGGAAACCATGAGCGCCTTGCTCGGGCGTCTCGCGGATACCATCGCGCAAAGACTGAGTGCATGAACAAATACACCGTTGCCGCCATCGCCCTGGTGGGCCTGGCGCTGTTCACCGGTGTCATCGTCTGGCTCGGCGCGGGACATATTTTCCAGGCTATCTTGAAGATCGGCTGGCGCGGGCTGGCCTATGTCGTTGCCTGGCAATTATTCGTCTTCGTTATACTGGGCATTGCCTGGTGGATCATCTGCCCCGGCGTTGCGCTATGGACCGTGGTGTGGGGCAGGCTGGTGCGGGAAGGCGGCGAGACCTGCCTGCCATTCTCTGAAATCGGCGGGCTTATATTCGGCTCCCGCGCGGTCATGCTGGGCGGGGTCGAATTCGAGCGCGCCGGGGCGTCCAGCATCGCCGATGTTATCTGTGAGGGCATTGGCCTCGTGCCGTTCCTGGCGTTTGGCCTCATCATGCTGGTTGCGCGCAAGCCCGGCTCCTCCATTGCGCTGTTGATGGGGCTTGGAATCGCCTTGTTGGTAGCCGGCGGAGTCGCGGGATTTTTCTTCCGCAAGAAAATCGCCGGCCTGATGCGCTGGGCGTCTTCAAAAATGCTGAAAAAATGGGTGAAGGACGCGCCGGAGCGCACCGAGAAACTGCAACAGGAGATTGACGAGCTGTTCAGCCAGCACGGGCGCGTCGCCGGGGCATCGCTGCTGCACGCGATCTGCTGGTGCGGCGGCGGCGGCAATGTATGGATCGCTTATCATCTGCTTGGCGCGCATCCCAGCCTGCTCGATGCCGTGGCGATTGAGGCGATTTTGAGCGGCGTGCTGGCAATCGGCTTTCTCGTTCCCGCGGGCATCGGCGTGCAGGAGCTCACCTATGTCGGCATCGGCCAGTTGTTCGGCCTGCCCGCGCATCTTTCGCTCGCCCTTTCGCTCATCCGCCGCGCGCGGGACATCATCATCGGCGCACCCGCGCTGCTGGTCTGGCAGGGGCTGGAAGCGCGCAACTTGAAGAAAGACTGAACCATGTCCGATAAGGCCGAGGCTTCCAGTGCTCTAACGCTCCGCGCCGCGCTCATCATCGGCGGCATTTGCGTGCTGCTGTGGATTTTGTCGAGCCTCGTGCTGCTGATCTTCACCGCGATTCTCGTGGCGGTGCTGCTGCGCGGTGTTGCCAACACATTGAGCCGCTTCACAGGCCTGCCGGTGCGCGCCTCGCTGGCGATTGTTTCGCTGCTGATCGTCTTGGCGATTGCCGGTTTCGGCTTTCTGGTTGGGCCGCGCTTCGTGAACGAGGGGCAGCAGCTTGTCTCCGAGATGTACGCCTTTCTCGGCCATATGCGGCAGGAATACGGGCAGACGAGCTGGGGCCGCTCGATCAGCCATATGCTCTCCACCGGAAACGGCATGAACTTCGGGCCGATGGCGCCGAAGCTCCTTACCGCCACCTTTGGTACCATCGGCGGGCTGGTGTTGATGCTCATCACGGCGCTGTATTTCGCGGTATCGCCGGAGCTCTATACGAAAGGCGCGGCCCGGCTGGTTCCGCTGTATTACCGCGCCAGGGCGATGCAGATCATGTTCGAGACAGGGCGGACGCTGCGCTGGTGGATGCTCGGACAGTTGATCGACATGGCGGTGGTCGGCGTGCTTTCCACCACCGGCCTGCTGCTGCTCCACGTCCCGCTGCCCATCGCGCTCGGCATCATAGCCGGGCTGCTCACCTTCATCCCGTATCTCGGCGCGATTCTGGCCGGCATTCCGGCGATCATCGTTGCCTCCACCATCGGGCTCAGCACCGTGTTGTGGGTCATGGGCCTCTATCTCGTTTGCCATCTGGTGGAAGGTTATCTGGTGGCACCCTTGGTCACGCGCCGCATGGTGCACCTGCCGCCCGCGCTCACCGTGCTGGCAATGTCGATCCTCGCGGCAATTTACGGGTTTTTCGGCGTGCTGATCGCGACGCCGCTCACGGCGGCGATCATCGTCTTCATCCGGGAGATCTATGTGCGGGATATGCTCGGCGACGATCCGCCCACATTACAAAAAAAGTAGTGCAACGACAAAACGGCAAGCGCGGCGCCGAATGGCAGCAGGCCGATCGCATTCAAGTGATGATACACGCCGAGCACGGTCAGTAACGCGCCAACAGCGTAGCCGAGCAGCGCGAAAATTTGGAGCCAGTTGGCCCACCGGAAATGACTGTCGCGGCCAAGCAGAAGCCTGATGATGGCCACCGCCACGCTGGTCATTGTCACGTTGAGCACCACGGTCGTGATCCCCGGCGCCTGTAAGTCCCGCGCGATGATCGACTGCACGCCCATCGCCGTCGCCGAAATTACGATCAGGCCATAGCGCAGGCCGCCCGCAGCCGGATGCGCGCCGAGCGTGGAAACAATGCAATAAGCGCCAAGCAACAGGGATTCTGCCATCAACATGCGGCGCAGCGTGAAAGGCGATTTCGCATCGCCCGGCTTGGATGGCTGAAGTGCCGCGCCCAGCGCGCAGCCGAGCATGTAGCTGACCAAAGCCGCGGCGGCCCGGGTTGCGGCATGAAGATGCCCGCCCAGAACCATGACAAAAAACAGCGCGGCGCAACCTGTCATCGCGGAGGTGAATATCTGCCCCAATGTGAGATATGAGAGCGCATCGGTCGCACCTGAAGCAAAACACAACAGCACCGCGCTAGCGCCGTTAGTCCGGCGATGCGCCTCGTCCAAGCCTACCCGCCGCCACGCTGCAACACAGGGCCGCAGAGACTCAGCGCCGTCGTCACAATCGCAAGATGGCTCAATGCCTGCGGAAAATTTCCCGCCAGATGTTTGCCCGGCACGTTATATTCTTCCGAGAGCAGCCCGACATCGTTGGCCACCGCCAGCACACCCTCCAGGGTTTTTCGCGCATCCTCGCGCCGCCCCTGCATGTTCTGGCAATCCGCCAGCCAGAGCGTACAGGCGATGAAGCTGCCTTGCGGCTCCTGGCCTTTCGGCTTTTTCCGGCGCACCATGCCCTCCCGCCTCAGTTCCTTCTCCACCGCCGCGATGGTCCCGGTAATGCGCGGGTCATCGATGGGCAGAAATCCGATCAGCGGCAACAGCAGCAGGCAGGCGTCGATGGTCTGCCCGCCGTAATATTCCACGAACCGCCCAAGGCCAGGATGAAATCCCTCCCGGCACACGTCCCCGTGGATCGTCTCCCGCAGTTTTTCCCAGCGCGCGACGCGCTCCGGCCCGGCAAACTTTTTTGTCTCCTCGCCACGCAAAAACCGGTCCACGCCCACCCAGGCCATTGCGCGGGAATAAACGTAATGCCGCGGCTCGGCGCGGGATTCCCACAGCCCCGCACCCGGCTTGTGCCACGACTCCTCGATATGTTCGACGATCCTTGTCTCGATTTCGATGGAGTGTTTTGTGCGCTTGATACCCGCGCGCGAGGCCAGATGCATCGCATCCAGCAGTTCCCCATACACATCCGCCTGGTGCTGCGTCGATGCCGCGTTGCCGATCTTCACCGGCTTTGCGTGTTTGTATCCTTCCAGCCAATCAACTTCCGACTCGGGGATATGCCGCTCGCCATTCACGCGATACATGATCCGCATTTTCCCTGGCTCCGCGCCCACCGCGCGCAACACCCAGTCCCGCCAGGCGGAAGCCTCCTCATGCAGCCCGGCATTGAGCAGCGACGCCAGGGTGAAGGTGGCGTCCCGCACCCAGGAGAATCGATAATCCCAGTTGAGCTTGCCGCCGGGCGCTTCGGGAAGCGATGTCGTGGGCGCGGCGACAAGCCCTCCGGTCGGCTGATAGATCAGCGCCTTCAAGGTAATAAGCGAACGCTTGACCGCTTCCGGCCAATCGGTTGGCTTATCGAACCGCGCAATCCAGCCCCGCCAGTATTTCTGCGTTTGTTCCAGCGCAGCGGCGGCATCCAGCGGTGGCGGAACGGGCGATATCGCATTACCATAATGCAGGACGAAATGCTCGGATCGGTTCGCTTCGATCGTGAAGCCAGCATTGATAACGGAATCTTGCAGGCGCATCGGCACGGTGCCGCGCACGCTGAAATGCGAGGCGCCCGCATGGCCCGAAAACCCATCGTCAATCGCTGCGAACCACGGGGACACAGCGCCGTAATTCGCGCGCAAACAAAGTTCCATCTGTATCGCCGCGCTGCCTGAAATGCCCTGCACCATGCGGACCAGCGCGGAATCGCCCTGCCGTATCGGCATGAAGTCGATGATGCGGACCGTTCCCGTATCGGTTACAAAATCCGTCTCCAGCACCAGCGTGTCCGGCTGATAGCGGTGCCCGGAGCGGCTCAGCCCCTCTGGAGCGATCAGCCACCGCCCGTTTTCCGGCTTGCCCAGCAGCGACGCGAAACAGGCGTCGGAGTCGAATCGCGGCCAGCACAGCCAGTCGATCGAGCCGTTCTTTGCGACCAGGGCCGCGGTCTCGCCGTCGCCGATTAAAGCGTAATCTTCTATGGGCGATGACATGACCAATCCCCGTTCGTGCCTGCACTGGCATGTAGGAAATGAAATGCGCCAGCCGTGCCAAAGCAGCTAACATGGCGGTTAAGAAAAATTCAGGCGTTGCTTAGGCGTCGGACGGGCTGGAAAAATCTGCTATCAGCCATGATATGCGGTAGAACGGGAGGGCGGGGATGACGATGCCGGGCGGCCATTCAAACAAAACGGCATTGTAACCAAATATGGCGCAGTTGTTCGAACGGCGGGCCGATTCATTGCTGCGCTTCGCAATCTTCTGCCTGGTGTTCCTGTTCATCGGCGGCTTTGCGATCGCTGAACTTACTGCGAATAGCGACTATGCAACGGGGCAAAATCTGGTGCTCTCGCAACCGGTTCCCTTCAGCCATAAACATCATGTCGATGAGCTGGGAATAAACTGCGTATTCTGCCACGCCTCGGTCGAGAAATCCGCCTCCGCCGGGATGCCGGCGACCTCCACCTGCATGACCTGCCATAGCCAAATCTGGACCCATGCGCTCATGCTCGCACCCGTCCGGCAAAGCTACGCCCAACACGAGCCGCTGCACTGGAACCGCGTTTATAGTCTCCCCGAATATGTCTATTTCAATCATGCCATTCACATCGCCAAGGGGATTGGCTGTGCAACCTGCCATGGCCCGATGCAGGACATGCAGATGACGCGCGAAGCCAATGCTTTTTCCATGCGCTTTTGTTTGAGTTGCCATGTCAACCCAAAGCCTAATCTGCGCCCGTTGAGCCAGATTACGAACATGCGCTGGAAGCCTCCGGCGGACCAGGCCAAGGTTTCGGACCAGCTGGCGGCGCTGTATCATCTGGATCTGTCAGGCAGGCTGACGGATTGTTCGACATGCCACCGATGAGCGGTTTTGACGAAAACGGCTGCTGGAAAAATTTTGCCGGCATCGCCGCACCCGATGTGGATGCCGATCCGGCGCTCGATGCCTTCATCAGCGCCGAGTTTCCCGCTATCGCCGGCATGGCGCGCGGGCCAAAGCGTCGCCAGATGTTGCAGATTATGGCAGCTTCCTTCGCGCTCGGCGGCCTTGCCGGTTGCAAGCCATCCAAAAAAATCCAAAATACCCAGAACAAGCTGATCCCCTGGGTGAATCAGCCGCCGCGCATCCTGCCCGGTGCTGCGCTGTCATATGCTTCTTCCACCTTGCTGGATGGCGTTGCCAATGGCGTGCTGGTGACAACGCGTGACGGCAGGCCGATCAAGATCGAGGGCAATTCCGCGCACCCATGGAGCCGGGGTGGCACGGATATTTTCAGCCAGGCGTCGATCCTGGGCCTGTACGACCCGGACCGCTCGAGAAACGTGCAGCATCTGGGCCGAGCTTCCACATGGAATGCGTTCGCTTCGGCCTGGGCAGGCAGGCCAAAAAGCGAGTTTCGGCTGCTTACCGGTCCGCTTTCCTCGCCCTCAATGCTCGCGCAAATCGCGGCCATGCAAAGCGCCGGAATGCGATGGCACGTGCACACGCCGTTACAGAATGCAGGCGCCACGCAAACGCGCTGGCGCTTTGATAAGGCCGATGTTGTCATTTCGCTCGATGGTGACTTTCTGGATCCTGGTCCCGGCCAGACCGGTCTTGCCCGCGAATGGAGCGAAGCCCGCGCAAAGATGGCTGCGGGCGGGCAGTTGCTCAGCCTGTTTTCGGCAGCGCCAACGCCTGGGCTGACGACATCCAAGGCCGATTATCCCATCGCGATTCGCCCCGAGGAAATTGCCATGCTCGCGGAGTTGCTGTTGCAGGACATCGGCAAGCCGCCAGCACCGGGCGAGAAATATGCGGCATGGCGCATAAACGCGGCGGCGGCGCTGAATAAATCGCGTGGGCGCGGCGTCGTGCTGACAAATGCCAAGCAACCGGAGCAAGTGCAGGTTGCCGTGGCGCGGCTCAATGCTGCGCTCGGAAATAACGGCAGGACAGTTTTTCAAACCTCATCATGCACCGCCCCGGCATCGCCGCTGGCGGAACTCGTGGCTGACATGCAGGCGGGCAAGGTGGGCGCGCTCGTCATGCTCGGCACCAACCCGGCCTATACCGCCTCAGGCTTTGGCTTTGCCGAAGCGTTGCAGCGCGTGCCGTTGAAGATTCATGCGGGAGAATATATCGACCAGACGGCCATTCGTTCCGACTGGCATGTGCCGCTGGCAAACAAGCTGGAATCCTGGGGTGATGCGCGGGCGTATGACGGCACCATCAGCCTGTTGCAGCCGATGGTCGAGCCGTTTTACCAGGGCCGTTCGGCGCCGGAAATTCTCGCATCGCTCGTAGGGCCGAAGCCGCAGGACGGTTTTGCGCTATTGCAGGCGTATTGGAACGGAAAAACAAATCTGAACCAATCCTTGGAGGCTGGTTTTATCGCCAATTCCGCTTTTCCCTTGGCCAATCCCGCCCCGCCGCCCGAAGCCTCGCCAGTCGTAGCATCGGCTGATGGGCTGAATCTCGTCATTCGCCATGACCCCACGATCTATGATGGTCAGTTCGCTAACATCGCCTGGTTGCAGGAGCTACCAAAGCCGCTGACAAAAACCGTGTGGGAAAACATTATCGCCGTCAGCGAAAGCCTATCAAAACAACACAAACTTGCCAATGGCGATGTCGTTGAAATTAATGCCGGCAACACAAAACTCCGTGGCCCGGCCTGGATCGTATCCGGACAACAGGATCAGACCCTGACCGCGTATCTCGGCTATGGGCAGAAGCAGCCGGGGGCGATTGGCGACGGGCTTGGCTACGATGCCTATCCGCTGTCTGGCCAAAGCGGGTTCGTCGCGAACGTCATCCTAACCAAAACTGGAGAGCGCCGCGATGTCCCCGCGACGCAGGAACTCTATTCCATGGAAGGGCATGGCTTCGCCCGGGCGCAGCCGCCGAACGCTGCGCCCATTGCTCAACCCGAACAGCCGACACTCTACCCACCCGCGAAAGGCGACGGCATCGCCTGGGGCATGGTGATCGACCTCGATGCCTGCATCGGTTGCAACGCCTGCGTCGTCGCGTGTCAGGCCGAAAACAATACCCCGGTGATCGGCCCAGCGGAAATGCTGCGCGGGCGGGACATGCACTGGCTGCGGATAGACCGTTACGACGCGCCGAGCGCCCCCGCCACGCGATTTATGCCCGTGCCCTGTATGCATTGCGAAGACGCGCCTTGCGAAGTTGCCTGCCCGGTGAATGCCGCGGTGCATAACGAGGAGGGGCTTAACCTTATGGTGTATAACCGCTGCGTCGGCACCCGCGCCTGCGAAGCCTACTGCCCATACAAGGTCCGGCATTTCAACTTCGCTGATTACACCGCCAATGTTCCCGCCTCCATCCAGGCGCAGTTCAATCCGGAGGTCACGGTGCGCGGCCGGGGCGTGATGGAAAAATGCACCTACTGCGTGCAGCGGATCGAAGCCGCGCATATCGCGGCCGATGAGGTCAACGCCCCCATCGCCGATGGCGCGGTTAAGACCGCCTGCCAGGCCGCCTGCCCGGCGCAAGCGATCAGCTTCGGCAATATTGCAGACCCCGCCAGCATCGTTGCCGAGCAACGCAAAAGCGGGCGGCATTATACCTTGCTGGAGGAGCTGAATACGCGCCCGCGCACGACCTACCTCGCCGCGTTCTCGCCGGAGACGAAAGCATGATAACCCCGGCGCAACGAAAACTCTGGTGGTTTGCGTTCGGCCTTGGCGGAATTCTCCTGCTCGTGCTCTGTGTTTCGCTTTGGCAGGTCTTCGGCCAGGGCATCACCGTCTGGGGCAACGACGCCACCGTCGTCTGGGCGCTAGACATCGTCAGCTACGATTGGTGGATGGGCATGGCCTGCGGCGCGCTGGTCTTCACCGGCGTCTCCATGCTCACCGAGTCCAATGCTTCACTCACCCGGCTCGGCGTCACCATCGCGTTGTTTTGCGCCATCGCGGCGGCGATCTACCCGATCATCCATCTCGGCCGCCCCTGGTATTTTTACTGGAACATGCCCTACCCAAACCGCTTCGGTCTCTGGCCGCAATTCCGCAGCCCTTTGTTTTGGGATGAAACGGATATACTGGGCTTTCTCGTCACTTGCCCGGCCTTGTGGTTCGCAACCTTGTTGCCGGACCTTGCCAAAATACGAGACAGCTCCAAAGGTATCCAGCAGAAGCTTTATGCCGTCGCGGCGCTTGGCTGGCGCTTTGACGCAACGCATTGGGAGGCGTGGCGTCAGGTTCGCAGCATCCTGGCAATTCTCGGCATCGTCATGGGCCTTACCGTGCAATGGGGCGCGTCGGTTATGTATGCCGCCTCGCTGGAGCCCGGCTGGCACGACACGCTGCTGCCGTTCTCCACCATGGTGAACGCGGTTTTTGCCGGCAGCGCCTTGCTCCTTGTCATCGCCAGCCTGTTGCAGCCGCGCCTTCGCATTCTCGACATGAACAATCTCGCCTGGACAATTCTGGCCTTAGGCATTCTTTCAACTTATTGCTACGCTGCGACGTTTTTCTATTCGGAAGCCTTCGGCGGCAGCTTTGAGCGCGCCGCAGCGGCGCGGCGCGCCACCGGACCGATGGGCTGGAGCTTCTGGCTCGTCGTCATCTTAGCGCTGTTGCCGGTTCATCTGCTGTGGTGGCGCCGGATACGAACCTCTCCGGTTGTACTTTGCGCGATTGGCATGGCTGTCATGGCGGGCCTTTGGGCGGATCACTTTATGAACCTTGTCGGAAGCCTGCAACAGGATTTTCTGCCTGGTGTATCGCACGGCTTCGGCGTCACCATCTGGTCGGTCTCCACCTGGCTCGGTTCGATGTCATTGTTTCTGCTTCCGGTCCTTCTCTGCATCCGGTTTCTTCCTGTCTCCTCATTGGTGGAAGAAGAATGCCGGCCATGAAGCCACTCAGGCCGCGCACCATCGCTGCCGAGTTCACGGCGCCGGAGGATATTCTGGCGGCGGCGGAGGTGCCTGAGTTTCATGAGCTTGGGCAAATGCGTGCCTACACGCCGTTTCCGGTTATCGGCCTTGCCGCAGCGTTGCGCGCAAAACGGCGCAGGCTTGCCTGGGTGCCTATCGCGGCGTTTCTCTTCGGCGCAGCGGTGTGTTTTTCGATGATCACCTACGCCACCGTGGTCAGTTACCCGATCAATATCGGCGGGCGGCCGTTGTTCAGCTGGCCTTATTACGTCATCCCGAGCGTCGCTTCGGGGATTTTATGCGCGGCAGCGGCCAGTTTCATCAGCCTGTTTATCGCCTGCCACCTGCCACGGCTGAATCACCCAGTCTTCGAGATTGAAGGATTCGAGCGCTCCAGCACTGACCGGTTTTTTCTCCTCATCAATGCGGAATCAGAAAAATTCGAATCAACGGCAATCATCCGCCTGCTTGAGCGGCTCGCCGCGCCGCCGCTTAAAATCCACCGGGTGCTGAAATGAACCGGCGGCTCGCCGTATTGCTCGTGCTTCTGCTGCTGCCCGCTTGCAGAAAAGAAAACATGGCGACCCAGCCGAAGAACGTCACCTGGGGCACCAGCAGCTTTTTGCCGCGCGGCATGACCATGCAAAAGCCGCCCGCCGACACGGTGGCGCAAAACCCGCCGGACAGGCCAGCAGCACAGCCGCCTCGCATCACCGCGGCGATGCTCGCGCGCGGCCAGCATGTGTATGACGAAAACTGTGTGCCATGCCATGATTTTGCCGGAACGGCTCACGGCATGGTGGTGTCGCGCGGCTTCCCGCCGCCGCCGCCCTACACCTCATCGGAGGTCACTAACGCCAGCGCGGTTGAGCTTTATGCGGTCATCAGCAACGGCAAGGGCGCAATGTTCGGTTTTGGCGACCGCATCGTGCCATCGGACCGTTGGGCGATCATCGCCTATATCCGCGCGCTCGAACTCAGCCAGAACGCGAACATCGCCAGCCTGCCAGCACAAGACCGCGCACAGCTGGCAAAGGCGCAGCCATGAGAGCGTTTTTTTCCGTCACCCTCGTTGCGGGAATTCTACTGGCCGTGCTTGTCATGCTGTTCGGCCACGCCGTGTTGCCGTCCTACCTTGCCGCGTGGCTCTTCGCGTCTGCCATCCCCTTCGGGGCATTGCCCGCCGTCATGCTCGGCGGATTATTCAACCGGCCCAGCGCGGCGCTGCGGATGCAGTTATGGCTCGCACCGCTGGCGGCGCTGGCGGTCATTCCCTTGTTGCTGCATCTGCCGGTATTGTTTCCCGCAGGCCTGCCGCATATCACCAGCTTCGCCCGCTTCTGGTTCAGCCGCCCGGCCTTCGTCATCCGCATCATCGTCAGCCTTTTCCTTTGGACAATCCTGGCTCTCATCTTCTCTCGGCCCTGGCGCGCAATTTCCCCGCCAGCGGCGATCCTTGGCCTCTCCGCACATCTCATCCTCGGCACGGTCATCGCCAACAGCCTTGCGATGATCGTCGAACCCAACTGGCACGCGACGGATTTCGGCATTCTGTTTATCGTCTCGCAATCGGTCATCGCCGTTTCTTTCGCGGTTCTCAGCGGCGCGGCCCAACTTCGGCGCGTTCTGCTTTCTCTCCTTGCCGCCTGGGCATTCTTGCAATTCACGCAGTACCTCATCATCTGGTCTGCCGACCTGCCGAGCGAAATTCCCTGGTATATCCATCGGGATGCCGGGTTTGGCAGCGCATTGGAGGCGGGCGGCTTCGCGCTCGGCGTCGTTGTGCCCGCTATTCTGCTCGCCTACCGGGCGCGCCTTGCGGTTCGCTGCGCCGCGGCGCTGGCAATTATCGTGCAGGCGTTCAACATGCTCTGGTTCATCACACCCTCCTATCGCGTTCGCTTCACGCTTACTGGTTTCGACATCGCCGAAATGGCCGCGCTCGCCGCGATTGCGTTCGCTTTGCTCAACCTGCGGCAGGCGAGGCCATGAAAGGCCGCATTCCCTGGGCGCTGCTGATTCTGCTTGGCGGCGTCGCCCTGCGGATTTTCATGCTTCCCGGCCCGCGAGAGGCTGCGCGCGGCGAGCCGAGCACACCACCCAGTGCCGCAGCGCTCAACGCCGGTTATGAGACGGAGGATATCAGCGCGCGCGACATGGGCTTTATCTTCGCCACCATCGCCGTCGTGGTATTCTTGCTGGTCGGCGGTGTCTTCATCTTTATAAATCGCATGGGGGCCGCTGATCATCAACGCTTTGTCAACCGCAACGAGGTACCGGCGGCGTTTTACGCGCCGGCTGGCCCGCTTCTGCAAATCCAGCCGCGCGGCGATTATGCCGCTTATCTTCGGAGCCAGCAAATTCAGTTGAACCAATACGGATGGGAAAATGCCGCCCATTCCGTCGCGCATATTCCCGTCTCCCGCGCCATGGCGCTTGTTGTTGGCCATAGCCTGGATGCGCCGCGATGAAACATGCCGCATTCCCCCTCTGGCCGGTTTCCGCCTCCTCGCAGGCCGTTGAAATCGACCACATGATCATCGCTTTCACCGTGCTGCTGGTCGTGCTGGCGGCTCCCGTGTTTCTGTTATCGACATACTGGATCTGGAAGTACCGGGAAGGCCAGGAAATCGATCGCTCCAACCGGCGCGATCGCAATGTCGGACTGGAATTGAGCTGGATGCTCATCCCGTTTTTTCTCACACTAATATTTTTCTTCTGGTCGGCGATTGTCTATGACCGCGAGTTGCATCCGCCGCCCAACGCAATGATCATCCATGCCGTCGGGCGGCAGTGGATGTGGAAATTCCAACAGCCGACCGGCCAGTGGGAAATCAACGATTTGCATGTGCCGATCGGCACGAATATCCGAATCGACGTAAATTCGCAGGACGTAATCCATGAACTCTATATTCCTGCGCTGCGTATCGAGGCCTATGCAATTCCTGGCCGTACCATGTCGCTCTGGTTCAACGCCGACAGGGCGGGGCGCTACCGGCTTTACTGCGCCGAATATTGCGGGGTGGACCATTCCTTGATGCGCGGCGCATTGGTTGTGATGAGCAAGCCGGATTACGCCAACTGGCTGAAAATGGAGAAATCTCGATGAGTCCAGAAAGCATCGTCACCACCGAGGTGAAACGCAGGCCAACGGGCGCCAGCCATGAAAACGACTATTTGCATCATGAGCAGACACTGGCCTCCTGGTTCTTCACCACCGACCATAAACGCATCGGAATTCTCTATCTTTTGTCGATTACCGTGGCATTCGCCGTCGGCGCGCTTGCGGCAGCGCTCATCCGCCTCTCGCTTGTCGTGCCCAATGGCGCCATCTTTTCCAACGACCAATACAATCGCCTGTTCACACTGCACGGCGTCATCATGGTCTGGTTTTTCCTCATCCCCTCCATCCCCAACACGCTTGGCAATTTTCTGCTGCCGCTGATGATCGGCGCGCGTGATGTCGCCTTTCCGCGCCTCAACCTCCTCAGCTGGTATCTCTATGTCGGCGCGTTCATTTTCACGCTCACCGTCATGCTCATCGGCGGCGTCGATACCGGCTGGACCTTCTACACACCGCTTAGCACGCAATACGCCGATAGCTGGGTAATTCTTGCCGCGTTTGGCGTTGTTCTTGTTGGCTTCTCTTCCATTCTCACTGGGCTTAACTTCATGGTGACGCTGCATAAGCTGCGCGCGCCGGGCATGACCTGGTTCCGGATTCCTCTGTTCTGCTGGGCAATTTATGCGACCAGCCTTACCATGGTGATGGCGACGCCAGTGCTCACCATCGCCATGGTGCTCATCATCGTGGAGCGCGCGTTCGACATCGGGGTGTTCGACCCGACTAAGGGTGGCGACCCGGTGCTGTTCCAGCATCTGTTCTGGTTCTACTCACACCCTGCGGTATATATCATGGTGCTACCCGGCATGGGCGTTATGAGCGAGCTTATCACCGCCTTCACTTACAAGCGCATTTTCGGCTACAAATTCATTGCCTATTCCAGCCTCGCCATCGCCGCCTTCGGCTTCCTCGTTTGGGGCCACCACATGTTTTACAATGGCATCAGCGAGTATTCCGGCATCGCGTTTTCGCTGATGAGCTTCATCATCGCCGTTCCCTCCGCGATCAAGGTGTATAACTGGACGGTCACGATCCACAAAGGCGACATCCGCATCACCGCGCCATTGCTCTACGCCCTGGGATGGATCGGCCTATTCGTCACTGGCGGCATCACCGGCCTGTTTCTCGCCGCCACGGGGTTGGACGCCACGCTGCATAATACCTATTTCGTCGTGGCGCATTTCCACTACATCATGGTCGGCGCCAGCGTCATGGCATTCCTGGGCGGCATACATTTCTGGTGGCCAAAAATCACCGGCAGGCTGTATCACGACAAGCTCGGCTGTTTTTCAGCCATCTTCATGTTCGTCGGCTTCAACATCACCTTTTTCCCGCAGTTTATTCTGGGTTATCTGGGGATGCCGCGCCGCTACCACGTCTATCCGGCAAATTTCCAGGCGCTAAACGTCATCTCCTCCGCCGGCTCATTGCTTCTCGGCATTTCCTATTTTTTGCCGCTCATCTACCTCATTTGGTCCTTGTTTTTCGGCCCGCGCGCCAGCGCGAACCCGTGGAATGCAAAGGGGCTCGAATGGATGACCTCATCGCCGCCGCCGCCGCATAATTTCGAGGAAACGCCGTTCGTGGATTTCGAACCCTACGATTATCCAAACCGGATTCCGGAAGCATGACCGCGCAATCGCCGGACATCAAGGTCGAGATTCAATATCACTCGGCTGATCACCAGCGGGAGACGGCAACGCTCGGCATGTGGGTGTTTCTTCTCACCGAGCTGCTGTTATTCTCCGGCCTTTTTGTCTCTGTTCTCGCCGTGCGGGTGCTTTACCCGCAATCCGCCTACGCCGTCGCCCAGCATCTAAAGTTCTGGATAGGCGCCACCAATACCGCCGTGCTCATGGTCTCCAGCTTCACCATGACCATCGCCATCGAAGCGTCGCGCCTGCAACTTACCCGCACTGTCCGGCGTTTTCTAGGAATCACGGCAGGTCTCGGACTGGTCTTCATATGCCTCAAAAGCTATGAGTATTACCGCGACTGGGTAGAACATATGATGCCGTTTTTCGGCCAAAGATACGAGCTGTCATTCAACGCGCCATCGCATTTGTTCCTGGACATGTACTACATCATCACCCTGGCGCACGCGTTCCATCTCACCGTCGGCATCTGCCTGATGTCATTGCTGGTTCATCTTACGGGGAGGGAGGGCTTTCTCCGCCGTCACCAGAAAACTATCGAAATCAGCGGACTTTACTGGCATTTTATCGACCTTGTCTGGATCATTGTCTTCTTCACGCTTTACCTGTCAAACCGATGAGCCTCATTCCCGCCCCGGTATTGCAGCGTCTCAAAATCCCCGCAATCGTGCTGGCGATCTCCCTCGTACTACTTGGCATCAACGTCCTGCTCGGCCTCTTCGTCGATGACAATATCTGGTATGTCGAGCTTCTCATCACTGCCTGCCTGGTCGTGCTTGTTATCCTGTTTTCGATGGAAATCTATAAGGAACCCCCCATCGTCCGGTTGTTTGCAGCACTCGGTTTCATCTGGGTTGCAATTCTCTTCGGCATGATGATGATCGACTATGCCACGCGCTAGCCTGGTTATCATCACCGCCATTGGCTGCATGCTTTGGTTCTTGTCCACGTATCATCCCGTCTCGCTTCCCTTCATCTTCCCCTGGTCATTTTCCTGGCCTGAATATCTCGCAACCGCGCTGGCAATCCGTCTCGGCCCGCGTAACATCAGCTTTCTTGCAGGTGTCACAATCATCTATCTGGTCCTGCAAACGCATTTTGAATTCTGGGCGCAGCATATGTTCTTCATCAGCCGGGTTCAGCAGGCAATCCTGCAAAACTTCGGCCCGTTCCTCATCGCTCTGGCCCTCAAACCGCCGCGCAAAATCCATTTCATTCCAGCCACGGCCTTATTCATCGCGACCTCGCTGCTTTGGCTCATGCCAAAACCAGAGTTCGCCGCCATGCTCAGCACAAATCTTTATTTCCTGATGAACGCCAGCATGGTCGTCTCAGGTGTGATATTCTGGGCGATGGTGCTCGACACCCGGCCAAGGCCGCCGGCCGCCTGTGGCCGCTTCACGCGGCTCGTGCTGGTCAATCTCGCCATGTTCCCGATGATTATTGCTGGCGTGCTCATCGGTTCCGCCTCGCGCGACCTTTACCCGAACTTCAGCCTTTGCGGGCGCATCCTCCCCGGCATCTCCGCCATCGCGGATCAACAGCTCGGCGGGCTGCTCATCTGGCTTCCCGCCGGGCTGCTCACCGGCGCGGCATCGCTACTCCTGGCGCACCGCTTTTTCGAATCTAGCGATCAAATTGTCACCTTACACTGAAAAATACTTGGCGTGCTTATTCAGTACCACAATCGCGCTGGTCGATTGCTCCGGGTGCAACTGGGATTCATCGGAGAGCGAAATGCCGATACGCTCCGCATTTAGCAGTGCCAGTAATTTGTCCTGGTCCTCGACCTTCGGGCAGGCGGGATAGCCGAAAGAGTAGCGCGACCCACGGTAGGATTGCTGCAACATCTTGTCCATGTCGCGGTCATCCTCCGCGGCAAAGCCAAGCTCGGCACGGATGCGCTTATGTGTGTATTCGGCAAGCGCCTCGGCCATCTCCACCGAAATTCCATGCAGATATAGATAATCCTGGTAGCGGTTCTCCTCGAACCACACCCGCGCAACTTCAGACGCCCGCTGGCCGACCGTGACCACTTGCAACCCAATCACATCGCGCTGCTCGTCATCAACATCCCGGAAAAAATCGGCGATGCACTCACCGTCTTCCTTCGGCTGGCGGGGCAACGGGAAGCGCGCAACCTCTGTCGTGCCATCTTCGGCGAAAACCAGAAGATCGTTGCCTTGTCCGGCGGCTTTCCAGTAGCCATAAGCCGCCTGCGGTTTTAAAATATCCTCCGCCTCGCATAAATCCAGCATCCGCTTCATCACTGGGCGCAATTCCTGCCGTGCCCAGCCGAGGAAATCATCCAGCGATTTGCCCTGCTTGCGGAAACCCCATTGGAACTGAAACAGCGAACGCTCATTGATAAACGGCACGATTGCTTTCGGCGGCGCCTCGATAATCCGGCTTCCCCAGAACGGCGGCGTAATCACGGGCTGGTTCTGTGTCATCCGCCGCCGCCGCGCCTGAACGGTTTTCACATCCACCGGCGCAAAGCTCGCCACATCTGCTGTGCCCAATTTGCGCTTGGTATTCTTCGCCTTGCCTTTGCGCTTCTGCTGTATCACCGCGAGGTAATTATCAAAATCATTGCCGGTGACCTTGTCCATCAGATGCAGCCCGTCAAACGCATCGCGCGCATAGGCCACCCGGCCCGAGGCATAGGCGGCAACGCAATCATCCTCAACGTAGTTGCGCGTCAGCGCCGCACCGCCGAGCATCACCGGAATATCCAGCCCCTGCCTGGACATTTCCTCCAGATTCTCGCGCATCACCACGGTGGATTTCACCAGCAGACCGGACATGCCGATGGCGTGGGCATGGTTCTCCTTGGCCGCCACAACCATATCCGCCAGTGGTACCTTGATGCCAAGGTTCACAACCTTGTAGCCGTTATTGGTCAAAATAATATCGACGAGATTTTTGCCGATGTCGTGCACATCGCCCTTCACGGTGGCAAGCACGATAATCCCGCGCTCTTCTCCCGCCACGCGCTCCATCATCGGTTCCAGATACGCCACAGCCGCCTTCATTGTCTCGGCGGATTGCAGCACGAACGGCAGCTGCATCTTGCCCGCGCCGAACAACTCGCCCACCACCTTCATGCCATCCAGCAAAATGTTGTTGATGATATCGAGCGGCGCATTGGTCTTCAGCGCCTCGTCCAGCTCATCGCTCAGCCCCTTGCGGTCGCCATCGACGATGCGGTCCTTTAGCCGCCCCTCGACCGTCTCCGCGCGTTTCTTTTTGGTTGCATCGGCGGCCTTTCGGTCGGCGAAAATCTCCAGAAGCTTTTTCAGCGGGTCATAATCCTCACGCCGCCGGTCGAAGATCAGATCCTCGCAAACCTGCACTTCCTCAGCCGCAATCAGATGCAGCGGGCGGATTTTGCTCACATGGACAATCGCCCCCGTCATGCCCGCCTTCACCGCATGGTCGAGAAACACCGAGTTCAGCACCGCCCGCGCCGCCGGGTTCAGCCCGAAAGAGATGTTGGATAGGCCAAGGATAATCTGAATATCCGGAAACCTGTCCCGGATCATCTTAATCCCCTCCAGCGTCCATTGCCCGAGCTTGCGGTCGTCCTCATTGCCGGTGGCGATGGTGAAGGTGAGCGGGTCGATCAGCAAATCCGATTGGGCCAAGCCGTATTTATCGCAGGCGAACTCAACCAGCCTTGTGGCGATCCGCAGCTTGTCTTCTGGCTCCTTCGCCATGCCCACTTCATCGATCGTCAACGCAATCACCGCCGCGCCGAACTTCTTCGCCAGCACCAGCCGGTCCGTCGCATGACCTTCGCCATCCTCGAAATTGATGGAGTTGATGATCGGCTTGCCGCCATGCAGTTTTAACGCGCTCTCGATTACCGGCGTCTCGGTCGAATCGATCACCAGCGGCGCGTTTACCGACGAGGTAAAGCGCGTAATCACCTCGTTCATCTCCGCAACTTCGTTGCGCCCCACAAACGCCGTGCAAATATCCAGTGCGTTGGAGAACTCCGCGACCTGCTCGCGTCCCACCGCGACGCAGCCATCCCAATCGCCATTCTCCTGCAATTCACGCCATTTTTTGGAACCATTGGCGTTGCATCGCTCGCCGATGGAGAAGTAGCTGTTCTCCTGCCGCAGCGCCGTCGCGCCATACAGGCTGGCGACCGATGGTACCCACACGCTTTTTCGCAACACCGGCGCCGGGCGCGGGTTGCCCAGCCGCTTCAGCATCGCATCCAGGCCTTGAATATGCGGAATTGAAGTGCCGCAGCAGCCGCCGATCAAATTCACCCCGTCCTCGACGACAAACCGCTCTACCCAGCTCGCCATTTCCTCCGCACCCAGCGGGTAATACGTCTTGCCGTCCACCAGTTCGGGCAAGCCGGCATTGGGCTGCACGGAGATCATGCCCGGCCAGTTTTGGCTAAGGAAGCGCACATGCTCCGCCATTTCTTGCGGGCCGGTGGCGCAGTTCAGCCCCATCAATGGAACATCCAGCGCATGAACCACCGTGGCGGCCGCTGCAATGTCCGGGCCGACCAGTAGCGTGCCGGTGGTTTCCACCGTCACCTGCACGAAAATCGGAACATTTGAACCCGCCTCCGCCCGTGCCCGTTTCGCGCCATTCACCGCGGCTTTAATCTGCAACGTGTCCTGGCAGGTCTCAATCAATATCGCATCCACGCCCCCGGCAAGCAGCCCCTGGGATTGCTGATACAGCGCCTCCTCCAGCGGGTCGTAGGCGATATTGCCAAGGCTTGGCAGCTTCGTCCCCGGCCCGATGGAGCCAATCACGTAGCGCGTGCGGCCATCACGGAAACTCTCCGCCGCCTCGCGCGCCAGCTCCCCGGCGATTTTGTTGATCTCGAACGCGCGGTCTTCCAACTGGAATTCGCCCAGCGTAATCGGCGAGCCCCCAAAGCTGTTGGTCTGCACCATATCCGCCCCGGCGGCGAAATACCCTTTGTGAATATCGCGCACCAAATCCGGGCGGGAAAGATTAAGCACTTCCGTGCAGTTTTCCTTGTCCCAGTAATCTTTCTCGACATCGAGCGTAAGCGCCTGCACGCGCGAGCCCATGCCGCCGTCACACAGCAAAACATTGCGGGATAAAGCTTCGAGAAGATTCCGGTTCGTCATCCTTGTGAGATACACCGGAACGCCTTTATGTCCAGTTATGCGAATCCCGATCGTCATGGGCGCGGAGCCGGAACGGCAGGACGCCGTGCTGGTGGAAGACGGCCACCCTATGCCCGCCACCGGCTATGCCCAGCGTTTCGTAGCCTCCAGCCATATCCCCGGCTGCGCCTGCTGCAACCCGCGCGGCCCGGCGGCCGAGGCATTAACGCGCCTGTTCCGGGACCGCGCCATCGGCGCTGCACCGTTTTTCCACCGCGTCGTGGTACTGGCCTCACCTTCAGGCGAGGCAGCCGTGCGCGAAGCTGTTGCGAAAGACGTTCTGACCCGCGCGCGCTACCGGATGGACTGATAGACCAGCCGCACGGCGCCATCACGCACGAAGCGCTCCACCTCCACCATGCCGATGGAGCCCAGCACCATGCGCGAGGCGAAATTATCCTCCGCCGCCACCGCAACCACGCGGTTCAGCCGCGCGCATTCATGGGCGTATTGCAGCGCCCGCCCCGCAGCCTCCCGCGCCAGGCCGACGCCCCGCGCCTCCGGCCAGAAGGCGAAGCGCAGGCCCACGCCGCGCCCGTCCGGGCGATGCGTCAACCCGGTTATGCCGATGAACTCTCCGCGCAACCTTCGCACGCTCCATATGCCATAGCCGAACGCGCCCCAGGCCTGAATCTCTTGCGCCAGGTCCTGCGCCGTCTGCAACGGGTTCCGCACCCCGCCCAGCATCTGTCCGAAGGCGCGCGGCTCGCCTTTCAGCGCCACCAGCTCGGCCAGGTCCGAATATGCCACCGGGCTCAAGCGTAACCGCGCCGTGCTCAGGCACCAGGCCGATAACGCGGTCATCCCACCGTCGCGTTACCGGGTTAGCGGCCGGTATTTAATGCGGTGCGGCTCGGCCGCATCCAGGCCCAGGCGGCGGCGCTTGTCCTCCTCATAGGCCTGGAAATTTCCCTCGAACCATTCGACATGGCTATCGCCCTCGAATGCCAGGATATGCGTGGCCAGCCGGTCGAGAAACCAGCGATCATGCGAGATGATCACGGCGCAGCCGGGGAATTCCATCAGCGCATCTTCCAGCGCGCGCAGCGTATCCACGTCCAGGTCGTTGGTCGGCTCATCGAGCAAAATCACATTCGCTTCGGTCTTCAACATCTTCGCCAGATGCACCCGGTTGCGCTCACCGCCTGAGAGAATGCCGACCTTTTTCTGCTGGTCCGAGCCCTTGAAGTTGAACGCGCCGACATAGGCACGCGACGCGACGGTGCGTTTGCCGAGATGGATCACATCGGTGCCGCCGGAGATTTCCTCCCAGACATTCTTGTCCGGGTCCAGCGAGTCGCGCGACTGGTCCACGTAGCCGAGCTTCACGGTCTCGCCGATCTTCAGGCTTCCGTCATCGGGCTTGTCCAACCCGGTGATCATTTTGAACAGCGTGGTTTTGCCGGCACCATTCGGGCCGATGACGCCAACGATGCCGCCGGGCGGCAGCTTGAAGTTCAGCCCGTCGATCAGCTCCCGGTCGCCAAAACCTTTTTGCAGGTTGATGGCCTCGATCACCGTGCCGCCCAGCCGCGGGCCGGGCGGGATGACGATTTCGGCCACGCCGCCGGAGAGTTCCTGGGACTTCGCCAGCATTTCCTCATAGCGCTGGATACGCGCGCGGGATTTCGTCTGCCTGGCCTTGGGCGAGGAGGCGATCCAATCCTGTTCCTCCGCCAATGCACGCTGGCGGGAGGATTCCTCTTTCTCCTCCTGCGCCAGGCGTTTGCGCTTCTGCTCCAGCCAGGCGGAGTAATTACCCTCATACGGAATGCCCCGCCCGCGCTCGATCTCCAGAATCCAGTTGGTTACATTGTCGAGGAAGTAGCGGTCATGGGTGACGAGGATAACCGTGCCGGTATAGTTTTGCAGCGTGCGCTCCAGCCAGGCGACGGATTCCGCGTCCAAATGGTTGGTCGGCTCGTCTAGCAACAGCAAGTCCGGCTTTTCCAGCAGCAGGCGGCAAAGCGCTACACGGCGGCGCTCGCCACCCGAGAGCGGGCCGACTTCGGCATCGGGCGGCGGGCAGCGCAGCGCATCGAGCGCGATTTCGATGCGCCGGTCCAGGTCCCAACCGTCCTCGGCGTCGATGATTTCCTGGAGCTTGGACTGCTCGGCAAGAAGCGCGTCCATCTTGGCATCGTCCATCGGCTCTGCGAATTCATCGGAGATGGCATTGAAGCGCGCTATGGTGGCGCGCAGATCCTTGAACGCTTCGGCGACGTTCTCGCCGACGTTTTTGGTGGGGTCCAGATGCGGTTCCTGCGCTAGATACCCCACGCGCGCGCCCTCGGCGGCCCAGGCCTCGCCGCCGTATTCCTTTTCAATCCCCGCGATGATTTTCAGCAGCGTGGATTTACCGGCGCCGTTGACGCCGAGCACACCGATCTTCACGCCGGGCAGGAAGGAAAGGGTAATGCCTTTGAAAACCTCGCGCCCGCCCGGATAGGCCTTGGTGAGGTCTTTCATGACATAGACATATTGATACGCGGCCATGGTTTACCCCCGAGATAACGAATGTGCCGGGTATAAGAGCGGGGGGCCCGGGCGGCAACTGGCCAGGCATAACAGGCACCGCCGCCAAGCCATTGGCCCGGCGGCGCGTGAAGGTAGTGTTACGTTAAAGCGGCTTAGTGGTGGTAATAGGCCCGCGGCGGCGGCCGACGGTAGCGGCGGTTTGGCACCCAGTAACGGTGATGGTGACGCCATACCCAATAGGCTGGTGTCACCGCGGGTGCAGCCGCCTGGGCATGAGCGGACATCTCCGGCGCGACAATCGGGGCGGCCAGGGCAACGCCAGCCGTACCCAATGCGAGCGAGGTGGCAATCCCGACGGCGAAAACATGTTTCATAAAAGCGCGAGGCATGAGCATTTCCTTCGTTTGGCTACAATTATGATATGGGTCTGCCCGCACAGAGTGCAACGAAATGCTGGCGGTTGTGAAGCCCAAAAGAGCGCCGCTCTGCGCCGGGCAGGAATCGAACCCGCAACCAAACCGTTATGAGCGGTCCGCTCTAACCGTTGAGCTACCGGCGCCTGGAGAGCGTGGGCGCAACATAGAGTGCGAAATCATGCGGGTCTAGCGGCGGCGGCTGCGTTGGCAATACAGCCGCCTCCGTTCTATAGCTCCGGCCAGTTTAACAGGAGCCTTAAAATGGATGTGAACAAGCTTTCGCCGGGCAAAGACGTGCCGCGAGATATTAATGTGGTCGTGGAAATCCCGCAGGGATCCGGCGTGAAATACGAGATCGACAAGGAAAGCGGCGCGCTGATCGTGGACCGCGTGGTGTTCACCCCGATGAACTATCCGGCGGCTTATGGCTTCATCCCCGGCACTCTGGCCGATGATGGCGACCCGGCGGATGCGCTGGTGCTGATCTCGGCGCCGCTGGTGCCGGGGGCGGTGGTCCGGGCGCGGCCGATCGGCCTGCTACAGATGGAGGATGAGGCCGGGCAGGACGAGAAGATCATCTGCGTGCCGCATAACAAGGTGCACCCGGAATACAGCGAGATTACGGAAGTCAGCCAGCTGCCGCAGATCAAGCGCGACGCCATCAAGCATTTCTTCGAGCATTATAAGGATTTGGAGAAAGGCAAATGGGTGAAGATCACCGGCTGGGCGGACCGCGCGGCGGCGGAGAAGGCGATTTCCGGCAGCCTGGCGCGCGCCGCGAAGTAGTTTATCTGCCTCCGCAGGGCGAGGCCGGGATGCTCAGCCGCATGAGCTTCCCGGTCATGACGAAATCTCCGAAATCCAGCACGAGGTTGGCGGCGACGCCATCGGCGTAATATTTCATGCTGGTGCGATAGTCGGGATTCTGGTCGGCATTTTTGCGCGGGAAGAAGGCGATATCGACATCCGTGCTGGGCAGGCCGCTGAGCGCCGGGAAGCCGGTTTTTCCCGGCTGCTGGCGCCCGAGGATAGCGACAAACGTATCCTGTGCGCCGTCCGCCGTGGTGCCGTCGAACAGCGTGGGTGAGATGAATTTTTTGCCTTGGCTCCCGGCGGCGAGCAGCGCCGCGGTATGCGCCATGGGAAACAGCGTGCCGGGGGGCATGGCGAATTTGGTGTTGGCGGGCGTGGTGTAGGCGATGATGCCGCCGCCATTGCTGCCGGTATGGGTGGCGGTGCCGGCATCGTCGGTCTGCTCCCTACCGCCGTTATCGGACTCCCGCAGTGTGAAGGTGAGGGTTTTTCCGTCCTTGCTCTCCCAGGTGATGTAGTCGGTGACGGCTTTGCTCAACGTGCCGTCGACGCTGCGGATCAGCAGAGTCATGTGCTGCGTTGTGCCCCAGCCGGTGCAGCCATCCACGACGTTGAAGCTCAACTGCCCCGCCGCGCCCGTGACGTCATGGGTGCGGACTTTTGAGAGGGTGAGGTCGTAGAGCGCGTTCTGGCCGGTGAGGCCATCGGCCCAAGCCAGACCGGGTACGAGGAAGCAGAGAAGGCCTAGGGCAAGTTTCATGAGCCGATAATGCCGGGTTTGATGAGAGCGTCAAACCACGGCAATTTGTTTGTTTTTTTAACTTTAAGTTAGGTGTTTACGTGAAACACCCTCTTGTTATCCACAGGCTAACCTTTTGATAAAAGCTCGTTTGAAAAACTTATCCCCGTTATTCACAAGATTTAGTTACGAACTAATAACAAGTTGTGTTAAAGGGCAAGAGGTTTTTTAACTTTTTGGCCCGAGAACTTTATCGATCGCGTCGGCCAGCCGGTTCATGCCCGCCTGGTTTGGATGATAGGGAACAGGATGCCCCCAGCCCGGCGTTACCCCAGGCTTGAAGCCGGCGATGTAGGGGGTGGCTGAACAGGCATCGTGGCCATTGCCGATGACGGAGGTGTTCACGAACAGGGTATGTGTCTGCGCGGCAACGGTGGCGAGGATGTTGTTGAGCCTAATTGTAACCGGGCGCAAATGCGCCAGATCCTTCGGGCTGAGCGGCACGGCCGGGCAAAGGGCGCCGCTGGGGGGCAGAACGGGCAGTTCCCCGATCAGAACCAGCTTCGCATCCGGCGCGCGGTGGTGCACCTCGGCGATCATCGCCCGCAGCGCGCCAGGCAGGGCGGCAAAGCCCTGTTCCACCTTAGCATCCGGCACCACGGGGCAATGGCCGCCTGTGTCCCGGCAGGAATAGCCATAAATGTTGGCCGTGTGAAACACATCGTTGCCGCCGATGGTGACCGTAACCAGGCGGGTTTGGGCGTTCACGGCGTCGATCTGCGGCGGGAAGCCATTTTGCGAGCGGCTGAGAATGTCTGGAATGATTGCGAACGAACATGACACATCAACCAAAGTGAGATGACGGCGCGCGGCCAGGAGTTGTGCGTAGTTCGACTGCGACCGCCCGCAAGCGCCGCTGGACGCGACCCGCACACCCACGCCCGGCCCGGAGGCGTAGGAGCTGCCCATTGAGACGTATTGCGGGTTATTGGCCGGGAGCGCGGATGCCGGGGAGCACATGGTGGCCGCAGCGGCGATAACGCCTGCGAAGGCTGTTAGTTTTAATGTGCGGTGCATGGTTTACTCCCTGTTTCTATCAAAACTCGAACGTTGATGAATTTATAGAAGAGTTCGTAACTGTAAACAAGTCTCCACGTTTCCCGCGTTACATCATGGCCTCAGCGCTGTTTCGGCCTTAAAGGCGGCGGCGTTGGATTCGGTCTGCCTTTTCCGGCCCAGCCGCCGATCGGAGAAAGGAAACCGTCATGCGAAATGAAACGAACCAAACTGCCATCAGGGTTGCGCCGCCCAGTATCAAGCAAGCCTCTCGCCGCGCTGCCATTCTCGGGCGCCATCTTCCGGCAATCGCCAAGGGCGTCGTTATCGTGCCCGTCATCATGGCGCTGCTTGGCGCCGAGGTGCAGCTTCGCCTGAGTCCACAACTCGACGTGCTTCTCGCTGCCGCGGGCGTCTGCGGCATGTGGGGCTGGGTCGCAGGCAGTTCGTCGACACATGATCCACTTTATTGATGGTGCGCTGGGAAGGGCCCAGCGCACCATCATCGGCGCACTTTTTTCTTAGAGGCCATTTCGTGACAGTGACGCTGACCGCGAAGCTGCTCGTTCACCCAGCAATGTGCTCGGAATGGAGGATTTCGTGAACTTCAACGGTCGTCGGAAGCTGCGGTCAGTTCTCGACCATCTCTTTGATGCGCTTAATCGCAAGCGCACTTTCCAAGCCGCGACTACACTCTGTCTTTGCTTCTTGCGGAAGTAAGCGAAAATCGGGCTGAGCCGCTCGGCGATGTCTGCTTGATCTCTTTGGCCGCTTGGCGGAAGTAAGGCTCAGAATTGAAGGATTTCTGATTGCGTATGTCTCGCCGGGCGGTTTTGGCCGCGCTTCCCGCCTTCTATGCCTTGTCCGCCATGGCGGACAAGGCTGCAAGTTCTCTGGCTGAGACGGAGCACCAGACTGGCGGACGCGTGGGCCTGTACGCGCGCAATCTCGCGACGGGTCGCGCAATCAGCTGGCGCGCGAACGAGCGCTTCGTGATGTGCAGCACATTCAAGATGTCGCTCGTAGCCTGCGTCCTCGCCCGCGTCGATAAGCAGGAAGAGCAGCTCCACCGTCTCATCCGGTACGGCGCCGCGCAGCTCTCCGACTACGCCCCGGTGGCGCGTGAGAACCTCGCGGAGGGCGGCATGAGCGTAGGGGAGATGTGCCAGGCCGCCCTGGAGGTCAGCGACAATACCTGCGCAGACCTGCTACTCGCCAGCGTCGGCGGCCCGTCCGGGCTCACGCGCTTCTGGCGCTCCGCGGGCGACTTCGTTTCCCGGCTCGACCACACGGAGCCTCGGCTGAACTTCTCGCCGCCGGGCGACCCGCGGGATACGACGACGCCGGCCGCCATGGCAGGCGATCTCCATCGATTTGTGCTGGGTGACGCCCTTTCTCCGGCTTCCCGCGCGCGCCTCACGGGCTGGATGCTGAACTGCAAGACCGGCGGAGCGCTGCTGCGCGCCGGGCTGCCGCGAAGCTGGAACGTGGCAGACAAGACCGGCAACAACGGCGCGGACGCGCTCGGCAACATCGCCGTCGCTTGGCCGGCGCCGGACCGGCCGGTGCTCATCTGCGTCTACACACAGGGCGGGCATCCGAAGCCAGACGTGCTGCCGCCGGTATTCGCCGGTCTCGGTCGGCTGATCGGTGAGCAACTTTCCTGACCGCCGCGGAATCAGGTGGCTCTCCACCGCCGCGCGTGCGCAACTCGCGGGGAGACCGACGGCGAAATGGCGCGAACGGTGGGAACGTGGTGGGAAGGAGAGGTACGAGCACGAAGCAGGCGGGGATGGCTTTCCAAACTTCCTGGATTTTTCTCAGAAGATTGGCGCACCCGAAGAGACTCGAACTCCTAACCCCCAGATTCGTAGTATGAAAATCGGTATGCGACGAGGTTTGCGCTATTGCGCGTAGTACTCATATACTTGTATAAATGCTTGAAATATATGTCTTATATCGTATTGAAGCCCATATGAGCGCACTCAGAGAAAAAGATTTTCAACCAAATAAACCCCGGACTAAACCCGGACTAGTTCCTCGTATGGCGGATCAACGTTTGGTGTTGACCGATAAGACGATTGAGCGATTACCGTTGGCAGCGGTCGGCCAATATAAAGTTCGGGATACTGAATTGACTGGCTTTCTCATCACAATAGGAAAACGTACGAAAACTTTTATGGTCCAAGGCGAATTCTGGCGTGAGGGGGTTCGGGAGTTCTCGACGCGCCTCAAAATTGGCGACTTTGGTAGCCTGTCGACCCGCGATGCACGTGTAAAAGCAAAGGAGGTGCTTTCATTGATGGCAAAGGGCGTGAAGCCCGGTGAGCAGGCGAGGCCTGGCGTCGCGGAACTAACGCTCCGGGATGCCTGGGAGCGGTACCGAGATGCCCACATGATCCGCAAAGATCGCAGTCCTGGCACCATTGCGAACTTTCGGGACCATATTGAGAGATTGCTCGGGGACTGGCTAGATCGGCCATTGGCTCGATTAGGAAGATTGCCGAAACTAGTTTCCGATCGTCACGACGCGATCACAAAAGTTAATGGACCGTATATCGCCAACGGCTGCATGCGAAGTCTGCGTGCGATTTATAATCATGCTCAAAAAAGTCATCCAGCATTGCCTGCGGTCAATCCGATAACGGCGATCGACTGGAACCGCGAGACGAGGCGGGATACCGGAATGGGATGTCGGGAAATACCTGGTTGGCTGGCCGAGTTGCACGCTATCCCCAATGGCACCCGCCGGGAATTTCACCTATTTACGCTTCTTAGCGGCTCGCGCCCTAACGCGCTCAAACAAATCAAAATTGAACACATCGACTTTAGGGGCAGAGTTCTTCATATTCCGAGTCCAAAAGGGGGTACCAAGAAGGCTTTCGACATTCCGCTGTCGCGTCCCATGATTCGTTCAATAATTAGGACCATACGAATCGGTCGACTGCTCTATGGCGATAACGAGGATGTTTGGCTCTACCCGTCGGAGAGTGAAACTGGTCACCTCTCTGCACATAAAGAGAAGCGTGAGATACTGAGCAAATATGGCAATGATTTACGACAAAGTTATCGCACGATTGCTCAAAGCGTTGGAGTACCGCAACTCGATATTCATCTCTTGATGAATCATTCCCTGCCAGGCGTAAATGCCGGCTACATTACCCGCGGCAGGCTCCTCAACAACCACCTTCGTCGCCAGCAAGAGTTAATTTCTCGAGCTATTTCAGACAGTGCGCTTAAGATTTCGGGCGATATGAACGGAAAAATAGCTGGCTGGCTTCAATCTGCCAAGCCTACAGCTAATTAAGCTTCAGACAATGGCTCGTCAGGCTCATAACCTGAAGGCCGCACGTTCAAATCGTGCCCTCGCAACCACTATATAGCGGCCATACTTTCTGGCAAGCTCAATAATGTCGGCCGTCAAGGCTGCTTCATCGTCAGCCGTCTTGGGCTCGCGACGTTGCGTCACACAATGCTGACCAAGTACGCGGCACGCAAATCGCTCAGACACGCCAATCGCCTCAACAACATGTTTTACGCTATCCCGGCGGCGCGCCGGGCTCAGAACTTTCCCGAAGCAACTTCCTTCAAGACGAGCTTCTCAAGCGTCAAATCAGACACCGCGTGCCGCAGCCGTGCGTTCTCCGCGTCCAGCTCCTTCATGCGCTTTATTAGGCCGTGCTGCGAACTGGCGAGCCTTATCGCGCCGTCGCCTGAAGATCAGACTACAGTTTGCGGGTAGACGGAGAAATGGGCTGCACTGATCGAACCGACGCGCGATGAACCTGACTATTATCGAGGTCTTCGAGACCTGCCATCTGTAGAGGTGCGCGTGTGCGGATTTGCCATTTGGGCGCTCCGGCTAAAGCCGGCTGACGCCGGATAGATGTTTGCAACTAATCACGCCAGAACATTCAAAATCTACTTGCAATGGGAGAGCCGTCCATAGAGGTAATAGGTCGCATCCGTCACGCCAATCGACCGAATCGCATCGATCGCCGATTTGCCTTGTGACGTTAAAACCTCAACTTGGCGAAGCTTCGCGATAATCTCCTCGGGCTTGCAAATCCTCCGCGTGATCATCCACCTCCACCAAAAAACTCCATCAAAGGTGGATCAGTTCTAGGGGGTCGGACCAGTGGAACGTCTGACGGGAGCGCTCAACCGGCGACAAATCCCCCTGCCCCAGACCGAAGCGCAATATTGGAAAAAACTCGAAGAAAAAGGCAAAGCGTTGCACAGTCACGTTAAATCTCAAACACCGGCGCGGAAGCGTGGCTTGAGCCGATAGGCTAGCTACGCTGCGAAGATTGTTCATCGCTCTGGGTTTACCCAAAGCGAGGAGGCATTATTGGTACGATTTCTAAAAATCGTTAAGCAACTGCTTTTAAATTTCCGATATTTTCCATTTCCGTAATAGTCTGAAATTCCGTTAAATATTCCTGCCGGCTTTGCGCCAACCAGCGAACAACTCGAGCATTTGCCAAGAGTTTCGCCACGTAGCCTTTAGCGACCGTAAGATGTAAGTTATCCACGCTGTAGTTTTCTTCAGCTGATTTTACCTGGCTCTGAAGGCTTGCTAGTTCTCGTTCCAGCCGTGCAATTTGCTCTGACGTAATTGCTGTAATCCGAGAAGATTTTCTCTTACGAGGCTCAATTAACTGTTTTTCGGATGTGGCGCCCAAAATCGCATGAGCAAATACGGCAGTGAAATTATTTTGCCCAATCATTAGCTCGGCAGCTTCCACCTGACGGATTGACGTCATTCGGCGAAGAAGATCAAATATTTTCAGAGCGCAAGGAGCGTCTTTAAGCATTTCGATAGCTTCTTTACAGATACCGTCAAGCATCCGAAAACGCCGCCGGATTGACATAATGTCGAGGCCGAGGGCTTCAGCAATTCGCTCTTCAGGGACGCCACGCTCGACAGCCTTAGAGATCATGCGATGTTCTTGAATGGCAGCCAGACGGTTAATACGCTTATTATAAGTATAAGCCTCGTCATCTGTAGAGATTAGGCACTCAACTTCGTTGACCCCAAGATCCTCGAGCGCTGCGATACGTAAGTGACCGTCAAGTAAAAAATATTTCCCTTTATGTTGCGGGTCTAAGGTGACTACCGGAGACTCAACAATTCCGATCGCTCGGATAGAATTAGCAATCTGTTTATATTTTTTGCTTTCTTTTATTCCGATCGGAATAATCTTTAATGGAACAATCTGACTGATATTTAGGACGGTAGTTTCTGATTCGAAAGAAAGTTTTACTTTGCTTTCGCTATTTTCATCGCTTACTATGGCTTGTATCATTGGAGCGGATCTCCTAGAATTTTAGTTTCTAACGCCCGTGGCATCGTATTAAGGCCTTCAGCACGAAGTAACGTGGTAAAATTTTTGTCGGCCAAAAGTTCTTTTAGTGCTTCAACTATGAACAAAAGCTTTGTTTGAGTATAATCAGATTTCTTAACAAAAAGTCGCTGCTTCTCAGCTTCTTGCTGATAAATCCGCATCAAATCTGCTGCCGTTATTTTTCGTCCCTGACTTTTCTGGTTTGCGCTATTCGTTCTAATGGCTTTGCTCCGTTTCATTCGTCGATCAAGTAAACGGCGGACGGCGATAAGCTTTTTACCTTTTATTTTGCCAGCAGAATATGCGTCTATAAGGACGTTTTGGACTTCTGTGTGATCTGCTCTGGCGATGTCGATCGCAAAACTTACCGGAATCAGTCCAGTCTCGACCGCAACCAGCAATCTTTCTTCACCCCGCTCTAGCAAAGTCACGATCATACCGACCCAATTGGCTGCTAAGCCAATCTTCCTGGCTATCTCGGATTCGGAATACCCTCTTTTGTGAAGGCTTCCGATTTCATGCATAATATCGATGGGTCGATGGTGTCTGCGTGCAATATTTTCTACCAAGCTCATTACAAGACAATCGTTTTCTGAAGCTTCGATTACGATCGCCGGAACATCATTTTGGCAAAGCATCCGAAATGCTTCAAGACGTCCTTCACCACAGACAAGATCATATTGGACAGAGCTTAAACCAGGCCGACGGCTAACCATGATCGGACGCTTCAGGCCAATCGTCTCTATATTGTCAACGATTTCACGGTGCTGGCGTTTGTTTCTAACTCTTGAATTTAAAACATTGATTTGGTTGATAGGGATCATTACGATCTTTTGGTCACGCAGGTAAGCCATTAAGCAGCATCCCTTATGAGAATTGGTGTTACAAGATCATAGAAGAAATCAAGGTTATCAAAACGGTAGCCGTCTAGTATCGGTCCGTTATCTTCCGCAAATTTGAGTTTTTTGCTAATTATATCGATTTTCGGTAGAATGTAGTAATCGAAAGGTATTCGATTCGAAGCGTTCATCCTGATGACAATCGTAACGTCCGGATGGAGACTTGTATCGAAACGTAAACGCCAGCGGTATGAACCTGTTTGTATATGACTACATTTAACAATTACAACAGAGACAGTGAGCTCTCTTTGGATTGATATAAGACCAGTTTGTGGATCTTGATTTATTTGACAGCCAACACGTATAAGTCTATCGATAAAGTCTGCCAAAATTTCGGGGTATAGAGCTCTTAATGCTTGATTTATTGCGATGTAGCGGTAATCTCTGCGCGGCGCATAATTCACGAGTTGATAGGCCCGAAGTAGACTTCCGAATCGTGTTCGATAAGCGCTACTTGACGGAAGATCGTCTGCTTCGTCAATAATCAAACCAGATAAAACCCCGGTATTCTCGCGCAGCTTGCGTAGTGCATCGAGCATTTCTGCATCTGACATTCGAAAATATCTTGCTTCGATCAACGCCTGGGCAGCATTGAAAATGTTATGTTCTATAATGGCCGAAAAGGCCCCGTCAGACCGGATCAACATAGTTGGATCATTTCGAACTCTTTTTTTCTTAAGCTTAAATGAAATACGGTTCCAAACGTTATTACCGATATATTTCTCATTGATCAGAATTTGATGAATTGTTCCACGTGTCCACTGGCGTCCAAGGTCGGTGAGTACGCCGCGGGCATTCAGACTCTTGGCGATCTCTTGTTCTGGTACGAGATCGGTAACAAAGCGGCGGTAAATTTCCCGCACTATTGTAACTTCGGAATCTGGACCCGCAACGAGTATAACCCGATCGGTCTGGATACTTTTTTTCTCTCCACGGATCAAATCTCCCTTCACGACGCCAGACTGATCAACGAGCATACGCCGCAGTCCATAACCTGGCGATCCTCCTTGCCGAAAGCCGAGTTCTATCAGGCGGCACTGGCCAGCGAATACTTTGGTAGATAATTCGCGACTGTATTCGCCGGCCATGGCACGCTTTACGCCCTTGACGATCGTCGAAACGGGACTTCCATCGTTCTCAAACTGTTCGGCACAATATTGAACGGTAACGCCAGCGCGCTTACAAATATATTCGTAATATGCACTCTCGTCGGCATCTTGAAAGCGGCCCCAGCGGCTCACATCATAGACAAGGATGGTCTCAAAATCCGCGCTGCCAGTTTGAACATCTTCAATCAAGGCCTTTAATGCGTCACGACCAGAGATATGAAGCCCGCTTTTCCCTGCATCGGCATATGTCTTAACGATATCGAAGCCCCGACCGGTGGCATAATTCCGAATTGCATCGGCTTGGTTTTCGGTTGAATATTTTTGATGTTCCGTTGACATCCGGACATATTCGGCTGCTCGGCCTTTCTTCGTCAAACCGATTTTTGCATTGGCACAATGTTGATTCCGTTCCACCAAGATATTCGTACCCCAATCCGGCCCGGCGCCGAGGGAACGCTTGGCGGCCTCGAACATAAAACGAGCAGTTGTCGGGCGTCATCTGCCCTTCACATTTGCGCTAGTTTAACAACATAAGGCGGGTAAAATGTTGTCGAAAAAGGGCAAGAAATTACATTGCGAGGGCAAAGAATTCGGGCAGATAGTAGCGAGAGCCCTTAAATCAGAGCTTGGTGCAACGCATCAGGCCACTAAGACAGTAATGGGCTGGACAGGGGCGAGTGAGCGAACAGTCAAACATTGGTTTGCGGGAACCCACGGGCCAAGTGGGCAACATTTAGTAGCACTGGCCTGCTACTCCGATATTGTGCTCACCCAATTCCTTAATGCAGCAAACCGAAATTCCTTTGTAGTTGGAATACAATTGAACAGCCTTTTAGAAAAAGCGCGGGAATTAGTCGTGCTGATTGAGACACTTGCAGAACTCGAATCAAGTTAAGTGTGTGATATGAAGTATCAATGGGGTCCATTTCATTTACTGCTTCATCGCTTCTCAGACAGGAGTGAGAGCTTAAGGGTTCCGGCGGTACGCTACGGGATCAACCTGAAACCGTGGCCAAGTCGAACCAGCGCGGCTCAGTCGCCGATCCGCCGACCGGCTCCAAGGAACCGAAATCCACGTCCTTGTCGGTGGAAGACGAAGCCATCCTCGGCGCCTTCGCAAGTACACGCTGCTGCCGCTGGATGACTTCCTCTATGCGCTCCGGGCCACCATCCCGCATCTCACCCGTTTAAGGAAATGATCGTGAATAAGCGCCGTTCTGATCACATACTTTCGATGTCACCTGCCCAGAATCGATATCCACCACCGGCTCAAACAAAGACGCCCTTGGACCAATGACCAAGCCGAGCGCAGGGACCGAACCATCAAAGGCTTGAGCGCGGCAAAAAACACAGCTTGGTTCGTCTGTGAGGCCGATTTAGGTTGCACATTCGCCGCATCGTTTAAGCCATTAACAGATCCGGTGGGAAAGCTTTCCTCTAAGCTCTGGTCTATTTTGTAGGCTCGCATGGCGATATGTTTGAATTCCCAGAGCTTGCAGAGGAAAACTCTTGATCAAGGGGCGCCATTTGTAGATTTCGTGGTCGATTTTTAGCCTGATTGCTCGATCTGGATGTGACCTCGCTTAGGTTAGGCATTTCAAAGACGCCGCCCAGATCGCCGAGCGGGGTCGGGACGAACTCAATCGGCTGGCACCGAAGACAGATTTATTCTTAGGATTTACGAGATTGGTATCAGGCATTCGAAATGACCCCCTTCGAGATGGCCAGCCATCTGATCGTATTGGAAACGTTCGCGATGACGGCGCTCGCTTTGGTGTCGAGCAATGCGATAGATGGTCCGGGCTATCAGCGGGCGAACATGTTATTGGATCATCTGAAAGAGTCGGCTCAAGGGCTGGCGGCTGATCAGAACTCTGAGGTTCAGGAAGCGGCTCTTCAATATAGTCAATATTCAAGTGCAATAGTGCGGAAAAATCTGGAGAATATTCAGCCAGGCGGCACGCGAGTTCAGTGATGACGGGTTGGTTTGGTTAGGGCCGCGCCTCCGTATTCTGGATTTTGGCAGGCCAATTATTCGCTTTGGTCGCGAGCTATACAGCTTGCCCGAGGAAAGCCTCGCTCGCCTCCGTTACCTTCAGTCCGGCCAGCGCTGACGGACAGACCCACAGGGCTTCGATGATTTCGCGATTGTCCAGCACCAAGTTAGGCCGTTCGGGCAATTGCAGGATAAAGTAAAAGACATGCTCATTCCGTCCGTTCCAGAGCCCGATCTCTATGCCGGCCGGCTGCAGCGAAGACAGCGCCGCCACGATACCGGTTTCTTCCCGCAGCTCCCGGATTGCCGCCGTTCGGAGATTTTCCCCAGTTTGTACTCCTCCGCCCGGCAGGTTCCATGCCGACCGGTAGGATGAGCGCAATAATAATAAGGCATCGTCAACATAAACGGCGACCAGGACACCCCGGTAATGTGGATGGCGCAATCTCCACCAGATACGCGCCAGAGGATATGCGATGCGGTAGGCCGTGCGCCAGAGATGGTCGATCAAGATAGGCAGCCAGTTCATAATGTCTCAACAAAGGTAAGTATTTTGCTCATACGAAATTTCAACTGATCACGTTATATAGGAAGGCGTCGAAATACCTCATCCACCCGAAACTCACCGGCCAAAACAATATCCTGCGTCAGAAGCGCCATTTGTTGCCCTCTAAGCGCTCCAATAGCCGACTGCAATGGATTCACAAACCAATCGAGGCTAGCCGGCGGCCTGGGGTGCAGAACAAGGCGTTATGCAACCCGGAATCGGCTTGCCCGACAACGATCTCCGCATCTCGAAACAGGGAAATTTGCTCCGGCCACGTCATGGTTTCGGGACGGACCGAAACAAAGCCGCGAGCGGCTGCAATATCGACCAGTGCCTTCTCATTGATACAAATTCGCTTTGGCGCCGCCGGATTCTGATGTGTTGCGTGGCTCGCGAAGATGCGCTGCGGTGCATTTATAGGCTTTGGAATATTCAATGAACAAAGGAGGTCGGTCAGAAGTTCGTTAGCGAAGGGATGGAAATACTGGTCCCGCAATTCTGCGGCCGGTACGACCGCGTTCCTCAGCAGCACCTGTTCATTTTCCGGTTTGAAGAATTCGATGTCATCTTGGCTGATGTGGAAATGGTCGGCCAAAATGCGAAGCAGCTAATCTGGCGCTAGCCGGTCGAGGAGAATTTTGTACGAAAAGCTAGAAGCCTGAAGGACGTATCGACAAACTAGAATTTTGAACAGCATTTCGATTAAAGGAAGTGGCCATAGACTTGAATGCCATGACCGATAGCGACCATGCAGGGCGCGTTGATGGTTCGGATTGGAAGCGCACAGGACCGGAAGCGCGCTTCGCTGCCGCCATTCTTTACATCAAGCAAGTTGGCGACATAACGCTGCATGACTTCCGGCGGAGTCACCAATCGACCGCCGAGCCAAATCTGACCGGCGCAGGCGATCACCGCGTCCTGCATCGAGTAATAAGCGACATCCTGCCCGGCTAAGGAGGGCGTTTCAGTATGCACTTTGGCGAGATCGGCTAAGAAGAACCGTTCGGTGCTCGGGAGCAACGGACAAGGCAGGGGAGGAGCGACGGGAGCGGCAACCATATGCCGAAATATCCGCCGGTCGGACCGCGCCGCGGTTCGCAGATCGGGAATTACCGAGAGACGATTGGATGCCTGTTTGAGATCAGAAACAGGCATCGGTGATGGTAAGTCATCTGACTAATGCGTCACCGCGACCTTCGAGTTTTGTAGGGGGCCGATTTTTGGCTCGGTCAAAGCATGCCATTTATAAGGATTTGGGACGCCAGTCGTCCTAGATGCTTATTGTGAGCACTTGTTAACGTTTCAAAAAAGGGTTTTCGGTACGGTTTCACGTCCTACGAGTTCATCTGTAAAGCCTGGACAAATCGCTCGAACGACTCAAGCTAAACCCGTTCCATGCACTGCTGAGAGTAAAACTTTTGGGCATTCATGCGAATGGCATTCTGGATTGATTGGCCAATCCTAAAATGGGATGCGTTTTCTATCGTAAATTTCCCTTGGTCTCTGGCGCGATATAGGCGCTGAATAGAAAGATGACCGAAGCGCCAAATAAGAAGATGGACAATACTTCAGGCTGGTTGTGGATGCTGGGCGTTGCGAGCGAGACCAGCGCCGGCATGACGCCGCCGGCGGCAAAGCCGAGATTCCAGCACAGGCCGGTGCCGGTGGCGCGCAATGCGGTCGGGAAGCGTTCGTTCAGGAAAATCAATAACGGTGCATAAACGCCACGCTAAACGTGCTCGCAGAACTGTAACCAACTCGCTCGGCAATCTGTGCGACGCCTTACGCCTTCCGGCGTAACATATTCTTCGCCAAGGCCATGCGCCAAGCGAGCAGGTACTCCATAGGGGGTACTCCGACCTGACATTTGAAGCGCTCAAAGAATGTAGAGCGCGAGAGCGTCACCTCTTTCGCAAGCTTCTCAACCGTCCAAGGGTGATCATGGGGGCAACCTATCCCGAGCTATTTGCGCAGTTGGCGTCCATTCGGGGCTGGCCTGCGGCGGGGCGAGTGACATGCCGTCGGCTTTCGTCGCGATGAGCGGGGGCGGAATGATCCGGCGGAGGCACGACGAACCGGCGGTGCCGGCCATTGTCTTCCACGGTGATGCCGATCGGACGGTCAACCCTGTAAACGGCGACCAAGTTGTGACTCAGGCGAGGCGCACGGTCCAACTCGACGCCGCCGGAGCAGAGGTCCTGGAGCAATGGGTGCTGCACGGCGCGGGCCATGCTTGGTCCGGCGGCAGCGCGAGCGGATCCTATACCGATGCGCGTGGTCCCAACGCTAGCCGGGAAATGGTCCATTTTTTCTTGGCACGTGTCAACGAAAAGGCCGCGATCCAGCATTGATTTTGCGGCCGGCCGCTCCTCAATTAGAGCAAAGCGATTGCTTTGCGGGCGAACCCAAACCTGCCAGGGCCGGCTTCGCCCATCGGAAGGATGTTAACTTGCGCCCATTCCTCTTTCCGGCCCCATCTGAACTGAATTTTTTCAACTCAAAATGGTCCAAAAACCAGGGAGCGCGTCAAATCGCTTTATGATCCCCAAGGCGTTTGTAGCCCAAAGGAGCGTTTGTAACCAAGGATCAAATAAAGGGTCTCGGTATAGCTCCAAAACATCGAACGATTTAATGTTGCCCGAGACAACCGCAGATTGACTGTGAGATAGATATAGGTCATTATTAACTCAATTTAACAGGTTGGCTAGGCGCGGTTTCTGATGCATTTTAGATTTTCGCGCTCTCTGCGCCGACCGGCTGGTTCAAAATTCGCAATACCGGCACTCCGCACCGTGCTGGTTGGTGTAGCTTGTTTTACCTTGAACCCCACTTTTTCACACGCGGCAGGGCCGGTTTTGCCTACTGCGGGCACGTTTGTAGCCGGCAATGGTAGTATCGTTTCTGAACCTGACAGCTTAACGGTAAGCCAATCCAGTACGCATGGCGTCATCAACTGGAATAGTTTTTCAATCGGGGCAGGCGGTAAGGTTCTGATCGATAATGGTTCTGGCGCTACCCTAAACCGGGTTGTTGGTAATGATCTTTCTAAAATTGACGGGCAGCTGTCTAGTAGCGGTTCCGTCTACCTGATCAATCAGAACGGCATCATCATCGGCCCGGATGGCAAGGTGGTAACCGGCGGTTCCTTCGTGGCGTCAACCAGGAACATCTCGAACGGCCAGTTTATGCAGGGCGGTGCGATGACCGCTTCTGGGACCTCTATTGGTGCCGTAACCAATGAAGGGACAATCGTCGCCAAATCAGGCGATGTCGTTATTATCGGGCAGGCGGTCAGCAACTCCGGTTCGATCTCATCCCCGAGAGGCACAAGTACTTTAGCGGCTGGCAACGATATTTTGATGACTCAGGTTGGAGGCCCGGCAGGAGTTTACGTTGCCCCTGGATCTTCTGGCAGTGTTACAAATTCGGGATCCATCAAAGCTGCTGCCGCTGCACTTCAGTCCGCTGGCGGTAACGTCTACACCCTGGCGGGTAATCGGACAGGCATCATCCAGGCGACCGGAACCTCGAATGTTGCGGGTCAAGTATGGCTTGCAGCGCCGCAGGGCACGACGTCGGTAGATGGAACGGTTTCCGCCAAAAATTCGGATGGTTCCGGCGGGAGTATCGTAGCGAATGGCAGTAGCGTTTCGATCAACTCGGATGCTAATCTAGACGCATCAGGCACCGAGGGTGGCAGTGTTTCTGTTGGTGTCTCTTCCGGCGGTGGCGATGAAGCGGTCTCGACGAGCATCGCCACCGGCGCTGCAATCACGGCGGGCGGCTCGGCTGGGGGAGGTTCGATCGAAACTTCCGGCAAGACTTTCTCGCTCGGCTCTGCTAAAATATCGGCCGGTTCGGGTGGTTCGTGGCTCCTCGATCCAACCGACTTGACGATCGACGCGACGGCCGCGTCAACCATCGATACCGCGCTCAACGCTGGTACCAGCGTCACCGAACAAACCACCGCATCCGGCGCATCCGGAGCTGGGACGCAGGCTTCCGGTAACGGCGATATCAACGTCGATTCGGCAATTTCCTGGACTAACTCCGCCGCCAATCTTTCCCTTTTGGCGTATTACGGTATTAATGTGAATGCATCGATTTCCGGTGCAGGTTCGATCCTCATGTCGGCAGCGGGTAGCAATCTGACGATTGCCGCTGGAGTTTCGGTCGCTGGCGCCACCGGCGTTACTTTGGAAACGGCAGGCAATTTCGTCAATAATGCAGGCGCGTCGGCGGTTTCCTCATCGGATGGTCGTTGGCTGATTTATTCAACCAATCCGGCCCTGGACACCGACGGGGGCTTGGCTGAAAATTTCATTCAATATGGCGCCACCTCAAGCAGCACCGGGACGGCCACCGCTGCTGATCAGGCCGTGGGCAACGGCTTTCTCTACAGAGTTACGCCCTCAGTCAGTCTTGCCTTTGATGGCACGGTTTCTTCAGTTTACAACGGGATGACGGTCGCGCCTCTGACGTCCTCGAATGTCACGGAGACTGGCCTGATCAATGGCGATAGCTTGGCATTAACAGGTGCCTATGGCACCGCTAATGCCGGTTCAAATATTCAGGTCTCGGTGACCGGAGTGTCGGCCTATCACGGTTCGCCTGCCGTTCCGGTATATGGCTACGCGATCACGGATCCCACTCTTGAATCAGATGTCGGGGTGATCACCCCAGCCCAATTGACCGCCACCATTATCAATGACCCCACAAAAATCTACGATGGAACCACTACAGCCACGCTGACATCGGCTAACTATGAGATCAGCGGCTTCATTGGCACCGACAGTGCGACGGTCAATCAGCCGAGTTCCGTAGCTTATGCCGGTTCCAGTGCCGGAGCGGAGGCGGTCAATGCGACTTTCGCGTCCAGCAACTTTGTTGCACAGGGAACAACGGATCTGGCGAATTATATTTTGCCACCGATTGCCTCTGGCGACGGCGAAATCACGCCAGCACCACTCGAGATCACAGGTTTGCTCGCAACTAGTAAGGTTTATGACCAAACCACAATCGATGCCCTAGATACTTCGCAAGCCGGTATCTATGGCGTGATCAATTCCGATCAGGTTTCCCTAATCAGCACAAACGCTGTCGGCACGTTCGCGACCGCCAATGTCGAGAACGGTATAGAGGTCACAGCATCCGGCTTTACGCTTTCCGGCGTACAGGCATCCGATTATGAGATCGTGCCGCCGACGGGCCTTGTGGCCAACATAACCCCCGCAAGCTTGAGCATTTCCGGAGTAGTCGTCAGCAACAAAATTTATGATGGCACTACGTCCGCTACATTAAATACGGGCGGGGCTGCCCTTTCAGGAGTGCTGACCGGTGATCAGGTCTTTTTGGTCGATACGGGCGCGGCAGCTGCTTTCGCGACCGCGAACGCTGAGAATGGCATCATGGTCTCGGTTGGAGGCTTCGATCTTTCAGGTGCTCAGGCCGCCGATTATACGGTTTCTCAACCCACGGGCCTGACTGCGGATATCACTCCGGCTAGCCTTGGTATCACATTGGGCGGCGATCCCACTAAGGTCTATGACGGGGGCACCGGAGGTGTGTTGGCGGCGTCCAATTTTATCCTCACGGGTTTTGTGGCTGGTCAGTCCGCAACCATAAATCAAGAGGCCAACGTCGCTTATGCCAGCCCGGATGCCGGCTCCGAAAATATTACCGCTACCCTGGTTAGCTCTGACTATACTCCGAGCGCGGGAACCCTGCTGTCCAACTACATTCTACCCACCAGTGTCATTGGGGCTGGTACGATCACGCCGGCTCCCATTACCGTGGCTTTGGTGGGCGATCCGACCAAGACATACGATGGTACGACCTCGATCAGCCTTAGCTCTTCGAACTTCGTTTTAAGCGGTTTGGTTGGCGATCAAAGCATTACGATTTCTCCGAGTACGGGTAATTTTGCCTCTGCCAATGCCGGCGTCGAATCATTGACCGCGCTACTCACCGGCGAGTATGTCGCCGGCACCGGTACGCTGCTCTCGAATTACAGCCTACCGTCGATAACGACTGGCTTGGGAACAATCACGCCGGCGCCTTTGGACGCCGGCTATATCGACGCCTCGATCGTCAATGATCCGACCAAAGTCTATGACGGGACCGCCACGGCGACCCTGACATCTGCGGATTATGAATTGACCGGTTTCGTTGACGGTCAGGGTGCGACGGTTACGCAGACCGTCGGGGTCTATGCTTCCACCAATGCCGGTTCGGAACCTATCACCGTCAGCCTGAGCCCCGCGGATTTTACGCCCGACGCAGGGACCAATCTTGCTAATTATCAGTTGCCAACCAGCGCTTATGGTCAGGGGACAATCACGCCAGCCTTATTGACCGGCGAAATCATCGGCAACCCAACCAAAGTCTATAACGGCACAACGTCCAGTACGTTGAATGCCGGTAATTATGCATTGAGCGGCCTGATCCCTGGGCAAGCCATCACGATTAATCAGGCCGTCAATACGGCTTACGCGTCCGATTCGGTCGGGACAAATATTTCGATCACTGCAAATTTGAGCGCCCCCGATTTTAGTGCCGGAGCCGGTACCCTACTATCGAATTACGTGCTACCCACGACCGCGACGGGCACCGGACAAATCACGCCGGCGCCGCTGATCATCGCGAATGTTTCGGCCAATAGTAAAATCTATGATACTACCAATCTAGCGACTCTGATTAATACTAGTGCCGCTCTAAATGGGGTGATCGGATCTGATCAGGTTGTACTATCGACCGCTGGAACCACGGCGAACTTTTCCCAGGTTGATGTCGGGAATGACCTCGCGGTTGATGCCAATGGCTACACGATCTCGGGTGCCCAGGCATTCGATTATACACTGGAACAGCCGACCGGCCTGCAAGCCGATATCACCCCAGCACCGCTGATCATCACTGGGGTTAGCGCTGCCGACAGACAGTATGACGGTACCGCTGCCGACACATTGAACGTTCAGGGTGATGCCTTGAGTGGTGTGCTGGGTACCGACAGCGTAGATTTAGACAATACCGGCGCTACCGGCAATTTTACGTCGGTCAATGTCGGTAACGATCTGACAGTCGTCGCGTCTGGCTTCACGATCTCCGGTCCAAATGCTGAGGATTATAGCCTGATCCAGCCAAGCGGTTTAACCGCGAGTATTACACCCCGCCAAATTCTCGCCAACATCAATGTTGAAATCACCGGCGATCCAACAAAAGTTTATGATGGTTCAACTTCGGTCACCTTAACAGCTTCAGATTACACGCTTTCTGGTTTTGTCGGTGACCAAGGCGCTTCGATACCGCAGACCGCATCCGCCAGTTATGACTCGCCGAACGCAGGATCGGATGGGGTGACCGCCGATCTTGTCCTCTCCGATTATGTGGCAGAGGCTGGGACTAATTTGTCTAATTATATTCTTCCAGCCGTCGTCACGGGCACCGGTACGATCACGCCGGCGCCAATTAGCGCGACAATCATTGGTAATCCGACCAAAGTCTACGACGCAAACACGTCTGCCACTTTGACCTCGAGTAGCTACGAATTGACCGGCTTCATTTCTGGACAGGGGGCTACGGTCAGCCAGACATCCGGAATTTATGCTTCCCCAACCGTTGGCACCGAAAATGTGACTGCGGCTTTGGCTGCGGATGATTTCACCGCTACAGGCTCGACTATACTCTCTAACTATTCCTTGCCGGCCGTTGCAAAGGGCAATGGCACGATAACACCCGCAACACTGACCATTGCTGGGATCGCCGCTAATGATAAAGTTTATGATGGTAATGCTGTTGCCACCCTCAACACGACCGATGCGACACTGGTTGGTCTGCAAGGGGCAGATGCCCCCACCCTGATAAGCTCCAGCTATGAAGCTGATTTCGCGAATGACAATGTTGGCACCGGAATTGCGGTCGTTGCATCGGGGTTTACGATTTCCGGGACTGACGCGGACGATTATATACTCGTTCAACCGACCGGTCTAGAAGCCAACATTACGCCGGCGACGCTAACCTTAGGCGAGGTCACCAAACAATATGATTCAACTTCCTCCCTGCCAACCCAGGCTTCCGATTATACCCTGAATGGCATTTATAGCGGCGACAGCGTTACGGTTGACACTGCTGCGTTGACACCCATTAGCGATTTTTATGCAGATAAAAATGTTGCATCCGATATTGGCGTAACAGCACCCGATCTAACGCTTACCGGGCCGCAAGCATATGATTATGTGCTGGCCCCAGTGAGCGACGATCTGATTGGGACGATCACCCCTGCGCCATTGACGATCTCCGGCATCACCGCGGAGAGCAAGACCTACGACGCTTCGCCTGCCGCGGTGCTGACCGGTACGCCGACACTTAATGGCGTCTTTTCGGGCGACACGGTGACCGTAAATACGATTGGCACTACAGGTACTTTTGCTAATCAAAACGTCGGCACCGATATCGCGGTAACCGCAACCTCGGGTGATTACACAATTTCGGGTGCTCAGGCTTACGACTACACAGTCTCCCAGCCGACGGGCCTCGAAGCTAATATTACACCGGCTGTTCTGGCATTGACGCTGACCAGTGTGACCAAGGTCTATGATGGGACAACCAATGCGCCGACGGCCAATACCGCTTATACCTTGAGCGGTGTCTATGCCGGCGATACGGTCGCAGTAGATGGGGCCGATCTAACCGCGTCTTCTTATGCGTCAAGCAATGTTGAGAGCGGGATTGATGTTACCCTGAATAACATTAGTCTAACCGGGGCTGAAGCGGCGGACTACACGATTGCATCGAGTGTGATCGATGACCCGATTGGCAGCATCACCCCGGCGACGCTGACCTATGACGCCACGGCTGCGAGCCAGGTCTATGGCAACGGCAATACCGGCTTCAGCGGCACGGTGACGGGATTTGTTGACGGCCAGACGCTGGCCACGGCGACCACCGGCACGGCGGCCTTTGCCAGCACGACCTCGGCCACGACGAATGTCGGCAGCTATGCGATCGACGGCGCCGGCCTGACGGCTGACAATGGCGATTACGTGTTTGCCCAGAATGCCGCGAACGCGACGGCGCTGAGCATCACGCCGTATACGCTGACCGCCAGCCTGACCGGCACGGTACAGAAGACCTATGACGGCACGGATGCGGCGACGCTGGGCGCGGGCAATTACAGCCTGTCCGATACGGTGAACGGCGACAGCATCACGCTGAGCGACCCCACCTCCGGCACCTATGCCACGCCCAATGTCGGCAGCGGCATCGATGTCGCGGTTGCGGGGCTGACGCTGGGCGGCGCCAATGCCGGGGACTACCAGCTGGCGGCGAGCTCCATCAACGGCGATGTCGGCAGCATCACCCCGGCGACGCTGACCTATGACGCCACGGCTGCGAGCCAGGTCTATGGCAACGGCAATACCGGCTTCAGCGGCACGGTGACGGGATTTGTTGACGGCCAGACGCTGGCCACGGCGACCACCGGCACGACGGCCTTTGCCAGCACGACCTCGGCCACGACGAATGTCGGCAGCTATGCGATCGACGGCGCCGGCCTGACGGCTGACAATGGCGATTACGTGTTTGCCCAGAATGCCGCGAACGCGACGGCGCTGAGCATCACGCCGGCCGCGTTGCTTTATGTCGCGACACCGACGAGCCAGGTTTACGGCAATGGCAATACTGTCTTCAACGGCACGGTGACAGGTTTTGTCGATGGTCAGACACTGGCCACAACAACCACCGGCACGGCAGTTTTCAATAGCGCAACGTCAGCGGCCAGCAACGTCGGCGCCTATGACATCAATGGCTCTGGTCTGACCCTCACCACGAATGATTATACACTGAGCGAAGCTGCCGCGAACGCGACGGCGCTGACGATCACCCCGGCGACGCTGACCTATGACGCCACCGCTGCCAGCCAGACCTACGGCAACGGCAACAAAATCTTTGCTGGAATAGTAACAGGATTTGTTGACGGCCAGACGCTGGCCACGGCGACCACCGGCACGGCGGCCTTTGCCAGCACGACCTCGGCCACGACGAATATCGGCAGCTATGCGATCGACGGCTCCGGCCTGACCGCGGATCATGGCGATTACATATTCGTTCAAGCTACAACGAACGGGAGCGCTGACAACGAACGCGACGGCGCTCACCCCGGCGACGCTGACCTATGACGCCACGGCTGCGAGCCAGGTCTATGGCAACGGCAATACCGGCTTCAGCGGCACGGTGACGGGATTTGTTGACGGCCAGACGCTGGCCACGGCGACCACCGGCACGGCGGCCTTTGCCAGCACGACCTCGGCCACGACGAATGTCGGCAGCTATGCGATCGACGGCGCCGGCCTGACCGCCGATCATGGCGATTACGTGTTTGCCCAGAATGCCGCGAATGCGACCGCTCTGACGATCACACCCGCCGCGCTGCTTTATGTCGCGACACCGACGAGACAAATCTATGGCGTTGGCAATACTGTCTTCAACGGCACGGTGACAGGTTTTGTCGATGGTCAGACACTGGCCACAACAACCACCGGCACGGCAGTTTTCAATAGCGCAACGTCAGCGACCAGCAACGTCGGCGCCTATGACATCAATGGCTCTGGTCTGACACTCACCACGAATGATTATACACTGAGCGAAGCTGCCGCGAACGCGACCGCGCTGACGATCACCCCGGCGACGCTGACCTATGACGCCACGGCTGCGAGCCAGGTCTATGGCAACGGCAATACCGGCTTCAGCGGCACGGTGACGGGATTTGTTGACGGCCAGACGCTGGCCACGGCGACCACCGGCACGGCGGCCTTTGCCAGCACGACCTCGGCCACGACGAATGTCGGCAGCTATGCGATCGACGGCGCCGGCCTGACGGCTGACAATGGCAATTACGTGTTTGCCCAGAATGCCGCGAACGCGACGGCGCTGAGCATCACGCCGTATACGCTGACCGCCAGCCTGACCGGCACGGTACAGAAGACCTATGACGGCACGGATGCGGCGACGCTGGGCGCGGGCAATTACAGCCTGTCCGATACGGTGAACGGCGACAGCATCACGCTGAGCGACCCCACCTCCGGCACCTATGCCACGCCCAATGTCGGCAGCGGCATCGATGTCGCGGTTGCGGGGCTGACGCTGGGCGGCGCCAATGCCGGGGACTACCAGCTGGCGGCGAGCTCCATCAACGGCGATGTCGGCAGCATCACGCCGGCGACGCTGACCTATGACGCCACGGCTGCGAGCCAGGTCTATGGCAACGGCAATACCGGCTTCAGCGGCACGGTGACGGGATTTGTTGACGGCCAGACGCTGGCCACGGCGACCACCGGCACGGCGGCCTTTGCCAGCACGACCTCGGCCACGACGAATGTCGGCAGCTATGCGATCGACGGCGCCGGCCTGACGGCTGACAATGGCGATTACGTGTTTGCCCAGAATGCCGCGAACGCGACGGCGCTGAGCATCACGCCGTATACGCTGACCGCCAGCCTGACCGGCACGGTACAGAAGACCTATGACGGCACGGATGCGGCGACGCTGGGCGCGGGCAATTACAGCCTGTCCGATACGGTGAACGGCGACAGCATCACGCTGAGCGACCCCACCTCCGGCACCTATGCCACGCCCAATGTCGGCAGCGGCATCGATGTCGCGGTTGCGGGGCTGACGCTGGGCGGCGCCAATGCCGGGGACTACCAGCTGGCGGCGAGCTCCATCAACGGCGATGTCGGCAGCATCACCCCGGCGACGCTGACCTATGACGCCACGGCTGCGAGCCAGGTCTATGGCAACGGCAATACCGGCTTCAGCGGCACGGTGACGGGATTTGTTGACGGCCAGACGCTGGCCACGGCGACCACCGGCACGGCGGCCTTTGCCAGCACGACCTCGGCCAACAAATCCCGTCGCCGGCCTGCCGCTGACAAGCGATTATGCCGTTTCCATAGACCTGGCTCGCGAGCCGACGGCGTCTGAGGTCAGCGTCGCCGGGGTGATGCTGCCGACATCGCGTTGATGGAGCTCGCCGCCAGCTGGTAGTCCCCGGCATTGGCGCCGCCCAGCGTTAGCCCCGCAACCGCGACATCGATGCCGCTGCCGACATTGGGCGTGGATAGGTGCCGGAGGTGGGGTCGCTCAGCGTGATGCTGTCGCCGTTCACCGTACGGCAGGCTGTAATTGCCCGTCGCCCAGCGTCGCCGCATCCGTGCCGTCATAGGTCTTCTGTACCGTGCCGGTCAGGCTGGCGGTCAGCGTATACGGCGTGATGCTCAGCGCCGTCGCGTTCGACGGCATTCTGGGCAAACACGTAACGCTGCCATTGTCAGCCGTCAGGCCGGCGCCGTCGATCGCATAGCTGCCGACATTCGTCGTGGCCGAGGTCGTGCTGGCAAAGGCCGCCGTGCCGGTGGTCGCCGTGGACAGCGTCTGGCCGTCAACAAATCCCGTCACCGTGCCGCTGAAGCCGGTATTGCCGTTGCCATAGACCTGGCTCGCAGCCGTGGCGTCATAGGTCAGCGTCGCCGGGGTGATGCTGCCGACATCGCCGTTGATGGAGCTCGCCGCCAGCGGCGAGTCCCCGGCATTGGCGCCGCCCAGCGTCAGCCCCGCAACCGCGACATCGATGCCGCTGCCGACATTGGGCGTGGCATAGGTGCCGGAGGTGGGGTCGCTCAGCGTGATGCTGTCGCCGTTCACCGTATCGGACAGGCTGTAATTGCCCGCGCCCAGCGTCGCCGCATCCGTGCCGTCATAGGTCGATCTGTACCGTGCCGGTGAGGCTGGCGGTCAGCGTATACGGCGTGATGCTCAGCGCCGTCGCGTTCGCGGCATTCTGGGCAAACACGTAACGCCATTGTCAGCCGTCAGGCCGGCGCCGTCGATCGCATAGCTGCCGACATTCGTCGTGGCCGAGGTCGTGCTGGCAAAGGCCGCCGTGCCGGTGGTCGCCGTGGCCAGCGTCTGGCCGTCAACAAATCCCGTCACCGTGCCGCTGAAGCCGGTATTGCCGTTGCCATAGACCTGGCTCGCAGCCGTGGCGTCATAGGTCAGCGTCGCCGGCGTGATGCTGCCGACATCGCCGTTGATGGAGCTCGCCGCCAGCTGGTAGTCCCCGGCATTGGCGCCGCCCAGCGTCAGCCCCGCAACCGCGACATCGATGCCGCTGCCGACATTGGGCGTGGCATAGGTGCCGGAGGTGGGGTCGCTCAGCGTGATGCTGTCGCCGTTCACCGTATCGGACAGGCTGTAATTGCCCGCGCCCAGCGTCGCCGCATCCGGCCGCATAGGTCGATCTGTACCGTGCCGGTCAGGCTGGCGGTCAGCGTATACGGCGTGATGCTCAGCGCCGTCGCGCGACGGCGGCATCATTCGCCAGCCTGGGCACGGTACAGAAGACCTATGACGGCACGGATGCGGCGACGCTGGCGCGGGCAATTACAGCCTGTCCGATACGGTGAACGGCGACAGCATCACGCTGAGCGACCCCACCTCCGGCACCTATGCCACGCCCAATGTCGGCAGCGGCATCGATGTCGCGGTTGCGGGGCTGACGCTGGGCGGCGCCAATGTCGGGGACTACCAGCTGGCGGCGAGCTCCATCAACGCCATGTCGGCAGCGTCACGCCGGCGACGTCGATCCATATGCCGACATTCGTCGTGGCCAGGTCGTGCTGGCAAAGGCCGCCGTGCCGGTGGTCGCCGTGGCCAGCGTCTGGCCGTCAACAAATCCCGTCACCGTGCCGCTGAAGCCGGTATTGCCGTTGCCATAGACCTGGCTCGCAGCCGTGTCGTCATAGGTCAGCGTCGCCGGGGTGATGCTGCCGACATCGCCGTTGATGGAGCTCGCCGCCAGCTGGTAGTCCCCGGCATTGGCGCCGCCCAGCGTCAGCCCCGCAACCGCGACATCGATGCCGCTGCCGACATTGGGCGTGGCATAGGTGCCGGAGGTGGGGTCGCTCAGCGTGATGCTGTCGCCGTTCACCGTATCGGACAGGCTGTAATTGCCCGCGCCCAGCGTCGCCGCATCCGTGCCGTCATAGGTCTTCTGTACCGTGCCGGTCAGGCTGGCGGTCAGCGTATACGGCGTGATGCTCAGCGCCGTCGCGTTCGCGGCATTCTGGCGGCGAGCTCCATAACGCCATGTCGGCAGGTCAGGCCGGCGACGCTCGACCATAGCTGACGCCATTCGGCTGCGAGCCGAGGTCTATGCAACGGCAATAGGCTTCGCCGTGCACGGTGACGGGATTTGTTGTGGCCAGACGCTGGCCACGGCGACCACCGGCACGGCGGCCTATTGCCAGCACGACCTCGGCCACGACGAATGTCGGCAGCTATGCGATCGACGGCGCCGGCCTGATGCTGCCAATGGCGATTATGGTGCTCGCCGCCAGCTGGTAGTCCCCGGACGCATTGGCGCTGAGCATCACGCCGTATACGCTGACCGTCAGCCTGACCGCACGGTACAGAAGACCGACGGCACGGATGCGGCGACGCTGGGCGCGGGCATTACAGCCTGTGCCCGCATCACGCTGATGCTGTCGACCCCACCTCGGACAGGCTATTGCCACGCGCCCAGCATCATATGTCGCTGTACCGTGCCGGTCAGGCTGACGCTGGGCGGCGTATACCGTGATGCTCAGGCCGTCGCGTTCGCGGCATTCTGGGCAAACACGTAATCGCCAATGTCAGCCGTCAGGCCGGCGCCGCGATCGCATATGCCGACATTCGTCGTGGCCGAGGTCGTGCTGGCAAAGGCCGCCGTGCCGGTGGACGCCGTGGCCAGCGTCTGGCCGTCAACAAATCCCGTCACCGTGCCGCTGAAGCCGGTATTGCCGTTGCCATAGACCTGGCTCGCAGCCGTGGCGTCATAGGTCAGCGTCGCCGGGGTGATGCTGCAATGGCGACATTCGCGTTGAATGGCGAGCTCGACGCCAGCTGAGTATCACGCCGGCATACGCTGCGCCAGACCGTCAGCCCAGCAAGCCATGATGCACGGCTGCCGACATTGGGCGCGGGCAATTACAGCCTGCCGATACGGTGAACGGGTCAGCATCACGCGTGATGCTGTCGCCGTTCACCGTATCGGACGCCCTGTCGGCACCGATGCCCAGCGTTGCGGGGCTGACGCTGGGCGGTGCCCGCCATAGGTCTTCTGTACCGTGGCGGTCGAGCTCCATCAACGGCGATGTCGGCGCATCACGCCGGGACGTGATGCTCAGACGCCACGCATTCGCGGCATTCTGGGCAAACACGTAATCGGCTTCAGCGGCAGGCCGGCGCCGTCGACGCATAGCTGCCACATTCGTCGTGGCCGAGGTCGTGCTTGCCAGCACGACCTCGGCCACGACGAATGTCGGCAGCTATGCGATCGACGGCGCCGGCCTGACGGCTGACAATGGCGATTACGTGTTTGCCCAGAATGCCGCGAACGCGACGGCGCTGAGCATCACGCCGTATACGCTGACCGCCAGCCTGACCGGCACGGTACAGAAGACCTATGACGGCACGGATGCGGCGACGCTGGGCGCGGGCAATTACAGCCTGTCCGATACGGTGAACGGCGACAGCATCACGCTGAGCGACCCCACCTCCGGCACCTATGCCACGCCCAATGTCGGCAGCGGCATCGATGTAGCGGTTGCGGGGCTGACGCTGGGCGGCGCCAATGCCGGGGACTACCAGCTGGCGGCGAGCTCCATCAACGGCGATGTCGGCAGCATCACCCCGGCGACGCTGACAATAGCGATAACTAACAATCCGACCAAGGTCTACGATGGCACGACCACTGCTTTATTGAACCCTACTGATTATAGCTTGACTGGCTTTATTGGCGATCAAGGTGCTAGTGTTACGCAGGCCAACGGAACCTATGAGTCTAGAAATGCCAGCTCTGAAACGGTCGTTGTGTCATTAACGGCGGCTAATTTTGCTGCCAATAGTGGCACAGAATTAACCAACTATATTCTACCCACGACCGCTTCTGGTATCGGAACTATTACTCCAGCGACGTTAACGGTGAGTGGCGTGGTGGCAGACGACAAACTCTTCGATGGAACGACGGCAGATTCGCTGAATTTCGGCAATGCGGAACTAGTGGGGATCGTTCCCGGCGACAGCGTGAACCTTTCAGTTGCCGATGCAAAGGGCATTTTCAGTACCGATGCAGTCGGTGATAAAATCCTCGTCTCGGTATCGGGCCTAACGATCTATGGTCCGGATGCAAGCAATTATATCCTCGATGTGCCCTTTTATCTGGCCGCTAACATTATACCAGCCACGCTTGATGAAGCGGTGGCCGGGAATATTTCTACTAATGTCCCGAGCAATATTGAACAAATCATTGCTAGCCTTCAGGCTGGCGTAAATCCGGTTATCAACATTCCGTTCCCTGCGCCGGGCGGATTGCTTACTCAAGGGGGCGGTCGTTTTGGGTCGCTGCCTACAGTGATCGTCAATTCCGCGATAGAAAATACGCAGGCCGGAGATATGTCAATGAATTCAGCTGGCCAGGATCTTATCGTGAGTCCCGAAGAAATTTTACTACAAGGCAATCGAGATAAAACGTGGAGGGTAACGTCTTCGCTCCCGTCGCTTTCCGTCGCAGATTTCAATCAAAGATAAACGAGACTAAATGAAACTTGAATCACGCCTTACGCTGCTGATTTTTGGATTGGCGCTTTCTTCTGTTATTCCGGTCAAAGCAGAGGCTCAGGTCTATCAGAGAATCGCACCGAATATACCCCCAGCCAATCCGATTCAAACGATCAATGCCCCAAAAGCTCCGGCGCCGTTACCATCCTCTAGTGCCGCTATTTTGCCGGCCCTGAAAGGCGTTGTCTTTGTCCCGGGTCCGTCGGGGTTGACGAAGGCTGGACTACCCATTTCGGCTGCAGGCCAAAATGGGATCGAAGCCAGGCAAATTCCGTTGCTTCAAACACCAAATTTTACCGTCAATATCCAGCCGTTCATCGGCCGGCCTATGAGCTTAGATGCCCTAAACAAAATCGCAAAACTGACTCTCGATTGGTATCGGACTCATGGCCATCCCTTCGTCGATATTGCGATTCCGCCACAGAATATCAATAATGGTCTAGTTCAAGTACTCGTCACTGAATATAAAGTTGGTGATGTCACAGTGACCGGTAATCATTGGTTTTCAAAATTATCGATAAAAAATTCAAGTGGTCTGAAACGTGGCCAAACTCTTTCAGTTGGCCAGCTCAACGTTGATCTCGCCTGGCTGAACGATAACCCCTTTAAAACCGTGAACGCCGTCTTTAGTCCGGGCGCGACAGCTGGGACCACAAACGTGGATTTACGCACCAAGGACGAAATCCCATTTAGAATTTATGGCGGTTACGACAATGAGGGGGTTCCAAGCCTCGGCAAAAATGAGTGGGATATCGGCTTCAACTGGGGTAATGCCTTCGGTCTCGACCAGATCCTATCGTACCAGTTTACCCGCAGTTTCAGCGGCCGGTTCACGGGTAATTCGATCAGCGATACTATTCCGTTACCATGGCGCGATAAAATCCTGATTTTCGGCTCATACGAGCAGCAAACGCCGTTAATCAATGAATATTTCAGCAATCTTGGCCGTTCGGGTCAAGCAAGTTTTCGATATGTTCATACGCTTCCGAGTTTCTCGTGGCTGAGTGGCGATCTTGAGGCAGGCTATGATTTCAAGACGACCAATAGCAATCTCGAATTTGGCGGTTTTCAAATTTTCAATAACTCCGCTCAAATTAACCAATTTGTCTTAACCTATGACGGAAACGAAAGAGATTCCTATGGTCAGACTGCGGTCGAGAATGACCTGATCATCAGTCCTGGTGGCCTGACCGGCGCCAATACAACCAATGCATTCGAAAGTCTGGTGCCCTATGCAACATCGCATTATGTGTATGACCGGATAGGCGTAACGCGGACGATCAATCTGCCATACCGGTTCTCATCAGTCTCCAGGGCGATCGTGCAATTCTCAAATGAAAATCTTATGGATAGCGAGCAATTAGCTGGCGGCGGACCGGACAGCGTTTCCGGGTACGATACCGATACTATTCTCGGAAGTCAGGGCGAGTTGCTCAATCAGCAAATCCTCGCACCGTCGTTCAGTCCAAATCAGCTCGCCGGTCTACCTCTTAAAGCCGATAACATCGCTCAACTGGGTGTCTTTTGGGACTATGCGAATCTCTATCAAGTCCATCAGATTGTCTATACGCCAAAACGAGCCGAACTCGCCAGTGTAGGCTTGACCCTGCATGATACGATTGGTTTATATTCGAATGTGCAGTTCGATATGGGGTGGCAACTTCGTAATGCGCCCGGCGTCGTGAAACGAGGAGCTTTTGGGCAGGTCTCAGTGGTTGTCGGGTTTTAATCATTTTCACCGATTAAGGACTAGAAAAGCCCCTGGACAGAGCATCGTTGGTCGGGCAGGTATTTGCCACCTGCATTTATGCCGAAGGGAATGATAGCCGATTAATCTAAAGTTCGTTTATATAGAAGTTCTGAATTGAGGATCGTATGAAGAAGAGAATTCAACACCGTTTGCAATGTGGCTTATGGTATATTGCGCCGATAGTATTAGCTTTGTGTGGTGCAGTGTCCGGCGCTAATGCTCAAACTAAGCCGAGTAGTCATTCAATTTCTAATCAGTCCTCCACAAAGAGCGCCGGGGCATCGATAGTGGGATTTCGGGGCGCAAATTTTGGTATGAGCGAACAGGAAATACGCGATATTATCAAAACGCATTTTGGAATTCCCAGCAAAGCGATAACTCAAAGTGCGGACCCAGTGCAGCGAACCGAAGCTCTAACAACTGAAGTTCCGAATCTTATCCATGGTGGTGGCACTGCAGCCATAAGTTATATTTTTGGTTACAGCACTCATGGCCTTATTGAAATCAATGTTGTTTGGTCAAAAGCGACGGATTCCAAGATTACCGCTGCGATGCTGTATCAAAATGGAGAAAGCTTACAGCAGTACTTCGCAGGGGAGGGATTTTCACCGGCGCGTAGTGTAGGCAATGTAGCGACATCGGATGGCATCTTATTATTTCGTACGATGGATACGAACGGGAATGCGGTGCTCCTGACATTATCCGGAGTCGTTACAAAGGATACCAAAGGAAACAAAGCAACGCTTAGTCCAGACGCCCTAACGCTCGTATATGCAGCCAATCCTCTTCATCCGGATGTTTTCCATCTGGCTAAAGGGTCGTTTTGATCAACAATAGCGATATTCATCGGGGCCACGCCAACTTTGTCTTGCCCCGTTTGGAGGGTTGCTTCCGATGAGCCGTATTCAACTCTCTAACGTAATAAGCTGGTCGCAAACCTACACCTTAATGCCAGACGTCTTTTGATTGGGGAGTAACCTGTCAAACGGCACGCAATTGGGGCTCTGACTCACTTTTGATGGAATTGGGGTGCCACCTGGCCTTCGGATCACCGAGGGAGCTTTGCCACCATCTCAAAAACCTTTCGCGCCTCTGCTTTCGTCCCGCAGGGCTTCGTCGTCGACGCGGTCACGAGCGACGGCGCGAGCGCGCTAATTACCGTGCGCTCGGTTGAGACCACGGTACCCATCCGGGGAGGAGCACGGCGCAGGTTCCCGTATCAACTTCGGGGCGTTCCCATTCACGTTGCATCAATGCCAGCAATGAATGAGTAGTATAACTGAGGGCACCTTCAAATATTAAGCTTGGAAACTTCTTTTCCTTGCCATTAGTTATACGCACGATCATTTCTGCGTTCGGGGTATAATCGTGTTGGCATCGAGGACATACCACCCCATGCATAAGGGTATGACATTGGCCACAATGGATCAAACCCGACCAAGGGCCGAGCCAAGATGCACCAGACTCATTTGCCCACATTTGTTCTTTCTCCTTACGGCCTTTGACCCGAAGAATAGAGGCCATCGCCGAGAGACGCAATTGTTCCTATCGCCACGAAAGATATCTGAGGGGTTGTGAGTTAACTAGCGTTCTTGAAGCCGCGTGGCAAAATGATGATCGGCTTGCCCAGAGCCTTTACGGGATAAAGAAGAATGAGGATATTGTATGTTGTATCGAAAGCTTCAGCGACGCATTCATGCGGAACGCCGTTCATATCAGTTAGAGATAATGTTCTGGGGCTGGTCATCTTTCAGCCAATCGGCAACACGGAACCTAATACGTGATCCAGGTTAATATAGGTCTCTTTGAGTGGCCCGAATTGTGTAAGGAATGAGGGCGAGATTTCTATTCTACGGACAACAGCCTGTGCTCCATGACCTTTAACAAATTCAATCGGTTCTAGAATGTACGCTGCACATGCGCGATGGTTGGTGCGAGCGAACTCACGAGCTTTCTCTATAAATAGCGGCGGCAAAGTGTACCACTGAACCGGCTTTTTTGCGGGCTGTTATGGCGGCGCAAAAGTGTACCGGTCCTGCTAGGCCGATTGATGCCCTTTGATGGGCATTGACTGGCTGGAAGGATGTTTAGAGTGGAGCTTTATGGCGCTGTCCGGCGTGCCGTGATGGTTGATGGTCTGAGTCACCGCGAGGCTGCGCGGCGGTTTGGCGTCCATCGGAATACGATTTCCAAGATGCTGCAGTATTCGGCGCCGCCGGGCTATCGGCGGCGCGAGGCGGCGGCATCGCCGAAGCTGGGGCCACATATTGCCTGGATCGATGCGGTGCTTGAGGCTGACCGCGGTGTTCACGCCAAGCAACGGCACACGGCACGGCGGTTGTTTGACCGGCTGCGGGCCGAGGAAGGCTATACCGGCGGCTACACGATTCTGCGGGAGTATGTGGCGTCCGCGACATTGCGCTCGCGCGAGATGTTCGTGCCGTTGAGCCACCGGCCTGGCCATGCCCAGGCGGATTTTGCCGAGGCGGATGCGATTATCGCGGGCCAAAAAGTCCGGTTTCATTATTTCTGTATGGACCTGCCGCAATCTGACGATGCGTTCGTCAAGGCGTATCCGGCGCAATGCGATGACGCCGATGCCAGTAGCGGCGAGCTTTGAAGCTTTGAACGAGCATCTGGTCAAAGCCTGCCTCAAGCGCCGTAACGTCACCTTGCGCGGCCATGCTGGCAGCATCGGTCAGCGCCTCGGCGCTGACTTGGCGGCGTTCATGCCGCTGCCGGCGAGCCCGTATGACGCCTGCCATAAGGTGGCGACCCGGGTCTCCTCGCTGTCACTGGTCCGCTACCGCAACAATGATTATTCAGTACCGACGCGCTACGGCCACCAGGAGGTGCTGGCCAAGGGTTATGTTGACCGGGTCGAGATTGCTTGCCGCGACGAGGTCATTGCCATTCATCCCCGCAGTTACGAGACCGCGGATTTTATCTACAATCCGCTGCATTATCTGGCGCTGCTGGAGCACAAGAGCAAAGCGTTGGACCAGGGGGCGCCGCTGGATGGTTGGCAGCTTGGCGAATGCATCCACCGCCTGCGCCGGTTGATGGAAGCGCGCATGGGCAACCCGGGACGCCGCGAGTTTATCCAGGTGCTGCGGTTGATGGAAGATTTTCAGCAGTACCAGGTGGAACAGGCGGTGACGCAGGCGCTCAGTTTCGGCGCCATCAGCTTCGACGCGGTGAAGATGCTGTTGCTGGCGCGCCTCGAGAACCGGCCGGCCCGGCTGGACCTCACGTTCTACCCGTATCTGCCGGCGGCCAGCGTCGGCGCCACCAACCCGCGCGCCTATCTGACTCTGATCACCGGCGCCGGGTCACCCCAAGAGACCCAAGGAACTCCGGCATGAGCGAAACCTATGACGCCCAGACACCCACGATCGTGACACCGCGAATCCTGCTCGGCAATCATCTGAGGGCATTGAAGCTGCCGACATTTAGGCGCGAGTATGACAAGGTGGCGATGGAAGCAGCACAGGATCGTGCCGATTACAGGCAGCGTAAGCGTCCGGCGTTCCCGTAGCTCAGCTTAAAGACTTTGCTTGCCATGGCAGCAAGGCATCGATTTGTTGATGGGATGACCTTCGGCGATTCTGGTGAGGATCTCTCTGAGATAGAGTTCTGGATTCACAGCGTTGAGCTTTGCAATCTGGACGAGGGTGACATGGCGGCGGCGCGGTCGCCTCCCGAATCTGAACCTGCGAAGAGGCAATTTTTGCGGCCAAGCGCGATCCCGCGCATGGCGTTTTCGGCGATGTCGTTGTCGACCTCCAGCCGGCCGTCGGTGAGGAATCTCGACAGTGCCTCGCGACGATTGATCGCGTAGCGGAATGCGCCGGCCAGGCCGGATTTGGCAGATAGTTTTGCCACCGTTGCCTCGGCCCAGGTGAAGAGTTCATCGATGAGCGGCGCGGTCTGTCGGCGGATTTTGACGCGCTCAGTCAATGGCGCAAAAGCCGCGCGCGCTTCCAACACATAGATTGCAGCGATCCGGTCCAGTGCCTGTTTTGCCGTCGGCAATTTATGATGCTCCGTTCGTCAAAGAAGCCATGGCGCGTACTCGGCAGCAACAGATCGTTCTCTTGTGCAGTCAAAATCATTTATCTTGGCACTGAAGGTTCAAGTTAGATTTGGCCAGATGCTTCTATAAGGAGGCAAAAGCAATGCAAGATCAGTCCCAAGCCGGTGACAACGAGCCAAATAAAAAATGTTGGTCAACTGCTTTATCAAGTTAGTTGAATCGAAGAATAGGCTTAATTGCCGTCCCTGCTTCACTATCGCGAATTGCATCATTTATATCTTCAAACGCATAATATTTTACGATTTTGTCGAAGGGGAAACGGTCTTGCAAATAGAAATTTACTAGCGTCGGAATAAATATTTGAGGAATGGCATCGCCTTCGATAACTCCACGAACCGTACGGCCAAAGATCATTTGCATATTAATATCGAACGATGCCTCAGTTCCCATTGGTGATGCTCCAACTACGCCGCACGTTCCGCGAATACCTAACGCATCGATAGCCTGTCGCAAAACGACTGGACGCCCAGTGCTTTCCAACGAATAATCGACCCCTTTTCCGGTTAAATTTCTGATTGTTGTAACGGCATCTTCATCCGTACTATTTATCACATGAGTTGCGCCGAGTTCGAGAGCCAACTGCAAACGGCTCGGGACGACATCTACGGCAACGATCATCTTTGCGCCTGCTATCCGTGCAGCCATAATAGCGCTTAACCCTACTGTGCCCGCGCCAAATGCAGCGAAGCTAGAGCCGGCACGCACCGACAATGCGTTCAGCACAGCACCGGCACCCGTCTGGACTCCGCACCCAAGCGGCCCAAGCAACTCAAGGGGAGCTTCTTTCGTTACTTTAACGACATTTCTTTCACTTGCGATTGCGAACGACCCGAATGAAGATTGACCGAAGAAATGGTCATGGAGCGCAAGTCCCGACGAATCGATGGTCGAGCGACTTCCGTCGAGTCGGCTACCACCAAAATTCAATGCGAAACTATTCTCGCAATAGGATGAATGTGCTTGCTGACAAGGGCTACAATGGCCACAGGATAAAAATGTCATCACCACATGATCGCCAGGGTTAACCGATGTCACAGAGGATCCAATAGCTTCAACCACGCCGGAACCTTCGTGGCCGAGGACGATGGGGAGTGGAGTAGCGTAGTATTGATCACGTATGATTACGTCGGTATGGCATACACCTGTCGCCACGACTCGGACGAGCACTTCATCGGGCCGCGGATCGCCGATGTTTGCCACTTCTATAAGAAAAGGGCCGCCCTTCTCACGCACAATCGCGACTTTGGCTTGGCGGCCAGTTTTGTTTCCATCTCTGATCGTGCGAATGCTTGTCTCAAATTTGTCCATCTCATCTGTCCGATCAAAAATTCTGACTATATGATTGCTTTGACCGATCGTGATGTTGCGGTCTATAAATAACGTCAATCTTCCGCCGCTACCGGATTACGCAAGCGGCCAAGCTTCTCCACTTCGACCGCGATTACGTCGCCCGGTTTCATCCATAGCGGGGGCGTGCGGCGCGAGCCAACCCCGCCGGGGGTTCCGGTGGCAATAACATCGCCGGGCTTGAGCACCGTCCAGCGCGAGCAATAGGCGATGATCTGCGGAATGTTGAAGATCAAGTCGCTGAGATGCGCGGATTGCACGGTCTCGCCATTCAGCTTGGTCTCGAGCTTGAGATTCGTATCGCCGATCTCGTCCGCGGTAACGATCCAAGGCCCTATCGAGCCGGATTGCCAGAAATTCTTGCCGGTGGTGAGCGCGTGTTTCTGATATTCGCGCACGCTGCCATCCATGAAGCAGCAATAGCCGAAGACATGGGAGATGGCGTTTTCTACCGTCACGTGCCGCGTCTCGCGGCCTATTATTACAGCAATTTCGCCCTCAAAGTCGAAGGTTTCCGAAACGCGCGGGCGTAGAATCGGCTCGCCATGCGCTACCAGGGAATCCAATGTGCGCGTGAACAGTATGGGGTTTTTCGGCTCGTCGTTTTTCGTCTCGCCGGCGTGGTCCCGATAGTTGATGCCGACGCAGATGATCTTCCGCAGCGGATCCACCGGCACCGAAAGTTTGACGGATGATAGTGGCACTTGCTCATGCGCGCTGGAAAGCAGCAGGGAAATTTCCGAAAGCGAGCGCGTGGGCAACGTAAACCCGGTGCGCCCGGCGCTGCCCTCGCGCCAGCCGCCGATGAGATGGACGGTATCGCCCTCTAAAACACCTTCAGCGGTGAAGCCAGGCTTTTCGACTTTGACGAGTTTCATTTCAGCAATCCTTGAATAAAAATAGTCTCACACCGTAATAAAACGACGAAAAAACTCAGGAAGCGTAGAGCCTCGTTCACGAATTTCCCGGAAAACAACTTCACGCGACTGATACACATGCTCGTTCATCAGGGCTTCTGCCCGGCCAGCCTGCCTGGCTTTCAGCGCCGCCAGGATAATACCATGCTCTTTCTGCGCCGCACTCATATTTGCGAACAAACGTTCCAAATTCCCCGTGCGAAATGCAATCGAATTCGGCGCCGCCAACGGATGCTTGTTCACCAGCTCCAGTGCGTTGCCAAGCGCCTTGTTCCCGCAGCCTCTGATTAAAACGCCATGGAAGCGACCATTCATCTCGCTCCATTCGCGTATCGTGGAGGCGTCAAAATATCCGACCTGCAACAATTCATCGCCGAGTTTTAAGCAGGCTTCCAACGATTTCTCGTCATCACGCGAAAGCCCAAGGCCAGCGACGATGCGGCAGGCGTAGCCTTCCAGCACGGCGCGGACATCGTAGGCCGCCAGAACTTCCTCAGCTGTAAACTCGCGCACGACGAAGCCGCGGTTCGGCTCGCCGCGGACCAAGCCTTCCTGCTCCAGCACACTCAACGATAAGCGCACCGGCGTTCGAGAAACGCCTAAGCGCTCGCCCAATGCAATTTCCTGCACGCGGGAGCCCGCTGGCAACTCGCCGCTCAAAATCATTTCGCGCATTTGCAGCAGAACGGTTTCGAAACGGGTTTTGGCTTCGTCGGCGGGTTTATGCATTATGCGCCTCGTACATGATCGATGATGGCGAGCGCATCATCCGGAAAGCTGTCGCCGCGCCAGGCGACATGACCATCCGGACGGACGAGCACCAAAGCACGCTCATAAAGCTTTGCTACGGCAGGCTCGCTGATGCGCTCCACCCGCAGCGGCACATGGCGCCGCGCCGCCGCCTGCGCCAACGGTTCCGCATCCGCCGTTCCGAACGCCAAAAGGACAAAGCCCCGCTCGAACAAATCCAACGTCGATTTTCCATCCGCCATCCAGGCATGGGGCGCGCGCGCGCCGGGCCTTGTGCTCTGCATGTAATTCACAGGGTCATCCTTTGGTTCAAGCGTTCCATCCGGCACGATAATGGGCGAAGCAGCGTAGTTATATCCTAGGTGAATGCCCATCGAATCCCATTCTTCCGACATCGACTCTCGTACCATCCGGCCAACGCGCGCGCGCGCGGCATCGCCGGCTTCGGTTTGTTCCATCAACGCCGGATCGCCCTTTGCATCGCGCATCCGCCCGAAGTTTACCGAGGCACGCCTGGCATTGCGAAGTGCGATCGGCCGGCGCTCCGCATCGTAGCTCGCGAGCAAGCCGGCCCCAGCCCAGCCTTTAAGCGTGGCATCCAGTTTCCAGGACAAATCCACCGCCTCGGCGATGCCGGTGTTCATGCCGTAGCCGCCGGTGGGCGAAAGCTGATGCGCGGAATCTCCCGCCAGAAAACAGCGGCCTTTGGAAAATTGCTCAACCACAAGCTCCCGCCGCGCCCAGGGCACCGCGGACATGACGCTGTAGGGAACCTCTGCGCCGATCGCCTTGCGGATCGTGGCGCGCATCTCCGCCTCGCCCCAGCTCTGGCGATCCTGGTTCCCCAATACCTGAACACGCCAGACATCGCGGCCATTCATGTTGATCATCGAGGCCCAGATACCGGTCTCGTCCAGCAGAATATAGCGATAGCCGGGACGCTCAGATGCGCGCTGCGTCAGCTCGTCGCTTTGGATAAAAATATTCGTGCTTTGCGCAAGCGTGGTAGCGGCGCCGGTTGAGATGCCGAGGCGGCTGGCGACTTCGCTTCCCGCACCATCGCAACCCGCGAGGTATTTCGCTTCGATGCGACCGCGCGTGGTCTCGGCAATGACATCCTCGCCGTCATCGGTGAAATCGAGCAGCTTCTCATCGTAGCGGATATCGGCCAGCGGCGAACGTGCGGCGATGGTCTGCAATACCGGATCGAAAAAATTCTGCGGACACAGCTCGTGTTTTTGCGGGCTAAAGGAAGGAGGCGCCCTGGTTGCATCGCACTCCACCGGCTCACGCTCAAGCTCATGCCCCAGCACGCCGGTGGTGAACACAATGTCCCGGCGCATCGAACGTGGAAAACCCGCGGCTTCAACATCCGTCACGACACCCAGCCGCCGCAAATGCTCCATCGAACGGATGCTGACCTGGTCCATGCGCGGATGCACCGACCGCGCCGCGCGAGGCGCTTGGTCGATGAGAATATGCCGCACGCCGCGCCAGCTGAGATCGATGCTGAGCATCAACCCCACCGGGCCGCCACCCACAATCAGAATATCTGTCTGCTCAGTCCGCACGCTAGTCAGGCTTTCCGGTGCTTTGCTATAAAGGTCTTGGGGTCGATTTCCTCACCGGAAGGATTGGCCTTGAATTCCTCGGAGGCCATGAATGCAACCATGGCCTCCAGCGATGGGTAGTTCTGCGAGGTGATCTCGACGTTGTTGCCATCCGGATCGCGGTAGTAGAAGCTCGTCATCGGGCCGTGGTCGGTGCTGCGATGCGGCTTCATGCCCTTGTCTTTGAGCTCAAGATATTTGTCGCAAAGCTCGCGGTGGCTGCCCACGGTAAGCTGCATATGGTGCAGGCCCGGTAAACCTTTGGTGGGCGTAAGCGCCGTGCCGGGTTCCTCAAAAATTCCAATCGTCTGAACATACGGGAAATCTAACGACAGTCTGAAAAAACACATCCGCAAATCCGAAGCACGGGTCTGGCCACCAAGGTCGAGCGGTTTGGTGCCCGGCGGCGGGGCGTGTTCAAAAAACGGCGAAACGCCGAGAACCGTGATGTACCAAGGCTTCATCTCGTCCAGCTGGCCGGTTTTAAGAATCGTCTCGCTTATTTTCAGGCTCGAGCATGGTTGCGTCACGATCACTCTCCTCCGTTTGTCACTGCCTGCGATTTAAAAAACCATATTGCATGCAATCAGGCAAGTGGGGTGCGGCCTCGTACCGTATCGGCCGCGCGCTCCGCGATCATGACCACCGCGGCATTGATATTGCCACCGACCATATCCGGCATGGCGGACGCATCCACCACCTTCAACGCTTGCACGCCGATGACGTTGAGTTGCTGATCCAACACCGCCATTGAATCGCTCGCAATGCCCATCTTGCAGGTGCCAGCCGGATGATGCGTGGTGAGCGCCTGGGTGCGGGTGAAGGCATCGAGTTCGGCATCGGAATCATCTGCTGGCGCGCCGATCTCCCCGCCTGAAAACTCCTTGAGCGGGCCCCGCGTGGCGAGGTCACGGAACATCCGCTGCCCGGCGCGCAAGGTTGCCCATTCCTCAGGCTGCGTTAAAAAATTCTGGTTTATTACTGGCGCCGCGCGCGGGTCCGCCGATTGCAACGAGACCGAGCCCCGGCTTTTTGGCCGCAGCATAACCACGCGGAATGCAAATCCGTCCGCGTACCCGTTGAGGGAAGGATGCAGATACGGCCTCGCGGTCAAAGGCGCAGCATTAACGAGGAATTGCAGATCCGGCAACTTCTGGCTGGCATCCGTTTTCAAAAATCCCATGAGCCCGCCCGGCACATCGCTCGCCATGCCGCTCCCGAACACATAGGCCCGCGCCATATCCATCGCAATTTTATCGTAACGCATGCGTGCATAAAGCGGTCCCGTTTGCTTGCGGCGGAAGCGCATGATAGGCGATAAATGATCCTGCAAATTTTTCCCGACACCACGCAGCGCAACACGCGGCTCAATGCCATGCCGCCGCAGATCATCGGGGTCACCAATACCCGAAAGCATCAAAATCTGCGGCGTTTTTATAACCCCGGCGGAAAGGACAACATTGTCGGCATGGGCAATTTTCCGCTGCCCTCCATGCTCATATTCCACGCCGGTAACGCGGCTTCCCTGCATAACCAGCCGCAACACCTCCGCTTTCACCTCAACCGTGAGGTTCTCGCGTGAAAATGCCGGGCGCAGATAGGCAACCGAGGCGCTGCACCTGCGGCCGTTGCGTATAGTTAACTGCACGCGGGCAAAACCTTCCTGGGATTCGCCGTTATAATCATCCGTCCAGCCATGTCCCGCATCCGCGCTGGCGACTCTAACACCCTCTATCAATGGGTCCTCATATTTCGTCATAATGGTCGTAAGCGGGCCACCGCCGCCTCGATACGCGCTCTCACCACCCTCCCAATCTTCCTGCTTACGAAAATACGGCAGCACCTTGGCGTAGGACCATTCATCGAGCCCGGATTCCGCCCAGCGCTCATAATCCCCCATGTTCCCGCGCACATAAGCCATGGCGTTGGTGGAGGAGCATCCGCCCACAACCTTGCCCCGCGCGCACTCAACCACTCGGTTGTTCAACACCGCTTCCGGCGCCGTGGGAAAACGCCAGTCGTGCAGTTTTTTGGTATACATCTGTCCCCAGCCAAGCGGAATCGCGATGAGCGGATCACGGTCCCAGCCTCCGGCCTCCAGCAGCAGCACGCGCGTGCCGGGGTCTTCGGTCAACCGCGCGGCCATAACGCAACCAGCGGATCCAGCACCGATGACGATGTAATCGTAGTCGCGATTTTTATCCAATTTACGCTCCCTTGCTCATGGTCTTCTGCCGGGCAGCAGCGGGCGCTTTGAGGTTGATATGGATATTCTTTTCCTGCGTAAAGGAAAGCAGCTCGCCGAGGCATTCTTCCCGCCCGATACCGGATTGTTTATAACCGCCAAACGGCGCGCCGATAAAATGCTTCGCTACCGTATTAACCCATATATACCCTGCCTCAACCCGCGCCGCCGCCCGATGCGCCGTGGTCAAATCGCCGGTAAAAATCGCGCATGTCAGGCCATAATCCAGGCTGTTCACCTGGGCCAGCATCTCCTCCTCGTCATGCCATTTGAAAATCGACTGCACCGGGCCAAAAATTTCCTCCCGCGCAATCCGCATGTCCTGCGTCACATCCGCGAAAATCGTCGGCTCTATGAAGAACCCATCCGCGAGGTGCGCATCCTCCGGCGCCCCGCCACCGCAAATCAGCCTGGCGCCTTCGGATTTCGCGCTCTCGATATACCCGAGAATGCGCTCATACTGCGTGCGGGAAATAATCGCGCCCATCGTGGTCGCCGAGTCCGTCGGCAGGCCGGGTTTATATTTACCGGCCCGCACCCGCAGCCGCTCCAGCACATCGTCGTAAATCGCCTCATGCAAAAACACCCGGCTCATCGAGCCGCAGGACTGACCGCACCACGTAAAATTCATCCCATCCACAATGCCGGCCGCAACAAAATCCAAATCGACATCGGGATACGCGATCAGCGCGTTCTTGCCGCCCAACTCCAGCAGCAGGGGCTTCAGCGTCGCGGCCGCCCCTCGCATCACCGCACGGCCCGTCGGGATGCTTCCCACCAGCGTGGCCATGGCAACATCCCGGTGCGCCACCAGCGCCTCTCCCGCTTCGCGCTCGCCGGTCAGAACATTCAACACACCCGGCGGCACCAAATGCCCCACCAGCTCTGCCAGCCGCAAGCCAGAGAGCGGCGCCTGTTCGGCGGGTTTGATAATCACCGCGTTGCCCGCCGCCAGCGGCGCCCCAAGCCGGCTCGCCGCGAACAAAAATGGATGGTTGAATGCCACGATGCGGGCAACAACCCCCAACGGCTCGCGCAAGCTGAAATTCAGTGCATCCGGCCCCATCGGAATGGAATCGCCCTTCATCTCCGTTACCAGCCCTGCGAAAAAATCGATCAGCGCCGCCGCGATATGCGCGTCCACACCCATCTCGGAAACCGGATTTCCGCAGTCCGCCGCATCCAGCATCGCCAGCTCGGCGGCATGAGCCCGGATAACATTCGCCATCGCACGCATAATCCGCGCTCGCTCCAGCGGCGGCACATCGCGCCATACGGCAAACCCGCGCCGCGCCGCGCCCACGGCGGCATCCACATCCTCCTTGCCGGCAACCGCAACACTTGCCAGCGTTTCGCCGGTCGCCGGGCTGGTAATCTCAACCGTGCCGCCGCCCGCCGGCGCGTGCCATTCCCCGCCGTAAAACAATCCAGATTGGCCCGGCAGAACCAGGCTGGCGGACTTAACGCTGAGCTTCGTCATTTTTTCACTCCGTTCGCGCAGGCCGCGGTCAAACCCGGCTCAACCTCCGCCACCCAAAGGTCCCAGGCACGCCTTGCAGCGGCGTCAGACATCGTGGCTGCTTTCGCTTCGGCTTCCGTAAGATAGGTCACCGAGCCAAGACGTATCGCCTCGCATTGAATTCGCGCATTCAACTCGGCCTGCACGGCATTGAACACCGCCAGCCTCAACGTGGTCCCCACAACGGTGGAACCATGTCCGCGCATCAGCACAAGCGCATTATCCGCCAAACATTCCGCCAGCGCCACGCCAAGCCGCTGATCCCTGACCAATAAATCGCTGCCATCGCCGGCAAAATCGCGAATTTCAAAAACCGGCGTCGATACGCCGATGAACCCCGCTGTATGGCAAACGCAGCGCAGCGGCTGCCCCTTTACGACAGAGAAGGGCAGCACAGAGGGCGAATGGCTATGGACCACCGCATGAATATCGGGGCGGCGCCGGTAAATCTCGCCATGGATGAAACGTTCGAGATAGGTTGCGGGCGCATCCGGAGCCACGGAATTCCCATCGAAATCCAACTCAAGAATATCATCCGGCGTTACACGTCCCGGCGCCATGCTGCCCGAGATATAAAACCGGTTATCTTGAAGCGGCGAACGCTGGCTGACATGACCATAAGCATCGACGACTTTTTTCGCTGCCAGAATCCGGTTCGCTAGGGCCAAATTCCAGCGAATCTCCGCCACGCTTTCCGAACCTTCGGCTAATATATTTGCGGTCAAGAACATCTCCAAAAATCAAATTGTTTCAAAAATCATTCCGGCCCTTGTAGTAAAAAACGCCGCGCGCGCCCTTCGATTACTTTTGAAGCGCCCGCTTTCGGAGTCGTATGGGCGATGCAGAGCCAATACTCATGTCGCTTCACCGCCTCGTGGTCTAAATCGAGAAACCACGCTTGCATGTCTCGCCAGCAAATAGCTATCAAGTACCCACCCAATTTCAACCGCGCTTACCTTCGCGCGCTTTGTTCCGCCTTTTTCGCCTCACCCAAATAGTTTTTTGATGCATGCAATACGGAGGAGATTCCAGGGCGGTTGCAACTCAATCTGAAGCGAGGGAGTACAGCGGTGCCTCGAAGTTAGCTTGATAGATTTAGACTTGACATAGCTTCGTTGCGAACACCGTTTTCCTTTGCATGCCATAGTCAAACACATCATATTGCATGCAACAGGTCAAGAGGCACTGCAAAAAAGGCTTTAGATTAGAATTGTATTGCAGCGGAATCAGCCACTCCGACAACACATGCGCTCGGCGCCATTTATTTAAGTTCGGCGTTCGACTTCATAATGGCATATTCAACGCCGATTGGCCGTCTAAGCCAACGCGACTGACCGAATGCTGGATTTCCTGGGTTCAAGGACGTTGGGTTCGCCGTTCTTAGACTCCTTCGGGTTTCATGCCCGGTGCGTATTCCCGCACGTTGTTCCCCCCGCCGCGCTTGGCTCCATACATTGCCACATCAGCCTGGCGCATCAATTCATGCGGGCTTATATCGGAGCCAGAAAAAATTGTGATCCCGATCGACGCTGAAATTCTGATTTTAAAGGACTCCATCCGCACCGGTACCGACATCGCCTGGCAAAGCGCCTCGGAGATTCGCGCCGCAGCTTGGCGCAGCATCGGGCCGCCACAGAGCAAAACGCCGAACTCATCGCCGCCGAGCCGCGCCACCATGTCACTCGCTCGCACTCTCGTTGTCAGCCGGCTAGCCATCCTACATAACAGATGATCACCCGCGCCATGCCCATGGGTATCGTTCACGGCTTTGAATCCGTCGAGGTCGATCAGCAGCATTGCGACACTTTCGGTGCCAGGGCCAGCCTGGCCCATCGCCTCGGCCATCCGCTCCTGAAAAAACAGGCGGTTCGGCAACCCGGTCAGCGCATCGTGACGGGATGAATGATGGCTTTGCGCCACCGCCTCGCGGTAAGCCGTCACATCGGAAAGCGTACCGATTAGGAACGGCGTACCTTCGCCGGGGCCTAGCATTAATCGAGCCTTGCGGATCATCCCGATCCTCTGCTGGCCGCTCTTAATAATAAAGTGCTGCTCGTACTCCACGGTCTCGCCGGTCGCCAGGATGTGCTCGTCCCAGTCGCGATGCATTGTCGCCTGCTCAGGTGTTAGCGCATCGAAATCGGTTTTTCCGACCAGCGCCTCGCGCGCAATTTCGCTGTAAGCAACCATTGCCTCGTTCATTAACACCATTCGCAACCCAGCATCCTTCAAGAAAACTGGACTAGGAATCATATCGATAATTTTTTGCAGTGCCTTTGCAGAGGCCAGCACGCGTTGATAAGGCATTTGAAGAACATGATAACATAAAACTAACGTTTGAATAAAGGGAAAAGTCAACCTTGCGTTGCGTTTCGTCAGCATCGCAACGAGTAAGTTACGCCCTGTGACGCCGAGCTAAATTTCGCAGATGGCTTGCTGTATGGTTGGCGCCGAATGAAACGCTGCCGTTTGGCTATCCAAGCGATGGAGTAAGTTTCGCCCGGGCAGTCAACTGAACCAAATGACGTTCCGTGACCAAAATGAAACAATAATGATGATGGCTCGGGAAAGCTGCTCGTGCCGTGGATCTTTGTTACAAAAGGTTGAACCAGAAAGAGATTAAGCCGCCTTACGATTCAACCCAAAATTTCGTGCTCAAGGTAGAAATTTGTCAAACTACGATAAATTCGCCTCTGTAAAAGTATTCACATTCGTATTTGGTTCCCGAATCCATAGGGAGGCCGCGAACGCGATCGTGCCAAGTCCGGAGCAAAACAAGATCGCGGTAATCAGACCAAAATGATCGGCAAGTATCCCGGCGACGGGCGGTCCGCTCGCCCCACCGGCAATTTCACCAATTGAGACAAGCAAAGCAAACGTCGTTGCGGCAAGTCTTGGGGGTACGGTTTCTCCTGGGATGATATAAACCATCAGCGTAAAAGCTCCACCGGAGGCGAACTGCAGCGCAAGGAAAGGGATAATAAAAAAATAGTTCACACGAAGTAAAATAAGGCTCAATGGCACGAGTGCCGTGCACGCGGTCGCTGCAATCAGACACGGTTTACGTTTCAACTTGTCGGAAATCATGGGGACAACGATCGTGCCGGCACCGGCAAGCAAGCCGAACAGCGTTAGTATGGTGGTTCGCATCGTCAGCGATATTCCAGCGCTGTTGGCTAAAAACAGCGGCATGAAGCTGGTAATGGTTACGGTAAAACTAATTAGCGCAACGCTGCCGATGAGCGCCAAGATGACATTGGGGTTTCTGAAAAGCCTGAGCGCGTCGTGCAGATTTGCTCGTCGCATTGCCTGGTCAGAAGGAGCGCGGTTAGCGTTCGCCAAGCTGTCTGGCTTCATGATCATCGTAATAAGAAGGGCCAAAACGATACCCGGGATAGCCAGATAAAGGAAAGCATGGCGCCAACCGAAGGCTGATGTGAGCATGACCATAAGAACCGGCGGTAGAGCGCCTCCGAGGAGCGCAACGCCGCCAATGACAATACCCATGTTCATTCCGACCCGATGCGGCGATGAAGCAGCCACGACGGCCGATTGCATTAACGGAACGGCAGGGCCTTCAGATACGCCCATTATCCCGCGGACAGCCAATAACCCCGCGAATGTCGTAACGATACCCACCAGGCCTGTTGTCAGGGAAAATCCGATCATACAAAGCACGATGATAAGCTTAGCCCGGCCGCCGAGTGCGTCCGAAAGGAACGAAAAAACGATGCTCGAAATTGCCCAGGTAAGCGAGGTAACCGCCATTATTGATCCGAGCTGTGCATTGTCGAGATGCAGATCGGCGCGAATTTGAGGGAAGACGAAGGCGATGCCGAAGCGATCAAGGAATACTAACCCCGCTGAGATAGCTAAGAGTAAGACAAGAATATTCTCATACCGATTGCTCGTACCGTTTGATGTGACTCCGTTAGCCTTTGGCAAGGAGACAAGCATTATGTTTGACCTCTTGTATTTCGATAAAGCAGCATTCTCGCCTTCTGTCGTAGCTACGCGAGCGTCTCTATCCAGCCTTGTAAGGTCTTTACGTAAAGTTCTGGATCCAAACGATGCATAAAATGACCCATCTCAGGAAAAGACATGACATCAAAAGGCTGTCCAGATCCTTCAACGAGTTTTTTAGCTCGCTTTACCTGCTCGTCGGATATCGCACCTTGTAAATCGCCGGTTATCTCATCAATTCCCCGGAAATGATGTGTAAAAAACACCGGGACTTTCACGTTTTTAAGCATCGTCTCGTGGGCGCAACCAATCGTCGCGGTACCAGTTAGGAACGCACGTGCCCATTCCGGATCGTATTCTTTCAAATTCTGTGGTGGTTCATCTCCGCGAGGAATCATGCCCAGCTTAATCATCCATGCCGGAAGCACTGAAGGTGCCTCCGCCACCATGCCATTCCAATCGCCGATCGACCATTGGTCTCCAAGGTACTTTGAACACAGACCGAAGAAGGCGCTATTGCCGCCATTATGTATGCCATGGCCGGAAGCAGGTTCGACCTCTGAATGGAACAGAGGCGCGTCTTCAATAAAAACGGCGCGCACGGATCCCGGTAACGCATAAGCCGCAAGCCAACATGTGAGCACACCACCGGACGAGAGGCCGGCGACGATGCAAGGGCGCTTGATGACAAGTTGCATAAATCGGACAAGGTCGTTGCCCATATTGTCCAGTGTGTAGCGACCGGGCGTGCGGGTCGAGCGCCCCTGGCCGCGCAGATCGACGGCATAAATTCGAAAATTTTTCTCCAACAATTTCATCGCCGGCTCATAACCCCACCAGGATTCCGTTTGCGCCGGAACCAGAAGCAGCGCCGGCGCATCGTCAGGACCGGCCACAGCATAGTTCATCAAGATTTCGCCAAGGTTCACGCTATGTTCGGCATAGCCGTGCTGCAGGTAGGTCTGGTTGGGGTAATCAGGGCCGAAGCGATAAGTCATGGGTTCTCCAATGCGTTTTAAACCGACGGAGGAGGGTATTTGCAACATAACGCCCAATTCCGTCATAAAAGTTTTGTTTACAAGCAACTTCGGAGAGGATATAAGATGCCTGACAATAGTCAAGTACGAGATAAGAAGGAGAAGGAGAAGGCGAAACTCTACGAGAATCTTGGCCACCGCTTGTGGCAGGCGCAACATGCGGTGGAGCGGGCGATGGATGACGCGCTCAGCCCGGTGGGCATACGCGTCACACAGGGCGCTGCACTTCTTTACTTGCACCAACAGCCCGGCCTGTCGGGTGCGGAATTGGCGCGGCGATTGCTTTTAACACCTCAGAGCGTTGCGACGTTGCTTGCAGGTTTTGAAGCGCGGGGGTGGGTAAAACGGACGCCGCATCCCGTTCATAAGGTGTTTCGAGAGGCGACGCTTACAGATGCTGGAAGGAACGTTTTGATTGAAAATGCTAAGGTCGTTGCACGAATCAACCAAGCGATTAGTCAAGATCTTACGGAGCGTGAGTTTGCGCAGCTATACAACCTTCTTGGGCGGATTATGAAGAATGCCCAAACGCTGTCGGCACGCGAAGCAAATTCGGCATGACACATTCTATCCAATAAAGGGAAGAATTAAATGCTTCGGCTACGCCAATCCTTTTTGGTGGCGATATCAATGCCGCGATGGTCGTGGTCGTGGAGTGAGTTTGGGGGGTGACGATCGCCGACTTTATTAAAAGGAAAACCGCAATTAACTTGTTTATTGCATGCAATAAATGCAAGTTTATCCGAAATATCGCTAAATATCGGGAAACAGGCGTTGTTAATTGACATAATGCATGCAATATGCTTTTGCTAAATCATAATGCATCTAAGCCAAACAGAAGATCCTGTTAAACAAAAACAACACGTTCCGACTGGGCCGCGATAAAACAATGCGCGGCGGACTTCACGCAAAAATAATCGGCCGAATCATAGGGGAGTATAAACTAATGGGAAATATGCTTAACAAACGCTATGTACTGCTCTCAGGCGTCGCCTGCGCCGCTTTGCTATGCGCGAGCCGCCCGGCGCACGCGTTCAACTACACATTCGACAATGGCGTGGATGTACGCTTCGACAACACGATCCAATACTCAGTAGCCGAGCGCGTTGCGCCGGAAAGTCCGGCCCTCGGCGGGAACAGCTCATACGCTTCCAACACAAACGACGGCGATAACAATCTGCGTGCTGGCATCGTGTCCAACCGGGTCGATTTGCTAACCAAATTCGACATCAGTGATAATGGTTATGGCTTCGATACGACGATCGACAGTTTTTACGATACCGTTTACAACCAGAAAACGCAGAACGGCGATGCTTCTACCTATAATCCGGCGCAACAGCCGGCGAGCAAATTCACTTCCGCGACCCAGACGCAGGCGGGGCGCAATATCGAGCTAAGAAATCTGTTCATCTATGGTTCGCACGATGTTGCCGGTATTCCTGTCACCCTGCGCGTTGGCCGCCTGGTCAATCTTTTCGGTGAAAGTCTGTTTTTCGCGGGCAATGGCATCGCCTACGGCAATGGGCCGATCGACATTGCGCGCGCGATCAGCGTACCGAACACGCAGGCGAAAAATCTGTTCCTTCCGGTTGGCCAGGCGATTATCAGCGCGCAGCTAAGCAACTCGGTTTCCGTCACCGCTTATTACCAGTTCGAATGGGAAAAGTTCAACTTCATCCCGAACGGCAGCTATTTCTCGCCGGAAGATTTGTATGATCAAGGCGGGCAGCGCATTTATGCCGCGACCGCCGCCCCGTATATTAGCGCGGCGCACCCGGGTTCCGCGCTGTATTTCTATCGCGCCAACGATATTCGGGGCGCCGATACCGGCCAGTTCGGTCTTGCGGTACATTACGATCCCGTGGGATCGGCATTCGACTACGGCTTTTATGCCCTGCAATACAACGACTCTTCGCCGCAGGTTTACACTCACGTGGGCACCCCTCACCCGGCTCCGGGTGCCGTTGCCTATGGTGCGCCAGCGGCGCTTGTGCTCGGCACATACCAAACCGTGTACAAAGACGGTATTCAGATCTACGGTGCCTCGACCAGCACGACTGTCGGCCCAATGAACATCGCCGGGGAGGTTTCTGTCCGTGCGAACGAGGATCTCCGTAGCACGGTATCGGTGCCGGCAAACGAGCAGTTTACCTCCGGTAACGGCAAAGGCGCGCTTTACGCCATCGGCGATGTCGCGCATTACCAGGCGTCTGAAATTTATCTCGGGCCGAAAATTCCCGGTTTGTGGGATACGTCCACGGTCCTGGGCGAAGTCGCGGGCGAGAATTTGTTCGCCATCACCGCGAACAAGCAGAACTTAGATCGGGTAGATACCCGCCATATGGCCCTGGGCCTGCGTACAGTGGCTTCGGCGACCTACTACGAACTGCTCCCGGGTGTCGACGTCAGCCCAAATATCGGTCTGGGCTGGAATTTTATGGGCAAATCTCCCGATACAAACGGATTTAACGGTACGGATATCGACCGCGGTGGTGACATCACGTTCGGCATCTCGGGTGTGTATCTGAACAAGTGGACGGGCGGGATCAGCTATACCCGCTATATCGCGCCATCCGGCCCGCGGGACCCGTACGGCGACCGTGATTTCTTGGCGTTCAACGTCGAGCGCACGTTCTAAATCAAGCTTCAAAGGAGGAAATTATAATGGTTAAAATGAACCGCCGCGCAATATTGAAAACTTCCGCGGCCGGCATCGGGACGGCGGCAGCTTTGCCGCACCTCTCTTTGGCGCAGGCAAGCTTCACCCCACCCCAGCACACGCCGGACGATTTGAAAAATGGCACGCTGACCCCTTTTGGTGGGATTAAAGCAGGAAATGCGGATGGTAGCATTCCGGCCTGGACCGGTGGGTATTCAACTGTGGCGCCCGGGTACAAATCGGGGGATGCGCGCCCTGATCCATTTCCGGACGAAAAGCCTTTATACATTATCACTTCTGCGAATCTTGACCAATATAAAGACAAGCTCTCAGGCGGCCAAATTGGGATGTTTACAAAACATCCGGATTACAGCATTCAGGTGTTCCCGACCCATCGCACCGCGATTGCACCGCAATATGTGTATGACAACATTTACAAAAACACGGCGCGCGCCAAGCTCTCAGCCGATGGTGTTTCCTTAACGGGTGCTTATGGCGGGATTCCATTTCCCATTCCGCAAACTGGCCATGAGGTCATGTGGAACCATTTTCTCGCATTCTTAGGAACAACGGTTCAGTTCCAGTCGGATGCCTATGTGATTCCAACATCTGGTGCAATTGTATTCGAATCCCGTGTTAACTGTCATTTCCAATTCCCGTATTATTTTGAAAATGGCGAAGACCAATTCAAAGGCTTTTACCTTCAGCAATTTATTGTTCCCATCGCGCCGCCCTACGAGGCAGGTGGGTCGATCCTGACGCTTCAGCCGGTAGATCCGGCGATAACACCGGTAGAGGCTTGGACGTATTTGGAAGGCCAGCGCCGGGTACGTCGCGCGCCTGAATTACAATATGACACACCTAATTCCCTGGCCGGCGGAGCCACAAACTGGGATGAAGCGAATATATTCTCAGGTGAGCAAAACGAATACGACTTCAACTACATCGCTTTTAAGGAAATCATCGTCCCCTATAACTCAAACAAAACCATGCTGGCTACGGTAACGGAGCAATACAAGCCTCATTTTCTAAATCCAGATGTTGTGCGTTTTGAGCTGCATCGTTGCCGGGTGGTTGAGTTGACGGTTAAGGCCGGTTCACGAAACGTCGATGCACGCCGTGTCATTTACTTCGATGAAGATACTGGAAGCGCGATGCTGGAAGACGTATATGATGCCAGTGGCTCACTCTGGAAATTGATTCACAACGTTCCTTATGTTTGTCCAGACATCCCGTGTGTGATGACAGGCCAATTTTTCGTAACCTACGATCTCCATGCCGGCGATTACGTCGGAGGTAACGTGTACAATGCGGAAACGTATCCACAATGGAAGCCTGTACCCCAATTGCCGGACTCCTTCTTCACGCCCGGCCAGCTCGCCGCGCAAGCGGGTGGATTCTGATTTGACGGAAAAACCAGAAATGCCTACCCGAGGCAGGCGGGATCTTCTTAAGCAGTTTTCGCTGGCCGGTGCCGCAGCACTGGCGGGTTCCGGCCCGGTGCAAGCAGAAGCCGCGCAACCATCCGCAACGCCAGCGGGCCATTTGCGGAAGATTGCGCTGGAGGAGCATTTCCTAATCCCGGAATTTGTCGAGTATTTCGCCAGCAACAACCAGAATACCGCTCCCGGTTTGTTCCAAAAAGGTGTACCTATCCTTCTGGATCTGGGGGAGCGGCGTCTTTCCATCATGGATGAGAATGGGATTGATTTCGTTGTTCTCTCGATGGTGCAGCCGGGCGTGCAGATTGAGCCGGATACAGACAAGGCAACCCGCCTTGCCCGCCTTGCGAACGAACGGCTGGCAAAAGAGGTTCAGGCGCGTCCGACTCGCTATGGCGGTTTCGCACATCTAGCGCTGCAAGACCCCAAGGGTGCGGCAGATGAGTTGGAACGCTGCATGCGGGACTTCGGCTTCAAGGGCGCGCTCATCAACAGCGAAACCAATGGAGTTTATCTGGATGACCGGCGCTATGACGTGTTTTGGGAACGGGTTGCCGCATTGCAGGCGCCGATCTATTTGCATCCCGGCAACCCGCCGGACCGCGCGCATATGTACGAGAACCATCCTGAAATGTGGGGTGCCAGCTATAGCTGGGCAGTGGAAACCTCAGCCCATGCGTTGCGCCTGGTCTATAGCGGGCTGTTCGACCGTTATCCACACGTTCATATCATCCTCGGTCATATGGGCGAGACCTTGCCTATCCAGCTATGGCGCCTGGACAGCCGATACCCCACCAGCAACCGGATTTATACGATTAAGAAAAAACCGTCCGAATACGTGCGGGAAAATTTCTACATCACGACTTCCGGCGTTTGCGCGGATGCCGCGTTGCGTTGCGCTATCGACGCGCTGGGAGTCGATAATGTGATGTTTTCGATTGACTACCCGTTTGAACGCACGAACATCGCGAGCAATTGGATTAGCAATGCAGCTCTCAACGATATTGAGCGAGCAAAAGTCTGCTCTGGAAACGCTACAAAAATTCTTAAATTATAGACGGTTAATTTCGTAATTTTTGTTGATAAATGAGGATACGTCTTCGTGGTGAAAGCCGGCCGAAGTTTCGAAGCGACTTGCGACAAAAACATGGATATTTTCGTTGCTAAACGACGAGAGTAATATGCCGCGTATTAAATTTGTTCAAAACTTTATAGAGCAAGCACAAATTACAGACACGGAAAGCGACCTTTTTAGGCTTATCGAAAATGCTACATTAGAAATGGGCTTCCGTCACTTTGCGTTAATCATTTATGGTGATTTTCGCGATACGTGCCAAGAAGTCATTCGCCTCAACAATTATCCGGCTCTTTGGACCGAAGAATTTGTTAAAGGCAACTTATATACGCATGATCCGATTCTATGTGCAAGCATAAAGACATCTGTAGGATTCGTTTGGTCTGACGTGTCGTCTCTAATTAGACTAAGTCCAAAGCAAAAAGATATCTTAGAAAATGCAGCCAAACACGGACTTTGTAATGGCTTCACCGTACCCGCGAACATACCTGGCGAGAGCTGCGGATCTTGTTCGTTTGTGACACAGCGAAACGAAAAAATTTCTCCTTCAACTTATTTGGTGGCGCAACTGATTGGCGCGTTTTCTTTTCAAGCGGCCCGCCGATTGAGGCGTATAAGTATCGAACGTCTTCAAAGACCACCGCGTCTCAGCCCACGTCAAATTGAGTGTCTAGTTTGGGCTATCAAAGGCAAAACAGACTGGGAGATCAGCCGTATTTTGGGTTTGAACGAAGAAACAGTCACTCAACATCTTAACATGGCTCGCGCGCGCTACGGCGTAACAAAACGACTGCAACTCGCCGTACATGCGATTTATGACGGGCAAATCAGCTTTATCGAAGCTTTATTCTAATTGACCATCCTCCTTTAGGGGGAATGGTATTTGCCTATCGATCTAGTCTCTTCTGATGCGCTGCATGAAGAGGCTAAAGATGGTCAATATCATTACGGTAACAGATAGAGGGCAATTTGACGAACAGCTGGATTTGATGTTCGAGGACCGAAAACGCGTCTTCGTCGATTTGCTAAAATGGGATCTGGCTGTCACGGCAGGGCGATTTGAAATCGATCAATTCGATAGCGACGATGCGGTTTATTTTATAGAATCGGATGCGGCGGGCAGGCATAAAGGATCGCTCCGTTTGCTACGGACGGAACGGCCGCATATACTCAGCGAGCTTTTTCCGCATTTGTGCGAGCATGGAGTTCCGGCCGACTCGCACACCATGGAAATCACCCGGCTCTGCCTATGCCCAGATCTTCCGGCATTGGAGCGCCTTCGAACCCGCAACCATCTGATCTCGGCGATCGTGGATTACGCGCTCGCGCATGGCATCGAGAAATTTACCGGCGTGGTGACTAGACGTTTTCTTTCGCAGATTATGGTCATGGGCTGGCGATGCGAGCCGTTGGGGCCAGCAGGAATTACCGGAGGGTCAGGGCTGGGTGCATTTCGCATTCGTGTCGATACGGCGACCCCAAAGCTGCTACAAGCAACGGGGATCTATTCGACTCGAACGTTTGAAGAATTCACTGAGGCAGAATTAAGCGGTGGAGAATTAATATGATGCAAATTACTCAGGTAAACGGGTCGACTGCGAGAGATTCCTTAATCAAGGAGCTTTGCCGAAATGGATATTGCTTTATTCCCGACGCGGCTCCGGTGACGCTGGTTGAAAAACTGAACGGTGATCTTGGCGATCTTTTTGCCCAGACGCCGTTCTGCGAAGGCGATTTCTACGGCCGGCACACGAAACGCTTTGGTTCACTGCTTAAGCGATCAAGAACGGCGGCTGAATTCGTTAGCCATCCTGGCATCCTCGCGATTGCAAACGAGATATTGGGACCGTGGTGTGACCGGATCAATCTCAACCTGACCCAGGGCATCGAAATCCACCCTGGCGCTCCAGCCCAGTTCCCGCATCGGGATCAGGATATGTGGCAAGGTGCCAAAGGAGAGACGGAGTATCTGCTGAATGTAATGTGGCCGCTCAGCGATTTTACCGCCGAAAACGGCGCGACGCGAATCTGGTCCGGGAGCCATACCGCGTCTATGCTTAACCGGCCACCTTGCGATGAACCCATCGTCGCGGAGATGGCGCCGGGCGCCGCCCTGCTATTTTTAGGCTCAACTCTGCACGGCGCCGGTGCGAACAGAACGAATTTTGCCCGGCGCGGGTTGATCGTCAGCTATTGCCTGGGCTGGCTAAAGCCATTTGAAAATCAATGGCTATGCTACTCGCCTGATGTGGCACGGCACTTTGATCCCGATCTCGCCCGGCTTGTCGGATACAGCCTGCATCGGCCGAATCTCGGAAATTACGAAGGGCAATGTCCATCTGTGCTGCTTGGCGATCATATGCCGGTGCATTTGGCCGCTACCGACGCACTTCTGCCGGATCAGGAAGCGGCGCTAGGCGAGTTTACCGCGGGACAAAATGCGTTCGAACAAATGGTTCCAGCGCTAGCCGCTGATAAACCTAAGCTCCCACTGGCGTAAATCCCATAACGTCACAAGAAGGCAGTACGCCGTGTCGGAAGACAAAGATGTACCATGCCGGCCCGATTGGCGGGATGCCGAGCAATACCGGCATCTGCTGAAGCTCGACCGCGCCGGTTGGGCATGGGAATGGCTGCGACGGCATTTGGACTACGCCGGGGCTGACCATGTTGGTCAGGGACGGTCGCGCGATCTGGATTTGAAATTTCGCGGCCTAACCGTGCTCCACGGTCCTGCGCTACCCAATGCCCACCAATGGGGGCTTTGCTTTTGCCGAGATGCCAGGCTGCCCCGCGGTTCGGGCGCGGCTGCTTTGGGATGCACGTTATGATGCGTCAGTATTATGTGTCAGGGCGAAGCCTGCGGCGTCACGTGATCATGACGCATTCGATCTCAACCGGTTCGGGCAAATGGCAACGATTGTAGTCTCGCGCGATGGTAGCGAGCAGCTTGTGCTTTCCGATGGGTATCGGCGTATTCGTGTCGATGTCAGGTGCGGCTCGCTTCAAGAAGGGCCAGTTCGGCTCAGCTATGAGCTTCAGGGGCTCGCCGGCACCGAGTTTAAACTTCTGACGTTGCGCCGCTTCATCGCACTTTGCCGCCTTGGCCGCTTTGCCCGTAATCTGCATCCGCCTGAGCGTTTGGCACCGCGCTGGGTCGCGGCATTGCGCGTCTATGATGCAATACTGGAAGGCACTACTCAGCGCGTGATCACCGCCGTCCTCTATGGTAACAAATCTATCGCCGTAAGCCAGGAAAGCGGCTCGGATTTTCTGCGCCTGCGCGTACAGCGCCTCGTGCGGCATGGACGAAACATGGTATCTGGCGGTTATCTGGAGCTGCTACGATAATATCGAGACCAAATCAAACAGTCGCACAATCGCGCAGTCGTCCAGCCGCACAGTAGAAGCCTAACCTAACCCGGCTTGGGTAATCAATTGCTGATAGCCGGTTGTGGCGACCCATTTGGCGCGATCCAAATGCATTTGCCAGCATTGCCGCACACGTTCCGGATCTTTTTGGGGATCGAGCAAGAGAATGATGCGAGCAGCATCACGCCAGTCAGCGTCCTCTGCGTCGGCATCCAATAATCTGGCATAAGTCAGAAAATGCCGCTCGTCATAGGGCGTGATCTGGTCTGACCAGATCAACGGATGTGTGACGGTAGGAAAAAATTTATGGCGATGACCGTGATTGACTGATAGATTTTTCATATTACCTTTTCCATTCGTTGGAAAAATAAAACTCCAAAACTTTGTTTGGAAACTAAGAATTACCGTATGTGTTCATCGCCCTATCAATCGTCGATGCTGCCGATCTTTGGCCCGACGTACGTCGATAGTTTATCGCGTATTATAATGCGTATCAATAAAATACGCGAGTGCCATCCGTCAATAAGATGGATATTCGCGATATATTTGGCCAAAACTTAAGGAGGTTTCGGCTCAAAAAGGGACTTAGCCAGGAGGCGCTAGCCGAGCGCATGGGTGTTGATCGGGCTCATGTCAGTAGCATGGAGCGGGGACAGCAAAATATTACGTTGCTGACGATGTGGCAGGTCGCAAATGCACTAAGTACAAAGGCAAGTGAATTCCTCAATGAGGACGCAGTAACTTCTGAACCCGCGACCGCCGTCAAAGTGCCACGCCGCAGCCGCACAAAAGCTCAAAGCTCTCGGCGTAGACAAAAGATTTAGGGAATCTTTACGGTTCAACCGGAACTTTTCTGGCTCTGATACTTTGACTTTTTGGAAAAATCTGACGCAGCCGCTTGTGCGGTTTGGAATCGATGTCGCAAACGGCTTTTGAGATCATGCTGCGGCCATCGCACTACGCGCGATGAACGTTGTTATGTTGCCTTTCCCAGATACGGGGTGGGCGGCGCTCCCTTCTAGGCCCGGCACGGCCGGGCGCAACCCTCCGCTGCGCTGCGGGTCCTGCATTTCATTCCGGCCCGTTCGGGTGCGCCCGTCCTGATACGCCGGGCCTTTTCGGTCGCATTTCGCCGCCCACCCCGCATCCGGGGAAAGGCGCGCGGGTTTGGTGATCGGAGGGTTTCTGATGGGGGGTTTTCGGCAGCAGTCTGGCGGAGATGAAAGCGGGAGCCGAAGCCAAAGACCAAGCCAAGGCCAGACCTGGCAGGCGGGCAGTGGCAAACCGGACCGGGCGAGCCTATACAGGAGGTCACGGACCGGATTATCGCCGAACTGGAGCAGGGGCGGGTGCCTTGGGTGCAGCCCTAGGGCGGAGCCAAGGCTGAACTTGGCCTGCCCCGGAATGCCGCCACCCAGCGGTGCTACTCCGGGATTAACATTCTGGTTCTGTGGGGTGCCGTTATTGAACGGGGCTTTGCCTGCCAGCAATGGCTGACCTTCAGGCAAGCCCTCACTTTAGGTGGCAATGTCGCCAAGGGCGAACGCGGCACGACCGTTTTTTATGCCGACCGCTTTATTCCAAAAAGCGAAATGGAGCGCGCGGCGCAAGACGGCAGCGAGCCGGAGGCGGTGCCGTTCCTCAAACGGTTCACAGTGTTCAACGTCGCGCAATGCGAGGGACTGCCGGAACAGGACGAGCAGGATTTAGCCCCCGCTCCGGAATGCGAGATCATCCCGCGCGCTGAGGCCCTGATCGCAGCAACTGGCGCGGATTTTCGGATTGGCGGCAACCGTGCCTTTTACGTGCCCAATTCCGATTACATACAGGTGCCGCCGCAACCGGCATTCTTCGAGCAGATCAACTATTACCGCACCTGTTTTCATGAACTCGGGCATTGGACCGGACACCCCTCGCGGCTGGACCGGAATTTTTCGGGGCGCTTTGGCTCAACCGGCTACGCCCGCGAGGAATTATTTGCCGAACTGGCCAGCGCCTTCCTCTGCGCGACACTCGGCATTATCCCGACCGTTCGCCACACCGATTATCTGGCGTCATGGCTGGAGGTTCTGCGCGAGGATAATCGCGCCATCTTTCGGGCGGCAAGCCAGGCCAGCAAAGCGGCGGAATTTATTCTTGCATTTTATGCGGTCGATATCGAGCCGTCTCCATTGGCTATCGCGGAATCTATTGAGGCGGTGGCGTGATGCGGCCAGCGCCATTTCAATCTGAGATATGGCCGGACGGCAAGCGCAAAGTCATTCGCAGCGCTCGCCGCATCACCGCGTTGAATCGCGTCAGGCGTGACCGTCTTAAAGCGCGCAGCGCAATGCCTGACATCGCCCGTAAGCCTCGAAGCCCCCGGTATCTGCCTCGATAACATGGGACACTGTTTAACCGAGTTATTCAAATTGGAGATGCACATATGTTTTTGGTCCCCGATGATATTCGTATCCGGCTTCTCGCCAATGGGGCGGTTGAATGTGAGACCGATCATTTTTCAGTCGTAAAATTATTCAACCCTTGCGGCGCGGCGGTTTGGCTGATCACCGAGATGATGGACGACGGCGATAAGCTGTTTGGCCTATGCGATCTCGGCGTGGGTTGCCCCGAACTTGGCTATGTCAGCCTCACCGAGATCGAGAGCGTTAAAAACCGGCTTGGCCTTGGCATGGAACGCGATCTTTATTTCGCGCCGCGCTTTCCGCTGTCGGTATATACCGAAGCGGCGGGCATTGCGGAACAGATCACCGAAGCCGAAGATTTGCTGACCCGTGCCGCTGCGGCACTTGGCAAAAGCTCTGACTCATCGCTTGTTCAGCCTGCCGAATTTCTCCCCCCAGCAATATCACGCAATCAAGGAGACACGCCATGACCGCGTGGACTGTGCAATGCGGCACCGCCGCATATTACGGCAACACCGTCACCGTCGAGGCAGACACGCTGAATAATGCCTTGGATATTTGCCCGGTAGTGACAAAGTGGGGCAGCGGCATAGCCGCCGTCTCATGCCGAAATGATAAGGAAAGAAATAACGCGCCATGGGCCGCGCCCGCTTCATCGACATTGAAGGCCGTCGCTATTTGTGGCGCGATATTCTGGCACTGCGGCGGGCGCAGGCGAGGCCCCGGACAGAGCAGCCGGTATTGTTTGAGATACACGAGGACCATCGCCCACCCGGTGAGCGCAACGCCGCCGAGCGATACGCCGAACCAAATCTGTTCGCGCGGCTGGCGGTTGAGCCGTCCCGAGACTGAGCGGTGCGCGACGATTGGTAAGAGCGAACGAACTTTTGAATCGAAATGAGCAGCCAGTACTGTTTAAATTCACGGGGACCATCGCCCGCCCGGCGAGTGCCGCGCCGCCCAGCGAGATGTCGAGACAAATCTGTTCGTGCGGTTAAATATTTAATCGTTTCGAGAGTGAGGGGTGGACGGTGATTAGGATAGGGCAACGAATCTGAAGCGGTCCCGAAAATCATAGATGGTCCAGGCGGTGAACGATGGTTGGCAACTGCCGGACGGCAAACGGGCCTTGGAATCGACCGCTTAAAAACGATCATGGGCGGCGGAAAAAATAATTATAACCGGTGGAAACATCGAATTTGCAAGCCAGAACCCCGCGCCGGAAGCGCGGGGTTGTAGTCATGGCGGCTTCTAATTCGCTGGCTTTAATTCCGGCGCTGCCTACGGTCATCCTGCTGTGCGCCGCGTCGCTGTTACGGTCGTAGAGGCTACGATTCCGGTCGTGCAAAGCATAGATGGACACAAATCGTTGCCGAAAAATTCCGCCTTTGCATCCAGCTTTCGTTGATCCCGACGCCTGATCAGCCGGTTGGTCCGGGCAATTGCCGCGTTCATTCCCGTGGCGTTCGCTATCATGTTGGGCAGATATTGCGGGTTCTGATTGACCTTTGATCGCCCCGTTGCGGCCTCCGGTGACAACCGCGCGGCACCATACGCAGCAGCACCCTTTGCCGCCGTGGTGTCATTCCCTGCTCATGGGCGGAACCTATGGGCGGCGGCCTAGCCCCAAAACCATCGCGCCCAGCTTTTTTCCCCGCCCGCACCCACCCCGCGCGACAATCGCGCGGAGTGGGGTACGGGCTCCTCGCGGCCGCTTCGCTGCAAAAAAGCCATTCGCTCCGGTCCTACGCTGACGCTACGGCCCTTCGGGTTCGAAACCAGGCACGCGCCCATTCCGGTCCGCCATCGCAGGGAATGGACCCAGCGATCGCAAAAGGATTTTCAGCTATGCCCGCTATCGGATATGTCACCAAAAACCCCGCCAACGGTGGATACAAAGGCCAAATCAAGACCCTTTCGATCCGCGCCGACATCGACATCGTCGTCAATTCGGAGAAAAACGCCGACAGCCAGCCGGACTTCCGGGTGCTGACTCAGGGTGTCGAGATTGGCGCTGGCTGGGTGCGCAAAGGCGAGACCTCCGGCAAGGATTATGTCTCGCTCAGCCTCGCCGCGCCGGAATTCGGGCCATGCAAACTCTACGCCAATCTTGGCCGCGCCGCCGGTAAGGATGACGATAGCACCTTTGCCGTCATCTGGAATCCAGCGGATTAAAAGCCGCCATGACCACAGCCCCGCGCCTCCGGCGCGGGGTTTGTGGCGTGCAGATCCGATGTTCTCATTGGTCATGATTGTTGTTTTACCGGTCACGATTGTTGGTTCCTTCGCCCATGATCGTTTTTGTGGGGGTGCCAATTCCGAGCCTCCCACGGCACGCCATAACGCGCCGATCCTTATGCGGAACACGGCGACCTGCGCCGTCGTTCCCAAAACGAATTTGCGAGGAGTTGACGATGGATGATGATAATGCGCGGGCCGCCCATGCTAAGAAAGGTAGCCCGTTTTTGAATACCGACCAGGCGGCTTTTTATGTCGGTCTGTCGCGCCGCACCCTGGAGAAAATGCGCTCGGCGGGTGGCGGACCGCATTACCGCAAGCATGGCCGCTACGTCCGCTATCACATCGCCGATCTGGAAGCCTGGTCGAACAGCAGCGGCAAAGCCTCGACCTCCACCACGACTAAAACTTCGACCTCGCAGGCAAATTCCCCCGCGCCACACGCGGGCAAAGCGGGGCGCGACGATGTTTGAGCGGCCCCTATTCAATCCTGCGTGGCGTCGTCATGCGATGCATCGCAGTCGCTCGTGCCGCTCGCGCTTGCACCGCAGGCATCAGCGGCGATGTGCGGTCCTCGCCCTCGGATGCCTCGGCCTGGGCCTGGCCGGGTTCTCTGCGCTCACCCGTCCCGCACCGCTGATCATCTATAATGGATCCGCCAGCGCGCCACTCGGTTTCTATCAGGTATTGCCCGCAGTGCCGATCCGGCGCGGAGAGCTGGTGCTCGTCAAGACACCTGAAGCCGTGCGTATTCTCGCCGCGGAACGCCGCTATCTGCCGCTCGGCGTGAACCTAGTAAAGCGTATCGTCGCCCTGCACGGCGATCGAATCTGCACACTACACAATGTTATCAGCGTCGACGGCAACGCCATGGCCCGGCAACTCAAAACCGATAGCCGGGGCCGCCCGCTGCCGTGTTGGCACGGTTGCCGGATCTTAGGACCGGACGAGGTCTTTCTACTCATGAAAGACATGCCGGATTCCTTCGACAGCCGGTATTTTGGGCCGGTTCCGGTCAGCTCCATCATCGGAAAACTGACGCCGCTTTGGTTACGGTGAGGCTGGTTTATGGCCTCCAAAAGTTTATCATCGCACACTGCGGCCGCGATGAATGCGGTGAGGACTCTGCTTAGTGCGGTCATCATGGCCGCGGCGATATCGCTACCCCCCTTGCTGGCCCGGTGACGCCACAGCTATGAGGTCCTGACGACCTCACGCGCCGAGATCGTTTCATCGACATCTGCGCCAAATGATCCAGCGTACCGCTCCTGGCCTGAGCATGCCGTCAGTGGATAGGATCTGAAACGGCCTCCGTGAGCGATACCGCAACCTTGCCTATAGTGTTACCCGATGCCACGGCCTCATGCGCAGCCAGGGCTGTGGTAAAATCATATTGCCGCGGGTCCATCCGCGGGCGCAGTTTGTTGGCGCTGACTAGCCGCGCCACCTCCCGCAATATGGCGCCGTGATGCTCCCTGCCTTCACCGGTTAACAATGGCAGCAGTGTAAACACGCCTGAGTAGGACGCGCTCTTAAACGACAACGGGGCCAAGGCATGTGTGCCCCATCCCAGCGCGCTGACGACATGACCGAAACGTTTTACACTTGCGAAGGAAGCGTCCAGCACAGGCCCGCCGACGGTATCGAAGACCACATCAAAACCGCGCCCGGCAGTATATTTTTCGACCATCGCAGCGGTTTCCATCTCGCGCGTATCGATCGGCACCGCACCAAGCGAAGCAATATAATCGCCATGCCCGCCACGATGAGTTGCAAACACTTCCGCGCCCAATGCGCGGGCGATCTGCACCGCAATATGCCCGACCCCGCCGCCGCCGGCCTGCACCAGAACGTTCTGCCCCGGTGCCAGTCGCGCGCGATCGACCAGCCCTTCCCAGGTGGTGATCGCGATCAGCGGAAGCACCGCCGCCTCGCGCATGGACAGGTTGGCCGGTTTCGGTGCCAGCAACCTGGCATCAACCGCGGCATATTCGGCGAGGGATCCCTGGACCCCGCCTACGCCGCCGGTCATGCCATAAACCTCCTGCTCCGGCAGAAACTCTTCGACTCCCGCGCCAACCACCTTTACCCACCCCGCCAGATCGATACCGAGAACCGCCGGCAGCGGTTGCATTGCATGGCCGGCCTGTCCCGCCCGGATTTTGGTATCCAGCGGATTCACCCCGCTCGCCGCGATCCGCACCAGCACTTGGCCCGGCCCGGGCACAGGTTTCAGTAGATCCCGCATCTGGAATATTGCGTTGGGCGCGTTGACCAGCAGGGCTCGCATTGTTTCACTCATTTGTTTCACTCCAAGATATTATCGGGTGGGCGCCAGGGCGGAGGCGGGCAGCAGGCGGCTCTGTAGCAACAGCCGGATAGTGCCCAGGGCAATCAGCCCGATCACGATGTTAGCGCCCAGGAACAGCACCGGTGCGATCTCGGTCAGAGGCCCGGACTGGCCATGTGCGATCATCCGTAACGGGGTTGTCGTGAGTGCGGCAACACCGAAGCTATAGGCCCAGTAGGAGGCGGAGAAAGGCTGTTTCATCAGCCAGGGCGACAGCCGCAGCAGGATGAGCGCCTGTAATATGGCGTAACCCAGCAGCATATTGACGGCTAGATCGGCATGTCCGCCATTGACGGCGTAATACGCCACAGCGCCGACGGCGGGCGGTGCCAGCTGGATGCCAAGCGTTGCCCGCAGAGCGGCCGGCATTTCAGGCAGAGTGTAGAGCCGGTGCAGCAATACGGACTCGATGGCGAACCATGAAAGCAATGCGGCGCCGAAGGCAAGCTGGCCCCAATCGGCATGACCGAAGGCGGCGGCAACGGCTGCGGCAACAAACCCGCCCGCAACAGTCGGCAAATAGAGCACAGGAGTGGTCATGCCCGGCTCTCTTCCGCCCTGCCACAGCAGCCCCGTACGCCAAATTCCGAAGCCAGTGGTAAAGGCTGCGCCGACCAGAAACAATACGAAGGCAATGGAACGGTCATAGGGGAGCACGGCCAGCGCGATCAGCATTGTGGAAACCCCGCCCAGCCCGATGAAACAGCATTGCACAGGATGCAGCGCCTCGGCCAGCGCGTCCTGGCGCCTGAAAACCCATTTTAGCGCGTAAAGCACGACGAGGATGGCCCACACGATCGTGGCCAGGCCCATCAGGATCTCACCGATCACCGCCGGAAGATGCCATGCTGCGGTTGCGGCCCGCCAGGCATTGCCAAGCCCGGCGAGACCCAGCACCATGCCAAAGAACGCCGCCGGGACGGCGGGCAGCCATATCGCCGTCCCCGGCGGGAGCGGCGCGGCGGGATTTGTGACAGGAAGAGCGAGGGCTACGGCCATGACGATACTCCTTCATTTCGGATGTTCCAACTCTAAGCGGCCCCTCCGTCTTTCCCCTTGCCCGGACGGCGCGATCTCCACGCCGCGCGGATCAATTCGCTTGGCGCTGCCAGTATGAAGGAAGCCGAAATCTTCGCGGCGCTCGCGCCGCTGATACGTGTGCGGCCAGAATTACAGAATATTTGCCGCTTCGGCGCGCAGTGGGCTGCTCCTCACCTACCAGAGCCGGAAGGCTGGGCGCCGTTTCATATTGTCACAGCCGGTACATGCCTGCTGGAAACCCCGGGTGCAGCCCCGCTGACACTGCGCGCGGGCGACATCGCTTTGCTGCCGCATGGCGGCCCGCACACCGTAATGGCGCTGCGGGAAGCAACAGGACCTGTCACGCCCGTGCGGTCACTGCCACGCAGCTTCGATTCAATCGCCGTCAAAACCAACGTGACTGGTGCTGGCGATACCGCGCTGGTCTGCGGGCGTTTTCATTTCGATCAAGTCAATCATAACACGGTGCTGGCGGCGCTGCCCGGCGTCATTGTGGTACCGGCGTCCGGCGGCGCCGATGCCCGGCGCATCTCCGGCATGATAGCCATGATGCAAAGCGAGCTTGAGGAGGATCGGCCTGGCGCCGCGGCGGTCGCGACCTCGCTCGCACTAGCCGTCATGGTCGTCGTGCTGCGCACCCATCTGGCCGCCGCTGCGCACCAGCATGGCGTGCTGGCGCTGCTGATCCGGCAGCAAACCGCAAAGGCGCTTCTCAACATGCTAAACGACCCGGGCCGGCCCTGGTCGCTGGACGAGCTTGCCGGTTGCGCCAACACGTCCCGCGCCACACTGGTCCGGCAATTTCAGGCGGCCGTGGGCATGGCACCGACCGCTTACCTCGCGGAACTACGCCTTACCCTCGCCAGGGGCCGCATTCGCGCGAGCCGCGCGCCGCTGGCGGTCATCGCCGAGAATGTCGGCTACCAATCCGAAACAGCGTTTACCCGCGCTTATCAGCGGCAGTTTGGCGTCGCCCCCAGTGGAGACCGTTCAACCGCCTGACGCCTTTAATTTTTGCCTTGTTGCGGGCTGCTCTATGCCAGCTTTCGCCGAAAGGCAGCAAAATCCGCCGGTCTACTTACGTGAAGAGTTTCGGGCGCCGTAGGCGTACGAAAGTCCCCGAAGAACGAACCCGCGGGCCAGGGGCTGCGACTATGGGGATTTGTGATTTTCGGAGAAACGTCTGGCGCAGAGTTGGCGCCAAGCAGCGGTTTCTTGGCCTTGATTTCGTTTGTTCGTTCCGCCCCCGTTGCACCTGACTTGGCACGTTCGGGGAACGTTTTTGCTACGGGCAACGTGTTTCGGTGGCATGGGCACGCTTTGTGGCCGCACGGGCGCGTGGATCGGCATGAGCCTCGGCACGAGTGCCAGGACGTTGGTCAGGCGCAGGCCGTGCCGAGTCACGATACTTCTCCCCCGGCTGGTCTTGGTGCCGATGGCGGAGCTCTGGGTTGAGCGGTCCGTGATAGGATCTCGATGATGACCATAGTCCCGCCGCAACATGGGCAGCAGCGCCAAGGCTCCAGGGTGGTCTCGCCGGTTGGTATTTCCTGCACGACCGGCTGGGGCACGCCAAGCAACTGGCGGATGCGGGTAATATTGTCCTTGCGGGTGGCGCTGGCGAGCAGCGGGTAATATTGTCCTTGCGGGTGGCGCTGGCGAGCAGCGGGTAATATTGTCCTTGCGGGTGGCGCTGGCGAGCAGCCCGTAATGGCGGATGCGGTGGAAGCCCCTGGGCAGCACGTGAAGCAGGAAGCGGCGGATGAATTCCGCTGGCGCCAGCGTCATCGTCTGGTAGCGCGCGGCGCCGTCGCGGCGGTAATCTTTATAGCGGAATGTGATACCCTCCTCGTCCATGGCGATCAGCCGGCGGTTGGAGATGGCGACCCTGTGCGTGTAGCGGGCGAGATAGGCCAGCGCCGCCTGCGGCCCAGCGAAAGGCGGCTTGGCATAGACCACCCAGTTCTTGCGGCGCAGCGGTGCCAGATGACGCAGAAAGGCACGATGATCGGCCAGATCCTGCATCTCGCCGAAGAAGGCGAGTTGCCCAGCGGCATGCAGCGCCATCATCCCGGTCAGGAACAGGCGGCGGAACAGTTTTGAGAGCACCCGTACCGGCAGCAGGAAGCCGGCGCGTGAGGCGACCCACCGCTGACCGTCCAGCGAGATGCCTCCACCTGGTACGATCATGTGGATGTGCGGATGATGCGTCATCGCCGAACCCCAGGTATGAAGTACGGCCGTAATGCCGATCCTGGCGCCGAGATGCTTGTGATCGGCGGCGATGGTCATCATCGTCTGCGCCGCGGCCCGGAACAGCAGATCATAGACAGGCGCCTTGTTCTGCCAGGCGATGGCGGCGATCTCGGCAGGAATGCTGAAGACGACATGGAAATAGCCAACCGGCAGCAGATCGGCCTCGCGCTCGGCCAGCCAGGTCCGCGCTGCTACACCCTGGCATTTGGGGCAATGCCGGTTACGGCAGCTGTTATAAGCGATGCGTCGATGGCCGCAGTCCTCGCAGCCTTCGACATGACCGCCGAGCGCTGCGGTACGGCAACGTTCAATCGCCGACATAACCTTGAGCTGGAGCAGGCTCAGATGCCCGGCCTGGGCAGCGCGGTATCTGGGACCTTCAGCGCGGAAGATGTCGGCGACCTCAAGCGGGGTACCCATGGCGGCCTCAGGGGCCGGGTGCCACCTTCATGTCCATCAACGTCATCACCCGGCCGAGCGGGCTGATGACGGCATGGACCGTTCGCGTCGCCACCTTAGTGTAGAGCGCCGTGTTCTCGAGTTTGGCGTGGCCGAGCAGAACCTGGATGACACGGATGTCGACGCCATCTTCGAGCAGATGGGTGGCAAAGCTGTGCCGCAATGTATGCGGGCTGACATGCTTGCTGATCTGCGCGGTCTTTGCTGCATCTTCGACGACGCGTGACAGTTGGCGCGTTGAAATTGGTTTGCTGCTGCTCTGCCCAGGAAACAACCAGCTATCGGCCTGCATGACACCCAGTTGCCGCCCTTCTTTCCACCATCCCCGCAACAGGGCGAGAAGATCCGGCGAGAGCATGGCGTTGCGATCGCGTCCGCCCTTGCCTTGTTCGACCCGGATGAGCATCCGCTTGCTGTCGATATCAGTGACCTTGAGAGCAGCCACTTCGGAAACCCGCAGCCCGGCACCGTAGGCGACCGACAAAGCGGCGCGATGCTTGAGGCAGGTGGTTGCCGCTAACAGCCGGGCAACCTCATCAGGGCTCAGCACCATCGGCAGCCGGCGCGGATACGAGACGCGGACCAGTTTGCGCGACAGATCCGGCCGGTCGAGCGTGGTGGTGAAAAAGAACCGCAGTGCCGCGACATGGCTGTTCATCGCCGGTGCCGGTAACCCGGCCTACGCGCGCGCGTTGATCGAACGGATCTAATGCCTCCGTCATCGCTGTTTCTCCAGCATCAACAGGGACATTCACATCCTACTCCGGCTCGCAGCTGCAAAATCCCAACCGCCAGGAATGTGAGACGTTGCCGCTGATTTGATATTCTGTCGCAGCCATGCCGAAAGATTACTATTGCAAGGGTTTTGCAAGGTGTTTTCAAAGACTGATCAACTATTCGGCGCAATCCACCAAACTGCCTATTGCCGGCGGGTATAAACGTCAACACTTGCCAATTATGGCATTTAGGCAGAAGACATCGGATGCATCAAACGCGCAATCGGCCTGGCACGAGGCGCCCAAGTTCCGGCAGTGGCGCACCCATTGGCTGCATTCTTGCTTTTGAAGGGCGATATTGTCGGCCAAGGCGAAATGAGGTCGAAGCCACGAACGACCCCACGGCACATGCCGAAGTCGTGGCAATCCGTAAAGCCAGCAGCAATCCGAAACGCTCAAGATTCGAGTTCAGAACCTGCGTTGCGTGAAAGTGGATTGGCTCACCCATACCATCAGATGGCCTTTGCTCCACGAACTTTTACCTGTTTGACTATGGCGGCATCATCATCTTTCGTCCCCCTCTGGTAATAGGAGGATTCGACGATAAGGATAAAGCTATTCGCGACCCTTCAAAAATTTGGTTTGCTTGCTGATCCGTCATCCCGCCCAGCCGTTTTCGGTCAGACTGAATGGGCGCAGCCGAGGATGAATAATAGCTAGCCCGCGGCAATGCCAGAACGGCGCTTCTTCACGGGCAATGCATCAAGTTCTATCCAGACCGGCGCATGGTCGCTGGCTTTTTCCCAGCCTCGGACCTGGCGATCAACCTTAGCGGCGACAAGGCGCTTCGTTGCTAGTGGGTTGAGCAAGATATGGTCGATCCGCAAACCTGCATCTCGGTTCCAGGCGTTTCTAAAATAATCCCAGAACGTGTAGATCCGCTCCTCCGGATAGAATTTTCTTAATGCGTCCGTCCACCCCTGCCCGACCAACTCCCTGAATGCGTCCCGGACTTCCGGCCGGAACAGCGCATCGTCCAGCCAACGCTCCGGCTTATAAACGTCGAGATCCGTTGGCATAACGTTGAAATCCCCTGCCAGCACGACCGGCGCGCCACTGCTCAACAACATTGCGGCATGCGACGTCAGACGTTCGAACCAGCGCAGCTTGTAGTCGAATTTCGGACCCGGTGCAGGATTGCCGTTCGGCAGATAAAGGCAGCCGATCAGCACCCCATTAACTGCCGCCTCGATATAGCGGCTATGGGTGTCCGCCGTTTCCCCCGGCAGGCCGCGGCGGGTTTCAACCGGCAACGTATTGCGCGCCAGGATGGCGACACCGTTCCAACTTTTCTGCCCCTGCCAAATCGCGCCATAGCCAGCGTGGCGAATCGCCTCATGCGGGAACTTCCCATCCGGAGCCTTCAGCTCTTGTAGACACACGACATCCGGCTCTGCCTCCGCCAACCATTTCAGCAAAACGGCGAGCCGGCCGTTCACGCCATTTACATTGAAGGTGGCGATTTTCATCCGCGGGGCTATTCGAACTTCGGGTCCGCAATGGGCGGCTTGATCTGTTCGAAAGTACATTGCCGCGGTGCCTTGTCGGGACGCCAGCGCAGCAATCTTGTGCCATGGCGGAAACGATTACCGGTGACATGGTCGAATTGTACTTCGACGACCAAATCCGGCCGCAACGGCTCCCATTCACTGCTGCGCTCCGTGCTCCAGCGGCTAGGACCGCCTGGCGCATTGCCGGTGAAACCCGGAGCTTTACGCAGTTTTTCAAGCTTGCGGGTTAGTGCCTCACGTTCTTCATCTTTGATCGCGGATGTGAAACCAACATGGTCCAATTCACCCTCAGAATTATAGAGTCCTAGGAGCAGCGAACCAACTTGGCACGTTTTTTTCTCGTAACGAAAGCCACCCACAACGCAATCCGCGCTTCGCAGGCGTTTCACTTTCACCATCGTCCGCTCCCCCGGCTGATAGATGTCGGCGAAGCGCTTGGCGATGACGCCATCGATGGCGCCGTTGCCGGCGTCATTCAGCCAGCTTGTCGCTTCGGCGTGGTCACGTGTCATCGGCGAAATAATCAGCTGCTTTGGCACCTCGGCTTTAGCCATGAATTTCTCAAGGGCCCGCCGGCGCTTTTCCAACGTCTGATACAGCAGCACGCTTCCCTTCGCATCCACCAACATGTCGAACGCCACTAGACGAGCCGGGGTTTCCCGTGCCAGCTTGCGAATACGGCTTTCCGCCGGGTGCAGCCGCGCCTGCAACGCATCGAAAGCAAGCCGGCCATCAATCTCGATGACCAGTTCGCCATCCAGCACAAATTGCAACGCCTGTTCGCCTCGCAACAATGCGATCACCTCTGGAAAATATCGGCCAAGCGGTTTGCCTGATTTCGCGCGCAACTCTACATCGTCGCCCTGCTTATAGGCGACACAACGAAAGCCATCCCATTTCGGCTCATATTGCCAGCCGCCTTCCTGTGGTAGAACCCCGGCGCTGCGAGCTTCCATCGGTTCTGTGTCCAATGGCAATGCGTAAGTCACCCGGAAGATCCTGTTTTCCCGAGCTTCCTTATAGCATCCTCCAACGGCCGCTCGCTGTCGCAATACTCAACCCACGCCTTCGTTTTCTTCAACAACGCGGGCACGGTGCGCAAGGTGTACCGTTGCGGGTCCAAGTCTGAAGTGACCTCCTTCCAGGTCAGCGGCATCGAGACGGTCGCCCCCGGTCTTGCTCGCGGCGACAACGGTGCAACTGCAGTCGCCATTCGATCATTTCGAAGATAATCGAGAAAAATCTTACCGTCTCGCAATTTCTTGGACATATTGACTAGATAACTCTGCGGCTTCTGCTGCGCCATAAATGTGCAGACGGCCTGTGCGAAACGTTTCGCCTGCGTCCAGGTTAGCTTGCTGTTTTTCAACGCGGCAAGCGGCGTCACCACATGAAGGCCCTTGCCGCCAGTCGTCTTGCAGAAACTGATCAAGCCGAGTTCGTTGAGCATGGCTTGCATCTCCTTGGCAGCCCCGACCACGGTGGCAAACGCAACATCTGGTCCGGGATCAAGATCGAAAATCAGCCGGCCGGGGAGCTCCGGCTGTTTCGGCTGGCAGTTCCAAGGATGCAATTCTAACGCCGCCACCTGTGCCACCGCAGCTAATCCCTCGATACGATCAATTTCCAAATACGGCTTGCGGTCCCCGAACACGGTGACGAGTTCGAGTAAATTCGAAGTGCCTGGCATAGCGTGGCGTTGAAAAAATTGCTCTCCGGCAAATCCGTCCGGCGCGCGGATGATCGAACAGGGCCGGCCCTTGATATGCGGCAACAGCCAATCCCCGACCGCTTCAAAATATACTGCTAAATCTAGCTTGGTTACCGGCGCTCCGCCATTGGCATCGGGCCAAAGCGGTTTTTCAGAATGCGATAAGCGCACACCCATGACGAATGGACTTTTGCCCTCCGCTGGTTTCGGCGCTGCTTTTTGCCCTGTTACAATTTTCGCATCGGCATGCGGTAACGCCACCGATTCCACGGGCATTGGGACTTCGGTCGCTACTTCCCTCGCAGGCTTGTCTTCTCGAAATCCTTTGAACGACGCCTGGCGAATATTGCCATCGCCCGTCCAGCCAGCGAATTCGATCTCGGCGACAAGTTCCGGTTTCAACCAGTTGATATCCGGCCTGGATTTCGGTGCCCTCAACCCGGTAAAGGGAGATTTCCGACCAGCCATTTTCTTCAGCTTGGGCAAAATCCTCTCAACCACTTTCTGGCTATAACCTGTGCCGACACGGCCGACATAAATGAGGTGCTCGCCCTTATACACACCGGCCAGCAGCGAGCGGAATCTGCCATTGGTAGTCGTCCAGCCGCCGATCACTACCTCATGCCCGGCGCGGCATTTCGATTTCAGCCAGCTATCGCTGCGGCCGGACTGGTAGGGTGCGTTCAGCCGTTTCGAAACAATGCCTTCCAACGCCATCTTGCAGGCCGATTTCAGGATGGCGTCGCCGCCAGTGGCCAGATGCTCGACATATCGAATTTTCGAAGACTCCGCATGTTCCAAAAATTTCTGTAGCGCGGCCTTGCGCGCCGATAGCGGCTCTCCCCTAAGATCCTCGCCACCGTCAAACAGGAGATCAAAAGCAAAAAATACCAAGTCGTCAGTCTTCTCCTCGGAGAGCGCCGCCTGCAAGGCTGCAAAGTCTGGAGCGCCATGCGCGTCAAGCGCGACCGCCTCACCATCGATGACGCCGTCCGGTAAACTTGTTGCCTGCTTGACGATGCCTGCGAACTTGCCGGACCAATCCAAACCCTTGCGAGATTTAAGTGTGGCTTTGCTATTTTGCACGCGCAGTTGCAGCCGGTAGCCGTCCAGTTTGATCTCATGACCCCAGCCATCGCCCGAAGGCGGGCGGTCAACGGTTTCACAAAGCTGCGGCAGGATGAAATCTGGAATCGCAACTGCCGCTTTTGCCGTCGAGCGTGCTCGCTTCGTTTTTGGTGCTTTGGGTTTTACCGGCTCCGTTGCAAGACCCTTGTTGCTGTCCCATTTCGCATCAGCCTCGACGGTTAGGTCATTCATCCGCATGAAAGGCTTCGGCGCCTTTCCCCTGCCGGCGGCAATGGCTTCCATCTTCCGGCCGGAGGCAACGGACCGGTCTTCCACCATCATCGCTTCCACGCTGTCATGGTCACGCACAAATTCATCGCGATGTTTGATTAGCAGCCAGTTGGTGCGTTTACCGCCGCTCCTGTCGTGCTGCATGCGCACTAGCACCCAGCTACCTTGCAGTCGCTCGCCGGCCAGCACAAATTTCAGATCGCCTTTTGCCAGCCCATCTTCCGGGGTCATACCCTCCGGGGCCCAGTAGCCCCGGTCCCATAGCTGAACGGTACCGCCGCCATATTCGCCTTGCGGGATGGTACCTTCGAAATCGCCATAATCCAATGGATGATCTTCAACCTCAACTGCCAACCGTTTGTCCTGCGGATCCAGCGATGGCCCTCGCGTTACCGCCCAAGATTTGAAAACGCCATCCAGTTCAAGCCGCAGGTCGTAATGTAGACGCCTCGCGGCATGTTTCTGGATGACGAATCGGCGCTTTTCACCTGCGGCTAGCGTACTCTCGCCGGTGGGCTCCCCGGTTTTCTTAAAATCCCGCTTGGCGCGATATCTTTCAAGTTTGCTGTCTGCCACGGTCGCCTCGCTTCCATTGGTTCATTTGGGAACGAAAGCAAGATTCCCAACCTTACTTCGTCGTTGACGGCACCATGTTCCGGTCGGCAGAGTTAACACGATGAAGCTTCCTAGGCGGATTTCCTGTGGTGTCATTGTTACCGATGGCGCCAATCTACTTCTTGGGCACGCCACCCGGACGCCCCGTTGGGACATTTTCAAAGGACTAGCGGAGCCTGGTGAGCCGTTGCTCCAGGCGGCTGTCAGGGAACTTCGGGAGGAAACCGGTTTGGTTGCTCAACCTGCGGTTCTGGCCTCGAGAGGAATTCACCCCTATCTTCGGGACAAGGCCCTGGCTTTGTTTGTCTGGCGCTTATCCGAATTACCGGAGCCGAACAGCCTTCGCTGTTCATCGATCATCGATCGGCCCGGTTATCCAAGGATGCCTGAACTCGACCGCTTCGGCATTTTTGCCTTCGACGAAGCCCTTACGATGGTAGGCAAAAACCTGGCGCGGGTACTAAACGAGGCTTGTCCACTGATTACCAAGTAGCAAGCAAGATCCTGGCGGACCTGCCTGCGCATGGGTAGTCTTTTATAAGATAAGTCCCATATTTGCAGGATGAGACGGAAGATTCGAACTCCTATGGCTGGATCGGCGGCAAACGCGACCGCAGCCGAGGCTGCGCTCCGCGCTTATTCATCTAAAATGAATTTCGAGATGACCAAAGACCCCGTGACCCTGGAAGAAGCGGAGGTTGGCTTTGCACGTCTCGTTGTCGAGAAGCACCAGCGCCAGAGAAAGCCGAAACGGAACCCTTGGTTTAAGTCGGCAGGGGTTGATCAAGCACTCTTTGAGTTGCATGCCCTTCGCCGCCTTTCTGTCATGCATCGGAGCCTGAAGCAGCTTTCCGTATCATCGAGATATCAATAAAGGAAAAAGACGATGGCTCAACGTCCCATTTGGCGAGGGCATCTTCGTCTCGCACTGGTCTCCTGCCCAATAGCGCTTTACAGCGCCAATCACGATCGCGGATCGCTGCATTTTAACTTGATCAACCCGAAGACCGGCAACCGGATTCGAATGATCACACAGGACGCCGAGACTGATGCGCAGGTATCACGCGGCGACCTAGTTAAAGGCTACGAGTTTAAGAAGGACACCTACCTCATCTTGAATGATGAGGATTTCGATAGTGCCCGCGTCGAGAGTTCGACGACAATAAAGATTGAAAAATTTGTCGATGGCAGTTCGATCGACCCGATCTATTTCGATGCAAGCTATTACGTGGCACCGGATGGGTCCGCGGGTGAAGATGTTTATGTCGTCTTGCGGGACGCGATCGCGAGTACGGGCAAGGTAGCTCTGTCGCGTGTTGTCATCGCGCGCAGAGAACATCCCATCGCCATCATGCCAATGGGAAAAGGGCTCGCCGTGCACACGCTGCATGAAGAGCGTGACCTGAACGATTATTCCGGCCTCTTCGACGATCTTCCCTCTGCAAAGCCGGATCCCGACATGATCCAGCTTGCTACCCAGCTGATCGATCGGCAGACGGGCCGATACGATCCATCCGATGTCGAGGACCGTTACGAGACACGCCTACGCGCCGTCATCGACGCCAAGCTGAAGGGCGAAGGGATCGAGCCGGAAAGCGACGAGGAGCCTGATCGTTCAAATGTCGTTGATCTCATGTCGGCGCTCCGAAAGAGCTTGGGTCAGACCGACGAGAAACCAACTGCCGGCAAGAGATTTTCGACCCCTAAGCCTTCGGCAGCGAAATCCAAAGCGCCCCCAAAAGCGAAAGCGGCTTCAGGAAAGAGCGCTTCAGCCCCGAGAAAGCCGGCCGGCCGCCGCCGGGCCTGACTCTTGATCGGCCGGCCAACGTTTGAGTTTGACCTGCTGCCCATCTTCAAGGCAGACTTCGCAGTAAATCATGTGTACCGGAGCATGATATCCCGTATCGGCATTTCCGAAGCCGCATTCAGGGCAGGTGTAATGCCAAAGCAGGATGTCGGTTTGTTTGGTAGTCATTTTCATGCACGGTGTCTCCAAGCTCTACCTCGGAGCAGAGCTGAATTCGAATATTACCTACATAGTTGGAGTCGCAGAAAATACCACCCGCCGTTAAATTTTAGAAAGATAGTTTGTTGACCTCTCGCGAAGAGAATTCATTGGCCACACTCAAAAACGCGGTCGCAAATCTGCTGCGCCTGACGAACTCCGATATCAAGGATGCAGAACTGCTCTCTGCGGGCCGCTACCCAGATAGCGCCTCGCTGCTAATCTACATAGGAGCTCGCCGATTATTGGAAACGGTATGTGCGACAGAACACGGCTGGCCAGTTCCATCCGATGCAATCGATCTAGATACCGTTCCCGACGAAAACCCGCTCAAACTTGCCTTAATGCGCATCTCGAAGCTGATGCAGCAGCCGACGGCACTTACTTTGCTCCCTGATGGGCATCTCCCGAAGAAATTTGACTTAGAGGCTTTTCGAAGTGATGTGAAGAACGTCAGAAAGCTTCTGCTCGACATGTCAGGAAGGTTTGGTGTCGACTTGTTCGGGAACGGGCCAGCTGAGCGAGCGGTAGCGGCACGGACAGAGCCTGTCCCAAAGCCGAAGCAGCCCGGTGTAAGGCCAAAACTTCGGGGAGTGCCGCCAGCCAGCAATATTCCGCGGCAAGATCCCAAGCCATCCAAAACCGTGCCCCCGGCGAAGGAAACACGGCATCCACCAATTTTCGTTTCCGACACGCGACCTAAACGACATGTCCTGGATGCGCCTCAACCGGTCAAGCGGCGTTCGCTCATCGCCTCCAGTCCTAACCATAAAGGCATAACTTCAGCTACGTTCTGGGCACTGATGGATCGCTGGCAGGTATCAGACCTTGCTGCATTGGCACTGATCGGCCATCGCGGCGGCCTCTCAAAAGAAGGCTTGCGGCCGCGTTTCAAGCTGGTTGGCGAAGAGGCAAAAATGGTCTACCTCGCCTTCGAAATAGATCAGACCCTGCGGAATATTGGCCTCGATCCGAAAATGTGGGTGGCCAAGTCGATCAAGGCCACGCCATTCACAGATTCCACTCCAGTGGTCTACCTGGCAAAAAATGGCGTCAAGGGTTTCCAGGAGGTCGGCCGCTATTTGCTCAAGAATGGCCTGAACCTCTCCATTGCAAGCACGTGATCAAAAGGCGCGAAGTTGCACCTTCAAAACTAGTCAATCCTTGCATCAGAATTGCCACGAGACGGTCGAAGCCAATTAGGACGCCTGCGCTGGGGCTACGCGGGGTGCGCGAATATCCAAGTGCTACGGTCGATGGAAGATTTTCGGCAGTACCACGTGGAACAGACGGCAAACGCAGGCGCTCAGCCTCGGCGCCATCAGCTTCGATGCATAAAAAATGGTGTTGATGGCGCGGCTGGATAACCGGCCGGCCGGCTGGACCTGACTTTCTATCCGTATCTGCCGGCGGCCAGCTGTCGCGGCCGACCGGCTACGACCCTGAAGATTGGTCGGTTTGGTGTCGGCAAATTCGCCCGCGGGCTTTCTGCATCGCTACTGGGAAGCTCGAATTTAGAGCGACAACGAGAACTGGTTTTTGCTTTTGAATTCTACGTCGCCTAGCGATGACAAAGAAATGCCAAGTAATCTGATGCCTTTGGCAACTGGGAATATGGAACCCAGAAGGTCCGCGCTTATTTTCTGTACCTCCGCCTGATTTGAGATCACCGTTTTGCTTGTCCGGCTGCGCGTCACCTGCTGAAAATCGGCATACTTGACCTTCATTGTCACGGTTTTTCCGCGAATTCCCGTACTCTCACAATGTCGCCAGACCTTTCCGATAATTGCATTAAGTTCATTCCATGCCAATTCGCGGTCAAAAATATCTTGCGTGAAAGTGTTTTCGGCGCCGATCGATTTACGGGCACGATCGGGTGAGACCCGACGCTCGTCGACCGCGCGTGCGATCCAATAGTAGTATTGTGCGGCCTTTCCGAAATGGTGTTGGAGAAAGGGCAACGTTTGCGCTTCGAGATCGAGCCCCGTCTCAATGCCGAGCCGGTGCATCCTGTTGGCCGTTGCCGGGCCGACACCATGAATTCTCTTGATCGGCAACATTTCGACGAAGCCTGGCCCCATTGCAGGCGTAATCACGAAAAGCCCATTGGGCTTTCGATGATCCGAGGCCAGTTTTGACAGGAACTTGTTGTATGAAACTCCTGCCGAAGCCGTAAGACGACCGGTTTGCGCGTGAATTTTGGCGCGGATCTCCTCGGCGATACGCGTTGCAGAAGCGATTCCCTGCAAATTTTCTGTGACATCGAGATAAGCCTCGTCCAACGAAAGTGGCTCGATCATCGGTATATGGGTAGCAAAGATTTCGTGAATTTGCCGCGAGACGGATTTATAAACATCGAATCTTGGCGGCACGAAAATGAGCTCGGGACATTTTCTTATCGCGGTAACGGATGGCAGTGCGGAATAAACCCCGAATTTGCGTGCCTCATAGCTGGCAGCCGCGACAACACCACGCGCCTGCGAGTAGCCGACCGCGACCGGTTTGCCTCGGAGTTCCGGATTATCGCGCTGCTCGACAGACGCATAAAATGCATCCATGTCGATATGAATGATTTTGCGCTGACGTTCGCCATGCACGCGGGCATCGTCAGCCAGTCTACCCCCTGGCGCGCTTTCCGAAGCTGCCGGGAAAATTTGCACCATGCTCATAGCAAAATTCCGGCAGCGTCTTCTTTTTCACCCTTGGCGACGATGGTGAGCGCATCGTCCGGCAGGGCACGCTGAAGTTTGAGAGCTTCTGAGATCGGCGCGCTCATCCAGAGATCGATTTCTTCGCGGGTTCTCAAGATCACGGGCATGGCTTTCGGATGGATGACGCCGACTTCCCGATTGGGATCGGTGGTCACAAATCCGAAAACATCGTTGGTCGTCTCGCCTTCCTTTACCTTCCGTACCGATTTCCAGTGGGTCCAGATACCAGCAAAGCAGGCGAGCGGCCGCGTATCATCAAGAGCGAACCAAACCGGTGGCTTTGTTCCGTCCGGAAGATGCTCATTTTCCGAGAAGCTCGTGAACGGCACGACGCAGCGATGTTCCAGCTCGAGCCAACACTGCCAATGCGGCGACGCCGTATTGCGGATATTCGTGACACCTGGATCGCACTTGCGGCCCTTCAGAGCGAACACTGGCGACGGCATCCCCCAGCGCGCCATCATCAGTTCCCGCCCGGACGCCTGATTGCGGACGATCGGCGCGGCATAATCCGGGAAAACGCCCGGCAGAGGCGGCAGATTGCCGGTGCTATCCTTCATCGCCCCGGTCAGTTCCCGGATCGCGGCCTGGCCCTTCGTGACCGAATAAAGGTTACACACGTGCCGTGTCCTTCTGCCCCCACATGCCGCGCATCTTAGCCGCGACGTCGATTCGTGGCGTTTGGCTGGCGTTGATTTGAGTGGAGGAAGTGGTGCCAACCATTGGCCACGCCGTACTCTGGAATAGGCTGAGAAGATTATCCGGAATGAAGCGGGAGCGGGCCGCATAGATATGCCGGTCGCCCAATCGGTTCTGACCATGCGTAAAAAACCGCTGTGGCAGCATTAGATGCAGCTCATCCTTGGCGCGCGTCATCGCGACATAAAGCAGCCGCCGTTTCTCCTCGATCTCATGCGATTGGCCGGTGCCAAGATCCGACGGCATGCAGCCGTCGACGACATTGAGCACGAACACGGATTTCCATTCCTGGCCCTTGGCGGAATGAATTGTCGAGAGGTTCAAATAATCTTCGTCAAGCAGCGGCACGCCGGCCTGATCGCTGGTCGCCTCCGGCGGATCGAGCGTCAGTTCGGTCAGGAAGCGCTCGCGGGAAGGATAGCCGGTGGCGATCTGTTCGAGCTGCAGCAAATCGGCCCGGCGCAGTATGGCATCTTCATGCATGCGCTCCAGATGCGGCTCATACCAAAGCCTTGCCTGGCCCATTTCCGCGGGCCAGTCAGAGCGCTTTGCGCTTAAGCGCTGCGCCAATTCCACAAAATCGCCCCAAGCCTCTCCGGCCCGCGGCGGCGGGGCGCCGGCAAGTGCGGCGATCGGATCTGCGGACGTTGCGATATGATCCAGCACGCGCGCGGCCGATGTTGGTCCAACACCTTCCATCAGCTGCATGATCCGGAAACCGGCAGCCCGATCGCGCGGGTTTTCCGCCCAGCGCAGCACCGAAAGCAGATCCTTGATATGCGCGGCTTCGAGAAATTTCAGACCGCCAAATTTAACGAACGGGATATTGCGCCGGGTGAGCTCGACCTCCAGCGCGCCGCTATGATGCGAGGTGCGGAACAGCACGGCCTGGTGCTTCAGCAATGTGCCGGTCTCGCGGTTCTCCAGAATGCGCTCGACGATGTAATTCGCCTGGCCGGCCTCGTCGCGGACATTGACGAGAAGAGGGCGGGTCCCGGCGTCACGGTCACTCCAGAGGTTCTTGGTAAACCGCTCCTTGGCGAGACCTATCACGCCATTTGCCGCGGCAAGGATGCTCTGGCTCGAGCGATAGTTACGCTCGAGCGTAATAATCTCAGCGGCCGGAGAAAATTGCGTGGGGTAGTCGAGGATGTTGCGAACATTGGCGCCCCGGAAGGCGTAGATCGATTGCGCGTCATCGCCAACGACGGTCAGGCCGGCGCCATCGGGTTTCAGGCCGAGCAGGATGCTCGATTGCAGCCGGTTGGTGTCCTGGTATTCGTCGACCAGCACGTGGTCGAAATTGCCGCCGATTTCCGCCGCCATCTCCGGGTCAGAGACCATCTGCGCCCAGTAGAGCAGCAGATCGTCGTAATCGAGCACGTTTTGCAGTTGCTTGGCCTCGACATAGGCGCCGAAGAGTTGCTGCAGTTCGGTCTCCCATCCGGCGCACCAGGGAAAGTATTCCGGCAGGATATCGTCGAGCGGCAGTTCGGTGTTCACGCAACGCGAGTAGATCTGCAGGCAGGTTCCCTTCGCCGGAAACCGTGCCGCCGTCTTCGAGAACCCCAGCTCGTGGCGCACCAAGTTCATCATATCTGCGGAATCCTCCCGGTCATGGATAGTGAAAGCCGGATCGAGCCCGATCTGCACGGCATAATCACGTAGCAATTTGGCGCCGATGGCGTGAAACGTCCCCGCCCAGGTCATGCCCTCGGCGAGGATGCCGGCCTTGTCGCCCAGCGCCTGGGCGCAAATGCGCTCGACCCGGCGCGTCATCTCGGACGCCGCTCGCCGGGAAAAGGTCATCAGCAGGATGTGGCGTGGATCGGCGCCGCTGACGATGAGATGGGCGACGCGATGGGCAAGGGTATTGGTTTTGCCCGAGCCCGCCCCCGCGATCACCAGCAGCGGTCCGGCCTTGGCAGTGGCGCCAGCGCCATGCTCGGCCGCGCGGCGTTGCTCGGGATTGAGTTTGGATAGGTAATCCAGGGTTGCCGTCACGTGAAAGCTTCCAAAATTTCGGATGACCAGCATCCAGGTTTCTCGTTTTGTTCGCAAGGGTTTCGCGAGCGGTCTTTAGCTTGCGTGACAACGATCAGCCCTTTTGCGACGGATTCGCTGCTTGACTCTTTTTTGAGCATATAGAACAAAGAACGAACATCCAACCGATATTTTTGAGGATACCAGGCAAGTGGGGTCATGGCCTGCCATCGATCTTTTGCGCGAAAAAATCCGACGTCTTGAGGCGGCGGATCGCCGCCTGGCTGGGGTTCTGCCCTTTGGGCTGGCGGAGATGGATGCGCGTCTGCCCGGCGGTGGGCTGGCGCTGGGGGCGTTGCATGAGGTCGCGGGCGCCGGCAACGGCGCGCTGGATGGTGCCCCAGCCGCTTTGTTCGCAGCAGGCATTATGGCGCGAACGATGGGACAGATCCTCTGGTGCGTGCGTGATCAGGATCTGTTTGCACCGGGCTTGGAAGCAGCGGGGTTATCGGCGGATCGGGTGATCCATGTCGAGGCCGGTGACAAGCAGACGGCTCTGGCCTGTTTCGAAGAAGGGCTGCGCCATGGCGGGCTGGCGGGCGTAGTGGCGGAGATCGGCCGGCTGTCGATGACCAGTTCGCGGCGCTTGCAGCTCGCCGCCGAGAGCTCCGGCACGCCGGGGATCGCGATCCGCCGATGGCGGCGGCAGAGCGACGCGGCGGATTTTGGTCAACCGACGGCGGCGGTGACGCGGTGGCGGGTGTCGGTGTTGCCCTCGGCGCCGCTGGCCGCACCGGGCATCGGCCGGAGGCGCTGGCTGGTGGAGTTGATCCGCTGCCGGGCGGGCGAGAGTGCGGATTTCGAGGTAAAGGGCTGTGATCATGAGGGTCGTCTCGCTCTATCTGCCGGACTGGCCGATCGACCGGCTGAAACGGCCACAAGGCTGCGCGCGTAGGGTCGATGGCGATGACGCGCCGCCCGAGGTGCCACTCATTCTGGCCCAGCGCATTGGCAATCGGCGTCTAATCTATGCGGCGAACGCGGCGGCGTGCGCCGCCGGGCTAAAACCCGGCATGGCGGTGGCGCAGGCGCAAGCCTTGGTGCCGCAGTTGGCCATTCAGGATGCCGCGATGGCGGAAGACGCGGCTGCATTGGGAAAACTCGCGCTATGGGCGTTACAGCTCTATTCGCCTTTGGTCGCGGCCGATCCGCCGGATGGGCTGGTGATTGATGCGGCCGGGGCGGCGCATCTGCACGGCGGCGAAGATGCGATGCTCCGTGACATGGTGGCGCCTGGAAACAAGCGGCATCATGGCGCGCGCGGCGATGGCGGATAGTTGGGGTGCTGCGCATGCTTTTGCCCGCGCCTCATCCAAACCGGTGATGGTGGTGCCGCCGGGTGAGAGTGCCGCTTTGCTGCAACGCCTGCCGCTTAGCTTTCTCCGATTGCCCGGCGACATGGTTGCTCAACTTCGCCGCCTCGGCTTCGAGCGTGTCAGCGATATTGTCAGCCAGCCGCGCGCGCCGCTCACCCAACGTTTTGGTCCGGAGTTGCATCAGCGGTTGGACCAGGCGTTGGGACGGCTGCGCGAGCCGATAGAGCCAATCCGCGCGCCTGAATTAACCCAGGCCAGGCGGCAGTTCGCCGAGCCGATCGGCGCGCCGGAAACCTTGGCGCGCTACACGGGCAAGCTAACGGCGACCCTGTGCGAAATGCTAGTAGCCTCGGGCGTGGGCGTACGCCGGCTGGATCTGCTATTCCATCGCGTCGATAGCGAGGTGCAGGCCATCCGCATCGGCACGGCCAAGCCCAGCCGCGATGCCAAGCGCCTGACCCGGCTGCTCTGCGACAAATTGGAAACCATCGATCCCGGCTTCGGCGTCGAGGCGATGAGCTTGTGCGCAACCCTGGCAGAGCCCTTCGAGGCCAAGCAGGTCCGGACCTCGCTGCTGGACGAGACCCCGGAGGCTGACGTTTCCAGCCTGATCGATATTCTCGCCAACCGGGTTGGCGGCACTAAACTCTACCGCTTTGCGCCGGTGGAAAGCGATGTGCCAGAGCGCTCGGTCACCCGGATTGCACCAGCCGCCGTCACGGGTAAAACCTGGCCGCTGCGTCTGCCCAGGCCGGTAAGGCTCCTGAAAAAACCGGAGCCGATCGAGACGATGGCGCTGTTGCCGGACCATCCGCCGGTCAGCTTTTCGTGGCGAGGCGTGCGACGCCGGGTACGCCGGGCCGATGGGCCGGAGCGCATTTTCGGCGAATGGTGGAAGCGCGATGCGGAGGTCGATGCTGTGCGCGATTATTTTCAGGTCGAGGATGAACAGGGCGAGCGTTTCTGGATTTTTCGCGCCGGCGATGGTGAGCATCCCGAAACCGGCGCGCAGTCCTGGTTCTTGCATGGGATATTCGGATGAACAGCTGCTACTTGCAGGGAATATTCGGGTGAACGGCATCGATACCGCTCGGCCGCGCTATGCCGAGTTGCAGGTGACCTCGCATTTTTCGTTCCTGCGCGGCGCCAGCTCCTGCGAGGAGCTGTTCGCCCAGGCGGCGCATCTGGGCATCGAGACGCTGGCGATTATCGGCACGATCCTGTGCTGCTTCCATCGCCATCTTATCATACTCGCGCGTAAATGTCGGCAGCTTCAATGCCCTCAGATGATTGCCGAGCAGAATTTGCGGTGTCACGATCGTGGGTGTCTGGGCGTCGTAGGTTTCGCTCATGCCGGAGTTCCTTGTGTCTCTTGGGGTGACCCGGCGCCGGTGATCAGCGTCAGATAGGCGCGCGGGTCGGTGGCACTCACGCTGGCCGCTGGCAAATACGGGTGAAAGGTCAGGTCCAGCCGGGCGGGACGGTTCTCCAGGCGGGCCAGCAACAGCATTTTTACTGCATCGAAGCTGATGGCGCCGAGGCTGCGGACACCGACTTTCCCGCGGGCATTGCAAGCGGAGATGCTTCCCAGCCAGAACGTTTCCGGAGTGCAACCTCACGCAGGCTTCTGGTCGCATCAGCGCCCCCGCTACTTGCTCTCGGGGCTGATGCGCTGCGGCGCCTGCGGCGGCGGTTACACGAAGATCAGCAAAAACCTGTTCGGCTGTGCTGCGGCTCGCAATAAGGGCACTTGTGACAATCGCCTGAACATCCGCACCGATGCCTTGGAAGATATCGTTCTGGAAAGCCTTAAACACCGCCTGATGGACCCGGACATTTTTAAGGAATTTGCCGCCGCCTTCATCGCCGAGCGCAACAGTATCCTCTCGCCCAGCAAAACGCGCATTTTGGGGCGGCGAAGCAGGAACTGGCTAAACTCAAGTCCAAACTGAAGCTTCTGGTGAACGCGCTGGCAGATGGCGGTCCTGCCCGCAGCCTCGGCGCCCAGATTGGTGCGCTGGAGCTTGCTTGGTGTGTTCGACCGCATCTTCACGGCCCTGGCCAAACAGGGCGGGAAGCCCGAGCGGATCATGATCGACGCGACGCATCTGAAGGCGCACCGAACGGCAGCCAGCATGGCGCAAAAGGGGCCTTCCCCGTTGTCTGGAGCGGACAGAAGGCGGCCTGAGCACCAAGCTGCACGCGGTTTGCGACGAGGCCGGAAAGCCGATTCTGCTGCACCCGACCGCCGGGCAGATCAGCGACCACAAAGAGGGGCCCGTGCATTGCTGCCAGCCTTGCCACAGGCGGGCGCTTTGATCGCAGATCGAGGCTATGACAGCGCCTTAGTAACGTCGCGAACGAAATGGACCAGGAAGATGGCCTTATCTGGGTCTATGGAGCCAATGACGAAGGGATCATGGCGTTCACCGATTTTGGAATCGAGATGCTGCAGAACCTGATCGCAATCTACAAGGCCAAACCCTGACTGCTCAAGCAATCAACCAATCCGATATAGACCTGCGCCCGCACCTAGTGCTTACTTCTAACAAACATGCGCACCTCACTCAAAGCTTAATGCGTAGCGTTAGACCCGCCGGAGTTGCCGCTGGCGCCACCAGCGGCAACTCCATCTGCTCCAGCAGTACGATCACGGTCGGCCGCCCTGCTGGCCGCACCGGCTGCCTTCGTTTCGCCGTCCCCCGTGCCAGCACCCACGCTGGCACTCGATGCGCCCGCTTTACCCACGCTTTCTCTAGTAGCGGCACCGCCACCCCCGCTGACACCAGCCTTATCTCCGGCCTGGGCGAAAGCCATCCCAGAGCAGAGCAGACAAAGCCCGAACGCAACCATATACACTACTTTTGTTGACATTTCGTTTCCTTCTTTGCTTGTTGATCGAACTAGATAGCGCGTCCCTGCGAGGCTATCAGTCCCGCATCGTAAAACGACTATGTTTAACGTGATAATCTTCGGGCGTGAAGAAATTCAGGCAACCCAGCATCGAACTTGATGAGTTTTTCGTACACTGTTCGGGCACGGGAACCGCATCCCTTTGATGAATTGCTCAGTCTTGCCGCACCGCTTACCGTTGAATTTGCTTCATAGATCATGCTGCCACCGCGTCCTCCTACCATTTGCGCCAGACTTTAAAGAATCCTCCACTTCTCAGGATGTGGAACTCCACGCCTTAGCTAGCCAAATCGATGCCGCGCACCCCACTGTCAGCGGAAAGCAAGCATATGCAAGGGTGTGTACCGGGGCGATTCCAGCATCAAGACCCACACTAATCAATAAAGGTCCGATAATCCCCCCACATCGCCCCAAGACTAAAAAAATTCCCAATGCTGAAGAGCGGATGCGCGCGGGGTATACCAAGGAACAAACCGCATTAAGAGCAAATTGAATACTAACAATACTGAAGCCAGCTACAAAAACTAAGATATAAAGTATTATGTCATTTTGCTCTGTAAGACTGATAATCAAAACGGAGGGCACCGAAATGGCAAATGCACAGGCAAGGCCGATGATATAACCTTTATCAATAAGCCAGCTCAAAAGCATACCACCCAACGTACCGCTCAATAAAAAAATCATGCCGAACGACGCAGCTTTAGAAGGGGATCTGTTCACCGTTATCAGTAATGTTGGAATCCAGCTGCTAATCGCAATAAACGACATAACAACGCAAAAGTTTATTATCCATAGCAAAGGTGTAACCAACGCCAATCGGCCTTCAAAAATCCGTGTCAGAAAGAGTTTTGTGTTACCGTCACCTCCGTATTCCGCTACTTCCGGCACGACATTCGGCTTCGCATGCTTGCGTATACTCTCTTTGGCCATATCCTTCGCCAAAAGAAAAGAAGGGGACTCGGGAAGAAAGAGAAGGCATAGCAGACCAGTAAACAAGGCACTTATCCCACCGATAAGGAACATGGAGCGCCAACCCGCCGAAGGCATTAGCCAGGTGCCCGCGGCGCCAGCGCCCGCCGCGCCTACAGTGATCCCAGCGTACATGACAGTTATCATCGTTGCACGATATCGCGGTGGAGCATACTCTGTGGCGAGTGAAATTAGACAAGGCGCAACCCCTCCGACACCGATGCCAACGATAAAGCGCAAGGCTAAAAGCTCTTGTATAGATGTAATCAACACGACCAGGATTGTCGGCACGCCAATTAATCCGCAGCAAATGAGAATTATTGAACGGCGCCCGATTTTGTCCGCTAAGTATCCGCCGCTCATTGAACCAATTATTGTCCCCACGAGGGTGGCACTAAATACCGGGCCGAGAACGGCCTTATGCGTAATTCCGAAATTACGAAGGATATAGGGTGCAGCGTAAGATAGCGTGTAGTTGTCAAAACCATCTAATAAAATGACCAAGAATCCCAAGGCTGCCACCATGATACTCATGCGGCTCAAAACGGTCATCTCGATTTTCTGCATAATAGAGCCATTGAACGATTCCATGTTTCTGTTCGCTTTCGTGCTATTTTTGGTTTCTTACAACTGATCGTGATCGCATGAACTTGTCTATTGGCTCTAGTAGGATACATAGACATATATAAAATTAAGACTTTTAATCGATGCTTCGGATTTGTTCTGTAACATAAGAGTACAATCTTTTGTTAATTCCTTATTCAAACCGGAGCGCTGCCATTTCGGTGCACAGCGAATGGTTACGCGCCTTAGACATCCCATCCGCGAAACTGCTCTATCGGCAGGTAGACGTTATCATGTGCTTTTAGATAGGCCGAGGAACTTAGCTATATTAACCTGAAATTGGAGCCCTACCACGAAAGCGTCAGGAATATTCCGCGTCGGGAACGGGGCAACGGCGAGGCCATCTGGATTAGCTATATATTGAAAGTTCGGCATCACATCGAGCCAGTGGGTCACGAGAAAATCATAATTGATCTCAGAAATGACCATGTCATTGGCTGGTCTTTGGGTCCCGTGCAAAACATTTAGACGATACTGGTAATATGTATCGATGTAATTGTTTCGATAATGTGTATCGGCGACCAGTATTCCTAACCTATCGAACGGTCGCGAGGAAAAGACACCTTGATAAATGGCACCAGCGTTAATTGAATAATCGGCAGATTGATGGGCATCGGGCCCAATTCCGATCATACCAAACAATGTCAGTCCGCGACGAGACGTCATGTCGGGACGATACACCATTTGCTTGCCTTGAAAATAAATCAACGTGCGACCAAAAGCATCCGCGGAGCCAAGCTTTCTAGTTGCTGAATTATATATCTCATAAGTGTATGGGCTACGGTCCAATACAAAGCCAACGTCATAACGACGTGGATGAGCATCGTCGTCAAAACTGGTCTGATAATCGAGTTCCAACAATCCTTGCGCTCCCACCGACTTATCGATCGAAAAGTCGATCCCATGATGGGCTGCCAGGGCCTCCGTCGGATTGGCATCATAGATACCGGCGAAAATATATGTATTTTTGGTGGGAGAGATGACAGCGTGCCCCATCCAAACCGGCACCTGCGATGACGTCTCGTTGGTGTCATATACTAAAATCTTCGGCGTGCTGTGGATAGCATTTGTCTGAAAATCGGTATAAATCGGATCGACCGCCGCATCATCCCCGAGCGAAGAACGTCCGCCCGTCAAGACGAGTACGCCATCAAATAGCTTTTGTTCATATGTTAGGATGTTGAGGTGGTAGGTCTGCCCCCCTCCATAGGTTGGCACCGGGCTAATGCTATCGTTGATTGTATTGCCGAGGTTGTAGCCACTACGTTCAGAGAGATTGACGTGAATTGTACCTCCCTGAATGCCAACTAACTTTCCAAGATCAAAATCGGCGCCGCCTGACAGCTGATAAGCAAAGGCTCCGCTCTGAGTGGCACCGCCGCTTGGATTGTCGGCAAAAGCACCCAAGTAGTTTATATGAAAGGTAACACCTTTGGATGACATATACTGGGCAAAGGTAGGAAGTGGCGATAGTTCCATTTCCTGTCCAAATGCGGGACTACAGAACCCGCCCAATAAAGCCAGACCAGATCCTGCCAAGAGCATCCTGAGATTCCCGCGCCTAACTTCTTGCATGTTATTCTCCCCGATATCGCTTAAGTGCGACCAAAAGTCATTATAGTTACGATTATGTTCTGTCAGATTTCGCGGCAACGCATGTTATGTTGCGCTTTTATACCAGATTAGTGGTATCGTTGATGGTCTTCGCTATTAGTAAGAGAATCATTCTTAAAGCGAGCAATTAATGTTTCTATTTCAAACCATATTTGTTTCCTATTCTTTATAAGCCGTCCTTGACGATTCAAAAGGTTGTGGGATCAAAACCGTCATTGGATCTGATATCTAAAGTCGATATCGTTCCATCGGATTTATTTATCGATGATCTGCCCTTTGGCCGGAACCACCGTTTCATTATCCTCCGCGGCAATCAGCGCTCTCATTACACGTCGAATTGCCACTGCGCCTTGATCGAATCTTAGCAAAACAGGATTGGCTTCCATCAAATCCCGTTCATTTAATAGCTTTTGTTGCGCCTCTACGATGGGCTGATCTTGCTCGGTAAAGGCAACACGTTGCCAATCAAGAATTTGTTGATCGGTTTCGGAGTCGTCTATTTTGAAAGATCGCGCGTGAGCAAAAAAGTAGTGTGTCGATCCTTTCGTTTCTGGCGTAAGCAAGTGTGTTCCGAATGCTTGAACTCCGGCCTCCCGGGACGTCCCAGCCGGGGTCGATCCCCCATCGAGTCTAATATTTCCAGGAGGATCCCAACGAATATCAGACCATCTATCTACAACCAACTCCGAATTACCTAAGTATTTACCATGGCTTGGCGTAACCCGTCCCGATGGAAACAAGAAATTGCTGAATATTGTATTTGCTTCTTGCCAGGTTTCGACCTTCGTGCTGGGCGTAGACTCTGTATGCAAAAAGTTACTGTGAACAAAATGGGGATGTGTAAGGTCTGCCAAGTTATCCACGATCAATTCGTAATTTGCTTTTACATAGATAAGGCCCGACAGGACCTTCCTTTTCGAATCTAACAAATAGCTAAAGTCTGGAATGAGAGCGTCATCGGCTGCCGATGGATCGCCCATCCAGATCCAAATGATACCGTAGCGCTCTATTAATGGATATGACTTAACCTTTGCAGCACGTGGAGGTTTTTTATCGATTGGGCTAAATGCACAACTACCTGAGCTGTCGAATTGCAACCCATGATAAATACACTGGACATTATCGCCGCGAAGATGCCCAAGTCTTAATGGAGCAAATCGATGAGGGCAAACACCGCCGATTGCCGCGGGTGAGCCGTCCATTTTCCGATAAAAGATTATCAGATTTTCTAATATCGTACGGGGCAGCAACTCACGCTTTATTTCTGTGGCCCATGCCGCTACATACCAGGTATTTTTCAGGAAGGTCATTGGCGCTTTCTATCAGTCTTTATAGAGTGGAAAGGTGACATAGCTGGCTCCTCCAGGCAAATACCAATCCAACCCTCCCAGTTATAGCAAATTGGCATAGCCAAACATAAGGCAACGTATTATACTCTGCGCTTAGATAGTCAGGCACTTTATATTGTTTCGGAAGGACTATTTGAGTGGATTTACGAAGATTACGCTACTTCGTTAGCGTAGCGAATGAAAAGAGCTTCCTCAATGCTTCGAAGAAGCTAAACATATCGCAGCCAGCCCTAAGCCGGCGCATTCAGGAGTTCGAACGCGACCTAGGAGTCCCTCTTTTTTATCGTCATGCGAGGGGTACAGTACTCACCGATACCGGAAGCATGCTCCTTCTGTATGCAAATGAAATTTTTAATCTTGTTAAGATGGCGGAGGAGGCTTGCAGAAAAAAAAAGCCGGCTGGCGAGGAAAGCTTATCCGTCGGTGCAACGCCAACACCATCTTCAACTTTATTGCCGAAGGTCGTGCAGTTTTGCTCATCGATGGTGCCTCCGGTAAAATTGAGCGTTGTCCAAGGCTCAAGCCGGGAGCTGCTTTCACTCCTTTCAGATGGCACTTTAGACGCCGTTTTTTGCTATTCAAATCCCGACAATGAGCTTCAAAAAATCAAGTCTATACCGCTGTTCTCAGAAGATTGCTTTATTATAGGGTCAGCTGAAATACTTGGAGTGACTAGTGACGCTTTTAATTTTAAAGGAATCGGGGAGATTCCGCTTATTTTAGATCCGCCAAATTATATTATGCGGCAAAAAGTTGAAGAGATTGCTATTCATCAACAACTTCGCCTCAATGTCCAAGCCGCACTGGAGCCCAATCATATAAAATTGGAACTCATTCGTCGTCACGGATGGGCGACGATAGCCCCTTACAGTTTTCTAGTTAGCAAAACCGGTGAGGAACCTGCATTAATTGCACGAAAAATCGTCAATCCTAAAATCACAATTACCCTCCAGCTCGCTTTCTTAGCATCAAATCCGGCGCCAAAACGGGCTAAACTTTTCGGAATATGCAAAGCCGTCGTAGACAATATTATCGAAGATGGAGAATTCCGCTGGCGAAGTCCGTCCTGAAACTAATTGCAGGTCATGTAACTAAAGGTCGGCCATTAAGAGCAGATATCCCTATTTGAAAAGCTACAGCCTACCGATTAGGCCCGGCTATTTCCAATGCTTTAAGAAGCGGCCGCAACTCAGAACTGAACAAGATTGGATTGCTAATAAAAGCGATATGATTGCCCGAGATCACATTGTGCGGACAGCTGACCGTATCGCTCACTACTTTTGCTGTGCGCGCGTACCGTGCATCCTTACTAGCAAGCCCCGCCGCTGCAATCATACTTACTTTGTTACGTTTGATGAGCGCAAGATCCGGTACGTATGAGCTAAAGCTGTGGAGTTCGCGATTCAAAAAGAAGTCAAGGTTATCATCGCTTGAACGGTCACCGATTCGATGTCCAGGTTGATTGCTAGGAGCATCGAAACCTACTAGACTACTCGCGAAGAGACCCATTGCAGGTCCAACTCCTTGCTCATGATATGTTTGCTCAACCTTAGCCATGAACTCCTCCCAGATTTTATAATCTGGAAGAATGGAAAGGGTCGCCGGTTCGTGCGTAACCATCCCTTGAATTACTTCTGGATAATCCTCAGCTATTTTAAGAGCAATGCTCGAACCGCCACTATTGCCGAAGAGGTAAGCCTTTTCAGCGTTCATAGCTTTGATGATAGCAACCGCATCCCGCGCCTGTTGTGCCATATCCATAGGGGATGACATATCGCCAGTACTCCGCGAGCAGCACCGGCGGTCGTATCGGATGACAGTGTATTCGTCTTTTAAAATAGCTGATATTCCAGCATAACGGGGCGCTGAGCCGCCGCCGCCCGCAATTGTCAGCAATAACGGTCCAGATCCTTCGACGTCATAATATATCCTTGCACTTTCAGTCTCAACATAGAAAGTCTTTGTCACTATTTCTTCTCCTCCAAAGTTTTTAAAACGCAGGTTTCAGTTTGAATAGTTTTTCCGCATTTTTATAACATATTTTCTCGAGGTCGTTTTGGGGTATCTCAAGTCTAGCCAAAACTGCAATCGTATCTCTGATATAACCAGGACCCTTTTCTGGATCGAACGGACAGTCAGAAGCGAACAAAACCTTGTCAGCACCGTAAAAGTCCAGCCCGCAAACCATCGCGGAGCGAGAGCCAAACGTCACTGAATCCGCATAGAAGCTCTTGAAATATTCAATCGGAGTTTTCTTAAGGGATTTTAACAAAATGCCGTAGTCCTGCCCGGCTGTCCTTGTCCCCAATTCACGCCAGCCAAAGTCGATACGTCCTTCGACGTACGGAACGATACCACCGAGATGGTGCGCTACCACTGTGAGTTCGGGCAGTTTGTCAAGCAACCCAGAAAATACCATGCGTGCCATTGCGGCACTCGTCTCGTATGGCCAGCCAAATGCCCACCAAATCTCGAATTTCGAGCTATTTTCGGTAGCATAATCCGCGAAACCGGCACCACGTGTCGGATGTAGAAGAACCGGTTTTCCGCGTTTCGCTGCAATCTCGAAAACTGGAAAAAATCGCTCGTCGTCGAGTGGCACGCCATTAATGTTGCTGTGGACTTGTAAACCGTTCGCGCCGAGTTCATCAAATGCTCGCTCAGCCTCATGCGCCGCAGCTTCCGCATTTTGCATCGGAAGCGATGCGACAAAACCGCTGAAATAATCAGGATGGCCACGAACGAGTTCGGCCATACCATCATTGCCTACGGCGGCAAGATTTAGTGCCGCCACTCCAAACGGCTCAAGCGGCCCCAGCGAGAGTATCTGGCTATAATGATATGTTTTGAACTGGTCGATGATCCGCAAGCGTTCACGCAGATCGAAAAGACATGGAACGCTCTGGATACGCTTTCCTAGTCCGCTATCCCTTACACCGTCGAGGCCCATTAACATCCCCCAGATTTTTTTGGGGAAAAAATGGTTAAACGCATCGATGTAACGCATGGCTGTCTCTCTTCTGCTTAAAGTAATACACTTCGGCTGTAAAAATTACGGCGCGCCGACCACGGATGCCGCCTGAGCGTGATTGATTGAATGCCATTACGTGCCAGAATAATCGATGCCAGCAGCTCACCGTGAGCAGGACGCAAGCAATGACGATGCAGCTGACAAATGCCACGAAGTTCTAATCATGAGAGGACAAGCAACTGAACAAATTGCGTTACCGCCAAACAAATTCATAATGCCTGAACCGCACAGAACACCATGGTCGCTGTGAATGGTGTAACCAATCAAAGCAACTGAGAAATTATCAAATCCGCCGAGAAGAATCACAAAGAATCCAAAATTAGAATGGCAATATTTGCGCTATTCAGTCTGCTACTGCCGAACCACATTTCTTTGCTTCTGAGCGTCCTCATTTCTTGCCTTTACAATTTCGACATCTTTCATGGATATTGCCAGATGCATTAACCTCAAAATGCAGAAGCTCACATCTTTATGCACCGGGATAAGTAGCATTCTTCGACATTTCTATATTATATAATCACCAACACTCTCCGGCTTTTGCTGTCGGCTTTCGATAACGCTCATAGCAAATTTCTGCGCGTTTGACTTGTGTCATATTTGAACAAGCCGAAAATCCTCCTACTTCCTGACGGCATTTAGGCATGGCATGTTCAGAATAACAAATGCCATATCGAGCAAAATGCTATGCCTATAAGGCATATATAGGGTTTAAGCGTCAAACTTGGCAACGATTTAGAGACAGATATGCTTTTCTGGTTTTGCCGGGTACTTTCGGATCTATTTATCCTGCGCGGTGTACCGGCAGCCGAACTTGTACAGATTGCCGAGGCGGATGGCTTTCGCCCGAGCTTGCGTCAGGCGCGACGGGAAGCGCTGTGGACGTTGAAGGGCCTGCGGGATGAGCCGCTGGCGCTGTTTGCCGCTGCCGCCGCGCGCGAAGCCGACGAGGCGGTGATCACCGAGCAGGCGGAGCCGCCGGTAGCATTGCATCCGATGACCGATGGGCACGAGGTCGTGGAGGACTATGTTCATATGGGGCTCAGCCTGCGCGCCCATCCGATGAGCTTTTTGCGTGACGAATTCCGCCGCCGCAAAATCCTGACCTGCGAGCAGGCCATGCGGACGCCGGATCATAAATGGCTGGAGACCGCGGGGATCGTGCTGGTGCGCCAAAAGCCAGGCTCAGCCAAGGGCGTGATGTTCATCACGATTGAAGATGAGACCGGCATCGCCAATCTCGTGATCTGGCCAAGCCTTTATGAAAAGCAGCGTCGGATCATTCTCTCATCCGGCATGATGGCCGTGTATGGCCGAGTCCAGCGTGAGGGCGACGTCGTGCATCTCGTCGCGCATCGTCTCACCGATCTGTCGGCGGAACTCGCCAGCATCGGCAACCCAGACGTGACCTTTCCGGTGCCGCATGGCCGCGGTGATGAGGCCAAACATGGCGGGGGGCCAGACCCGCGCGAGACCTTGGGCCGCAAGGCGAGAGAAATTTACATCCCCGACCTTCATATCGACAGCATCAAAGTTAAGACGCGGGATTTTCGATAATGCCAAAACACTCCGTCGTCGCCACCGATCAACACGACCTGTTCGAACCAGGATCCAGACTTTCCGCTGGGTTCGCCTATTGGGAGGACATCATTTCGCCCAAGGAAGAGAATGCGATGATCAGACGCTTCAAAGAATTGCCCTTCAAGCCATTCGAGTTTCATGGCTTTCTCGGCAAACGCCGCGTCGTCTCCTTCGGATGGCGCTATGATTATGCCGGCAAAACACTGCGCCACAGCGATCCCATCCCGCCTTTTCTCTTGCCTTTGCGCCGCCACGCCGCAGGCTTTGCCGGCGTTCCGGAAGAGGGCCTGCAACAGATCCTGATCAACGAATATGCTCCCGGTGCCGGCATCGGATGGCATCGGGACAAGCCGATGTTCAAGGATGTCGTCGGGATTTCGCTTGGGCCGCCAAGCATCTTGCGCTTGCGGCGCAAGCGCGGTGCGGACTGGGAACGCGCCGCGTGCAATATCAATCCGCGCTCAGCCTATCTCCTTCGCGGTTCTTCGAGGCGGGAATGGGAACACGGCGTCCCACCCGTCGATCAGCTGCGCTATTCCGTTACGTTCAGAAATTTTATGGAGGCCTGCTCGTTTCAGAGTGCACCATAATGGTCGATCTGACCTTAATGCCGAAAGAATTACCGCGTGCTTCTCGCAGGACAAAACATTTGTTCGTTAAAGCGACGGTATTACGTAAGGGGCAACGTCATTCCGGTAGACCTTTGTTACTGTACAAACTACACTAAGATCGCACTCAAAGCTGAAATTTCGTCGATTTCCCGGAATAAGCCATCGATAAGACTCGATTTGGCGTATTATTGAGCGCATGGAGCTTTTTGCCATAGGCAATTTGGCATAGTCGTTTTGCAAGAGGTTCATCAGCGTTCTATTAGGGCCCCGAATGTCACAGCTTGTTTCTATTGTTTTTGGCTCATTTCCGCAGCAGCGCATCCGTCTTCAGCGAACCATGCTGGCCAGCGGCATTTGCTGCATGATGTTATTCGTGCACATTTTTGAGGTACGAAGCGGCCTGATGGCAAGAGGACCTGCACTCCAACTGACGATATTCTGTCTTTGCGGCATCCTCGGGTTCTATCTCATGATCCGGACCGGCCTTAATCGGCGTTTTGGCAAAGACAGTTCTCTCACCCTACCGCAACAGATATTCGCGACCGCGACGGTGCTTTGGACCTACGCGATTGCAGGTTCGGACCGTGGCGCGGTGATCGGACTGCTGGTGCTGATTTTGATGTTTGGCGTTTTTGCCTTTCGTCCGCGCGTCATGGTGGGCTTGGCAATGGGCACCCTTGTGGCGCTGGCCGCAACCATGTTCCGGCAATACGAGATCAGCCCCGCTACATATCCGCGGGCCGTATTGATCGGCCAGTTTTCCTACGCAGCTTTGGCAATTTTTCCGGTATGCATCCTTAGCGCGCAGATCAATAAGTTACAAAATACATTACGTGAAAAAAAAGCAGCACTTGAGCTTGCATTGGAGCAGATCGGTCGGTTGGCCGAAAGCGACGACCTCACCGGCCTGCTCAATCGCCGTGCCATGGCGGAGATGATGCGATCCGAAATGAGAACGCAAAGGCCAAGCCAAGGGCAGGTTTGCGTGGCTCTGATCGATATTGATTTTTTCAAAAGCGTGAATGACAAATTCGGACACCAGGCCGGCGATGAAGTGCTTCGGACTTTCGCGAAAGTGGGCAAATCCTCCTTGCGGGCAGGAGATATGTTCGCACGCTGGGGCGGCGAAGAATTTCTACTCATGCTGCCGGATGTCACTGTGGCACAAGCGATCGAATGTCTCGAGCGGGTAAGCGCATCGCTGGCGAACACGTCTTTCGATGCAATATCTCCGGGTTTGCGGATCACAGTCTCTTCCGGTCTGACGGATTTTCATCCCGAAGATACGCTTGAAGGAGCGGTGGAACGTGCCGATCAAGCGATGTATAGAGCCAAACAACTAGGCCGGGACCGGGTCGTGCTAGGTAAGCTGCATTCCAATTCTGTTGCGGATAATATGATGGCGTCTTCGTAGGATAGCTAAAAAACAGCACGATACTATCCGTCGTCATTTTCAAAAGCTTTTTGCCCGGAGCGGTCACACCGGCGCCCCCGTCTTTGCCAAGCAAGCGGTGCGCAACTCGTTGATCGCAGCGCTGCAACTAAGCCCTTGAGTTGGGGTACGCTGACACAGATATACCGGCCATCGACTGTCTATTCAAAGGATGTCTCAATGACCGATAGCACGAAAGTGTGGCTGATCACAGGTTGTTCGACGGGGTTCGGACGCGAATTGACGCAAGCCTTGCTGGAGCGGGGTGAGCGCGTCGTCGCCACGGCGCGCAATCCGAAAAGTCTCGAGGATCTCCAAGAAAAACATCCAAACCATCTCCTTAAACTTCAACTCGATGTCACCAAACAGGCAAATATTGATGCCGTTGTAAAATCGGCGGAAGCCAAGTTCGGTCGCATCGACGTGCTGGTGAACAATGCCGGGTATGGTTATCTCGCGGCGATCGAAGAAGGCGAGGACGATGCGGTGCGTGGGATGTTTGAAACTAATCTATTCGGCCTTGTCGCCATGACTAAGGCAGTTCTGCCTGGTATGCGCAAGCAGAGAAGCGGCCATATCGTGAATATTTCCTCGATCGGCGGCCTCGTAAGCTTCGGTGCAACCGGTTATTATCATGCGACTAAATTCGCGGTGGAAGGCTTATCGCAATCTCTGGCGATCGAGGGCAAGCCGCTTGGTATCAAAGTCATCATCGTTGAACCTGGCCCATTCCGCACCGATTGGGCAGGGCGTTCGATCGTGCAATCGGCAACCATCATCCCCGATTACGCCGAAACGGCCGGCGTGCGTCGGCGTGAAACCGCCGCCCGCAGCGGCAAGCAGCCGGGAGATCCGCGCCGGGGTGCCGAGGCAATCATCGCTGCGGTCGATGCTGCCGAACCGCCGCTGCACCTCGTGCTTGGCCGCCCGGCGCTTGATCTCGCCCGCAAGCAGGTCTCGGAACTCGGCACCGAACTCGACAAATGGCAGGCACTGACCCTATCTGCCGATTATCCAGAAAGCTAATGTTTTTTAACAGCGTAGGTTATAGAAGTCCTTTTGCTTCATTTGGTTCGTAAAAAGGAAGTTGCTTGGTTAGGCGCATCAACGCCAGCCGAGGGCGGCGGCGACATGGGTGAGGATCGCCTCGATCACATGGACGTTGTAGTCGACGCCGAGTTGGTTTGGAACTGTAAGAAGCAGCGTGTCTGCTTCGGCGATGGCTTCATCTTTTTTGAGCTGCTCGATAAGTACTTGCGGCTCTGCCGCATAGCTGCGGCCGAAGATAGCCTGCGTCTTATCATCGATGAAGCCGATCTGATCTTTTTCCTCGCGGGTACCCCCGAAATAGGCGCGGTCGCGGTCATTCACCAAGGCAAAAATGCTGCGGCTGACTGAGACGCGCGGCTGGCGGATGTGGCCGGCTTCTTTCCAGGCGGTGCGAAAGGCGCGTATCTGGTCGGCTTGCTGAATGTGGAAAGGCTCCCCGGTTTCATCGTTTTTGAGGGTTGAGCTTTGCAGGTTCATGCCGAGTTTTGCGGCCCAGATTACGGTGGCATTGGAACTGGCGCCCCACCAGATGCGCTCGCGCAGGCCTTCCGCGTGAGGTTCGGTGCGGAGCAGGCCCGGCGGATTTGGAAACATCGGGCGCGGGTTGGGTTGCGCGAAGCCCTCGCCACGCAATCTTTCCAGGAAGACCTGGGCGTGGCGGCGACCCATATCGGCGTCGGTCTCGCCCTCGGCTGGTTGATAGCCGAAATAGCGCCAGCCATCGATGACCTGCTCGGGCGAACCACGGCTTATGCCCAATTGCAGGCGCCCGCCGGCGATGAGGTCGGCAGCGCTCGCATCCTCGGCCATATAGAGGGGGTTCTCGTAGCGCATGTCGATAACTGCGGTCCCAATTTCGATATGACTGGTTCTGGCGCCTATGGCCGCGAGAAGCGGAAAGGGGGCGGCGAGCTGGCGGGCGAAATGGTGGACGCGGAAATAGGCGCCGTCCGCGCCCAACGCCTCGGCCGCGACGGCGAGGTCGATGGATTGCAGGAGTGCATCGGCTGCCGAGCGCGTTTGCGATTGCGGCGACGGTGTCCAGTGGCCGAAAGAAAGGAAACCGATCTTTTTCATAATGACGCAGCTTAGCGACGTTTTGGCGATAAGCCAGCCGGCCCCCGGTGAAATGATCCTGCCAGCTCAAGGCACGTCTTGGGAAGGTCGACGGTGGGATTGGGCAGACGGCTGCTTTGCGCCCATGCTGGTCATTCTAGAATGGAAGCAAGCAGCTCAAAAACGGACGTTCCGAAATCTGCTGATAATCGATAACTTAGGTACCGACATCAAGCTTATGTACGCCTCCCCATGGGTAGGAGGCACCTATGTTTATCTCCTTTAAGCATACTGGCTGGTGGGCTGGTGCGCCCGGGAAAGTGGACGTGGTCATCGTGAAATCCACGTTCGAATCCGCATTCGAGTATCGCAGGTCAGCGATTGCCCACCTAGGCAAGCTGGTTGGGTGGAAGGCGCCCGGAAAGAACGATTTAATCTGCGCCGTACTGATGCATGCATAGGGCGGAATATTGTCGAAGGTGATCTGAGCGCCGACACCGTCTGAGGAAGATTTTGTGCAAGCAACTTGTCCGGCGATACTGTATGAAAGTGTGGGATCGCCGAGTGGGATATTTGTTAGTTTAATCGCAAAAATCGTTGCGAATCCCTTGACAAGAACTCGCTTACCGGTTGGCAAAGCACGAAACCAGGTGTTGCCTGTTATCAAATAATCCAAGGAGACGTGACCTTGCATCACATGCGTGTCCGGACAGGAAGTAACGCTATCGTTTTCGTAATCGACCGGCGTGAGGGACGCATGGAGTAGGTTGGCAACAATCGCCGGATCATCAGCTCGCCCACCATCTGTCACGGCTTTAACCACGTGAAGCAGGTAGGTGCCCGGGATTGCCGGCGGAGTCCGCCTTGCGCGAGGAGAGATCACGCCTGCTGCAGACGCCACCGGCGGAGTAAAGCTCACGTCGAACTTGTGCAATGGTCCATACTGGAACTTACCATTTATGGACATGCCCATCAGGCATACTGGCTGATGATGCGGGTCGGCCACTCCTGGGTAGAGCGACATCTGAAATTGAACCAATGTACCAGCATTGGAATAGACGAACTCGGGCGACGGCGGATGAAAGGGGTACGGGTCAGGCGGTGGTGGGCCAGCTTCTGGAAAAACCGCTTTGATCTGAGCTTCGCTGATGCAGGCGTAAGCGGGAATATTATTGAAGGTGAGGCTCACGTAGAGCTGGTTCTGATTCAGGTCATGGCAACGCAAAGTCCCTGTGCTGGAATAGCCGATATCGGGATCGCCCAGGACGGTTTGTGTCGGCTTCCCCCATGACGGAGGGCGGGGGGCACGAATAGGTACATCTCCCACTTGAAATGGGACTTGGATGATCATGTGCTGCTCGCCGGTCGGCAACGGATGAAACCAATCGCTGCCTGTGACGGCATAATTGTCGTCGATCCGGTCTCCCCCAGCCGGGCAGCTCCAGACAGAATGGCTGGTTTCAGAAAATGGAAGGTGCAGAAGGGCCGCAACTGTGGCTGGATCGTCGGGCCGGCCGCTATCAGCCACGGCCTTAACAGCGTGCAACAGATAGTCGCCCGGGTCAGTTGGTGGAATTTGGGCGCGGGCAAGAGACAGGAAGGCGCCGAGCAGAACGAAGGCCAGCCCAAATATCCTCATCGAGAAACCACCGTCAATTTTTCTTACCGTATGAAATCGTTCCTACTAAAGCAACGCAGCTTCCGTTAGCAATTTGAGGCCATGTCAGGCTGTTTGGCCACAATGTCTGCTTGTTTCTATCCGTCATCCCAAAGCGGCCTTTCCGCTCTCGGCCCAGTCCCGTCGTTATCGGTACCCATTGCTATACGATCAATAGAGGTTGACGGCTTCGATATGTCGTCGTTGGTTGCGTGCCCCCGCAACCAACTTGATTTGCTCAATCAGAACAGATACCGAACCATCCACGGATTTGCGGATGGATTTGTTTTGCGCGCTTGACAGCGCCAGAATGCCGGCCAAGGCGCCGCACAGTTCCACACGCAGCTCCCCGTCTTCCGGGAGCAGCCGTACTTCTGATCTAATGACGTGCTCCCGAATTTGTATCCGGTCAGCCGTAGAGTCCTGCCTTTCATGCTTGATGGTCGAAGTGATGGCAACATGGTTTGGGGCATGCCCCAAACCATGTTTGCGCGACGAATTCGGCGGGGGTCATACCGCCGAGTTTGGAATGCGGTCTGACCGTATTGTAGTCTTGGCGCGCTGGTGGGCGGACCTATCTGCTGGTCGAGCGCTATGATCGGCTTTTAAAGGCGAATAGCTGGACCAGACTGCATCAAGAAGATTTATGCCAGGCGTGTGGTAAACCGCCGGCATCGAAATACGAGCATAACCAATCTGGCTTACGTGGATCCAGCCTGCCTGACCTGTTCAATGTCGCCGAACGGTATTTGCCGCCGAGAGACCGGTTGGCCATGTTGGATGCCGCGATCTTGAACGTGCTGATCACGACCGTTGATAGCCATGCCAAAAATTATTCCATTCTGATCGACAACGGAGGTGCCCGCCTCGCACCGCTCTACGACCTCATGTGCGGCAGCGCCCGGGACGACATCACGAAAAATATGGCCCAAAAATCGGTGGCCAGCGCCGGGGTCGGCATTTGTATCGGAGGCATTGGGAAAGGCTGGCGGAAGCCTGCGGGTTCAACAAGCGGATGATTGTTCAACGGGTGGTAAGTTTGGCGAAACAGGTTCTGGCCAAGGTGGACGATGCTGCAGCCGCGGTTGAAGCGATGCCCGCCGGAGGTCATCGGGGCCTCGGCCTGGCTCTCTGTGAAATCAAGAGCCAGGCAAAAACCACCATACTGAACGCCAAGGCGATCGATCAGCCTGACAACGCCGACGGTGAAGACGAACCACGGGATGATGGTGAATTGATCAGCCCGGTCAGTTCATAAACAGCTTCCCATGCCGTGCTGATCGAAAACAAGGCTTCTTTGATCTCCGTGCCGGCCAAACAGCTTGGAAAGGAAGGTGGTGACCGGTGATCGAGGAGTTAGCCCAAAATCTGAGACGCGAGAAAATCGCCGTCATCATGTGATCTTTCGGAATATTGACCCAATGCGATTCCGGAGCAGCTTACCGTTTTAACATGATTGTTTTACGCCTTCGTGCTGGTGATGGGGGCGCCAAAGTCTACTTTACCTGAAATACTAAGGGGAATTAAGATGTCACCACGTATTATGGTAACGGCTGCATTTGGTCTTTCGCTGCTTTGCCCGGGCATGGCCTTCGCACAGGCAGGCGGGAGCGCTGACGGTGCGGGAGGGGGCGGTGGCACGTCGGGCAGCATAGGCAGCAACGGTACGTCAGGGAGCGTAGGCACTGGTGCTTCGGGCACGATGGGTACTCGTACGTCCAAGACTATGGGGACAAATTCCATGGGTACTAATGCCGCAGGCAATGGAACGCCCGGCACCGGCAGCATGGGCGGTATGGCTGGTGAAACGGGCGGCGCCTCGGGCGGCACGCAGTAGACTTCGTTACAAGTGGAGCAGCGGGTAGCGGCTTATGTTGAAGAAATATGATTTGAAACTGCCCGTTTTGTTTGAGTGGCAGTCCACGTTTTGATAAAGAGTGGGAAATGCGGTTCTTGACAAGTCGCGTCAGTCTCGTGGCCGCTACCATCAAGCCGGCTGAGAGAAAGAAAACGACGCGCCAGGAGGACAGGTCCGCGACCATTGAGGCGGCGGGACGGCTGAGCAGGATGCCCAGCAGCAATCCGCTTGTCACCGTGTCCAGTACCTGGTCTCGCCGCACTTCAGGCGTGAGGTGCGCCGCCAGCGGGATCAGCATTTTGTACTGCCACGGAGGTTAGGCCCGTCAAACTCGCCGCCATCAGCAGCATAGCGCCATTTCGGGCCAGCCCAGTCAGCAACAGCGCCGGAACGGAGGCCGCGACGGTGAGCACCATCAGCTTGCGATTCTCGACGAGATCTCCCAATGGAACAGTCAGCGTGAGGCTTACGATCAGGCTTGCCGCGTGCGGGCTCTCACGGCCGCACTCAGCTATTGCCATGCATACCGTCGCCTTATGCACATCCAATCCAACAAAGGTGATATTGTCCATCAGGTCCGCCCTCCATGTATGAGGCTTTGTGCCAGCCATCCGGCACAACCTTCGACATTATGCCGAGGGCGGGCCGCCGATCATTCAGCGGACATCGGGTCTAGTAGCCGTCAGGGCTACGAAGTGTTTCCTCTCCTGGGAAGCTTTGCCGAAGTGCGACGTTGGATCGGGATGGCTGCACCAAGATCGGTGAAGCGTTGTCTATAGCTGTGGACTGTCCTAGACCAGGACGAAAGGTGATGCATGGTTAGGGGCATTTTACGCATCTTCGTGGTCTTAGTCGTGGTCGCAATGCTTGGCGCCATCGGCTTTTTCATTTGGGCGAAACAACCCGCCATTGCCAGGATTTCGCCGCCCGTCCCTTCCGATTTCAATAAAACGAAGATTGCTAAGGGCGCTATTCTAGCATCCATGGGGTATTGCGCCGAATGTCATACGGCTCAGGGTGGGCAGCCCTTTGCGGGTGGTTACCCGGTTCCTACGCCATTCGGCACGATTTACGGCAGCAATATTACACCCGATCCGCAGACCGGGATCGGCAACTGGTCGGAAGCGGCCTTTGTGCGGGCGATGCACAAAGGCATCGCCCGCGATGGCGCGCATCTTTATCCCGCTTTTCCCTATAACCATTTCACGTTGATCAGCAACGAAGATGCCGAGGCGATCTATGCCTATCTGATGACGCGGCAGCCGGTGCGTAACGCGGTGCAACCGCCGAAGCTGCCGTTTCCGCTGGATATCCGTATGGTGATGGCCGGCTGGAATCTGCTGTTTCTGTACACGGGCGGCTTCCGACCCGACCCGAACCAGAGTGCCACATGGAACCGTGGCGCTTATATTGCCGAAGGATTAGGGCATTGCGCCGCCTGCCATACGCCGCATAATATACTGGGCGCGGAAATCGCGGACTCTCAGTATGCCGGCGGCTATAACGAAGGCTGGCTCGCCCCTGCCTTGAACCGTTCCTCATCCGCGCCGGCGCCATGGACCAAGGGCGAGTTGGCCGCTTATCTCGGCAACAGCTTTGTGCAGACCCACGGCATGGCGGCTGGCCCGATGGCGGGCGTCACTGAAGATTTGCAAACGCTGCCCAAGTCCGACCTCAATGCGCTGGCGACCTATATCGCCTCCTTCGAGCCTCCACCTTCGGCGGCCAAAACGACGCAGGCCGTCGGCGCCGCCAACAAGATCGCTTATTACATTACAACGGCGCAGCAGATAAATCACCAGGGATCTGCCACCACTGGCGAAGCGATCTTCGCGGGCGCCTGCGCCTCCTGCCATTTCCAGGGCGGCGACCAGCCATTTTACAGGCCTGTGATGTTGGGGTTTAGCAGCGTCACGCATGTGCCTAGTCCGGAAAATTTCATCGAAATCGTGCTGCATGGCGTGCAGCCCCCGCCGGGCGCGCAAGGCCGCTGGATGCCGCCTTTCGGGGGGGCGCTGACGCAAAGCCAGATCGTGCTGCTCGCACAATATGTACGGAGCCATTTCACCGATGAGCCAGCGTGGACGAATATCGAACAGACTGTCGCGCAGATCGACAAGGGGGCAGGGCAGTGATCAATCTCAATGTCAACGGCACGACGCATCAGGTGGATACCGACCCGACCACGCCACTGCTCTATGTGCTGCGCAACGAGCTGAAGCTGAATGGCGCCAAGTTCGGGTGCGGCCTGGGCCAGTGCGGGGCGTGCACCGTGGTGGTCGATAACCAGCCGGTGTTTTCCTGTGTTACACCCATCTCGATTCTCGAGGGACGTTCCGTCACGACGCTTGAAGGTCTGGGTACGGCCGAAAATCCTGGCGTCGTGCAAAAGGCCTTCATCGACGAACAGGCGGCGCAGTGCGGCTACTGTATCCCTGGCATGATCATGCGCAGCCACGCTTTGCTGCGGCAGAACGAATCGCCGACGGACCAGGAAATCCGCGACTGGATGCAGCTAAATCTGTGCCGGTGCGGTACCCATATGCGCATTATGAGCGCGATCCGGCGGGCAGCCGGGCAAAAAAGCTAAGCGGAACTGGCGGAGACGGCGTTATGGAAACGATGAAAGCCGCCCTATCGCGGCGCGGCTTCCTGGCCGGCAGCGGCCTGGTTGTCAGCTTTTCGATGCTCGGCGGACGGGGACTCGCACAAATCAGTCCGGCGCAGCCGAAGGGTCCGCACTTCGGCGACCTGAAAATGTATCCCTATCTCGATTCATGGATTGGCATCGACGAGATGGGCGCGGTGACGGTGTATTCCGGCAAGGCAGAGCTGGGCCAGGGTGTGCAGACCGCGTTCATGCAATGCGCGGCGGAGCAGTTGGTGGTGGAACCGGAGGCCATCACGATGCTGATGGCCTCCACGACACGAATGCTAAATGAAGGCTACACCGCGGGCAGCGACTCGATGATGTCCAGCGGCACTGCGATCTTTCACGCCGCCTCGCAGGTGCGCGAGATTTTGCTCGGCTGGGCGGCCAGCGACTTCGGCGTCGATGTCTCGCAGTTGAAAGTGGAAAAGGGCGTGGTGACTGGTCCCAATGATCAGAGACGCAGCTATGGCGATCTGGTGAAACGTCGCTCTCTTCATATACAGGCCACGAACCAGCCGAACCTAATTCCGCCCAACCAGTACAAGATCGTCGGTAAGAATTTTCCTCGGCTCGATATTCCGCCCAAGCTCACCGGCGAACCCACCTATGTGCAGGATATGCGCATGGACAACATGGTGCATGCGCGGATCGTGCGGCCGCCCAACTATGGCTCGACCTTGATCAGCGTTGACACCTTAGCCGTTGAGAATATGCCGGGTGTGATCAAAGTGGTTCACCAGAACAATTATCTCGCCGTTATCGCAGAGGGCGAATACCAGGCGATCATCGCGATGCGGGCGCTACAGCAGGCGGCGCATTGGAAGGTGCCGAAAGCCCTACCTGATAAGAACGACATCCTTCCACTGCTGAAGAGCGTGAAGACGGATACGAGGGTGCTGGATAAGCAAGGCAGCGGCGCGATTACCAGCGGTGACATTCTTCAGGCGGCATATACCAGGCCATATGTGATGCACGCCTCCATCGGGCCATCCTGCGCGGTCGGCCTGTTCGACGGCACGCGTGTCACCGTCTGGACGCATACCCAGGGCGTCTACCCGCTGCGCAACACGATCGCCGATATGCTGTCGATGCCGCAGAACCAGGTAGAGTGCATTTATGTCGAAGGCTCCGGCTGCTATGGTCATAACGCCGCTGACGACGCCGGAGCGGACGCCGCCATCGTCGCCGTGGCGCTGCCGAACCGGCCGGTGCGGGTGCAGTGGATGCGCGAGGATGAGCACGGCTGGGAACCCTACGGCTCGCCGATGATCGCCGAGGCGCGCGGCACACTCGACAGCAACGGCATGATCAGCGGTTGGGATTACGAGCTGTGGAGCATGACGTTCATGACCCGTCCTGCGGGCAAGGCTGCCAATCTGATGCCGGCTTGGTACCTCCCGGCGCAATTCGGGCCGCCGCAGGGTTCGCAGATCCCGCTGCCGAGCGGCGGCGGGGACCGCAATGCCATCCCCACCTATACGCTGCCCAACACCAATATCGTCTACCACTATATCGAGGAGATGCCGCTTCGCGTCTCCGCTCTGCGATCGCTCGGCGGCTACATGAATGTTTTCGCGATCGAAAGTTTCATGGATGAATTAGCACTCGCCGCCAAAACCGATCCGGTGGCATTCAGGCTGAAGCATTTGCCGGATCAGCGCTCGAGGGACGTGGTGGAGATGGCGGCCGAGAAATTCGGTTGGGCACATGCGAAAACCCTGCCGCCTGGTCATGGCCGAGGCTTCGGCTTCGTGGTGTATGAAACCATCAAAGCCTATTGCGCCGTGGCCGTCGAAATTGCGGTGAACTCCGACACAGGGCAAATTCGCGTGGTCCGCGCTGTCGCCGCGATCGACAGTGGCAATGCCGTCAACCCCAACGGCATCAAGAACCAAATCCAGGGCTGCATCGTGCAAGCCATCAGCTGGACCCTCTACGAATCGGTTGAATACAGCGAGACCGAGATCACCAGCCGGGATTGGAGCAGCTATCCCATCATGCGGTTCGATAACGTGCCGGACAGTGTCGACGTGTATGTCATCAACCGCCCCGGCGAGCCGTTCCTCGGCACCGGCGAGGCAGGGATGGGCCCAACCCCCGCCGCGATCGGCAATGCCCTCGCCGATGCCACCGGCTTGCGCCTGCGCGACCTACCGCTGACAGCAGAGAAAGTGAAGCAAGCAACGCTAGGATATCCGCTGTACCGCTGACGCTTATCGCAGCTCAACCTGGCGCCCGTTAAAGCCAAGCCGATTACGCGGAAGGTTGTGTCTGGTGGCAGCTGCGCCGACACCAGGCCCGCAGCAGTCCGGCGAGTGCGATTTCGTGCGGTACTGTTTGCGAACCGTATTTTTAAGCGATAGAGTATCTTCCAACCTAACGGAGCCTAATGGAGTTCATGACTGTCCTCAAGCCCACCGGGAAGGCCAGAAGATCGTCGGCTTTACCGCTCGCTCCGGTGAAAGGCACCCGGTTCAATGCTGTTAGCGGCAAGGCCGTCGCCGAAGATGAGCGTTCCGCCGTTAAAAGCCTGCGTAAAGCGTTGGGAATTTTGCGTGCTGTTACAGAAGCCGGCCGGGATCCCACGGTTGCTGAAGTCGCCGTGCAAACCCAGCTTGCGCGGGCGACGACGCACCGACTGGTGCAGACACTTCTGACCGAGGGATATTTAGAGCAGGTTGATGGTCGGTTGAGCTGCGGATTTAGCGTTTTGCCGCTGGCGGCGAGCCTGCTCGACCATAATCGCCTAAGGCTGGAAGCATTGCCGCATTTGCAGACGCTTGCGCAGAAAACGATGCAACGCACGAACCTGGGCCTATTGCACCAGAACCGGTTGCTTTATTTAGCCGGAATCGAAAAGCCCTCGCTGCCGACGATTTATTCCAGGTTCGGCAGAATGATCCCCGCCCATTGCTGTTCACTAGGGAAAGCGATTCTCAGCCATGTTTCGGAAGACGAGGTAAAAGCGTTGATCGCGGTGCAGCCACTGGTCGCTAAAACGCCGAACACGATTACCAGCATACGCTCCTTCATGAATGAGTTGGCCGCCGTCCGGAAGCGGGGCTACGCGATCGATAAAGCGGAGCACGTGCCTGGGATTTATTGTGTCGCCGCGCCGATTTTCGACGCGCAAAGGCGGCCGATCGCGGCGATTGGGTTGAGCGGTTCGGCGTTGGATTCGGTGCTGAACGAGGCACCCCTGGTGATGCATACGGCGGAAGTAATTTCGCATATGCTTTGAGCGCTAGACGTTTAATCCCGGCATTTGGTGGAATGGGTTTAGGTTGAATCGTTTTGGCTCTTTGTCTAGGTTTGTAGATGAATTGTTGGGTGAGAGACCTTTCAGGATCTTCAGTCGTCTGGCGGATTATAGGCTGTGACGAAATCTGCGAGGTAGTTTTGGAGTTGATTGTGGGTTCGTAGAAGACCATTGGCCCACCTGAGCTGCTGCCGGTTTCGTGAACACCATCCTTAAAGCCGAATTTTCACCTGTTCGAATTTCATAGGGCTGAGATAGCCGATCGTCGAGTATCGGCGGCGTGGATTGTAGAACCGCTCGATATACTCGAATACGTCGGCCCGCGCCTGGTCTCTGGTACGATAAACCTTGCGCGCGATGCGTTCGGTTTTCATTGAGGAGAAGAAGCTCTCCATGGCGGCATTATACCAGACATTGCCTGACCGGCTCATGGAGCAGACGACGCCATGATCCTTCATCAGCCGCTGAAATGGCTCGGAGGTGTACTGGCTGCCGCGGTCTGAATGATGCAGCAGGGCGTCCGGTTTGCCACGCCGCCAGATCGCCATCACCAGCGCATCGGTGACCAGCTGGGCGGTCATCGTGGCGCTCATCGACCAGCCAACCACACGGCGGGAGAAGAGATCGATCACCACCGCCACATACAGCCAGCCCTCGGCGGTCCAGATATAGGTAAAATCGGCGATCCTTTTGCGGTTGGACGCTGCCGCCACAAACTGGCGGTCCAGAAGATTGTAGGCAGGTGCTTGATTTCTCTCTCCTCTATCGGCGGGCAATCGCCTGCGCCGAGGGCGGGCGTGCAGAGCCTGGGTCCACATCAGCCGCTCAATGCGGTGCAGCCCACAGGCAATGCCCTCGGCTAGCACATCATGCCACACGCGGCGGGCGCCGTAGGTGCGATCGCTGTTAAGGAAGCTGGTTTTTACCAGAGCCCCAACCCGTTCATCGCGGCACGCACGGGCGCTGGGCGGGCGTGATATCCAGGCATAAAACCCGCTGCGCGAGACATCGAGCGTCTCGCAAAGCAACCGCACCGGCCGTATCCCTCGATGCTTTGCAATGAAGCTGAACTTCACATCGACTCCTTGGCAAAGTAGGCCGCGGCTTTTTTTAGAATGTCACGCTTAGCTTTGAGCTTCGTCACCTCGCGCCGGAGCCGTTCAAGCTCCAACTGCTCGGGCATCTGCCCTTGGCCGGGAAAGGCGTACTGCGGGTCGCCCGAAAGCTCCTTGGACCAGCGGCGCAGCACGTTCTCGCCAACTTCCAGGTCTCGCGCCGCCTGAACCACCGAAACCCCCCGCTCCTTGATCAGCCGCACCGCCTCAAGCTTGAATTCACGTGTAAACTGCCTGCGAACCATAAATACCCTCCCGCTCCGTTAAAACACCTAAACTCGGTGTCCACGAAACCTGTAGTAGCTCAAACCGCACTGCTTAGCTGAACGCCGCGGTCAGCCTCAAGCACCGCATCGATCCAGGCAATATGTGGCCCCAGCTTCGGTGACACCGGCTGTTCTCGCCGCCGATATCCCGGCGGCGCCGAATACCGCAGCATCTTGGAAATCGTATTGCGATGAACCCCAAACCCCCGCGCAGCCTCGCGGTGACTCAGACCATCAACCATCACGGCACGCCGGACAGCGCCGTAAAGCTCCACTCTAAACATCCTTCCAGCCAATCAATGCCCATCAAAAGGCATCAATCGGCCTAGCAGGACCGGTACACTTTTGCGCCGCTACAACAGCCCGCAAAAAGCCGGTTCAGTGGTACACTTTGCCGCCGCTATTTATAGAGCCGCGTGGTGCCCAGATATAGGCATGGCGGCCCTTATGGCCGACCCTGCTTTTCGATTGCTTATGCCATTAGCGCTGCCGCGACACAGTCGCGGGAGAGTGGCAGGTCGCGGATGCGGGTGCCCACGGCGTGGGCGACGGCATTGGCGATGGCGGCGGTGACGGGGCCGGCGGCGACTTCGCCGACACCGAGTGGTGGGTCGTTCATTGATCCAATAAATTTGACATGAATTTCGGGGATCTCGGAAAAGCGCAATATCGGGTAATCGTCCCAGCTTCGCGAGCTGATACCGTCATAATCCATGGTGACCTGCTCTTTGATCGTCCAGCTCGCGGCTTGTATGGCGCCCCCTTCCACTTGGTTTGCGGCACCGTCTGGATTGATCAGGAGCCCGGCATCGACGACGCACCAGATTTGTTTGACCTGGACGGTTTCGTCCAGCTCGACGTCGACCGCGGCGGCAAGATAGGCGGCCTTGTTTTTATAGCGACTAAAGGCGAAGCCGAGGCCGGTTCCATTGCCGCCGGCACCGCGAGCGTTCCAGGCGCATAATTTGGCCGTGGCCTCGATGACGGCGCGCGCGCGGGGGTCGGACAGCATGGATAAACGATACGCGACGGGATCCTGATTTGCGGCGGCTGCAAGCTCATCGATGAAGCTCTCGATCGCAAAGACATTCGCTTGCGCGCCCAGGCCGCGCAGTGCCGACGTGCGCAGTGGCGGGCTTAGGATCAGATGGTGGGTGAGGCGTTGCGGCGGTAGATCATAGAGGGCGATGGCGTTGCGGATACCGCCGCCGCCGGAAGCATCCGGGACGTCGGCGGTCGAGGGCGGCATTGGCTCGCCGGAGATGGCGTGCAGCGGCAGAAGATTGACGCGGCCGGCGGCACCGGGGCGTTGCGTGTGCGAGGGACTCCAAATCTCGATATCCCAGGTGACGGGGTAGAAGGCGCCGTCCAGCTCGGCGCGCAGCGTGACGACGGAGGCGGCGCCGAACGGAGACGCGGATAATTCATCCTCCCGTGTCCATTGCACACGGACCATTCGGCCTGGACGTTGCAAGGCAATGATCGCGGCCTCGCCGGCGGCGTCATCGGCTCCGTTATGGCCGTAGCATCCGGCACCCTGAACATGGGTGACCGTGACCTGCTCCGGCGCCAGACCGGTCATATCCGCGATTGATTTGCGCAACAGGCCGACACCTTGCGTGTGGCTCCAGATGGCTAGCTGGTCACCCTCCCATTTCGCCAGGGCGCAGGAAGGTCCGATTGAGCCATGCGCGAGATAGGGGCGGCTGTAGCTTGCTTCAAACGTTCCCGCCGCCATTGGCTGCCGAGGGGGCGATGGATTTCCGGGAGCTTCGATGACACGGTCGATGCTTTGCAGCGATTTCAGAAGCTTGGCGTGTCCGTACGCTGGTTCAGCCGGATCACCGCCGTGCCATTTCGCGGTAAGTGCGGCGGCGAGCCGGCCGGCCGCAGCGATGGCTTCGTCATCGGCGAGCAAGGCGACGAAATTATTGATGCGGAGCAGCTGCGCACCGGTGCGGGCGATTGCGGCTTCATCCAGCTGCTCGAGGCGAGCGTTCCGGAGGGGGGCGTGCAGAATGCGGCCATGCAGAATGGCACCGTTATCGATGTCGTGGATGAAGGCGCCTCCGCTTAGTTTTGCCGGCAGGTCGACGCGCGGAAGACTCTGCCCAATGATGCGCAATGCCGAAGTGGAGCGAAGTGGCGCTGTGCCGGTGATGCGGCGGTTGAGTGGGATAGCGCCGGCCAATGTCCAGTAACTGATCGCGCTTGGACCGCTGCTCGTCACAAACGTGCCATCTTGGATTTCTAACGTGCCAGTGGCGTGGCCCAGCTGGCGGGCTGCATGCTCGAGAAAAATACTCCTGACCTCGGCGCAGACGAGGCGAATGGAATGGCCTGAGGTTTCGATGGAGAGGCTGCCGGAGGTTAGGCCCTCTTCTGGAGTCTTGAGCGTCTCGCCTGAAAGGAGGGTAACGCGATCGTAAGGGACGCAGAGCTCCTCGGCTGCCATTTGTTTCAGCGCGGTTAGCACGCCTTGGCCGATTTCCACTTTTCCGGTGCCGACTACGATCTGCCCAGACGGCGAGATATGGAGCCAGTCGCTTATCAGCGGATTGACTAGGATGCTATGCGGCAGGGTGTTTTGAATCACGGTGCCGCCGGCTCCGGCTGGGCGGGCAGGGCGGCGGCGCGCAGCACGGCGCGAACGATGCGGTGATGCGTGCCGCAGCGGCAGAGATGGGGCTCAAGCGCAATGAGAATATCGTCCCGGTTCGGGTTGGGGTTGCGACGGAGCAAGGCGGTTGCCGAAATGAGGACGCCCGAGAGACAATAGCCGCATTGGCCGGCTTGTTCGTCGAGAAAGGCCTGCTGTAGCGCGCTGAAATTATCCGCGGAGGCGAGGCCTTCAACGGTTTCCACCTGGGCGCCGGCGGCGTCGGCCATGATCGCAGTGCAGGCCGGGCGCGGGACGCTATTGATGAGCACCATGCAGGCTCCGCAGGATTCCGCGCCGCAGCCGTAGCGCGAGCCCTTGAGGCCGAGCCGGTTGCGCAGGATATGCAGTAAATTATCCTCGAGCGACGCCGCAATCTCGATCCTTTCGCCATTCACGCTAAAGGAGATAGAGGCGGCCGCCGCCGAATTACCGGTGGCCATGAAATGGAGCGCTAGTGTCTTGCGAGACGGAATTTTGCAGTATGCCAATGCCGGAAATCTCGATCTGCACGGTGTCGCCGGGTTTCATCCAGAGTTGTGGCTTGCGGTGCAGACCGACACCGCCTGGCGTGCCGGTGACGATGATATCGCCTGGTTCTAGAATCGTAAACGTCGAGCAGTATTCGATGAGGCGGGGGATATCGAAGACCAGGTCGTCGATTGTGCCGCGCTGCACTTCCTCGCCGTTGAGGCGCGTGACCAGTGTAGCGTTGGCGGGGTCGCCGAATTCGTCGGGCGTGACGAGCCAGGGGCCGAAGCCGCCGGTCGCGATGAAATTTTTGCCGGGCGTAAATTGCGATGTGTGTTGCTGCCAGTCGCGCACCGAGGCGTCGTTGTAGCAGCTATATCCGGCGATGAAGGGAGCGGCAGCGTCGCGCGAAACATGGCGGCAGGTCTTGCCGATGACAATGGCGAGCTCACCTTCAAAGTCAAAATGATCCGAGATGGCGGGTTTGATCAGCGGTTGCAAATGGCCGATTTGCGAATTCGCGAAGCGCGTGAAAATGGTCGGGTTTGCTGGGACCGGGCGGTCGCCTTCCAGTATGTGGGAAAGGAAATTTAGACCGATACAAATGATTTTATCGGGGTTGGTGATGGGCGGCAGGAAGGTGAAGCTGCTGTTGAGCGCATAGCGGGGGGCATCCGTCGGCACGGTAAGCTCGGAAAGTGTTACGTGCTTGGCGAGATAAGTTTTTAAGTCCGGCGCGAGGCTGTTCAGCTCAACGACCGCATCATCCTGCACAACACCCCAACCTGGCCGACCATTCGCCAATTGATAACTCACGATTTTCATTCAAACATTCCTTCAGATGAATTTCGGCTTTTGGGCTCACTCCGCTGCGGCGGTCTGCAGAAGGGTGGCCTGGACGGACGCCGTCGCGGGCAGATTGTCAACGTCCGAAATCGCGAGCGCGCGCAAAAGATCACGGGCGTCTTTGATGGCGGTACTTTCGGGGAGCAGAAGCGAGACACCGAGGGATATTAGGATATTCACGATCAAGGCGTCGACGCCCGCCAGTGGGCCCAAGGGGGGTTTTAATACAAATGACCATAGGCACATGCAGACGACGCCAAGGGTCCAGCCGGAAATGGCGCCGGACCGGGTGAAGCCGCGCCAGAGAAAACCGAATAGGAACATGGGAAGGAACTGCAGCAGGCCACCGACGGTGAGGTTGATGAGCGCCCAGATAAACGGCAGCGGGTAGGCGCTGACCAGCAGGCTCAACAGTGCCAACAGCAGGATGAAAATCCGCGACGCGTTGATGGTGATTTTGTTGCGCTGTTCCACCGAAACGGACTTGCCTTGACCGGCATACCAGGGCTCGAAAATATCCTTGATGAAGATATTCGTGATGGAAAGCAAGCCGGCGGTGAAGGATGACATGCCGCCGCCCCAGGCGTTCATGACGAACCAGGGGATCAACCAGGGTGCCGCGAGCCCGAGGCCGGTCACCAAAGTGGCATCGGTATGCTTCAAGCCTGGAGCTAGCCTGTTGACCGCCAGCGCGATCAGCAGAAAGCTTAATGAGCAAAGGGTTGTCATGGCACCGCCGATGACCACACCGCGGCGGAAATTGCTTTCATCGCGCACGGCGTACATCCGGAACGCACGGTCCGGCTGCACGCAGGTTGCGAGACCGACGTAAAACGTCCATGCGAAAAAGATTTGCATCCCTGGCCCTGAGCTGCTGACGGTGGCTTTTGGCGTGTTCAGTACATTCATGATGCCGCCGGCGTGGCCAACGATGACGATAATCGCGCCCACGAGAAACAGCAGCAGCAGGACGCCGTGCAGGATGTCGGTATTGGCGACCGCGCGCAGGCCGCCTTTCAGCGTGTAGCCGACGGACACGGCGACAAAGATTAGAACCGCCGCGCCATAGGGCAGGCCGGTGTAATAGTTAAGCAAATAGCCGAGCGAGACGACCTGGCTGAGAATAATCGGCACCGAAAAGATAATTCCGGCGACGGCCACCGCCCAGCGCAGATAAGCGCTTTGATAAAACACGCCGACGAAGGCGGCTTGGGTTTGATAGCCTTTGAGACGCCCGAGCCGGCGCAACCGCGAGCCGATATACCAGTAGGTAAGCGGTAGCAGGAAGGAATAGCTGATGAGATATCCCAGCATGTTGGCCCCGCCTGAGTAAAATAGGCCAATGGTCCCAACCAACGCGGCGGCGGGGATCATGGTTGTGAAGACGGACATCGATTCCTGCAACCATGAGAGCTGCCGGTTCGCGACAAAGAAGGATTCCGCATCTTTGCCGGCGCCACGGCCGGAAAAGATCCCGACCGCGAAGATGATGACGAGATAAATGCCGAGTATGCTAATGGTCCCAAGGATCATTTCGTGATAACCTCGCCGGCTTGCCCGGTCGGTTTTGGCAATGTGCACCTATACATCGCGATGAGCCCTAATGTGACGCAGACGATAGTGAGCGGAAAGACCAGATAGCGTTGGTTCAGCAACGGGTCGAACGGCAAGGTGCACATGACCATAAAGGTTACGATATAGAGATATTTTGCCCAGATTCGCATTCTTATTTCCTTCTAGTCTGGGCGGGCCAGGGATCCGCTCGTTTTATCAGCTTTGAATGTATGAAAATCTTGTACATTGAATGTGCGATGTCAATCCAAAGCCATGATGCAGGCCAGTGCTGGGGTTGCACGAATATCCCGCACATCCTCGTTGAGTTTATCCATACCGTTCGCGAGTGTTAGAAGGCGAGCGCGTTTCGCGGAATTAAGCGTTGTTAGCGAGGCCAAGGCGGTTACGAGAAAATTGACTACCAAAGCGATGGAGTCGGACTGCCAGGTTCCGAAAGGATGCGGAAGGATGGTATTCCGAGCAGCATGAATATGATAGAGGAACGAGGCCGGGCCAGCACCGATAAACAGCGGGTTGAAAGGCAGAGTAACGTTGAAAAGGATGAGACATCCGATGCACGCATAAGCAATTCGATGGTTCAGCATTATTCCTCAAAAAATTTGTTTGTCTCGCTCTCATGGCGATCGGAAGTTCTGCAGCTAGTAATCGAAGGCGATGTCTTTTGGGTAGAATTTTAACGCGATGAATGCTTGGCACCTGTGGCGCCGGACGTTAGATTACTTCATCGAGGCCTGCACCGGCGCGGCAAGGAGTGCCGCCGCGGTTTCGCCAAGCACCGCTGCGGATTCGCGATCGCCCAGAGAGGTTTCCCTCACCAGGGAAACGCAATTCATGTTTCCCATGTCGAACGGGTAGTCGCTGCCCAGCATTACTTGGCCAAAGGTCATTTCACTCAAAAGAAATTCGAGTGGGCCCCGCGCATGCGTGATGGTGTCGTAAAACAATCGTGCGAAACTTTCACGAGGTGAGCCTTGTAGCTTCGCCTTTGCCTCGGGCCGGACCTGCCAGCCATGATCAAAGCGGCCGGACTGGTAGGGCACGAACCCGCCGGCATGGCAGAGGCAGATGCGCAGATCCGGATAACGCTCGATGATGCCGCCGAAGACGAGCGAACTGGCGGCGATCGTGGTCTCCAAGGTGAGCCCAATAAAATTCCGGAAGTAATAGGATTTGAGCCGATCGGCGGCCGCTGGCTGATGCGGGTGGATCAAGATAAAGGCTTTTAGTGCAGCAGCCTTGGCCCAAAATTGCTCGAGACCTGGGTCGTCGAGATTGCGGCCTTCGACATGCGATCCGATTTGCGCGCCGCGCAGGTTCAGCACACGAATGGCATATTCCAGCTCTTCAGCGGCGGCGGCGGGGTTCTGCAGGGGCACGGAGGCCAGACCAATGAAGCGATCCGGGTCTTTGCGACAAAGTGCGGCAATTTCCTCGTTTTGCAGCCTGGCCAGCGCACAGGCGAGTTTTGCCTCCCGGTTATAGAAGAACGTCTGCACGCCGGGCGAAAGCAACTGCACGTCAATACCGTGAGCGTTCATATCCTCCAGCCGCCGGTCGATATCCCAGCCGCCGCGATAATACGGATCCTGTGTCAGGCCGCCAATTTCCAGAATAGCGTTATCCGCATCGATGTGCCGCAGCCTTGGCGCGAGTTCCGGCCCTTCCTTCCCGAGCAAGCGCAGCATTTTTTCGGTGAGGACATGTGTGTGAATATCTACGGTGTGTCTGGTCACGACATTAAATCTCCGATGATTTAAGAGCGCTCGAATTCATGCTTTTAGCGGGTGCCTGATTTTGCGCCGCCGCGATGATTGCCGCGGAAATTTTTTCCGCCAGCATGATGGTGGGAATATTCGTATTGCCGCGCGGGACGGTTGGCATGATGGAGGCGTCGACCACCCGCAAGCCGCGCGCGCCGTAGACGCGGCCGGCGGGGTCAACAACCGCATCCGGATCGTCCGCCCGGCCCATACGGCAGGTTCCGGCGGGATGGAACATGCCCGCGACATTGTCGCGGATATGCGCGGTGAGCGCCGCGTCATCGGCGGCCAGGCGCTGCAAATCCTGGCGTTCGCCGACCAGCATGGCGAGGCCGGCGTCCCCCAGCGCGGGCACTAAGTCGAGCATCCAGGCGACCAGGGCAGCCTTACGGGCATTGGCCTTAGTATATTCATTCAGCTGCCGGAGCTTGTCGGTAAAACGCAGCAAGAAAGGCTTGCCGGTGACCTTTTTAACGCTAGCATTGCCGAGGATATCCACGACGATTTTGAACCCCTGTTTTAGCCGCGCTAGGTCCAGCTCATGCTGCGCGAAATTGAATTCGACTTGGAATTTTTGCGGCTGTTCCGGGGTGAGGCTGATTTTGCCGCGCGACATAGGCTTATGGAGCACCGGGGCGATATTGGCGACACGCGTGCCAAGCGCGTTCCAGGATGTTTTACTTTGGATGTTGATAAAGATATCGCCGGGTGGACAGGATGGAATATTTGATGACAGACGGAAGCAGGTAACCGGATGGGTGTTGAGCTCAGGCGATTGGCGGCCGTTTTTAGGCAGATACATGCCGATGAAAAGCAAGGCGTGATTTTGCAGGTTTTCGCCGACGCCGCGACGGTCCGAGATCACTGGAATGCCGAGCTTGCGCGAGATAGGGGCGGGACCGATGCCGCTGCGTAGGAGCATGACGGCGGAATGAATGGCGCCAGTGGAGAGAATGACTTCGCGCGTGCACCGGTATTCCACCGCTCCCGCCGGGCCATTTACTTTTACCCCGACGGCCCGAGCGCCTTCGAAGAGAATTTCGGTGAGTTCGGACTCACAGGTGATCTGCAAATTTTTTCGTGCCCGGATTTCCGCACCGAGATAGACGATGGCGGAGGAAATTCTTTGGCTTGGCGTGTTGCTCATCGGCACCGAGCCGTAGCCGTCCCGGAAATCCGCGTTCATATCCGCGACCGTGGGGAGTTGCCGGTCAGACGCCCAGCCTTGTATGGCACGGGCAAGTGGCGGCCATAGTTTTTCCGGCGCGCGGCGGATGGTGACCGGGCCGGAGTTGCCATGCGTGGCAGGCTCTGCGCCGAAATCCAGGTCATTTTCGAGTTTTTGGAACCAGGGCAAAACGTCCTGCCAGCTCCAGCCCTCGGCGCCGGCTTCCTGCCACTCGTTGTAGTCGCCGGGCACGCCGCGTAAGGCGATCATGCCCATGACGGAGGAGCCGCCGCCCATGATGCAGCCTTGCGGGAAGCTCGTGGAAGGCGTGCCGGCGTGACGCCAATATGCTCGGAGATTCGGCCACATATTTGATTTGTTGAAATAGGATATTGGGTAGTTGCTCAGAATATCGGCCGGGATTGCCTGCGGCGGCGTATCCTTTCCGGCTTCGAGCAGCAGCACCTTGCAATCGGGATCGGCGGATAGGCGGTTCGCTAAGACACAACCCGCGCTGCCGGCACCAACGATAATGTAATCAAAACGCGTTAACATGAAGGTCAAAACTCTCTAACTTGGCGTTTCCTAGACTTCGCGTATTCTAAATGCGGCGTTTCGAGTGTGAGGAAACGGCAAAACTTTCGAACCGTTTGATCGAGCCGGCTGAGCGTTGTGTTCGAATTCCTTATGCAGAACCGAGCGCGCCAATCCAAGCTGCAGGAGCTTTAAGCTTTCCTCCGTCTCAAAATGTTTATTCTGATGGACAAGCAAATGAGGGCAGTACGACCGCAATGTGGACGACTTGCGCAAACCTGTCAACCAGTCTAGCGTTTCATAAAACATAACACTCGGGTGGACGCGGACATGTGCGAACATATTGGTAGGATTGAAAAAGGTTGGCGGGGATGGTTGGATGTGCCGCAGCCGCGGCCGAGTTCCAGTCTTGCGAGGTGGATTGAGGTTTCGCACGTCATCACCGAAGGCCTCTCCAGAATTCCTTCTTTTCCGCAGCCAAAAATCCGCCGCATCAAGTCCTTACCGCAATTTCTGTCGAACGTGACGGAAATGTCCATGGTGGTGCATCATGGTACGCATATCGATGCGCCACTGCATTATATCCAGGATGGCCCGGGCATGGATGAGGTGCCACTCGAGCGTCTATATGGTGATGGCGTGGTTTGGAAAATTGATGCGGGCGAAGACGGCATTATCGAGCCGGCGCATCTTGAAATGGCGCGGCCAAAGGTGAAGCCTGGCGACATTGTAATTCTCGATACCGGCACGGCGAGGCACGTAAATACCGAGCTTTACTGGCTCCATCCCGTGCTCAGCCCGGAAGCTTCGTGGTGGTTGGTGAACCAAGGTGTGAAGCTTCTCGCTGTTGACACGCCGACACCCGATATGTCGCCTGCCCGGCGGCCGAAGGATTACGATTTTCCGACACATCATACTTTGTTAAGCCATGGTATCTTGATCGCTGAACACATGACCGGGCTGGCGCCGCTAGCTGGGCAGCGCGTGGAAGCGATGTTTATGGCGCTGAACTTGAAGGGTTCCGATGGCGGGCCGGCGCGCGTTATCGCTCGGCCGGTTTCGTGTAATGGATGATATCGCCACACTTATTAAGCATGCGGCGGCCTTTCGAAAAAAGCGCGGCAAAAGCTGCCATCAGTTTGGACTAGAGCGTGAGCACGTAATATCCATGGCCTAAGTTGACAAAGTTTTTGTTTCAGTTTTTTAAAAAAAAGCGCTTCTTATACGACATACTGTGTGACTCCGAAAATATTATGCCAGAGGCCTTTGGATTTGGCGCAAGCTGTTGCTGGAACGAGACCATGAGTCATTGGAAAGCAGCATAGCCGAGATTAAAACGATCGCGATAGGCCGAACCATCTCTAATCAACAATAAACTTTGAGGAGCAGCTGTGTCCCAAAATAATCTAATTACCGCTTATGATAGTGCGCCCCTCAACGGAAGATATTGGGCAACTTTCGGATTGATCTCGATATCCTATGCGCTCGATTATTTTGACTTTGTGATTGTCGGGTTTCTAGTGGCGGTGGTTGGACCACAATGGCATCTGACGTATCTTGAATCCGCTTTTATCCTTCTCAGCGCAGGGCTTGGATCGATTGCTGGGGCTTTGATTTGGGGTAGCCTTGCGGATCGGTGGGGACGCAGGAATGCGATGGTGGTCGGCACGGTGATATGCGGTGCGTCGGCCGGCTGCATTGCTTTAATTCCCGACGGGGCGTGGTGGGCGTTTGGCCTGTTGCGGTTTGGCGTCGGGTTTGGGTTGGCGGGAGCAGTTACTGCGCAAATGACGTTACTGGTTGAGATTACGCCGACGCGGCACCGAATGGTGCTCTCATCTCTACCCGTTGGGCTTTCGACCTTTGGGATATTGCTGGCATCGGCTACGGCGGCGACTTTATTGGCCGTGCTTGGATGGCGTGGAGTTGCGGCGTTGGGCGCTGCGCCGGTTCTGGTGGGATTGGTGTTTTATTTCGTTGCGCCGGAATCCGTCCGCTGGTTGTTAACTCGCGGCCGGGTCGCCGAGGCGAGGGAGATTGTTGGCCACGCGATCGCCAGATCGGCGGAAGACCTGGCCGTGGTGATGCCGCGGGCTCCGGAGAAATTTCCGACGATATGGGAGCTTTACAGCATACCAAAACGATTTTGGCTGAGCGTGCTGACCTCGCTGGGCGCGAGCACTGCGAATTACGGCGTTTATCTTTGGGGGCCGACAATCGTAGCGATGCTGCTTTCGGTTAGCGCAAAACATGCGGCGGTTTACTTTATCTACGTCGCGCTCGTTGGCATGGTTGGAAAGTTAATGTTTGCGTTTCTGCCAGCATTAATCGGGCGCCGTCATGCGGGGGAACTGCATGGCTATGGTGCCGCCGCTACGTTATTTCTGGCAGCGGTATTTCATACCGAGGCGATTGCCGGAATACCGGTGTTCATTGTTTTACTGGTTTTTTCGGCGTTATTTTTTGATGGCGGATTCGCTAATTTAATACCTTATACGGCAGAAATTTTCCCAGTGAATTTATCGGGCCGCGGTGTAGGGCTTGCTCAGGCGGCGAATGGGGCGGGAAAAATATTAGGGCCGCTGAGCATGGCGCTAATTGCGGGCGCGAGTAACCTAGTGACGCCGAAGGCGACAATTCAGGCGGCGGAGCCGGTATTCATTTTCTTGGCCGCAAGCGTATTGTTGGTCGGCTTGTCTTTTACATTTTTGGCACCGGAAACAAGGGGCCGCGCGCTGGAGCTGGGCTTGTGTCGGGACGTCGATGCGGGCGGAGTTTAGGGAATCTTATGTGGACGGCCTCGGCGTGACAGGTGTTTTTAGCTCTCGAAAACGAGGTTTATACGGTTAAAATTTTTGATAAAGGCTGTGGCTGTGCGTTACGGTCAACATCACGATCATGATGCAGGTACTGTCTGATCAAGTTTTCTTGCGGTCTGCGCTAAGGTCAAATCTGATTCGGTAGCAGCCTTTTGGATATGGAGAGTTCCGTTTTGTCATGAACTGGCGGAAGTTTTAACGTGATGTTGCTCCTGCGCCAGATGCGTAGCGTGATGATGGGCACGGCAATAGCCAAGACAGGTCAGGCAATACTCAAAGAACCTTGTGCCTTGAGCATGCGGACGGAGATTGGTGTCCAACAGGTTGGCGCAAACCCCAAATGGCCAGCGGCACATGGCGCGTCTATCTACCGATATTGCCCTGACCTTCCCCGTCGCGAAAGCTGGAAAGCGTCGCAAATGCCCGTCCCTGGCGGTCTTCGGTTTCCGGAGAGGTGATGCTGGCCAAAATCTGGTCCAATGCATGCCTGGCGAGGAGGTGTGGTTCGTCGCGAGCGGCGGTCGACCGGAGAGCAAAAATATTATGTGTCGAACCTGCCAGCCGATACAAGCCCAAGGTACTGACCGCCATGATCAAAGCCACATGGGTCTGTGAACAGGCTCACCAGCGCTCAAAGAGGAGCTTGGGCTCGATCACTTCGAAGGCAGATCTTGGGCAGGTTTACATCAACATGCCCTGATGAAAATGATCGCCTACGCCTTTCTCCAATCTTGCCGCTTTAAAGCCGTGGAAAGGAAAAAGATTCGAAGATCGCCGCTGCAACCAAGCCTGCCGGCAATCAGAAACGCGATCAATCATTTCGTACGGCCACCGCTTCGACTATGCCCCCACTGTGAGATGTTTTTCACAAAACAGACTAAGCTAAAAATGCAAAGTAGTGCTAAACCAAAGTAATTCATGGGATTGCCACGCGTTCCGACGAGACCGCCAGAATTTTCCTCGCGGGCGTTCAGCTAGTTGCCAGCGCAATGTCCCTTAAGTGACCACAGGCCTTAACAAAAGCTTTCATTCTTTTTCAAAAAAACCACTAACCTACAAATAAAGCGACCCTGCGCGGAAATGCACCGCGCAGGGTTTAGTATCGAGCATTTGGTTCGACGGCTGGTTATGCCGCCATGGCCGCGCGTGGTTTAAGGCCGAGGATCTTGCGGGCTTCCTCAGGCGTTGCAACGCCGCGACCGAGATTTGCCGCGATGGTGACCATGCGTTCCACAAGCAGCGCATTGGTTTTCGCGAACTCGCCCTTATTGATGTAGGGATTATCCTCGTAGCCGACGCGCACATTGCCGCCGAGCGAGACGGCAAGGGAAAGAATGTGCCAATGCTTCTCGGGGTTCATCACGCTGACGTTCCAGACGCAGTTTTTCGGCAGATGGTCGACCATGTAGAGCAAAGCTTTTTCGGTCGGCGGGGTCCAGGTGCCCCCGGGCCAGCCGATGAACAGGGTTACGTAGGCTCGCTCCAGAAAGCCTTGCTTGCGGACGAAATCCAGGTTCCAGAAACCGCCGGTGTGGAAGCACTCAACCTCCAGCATGACGTTATGTTCAAGTGCCGCCTCGGCATAGGCGATTAACTCTTCCTGCGGGTGGATGGCGAACATTTTTTTGGGCGGGTAGGCTGGGTCCGGATTGAAATATTCGTCATGCGCATTGAAGGCGACCGACATCATATCCGGGTGCAGTTCCATCAGCTTGATTTTTTCAGCGATGCGGGCGCTGGCGACGCCGAACTGCATGACCGGGGTAATTTTGTTCATGATGGCGTCGTTCAGGCTCTTCCAGCCTTCCTGATCCATGCGCGAGACTTGCCTTCCGTCGGGCTGGATGGAGTCCTCAACGGTGCGCACGCCATGGATGTGCGTGATTGCGGCGCCGGCCTTAACACCATCGATATATTGCTGGGCAACGGCTTCGATGTCTCTCTGTTCCGGGCAGTAATGATTGCCTGGGTAGGAGGTGCGCGAATCCCCACCCAAAGTAATGATCAGCTTTTCCATGGAATGCTCCTGTTATGGTTCAAAATCCGGGTCGTCGCGCGGAAACTGTAATAAAGCCCGCAATTTCGACTAGATCGTCCACAATGTGGACGATAGGCGCCGCATCGTCAAGCGCAATTGTAGATGCGGGGTGTCACAAAGAGGCGCCTACGGCTAACATTTGGCAAAAAAACAATGGACAGATTACTTTAGAATATGCTATTTCCGTCCATAATGCGGACGTTCCGACCGCTTATCCGCGCGGGAGACCAAGAAATTACCGCGCCCCCAAGAGACGCGGGAGTATCAAGATCCCGGACTACTCGCTACCAACGCTAAAAACATAAGCATGGGGAAGAATTGTGGCTTACATAATCAATAAATTCTTTTTTGGCGCGGCAGCGTTGGCTTTAACCGTAACGACGACAAGTTACGGTACGGCCAAGGCCGAGAGCTTTGCGCAATTCATGAACCAACCGACGATGACCGGAAATTGGGGAGGGGTCCGCACCTCTCTCGGGAACGACGGCATCAACTTTGTTGGTCAATATATAGGGCAGTTTGGTGGCGATCCTATTGGTGGAAAGCAACAGGGGAATGCATATAATCAACAGGTTATAGTCGGTGCCGATTGGGATCTACAAAAGTTATTTGGCTGGAATGGTGCTAAAATACACACATATTTAATTGATCGCGCCGGCAGCAGCCTAGAAAATTATATAGGAAGTACTTTTAATGAGTATGGAACGTATGGTGCAGGCGAAAACCTTCGTCTATTGCAGTTTGATTATGAGCAGAATTGGTTTGGAGGTTACGCAAATACTTTAGTTGGCTATTATCCGACCGGCTTGCAGTTTGCGCACTCTGCCCTGCTCTGCAGTGCTGGATTTTTGAATAATGCATTTTGTTCACACCCCCAGTTCTTAGGTAAAGATGTTGGGTATCAACTCGGCCCAGTTGCGACATGGGGTGGACGTTTAGAAGTTGCGCCTTCGAAGAACTTTTCTATTATGGTGGGTATCACTGAGGTAAACTCAGCACTGAGCAATGATACTGACAAAGGGTTTGACTTGAATTTTCAGGGGGCCACCGGAGCATTGATTCCGCTGGAGATACAACAGGTTGTTTATCTTGGGCCGCAAGGTCTTGTTGGCCATTATAAATTTGGTGGTATGTACGATACTTCAGCTACAAAGGACGTTGCTGACTCGGCGATACTCGAGACGGGGAGATACGCAGGTTATCTGATGTTTGATCAAATGGTTTACGAAGTTAAAAATGATCCGAAACGCGGCCTTGTGGTGTTCTTTAATGCAGGTTTGGGGGATAAGAGAACAGCACAAGAGACGACGTTCCTAGCAACGGGGTTTATCTTCCAGGGGCCTTTCGCGTCTAGACCTCTTGATGACCTGTATTTTGGTTGGGCTCAAGCCAACATCAATCCAAGCGTGATTAAGGCGGACGATATACAGCTAACGAAGTTAAACGATAATTTTTTGGTGGCACCGGCAGAAGATGATATTGAGTTGGGGTATGGCATTCAAGTTGCCCATTGGATGCAGATTGCACCAGACGTCCAATACGCGATCGATCCAGATGCCGGGGTAAAAGCACATTATCCAAACGCTTGGATATTTGGATTTCAAACAACGGTCAACTTTTAGAAAGCTGCCTCGATTAAGAGGCAATCGCTATAATTGATCTGGAGGAACGTATTTATGCATAGGGCTGCCTATTTCTGCATATGGGTTTTGATCATCATCGGCGTCACGCTGCCGTTCAATCCGTTATTGAATGGAGCCGGTCCGGCCTCATTCCTCTACTATATTTTTTACTGCGTTTTTGGACTGATTTTGCTCAACATTGTCACCAACCGCCGCAAGGAGCCGACCAAATGATCTTCTGGATACTGATCTCGCTTGCGGTATATTTGTTCTTTCTTTTTGTCATCGGCATTCGCGCGGGGCGGAAAACCCGCGACAATCCGGAGTCCTTCTTTGTCGCGGATCGAAAACTTAACTGGATTCAAGAGGGTCTCTCAGTCTACTCCACTGCAATTCCCGGCGCCTCTCTACTCGCCGCGGTGGGACAGTTCTACCATTTAGGAACGTCCTTCATGGGATATTCATTCGGGTATGGATTGGCGGGGCCGATTTTATATTGGGTGATTGCGTATCGCCTGCGCAGGATTGGCGTTGTCTATAAGTTACAGACCCAGGCTGACTTTGCCAGATTATTCTGGGGGAGCAGGCCGCTTGGCTGGATTGTCTCGGCACTGGGAATCGTTATGCTGATTCCGTTTCTATCGGTTCTTCCGATTGCCATTGGCATGTCGATGAAGCAGTTCACCGGCCTGCCATATTCATTTGGCGTTGGCTTGTTCCTCGTCGTTTCTCTTTCATATGCGTTATATGGTGGGTTGCGGGCGGTCGCCGATACCGATGTGTATCACGGCATTCTTTTGTTTCTTTTCGTCCCCGTCCTGATTTTTGCCGTTGTTCATGCGGCGGGGGGGCTCGGTACGGTATGGAACGCGCCCGTCAACCATGCCGTCATCGCCACCAACAGTTGGGAGGGCATCGCCGTCTTCCTGCCGTGGTTCATCCAACTCTCGGCCACGACTTCAGTCGGACCGGACCGGGCGCTACGCATGTTTTCCGTGAAGGACGAGCGAAACTTGCGCTTTAGCGTTCTTTTGATCGCCTTTACGGTCGGGTTGACGAGCGCGCTGTTTTTCATCGACGGGCTCGCACTTCGCGTTCTGGTTTCTCCCGCGAGCAGCAGCCCGGATAAAGCGCCGCTACTAGCGATCGACCATATTGCGATAAGCCACCCATGGCTGATTCCGTGTTTCCTGGTCACGGTGTGGGGTGGCTCGCTCGCGGTTGGAAGCGTGCAGATGCTAACTTTCGCGAATCTGGTCGTTAAAAACGGCTATATTCCGTGGAAGGCCAGGAAGAATTCTGAAAATTCGGAGGCTATATTCGGCCGGAAAGGATTCGCGAGCGCTGCCGTTCCCACTAAAGCCGCGGCGCTCGAATCGGTGCGGGTCGGCCGTCTTGCGATGGTCACCATTGGTGTTCTCGCGACGATTCTGGCATTCATTCCGATCCCTAATTTGTTTACCATCGTTGCGATGGTTTTCGGCTTGTGGATACAAATGCTCCCGATGCTGTTTCTCGGTTTATTTTGGAAGAAGACAACAACAACCGGTATTCTTAGCGGCATCCTCGTCGGCATTGCACTGGCCCTGATTTGGACCTGGGTACTGCCGGCACCGTTCGGGACAGGTCAGCCGGGTTCGATTGCGCTGATCGTGAACTTTTTTGTCGTGTTTGCCGTGTCACTCGTGACGCGTAATAACCAAGTGGAAGTTGCCAAACGTAAGGAACTTCTTAAATTGGCGAATGGTGTAGGAGAACCTATCGAGCCAGAGCCGAGCGACCTCGCGGTAGCGACGGTTGCTGCTTAATAGCGACTTCGGAGTAATGCCGGCTTGCGTTGCGTGCGGCGCAAGTTTGGCAAGCCACGCAACGCGTGATTAAATCCTGAGGAGTTTGGGTATGGCGGGGGCGGCGTGACAGATCTCACTCCACTGATTGTCCCCTTCGGTATGGGGGTTTTGCCGCAAGGGATATCGGAAGAGGATCCCAGGCTGCCGGTTGTAAGGCTCAATGCCTCGGCTCTGCGGTTTAATACGGAGCCGATGCCCGCTGCAGCGATGAATGGTGATATATCGCGGCACGAGGTCCGGTTGGCGATGATGAAAGATTGGCTTAATTCCGGTTGCGGCAATTACGCGCCACGCAGGTTTGCGTTTATCGCTGCGTATCTAGCGTTTATATCCGATAGGGTCAGCCGTGCGCGAGAATTTTTGGAAGGTCGTTTGGCGCCGTTCACGACGCTGTACGCGTATACGGATTGGATTTGGTCAGCGCTGCGGCCTATTCCGCGCGCCTGGATTAAGGAGAACGGCCGGTACAGGATGGTGGACTTTGCGTTCTGGGATGGTGTGCACCTGACGGAGTTCACCATCGGCGCGCGAAACGTAGTGAATGCGGTCTCCGACGATGCAATGCGCGATCCCGATACGTTTTTTGCGAGCAGATTACCGCGATATGGCGATGGCTGGATTGCGGCAAAAATTCCGAGCAGTCCGTTTCGTCAAAAATTCATGATCGAAGGAGACTAAACTGGTTCGTGAGCTACCGTTTATTTGGCAATGGCCGGATATTTGGAACTACGAATTTACTCAATGGAGCAAAAGAGCTTTTAAAATTCTCGTCTAGATTAATTCGATGGACAGCGGTGGTCCTTGACTGTACCGAATATTTTGTCTACATTATCGATACGCTTAAGATCATGAACAAATGAAATTTAGAATGTCCGTGGCGCGGCGGTAGCCAGTCGATGGTACGGTTTTTATGGCTGTTTAAGATGGAACCGATGTTGGAGTTTTAATGGAATATCGAAATATCGGCAGCTCTGATTTGCGTGTGTCACTGCTTGGCCTTGGGGGAAATAATTTTGGGCATCGGATGGATTTGGCGGCGACCGCCGTTGTGGTGCATAAGGCCCTCGATTTAGGCGTCACATTTTTTGATACCGCCGATGTTTATGGGGGCGCCGAAAGATACGGCGATGGCGGCCGCTCTGAAGAATTTCTGGGGCATGCGCTCCGCGGCCGTCGGCAGGATGTGGTGATCGCGACCAAATTTGGACTGCCAATGACGAATGATGCGCGGTCGATCAATGGATCGCGGGCTTATGTGTTCAAGGCCGTCGAAGCGAGCCTGGTGCGGTTGAATACAGATTACATCGATCTCTACCACCTGCATAAATGGGACCCTGAAACGCCGATCGCCGAGACGCTGGAAGCACTGGACGAGTTGGTAAAACAGGGTAAGATTCGGTATACCGGTAGTTCTAATTTTACTGGCGAGCAGGTGATCGAAGCGCGGGAAGCGTCTCGTGCGACAAAGACATCTGGCTTTATTGCTTGCCAGGAGCAATATAGTTTACTTGCGCGGCAGATCGAGGATGATCTAATTCCCGCGATCCATGCTGGCGGGCAGGGGCTTATTCCGTATTTTCCGCTCGCCAGCGGCATGCTAACGGGAAAATATATTCCCGATGGTGCGGCCGGCCGCTTGACGAAAAGTAAGCACCATGCGGAGCGTTTTCTCAACGCTAATAACCTAGAACTTACGAGGATGTTTGATGCGTTTGCCAAGGAAAAGCAACACTCATTGTTGGAGTTGGCGTTTGGTTGGCTTGCTGCGCGGCCGACCGTGAGCAGCATCATCGCGGGCGCAAGTTCGCCGGTGCAATTAGAGAGTAACGCGGCGGCTTTCGGCTGGGTGCTCTCCAAAACGGAGTTGGACGAAGTTGATGCGATCGCCGGCCGGAAAAGCCTGCAGCCGAAATCTTAAACGTTTCCACTCCCCGAGAATAATCACGTCAGCGAAATTGGATAAAAGATGGATATATTTAATCATTATGGGGCGACGGTTGTGCGCGAACAGGAGCAAGCCGGCCATAAGCTGCGACTAGCGAGCAAGACCGTCGATATCCATGCGCATATACTGATTCCAGACGCGGCGGCGTTTGTTGAGCCCTATCTCGGGCCTACGGTGAATTCTCAGGCGTATTTCGCAGCACCTGAGACGACTGCGTTGAATGCAAAGCAGCAGCGAGACCGTAAGGCAAATCTGTTGGATATTGACCTTCGTTTGGCCGATATGGATGAGGCTGGGATCGACATGCAAGTCGTTATGCCGCCGCCGCCGCAATGCACATATGGCGTGCCGCTCGATGTCGGCATTAAAGCGTCGCGGATGGTGAATGAGGGCATGGCGGCGTTTGTTGCCCGCCGGCCGGACCGGTTTGCGGCACTCGGGACCGTGCCCATGCAGGACGGCCATGCGGCCGCCGAGGAATTGGAACGCGGTATGCGCGAGCTTGGCCTTAAAGGGGTCGAGATTCTGACGAACATCAATGGTACCGAAATCTCCGAGCCAGCCTATGCGCCGTTTTGGGCGAAGGCAGAGGAGTTGGGCGCCGTGGTGTTGCTGCACCCCCTCGGTTTTACCGAGGGAAAGCGATTGAGCCGTAGCTATTTCAGCAATATTATCGCCAATCCGCTCGATACCACGCTGGCATTGCACTGCTTGATCCTGGACGGCGTGTTGGAGCGGCACCCTGTATTGAAAATTGTTGCGGCTCATGGCGGGGGGTATTTGCCGAGCTATTCCGGCCGGTTGGACCATGCCTGGGGTGCGCGCTCCGATGTGCGTGGTTCGTTGCCGAACCCGCCATCGAGCTATCTTAAGAAAATCTTTTTCGATACTATTGTGTTTACGACGCATCAGCTGAAATATCTGGTAGATTTGTTCGGAGCGGAGCAGGTTTTGCTGGGGACGGATTATCCCTATGACATGGCAGAACACAACCCGATTGCGCATATCGCTTCGGCGGACTTTGGTGAAGCAGGATTCGCGGCGATCGCTGGGGGTAATGCGCAGAAATTATTTGGCGTTTAGCGGGGCAAGCCAGCCGCGGCGAATGGCGGACGGGAGAGTTGCCGAGTGGCTTGAGGAAATTAGAAAAATCCGCTTTGTTTAGAAAAGTTTAGGATCGTATCGAATAATGGAGCACCAAAGCATTGTGGCGGATGGGATGTGCATCGATTGGGATATCCCGATACCGATGCAAGATGGCATCGTGTTGCGCGCGGATGTATTCCGGCCGGTTGCCGAGGGGCGCTATGGCGTGATTCTGAGCTATGGCCCTTATGCGAAGGGCCTGCGGTTTCAGGAAGGCTATCGTGATCGTTGGGACCGTATGGTGAAAGCCTACCCGGAGGTTGCCGATGGAACCAGCAATAAATATCAGAATTTTGAACTAGTGGACCCTGAGAAATGGGTGCCCGATGGTTATGTGTGTTTGCGGATCGATAGCCGTGGCGCTGGGCGGTCCCCCGGCATATTGGATGTCTGGTCGGCGCGCGAGGCTGAGGACATGTACGAATGCATTGAATGGGCCGCTAAACAGTCTTGGAGCAACGGCAAAATTGGGATTAACGGCATTTCGTACTTCGCGATGAATCAATGGTATGTTGCTAGCCGCCAGCCGCCCAGTTTGGCCGCGATTTGCGTATGGGAAGGTGCCGCGGATTACTATCGGGATCTATCGCGCCATGGCGGAATTCTGAGCGGGTTTCTCGATATTTGGTTTGAGAAGCAGATTATCCCGATCCAGCATGGCGTGGGGGACCGGGGGAAGCGTAACCCGATGACCGGGGAGACGATCTCCGGGCCGGAGACGCTCTCCGACGCGGAGTTGGCGGCGAACCGGATTACACCGGGCGCTGAGGCTTTGCAGCGCCCGCTGGATGGCGATTATTACCGCGCGCGTTCGCCGGATTATACGAAGATTACCGTGCCGCTGCTTTCCGCCGGGAATTGGGGCGGTACGGGCCTGCACCCGCGCGGAAATTTTGAAGGATTTACCGAGGCGGCCTCGGCGGATAAATGGCTTGAAGTGCATGGCGACACGCATTTTTCACCATTTTACATCAATCGCGGTGTTGAGCTTCAGAAACGCTTTTTTGGGCATTTTTTGCTGGGTCGGGATTTCGGGTGGGAATTGCAACCGAAGGTTCAATTGCAGATACGCCACCCCGGCGAGGTGTTTGTGACGCGAGCGGAGCAGGAATGGCCGTTGGCTAGGACCCAATGGACGCCATTTTATTTGGATGCCGCGGAGATGACGCTTTCCCGGGAAAGACCAGCGGCGGCTTCTGAGGTCGTTTTCGACGCGCTGGGGGACGGCGTGACATTCTACCTGCCGCAGCAAGAGGCGGCTATTGAAATTACGGGGCCGGCGGCGTTAAAACTGTTCGTTGCATCCAGCACAGTGGATGCAGATCTGATCGTGGCGTTGCGCGTGTTTGACGCGGAGGGCCGAGAGGTGACGTTCATCGGAGCCAGTGACCCGAGGGTGCCGGTGAGCCTGGGGTGGTTGAGGGCGTCTCATCGCAAGCTGGATCCGGTGCGGAGCAAACCCTACCGGCCCTACCATATGCATGATGAAATTCAGCCGCTGTTGCCTGGTGAGATCTATGAGGTTGAGATCGAAATCTGGCCGACATGCATTGTGGTTCCACCCAATTATCGGATTGGTTTGACGATTCGTGGTAAGGATTATGAGAATGACGGGAGCGGGCCGCCAGTGCCCAATGCGATGTGGCCGATGAAGGGGATTGGTCCGTTCACGCATCATAATCCGATTGACCGGCCGCCGGAAAAATTTGGTGGCCGAACGACGCTGCGTTTCGCGCCCGATAAAGAAGCATTTTTGTTGCTGCCGGTTATTCCGTAATGCTTTTCCGCCGCTGATTTCACGCTTTGATGAGGTTTTGATGCCGAGTGATGATGATGCGTTCGAAAGTATTATTGCCGATGGCATGAGGATCGATTGGGATGTGCCGATCCCGATGGATGATGGCGTTGTGCTGCGTGCCGATGTTTTCAGGCCGGTGGGTGAAGGGCGTTACGGCGTTGTCTTGAGCTATGGGCCTTATGCCAAGGGCCTTGCGTTTCAGGAGGGGTATAAGGGGAATTGGGACCGCATGGTGCGGGCGTATCCGGAAATTCTCGAGCGAAGTACGAATAAGTATCAAAGCTGGGAACTGGTTGACCCGGAGAAATGGGTTCCAGAAGGGTATGTTTGTTTGCGGATCGATAGCCGTGGCGCTGGAAGATCGCCGGGAATTCTGGAGGTTTGGTCGCCGCGGGAAGCACAGGACATGTATGACTGCGTGGAATGGGCGGCCCGGCAAGTATGGAGCAATGGGAAGATCGGTATCAATGGGATTTCCTACTACGCAGTGAACCAGTGGCACGTCGCGGGCCTGCAACCGCCGAGTCTGGCTGCGATTTGCGTGTGGGAAGGTGCGGCGGATTATTACCGCGATTTGGCCCGGCACGGCGGAATTTTGTGCGACTTTCTGGGCGCTTGGTTTAAGCGCCAGGTGCTTACAGTGCAGCATGGCGTGGGTGAGCGGGGACGGCGCAACCCGGTTACCGGAAAGACAATCGCTGGACCAGAAACACTTCTTGAGGAAGAGTTGGTCGGACTACGGGTCGACGCCGGCGATGAGATTATTGGGCGTGTATTGGACGAGAAATATTACCGCGAACGCTCGCCAGCGTTTTCGAAAATTACTGTGCCGCTGCTCTCAGCCGCGAATTGGGGTGGAATGGGCTTGCATCCGAGGGGGAATTTTGAAGGATTTGTTGAAGCCGCGTCGGTGCAAAAATGGTTGGAGGTGCACGGCGACACGCATTTCTCGCTGTTTTATACCGATCGCGGTGTCGAACTACAGAAGCAGTTTTTTGGCCATTTTTTGAAGGACGAAGATACTGGCTGGAGCGACCAGCCAAAAGTTCAATTGCAGATCCGCCACCCTGGAGAGCGCTTCGTGACTCGAGCCGAGCAGGAATGGCCGCTGGCGAGGACTGAATGGACGCGTTTTTATCTCCATCCCGGCAACATGGGAATGACGCGTACAGCGCAGGCCGGAAAAGGCGAGATTAGTTTTGACGCGCTGGGTGATGGCGTGACCTTTCTGATGCCGCCGCAGGCCGCCGCGGTTGAAATCACCGGACCGGTCGCGCTGAAAACTTTCGTCTCATCAAGCACCGCGGATGCGGATCTTTTTGTGATTTTGCGGGTGTTTGATGAGCGTGATCAGGAAGTGACGTTTATTGGCTCCAATGATCCGCGGGTGCCCGTGGGCCTTGGGTGGCTGCGGGCGTCGCATCGCAAGCTCGACCCGCTGCGCAGTAAGCCGTATCGCCCGTATCATAGCCATGACGAATTGCTTCCGCTGACGCCGGGCGATATCTATGAACTTGATATTGAAATTTGGCCGACTTGCATTGTTGTACCTGCAGGGTATCGGGTTGGATTAACCATTCGCGGCATGGATTATGAAAACGATGGCGCCGGGCCGCCGGTAGCCAATGCGATGTATGCCATGCGAGGGCTTGGTCCATTCACGCATACCGACCCACTTGATCGGCCGACCGAAATTTTTGGCGGTGTTACGACATTGCATTTTGGTCCGGGTACAGAAGCATATTTGTTGTTGCCGTTTATCCCTGAGGCATGGTAACGCGCGGCAAACAAATGAGGACTTTTTTGAAAAAAAGAAGCAAAAAGTTTGTTAATTTGGATGAATCAGCTTAGGCCAAGTCACGACCAGGCTCAATGTAAAGCAAGTTTTGCGCCGCTTCTTTCAAAAAGCGGTTACTTTCTTATTTCGCCGTGCATATTTCAAAACTTGCGTTTAATGCATCGGCTGAAATACAGCGTTTGATGACCACGATTTCCGTTCGCGAGGGTAGTTCAGGCCTTGGCTCGAGCCAGCGACAAGGATGAATGACATGGTGTACCGTTTGGAGGAGCAGAGGACGATTTGCGTCCTTTAATCGTACGATGCCTTTTAGCCGCAGAATATCCGCGCCCCGAAGCGATAGAATGGAATCGAGCCATTGTTCCAGAGCGGTTTTGTGAATGGGCTCCTGTGCCGTGATCAGTGCGGTGCTGATATCTTTATGATGGTGCGCGCCGTGATCGGCATGGTGATGTGTATGCGCATGGTTGATCGAGGCTGGCGGCTGCGCTAGCCATTCGGCAATCCTTGCATGACTTGTGCCAACATCTGGGCTGAGGGCGAAAATCTCCGCGGCTTGTATGGCGCCGTGAACGACGATTTTGATCGGCGCGTGCTGATTGAGCTCCCTGATGGCGCGCTTCACGAGGGCAATATCACGCGCGTTAGACAGGTCGCATTTCGTTAGTAAAATTCGGTCGGCGATTGCGATTTGGTTGCGAGCCTCATATTGTGCCGAAAGTTGATTTAAGATGTGTTTGGCATCGACGGTTGTGACAATGCCATCGAGTCGGCAGTTGTAACGGCCGTCCACATCGGTCACCAAAGCGTGGGAGACCGGGCCGGGATCGGCAATGCCGGTGGTCTCGATGACAATGCGGGAGAATTTTGGGATTTGCCCGATTTCCGCCCGGCTCCATAATGTTTCAAGCGTATCGGCGATGTCGCCGCGCATCGTGCAGCAAATACAGCCGTTTTTTAATAACACGGCATTTTCGAAGGCTTGCTCGATCAGCAGATGGTCCAAACCGACTTCACCAAATTCATTGATGATAACGGCGGTATCTTCAAGATGTGGCAATTTTAAAAGCTGATTAAGAATCGTAGTTTTTCCGCTTCCCAAGAAACCAGTCAAAATGGTTACCGGTACACCAACGCCGGTGGCCGTTATCATCGATAATGCTCCTAAAGTGCTTGACTATTTTAAAACATGATGTTTCTATCAGGAACGAAGAGAGATGGGCAACACAATAATGTTAAACGCCAATTCCTGGAACATGAAACTTCTGGCGCATGATGAAATCGCCGGTTTTGGAAATATTGGTGAGGGTATGAGCGTTCAGCTCGCGCCAGATGGAAGGCGAATTCTATGGCTCGCCCATGAATCAGCGCCGAAAAACTTTACCGGCGTTGATGTGACCGACCCGGCCCGTCCACGGATGGTTGTGCAAACCGAATTGCCGCACCGGAATGTGCGATCCAATTCCCTTGAGGTCTCCGGCAATTTGATGGCGGTTGCTTATCAGACCAGCACGCATGGCTTGGTCCCGGCGGGCATCGAGCTGTTCGATATCTCGAAGCCAGAAGTGCCGCGTTTGGTAAGTTTTTTCGATTGTTCGGGGCCGGCCTCGCGCGGCGTGCATGCGTTGTGGTTTATTGACGGCAAGACGATCCATTGCGCTTCAGGTGCAGCAGACTTTTCGCCGCGTAATTTGTTGGATGACCAGTGCTACCGCATCATCGATGTCAGCGATCCGGTTAAGCCGCGCGAGACAGGGCGCTGGTGGTATCCTGGAACCTGCGAAGGGGATGTGGCCCCGCCGCCGCCGCGGCACCCAAAATTTGATTCTGGCTTTCGTGCGCATAACACCAATGTTTGGCCGGAACGGCCAGACCGCGCCTATGTCGGTTATATCGATGGCGGGGCGTTCGTGCTAAATATTTCGGACCCTTCGAATATTAAGGCGGTATCGCACTGGAATCCAAATCCGCCATTTCCTGGCATGACACATACGGTTTTGCCGATGTTTGCCAAGGATATTTATGTCGTGGCGCATGAATGCGTGCATGACGGAGGGCGGGATTGGCCAAAGCTGGTTTGGCTTTTGGATGCGCGATGCGATGATAATTTGGTGCCGCTTTCAACCCTGCCGCTGCCGCCTGTCGAGCAGTTTGCCTATCTTGGCGGTCGCTATGGCGCGCATAATTTGCATGAGAGCCGGCCCGGCCCGTCTTTCCAGTCGGATAATCTGATATTTGGCGGCTATTTCAACGGGGGCGTGCGCGTGCACGATATCACCGATCCATTCCGGCCGCAGGAGGTTGCGTTTTACGTGCCCGAGGCGCCGACAAAATCCAAAGTTGGCGCGATTCAAATCAATGATGTGTATGTCGATGAAAACAGGGTGATTTATGCAGTCGACCGCGCTGGCGGCGGACTATATGTTTTGGAAATGACGATTTAAGGAAGGTACCAGTTTTTGAGAAAAGCGGCGCAAATTTTTATAAGCTGGCCCATCGCGGCATCTAGGGCGTCGTGACGAATTATTGCGTAGGGGGATTCCGGCGCGGCTTAAAGTTTGATTCGAGGCTGATTTTTGAGGATCGCCTTGATGATACGGGATGTTGATGCGCTGCGTGACGATCAATGGGATCGGCTAAAGGACTTGGTTCCCGGCGGCCGGGCTGGCGAACGGGGGCCGCGCTGCGACAATCGGTGCTTTGTTAATGCACTGTTGTGGATGGCTCGCTCTGGCGGCTGCTGGCGCGATCTGCCGGACCGCTTCGGTAACTACCAAGCCGTAAAGCGCCGCTATTATCGTTGGATCGAGCGTGGTACGCTGGACAAGTTTCTCGCAGCGCTCACCACGGAAGCTGACCTCGAATGGCTGATGATCGACTCAACGATCATGCGCGCGCACCAGCACGCGGCCGGGGCGCGGATTGCAAAAGGGGGGCGGATGCCCAAGGTTTGGGGCGATCTCGTGGTGGCTTGAGCACCAAGATACATGCTGCCACCGACGCACTCGGCAATCCCGTACGTCTGCTGTTCGGGCCAGGGCAGCGCAACGATATTACCCGGGCACACGAGTTGATCGACGGCTTCGAGCCTGAAGCCGTCATCGCCGATAAAGGATATGACGCTGATCATTTGCGGCGGGCCGTGCTCGCAAATGAAGCCGAGCCTGTCATTCCCTCAAAAGTAAACCGCCGTGCATCGATCGACTACGACAAAATGCTCTATAAGGAGCGCAACCTGGTTGAGCGGTTCTTCAACAAATTAAAACAGTTTCGCCGCGTCGTAACCAGATACGACAAGCTTCTCGTAAACTATCGAGGCTTCGTCATCCTCGCCGCAATCATAATATTGCTCAAATAATTCGTCACTACACCCTAGCATAGCAAAAGTTTTTTGCTTCTTCTTTTCAAGAGAGAAGCGCTTGCTTTTTTCCTACACACCGATAGCGGCGGTGATTGCGGCCCCCAGCTCGGCGGTTTTGGCGCTGCCGCCGAGATCCGGCGTTAGTGGAGCGTTTGGCGCGCTTAGTGTGACGTTGATGGCATTGAGGACGGAAGCAGCGGCAGCGGTTTCTCCCAAATGGTCCAGCATCATGGCGGCGGCCCAGATTTGGCCGATGGGATCGGCGATTTGCTGCCCTGCGATATCCGGCGCTGAGCCATGCACCGGCTCGAACATCGAGGGATAAATTTTTTCCGGATTGATATTCGCGGAGGGTGCTACCGCGATTGTCCCGGTGATGCCGGGCCCGAGATCGCTCAATATGTCGCCGAACAAATTGCTTCCGACGACGATGTCGAAACGCTCCGGCGACATGACGAAGCGCGCGCAGAGGATGTCGATATGATATTGGTCGATTCGGATTTCAGGATATTCCTTCGCGACGGCTTCGAAACGCTCGTCCCAGAAGGGCATGCTGTAGAAAAGTCCGTTCGACTTGGTCGCTGAGGTGACGTGCGGGCGGCCGAGTTTTTGCGCGAGTTCGAAAGCATATCGCAGAATCCGGTCGGTTCCGCGCCGGGTGAAAACGGAAGTTTGTAGAACGGCCTCGGTATCGCGTCCGGCATCGACACGGCCGCCGAGTTGTGAATATTCGCCTTCGCTGTTTTCGCGCACGACCCAGAAATCGATTTTCTCACGATCGCGCAAGGGCGAGCGGATGCCAGCCAGCAAGCGGACCGGGCGGAGGTTTACGTATTGATCGAATTCTCGGCGGATTGGAATTAACAGGCCCCAAAGCGAGAGATGATCCGGCACGCCCGGAAAGCCCACGGCACCCAAGAGAATGCTGTCATGGTCGCGCAGGCGCAAGATACCGTCATCAGGCATCATTTTTCCGGTTGCTTTAAATGTCTCGCAGCTCCAATCGTAATCCGAATAGCTGAATTCGATTCCATATTTTGCGGAGACGGCGCCGAGCACACGCACGGCCTCGGGCATGACTTCCTTGCCGATGCCATCACCAGGGATAAGAGCGATACGATAGTTTGTCATGAGTATTGATCCAGCTCGTTAGAATAAAGACCGTTCAGGCAACGAGCATGTCGCCATTCCGGCGTGGTTGAATATGACGGTACGCGATTTGAAAGATCGCTTTTGCAATACTAGGCGGATATCACTATTGACGATTTTACGCAAATAGTCCACAGTGTGGTCAATATGACCGAAAACTATTGCGCGCGGCTAGCCGCCACCTCGCGGGTAGAGTTTCGAGGCAATTTTAATTTGCAGCGATTGCGCGGTGGCGCGGGATTTGCGGCGTCAAATGGAGAGCTGAATGGAAAATGCCGCGAAAATGAACACAGATGCGCTGATTGATGCCTACCGGCTCATGCTGGTCAGCCGGTATTTTGATGACAGGATGGCGGAGCTCAACCGCAAGGGAATTCCGATCCCACACTATCATTCCGGTGTGGGGCAGGAGGCGCTGATGGTTGCTTCCGTGACGCCGCTGCGGAAAACCGATCAGATGATTTATACCCATCGGGGTTATGGGCATTTGCTGGCCAAAGGCATTTTGCTGCGCGACGTAGTGCTGGACCTCTTCATGAAAGCCGGCGGGACGAACCAGGGTATGGGCGGAGTGATGCATGTGAACCGGCCTGAGCTTGGCGTGCCGGGGAGAGAAGGGGCGTTTGGCGGGCGCTTTGCGATCGCGGCCGGGTTGGCGCTGGCGGCGAAGCTAGATGGCCGCGATGATGTGGCGGTATGTTTTTATGGCGAGGCGGCCGGGGCGCGCGGCATATTATACGAAGCGCTCAACATGGCGGTGCTATGGAAACTGCCGGTGATTTATGTCGCCGAGCATAATGGATGGTCGGTCTCGTCGCGTACCGAGTGGTTGTATCCTGAGGGGAAAATGAGCCGGGTTTGGAGGGGTTATGAAATTCCCGTCAACGTGATTGACGGCAATGACCCCGAAGCGGTGTTTGCCGCCATGTCCGCCGCGGTGACGCGGGCCAGGGCGGGAGAAGGGCCATCAGTAATCGAGGGCATGACCTATCGGATGGAGCCGCATATTTGGAACGATAAGGCGGCATATCAGCCCTCCGCTGAAATTGAGGAATGGAAACAGCGCGACCCACTGCTGCGCGCTCTGAAACAATTGGGCGAGCGTGGCGTAAGCCAAGGTGGCTTGAGCCAAATCGAGCGCTTGGCGCTGGAGGAGGTGGAGGATGCGTTCAAGGCGCTCCGACTGGCGAGGGATGCAACATGGGATGATGCGCGCGCGCAAATGGAGGCCACACAATGACGACAACCGAACTGCCCGGACATAAGGCGATTAATCGCGTGCTAGCCAGCGAGCTCGCCGCCGACCGCAAGGCACTGATCATGGGCGAGACGGTCCGCCTCGGTGGTTCCTCGCGTAATGTTCTGCTTGGCCTATACGACCGGTTCGGGCCTAATCAAGTGATTGAAACGCCAGTTTCCGAGAATGGCATTTTTGGTGTGGCATTGGGCCTCGCGCTCGCGGGCTACCGGCCAATTATAGAGATCTATACGGCGGATTTCCTGCTCGTGGTGGCGAATGAGATTATTGGCGACATGGCGAAGTGGCGGCAGCAGCAGGCGCGGCCGGGTGCGCTGCCGATCGTCATTCGTGGCTGCACGGGGCCGGGCATGGCAGGTGCCTTGGGACCGGAGCATTCACAGGCCATGGAGGCATTTTTTCATCATGCGCCGGGCATTGTGATTGTCTGCCCAGGTACACCGCGCGATATGGCGGGACTGCTTCGCGCCGCTTTGCACAGCCCTGATCCGGTGATTTTTTTGGAACATCGCCGGTTATATCAGGTGACCGGCGAGGTGCCGGATGATGAGGATTTTGTGGTCGAGCTTGGCAAGGCGGAGATCGTCCGCGAGGGCAGCGACGTAACACTTGTTGCGTGGAGCTGGATGCGCACCGAGGCGGCAAAAGCGGTGGCCACGCTTGAGAAGGAAGGGATTTCGGTCGAGCTGATCGACCCGCGAACGATTTTGCCGATGGACCATGTGGCGATCACGAAATCGGCGGAGCGGACGGGTCATTTGCTGGTGGTTGAGGAGGGCACGCGGACCGGCGGCGTGGCAGCCGAAATTATGGTCCGGGTGATGGAAATTGCCAACAAACCGATCAAAATGGTGCGGTTCACGACGCCGGATATGATTATGCCCTATAGCGGCGCTCTGGAACTGCCGTTTTATCCCACGGCAAGCACCATTGCCAATGAGGTTAGAAAACTTATCGTAGGTCAAGCACACTAGTGACGCCGGTCTGCGTGGTCGCAAAATCGCCTACGGTATGGTACGGTGCCGCGGCGATTGGAGCGCCGAAGTGATGAGACCGTTACCGACAAGCCCGAATTTGCTAACAAAAACTTCGGCGCCGGTGCTCGGCGCCGTTAGTTTTTGTCATATGCTGAACGATATGATGCAATCCCTACTGCCGGCGATTTATCCGATTTTGAAGGACGAGTTTAATTTAAATTTCGGTCAGATTGGGGTTTTGACCTTCGTGTTTCAATTGACGGCGTCTTTACTACAGCCTTTGGTTGGCTGGTTCACAGATCGCCGACCGCAGCCTTATTCCCTGTCGGTGGGGATGAGCCTTACCATGTTCGGGTTGCTTACCGTTGCTTATGCGGCGAATTATTTGACGCTCATTCTGGGGGCTGCGCTGCTGGGCATGGGCTCCTCGATATTTCACCCGGAATCCTCCCGCGTGGCGAGGCGGGCCTCCGGCGGGCGGCATGGCCTGGCGCAGTCCGTATTTCAGGTCGGCGGGAATTTCGGGCAAGCGCTGGGGCCGCTGCTCGCGGCTTTTATTGTGCTGCCGCATGGGCGGCGCAGCATCGCCTGGTTCGCGCTGGCAGCACTCGGCGCCATGATGATTCTGACGCTATTGGGACGCTGGTACAGGTGCAATAGCCAGGTGGACCGCGCTGCTCCCAATATCGCGCCGCGCCGGAATGCGATGCGGCGGGCCCGGGTAAACTGGACCATCGCGGTGCTGGTGGTGCTTATTTTTTCAAAATATTTTTATCTCGTCTCTATCACTAGCTATTATATTTTTTATCTGTCGGATCATTTCGGCGTACCGATGCAGGCTGCGCAGACCTATTTATTTATCTTCCTTGCGGCAACCGCCGCCGGGACGATCGTCGGCGGCCCGATTGGTGACCGGTTTGGGCGGAAGGCGGTGATCTGGGGCTCCATTTTAGGCGTGGCACCTTTTACTCTGGTGCTGCCTTATGTTCCGCTGCCCGAGACGATTATTTTGACTGTCATCATCGGCTTCATACTTTCATCGGCATTTCCGGCGATTATTATTTATGCGCAGGAATTGATGCCTGGCCGTATTGGCATGGTATCAGGAGTTTTTTTCGGTTTCGCATTTGGCTTGGGGGGTATTGGTGCCGCCGTGCTTGGGGAAGTGGCGGATTGGACGAATATCGATTTTGTTTACCGGATTTGCGCGTTTTTGCCGCTGATTGGGTTTCTCACGTTATTCTTGCCGGACACGAAAATTAGTTTGGAGCCTGTTCCCACCTAATTCCGGCTCGCCGCATGCGCCCGGCCAATGAATCAAAGTTTTTTGTTTCTTTTGTTCACAAAGAAAGTGCCTGCTTTTAGCTTTTGTGGGATGGGCTTCGCTTGTCCGGGCGCTGTCAGACGGCGAAATTGGGGGCGCCGGCCGACGTATTGCCGACGGAGCCATTGCTTCGTAAGGAAAACGGTTTGTTCAGCAAAGATGTGACAAATTTAGCGACATTTTAGAATATCCCAGCCAGTTACGCATTATTATGATACCATATCATGGTTTTAACACAATATAATGCCTACAATACGATCAAGGTAATGTTTAGGATCATGAGAATGATCATCGAAAACATCTAAGCATTTACAGTTGGCCGCACAATCAACCGCACTACCTGATCAGGACTTTCATCAGTGTAAACCTAACCGCCTGCGCTAGATAGAGCTTTTGATGAAGGAATGGTGGTGCTCCGTCAATCAATCTGAATCGGAGCCAGCACGGCCAGTTTTATTGAGTCCATGGCTAAGGTAAATATGAGCGTCATAGCTATAAGGAACCTTTTTATTCTGATCGGCAGCGAGTGCATTGCCACACGTTACGGCAAAACTTCCAGAAAGCACTCTCCATTGGTTGCGCCACCAAATGGCTTTAGGTACAGACGAAGTTAACGCCTTCAACATTCGAAATGTTCTAGGAATGAATGAGACAAGAGAGCAGCTATCGGTTTATCTTGAGTATGTCTTGAGTTTGACAGCGTTTGCTGCTGGATCTGTGGACGTTGTCAGCTTTGAGCGACTAGGTGGAATATTTGCGTCTGCGATGACTGGTAACTTGGCCTTTTTGGCAATTTACGTGGCTCGGCTTTCCTTTGTTTCTGCAATCGGGTCTTCTATCGCTCTTTTTGGCTTTGTCGTCGGCTGTGCGTCGGGTCATCTGTTTACTCGGAATGCGTCGTGGTCAAGCTCCCTGAATGTTCTGCTTGGAGCAGAGTTTCTACTGCTATTTGGCGTGATAGAGTTATGGCTGCCAGGCGGTCTCAAAAGCGGAAGCTTCAGAGCCGACAGCTTGATTTCGCTATTATCCATATCGATGGGCATGCAGAGCATACTCGGTAAGAAGATTAACCTTTCAAATATACCAACGGTCGTTTTCACTAGCACGCTAACTAACCTAATTATTGGCGTAACTAATGCGTTGGTTGCTAAAAAATTCATTCTTCCAAAAGATACCAAGCGGCAGTTATCGTCCCTTTTTCTGTATTTTTTTGGGGCCGTGACGACAGGCTTATTGGCTCACTTGAATCTCTCTATTCTCGTGGTTCTACCCATGACCTCGACCGGAATCGCATTAGTAACGAAGGTTTTGCATATTGAGTGAATATGATATTGCTTTAGCATTACATTTTTGACTTTTCGGTTGCGAAGCGACTTAATTTTTGAATCAATGGGTTACCATGGTTTCGAGGTTATGGATGATGGTTGCATCGATAGAGACGACGCTGGAATTATGGGCGTTTTCGTTGCGGGACGTGAAGCGGCATATGCGCGGGTTGTTCGCACAGGAGCAGCTGCGGTAAACGCGGGATTATTTCTGGATGGCTCGCTTGGCGGTGAGCGGCGCAAGACCGAGTGGATGCGCGCCAAGGCGGCGGTCGATCCTGGCCCTTGGCGTCAGCAGGCGCTTTTGGAGCGCGACCGTTTCCAGACAAAGAATATGTGAAGCAATGGAAATGCGTTCATCAATCGAAAGGATGCGGCGTCTGTGGCCAGGAACTACGTCTTTGGCTACGCCTGATCAACGAAACCATGGCGCGCGACATGCAACGCTACCATGGCGGGCAATGGTTCAAGGGCAAGAGAGTCGACGGGCACGGCCAGATTGGCCCTTTGATCATCCCCGCCAGCGACATCGATTACAATGACTTAAACCGGATAACGCAGGTGAAAACACCTCAATAGCGCTTTGATCAAAATACCGCCTTGCGGAAAGATCGAGCGCCACAGTTGATCCAACCCCCTGCCGCGGAGGATTTACAAGCCTGAGGAGATTATCGCGAGGCTTCGTCAAGTTGAGGTTTTGACCTCACAGGGCAAGTCGGCGATCGATGCGATCCGGTCGATTGGTGTGACGGATGCGACCTATTACCGGTGGCGCCAGGAATATGGCGGGCTGAAGGTTGATCAGGTAAAGCGCATGAAGGAACTTGAGGCGGAGAATGCTCGGCTGCGTCGAGCGGTGTCTGATTTGACGCTTGAGAAGCTCGTCTTGAAGGAAGTTGCTTCGGGAAAGTTCTGAGCCCGGCAGCGCGCCGGGATGGTATAAAACATGTTGTTAAGGCGATTGGCGTGTCTGAGCGGTTTGCGTGCCGCGTACTGGGTCAGCATCGTGCGACGCAACGTCGCGAGCTCAAGACGGCTGATGATGAAGCAGCCTTGACGGCCAACATCATTGAGCTCGCCAGACAGTATGGCCGCTACGGATATCGGCGCGTGACAGCCTTGCTGCGCCAGGCGGGATGGAACGTAAACAAGAAGCGTGTCGCTCGCATTTGGCGCAGCGGAGGGCTGAGGTTCCGCAACGCCAGCCAAAGCGTTCACGCTTGTGGCTGAACGACAGCTCATGTCTCCGGCTACGGCCGGAGTGCGCAAATCACGTCTGGACATATGATTTTGTCGAGGACCGCACGCATGATGGGCGTAAAATCCGGATGCTCAACATCTTCGATAAATTCATCCGCGAGGCGCTGGCAATCCGGGTAGCGCGGCGGCTAAATTCGAACGATGTGATCTGCATTGCATGCGCTGTAGCATCTTATCTCAAAGAATGAACCTGACCCTAATCATTGACCGAGAGCACCATGATCGGGTCCGCGATTTTTTCGGGCGCGATTTCTTGTTCCAGCGGCAGCACGGCCGTGCCAATGGCGAAAAATTCGATCACATGGGTTTGCCAGCCATGGCTGCCTTCATGAATATCCACGCCAACCACGCCTTCGGCCTTGGCGGCGGCGGCCTCGAACTGCATGCGCTCGACCGCGATTTCCCGCGCCTCATACATCGCGGCAGTGAAATTCTCCAGCTCCACGTTGCGCCCGGCGGTGCCAAGCCCGGCCAGCATTCCGCGATGCGCAACATGATACACGCAGCTGCCCATCACCATTTCCACCGGGCGGTAGCCGGCATGGAGTAAGGACCAGAAATCCTGTCCCGATAAGTCCGAGGTGAACGGCCCGCCATCATGCGCACGAAAACCCTTATGGCCCTCGCCATGTACGACGCCGGTGCCGATGGCGATAAACTCCAGCAGATGCTCGTCCCACTCCAGCCGCTTGATGGTAAGCTTTACGCCGACGATACCATCCGCACCCATTGCGGAAGCCTCGGCGCGCATCCGCGACATTGCGAGTTCACGGGCATGGTACATGGCTTTGGAGAGCACATCCATTTCCTGGTTTTTCGACCAGGAGCCGTATTGGATGCCGACATGATAGACACAGGTGCCAACGCATAGGCCGATTGGCTCGAACCCCGCCTTGCGGACCAGCAGAAACTCGTTAACCGAAAAATCCGACGTAAACACGCCGGTGGAATGAACGGAGGAGCGCAGGCCCTTCAGGCGTTCTGTCGCATGGGTCGGCAATGCGTTCGACATTTATATGGCTCCGTCCTGCTCGTTAGTGGCGTAGGATTGATGGTGGCGCGTGGTGCCCACAAGCGGCGTTTTGCCCGCGTACATATCGACCACCATTTTAATCTCGTGCGGTAGCGGCGTGCCGCGTCTGGCATCGACCGTGGTGGCGATAACGATATGCCGGGCAAGATATTCCTTAACCTTCTGCTCGTTCACGTCGCGCTCGCGCTCGAATATCTGGGAAAAATTCAGATGAGCCAACACGCCGTTGCCACGGTTGCGGGCGGATTCGCGCAGATCGGCATGAGCGCGCTGCCGCACGATCTCCCATAAATTCGAGAGCTGCCAGGATTCGACATTGCCCATCCAGGCTTGGTTGGCATAACCGAGCCAATCGGTCAGCCATTCATAATGCGCGCCGATGGCGATACCGGTCGGTACCACATCGGCTTCCAGCAGTTTCACGAATTCCAGAGCAGGCACCGTGGCGATGATGGGATCGCTCGAAGGCGGCAGGCTATCGACTTTGACCGCCGTGCCGATCAGCGAAAAATCCATGCTGTCTTGCATTCCTACTGGAATGGTTCGCATTTTTACATCCAGCACCGCGTTGGCGCCACAGGCTTTCGCCTCTAGCGCCAGGCGCTGCAAGGCGGTTTCCCACCCCTGGGCGTGCCCCTGCGTCCAGGACCAGCCGTAATGCAGCCAGCAGGTCGAGGAGATCGCGGCAATGGGCCTCAAGCCATGCGAGCGGACAAGCATCAGCTCAGCCGGGGTGAGGGTCGCCATCCAGGGCTTTGCGCCGGAAGCTGCGTCTTGCAGGCGGCTAAGCGTGCCTGTCGGCACCCGGCCACCGCGCAGGTTCATGACGATATCGGCCTGGCGGCGGGCGGATTCCGCCTGCGCGGCCTGGACCTCCCGGCTTGGGCCTTTGAAGATATCGAACAGGCTCATCAGCCTGCCATGAATTGTTGCAGGGAGGCGCCTAAGGACTGCGCATGTGCCGAGGCGGTTTGCGTTTCCTCTGCCAGCCGCGCGAACCATTCGGACGGGTCTATGGTTTTTGTGTTTAGCGTAATGCCGCGTACCACCATGCCGATGCTGGCGGTAAGCCGCCCGGAGATCATTTCAAGTTTGTAGCGATGCTCGCCGAGCTCGATGGTCACGCCCGTGATTTTGCCGGATTTGGCGAAGAAGCCCTTGCTCTCCTGCACAGTCACAAGCTCAGGCAGCGCCTCTTTCAGACGCAGCGCGAAGGCGCCGAGATTGCTCTGCGCGTCGGCGGAAAACCGCCGCAGCCAGGCGGCCTGCATATCAAAGTTGGTATCGCTCATTTTTGCACGGCCCGTGCGTTCACGCCCTGCATCCCGCGCACGAGCCTGTCACGGATTTCGGCCAGCTTCGCCTCTCGCGTGGCGTCGCCCGCCGCCACTTCGCGCTCGATGTCGATGACCTCGTTCATCGTGGCGATTGTCTCATCCGCCACCTGCGCCAGCACATCGATATTGCGTTGGTCGCCACCAAGCGAACGCGCGGCGGAGGTCGCGGCCTCATGCGCGCCCTTGGAGGCGAGCAATGTGATCTGCCGGTTGGCCTCGTCCAGTTTGGCCGAAGCCTCCGCCGCGTTGCGAATTTCCACCTGCACAACCGCCTGGGAGGCGACGGCCATCAAGCGCGGGATAATCACCAACATGCCATTGGAGATCTTCATCATGCGGGTTTCCGCCGCCGAGCGGTTCTGGCCGATGATTGGGATGAGCATGGCCGAACCGACCAAAGCCTCCCGCATATCCGCGGTTTTGCCGCGGAAATTCGCAATCGCGCCACGGAAGTCCAGCACATCCGCCGCATCCGCTGCGTCACCGGTTTGCACCGCGTGGAGCCGCCTGGCTTCCAGTTCGTCCTCGGCGCGGTCCAGCGCAATCTGCCCCGCCGCAATGGCGATTTTGAGGTCGTGCAGGCTTTGGCGGATGGAGAGCGCCTGTTGGTCGAGCAGTTCGATGGTGACGCCGAGATCCGCCTTGGTTTTGCGCGCCTTGGCCTGCTCCTGGTCCATCAACGTGAGGAACTGCTTTCGGTTTTCGGCAAAACCTTTGAAAGCGGTGCGGGCATCCGCCGCAACGCCCAGCATGCGCCCGATGATGCCTTTGCGTGCCCCTAGCTGGCCGCCCTCGGATTCCTTCCGCAAATCCTGGATTCGGAGAATTTTAATGCCGTCGATGACCGAGGCGGCGATCTGTCCCGCCTCCCCCGCATCGCCCAGCCGCACGCCGGTGAGTAACTGGCGCGAGGCGCCGGCAATCGTGGCAAGCACGCCGTCGCCATGGGCCAGCATCGTGGCGGTTTTGGAAAAGTCGATTTTCGCGCCGGAAGCCTGGGCGGCGGCAAGCTCATCCGGCGGCAGATTGGCGACCTCGACCAGGCGGGCGGGCCTGGGCTGCGGCGCAAGCCGTGCGTCCATTCCAGACGGGATAACCGCGAGAGGTTGAGCCGCAGCGGGTGTAGCCAACTCAAGATTATCGAAAACGGATAGGTCCAAAGGAGCGGAAGAAATTGTCTCAGGCATCGGGCAACTCCGGCGCGTTTGCCGCAAGCTTAGCTAAAGCAGCCCGGCGCGGCAACTTAGCGGATTTACTGCAAAATCCCTAGCGCGGGCGAAAGTGCACCGTCATGCGGCTTACGTCATCAAGCCTGCACATTTTCAAGCAGTACAAAATGGTTAACGGAAGCGATACAACAATGTACATATTCAAGCTGTACAATTTTTGAGGCCCACCATGCCGCGTGCTGCTATCGACGATAATAAGAGGATAAACCTTCGGGTTTCGCTTGAGGCGAAGGCGAAGCTTGTTTGAGCAGCTACGCTTCGCAATACCGATCTGACCAACTTTGTCATGCAATCCGCCCTGCGTGAGGCGGAAGCGGTGATCGATGCCGCCGAGGTTATCAAGCTCTCGAAGCGGGACTATGATCGCGTGCTCCACCTCCTGGAAAACCCGTCGGCCGCCAAAGCGAAGCTACGCGCCGCTACAAAAGCCCTTCGGCGCGCTTGACGATTCTTCATTGGCACGAACAGCCGATCGCCAAGACACGTGATCGTAAAGCCTTCGATTGTGGCAACGCAGAATTAAACGATTTCTTCCAACGTTATGCGCGCCAGAACCATGAAAGCGGTAGCGCAAAGACATTCCTGGCGGTCAGCAATAGCGACCCGACGAAAGTTCTTGGGTTCTATAGCGTTACTGCGGCAGCGTTAGACTACGCGCGTCTGCCGAACGAAATATAGCGCGGCCTCTCCCGGCATAACGTGCCGGGCTTCCTGCTTGCACGCATCGCAACGCATGTTGGTTTGCAAGGGCAGGGGCTCGGTGGCCAGCTATTCCTGGCGGCGGGCCGACGGTGCCTTCGCGTCGCGACAGAGGCTGGTGGCGTTATCCTTGTTATCGATGCAAAGAACGATCGGGCCGCTGCCTGGTATGCCGGCTACGGTGCGATTCCACTAGATGACGCAGTTCGCACCGTCGTCATGCCGCTAAGGACGATCGAGGCGGTATTGCGTGACCTTGGCAAGCTCTAGCAGAACCGCTGCAGGCGCGATTTGAATGGATCGTCCTAATTGCCTTTTAGGAGCAATCGACATTCAGGACTTCCGGCGCGGGGCGGTTTTGTGATTCATAAGGCTCCAGATTCGATAATCTGGAGCCGAGCATGGTGGTTATTGTCAAGCGCCTGCCCAAAGCGTGCCAGCTTGCCGCCTGGGCAATGGCGCTGGTGAGCACCCAGAATGTTAGTTGCCGAATCAGACCAGTCATTTCGATCAACGGGATGAATTCATCCGGCGTTACCATGCCGAGTGCGGGGTGGCGCCAGCGCAAAAACGCCTCGACGGCGTTCGACCGCCCGGTTTTAAGATCGATGCGTGCATGGTAGCGCAGGGAGAATTCATGCGGCGTCGCCAGCGAGTTGGCGGCATCGACGACAAGCGCGAAAGCCCGGCGGTGGTCCACCTCCTGCTCGTAATTGCATTCCTTCCAGCCTGGGAGCGTGGCAGCGCCCGCCTGGCAGGCAACATAGGTTGCCTGCAGTAAATCCTCAGCCGCACCCAGGCCGCGCATCAGGTCGCACACGCCCACGCCCGCCTTGATGGTAACGGGAATGCCCCGGCAAATCACGGGTTGCGCCAGCACTTCCATCAAACGCTTCAGCTCGGTCTGAAATTCATACGGGTTGTACGCCCCCGCAGGGGTATAGGGGAATGGGAAAGTGGTAACGGTTGTAGTCGGTCAATAAGCCGACCTCTAACGTCGGGGATACATCCTTTCCTTTGCCGTTGTCGCCACCATGCTCGTGAGGGGGCACTATGGGCTGTGAATCGGCATGGAATAAGGACCCCGTTTTGGAGTGCGCCCTTCAAGGTGAACAGTTCTAGGCTGCCTGGTTGACCACCTGCTGGGTATGTTGATCCTCAAATTGCATTGGGCTCAGGTAACCGAGCGCCGAATGTAGTCGCCTGCGATTGTACACGTCATCAATGAACCGTGGAAGGTCCGCAGTGACATCGTCAAATGTTTCGTAAGCCATGAGGTATACGGCCTCAACCTTCAGCGTTTTCATGAAGCTTTCGGCCTTGGCGTTGTCATAGGGATTGCCGCGCCGGCTCATGGATCCGGTAAGGCCATAAGCGGCCAGGAGTTGCCGATAAATCTCCGAGGCATATTGCGAACCTCTGTCCGAATGATGCACGCAACCTGCTGGCGGGTTGCGTGTCTGCAAAGCGGCCTTCAGCGCTGCAGTCGCCAATCTGGCATCAATAGAGCGGCTGATGGCACATCCCACCACACGCCGCGACCAGGCATCAAGTACAATGGCAACATATGCAAAGCCGCTAGCGATCGCGACATAGGTGATGTCGGCGACCCAGAGCTCGTTCGGGCCTTCGAGGCGCATATTGCGAGAGAGATCGGGAAAAATCGGGCTCTCATGGTTGCTGTCCGTTGTAGTCGTGTAGCGCCTCTTTCGCTTTGGCTGGAGATCATTTTCCCGCATCAGACGGCGGATTTTCTTATGGTTAACGATGACGCCTTGATGACGCAGTTCTGCGCCCATGCGGCGGTAGCCATATGTTTCGAAGGCATCGGAAATGCTTTGCATGCGGCAAATAATCTCTTCGTCACCAAGTCGTTGTTCCGGTGCGTCATAAAAGGTGGACCGCGATAAACTCATTAGCTGGCATCCTTTCGCAACGAGATGCCACGGGGCCGGCAAGAGCTGATGTAGTCTCGCTTCTCGGCCGCAGTGCGTTTTTGAGCCCCCCCTTTTAAGAACTCTATTTCCAGAGCCTGCCGCCCGACCATGCGCTCAAGCGCCGCAATTTTGGCCTCATAGTCTTGCAACAGATCCGCTGCCTGCACATCGTCATCAAGCGCGCCGGCCTCATATTTGCCGACCCAGATACGGATCAGCTGCCGGGAGATGTCGTGCCGCTTCGACAGCCCGTGGAGCGTCTCACCAGCGACAAATTCTTGCGCAACCTGCCGCTTGAACGCGGCGCTATGGGATCGATGTCTGGTCATGGCCTTCATCTCCGAAAGCCCAGCACCAACGGTCAAATTAAATCGCCTCTTGTATCCACTTTCGGGGGCGCACTCCAATCGGGGGTCCCAATTGCGTGCCGTTTGACATGCAGGTGTGGATTTCTGCCGTCGGTGCCCAAAATGCCTACATCACGCCAGGCAGCCCCTGGGAGAATGGTTACATCGAGAGCTTCAATGGCCTCCTACGGGACGAATTTCTGAACGGTGAGATATTCTACACGCTGCACGAGGGCAAGATTCTGATCGAAGCCTGGCGCCGCCAATACAACACCGTCCGCCCGCATTCCCCGCTCGGCTATCGAGTGCCGGCACCAAAAGTTTTATTGTGGCCGGCACCGCCAGCCGCTTTGAATGGCGCGCTGCCGGCCACAATAAAACCCGTCTTAGACCACCGGATTAACTACATATGAAGTGGACCAGTCATCGGGGGCTTGCCAGGGTATACAAACCAATGGAGAACGTTTTTCGCAGCTTAAGGTTGTTTTTATATTTACAAGGGCATAGGGTATAAGCTATCAACTAGGTCATAAAGGCTGGTCTATGTCTGGGAAATCTTGCGAACGTTTAGCGAGGCGGTTTGGCTCGTTATGCCGCTGCGCGTAAGCGGTGCTTTCACGAGTCGCGTTCTCTGCATTCGCGCCAAGCGTTTCTATTCGTTTGCAGGGAATTCTCGTTATGCACATCAACAAAAATACTTCAGTCGCGGGGCGGCACTTTCGTAAGGCCCTTTTGGGCGGCGTATCGGCATTCCCTCTAGCCTGCGCGGTGCTGCCACCCCATGCTGCAATGGCGCTAACTTGCACACCGGCGGTCACTGGCTCAGTCACGGGCCCAGTTTCGTTAAATGGCGACTGTACGATTACGAGCACAGGAGTGATCTCCAGTGCTTCTACCGGCGTATCGAACATAAATGCCAGCGGCACGCTCACCAACAGCGGCACGATCAGCGCTAACTATGCGGGTGTCAATAATTTAGGCGGGGGCATCACAACGCTGGCCAATACCGGCCAGATCAGCGGTATCAATGGCATTGTCAACACCGGCACGATCGGCGGATTGGACAACGAGGTCGGCGGCATGGTTAGCGGAGAGTCCGCTGCCATCATGAACTCGGGCTCGATCGGCGTATTAAGCAATAATGGTAGTATCGATGGCGAATTTTATGGTGTTTTGAATTTTGCTTCGATAGCTACGCTTAATAATGCGGGTGCTATCAGTAGTGAACTGTATGGCATTTTTAATGACTCTAATCTGATTGGCGAACTGAACAATAGCGGCACGATACACGGCAATTCTTTTGGTATTTATAATCTTGGGACCATCGGCGCGTTAAGCAATAGCGGCACGATCAGCGGTGGTGAATTTGGGGTTTATAATGCTGATAGTATCAACGCTCTCACCAACGAGACGGGTGGCATGATCAGCGGCACATTTGGCATTCAAAATGATGGTGCTCTTGGTACGCTCAGCAATAGCGGCACGATCAGCGGTGCCGGAGTTGCCGTTTATAATTCCTCAGGTACGATCGCCACGCTGGATAACGAGGCTGGCGGCGTCATCAGTGGTGATGATGCGATCCTAAACAATGGCGTCATCGATGCGCTAAGCAATAATGGCGCGATCAGTGGCGCTCTTGGTGTCGATAACGGCGGCATCATCGGTACTTTAACGAATGCTGCGGATGCTATGATTTCCGGCACCCACACGGGGGTCGAGAATTACGGCTCAATCGGCACACTGACCAATAGCGGCACGATCAGTGGGCGAACCCACGGTATCAACAACGCAAACGGGACAATCACCGCTCTTACCAATAACGGTGTGATCAATGGCGAAAGCGGCCTAAGTAACGGCGGCGTTATCGACAGCCTGAGCAATACCGGGACGATCAGCGGCGTGGACGGTATCGACAACACGGGCACAATCGGAACGTTAGCAAACGATGGCACGATTAACGGCGGTAATACCGGCATCATAAACAATGGCCAGATCGGTACGCTCGCCAATAGCGGAATGCTCGATGGCAGCATAGCCGGGATGTACAACGCTGGTACTATCGGAGGGCTAACCAATGAGGGCACGATTAACGGTGCCAGTATTGCCGGCATTTATAACGTCGCTAATATAAACGCACTGACCAACAATGGGGTCATAAGCGGCAACACCGGCATCGTCAATCAGAATGGAATCATTGGTGATCTCAGCAATAGCGGAGTAATCAGCGGTGCCGTTGGCATTGGTAACGATGGCAGCATTACCTCATTGAATAATCAGGCTGGTGGCGTTATCAGCAGCATCTTCAACAACGATACGATTGCAAGCGCTACCGGCTTTGGCGTTGATAATGATGGCTCGATCGGCGCACTCACCAACAACGGAGTCATCAGCGGTGACAGCAATGGTGTAGCCAACAATGGCACCATTAGCGCGCTCAGCAATAGCGGACTTATCCAGGCGACCGGCAATTCCGGGCCGAATGTCGCGGGCGTTGATAATACAGGCTCTATTGGCACTTTGATTAATAATACCTTAGGCACAATTATTGGCGGCCAGAGCGGTATCGCCAATTTCGGCACTATCGGGGGCTTGACCAATAATGGTGGCATTATTGGTATTGGCAGTTCCGGAATTCAAAATAAAGGCACTATTAACGCTCTGACCAATAACGGGGTGATCGAAGGTGGCAGCTCGGGCATCGATAATTATGGCGGCACGATTGGCACATTGACTAATAGCGGGCTTATTGCTGGTGAATTGGTAGCTGGGATTGAGAACGCTAGCTACAACGGTACGATTGGCTCTATCGGCGCGCTGAATAATAACCGCATAGGCGTCATTTCGGGTAACGAATATGGCATTTTAAATGATAGCGGCACGATTGGCACAATAGAAAACGCCGGCTCGATCAGCGGCATTTATAGCGGTGTTAATAATGCTTCTTTCATTGGCACGTTAAGCAATAGTGGCGATATTTCCGGTGGTACCATTGCCATCGGCAATTACGGGGGTACCATTGACACGTTGAGCAATGCGTCAGGTAGCACCATCAGCGGCGCCGGACCTGCCATCTATAATTCCGATGGCACAATTGACATCTTGAGCAATGACGGAGCGGTCAACGGTTATATTGGTATCGACAATACTGGCGCCATCGGTGCGCTGAATAATTTGGCTGGCGGCGTCATTAGCGGCAATGCTTCAGCGATCGATAATGATGGCTCGATCGGCGCACTCACCAACAACGAAACCATCAGCAGTACGAACAACGGAGCAATTTTTAATAATGGCATAATCGGCGCGCTGACCAATACTGGCACGATTGCAGGCCATAATTCAGGCATCGAAAATATTGGTTCGATCGACTCGTTGACTAACAGCGGAACGATTTCCGGGTCGAGCGGCCAAGGCATCTATAGCGATGGAACGATCGATACGCTGAGCAATCAGGCTGGAGGGGTTATCAGCGGCGCTGAGATCGGTATCGAAAATACTAATTCGATCGGGACATTAACCAATAACGGCACCATTGATGGAAAGTCTAGGACTGGGATCTATAGTAGTGGATCCATTGGTGCAATGATCAATACAACCGGTGGTAGTATTTCTGGCGGCAGCATTGGATTGGAAACTGCGGGCTCTATCACAACGCTGAGCAATAGCGGTATCATTTCCGGCAGTTATTTTGGGGTTAGTGACGACCTTGGTTTTATCGGTACGCTGAACAACGAAGCTGGCGGCACTATCATAGCTGGCTACAGCGCCATTGCCAACGGTGGTTCCATCGGGACACTGAGCAACAGCGGTATCATTGCTGCCACCACGCCAGGCAGCGGTTATGGTATTGATAACGTGGGCGCCATCGGTGCACTGGACAATAGTGGGATTATTTCAAGCAGCGCCGTCGGCGTCCTCAATTACGAGGGTACCGATGGTTCTGCCGAACTAGTTGGTACCATCGGTGCATTGACCAATAGCGGCACCATCTCCGGTGCCGACGTTGGTGTTTATAACGATGCCGCCACCATGGGTGCATTAGGCAATAGCGGCACTATTTCTGGCGGCAAGACCGGGATCAATAATTATCAAGCTTCCATTGTCGCATTGGGCAATAGCGGTTTTATCGAAGGCGCAGCCAACACTGGGATTAACAACGAAGGGTCCATTGGCGCCTTGAATAATAGCGGCGCCATCACGGGCGGTGCTTACGGAATTTCTAACAATGGCGGACTTATTGGAACGATTTTGAATACCGGCACGATTAGCGGCGGCGGCGGCGCGATCTACAGCACCGGCGGCGGCCTGGGCGGCCTCAGCAATAGCGGGCTGATTTCCGGCAATATCGATGTCGCCGGCCAGAACCTGACCATCACCGGCGGTAGCGGTTCGGTGTTCGGCACGCTCAGCAGCGGCACGATCGGCCTGACAGCTGGCGATGATCTCACCTTCGCCTCCGGCAACCAGGTGCTGGCGGATAATGTGAACGTCGGCAGCACCGGCACGGTGACCAATAACGGCGCATTGCAGATCGGCACACCCTCCACGCCCGCGACCGTGAACCTCACCGGCAATTTCGTTCAAGGCGCGAATGGCGATTTGATCGTCCCGGTCACGCCAACGCAAAGCTCGGAGCTGAACGTGAGTGGCAGCGCCGCGCTGGCCGGAACCCTCACCTATAGCTTCGCGCCGGGCACCTACACCAGCAAAACCTATGAGGTGCTGACGGCCTCCAGCATCACCGGCACCTTCGCCAGCACCGGCACGGAGAACCTGCCGAAGGGCGCTGCGACGCAAACCGTGTATCAGACCGACCCTGGCGTCGAGCTGACCTTCACCGCGGCGTCCGTCACACCCATCACACCCATCACACCCGTCACACCCGTCACGCCCATCGTCGTCGCCCCGGCGGACGATTCCATCTTCAGCGCGCAGACCGAGGCGCTGGCGGAAAACACACAACAGGACATGGGCCTGCTGTTAGACAAAGCCGCCGAGGGCGGGACCAGCGATGCAGCTGCCTGCGCGGCAGCGGCCCAAACCTCAACCAACGGCTCGCAGAATGGCGCAGGAGCCACGGCGCAACTGGCCGGAACGCTCGGCAATGCGTTCTGTGGCGCGGGTGGTTGGATTGAGGCGACAGGCTCCTTGATGAACGCCAGCCATTCCAATGGTGCGCCGGGTTATAACGCCGATGGCGGCGGCTTCCTCGCGGGTATCGACCGCGTGATCGGCGCGGCTGAAACCCGGCTTGGCTTCGCGCTCGGCTACGACCAGACCCGCCTGACCGATGGCAGCGGCACAGGCTCCATGGGTGTGGTACGCGTTGCCCTTTACGGCGCGCAGCCGGTTGGCCCGGTCACGCTGAGCGGCGTGATCAGCTATGGCAACGCCAGCAACAACACGTCGCGCGCCACAGGCTTTGCCAATGTGAGCGAGCATTACAGCGCGAATATTTATTCCGGCGGCGCGCAGGCGAGCACGAATGTCGAGCTTGGGCCGATTGCCTTGGTTCCGGCGGCGGGCATTAGGGTTGCCGGGCTGGGTGGGGCGAGCTTCGTTGAAAATGCCAATGGTGCGGCGGCGGCGTTCGCGGTTTCCGGCACCACGGCGAATTACAACAGCGTGCAGCCTTTCGCCACCATCTCGCTCAGCCATCAGTTCGTGACCGGCTCGAATATCTCGATCGCGACCAATGCGAAGATAGGCTACGAATATCAGGCTGGCAGTGAGAACGTCATTACGCTCCTCACCTCCGCCGATGGCACGCAGTTCCACGCTTCGGGCAACAAGCTAGACCCGAACGATGCGCTGGTTGCCCTGGGTGTGGCGGCGGGCAAAAACAACTGGTCGGTATTCGCTAATTACGGCGCGCGCGTCTCCGGCAACTGGACCGCGCAAACGGCGGAAATTGGATTGCAGGTGAAGTTCTGACCGCACCAGAATGCGCGGCTTGAGTTGGAAGGCAAGGCGAAACGGTTACTTTACCATGTGATTTGAGCGGCGTGTGGGTCTTGATGGTATGATTTGCCGTGGGCCGAGTTTCGGCCCACGGCATTTTTATGCCGCGTGGTGAGCTTATCGAGGGGCCCGCAATTGCGTGATGTTTGACAGACAGATTCAGAATGCATGATCATCGGTTGTCTGAAGCATTTGGTGCGTCCAGTACAAAACGCACTTTAGCGGCAAGCTCCTCGAGCGTGAATGGCTTGGCGACCAGTTCCACCCTTGGATCGAGAACTCCGTTGTGCATGACCCTTCCGCCAGCGCCAGTTTCGCCGAGACCCATGTGCGCCGGTTGGAGGCAATGCGGCGTCTGGCTGGGACCGTGGAACGGGAATCGGATGGCACCTGGATCATCGCGCCCGATCATCTGGAGCCGACGGCGGCTTACGAGCGCCGCCAGGCGAAGGATGCGCCCGTGGTGGTGCAGACGCTATCCGCCTTGCCGCTCGACCGGCAGTTTGGCGCGGAGGGGGCCACCTGGCTTGACCGGGAGCTTATCGCCGATACGCCCGTGCCGCTGCGCGATGGCGGCTTCGGCCGGGAGGTGCAGGACGCGCTTGTCCGGCGCCGGCAATGGTTGATCGAACAAGAGCTTGCCCGCGACGAGCAGGATCGGACCATCTTCCGCGCCAATATGCTCGGTATCCTGCGCCGGCGAGAATTGACCCGCGCCGGCTCCCAGCTTTCGGACGAGTTGGGCCTTGACTACGTCGAAATCTCCTTTGGAAAGCATGTAAGTTTTCCAAAAGAAATATTAGATGAAACAGTGTGTATTGACCCACCGGATCAGCGGCGGCCGCATGGCGCGGGACGTCGAGGAATATTGGCTCAATACCGGGGAGGGCTGGAAGGTCGTCAGTCAGGATGAAACCACAGACTGGAAAATTGGAGACACCTACCGCTGCTAGATTATCCAGCAGGTTCGGCCCATTTGTCATCGAGGACGGCGGGGGGGCACCGGAACGATGGGGCGCAGACATTGCGCCTTAATTGTTGTCGTATCAACGAAAGACAACCTCGTGCGAGGATTTCAGCACGCACTCATCCAGAGATTGCGTCCTCGAATGTTATTTGGCATATTATTGCACCAACAGATAGGGGGCAATGACATGTCGGAAAGCACGATTTCCTCAACGGTAACTTCAACTGTCACCTTGGGAAAATCGCCCTACGGAGATGTCCTCAGCCTTACCTCCACCGGGAAGATCAGCGCGAGCACATATGGGGTTATCGGGCCGGCCAGTGTAACCAACGCCGAAATCTTCAACAGCGGCGAGATCGTCGGGACCGCCGACTATGGCATTACCCTAAGCGCTGGCGGGACAGTCGACAATCTTGGGACATCCTCTTTCATAGAGGGTGGAATATACGGCATCGAAGCGACTGGTGGATTGTTGAATGTCCTCAACCAAGGAACGATCACGACAACCAGAGCCGAAGCTCAGGCTTATGATTATTACGGCATATCCGTTGGGGACGGCGCGACGCTGACGGTCGATAACGAAGGATCGGCAGCCCTAATTACCGGTATCTTCGGTAGCTCCTCTTCCACCATGCAAATTATCAACGGAGGTGTAATCTCCGATGGTGAAGAAGGCATGTATTTCTACCTGGATGGGGCAACTAGCGTTGATAATGCGGGTACCATATCCGGCGGGACTGACGGCATCTATGACGGCGTGACCGTCCTCACTCTAAATAATACCGGCATCTTAACCGGGACGAGTGCGGGCATTCTGGTGGCCTCAAGTGATGCGACGATCATAAACAGCGGAACCATTACGAGTGCAGATGAGGGCATTGACTCTTATGTGGGCACGGTGACGGTCTACGATTCAGGCCTTATCTCTGGCGGTACAGATGCCATCTATCGCTTCGAGGGGAATACGGCTCTCATTCTGTCTGCTGGAGCGTCCTTTTCCGGGGCTGTGATTGGCGCCACCAGCTACACAAACATCATTGAGTTCGCGAGTAGCTCGACTGCCGGCTCCCTCGACATGGCCGGCACATTTACGAATTTCGGTACGCTCTTATTTGACGCCGGGGCAGACTGGAGTCTGGCCGCTACCGCAAGCGAGCTCGCGAACGGCGAGACCATTTCCGGTTTCGCGGCTAGGGACACGCTGATCCTGGAAGGGTTCACCGCCAGCAGCGAAATCTACGCCGCCGGCAAGCTGACTCTCTCCAACGACAGCACTACCGAAACGATCAATCTGGCGGGCAGCTTCAGCGCGGGGGATATTACCTTCACTGACACCAGTCAGGGGACCCAAATAGCAGTGTGCTATCTGAAGGGGACCCAGGTCATGACCGCCGCTGGGGAGATGGCTATTGAGCAGCTAAAGATTGGTGACCAACTTCCAACACGCTTCGGTGGCATGCGAGCCGTCAAATGGATTGGCGTCCAACGCTTCTCAGATGAATTTGCCACCCTGACGCCGGACGTGCAGCCGGTTCGATTTGCGACAAACTGTTTTGGGCCGGGTTTGCCCAAGCGCGATCTGTTGGTGACCGGGGGGCATTCCATGCTCATAGACGGGAAGCTGGTCCTTGCCAGGCATCTCATCAACGGAGTGACCGTCACCAAGGCCAGTGTGCGCGCTGGTATTGAGTATCATCAGGTCGAATTCGAGACCCACGACTGCATCTTGGCTGAGGGGGTTTGGTCCGAGAGTTACGCCGATACGGGCACCTTACGCGCCAAATTCCTGAATGCTCGCAGCTTCTACGATGCTTACCCGCACCATGTCGCCCCAGCCGAACCGGAGCTATGCGCCAAGCGGCATCTTGCCGGACAGAATCTCGACCGTGTTATCCTCCCCCTTCTGAAAGCCTCCTGCATCGCTCAGGTGCCCGGACCGCTCTATGGGTGCCTGGATAGCGTCGAAGAAGACCTGGTCCGTGGCTGGGCTTGGGACGCCGGGAATTCGGCAACACCTGTCATTATGGAACTCATTGCCGATGGGAAGGTCGTAGCTGAAACCGTGGCCCTGCATGAACGTGCTGATGTAGCGGCGGCTGGGTATGGTGACGGAAACTCGGGCTTCCGTTTCGAAATCACGGTGCCTCTCGGCTGTGACGTATTTGTCCGCCGCCAAGGCAGCACTACGATATTCCGAGCAGGTCGGGCTCTAGCCGGCGTTTCCTGAATGGACCACAGAGCAGTGGCAGCAACTCTGCCACCTCTAAATAAGTTACAACCTTCCGAAAATAATCAGAGGTTTCAACATCAAGGGTTTCTCATGCGATTGAAGAGAACAGTCATGGCGGCACAGATAGCCGTCACCGCTTTTGCGATACCGGGTAAAAGTTCCGCCCAAGTTGAGATCAACTCGATCCTATTCCCGTGCCAGGCCTTTTCCATTTTAAAATGGGAGGCTGAGCAATATCCCACAAACCAGACAAAAGCTAAAAAAGCCGTTGATGATCTGTTAAAAAACGGGGTTGTGCTGACCTATGACAGCAGGGTGGCGGACAGGAACCGAGCCACAGTGTGTGGTGGTCGCGATGTGACCGAGGCGCGCGTAGAGGCTAATGATAATTTTGCTGCAAAAGTTGACGATACATTTTCATGTGATGAATTTCCCTTCGCGACTACACGACAAGGTGGAGGCGGCGCTAAAGTCACCATCATGACATCGAAACAAAACTCTGGTGCAGGCGGTGCTTTGGGAGGTTATATAAACTCGTTCCGCCTTCGGGATGGCGATAATTTCACCGTTACCGTAACCAATTGGAACCCCAAGATGAATGAGCTAATTCACCCACAAGGGACATGGTACAACTTCTCAATTTGCGCCAAGCCAAAGGATTGGAATGCTCAAATGAGAGCTATGAACAATACCAATACGGCCGGCCCCAGCACAAGAAGCGGAGACAATCTTGGTGCTCGATGGTGGGCTGGCTACTGGCATTAAAGTCGGCCCCAAGCAAACGCTTGGGGCTTTTTACTATTTAGCCCTTGGGCAAATACCGCTTACCAACTCTAAGGGCATTATATACAGCCAGGTCTGAATACTGGCGCTCCGGCATCACGGTTAGTGCGACAGGCGCATGACAGGCTTCGATGGTCCAGGTTTGCCCACGCATTTTGTGGGCCGTAAATCTAATGCTAACCTGCCGTTCCAAAAGCCCACCATCAGTGATTTCCCATTTCCCGGGCGGATCATAACTTGTCCTGATTTTCAGATATGTGATCGCCATCTTCTTGTCATTAACACCAATAGTAATCTCTTTTGAAGAACTGCCCAGAGGGCTCCAGTCTTCCATGACTTTCGGAACATCAAGCGCTGTTGACCCGGGCAATTCAGCTTCCGTAAGGCCAACGGTTACCCAGCTATTGATGAGCGCTTTCTCTGGCGCGTCAACGATTTTGACCATCTTCAACTCTTCCTTGGCATCTAGCAAGGTTAAGACGTTTTCACCGTTTTGTGCGCTATCATTGACTCGCTTTGCATAAGTGCTGATAAGATCGCTTGGCTTGAAAAATTTAAAGAGGCGATTTCGTAGGGGTTCTTCAAAGAATTCCCAAATCGGCACCAAGCCATCGTATCCGATGACGCCCAATTTCGAGGCATCATCCAGCGATGATATCCACTTCCCAATGCTGCTCTGTTGGGAGGTATCGCCCCCAATACAAGAGCTGTCTTTCCTCGTGAAATGGTAGGTTTTTCCGCTGGCATCAATATCTAACGAATGGTAACCAGCCCCGGACTTCGTTTCGACTCCAGCTTTGGCTGCGTCAATTGAAACCTTGGCATGATGCTCCATTACGGTTTCGAACTCCGTTGTCGAAGCATTGAGGCTTTTCGTAGTATTGTCCTGGCTCGAATATGACAGCCTTCCACCAACGTGATAGGTAAGTGGTACAACCAAACCTTCAGTTTCAAAGCTTGCTATAAGCTGTTCGACTAACTGAATCTTCCGTTCTGGCAAATTTTGCAGATCACTTTCAAATCCGTCGAGAATATTACTTACATTCTCCTGAAGAGTCTGAGTGGCTTTTACCATCGAGCGGTCTAGAACAATTGATGCCCGCCATTCTTGGATGACGGCAGATACGTAGACCAAGCGCTCTTCTTTTGATTCGAATTGCTCCTTTTTGCGGGTGATCGCGGCAGCTTGGCCGCCTTCCAACGAAACACCCTCCGCAAGTAAGCTGCCATTTGATTCAAAAACTAAATTGAATGTGCTGGAACTATAGATATCCCGCAAAATTGCAGATTCAAATGCTCTATATCGATTGGTATTATGGCCTTGAATGATTACAGCGATGTTTTTCTTTGCATCGGCAAAAACCTTCTCCGGATTTTTGGCGCCAGGAAGCTTGTAGCGGTCTACGAGCGTGATCGATCCGACTTTTGGCTCAAGATTACGCGAGGCGGACTTTGGTGCTAGGGCAACAGGCAGCTGGGCGTTCGACAATACGGCTGCGAGTATTGCCGTGGGGTTTCTTGCTGATTGGTCGGGCCCAACAGCGCTTGTGATTGTCCAGGCTTTAATTGAGGCAGATAGATCAGTTGCATCGGGTGCTTTTATAACCCCCGGTCGGTATTCTGTATTTAGCGAAACATCTACTTTGGAGCCTGGTCTGGTTGTCGTGTTCGGTATCACCGTGGCCGGGCTCGTTCTCGGAGGTGTCGGAGACGCCTTGTTTACGTCAGTGGACGAGGGCGAAATGGCCCCAGGCTGGGTTGTCGAACCTGGAGAACCTAACCCGCCTCTACCAACATCTTGGGAGGAACTACCGGGATCTTCGCTCGTCGTGCTTTGAGCCCCGGAGGTTGAAGTGAAAGGAGACGCTCCTGTTACCGCCAGTGTTGCGGCAGTCGCCGCTGGCGCGGCAACATCATTGTTGAACTCAATCGCTATTTCGTCATCCTCGACCACGTCCTCCGCCGTGGCGGCTATCTCTTCATGCTCAGTCACTTTCGTGCCAAACATGAGAAAAGACCAGTTTTTGTTGGCTTCAATTAGCTTCTGGTTGACGATGGCCTGACGAATTGCTGCGAGAGTTAATCCGTCGACGTTGATTGCCGTATTGGAAATTCGTTTTCCGTCACAGGTAAAGAATACACTCATGAGTTGCTCGCATCGTGGTTACACACACGGCAAGGTATATCCGCGACGGTTCGTTAACAAGTCTCGAAAGGGCCTCATGGACGGAAGAGGATGGTTGTTGATTTTCACTGAAATCTGACTCGGGTTGAAGATATGTCCCGCGTGGTGCGGGGGCGGTCAAGTTACGGGGGATTTTTCCTTTCTGGTTTTAGTTTTGGCGGTGCTGTCCTTGAAGCGGAAGCTGTCATTGCCGGTCTCGATGATGTGGCAAACGGGTCCAGCTTGCTCGGCTGGTCAGGAAGCTGAAACTTCGGTTCCACCGCCTCCGACCGCAAAATTTGTGGATCGTGTTCTGCGACAGACCCGTGCGCCGTTCACTCTCTCGGATCGGGATTCGCTGCCGAAAATGCCAGCGACGATTACGCTCAATAACGCCATGTCGATCAGTGAAAATTCTGGCCCAAGAGGGTCAATTCTCAATGGAACTCAACAGCCAAGCAGATTTCAGATCCTTGCATGTCCGGTTTCCTGGCTAGAAATCTGGAAGCGTTCAGGCTTCCGACCGGTCCTGCGCGTTGGGAAGGCGAATAGAGCTGTAACGCCCATAGCGCGAGTTTTTCCAATGCGGCGGCGTCTTCGTTTAAGGCCGCGTCCTGGACAATTAGCTCCGGCACCAAGGCTTGCGCCTGGGCCACCGCCATGCCGGATTTTAGCCCGGCGGCGCGCGCCACTGCATTCACCGCATAGACCAGCCGGCGATTACCGATGCGCTGGGCCAGAATGAGCGGCGCAGCGGAAGATATTTCGCCGGCGTTTGGTTTAGGCGTATCTTCCGGTGACGCGGCCTGCGCCCGCCGCAGCCGATCGATCGGCCAGCCCGGCAGGAAGAGCGAGACGACCCTCATGATCACAACCCTCCACCTCGAAATCCGCACTCTCGCCGCCCGGCAGCGGATCAGCTCCACCAGCCAGCGCCTCTGGCCGATGCCGGGTGCTGCCAGCGGCGCCGAGGGCAGTACCGACACCCGCCACCTCGTCGCCGCCGCCGTCGGCTGCCCGAAATCAGCGGCATCAGACTGCCGCCGCCATCGGCGGATCGCGACGCCGAGCGTGCCGGAGCTCTCGGCGGCGAGCTGCAAGCGCCGCGAACTGGTCATCGACAGCCGGCCGATCTCCGCCACCACGCCCGCCAGCCCGCCATGGCGCAGCCCCTCCTCGAAACAGGCCAAGGCCGTCTGCTCATCCCCGGCTTCGACATGGATCATCCGGTCGACCGACAATCCTGCCGCCTCCAGGCCAGGTGCAAACAGATCCTGGTCTCGGACGCACCAAAGAATCTGTCCCATCGTTCGCGCCATAATGCCGGCGGCAAACAAAGCCGCGGCCGCGCCATCCAGCGCACCGTTGCCGGCGCCAGCGACCTCGTGCAACGCACCCAGCGCCAGCCCACCGCCGGGCAGCCGCGCGTCAATCTCCGCCAGTCCGAAGGGCAGCACCCCCGAAACGCGACGATCCACCGCCTCAAGCCGACGGATTTTTTCGCGCAAAAGATCGATGGCGGGCGATGACCCCACTTTGCCTAGTATCCTCTAAAATATCGGTTGGATGTTCGTTCTTTGTTCTATATGCTGAAAAAAGAGTCAAGTAGCGAATCCGTCCACCCGGTCGTTGCGACGCAAGATAAAAATTGTCGGTCGGCTGAGCATGGACAGGTGTGACTCGGTGCCGTGCCACTGCCGGTCACGCTAAGGCTAAATTGGCAGACAAAAGCTTGTCCATCGCCTCGCATTTTCATCGTTGGTGACGCTAATCCGCGCCGTATACCGAAGAACCGCAAAAGAGAATATTTAGTAAATTTCCCCGGACTAATTCCCGGACTAATTCAAAAATTTAGTTCGGGATAAGTGCAAAAAACCCAGGGAAACATTGGCGCACCCGAAGAGACTCGAACTCCTAACCCCCAGATTCGTAGTCTGGTGCTCTATCCAGTTGAGCTACGGGTGCGTTGCGCTGCGCGGTGTAGCCGAAGCGCTTTGATACGGCAAGCCTAGTTGATGCGGTTTAGCTCCGCCAGAACCGCATCGCCCATCTCGGCGGTGCTGAACTTTGCCCGGCCGGGGGCGGCGATGTCCGGCGTGCGGCCAGCGGTGGCCAGGACATTCTCGACCGCCTGCTCGATCAATGCCGCGTCTTCCTCCATGCCGAAGGAATAGCGCAGCAGGAGGGCGAGGCTGAGGATTTGCGCCAGCGGGTTGGCCAGGCCCTTGCCCGCGATGTCCGGCGCGCTGCCGTGGATCGGCTCGTAGAACGCATGGCGGCGGCCAGAGGTGTCCATCGCCCCCAATGTCGCGGAGGGCAGCAGGCCAAGCGAGCCGGTGAGCATGGCCGCGAGGTCCGACAGTATATCGCCGAACAGATTGCCGGTGACGATGACATCGAACTGCTTTGGGTTTTTCGCGAGCTGCATGGCGCAGTTGTCCGCGTACATGTGGCTGAGTTCCACATTTGGATATTCGGCCTTTTGCAGCGCCGCCATGGTTTGGCGCCAAAGCAGGCCGCTTTCCATCACATTGGCTTTCTCCACGCTGCACACGCGGCCCTGGCGGCGGCCGGCAAGGTCAAAGGCAACGCGCCCCACGCGCTCAATTTCCGCCGTGGTGTAAACCTCGGTATTGATGCCGCGCTTCGAGCCATCGGGCAGCGTCTCGATGCCGCGTGGTTCGCCGAAATAAATCCCGCCAATGCACTCGCGCACGATCATGATATCCAGCCCGCGCACGAGGTCGGCCTTCAGCGAACTGGATTCCACCAGCGCGTCGAACACCTTGGCGGGCCGCAGATTGGCGAACACGCCCAGATCTTTCCGCAGGCGCAGAAGTGCGGCTTCAGGCCGGATGTCGAACGCGACCTTGTCCCATTGCGGGCCGCCGACCGAGCCGAACAGCACGGCATCCGCGGAAAGTGCTGCGGCAACCGTTGCGTCCGTTACGGGCACGCCATGCACGTCGATCGCAGCGCCGCCCACAAGGTCTTCCGTGATATTGAAGCTGGCGCGCTTGGTCTCCCCAAGCCAGCCGAGCACGCGCTTCGCCTGCGCCATCACTTCCGGGCCGATGCCGTCACCCGGCAACAGTAATAGGTTTTTATTCGCGGTCATGGATTTAAACTCCGTGAATGCCAGGCTGCCAGCTCTGGTTTTTCTCACGCGCCGCCTCGAACTTCCCGATCGCGCTGGCGTGTTCCAGCGTCAGGCCGATATCGTCCAGCCCGTTGAGCAAACAATGCTTGCGGAACGCATCGACCTCGAAATGGATTTTTTCTCCATCCGGACGGATAACGACCTGCGCTGCGAGGTCGATGGTGATGCGCGCGTTGGTGCCAAGCTTGGCATCCTCCATCAGCTGTTCGCAAACATCCTGCGGCAATGCCACCGGCAGGATACCATTCTTGAAGCAGTTACCATGAAAAATATCGGCGAAGCTCGGCGCGATAACGCAGCGAATGCCGAAATCCAGCAGCGCCCAGGGTGCGTGCTCGCGCGAGGAGCCGCAGCCGAAATTCTCGCCCGCGATGAGGATTTCCGCGCGGCGGTATTTCGGCTGGTTGAGCACGAAATCCGGCTGCTCCGAGCCATCCGCATTGTATCGCAGGCTGTCAAACAAATGCACGCCGAGCCCGCTGCGCTTGATGGTTTTGAGAAAGCGCGCGGGGATGATCTTGTCGGTATCGACATTGGCCATGTTGAGCGGTGCGGCGGGGGCGGTGAGGGTCGTAAAGGGCGTCATGCTGTCAGCTCCCGCACATCCGTCAGAGTGCCGGTAACGGCGGCGGCGGCGGCCATGGCGGGGGAGAGCAGATGCGTGCGCCCGCCAGGCCCTTGCCGGCCTTCGAAATTGCGGTTGGAGGTGCTGGCGCAGCGCTGGCCGGGGGTGAGCTTGTCCGGGTTCATCCCCAAACACATCGAGCAACCGGCCTCCCGCCATTCAAACCCGGCGTCTAAGAAGATTTTCGACAGACCCTCCTGCTCGGCCTGGGCTTTCACCAGCCCGGAGCCGGGCACCACCAGCGCGCGAACGCCGGGCGCAACCTTGCGGCCCTGGGCTACGGTCGCGGCGGCACGCAGATCCTCGATGCGCGCATTGGTGCAGGAGCCGATGAACACCACGTCGATCTTCGTGCCCTCGAGATTTTGGCCGGGGGTGAGGTCCATATAGCGCAGCATCTGCTCAAGCTGGGCGCGGCGGGCCTCGTCCGGCTCGGCCGCAGGGTCCGGCACTGTGCCGGAGATAGGGATAACGGACTCCGGGTTGGTGCCCCAGGTGACTTGCGGGGCGATGTGCGCGGCATCGATCACCATGGTTTTATCATACTGCGCGCCCGCATCGCTGGGCAGCGTCTTCCAATAGGCCACCGCCGCGTTGAACGCCGCATCCTTCGGCGCATAGGGGCGGCCTTTGATGTATTCGAACGTCGTCTCATCCGGCGCGATGAGACCCGCGCGCGCGCCGGCCTCGATGCTCATGTTGCACACGGTCATGCGCCCGGCCATGTCCAGCGCCCGGATCGCTTCGCCCGCGTATTCGATCACATGCCCATTGCCACCTGCGGTGCCGATTTTGCCGATCACGGCGAGAATGATGTCCTTGGCGGTGCAGGCCGGCGGGAGTGTGCCGTCCACCTGCACCAGCATGTTTTTGGCGGGCTTTTGCAGCAGGGTTTGCGTCGCCATCACATGCTCAACCTCGGAAGTGCCGATGCCGAAGGCCAGCGCGCCCATCGCGCCATGCGTGCTGGTGTGGGAATCGCCGCACACGATCGTCATGCCAGGCAGGGAAATGCCCAGCTCCGGGCCGATGATATGCACGATGCCCTGGCGCGCGTCCGTGACGGGAATATACGGCACGCCGAATTCCGCGACGTTGCGCTCCAGTGTCTCCACCTGAAGGCGGCTTTCCGGCTCTTTGATGCCGCCGCTGCGGTCCTCGGTCGGGATGTTATGGTCCACCACCGCGATGGTCGCATCCGTCCGGCGGAGGTTGCGACCAGCCGTCCGCAGCCCTTCAAACGCCTGCGGGCTCGTCACCTCATGCACGAGGTGACGATCGATATACAAAACGCAGGTGCCGTCGGTCATCTGCTCGACGACATGCGCTTCCCAGATTTTATCGAACAGGGTTTTGGGCATGGTATCCTCTGGTCGCTAAGCGGCTGATTTACGCTTCCGGCTAACGCGATCTGGCGCGTCAACCTCAAACGATCAGGCGCTGGCCGCTACTCGGCGGCGGCGGTCTCTACCTCACGGGCTTTCTCGGCGATGCGGGCGGATTTACCGCGGCGGCCACGGAGGTAATAGAGCTTGGCGCGGCGCACATCGCCCCTGCGCATCACGTGGATTTCCGAGATCGTCGGCGCGTAGAGCTGGAAGATACGCTCCACGCCCTCGCCATAGGAGATCTTCCGCACCGTGAAGCTGGAGTTGATGCCGCGGTTGGAGCGGGCAATGCATACGCCCTCGAACGCCTGGACGCGCGAACGCTCGCCTTCCTTCACGTTCACGCTCACGCGCAGCGTGTCGCCGGGGGCGAAATCCGGGATGGCTTTGCCTTCGGTCAGTCGGGCGATCTGTTCGGCGTCGATGGTCTGGATAATGTTCATAACGGTAATCCTTTTCGGAAGAGGTGTTTAGGGCGAGCGCGCGCCGGATGCAATGTATTGGCGGTAAAGATCCGGTCTGCGGATTTTGGTGGCGGCGGCGGCGGCCTCCCGCCGCCAGGCGGCGATGGCCTGGTGATTGCCGGAGGTGAGCGTCTCCGGCACGGCGCGGTCCGCCCAGACGGCCGGGCGGGTGTAATGCGGGTATTCGAGCAGCGGAGTCGAAAAGCTCTCCTCAGCCGCGCTGGTCTCGGCGCCCATCACCCCGGGCAGCAGCCGGACCACGGCATCCAGCAACGCCAAAGCCGCGATCTCCCCGCCAGAGAGCACATAGTCGCCGATGCTGATCTCCTCGATATTCCGGGCCTCGATGACGCGCTGGTCGATCCCCTCGAACCGCCCGCACAGCAAAATCGCGCCGGGGCCTTTGGCGAGCTGCTGCACCCGCGCCTGGGCGAGTGGCGCGCCGCGCGGAGTCAGCACGATCAACGGCCGGTCATCCGCCACGGAAGCAATGGCAGCGTCCAGCACGTCCGGGCGCATCACCATGCCTGCACCGCCGCCGAACGGCGTGTCATCGACGCTGCGGTGGCGGCCCAGGCCGAACTCCCTGATGTCAGTCACGCCCAGCGACCAGATGCCAGATTCGAGCGCCTTACCGGCGAGGGATTGCCCAAGCGGCCCGGGGAACATGCCGGGGAACAAAGTGAGGACTTGCGCCCGCCAGCTCATTGTGCGGCCTCCCCCAAAACTTCGGCGGGCGGGATCACGGTCACGTATCCCGCTTGCAGTGCCACGTCTGGCACGGCAGCGCGGGTGAAAGGCACCAGCAGCGCGCCGGGATGTATTTCCAGGCTCGCCCCCCCGCCATAGTCGTGCACGGCGGCGATGGTGCCGAGCTTTTCTCCGGCCGGGGTTTGTGCGGCGAGCCCGATAAGGTCGGCGAGGTAGAATTCCTCTGCCTCCGGCTCCGGCAACGCCGAACGGGGCGCAAAAAGCTCGGTATTGGTCAGCCGCTCGGCCTCGCTGCGATCCATGATCGGGCGCGGGCCGGTGGGCGTGACTTCGCTCAAGCGCGCGACATTGCCGTGCGCCCATTCCAGCGAGAACCGGCGCCCGTCGGGGCCGGTTAACGGATAGGCACATAGCGCATCCGGATCTTCCGCGAAAACATTCACGTGAAGATGCCCGCGCACGCCATGCGGCTTGCCGATCACGCCCATCAGGATCAATCGTTCGCTCACCGGCGCGCTTGTTTAAGCGGCGGCCTTGGCGCGCTCGGCGGCGCGTTCCTGCGCTTTCTTCTTCGGCGCAGACTGCTTCGGCTGCTCGGCATATTTCGGCATTTCGATCAGGCCGGCCTTGCCCAGAAACTTGGCCACGCGGTCGGTCGCCTGCGCGCCATTGGCGATCCAATGCGTCAGGCGCTCCGTCACCAGCGTCACCCGCTCGGCATGGTCGGCGGGCAGCATCGGGTTATAAGTGCCGACGCGCTCAATGAACTTGCCGTCGCGCGGGCTGTTCGCATCGGCAATGACGATATGATAGAATGGGCGCTTTTTCGCACCAGCGCGGGAGAGGCGGATTTTAACGGACATGGAAACTCCTTGGGGTTGATTGGGGTTAAAAATTCAGAACGGCCGGCGGCCGCCTTTTTGCGACATGGCGGCCTGCATCTGGCGCATCATCGCCTCGCTGCCGCCCATTTTGTTCATGCGCTTCATCATGGTGGACATGTCGTCGAACTGCTTGAGCAGCTTGTTGACCTCCTGCACGGATGTTCCGGAACCGGACGCGACGCGCTTCTTCCGGCTGGCTTTCAGCAAATCTGGGTTGCGGCGCTCGGCCTTGGTCATCGAGCCGATGATCGCGGCCTGGCGCTTGAACACGGTGGTGTCGAGATTAGCGTCATCGAGCTGTTTTTTGATTTTGCCGATGCCCGGTAACATGCCGAGAATGCCGGAAAGCGAGCCCATTTTGGAAATCTGCTTGAGCTGGGAAGCATAATCTTCCAGGTCGAACTTGCCTTTCGCCATTTTCTTGGCGAGTTTTTCGGCCTCCGCCTGGTCCAGCGTTTCCGCCGCGCGCTCCACCAGCCCGACAATATCGCCCATGCCGAGAATGCGGCCGGCAATTCGTTCCGGGTCGAAAGCATCCAGCGCGTCCAGCTTCTCGCCCGTGCCGGTGAGTTTGATCGGCGCACCGGTTATCGCGCGCATGGAAAGCGCCGCGCCACCGCGCGCATCGCCGTCCAGCCGCGTCATCACAATGCCGGTAATGCCCAGCGCCTCGTTGAACGCCTTGGCCGTGGCAACCGCGTCCTGCCCGGTCATGGCATCGACGACTAGCAGCGTTTCCACCGGGTTCACCGCCGCGCGGATGGCTTTCACCTCCTCCATCAACGCAAGGTCGATGGAAAGCCGCCCGGCGGTATCCAGAATCACGACGTCGAAAACCTCGCGCCGCCCCATGTCCATCGCGCGATGGGCGATAGCGAGCGGCGTTTGCCCGGCGATGATGGGAAGCGAGGCGACGCCCGCGCGCTGGGCAAGCTGCTCCAGCTGTAGCTGCGCCGCCGGGCGCTGCGTATCCAGGCTGGCGAGCAGCACCTTCTTGCGCTCCCGGTTCTTCAGCCGCAGCGCGATCTTGCCAGAGGTGGTGGTTTTGCCCGAGCCTTGCAGCCCGGCCATGAGGATAGGGATTGGCGTCGCGGCGGCGAGATTGAGCGGCACGGCGGTCCCGCCCAAGGCCGCGATCAGCGCGTCGTTGACGATCTTCACGACCATCTGGCCGGGAGAGACGGAGCGCAGCACCTCCGCGCCGATGGCTTTCTCGCGGATTTCGGCGATGAAATCCTTCACCACCGGCAAAGCCACGTCAGCCTCCAGCAGGGCGAGGCGGATCTCCCGCATGGCCTCGGTCACATCGGCTTCAGACAGCGCGCCGCGGCGGCGGAGCTTGTCGAAAACCTCGGAAAGCCTGCCCGACAGGGAGTCGAACATTTTTACTCCTCCATCACAACGCAAAACGCGCCGTGGTGCGAACCCTCGCAGCACGGCGGAACAATGACCGGCGCGGTGTGCCCCAGTGCCGGGCCGGAGTCAAGAACAGGTGATGTTCAGGCGCTCTGGTCGGACTCGAAAAGATCCAGCAACTCGCGTTGGGCGTCCTGGGTCGTCTGGGCGAGCTGTTTCTCGTCATTCGCGATCGCATAGGTTTCGCCCAGAATGCGTTCATCATGCGCCCGGAACAAAGCGATCGCGCGCTCGGCCTGCGACGAGGGAACGCCGATTTGTTCCAGCAACAGTTCGGTCAGGCGCAGGCTGGAGAAAAACGTCTCACGCACGGTCGTTTCCACCCCCGCCGCCATCAACTGGTGCACATGCCGCCGGTTGCGCGCGCGCGCGACGATCTTCAGATGCGGAAATTTCTGCCGCACCATCTGCGCCACTCCAATCGCGGCTTCCATGTCATCCAGAGCGATGAACAGCACGCGCGCCTGTTCCGCACCGGCGGCGCGCATCACTTCCTCACGCGCCGGATCGCCAAAAAACACCTTGCTACCGAAGCGGCGCACCACATCCACCTGCTCCTGGCTTTTATCGAGCGCGACGAAAGCGATCCGCTGCATGGCCAGTACCCGCCCGGCGATCTGGCCAACCCGCCCGAAACCGCAGATGATCACCGGTGCTGCCTGCGTTTCGATCGCATCGAAGGGCTGAACTTTACGGCTGGCGATGCGCGGCATCAAAAACCGCTCGGAGGCGGCGAACAGCAGAGGTGCGGCCATCATCGACAGCGCCACCACGAGCGTCGCCATGCTGGCCAGGGCGCGGTCCAGCGCGCCCGCCGCCACCGCCGCGGCGAACAGCACGAAGCTGAACTCGCTGCCTTCAGGCAGGGAAAATGCGAAACGCAACGCCACCCGCGCCGCACGCCTGCGGATATAACTCACCGCGAAGGCGATGGTTGATTTGATGCCGATGAGCGAGGCCACCAAAAACAATACTTCGACAGGATGCTGCAAGGCGAGCGCCAGATTGGCGGACATCCCAACGGAAATGAAAAAAAATCCGAGCAGAAGCCCCTCGAAAGGCTCGATATCCGCGCGCAATTCGTGCCGGTATTCGGAATCCGAGACGAGTACCCCGGCCATGAACGCGCCGAGCGAAGCGGAAACCCCCGCCCAATCCGCCAGCGCCGCGGTGCCGACGACCAGCAGCAGCGCGGTGGCAGTGAACACTTCAGGCGCCTTCGCGTACCCCACGATGCGGAACAATGGCCGAACCAGAAATCCGCCCCCCGCCAGGATGGCCGCGATGACGCCAACGCCGCGCAACACCGCCACCCAGGAAACATGCCCCGCAATGGATCCGCCCGCCAGCATCGGAACTAGCGCCAGCACCGGGATTGCCGCCATGTCCTGGAACAGCAGCACGGCGAAGCTGTCGCGCCCCGCAACCGATGGCAGCAGGCTTCGCTCGTTCAGCATCGGCAGCACAATCGCAGTGGAGGACAGCGCCAGGCCGATGCCCACGATGGCAGCTGCCGCCCAGTTGGAACCGGCGAGATGGATGAGCACGGCGATCACCGCGGCGGTCGGCACCATCTGCCCAAGCCCCATGCCGAACACCGCCTTGCGAAGCACCCAGAGCCGATGCGGCCGCAATTCCAGCCCGATGAGGAACAGCAGCATCGTCACGCCCAGCGCGGAAACATCGCCGATCTGGCCGACATTGGTAATAAGCCCCAGCCCTGAGGGGCCGATTGCCACCCCGGCGGCAAGATAGCCCAGGATGCTGCCAAAACCCGCGGTGCGTGAGAGAGGAACCGCGACCACGATCGCGCCCAGGAGAATGACCAGCGTGATGAACATGGCCCATTATATAAGCTGACATTAGCCGGAAAGGCGAGGATGGAAGCAACCCGGTAAACGAGCCGCATCATGCCGGAACAAATTTGACCTTTTTTATTATTTCGTCATGGGATGTGACGCTTGCCAGGCATGCATTTCAGAAATTTCGTTGTCCTGAGATGCGATGATATCGCGCGCCATTTTCCGCAGTATAGGGTCTTTGCCATATTGCAGCTCAGTTTTTGCCATAGCAACCGCACCTTGATGATGCGGCAGCATCATGAACACGAAATCCTGGTCAGCATTTCCGGTCATCGGAGCTGTGGACATGGTCTGGTTCATTTGGTCCATGCCGGCCGAAAATGCTTTATCCGCCGGGTTTGCCATGGTGGGTGAGGCTGGTTGCTGCGCGAGGACAGGCTTTGCCAGCAGGAAAATTGCCGAACAGACAGCGAAATGCGAGGAAAATTTAAACATTGTTTTATGCCTTTTTGTTGGCGTGGTGATTGTGCATGCTATCGGCGCCCTCGGCGGGTGGCGGGGCCGACATCATCCGCAGCATATCCGGGCCGCCCGTGGTGAAAAACCGATACAGCAGCACCAGCGATAATAGGCCAAACCCGATATTGAGAAACGTGGTGTAATTCCAGGAGAGATGCGCCATTTCCACGAGGGCATGACGCTTCGCCGGAATAAGGTTCAACACACCGAAGATGATTTCCACGGCATAGCCGGCAAGCGCCATCGCCGTGTAAAATACCACGCCCAAGGTCAGCGCGATGCGCCAGCCGTAGTATTTGCGATAGATATTCAGGATGGGCAGGATAATGAGGTCCGCGAAAAGGAAAGATACCACGCCGCCAAAGCTGATCCCGCCATTCCATAGGACCGCCGCCAGTGGCACGTTGCCGACCGAACAGACGAAAGACACCACCGCGACCAGCGGGCCGATCAACGGACCTACGAGTTTTGCCGCCAGCGGGTGATTGACGAAAAAAAATGCCTTCCAAAAGGAACTCGGCACCCATGCGGCCAGGGCGCCAGAGATCAGCAGCCCGATCGCGATGTCGCTCCATACGCTGGCCCAGTCCATCACGTAGAAATGGCTGATGGCCGTGAAGCCCTTGGGCGAGAAGGCGCGGGCCAGGACGTTACCATTGCCAGATACTGACATGTCCATGGCGGCATGGCCTTCCATGCGCCCCTGACGGTTTTGCGCGGCGTGATGACGGGCCTCGTCCAGCCGGGTTTTGGTCATGACCCGGTGCAGTGCCAGCACGAGCAGCACGATCATAATGGGGCCGCCGATGAACTCCGCCAAAGTAAATTGCCAGCCCATCAGCACCGCCAGAATAATACCCAGCTCAAGCACAAGATTGGTGGAGGCGAACTGGAACGCCATCGCGGCATTGAAATCCCCGCCCTTTTTGAAAATTGAGCGTGCCAGCGCCACCGCCGCATAGGAACAGGATGACGACGCGGCTCCCAGAGCGCTTGCCAGCAAAATGGTGCGGGGCCGGAAATCCGGCAGCAGCCGGCTCATCTCGCCTTTGCTTACCACGGCCTGCACGGCGCCAGAGAGGGTGAAGCCAAGAATGAGCGCCCAAAGGATATCCCAGCCCATGGCGAAGGCGAAGGACAAAGCGTTAAGTGCCGAATGGATCATTATTAGGTTGATGGTGATTTCCCTGTGGGAAGGTCAATGTGGCAGCGCGGATGGGCTTTGCCAGTTCGTTAGATTTACTTATCGAGCGCGGCGCGGAGTTGGGTGGCGGCGGGGCCAATGATAAGGCCGGAGCGGATCAGCAGGTCGATGAGCACCAGTGTAACGTTGAATTTGAAGTCATCGGTGGTGGAGAGCACTTCCAGCACGCGGGGCAGCGGCCATAGCTCGAAATGCTCAACCTCGTCATCTGCCGGGATGGGGGTGAAGGATTCCGGCAGCTCCAGATCGTAGGCGTAGATGACATCGCGGCGCAGGCCTTCCTCGCGCTCCATGGCGTAGGCGAAGCGGGCAACCTGCTTGGCCTGGGCGGTGAGGCCGGGCGGTAGCGAGGCTTCCTCCTCGCCCTCTTTCATCAGCGTTTCCAGCAGCGAGTAACTGGCGGGGACGCCGCCAGCGACGAGGTTGTCGAGCTTGCCTGGGTCGAGCTTTTTATCGGCGGCGCGCTTGCCGATCCAGACATGGACGCCATCCGCCCGGCGAACTAGGCCGTTGAGGTGCACGCCGACGCCGATGACGCCGAAGCTCGGCAGCGCGCCACGGTCGAGAAGTGCCAAGGAGGGGCTATCGGCGGTCTCGCGCACGTCGAAATTCTCGGCCCGGAACCGGATGCCCGCGGCCTGAGCCAGCGCGTTGAGTTGGGGCAAAGCCTCGGGTGCCAGAACGACGCGGTTTCCGGCGATGCTGACCGCAGGCGATAGCTGGCTAAGCCGCGCCGCGAGATCAGGCTGCACATAGCCGATGTGATGCTGGCCGGTGCAGAACAAAAGCCGCGTGCCGGGAAGTGCTGCCGAGTGACAGGCTGCGATGTGTGCAAGGAGCTTTGCAAGACGGGCGTCTGGTGCCATGTGCGTGAGATGACCCGTAATGCTGCCCGTGCCAACCCCCATCTTGCCCCTGCTCCTGCGACTGTGAAGCGCGAACGCGGGGCGATTGCCACCGTATTGTCCCTGCTGCCTTATTTATGGCCGAAGCATGAGAACTGGCTGCGGATGCGGCTGGTGCTGGCGAGCATCGCCATGCTGGCCTCGATTGTGGCCAATGTATATGTGCCGGTGATCTATGCCCGCGCGGTCGATAGGCTGACGCTGCATAATCACGACGTGCTGGTGCTGCCCGCCGCGCTGATCATCGCCTACGCGCTGGTACGAATTGCCGCCGCCGGGTTTGGCGAGCTGCGCGATGCGCTGTTCGCCGCCGTGCAGATGCGCGCCTCCCGCGTGGTGGCGCGGCAGACGTTTGAGCATTTGCACGGGCTCTCCATGCGGTTCCATTTGGACCGGCAGACTGGCGGGCTCTCCAACATTATTCTGCGCGGCACGCTGGGGATCCAGACCGTGCTGCGGCTCGTCACGTTCAACCTGCTGCCGACGATTATTCAGCTGCTGCTGACGGTGGCGGTGCTGTGGCGGATGCTGAATTTCTGGTACGCGCTGATCACGTTTCTGGCGGTCGGCTGCTATATCGGTTTCACTTTCAGCTTTACGGCGTACCGCACGAAGTTCCGCCGCACAATGAATGAGTCCGACAATGAGGCGCAGACCAAGGCGATTGATTCGCTACTGAACTTCGAGACGGTGAAGTATTTCGGCAATGAGGTGCATGAGTCCGCGCGGTTTGATGAGAGTTTGGCGCGGTATGAAAAAGCCTCGGTAAAATCCCAGGTTTCGCTGAATGCGCTAAACATTGGGCAGGCGGTGATCATCTCTCTGGCGATGGCGGTGATGATGCTGCTGGCGGCGAATGACGTGGTGCATGGCGCCAAGGTCGGGCGGTTCGTGCTGGTAAACACCTACCTCATGCAGCTCTATGTGCCGCTAAATTTTCTCGGCTTTGTGTATCTTCAGCTCAACCAGGGGCTGGTGGACATGGAGCAGATGTTCTCGCTGCTGCGGGTGAACCATGAGATTAAGGACAAGCCCGGTGCGGTGGAATGCCAGGCGCACGGGGAACCTGCCGAGGTGCGATTCGAGGATGTTCAATTCTCGTATAATCCAGACCGGGAGATTTTGAAGGGTGTGAGCTTTACGGCGGCGCCGGGCGAGAAGGTCGCGATTGTCGGGCCGACGGGGTCGGGGAAATCGACAATCAGCCGCTTGCTGTTCCGGTTTTACGATGCCGTGGCCGGGAGCGTGCTGGTAGATGGCCATGACGTGCGGGATTTGACGCAAGCCAGCCTGCGGGGCGCCATCGGCGTCGTGCCGCAGGACACGGTGTTGTTCAACGACACGATTTTTTACAACATCGCCTATGGCAAGCCAGGGGCAACCGTGGCCGAGGTTGAGCAGGCGGCAAAGCTGGCGCAGATTCATGACTTCATCGTTTCGCTCCCGCAGGGCTATAAAACGAAGGTTGGTGAGCGGGGGTTGAAGCTTTCAGGCGGCGAGAAGCAGCGCGTGGCGATTGCGCGGACGATTTTGAAGAACCCGCGCATTTTGATCCTCGATGAGGCGACCAGCGCGCTCGATACCGCGACGGAGCAGGAGATCAGCGCCGCGCTAAGTTCGATCGCGCATGACCGCACCACGCTGGTGATCGCGCACCGCCTCTCCACCGTGACGGATGCGGATGAGATACTGGTGCTGCGCGACGGCGTGGTCGTGGAGCGGGGCAAGCACGCGGCGTTGCTCGCCGCCGATGGCGTTTATGCCGGGATGTGGGCGGCGCAGGTGGAGCTGGACGAGGCGGCGGATGTGGCCGGGGTGGATAAGGTGCAGTTGCAGAAATCGCTCTCAGAAGCCGCAGAATGAGGCTGGATGTGGCGTGTAGCAGCACCAGATAGAGATTGGTAACGAATGGGTGAGACGATGCAGGAACGACAGGCGCCGCCGGAGAAGGATCTTAACCATGCCGGGTCGGTGGTCGATAAGGCGATCGAGTTCATGATCGGGCAGAAGATCACCGAGCTGGCGATTGCCTCGGCCCTGCTGGGGGGCGCGATGGGCCTGCTGACGCGCGCGCTGCCCGATGAGATCGTCGTGCAGATTTTGCAGAATGCGATTGAGAGCGTGGAAAGCGGGGAGATGCGCTCCACCGCGGGCAAGGACCACGCCGGAGAGGCTTGACCCGGCCAAGGGTTTTGGCCATAAGGCGGCGGAGTTTGGGCTGGCGCGTGCCGGCCCGTTTTGCGTTATGATTCAAGGATTGAGCTATGGCCCGCCGTTGTGACCTGACCGGAAAGACCGTGCAAGCTGGCAATAATGTCAGCCATGCGAACAACAAGACCCGCCGCCGGTTTTTGCCGAATTTGCAGGAAACCTCGCTGCTGTCCGATGTTCTGGGCACGATCCGGCTGCGGCTCTCCACCCGGGCGATCCGCACCATTGAGCATAATGGCGGGCTGGATAACTACTTGCTGAGCCAGAACGACAGCAAGATGACCACCGAAGGCCTGGCGCTGAAGCGCCGCCTGCAACGCGCCGCCGCCAAAAAGGATGCCAAGGCGGCGTAGTTTTTAGGGGTTGGTGATACGCCTCCCCTATGTTCATCCAGGTGACGCCACGGCTTGGGATTGAAGATTCCGAGCTGGATGAAAGCTTTATCGCGGCCTCCGGCCCGGGCGGGCAGAACGTCAACAAGGTCGCGACCGCCGTGCAGCTGCGGTTCAATTTATCTAAATGCGAGACATTGCCGGATGGCGTGAAGGCGCGGATGCGCGTGCTTGCCGGGCGGCGGCTGAGCCAGGACGGCGTGATCGTGATAACCGCGAACCGCTTCCGCACGCAGTTGCAGAACCGGGAGGATGCGCGGGCGCGATTGTTCGAGATGATCGCCAAGGCGGCGGTGCCGCCCATTTTCCGCAAGCCGACGAGGCCGACCAAGGCCTCTAAAACCCGGCGGCTGGAGGCGAAAAGCCGCCGCGCCGATACCAAGCGGTTGCGCCGGGATGGAGATTTTTAACCGGCGGCTTGCGTTACCGGCCTGTAACGCATTAAGGGCAGGGCAGATGACGGTGGCCCGAAAGGGCTGAAACGGGAATGCGGAAGCCGGAACGGCTTGGCCGCAGCTGCCCCCGCAACTGTAAGCGGCGAGTTTTTCTCTGATTGCCATTGCCCGAACGGGCGAGAAGGCGGAGCGAAACGATAACCCGCGAGCCAGGAGACCGGCCGGCATCGAGACATTTGCGCGTGGATGGGCGGGGTGCACCACACACGGAAGGGAGAAAGACCCTGAGCCTCTGTCGCCTGGTTTGATCGCCGCGTGGTGCAAAGCCGTGCGGATGGCGGAGGTTGTTGTGGGATATAAAAAAATAACGGGGCTGTGCCTTGTGGCGATGTTAGCGCCCGTGGCCGCAAAGGCGGATGACGGCGGGCTGATGACGGTGACGGCGACGCGGATTGCCACGCCGGTGCAGAATATTCCCGCCGGGGTGACGGTGATTACCCAGCAGGACTTCCAGGCCCAGGGCGACACCACGCTGGTGCAGGCGCTGGGCAACGTGCCGGGGCTGGGCGTGGTGCAGTCCGGCGGGCCGGGCGGGGCGGCCAGCGTATTCATCCGCGGCACGAACTCCGAGGACGTGCTGGTGCTGCTGGACGGCGTGCCGGTGAACGACCCGTCGGACGCCAATGGCGCGTTCAATTTCGGCGATGTCACGCTGAGCGATATTGAACGCATCGAGGTGGTGCGCGGTGCCATGTCCGGCTTGTATGGCTCGAACGCCATCGGCGGGGTGATCAACCTCATCACCCTGCGGGGTTCGGGTAAGCCAAAGGCCAGCATCGAGCTGGCCGGCGGATTTCCGGGCCAAGGGCAGGCCCATGCCACGATTTCCGGCTCCACGGGCAAGTTCGACTACGCGCTGAGCGGGGCGCTGGATGAGGAGGCGGGGTTCGATTACACCGCGAAACGCCTAAGCGTGTATGCGGGCAACCGCGACCCGTCACGGTCCAAATTGGGATCGCTGAATTTCGGCTACACGCCAATGGATGGCACGCGGGTTTATCTGGTGCTGCGCGCGCAGCAGGTTTATTCGGCATTTCCCGATCTTGCTGATCCTATTTACGACGACCCGGACGAGGCCGACACCAATACGAATGTTTTCGGCAAGTTTGGCGTCAGCAGTACGCTGTTCAATGGCGCGCTGAGCACGGATCTGTTCATCGCGCGCTTGCAGAACACGCTGCACTACAAGAACCTGCTAGACGCAGACGACCCGAACCAGGTGCAGGCCGATGATGTGTACCACGGCAACCGCACCGACGCGCAGTGGAACAACACGCTGCATTTGCCGGATGCGGGGGTTAGCTCGGCATCATCCGTGATGTTCGGCGTCGAGTACAGCGACGACACGTCCAATGAGAACGTGAATGAGAACGATTTCGGCTCGCCCTTCATCGAGACGGTGCGCGCCTCGCAGCATACCATCGCGGGACATGCAGGGGCGCAGACGACATTGCTGAACCGGCTGACTCTGACGGCGGCGCTGCGGGACGACGCGGTGTCCTCCTTCGGCAATGCGGTGACGGGGCGGATCGGCGGCGTGCTGGCGGTGCCGGAGGCGAATATGCTGCTGAAGGCGTCTTACGGCACGGGGTTTCTGGCGCCATCGCTGTTCGAGCTTTATGGCGTGGATAATTACGGCTATGTCGGCAATCCGAATCTGCGCCCGGAATATAGCAGCGGGTTCGAGGCGGGGCCGGAGTTGGATATTCCGGCCTATGGGCGGGATGGGTTTCTCACCCTGTCGGCAACGTATTTCCAATCCAGCATCCGCGACCTTATCACCACGACGCCGGATTTCGATTCGGAGGAGAATGTGGGGCGCGCGGACATCAAGGGGGTGGAGAGCAACGCCGTGTTCAACCCGGCGCCCTGGCTGAGAGCGGATGTGAATTATACCTACACCCGGGCGATAGATGCCGAGACCAGGGCCGCGCTGCTGCGGCGCCCGCAGAACGCGGGCTCCGCGACGGTGACATTTATGCCCGTGCCGCGCTTGAGCATCGTGCCGCAGGTGCAATATGTCGGCCGGTTTACCGATTATCTCTACGATAATAACGGCCTGCCGCTTGGCGATGGCAACGCCAAGCCCGGCACGATCGTGAATTTGAGCGTGAATTGCCGGATCGATGACAGGTTTACGGTGTTTGCCTCGGGCAAGAATATTCTCGGCTCGAATTTTGAGGCGGTGAATGGGTTGCAGGTGCCGGGGGCGTCGTTGCTGCTTGGGATAAGGGCGACGATCCAATAGCGCGCGGGGCTGCTGGGGCGGAGTACCCAAGGTTCCATCGGTGCGTAGCGCCGATGGAATGGTACGGAGGGGGCCGCGCGCCAAGCAAGTTCAAACGTTGCGGGGGAGGGTGGAATTTTGCTAGCATTGCCCGTGAGATCCACCCTGAAATTTGCCGCAGCGAGCATCGGGATCGGGGCTTTGGTATTCGTCTGCAAACTCGGCGCGGCGCGGGTGAGCGGCAGCACGGCGCTGTTCTCGGATGCCTTGGAGTCGCTGGTGAACGTGGCGGCGTCCTCGCTGGCGCTGTACGCGCTGGTGGTGAGCGCGAAGCCCGCGGATGCCGAGCACCCCTATGGCCATGCCAAGGTGCAGTTGCTGAGTGCGCTGGCGACGGGTGCGATGATTCTCATCGCGGCGGTGCTGATTTTTCAGCGCGCGGTGGGGGTGCTGATGCATCCGGTGGCATTGCTGCCGCTGGGCGGCGGGCTGGGCCTGGGCCTGGGATTGAATGCGTTGGCGGGTGCGGTGAACGCGGGTTGGGCGTGGGTGTTGCGGCTGGTGGGGCGGCACGCGAGGTCTCCGGCATTGCTGGCGGACGCGCAGCATCTGCTGGCTGATGTGCTGACCACGGTTGGCATTGTGGCCGGGCTGCTGGCAGCGGCCTGGCTCGGCCTGCCGGTGCTGGACCCGCTCATTGCTATCGGCGTGGCGGTGCAGATTGCCGCACTTGGCGGCCTGACGCTGGTGCGGTCCTTGAGCGGGCTGCTGGACGAGGCGCCGCCGCCCGCGATGACGGCGCGGATTCAGGCGCTGGTGCGCGCAACTGCCGCAGGCGCGCTGGAGGCGCATGATCTGCGGGTTCGCCAAGCTGGGCCTGCGAGTTTTCTGGAGTTTCATCTCGTGGTGCCGGGAGAGATGACCGTGAACCGCGCGCATGAAATCTGTGACCGGATTGAGGCGGCGTTGCAGGCGGAGATGGAAGGGGTGGTGATCACTATCCATGTCGAGCCGGAGGTGAAGGCCAAGAAGCACGGCTTGCTGGTATTATGAGCTTGCGGGGCCTGACGCTTGCGGGCCTGCTACATGCGGCGGTTGCTCTTGCCCTGCTCGGCCTGTTGCGGACGCATCTGCCCAACCCGCCGGCAGATGTGCCGATGATTATGGTGGTGACGGAGACCACGCCGCAGGCCAGCGCGCCCGTGGCCGCGAAGGCGGCACCCGCATCACCGCCGTTGCCGCTGCCGCCGCTATCGCCGTTGCCGCTACCCGTGGCGTTGCCACCGCCGCCGTTGCCACCGCCGCCGTTGCCTCAGAGATTCGCGCTGCGCCCGGCACGGCAGGCAGCAAAGACGCCGGAGCAACAGGCGCGCCTGCCCGCGCGGGATGTGGGTGAGCAGGACGTTGCCGTGAGCCGCCCGGCGCTACCGGATGCCGATAATGCCGCGCCGGTCTATACGGTGTTCGAGCGCCAGCTGGGCGAGCAGGGCAGCGTGCGGCTGCGGATCACGGTGCTGCCGAGCGGAATGGCGGGCAGCGTGACGGTGCTGAAAAGCTCGGGCTACCGCGTGCTGGACGTGAGCGCAAAGAAGGCGGTGATGGGCTGGCATTTTCAGCCCGCATTGCGGCACGGCACGGCGGTTGCCTCCATCGTGCCGTATTCGATTGTTTTCGTATTGCAGTGAGATGGATGGTTGGGAAGGAAAATGGATTGCTTCGTCCGCGGACGCGGACTCGCAATGACAGCGAGGCCGGAAGGAAGATGGGCTGCTTTGCCCATTGTCCAAATCAGGGTCTATAATTTTTTGCTGGACAGTCCATCTCACTGAGGCACCGGGCGATGATCGGCCGGGCAGACAGGAGCAATGCAATGGCAATTCTCGTGACCGGCAGCACCGGCAACATCGGCTCTCAGGTGGTGGCACGGCTTGGCGGCCAGGGCGTTGAGGTGCGGGCGCTGACCCGTTCGCCGGAGAAGGCGCGTTTCCCCGCGGGCGTCACCGCAGTCGCGGGTGACCTCGCGGATGTGGCATCGATGCGCGCCGCCTTGCGCGGTGTCAGTACCTTGTTTCTTTTAACGGCCAATGCGCCGGACGAGCTGACTCAGGCGATGCTGACGCTGAATCTGGCGCGGGAAGCCGGGGTGCGCGGCGTGGTGTATCTTTCCGTCTTCAAAGGCGCGGAATACACCGATGTGCCGCATTTCACCGGCAAATACGCGGTCGAGCGGATGATCGAGCAGCTCGGCATCCCGGCAACCATATTGCGCCCGGCCTATTACATTCAGAACGATCTGCGGCAAAAGGATGCGCTGTTGAACGCCGGCCTGTATGCCATGCCGGTCGGAGCCAGGGGCATCTCGATGGTCGATACGCGCGATATTGCCGAAGTGGCGGCTTCTCAGCTTCTGCTGCGGGACCGCTCTGCCGAGCCCCTGCCGCGTGAGATCGTCGAGCTGGTTGGCCCCGATAATCTCACCGGCCCTGGCCTGGCCGCGCTGTGGGCGGAAGTTCTGGGACGCCCGATTCGCTACGCCGGGGATGATCTGGTGGCGATGGAGCAGAACATGGCAGCATTCGCGCCGGGCTGGCTGGCTTACGACATGCGGCTGATGATGAACCGCTACCAGCAGGATGGCGCCACGGCGACAGCAGTTGAACTGGCGCATCTAACCAAGCTGCTGGGCCACGCCCCGCGCTCCTACCGCGACTTCGCCGAAGCGGCAGCCAAGGAATGGCAGGCCGGATAGGCTGCTTAGGCGCTACGCCGCGTCTTCCTCGCCCGAGCGGCCGGCGCGCTTGCGGGCGTTGGGGTCGAGATGCTTCTTCCGCAGACGCACGGCGCCGGGGGTCACTTCGACCAGCTCGTCATCCTCAACATAAGCGATGGCCTGCTCCAGCGACATTTTGCGGGGCGGGACCAGAAGCAGCGCCTCATCCTTGCCCGCGGCGCGGATGTTGGTGAGCTTCTTTTCCTTGATCGGATTTATGTCGAGATCGTTCTCGCGCGAATGCTCGCCAAGGATCATGCCGACATAGACCTTCTCGCCGGGGGAGACGAACATCACGCCACGGTCCTGTAAGGCGAAGAGCGCATATTGCACGGCCTCGCCATCCGCCGAGGAAATGAGCGCCCCGTTGCGGCGGCCTTCGATCGTGCCTTTCCAGGGGCCGTAGCCCGCGAACAGCCGGTTCATGACGCCGGTGCCGCGCGTGTCGGTGAGGAATTCGCCGTGGTAGCCGATAAGGCCGCGCGACGGAATGCGGAAGGTGAGGCGCTGCTTGCCGCCGCCAGAGGGGCGGATGTCAGACAATTCGCCCTTGCGGCGAGACATTTTATCGACGACCGCGCCGGCATAGGGTTCATCGACGTCGATCAGGCATTCTTCATACGGCTCCTCGCGCTCGCCGGTTTCTTCGTTCTTGCAGGTGAGGACTCGGGGGCGGCCAATGGTCAGCTCAAAGCCTTCGCGCCGCATCTGCTCGATAAGCACGCCAAGCTGGAGTTCGCCACGGCCGGAGACCTCGAACGCATCGGTCTCGGAGCTGTCTGCGACTAGGATGGCGACATTGCCCTCGGCCTCGCGGTATAGCCGCTCGCGGATCTGGCGGGAGGTGACTTTCTTGCCTTCGCGCCCGGCCAGCGGGCTGTCGTTGATGCGGAAGGTCATGGAAAGGGTGGGGGGGTCGATCGGCGTGGCGGGCAGCGGGCCGGGCAGGTCCGGCGAGCCGATGGTCTCCGGCACGGTGGCGTCGGTCAGGCCCGCGACGGCGATAATGTCCCCGGCACTCACCTCGTCCACCGCGACACGCTCGAGCCCGCGGAAGGAGAGAAGTTTCGTGAGGCGGCCGGTTTCCACGACTGTGCCGTCCAGCCGGTAGACCTTAACGGGCATGTTGAGCGTGGCGCGGCCTTGCTCGACGCGGCCGGTGAGGACGCGGCCCAGGAAGGTATCGGCTTCCAGGATGGAGGCGACCATGCCGAAAGGCGCGGTCACGTCCAGATTCGGCGCGGGCACATGGGAAAGGATGAGGTCGAATAGCGGGTTCAGGTTCTCGCGCGCATCATCGAGCGACTTCACCGCCCAGCCCTGGCGGCCCGAGGCGAAGAGCATCGGGAAGTCGAGCTGCTCCTCATTCGCGTCCAGCGCGGCGAACAAATCGAAGATCTCGTTATGCACATCGTCCGGGCGGGCGTCGCCGCGGTCGATTTTATTGACCACGACCACGGGCTTGAGGCCACGCGCAAGGGCTTTGCCGAGCACGAATTTGGTTTGCGGGAGCACGCCCTCCGCGGCGTCGACCAGGATGACCGCGCCATCGACCATGTTGAGGATACGCTCGACCTCGCCGCCGAAATCGGCATGGCCGGGGGTATCGACGATGTTGATGCGCGTGTCGTTCCAGACCACCGAGGCGACCTTGGCTAGAATGGTGATGCCGCGTTCTTTCTCAAGATCGTTGCGGTCCAGCGCCCGCTCGGCCACCGCCTGGTGCGCGGCGAAAGCGCCCGACTGGCGCAGCAGCTGATCGACCAGCGTGGTTTTGCCATGGTCAACATGGGCGATGATGGCGACGTTGCGGATATTCGGTACGGACATAGACGGGAACCTGACTGTTGATGCAAACACAAACCGGCTGCCTCGCGTTAGCGGTGCAACCGGACCATGATTTTGGCTGGTCGAGAAATCTCGAACCCCGCATAGCGATATTGCAGTGCAAAAGCGAGGGCTAAAATGGAATGGGCGCCCTGCGGCGCCCATTTAGATAGGAAAAATTCGAACAGGCTGGAGTTACTGCGCCATGCCACTCTGGCCCGCCGTGCCGGTGCCGTTGGTGGTAGCACCGCCGGTGCCCGCGGAACTGTTGTTAAGGCCGGAGTTTTTTGTCCCCGGCTTGCCGGTGCCATTGCTCATGCCAACCGGACCCGCGCCGGTGTTGCCCTTTTTCATGGTGCCGGACTGGCCGCTGGACATACCATTGTTCATGCCGGAACTATCCGAGCTGTTCATGGCGGAATTGTTCATGCCGCCGCTACCCATGCCATTGTCCATGCCGCCGCCCATCATGTGGGCATGTTGCATCGCCATGTCGATGTCGTTGGAAGCTCCGGAATAATTGCCGGAGCGCACAGCGGTGCGGGCGTTTCGGATATCCGTCACGCCGGGCCCCTGGTCGGTCATGCTGCCGGAGGAGGGAACAGCGCGAGTCAGCATCCGGGTTTCGGCGCGGCTCAGAGCATCCTCGGCCTTGGCTTTGTCATGGTGCCGCACGGCATCCTTCGCCATGTGCAAATACATTTTGGCGCTGCCGCCGCCATTCGCCATGGCTGCCTGGCGGCGCATGGTGCTGGCGTGGTGCCAGTGGTGCCGGTGCATTGTGGTGCCGGTGCTGTTGGCGGACATGTTGTTGCCGGAAGATGCGCCCATGTTGCTCTGGGTATTGTTCATGCTGCCCGAGCTGCCACCGTTGGACATGGAGCCGCCGGTGCCGTTGTTCACACCGCTGTTCATACTGCCGCTATTGGTGTTGGTGTTATTCATGCTGCCTGCGGCGGGCGCGGTGTTGCCTGGCGAGCCGCCGGGCGAGGTCTCGGCCGGCGCATTCGTCGCCCCGGTGGGAGCAGGCGCCGTAGTGCCGGTTTGAGCACAGGCCATGCCAGCGGAAACGATAAAAGCGGCCGAAGCCAGCCAGAGTGAACGCATCATACTCTCCTTTTGAGGCGGATTACGGGGACGGATAATTGATCTTGCAGCGCAACGTGGGGCTGGGCCCGGCGTGTAACAAGTTTTTTCGCCTCACCGATGAATTAACAAGATGTCATTGACCTTTCGGGTGCAGAATGGAAAGGTCAGGCAGAGGGGTAAGGCTTGAAGGCACGGGTTTTACTGGGAGCGTTGATCGCCATGACGGTGGCGCATGGGGCCGGGGCCGATGTTCCGGCGAGTGCCGCTTGCGCGATTGCGGGAAGGGCGGCGGAGCAGGCGCAAGGCGTGCCGGAGCGGCTGCTGGTCTCGATAGGCATGGTGGAAAGCGGGCGGGCCGACCCGCTGAGCGGGCAGATGGCGCCCTGGCCCTGGACCGTGAATGCCGATGGGCAGGGAAGGTATTTCGAGAACAAGGCGGATGCTGAGGCATTTGTCCGGCTGGCGGAATCCTCCGGCGCGCGGGATGTGGATGTCGGCTGCTTCCAGGTCAGCCTGCAAAGCCATCCGGATGCCTTCGCCACGCTCGATGATGCGTTCGATCCTGAGAAAAATGCCGGTTATGCGGCGGGGTTTTTGTTGCGGCTGAAGGCGATGACGGGTTCATGGAATACCGCCATCGCGGATTATCATTCCAGCGCGCCGGAGCTGGGGCTGCCGTATCAGCGCCGGGTGTTGGCCGCATGGCACGGGCTAGGCAACGCGCCGATGCTGGAGGATGCGGTTTTCGAGATGCCGGACCCGGTGGTGATTCTACAATCCCCCCAAGCGCGGCTGGTGCATGTGATAACGCTGGGCGGCCTTGGCCCCATAAGGCGGGGCCTGCCGCGCGTCATTTCGCCTTAGAGACGGTTTCAAAAGCGTCTAATGGGGGTAATTTTACCGTCATTGAGAGCCCGTGTAGCGGACAAAGCAATTCATCTTTATATGCCATGATCTGGCAAACGATGGATTGCCACGGCCGCTCGCGCCGCCTCGCAATGACGAGGATAAAATCCTCAAACGGACTTTTAAAAGACCTCTAATCAGATCTCCAGCAACAACCGGCGGGGGTCTTCCAGGCTCTCTTTCACGCGGACGAGGAAGGAAACGGCCTCGCGCCCGTCGATGATGCGGTGGTCGTAGGAGACCGCGAGATACATCATCGGGCGGATTTCGATCTTGCCGTTGATCGCGACCGGGCGGTCCTGGATCTTGTGCATCCCCAGGATGGCCGATTGCGGCGGGTTCAGGATCGGCGTGCTCATCAACGAGCCATAGACGCCGCCATTGGTGATGGAGAATGTGCCGCCAGAGAGTTCTTCGAGCTTGAGCGAGCCCTCCCGTGCGCGCTTGCCGAAATCGCTGATCGCGGCTTCGATCTGCGCGATGTTCTTCTGGTCGGCGTCGCGGATGACGGGAACGACCAAGCCGTTCGCGCCGCCGACGGCGATGCCCATGTGCACGAAATGCTTATAGACGATGTCGTCGCCGTCGATCTCGGCATTGACGGCGGGGAATTCGGCCAAAGCGGCAACCACGGCCTTGACGAAAAACCCGTTGAAGCCGAGCCGCACGCCTTTATGCTTCTTCTCAAACGCCTCTTTGTACTCGCTGCGAAGGCCCATGATGGCGCTCATATCGACCTCGTTGAAGGTCGTGAGCATGGCGGCGGTGTTTTGTGCGTCTTTGAGGCGTGTGGCGATGGTTTTACGCAACCGGGTCATTTTCACGCGCTCTTCCCGCGCATCCTGCGCGCGCGGCGCTTTCGCGGCGGCGGGTGCTGGCGTGGCGGCGGGCTTGTTGACGAAGGCCAGCACATCGCCCTTGGAGATGCGGCCATCCTTGGCCGAGCCCTGGCCGATGTCCGCGGATGAGAGCTGCTTCTCCTCCATCATTTTGGCGGCGGCGGGCAAAGCGGCAACGCCGGGGCGCGCCACCGGGCCGGAGGGCGCAGGCGGCGGGTTGACGCCGGGCGTGGGGGCTTTGGCGGCGTCGGCTGGCTTGGCCTCTTCCTTCTTTGGTTCTTCCTTTTTCGGTTCGGCCTTTTTCGCGGCGGGTTTGGCGGCGCTGCCCGCGGCGTCGATACGGCCCAGCAATGCGCCCACTTCGACTTCCGCGCCTTCATCGGCGTTGATTTCCGCGATAACGCCTGCTTCCGGCGCGTTGACCTCGACCGTGACCTTGTCGGTCTCGAGTTCGACAATGGGTTCGTCGGCGTTCACGCTCTCACCGGCTTTTTTTATCCAGCGGGCGATTGTCGCGGTGGTCACGCTTTCGCCCAGTGTCGGGACTTTGATGTCGGCGGCCATGATTGCTCCTGATTTTGGCGCTGATTTATACGCTTAATGCTTGATCGACCAGCGCCGCCTGCTCCGCGGTGTGGGTTTTGGCAAGGCCGGTGGCCGGGCTGGCGGCAGCCTTGCGGCCAACGTAGCGCGGGCGTTTGGCCGTGCCTTCCAGGCAGCCGAGCACCGCCTCGATCCGGCGGTCCACGAAGGTCCAACCGCCATTATTTTCCGGCTCTTCCTGGCACCAGACGACATCGGCGTTGCGATACGCCTCGATCGCGCATTTCAACGATTTGCCGGGAAACGGGTAGAGCTGTTCGAGCCGGAGGATGGCGACGTTTTTGATGCCACGCTCGCGCCGCTCCTGTAGCAGGTCGTAATAGACCTTGCCGGAGCAGATGACGACGCGCTTGACGCTCTCCGGCGCGTCCAGCTGGTCGATCTCCGGGATGACGAATTTGAAGCCGGAGCCCTCGGCCATGTCCGCCAAATTCGATACCGCGAGCTTGTGGCGCAGCAGGGATTTCGGAGTCATCAACACCAGCGGCTTGCGGAAGTTGCGCTTGAGCTGGCGGCGCAGCGCGTGGAAATAGTTGGCGGGGGTGGTGAGGTTGCAGACGCTCATGTTGCGCTCGGCGCAGAGCTGCAAATAACGCTCCAGCCGGGCGGAGGAATGCTCCGGCCCCTGGCCCTCATGCCCATGCGGCAGCAGCAGCACGAGGCCGCACATGCGGAGCCACTTGGTCTCGCCGCTGGCGATGAACTGGTCGATCACGACCTGCGCGCCGTTGGCGAAATCCCCGAACTGGGCTTCCCACAACACCAGCACGCGCGGGTCCGAGATGGCGTAGCCGTATTCGAAGCCAAGCACGCCGACTTCAGACAGCAGGGAGTTGAAGATCTCGATCCGCGCCTGGCCTTCGCGGATATTGTTGAGCGGCACGTATTCGTTCTGGTTGGTCTGGTCGATGAGCACCGCGTGGCGCTGGCTGAAGGTGCCGCGCTGGCAATCCTCGCCTGAAAGGCGGATGCGGTGGCCATCCAGCATCAAACTGCCGAAAGCCAGCGCCTCGCCGGTGGACCAGTCGATGCCCTCGCCGGAATCGATGATCTGCTGCTTGGCTTCGAACTGGCGCAGGATCTTGGGATTGATGTCGAAGTTTTCGGGCGGTTTGAAGAGCGCGGCGGCAACTTCGCGCAGCTGTGCGAGCGGGGCGGCGGTGGCGTGTTCCTCCTGCTCGTCCTCGGCTGCGGCTTCGTTCAGCCCGGCCCAATGGCCCTCCAGCCAGTCCGCCTTGTTCACCTTATAGGCCTGCGCGCCTTTGTAGGCATCTTCCAGCGACTGGTTAAATTCGTCGGACATGGCTTGCGCCTTATCTTCCGGCACGCTGCCTTCCTGCGCGAGGCGCTCGGCATAGATCGCGCGCGAGGTTTTCAGCGCCTTGATCGCCTTGTACATGATCGGCTGGGTGAACGCCGGCTCGTCGTTCTCGTTATGGCCGTGGCGGCGGTAGCAGACGAGGTCGATCACCACATCGACCGCGAATTCCATGCGGAACTCGGTGGCCAAACGGGAAGCAAAGACGACAGCTTCGGGATTATCGCCATTCACATGCAGGATGGGGGACTGCACCGATTTGGCGACATCCGTGCAGTACAGGCCGGAGAAAGCATGGGCCGGGACGGTGGTGAAGCCGATCTGGTTGTTGGTGACGAGGTGCAGGGAGCCGCCGGTGCGGTAGCCGATGAGCTGGCTCATCGCGAGAGTCTCATACACGACCCCCTGGCCCGCAAAGGCAGCGTCGCCGTGGATCATTACCGCCATGGCGGAGCGGCGGGTGGTATCACCCGCCATGTCCTGCCGGGCGCGGATTTTGCCTGCGACCACGGGATCGACAGCCTCAAGATGCGAGGGGTTGGGCTGTAGCGAGAGATGCACCTGGTTGCCGTTGATGGCGATGTCCGCCGAGGTGCCGAGATGGTACTTCACATCGCCGGAGCCTTGCACGTCCTCCGGCTTGGCGGATGCGCCGCCGAACTCGCTGAACAAGGCGACCAGGGGCTTTTTAACGATGTTGACCAGCGTGTTGAGGCGGCCGCGATGCGCCATGCCGATGGCGATCTCTTTCACGCCGCGATCCGCCGCGGTCTCGATGATCGCGTGCAGCGCCGGGATCGTGCTCTCCCCGCCCTCCAGCCCGAAGCGCTTGGTGCCGACGAAGCGTTTCTGGCAAAAGGTCTCGAAGCTGTCGGCCTCGGTCAGCTGCCGGAGGATTTTTTCCTTGTCCCCGGTCTTGAAGGCATCGTGCCAGGGCGCGCCCTCGATCCGGCGCTGAATCCAGGATTTTTGCGTAGGATCCTGGATGTGCATGAACTCGACGCCGATCTCCCCGCAATAGCTGGCGCGGAGGATGTCGAGAATTTCGCGGATGGTGGCGGATTCGCGGCCGAGAACGCCGTCGATGAAAATGGCGCGGTCGAGGTCGGATTCGGTGAAGCCATAGGTGGCGGGGTCGAGTTCCGGGTGGTGGACTGGCTGTTTCAGGCCCAGCGGGTCGAGCTGGGCTTCCAGATGCCCGCGCACGCGATAGGCGCGGATGAGCATGAGCGCCCGGATGGAATCCAGCGTTGCGGCGCGGGTGTCCGCTGTGGCAGGGCCGGGCTTCGCACGCTCTTCAGGGGCGGCACCATCGAAGGATAATGGCCGGGGAGCCCAGGAGGCGCCGGTGGCGTCGGTCAGGACCGATTTGGCTTCGTCATCCAGCGCGGCGAAGAGTGCCGCGAAATCGGCGTCCACGGCGTTGGGGGCGGAAACCCATTTTGCGTAGAGCTGGGCAATGAACGAGGCATTCGCCCCATTCATCGCGGTTGCGATGACGTCCACACCGGCCATAACGAACCTATCCTCCGAAAAGCTTATTCATCGCAGTGGGATATAAGCCACAAGATCAGCCCTGCCGCGACCCGGATTGATAGGGCAGGGTTGTCTCATCCGCATGTGTGCGCCGTTTACGTGAACCGCCGGTTAACCCTGCAACGCCTTGACCATGGTGCTGCCGAGCGCCGCCGGGCTTTCCGCCACGAAGATGCCTGCCGCCTTCATGGCATCCGTTTTGGCTTCGGCGGTATCCTTGCCGCCGGAGATGACCGCGCCCGCATGGCCCATGCGTCGGCCCGGAGGCGCGGTGACGCCCGCAATGAAGCCGACGATGGGTTTTTTGATCTTGTGGCGGGCGAGGAACTCGGCGGCGTCGATCTCCGACGGGCCGCCAATTTCGCCGATCATGATGATCGCCTGGGTCTCGTCGTCATGCAGGAAGAGATCCAGCACCTCGATGAAGTCGAGCCCCTTCACCGGGTCGCCGCCGATGCCGACGCAGGAGGATTGGCCGAGACCAGCAGCGGTGGTCTGCGCCACGGCTTCATACGTTAGCGTGCCGGAGCGCGAGACGATGCCGATGGAGCCGCGCTTGTGGATATGGCCCGGCATGATGCCGATCTTGCATTCATCGGGCGTGATCACGCCGGGGCAGTTCGGCCCGACCAGGATGGAGTTTGAACCGGAAAGGGCACGCTTGACGCGCACCATGTCCAAAACCGGAATGCCCTCGGTGATGCAGACGATCAGCTCGATCCCGGCGTCGATGGCCTCCAGGATGGAATCCGCGGCAAACGGCGGCGGGACATAGATGGCGGATGCGTTGGCGCCGGTTTTGGCGCGGGCTTCCAGCACGGTGTTGAAAACGGGGAGGTCCAGATGCGTCTGCCCGCCCTTGCCGGGCGTAACGCCGCCCAGGACCCTGGTGCCATAGGCCAGAGCCTGCTCGGAATGGAAGGTGCCCTGTGCGCCGGTGAAGCCCTGGGTGATGACCTTGGTGTTTTTGTTGACGAGAATGGCCATTACGCAGCTTCCTTCACGGCTTTGACGATTTTGATCGCGGCATCGGCGAGGTTGTCCGCCGGGATGATGGGCAGGCCGGATTTGGCCATGATGTCCTTGCCGAGCTGCACGTTCGTACCCTCCAACCGGACCACGAGCGGCACCGAGAGCGAGACTTCCCGCGCGGCGGCGATGACACCTTCCGCAATGACGTCGCAGCGCATGATGCCGCCGAAGATGTTGACCAGAATGCCTTCGACATTCGGGTCCGAGAGGATGATCTTGAAGGCCGCGGTCACGCGCTCCTTGGTCGCGCCGCCGCCGACATCCAGGAAGTTGGCGGGCTCGGAGCCGTAGAGTTTGATGATGTCCATGGTCGCCATAGCCAGGCCCGCGCCGTTGACCATGCAGCCGATGGAGCCGTCCAGCGCCACGTAATTCAGGCTGTGCTTGGTGGCCTCCAGCTCCTTCGGGTCTTCCTCGCTCTCATCGCGCAGGTTTTCGATCTCCGGATGACGGTAAAGCGCGTTGTCGTCGAATGACACCTTTGCATCGAGTGCCACGATGTCGCCCGCCCCAGTCACGACTAGCGGGTTGATCTCGACGATGGCGCAGTCGAGCGCGATGAAGGCCTCGAAGATCGAGGTGACAAATTTCGTGAAGGTGGCGACCTGTTTGCCCTCCAGCCCCAGGCCGAAGGCGAGCTTGCGGGCATGGAAGCCGGAAATGCCGGATGCCGGATCGACCGGGGCGCGGAGGATTTTTTCGGGGTGGTGCTCGGCCACCTCCTCGATCTCCATGCCGCCCTCGGTCGAAGCGATAACCACGACTTCGGAGACCGAACGGTCGATGAGGAGCGAGAGGTAGAGTTCGCGCTTGATGTCGCAGCCGGCCTCGACATAGACGCGGCGGACCAGCCGCCCGGCGGGACCTGTCTGCTTGGTGATGAGCGTTTGGCCGATCATGGCGGATGCTGCTTCACGCACTTCGTCCAGCGATTTGGCGAGGCGCACGCCGCCTTTGCCCTCTGGCGCGTCCTTGAACTTGCCCGCGCCGCGGCCACCAGCATGGATTTGGGATTTGACGACATAGACCGGGCCGGGGAGCTTTTTCGCCGCTTCGACGGCTTCTTCTGGTGTCCAGGCGACGTGGCCTTCCAGTACCGCGACGCCATAGGCCTTCAGCAGTTCCTTGCCTTGATACTCATGTATGTTCATTCAAACGGCCTATGGTTCGGGTTGAAAAACAGCTTTGCCGGGCTGCTACTCCAATGTTCCGGAGCGGGCAAGATTTCGGAGTGCGATGACGTTTGAGAAGAACACGGGTGGTTCTTCTCAAACGTCTGAATCGCACTCCTTTTATAAGGAGAGGCGGATTCAGACCGGAGATTGTTAACGCAAAGCGATTCAATCTCAGGTCATCCGGCTCGGCGGTTCATGTGAGATGCGGCAGGTTGAGGTAGGCCTCGCTCTGCATTTCCTCGAGGCGCGAGGCGGTGCGCTCGAAGATCTTGGCGCCCTCGCCGGAGCGGTAGAGGGCATCGGGCGCTGCGGCGGCGGAGGCGTAGAGTTTCACCCGATGCTCGTAGAGTGCATCGATGAGCGTCACGAATCGGCGGGCTTCGTCGAAATTATCGGGTGAGAGCCGGGGGATGCCATCGATCAGCAGATGCGGGAAATGCGTGGCCAGTGCCAGGTAATCGCCCGGCCCTAAGGGCACTCCGCAGAGGGCGTGAAAGTCGAACCGCGCCGCACCGGGGACGCAGAGGGGAATTTTGAGCGGGCGCGCCGAGACGGTGAGCTGGCTGGATGTGGGCGTGGCGCCGCCCGCGAGCGACGCGAAGACATGGTCCATGGCGGCATCGGCCTGGGCGTTCGCCGGAACGTGCCAGGCTTGCAGCCCGTGCAGTCGGTCGCGCCGGTAGTCCCGCGCCGCGTCCAGCACCAGCACGTCCAGCTTGGTTTTGATCAGGTTGATGAAGGGCAGGAAGGCGTCGCGCCCGGGCTGGCCTTTGTAGAGATCGTCCGGCAGGGTGTTGGAGGTGGCGACGACAACAACGAGGCGGGCAAACAGCGCCTCGAACAGCCGCCCCAGGATCATCGCATCGACGATGTCATGGACCTGAAATTCATCGAAGCAGAGCAGGGCGGCTTCCTCGGCGATGAGGTCGGCGAGCGGCGGGATGGGATCGTCGATTTCCGGGTTGTCGCGCTTGATGTCGTGGAAGCGCCGGTGTGTGTCCTGCATGAACTGATGAAAATGGATGCGTTTTTTGCGGGGCACGTCCGCGGCCTCGAAAAACAGATCCATGAGCATGGATTTGCCGCGCCCGACATCGCCGACGAGGTAGAGCCCGTTGGGGTGATCCTCCAGCTCGTCGACCTGCTTGCGGTGCAGCAGCCGGCCGAGCCAGCCGTTCGGCGGGGCCTTGGGATAGGGGTCGTAGCCGCGCAGCTTCGCCCAGAGGTTTTGCAAATGCTCGGCGGCGCGCGCCTGGGCGGGGTCCGAGACGATGGCGCCGGAGGCGATGCGGGCGCGGTAGGCCGCGATGACGCCTTCAGAACGGGTGATGGTGGCTGACATGTTTTGCATCCGCTAGCGCAGATGGTGCGCCGCAACAAGAGGAGCCAAGATTGACGGGGATGTAAGGGTTCAATACGCACTCGGTCATGGATCTTCTGGATTTCGATGCGCTGCGCGCAGCCCCGGTGGAGCGCGATCCGTTCGCGCATATTCTGCTGCCCCGGTTCGTAAAGGTGGAGGCGCTGGCGCAGGTCGTGGCAGTGCTGCCGGCAATGCGGGCGCGCGGCAGTTTTCCGGTGGAAGGCTTGCGGCTCGGGCAGGCGGCTCGGGAAATGGTGGCCGGGCTGGAGGGCGAGGTTTTCCGCGACATTGTGGCGGAGAAATTCGGCCTGGAGCTGGCCGATGCGCCGCTGATGACGACGCTGCGGGGGCGCTCCGGCGAACAGGATGGCAGAATTCATACGGATTCCACGGCCAAGCGGGTGACGGTATTGTTGTACCTCAACCTGGCGGGAGAGGCTGCGTGGGCGCGCCAAGAGGGGTGTTTGCGGCTGCTGCGAAGCGGTACGGACATTGAGGATTATGCGGTGGAAGTGCCGCCGGCGGATGGCACGCTGCTGGTGTTCCCGAATGGGCCCGCGACATTCCATGGACATAAGAAATTTGCCGGGCAACGCTACGTGATTCAGATGAATTACATGACCACGAGTGCCAAGGCGAAGGCGGAGATGCGGCGGCATCATGTCTCCGCCTGGTTCAAGCGCCTCACCCGCGCCGCCTGATATGCTGGCGGGCCAGCGGATTGTCGTGATCCTGCCGGCTTATAACGCGGCGCGGACGCTAGAGCGGACGTATCGTGAAATCCCGCGCGAGATCGTCGATGAGGTAATTCTCACCGACGATGCGAGCGCGGATGCGACGGTGGCGCTCTCCCGCGAGCTGGGGATCGAGACGCTGGTGCATGACCGCAACCTTGGCTACGGCGCGAACCAGAAGACCTGCTATGCGGCGGCACTGGCGAGGGATGCGGATATCGTGGTGATGCTGCATCCGGATTATCAGTATTCGCCAAAATTGGTGAGCGCGATGGCCTCGATGATCGCTTCCGGCCATTACGAGGTGGTGCTGGGCTCGCGGATGCTGGGGCGCGGCGCGCTGAAGGGCGGGATGCCGCTTTATAAATACATTGCCAACCGGGCGCTGACATTTTTCGAGAATTTGCTGCTGGGGTTGAAGCTCTCGGAATACCACACCGGCTATCGGGCGTGGTCGCGCACTGCGCTGGAGCGCTTGGCACTTTCGCGATGCTCGGATGATTTCGTGTTCGATAACGAGATGCTGGCGCAGGCCGCCTATGCCGGGCTGGCGATCGGCGAGATTTCCTGCCCAACCCGGTATTTCGCCGAGGCCTCTTCGATCAACTTCCGGCGCTCGGTGAAATATGGCCTGGGCGTGGTGGAAACAGCGCTCGCGTTCCGCCTAGCGCGGTGGGGGTGGCGGGCGTCGCCTTTGTTTGGCGATGCGGTTTAAATCAGCGCTCCTGGCGGTAGTGGCGGCGGTCTCGCTGGGGCTGAGCCTTTGGCTTGGCGCGCGGATTATCGGCGTAGCCATGGCGGCGGCGGGTTGGTTGCGCGAAGCCGGGCCGCTGGGCTGGCTGGTTTTTACCGGCATCGAATTTTTAAGCACGCTGGTGGGGATTGTGCCGGGCGCGCTGCTGGGCGTGGCGGCGGGGGCGGTTTTCGGGCTGGCGGCGGGGTTCGGCGTGAGTGCGATGGGCATCATGGCCGGGGCGCTGGCGGCGTTTTGGCTCAGCCGCTCAATGCTGCGGCCCTGGATTGCCCGGGCGCTGGGCGGCAAGGCGCGGATGGCGCTGCTGGATGAGGCGATCGGCCGGGATGGCTGGCGGCTGGTGGCGCTGCTCAGGGTCTCGCCGGTGATGCCGTTCTCGATCACCTCCTACGCGCTGGGCTTCTCGGCGATTTCCGCGCGGGATTACGTGGCGGGGACGCTGGCCTCCTTGCCGCCGTTGCTGGGCTATGTGGCGATTGGCGCGCTGGGCGGATTGGCCGCGGCGGCGCGGTGCGGCGCGACGATACATTTTGTGCTGCTGGGGCTGGGTGTCGCCGCGACCTGCATGCTGGTGGCGCATCTCTCAAAGCTGTTCGGGCGGGTTCTACGCGCCCAAACTCTTTAATCGGGCGGGATCAAAGCCCAGACGGATGGTTTGGCCTGGGGCGAAATCGGCTTTCTCCCCGCTGTGAAGATGAAGGATGAGCGGCTGCGGGATATTGCATTCCAGCCGCAGCCCGGCCCCGTGCTCGCGCACCGAGGTGATGATGGCCGAAATGCCGTCCGTGACGAGTTTAATATCGGCGGCGCGAATGGCGTGGGCGCCGGCGGCGTCCGTCCAGATATTCTCGAAGCCAAGCAGTTCGGCGGCGGCGACGGATTGCGGGTTATCGAACAATGCGCGGGGGGTGCCTTGCTGGATGACGCGGTGATCCGAAAGCAGCACCAGCCAGTCCGCGAGGCCCGCGATGGCGGGGTCATGCGTGGCGGCGAGGGCGGGGATGCCCCGCGCGGTGAGGGTATCGATGAGCCAGGCGAGATTGGCGTCGCGCGTCGTGGCGTCGAGCGCCGCGGAGGGTTCGTCGAGCAGCAGCAGCCGGACGCCGCGCGCCAAAGCGCGGGCGAGCGCAATGCGCTGGGCCTCGCCGCCCGAAAGCGTGGCGGCCGGACGCGCGGCGAGATTGCTTAAGCTCAGTTCGTCCAGCAAGCTTTGCGCTTTTTCAAAGCGGTGCGCGCCGCGCAGAGGATAGGCAACGTTTTCCAGCACATTCAAATGCGGAAACAGCCCGGCGGTTTGCGGCAAATAGCCGATGGCGCGGGCTTCAGGCGCTAGGCTGTCCCACGGCGTGCCGGTGGCAGGCACCAGCCCGGCCAGGGCTTTCAGCAGCGAGGTTTTGCCGGCGCCGGAGCGGCCGAGCAAAGCAGTGAAGCCACGGATTTCAAATCTCGCATGGAGCTGGATGGGGTGTTGCAGCCGGAGGCCGACCGCCAGAGAATCTCCGGGCATGGAGGATATTTAGGCGGGGCTTCGTCTTGCGCGCAAACCGAGCCAGAGCGGCAGCGGCAGGGTTGCGAGGAGGAAGGCCGCAACCAGCGGGAAGACCGCCTGGATGCCGAGATCCTCAACATCGGTCCAGAGCCGGACCGGCATACCGGCGGGATAATAGGCGATAATAAGGACGATGCCGAATTCCCCCAGAGCGCGAACCCAGCAAAGGGCCAAAGCGGCGGCAAGGCCGCGGCTCGCCAGCGGCAGCGTAACACGGAAAAACACACGCAACGGCGGATCGCCCAGGGTGCGGGCGATCTGTTCGAGGTCGCGCGGAACTTCCACGAGGGCGGAGCGGGCGGCGATGATGTAGGTGGGAAAGGCGGCGTAGAGTGCGGCGAGCAGGAAGGCGGCGGGCGTGTTGGTGAGGACCAGACCAAGGCGGGCGAACAGCGCGCCCGCGGGGGCGGCGGGGCCGTAAAATGCGGTGAGCAGAATGCCGAGAGCGAGGGTCGGCATCAGCATCGGGACCAGGACGAGGGCTTCGGCGATGGCGCTAAGCCGGCCCGGCCTGCGCGCAAGGTAATAGGCCAAGGGCGTTCCGGCCAAGGCGACGATGATGATCGCCGCCGCGCCGCCGATGAGCGATGTCGCGATGGCCCATAGATCGCCGGGGTTAAGGTTTTTCGGGCTCCAGTCGCCGCCCGTGAGGAGGCCGATAAGCGGCACGGAAAGAAATGCCAGGACGAGAAGCAGGAGCCCTGGGCGGGCAAGGCTCAGGGTTTTCAGATGTTTGGCCCTTTGCCTGGGCCGTAGCCATATTGCGCGAGGATTTTTTGCCCCTGCGGACTGTTCAGGAAGTTCACGAAGGTTTGCGCGGCTTTGGGGTTGGCGGCGTTTTTGAGCACTGTGGCGTAGAACACCAGCGGGCTCGGGTGCAGGGTTTTGGTCACAGATTTAACTGTCAGCGTCAGGCTTGCCTTGGCATAATCGCCATTGAACGCGGGCGAGCTGAGGTTGATCTCCAGCGGCAGGATGATGAAGGGAAGGTGCTGCGAGAGCACCGCGCTTTTATAGCCGAGCGTGGCGTCGATCTGGCCATCCTGCAACCGGGCGAGCAAAGAGGGTTCGGCGAAGATCTGCGCCGGGTTCTCCGTGGGGCCGGCCACTTTCTCCGCGAAGCCGGGCAGATTGTAATGGATTTGCGCGAGTTGCAGTGCGTAGAGCACGTATTGGCCCTGCGGGTCGGCGGCGGGGTCGGTACGGCCAAAGCGCAGGCCGGGTAGGCTAAGGATTTTGGTCCAGTCGCTGCCGGTGGATGCTTTGAACGCGCTGGCGAATTTGGAGTTTGGTGAATAGGCGAGCACCATGGCGGTGCTGGCGACCGGGGTGGCGCTGGCGGCGAGGCCTGCCCCCTCCACCACTTTGATGGGGGCGGCGGAGACAGAGATAAAAACGTCGGCGGTCATGGATTTGGCGGCGAGGAGATGCGCGAGGCCCATGGCGGCCTGGCCGATGCCCTGCACCTGCGTGCCTTGGGCGGCGGTGAAGGCCGGGGCGATGCCGCGGTCCATCACCACGCCCATCGAGCCCGCATAGGCGACGGTAATTTTGCCCGCAGCAAAAGCCGGGGCGAAGGGGACGAGGATGGCGGCGGCAATAGCCAAGCGGCGCAGGACAAGCATAGGCGGTCTCTCCGATATGTTTGTTTGGCGATATAGCGTTGCAGATATATCGTCAATCGGTTCTTTACGTGCTTGGAATGGGGAATGGGAAAGGACGTGCAAACCAGCGAATTGAGGTTGCGGCTCCGGCTCTTGCGGGGGCGGGAGATCGTCATGGGGCCGGGCAGGGCGGATCTGCTGGGGCATATCAAGGCAACCGGCTCGATTGCCGCCGCGGGGCGGCAGATGGGCATGAGCTATAAGCGGGCCTGGGCGCTGGTCGAAGCGTTGAACGGGTTGTTCAGCGCACCTTTGGTGGAGACGGCCAAGGGCGGTGCCGGGGGCGGCGGGGCGAAGCTTACCCCGGCAGGTGGGGAAGTGCTGGCGGCGTATCGCGGGCTGGAGAATGCCACCGTCACGGCGGGAGATGCGTATCTGGCGAGGCTGAAAGCGGCGCTACAGGTTCCGCCGGAGGCAAAAGACGGCTAGAGTGCGAGGAATGATCGATGATCTGCCCAATGTTCTGACACTTTCCAGGATTGCCGCCATCCCGGTTCTGGTGCTGCTGGTGGCGATTGGCGCTGCCTGGGCCGACCTTGCGGCGGCGACATTGTTCGCATTGGCCGCGATTACCGATTATTTCGATGGGCGGCTGGCGCGGGAGCGGCTGCAACTCTCTGATTTAGGCCGGATGCTGGACCCGATTGCCGACAAGCTGCTGGTGGGCGCCACGCTGATGGCGCTGGTCGGTTTCGGGCATCTGCCTGGCTGGGGAATTTATCCGGCAATCGTCATCATGCTGCGGGAAATTCTGGTGAGCGGCCTGCGGGAATATCTGGCGGAAATACGCATCGGCCTGCCGGTGAGCCGGCTGGCGAAGTGGAAGACCGGCGTGCAGATGGTGGCGCTCGGGCTTTTGCTCCTGGGCGGCGAGGGCGGGCATTTGCTGGGGCTGGGGCGGCTGCCGATGGCCTGGATCGGTGCGACGCTGTTGTGGCTGGCGGCGGCGCTGACCTTGGTCACGGGCTGGGACTATCTGGTTGCCGGGCTGCGCCATGTGGGCGCCCCACGCCCGACGGCCTGACGCCAGGCATGATCGTGCTTGGTATCGCCGGCTGGTCCGGCAGCGGCAAGACGACGCTGTTAACGGCGCTGGCGGGTATTTTCACGCAACAGGGATTGCGTGTTTCCAGCATCAAGCACGCGCATCATGACCTGCCGCTCGACAGGCCAGGTAAGGATAGTTACCGGCACGCTGAGGCCGGGGCGGAGGAGGTGATTCTCGCCACCGGGCGCGGATTCGCCTTATTCTCGAAACAAGAGGGTGTGCCGCTTAAGGCGCTGCTGGCGCGGCTCAAGCCGGTCGATCTGGTGCTGGTCGAGGGCTTTAAGGACGATAATATTCCCAAGCTGGAGGTTTACCGGCCCAGCCTGGGCAAGCCGCCGCTCTGGCCGCGGATGCAGCTCCTGGCTGTCGCCTCCGATGCTTCTCTGGCCGATTGCCCCCTGCCGGTGTTGGATTTGGCCAACCCGCCCGCGATTGCGGATTTTATCTCAGGCGCAGTTGGGCTAAAGGGTGCCAGAGTTTAAGGAGTAAATGAATTTGCGCTATGTTATGGCGATTGGCATGTTGCTGGTGCTTTCGGGCTGCGTCAGTGAACGGCATTTTGCGGCGGATACGCTTTGGCCGTTCGGGAACCCGAATGCGCCCAAGGTGGCGAGCGAGAACGGCGAACGCGCCCTTGGCAAAACGCCGGACGTCACGCCGATTCCACCGCAGGCGGGCGATGTCTGGCCCGGGCCGGTAGAGCCGATGCCGACACTTGGCGATATTCAAAGAAATGCGAATTTGCCGCTGGGGCAGGGTTATACGCCGTCGCTGCCATCGCCATATCCGCCGGGGCAAGGGCCGCAGGACGATTCGGCCACTGTGCCTGCGACGGTAGGGCCATTATATCCTGTGCCGCCAGGCACCGGCGCGCCGGTGGTGCCGCCTGCCGTGCCGGGGCATATTCGAAACGGTGGTTGAATGAGGATTCTGTATTTCGCGTGGCTGCGCGAAAAACTTGGTTTTTCGGAGGAAGATTTATCCGTGCCGGAGGATGTGCGGACGGTGCAAGAGCTTGTTGCCTGGATGAAGTCTCGAAGCCCGCGCCACGCGGCGGCGTTTGAGAACGAGAAGCTCGTCCGCTGCGCGGTCGATCAGGCGTTTGCGTATAGCGATGCGGAAATTTTGGGCGCGCGGGAGATTGCGTTCTTTCCGCCCGTGACGGGCGGCTGATTTGCGCCGGGTGCTGGTTCAGGCAGAGGATTTCTCGGTTGACGCAGAGTTTGCACGCCTGGCAGGTGCGGCGGCAGGCGGAATTGCCAGTTTTATCGGGATTGTGCGCGCGGGGACGGGAGGGCGGCGGATAACTGCGATGACGCTTGAGCATTATCCGGGGATGACCGAGAAGGCGCTGGAGAAGATTGCGGCAGAGGCGCAGGCGCGGTGGGAGCTGACGGGCTGCACGGTGATCCACCGGATTGGGAGGTTGCTGCCGGGAGAAAATATCGTGCTTGCCGCCGCCGCCAGCCCGCACCGGCAGGCGGCTTTGCAGGCAACAGCCTTTCTCATCGACTGGCTGAAGACGGATGCGCCGTTCTGGAAGATGGAAGAACTTGAGACCGGCAAGCGCGAATGGGTGGAAGCGCGGGCCGGGGACGAGGCGGCTGCCGAAGCGTGGAAGGTATAGACTTGGCGCGTGGGGCTGGTGGGGCGGCCGCGCGCCAAGTATAGATTTGAGCATGGACCTAAAAGATTATATTCGCGGTATTCCGGATTTTCCCAAACCGGGGATTCTTTTCTACGACATCTCGACGCTGCTGCGCCATGCCGATGCCTGGCAGGTTGCGATGGGGCGGCTGGCTAACAAGGTTCGGGCGTATCACCCCACCGTGCTGGCCGGGGTGGAAAGCCGGGGGTTTTTGCTGGCCGCTCCGCTGGCGTTGAAGCTGGGATGCGGTTTCATTATGCTCCGCAAGCGCGGCAAATTGCCGGGTGCGACGGTCGGGCTGGATTATGATTTGGAATATGGCACCGACCGGATAGAGATTCAGGCCGATGCGGTAGAACCAGGAGCGCGGGTCGTGGTGGTCGATGACCTGCTGGCGACGGGCGGCACCATGGCGGCGGGGATAAAACTTTTGCAGAATGCCGGGGCCGAGGTCGTTGCGGCCGCGGCGATGATCGAGCTGAATTTTCTGCATGGCCGGACCAAGCTTGATGTGCCTTTCGAGGCGCTGGTGCAGTACGACGCGTAAAGGGGGCCTGATGAATCGCCGGCAGATCATGGGCGGAATGGCGGCGGTCTGCGCGCTCGGAACACGCGGCTGGGCGGATGCGGGGACAAGGCCCGTGCTGCTGGTGGGAGGGCCCGATGGCGCTTCGACAAGCCGCTGGGGCAATGCCTGCGCGCTGGCGATGCAGCCGGGGTTTCCGGGAAGCCCGGCGATTTCGACGCAGCCAGCCGGGGGGTTGGATGGGGTGACGGTGGCGAACCAGCTCGATGCGTTGGTGGTGCCGGATGGAAAGACGGCGGCGATTCTCCCGGGCGCCGCGCTGATTGCCTGGCTGACGGGTGATTCGCGCGTGCATTTCGACCCGACGCGCTGGGTGCCGGTAATGGCGGGCAGCAATTCGGGCGTATTAATGGTGCGGCTGCCACCCAGCGCAGCGCCGGATTTGGAGAGCCTGCGCGCGATGGCGCCGCTGCGCCTGGCGGCGGACCAGCCCCAGAGCAATGATCTCGCGGTTTTGCTCGGGCTGGCGCGGCTGGGCGTAAAGACCGCGCCGCTGTTCGGGCTGCGCGATATTGCGGCGAAGACGAGGGCGTTCGAGGCCGGGCAGGTGGATGCGGTGTTCGTCTCCGGCGAGAACGTGCCGGCGGATCTGGCGCCGCTGCGGGCGAGCGGTGCCGTGCCGGTGTTGAGCCTTGGGCGGCAGCTGGAGAATGGGGCGGTGGGCGGCGACCCGCTGTTCCCCGCCGTGCCGGACATGGTGACGTTCAGTGGCAATGCTGCGCCTTTGCTTGATGCCGCGTACCATGCCGCTGCCGCCGCCGCGCGGCTGGATTTCATGGTCGTGCTGCCGAAGCTAACTGGCCCGGGCCCGGTGGCGCGCTGGCGGCAGGGTGCGGCCGAGGCGATGGGGGCGCCCGCTTTGCAGGCGGCGGCGGATGCGAGCGGGGTGGCGTTGCAGCCAGCGCCGGTGCTGACAGCGGCGCTCAGCGCGCTGAGCGCGGCGCCGGAAGGCAAGGCGGATTTGCAGGCGTTTCTTTCCACGAACTTCGGCTGGCAGCCCGGCTGATTGGCTAAGGCGGCAAAAATTTTTGTCTGCTCGGAATGCGGCAGCGCCTTCCCAAAATGGGCGGGGCGGTGCGAGGCCTGCGACGCCTGGAACACGCTGGATGAGCAGGCGCCGGTGCCGGTACTGCCGGGCGGGATGAAGGCAAAACAGGGGCAACAGCGGGGGAAGATAGAGTTTGTCGGGCTGGCTGGCGTATCGCCGCCGCCGCCGCGGGTGCCGACCGCGATTGCCGAGTTCGACCGGGTTCTGGGCGGCGGGCTGGTGCCCGCATCGGTCGTGCTGGTGGGTGGCGACCCGGGCATCGGAAAATCGACGCTGCTGTTGCAGGCGGGCGCGGCGCTGGGCCGCACCGGCAGGCGGGTGGTGTATATCTCCGGCGAGGAGTCGATCGACCAGATACGGCTGCGTGCGCTCCGGCTCGGTTTGACGAATGCGCCGATGGAGCTGGCGGCGGCGACGCAGCTCGGCGATATTCTGGCCAGCCTGACGCAATTCCCCGATGCGGCGCTGGTCGTGATCGACTCGATCCAGACGATGTGGACCGAGGGTGTGGAATCCGCCCCCGGCAGCGTGACCCAGGTGCGGGCGGCGGCGTTCGAGCTGATACGGGCGGCGAAGACGCAAGGCTTCGCGCTCATGCTCGTAGGGCATGTGACGAAGGAAGGCAGCCTCGCCGGTCCGCGCGTACTGGAGCACATGGTCGATGCCGTGCTGCATTTTGAGGGCGACCGGGGACATCAGTTCAGGATTCTGCGCGGGGTGAAGAACCGCTTTGGCGCGACGGATGAGATCGGTGTGTTCGAGATGACGGAAGCCGGGCTGGCGGAGGTGGCTAATCCGTCGGCGTTGTTTCTGGCGGAGCGGCGCGGCAATGTTTCAGGCAGCGCAGTGTTTGCCGGGCTGGAAGGCTCGCGCCCGGTGCTGGTGGAAATCCAGGTGCTGCTGGCGCCGAACCCTGGCGGCTCGCCCCGGCGCTCGGTGATTGGCTGGGATTCCGGCAGGCTCTCCATGTTGCTGGCGGTGCTGGAGACGCGCTGCGGGCTGAAGCTGGCAATGAACGATGTGTATTTGAACGTGGCGGGCGGCTTGCGCGTGACCGAGCCGGCGGCGGACTTGGCCGTGGCGGCGGCGCTGATCTCGGCGGCGTCCGACGTGCCGACCGACCCCTCGATGGTGTTTTTTGGCGAGATCGGGCTTTCGGGCGAACTCAGGCAGGTGGCGCAGGCGGAGCTGCGGTTAAAGGAGGCGGCGAAGCTCGGCTTCGCGCAGGCGGCCAGCCCGAAGCGCGTGGCGGGCGGTGCGGCGCGCATTGCCGTGCCGCCGAGCCTGAAGCATTTGGAGATCGGGCATTTGACCGACCTCGTCGGTATCGCGACCTCCGGCGTAAAACGCGCCGCGAGCCAAAAGGAGGCGGTATGACCTGGGTTGATGGCGCCGTTCTGATTCTGATTATTCTATCGGCGGCGTTCTCGATGATCCGGGGTTTCGTGCGCGAGGTTCTGGGCGTGGGCGCCTGGATCGGCGCGGGGCTGGCGGCGGTGAATTTTTATGGGCTGGTGCTGCCGGAGATCAACAGCGTTCTGCCTGCCTCGGCGAAGGGCTTCGCGATCTATGTGGCGATGGCAGTGGTGCTTATCGCCGTGTTGATCGTGCTCAGTCTGATCAGCGCGCTGATCGGCGGCTTGATACGGGATTCATCGCTTTCGGGGCTGGATCGCAGCCTGGGGTTGGTGTTCGGCGCGGTGCGCGGGGCGGTGATCGTCTGCCTGGCGTATATCGCGCTCTCCGTCGGCGTGGCAGAGGCGCAATGGCCGCCGCCGGTGGTGAACGCGCGGTTTCTGCCGCTGGCGCATGAAGGGGCGGTGGCGATTACAGGGCTGTTTCCGAAGCCTTACCAGCCGAAGGTCGATGCGCTGCCGACAGCCCCCGCGCCGAGCGCGGGCGCGCTGATGCAGCAGCCGGTTTCCGGCAATGCTTTAGGCACGAAGTAGGGATGCGCGGCTCATCCTCGACATCGCATGGCCATAAGATTAGGTGACGATTACATGATCGATGATGACAAGCCCCATGAGGAATGCGGCGTTTTCGGCGCGTGGAACGTCACCGATGCGGCGGCCATAACCGCGCTTGGGCTTCATGCATTGCAGCATCGCGGCCAGGAGGCGACCGGGATCGTCACCCATGACGGGGTGCGGTTCAATTCGCATAAGGGCCTCGGGCTGGTTGGCGATAATTACAGCGATGCGAAGACCATGGCGGGGCTGCCGGGGATGCGGGCGATTGGGCATAACCGCTACGCAACCACGGGTGAGACCGTGCTGCGGAACGTGCAGCCGCTGTTCGCGGAGTTCGAATTCGGCGGCTTTGCGGTCGGGCATAATGGGAACCTGACCAACGCGCATACGCTGCGGAAGGCGCTGACGCGGCGGGGATGTTTGTTCCAGAGCACGATGGACTCGGAAGTGTTCGTGCATCTCATCGCCATCAGCCTGTATTCCAATGTGATCGACCGGCTGATCGATGCGATAAAGCAGGTGGTGGGTGCGTACTCCCTGGTGGCGCTGACCAATGAGCAGTTGATCGGCGTGCGCGACCCGCTGGGCGTGCGGCCGTTGATTTTGGGACGTATTTTTGGCGCGGACGGCAATGCGGGCTGGGTTCTGGCCTCCGAGACATGCGCGCTGGATATCGTCGGTGCGGAATTCGTGCGCGATGTCGAACCGGGCGAGATCGTGGTGATCGATGATGGCGGGGTGCAGAGCATAAAGCCCTTCGCGGTGCAGAATCCAAGGTTTTGCGTGTTCGAGTATATTTATTTTGCCCGGCCGGATTCCGTGATGGAAGGCACCTCGGTTTATGAGGCGCGCAAGCGGATCGGCGCGGTGCTCGCGGATGAGGCTCCGGCGGCGGCGGATGTGGTGGTGCCGGTGCCCGATTCCGGCGTGCCGGCGGCAATGGGGTTTGCCGAGGCGAGCGGGATTGCGTTCGAATTGGGCATCATCCGCAACCATTATGTCGGGCGAACCTTCATCGAGCCGACCGACCAGATACGGCACCTGGGCGTGCGGCTGAAGCACTCCGCCAACCGCGCGATCATCGCGGGCAAGCGCGTGATCCTGGTGGATGATTCGATCGTGCGCGGGACCACAAGCCAGAAGATCGTCGAGATGGTGCGGGCGGCGGGGGCGAGCGAGGTGCATATGCGGATTGCCGGGCCGCCGACGACGCATTCCTGTTTCTATGGTATCGATACGCCGGAGCGCGGCAAATTGCTGGCGGCGCGCAATGATGTCGCGGCGATGGCGCGGCTGATCGGTGTCGATAGCCTGGCGTTTATCTCCATGGACGGGCTGTACCGGGCGCTCGGCAAGCCGGGGCGGGACAAGAACGCGCCTGCATTCTGCGATGCGTGCTTCACCGGGGAATACCCGATCTCGCTGACCGACCATGTCGATCCGCGAGACGCGCAGCTTAGCCTGCTCGCCGAACTGAACTGAGATGGCGTATTTATGGGTGGCCATTGGCGGCGCGTTAGGCAGCGTGGCGCGGTTTTGGCTCGCCAGTGCGATGGCGCTCGCCACGGGAGCGGAATTTCCCTGGGGCACGTTGCTTATCAATGTGCTGGGATCGTTCGTCATCAGCTTTTTCGGCATGTTGACTGGCACCTCGCCGCGCTTTGCGGTGCCGTATGAGGCAAGGGTATTCGTGACCGTGGGGATTTGCGGCGGGTTCACCACGTTTTCCTCCTTCAGCCTGCAAACGGTGGAGCTGATGCGGACCGGGCAGGCCGGCCGTGCTGGCGCCTATGTCGCCGCATCGGTGGTGTTATGCCTGGCTGCCTGCGCGCTGGGATTCTGGACGGCGACGATAGTGAACAACGCGATGGGAACCTCGCGCTTCACGCGCTGAACCGTGTAAAAGCGTGTCCATTCCGCAACAGGAATGCTGCAAAGCAGTAATAAGGGCTGGGTTAGCTGGCCGCGTGGCGTGCTTGGCACGTAGATTGCCAATTCGTTAGCATGATGTGCCGCTAAGGTGGGTTTCTAGTTCGGCCTTATGACATGTCAGAATAAGATTTAGGCAATTTTGTGCAGTTTGCACATTCAGGAGGCATAATGATTACGATGCGTCGGCAATTTTTTGGGCTTGGCTTTATGGCCGCGTCCTCTATCCTGGCTTTCCATGCGGCGCAGGCCATGACCGCCCCAACCGCGATCACCATCGATGGCGGGCCGCTCGGTCCGTTAGAGCTGAGCGGTGGCGTGGATGGTTATGGCTATTATCTGAGCGGAACCAATCCGAGCCTTAACCCCAGCGGATCGTTCACCAACAAAGCCGACGGCATCTATGTGGCGAATGCCCTTGTGGAATTACAGAAATCCGCCGGGATCGTGCAGTTCACCATTGAGGTGGGCTCCAATGGCGGGGAGACGACCCTGGGGGCTACGCCAGCGCAAACCTCAGTCACGAATTTCACCACCGGGCCGCTTTATGCCGGTTATATCACCATCGCCCCGCCGGGAACGCCGATTACTGTGTCTGCCGGGATGCTCAATTCGCTTGAAGGCTATGAATCGCCGATCGATTGGAACAATGCGGTACAGATGACCACGGCGATCTTCGGTGTGGAGAACAGCCAGAGCCGGGGCGTCGAGGCGGCTTATACCAAGGGCGCGCTGACCGCCACGGTTTCGGTGGGCGATGGCTATGATACCGGCGTGTTCAATTTCCTACAGGCGTTGGTGACGTATCAGTTCAACTCGAACAATACCCTGAACGTTTATTATGGCGGCAACCTCGGCACGACCGGGGTGAATGCGGATTCCTACGGCCAGAGCGGCGGGCATCAGAACAGTGTCGGGTTCGATGGGCCGCAATTCGCGAATTCGCAGATGATCGGCGCCTATTACAGCTATACGACTGGCAATCTGAACTTGGTACCGGAAGCGCAATTCCAGATCGCCAAGGCGCAGGCGAGGCTTGGCTCCTCCAAACCAACCAGCAATTTTGGCGCGGCGCTGTTCGCGGATTATAGCTTCCCCAAATCGCCGTATTCGATCGGCGCCTGGGGTGAGTATTTCGACTCCCATTCCGGTGTGGCGACAACCGATGGCGCCGGAAATGTTTATGCGAATGACCAGAATTGGTTCATTGGACCGAATGCCGAGGCGATAGGCGCCGCGGTGGCGCCGACCTGGCAGTATAAGGATTTGTTCGCGCGCGCGAATGCCGGATATATTTATCTGCTCAATAACAAGGATGGTTACGGCGACAAGTTCGGCTACGGTGACCACGGCACCGGGCGAGGTGAATTCCTCGGTACGCTGGAAGCGGGCGTTTTGTTCTAGAGCGTCTGAATCGCCCTCTATTACATACGTTGAGCCGGATTCAGACATTAGGTGAAATCGCAGGGCGATTCCACCTAATGTCATCCGGGTCTAGAGCGTTAACCGCAAATGTGAATCAGCCTCTCTCAGAGAGATAGAGCGCGCTTTAATTTGGCGCGCCAACGTCAAGTTAAAGCTATCGCGCTCTTGGGCGCGATACATCTGAGATGAGGCAATGCAGCTTCATCTCAGATGGTGGATTGCCCTTTGGCTGTGATGCCAGGTCAAGCCGGGCCATGGTGGTTCTGGAGATTCAAAGAGAAGCCGTGGATGCCGGTTTTCGGCGGCGTGACGAATGCAAGTTTCAGGAGACCTGCGCCAGCCAGGCGGGTAGGTTGTAATAATTCGAGATGCGGCAGATTTTGCCGCCGCGAAGGGTGAAGAACGCGCCCGCGGCCAGCTGGTATTTTTGCCCATGCGCGGGTGGCAGACCGGGAGCGGCTTGCAGGTATTCGCCATGGACGACGAACTCCGCCGCCGCTCGATTGCCCGCTGGCTCGGTGAGGATGACGATGCCGGTGATGGTCTCCCGGTAGCAATGGTCCATCTGCTGCAAAAACGCGGCGAAGGCGGCTTTGCCGGTCTCGCGGCCTGACTGGTTGATGTCGTGCGTGACGTCGTCCGTCAGCAGGGCCAGGAATGCTGCGTGGTCGCGGGCGTTGAAGGCGGCGTAATAGGCGGCGATGATCTCGGTGGTTTTGTTCATGGCAAGCTCCGTTTGGCTGCATCATGCCGCACTGCGCGCGCTGCGGGCAACCGGGCGCGGCTATTTGATTGCGTCAGAGGGGTACCTATATCCGGAGATCATGAGGCATCGGGGTTTGAAGGAAGAGCGTGGTTGTGATCGAGAGGGTTGAGGCAAATATCGCGAACAGCGCCCCGGCACGAAACCCGGCTGATTGCGGAAACCTACCGTTTTTGATCAGGCGCGATGGCACCTGGCTGTATCGCGGCAGCCCGATTACGCGCAAGCCGATGGTTTGCCTGTTCTCGACGGTTTTAAAGCGGGAGGCGGATGGCAGCTATCTGCTGGAAACCCCGGCGGAGCGCGGCACCATCGAGGTTGAGGATGTTCCCTTCATTGCGGTGGAAATGGATTGGACCGGGCATGGGCGCGAGCAGGTGATTTCCTTCCGGACCAATGTTGACGAGTGCATCACCGCGGGCCCCGCCAACCCGATCCGGATTCGGCATGATTTGCTGAATTGCGAGCCTGCGCCGTATCTTCATGTCCGGGATGGCAAGGGACCGTATTCGATCGAGGCGCGCATCAACCGCGCGATTTACTACGAGCTGGTGGCGCTGGCTGAGCCGGGAACGCTGCGCGGCCGCAAGGTGCTGGGCGTGTGGAGCGATGGCGCGTTTTTTTCTCTGGGCGACTTGCCGGCCGATTACGAACACCCGTAGCTTGCGGGAAATTTCCCGGTGATGACCGAAGCGGAACTTCGCCGCCGCTTGCCGCCTGGGCTGGAACATAAAAGATTGGCGCCTGCGCGGAACCGGCCCTCGGCAGTGCTGGTAGTGCTGGAGCCGGAGCGCGGGGTATGGCTGACACGGCGCAGCCCGCTGATGCTGAACCATGCCGGGCAGGTGTCTTTTCCTGGGGGCAAGATAGAGCCATCGGATGCCTCCGTGGAAGCGGCGGCCTTGAGGGAGGCCGAGGAAGAGATCGGGCTGGCCCCGACGGCGGTAGAGATTCTGGGCCGGATGGATGATTTTGTGACTGGGACCGGGTTTCATATCTCGCCGGTGATTGCCTTGGTGCCGAAATATGTGTTGCTGCGTCCCGATCCGGGCGAGGTGCAGGCGGTATTCTGCCTGCCATTCGAGATTCTTCTGGATAGCGGCAGGCCGAGGCGGCGGCGGGCGGTGTGGCGCGGTGGGGCGCGGGAGTTCTGGTTCTGGCCGCATGAAGCGCATGTGATCTGGGGGGCGACGGCGCATATTTTGTTGAAACTGGCGGAGCGGTTGAGGCAGGCGGCATGATCGATCTGCCAGGCATGGCGCAGGTTTGGGATGCGCTGCCGGAGGCGCGCGTCGCGGGCGGGGCGGTGCGCGACATGCTGGCCGGACGCGCCGTGGCGGATGTGGACTTCGCCGTGCCGTTGGCGCCGGGCGAGGTGATGGCCAGGCTGCGGGCGGCCGGGCTGAAGGCGGTGCCGACCGGGCTGAGCCACGGCACCGTGACGGCGGTGGCGGCGGGAAGGGGGTTCGAGGTGACGAGCCTGCGCCGGGATGTGGAAACCGATGGCCGCCGCGCAATTGTGGCGTTCACCGATGACTGGGAAATGGATGCGAGCCGCCGAGATTTCACGATCAATGCGATGTTTGCCGCGCGGGACGGGGGGATTTGCGATTATTTCGGAGGGCGGGAGGATCTAGCCGCGGGACGGGTCCGGTTTGTGGGACCGGCGCAAGCTCGGATCGCTGAGGATTATCTGCGGATATTAAGATTTTTCCGGTTTTTCGCGCATTACGGGCGAGGTGAGGCGGATGCGGAGGCGCTGGCGGCGATACGGGTGCTGCGCGAGGGGGTAGCGTCGCTTTCCGCCGAGCGGGTGTGGAGCGAGCTGAAACGGATTTTGGCGGCGGCGAACCCAAGGCCTGCGATAGCGTTGATGGATGAGACCAAGGTGTTGCCGTTGATTTGGCCGGGGGCGGATGCTGGCCGGTTGAACGCCATGGTGGCACGGGGCGCGCCGGTGGATGCTTTGCTGCGCGCGGCAGCTTTGTTGCCTGCCGATGTTGCGGCTTTTGCCGAACGCTGGCGGCTGAGCAATGCGGAGCGGGAACGGCTTGAGGCGCTGAGCGGCAAGAATGGGTTGAGGCCAGCGGTGGGGGATGATGATGTGCGCCGGGCGCTGGCGGCGGATACAGCGGAAACGCTGCTCGGCAGGAGCTGGATTGCCCAGGACGGGGGAGAGGGGTGGGAAGGGTTGCGCGTGCGGATCGCGGCGATGGAGCGCCCGGTTTTTCCGCTACAGGGCCGCGACGTTGCGCGGCTGGGCGTGCCGCCGGGGCCGGAGATAGGGCAGGCGCTGCGGCGGGTTCATGCGTGGTGGATGCAGGGCGGCTGCGTCGCCGATGCTGCCGAATGCCGGACGAAGCTCGGGGAGGTGTTGAACGCGGAAATGTAAGATGGATTGCTTCCCCAGGCTTTCGCCGGGTCGCAATGACCGTGAGATGGATTTAGATGGCAATGCGGACGCCGAGTTCGACTACGCGGTCGCTGGGGATGCGAAAGAATTCGGTGGCGGAGACGGCGTTGCGCGCCATAAACAGGAACAGCCAGCGGCGGATGAAGCGCAGCTTCGGCACGGAGGCGGGCACCACAGTCTCCCGCCCGACGAAATAGCTGGTCTGCATGGATTTGAATTCGATGTCCTGGCTGGTGAGGCTTTCCAGCCCGCGGGGGACGTTCGGGCTTTCCATAAAGCCGTAATGCAGCATCACCTTATAGATGCCGGGTGCGACTTGTTCGGCCTTCGCGCGGTCGCCTGGGTCTGCGTGAGGAACATCGAGCGTGCGGACAGTGACGAAAAACACCTGCTCGTGCAGCACCTTGTTGTGCTTGAGATTGTGCAGAAGCGCATTCGGGACGAAGTTCAGGTTGCCGGTCATGAAGACTGCGCTGCCGGGGACGCGCACGATGCGCGATTGCGGCAGGCGGGCTAGGAACGAAGCCAGCGGCAGGCTGTCCTGCGTCCAGCGGGCGAGGATGAGGCCGCGCCCGCGCTTCCAGGTTGTCATGATGACGATGATGCAGAAGCCAATGACCAGCGGCACCCAGCCGCCTTCGATGATTTTCAACGAATTGGCGGCGAAGAAGGCGAGATCGACGAAGCCGATGGCGCCGAACAGCGCGGCCGTGGCCCAGCGCGGCCAGCCGAACTGCCGCCGATAGACAAAGGCGGCGAGGATATTGTCGCACAGGAACGTGCCGGTAACGGCGATGCCGTAAGCCGAAGCCAGCGCGTTGCTGGACCGGAAGGTGAGAACAAGGACGATGACTCCGATGGCGAGCATCGTATTGATCTGCGGCACGTAGATCTGGCCCTGCTCGGTCTCGGAAGTGTGCCGCACCTCCATGCGCGGGACCAGGCCAAGCTGGACGCAGATGCGCGAGACGGAAAACGCGCCGGTGATCACGGCCTGGCTGGCGATGACCGTCGCCATCGTGGCGAGGATGATGAGGGGAAGCTGGAGCATATGGGGGGCCAGCTTGTAGAATGGATTATCGATGGCCGAAGGCGTGCTGACGACGAGCGCGCCCTGGCCGAAATAGTTCAACACCAGGCAGGGAAGGACGAAGAATATCCAGCTGTTCTGAATGGGGCGTCGGCCGAAATGGCTCATATCCGCATATAATGCTTCAGCGCCGGTGACGGCCAGCACGACGGCGCCGAGCGCGATGAAGGCGATGCGGTCGTGCGACAGCATGAAGGTGACGGTGTAGTAGGGGGACAGTGCCCGCAGGATGAACGGATGCGCGACGATCTGGCGTAGGCCGAGAACGCCGAGGGTGAGAAACCACACCACCATGATCGGCCCGAAGGCGCGCCCCACCGAGGCGGTGCCGTGCCGCTGCACCAGAAAGAGCGCGGCGATGACGACCAGAGCGATCGGCAGGACCAGATGGCCGGTGCCGGGCGATACGACGGTGATGCCCTCCACGGCCGACAGGATGGAAATTGCCGGGGTGATCACGCCGTCCCCAAAAAACAGGCCTGCGCCGATGATGCCGACGATGCCGAGAACCCTGCGGGTGCGGTCGCTACGGGCGACGCGCCCGGCCAGGACCATGAGCGAGAGCGTTCCGCCCTCGCCGTGATTGTCCGCGCGCATGATGAAGGTAACGTATTTGACCGTGACGGTGATGATGAGCGCCCAGAAGATTAAGGACAGGACGCCGAAGATATCGCGGTATTGCAGGCCGGATTTGGCGAAATAACCGAGGCTCGCCTGCAAGGCGTAGAGTGGGCTGGTGCCGATGTCGCCATAGACGACGCCGAGAACCGCGATGAGGACACTGAAGCGGAGACGGTCCTGCGGGCTTTTAGAGCGCAACGTGTTCAACTTGACGCTTCGCATCGATTTGATTTGCGCTCTCTCTTCTTCTGAGAGGCCGACTCACGCTTTCGGTCGGCGCGCAGAGGCGCGTCAACCTCGAACGATCGGACTCTATGGGCAGAGGAGGGCAGGTTCACGCGGGATGAAATCTCGCCATAGCGCGGTGCTTTAGCTGGTCGTTAAGGAGGCGGCAAGCTGGTTGGGCGGGGGATGAGGAGATAGAGGGTTCCGGCCTGGTGCATGCGGCCCGCCGTGGCTTGCGCGTCCGGGCCGGCGCCGAAGAACAGCTTGGCGGCGGCCTGGCCGTGCAGCCCGGCATCGGTGTCCTGTGCGATGGTCAAACGGTTGAGGGGGGCGTTGGTGACGGGGTCGGTTGTGGCGAGGAAGACCGGCATGCCCAGGGGCGTGGCGGTGGAGTCGATGGCGAGCGAGCGGCCTGCGGTGAGTGGCACGCCGAGCGCGCCGGGGGCGCCCTGGTTGTCCGGCAGGCCGCCCAGGGGTTTGAGATACACGTAGCGGGCGTTTTGTTCCATGATGCCCTGCGCCTGATCGGGGTGGTTTTGCAGCCAGGATGAAATGCTCTGGAAATTGACGTTATCGGCGGCGAGATCGCCGTTTGCCAGCAGGATGCTGCCGATGGGGGTGTAGGGCGCGCTGTTCTGGCCGTCGAACCCGACGCGCAGGATGTTGCCGTCCGGCAGCAGGATACGGCCCGTGCCGTAGAGCTGGAGCATGAAGGCATCGACCGGGCTGGAGACGTAGGCGGTGACGGGCGCCTTGCGGTAGAGGGCGTTATCGTCGATCGCGGAGCGTGGCAGGTTGGCCAGGGCGGGGTCCGCCGGTTTGGCGTAGAGCGGCACGTTATAGAAGCGCGTCAGGTTTTTCGAGCCGGGGTATTCGGGCTCGAAATAGCCGGTGATGAGGGCGTTGCCCGGGACGCTGTAGGCCATGAAGAAGTTTTGGAAGAATTGCCGGGCGGCGGGCTGGTCGCCGGGCGGGGTGTCCTGTGCGCCATTGCAGGCGTTTTGCCATTGGCCGGCTTGGCCGGCGGATTGCCTTGTGGTGCCGGAGCCGCCGAGGCGCTGGTCGGGCGGCATCAGCCCGATGGTTTTGCAGCTTTGCACGAAGGTGGACAGAGCGGCGGCGGTGTCGTCTGTGTTCCAGCCGGGCAGCGTGTTGACCGCGATGGGGGTGGGGCCGTTGTTGGGCGCCGGCTGGTTGATGGCCGCCCGTGGCGGCACGCAGCCCGCCAGGGCGAGCAGAGGCAGAAGCCAGAAATAGCGCATGGCTTAACCGCTGCGCGCGGCTGAGAGACGCCAGGTGAGATCTTTGCTTTTGAGGGTGCGCTCAAACGTCCAGAGATCGGCGATTTCCGTCACGGCTTCGGTCCCGACGACTGGGTTGCCCCCGGCATCCAGCGTAAGGTTGACCTGATCTGACGTGAAGCGGACGATGACCGCGGCCTGATCGCCGATAATCTCGGCATCCTCGATGGTGGCGGAGAGGATGGCTTTGATTTCCGTGCGGTGGCGCTCCTTCGCGGCTTCGCGCGCCGCGATGACGGAGTCGAAGGTTTGGTACACATTATTGCTCAGCAGGGCCTTGAGCGTGGAGCGGTCCCCCGCGGCGAAGGCCGTGACGATCATGCGGAAGGCTTTTTCCGAATAGTCGAGAAATTTTGGCGGGTCGAAATTCGGGTCGCGGTTGACGATCTGCATCAGGCGCTCGCCTAAGGCCGAGCGCGGGTCCGGCACGGGACGGCTGGGCTGTGGCGGGAGTTTCTGGCCTTCGATGATCGGCCCGGCGCCGAAGCCGGGCATCTGGCCGGGTGGCACGGGCGGCCGCTCAAACCCGACGCGTTTGCCGAGCACGCTACGCAGGCGCAACACAAGGAAGAGCGCGATTCCAGCGAAGATGACCAGGGCGATTGGAAAATCCCCCAAGCCTTGCAATGCGTTTCCCGGCACGAAAGTCCTCTCATTGATAAAAACAAACGAAGATTTTAGATGGATCGTAGAGGGTTTCCATCCGGACGATTGAGTTATAGTCACGCCATGACCGTTATACGACATACGTCCCCTGGGGCGCCCCGGCAACATATCAACGCCTGAAGGAGAGTTCATGTTTCTGCTCCGCCATGGGCAAAGCTATTTCAACCTGTATTTCAGCGAATTGCGGATCGACCCGGGAATTGAAGACCCGGAGCTGACGCCGCTGGGACATGAACAGGCGGCGCTGGCGGCGGTGAAGCTGGCAGGCGCCGGGATTACGCGTGTCATCATATCGCCGTATACGCGCGCGCTGGAGACGGCGGAGCCGTTTTTGCATCTGTGCAGTGATGTTGCGGTCGAGGTGATGCAAGAGGTGCGCGAACGCGCGGCGTTTGCCTGTGATATTGGCAGTCATCCGGAGGTGTTGGCGGCGCGATTTCCGCGGCATGTTTTTACGCATCTTCCAGAGAAATGGTGGCTTGACGGCCTGGAGTCCTCGCAAGAGACGATGGCGCGTGCCGGTGTCTTCAGGGATTTGATGGCGGAGCGGGAAGATAGCGCGACGACGCTGCTGGTGGGCCATTGGGCGTTTATTCTGGCGCTGACCGGGGAGCAGCTCGGGAATGGCGAGATCATGGAATATGACCCGCGAAATGCGGCGCCGGAGCTGATCGACTGGTATCCGTTGTGAGCAAAAGGCTGTTGGCGGATGATGAGCCGCCGCCGGTTAGCGTGGTGAATGCGGAAGGCAGCAGCCGGTTTTTGCTGACCGCCGACCATGCGGGGCGGTTGATCCCCAAGGCTTTAGGCGATCTGGGCGTGAGCCCGGCGGATATGGAACGTCATGTTGCCTGGGATATCGGGATTGCGGATGTGACGCGAAAGCTGGCGGATGTTTTGGATGCCGCGGCGGTTTTGCAGAATTATTCAAGGCTGGTGATTGATTGCAACCGGCCGCCGGAGGTGCAGAGCGCATTCCCCGAGATAAGCGAGGCCGTGCGGGTACCGGGGAATGCAGGGCTGAGCGGTTTAGAAAAATCCCGGCGCCGTTTGGAGATTTTCGATCCGTATCACCAGGAGATTGCGGATTTGATTGCCACGCGCCAGGCGAGGCAAGTGATTTATATTGCGATGCATAGTTTTACGCCGGTTTATCTGGAGGCGGTGCGCGGGATGCATGTTGCGGTTCTGTATAACCGCAATCCGCGCGCGGCGCATATTCTGGCAGAGCTGTTGCGCGAGGAAGGGGGAGTCGTCGTGGGCGAGAACGAGCCCTACCGGTTGAGCGATGCGACGGATTATGGTGTGCCGGTACATGCTGAACGCGGCGGCCTCGATTATATCGAGATCGAAATCCGGCAGGATTTGATAAGCGATGAAAAAGGGCAGGCGGAATGGGCCGGGCGGCTTGGCCGCATGTTGCCGCAGGTGGCGGAGAGACTGGTGGACGCCGGGCGGTGAGCAAGAGAGAAAGCAGGATCGCCGGGTTTATTGACCGGATAGATGAAGCCGGGTTTGGCGGCTGGGCTGTCGATTTCGCGGAGCCGTCAAGCAGCTTTCTGATGCGGGTTCTGATCGACGATGTGATCGTGGATATCGTGAAATGCGATTTGCACCGTGATGATGCGGTGCTGCTGAAATTGCCGGCAAGCAGGATCGGCTTTTATTACAACATACCGCCGCGGTACCATGATGGGCTGCGCCATGCGATTACCTTTGCCTCGGTTGCTGGTGTGCGCTTTACCATGACTTCCCGCGAGGGCCGGGAGATGGCGGAGCTACAGTTCTGCCTGGCGAAGCCGGTGCGGATTGAGGGCTTTCTGGACGGCATGATCGACGGTGTCATTCAAGGCTGGGCTTTGAATGTGGATGATGGCGCCGGAACCAGGCTTGGCGGATTGAGAATTCTGGTGACATCCGGCGGAGAGCCGGTGGGAGAGGTGTTGGCGGACCAGTACCGGGCGGACGTTGCGACGGCGGTGGGTTGCGATGCGGTCTGCGGTTTCGTGTTTTCACCGCCGCCGGAATTGCGGCATAGCAGGCGGGTCGAATTCCGGTTTTTTGCACTGCCCAGCCGGACGGAATTGCCGGGCAGCCCGCTTGAGGTGAGTTTTCCGCAAGATGGAGAGCGCGAGCGGCTGAACGCACTCGTTGCAAGGGCAGATGAACTCTTCGCCTTTGCGTATCATCTTCGCCGGGATCTGAAGGCGGCGATGCCGGGAGAGCGGTTTTTGTTGAGCGACTACCGGCGATGGGCGGCGAGGTCTTTGCCGATGGCGCTCCCGCGCGTGGCGGCGCGCTATGGCGAATTGCCGGAGGGCAATCCGCTCGTTTCGATTGTTTGCCCTGTGTATCGGCCCGTGATCGGCGAATTTCTCGCGGCGGTCGATTCGGTGCAGCGGCAGAGCTATCCGCACTGGGAGTTGCTGTTGGTGGATGACGGCAGCAAGGATGGCGCGCTGCGTGACGTGCTGGCCCGGCTGAGCGAGGCCGAGCCACGAATAAAATTGAGCGCGCTGCCAAGGAATCGGGGTATATCCGAAGCCAGTAACACGGCGATAAAAAACGCGGCGGGACGATTTATTGCGTTTTTTGACCAGGATGACTTGCTGGAGCCGGCAGCGCTGGAGATTATGTTGCGGGCGCAGGCCGCGACCGGGGCGAAGCTGCTTTATTCGGACGAAGACAAGGTTGATCGCTCGGGGGCGTTGAGCGAACCGCACTTCAAACCCGGATTTAACTACAGGTTTTTGTTGGACCTTAATTACATTTGCCACTTTGTGATGGTGGATGCGGAGCTGCTGCGCGAGGCGGGTGCGCTGGACCGGAGGTTCGACGGCGCGCAGGACCATGATTTATTGTTGCGGCTGTGCGAGGTGATCGAGCCAGAGCAAATTCATCATGTGGCGGAGATTCTGTATCATTGGCGCAAGTCCGGCAATTCCACCGCGGCGGGAGCCGATGCGAAGCCGGAGGCGGCGAAAGCGGGCGCGGCGGCGGTGGCGGCGCATTTGAAGCGGCGGAAACTCCCGGCGGAGGTTGACTGTAGGCCGGGGCTGACATGTTACCGGACGCATTGGAAGCCGCAGGCGAAGGTAAAACAGGCGGCGCGGGTGTCCATTCTCATTCCATTCCGGGACCAGATTGAGATGACGCTGGAGTGCGTCTCAGCGATTCGCAAGCGAACCGAAGACGTTGTGTATGAGATTATTCTGCTGGATAACTGGTCGAATTCTCCCGAGGCAGAGGCTTTTAGCGCGGCACAGGCAAATATGCCTGAGACGCGGGTCATAAAAATTGCCGAGCCGTTCAATTTTTCAAGAATTAATAACATTGGCGCGAACGCGGCGCGCCATGAGTTTTTGCTCTGCCTGAACAACGACGTGATTGTGCAGGAGCCGCTTTGGCTGCGGACGATGCTCGACGAATGCCTGGTGGATGCGCGCGTGGGTGCGGTGGGTGCCAAGCTGCTCTACCCTGGTGGAACCGTGCAGCACGCTGGCGTTGTGCTGGGCGTGGGCGGCGTCGCTGACCATGCGTTCAGGGCGATTGCGGGCCATGCCCCTGGCTATGTGATGCGGGCTATGGCGGCACAGCAGATTTCAGCCGTGACGGGCGCGTGCATGTTAGTGCGGCGAAGCGCTTTTGAGGCTGTTGGCGGGTTTGACGAGACGGATTTGCCGGTTGCGTTCAACGACATAGATTTATGCGTGAAGCTGACCGCTGCGGGCTGGAAAATTGTCTATATGCCAGATGCGGTGGCCGAGCATCGGGAGAGCTTCAGCCGTGGCGATGATTTTGACGAAGGCCGGGTGGCACGGTTTATGCTTGAAAACGAGGTGATGCGGCAGCGTTATGGCGAGATGCTGCTGCATGACCCATTCTACAATCAGCATTTTTCGCGTGAAGGCGGGGTTTACAAAGAGTTGCGTCTGTTAGAGCCGAAGGATGTAGCTAGACCCGGATGACTTCAGATGGAATCGCGCCGCGATTCCATCTGAAGTCATCGCGCTCTAGCTTCGGGCCAGGCGGCGGGCAGTTAGGATCAGCATCCGCCGATCCTCCGCTGAACAGGCGCGGTAGAGGCGCATCAAAGCGAGTTCGTCGCCCAGAAGCGAGCCGGTTTCCCCCGAGACAAGGTAGCCGAGCGACGTATTCAATACCTTGGCGATGCGTTCCATATTGTCCCGGATTTGGCCGGCGCGGTCGGTCTCCCACTGCGCGATGGCGGAGCGGGAGACGTTCAATTTCTCCGCGAATTCGTCCTGCGTGAGGTTCGCGGCAAGGCGCAGCGCCCGGATGCGGGCGCCGACGGTCTCAGTGGGAGGTTGTTTTTTAGGTGGCATGGGAAAGCTTCTAACACGCAATAGCACGCCATGCTACGTTAGAGTTATTGACATCTTTTGTTATTCAAACTAACAGAACGGCAGACATCAAGGGAGGTTGGGATGCCGCAGCCGAGAGAATGGACGAAACAAGCCGATTTTACGATTTGCCAGATGCGAGGCGGCGGGGCGACCTGGGCGGAGATTGGCCGCACGTTGGGGTTGTCGCGCAATACGGTGATTGAACGCGGACGGAGGTTGCGGGCGGAAGCGCCGGTAAAAGAGGCAATGCCGGTGGTGGAAGACGACCCGGCGGATGACCCGAACCGGGAGGCATTGCCGGCGGGACACCCGTTGACCTGGGGGTTGTTAAGCGACGCGCCTTATCCGGAAGGAGATTTGAAATGAACAGGACAGTTCGTGTTATCGCTGCCTCTGAGGTGTTGCGCTCTGGCATGAAGCCGGTGCGACCGAAGCCACAGGCAAAGCGCTGGTTGGCGGAGGAGATTGTCGCCCGGTTGGAGGCGGCCGGGGCGGCGCTATTGGCGATGCCGTCCAGCGGATACCGCAACGTCGGTCGGGCAGTATTATCAATTAGACCACGCACGAAATGCATTGGGCCTAAATTCACGGGCGACGACGGAATGGAACCTGCTCACCGCGCTGGCGCAGGCGGAGAACTTTGCGCTTTCCGTAGTGGGAACAACGCTGAATTTCGGCCCTGTGCCGTCCGCGCCGCCGATGTTCGTAGTGCCCGGAGACTTGATATCCCTGACGGTCGATACCGCCGCCACGCTGCCGCAGACTGCGACTGTAAAGTCCTGGAATACGCGGCAAAAAGCGACGGTGACGCAAAGCCAGGGCAGCGGCGCGGGGACGACGATCATCCGGCCTAATCTGACGGCGTTGCAGGCACAGACGATGGCGGTGAATCATCTGGCGGCGCTCGCACAGCATACGACAATTTTGACTGCGGTTATGCCCGCCGAGTTGACCTTGGCGCCCGGCATGCAACTGATTCTGGACGGGACGGATTCGGCTTTCGACCAGAGTTACACCGTAAGTGCGATCTCCCGAAGATTACAGGCACAAAGCGGCTTTATACAGACGATCCGCGCTTACGCCACTGCAACGAATTAGGAAGCTTATGGATCAGTTCTGGAATATGGTGAAAGCCCATGCCGGTGGCCTGGATGGGCAGGGTGGCGTAGCGCGGTTCGGCCTCGTCTCGAGTTTCGATCCGGCAGCATACGCGGCACGGGTCATGATTCAGCCTGAGAATGTGCTGAGTGGTTGGCTGCCAGTTCTCTCGGCTTGGGTGGGGGCCGGGTGGGGGCTGGCGGCGCCGCTGACGCCGGGCGCGCAAGTGTTAGTGATTGCCCAAGAGGGAGACGCCGAGCAAGGCGTGATTGTTGGCGCGGTATGGTCGGCGGTGGACCAGCCGATGGGCGCGCCGGCGGGCGAGTTATGGTTGCAGCACAAAACCGGGAGTTTTTTGAAGTTGCATAATGACGGCACGATTGCGTTGCAGGCGTCGCAGGTAAATATCGAAGGAAATTTGATCGTCAGCGGTGATATTTCCGACCAAAGCGGCGGCCATGGAACTCTTTCCGCATTGCGGAATGCCTATGATGCACACATACATCCGTTGCCGGAGGGCGATGCGACGGGGCTGCCTTCGGAGGTTGTGTAATGCCGGATCTTGCTTTGCAATTTGGAGGAGATTTGACGGTCGGACCGACCGGCGATCTTCTGCTGGCAGACGGAGCCGCGTTGACGCAGCAGCGGATTTTACGCAGGTTGCTGACAAATCCCGGCGACTATATCTGGCAGTTGCGCTATGGCGCGGGATTTGGACGCTTCGTAGGGCAGCCTGGCGCACCGGGGGCTATAAATGGCGTCGCGCGAACGCAGCTGCGTTTGGAGCGATCGGTCGCGACCTCTCCCCCACCAGTCTGTAGCACATTGATTAGCGATGACGGTACGGTGACATTGTCGCTGAACTATGCCGATGCAACAACCGGGCAAAATTCCATTTTATCGTTTAGCTTGTAGGTTATTTCATGAAGTTGTCGTTACAGAATTTCTCCACACTCGTGGAGGGAATGGCGGCGTCTGTGCAGGGTGCGGCGCAAAGCCTGCTTGACTTGACGGTTGGTTCTGTTCTGCGGGCTATTTTAGAAGCAAATGCGTCCGTCGCCCTATGGTTGCAATGGCTGATAGTGCAGCTTCTCTCCGCGACACGGCTTGGCACGAGTTCCGGTGCCGATTGCGATAGTTTCTGCGGTGACTTCGGATTTTTGCGCCTACCCGCCTTGGCAGCAACAGGGGCGGTGACTTTTTCGAGATTCTCACCAGTCGTATCAGCTTTCATTCCGGTGGGTGCGATTGTTTCCAGTGTCACCAATTCTCAAAGTTTCAGCGTGACGGCTGATGCCGCCAATGCGGCCTTTAGTGAGGCAAATGGCGGTTATACATTGGCGTCCGGCTTGGCGAGCTTGAGTGTGAGTGTGGTTGCAAGCGTTGCTGGGAGCGCTGGAAATGTCCAGTCTGGCGCGATTACAATGATGCGTTCAGCTGTTGCGGGGGTGGACACGGTGACGAACCCCGCCGCGCTGACGGGTGGCGTGGAGGCTGAAAGCGATGCGGCTTTTCGTGCCCGCTTCGGAAATTATTTGGCGAGCCTTTCACGCGCAACTAGTGTCGCGATTGGTTCCGCGATAGGCGCAATTCAGCAGGGCTTGAGCTTTACGATCAACGAAAATATTAATCGAGCCGGTGCCGTGCAGCCAGGCCATTTCGTCGTCACGGTGGATGACGGCACTGGAGATCCTTCGGTAGCGCTGCTGAGTACCGTGCAGCAGGTTGTGGATGCAAACCGGCCGGTTGGAACAAGTTTCGCGGTGCAAGGGCCGGTGGTGGTGCCTGCTGATGTCGCCCTGACAGTTGTTACCGCGTCCGGCACGCCACACGCCGTGGCCGTTGCCGCCGTAGGAACCGCGATTGAAAACTATATCGCCGGCCTGAAGATCGGGGAGATGCTGAGTTACACCAGGCTGGCGCAGCTGGCGTATGACGCATCCGCTTCCGTGATAAATATTTCTGGGCTTGTTCTGAATGGCCAGACTAGCGATCTCGTGCCGCCGCTCTTTGGCGCCGTGCGTGCTGGCACCGTGACGGTGGCTTAACGTGATGGGCGATACGAATGACATGCTGGCGCGTTTGAAGATGGTTTTACCCGCGCGCTGATTTTCCGACACGACGCCAGTTCTGGATGCTTTGCTAACGGGATTGGCCAGTGCGTGGAGCGGACTATATGCTCTGCTTGATTATGTGCGCGCGCAAAGCCGCATAGCGACTGCGAGCGGAATATTTCTCGATATTGCGGCGGTGGATTATTTAGGAAATACGCTACAGCGGCGAGCGGGTGAAGCCGACGCCGCCTATAGCGCGCGCATCCGGGGCAATCTCTTAAATTCGCGGGCAACCAGAGAGGGGTTGGTTCGGATTTTAACGAATCTGACCGGCAGGAAGCCGATTGTTTTTGAACCTTTGAATGCGGCGGATACCGGTGGGTATAACGTTAACGCGGGCTACAATACAAGCGGCGGGTATGGCAGTTTCAGCCTCCCCTTTCAATTTTTATTGACTGCTTACCGGCCAGACAGCACATCTGACAGCCAGGGCGGTGGTTATAATATCGGACCGGGCAGCTATAACAGCCCCCCGATGTTCTACGCTGATACGGAACAATTTTCCGGAACTGTAAGTGATGCGGAGATTTACGCGGCGGTGGCTGCGGTATTGCCGACATCGAGCATTGCCTGGACGCAGCTCTCAAACTGAGGATTTTTTATGGACCGTAACATTGTTTATCCCGGAAGTATTCCGCTGGATACTGATATTCTATAAATCCGGCAACGGGAAGCATCTGTTGCCATACCATATTAGTGCCGATACCTCGCCTACGCCGATGCTGGCCGTGCCACGTGTGAATGGGTATCTTGGGGCCGCGGGAGCGCCGGACACCGGTATCGTCAATTATGGGCCAAGCCTAGATCCTGACTGGGGGCTTACACATCCCGGCTTTGAGCTTGGCTCCGACGTGGCCTGGACGCGATACCTCGTGTGGACGCGCCCGAACTGGCGGCAGGGAACGTATTACGTCAATAACGATCCAATACCGCTGATCCAAACCACCGCCGGTGCTGGTACGACGGTTTTGCAGGCGGACAGCGGCGAAGGCTCGAACCTGACGTTGTTTCCTTCAAGCGCGAGCGAGGTTGTCCTCTCTAACACGCTAGCGCGCCGCCACAGCCACGCCATTATCCTACGCAACACGCCGGGCGAAGGGGTGGATGTGTGGCTCGACGGCGCGCAAGTTGCGGCCGGAGTTGTTAACCCGACGACCGCGAGCGCCAATGCACAGGTTTTGTTTTTGCATGACGGCACGGTTCAAGGCTCGGCTCAGTGCTGGTTTCATGAAGCTGCGAATTGGGAACGTGCCCTGAATGCCGCGGAGATTGCAACGCTTATCGCAGCACAGGAGAGATGGACCTTGGGTGCACGCAAGGGCGTCAATCTGCTTGTTATGGGACAGTCCAACGCCGCATGGTTTATTAATGCTGGGGGGCCGCTTGCCTTGGCGCAGGGTGCTGCGTGGTATCTCGGTGCAGCGGCCTATGGATTTACCGCAGCAATTTCCGGGTCGTATCTCGCGCCCAACCGTTATTCGGTAATTTCCGGCCATCCGATCTCAAACTCGTCACCGCCGTTGTTTCCGCCAGGCGTTGCTAATGGAACGTTTTTGACCAATCCGGGAGATGGGTCCGATCCATTGACCTGGAGCGGGGGGCCAGATTTTTTCGCGTTATCGGACTATTTAACCGGAAGCCAGGCAGTCGTATCCAGTGTGGACGAATCTGATATCGCCTTTCTGGTTTGGCCGTGGTCCGAACAGGACAGCACGATGCCCTATGCGAATAAGGCGCTCTATGAGGGTACCGTTCTACGATTGCTTTCGCTAACTCGTAGTCTGCTTGGCCGGTCCGCCGCCAGCCTGCCGCTGCTTGCCTGGAATGCGATCCCCTACGAGACGGATGATGGCGTGCAGATGGTGCGAGAATCCATGGCCGATATGGCTGCCGAGGCGGCCAACAATGTCATCGTTTTTGCAGCGCAAACGGCTGATTCCAACCCACTTAATTCTTCCTATAACGCGACCAACGGACTTTTCACCGGGGGCGATCCGGAGCATCGCGACGAGCCGGATTTGTTGCGCTATGGCCGTATCGGCGCGCATGCGGCAGGCCGTGCCGCCGCTGCGAATGGACTTGCGGATTCGATTCCTGCCGTCGAGCTTCCTTTAACGGGCTTGCCCATCAAAGGTGGTCCACAGATCGCGCATGTTCATCGGATGTCAGACACCGAAATGATCCTGACGATTACGCATGATGCGGGAAATGATTTGATCGTCCCGCTGCAAGCGGCGAACGGCGCCGGATTTGCGGTGATGGATGGCGGCAGTGTTGCGTCGCCGGGGCCGATTATCCCGGCCATCGCTGCCACACGGGTGGATGCGAACCATATTTCGGTGACGCTGTCCGCGCCGATGAAGAATGCTTCGCCAGAGATACTGTTCTTTTATCCGTATGGGAGCAAGCAAATCGGCCGTGGCGATGCGGTCACAGACAATTTTAACAGCATCGCGCCGCCGACAAACTGGAATATCGGAAACGATCTTGGTGCTGCATGGAGCTTCAATTTTCCGCTTCAAGCGACAACCTATCCCATCACGCTTTCTGATTCGCCAGACTGAGGAACAAATATGGTAACGGAATCTACGGCATCTCTGCGCGCGGATATCGCCGGACTGCGGAACGATGTGAATAATATTCGCCAAGATATTGGCCTGCTGGAAGCCAAGGCGGACGCGCTTGAGAATTGGCGTGTGCGGTATTTGGCGCAGGAAGAACAGATTATCGGCAAGCTGTTCGGCAAGGTTGATGAACTTGTTGCGGGGCTAAGTGACATGCGGTCCGACCTCTCGCGAATTAGGGGCGAACGTGATGCGGAGCGGCGCGTTAGTATGATGATTGTAAGTTTGCTTTCAGCGGCTTGTGGCGGCTTGATTGCGAGCCTTTACCATGGATAACTTTGCGTGTTGCTTTGCCTTTACGATCGGTGCTGAAGGGGGTTACGCTTGCGGTCCTGCCGACCCTGGCAACTGGACTGGTGGGGTGGCCGGCCAAGGCGAAATGCGTGGCACAAAATTCGGTATCAGCGCCGCGGCGTATCCTACCCTTGATATTGCCAGCCTGACCCAGCAGGAGGCCCAAGAGATTTATCATCGCGATTATTGGACGGTGCTACAAGGCGACGCGTTGCCGCTTTCTGTCGCGCTGGTGACATTCGATGCGGCTGTGAATGCAGGACAGCGGCAAGCGGTTATCTGGTTGCAACAGGCGGCCAAAGCCAGGCAGGACGGCGTGTTAGGAACCGCCACCTTGGCCGCGCTCGACACCGGGAACGCGCTGCAAATTGCACAGGAAGCACTGGTGCGGCGGCTTGACTATTCGACAAGGCTGTCGGGGTGGAAAAATTTTGGCCTCGGCTGGTCGCGCCGTTTTATCGCGCTGGCGAGTGCCGCTGCATTACAAAATTAGCAAGTAAAGGAGAATGATATGTCATCGCCGCGAAGCTCGTTGCGTAAGTTTTTTTTGTCTCCACAAAACCAGACTGGGCTGATCCTGCTGGCTTCGGCAATTCCCGGCTATGTCGCGCAGGTCGAATCTCACAGTACGACGCTGGCTATCGCTGCGGGCGCGATATTTGCTGGATTTCTGCATCTGATCGTGCCTGAAAATACTGCGCTCATCACCGACGGGCCGCGTTTCGTCAGCGATTCGCTAGGTGCGATTGAAGCAAAGAATATTATGGCGGTGCCCGCTATTTTATCGGATGCTGCAAACGTGGCTGGTGACATTTTGCCAGCAGATAAAACCGCTTCTAGAGGTTAAACCATGCATTTTTCACGACGTAATTTATTTGGACTTTCTGCCATCGCTGCCGCGATGGTGCTCCCTGGCTGCGGGTTGGTGACGCGTAGCGGCGGAACTATTACGGTGAACTTAGCGAACGCACAGTCTGAGGCTAAAACGATCTATACGGCGTTAACGGCATTCGTGACCGAGCTTGCTGATACGGTTCCGGAGAGCACGAGAGCAAAGATTGAAGCAGCTTATGCTGCGCTCGGGACGGAGGTAACAACGTTTGCAGAGTTGCCCGATGGAAATAGTACGATTCCGGAGGCCGCGCAGGCCATTATCAATGCGGTGCAATCTCTCATTGCACTGCTGCCCATCCCTGCTGTTACCGCCAGCGCCATTAGCGCGGGGTTATTGCTGATCTCGGGTCTGATTGCGGGATTGTCCAGCATGACAATTCCCGCTCCCGCAGCCGCACTGACTGGGGTGGCCGCCGCGCCGGTTGTCGCTGGTCCGATTCCAGTTCCGCTCGGTTAAGCCGATGCCTCTGTTGCTGCCGCGTGATCTGAAACGCATGAAGCTGGGGTGCCGGTTTAATGCTGGTGCGCCAGCGGCTGTGGATAGGGTTGGGGCCTCGACGATCCCAATTTTGCCAGCTTGGAGCCGGATCGTGAATACACCGCGTGTGGAAGGATTTAACGATACCATCGGCGATTGCGTCGAGACGGCGGGTTTCAATTCCGTTCAGACTTTGCTAAGCCGCGCGGGGAATGTAACGCCGATTGCAAACGATCTTGTGCCGGAAATATATTCCGCCGTAACGGGATACAATCCAAATAATTTTGCCAGCGACGAAGGAACGGATCCCGAGGTGTTTTTTACTTGGTGGGCGAAAAACGCCATCGCCGGGTACAAAATCGCCAATCTTACGCGCCCCGATCCTAAAGGAGAGGATGGTATTCGGCAATGCATTTTGAATAATGGCGGCGTTTTTCTTTGCGTTGAGCTGGCGGTGGAGCAGCAGAACCAGCTTGTCTGGACCGCCAGCGGCACGCCCGGAAGCTGGGGCGGTCACGCCGTCTGGTGCGACGGGTTTGAAGCGGAATTGACGTTCGCGACGAGCTGGGGCCAGGTGAAGCCGATTGACCGAAGCTATTTCGAGCAGGGCTTCGTCGCCGCCGCTTATGGGCTGGAATTGATAGCGGCTTAGTTCTCAATCCTCATGAAGCGTCTTGATGAGCGCCTCGGCTGCGTCGCGTTCCAGCGCCAGAGCATGACGGGCTACGCGTTGTGCAAAACCACCTCGCGCCATCGCCGCCAGAATTTTTGGCTCCGGCGTCTCGCCAAAGGGCCCGGCCCGTCTGCGTCGCAGATATGCACAGGCCGCCGCCAACTCGCGCTCTGGGTCTTCAGGCAAATCCGCTTTCGGGATACCCTTGGCCGCGAGATGCGCCAGCGTTGCCCGGCGCGACTTTCCGTCCCGCGTCAGCCGCCTGGCGCGGGAGGTTGCGAAGGCGTCATCATTCAAAACACCAGCCTGTTTAAGCCGCGCGATAACGCTTGGAATCGCCGCCTTCGCTTGCCGGGCCGCTGCTGCGGTCACTTCCGGTTCGGCATCGGGACCGACATATAGCCGGACCCAACGGTCGATTTTGCGCGCTAGTACCCGTGCCAAGCCGGCCTCGGTTGCCGCATAGCGCGCGAGGTGGTTTAGCGCCGCCTCGTATAATTTTGTCCCATCTGGGGGTCTACCCGCCATGGCGGGTAGTTTTGCCATATCGCTGCCTGCTGGCAAGCCTGGCGCCTCTTGTCAGGCTTGCCAGCTGCCTTTATACGGCCCGCTTCACCGTAAAACGTGATGCGCGCGCGCTTGGGCCTTTAGGCATGCCTGGCCGCCGCCCCGATGTCCGGGAGCCCTGATCTTTCAGGGTTGTGCGATAGGAGACCAAAATGCCGAAGCTAAAGACCAAGTCATCGGTCAAAAAACGATTCAAGATCACCGCCACGGGCAAGGTTCTCGCCGGCCCTGGCAAGAAGCGCCATAACCTAATGGCCCGCAGCCAGAAAGCCAAGCGGCAAAACCGCGGCAGCCAGACGCTTACCCACGCTGACGGGCTGACCGTTAAGCAATGGGCGCCGTATGGTATTGGTTAAGGGGGTAAGCAAATGGCACGTGTAAAACGGGGCGTTACCACGCACGCCCGTCACAAAAAAGTTCTTGAGCAGTCGAAAGGCTTCGTTGGCCGTTCGTCCACCAATTATCGCATCGCGCTGGAACGGCTGGAGAAGGCCCTACGCTATGCCTATCGTGACCGCCGGGTCAAAAAGCGCGAGTTCCGCTCACTCTGGATTCAGCGCATCAACGCCGCCGTGCGTGATCATGGCCTGACCTACAGCCAGTTCATTTTTGGCCTGAAGCAGGCCGGGCTGGAATTGGATCGCAAAGTGCTGGCCGCGATCGCATTCGATGACGCCGCTGCGTTCGCCGAAATCGTCCAAGCCGTGAAGGCCGTCGGCGCCGCGGAGTAATTTTTCGCGTCGCAGTTACTTGTCTCATGTCCAGCGGAGCCACATGTCTCAGCTGGACATGAAAACATATCAGCCAATCCCCGATTTAGTCGCGGACATCGCTTCTTTTCTTACCCCCCATGAGCAGGACCAGCTTTGGCGCGCCGCCATTGTTATGGCGGATTCACGCGGCTTGGTGATGCGGCTCACTTCCATGTTTGGCCGGCGCATTGAGGCGCTGCGGAGCCGGGTCTCGAAAACCGGCGAGCATTTTGGCGGTGCGGCCTGGGCGGACCTTACGCGGCGCGCGCAGGACGCGGTCGAGGACACGCTCTGGAACAGCTATAATCTAGCGATATTTGGACTGAATGCCGTGCCGCGAGTGGCCAGGCCCAGCCGGCCCCGTAATAATAGCGCGCATCGCCTGGCTACCGCTGCCAGCGGCTTTGCCTCGGGTTTTGTGGGACTTCCGGGTGTGCTGTTCGATATTCCATTCACGACCACCGCCATTTTACGCTCCATCGCGCAGGTGGCGCGGGATAACGGCGAGGATATTGAGGCCGAAGACACCAAGCGGGCCTGCTTGGAAGTGCTTGCCTTCGGCGGTCCAAACTCAGAGGATGACGAGACCGAAATCGGCTATTGGGCAGCGCGCCTTGGCATGAATCACCTTGCGGTCAATCTGCTGATTAAGGGCGCTGCGGGAAGATTCGGTTTTCTGCTGTCCGAGAAATTTATGGCGCAGGCAGTGCCGATTGTGGGGGCGATTACGGGCGGCGCGCTGAATTACGCGTTCACCGATTATTATCAAAAAATGGCGCAGATACATTTTTGCTTGCGTGCGCTGGACCGCAGGACCGGCCAACCCCTTGCGGTGCGAAAATGCTTCACCGACATGGTTAGCGCCGCGCGCGACCGCCGCAGAGTGATGCGGCGTCCGAGCGAAGCAGCTGCCGTAACCTACCTGCCGCGGTAGCTATTTAATCCCAAGCAATTCCACGTCGAAAATCAGGGTCGCACCTGGCGGGATCAATCCGCCTGCGCCGCGCTGGCCGTAGCCATGCTCGGCTGGGATGATTAGCGTGCGCTGGCCGCCTATCTGCATAGTCGCCACCCCTTGGTCCCAGCCCGAGATGACCTGTTGTACGCCGAGTTTGAATGCAAATGGCTGGCCCCGGTCGCGGGATGAATCGAATTTCTTCCCCTTGGCGCCATTTTCATCAAGCCAGCCGGTATAGTGTACGGTTACGGTTTGCCCTGTAACAGGTGTTTCCCCGGTGCCGATGACATGGTCTTCGTATTTCACGCCGGATGGCATAGTGATAATATTGGTTTCGGCCATGTTCAGCTCCTCAAGAAGATTTATGCCGAGTGGTAGTCAATTCCGGCCGCTTCGGCAAATCCAGGGGGATGCGGAGATCCCCCTGAAAATTGACCATTCTCAGTTCTTGGCCTGGCGGAACCCGGCGGTATCGGCGTCGCCCTTGCAGACATACGCGCCATGCTTGGTCTTGCCATAATACTTGGAACCCGTGGCGTGGTAGGTTTTGCTCTTGGTCAGCGTGGACCAGACCACCGTATCGTTCTGGCAATGCGCGTTCGCGGCGGCCTGGGTGGTGAAGCGGTCGGCCTTCGGCAGTGTGCTGGCGCTGGTTTTAACCATGGAGTGGCTGGAGATTGTGGATGCCGGCGCCATCGTCCCCATCGGGGCTTTCGCTGTTTGCGCGATTGCCAGCGGAGCGGCAGCCATCGCACCCGCCAGGGTGAGCGCGGGCAGCAGATAGCCGCAGATTTTCGTAAGTTTCATAGTGCTCTCCTGTATTGCCGCTCTCAATGCGGTCATGATTTAAGTTCGAGGCCGCTATCGTTTGTTTCCCGTACGAATAACGTATTTGCGCCCTATGACGATTTGACGTGTTTCGCAAGACGCTTGTTAACTAATCGGATCAATCTGCCCTGCCGCGATTTGCCTCTCCCGCGGCGGCGGATTAAAGTCTCGGCGCCAGCCTGGACCGAGACCGAGAATGAACATCATTGCCGACCGCCTCAACCGTATCAGCCCAAGCCCGACCATGGCGATCACCGCCAAGGCGCGGGCGCTCAAAGCGGTGGGGAAGGACATCATCGGCCTTTCCGCGGGCGAGCCGGATTTCGACACGCCGGACCATATCAAGCAAGCCGCGATCGCTGCTATTCAATCGGGCGATACCAAATACACCGATGTTTCGGGCACCCCGGCGCTGCGCCGCGCGGTTGCCGAGAAATTCAAGCGCGATAGCGGAATCGACTACAAGCCGGAGGAGATTATCGTTTCCACCGGCGGCAAGCAGGTTATTTTCAACGCCATGCTTGCCACGGTGCAGGCGGGTGACGAGATTGTCATTCCAACCCCATGCTGGGTGAGCTACCCTGACATTGTTGCGCTTGCCGAGGGAACGCCGGTGTTTGTTCCGTGCAGCCAGAACCAAGGCTTTAAACTGCGCTCCGAGGATCTCGACGCCGCGATTACCCCGAAAACCAAATGGGTGTTTCTCAACTCACCCAATAACCCGACTGGTGCCGCCTACTCGGCTGAGGATTTGCGGCCAATTTGCGACGTGTTGCTAAAGCACCCGCATGTCTGGGTATTCACCGACGATATTTACGAAAAGTTGACCTATGATGGTTTTAAACCTGCAACTATCGTAGAGGTTGAACCTCGCTTACGTGAGCGCACGATCACCATGAACGGCTGCTCGAAGGCCTATGCCATGACCGGGTGGCGCATCGGTTTCTGCGGCGCGCCGCTGGCGCTCATCAAGGCGATGGACAAGCTACAGGGCCAATCCACTTCCAACACCTCTTCGGTCAGCCAGGCGGCGGCCGTTGCGGCGCTGGAAGGACCGGAGGACGGGCTGGACGAAATGGTCCGGGTTTATAAAGACCGGCGCGATCTTGTCGTTTCGATGTTGAACGACGCGCCAGGAATCGTCTGCGCGAAACCGGAGGGGGCATTCTACGTGTTTCCAGCGATTCACGGCTGCATCGGCAAAACCACGTTGAAGGGGGCGATTATCAATAATGACGAGGATTTCGTGATCGCCTTGCTGGACGAGGAGGGCGTGGCCGCCGTGCATGGTTCGGCGTTCATTTATCCTGGGCATTTCCGTATCAGCTATGCGACATCGACCGAGGCGTTGCACGAAGCCTGTACCCGAATTCAGCGTTTTTGCGCGGGGCTGAAATAGTTCAGCCTTGTTGCGATAACTCGATCCCGAACGCCACCGTAACCGCCGCCAACGGAATTAAAATCAAGAACCAAACGTTGAAATAAGCCCCGAAACCGGCGCATAGCGCGCCGAAAAAATACAAGGAAAATGACGCGCATTGCCGTTTGGTATCTTTCGGTAATGCTGAGGTTCCACTCGCCAGCATCTCCGTGAGTGCGATTACGATATTGGTCAGTGTCGTGGTGAACACCACCGTTGGAATGTTCGAGAGATTGATTCGTTTGGCGATGATGCTTTGCAATCCCATGGCAATCGCCAGCAGGGCGATGATGCTTTCCCGGTGCAGGCTTCCGGCGCCATGATGCCCTGAAAACCACACGGCAGCGGCGCCGGCCAGTAAACTGGTTTCGGCACCAAGCAGAAAACGTAAAGCCAGGCGTTGGCTAGGCTTCCGGTGGTTCAGCAATGTGCCCATGGCGGAGCCGGTAATGAACCCAGCCAGCGCGGTGGCGGAGCCGATGGCCGAGGCGGCGGAAAACCGGCTGATGTAATAGGCGAGGAACGCCAGATTGCCGGTCATGGCGGAGGCAAGGATGCCCCCCAGCCTGGCGAAGGCAATGACGTCCACAGAACCCGCCGCGAATGCGGTCAACGCCAAAATAAGTTCCAGAGCGGCGCTGCTGGCCTTAGGCGCTTGCGGCTTGGCCCGCGTCATTGTCCGGGTCCACTGTACGGCGGGCGCGCAACCGTCGGATACGCCTTGCATCCGCTTCCAGCACGAGAAATTCCAGGCCCGATGGATGCTGGATGATCTCACCCTTGGCTGGTACTCGGCCCGCCAGGTTGAAAACCAGCCCGCCTATCGTCTCGATATCCGCGTCCCGTTCGTCCTCGGAGAGCATGGGCCCAAGCCGGGCCTCAAACTCCTCGACCGGCAGAAGCGCGTTCAAATCCAGCGCGCCATCGGGCCGCTCGACCAGCATCGGTCCTTCAATCTCGTCATGTTCGTCTGCGATATCGCCGACGATGGTTTCCACCAGATCTTCGATCGTCAGTAGCCCGTCGATCCCGCCATATTCATCGACCACGACCGCGAGATGCGTCCGCGTCTGCCGCATTTGCAGCAGCAGATCTAGCACGCCTATCTGCGGCGCCACCATCAGCGGCTTTCGCAAAATTTTCTCCAGCGAAAAACTCTCCTCAGCACCGCTGAACGCGAACACATCCTTGATATGCACCATCCCGAGCAGATCATCGAGATGTTCCCGGTACACCGGCATTCGCGAGTGTCCCTCCGTGCGAATCTGGCTTATCGCCTGCTCTAGTGTCACATCCGCGCGCATGGCGATAATATCCGGGCGCGGCACCATCACGTCGTCGGCGGAAATCTCGCGCAAGCGCAACACATTGGCGATCAGTGCCCGCTCCTGCGGGTTTAGTCCCACCGCATCTCCCGCGGCGCCAAAGGCTGCTTCCGTCCCGGCTTCCTGCACCAGCTCGGCGATGGATTCACGCACCGATTGCTCGGTATTCCGCAGCCGCCCGAGCAATTTCCCCAGCGTCGAACTCATCGGTTTTTCCATGGATTCGCCACGCCGAGCCTTGCCAGAAGCTTTGCCTCCTGGCTTTCCATGCGCCGCGCTTCTCCAGCGTGGGAGTGGTCAAAACCCCGCAAATGCAGCGCCCCGTGTACCAGAAGATGCGTCAAATGCGCCGCCACGGTCTTTTGCTCTCGTGCCGCTTCGCGTTGAACAACGCCAAAAGCCAGCAGTATTTCCGCAGGATGCTCATAGGTCAGCACGTTGGTTGGCTTGTTTTTGCCACGATCCCGAAAATTAAGCCGCTTCACGGTCCGGTCGTCGGTCAGCACCACATCGGCATCGCAGCCGATGCTTTGCATGGTTCGCGCCACGATACGCGGCAAATCCCGCACGGCGGAGCGCCATCGCCTGTCGGTGACGGCAATCTCGCCCCCTATTGAAAACCTAAGGGGGCTGGTACTTCCTGGTTCCATTATTTCCCGTGCCGCTCGCGCGCATGTTCCCGGGCGGCGGCATGGCGCTGGTCATAAGCGTCCACAATCCGCCCGACAAGCGGATGGCGCACGACATCGCTATTGTTGAACCGCGCGACGCCGATGCCAGAAATTCCCTCCAGCGTGTCTAGTGCGTCCGCAAGGCCTGAGCGTGTCCCCGCCGGCAGGTCGATCTGCGTCAAATCCCCAGTGACGACCATGCGCGTGCCTTCGCCCATCCGGGTCAGGAACATTTTCATCTGCACCGGCGTGGTGTTCTGCGCCTCATCCAAAATCACGAAGGCATGGGCCAAAGTCCGCCCGCGCATGAAGGCGAGCGGCGCAATCTCGATTTCGCCGGTCGTCATCCGCTTGGTCAGTTGTTCGCCTGGCAGCATGTCGTTCAGTGCGTCGTAAAGCGGGCGCAGGTACGGGTCCACCTTTTCCTTCATGTCTCCAGGCAAAAACCCCAGCCGCTCGCCCGCTTCCACGGCCGGGCGGGAAAGCACAATCCTATCCACCTTGCCGGAAGTGAGCATGGCCACGGCTTGCGCCACCGCCAGATAGGTTTTGCCCGTTCCCGCCGGGCCGAGCGCAAATACCATTTCATGCCGAGCCAGCTGGTCGATATAGGCGGTTTGCGCCGCGCTGCGCGGCCCGATTGCACCTTTCCGGGTGCGAATTGCGGGCAAGTCCGACAGCGGCAGCCTTGGTTCGGATGCCGGATCGGTCAGCCGCATCGCCGCATCTACCTTCGGCCCGTCGATCATCTCGCCGCGTTCCAATTGCCGGTACAACGCGGCCAAGGCGGCTTCGGCGGCGGCGATCTGCTCTGGCGATCCGGCGATGGAAATGCGGTTTCCCCGGCAGGCCAGCCGGACGCCGAGCCGTTGCTCGATCCGGGCGAGATGCCGGTCGTGATCACCCAGCAGCAAGGGCAAAAGCCCGTTATCGGCAAAGGTGAGAGTGAGGGACCGCGGAGGCGGGACGGAATGGGTAGCCGAAGACGCGATGATCTGGCTCAAGCTGCGATTAGCTCCTTGCTTAGCGTTCCTAAAAGAGAGTTGGGATTGGCGTGGTTGATTTTAACCACCCGGATTTCGCCGGTTAGCTCGTCAGGGGATTCGACGACCACCGGCTGCGCGTAAAGCGAGCGCCCCGCGATCTGGCCAGGGTGCCGGCCTGCTCCGGTGAACAATACAGGGGTCGTCAGCCCAACGGTTGCGGCATTGAACTCATCCTGCTGGCGGCGCAGCTCCGCTTGCAGCTCATAGAGCCTTGCGTTCTTCACCGCGTCGTCAAGCTGTGGCAAGGCCGCTGCCGGAGTGCCGGGCCGGGGCGAATAGTTGAAGCTGTAGGCCAGCGCAAACTCGGTCTCTCGCACGAGCGCCATGGTCGCGGCAAAATCCGCATCGGTCTCGCCAGGGTGGCCGATAATGAAGTCTGAGGTGAACGCCATATCAGGCCGCACCTCCCGCAACCTCGCCACGATGCGCCGGAAATCATCGGCCTTATGTTTCCGGTTCATTGCCGAGAGGATTTTATCCGAGCCGGACTGCACCGGCAGATGCAAAAACGGCATCAGCGCCGGGTTGTCCCGGTGCGCCAGGATCAACTCTTCGGTCATGTCGGATGGGTGGGAGGTAGTATAGCGCAACCGGCGCAAGCCATCGATCTCCGCGAGCGCCTCCAGCAGCCGCGCCAGGCTCCAGGCGCGCCCGTCCGGACCCTCGCCATGGTACGCGTTCACATTCTGGCCGAGCAGCGCGATCTCCCGCGTGCCAAGTGCTACCATGCGCTTCGCTTCGGCAATAATGCTTGCCGCCGGGCGTGAGGCTTCCGCCCCCCGCGTATAGGGCACCACGCAGAAGGAGCAGAATTTGTCGCAACCTTCCTGGATCGTCAGGTTCGCGATAACGCCTTGCGGCGCTGCCTGCTCGGGCAGAAAGTCGAATTTCTTCTCCGCCGGAAAATCCGTGTCGATGACGGATTTTTTGGCCCGGTGTGCCTGCGCGATCAACTCCGGCAGCCGGTGATAGGCTTGCGGCCCGACCACGAGATCGACATAAGGCGCGCGCTTCAGCAGAATATCGCCCTCCGCCTGCGCGACGCAGCCGGTCACGGCGATCATCATGCCGCCACCGTTTGCTTCCTTAATATCCCGCAACCGGCCCAGCGCCGAGAACACCTTCTCCGCCGCCCGCTCCCGGATATGGCAGGTATTCATGATCACCATGTCCGCGCCTTCCGGGCTCTCGACCGTGGCATAGCCCAAGGGTGCGAGCACATCCGCCATCCGTGCGCTATCATACACGTTCATCTGGCAGCCGTGTGTCACGATGTGCAGTTTACGCAGTTTAAGATCTGTCTCGTTCATCAAGAAAATTCCATCCGGTTTTCCCGGACGGAAAAGCGCGTGATAGCCAAACGGGTCAAGGTCAAACTGGCATGAACCTCCTGCACGTACCGCTATTCGGCTATGTTTCCGCGCGCCGTGTCAAGAGAATTTGGATGACAAGACGATGGTTTGATCTCAAGCCGGTGGCCCAGGGCGACGCGCTGGTCGAACACGAAGCAATCACCGCGCCATTTGCTCACCGGCTCCGGAATCTCTTCAAGATAACGTAAAATACCGCCCTGGAGCTGAAATACTTGGCTGAAACCCGCTTTGATCATAAAAGCGCTGGCCTTTTCGCAGCGTATGCCGCCGGTGCAGAACATCGCGATTTTACGGGATTTTTCGCCATGCAAATTCGCATCGACGAAGTTCTTGAATTCGCTGAAACTGGTCAAGCCCGGGTTGATCGCGCCGTTGAACGTGCCCATCGCCACCTCGAAGGCATTGCGCGTGTCGATAAGCAAAACCTCCGGATCTTCAAGCAACGCGTTCCAGCTCTTCGCGTCGGTATGCTTCCCGGTTTCGCTGTCTGCACTCAACTCTTCGCCGAATGTGATGATTTCCCGCTTCACGCGGATCTTCAGCCGGTCAAAATGCTGCGCGTTAGCCGTTGAAAACTTGATCTCCAGCCGGTCGAAAGCAGGCCGGTCAGTCGTGGCTTCGGTCAGGCTCAGCGCAAATGCGTCGATCGCGCCCGGCGCTCCCGCCAACGTACCGTTTACTCCCTCATTGCTTACCAGCACGGTGCCATACAGCTCGGCGCCTCGGCAGTGGCGCAAAAACTCCTCACGCACTGCTTCAGGCTGCGCTAGCCGGATGAATTGATAAAATGCCGCCACTTTGTTCATCGCCAGTCCCGCCCCTGCCGCAACGCGGCGGCATTATGCGCCAGCCGCGCTTCAAGCGCGGCGGCAAGCACTTTCCGGTTAGGAAAACTACCCGGCAAAATCGCCACATCCAGAATAATCGTGGCGTGGTGGCTGATCTGCCGCCCCAGCCGGTTGAAATGCGACGCCAGATCCATATCGCCATACCAGGAGATCCCTGGCCGGTCGCGGCGGCGCACCGGCAGCCCGTTCAGCGCATCGTAAACAATCGTCACGGGCTGCACAAAAGGCTTGGATGGCGCATCCGCCAGCGCCAGGAAAGACGAGGAGAACAGCAGAACACGCGCGCCATCCGATGTCGTGCCTTCGGGGAACAGAATGATGTTATCGCCCTGGCCAAGTCGCGCTGCAAGATATTCCCGCTCCCGGCTCACCGTTACCCGGCTGCGCGTGACAAATATCGTGCGCCCGAGCCGCGCAACCCAATTGATCAGAGGCCATTTCGCGATTGCCCCCTTTGCGACAAAACAGCCGGGCAACACACTGCCCAAGGCGACGATATCCAGCCAGGAGCTATGGTTTGCGATAAACAATACCGGACGGTGTGCTGTCAGAGAGCCCACGACGGTAATCCGCAAGCCCAGCACCGAAGCCATGCCTCGCCAGTAAACCCGCGCGAACCGCTCTTTGCTCCGCCCAGGCAGCATGAGCGCCGCCGCCTGAATCAGCATCGCCAGGAGGGTCCACACCAGCAGCAGCACAAGCCTTATGGCCATGAGTATCAGGGCGCGCCGCCCTTCAGCATGGTGCGTAGATCGGCCAATATCGGCTCGGGGTCCGCGCCAAGCTCGTCGCGCACCACCGCAACCCAGTCGCCCACGTCCTCAACCCTGGTTGGATTATCGCGCAGGAGCTCGCGCTTGATGAAGGGAAAGCCCGATAACAGCAGCTGCCGCCATAAATCGGAAGTTGGGTTCAGCGCCACGCGACGGGCGACGCCGTCGCGGATACGCAACACATGCAGCTTGCGTGTAATATGTATCGGATCGTTGCGCCGGAATTCGTTTTCCTCTGCCACGAGCAGTTTCTCGAGCCCTTCGCTATTCGCTGCCCGCATCAGCCCTTCATAGCTCCAAAGCGCAGCGCAGCGCAGGCCGCCTTTTACCATTGCCTGTGTAACGCCCACCTCATAGGCATGAACGATAAAGGACTTCACCGGCACCGGCCGCACGCTGTCCCAGAAATCACGAAATGCCTCTGACCGCAGCGCTGCCGGACCAAAGGCCAGGAAAAACGATTGCAAATGGTAGCGCAACTGCCAGCTTTCGGTCAGTCCCCATATATCTGCCTTCGTGTAGTCCAGCCGGCGCAAAATATCGCCGAGCGGTGCCAATGGGCCGAACACGCTGTCATTGGCGAAAATGATTTCCTCGGTTTCCGTACGCGGCAGGCCTAAAAAATCGATTGCATCGCGCCAGGCGCCGAAATCATAGCCGATATTGCGCCTGACGATTACGGCGCTGCAAATTGCTTGCAACGCGGCCATGGCGCGAGGCTGGAGCTGGCCTGCATTGGTGACAAAAACGACTGAGCGGCCATTTTCTTGCAGCTCGCGCATATAGTCGAGCAGCTGGGACCGCACCGCGCCATTTCCGTCGAAATGCATGAACAGCACGATTTTTGACCCCAGCATGGCATTGCCCTGCGGCCAAACGGTCACAATCTGGCGGGTTTTTCGCAGGCGCCCCACAACCCGGGCGAGCGGGATCCAGAGATGCCATTTTGCCCAGAATAAAAATTGCCGGAACCGTTCTTTTAACGCGTGTTTCATCTTTGTTGGTTTTTCAACTGTTCAGCCAGATCATCCGGAACGTCGCCATAAGCCGCAGTGAATTCCCGCAGAAGCGCCGTGGCGTCCGCGCCGCGGTTGAGCGCGTAAAGTGCCACCACCTCGCCCCGCAATGCCGGCCAGAATAACGGGTCGGGGCCCCCCCCCGGTGGGGAGCGTTTCACAAGCCCATCCCGCAACCGGGCCAGCGCGGTCACAGCCCGGCGCAAATCCGATTCTTGCTGTAAGAACAACATTCCCGCAGCGAAAAGCCCATTGCAGGCCGCGTCATCGAATGGCGGCCGGAATTTGAGCAGCACCGGCTCCACTTCCGGCAGCAATATCCGTGCGGCGGGGAATGCGCCCCGATTGACCAGCGTTACGAATGTAACCATCGCAAAATCCTGCACGCGCACTGCATCCAAGCCGCCGCGCCTGGCATCTTCGAAACGCTGTACAGCGCGCGCTGCCCCTCCACCTTGCTGAAGCTCGAGTATCAGCAGCGCCGCCAGCGTATCCTGCCGGAGCGCGCTTTCGCACTCCCTCAGCCAGCCCTCCAGCGGGCGGATGCGGGCAAGCTCAGCCGCGGCCTCAAATTTAGCTTCGTTGACGAGCCGGACGAAACCATCCACCCATAACGGACCCAGCACAATCTCCGGAACTTCCTGCACCAGCGGCTCCATCCGTCGCAGTGCCGTTTCTGTACGGCCATAGTGCAAATCCAACATCACGGAAGCCAGCCGCGCGCCTTTTGCCGCTTCACCGCTCATGCTTTCAAGTTCCGCGAGACAGTCCTGGCTTTGCGCGATCGCCTCAGCCTCCTCGTAGCGCGCGGCGTTCACCAGCTCGGTGAATGCGCTGAGGAGCAGAGCATCGCGCCGGTTTTTGTCGATTGCCGCGTGACCCAGCAGGCTTGGCACCAGAGCCGGATTGCCCGCCGCAAGTTCCAATACCGCAAGCGCAATCGCCGTATCGGCGCCTGTTTCTCCGCTGATGCTCAGGCTAAGGCCTGCGATATTATGCGCGGTTGCGATTGCCACGGCCTCTTTGAACCGGGAAGCATTCACCAGCCGGATGAATGCCTGCATGAGCAAAGCGTCGCGCCGTTCGGGCTCGATCTCCAGCCCCGCGAGCCGCCCGGGTATTGCCGCAGGGTCTCCCGCCGCCAGATCGAGCACCATAAGCGCCAGCTTCACGTCCCGTCCGGCATCACCGCCGCGCGTGGTGCCCAGCGTCGCGATGTCGTGATCCTTTAAAAAGGCCAGCGCCTCGTCATAGCGCGAGGCATTCACCAGGCGGATGAATGCCTGCATGAGCAGTGCATCGCGCCGTTCGGGCTCGATCTCCAGCCCCGCGAGCCGCCCGGGTATTGCCGCAGGGTCTCCCGCCGCCAGATCGAGCACCATAAGCGCCAGCTTCACGTCCCTTCCCGCGGTTACATTCGCGTTTCGCTGCGCTAATCCCGCGACATCATAATCCGCAATCGCCGCCAGCGCCTCCTCATACCGCGATGAATTCACCAGCCTCGTGAATGCGCCCATAATGATCGCATCGGCGTCAACACCGTGTTCACGCAGCGCCACGGCGTATCTCAGCGCCTGTCGCGGTTCGCCGTCTTTCGCCATTTCCAGATTCGCCAAACTCAACAAAGCGTTGCGCCGGACCTCACTTGGCAGGGCCGCGTCCGGCGTTTCCGGCAACAGCCCCTGCCGGAGCGCGCGCGCAGCTCCCGGCGCGTCCGCATTCACCAGCGCGACGAAGCCGCGCCAGCCGGTCAGCTCATCGCCCAGCGCAATCAAACCGGATACGCATTCCTGGCAGCCAGCCTCCGCAAGGCCCAGCAAAATTTCGCGCTTGATAACGCTGCCAATGTTCGCCGAAAGCCCATCGCTTAAGGACCGTTGGCCCAGCGCGCCTTGCAGCGCCGCGACAGCGTCTCCCGCCACGTAAAGCATCGGGGTTATCGCCTTCCGGTCATGCCCGGCGGCAAGTCTATGCATCGCCCTGGCATACAGAATCATCCCCAGCCCTAGCGGAATCAATTTTGCCAGCTCCGCGAGGCTGGCGCCATGCGCCCCTTCCGGCAGATGTCGAATCGTATCGAGGTCGATTCCAAATCGCGCCTTCGCGCCCGGCAGCAAAGCTGCCCAAGCTTGTTCTGCTGCCGCGAAATCCGCATCGTTCGCGGCCTCGAACAACGCGCGCCCGGCAAAGCCAAAGCGCAGATCGCTCGCAGGCGCCGAAAGCCTGCCACGCTCCGCCAGATACTGCCGGTACATCGCATGTCCCGCCGTCATATCCTCGTTCAGCGCAAAGGGCGCGGCCGAGGCGTAGGCGATCAGCGTCATCGGCTCGCGCTTTATCACAACATGCTTGAATCCGGCATTTGCAAGCGCAGTCTTGAGGCTTTTCTCTGTTTGCAACACGAGGTGCGCGTCCGGCGAGAGCAGGGAGACGAGGTCATCTGCGCCCAGTTCTGGCGTAATCCATTCGGCGTCCGGCGTGGTCAGTAGCAATATGCCATTCTCACCCACCGCGCGGCGCATCATCGCGAGAAATTCCGGCGGATGTTCGAGATGCTCGATCACCTCGGTTGAGATCGCGACGTCCCACGGCCCAGCGGCGAGATTATTCTCGGTGAAATAGTCCTGGGCGATATTCAGCCCCATCTCCCGCGCGCCAAACGCGGCGAGCGGGGAGGGGTCATGGCCTTCCCCCTGCCAGCCGCGCGCGAGGATACAGAAATCCAGCCCAAACCCATACGCGCCGCCAATCTCCAACACACGCGCACTTGGCGGCTTGTTTATGCGCGTCAGTGGCGCTGAAATCGGCCAAATACCGGCGCCCACCTGGCTTTGATAAATATTCCAGCCGATCTCGATCAGATGATCGCCGGCGTAATCCATCATATGCGTGTTATCGACAAAGCGCGCCGTGCAATGTGGGCATATTTGCAAAACGAATCGGTATTTTTGCTGGGGCGGGTGGTAGTCGATATCCAAATATTGCCGGACATTTGCGGCGATTTCGCAATTCGGGCAAGTCGCGGGCGCTGAGCGCTGATCGAGCCATTCAATCTCGATATGCTTGGCGACACGCATTTTGCCCGCTGCATTCATCAGGCAAAAATTTCCGGCGCGCGTTCCCGCAATGCTGCGTTCAATACATCCCGGCGATCCCAAAGGCTTTGATACCATTTGAGGCGGCTTTCCACCTTGTATGCCAGCATCCGCTCTTTTGCGACATACGCCCGCGCCGCATCGCCCATCCTTCGCGTCGCCTCAGGATACGCCAGCAGCCGCAACAGCCCCGCCCGCAATTCCATGGAATCCCGGAAGATCAAACCAGTTTTGCCATCCTGAACCACCCCGCCATAAATCACATCGCTTGCCAGCGCACAGGCCCGCGCCGCACCCGCTTCGATAAACTTCAGATCAGATTTGGAACGATTGAATTCTGTATCGGCGAGCGGCATGAAGGCGATGTCCGCCTCGCCCAGCATCCGCATATAGCTGGCATAATCGCCCATCGGGTCGAAGCGCTTGTGCGGCGTTTCCAATGCATTGAAAAACGCCTCGTCATAAACGACGTGAAACTGCAATCGGCTACCCACGGCGCGCGCCACCTCGTTGATTGACTGCATCAGCGGCGCCCAATCCGCACCTCGGTTGATCGCGCCGAAAAACAGCGTAAGATGATCCGCGCTGCTGAAGTTCCGCACCTCAGGCAGTTCGAAAATGCCATTGGGAAACATGCCGATCTCAGGGTTCTGCGGCCTTAGCACCTCGGCCAACGCAGGTGTGCTGGTCTGCACGGCATGAACCGCCCGAAAGGTGAGAAGGCTGCCAAGGTCGACGCCTCGCTCTTCCATAAAAATCGGATGGTCGTCGAACTCGCTGACGACAACATAGCCTTTGTCCACCAACGCGCGGATGCGCGCGATTCCAGCCTCGCCCATGAGCATCGGGCGGTGCAGAATCGCGATGCGCGGCGCGTCGCCGAGGCGAGGCTCCAACTCCGCCTCGTTGGCGATAACGCCAAACACCGCGCTATCCGTCCGCAGCGCCCGGATGGGCTCAACGACCCGCACGTCGCTCACCCCGCCTTGCGGATTGAGCATCGTGGCGATCAGCTCTATCCGCGCAGGCCGTGCTTTTCGCGCGCGCCAGATGAATTGCAACGGCCCAGCGCGGTTCATGTATTCCGCAGGATCGACGCCAATCGCTTTTAGGCCAGGCGCCATCGCGCGCACGAATTGCTCCCCTTGCTCCATGGCGATAGGCCGGGGCGCGATGTCGGCTAGCTCCAGCCCCGCGCCGGTCAAGGCGCGGCCCATCATGCGCGGCGTAAACCATCGCAGATGCGTTTTATCGAACAGCCCCATTTCGTCGTAATCGAACTTGCCCGTAAGCAACCGCGCTACGAAAGACCAATGCTCGACGTTCGGCATACACACCAGCACCGTGCCGTGCGGGGAGAGAAATTTAGCGTGCTCTGCAAGCACGCGCCAAGGGTCCACCAGATGCTCGAGCACATCGCCGTAAGCGATGCAATCGATTCCCTCGGACACGTTGAACGGCATGAGCGTCTTTTCAACATCGCCGCAGAATACTTCCGAGATCCGTTCCTTTGCGTGGCGTATCGCCTCTTCGTCGAGGTCGATGCCAAGCACACGCGCATTCGGGTTGCGGCGCAGGTATTCCGCCCCCAGCGTGCCATGGGCGCAACCTACATCCAGTACCGTTTTGGCGCTAAGCGGAATTTTTTCAAGCAGCTCGGGATTTGCGAAATCCGGATAGATCGTGTGGGCGGCGGCGTTCAACTCTCGCTATCCTTAACTGGTAGTTTCGGAAAATCAGCACGGCCAATACCGTGGTAGGCAAATCCGGCATCGGCCAGAGCTTTCGGCTCGAACACGTTACGCAGATCGACGATCACCTGGCCGCGCATCAATTCTTTCAGGCGTTTGGGTGAAAGCGCACGGAACTCGTTCCACTCCGTAATCAGCACCAGCGCATCGGCCTCCGTCAGCGCCTGCGCTGCATCGCTGGCAAATATCACTTCCGCGGGCAGTAAGGGTTTCGCCACCGCCATGGCCTCGGGGTCGAACGCCTGTACCCGCGCGCCCTGGGCGATCAACCCCTGAATCAAATTGAGCGATGGAGCCTCGCGCATGTCATCGGTGCCCGGCTTGAAGGCGAGGCCCAGCACGGCGATCGTGAGGCCCCGCACATCGCCGCCGCAGGCCGCCACCACGCGCGCGGCCATGGCCTCCTTGCGGGCATCATTCACCGCAACCACGGACTGAATAAGCTTGCTCGGCGCGCCCGCCTCTTCGGCAATCCGCATCAACGCCAGCGTGTCTTTCGGAAAGCAGGAGCCGCCAAAACCCGGCCCAGCATGTAAAAACTTGCGTCCTATCCGCCCATCCAGCCCGATGCCGCGCGCCACATCGTTCACATCCGCGCCGAGCTTCTCGCATAAATCCGCCATCTCGTTGATGAAGGTGATCTTCATGGCGAGAAATCCGTTGGCAGCGTATTTGGTCAACTCCGCCGTCTCCAGCCCGGTGAAGACGATTGGCGCTTCGATGAGGTAAAGCGGCCGGTAGAGCAGGCGCAGCACCTCCCGCGCCCGCTCGCTATCGGTGCCCACCACCACGCGGTCCGGCCGCATGAAGTCGGTAATCGCACTGCCCTCGCGCAGGAACTCCGGGTTCGCCGCGACCTCGATTCCAAGCTCCGGGCGAAGCTGCTTCGCCAGCGCCGCAATCTTCCGCCCGGTGCCGACCGGCACGGTCGATTTCGTCACGATGATCGCAGGGTGGTCGAGCGCCAGCACCACCTGCTCGACGGCAGCGAACACATAGCTAAGGTCCGCATGGCCGTCACCACGCCGCGCCGGGGTGCCAACCGCGATAAAAACGGCCTGGGCTTCGTCGATACCTTCCTTCAGGCTCTCGGGGAAAGAAAGCCGCCCCGCGGCCATGTTTTCTGCAACCAGCCGGTCCAATCCCGGCTCATATATCGGGATTTTGCCCTCCAGAAGCATCTTCCGCTTGGCCTCGTCGGCCTCCACCACGGCCACCGAGACGCCGAACTCCGCGAAGCACGCGCCGGAAACCAGCCCGACATAGCCCCCGCCGATAATCGCTATCTTCACCTCAACCGTCCTCCTGGCCCTTTAACCTGCCGGGAGCGGTTCTGACGTGGCGGCAACAACCCGGCAAGCCCTATGGGTGATGATTCTAAGCCATCCGCAAGGCTTTATTTTGCGCGCGGCCGCCCCACCAGCCGCGCGCGCGATCCTCTTCAAAACCCTTCCGAATTCCGCCATGGTCTGCACCGAATGAATCATATCAGCTCTCTCAATCTGTTAGCCCTACCGCGCCACCTCGCCTTAATGGCCGGGCTGGCCATTTTTTCGGGCATTATCGTGCGTATCATGATCTCGGTTGGCGTGCCGGACCGGCCCGATGCCCGCAAGGCGCATAGCCAGATCACGCCGAAATCTGGCGGCGTGGGGATCGTCTGCGCCTTCATCCTGGGCGTTCTGTTGCTGTATCGCTACGGCCAGGTGTCCCGCCTGGCGGAGAACTACTTCATCGGCGTCATCGCCGCAGCGATTCTCATGGCCGCGATCTCGCTGCTCGACGACCTTCTGGACATTTCCTTCCTCATCAAGCTGGCGACGCAGTTTATCGCGGCCGCCGCCGCCGTCGCCTCCGGCCTCTGGCTGCATGTGCTGGCTCTGCCTTATTACGGCGCGGCCGATATCGGCTGGCTCGGCGTCCCGCTGACCATATTTTTCTTGCTATACATTACCAACGCGATGAATTTTATCGACGGTTTGAACGGGCTGGCCTCAGGCGCCACGTTTATCGCCTGCCTGTTCCTGGCCGGCATCGCGGGCGTCTATGGCGGGTTTTTCGTCTATACCGCGGCACTGCTGCTGGCAGGCGGGGTTCTAGGCTTTCTGCCGTTCAATTTCCCCAAAGCAAAAATCTTCATGGGCGATGTCGGCAGCCAGTTCTGCGGCTTCATGCTGGCACTTTTCGGCATTGCCGCAGCGCGGTTCGAGGGCGCGCCGCTTTCCTTCCTCCTCGTCCCCTTGCTGCTCTCCGGCGTACTCTACGATGTCACCTTCACCCTCATCCGGCGCTTGTCCGCAGGCGAGAACATCGCCCGCGCCCATCACGGGCATTTATACCAAGTGGCCCGCCGCGCGGGGGTAGATGCCAGCGTAGTCGCTGCGTTGCATTGGGGCTTCGTGATTATCGGCGGGATAACGGCAATCCTGTTCCTCTCCGTGCCGCCCGGATGGCGGTTGCCGGTTGTATTTCCGCCTGTCGCCGTGCAACTAGCCTGGACATCCTATGTCATCTGGCGCGCGAGGCGGTCCGGTCTCGGGCGATGGTAGCCGGAACTCAGGACTGCGGCTGCGGCGGCTGCCCGTTCAGGGAGATGTCGTTCGTCACGCGAATCATCTTGCCCACCGTCATGGTCAGCCCGTTCAGCCCCCAATCGTAGCGGTTCAGCACGCCTTGGAGATGCAACCCGGTCAGCTTCCCTGCCGTCATCTCTGGCGTAATCGCCATGTTGAACGGATGAGTCTGCCCGCGCATGGTGAGCTGCCCCATCATCTGGCTGCCTTGGCAATGCCCCAAGTAATGCTGGGTGGGATATTGTGCAGGGTCCAGAAACCCAGTGGACATGGTCTGGCTGCGGATCAGCGCGTTTGGCAGCGCCAGGCTCTGTACCACAAAAGTCACATCCACATGGCACTGCCGCGTGGCCGGGTCGAAATCCAGCCGCCCCTCCAGCGTGCGGAAGGTGCCGGTAACGGTCATGATCATCGCGTGGGAATGGGTTTGCGCCAGCATGTCGGTGGCGTTGAGCGGCAGCACCATGGGCGCGGCGGCAGCGGTGAAGGGAATCATCGATAGCGCCAATCCGCTAGCACCGGGAAATTTAAACAGCATATTTTCGCTCCCCAAACGTTTCAATCCCATGTAATCAGTCTATCTATCAAAACAATAAGCGTTCAGGCTATTGAAAGGGCGGTCCAATGCCAAGCTGGCAATCCTACGTCGTCAATCCGCTTTTGCGCGTCATGGTTAAGCGCAAGCTTGCCCGCGCCACCTCCGCGCTCGCCATGCGGAAAAGCTTTAAAACCACCATGCCCTCGCCACCCGGCGCCCATTTTTCAGCCGATACCGTGGGCGGGGTAAAGGGCGAATGGGCAAGATCCGCCCATTCGGGCGCCGAAACGCTGCTTTACCTGCATGGTGGCGGGTATTCCGCCTGCTCGGCATTCACCCACCGCGCCATCACCGGGGCCTATGCCATCCGTGGTTTCCAGGTTTTCGCGCCGGATTACCGTCTGGCGCCGGAAAACCCTTTTCCCGCGGCGCTCGACGATGCGCTCGCGGTTTATCAGGCGATGCTGAAGCGTACCCCCGCGCAGCATCTCGCCATAGGCGGGGACTCCGCTGGCGGCGGCCTTACGCTTGCCACCCTGCTGTCGGCCAAAAGCGCGGGCCTGCCGATGCCTGCCTGTGTGCTGCTGTTCTCGCCATGGACCGACCTTGCCGGTACCGGAGAGTCGGTAAAAACCAATGCCCGGCGGGAAAGTATTCTCTATGCGCCAAAGTTGATCGAAGCCGGGGATTTATACCTGAACGGGACGGATCCGAAAAATCCGCTCGCCTCGCCCCTTTATGGCGACCTCGCCGGTCTGCCGCCGCTGCTCATCCAGGTCGGCGAGCCGGAAATCCTGCGCGATGATTCCACCCGGCTGGCGGAACGCGCCCGTGCCGCAGGCGTTCAGGTGGACCTATCGGTTTGGGAAAATCTGCCCCATGTCTGGCAGCTCAACCAGGTTTTCCTCCCCGAAGCGCGCCAGGCGCTGGACAAAGCCGCCGCTTTCGCCAAGCGGCACCTTGCATTGTCTGCCGCAGCCGCGTAAGGGAGCCGACTTTGCCGCCGGTCAAAATCGGTGGCGCATACCCATGGAGCTGACACGGTGAAAGCCAATATTCATCCGGAATATCACGAGATCAACATCATCATGACCGATGGTACGGAATTCAAAACCATGTCCTGCATGGGCAAAGCCGGCGACACGCTGCGCCTGGACATCGACCCGAAATCCCACCCCGCCTGGACCGGCGTGCAGCGCATGGTCGATACCGGCGGCCAGGTGGCGAAGTTCAACAAGAAGTTTGCCTCCATCGGCGTCCGCAAGGGTTAATGCGAGCAGGCGGTTCTCCTGGGGAGAGCCGCCTGTTGTGAATATTTCGCGCTTGATCATTGCCGCCGGCGTTATAGGTTGCTGCCGCTAATGATTAAAAAATGATCTTTGTGCGGTAAAAGTGGATGGCGGTTTTTCCGGGTGGAAGAAGAACCGCAGCGTTTCACCAAGGCAGCACATTCTGATCAGAATCGAAGAAGCCGCCGCTGGGACCATCATCCGTTAGTGTCGCGAGCTCGACCACGATGCGCGCACCATCTTCCGGCGTGCCAACGCCCGGCCTGCCCGCAATCTTTTCACCATTGCCAGGTCCGGTCAGATCAGTCGCGATCCACCCAGGATTCGCCGCGTTTATCTTGATGCGCGTGTTGCGAAGCTCATAGGCAAACTGCACCGTCATCATATTCAGCGCCGCCTTGGAACTCGTGTATCCAAGCGTATTGATGCGAAACGGCACCTTCGGGTCCGTATTCATCGCGAACGACCCAAGCTCGCTCGATACATTGACGATGCGCCCCGCCGGCGATTTTCGGAGCAAAGGTAAAAACGCCTGAACCGCGGCAACGGCGCCGAAAAAGTTGACATCGTAAATCTGCCGCAATGTTTCCGCGGGCAATTCGCTGGGCGGGATCGTCTTGCCGAATCCGCCAGCGCTTTCCAGGCTAACGCCCGCGTTGTTTACGAATACGTCGAGCGCCTCCGTCTCCGCACCGATTCTTTCCGCAGCAGCGCGGATGGAATTCCGATCTGTCACATCGAGCTGAACGAAGGAAACATCGAACCCTTCGCCGTGCAATTCCGCCGCAGCCTGCTGCCCTCGCGTCGCATCCCTGGCGCCTATCCAGACTTTGAAGCCCCTTTTTGCAAGCGCCCGCGCCGCCGCCTTGCCGATTCCCTTGTTGCCGCCTGTTATCAAAGCTGTGGGCATGATTTCTTCTCCGTTTTGGTGGTAATGTTTAGAATCGTTCGCCGGTCATCTCTTCGCTCAAGGCCCAGACCGCCTTCGCGTGTTCAGGGTCGAGCGCGTAAGGGCGCACACCCGTGCGGGCGCCGGGTGTCGCCACAACCTCCGCAACGCTGCAATTCTCGCAATAACGCCCGCCCACCAGGTCCGCGGGCGCTGCCACACCGGCCCAAACCGAGGTCGCCGCACCCTGAGCCACACTCTTGTAGCGGAACTCAGGCGTGCCCGCGGGCCTGCTGGCATTGATCGCCGCGATCATCTGTTCCTTCGCTTCAGCTGTCTGGTGCCGGGAGAGATCGGTATCGATCGTGCCGGGGTGCACGGCAGCCGCGCGAATGCCTTGGGCTTGGTGCCGCCGGTTGAACTCTACCGCGAACAGCACATTTGCCGTTTTGGAACGGCCGTATCCGGCCATCGGATCGTACGGCGTGCGCTCAAAATTCGGGTCTTCAAGGTCAACATCGGCCCGCCGGTGCCCGCCTGAGGTCAGCACTACGACGCGGCTACCCGCCCGCAGCAGCGGCGCCAGCCGATTGATGAAAACAAAATGGCCCAGATGATTTGTACCGAACTGCGTCTCGAAACCATCGGCGGTGCGGCCGAAAGGCGCCCCCATCACCCCGGCGTTGCCGATGATAAGGTCGAGCGGTGCAGCGTTTGCAAGCAGCTCACCCGCGCAGGCCCGTACGCTCGCCAGTGAGGCCAGGTCCAGTTCCACCAACGCGATACCCGGAATCCCTTGCGTGGCCTTGCGCGCCTTGTCCAAATCCCGGGCCGCGCCCACAACCTGCGCGCCATGTGCCGCGAGCGCCCGCGCCGTTTCCACGCCAAGGCCGGACGATACGCCTGTAACCAGCATCCGTTTGCCGGAAAGGTTAATGCCCTCGAGCACCTCATCAGTGGTTGATTCCGCGCTAAATGTTGTCATGGCCGTTCTCCTTTGTTCCCTGAGCATATAGCGCGCAGCGCCAGGCACCGGCCTGCCGGATCGGCTCTTATTATTGCACAATCCTCTCACTCGTCATTGCTCTGCAATCGCGCGCGGCCTAGATAAAAGTCATGCAAACCGTTTTGAATGAGATGATCGAGCGGGCAGCGCGCTATGCGGAGAGCGCCGCCAATATCATCCCTCGCGTGCAAATCCGGGTTAGGAACCACCCGACGAATTTCGCCGCCTCGCTCTACAGCCCGACGCTTTGCCTGGTACTGCAAGGTGCGAAGCAGGTGAAAATCGGCGATCAACTGCTTCGTTATGACCCAGCCTCCTACTTCATCAGCTCGCTCGATCTCGCCGGCTCCGGCCGTATCGTGCAGGCAAGCCCAGCCCAGCCATTCATCACGCTCAACCTGGCGCTCAATATCGAGAATTTGGCAACCCTGCTTCCCAGCCTGCCGCCGCGCCAGGATTGTCCGGCGCCAGGGTTCGGCACAGCCCCAGTCACGACGGAATTGCTGGAACCCTGGTGCCGCTTGCTGCGGCTTCTCGATACGCCGGAAGATGCCCCCGTGCTGGCGCCGCTCTTCGAGCTTGAGATTTTGTACCGGCTGTTGCGGGGGCCGCACGGCGTGGCCCTTCGCCAACTGGCGCATACCGGCAGCAGGCTCTCCCAAATCCGCCGCGCAATCGGCTGGATACGCAGCCACTACGACCAGCCGCTCAAGGTTGATGAACTCGCCGGCATGGCGGGAATGAGCGTCGCTTCGTTGCATCGCCATTTTAAGGTGGCCACCGGCACAAGCCCGCTGCGATACCAGAAAAGTTTGCGGCTTCAACAGGCAAGGCTTGAGCTGCTTGCCAGCGAGGATGCGACCCGCGCCGGATATTCCGTGGGTTACGAAAGCCTGTCGCAATTCAGCCGCGAATATGCTCGGATGTTCGGCCAGCCGCCCCTGCGCGATGCCCGCCGTCTGCTACGCGCGGATGAGGCGTCTCTGCTCCATTAGAGTCTGATCGTTTGAGGTTGACGCGGTTGACCGCGTTAACCGAAAGCGTAAATCAGCCTCCTTTCAAAAGTAGAGCGCGCTTCAACTTGGCGCGGCAACGTCAATTTGAAGCTATCGCGCTCTAAGAACTGGCGTGCCGGATGCCATGATAGTAATAACTGGAACACGTTGAAATCATTATAGGATTTTTCCCAGGTTCGTATCCGAATGCTCAAATCTGGGGCACGAAACCACCGAGAGTTAAGCACCCTGAATACCTGCTGTTGACGGGACTGATTTGATCTTCCGGCGGAATTGGCAGCTTTGCGCCTCACCCTCGCCGTTTACGGGCCTCGCCGCGTCGCCCGAAAACGGATGTTCGTCACGTTTCAGCAGCTTCAAAATTCAAGACTTTCGAAATGCTCCTGACTAGACAAGAAGGTATTGTGAACCGTCTCTCGGAATTATCTACCGCCTTACAATTCGTCCGGGAAATTGGCATCTTTACGCTGGCTTTTACGGGGGAGCCATTAGTCGCTTCCGCCAAAGCCGGCAGCCAGAAGTTTCGCGATGTCTTGAAGAAGGGCGAGAGACGCTGCTCACCACCAAGACCAAGCGCGAGACCTGCGCAGATCAAGGCGTTAAAAGGACTTAGGAATTAAGCCAGTTTGCTAAGGTCAGGATGGAGACTAAGCGATGTACCCACCATGTTTCAGAAATTGTCCTCAATATCTCGAAATCGGTAGCCAACTCCGGATTCTGTCATTATCAAGGGCGCAACTTTGGTGCCAATTTTGCGTCTCACTTGGCCGATATATACCCGCAAATAGGCCACGTCTTCGGTATGCGCGTGCCCCCATATCGCGGTTAAAATCTGCCGGTGCGTCAGTACGCGACCACGATTGCGCGCCAATAATAGCAACAGCGCATTTTCACGCTTTGTAAGCGGAAGTATATCACCATCCAGCGTGACCTTGTGCGTCATGCAATCTATTATTAGCCCTCCCACGCTCAGCGGCTTTTCCGCGTTATCCTGACGTAACCGATGCCGAAATACCGTGCGGATCCGTGCCAACAATTCACCCAATCCGAAGGGCTTTTCCACATAATCATCAGCCCCGGCGTCCAACGCTTTAATTTTCTCTGCCTCCCGGTCTCTAGCGGACAAGACAATGATTGGCACGCTCGAAAATTCCCGCAATCTCACAAGGACTTCTTGGCCATCCATATCGGGCAGCCCCAAGTCCAGCAGAATGACGTCTGGCGCTCGGGCAGCTGCCAGCCGCAGCGCTTCACCGCCCCGCTCAGCGCGGAGTGTTTCGTAGCCGGCAGCCGCCAGCGCCGGTGTTAAAAACCGATGGATTTGCGGCTCGTCATCCACCACTAGTATCTGGCCGATTGAGTTATTCATCCCGCCGGCAATTCCAGGCTGATGATCGCGCCGGGTGCGCCATCCACTGCGAGGTCCAGGCGCGGGCTTCGCGCAATGATGCTCCCGCCCATCGCCTCGGTGAAGGCTTTCGCAATGGCCAGCCCCAGCCCGGTGCCGGGGGCGACCCGATCGCCCCGCGTTGCCCGGAAAAAACTGTCGAATATCGCATCCAGCTCATTGGCAGGAATACCGACGCCTTCGTCGGCGATGCTTAAGACCACTTTTGCGTCCGAACGCGCTGCGAAAATCGTTATCCGGCTTCCCTCAGCTGAGTATTTCACCGCATTATCCAACACATTTACCAATATCTGCTCCAAAAGTGCTGCATCTGCCATGACGTAAGCCGCCGTGGATGCAATGTTTACACCTGCATACATCGCACCCGGTACGCGGGATACCGCCGCCTCGATCACATCGGCCAGCCGAAGCCGCTCGCACTTGGCACAAATCTCGCCGGTCTCCACCCGCGCCATTTCCATGATATTCGCAAGAAACTTGGTCATCCGTTCGGTATCCTGCGCGATGCTCGCCAGTAAATCCGCGCGGGTTGCACTGTCCAACGTTTCGCCCGCGCGCGCCAGCGTTTCCGCCGCACCCCGTATGGCGGTCAGCGGTGTTCGCAAATCATGGCTCAGCGATGACAACAACGCTGTGTGCAATTTCTGGTTATCTTCCTTCGCCACGGTTTGCGCGGTGTGCATTGTCAGTCTGACACGCTCCATCGCCATCGCCGTTTGGTCCGCAAGTGCGTTCAAACTTTGCACCATCGGCACTAGCGGCATTGATTTAGGCAGTACCCCAAGCACACCGATGGTCGCGCCATTCGCCCGGAATGGCAAAAACCGCCACGGAACGGAGGGTAGCGTGCCGGTGCCGATCCCGGTCTCGATATCATGCTTGAATGACCATTCCGCTGCCGCCATCGCAGCTTCATCTAGGCTCGTTTCCGCAGGCACTGCCGCTTGGTTTTCCAGCCCCGCTTTGGCCGCCAGCAACACCACACCGGCGGTGGTCATGGCCGCAGCCTCTTCCGCCGCATCACGCAGAACATCGCTCAATGTGGCGGCGCGGGAAAACCGCCGCCCGAACAGAGATATCCGCCGTAGCGCCTCGATCCGCGCCGTTGCCGCCTCCGCCTCCCCGCGCACCTTGCCCGCCAACGTTCCGGTGACAACGCCTACCAGCAGAAACACGATTAGCGCGACCACATCTCTCGGGTCGCTGACGGAGAGCGTATAAACGGGGGAAAGAAAGAAAAAATTCCAAAGTAAAAATCCGGCGGTTGCGGTTGCCAGGCCGACCGCCCGACCGTACCGGCTGGCTGTTCCCGCGATGACACCCGTAAAAATCAGCCCCATCGCTTCCTGTGGCACCCAGCGCGCGAGCGCCAGCCCAGCCAGCGTTGCCACGGTCAGAAAAAACACCGAAGCGATGTAGGGTGTCCAGGCAAAGCGTGCTTCTGCCGCCGCGCGCGGCATGGGAACCGCAGGAATCGGCACAAAGTGTAGCGTAAATGCGGCTGCCTTGCGGGTCAGCGCCTCACTGAAACTGCGCCGCCCAAATCTTTGCCACCACGGCTGTGCAACTGTCCGGCCAACCACGATATGAGTCATATTCTGCGACGCAGCATAGTCCAATACGGCAGTCATTATGTCAGGCGCACTCGCTGTCGAGACTGTACCGCCGAGCTGCACCATCAAATCCAGAGCGCTCTGCACGCGCACAGTATCATCCGCTCGCTCGACATGAAACGCCACCATCGGCGCGCGTAAAGCATCCGCCAACCTTGCAGCATGGCGAACAACATTCTCCGCCGAAGCATCTGGACCGACAAGGGCCAGCACGCGCTCAGCGGCCGGCCATGGCCCGGCGATGGCGCGCTCCCGCATATAGCGTGTCACGTCTTTATCGACCCGCTGCGCCGCTCGCCGCAGCGCCATTTCGCGCAATGCGCCTAAATTTCCCTCACGGAAAAAACCGTTCAGCGCCCGGCTCGCCACATCCGGCCGGTAAATTTGGCCCTTGGTCAGCCTCGCGCGCAGCTCCGCCGGCGGCAGATCGATCAATTCGATCTCGTCAGCCGTGTCCAGCACGGTATCGGGAATCGTTTCCGTGACTCGCACGCCGGTTATCCGCGCCACGGGATCGTTCAAGCTTTCTAGATGCTGAACATTCATCGTGGTCCAGACATCAATTCCCGCTTGCAGGATTTCCTGCACATCTTCCCAACGCTTGGCATGCCGAAGACCTGGGGCATTGGTGTGCGCCAGCTCATCGACCAATAGCAACGCGGGGCGGCGCGCGAGTGCTGCTTCCAGGTCGAACTCCTCAAGGCTTTGTCCCCGATAGGGTATATGCACCCGGGGCAGCATCTCCAGCGAACCAATTTCCTTGGACGTTCCCGCCCGGCCATGCGCCTCGATCAATCCCGCAACGACATCGATTCCGGCCTCACGCTTCGCATTCGCGGCAGCCAACATTTCCCATGTTTTGCCAACACCTGGCGCCGCGCCCAGAAAAATTTTCAAATGCCCAAGCTGTCCACTTTCAGCACTGGCGATTAGTGCGTCGGGGTCCGGCCGTCCGTCAAAGTCCGCGGGACGCTTCTCCATGCCCCTTTATGAAGCCGGGAGATGATCCAATGCAAGATTGAGTTGCAGTACGTTGACATGATTGGTTCCGACGATTCCGAGAAAAGCGTAATGCGTTATATTATTCACGGTGTTGACAACGATTACCGCGGGGATTTTGCGCGCTGCGGCAACGGCGGGGGCTTGGCGCAATGCGTTGGCCAGGGAAATATCCGGATCCAGGCCGGAGCCAGAGCTGGTGACGGCATCGGCGGGTACAGGGCCGGGACCGAAAGCTTTCGTATAGGCCGCAACACGCTGCTTGACCGTGGCCAATAATGCGGCACTGGTGGGGGCGAGATTGGAAGCGCCGGAGGCCGCCGCATTGTAAGGCATGGGAATGCTGGCACCCTTCGCGTTTGTTCCAGTCAAAGCTGATGGCCTTGGCGCGAAATACCTAACTGAAGTGAAGTTTTGCCCGATGATGGCGGAGCCAACGATCTGACCGTTTATCTTGATCAAGCTGCCGTTTGCCTGATACGGCAGCGCAACCTGCATGATGCCGGTAAACGCTTCGGGCAATAAAAACCCGGCAAAAAGCGTAAAAAGAAGGATCAAAGAGAGCGCGGGCCGGAATTCTCGGAGCAAAGACATTTTATGATTCCGTTACGAAAATACGCGAAAAACGCCGAGCAGCATGTCGATCGCCTTGATCCCGATAAAAGGGACGATGATGCCGCCGATGCCGTAGATAATCAGGTTGCGCCGCAGGAGTGCGGCTGCGCCGATGGCGCGGAATTTCACGCCGCGAAGGGCAAGCGGCACCAGCACGACAATGATCAGCGCATTGAAGATCACCGCGGAGAGGATGGCGCTCTGTGGCGAATGCAGCCGCATGATATTCAGTGCTTCCAGCTGCGGATAGGTCGCTACGAAGATCGCTGGCAAAATCGCGAAGTATTTTGAAATGTCGTTGGCGATAGAGAACGTGGTGAGCGCGCCGCGCGTGATGAGTAACTGCTTGCCGATCTCGACGATCTCGATCAGCTTGGTTGGGTCGCTGTCGAGATCGACCATATTCCCGGCCTCCCGCGCGGCTTGGGTGCCGGTCTGCATCGCCACGCCAACATCGGCCTGGGCCAAAGCAGGCGCGTCATTCGTGCCATCGCCGCACATCGCCACCAGGCGTCCCTCCGCCTGAACCTTGCGGATATAATCCAGCTTGTTTTGCGGCGTTGCTTCGGCAATGTACTCATCAACCCCGGCCTCAGCGGCAATCGCCGCCGCCGTCACGCGGTTGTCGCCCGTTACCATCACGGTGCGGATTCCCATGTTACGAAGTGCTGCGAAGCGTTCCTTGATGCCAGGCTTTACGATGTCCTTCAGCTCAACCACGCCGAGCAGCCGGCCATTGGCGCTCACTGCCAACGGCGTGGAACCGGCGCGGCCGATCCGCGCGACGGACTCAGTAAAAACGGAGTCGCCTATTACGCCCAGCACCTTTAGCATCGAGTCAACCGCGCCCTTGCGGTAAGACTTGCCGCCAAAATCGGCGCCTGATATCCGCGTATTGGCGCTGAACGCAATGATTTGAACATCTGCGGGCATTTCCGGCGTAATTCCAAACCGCTCGCGCGCCAGTGCCAATATGGAACGTCCCTCGGGTGTATCATCGCCCAGACTTGCCAAGGCACATGCTTCCGCCAAATCCCGTTCCGCCACGCCTGCCTCGGGGAAAAACCCCGACGCCATACGGTTGCCGAAGGTGATCGTGCCGGTTTTATCCAGCAACAGCGCATCGACATCGCCTGCCGCTTCCACTGCGCGGCCGGAGGTTGCCACGACATTAAACCGCACGAGACGGTCCATTCCAGCAATACCGATTGCCGATAGCAGCCCCCCGATCGTCGTCGGGATCAGGCAAACCAGCAATGCCGCCAGGACCGGGATAGAGAATTTCGTGCCTGAATAACTGCCGAAGCCGACCAGCGTGACCACCGCGATGAGGAAAATCAACGTCAATCCAGCGAGAAGAATGTTCAGAGCGATTTCGTTCGGTGTTTTGCGCCGCTCCGCGCCTTCCACCAGCGCGATCATCCGGTCCAGAAATGTGGCGCCTGCATCTGCGGTGATCCGAACGACCAGCCAGTCCGAGACCACAAGCGTGCCGCCTGTCACCGCTGAGCGGTCGCCGCCTGCCTCCCGCACAACGGGCGCCGACTCGCCGGTGATGGCGCTTTCATTCACGCTGGCAATGCCTTCGACGATTTCGCCGTCCGAGGGCATGATATCGCCAGCTTCCACGAGCACGAGGTCTCCCTTGCACAAATCCGGCGCATGCGTTGGCTTAAAAATGTTTCTCTCGCGCGGGTCCAGAATAAGCTTCGACATGGTGTCGGAACGCGCGCGCTTAAGGCTCTCGGCGCGCGCACGCCCTCTTCCCTCCGCCACGGCTTCAGCAAAGGTGGCGAACAAAACCGTGAGCCAGAGCCAGACCGCAATGACGATTGGAAAAGTGGCGAATTTTCCATCGAGGACATCTTCGGCGCCGACCACGCTTACCATTGCCGCCACAATCTCCGTGACAAAAATCACAGGATTGCGCGCCAGCGTTACGGGGTTCAGCTTTGTGAAAGCATCCTGCGCGGCGTGCCGCACAATATTTTTATCGAAGAGCGAGATTACTTCAGCATTTGTGGTTGTCATTACCTGAATCTCTTTAAAAAGTTTTACCAGCGTAGAGCAGGTAATGTTCAGCCAACGGCCCTAGCGTATCAGCTGGTAGGAATTGCAGGCCGCCCAAAATGACGATCACGCCGACCAGCAAGCCGATGAAAAGCGGTCCCGTTGTTGGAAACGTTCCGGCGCTTTCGGGGAGTTTTGGCTTGGCCGCAAGCGATCCAGCAATCGCGAGAACGGGGATCATGAAGGCGAAGCGCCCGAACAGCATGGCGGCACCGAGCCCGAAATCCAACAAAGGGGTATCGGCGGAAATGCCCGCCATGGCGCTGCCATTATTTTCCGTGGCCGAGGTCCAGGCATACAGCATTTCAGAAAGTCCATGCGGCCCGGCATTGGCGAGCGAGCCCAGCCCTGACGCAGTGCAGAGCGAGAAACCCGCGCCGCAGAGAATAAAAATCGTGAGGAACAGTACACTTAGCATGGCGAGCTTGATCTCTTTCGCCTGGACTTTTTTGCCAAGATATTCGGGCGTGCGCCCAACCATCAAACCGGCCACAAACACCGAAAGCAGCGCGAACAGGATAACGGTGTAAAAGCCGGAGCCAACCCCGCCGGGCGTGACCTCGCCCAGTTGCATCAGGAAAATAGGAATGGCGCCCCCGAGTGGCATATAGCTATCGGTAAAACTGTCCACCGCGCCGGTGGATGTGCCGGTTGCCGATACGTTGAAGGTGGTGGAGCCGGCGATGCCGTATCGCATGTCCTTGCCTTCCATATTTCCCTGCACGGCTGAAACCCCGGCGGCGACTTGCAGCGGATTGCCTTTTGCTTCCGCCGCATAGGTGCCGATGCATCCCAAAATGAGTATGAAGGCCATCGCTGCCATCAAGGCGCGGCCTTGCGCTTTATCTTTCAGCATAAACCCAAAGGCGATCGGCAGAGCAAAGCCGATTTCAAGCTCCATCCAGTTTTCCAGAAAATTCGTCCAGGCATTTGGGTTCTCGAACGGGTGTCCCGAATTGGCGTTGAACCAGCCGCCCCCATTGGTGCCGAATATTTTGATGGCTTCCTGGAATGCGACAGGTCCCATCGCAATCGTCTGCGAACCGGCATCCAGCGTATGCGCTGTCGCAAATGCTGCACCTGGGAACAATTGCGGGGCGCCGGCAATCACCAGCAAAGTACCGGCGATAAGCGTGACCGGGAGGAGTAGATAAAGCGAAATCCGCGTCAGATCGACGTAAAAATTACCGATGGATTTTAAGCCTCCGCCCACAAAGGCGCGCATCACCGCCGCCGCCGCCGCAATGCCAGCCGCCGCAGAGATGAACATGTGGACGGTCAGGCCCAGCATCTGCGCCCCATTGGATATCTGCGATTCCGGGGCGTAAGCCTGCCAGTTTGTATTGGTCGTGAAGCTTGCAGCCGTGTTGAACGCCAGCCGTGGCGACATGCCCGCAATATGCTGCGGATTCCATGGAAGATAATATTGAACGCGCAAGATAACGTAGAGCAGCAGGAGGTGAATGACGCTGAGCAACAGAAGTGTTACGGCATAATCCTGCCATCGCATCTGCCGCGCCGGGTCAACGCCCGCGATTCTGTAAAGGGCGTTCTCCAGCGGTGCTAAAACACGCACCCGCCCTTCGAAGATCGCGGCCAGATAGCGGCCCATCGGAAACGCGGATCCCAGCACCACCACAAACACCAGCGCGATGTAAAGCAAACCTTGGATTGTCATCTATTTATCTTCTAAAAATCTTCCGGCCTCAGCATGGCCCAGACGAGGTAGATGAAAAGGCCGGCGGAAACCGCGCCGCCCAGAACCAGGTCAAGCATTTTAAATCTTTTCACAGGCTGGAATATAGAAAATCAACAGTCCGAAGATTACCGTGCCGAACGCAATGGAGACAAAATCGCCCATGCAAGACCTCTTTTCACGGCCGATTATCTGCGCGAAATGGCATAAATTCGCGATACGGAATAGCAATGCTTTTCATAAAGAGAGTATAAATTTATGGCGCTAGACGAGGACACAAAATCACTCCTGAAGCCAACCGATTTCGCGATCTAAGGGGGCTAATACTTGACGCCAAAAGGTGGCATTTACGATGGACAATTTTCAATAAATAAACGTCGGCATTTGCTATTGCACACTCCAAGGCTGCCATCCCGCTTTCGGCCCTTTGCATCTATAGCGGTGGCCGCGATGTCGATAGTGAAATGAGAGAGCGCTAGGCAACGGATCATCTTTCTTATTGTGGCGCTCTCTCCTGAGATAGGAACCTGTGTCGCAAAGGAGCTAAACAGAATATAAGCTTATCTGAACAGATAAACTTGACAGTTTAACTTCTTATTGGCAGGAGGCTGGCATGAGCTCTCGGTCGAAAGCCCCTCAATCCTCTCGCGCCCCCGCCTTGGCGCAAGACCTTCGCGCCTTGCTCAGCAAGCTGAAACGCCGGCTGCGTGAGCAGGGGCATGCGGGAGACCTGGCGCCATCCCAGGTAGCTGTGCTGCTGCGTCTGGAGAAAAATGGCCCGGCGACGGCGGCGGTCTTGGCGCGGGCGGAAGGGATGCGCCCGCAATCGATGGGGCCGATCATTGCCGCGTTGGAGGGGGTAGGGTTTGTGAGCGGCGCGCCGGACCCGCGTGACGGTCGGCAGACGCTTCTCTCGCTCACGGACGCTTGCCGCACGTGGACGCGGGAAGGGCGGGCGGCACGGCAGGACTGGTTGACCCGCGCCATTCAGGTGCAGCTCTCTTCGCAGGAGCAGAACCAGCTCGCGGCATCCGTCGCATTGCTCAAGCGGCTCGTTGAGGGCTGACGCCGTTCGTCCCGGTATTGCGATTTTCAGAAGGATGTTGCCATGGCGCTGACCAGACTCGACCCCAATACGGCCCTGATCATCGTCGACTTGCAAAAAGGCCTTATCGGCTCCCCCGTTATCCACCCGATCGGCGGCATCATCGAGCGCGCGCGTATGCTGGCCCATGCCTTCCGCGTGCGCGGCCTGCCGGTGGTGCTCGTCAATGTCGATGGCGGGGCGCCAGGCCGGACCGAGCAGCCGCGTCCGGCGGGACCGCGCCCGGAAGGATGGACGGATTTCGTGCCCGAACTAAACCAGCAACCTGGAGATATCGTGGTCACCAAACGGACCTGGGGGGGGTTCGCAAGCACGGATCTTGAGGCGCGGTTGAGGGCGCTGGGCGTCACCCAGGTGGTGGTCCTGGGCGTGGCCACGGGAACAGGTGTGGAATCAACCGCGCGACAGGCTTATGAGCTGGGGTTCAATGTTGCCCTCGCCATTGATGCGATGACCGATACGCGCCCCGCGGCGCATGACTACAGCATCACGAATGTTTTTCCGCGGCTCGGCGAGACCGGCACGAGCCAGGAGATTATCGGCCTGCTGGCAACGAGGAGCATCTGACATGGGCTGGCTTGATCTCGTCTCATATTTCTTCGGGGGCGCCTTTCTCGCGAACGCCGTACCGCATGCCGTCAGCGGCGTGATGGGCCGGTCTTTCCAGAGTCCGTTCGCCAGGCCGCCGGGGCAGGGGCTTTCCTCGTCCACGGTCAACGTGCTGTGGGGATTCCTCAACCTTGCCGTTGGCTATCTGCTTGTCTGCCGTGTTGGCCATTTTGGCATGCGGGAGACGAAAGATGTTGTGGCGCTCGGGCTGGGCGGGCTGCTGATCAGCCTGTTCTCGGCATGGCATTTCGGGCGCTTCCACAGCGCCAATGCGCTGGCGGTGCAATGAATCCGGGCTTCGCGGGGTTCTTCCGGTCCCTGCGAAATTTCAACTATCGGGTCTGGATCGTGGGGGCTTTCGTCTCCAACATCGGCACCTGGGTGCAGCGCACGGCCCAGGACTGGCTGGTGCTGACGCAGCTCACCCATCACAATGCCTCGACCGTCGGTGCCGTCATGGCGCTGCAATTCGGGCCGCAGCTTCTGCTGCTGCCCTGGACAGGATCCGCCGCCGATCATTTCAATCAGCGCAAGCTTCTGGTTGCCACCCAGGCGACGATGGGCGTGCTCGCTCTGGCGCTGGGGCTCCTCACCGTCACGGGCGTTGTCCGTCTCTGGCAAGTATATATCTTCGCTTTCCTCTTCGGCAGCGCGGCGGCGTTTGACGCGCCGGTGCGTCAGACCTTCGTTGCGGAGCTCGTCGGCGATAAGGACCTGCACAATGCGGTCGCGCTCAACTCCACCTCGTTCAACACCGCGCGGATGATCGGCCCGGCCGTCTCCGGCGTGGTTATTGCCACCATCGGTACCGGCTGGGCTTTTTTGATCAACGGTGCCTCCTTTGTCGCGGTGCTGGTCTCGCTCGCGTTCCTTCGCAAATCCGAACTCCGTCCGAATGCCCGGGCGCAGCGCGCGCGCGGCGGTTTCATCGAAGGATTGCGCTATGTGCGGGGGCGACCGGATCTCATGGCGGTTCTCGCCATGCTGTTCCTGGTCGGGACCTTCGGGCTGAACTTCCCGATTTTCATTTCGACGATGGCGGTCAGCGTGTTCCATGCCGATGCCCGCGGTTATGGGCTGCTGTCCTCGATCATGGCGATTGGCACCGTTTCCGGGGCGCTGCTTAACGCCGGCCGGGGCAGCGCCCGGTTCGGCGCATTGCTTCTGGGCTCAGGACTCTTCGGGATTGGCTGTACACTGGCCGCGCTCGCACCGAGCTATTGGCTGTTCGCCGGCACGCTTGTAATCATCGGCGTGGCCGCCCTGACGCTGACCAACACGAGCAACAGCCTGATGCAGCTTTCTACCACGCCGGTCATGCGCGGGCGGGTAATGGCACTGCGCGTCAGCGTCGCGCTCGGCGGTACGCCGATCGGCGCACCGATCGTCGGCTGGGTGGCGGATCATTGCGGACCACGCTGGGCGCTTGGGGTCGGCGCGGCCGCAGGCTTCGCGGCGGCGATCGTCGGTGCTTACGCCGTGGCCAGACTGGAATCTCGGCCCTCGGCTTAGTCCGCGCTGACTGCGAACGCAGACAAATACGACGTTTAATTATGTCCGCTTTTTCGGATTTTTTTCCGATAGCGGCCATTCCGCTTCCGGCCCGCATCGGACATTCAGTAGACTGGTTGGTAAATCTGTCTTCGAGTGCGGTTAGCAAAAGCGGCTCTATTTTGGGATATCTCCATATCCCCGCGGGGCGCGCAACCACTTTTACCGAACAGGACTCATCGCCGTCTCGCATGGGTAGAAAGGGTTTCAGTAACCTCCTTCGACCTTTATTCAGGAAAGTTCTTCATTTTGCGGTCTGCTTGTTTTTCGATCCTCAAACTCACCCCGCCGATCATTGGCGATGAAGCTTGTCGCGGCTCCGGTTCCGATTGTTATGCCGTCCGACGAATCCTTGCGATGGCAATGGGTTGTTCAACATCCTTTCCTGAGGCTGTGAGCTTACATTCCGGAGTCATGTAGATCTCTGCTCCGTCGCTGGCACGCCGAACGCTGATCGTGTTCATCGCACCGGCCGGGATTTTGATCGGCGAGACGAAATTGAAGCCGCATCGCCCCCGGCCGAACCCAGCTGTCTCAAGGTCGGCACGGTAATCGCAGGCCAATATTGTGCCCAGCAATTGCTCTCCCATCAAAACCTCCAGCAGCACGGGCAATTCCGGATAAGCCTGATCTTGCGCCCAGCCACCGATTTTCCGGGAGCCGGAAATGTTATCTATATATCCATGCAATAGACCTGATTCGACCGTGACTGAGGCACGCTCGACCACGCGGCGCAGCACCGCATCCAATTTCCGGCCCCGTTCCGGCCGTGGTGCGCATAGGCTTAGCTCTTCTGGCGCCGTGTAGTTTGGATAAAGAGCCTCGAACTCAGCCACATTATGAAACTGCGCGCGCTGGCCTTCGACATCGGCGTAGCTCTCGGACCAGGCCCCTTCGGCGATGACGCAATCATGCGTCTCGAATTCGACCTGGTAATAATGAATTTCCTCCGGCGTGTGATCCTGCGTGATCGTCACACCATTCACCAGCGTTTTGGCCAGCACCAGCGTACCATCAATTAACATCGAATGGCCCGGTGAGACAAACAAATCCCGGGCGGGCTGCCGGTCGCCCAAGGCGCCGACGCGAATTCGGACTGGAGCTTTGTCGCGGTTGTTTTGTATGAATCGTGCGGAAAAGCTCTGCCGCCCAATCCATTTGATGGGCTGGCTTCCCTGCCAACGCGTAACCAGAAGATCGCCAATGACCAAATCTTCAACCGGAACCTCACGGGTAGGTGTCAGGATGCGTGTGCCGCGCAAATAACAGATCGCGTTATCGGTAATATAAGTGCCGCCAGCGCCATCGGCTGAAAGGGCGAAGGTTTCGCCAGTGTAATCACCCGCCAGTTGCTCGGTTGTGGCGCCAAGGCCGGTGCCGATGGTCAGTGTATCCGACGTAGCGTCAAAGGTTACGGCAAGACCCGAATTATAGGTGATAAACTCGGCATCGATCGTGCCGCCGGTCATGACGGTGGTCTGATACGCCTCGCTGCCGTTTTGGAGAACGAGCGTACCGCCGCTGCCGATCGTCGTGCCGATGGCCACACCGCCATTTGAAACCACTTCGAAGCCGCCGCTACCGATCGCGGTCCCGGTTGTCTGCCCGCTATAGCTTACCGCCTCATAGCCGCCGCTACCGATCGCGGTTTCGGATGTCTGGCCGCCGTAATTTACGGCCTCATAGCCGCCGCTGCTGACAATAGCGCCGAATGCCACGCCGCCATTCACACCCTCAGTGCCGCCATTGCTGATGACCGTGCCGATTGCCGTGCCGCCCGAGCCGACATTTTGTTCGCCGCCGCTCTTGATGATGCTGCCGATTGCCACGCCGCCTGCGGACAGAGCTTCATAACCGCTGTTATAGATGACGCTGCCGCTCGTTGTGCCGCCGGAATATACGAAAACCGTGCCATCGGCGTTGATGATGGCGCCGCTCGCCGTACCGCCGGAGAGCACGTATGCCACGGCATCCGAACCAACCACGAGGCCGGTGGCGCTGGCGCCATCGACGGCCGGGCTGGAACCAGACTCGAAGAAGATGACGCCCGTTGAAACGACCTCGCCGCCGGCCGCGACAGTACCGGATATGGTCGCGTAAGGGAGCGCAATAAGCACTCCGCCGCTGTTCACCGTGGTAGAGTCAGCCTCGCCACCGCCAGAGACAACTTCATAGCCGCCACTATTGACCACGGCGCTGCTGGTCGAACCGCCATTATACACGTTTTCAGTGCCGCCATCGCCGAGCACGGTGCCGATTGCCTGGCCGCTATCGTCCACATTCTGTTCGCCACCGCTGTTCACAATGGCGCTGATTGCTAGGCCGCCAGAGCTGACATTTTCATAGCCGCCGCTGCCGACCATGGTGCCGGTTGCCTGGCCGCCATTTGAAACCGCCTGATAGCCGCCGCCATCGATTTCGGTGCCGCTCGCCGCTCCGCCGGCAAACACAAACGCCTGACCGCCGCTGGAGATCACGCTGCCCGTGGCCGTGCCGCCGGACAGCACGTAGAATGCAGCGCCGCTGCGCACGATGACGCCGGTGGCGCCCGCAGGGTAAACAACGTTGGCCGACCCTGGCTGGATTAAAACCTCGCCGCTGGAAACGACGGCGCCGCCGCTATCAACCGTGCCGTTCGCAATGCCGCCGGGCAGCACGATGAGCAAGCCGCCGCTATCCACAACGGTATCGGTCGCGGTGCCGCCAGAATACACATACTCGGTGCCCCCGCTGTTCACATAGGTGCCGGAAGTCTGCCCGCCATACACGGCCTGGAAGCCGCCATTGCTCACAACGGTCTCCGTTGCCGTACCGCTGTAACCGATAATTTGTACGCCGCCGCTGTTCACGCTGGTATTGGCTGCGGAGCCCAGAAAACCAACTTGCTCGGCGCCTCCGTTCTCCACCACGGTGCCGAGCGCCGCGCCGCCATAGTCCACATCCTGTTCGCCACCGCTGTTCACAATGGAGCTGGTTGCCACGCCACCGAAGCCCACCTGCAAATCGGCGCCGCTGTTCACATTGGCGCCCAAGGTCTGGCCGCCAGAGGAAACAGCAACAAAACTACCGCTATTAACATCGGTATCCACCAGCAAGCCGCCACCGAAAGCGAGCAGCTGGCCGCCATCCACCGTGGTTGAACTGGCGGTGCCGCCGGTTACGATTTCAGAGCCTCCGCTCAAAATGCTGCCGATCGCCGTGGCGCCGGAGCTCACCAATTCAGTTCCACCGGAGTAGAGGAACGTGCCGCTCGTTGCGCCGCCGGCATCGACCAACACATACCCGCCGCTGTTCACCATTATGCCGGTTGCCGTGGTGCCGCCCAGAACTTCCGCCGTTGCGCCGGAATTCACCACAATGCCGCTGGCATTCGGGCCGTAAACCGTCAGCCCCGCGCCCGGCTGGGTGAGCAGCACACCGGTGGTCAGACTAATGCCGCCATTGTTTTCGGTGCCGGTATCCGAGCCGCCTGAGAGCACGATCAGCAGGCCGCCACTATCGAGAATCGTGCCGTCGGCGCTGCCGCCGGAGGAGACGATCTCATACCCGCCGCTGCTGATTACCGTGCCGCTGGTCACGCCCCCGGAAGTGACGATTTCTTCCCCGCCCGCGTTGACGGTGGTTGAACTGGCGGTGCCACCGGATACAATTTCTTCCCCGCCTGCGCTGATGACGCTGCCCGTTGCGGTGCCGCCGGATGACACAATTTCATACCCGCCAGCCAGTATAGTGGTGCCGCTCGCCGTGCCGGAACCAAAAATCGTTTCCGTGCCGCCGGAGGAGATAACGGTATCCGCCGCCACACCGCCGCTATTCACGGCCAGATAGCCGCCGCTGCCGATCGCGGTGAAGTTCGCGGTCCCAGCGGAAAGCACTTCCAAACCACCGCTGTTCACCATGGTGAAGCTGGTGGCGCCGCCGGACAGCACGATCTCGCTGCCGCTATTCGTCACCGTGGTGCTGATGGCGATACCACCGGCGGAGACGGTTTGCGAAGCGTAAAAGCTGTCCACCACAGCGCCGGTCGCGGTACCATCCACAACTTGGCCGCCGGCGGAAACCGTCGTGAAATCCGCGTTGCCGCCGGCATTAACCGTTTCGGTGCCCCCGCTCACCGTCGTGCCGCTCGCCGTGCCGCCGGAATTCACGGCCTCATTGCCGGAATAAAAAATCTTGGTGGCGCTGGCTACCCCCCCGGCATAAATGGCTTCCAGCCCGCCGCCGCTAACGGCGGTGAAACTTGCCGTGCCACCCGACAAAATCGTCTCCACACCGTCATACCCGACGGCGGCTGAGATTGCGCTGCCGCTTGAATAAACAACGCCGGAGCCATACTGAAAAAAGCTGTTATCCGCGGTGCCGCCGCTATAAACATACTCGGTCGCGCTCGTATAAATCCTCGTACCGCTCGCCGTGCCGCCGTTATAAATATATTCGCTGGTTCCAGCCTCATTAATCGAGGTGCCGGTGGTGGTGCCGCCGGATAAAACGTAGATGGAGCCGGAATAAAGGCTGGCGCCGGAGACATAGTTGGAAACCGTGAGGCCGCTGCTGTCGATCAACACGCCGGTCGATATGACCGCGCCCCCAGTCTGCACAATGGTTCCAGTCGCGCTGGCACCGGGGATCAGCACCAGATAGCTACCGCTATCGACGGTGACGTTGCTCACCGTACCACCGGCTTCCACAAACAAGGTGCCGCCGCTGCTCACCGTGGTGAACGCCGCCGACCCGCCGGATAGCACCGTCTCAACGCCGCCATTACTCACGATTGCGTAAGTGGCGGAGCCGCCGGATTGCACGGTCTCGGCGCCGCCGCTGCTCACGGTCGTGGAGGTAGCGGAACCAGCTGAGAGTACCGTCTCGGCGCCGCCACTGTTCACGGCCGCATTCGAGGCAACACCCCGCACATTCAACTGACCGCCATTGCTCAACACGGTAGAATCCGCGGTGCCACCGGCATCCACATTCTCCAGGCCAGAATAGTAAAGCGTGGTGAAGCTGGTTACACCGCCCGAGGAGACTGTCTCCGTCGCGATGTAAAAAGTAGCGGATATGGCCGTGCCGCCGGAAAGAACAATTTGCGTCCCGCCTTGCGACCCGCTCGTGCTGCTCGCGGCACCGCCGGAGGATACAATCTGCGAGCCCCCATTCAGCAGGGTTGCGCTATATACGGAGCCCCCTGAGAGGACATATTGCGACCCGCCGCTACTCACATAGGCAGAGGTCGCGGAACCCCCGGCTTCAACGATTTCGCTGCCGCCGCTCCCGATTCGGGTGCCGCTGCCGAGGCCGCCGGACCATACATATTGCGTGCCGCCGCTGCTGACCGTTTCGTAATTGGTCACGCCACCGGAATAAATATTGAGCGTGCCACCATTGCTGATGATGGCGAAAGTGTCGAGGCCGCCAGAAATATTTTCGGTGCCGCCATTGCTGACAACGTCGTCATACCCCGCGCCGCTTGACAGGATCGTCTCGGTGCCGCCGCTGCCGATAATTATGCCATTGACCGTGACGCCGGAGGAGACAACCAGGCTAGCGCCTGCGGTAATCTGGCTGACGGAAATATGGCCGTATTGCGAAACAATTTGCTCACCGCCGCTGCCGATAACGGTCCCTTGGGCAAAGCCAAAAGCATTGACCAGCTGCTGGCCGCCATCGCTGACCGTTGTGCCGCTGGCGGTGCCGCCGGCAGATACGGTTTCGGTGCTGCTGCCGGTGATGTCCGTGCCTTCGGCCACGCCGCCATTACTAACAAACTCAGCGCCGCCAGTGCTCAAAATCGTGCCGCTGACCGTGCCGCTAAGCAGAACGGTGATCTCGCCGCCACTGCCAGCCTGGGTGCCGTTGGCGACGCCGCCCGAATACACAAATTCCTGGCCGCCACTGTTGACAATGAAGCCGCTGGCGACACCCCCGGACAGAATTAGTGCCGTCTCGCCGCTGCCGACGGTGATCCCCGTGGCGGTGGCGCCATACAGCACAACGTTGCCGTCGGCCTGCTCCAGGATAATCCCGGTAGAGACAACGCTGCCACCCGCCAGTACGTTGGTGTTGGTTACATTGCCGCCCGGCGCCACAACCAGGATCCCGCCGCTGCTGACGGTGGTGAAGTTTGCGGCCGCACCGTTTTCCACAATCTGGTAGCCGCCGCTTTCAACCGTCGCGCTGGTAGCGGTAGCGCCGTTTTCCAAAATCTCGGAGCCGCCAATGCCTATAATCGTGTTGCTGGTGGTGGCGCCGGAATAAACAAATTCCGTGCCGTAAACGGTCGTGGCGCTGGCCTTCCCGCCATAGGACAATGTTTCCGTGCCGCCGCTGTTGATGGTGGCGCTGATAGAGAGGCCACCATTCGCGACATATTCCGTGCCGCCGGCTTGAACAACCGTGCCACTGGTTATGCCATAAACGCGCTCCACCCCACCGCTGCTCACCACCGTCGCGTTGGTCGTCCCGGACTGGTTCACATAAGCGCTGCCGCCATCGCTTAACACCGTGCCGGTAACGGTCACGCCTGAATATATAATCTGCTCGCCGCCGCTTTTAACAATCGTGCCCGTCGTGGTGCCGCCCTGCACATATTGCGAACCGACATTCACGATCGTTGAATTGGCACTCCCGCCGAACAGGAGTTCGCTGCCACCGCTATTCACCGTGGTGTCATTGGCCGTGCCGCCGGGTTGAATATAGTCCTTGCCGCCATCCACCACGGTATTATTTGCCGTCCCGGTGATCACGAGCTGGCCGCCGCTATAGATGGTGGTGCCCTCGACGGTAAGACCGGCGCCCACATCCAGGCTGCCACTGCTTATCACAGTGCCGGAAATGTTGGAGCCGGAACTCACGTATAGCGTCGTTCCGTTCTCAATCACGGTATCAATCAACGTGCCGCCAGCGGAGACGCTCATATACGCGCCATCGCCCTCGATCACCGTACCGCTGGCCGTGCCGCCCGACAGAACATGCTCATTGGCGTTCAGCCCGGTCAGATCGGTGCCGCTGGCCACGCCGCCGAGTGAAACGGTCTGGCTGCCGTCAGTGGCGACCTGGGCGCCGCTGGCAACGCCGCCGGATGAAATGAACTGGTTGCTGCCGCTCAGTGTGCTGGAGATCGCGACGCCGCCAGCATAAACGGTTTCTATGCCGCCACCGCTGATGGTGGTGAAGCTGGCTGATCCGCCAGAGATGAACTGGTTTCCACCGTTGCTGATTCCGGCAGAAACGGCGCTGCCGCCCGCTAGAATGGTTTGGGAACCGTAAGTAAGCACCGTCGTGCCGCTGGCAATGCCGCCGGAACTGACAATCTCCTCCCCAGATTGGCCGACACTGGCAGAGAGTGCAGTGCCGCCCGGACCGATAATTTCTCTGCCGCCACTGCCGACGAAGGTGGAACTGGCCGTTCCGCCGGAACTCACAATCTCGGCGCCACTCAGCAGGACGAAGCCGCCGGAGCTGTAAACCTCAACACCGCTGACCGTGGTATAGGCCGCCGAACCGCTGCCGAAAATGGTTTCCGTGCCGCCGGCGTTGACAACAGCGTTGATCACGGTGCCCGCCGAGACGTTAAGGGCGACGCCGTTCGACACGGTGATCCCCTCCAGCGTGCCGCCGGAAGACAAGACAATGGAACCGCCGCTGTTCAGCGTGACACTGCTTGCCGTGCCGCCGCCGAGAATGATTTCCGAGCCGCCAGCTTCCACCGTGGCGCCGCTGGCCGTACCGCCGGATAATATGGTTTCCGTGCCGCCATTGCTAACAACCGCAAAGCTGGCCTCGCCACCATTGAACACGGTTTGCGTGCCGCCGCTGCTGATCTGGGTGGCGCTGCCAATGCCCCCGGAAGAGATATTTTCGGCGCCACCGAGACCCACCGTTGTGGCACTCACGGTCCCGAAGATGGTTTCGTTGCCACCGCTGCTGACGATTGTGTAGCCGGCGGAACCGCCAGCGGATACGGTTTGCGTCGCGCTGGAATCCACAATGGTATCAATTGCCACGCCGCCGGATAAAACCGTCTGGCTGCCGCCTGCGCTAATGGTGGCGCTGGTGGCAGTACCATAGACGGTTTCCTGGCCGCCATTGGAGATCACATCAAAACTGGCCGTTCCGCCGGAATGCACGATCTCGGTGCCGCCGCTGATTACCGTGAAGCTGGCCGAGCCGCCGCTCAAAATCGTCTCTGTGCCGCCGCTGTAAAGCACCGTGCCACTCACGGCCGCGCCAGACGAGACGGTTAAGAAGGCGCCGCTGCTGATCGCGAAATCAAAGGCGGCGGCCCCGACCGCTATTATTTCCGTGCCGCCGGCGCTAATTGTGGTGCCGCTGGCCGTGCCGCCGGACAACACAGTCTGGCTGCCGCCAGCGCTAATCGTGGCGTTATTTGCGGTACCGCCCAAGGACACGACCTCGCTGCCGCCGCTGCTGACCGTTGTGTTGTTCGCCGTGCCGCCAGAGGAGACCAGCTGAAACCCACCGGCTTTCACCTTGGTGTCTTCCGCCGTCCCGCCGGAAGTTAAAGTCTCGCTGCCGCCGCTGCTAATCGTCGTGTTGCTCGCCGTGCCGCCATTGCTCACCACCTCGTAACCGCCACTGCTTACGGTCGCTTTGCTGACGACGCCGCCAGAAAAAACATCGACGATGTTGCCGGAACCGATCCCACCGCTGAAAGTGTGGCCCGAGGTGACGCTTGTCGTTGTCATGTTTGGATTATCTTTCGGTCAATGCGGGTGGCGGCGAACTGGCCGTTGAAATGTCGAAGCCGGGAATCGTTTGAATGATCTGGACAACCTGCGCCGAGGTGATCAGACGCGTGCATTCGAACTGCCGGGGCGTGCCGCCATGGCGCGGGCACCACATGAAATCCTTGTGGTCGAAGCGGATGCGCGGGTCGTTCCAGCAACTATTGCAAGCATGCCAGTTGATCACCCGGTAGGGCGTGGTGAACTCGTTGGTCGGGTGCGTAAAGCCGCTAATCATCACCACCGGCGTGCCCGCCGCCCAGGCCAGCCAGGAGAGGCCGCTGCTCAGCCCGACGAAAAATGCCGCATGCTTGAGCCAGCGTGCTCGTTCCGTGAGCGGCCGGTCGCCGGTCTGATCCTCCGCACCATGTGGAATATGCGTCCACACCAGCCCGTGGCCATGAACCGGCTTCTGGTCAATGCACACCACGCGATAACCGCTCGCCTTCAAAAACGCGACGATATCGTGCCAGCCATGCGGGTTGGTCCAGGTTTTACAGGCGGTGCTGCTTTGCACGGCGATACACACATAAGGCTCGGCAATCGGCCGGGTTTCATCCGGCAAGGCCAGGCGGGGCGCTTTCTCGGTTGGATCCACGCCCAGGATGTAGCCAGCAGTGCGGTGCAGCCCGACATGGCGGAAATCCGTCGGTTGCCAATCGCAGGCAGCGTCATCGAAAAACAGGCCGAGGCAATAGGTCGCATAGGCCGTCTCGGCGATTTTACGCTCCACCAGCTCCTCATGCGTCACCAGGGTCAGGTTCAAGTAGGCGTCTCGAAGCAAGGGGATGATCAATCCGGACAAACCGCAAATGACCCTGGCCTCCGGATGCTGCTTGGCAAAACGCGCGGCATAGGGAAACCAGGCGAGGATATCGCCCAGTGTGCCGATAGGGAACTGGATCAGTATCTCGCGGCCCCGCGCGTCGTAGTCATGGCTGAGGACCAGGCGCCCGGCCTCTCCAGGAGCCGCGACGTCCCAGATCTCTATGCGAAAACGCAAATACCAGCGTTTCGCCGAATTAACGAATGCTCCTTTATTTTCCGACTGAAACAGTATGTTGCCGGTGTCCAGGTCGCGCAGGCAGACGCGCCACAGACCGTCCTCCCGGTCTGGGAGCACGACCCGGCAACCTTGGTTAAAGTCAAAATAAATGCCTTCCGGCCCGGACTGGGTCGGCTTGCCGGCAACCGGCGGATAGGGCGTTTTTTTAGCGTCAGGGTTGGTTTGGCTCGATGTTGCTGGCATGCTTAGCGTAGGCGACTCCTTAAAGTCATCCTCCGAAGACCGATCTAATACCTTAAGCACCCCACGCCCCTATGATTTGGACGAACATTATTACTAAATACGAATGCATTACAATAGGGTAAACATTAATTCAAAACGATCTAGCCATTCCCCTCGTTTCGAAAAAATTTCGCCTTTAGGCGGCTTTTTTCAAAGCGGAGGCGACGTTGACAAAGCCGGAAAATCTGCCTGATTCCAATTTTATGAACAGGATTCCATGTGAACTGGATTGACCGCCAGGGGCAGCTCGCGGACCTTGCGCGGCGGCAGCTATTTTTTATCGGAGGCGCGCCGCGGTCCGGTACGACCTGGCTGCAGCAGATGCTCGACGCCCATCCCGAGGTATCTTGCAAGGGTGAGGCTTTTTTGCAGAAACAGCTGGCCGAGCCGCTGGAGCATCTGATGGCGACGCGAATGGCAAACCTCACGGCGAAAAACGTTGCTCTATTTCGCCATACCGGCGGGTATCCGCTTCCTGCCCCAGAGGATACGGAGCATCTGCTCGGAACGGGTATTTTGCTGGCGCTGCAACGGCAGGGTTACGGTGAAAACTGCCGCGCCATCGGCGAAAAAACCCCAGAAAACGTGTTTTTCTTTGCACGGCTAAAAAAACTCTTTCCGACGGCGAAATTTGTCGGCATCGCGCGGGACCCGCGCGATGTGCTCACATCCGCCTGGCATTTTTTCAACAAGGATGGAGCCGGGCCAGACATAAAAGCCGCTAAAGAGAAGTTTATTTCCCATGCCTTGCCGTCGCTTAATCACGGTGCGGAAACAATGATTGCGTTGTCACGTGAGTTCCCGGCTGATTATGCCATGGTGACGTTTGAGGCGCTGCTGGAGAATCCCGCTGTAGCGCTGGGTCGCCTCTTCAACTTTCTAGGCGTTTCGGGCAACGAAAAACTTACTCTTGATTGCGTTCGCCGAACCTCTTTCGCATCTCAAACTGACGGCGGCGTCGCAGGAAATGGCATCTTTCATCGTAAAGGTGTCGCCGGTGATTGGCAGTCGACTCTGACTGCCGACATGAATGAAATGATTCTAGATAAGCTTGGCTGGATGTTTCCGCACTTCGGTTGGAACATTTGATATTGAAATCTAGGCTTCGGTTGGTTGAGACGCGGCTTCAGGGATTCCAACCCGAAGCCTTTTTCAGAATATCTCCAAGATGTCTGGTTCTTTTTCCGAGGCGCTCAAGCCATTGATCGAAACCGCGCCTTGGTATTGGCTGCTGCTCCATCTCCGCGACGAGCTAACCCACCTTGCGACAGGCGGCGTGCATCTGAAACCCGAGACTGGTCTAGTCTGGTATGTCCATCATCGGCTGAAGGAGGGCGATAAACCGCTAGTCATCGAAGACACCTTCGGATGGCTTTATGAGATGATTGCTGAAGTGAATAGATTTCTTGGGGCGGCCTTTCACCACCTCAACGGCACCCTAGCCGACAAGCCAATATTCCAAATATGCGGCATGGTCCAGGGGCGTGTCCTTCATCGCTGGCTAAGCCCTATCGGTGAATCGCCATTCGATAGTGGTGCCTGTGGCGCCGGGGTTTGGTTCGAACAGCCGGATGGCAAGCCCCCGATGACTGGTCCACTTCATATGTAGTTAATCCGGTGGTCTGAGACTGGTTTTGATGTGGCCGGCAGCGCGCCATTCAAAGCGGCTGGCGGTGCCGGCCACATTAAAACCTCTGGCGATGGCGGCCGATAGCCGAGCGAGGAATGCGGGCGGACGGTGTTGTATTGGCGGCGCCAGGCTTCGATCAGAATCTTGGCCTCGTGCAGCGTGTAGAATATCTCACCGTTCAGAAATTCGTCCCGTAGGAGGCCATTGAAGCTCTCGATATAACCATTCTCCCAGGGGCTGCCTGGCGTGATGTAGGCAGTTTGGGCACCGACGGCAGCAATCCACACCTGCACCGCCTTGGCGATGAACTCAGGCCCATTATCTGATCGTATGTGGGCGGCGCGCTGCCGGGCTCAGAACTTTCCCGAAGCAACTTCCTTCAAGACGAGCTTCTCAAGCGTCAAATCAGACACCGCTCGACGCAGCCGAGCATTCTCCGCCTCCAGTTCCTTCATGCGCTTCACCTGATCAACCTTCAGTCCGCCGTACTCTTGGCGCCACCGGTAATAGGTCGCATCCGTCACGCCAATCGACCGGATCGCATCGATCGCCGACTTGCCCTGTGAGGTCAAAATATCAACCTGACGAAGCTTCGCGATAATCTCCTCAGGCTTGTAAATCCTCCGCGGCATCATCCACCTCCACCAAAAAACTACATCAAAGGTGGATCAGTTCTAGGGGGTCGGACCAATGGCGCTCCAAAGATCGGCCGCCACGACGGTTTCAACATCGATCCCCTGTCCGGCGGTTTGACGAATAAGGTCTCCCATATCGGCGACAAGGCGATTTATATCCGTCAGCCTGGGTTCGAGAGTCTGCCGCCGGGAAAATGCCAGCAAACGATGGGTGAGAGCCGCTGCGCGTAATACGGCCCTTGCGACGCACTGGTTAGGGGAAAATGCCTAATCGCGATTTGGCCCGTGATTGCCTGACTCGTGGGTAATGACGCTTGATATGAAGGTGTTCAATGAGAAAAATCTTACACCGAAGGTATTAGCCGGCTATTTGCTGGCAAACTCCATCATGGACGGTTCCATGACGGCCTTGCCGAGGTCACGAAAATCGAGCTTGGCAAAATATATGAATTATATGACGCCCAATGGGGCCTGCGCACTCATAACGCTTGCCATTCTTTGGCATGAATATCGCTGACCAAGCTCCCAGCTAGCCAGCTGGTGCCGTTTCGAGACCCAATTAAGCGTGAATTTCGCATAGATTTTCCTGGCAGAGCCGGCTGTCGGTATCGCCGTTACCGTGCGGCGGAAAGAGGCAGATCTCCTTGGCCGCTTTTCCCGGCCCAAGGCATTTCTGATGTAGATAACCGTGACCCTACGCTCCTTGCCTTGACATCGGCTGCGGGATAATAGGACAACCCCTATCACCTACCGGTGGGAGTTACAATTGCGTTCAGCATCGCCCGTCACGGCTGCAATTCGTTGCCAACTATTCGCTGACGGGTGGAAGAGACAGTGACGGCCGTCCCAGAGCCGGCGGTTGACGGAACAAATCGGGCGGCGATCACCGTCTGCGTGGTTCTCGGCACCCTGATGCAGGCGCTTGACACGACGATAGCCAACGTGGCGCTACCGTATATTCAAGGTAGCGTGGCGGCGAGCAGCGACGAGATCGCGTGGGTGCTGACCTCATATATTGTCGCTGCCGCGATCATGACCCCGCCGACGGGTTTTCTGGCAGGGCGTTTCGGGCTCAAGCGCCTTTTTCTTGTTTCCGTTGCAGGCTTCGTCTTCGCTTCAATGCTGTGCGGTATGGCACAGTCCTTGGTGCAAATTGTGCTGTTTCGCGTCCTACAAGGCATGTTCGGTGCGGCACTGGTTCCGCTTTCGCAAACCGTTCTGCTCAACATCAATCCGAAAGAACGACAGGGCTCCGCGATGGCCTTGTTCGGCGTCGCTGTGATGGCCGGCCCTGTGCTCGGTCCAGTACTCGGCGGCTGGCTGACCGCAAACTTCAGCTGGCGCTACGTTTTCTATATCAACTTACCGATCGGAATCCTTGCCTTTTTAGGCATAACGACTTTTTTACCGGAAACAAAACAGAATGCCACCGCGAAGTTAGATTGGTTAGGCTTCGGTACGCTCAGTCTCGGAATTGGCGCGATGCAAGTTCTGCTCGACCGCGGCGAAGAGCTTGACTGGTTCGGCTCCCGTGAAATCGTCATTGAGGCCATTATCGCCGGCATGGCGTTCTATTTATTTCTCGTTCAGACTCTGACCGCACGCAAGCCTTTTATAAGACCCGCTCTTTTCCGGGACCGGAACTTTACAGCCGGGACCCTCTTCGTCGCTATTCTCGGCCTTACTTATTACGCCTCACTGGCACTGCAACCCGACTATCTTCAAGATCTGATGAATTATCCGATCGTCACCGCCGGGCTCGTGATGGGGCCGCGGGGTGTCGGCACGATGGGTGCGATGTTGCTCGTAGGACGGCTGGTTGGTCGCGTAGATACACGTCTTCTACTCGCCATCGGCCTTGCGCTCACGGCTTGGTCATTCTATGCGATGACGGGCTGGACGCCCAATGTTTCTCAACTGACCGTTGTCGTCATCGGAGTCGTTCAGGGCGTCGGCCTTGGTTTTCTTTTCGTGCCGCTTAGCACCGTAACGCTGTCGACCCTTTCTCCAGAGCGGCGGGCTGAAGGCGCTGGTATCTACAATTTATCCCGAAATATCGGCTCAAGCGTTGGCATTTCAGTAGTCAACAGTTTTCTGACGCGGAACACACAAGTGAATCATGCCGAGATCGCGCGGCAGGTTACGGCTTTCAACCACGGATTCCTGGCCCCAAATATCGCAAAATTCTGGAGTCCATTTACTGCCGCCGGACGTGCCGCGCTCAATGCGGTCATCACGCAGCAAGCCCAGATTATTGCTTATGTTGATGACTATAAGCTGCTCATGATTGCTACCCTGGCCGCAATTCCGCTATTGATTGTCTTCAAGAAATCCTCCCACGGTAAGGGCGCGGATCACATTTTGATGTTAGAATGACAGGCTGGTGTACGATGGGGCGTAAACCCGCAACGTCGTGCCTCCATTTATGCTGCCGCATGCCGGTATTGCCGCTACACCACTAGATGCATTATGAAAAAGCGAAGTAGAATGTGTGAAATTTGGCGCTTTTGGAGCCGACTTTGTTCAGCAGGAAACGGAGCATCATCATGACAATTCTGATGCCGCTGCCAAGCCAAGGCTTCGATCCGACCGAAACCGGAGTTCCATGGAGAATTCTCACTGACCGAGGCCATCAACTTGTTTTCGCGACTCCCGACGGTCGGCCAGGTGTTGCCGATCGCATGATGGTAAACGGGGAGCGCCTTGGTCTGCTGGCGCCGTTCCTTAGGGCTGATCGTAATGGGCGAAATGCTTATGACGCAATGGTGGCAAGTTCAGAGTTTCAAGCCCCGCTCCGCTATGATGCCATACGCGGTGAATCTTTCGATGCATTGATATTACCCGGTGGCCACGCCAAAGAGATGCGACCGTATCTCGAATCCGCTATTCTCCAAGGCGTCGTGGCGGAATTTTTCGCGGCCAACAAACCAGTCGGGGCTGTCTGCCATGGCGTAGTTTTGGCTGCCCGGTCACGGACCGCAGCGGGAAAGTCGGTTCTCTATGGGCGCCGAACAACCGCCCTTCTGCGCGGCCAAGAATTGTTGGCGTGGAATTTAACGCGGCTCTATCTCGACGATTATTATCGGACCTATCCTACGACCGTCGAGGATGAAGTTACGGCTGCCCTCGCAAAGCCTCGGGATTTTCAACGAGGCCCAACCAGCTTTCGGCGCGACACTCCCGAGCGGCCCGCTGGCTTTGCGGTAGTCGATGGAAATTATGTCTCAGCCCGATGGCCTGGTGATGCCCATCGCTTTGCAACAGCACTGGCGGATTTGCTTTGACGACAGCAATCATTCCTTAACGCCGGCCCTTGTTTACTGTTTCGCGCCCAACCCAGGCGTTGCCGCAGGTAGGATATTCTGGAAAGCAGACATCAAGAGTGGTGCTTAAATCAAAACTTCCGGGATATCTAAAAGATATGAATAAATACACCGGTCCGCCCGCAACACCCGCCAGTAATCGACGATGAAAAAGGCTCAGTTAGCTACTTGCCCATTGAGACCAGCGCCTGCCAGAGAAATAGAATGTATCTCATAGTGGTCACATTGACGATGTTTGTTCTGCCGATAGTTTCGATACTCGTCGAGCGCGCTTTGGATCCGGCGGCATCTTTGGTTTTCTAGCGGGCCGCTGATTGTTTTCTGGGGCGTTGGAGTCAGGTTAATCCTAGCAGGATTACGCCAGTTCTCTTTCAGCCCGTCTTCACAGCGAAAGAAATTTTCACATAGGCAGCGATGAGGTCCTGCCGCTAGTGCGTGAACTTGGCATGGCGAACGCTGCAAATCCTGAGGGAGCCCAGCGCGCCGGAGATCGTCGGAGACCCAAGCCGCGCCAGCAGGTTGCCGGCCACAGTCAAGTTGTGGAACAGGCTATCGGCGCGGGAGGGCGAGACATAGCCTACGCCGCCGTTGACGCGCGATATCCCACTGCCTGGGCTATCACGATGCTGCTTTTCATTTCCATCCTCAGCCTTCCGGCTCAGCTTAGCGTCACGACTTCCCGGGACCAAACAGGTTCGAGATCCAGCGAGGTGGTGTGCAGTCAGCCAGGATGTCTAGCCATGAAGTCGAGGATCAGGCGCGCGATCTCATCGGTCTTCTCGTCGAGCGCGAAATGGCCCGCATCCAACAGGTGGATTTCAGCATCGGGTAGATCGCGCTTGAATGCCTCCGCACCGGGCGCTGTGAAGGAAGGATCGTTTGCACCCCATGCAACCAGCGTGGGCGGCCTGTGATCGCGCAGCCAAGCCTGCCATTTCGGGTAGGAGGCGACATTGATTCGATAGTCGTAGAGCAGATCCGCCTGAATCTCTCGCTGTCTAGGTTTGGAGAGATGAGCATATTCGTCAGTCCAAGTGTCCGGATTATAGCGGTCGGGGTGCGATGTCCCCGAGGTATGACGCTGCTCAGTCGCTTCAAATGACAGGAACGTGTTGACGACCTCGGGATGGGCCTTTGGGTCGGCCCAGTATTCGGCAATCTTTGCCCATTTGGAGCCTAAGCCATCCTTGTAGATATTGCCGTTCTGGATGATGAGCGCGTGAAGCCGCTCCGGGTGCATCATGATGATGCGAAAGCAAACCGGCGCACCATAATCGTGAAGATAAAGCGTATACTTATTGATCTTAAGTATTCCAAGAAGGTCATCGATTGTCCTCGCCAAATTGTCGAACGTATAGGTGTACCTCGACGGTGGAGGCGCATCGCTGTGGCCGAAGCCTGGAAAATCCGGTGCGATCAGATGATAGTGTGTGGCGAGTAACGGAATAAGCGTGTCGAACTCGCGCGACGAAGATGGGAATCCGTGCGACAGTACGATCGTCGGTGCGTCTTTGGGTCCGGCTTCGCGGTAAAAGATTCCAAGGCCGTCCACCTGCACACGGTGGTAAGTTGTGGTCGCTGACGTGGATTCCATTAGACTGCTCCCGATAAATCTGTTTGCGCGCGGCCCTGTATCCGAGCCAAGCGTCCGGCCTCCTGCTTGGCGCGTTCGAGATCACCGGCCGGGTCAGGCGTCAGCAACGTCGGCTGAAACTGCAGCTCGTTGAGCTTCGCCGCCGCCTTGTCTCCATCGAAGACCGGAAGATCCGCCTTCCACAGATCAAGCGTATCGACCTCCATGTCGGGGGTCTCAGCATGCAGAGCCTCGAGATAAATCTGTGCAATCTGAAGCGACTTGGATTCAATGCTTCGCAGGGACGTTTGAATGAACAACAACTTAGTCATGACTCATCTCCTTCAAGTGATGTGTTGCTGCTGGCTCACAATCCGAGATCGCTCAGGCTCGGATGATCATCGGGACGGCGACCGAGGGGCCAGCGAAACTTGCGTTCCGTTTCCGAAATCGTGTGCTCGTTGATGCTCGAGAAGCGCACTTCCATCAGCCCTGCAGCGTCAAATTGCCAGTTTTCGCTGCCATAGGCACGGAACCATTGGCCACTGTCGTCGTGGTATTCATAAGCAAAGCGCACGGCGATGCGATTGCCAGCGAAAGTCCAGAGTTCCTTGATCAGTCGATAGTCGAGTTCGCGCGCCCATTTGCGGGTCAAGAACGCTTCAATTTGGGCGCGACCGCATGGAAACTCAGCGCGATTGCGCCAGCGGCTGTCGAGAGTATAGGCAAGCGCGACGTTCGCCGGGTCGCGCGTATTCCATGCGTCCTCCGCCGCACGGATCTTCTGGATGGCGCTCTCTTCGCTGAACGGGGGAAGTGGCGGCCGGCTCATGATAGGCGCGCCTCGGCGATTGCCAGCGTATCGATGTACTGGCGGAATCGCGTGATCTTGCCGTCCTTCACCGTCCAGATATGCGCATAGCCGGCTTCAGCCTGCTTGCCGGTTGTCCCATGCACCCCGGTAAAGCGGCCGAGTGACACCACGGTGTCGCCGTCCACGATAAATTCGCTGGGGTTGAGCGCGAAGCTTGACCACTCCACCATCAATGGCTCGAACAAGCCTTCAGCGACGCGCTCCGGACCGCGGCCGATCACCTTGTAATGCCACATCGTGATCCATTCGATGTCGTGGGCCATCAGGCCCAGCGCGCTAGGAGCGTCTCCAACCTTCAGCTTGTCGTAAAAACTGCGGACAATTTCAACGGGGTCCATCATTTTCTCTCCATAGTGTGGACGCCATGTATGTATGGCGACCGTTAGTCTATTCATGATTTGAGCGCTGCCCGACACCGAGTTGCGGTACCGGGCAGGGCGTCAGTTGTCAGCCGAGATGCTTGCCGAGGAACGCGCGCATCGCCGCACCGATCTCGCGGGCATGGGTTTCCAGGGCGAAGTGGCCGCTATCAACAAAACGGATGTCGGCGGAGGGGACGTCGCGTTTGAACGCTTCGGCGCCTGGCGGCACGAAGAAAGGATCGTTCTTGCCCCACACAGCTAGCACGGGCGGCTGGTGCTCGCGCAGATAAGCCTGGATCGTACCGTACAGCGCCACGTTCGACTGATAGTTGAGCAACAGATCGAGCTGGATTTCGTCATTGCCCTGACGCGAGAGATAGAAGTCGTCCAGGTTGCGGCCGTCGGGCGAGACCAGGCTCGGGTTAGCAACACCGTGGGTGTACTGAAACAAGGTGGTCTGCGGCGCCAGGAAGCCGCGCAGCGCGTCACGGTTGGCCTGAGTCGGCTCTTTCCAGTACGCCTGCACTGGCGCGAAAGCGTCCGACACGCCCTCAAGATAGGCGTTGCCATTCTGCGTAACGATCGCGGTGATCCGTTCGGGATTCTTGACGGCCAAGCGGAAGCCTATAGGCGCGCCGTAGTTGAACACGTAAATTGCGAACGTTCTCAGGCCAAGTACTTCGGTGAAGCGATCAATTATCTTGGCGATGTTCTCAAAGGTATAGGCAAACTTCTCCCGCGCTGGCTGCTCGGTCATGCCAAAACCCGGCAAGTCAGGGGCCACGATGTGATAGCGATCCGCCAGTTCCGGGATCAGATCGCGAAACATATGGCTCGCACTGGGGAAACCGTGTAGCAGTAACACTGTTGGACGACCGGGGTCACCGGCTTCACGGTAGAAAAGTTTGAGGCCATCGACATCGACGGTGTTGAAATGAACGGGCATGACAAGCTTCCTTTAGATTCAGAGCGTGAGAGGGATCGCAAACTCGCGCCAACCGTCGTCGACCGAGTGTGCCTTACCCAAATTCGGCCGGAGCCGTCGTGGAAACCCGGCGCTGCCGCGCGATCCGAGCCGCAAGGGCGGACGCACCAGCTAGCGCGATAGCTGCAGCCACGGAAGCCCAACTCGCTCCTGCCGCGGTGGCCGATCCTCCGATCAGCGCGCCCAGCAACGCGACACCAATGACGCCCCCGGTCTGCCGCGCGCTGTTCAAGATGCCGGACGCCAAACCACTGCGTTCGCGTTCAACCGATTCCAGGGCAGAGAGGTTCATTGAAGGTACCGTGGCACCGGCGCCCAAGCCGATGACACAGAGGGGAATGGCAATCGCGATCAAGCTATGATCAAACCCCATCACGGCCAAGGCGATTGCTCCCAAAGCGGAAGTCGCGTGTCCCCAAATCTGAGGCCCGAACGGATCCGACTTGTGCAGAAATTTTGCCCCCACCCTCGTTCCAACGACGAGAGCCAACGTCAGGGGAAGGAATAGCAATCCAGCCCCGAGTGGGGTCATCCCGCGCAACTCCTGAAATGCAAGGCTCAGGGTAAAAATGAGGCCATAGATCCCGACGTTGTGCAAAAGACCCACGAGTGCCACCGATCCCAGAGCAGGCCGGAAGAGGAGATCGAGTGGCAGCATTGGGTTCGCCTGCCGGGCCTCAACCAAGAGGAACGCGGCGCCCAGCGCGATGACACCTCCGCCCGATATGATCAAGGAAGCAGAGAGGGCATGAGACTTGCCCAAACTGATCATCCAATACGTCAGGGCCGCGAGGGTAATGACAGCCAGAAGCTGACCGACCGGATCGAACTTTCTTTGCGTGTGGCGAGGACCGACAGCAACGTGTCGTCGCGCAAGCCAAAAGCCTACCAGGCCAACGGGGATGTTCACAAGAAAGATGCTCCGCCAGTTAAGATACTGAACGAGCACACCTCCAACCAACGGCCCCAGGGCAACGCCCAAAGCACCGGCACTGGACCACGCCGACACCGCGATCTTCCTGCATTCCGGATCTTGCACCGTGTGATTCAGGGCGGCGAGCGAGTTCGGTAGCAGTAGGGCAGCGCCAATACCTTGTATAATCCGAGCGCACTGCAAGGTTGCCATGTTGGATGCCAGACCGCACACAGCCGACGCGGTACAGAAGATGAGCAAACCGGCTGAGAACATGCGCTTGGCGCCGTAGCGATCACCCAGCGCTCCGGCATTCAAAAGCAGGCTGGCAAAAACTAGCGCATACCCGTCGACGAGCCACTGTAGAGCGATGAGGTCTGCGTGAAAGACGTCTTTGATACGAGGGAGCGCCAAATTCACGATCGAAGTGTCAAGAACGATCATGAAAAAAGCTGCGCCGGTAGCCACTATGGCTGCAGATTCGGAGTAGGATGTATGTTTTAATTTACCTGACATCGTGAACCCTCTTCTCCGGATAAAGCTGCCGGACCCTCAGCAACCCTCTTGGTTCCAGAGCGTGTCGACAGTGTCGCGTTCCCGGTTTCGACGTTGCCGATGATGCGAGACCGCATTCGATACTCGCGAGCCGAAGGGAGAGATTTCGGCGAGAGTTCTTTGACGGGATAGCGGTAAAGACTATCGATCTTCATCACGATCGCCCGCGAGCACGAAGGACATCAGTAACTCTTTTGCATCTGTAGCTCGCCTTCATGCCAAAGACCCGTGGCCTCGGTGGCCTTAACTGTAGAGATTGCACTCACGAGAGCCATCGCGGTTCTGGGCTCCGAGGTGGCCGGACACTCTGGCCAGGTGTCCGATTGATCGGTGATGGATCCGGGGCGCCGCTAGAGACGCCGAAAAGCTCTGAAATTGCTCGAGGTAGTGCCGGATGGAGGAGTTTCATCGATAGTCCCTAGGTCAGGGTAAGGACGTCGGCGCCCAACCCTTCAGCACTTGCTATCCATCTACCATATAGGGTACGGCGGATTTCGGAAGAATACTTGAAAAGAGAAATAGACTCTTGCGTGAGGTGGAATAATTGGACCGGATAGACGCAATCCGTGCGTTCGTCGCCGTTGTCGATGAGGGCAGCCTTGCAAAGGCCGCCATTCGGCTCGCTCGGTCTCCAGCGGCTCTGACGCGCACCATCGCCTTTCTGGAGCGGGACGTTGGCGTGCTGCTTCTGCACAGGACGACCCGTACCACCCACCTCAGTGAAGCTGGCGAGCGTTATGTCGTCGCTTGCCGCCGCATTCTCGCAGACTTAAAAGAGGCCAATCTTGCCGCCGCCGGCACGCGTGGAGCTGCATGCGGGCTGCTGACGGTAACGGCCCCCGTCCTTTTCGGCACCAGGATCCTGGGACCTATTGTCGATGCCTTCCTGGCGGAATTTCCCGCGGTGCAGATCCGTTACCTTCTTCTCGACCGGCAGGTAGGTCTCACGGAGGAAGGGATCGACGTTGCGCTGCGAATCGCCCAGCTTGCGGATTCTGGATTGATTGCGACCCGGGTCGGAGACGTCCGGCGCGTGGTCGCGGCCGCGCCCCGCTATCTCGAAGGCAGACCACCCATTCGGACGCCGTCAGACCTGCCAGCGCATAATTGCATCATCCGCAGCGAAGTCGGCCTGGGAGACGTGTGGACCTTCCCGCCTCGACCGGGAACGACCGCGCACCGCAATATCCGCATCGCACCGCGCCTAAGCGTCAACTCGATCGAGTCGACGATCCGGACTGCGGCCGATGCAAACGGCATTATTCGCGCCCTTTCCTATCAGATCCAGGAGGAGGTGCGGGATGGTCGGCTGAGAATCATTCTCCGGGACGCGGAACCAGCGGCACTGCCCGTCCATCTCCTGGCGCCCGCAAGCCGGTTGGCCATGCCGAAGGTCCGCGCCTTCGTTGATTTTGCCGCACCGCGCCTGCGAGCGAAACTCCAAGGATCGGAAAGTGCTTAGAATGACTGCGATGCGCTCAACCTCTTCTCAGTGAACAGGTTAAGCGCGACGTCGATGATTTCGATGATTTCCGCCGCTAACCGCCACATATAGCAAATGTCGGTCTCCCTTCCGTACCTTGCTTCAAAATGAACGCCTTCTGGGCGTCCAAAAACTGTGATGCCTTCATCCTCTCTGCTCCTCCCAGCCAAGGGAAAATAGCAGAAAACTCTAATTCAAAATGGTCCAATTTCTCGGAAGCAGATCAAGAGTACGCAGGCTTATGAAGGGCAGCAGGTTTACGGAAGAACAGATCATAGGGACCAGGAGGCGGGTTCCAAGACGGCTGATGTCTGTCGCCGTCACGGGATCTCTGAAGCGACGTTTTATAAATGCAAGTCCAAATTCGGCGGTCTTGAAGTCTCTGAGGCCAAGCGGCTTTCGAATGAATATCCGCATGGTTAAGCGCAGCTTCGATGACATGAGGCTGTATTCGCAATCTACCCATGCATGTCGCCGCGGTCCGCCTGAGATCATGCCGGTGCCAGCCGTATATCCCAGCCTCTTTCTGGATCGCCTTCGTGACTCGATCCCATTGGCTGACAGGCTTACCCTTCCAATTGCCGAAAATCAGCGCCGCCGGGGCTCGGTCTTTTGGGCGCAACTTATCCGGCAAAGCTATTGCTTGCTTACAAAGCGGAATGGCGTGCTGGAATTTGCTCTTGATGTTCCGTGTTGCAGCCGTATCTTTCGCTCGCTCTTTGGCCTGCTTGTGCGACGGGATCGTCCAGACGCCGTCGGTGATTTCACCCCACGTAGCTCCGCAGGCTTCGTCACGCCGGGTCGCGGTAAGCAGGATGAACCGTAAAGCCGCCGCGTGTACGCTGGGCCTACCCAAGCTTTTATAGGCTTCGAGCACCGGCAGCAGTTTGGCCAGTTCATCAGGTGATAGAACGCGATCGCCTTTGGCTACTGGCCGCGGCTGATCGAGCATGGCGGTATCCATTGCGACCAGATCGCGCTTCCCGGCCCATTTCAGTACCGGCCGGATATATCGGACCGCCGAGCTGGCTGTGCCGCCGGAACGCCATTGATCGGCGGCGAGTTGGAGGTCCACCCGCGTTACTTCCTTTGCTGGCCGATCATAGGGGTGGCTGAACACCAGCTTGATACGCTTCTCAGCCTCAACCCAGCTCTTTTGGCGATGGCAATATCGGTTTTACCGTACTGCTCAATGATGACGTTTTCCAGCGTAACCAACGGCGCTGCCTCAGCTTTCGCTGCCGCACGCTTATCTTGCCGGATTTGGTTTGGATCCAGCCCTTCTTGCCGGACCTGGTGGCGAGTCGTCTCGGCCAGGCGTCTGGCCGCGGCAATGCCGATCGTTGGATATTCGCCAAGGTTGAAGCGGCTCAATTTTCCAGTTTGATTGCGCAGCTGCAGCGACCAGACGCTAGACTTGCCATCCTTCAGGGGCCTTATTCTGAGGCCCTTCGACGCTGGATCGACAAGTTCCTGGCGATAGCCGCTGCCGGAATAAGATTTGATGGCGGATTTGATTGCGGCATCGGTCAGCGCGGTCCGCTCGGCGAATTTTTCCGGGGCTTTGGCACCTTCCTGACTGGCGCTATTTCGCCATGTGACAACTCGATCGACATCAAAACCCTATGCCATAGCTAAAACGCCCGAGTCACGTTTTTACCGATTTTGACCGTTTGTGGGGTTCAGTCAAATTCCTGAGGTTCATTTGGGGTTCAAAAAGGTCGGGACATCACTTGATTTCAATGGACGTTAATGGACACTAATCCGCCACAGGCTTCGGCGTAGCGCGCCTTAACCCGCTCTTTTATATTATATTTTAGTTCGAAAAATGGGGATTTTATTGGCGTCCCCGGCGGGATTCGAACCCACGGCCCCAGGATTAGGAATCCGACGAAATAGCTGACCACAGGATTCCATGCCGGACCAACGGTGACCAAAATTGCCAAAAAATTGGCTATTTTGCTGGATAAAGTCATAAATTACGGTTAAATCTATGTTCCATAGCGGACCATAGGTTACCACACTTTACCCCCTAGGACCACGAAAATTGGTAACCCCGTGGTAACCCCGCTCAGAAGAGGGTGACTGTTATGGCGGCTGTGAAACCAAGGGCGGAACCGGAGGCTCCGAGAAGAAAGCCGGAGCGGACCACCCTGACGGATCTGGGCATCGAGCGAAAGAGGCCCCCGGCCTCCGGCAGGGTAGAAATATGGGACAAGCTCACCCCCGGCTTCGCGGTGCGGATCAGCTCGTCCGGGCATCGGTCCTGGTGGGTCAAATATAGGACCGACGGGCGCCAGCACATGTTTTGCCTTGGCAGCTTGATTGACATCCCAACGGTTGATGAGGCGAGAGACGCGGCGCGAAAGCATCTACGGAACGCCAAGCAAGGCATCAACCCCCTGGCGATTCGTCGGGCGCCCCCTCCACCTCCGCCACCGCCGCGCTTAACGGTGCAAAAGCTCACCGACGATTTTGTCACTTGGTATGAGAAGGCGAGGGGGAAGCCGTGGGGAGGGAAGGGGCGGCTCGTTTCTCATGTGCTTGCTTCCTGGGGCAACCGTGCCGCGGCGGACATCACCAAGAAGGATGTTCACTCCCTTCTCGATGGCCTTATCACTACGGGCGGTCTGAACCAGGGTGCGAACCGTGTGCGGGCTTCCCTTCACACTCTATTTGCTTGGGCGGCTGAGCGTGAGTTCGTCCCATCGAATCCGGTTGGAGGTGTGAAGGCCCCGCTGCCGGAGGTCAAGGGTGACCGCGTGCTGGACGATAAAGAGCTAGTGACGATCTGGGGGGCCGCCGAGTCGCTCGGCATCGCGGCCAGGGGGATCATCCGCCTGCTGATCTTGACGGCGCAGAGACGCACTGAGGTTGCATCGATGCGGTGGTCCGACATCGACTTCGACTACAAGTTGCGAATCAAACAAGACGGTGAGGAGCGGCTTATCTCCTGTCCGCTATGGGTACTCGAAGCCGCGGATACCAAAGCAAACCGGCGGCACGAGGTGCCGCTTTCCCCGTCCGCTGTTACGGTCCTCAAGAGCCTCCCGCGGTTGGGTGATTATTGTTTCACCACGAACGGCAAGACGCCGATCAGCGGGTTTTCAAAGATAAAGATAAAGCTCGATGAAAAGGTTGCCGAGCTGGCAACCGCAGAAGCGAAAAAGTCTGGTAGTGGCAGGGCTGAGCTAATCGCCCCGTGGACCCTTCATGATCTGAGGCGCAGCGCCGCTACCGGTATGGGCGCTCTCGATGTGCCGCAGTACGTCATCTCTGAGGTCTTAAACCACGCGTCCCAGGGGGTAACGGCTCGCTACAACCGGCATCAATATCTCGGCCAAAAACGTGAGGCACTGGATATGTTAGCGCAGCACATCGAAAGCATCATCAAAGCAAAGGCCGCCAAAAGCTCGAATTTATTGGACACCGCCGTCGGCAACGTGGTGAAATTTAGAAGATAGCCGATGCTAGGATTTATTGTTTTTATTTTTTCACCATTAAATTCATTAAAATCATTTTCGCTAAATAAATAAAATGAATAATCATATCATTAGTGTGATGATTGTTGCGACATAGATATTTTTATCCTTACATGACGATTACCTATGGTCTTCTCTGACGACCGATGTTACTAACGACTCAGATCGACGAAAGTTGGTTCATTGGTTAATGGGGCAAGAACCATAATTGACCCGCCTACCCAGCCAGGGAATGGCACCACTACGAAGTCATTTTTCTCTGCCGTTCAAGCGTCGAGTTTTCGCGCGTGGTCGGCGTTTATTTTGGGGGTATGGTGGTATGTCTGAAGGTACCAAAGTTGTTGAAGGCATCGCGGGTGTGGAGTTCGTTAGATTCGATCAGTTACGATCGCTCGGAGTTCCGTATAGCAAAACGCATGTAAATCGAATGGAACAGCACGGGCGGTTTCCCTGCAAAGTGAAGTTTGGACCGCAGCGCGCCTGGTATATCAAGCGTGAGGTTGAGGCATGGTGCAGCGACAGAATCGAGCGCAACGGCTTAGTTGATGCTAGAGGATACCGTATTACTGAATCGGAATAAGCGAAACGCTAATACCGCACCCATATCATGACGCCATGGCAATATATCGGCTCGCCGCGAAAAGTTGCAAATAAGTCTGAAGCAAACGCGCACGTGAGTGCTGTCACAGCGATTTAGGCGGGATTACGATCCAAAAAATAAAAGGCCGTAGCGCGATGCAAACGCTACGGCCTGAATAGACGACGAAGATGGGAAGCTAACCCGGAGGACCCCGGATGCCTGATTGTATCGCAAACGATGTAGATCGTACAGAAGATCCCCGTTTCTCGCTAATAGAATTGATACTCGATAAAGCCAGGCCAGACGTTCACGCGGAGCGGACGTGGAATAGCGAAGAGAAACGAAATGTATACTATCCGCGAACAGGTAAAATTTCTAGTACGGCGATTCTCAATCATTTAAGCGCCGGGCCATATCTTGGCATTTACCTTATGAAGCCGGGTAGTATCACAACGAACTTCGCGGTCTTAGACTTTGATGATCATGCCGAAAAGCTCGATTGGTCTAAGCTCGTAGCGCTGGCTTTGCCGGTCATCCAGGCGGCGAAAGATCGCGGCCTCTACCCATGGGTAGTTCGATCTGGTAGCGGTCGAGGTCTTCACGCGTGGTTTTTTTGGACCGACCCACAGCCCGCCGCTGGTGTGCGATCTATACTTCGGGATGTTCTGAAAGCGACTGACTTTGTTGAAGGGGATAAGGATCTTGAACTCGGGCACATCGCCATCTATCCGGGGCAGGCTGAAGTAGCCGAAGATGGAAAGGGAGACTTAATCGCGCTGCCGTTCGGTCGTAAATCCGTTCCTTTGGACGAAGAGTATAACCCTTGCCCGGCACCAAAAAATTGGATTACGAACCCACCTGTCCGAACCGAGATTACCGCGGCTCCTAATGCTCCCGTGAGGCCAAGGCTGCCAGATCACCTCGTCGATTCGGTAGCGGCTAAAGAAGCGATCAATCACCTTGATTGTAATGACCGGGATATTTGGTTTAAAGTTGGGATGGCTTTAAAGTTTGACCTAGGTGATGCTGGCTTTCCGATATGGGAGGAGTGGTCAAAAAAATCTCCAAAATACGACGCTCGTAGTCAAAAAACGACGTGGAACAGTTTCAAACGAGATGGCGGCAGCGGCGCCGTCGTTACGATGCAAACAATTTTTCGCATCGCTCGTGAGACTGGCTGGCCTGGGAGCGGCCTCATCGCGCCAATGTATTCCGATGAATACTTGGCTTTAGAATTTGCCAAAGCTTATGAACACGATCTCCGATATACCGACAAACTTGGAGTTTGGCACATATGGGATGGCACGCGCTGGCGTGAAGATGACACGCGTGCCGCGCAAGACCGATCGCGCGAACATTGCCGCGTCATGGCCCAACGCGCCAACAAGAAGCAAGAAAAGATAGCTTCCGCCGCGGCATCATCAAACGTATTGAAACTCGCGCAGTCCGATCGCCGCTTCGCTACACCAATCGACCGCTGGGACGGTCACCCGTGGCTTCTTGCAACGCCTGGAGGCACCGTCGATCTGCGGACGGGCCAGATGCGGCTAGCCGATCCTGCGGATTACCTTACCCGATCAACGAGCGTGGCACCCACCGATAGACCCTTGGCTGAGGCTTGCCCCATTTGGCTAAAAGCCCTTGATGATATTTTTGAAGGGGATGCCCAGAAGATCGACTTTTTGCAGCAATATTTGGGCTATTCCCTCTCGGGAGATACTCGTGAAGAAAAATGTCTATTGCAGCACGGAACCGGGGGTAACGGTAAAGATACCATAATCGAGACCGCCGCTGGTGTAATGGGTGACAACGCTACCGTTGTCGCGACAACCGTTTTAATGGAGACGAAATACACGGGACACCCAACCGACATCGCTAAGCTTGAAGGAGCCCGCTTCGCGTATGCTGCCGAAATTCCGAAGAATGCCCGGTGGAACATCAACATCGTAAAACAGATAACGGGTGGTGGGAAGATCACGGCTCGCGCGATGGCTCAAAATCCGCGCGATTTTCATCCAACTTGTAAACTCGTGATAAGCGGCAACTCATATCCGGCATTTGGACATGCAGACCCGGCCATGCGCCGTCGCATGTTGGTTCTCGAATACTTAAAAAAATTTCCGGGGAACACGAAATTAAAAGATGCGCTGAAAGTTGAAGCGCCTGGAATCCTCGCTTGGCTGATTGCTGGTTGCGTGAGATACTGTAGAAATGGCTTGGTGATCCCGAAGAATGTTCGTGATGATACCGATGCTTACCTTAATAGGATGGATGACTTGTCCCTTTGGCTGGCCGAATGTTGTGTCCAAGAGAACGATCCGACCGGACGAAGGGTAACAACCGCCGAACTGCTTAAAGATTACAGCGGTTGGCGTGAGAAAACCGGTGCGGAATACATACACGCGAACGCTTTCCCAGATCGGCTACGTGCCCTTGGTGTTGAAGTTGACAGAACCCGAAGCAATAGCTGCCGATATGTTCACAAGCTGAGACTGATCTCCCACATCGAAGCCAGGGGGGAAGAAGAGGATGCCGCCGAACTACTTTTTTAAGAAAACAAAATCATTCTGCTTGGCTTAGGTCACCTATAGGTCCGCCTATATTTTTGTCCGATTGACAATCTTTTCGATCTCTCCAGGGAGAAACGTCGCTAGGTCACCTAGGTCACCTTTTCCTATACGAGAATATAAAAATAGGGGGGGTTATTACGAAAAGTTTAATACCCCCCTTACTTTTAGAGAGCGGTATAGGAGGGGGTGACCTAGGTGACCTACACTAAAATTCTCGCCTGCTCCGACGAATAAATTTCCCCTGGCTATGACTATCCGTGGCGCGGTATGTAGGAATCCTGACAACAGGTCTGAAACATGCAAGTTCAAATCGAGCGAACCCAACAAGGTCAATTTGTGAAGGGCGGCATATCACCTAACCCCGGTGGCCGCCCTTCGGCAATCAAAGCTGTGACCGATCTTGCGCGGACTTATACCGCGGAAGCGATAGCAACATTGGCAGACCTCATGCGCGACGATGAGGAACCCGGTGGTGTAAGGCTTGCGGCAGCGTCCGCCCTTCTGGATCGCGGTTGGGGTCGTCCGGCCCAAAGTGTCGCTATCGGTGTGTTGAATGACCCGGAGCGCACTGCGTTAATGCAACAAGTACTCGGGGAACTTCAACACACATCGTTTAAGCGCGCGGACTTTGTTCCCACCATCGAAGTGGAGGCTTCTTCCGATGACCGAAGTGATATTTGATGGCGGCATTTGCGACGTTGATGAGTCAAAGCGCGTTCTCATCAATCCACTGCAACTGCCGGCCTTAATCAAGGCGATCTTCGTTGAAAGCCCCGAGATCGTAGAGGTTGTCATCTCGCGGTGCGAACTTCCCGATCGAGTTCAAATTATCACCTTTGACGCGATGAGCGCGGCTTTATAGAGCCGTTTTGAGCGCCCTATCGGCTGCTCCCCCGGTTCGGTACGCCCTGTATCTCCTAACCGCCTCTCCGGCCCTCAAACGTGGTCCATCGGGCAATTTCCCCGCCTAGTTTAGCCCTAGCCGCGCTACATCCGCGAGGCATGGTAACCCCCTGGTAACCCCGGCTGAACAAACCGCAGTCTTTTGATCACAAACTTATATCGATCAAGCACTTAATCTTTGAAGTCCCAGGATACCTTATCCTGTATCTCATTCAATGTCATTTTTATTATGATTACGATATAAATTGGCAGCTGCCCTTGAAAGGGTAGCAGGGAAGATTGAAGGACCTATAGCGATGTCTCAAAAATATCAAGTGTTCGATGGAACGTATCAACCCATCATGGACGACAACCTTAAAATTGCTCAAGAGATGGCGGCACACTTTTATTTTGGCGATCATGAAGTTGAATGGGAAGAATCGCCCCGTATGTCACCCGAAGAAAACCGTGTATGGGAGTGTGAACAGGACGGCATAGTAATTTATGTTGTTGAAAAACTAAGTTAATCATTTGGTTTTGGTCCGCCTGCCAAGCGCGGCATAAGCACACCAAAAAACTTATCCGATGAATTTTAGAGTGCTGGCATGACGACGTGCGCCGTCGTATTAAGCTTTAACATGCGACATGCACTTTCTACCTCTTTGTCTTTAGATCGTGAACTGCGGAAGCGCATCGACATAGAGGCCATGCACCGTCGCCTCCCAAGATCATTTTTAGTCGAACGGGTCATGATGTTTTGGCTTGCGCTCGATGACTCCGCAAAAGCCGCGTCGATTGGCGCGCGCAGTTCAACCCCGGCCTCTTAGGAGAACATGATGGCATTGCTTCCCCTTACACGCCGCACCGCGAGTCCTGGAACTGGGCCCGAAGCGGCGCCCGCAGCTGGTCATCTTCGCGCTCATCAACACGTGCGGCAGGCCGCCAAGGCTATTCAGGAAGCCCGGCCCGCACGACAGGACTCGATAGCGAGGCCAGTTTCGCCAACGGCGAAGCCGCAGCGCGTAATCGATCCTGCGCGCGATGTACTCAAACGTAAAAAGGAAAAGTAGCATGAGCGCGGCCCTCCAATTAGTTCCTTCCGTTCGGGATTTATTGCGTTCTGCCATCGCGCGGCACGATCAAGCCACCGAAGCCTTAAATAATCTCAACGCCCGGCACGTGAGTTTGGCGGCGGATGAAGCGACCGCCCGGAATGCTCTTGGAGAGCTTCACGAGGCACAGCGCCAAGCTTGGGCTGCCTGGGCCGAAGACAGCAGTAAGCCAAAGCCGACCGATGCAGGACAAAGACTAGCGGAATTGAACGCCATGTTGGCCCGTGCAACCAAACAACGCGAGGCGTTTGCGTTTATCTATTCTGAAGCCCTGGAACGCTGCTTGGCGGAGATGACCGATTCTGGCGCCGCGTTAGATCACGCCGTTTCGGACTGTCTGCTTGAAGTCACCGATCGGATAGGACAGCAATATGAAAAGGCCACGCGTGCCGCCTTGTGCTCCGAAAGTGCCTTACTTGGGTTGAAAGACTTTTTTATCACGTCTCGCAATTCCGCCGGTGCCAAAGCCGCGGTACGTGCCATGTATGGTGACGATCCGGGGAAGATGTTTCAGAAGAAGCAAGCATTGAATGCTGAGCGACTTAAACTTCGGCAACACTACAAAAATTTTGGCGCCGTTCTTTTGGAGAACCCGGATGCTTCCGATACTCCCGACGCATGAAGCCTTAAACTTGACGCTCGATGAGCGCACCGAATTGCGTGGTGTCGTCATTAAGCTACGCCGAAAATTTGCCAACAGAGAGGCTGGCAAGACAGAGCTGCTCGATATACAGCGGCGGCTCGACGCGGCGGTGGGCGCTGGTGAGGTTTCCTTATCCGATTGGTACGGCCCGCTCAACAGCACAATCGGGCAAGCACGCAGCATCCTGACGGGAAAGATCAAGCAGCGAGAGAAGAAACGTGTAAGAGCCGCCGCCGAGTTGGCCGATGCCGAGCGAGAACTGGCGGACACCGATGAGGTCATCACGAACCTTCAACTTCGGCTGCTGGTCAAGCTTGCCGAATTTTCGTTCAAAAAATCCAACGCCAAATCAATGGAGTAACTTGAATGTCCATCCCTCTTTCCGATGTACGCGAGATTTCCCTCCTAGCCGCCCCACGTCTTCTGGCGAAACTGTTCCCTTGTGGTCGATATTTCATGGGGGAGGTGTTCAAGGCCGACTCTCCGCGAGCGAAGAAGCGCGGTGGTGGGGAACTAACCGTAACCAAAAATGGCGCCTGGAAGGACAGCCTTTGCGGTATGCGCGGTGGTGACATCGTTTCGCTGATAGCTTTTACGAAGGGCGTTCAAGAGCGCCAAGTGATGGCCGAACTCGCCGCGACCCTTGACCACGCAGACCGTTTTCTGGGGCGTCCCTTCCATCTGAGCGCCGCCCATAACAACGAGGAAGATGAGGCCCTGGGCGGCAGCGACACGGTGACCGGCATCCTATCGAAGCGCTGGATCTCGCCTCAACAGCGCCGTGTCCAATTACTGCAAGCCGGGCTGAATGCGAGATATGAGCGATAGCAGGTCAACTTTGTCCGGCTTCGCCCGGTTTGACACATTCGAATCGCGCGTCCCTCCTGCCGCGCGAGGCCACCGCTGGAGTCCTAGCCAGCGATGACCACCGAGGGGGCGGGATTGGACGCCCGCCCCCTCAATAGTCTAAGGGACTTCGTAATGGTGGCCTTGCCCGTGATACCCGGCTGGCTATTTTGGAGCGCATTACGGAAAATAGCGGAATTTGTTCGCGGAGATTATCCAAGCTGAGCTGGATTAATTTTCAAGGTTCGAATACAGATCGCCGAGCAGGTCGCGGAGTTCCGTTGCGGCAGACTGGTCATCTTGTAGGAGCTTAAGCACTGCAGCTCGATATGTCGCTCGATCTGCAATTTTAATCCCTGAAACGACACGATCAAAAGCGGAGCTCTCGCGCAATGGGTAGCGAGTCAGTAATCCATTCCAGTTTATCTGGCTGACTAAAGTATTGAAACGAGCCTCCTCTTCCACACGAAGTGCAGGCAAGTCAACTGTCAGATAGAGTGGAACACCGCTCGTGACATCTTCACGCCGAGGCAGACTGTGCCACACTTTGTCTCGCGCCGAGCGGAGAATGGCACTGGTGACCAGGTGCTCTTTTTTTGCCTTAACTGCCTCAACGGCCGCAGTTATCGCGTTCTTCACAAGGGCTTCGACATCAGCACCGATGATGCTGGCTTGTAATGCTGCTATTCGGCCTACAATCTTCGGATGATAATAAAGCGATTCAACTGAGTAATGAGAGAGTGCAAAAATACCAGCGTCTTGTAGGCGGGCGATGTCTTCAGGTGATCGTTGATCGTTATCGATTATGCCCCACACGGCGACCCAGTGCATATCTAGAGCATTTCGCAACCCTCTGACGGCATATTCAACTTCACGACAGCTTTCCTTTGGAATGACGGAAACTGCGGGAAACAATAGGCTGTAGAGTGGCATATCGAGGCTTTGGCTGGTGCCCTCCACAAATAGCATTTTGCGTCGCGCACCCAATAGGTCAAATTTTAAATCTTCATCTATCGCGACACCCGGAGGTATTATGTCGATAGTCCATGCTTGAACATCACGTCCGCTGTAATCGCAGCTTCGTACGAGCATTGTAGAAGCTTCGGGTGTGTCGATCGGAAGCATGATTTCATGTGTTGACACAATGAACGCGCAATCTTTCCGTTTTTCAAAAAGCTGCTTTAATAGGGGTGAAACAATTGATCGATGGAGGTGCCGTTCTGGCTCATCAATTAGTATTAGAGAGCCTGGTTTGGCCGTCATAACATTGGCGGCGATAAGGAATGAATTCCTTTCGCCATCAGATAATTCTGCTACACTATAACTGCTACTTCCATTCTTTTTTGCAACAATTTTTTGGCCGTCTTCAACGCTTATCTCAATTGGTATGTTGGAAACGCGCATTAACTCGTTAATAATGTGGATTGGCGATGGCGCGTTAGCTAGGTCTACAGCGGTCGTAAGATCGCCGGCGCGCACCAACGAAGCAATCTTGCGCTCTTGCATAGTATCGGCGTCGATGAGGTCAAAAATCGCCATATTGGAGCGTCCCGCTGGGTTCCACTCCCAATATCGAGAGCGAGGTTGCCCATCTTGAGCGACGAAGTTTTTTTCAAGATCATCCCGGCCTTTAGCGGTCATATCCAAAGTATTGGACTCAAACCACGTTTGACGGTGTGCGGAAATACGTTTTGCTTGACTCTGATGCTGGCTAAATATTCTAGATACGAGGCTCGATTTTCCTGTGCCGTTAGCACCAAGCAAGTAAAGGAGTTCTCCAATCTTGAGGGTAAACCTTACCGGTTGGTCATTGCCAGTCGGGATATCGAGCTGAAACTGGTTCGGCATATTTTTACTACCTCCATCGCGTGATCCAACCATTAGTTCCCATAACGCCATGAAAAAACCACGTCTATATAGGGGGACATAACATTGAAACCACTGGAAGTGGGTACAAAACAAGAACAATGCACAGGGAGCTGCTTTGCTTGACCCTTCGAGCTGGTAAACGTCTGCTGTCGAAACGTCACGGAAGCAATGCTTACCAAGATAGGAGTATTGCTGTCGGCGAAGCGCGGCGCTGAACGTTTCGCTCCTCAGAATGCCTCTTGGGCCTTCTTATACCCGCCTTGAGCCGTGTGGCGCCGCAATTATTGATGTAACTGGCTTTTAATTCGCTAAAATGGAGTGGTTTTTTCTGAGGAAATAAATCTGATCGGATTCGCCGCCCCCTTGGCGCGGTAACTATTCGGAACGCGCTTCCGAAGGTAAAGGTTTGCTACTTCTTCCTCGGCTTCCATTCCTTCAAAGCCCCAGCGGCGTGGCTCATTCTGAGTTAAGCGGGGAAAATTAGCCATCGTGGCTTTCATCCACCTTGCGGGGCGGAACACGCCGACTACCAGCCCACGCCGATGGGCAAGCACGAGTTCGTTTTGGCGAGCCCTTTCTGGATCGATGATCCAGCAGCAGCGCGCCGCATCGTAGATGCTGATGGCTTCATCATCAAAAGTCTTGGAAATACTAATCAAAATTATGTTGTGACGCGCGATAAACTCCGGGGCAGCATACTCCGTCATGATTTCGAATACGTGTCTGACGCCGTAATCGCCGGAACCATGACCGCCGATCTGGTTCGTCAGGCCGGGAAAGGCATCCATCACCGCCCCCTCGATTTGGAACGCAACGGTTTCGCTCTCGATTCCATGGCGGTGGATTATGTGTGCCACCTCAAGACCTGTCGCCCGAATCGCCTTGATCTGCTGAAACTTAAGATTGATTTCATCTTCGTCGCCATTGGCAGAAAGTTGATCTTTGGCATGTTGAAAAACTCGGTCGTTTTTTCCCTTGCCCACGTAAAATGTCTGTCCATTCCGGGGGTCGACCAGGCGGTAAACGTACCATTTGAGTTGATCGGCGACTTCTGACGGGAACCTATCAAGCATTAGCGACCTCCGCAGAAGTGGAGTGGCACTTTTGTTTTGACGTCGCAAGCATGAGGGTAAGCGTACCTGCAAAAAAACCTTGAAATCATTCCAACGGTCAATTATTAAGATAACCAACCAAGCTTAAACGCCTGGGAAATCGCGCCCTACCGTGCAGCAACGCTGGAGAATCCCCCGATTCCCATCGAGTTTTGATAAAGCTGCTGCGCTGGCCCTTTGAGGGTCAGGTAGGAATTGATGCGATATATCTATGGTCCGAGATGTCGCCGTGACGGGCAAGGGGGATCGAAGCGAAACCGGGATAGCGGTTGCGTGACGGTCCATTTTTGTCACTTCACGCCGGCCGCGGCTATTCCCGCCCGGAAGGATCAAAATATTATGCGCTCAAGCTTTGATAAAGACTACACGACACAACTCATCGAGTGCCTGCTGCGGCTCGACGTGATTAGATTGAGTATGAGGTATGTCGATGTAACAGAGGATGAGATCCGTAAACATATTCGCGCTCGTGACCTTATAGAATTCTTGAATGAGAAAGGGGTCCAGCTTTGGCCATTTCGTCAATGGGAGGACGCTCTAAGAGGTCTAAACCTCGAGACCTCTCGCTACTCAGGTGGCAATTATGGTGTTCTTTTATTGATCGAGGGAACCTGTAGATTGCTTGCTCGAGAGATCAATTCTGACGGCGGCACTCATATTTCGAGGCACGACCTCCTCAACGAACGAGCGGAGGTCCTAGCCGCATGTACGAGTCTCCGAAAAGCCGCTGAGAAAAAGGATTGGTCAAGCCATGTGGAAACACTGCTAACCGAGATCGTTGAAGAGGTTTCCGAAGGAACAAATTGATTTGCCTGGACCGCCCCCGCTTTCGGGCTGGGGCGGCCTATTGGTAACCCAGATGGTAACCTCGACCTCTTTCCCGCCTACTTTGCCAATCAATATTTCGCACAAAGTATTGATTTTGTTGGCGTCCCCGGCGGGATTCGAACCCACGGCCCCAGGATTAGGAATCCTGTGCTCTATCCTGCTGAGCTACGGAGACGGATCGCGGCGCGGTCAGTTATAAACCGCCGCCCGATATTATCCAACCGCCGCGGTATTCCCATCCGCATCCAGCCGGTAGCCGCCGCCCTCGGTCAGCAGAATGCGCGAGACCGACGGGTCCGGCTCAATCTTCTGGCGCAGCCGGTAAACATGCGTCTCCAGCGTATGGGTAGTCACCGCCGCGTTATAGCCCCAAACCTCGTTCAGGAGCACCTGGCGGGCGACCGGCTTGCCGGCGGCGCGGTACAAAAACTTCAGGATCGCAGTTTCCTTGTCGGTTAGCCGGATGCGCCGGTTGCGTACCGGCTCCAGCAACTGCCGGACCGCAGGGCGGAACGTGTATGGGCCGATGGTGAACACCGCGTCCTCAGACTGCTCGAAGCTGCGGAGCTGCGCGCGCAGCCTTGCCAGCAGCTCGTTCAGCCGGAAGGGTTTGGCGATATAGTCATTGGCGCCGGAATCCAGCCCGCGCACGATATCATTCTCCTCAGCCGAGCCGGTGAGCATGATGATCGGCGTCTTCATGCCTTGCTTGCGTAGTTTTTTGCAAAAATCCCGGCCGTCGCCATCCGGCAGGCTCACATCCAGCAGCAGCGCGTCGAACCGGGAATCGGCAATGGCAAGCCTGGCGTCAGCTTCGGCCAGCGACGCTGCCTCGGTAGGCTCGAACTCGCCATCCTGTACTAGCTGCTCGATCAGCGCCGTGCGTAAGGCGGTGTCGTCATCCACCACAAGTATAGGATGCTGGCTGGCCATGGCTATCTCCTCAATCTTTGTCCGATATAGGATCGTTACGCCCCAGTGTCAGCAGGGAGACTGGCGCGATTTCCCCTTGCGCCCTATTTGTGGCGAATGAGTGGTGCGCCAAAACCCGCCGAAGCCAGCCTGGGTACGCCCCGCACCAGGGCCGTGCATCGCGCGATCGCCGAGGCGCGGCGCGGCGTGCCGGTGGTGCTGGCCGCGCGCCGCCCCATGATCCTTGCCCCTGCCGAGACAGTGGGAGCCGAGGGGCTGCGGCTTATCGACATACTTTCGGGCGGCCAGGCGGCGCTGCTGCTTGCCCCGTCCCGCGCGGCGGCGGTGTTGAAGCAGGAGGTGGAGACGGCAAGCCCGGTCATCGCGCTGAAACTCAACCGGCCCTTGATTGATGCTGAGACGCTCAAACGCGCCGCCGACCCGACCATGGAGCAAATTCTGCCGGAATTTGAACGCACCGTCCCGCCGGATGCCGCCGAAGCGGCGCTCGCTTTGGCCAAGCTAGCGCGGCTGCTGCCCGCCGTCGTTGCTGCCCCAGTGCGGCCCGGCTGGGCAAGCCTGCCGGCGGGGGCCGACCTGCTTTCAGTGCCGGCTGTCGATTTACTTGCCTACCCGCTGGAACTCGCCGCCTCGCTGACCAAGGTGGCGGAGGTTGCGGTGCCGCTGGACAATGCCCGCGATGCCCGGCTCATCGCCTTCCGCGCGCTGGACCAGGGGATCGAGCATATGGCGATCCTTGTGGGCGATCCGGCAGCGCAGGAAACCCCGCTTGTCCGGGTGCATTCCGAGTGTTTCACCGGGGACTTGCTCGGCTCGCTGCGCTGCGATTGCGGGCCGCAGCTGCGCGGCGCCATCGCGCGCATGGCGGAGGATGGAGCGGGTGCGGTGCTGTATCTGGCGCAGGAGGGGCGGGGCATCGGGCTGATCAACAAGTTGCGCGCCTACACATTGCAGGATAGCGGGCTGGATACGGTGGATGCGAACCAGGCGCTCGGCTGGCACGCCGATGAACGCAATTTCCATATCGCCGCGGCGATGCTGGCGGCCTTGGGCATGACGAAAATCCGTCTGCTGACCAATAACCCTGAGAAGGTCGCATCGCTCGCCGCCTGCGGGATAGAGGTGGTGGAGCGTGTGCCGCATGAATTCGCGCCGAACGGGGTGAACGATTCCTACCTCGCTACCAAAGCCTTGCGCTTCGGGCATCTGCTTGGTTGAGTTTTCATACCGCAATGAGCTGCTGGAAGGTGCCGGGTTGCGGCTGCGCGCAGTTTGCGGTCGCACGGGCATCACTATGCATAAGCAGGAGGGTGACGGCGCCACCCCCGCCGGTATTCTGCCACTGCTGCGCGTGTTCTATCGCGCGGATAGAATTGCCGCGCCGCGCTGCGCCGTGCCGGTCGAGCCGGTTAGCCTCCAGGATGGCTGGTGCGACGACGTTGCTGATTCTGCCTATAACAAACAAATCCGACTGCCTTATGCCGCGTCACATGAGGAGCTTTGGCGCGAGGACAATGTGTACGACATCATCGGCGTGCTCGGCTGGAACACCGGGCCGATCAAGCCAGGAAAAGGCTCGGCGATATTTCTGCATGTAGCCCCGCCGGATTTCGCGCCGACGGCAGGCTGCATCGCGCTTCAATTACAAGACGTGCTGGCCTGCCTAAGCGCTGGCCTGAGCGCGATTTCAGTCCCGGAATAACAATTCCGCTCGGCGTAGATCGTCTTGCGTGGTGATCTTGAAGTTCTGCTCTGAATCCTCGACCATTTCCACCGGCAGCTTTGCATATTCGGCGATCATCGCATCGTCGGTAAACTCGGTTCCCGGCGCGCTGGCCAGAGCCTGACGGTGGGCAAACAGAATTTCAACGTAACGGAAACCTTGCGGCGTTTGCGCGCGGTAGAGGTTCGCACGGTCGATGGTTGCCGTCACCATCCCGTTCTCGCAGCGCTTGAGCGTGTCCGCCAGCGGCACGCCCGCTATCGCCGCGGGGCCGCGATCGAGTGCATCCAGCACGGCGGAAATTGTGCCGTGGGAGATGAATGGCCGCACAGCGTCATGGATCAACACCTTGGCGGGCTTCAGCTCCGCAACGCCCTCAAGCCCGTTGCGGACAGATTCCTGCCGCGTGGCGCCCCCGAATACCACCGGGAGCATGTCTAGGCCTTCGGTCGCAACATCGTAAAAACCACGGTCGTTCGGGTGGATCAGAACCTGCACGGCGCCGATCATCGGGTGGCTCTGGAACGCCTGGAGTGTGCGCCGCAGAATGCTTTGCCCGGCAAGGTTCAGATACTGCTTGGGCATCGGGCCGCCAAGGCGGTAGCCACGCCCCGCCGCGACGATCAACGCGATATTCAAACGAACGCCTCCTTTGCCACTCGCGGCATTTTATCGGCGCGGCGGTGTTTTGGAAACATAGCACCCCTGGGAAACGCCTCCAGCCGCCCCCAAGTGCAAATCCCACGCAAAACAGCAGGAGACTATGATGGACGAAAACGAAGCTGAAGGCACAATGCGCGACATTGGCGGCAAGGTTCAGGATGCAGTCGGCGGCCTCACGGGCGATTCCAGCACCCAGGCCAAAGGCAAATGGAACCAGGCAACCGGGCAGGCGCAAAAAAGCTTCGGCGCGGCGTCCGACCAAATCCGTGAGAACGTGATGGACCAGCCTCTTATGGCGCTAGGGATCGTCGCAGGCGCGGCGTTTTTGCTCGGGTTTCTTATCCGCCGTTAATCCTTCGCCTTAAATGACGCGCCTGCCAGCCGTCAGCACCGATATTCCGGCGCGGCTGGACAGGCTGCGCTGGAGCCGCTTTCATCTGCTTCTTGTAGCGGCGCTCGGCATTAGCTGGATGCTCGACGGCCTGGAAGTGACGATCGTCGGCGCGATGGGCGGCGTGCTGCAAAATAGCCATACCCTGCATCTTTCAGCTGGCGAAATCGGCGCCATAGCCTCGTTTTACATCACCGGCGCGGTCTGCGGCGCGCTTGGCTTTGGCTGGCTTACCGACCGCTTCGGCCGCCGCCGGATATTTTTTGCCACACTGGGCTGCTACCTCGCTGGCGTGGCGCTTAGCGCCTTCTCCTGGAATTTTTTCTCCTTCGCGCTGTTCCGGCTTCTCACCGGCATTGGCATCGGCGGCGAATATGCCGCGGTCAATTCCGCGATCGACGAGTTGATGCCGGCGCGGTTGCGTGGCCGGTTAGACCTCGCCATCAACGGCACCTATTGGCTGGGTGCTGCACTTGGCGCGGGCGCCACGATCTTTCTGCTCAACCCAAAGCTGCTGCCATTGAACATCGGCTGGCGGCTTGGCTTTGGCATCGGTGCGGTGCTAGGCCTGGCGGTCATTCTCTTAAGGAATTTTGTGCCCGAAAGCCCGCGCTGGCTTATCACCCACGGCCACACGCAGGCCGCCGAGGCGGCGATGGAGGAGATCGAACGGGATAGCGGCGGCAAAAGCGATCACGACCACAAAAAGCTGACGATTCATCCGCGCAAGAGCTTCGGCTTCGCCCCGATCTTTCAGGTCATGCTCGGCCAATACCGGGCGCGGTCGTTCCTCGTCTTTGTGCTGATGACCGCGCAAGCGTTTTTATACAACGCCTTGTTTTTTACCTACGCGCTCATGCTGGTGCGGTTCTATCATGTCGCCGCCGGGCGCGCCGGCGTGTTTCTGCTCCCCCTGGCGGCGGGAAATTTCCTCGGCCCGGTGTTGCTGGGCAGGTTTTTCGATACCATCGGGCGCCGGAAAATGATCGCCGGAACCTACGCTCTCGCCGGAGCCCTGCTCGCCGTCACGGGCTATCTCTTCGCCATCGGCGTTTTCAACGCGGCGACGCAAACCCTGGCCTGGGCCGTGATCTTCTTTTTTGCTTCGGCAGCGGCGAGTGCGGCCTATTTAACCGCCAGCGAAATCTTCCCGCTGGAAATGCGCGCCATGGCCATCGCAATCTTCTACGCGCTCGGCACGGCGGCGGGGGGCATTTTCGCGCCGTGGTTCTTCGGGCACTTAATTGGCACCGGCTCGCGCTTCCTGATATTCTATGGCTATCTCTGCGCTTCGGTGCTGATGTTCATTGCCTCCGGCGTCGCGGCCTGGTTGGGCATCGACGCCGAAGGCAAATCGCTCGAGGATATTTCCGCACCTCTTACTTCACAAACGCCGCGCTGATCGTAAGTTTTACGGCGTCGCCGATAATCGGCACATAGGTTTTCTCGTTAAAGTCGCTACGCATGAGCGAGCCGGTGGCGTTGAACCCGACCGTGTATTGATGGGTTAGAAAATTAACGCCCGAGGCGTTGAACGTTACGTTCAATGTTTCCGGCTTTGTGACGCCATGGAAGGTGAGATTGCCCGTCACGGTCGCGGTATCATCGCCGGTGCGGGTGATTTTCGTCGATTTGAAAACGATGGTGGGATATTTCGCGGTATCCAGCCAGGTCGGGCTATTGAGTTCGCCATCCAGCTTGGTGTTGGTGGTGGTGATCGTGTTGGTGGGGATACTGATGTCGAGCGCGCTAGCCGCAACATTTTTCGGGTCCAGCGTGAGCGTGCCGGAAACATTTGTAAATTGCCCGTACCATGTGGTGAAGCCCATATGCGAGACCGCGAACAGCACCCGGGTATGTGCCGGCTCGATTTTGTAGCTGCCGGATTGAACTTTCGACGCCACGGTGTTGGGCGGTGCGCCCTGAGCGTGGGCGAGGGCAGGGGCCGCAAAAATCGCCGCGACGGCGATGGGTTTCATAAAATTTTTCATACTCAAACCTCCCTTACTTCAACGGTGATATGCGAGAGTGCCTGGAAACGCCGCAGCCGCTCCCGGTAGTAGGCGGCATCGCGCGCCTGCGCGGTGCCGACGCAGAGTATCGCGCCCAGATGCCCCGGGCCTAAGCGCCAGAGATGAAAATCCGAAAGCCTGTCACCCTCATCCTCGATCGTCCGGCGCATCGTCTCGGCCATGGCTGGGTCGGGCGTCATGTCGAGCAAGATGCTTCCGGTATCGCGGATCAGTCCGGCCGCCCAGCTCGCGATCACGAGCGCGCCCAGGATACCGACGAGCGGGTCCATCCAAACCCAGCCGAAAACTTTCGCCAGCACCAGGCCGATGATGACCAGCACCGACACCGCTGCATCCGCGATGACATGCACGACCGCGGCGCGCATGTTGTTGTCCCGGGATGTTTTGCCACCGGCATGTTCATGCTCGTCGAAACGCACCGCGTATTCACCTCCGGCCAGCCTCACGGTGGCCGTGAACGCATGAGGCTCTGAAATTTCCTGGAACGATTCGAAATACCCATGTTGCAACGCCATGCTAAAAAGCTGGATGGTTCCGTCGGGGCGGCGGGTCTCGATCTCAGCGCTCGCGGGCAGCGCGGCGGTTCCACTGTGCAGCCGGAAGCGCGGCGGCACGCCGGTCTCGAAAATCTCTAACCTTAACGTCCCGCTTGCGGTCTCGATGCGCTGGGTTTCTTCCTGCCCATGTCCATGTCCATGTCCATGTCCATGAGAGTGCCCGTGATGATGGTGCTCACCGCCGCTCAACAGCCAGGCGCTTACGATATTCACCGCCAGCCCCAGGCAGGCGATAGGGATTGCGGCCTTAAAGTCGATTGGCACGGGGGAAAGAAACCGCCGGACGGCCTCGTACCCGATGAACACCGAAATCATCGCCAGAATCACGGCGCTGGTGAAGCCCGCGAGATCGCCCAGCTTGCCGGTGCCGAATGAAAACCGGGGGTCGTTCGCATGGCGCCGCGCGAAGGAATAGGCCAGCGCGGCCAGCAGCAATGCCCCGGCATGGGTGCTCATATGCAACCCGTCCGCCACAAGGGCGATGGAGCCGAACCAGACGCCGCCGGTAATTTCCAGCGCCATCATGGCTGTGCAAACGCCAATCACGATCCAGGTGCGCCGCTCGTTCCGCTCGTGCCCGGACCCTAAAAAAACATGGCTCTGCAAGGGGAAGGCTTCGGTCATGACGCTTCATACCACGCAAACGCCGCCTGTCTCTATGGCGAGGCAGTGGCCTCCGCGCGCGGGCAAGCCGCAGCTTTGCGGGTGGCAAATTGGGTCGTAAACGCCTCATGGCTCATCGGCTTGCCAAAGTAAAAGCCTTGTCCATCATCGCAGCCTTGCCGCGCGAGCGCAGCCGCCTGCGCCGGTGTCTCAATCCCCTCTGCCGTCACTGCCAGGTTCAAGGCCCGCGCCAGCCCTATCACCGCAAAAGTCACCGCCGCATCGGCCTTGCTGTCGCAAATATCCTTCGTGAAGCTTCGGTCGATTTTCAGCCGCGATACCGGGAAACGTTTCAACATACTGAGCGAGGCGAAGCCGGTGCCGTAATCGTCGAACGCTACCCCGACGCCAAGTGCCCGCAGCTCCTGTAGCGGGCCGATGATCTCATCCTCGTGCCGCAGGATCACGTTTTCGGTTATTTCGATCTCCAAAGCGTCAACCGGCAGCCCCGCATGGCCGCAAGCCTGCGAGACCCATTCGGCCAAATTGCCGCAGCGGAACTGCGCGCCGAACAAATTCACCGCGATCCTGAAGTCCGGCATTCCATTTTCCCGCCAGACCGCCGCCTGGCGGCAGGCGGTCTCTATCACCCAGGCGCCGACCTTGGCCGAGAGCAGCCCACCCTCCAGCGCGGCGAGGAAGCTGTCGGGCTTGAGCAGTCCCAGTTCGGGGTGCCGCCAGCGCAGCAGCGCTTCCGCCCCGGTCAGTGCGCCATCGGCCAGCCGGATCTGCGGCTGGTAGAACATCTCGAATTCGCCACGTTCCAGCGCGTTTTGCAGCTCCGTATCGCGGAGCACCTTGCCCTGCGCCATCGTGCGTAAATCCGGGTGGTAGAGCCGCGCGCAATGCCGCCCCTCCGCCTTTGCCTGGTAGAGCGCCAGGTCCGCATTGGCATAAAGCTGTTCCGCGTCCTTGCCGTGCAGAGGATGCAGAACAATGCCGATGCTCGCACCGATATTGATTGGGTGGCCATCGAGCAGCACCGGCTGCGAAACGGCGGCAATGAGCGTCTCCGCCTTCGCCAGCGCCACCGCGGCGGTAGAGATATTTGGCATCAACAACGCAAATTCATCGCCGCCCAGCCGAGCCGCCGTGTCGTCCCACGCTGCGGCATCGCGGATGCGCCCGGCAATCTCGCGCAACACTATGTCCCCGGCGGAATGGCCGAGCGTGTCGTTGACGTATTTGAAGCCGTCCAGGTCTATCATCAGCAGCGCCCCGGTACTGGCTCGCGCCGCCTCCGCCAGCCTTTCCCGCAGCACCTCCCGGTTCAACATTCCCGTCAGCGCGTCCTGCTGCGTCATCTCGAACAGCCGGCGCTCGCTCTCATCCCGCTCGGCGACATAATCCGCCGCCGCCTGTATCTCGGCCTGCCGGCTTGCGGTCCATCGCTTCCAAAGCTGCCAGATATTGTGGATGTGGAACAGGCTGGCGATCAATATGCCCGCGCGAAGTGGCAATGTCAGCGGTATCGAAATGTTTGGGGTGTCGAATACGATCAGGCAGATGTAGATAAAATACGGCATGGCAGAGACGCCAAAGGAAGAGGCGCTGCCAATCGTGGTCATCGCCGCACTCAGGATCGTACCTGCCAGCAGATAAGCCGACGTGGCCGCGCCCCAGCTTCCCAGATGCCCGGTCAGCAGAATGGTAGGCGCGCCGAAAACGATGGAATTCAACCCAAGCAGGCACAGGGCCGCGATATCCTGGCTTTTGCGGCGTTTCGTGATTAACGCGGCCAGCCTGGAAAAACCGCGATACTCGAAGATTTGAATGGCAATATAGATTCCGACAATGACCGCGATCTGGGGCCAGCCGATCATGAGGCCGTAATCCAGGAAAATAATGGCGATGACCAGAATTCGTAGGCCGAGATGGTGGCGGCGCCGCTCCAAAACATCCCAAACCGAAACCTGCGATGTTTTGAGCAGGGAAGCGGGCCCTGGCGACTTGTAGGTAAGATTTAACATTTCATTATGTTTAAGTTTACATGCCTGACGCTGCGTCCTGTAACAATAAACCGAATCGGTTAATTGCGCTATAACCTCAGGTTGTCCTCGCGTCAGGAAAACTCGATAATCTGGCGAACCGCCGTGCCTTCCCGCAGCCGGTCGAAGCCAAGATTAATGTCTTCAAGCCGCAGCGCCCCGCTCATTAGCCGGTCCACAGGCAGGCGCCCCGCCTGGTAGAGCGCAATGTAGCGGGGAATATCCCGCAGCGGCGCGCTGCTGCCGATATAGCTGCCTTTCAGCGTGCGCTCTTCTGACACGAGTCTCACCACATCCACCGGCAGCGCCGCACCCGCGGGCGGCAGCCCGGCCGTTATGGTCGTGCCGCCACGCCGGGTGATTTGGAAGGCCATCTCCAGCGCGCGCACCGAGCCCGCCATCTCGAACGCGAAATCGACGCCGCCCGAGGCAATTTCCATAATATGCGCCGCGGCGTCCTCGCCGCTGGCGTTGCAGGTCTCGGTGGCCCCCAGCTCTTTCGCCAGCGCCAATTTTTGCTCGGAGATGTCGATGGCGATGATCCGGGCCGCACCGGCGGCCCGCGCGCTGAGCAGCGCGGAAAGCCCGACACCGCCCAGGCCGATCACCGCCGCGCTTTGTCCGGCTTGAAGCCGCGCGGTATTGACCACCGCCCCCACGCCGGTGAGCACGGCGCAGCCGAACAAGGCCGCCATGGCGAAAGGCAGATCCTTGCTGATTTTAACCAGAGAGCGTTGGCTGACGACCGCATGATCCGCAAAGGCGGAGCAGCCGAGGTGGTGATGGATGGGCACATCTTCGCAATGCAGGCGCTTGGCACCTGAGAGCAGCACGCCATTGCCGTTGGCCGCAGCACCCGGTTCGCACAAGGCGGGGCGGCCCTCCCCGCAGGGCAGGCAATGCCCGCAGCTCGGCATGAAGACCATGACCACGTGGTCGCCCACGGAGAAGCCCTCGACGCCGGGGCCGAGCGCGGCAACCGTTCCCGCGGCCTCATGGCCCAGCGCCATGGGCATCGGGCGGGGGCGGTCGCCGTTAATGACCGAAAGGTCCGAATGGCACAGCCCCGCCGCGCGGACCCGCACCAGCACCTCACCCTGGCCCGGCGGGTCGAGGTCGATTTCCTCAACCGCCAGCGGCTGGCTTTTTGCGTAAGGCGGGGCAACACCCATCTGGCGCAACACGGCGGCGCGGATTTTCATTGGCAGACGCTGGCGCGCAGCGCAAAATAATGCAAGCAAAACGGGAGATCGGGCGATGCGCCAACGCGGCGATTACAAGCGATGCAAAACCATTACGACGCGCTGGATGGACAATGACGTTTATCAGCACGTGAACAATGTCGTGTATTATTCATTCTTTGACACCGCCGTGAACGCGCTGCTGATCGAGGCCGGCGTACTTGACTACATCGCGAGCGAAGCCGTTGGTCTGGTCGTCGAAACCGGTTGCCAGTATTTCTCGCCGATCAGCTTCCCCGACACCGTCACAGCCGGGGTGCGGGTCGCGCATCTGGGCCGCAGCAGCGTGCGCTACGAGGTCGGGCTATTCCGCAACGAAGAGGAAACAGCCTCCGCCGCCGGGCATTTCGTGCATGTCTATGTCAAACGCGCGACCACCACGCCAACACCTATCCCGCCCGCGACGCGCGAATTTTTATCTCAGCTTATGGTGGCATCCGCGCAATAGTCTTCCGCCATCCGGCTTTCGTGGAACCGCGCGGCCAGACGTTTGCCATGCGCGCGCAAGGGTTTTTCCAGAAAGCGATGGTTCAGCTCAGTGATCGCAACCAGTCCAAGCATTGCAAAACCTATAATACCGAGTGCCTGAAAATGGTTTGGGTTTGCCATGCCGTACAAGCGGTACCAGATTTCATGCGCGCCGAAATAAACCGGGATATGGATGAGATACAGGCTGTAGGAGCGCGCCGCGATGGCCTCCATGACCCGCCGGAGAAATCCGTCGCGCCATAAATATCCGGCATCGTAGGAGGCAACCCACACCAAAAAGACGGAGATCAGCGCAATCGGCCCCTGAAAAAACGTCACGATATGGGAATTTATCCAGCCGAAGCTGACGAGACAGGCTATGGCGAGGCAGAGCAGCCCAATGCGCGAGATCCGGCTTCGCGCCAGGCCCGTCGGCGCGCACTCAAGGTAACTTTGATGGGAAGTCCAAAGTGCCAACAATACGCCAAACGCCACGGGCCAAACCCTGAGCACCATGACGAGAGCCGTGTCGGGCGCGAAGAAACCAGCGCAGGCGATCAACGCGAGCGGGATCGGCAAATAACGGCGGAAAATATAGGCCGCGAAAGGGAGCAGAAGATAAAATTGTTCCTCTAGCGAGAGGCTCCACTGTACGAAAGCCGTTCCCAACTTGGCTTTTCCGTACAAATGGGCGTTGTGGAAATTTGCAAGATCGGTAATTCCGGAGATGAACATTCCCCAGTTAGCCGAAAAACTGCCATAAACACTTGCGCGGTTGAAGACGAGACATAAAACCAGCGGTACGGTGAGCCAAAGCCAGGCGGATGGCAGTAAGCGCCACGCGCGGGCAATCCAAAAGGCCAAAGTAACGCGCGTGAATCCGGTCCAGCCAGTCACGCCCGCCAGGCGCGGCAGCAGCGAGCGTGCGATGACGAAACCGGAGATCGCGAAGAACAGATCCACGCCGGTCCATAATCCGGCCGGACCTAAAACCGTTTGTGCAAAATGCGATGGCCAAAATATCAGATTGATAGGCACATGTTCGCATAGCACCATCAAAATCGCGATTGCCCGCAGCACCTCTATCTCGGCCAGCCGAGAATGCTGCTCACGGGAAACCGCAATGGGCCGCGCCGCCGTAGGCGCACTCACAACATTCATGAAGCCAACGGACAATGAGCGCGCAGACTTCGGTGCGCGGCGAAGCTCATATCGCCTCCGCCATCCGGCTTTCGCGGAACCGCGCCGCCACGCGCTTGCCATGCGCGCGCAAGGGCTTTTCCAGCAAACGATGATTTAGCTCAGTTATCGCCACCAGCCCGAGCGCCGCGGAGCCGATAATGCCCAACGCCTGCACGTGGTTCGGGCTGGCGGTTTTATGCAGCCGGTACCATAGCTCGTGCACGCCGAAATACACCGGGATATGGATGAGATACAGGCTGTAAGACCGCGCCGCGATCGCTTCCATCATTCGCCGTGAAAAACCTTCCCGCCATAAATACCCGGCATCGTAGGAGGCTACCCAGACCAGAACAGCCGACACCAGCGCGACCGGCCCCGGATAAATTGGCACGATATGCAAGCTTGTGGCACCCAGGCTGGCAAGCGAGCTTATCGCTAAAACAAGTAGTCCCGCGCGCGCCAGCCTGCTTCGCGCCAACCCGGTGGGTGCGGAATCCCGGTAGCTCGAATGGCGCGCCCATAGCGCGAGCAATACGCCGAACGCCACGGGCCATAGCCGGAGCATCAGCATTAAAGGGGTCACGGGCATGAAAAACCCTGCGAGCGCGATCAGTCCCAGTGGGACAAACAAATAGCGGCCACAGAAAAATGCTGCGAATGGCAAGAGAAAATAAAACTGTTCTTCCAGCGAAAGGCTCCATTGCACAAAGGCCGTGCCGCTCGGGTAGCGGTAGAACACCTCGGCGAAGTGGAAATTCGCGACGTCGAGAATGCCGGCTACGAACATCGACCAGTTTGCGCCAAAAGGCCCATAGGCGTGCGAATGGTTGAAGATGAGGCATAAAATGAGCGGCAGCGTGAGCCAGAGCCAGGCGGAGGGCAGCAGCCGCCAGGCCCGGGCGATCCAGAAGGTCAACGCGATGCGCGTAAAATTTGGCCAATCTTTCACCCCCGCGAGGCGCGGCAGCAGCGATCGCGCGATGACAAAGCCGGAGATGACAAAAAACAGATCGACCCCGGTCCAAAACCCGGCGGGGCCTAAGAATGCTTGCGCGAAATGCGACGGCCAGAAAATCAGATTGTCCGGAATATGCTGAACCAGCACCATCAACACCGCGACGGCGCGCAGCACCTCTATCTCGGCCAGCCTTGAATGCTCCGCGCGCGAAGCAGCGAGCGGCTGGGCTGCGGTCGGGGCGCTTACAACGTTCATTGTGCCGGCACCGGCTGCGGCAAAAGAAACTTCTGCAATTTCGCTTTTATCGTTGCGCGCGAACAATGCGCGCTCAGGTCATGATGCGCGCTCGCGGACATCCGCCGGTAGCGCGCCGGGTCGTGCTTCGCGGCCTCGTAGCTTTGCCTGTAGGCCGCCAGCACCGTCTCAAAGTCGATCCGGTGCCGCATTGTCCGGATTGCCTCGCGCGGATCATGCGGCCAGATGGTCGGCTCGACATCCGAGCCCAGGATGAACGCGTTGCCGGGGTTGATATAATCCGCCATCGCCGTATGGCGGGGCGCGATCGCGGGTTTTCCGGCGCTCATATATTCCATCAACGGCAGACACTGGCCCTCCCCGCGCGAGGTGTTGACCGTATAGCTGCTCGCCGCCGCCAGCTCCATATAGCTGTCATCTGAAAGGAAACCATCGATCATCACGACGCGGCATTTGAAAGTGCGCGATTTCGCCAAGGTTTCGAGCATCCAGAAGATCGCCTCGGTGCAGTCGCGCTGCGTTAGCTTTAGTACCAGCGTGGCGTCGGCGGCATCCTGTAGCGCCGAGCAAAAGCCGCAGATCAAATCCAGCCAGTTTTTCCGCCCATCCCTGGGGCTGAAGATTGAGGTATAGACAATGCCTTCAACCAGGAGATCGTGCGGCGTATCACGCGTCCCGGCGCTTTCCGGCAACGTAACCGGCATATTCTGCCGGAGCGTGGCAGGCGCATAGTCCATGAGATCGATCTCACGCGTATCGAAAACCCGGCCGCGCACGCCGATGCGCGTGGGAGGAATCACGGCCTCATTCGCGCCGTACAGCCCCGCGAACCGGTCCCAGACCGGAGCGGGCAGGCTGATGACGGGATAATCCGCGCCCATCGCGGCCTTCACCGTCGCTACCGCAAAGCCGGAATGCGTGATGGCGCGCCCGGCGTCGCGCAGCACGTTGCGCCAGTCGTTTCGGGGATCATCGTCCCAGCTTTCGTCCGGCAGTGTATCGAATTCCCATGCGAAAACCGGAATAAACGGGCATTCGCCGGGGCTGTAGCTGCGGTGCGGCGGCGAGAAGGTGATGAACATGCAGCCCTCGCCATGCCTCGCCGCGTTGCGCCACACCCGGTCCACTTCGGTCGCCGGGTCGCCCACCGCCACCACCAGCCCCATTTCTTCAAGCAGCGGGCGGAATTCCTTGAGCACGAAATAATAGCTGTACTCGGCTTCGCCGAGATTCTTTGCGATGTTCCCAGCAGTAGTTTCGGAATGAATGAGAAATATCACGCCGCCACCAGGGCTGGCTCACGCGCCGGGATGGGCTGGGGGCTTTGCGCTGGCTCCCCCAGCGCTTCCACCAACGCCGCGCGTACCACATCCGTGCTGCAATAGGCGCGCATCGTGGCCTGCGCCGCGGCACTCATCGCGGCGTAGGTTTCTCCGTCATCCGTCGCGGCGCGGAAGCTTGCTGCAAACGCCGCCGCGAGCGACGGCCAGCTCAGCCGGTAGCGCATGGTGGTGAAGAAAACCCTGGGGTCAAACGGCCAGACATAATGCTCCAGGCTGCCACGCAAAACGAAAGCGTTATCCGGCGTAATGTAATCCGCCATGGCGGTGTGGCCGGGCGCAATGGCCGGCTTGCCAGCGCTCAAAAACTCCATCAACGGCAGGCACAGCCCCTCGCAGAAGGAGGTATTCACGTAATAGGTCGCCGCGCGCATCATGGCTTGGTACTCAGCATCTTCCAGAAACCCGGCGAATAGCAGCACCCGGCATTTCAGCGGCGCGAAGCGGGCCAGAATCCTATCCATCTCCGGGACATATTCCTCCGCCGCGGTGGAGGGCATTTTCACGATCAGCGTCGTTTCCGGGTTGTCGCGGAATGTCCAGGCAAAGCCGCTCAGCATATCCTGCCAGTTCTTCCGGCCGTCATTCGGCGGCAGCACGGAGACATAGACCACGCCATCGAGCGAAACATTGTGTTCCGGGACGGGCTGCGGCGCGGGCGGCTTCGGCAACGGCACGGCCATCCGGTAAGCACCATAAACGCCCCTGCCGCAGAGGAAGACAGCGCGGGAAACCGGGCGCGGCAGAATATCGTGCACCGCGTCCCGGTACCACAGGCGCATATATTCCGCGGTTAGGGCGATCCGCCTTCGCAGCGTGTTGCGTGGCGGCGCTGGCAAGGGCGCTGGCTGGGGCAGGGAAGGAACCGGCGGCGCGCATGAAAACCGGGCATCCGCCGCCGTGTCGAACAAAAACCCCCGCAGATGCAGCGTTTGGCTTGCCAGAGGCGGCAGCGCGGCCGTCTGCCCCGCAAAGGAGTCGAATGTCGCCGCGGGAATGGCATAGACCGGGAATCCCGGCCCCATAGCCTGCCGGATGAGCTCTGCCGTATGTGTTGAAAGCGCGATTGCCCGCCCGCAATGCGCGAACACCACCCGCCAGTCGCTGCGCGGGTCTTCGCTCCAGGCCTCGCAGGGGATGGTTGTGAACTCCCAGGCAAAAATCGGAATCGTCGGGCAGCGCAATGTCACCGGCACATCGTGCGGCGGCGCGAAGCAGAGAAACACACAGGCCTCGCCCTTCTGCCGGGACTGGTCGAAAATCGCATCCACCTCGCGCTCCGGGTCGGCCACCGTAACAACGGTGCCGAGCTGCCGCAGTGCTGGCAAAAATGCGGCCAGGAGAAAATAATAGCTGTACTGCGCCTTGCCGAAATTCTCTCGTATGGTTTTTTCGTTATAGGCCGAATGGACGATAATTTTCATCGATGACCACGGGTTAGGGCTTAAACGGATTTTGCATAAGCTGTCGCGTCGGGCGTGTCCATTCTCCTTTTACGGCGTAATCACGATCTTTCCTGTCACCTTGCGCGCTGCCATATCCGCCAAGGCCTGCGGCGTCTCATGCAGCGCGTAAGTTTTGGAAATCAGCGGTTTCAATTTTCCCTGTTCAATCCAGGCAAACATCTCGGCTACGCCCTGGCCCCAGCGCGCCGGCTCGCGCCGCACGAAATCGCCCCAGAAGACGCCCATCAGCGACGCGCCCTTCAACAACGTCAAGTTGAGTGGAATGGATGGAATCGCGCCACCGGCGAAACCAATCACCAGATGCCTTCCGCGCCAGCCGATCGAACGGAACGCCGCCTCCGAATAATCTCCGCCCACCGGGTCGTAAATCACATTGGGCCCTTGGCCGGTAGTGCGCTTTATTCCCGCGCGCAATTCTTCGGCGGTATAGTTGATCGTCTCATCCGCGCCATGCTCGCGGCAAAGGGCGCATTTCTCATCGCTTGAGGCGGCTGCGACAACCCTCGCGCCAATCGCCTTGCCGATCTCCACCGCCGCGAGGCCAACGCCGCCTGCCGCACCCAGAACCAGCATCGTCTCATCCGCTTGCAGCGCCGCGCGGTCGCGCACCGCGTGCCAGGATGTGCCATAGGCCAGCAAAAATCCGGCGGCGACCTTCATGTCCAGGCTGTTCGGAATCTTCATGCATTGGGCCGCGGGAATCGCCACCTCCTCGGCAAAGCCGCCAAGCTGGCACAAGGCCGCAACCTTGTCGCCGGGTTTGAGATGCGTCACGCCCTCGCCAACGTTGATTACCTCGCCGCTGATCTCCGCGCCGGGGATGAATGGCAGCACGGGCTGCACTTGGTATTTCTTCTGGATAATCAGCACATCCGGAAAATTTACGCCCGCCGCATGGATTTTCACCACGACCTCGCCGGGCTTCGGCGGCAGGCTTGGCACCTCCATCACTTTCAGGGTTTCGGGTCCGCCCCATTCCTCACATACAATCGCGCGCATTACATTGGCCTCCCCGGGTGTGAAATTCCGTCCGCCACCATTACCTCGGCCCAGCCGCCGCCGCTGGCCGGGTCGGTGTTCTGCATGGCTTTCTGTTCCATTCGCGCAAGCTGGTCGCGATGCACCTCATCCGGCCCGTCGGCCAGGCGCAGCGTCCGCTGGCCTGCATAGGCGCTGGAAAGCCAGGAATCCGCCACCCCGCCGCCGCCGAACGCCTGGATCGCCCAGTCCACCACCTTGCAGGCCACGCTGGGCGCCACGACTTTGATCATCGCAATCTCCGCCCGCGCGTGTTTATTGCCCACCGTGTCCATCAAATTCGCCGCATGGAGACAAAGCAGCCGCGCCTGGTCGATCATGATCCGCGATTCCGCGATCCGCTCGCGCCACACGCTCTGCTCGGCCACCGGCTTGCCGAAGGCCTTGCGCGAGGCCAGCCGCCGGATCATCCGCTCCAAAGCCCGCTCCGCCACGCCGATTGAGCGCATGCAATGATGGATGCGCCCCGGCCCGAGGCGGCCCTGCGCGATCTCGAACCCGCGGCCTTCACCCAGCAGCATATTGCTGGACGGCACGCGCACATTCTCGAAAATCAGCTCGGCATGGCCATGCGGCGCATCGTCATTGCCGAACACCGGCAGCGCCCGCTTGATCGTTACGCCGGGGTGCGGCAGCGGCACCAGAATCATCGACTGCTGCCGGTAGCGGTCCGTGTTCTGCGGGTCAGATTTGCCCATCACGATCATGATCTTGCAGCGCGGGTCCGGCGCGCCGGAAATCCACCATTTATGGCCGTTGATGACGTACTCATCGCCATCGCGCACAATCGAAGTCTCGATATTCGTCGCATCGGACGACGCCACATTTGGTTCGGTCATCGCGAAGGCCGAGCGGATCTCGCCCGCCAGCAGGGGCTTCAGCCAGCGCTCCTTGTGCGCCTCCGTGCCGTAGCGTGTGAACACTTCCATGTTGCCGGTATCGGGCGCCGAGCAGTTGAACGCCTCCGGGCCGAATGGCGAGCGGCCCATGATCTCGGCCAGTGGCGCATATTCGCTGTTGGTCAGCCCATAGCCCAGATCGCTATCGGGGAGGAAGAGATTCCATAGCCCCGCTGCCTTCGCCTCCTGCTTGATCTTTTCGAGCTGTTCCAGTGGCTGCCAGCGGTCGGCCGCATGGTGCGTCGCGTAAAACAACGCATTTTCATTCGGGTAAATGTGCTCAGCCATGAAATCCGCGACACGGGCGCGCAGGGCTTCGACTTTCGGCGAATAGGTGATGGTCATTCAACGTTCCCCTTTTCCGGCAATCTGCGATGGGTTGACGAATAAGGCAACCCCTTTACACTTCCGATAGCTTCTTAAGGAAACGCCATATGAACAACATGTTTCGTCTCGACGGTAAAGTCGCGATCGTCACCGGCTCGTCGCGCGGCATTGGCCGTGCCATTGCGGAAACCATGGCCTCGCTCGGCGCCTCGGTCGTGATTTCCTCCCGCAAGCTCGAACCTTGCGAGGCGGTGCGGGATGGCATCGTCGCCGCCGGAGGGAAGGCGATCGCGCTTAAATGTAATACCGGCTCGCGCGATGATCTCAACGAATTGCTTCGCGTGACGTTACAGGAATTCGGCAAATTGGACGCGGTGGTCGCCAATGTCGCGGTCAACCCGCATTACGGGCTACTTTCCACAATTGCGGACGAGCAATGGGACAAAATCATGTCCGTGAACCTGAAATCTACGCTATGGCTGGCCAACATGGCGATGCCGGAAATCGCCAAGCAGGGTGGAGGAAGTTTCACGCTCATCTCCTCCATTGGCGCATTGCGCGCCAGCCCGGTAATTCCCGCCTATAACATCTCCAAGCTCGCCGAAATTGGTTTGATGCAAAATCTCGCCGGTGAATGGGGGCCGAAAAAAATTCGTGTCAACGCCATTCTTCCCGGTCTCATTCGTACGGATTTTGCCCGCGCCTTATGGGAAAACCCGGAAATTTTGAAAGGGGTCGAAGCTGCAACCCCATTGCGCCGCATCGGCGAGGTGGAGGACCTCGGCGGCGTCGGCGCATTTCTGGCGACCCAGGCGGCGGAGTTCATCACCGGCCAAAGCATCATTGTCGATGGCGGCTCGATGGCCACGGGCCAGTTCGCGTGAGCGGCCCACGCCTCATCGAACCATTACCGGCGCATCGCTTCGACGCTGCGAAGCTGTTCGAATATCTGCGCTGCCATCTGGACGGTTTTGAGCAAGACGAAACCGTGCTGCAATTCCAGGGCGGCCAGTCCAACCCGACATTTTTGCTCGAAACCGCCGCCCAGAAGTTCGTGCTGCGAAAAAAACCGCCCGGAAAATTGCTACCCTCCGCGCACCAGATCGACCGGGAATACCGCATCCAGAAGGCGCTGGAGCACACGCAAGTGCCGGTGGCCAGAATGCTGCACTATTGCACCGATGCAAGCATCATCGGCACGGAATTCTACGTCATGGAGTTTCTCGAAGGCCGGGTATTCTCTGACGTATTGATGCCGGAGCTCGCGCCCGCCGAGCGCGGCGCCGTGCAGGCGGATTTGTTTAAAGTGATCGGCGCGCTGCATAGGGTGGATTACGAGGCGCTGGGCTTAGGTGATTTTGGCCGCCCGGCGAATTACGTGGCGCGGCAGCTCGCCCGCTGGCGCAGCCAGTACGAGGCCGCGAAGACCGCGGAAATGCCGGAGATGGACCGGCTGATAGATTGGCTCGGCGCACATATGCCAGAGGCCGATGAGAGCGCCATCGCGCATGGCGATTTCCGGCTGGGCAATATGATGGTGGCACCGGACCGGCCAGAGATCATCGCGGTGCTGGACTGGGAGCTGGCGACATTGGGCCATCCGCTGGCGGACCTCGCCTATTGCTGTATGCCCTTCCATATGCCGGCAGATGGCGAGACCTTACGCGGCTATGGCGGGATAGATTTCAAAGCCTATGGGCTCGCGACCGAGGATGAAGTGCTCGATTTATATTGCCGCGCTACGGGGCGCAGCGGCATTCCGGATTGGAAGTTCTTCTTAGGGTTCTCGATGTTCCGCAGTGCGGCGATCGCGGAAGGCGTTTATGCCCGCGCACTCGCCGGCAACGCAGCGGATTCCAGAGGTATTCTCATGCATGAGATGGCCGGAATCGCCGCGCGCCGGGGGTGGGAAATCGTAGCGGCGTAAGTTTACGCCGCTAAATCCGCGCCCGTGGCCGCGAGGTTGCGGAGATGATGATCGGCATCGCCGAATTGCTGGTCGATCATCGTCAGCCGCTTGAAATAATGGCCGCCCTTGTACTCCATCGTCATGCCGATGCCACCATGCAGCTGCACCGCCTGCTGGCCGATGAATTTAGCCGAGCGGCTGATCTGCACCTTGGCGGCGGCGATGGCGTTATGCCGCGCGGCGGGGGCGGCTTCTCCCACCATCAACGCGGCGTAAATCGCCATGGAGCGTGCCTGTTCCAGCATCATCAGCATATCGACCGAGCGGTGCTGCAACACCTGAAAACTACCAATGGCAACGCCAAACTGCTTGCGGGTTTTAAGATACTCCACCGTCAGCTTCACTAGCGCGTCCATCGCGCCCACCGCCTCGGCGCAAACCCCCGCGATGGCGGCATCGACGCCGCGTGAGAGGATGGGCAACCCCTCGCCAACGCCGCCGATGATATGGCTCGCGGGCACACGAACCTGCGCGAATGAAACTTCGGCAGCCTGCGTGCCATCCTGCGTCGGGTAGGCGCGGCGGGAGACGCCATTCGCCTTCGCATCAACCAAAAACAGCGTGATACCGGATTTGTCGCGCCGGTTGCCGCCGGTACGGGCAGAAACGATAAACGCATCGGCAGCGCCGCCGCCGATCACGACGCTCTTCTCGCCTTCCAGCAGGTACTCCTCGCCATCCTTGCGCGCGCCAAGGCTGACGTCGTTCAAATCATAGCGCGCGCCGCGTTCGGTCTGTGCCAGCGCGAGAATGCTGCTGCCATCGGCCAATTTCGGCAGAACCTCATCCGCCAGCGCCTGGTTGCCGCCATGCTGCAAAATCCCGCCGCAGAGAATCGTGGAGGTGAGATACGGCTCCAGAGCGAGCGCATTGCCGATGGCTTCCATCACCAGCATTGTCTCCACGCCGCCGCCGCCGAACCCGCCTTGCTCCTCGCCAAACGGCAGTCCGAGAATCCCGGATTCGGCAAAATCCTTCCACACAGCGGGCGCGAAGCCGTTCGGCTGCGCCGCATAGCCCTTGCGCTTCTCGAACTCACCATAATGCGCGGCGAGCATTTTCTCGGCGCTCTCTTTCAAAAGGCGCTGGTCGTCGCTCAGGTCAAAATCCATCTCTCTAAAATCCTAAAATCGCCTTGGCGATGATGTTGTGCTGAATCTCGTTCGATCCGCCGTAGATCGAGACTTTGCGCCAGTTGAAATAGGTGGGACCTGCGGCTGCGGCGTAATCCGGGCCAATCGGCGGCTCGTTGCCCGGCTCCTCGTCTTCCAGCCCGGCGGAAAATGGCGCCACATAGGGCCCCACGACATCCATCAGCAATTCGGTCGCCGCCTGTTGCAGCTCCGAGCCTTTGATTTTCAGAATGGAGGAATTCGGGTCCGGCGCGCCGTGCGCGCCGCGCTTGCGCGCCTCGGCAATCACCCGAAGCTGCGTTACTTCCAGCGCCTTCAATTCAATCTCGGTAGCGGTGAGTTTCTCGCGGAACCAGCTCTGGTCCAGCAAGCTGCCCTCGCCGGCGCGCTCCAGCTTTGCCAGTTCCCGCACCCGCCGCAAATGCTGGCGTGTGATGCCGGTACGCGCGATGCCCATGCGCTCGTTGGTGAGCAGGAACTTCGCATAATCCCAGCCGCGGTTTTCCTGCCCCACCAGGTTTTCCACGGGCACTTTCACATCGTCGAAGAAAACCTCGTTCACCTCATGCCCGCCATCGATCAACTGAATCGGCCGCAGCGTCACGCCCGGCGTTTTCATATCCACCAGAATAAAGGAGATGCCCTGCTGCTTCTTCTCGGCCTGCGGGTTGGTGCGCGCCAGCACAAAAATCCAATCGGCATACTGCCCGAGCGTAGTCCAGGTTTTCTGGCCGTTGATGATGTAAAAATCACCCTCGCGCTTCGCCGTGGTCTTCAACCCGGCGAGGTCCGAGCCAGCGCCAGGTTCGGAGAATCCCTGGCACCACCAGATATCGAGGCTCGCCGTGCCAGGCAGGAATTTCTTTTTCTGTTCCTCATTGCCAAACGCCGCGATCACCGGCCCGACCATGGAGACATTGAAGGCGATGGTCGGCGGGGCAGGGGCCTGCTGGATCTCATCCATCAGGATGAATTCCTGCATCGGGCCCCAGTTTTTGCCGCCATATTCCACCGGCCAATGCGGCACGGCCCAGCCCTTGTCATTCAGCTTGCGCTGCCAATCGACCATCTCCTGCTTGGTCACGTGCTGGCCCAGAATCATCTTGCGCTGCGTCTCGGCGGGGAGTTCGGCCTTGATGAACGCGCGCACTTCGTCGCGGAAGGCGATCTCTTCAGGCGATAATGCCAGATCCATCGGGATGATCCTTTACTTCAGTTCGAACAGGCCGGCGGCGCCCATGCCGCCGCCGATGCACATGGTCACGACCGCATATTTGGCGCCCCGGCGCTTGCCCTCCAGCAGCACATGGCCGGTCAGCCGCGCACCGGTCATGCCATACGGGTGGCCGATGGAGATCGACCCACCATCGACGTTCAGCTTTTTGGGGTCGATGCCGAGCTTGTCGCGCGAATAAAGAACCTGGCTGGCGAAAGCCTCGTTCAACTCCCACAGATCGATATCATCCACCTTCAACCCGTGGCGCTTGAGCAGGCGCGGCACGGCAAACACGGGGCCGATGCCCATCTCATCCGGCTCGCAGCCCGCAACCGCAAAACCCCGAAATATGCCAAGCGGGGTGAGGCCTCGCCTTGCCGCCTCGGCGTCGGACATCAAGACAGAGGCGGAAGCACCGTCCGAAAGCTGGCTCGCATTGCCGGCGGTGATGAAATATTCCGGCCCCCGCACGGGCTTGAGCTTGGCGAGGCCCTCCATATTCGTATCGGGCCGGTTTCCCTCGTCCTGGCGCAGTGTCACCTGCTCCTGGGTAATCTCCTTGGTTTCTTTGTTCTCGACCGCCTTGGTGGTTTCCATCGGCACAATCTCACCGTTGAACCGCCCGGCCTCCTGCGCGGCGGCGGTGCGGCGCTGGCTCTCCAGCGCATATTCATCCTGCGCCTCGCGGCTGACATTATAGCGCGCCGCAACAATATCGGCGGTCTCGATCATCGGCATATAAATCGCCGGCTTGTGCTCCAGCAGCCATTTGTCCGGCGTGAATGTCTTGGATGAGCCTTGCCCGGTCAGGCTGATGCTCTCCAGGCCGCCGCCAATGGTAATCGCAGCGCCTTCCACCAGAATCTCATGCGCGGCCATGGCGATTGCCTGCAGGCCGGAAGAACAGAAACGATTCACCGTCATCGCCGCGACATCGACTGACAAGCCCGCGCGCAATGCCGCCTGGCGCGCAATGTTGCTCCCCGTCGCCCCTTCCGGATAGCCGCAACCCATCACGACATCCTCGGCATCCCCCGGCTGCAAACCAGCGCGCGCAACCGCCTGGGCAATCACATGCCCGCCCATGTCCGCGCCGTGGGTAAGATTGAAAGCCCCGCGAAACGCCCGGCCGATCGGCGTGCGGGCGGTGGATACGATAACAGCTTCAACCATTTGCTTTTGCCTCTTCGATAAGTGCTTTTTTCGAAAGTTTGCCGACCGATGTTTTCGGCAGCTCGGCGCGGAATTCCAGCGCGCAAGGCATCTCATGCCTGCCGATTTTCTCGGCGAGGAATTTGCGCAACTCCTCCAATGAAAACTCCGCCGCGCCGCTGTGCAGTTTGATGAAAGCCTTGGCCGCCTGCCCGCGATATTCATCCGGAATGCCGATCACGATGCACTCCTCCACATCAGGATGCTCATAAATCGCCGTCTCGATAACGGTCGGATACACATTGAACCCACCGGACAAAATCATGTCCTTCTTGCGGTCCACCAGATACACCACGCCGTGCTCATCGAGCGTACCAATATCGCCGGTCAGAAAAAACCCATCGACGAAATCTTTTTTCGTCTCTGCCTCGTTATTCCAATAGCCCTTGAAAATATTCGGGCCGCGGATGGCGATCTCGCCCCGCTCGCCCAAACCCAGCACCTTCCCTGGATCGTCCAACGCAACGATGCGGATCTCAATGCCCGGCAGCGGCACGCCGATCGAATCGGGGTCGAAATAGCCGTGCATGAGATGCGATGTCCCGGCGGAGGCGGTCTCCGTCATGCCCCAGCCGCCCGCGACACGCATTCCGGTGAGCGCCTCAAAGCGCTGGCCGACTTCGTGCGGCAGCGGCGCGCCGCCTGAGGAGACGGAAACGAGTGAGGAAAAATCCCGGCTTGCGATATCCGGCACGCCGTTCAGCGCAATCCACATCGTCGGCACGCCGGGAAAATACGTCGCGCGTTTCACCTCGATGTCGTGCAGAATTGCCTGGGCATCGAAACGCAGATGCAGCAGCAAGGTAGAACCGCGCTTTATCTGCCAGAGCAGCAAGACAACGAAGCCATAGATATGGAAGAACGGCAGCACGGTGATGACGCGGTGCCGCTCGTCCGGATTTCCGGCCTGCGCGGAATAGAACTGATCGTAGATTGAGAGTGCCGAGAGTAGTGTGCAATGCGTGTGGATCGCACCCTTAGGATTGCCCGTAGTGCCGCCTGTATATTGCAATACAGCGAGCGCCTCCGCATCCAGCTTGGGCCAGGACTTCGGGAGTGGCGCGCCGAGCAGATGATTGAAGTCGATAATATCCGAACGGTCGCTCGGAACCGGAATGAGCGGCAGTCCCGGCACTTCACCAAAGGCCGCATCGTCGCCCACGATCAGCCGATTGATATGTCCGCCTGCGAGCAGTTTCTGCGCCATCATCATCATCGGCGCGATATTGGTCGTGATGATCGTCGTCGCGCCGCTGTCGTGAAGCTTGTGGATCAGCTCCCGCTCGGCATCCAGCGGTGAGAGATGCGCGACAACGCCGCCTGCCTTCAGCACCGCGAAGAAGCTGAACGGATGATAGGGCGAATTTGGTAAATACAGCGCAATTTTCTCAGCAGGTTGCAGCCCCAGCCGGAGCAGCCCTGCCGCCACATCCGCCACCTGCGCGCCGAACTGCGCGTAGGTGATGAGCGTGCCGCGATAGTCCAGGAACACCGCATCGCTGAACTTGGCCGCGCAGTCATCCAGATATTCCGGTAGCGTGCCGGAGGGCGGGGTAAAATCCCATTTCAGACCTGGCGGGTAAGTCGCCTCCCAGGGAAAAGGCCGGGTCATGCCGCGGCTTTTCCCTGGGATTTAGCATCGGCGAATTTACCGCCTTTCTCCGCCATGTCGCGCAGCAATTTCGTGGGTTTAAGCGCCGTGTCTTCCGTGAGAGCCGCGTAATGCTCCAGCGCGTCGCAGATGGTTTTCGCGCCGATCAGGTCAGCATAAAAACACGGCCCGCCGCGCCATACCGGCCAGCCGTAACCATACACCCACACAACGTCGATATCCGAGGCGCGGCTGGCGATTCCTTCCTCCAAAATCCGCGCGGCCTCGTTGATCATCGGGTAGGTCATGCGTTCCAGCATCTCCTTCTCCGATATCTCGCGCCGCTTGACCCCCAGCTCCGTGGCCTTCGCCGTGGCAATGTCAGTGACTTTCGCGTCCGGCACCGGCACGCGCGAGCCTTTCTCGTAGGTGTAATACCCAGCGCCGGTTTTCTGGCCAAAGCGTCCCTGCTCGCACAGAATATCCGAGACCGGCGCCTTGTCGCCGCGATGCTGGCGGATGCGCCAGCCGACATCCAACCCGGCCAGATCTCCCATCGCGTAAGGCCCCATGGGGAAGCCGAATTTCAGCACCACGGCATCGACATCCTGCGGCTTGGCCCCTTCCAGCAGCAGGCGCTCCGCCTCAGTGGAGCGCCGCGCCAAAATACGGTTGCCGACAAAACCATCGCAGTTGCCGACCACAACCGGAACTTTCGCCAGCAGCTTGCCCGCGGCAATCGCGGTCGCGATGGATTGATGCGAGGTCTTTTCCCCGCGCACAATCTCCAGCAGCTTCATGACATTCGCGGGCGAGAAGAAATGCATCCCGATCACATCCTCGGGCCGCGATGTAGCATTGGCGATGGCGTCCACATCCAGCGTCGATGTGTTGGAGGCAAGCAGCGTGCCGGGTTTGGCTATCTTGTCGAGCTTGCCGAAAATCTCTTTCTTTAAATCGAGATTCTCGAAGACCGCCTCGATGACGATGTCCGTATCCGCGATCACCTGCCAATCTGTGGTGCCGGCAATAAGCCCGACGCGCTTTGCCATGGCATCGGCGTTCAGCGCACCACGATCCACCGAAACCTGATACGTGTCCTTTATCCGCCCCAGCCCCTTGGCCAGCAGCTCATCGCTGGTCTCTACCACCGTCACCGGCACGCCCGCATTGGCGAAACACATGGCGATGCCGCCGCCCATGGTACCACCGCCGATAACCACCGCTTTGGTTATCGCCGCAGCCTTCATCGTAGGGGGCACATCGGGGACCTTCGCCGCTTCGCGTTCCGCGAAGAAGATATGCCGTTGCGCCCGGCTCTGGTCGCCGGTGACGAGTTTAATGAACAAATCTCGCTCGGCTGCGATGCCTTGCGCGAACGGCAGCGTGAATGAATTGCGCACGGCCTCGACGCAGGCATTCGGTGCTTCCACGCCCGCGAATTTTTTCAGCGCCGTCTTCGCCGCAGCCTCGAACCCGGCGGGATTGGCCCTCGCCGCGGCGATCTTGTCCTCGCGTTCGCTGACGCGGGTGGGCTTGGCGCCCTCCGCCACGATCTTTTTCGCAAATTCAACCGCACCGGCAACCGGCTCATCCACAATCGCGTCGATCAGCCCGTCCGCCAGCGCCGCCTTCGCCGGAACTGGCGAACCGGAGACGATCATGGCGACGGCTTTTTCCGGGCCGATCACGCGCGGCAGGCGCTGCGTGCCGCCAGCGCCTGGCAGCAGGCCAAGCTTCACTTCCGGCAGGCCGAGCCGCGCGCTGGCCACCGCAACGCGGTAATGGCAGCTCAGCGCCACCTCCAGCCCGCCGCCGAGTGCCGTGCCAAAAATCCCCGCCACCACGGGCTTCGTGCTGGCGTCCAATGCGGCAACCACTTCGCCGAGGTCTGGGAATTTCGGCGCCTGGCCGAATTCGGTAATATCGGCGCCCGCATAAAACGTGCGGCCCTCGCAGCTCACCACAATCGCCTTCACCGTGTCATCGGCCAGGGCGCTGCCCAGGGCTTTTGTCAAACCCTCCCGCACCGCATGGCCAAGCGCGTTCACCGGGGGGTTATTCGTGGTGATGACGGCAATGCCATCTTCCACCGCGTAGTTTGTGCAAGCATTGACCTGACCCATTATTTCCTCCGGCAGCAGCGTTTATCTGGGTCTTTGATGCCACAGTTCCAGTTTACGTCAACCCCCGAATGCAATGGTTAAGCGCAACTTATGCCGAGCGTTATTTTGTCCAAATTTCAAAGCCGAATTGCCGCATCCATCTTTCCATGCGCTGTTCGATATGCCGCACGGCCTCAGGCGGCAGCAGCCGCTGCCAGCGGCCAATTTCCCCGGTGCGCCCCGCATGGTGCCGGTGCCATTGGCTGTCGAGGTCCACAATATCGCCGGATGCTGGATCGTGCGACACGTTCGGCAATTCCTCCAGCCGGGCGATTTTCCACTCAATCGCCGCCCGGCGGCTTCCTTCAAACAACGCGGTTCGCCCGGCGGCGCTCAGCCTCCCGCCAAAAGTCCCGGCTAGCCGGTCGAAGGTCGCGGCATCATCGGTAAACCCGGCATCGTAGGAAAAAACTTCAGCGCGCTCATCCGTGGCGAAATGCGCGCAAATCGCCGCCGAGCGTTCAACCTTGTCTATCGCCTTGGGGAAACCATGCCGCATGTACTGCATGAGAGATGTCACCGCGTCGCGCGGGTCGCGGATGCTGATGACGATGCGCGCCGCATTTAACGCCAGAAAATCCGTCTCAGCCTGGCCGAGATCATGGGTTTTTACCACATGGCAAACCCCGCCGGGCAGCGCCTGAAGCACGCCGAGCGATTCCGTGTAGGTGCCTCTCACCTCCATATCGGGCCGCACCACCTCCGCCGTCTGCCGCACCGCGTTGTACAGCCATGTCGAGCCGCTGGCGTACATGCCCAAGCACCAGATCATATTCTTCCGCATATATGGGCAGCGTAGCAGCCTGCTGCTAAGAGGCCAGCCCATGAGCGGAAAAAACGCAGTGTCTTCGATGACGGGTTTCGCGCGGTCCCAGGGGGAGGCGGGCAACGCCGCCTGGAGCTGGGAGCTTCGCAGCGTCAATGGCCGAGGGCTGGATGTTAAGCTCCGCCTGCCCTCCGGGTTAGATGCGCTGGAGCAACCCTTGCGTGAGCTTACCGCCCAGCGCCTCAAGCGGGGGAATGTCTCCGCCACATTCACCGTCAAGCGCGAGGCTTCGGCGGCCATCACGGCGGACCTCGTTGCGCTGGAACGGGTTAAGGATCTGGCGATCGAACTGGCCGATAATATCCCCGGCGCGCTGCCCCCCCGTGCGGAACTGCTGCTGGCGCTGCCGGGCGTGATGCGGAGCAGCAATACGCAGGAGGAAAGCGCGGAAGACCAGGCGGCGCTGGCGCAATCGGCGCGCGCGGGTTTTGCCCAGGCGCTGGACGATCTTGCCGCCGCCCGTGCGGGCGAGGGCGCACGGCTCATGGAAATCGTCACCAACTTGCTCGGCGAAATATCATCCCTGCACGAGGCCGCCGCAAAAGAGGCAGCTACTCAACCAGCATTGCATAAAGCCCGGCTGCAAGCCCAACTCGCTGAAATTCTTGGCGCCACGCCTTCGTTGCCGCAGGAAAAAATCGCGCAGGAGATCGCCCTGCTGGCCACAAAATCGGACGTGCGGGAAGAGCTGGACCGTCTCGCCGCGCATCTTCAAGCGGCGCAAGCCTTGCTGGCGGAAGGTGCCAATATCGGCCGCAAGCTGGATTTTCTGATGCAGGAGTTCAACCGCGAGGCCAACACTTTGTGCAGTAAATCCGCCTCGCTGCCGCTCACCTCCGTCGGCCTCGCGCTCAAAGCTGCCATCGAGCAGTTGCGCGAGCAGGTGCAGAACATTGAGTAACCGCCGCGGTCTCTGCCTCGTGCTGGCGGCTCCCTCCGGTGCTGGCAAAACCACGCTTTCCCGCGCGCTGCTGGAGCAGGACGACGCGCTCTCGCTTTCTGTCAGCGCCACCACCCGCGCCCGGCGCAAAGGCGAGGTTGAGGGCAAGCATTATTTCTTCATCGCGCAGGCGGAGTTCGACGCGATGATCGCCGCGAGCAAATTCCTGGAACACGCGCATGTGTTTGGCCAGTCCTACGGCACGCCGCGCGCCCCGGTGGAGGCTGCTTTGGCGCGGGGGCAGGACGTGCTGTTCGACGTGGACTGGCAGGGCTTCCGCCACCTGCGCGACGCCTTGGGCGGAGATGTCGTCGGCGTGTTCATCAAGCCGCCCTCGCTGGTGGTGCTGCGCGATCGCCTGACCAAGCGCGGCGACAGCCCGGAGCAGATCGCCGGGCGCATGGCGCACGCCCAGGCCGAAATCTCCCATGCCGGGGAATTCGACTATATTGTGGAGAATCACGATCTGGACGTGGCGCTGGCGGATTTGCGCGCGATACTGCGCGGCAGCCGGCTGGCAACGGCGCGCGCCCATTTGGCTTTGTGATCGCGCCGTGCTATGATCTGGCCGGAACCCTGGATAAATTTCTTAATGATTTCAGCCTTTTACCGCGCGGCAAGCGAATCTTTTGCCGCCTTTTGTTTAAACTAGCATGAGCGATACCACGGACGATCCCGGCGCAGAGCCGCCGCGCGGCATGGAACCTGTATCGATTGAGCAGGAGATGCGTAAATCCTACCTGGATTACGCCATGTCCGTCATCGTCAGCCGCGCGCTGCCGGATGCGCGGGACGGGCTGAAGCCGGTGCACCGGCGAATCCTGTACGCCATGAACGAGGCGGGCAACACGCCGGACAAGCCCTACCGCAAATCCGCCCGCATGACCGGCGACGTCATGGGCACCTACCATCCGCATGGCGACAGCGCGATCTATTTGGCCGCCGTCCGCATGGCGCAGGATTTCTCGATGCGCCTGCCGTTGATCGACGGCCAGGGCAATTTCGGCTCCATCGACGGCGATATGCCCGCCGCGATGCGCTATACCGAAATGCGGCTGGACCCGGCGGCGATGCTGCTGCTGGGCGACATCGACAAGGACACGGTCGATTTCCAGCCAAATTACGATGAGAGCGAGCAGGAGCCGAAGGCACTCCCAGCAGCCTTCCCGAACCTGCTCATCAACGGCTCCAACGGCATCGCCGTCGGCATGGCGACCAACATCCCGCCGCACAACCCGTCGGAGATTGTGGACGCGACCCTGGCGCTGATCGAGAATCCGGCGATCACGCTGGAGCAGCTCATGGCGATTGTTCCCGGGCCGGATTTCCCCACTGCGGGCATCATCCTGGGCCGCTCGGGCATCCGCTCGGCGTTCGAGACCGGGCGCGGCTCCATCACCATCCGCGCCCGCGCTGGCATCGAGCAAATACGTAAAGACCGCGACGCCATCGTGGTGACGGAAATTCCTTACCAGGTGAATAAGTCCACGCTGCTGGAGCGCATCGCGGAGCTGGTGCGCGCCAAGGACATCGAGGGCATCGCTGATTTGCGTGATGAAAGCGACCGCGAGGGCATGCGGATCGTCATCGAACTCAAGCGCGACGCGACCGGAGAAGTGGTGCTGAACCAGCTTTACCGCTTCACGAATTTACAAACCAGCTTCGGCATCAACATGCTGGCGTTGGACAAGGGCCGCCCGCGCCAGATGGGGCTGAAGGAGTTGCTCAACTGCTTCGTGGAATTCCGCGAGGAAGTCATTCTCCGCCGCGCGCGGTTCGAGCTGAACAAGGCGCGGGACAGGGCGCATTTGCTCATCGGCCTCGCCACTGCGGTTGCGAATATCGACGAAGTTATCAGGATCATTCGTGCCAGCCCGGATTCCAATACGGCGCGCGTAGCACTGATGGACCGGGATTGGCCGGCGGAGGACGTCGCGCCCTTGCTGGCGCTGATCGACGACGTCGGCAACACGATCTCCGAAAACAATACCATGCGCCTGACGGACGCGCAGGCGCGCGGCATTCTTGAACTGCGCCTGGCCCGCCTGACGGGCCTCGAGCGTGAGAAAATCCAGTCCGAACTTACGGAAGTCGCGGCGCGTATCACCGAACTGCTGGACATCATCGGCTCGCGCATCCGCAGGCTGGAGGTCATGCGCGAGGAACTGATCGCGGCGCGCGCCAAAATCGCCAGCCCGCGCAAATCCACCATCGAGGATCTGGATACCGACCAGGACGACGAGAGCCTGATCGAACCGGGGCAAATGGTCGTTACCCTCACACGGGACGGTTTCATCAAGCGCACCACGCTGGAAACTTTCCGCGCGCAGAACCGCGGCGGGCGCGGGCGCTCCGCCACCTCCACGCGCGGGGATGACGTCGTCACCCGCAGCTTCAATGCGCATACGCATCAATTCGTGTTGTTTTTCTCCTCCGGCGGCAAGGCCTTCCGCGAGAAAGTCTGGCGCCTGCCGGAAGCGACAACGACCGCGAAGGGCAGGGCGCTCATCAACCTGCTGCCGGAGCTCGGCAAGGACGAGATCACCGCCGTGCTGCCGCTGCCGCAGGATGAATCCCTATGGGAGAATCTACATCTCGTCTTCGCCACTGCGAGCGGCGGCGTGCGCCGCAACAAGCTGGCCGATTTCAGGAATGTCCGCGCCTCCGGCCTCATCGCGATGAAGCTGGACGAGGGCGACAAACTCATCGGCGTCGCCACCTGCCGGGACGGCGATGACGTTTTCCTTGCCACCAAGCTTGGCCGCTGTATCCGCTTCCAGATCACCGATGATAATCTGCGCGTGTTCTCGGGCCGCGATTCCGCCGGTGTGCGCGGCATCAAGCTGGGTAAGGATGACGAGGTGATGAGCCTCTCCGTGCTGCGCCATGTTGAGGCAACAGCGGATGAGCGCGCCGCCTACCTCAAATACGCCTCGGCGCAGCGACGCAATGGCGAGGACGAGGCGGAAGCCACCGACACGGAAGAGCCGGTCGCCGAAATCGCGCTCTCTGAAGCGCGTATCGCCGAGCTGGCGGATGCGGAAGAAATCCTGCTTACCGTGACCGATTCCGGCTTCGGCAAGCGTTCCTCGGCCTATGAATACCGCGTCGCCGGGCGCGGCGGCCAGGGCATCGCCAACATCACGCTGAACGCCCGCCGCAACGGCAAGGCCGTCGCCGCCAGCTTCCAGGTGCGGGAGGGCGATGACGTCATGCTCGTCACGGATGGCGGGCGGCTGATCCGCGTGCCGGTGGACCAGGTGCGGATCACCGGCCGCTCGGTGATGGGCGTCACGCTGTTCCGGCTCGACGATGACGAGCGCGTCACCAGCGTGTTTCCGGTTCTGGAGCAGGAAGCCGACGATGCTTAAAACTCGCGTGGCGCTCGATGCCTAAAACCCGCATCGCCCTCTATCCCGGCACGTTCGACCCCATCACCAATGGGCATATCGACATCATCGCGCGCGCCGCGAAGCTGGCCGAACGGCTGGTGATCGGCGTTGCCATGAATGCGGGCAAGGGGCCGATCTTCACCATCGAGGAGCGCACCGATCTGGTCCGCGCTGAAATCGCGGGCATCGCCGCCAAATCCGGCACGGAAATCACCGTGCAGCCGTTCGAGACGCTGCTCATCGCTTTCGCGCGGGAAATCGGAGCCGGAATGATCGTGCGCGGCCTGCGCGCGGTCTCGGATTTTGACTACGAGTTCCAGATGGCGGGCATGAATTACCGGCTGGAGAGCGAAATCGAAACCGTGTTTCTCATGGCGAGCGAGCATCATCAGTTCATCTCGTCCCGCTTCGTGAAGGACATCGCGGCGTTGGGTGGAGACATCTCCTCCTTCGTGCCGAAACTTACCCGCGAGCGAACCCTGGCCAAACTAAGGACAACACCATGCTGAAACGCCGTACGTTCTGCGCTACTGCCGCCTTAACCCCTTTTGTAACGGAATTTTCCATGTCTGAGACCGCTGCCGCCGCCACGCCGTCCAACACCATCCAGATGGAGCTGAAATACGGCAACGTGACCATCGAACTCCGCCCGGACATCGCACCCCAGGCTTCCGAGCGGCTGCGGGTGCTCACCGGGCAGGGCTTTTACGATGGCTGCAAATTCTTCCGGGTCATTGCAGGCTTCATGGCGCAAACCGGCGACTCGACCAACACCGGGATGCGCGGCTCCTCGCTGCCGAACCTGCCGGCGGAATTTACGCAGGACGCCAGCTTCCTCACCGGCACGGTCGGTATGGCCCGCACCTCGGACCCCAACTCCGCCAACAGCCAGTTCTTCATCTGCTTCGACCCCGCGACCTTCCTGGACGGGCAATACACCATCGTCGGCCAGGTGACGGCGGGCATGGATGCCGTGCAGCAGATCAAAAAAGGCGTTGGGCAGTCCGGCTCCGTGTCGGACCCGGATTCGATCATCAAAATGACGATGGCCTGATATTCAGTCACGTCACTTGACGGCGGGGGGACAAATCTGGTTCATCCGCCCCAAGAGGCTGAATTGAAAAACTCGCTCTGCCGAGTCAGCCCGGCGGTATTTTCGAGAACCGGCGCACAGCGTACTTGATGTACGCGAGCACCGGAAGCGGAGAAAATGCCGTTGGATGCCCGGTAGAGTAGAGTTTTATCCAGTCGCGGAGAGCCTGTAGCTCAGTGGTAGAGCATTCGACTTTTAATCGAATGGCCGTGGGTTCGACCCCCACCGGGCTCACCAAATCTTTTGCCGCTTCAAAATCTGCCCTGGTCGAGATCGGAAATCAGCCCAGGCCCTGTAGGCCGCCATCCCAGCCGTTCCTGCGTGAGTGCGCTGGAGGCCGGCATGTCGGCACTCATGAACATCCCGAGCCAGCCAAAATGCTCAGCCGCATCCTCAGCCGATTTGGCGATGACCGGCACCCCGAGCTCCCTCCCGATGACCTCGGCAATCACGCGTAACGGCACGCCCTCTTCGCCGGCCGCATTATAACGCGCACCCGCAACGCCTTTTTCCAACGCGAGCCTATACAGGCGCGCGGCATCGCTCACATGCACGGCGGGCCAGCGGTTCAGCCCGTCGCCGGCATAGGCTGAGACGCCCTTCTCGCGGGCAATGGCGATAAGCGGGGTGATGAGGCCCTGCTTGAGCGGGTCGTGAACCTGCGAAAGGCGCATCACCGAAACGCGCACGCCCTTTGCCTGCACTGCATCCGCTGCCTGTTCCGAAGCGACGCGCGGCATAGGCGCGTTGTGCGCGTCATCTTCCGTTGTGAGGCGGCCCGGCGTGTTGGCAACCGCCGTTCCGGAGGTGACAATCAACGGGCGGTTCGAGCCTTCGAGCGCCGCGCCGAGCGTCTCGATAACGCGCCGGTCTGTTTCGCAGTTTTCCACGAACTTCGAAAAATCGTGGTTGAACGCCAGATGGATTACACCGTCCGACATCGCCGCGCCGCTTTTAAGGCTCTCCAGATCTTCCAGCGACCCGCGATGCACCTTTGCCCCCATCGCGGCGAGCGACTCCGCTCCCGCATCCGAGCGGCTGAGGCCGAGCACCTCATGCCCCGCTCCGATCAATTCCTGCACAACGGCGGCGCCGATAAATCCCGTCGCTCCGGTTACGAATACACGCATGAGACTTCTCCTTTAACGTTTAAAAATATCCGGCGTCGTTGAGGTCAGCGAGCAGCCCAGGCTGCGTTGGCTGCCATCCCAGAACTTCCCGCGTCCGTGCGCTTGCGGCCGGGCAATCCATCCCGGCAAACATCGCAAACAAGCCGAAATGTTCCGCAGCTTCCGCGGGCGCCCTGGCTTCTACCGGCACCCTCAAGCGACGGCCGATTACATCGGCAATGTCTTTCAGCCGCACGCCCTCTTCGGCAATCGCCTGGTATCGTGCGCCTGTAGCGCCATGCTCGAGTGCCAGGCGGTAGAGCCGGGCGGCATCCAGCCGGTGCACTCCTGGCCAGCGGTTCTGCCCATCGCCGATCGTGGCCGAAACGCCTTTCTCCCGCGCGATGCCGATGAGGCGCGGCACGAACCCGTGGTCGCCCTTGCCATGGACCGAGGGGGCCAGGCGGACCACCGAAGCGCGCACCCCGCGCGCCGCAAGCGCCATTGCTACGGCTTCCGATGTGCGGGGATAGCTGGCGGAAACCGGCGGGGCCGCGTCTTCCTCCGTCGCAACGCGGCCCGGCGCCAAGAACCCGACGCCGGATGTGACGAGCAATGGGCGGTCCGAGCCTTCGAGCGCTGCACCTAGGGTTTCGATGGCGCGCCGGTCCAGCTCGCAGTTTTCGACGAATTTCGAGAAATCATGGTTGAAGGCGCAATGAATCACGCCGTCCGACGCGGCCGCGCCGCTTGCCAGGCTCTCGAGGTCTTCGAGCGAACCACGATGAACCTTGGCTCCCATCGTGGCGAGTGCTTCTGCACCTGCATCCGAGCGGGATAGGCCGAGCACCTCATGTCCCACGGCGATCAACTCTTGCACAACTGCGTAACCAATCCATCCCGTAGCGCCAGTAACGAAAACACGCATAACAACTTCTCCTTAGCCGTTTTCATAGGCATGCCCGCATCTCGGGCCGCCTCGGTATCAAGCTAGGCAGTTGAGGAAATACGATCCATGCTATAGAATCCGCATTATCTTCGCAATCGTCCGAAGTTTTCCAATGGACCCGCTTTCAGATGTGCTTTCTCTGCTTAAACCACGCAGCTATTCCGCCGGGGGTTTCGGCGTGGATGGCGGTATCTGCATCCGCTTTCCCCCGCATAAAGGCATCAAATGCTACGCCGTGGTCACCGGCGAATGCTGGCTGGCAATCGATGACATCCCCGCCGTTTGCCTGAAGCAGGGCGATTGTTTTCTGCTGCCGCGCGGCCGCGCGTTCCGCCTCGCAACCGATTTGAATTTGCCGCCGCTCGAGTTCACGGAACTGCTGGCAAAAGCCAACGGGGGCACCGTCTGGTTCAATGGTGAGGGCGCATGTTTCATCGTTGGCGGCCATTTTATCCTCGACGGCAATCATGCCAGCATTCTTTTGGGGGCACTGCCGCCGATCGTGCACATACGGAAAGAATTGGACAAGGCGGCGCTGCGCTGGTCCATGGAGCGGATGATGCAGGAGTTGCGCGAACCGCAACCGGGCGGCGTTCTGATCGCGCAGCATCTCGCCTATATGATGCTGGTTACGGCCCTGCGGCTGCATCTGGCGGAAGGTGCGAAGGGCGGCGTCGGCTGGTTTTTCGCTTTGGCGGATAGGCAGATAGGCGCTGCGATCACGGCCATGCACGGTGATCCGGCGCATCGCTGGAAGTTGGGCGAACTGGCGCAGCTTGCCGCCATGTCGCGGTCGGTTTTTGCGTGCAAGTTCAAGGCGACTGTCGGCAAATCGCCGATGGAATATCTGACCTACTGGCGAATGCTGCTGGCAGGGAACAAGCTAACGGACTCCAGCGATCCTGTTTCCGTTATTGCGCCGTCGCTCGGCTATGAATCCGAAAGTGCTTTCAGCACCGCCTTCAAAAGAGTCATGGGTTGTCCTCCCCGCCAGTATACGCGCCGTCTGGATGCGCTCGCTGCCCCATAACCCGCCGCGGGCTTGGCCGGCTCGCTTACATCGCTCGATTCAAAAATAGCACAATCCACCATCTGCCAAGATCGTCTGGCCGGTAACAAAATGCGAATCTTCGCTGGTCAGAAACAGGATAAGCCCGACGATGTCATCGGGCTCGGAAACGCGTTTGATAGCCTGCAATTTGGCCATCATTTCGAGCTTGTCCGCCGCGTTGGGCGATGACAACACACCCGGCGTCCGAGCAAGCGACGGGCTGGCAGCATTCACGGTGATGCCATATCTTCCAAGGTCCGCCGACATTCCCCGCGTCAGGCCGATCGTTCCCATTTTACTGGCTTTATACGCTGCAATTTTTTCAGCGGAAAGTTGCACGGAGCCGGATGTCATGTTGACGATACGCCCCCATCCACGCTCTTTCATGGATGGCACAAACGCCCGGCTCATAAGGAACTGTGAATCTAGATTGACGGCAAGAACCCTGCGCCAAGCCTCAAAGCTCAATTCTTCGAAGGCGCAAGCAGGGAAAATGCCCGCGTTATTGACAAGAATGTCGCACTTCCCGAACCGCGCGAGCACTTCTTCTGCAACGCGACTCACGTCACTGGGAGCCGACACATCGGCAACGATTCCCAGCCATTCTGCCCTGACGGTTTCTACTAAAGTGCGGGTCTCCCCGGCTTCAGCGATATCCACGCCAACAACACTGGCCCCTCGCGCCGCCAGCCCTGCCGCGATGGCCTGCCCGATACCGCGCGCTGCTCCGGTCACAACCGCCACCCGGCTTTCGTGTGTACTGTTCGTGTTCAACCTCCCGTTCTCCCTCTATTTCCGCCAGATGATGCCCGACATGCCGCCATCGACCGCGATATCGGTGCCGGTGATGTAAGACGCATCGTCCGATGCAAGAAACATCGCCGTATTGATGATCTCGATTGCTTCGGCGGGGCGCCCCATCGCCGCCGGCTTCCACATCGGCTCACTGTCCGGCGATAGTGGGCTTTTATACGAGGCGGGCGCGTCGAATTTGACAAGGCCGGGGCTGATGCTCACCGAGCGGATACCATGGGGTGCACCGGCAGCGGCAAACATCCGCGCCATGGCCTGGATACCGGCATTGGCAACGCCATGCGCGACGCACGGGAATTCGGACAGTTCGAGATGCCCGGCAATCGACGCAACACTCAAAACTACGCCTTTGCCTTGCCTGACGAAATGGGGCCAAGCCGCGCGCGTCGCGACATAACCAATCGTCAATTCGTTTCGCAGCGTATAGTCCCAATGGTCGAGCGTCGCGTCATTGAACTGCGCGAAAGCGACCCCTGCGGCATTGTTGTATAAAACATCGATCCGACCCCATTGAGAAATGGCGGTGTCGATCCAGCGTCCGGCATCGGCGGGGTTCGCGAGGTCGAGCGGCTCGAGCGATATCATTTCGCCACCCGCGTCACGGACCATCCGCGCCGTCTCCGCCGACCGCTCTGCGGCAACGTCACAGCCCAGAACGCGGGCACCCTCCTTCGCGAACGCCATCGCCGCAACCCTGCCCTGGCGTCCACCCGTGCCGGAGATGAGTATCACTTTGTCTTTGAACCGTTCCATTTCCTCAGCCTAGTTTTATGTTCCGATTACAGTGTAATCGCCGTTGCCTCGGGATTGGTTATGTTCCCGCTCTTAAAATGAGAGATATCTCAAAACTAAAAGAACGTCAATAATTTGCTGAAGCATTTCATGATTCATTAAAACATCTGGGATTTTCCGGGAGACACCATACATAAATACGCGTCATCTTTGCAGGATCACGCATGAGATACATGAAATCGGCGGCTCTTGGCCTGTTTCTGGCAGCATTTATTTTATCAAGCCAGGCATCAGCTTCGTCTCTCGATCAAGCGCTGCAAGCGGACTGGCAAAATGTCAGCGCGCTATACCCAACGCCGGACAATGCAGACCTTATTGTGGTCGATGTCACAAAGCAGACTCTCTATCTGCTCATCAATGGCCAACGCATAAACGCCTGGCCGGTCTCCACCGCGCTGCGCGGCTCGGGCAGCGGCTCGGGCAGCAATCAAACCCCGCTCGGCGTTTTTAAAATCGTCAGAAAAATTGGCTCCGGCCTGCCGCCGTTCGAAATCTTGAATAGCGGCGGCGCCAGCGGCGAAATGGCCGCGCCGGTGTACGCAGCGAATGACCTTGGCGCGAGCAACAACATGACCACGCGGCTGATGGCCCTGGAAGGGCTGGAGCCAGGCTGGAACGAAGGCGGCGCCGTGGATACCGCGGCCCGGCATATCTTCATCCACGGCACGGCAAACCTCGGGATGCTGGGCCAGCCAGCCTCGCTCGGCTGCGTGCAGATGTCACCTGGCGCGGTTATCGCGCTCTACAACCAGGTGCCTCCCGGCACGCTGGTGCTTATCACAACGAATGCACAATCCCCGCTCATCCCGGGTCTGGACGCGCCTTCGCCGCCCATGCAAATCGCCGGGCTAGATTAGCTTTATCTACCTTAAATGCTCTGCAAAAAACGCCAGGCTTCGCAGCTCTGCCAGCTCATTGGCCTTCGGCTCAAAGCCCGCCCGGTCCTCGCAGCCAAAACCATGGGCCGCGCCTGCATAGGTAAACACCTCCACGCCCGGCTGCGCCTGTTTTATCGCCGCCACATCGGACATCGGAATATGCGTATCTTCCTCGCCGAAGTGCAACTGAACCGGACAGTTTGGCCTGTCCTGCCTGTTCGCCGCGATGCCGCCGCCATACCAGCCAACCGCCGCCTTGAACCTATGGGTTTTAGTTGCACCCATCCAGGCCATCGCGCCGCCAAAGCAATAGCCGATAATCCCCACCGGCCTGTTGCCAAAGGCCGCCGCCGCCGCCTCGATATCCTGCAACACGGCGCCGTCGGAAATCTTCCCGCGCAGCGCGATGCCTCGTTGTATATCCTCGGGGCTATAACTCAGCTCCACGCCAGCCTGCGCCCGGTCGAAAAATGCCGGGCACAATACGCGATAGCCAAAACCCGCCAGCCTTTCGGAGACGCGGCGCATATGCGCGTTCACGCCAAAAATCTCCTGCACGACGACCAGGCCGCGCGGTGCGTTCACATTACCCGCCTCGAACGTATCAAATTTATGTCCATCGGCGGCTGTCAGCTTCATCATGGAAATATCCTGTCTTATCAAATTTAAGCCCGCGCGAAGACCACGAAATCCCGCGCCAGCACCTCGTAAATCGTGCGCTTGAAGGCAACCGCAAGCCCCGGCAATTCCGGAAGCGGCACCCATTTCCAGGCATCGAATTCGGGATGCGGGTCGGCGTCCAGAATCACATCCGAATCCTCACCCAAAAATCGCAGCGCGAACCATTTCTGCCGCTGGCCGCGATACCGCCCGTTCCAGAACGTGCCGATGAGGTGTTCCGGCAGGTCGTATTCCACCCATTCCGGATGTTCGGCCAGAATTTCCGCTCTATCCGTGCCGATCTCTTCCCTTAATTCGCGGAACACCGCAGAGCGCGGGTCTTCGCCCTCGTCGATCCCGCCTTGCGGCAACTGCCACGCGCCTTGCCCGGCGCGCCGCCCCACCAGCACCCGCCCATCCGGCCCGAACAAAACCGCCCCGACATTTAGCCTGTAGGGCAGGGGTGCCCCCGCCGCTGCTTGTCCGCCGTTCAGTTGGACACCGTTTTGGTCGAGGGCGACGGCATCGCATCCACGAGCTTCAGCGCCATTTGCAGCTGGAAGTCGGTGGCGGGCTTGGTAAGGTCGAATTTCGGCCAATGCGCGGGTGGCTTGTCCGGAATCGCCGCGGCTATCGCGGGCAGCGGCGGCGCTGGCGGCAGCGGCGCGTTGGTGCGGCCGGTCGGGTTGGTGAAGCTGTTCAACAGGCTGGTCTCCCGCAGCTCCGCGAACGCATCCGGCGCCGTATCCTCTTCCTGCACCTTCACATTGGGCGATACGCCATAACCCTGGATCGACTTACCCGAGGGCGTGAAATAAAGCGCGGTGGTCAGACGCAGCGCCCCGGCGTTATCCACCGGCATAATCGTCTGTACCGAGCCCTTCCCGAAGGTGGTTGTGCCCAGCACCAGCGCCCGGCGGTTCTGCTGCAAGGCGGCGGTGACGATCTCTGCCGCCGAGGCCGTGCCGCCATTGGTCAGCACCACAATCGGCGCGCCGCCGGTAATGTCGCCATCCGGCTGGGCGTACCAAACCTGGTCATCCTCCGGGTGGCGGCCATGGGTGGAAACGATCTCGCCCGAGTTCAAAAAGTCGTTGCCAACCGCCACCGCCTGGTCGAGCAGCCCGCCAGGGTTGTCCCGCAAATCCAGCACATAGCCATGGATATTGCCGTGCGCCTGTTTATTCAGTGCATTTACCGCCTTGCGGATATGCGCCCCGGCGTCCTCGTCGAAACTATCGAGCCGGATATAGCCGACGTCCCCGCCTGGAGCCGTCAACAGCCGGTCCTTCACGTCTTTTATCTTGATGATCTCGCGCGTCAGCGTCACGACCACCGGCGCGTTCATGCCGCTGCGCTTCAGCGTCAGGGTGATTTTTGTATCCGGCGCGCCGCGCATCTTGGTCACGGCGTCGTCCAGGCTCAGCCCGTCGGTGGAATGCCCGTCAATATCCACGATGATGTCGCCCGGCTTCACCCCGGCGCGGGAACCCGGCGTGTCGTCGATCGGCGTGATGATCTTGAGCAGCCCGTCCGTCTGCGTCACCTCAAGCCCCAGCCCGCCAAACTGCCCCGTGGTCTGCACCTGCAAATCGGCGTATTGCTGGGCGTTCATATAGGCTGAATGCGGGTCCAGCCCGGCCAGCATCCCGTTCACTGCATCATAAACCAGCTTTTTGGAGGGCGGATCGATGACGTAATTTTCTTTCACCTTGTTCACGATATCGCCAAACAGAGAAAGCTGCTGATAGGTGCTGTCGTTCCCGGCGTCTTTACCGATAGCCCGTTGCAGCGGCTGCGCCACAGTGCCCACGGCCAGCCCGGCCATGAATATTCCGCTCAAAAGTAATCCGCTACGCAACCGCATCCTGAATTCCTTACCCGCAAACGCAAACCATGAAATCATTAGATAGCATACCGGCCCGATTATCCAGAGCGGGCAGAGTGCGATCGTCCTACCTTCCCGCCAGCCAGCCGGCGGGGTTCACCGGTGCGCCGTTCTGCCTTAGTTCCACATAAAGCACGGGCTGGCGCGCCGGGCTGGCAGCGCTGTAGCCGAGCATCGCCCCCACTGGCTGGCCATGCGCTACGCGCTGCCCGGTTGAAACATCGAGATGCTGCATCCCTGCCAGCACCACGCTGGTGCCATCGCCGCAATCGGTGATCGTCATCAGCCCATAGGCGGGGAATGCGCCCGCGAACATCACCGTCCCGGCGCAGGGCGTGATGACGCGCGCACCAGGGGCGGCGCTGTAGCTTACCCCTTCGGCCGGTCCGGCCAGCGTGGGCGCGCCAAAGCTCCGCACGATGCGCCCCGCGACCGGCGCGCCACCCCCGCCGCGCGGCAGCTTGCGTGCTTCATGCGCTCGGGCGACCAGCTTCGCCACCGCGTCCGCGATGGTGTCGAGCTTGCGCTGCGAGGCCATGGCCGCCTCAGCCTCGCGCGCTGCGGCATCCGCCTGCGTCATCTCGTCGGCCTTCGCGGCGCCGATCTGCGCGGTCAGCCGCGCCTCCGCCTTTTGCTGCGCCGCCACGGCCTCGCGCAACTGCACCTGCGCGGTGTTTGCCTGGCCGAGCAAGGCCGCCACCCTGGCCGCTTGCGCTTTAACATCGCGCGCCTGCGCCGCGATGCTGCTGGCGATGCCCTGCATGATGGCAATGCCGCGCACCGCATCCCTGGCGGAAAGCGGCGCCGCCAGCATGGTGGCGGCCGGCTGCGATGAGAGCCGCTGCATCACCGGCAAAAGCTTGGCTAGAATCGCTTCGGCGGCATCGAGCTTCTGCATCGCCATCTTTTGCTGCGCCTGGAGGCTGGCCAAAGTCTCGGTATCGCCTGCGGTCTTATTCTCCAACCGGCGCAAAGCGGCGGCGGCCTGCACCTGTTGCTCCGCAAGCAAGGCGGCCTGTGCGGCATCCGCGCGCTGGCGGCCGCGGTCGGCCTGCTCAGCCTTTTTATGCGCGGCGACATCGGCGCGCAGATCCGCCCGCGCGCAAGCGGGGGTCAACGCCAGGATCAGAAAAACCGCGTGCGTGAATTTCACGTGATGAGGGATTTCCCGGTCATCGCCGCCGGTTGCTTCAACCCCATGAGCGCCAGCAGCGTCGGGGCGAGGTCCGCCAGAATCCCGTCCTGCAATGCCGTGCCCGCAGGCGCACCGGCGAGGAACACCGGCACCGGGTTGGTCGTATGCGCCGTGTGCGGGCCGCCGGTCTCCGGGTCGCGCATGGTCTCGCAGTTGCCGTGGTCCGCCGTCGCCAGCAAGGCGCCCCCCTGGGCTTTAAGCGCCGCCGCAATCGCACCCAGCCCGGCATCTACCGTCTCCACCGCCTTTATCGCGGCGGCGAGCACGCCGGTATGGCCCACCATGTCCGGGTTGGCGAAATTGAGAATGATGAGATCGTACTTGGCTGAATTGATCGCATCCACGGCCTTCCGCGCCAATTCCGGCGCGGACATCTCCGGCTGCAAATCATAGGTTGCGACCTTGGGTGAGGGGACCATGGTCCGGTCCTCGCCAGGGTAAGGCTCCTCCCGCCCGCCATTCAAAAAATACGTCACATGCGGATATTTCTCGGTCTCAGCCATTCGCAGCTGCTTTTTGCCCCCGGCGGAAACAATTTCCCCCAGAATATCGTTCAAGTGTTGCGCGATGAACAATGTTCCCATGAACGGCGCCAGCGCGTCGCTATAGGCGGTCATCCCAACGGCGGCGGCAAATTTGGGCGCGGTGCGGGCAAAACCATCGAAGCCGGGGTCCAGCAGCGCGGCAAGGATCTCCCGCACGCGGTCGGCGCGGAAGTTGAAGCTGAGGATCGCATCGCCCGGCTTCACCCCTGCGTAATCGCCGATCACGGCGGGCTTGATGAACTCATCCGTGACCCCCGCGGCGTAGCTGGCCTTTATCGTATCCATGGCGGAGGCAAAATGCTCGCCTTTCGCCTCCACGATGACATCATAGGCAAGCCGCACCCGCTCCCAGCGCTTGTCCCGGTCCATCGCGTAGTAGCGGCCGATTACCGTGCCGATTTTCGCCGCGCCCCCAAGCGCCGCTTCAAAATTCTTCATAAAGCCCGCCCCCGCCTGCGGTGGCGTGTCGCGGCCATCCATCCAGGCGTGAACGATCACTGGTATCCCCGCGCCATGCAGAATCTTCGCCAGCGCCACCGCCTGGTCCTGGTGCGAATGCACGCCGCCGGGCGAGACGAGGCCCAGCAGATGTGCCGCGCCGCCGGATTTCTTTAAGGTCTCGATGAAGCCAAGCAGCTCCGGGTTTTTGGCAAGCGAGCCATCCTCGATGGCGGTATCGATCCGCGGCAGTTCCTGCATCACCACGCGCCCGGCGCCGATGTTGAGGTGGCCCACCTCCGAATTGCCCATTTGCCCGTCCGGCAGGCCGACAACCCGGCCCGAGGTGGTGAGGAACGCATGGGGAGACTCCGCCCAAAGCCGGTCGAAATTGGGCTTGTTTGCCAGCGCGACGGCGTTGTCCTCCCGCCCCTCGCGCCAGCCGAAGCCATCAAGAATCACGAGCATCACGGGTTTGGTCATAAATGGTCCTTAGCGAATCAAAGTGAGGATAATTGGCCCATATAGATACTATTATGAGAAAGTGAATCAAAAGAACAATACGAGAACTGGACGCAAACCAGAAGCTTGCAATATCGACAGATGTCAAGGGTAGTATAGGGTTTACGTGGGGGGCGCCTTGCTTCCAAACTGCTGCTTCTTTGTTGACTAGAGCGCGATGACATTAAATGTCTGAATCGCCCTCTATTACATATGCAGAGCCGGATTCAGACATTAGGTGAAGTCGCAGGGCGATTCCGCCTAATGTCATCCGGGTCTAGAGGGAATATCATTATGTTAAAGGCCGGCGCCTAATCATTCATCGATTGCAATCGCGAACGAATTTCTGAAACGCACAGCGGGACCTCGATTCCGGCTCAAATGCAGTTGCAGAAATGGTTTATATTGCTCATGGTGCAACCTGGCAATAAATGGAGAGCCCCTGGTTTCGGATTTACCCCAGGCCTGGGAAAATGGGCCTGTTTTTCGTAGATTATGGAATCATATCCAGGATTTTGGGTTTGGCTCTAAAACGAAGCTTTTGGAGAAGGCATCTACAAATAAACCCATTGAAGAAGTTCTTTCGAGCGAAGAATGCGCCGTTATTGACCACGTGTGAAAAAAAATAGGGTTATTATAATGGGTTAGAATTATCGCGTATGGCGCACGAAGCAAGCATTCCTTGAATGAAGACGTATTTCGCGCGAGGACAAAATGCCTCAATCCCAAATGAGGAAGTCAAAAAACATTATGTTGAACTAGCCTTGGCAGGTTGTGTCTAAGGCTGAACAAAATATTTCTGTTCGAGATATCGATACAGCGCCAGTTAACTTTCCCATTCCTGATGGGAAAGTAAAGCTGAAAACTTTGCGGAGCTCTACGAGAAATTCACGGAAGTTTCGGAAGAAAAAATCGAATTGCAAGCCGAAGTCGAACGGCCAAAAAGAATTAAGCAGACCGATGAATTCTTAATGCTTTAATCCGCCCCATGCTCGCCGCACTTTTATTTTTATGTGCGTCTGTTGTTTTGCCCTCGTTTGTTCTTAATTTGCGATTTGTGCGGGTATGCATTGCCCGATGGCGTGCTGCAAGTGCTCGTCGGAAGCACAGCGGTAATAGCTATCGGGTTGGTCGGATGGTTTTAACGGGAATTTCGTGGGTGCCAGACGCAAGCTTTGAATTCGCGCTCATTTCGCCCTTCGGCCTTCCGCCCGATGATACGGGTGGCCGGCGTTGATCATCTGCGCGCGATAAATTTGTTCGGCGAGCATCGGGCGCACCAGCATATGCGGCCATGTGAGTTTGCCTAATGAAAGGCAGGCATCGGCGCGGGTGATCACGGCGGCATCCAGCCCCTCCGCCCCGCCGATGACAAAGGCCAGCTTTTTGCCTGTATCGCTCCAGATGGCCAGCAGCTTCGCCAACGCCGGGCTATCGGGCGCCGCGCCGCCGCCATCCAGCGCCACCACATATTCCTGCGGCAGAAGCGCTGCCAGAATCGCCTCCGCCTCGCGGCGCTTTATCTCTGCCGGGCTACCGTGCCCATCCGCCAGTTCCACAACATGCAATCCTGGCTTTATCCGCGCTGCGTAGCGCTGCACCAGTTCCGTCTCCGCAGCGCCGCGGCTCGCCTTGCCAATCGCGATTAGCCGCATCGCGCTCTACGCCTCCGGGTCCGCCTCATCCAGTTCCGCGCTCCACATTTTTTCCAGCGCATAGAGCGTGCGGGCTTCCGGCTTGAACAGATGCACGATGATGTCCCCGGCATCGATCAACACCCAATCGGTGCCGTTCGCGCCCTCCATCCGGGTTTTCTTAAAGCCCGCCTCAACCAGCTTCTCGTTCAGATGCGCCGCCATGGCGGAGATCTGCCGGTCGGCGAGGCCGGTCGCCACCACCATGCGGTCGGCAAAGCTCGCGCGGCCAGCCAGGTCGATGGCGATCACATCCTCAGCCTTATCGTCCTCCAGGCTGGCGACGATGATCTGCTGCATCTGGTCAAGTTCGGGCTGCGTTGCTTTCGGCTCGGCTTTTTTGCGGCGCGGGCCTGCGATGCTGGCTTTTTTGCGCGGCGTGCCGGGCATGGCGGGGAGCGATTCGGCGGGAGCCTTGGCCGTGCGTGCGCGCGGCGCGGCGGGCTTGCGGATAGGTGGGCGGGTTATGGCGGCGCTCCTTCGAGGCGTTTGCGTAGTTCGGTGGCGGAGGTTGAATTCTCCCGCATGGGCAAAAGAATCCAGGCGGGTGGCTCCGCTTGCGCCAGACATAGCCCAGCGCGCGCGGGAAGGCGATGCCGGGCGAACCGCGCCGCCGCCCTGCCGCCAAGCGCCATGCGCGTACTGCCAGGGCGGGGCAGCACGAGCATCGGCATCGTGTGCATAATCTCCACCCAGCGGCCCCAGCGTGGCAGTTGCTTGAGGTTATCCGCCCCCATGAGCCAGATGAATTTCACCGACGGAAAGCGCCCCCGCAGCGCGCGCATCGTGTCCATGGTGAAGCGCAATCCCCAGCGCTGCTCTATATCGGTGGCGATAATCCGTCGCCCATCCGCAAGCCGCCCGGCTGTTTCCAGGCGCTCGCCAAACGGCGCCATGCCAATGGCTGGCTTTAGCGGGTTGCCGGGCGAGACCATGAGCCAGAGCTGGTGCAGGCCGAGCCGCGCCATTGCCTGTTTCGCCACATGCAGATGCCCCTCATGCGCCGGGTTGAATGAGCCGCCGAGCAGGCCCACGCGCAGGCGGTAGCGGTGGCCAAATCTCGGAATCGAATAGCTCAGGGTCTAACTTGCCCCGTGCCGCGCAAGACATAGCGGAAGGTGGTGAGTTGCTCCGGCCCTACCGGCCCGCGCGCATGGACGCGGCCCGTAGCGATGCCGATCTCCGCGCCGAAGCCGAACTCCCCGCCGTCGCAGAACTGCGTCGAGGCATTCCATAGGCTGACCGCGCTGCTGACATTGGCGAGAAAATATTCCGCCGCCGCCGCATCCTGGGTGATGATCGCATCCGTATGGCCGCTGCCATGCGTCTCGATATGCTTCAACGCCGCATCCACGCCATCGACGATTTTAACGTTCAAAATCGCATCCAGCCATTCGGTCGTAAAATCCGCCTCAGACGCGGCGGCCAGGGAAGGGAGGATGGCTCGTGCGCGTTTATCGGCGCGGAAGGCGCAGCCAAGCCCGGCTAGCTCCACTACCAGCTCCGGCAACAGCGCCGCGGCGATAGTGCCGTCCAGCAGCAGCGTCTCGGTGGCGCCGCAAACGCCGGTGCGGCGCATCTTCGCATTCGCCAGAATGCTCCGCGCCATCGCGAAATCTGCCGCCGCGTGGACGTAAGTGTGGTTCATCCCCTCGGCATGGGCGAGCACCGGCATCCTCGCCTCGCGCAGCACCCGCTCCACAAGCGATTTCCCCCCGCGCGGGATCATCAAATCGATAAAGCCCGACGCCGCGAGCATAGCCCCTGCGAATCCCCTGTCCGTGCTGGGAGCAATCTGCACGCAAGCCTCCGGCAGCCCGGCTTCCGCCAAGCCTTGCACCATCGCGGCATGTATCGCCCGGCCTGAGTGAAAACTCTCCGATCCGCCCCGCAGCAAAATCGCATTGCCGGATTTTATCGCGATGGCGGCGGCATCCGCCCCGACATTCGGGCGGCTCTCATAAATCATCCCCAGTACGCCAATCGGCTGCGCCACACGGCTGATCGCCAGCCCGTTCGGGCGCGTCCATTGCGCCAGTGTGCGCGCGAGCGGGTCGGCCAATGCGGCCACCTCCTCCAGCCCGCGGGCCATCGCCTCCACCCGGGCGGGGTTGAGAAATAGCCGGTCCGCGAATGCCGGGCTACCGGAAAACCCCGCGGCATCGCGCGCATTGGCCTCCAGAATCGCATCCGCCTGTTGGCGAAGTGCGGCGGCGGCGGCGGTCAGCGCCCGGTTGCGCGTGGGCCCATCCACCCGCGCCAGCACACCAGCCGCGGCCCGCGCGTGCCCCCCTGCCTCCGCCATTTGTTGCGCGAAAATATCAAGCTCCATATTCATCCGGCATATCGTTGCCCACTCCTGGCGGTAAGATCAACAGCGCGCTAACCTTAAGCCGCATGTCAGACCTCTTCGATTCTCTCGTCCGTGACATCCCCGCCGCCACGGGCCCGGTGCTGCACACCACGCGCCTTACCCTCCGCCCTTTCGCGAATGAGGATGCGTTGGAATTCCACCGCCTCATCAACGACTGGGAAATCTGCCGCCGCCTGCCGGACGCTCCTTTCCCGTATTCCGCCAAGCTCGCGTCGGACTGGATTGCAGCCGCGGCAGCGGACCGCGCCGCCGGGCGCGCCGAGCAGTTCGCACTGCGCGATTCCGCAACCGGAGAGTTGCTCGGCTGTGCGGGCCTTCGCATCGCTAAGGACGGCAAATCCGCCGACCTCGGCTACTGGCTGGGCCGCGCCCACTGGCGCCAGGGCTACGGGCTGGAGGCCGCGCGGCGCCTGAGCGAATGGGCCTTCGCCAGCTTTCCCGTCGCGCATGTCACCGCCACCGTGGCGGCGGATAACGATGCCTCATCCGCCGTGCTCGCCCGCTTGGGCTTTAGCTACTCCGGCAAGGGCGCGCAGGTATTCATGTGCCGCCCCGGGCAAAAGCTGCCGGTGAATTTTTATAAACTAGAACGCGAAATCCCCGTGGCGTCGCGCGAAAAACAAACCGGCGTGCTGCTGGTCGCCGCGGCGGCCCTCATCAACACGCAAGGCCATATCCTCCTCGCCCGCAGGCCGGAGGGGAAAAAAATGGCCGGCATGTGGGAGTTCCCCGGCGGCAAAATGGAGCCCGGCGAAACACCGGAAGCCGCACTGGTGCGCGAATTGCGTGAGGAGCTGGGCATCGAGGTGGCGGTGGACGATCTCGCCCCCTTCGTCTTCGCCTCGCACCCGTATGAGAGCTTTCATCTGCTCATGCCGGTGTTTCTCTGCCGCCGCTGGAAGGGCGAGTCCACCGCGCGGGAAGGCCAGGTACTCGCCTGGGTGGCGCCCGAGCGGCTCGCAGAATACCCGATGCCGCCCGCCGACCGCCCGTTGATCCCTATGCTGCGGGACTTCTTATGACCTCTAACCCGTTCGCCGCCATCCTCATCATCGGCAATGAAATCCTCTCCGGCCGCACGCAGGACACCAACGTGCAGTTCATCGCCCGCCGCCTCGCGGATCTCGGCATAAAATTGCAGGAGGTGCGCGTCATCCCGGACGTGCCCGAGCGCATCATAAGCGCGGTGAACGAGCTGCGCGCCGCATATGATGAGCTGTTCACGACCGGCGGCATCGGCCCGACGCATGACGACATCACCAGCGAGTGCATCGCCGCCGCCTTCGGCGTGCCGTGGGAGCACCACGCGCAAACCTTCGCTTTCATGGCCGAAAAACTGGGCGAGAACTTCAACCCCGCCCGGCAGCGCATGGCGACCATGCCGCGCGGCGCGGCACCCATCCCAAATGCCGTCTCGATGGCGCCGGGTTTTTCCATCGGCAATGTGCATGTCATGGCCGGTGTCCCGCGCATCATGCAATCCATGTTCCTGGCATTGGAGCCCGAACTCCCGCGCGGCGCGCCGATCGCCATGCGCGCGGTCCATGGCATGGGCGTGGCGGAGGGCGCCATCGCGCAAGGCCTGGCGCTTATCCAGCAGCGTTTCCCCAACATCGATCTCGGCAGCTATCCGTTCCGCCGCCACGATTCCGGCGGCGTCGCCGTGGTCGCCAAAGGCACCGACATCGCGGCGCTCGAATCCGCCATCGCCGAGGCAACCGGGGTGCTGGCGGCGCAGCATGTCATCCCCATTCAGGGCGAGCCCTGATTTTTTTAAACAAAATCCTGCAAGGCGATGCGGCTTTCAAAGGCAGAACCATTGTCATCGGCGTGCACGCGGGCGGGCTTGGCGACCATCTCGCCTATTCGGTGCTGCCGCGCCTTTACAAACGCGCTGGCGCACGAAAAGTCCTGATCTCATCTGAGACGAATTACGGAGAGGCTTTCGCGCGCAACCCGGAAATTGCCGATCTCGTCTGGAAGCGCAATCCTTTCCTGGACGGTTTTACGGACGATCCGCCAAACACGGGCGAAACCGGTTGGCCGCCGGAGGCATATTTCGCAGCCGCGAAAACCGCCGCGTGCCCGATCGACATTGTTGCCAAGGTGCATGGGCTGAGCATAACCAAGCGCAACGGTTCCCGAATCCTGCCGGAAAGACCGGATTTCTTTTATAGCCCGAAGCCGAAGCCGGAATTTGCCGATAAAATTGTCTGCGATCCATATTCGACATCGCAGGCTTTCAGCCCGCATGTCTTCGAGCAATTCGTCCGCTTTGTGGCGCAATGGCACAAAATCGATTCCGACAAGATCATCGTGCTGGAAAGTGCCCATGCAGGAAAAGGCGGTATCGGCGCGTTGCCGGATCAGCCGCGCCATCGCGTCCGGGATATTTTTGAATATGCCGATATCATCGGTTCGGCAAAATATTTTCTCGTGACCGAGGCGGGCGGCCAATCGCTGGCGGCGGCGATAAGGGCAGCGGGAGCGTTCGTCCTCACCACCACCCGCGCCTATAACGAGCGCAATTTTCTCTGGCCGGCGAATACATATTGCGTGACCGGGCAGATGACGCCCGGCGAACAGGAATGGCCGATGCGCAGGCCGGTGTAATGCGCTTTGCGGCATTGCGAGGCGGCGTCATAAGCCGCCTTTGTTGCATAGGCCCGAAAACCATGCATTTAGGGTTTACGTTTAAATAACACGACGCAGGGACAGCATTCTTGAAATCGCCGGCTGGAATCCACGCGCGCAAAAAGCTTTCGCGCTCCTGGCGCACTCGCATTCTATTGCGCGCTGTCTTTCGCGTTTTTCGGCAACGCTTATAGCTGGCGGCACAGCTATTTTGGTTACACGACCGACCCGATCAGTTTCGTCTGGTTCCTGAACTGGTGACCATTCGCAATCACCCACCACCTCAACCCGTTCGTCAGCAAATACGTCTGGTTTCCGCAGGGCTTCAACCTTACCTGGGCTACCGCCATTCCAACCCTTGCGCTGCTGAGCTGGCCGGTAACAGTACTCGGCGGCCCTATACTATCATTCAACATCCTCACCTTGCTGGCGCCCGCACTCGGCGCCTGGGGCGCTTTTCTCCTGGGGCGGGAAATTTCGCGCCACTGGCTCGCGGCCTTGGCCGGCGGCTTTCTTTTCGGTTTCTCCGCGCCGGAATATATCGAAATGCAGAGCGAGCTGAACCTGGATACGATTTTTCTGATCCCGCTCGCTGTCCTGTTATGTGTGCGCCGGGTACGCGGCAGTCTCGTGCCGAAACCTTTTATCTTGCTGCTGACATTGCTGCTCGTGCTGCAAATCGGCATTTCGTCCGAGGGCCTCGCGACGCTTTGTCTCATGGGCGCGCTGGCCTGGATGATATTTCTGGTATCCGCGCCCGCGCATGGCCGCACAAAGATGTTGATGCTCGCGAGGGACATCGCAATCTCCGCGCCGCTCGTCATCTTGCTGGCTTCGCCATTTCTATATTACCTCCTGCAAGGCCTGCCCGATGTTCCGGACGTCATAAACTCGCCGTTCATCGGTTCTTCAGATCTTGTAAATTTTCTCGTTCCGGGCAGTTCAGCGCATTCCTGGCAGGCGATGATGCGGGCGATCGCGAATGAATTTTCCGGGTTCCGGCCGGACGAAGACATCTACATCGGCATACCCTTGCTTTTGCTTTTGGTTTTGTATTTTTCACCTCGAATGCGGTTGCCCTATGTCCGGGCGCTTTTCATAACGGCTTTACTTATCTCAATCCTTAGCCTCGGCCCTCGGCTTCACTTCAACGGTCAGATCACTAGCGTTGCTTTACCATGGGCGCTGGCGATGCACTTGCCGCTCGTCCGCAGCATTCTCCCCGCCCGGCTCGTCACATACCTCACGCTTTGCACGGCAATGGCGGCAACGCACTGGCTGGCTGAAACACGCAGCGCCGTCCCTCGCGTTTTGCGGTTCGCTCTGGCTGGCCTCGCCTGTTTCATCCTCGTGCCGGTAAAACCGGTCAACCTTCCGCCACCCTGGAAGCCCGTGGCCTTTTTATCATCACAACATTATTTCAGCTGGTCGCCATGGCCAACCCAGAATTTCTTCACGCCTCAGCATATCCGTCAGGCGTTAGGGCCCGGCGCGAATGTTCTTCTCCTCCCCTCGCTGGAGACCGATCCAGGCATCGCCTGGCAGCTTGATGCGGACATGCAGTTCACGCAATCTGGCGGATATGTTGGTTTCGTCCCGCTTAGTGAAACGCATTGGGGGGTTATCGGTTACGGCCCGGCAGGGCCGGGGTTTGGCAAAGATTTTACGATTTATTGCGCCGCGCACCGCGTGAATGGTGTCCTCATCGGACCTGGTACGCCGTCTTCGCTCATAGCTGCGATTCATGCGCTAAACTGGCCCAGGAAGATGAACGACGGCGTCGAGATCGTTCACGTGCCGGATTTATCGAAACTGAAATATCGCTTTACGCAAGGTGATTACTGGCCATCCGCAACATCGCTCAACTGGATGGGAAAGCGGATGACGATCATCTCCCATAACGATCCGGCGGCAATAATTTTAAGCGGAAACGGGCGCCCATCGCGCCGTGCCGTTCGCATCACCGTCGCCAGCAGTTCAAGCCGCACGGTTTATAAAATCGGTCCGTTAACCAAGCAAACAATCGTTCTGCCTGCAACCGGCAGCTTGGTGATCACCGCCAGCGAAACCTTCGTTCCAGACCGCATTCTCCACAACGGCGATCAGCGAAATTTGTCGGTCCTGTTATCAGTGCAGCCAAACAAAAACCCGTAACATTCTCGATTCCGTCATTGCGAGCCTCACGAAAGCGAGCGGAAGCAATCCATTTTTTTTGCAATTCATCGCGGGCTAAACTTTAACCACCCCCGATCTTGCAATCATCTGCACCGCCGCCACGATGATAAACACCAGCACGACAACCCGGAACGCCCTCGGCGGCAGCGCATCGCGCAATGGCCGCCCCGCAATAATCCCTGCCACGACGGGAATCGCCGCACATGCCGAGATCAACAGATCGCCGAAGCTCGCATGACGGGACTGGCCGAACACCCCGATCAGCACGGCGATCGAAATCACCAGCACGAGCGCGATTTCCTTCGTGAACCGCTTTCCGGTTGCGCCCGTGGCGATGAGATACGTCGCCAGCAATGGCCCCGGAATCGCGGAGATACCCTCCATCAAGCCGCTGAAAAACCCGGCGATCAGCCCAACCGGCCCCGCTGTCCGCTGGGGCAGGCGAAACTTCGGCGTAAACAGCAGCACGATGCAGGCGATGATCAAAATCAACCCGGCAATGGCGGTGGCCAGGCTCCCCGGTATGCTGAGCAGGATTTTAACCCCGAGCGCAATTCCAATAACCGCGCCTATCACCAGCGAGCCTATGCTCCGCAACGTGCCCCAGGTTTTCCCGCCCTCGAAAGCCTGCGGAATATTCCCTGCGATAATCGGCACGGACATGAGCAGCACGGATTGCTTTACGGACAATATCCCCGTCAGCAGCGGAATGGCGATAAGCGGTACGCCAATGCTTACCACCCCCTTCACAATCCCGCCCACGAACAGCGCGCAGAGCACGACGGCCCAACTCCGAACCCCGAGCGTGTGCATCGTGGGCCAAAGCAATCCATGGGTGAATAATAAGTGACCGGGCATCATCGCTGGTTATCGGCGATAAGCCCCGGCGGCAAGAGATGCTTGCCAGAACCGCAACGATATGGTGTTGTCATGGCGAAATAGTTACAGATAGGATAGATTTGTGAAATTCAACGTTCTCGCGGTATGCTTTCTGGTTGGCCTCACCGGCTGCGCCACAATCATGGACGGCAGCACCGAAACCCTTAGTGTACAGACCACCAACGGCCCCGCCTCGGTTGCCAGCGCTCAATGCGCCTTGAGCAACAAAGAAGGCAGCTGGACGGTAACAACGCCGAATTCCGTCATCGTGCATCGTGGGTCCGAGGCGCTCAATGTCCAGTGTACGAAAGACGGCTTCGTGCCGGAAACCCAAATGGTGAAAGCCTCCACCAATGGCGATGTCTATGGAAATATTCTCATCGGCGGCGGCATCGGCGCCACCATCGACACAACCAATGGCGCTGCCTGGGATTATCCGAAGAGCATCACGGTGCCCATGCAGCCCGCCACCGGCCCGGTAGTCGCCTCCAACTAACACCGCTACCGGCTGAGCTTCACGGCCGTCAATCCGGCCATCATGCGTTGGCCGTCTTGCGCGTTAATGTTGCTTATCGTGGCGCAGGTGATGAGGTTCGGCGCTACCACGAAGTAATAATTCTGCCCGGCAGTAAAATCTTTGCTCATATCAGCGGTCCAAAGGAGAGGAATAAAGCTGCCGGAGCATTTTATCGTGATGTCGTGCGTGCCAGCGGGTACGGGGAAGCTTCCAACCTCGCCGCTGCGAATGTCAAAAACATTGTGGCTATCATAGGCAACGCGGAAGGTAAGCGAGCCGCCGGCAAAGGCGGCCTCCCGAATGACATGAATGTTCGCCGGCGCAACGGTGGGAGCGGCAGCGAGTGCTCCAATCCGGCTGGAAGCGCAGCCGCTTAGGGCGAGAGCAGAAAAAGCCAATAGCGCGATTTTCAGTTTCATTTCGCAATTCCTTGCCAGTTCGTAGGGTGGGTGAGCGAAGCGCTACCGATCACAGCCAAAAACCCTATGCAAACAATCTTTTCCCTTGCCCATCCTTGAATTTAGCTCGTTATTTGTTCGCAACAAACGGTACGTTTTTCTGTGGATAATTTTGGCATTCTAGTTTTTTTCAATCGTTTGGCCTGTGGATAACAGGGGGGTGTTTCACGTGGAACGTCCCTAACAAAACGTTAGGAATTAAAAATTTAATTTACGTTCCGGCCTTCGCCAGCGCATCGAATGCCATAAGCTGCTTAACCAGCGCCGGCATTTCCCGCAATGGAATCATGTTCGGCCCGTCGGAAGGTGCCCGGTCCGGGTCCGGGTGACATTCAATGAACACCGCCGCACACCCCACACTAAGCGCCGCGCGGGCCAGCACCGGGGCAAAACGCCGTTCCCCGCCGGAGGACGTTCCCATTCCCCCCGGCTGCTGCACGGAATGCGTGGCATCATACACCACCGGGTATCCCGCCTCGGCCATTATGGGGAGCGCGCGCATGTCGCTCACCAGCGTGTTGTAGCCGAAGCTCGCTCCACGTTCGCAAAGCATGATATTCTCATTGCCCGTGCTGGCGATTTTCGCCGCCACATTCTTCATGTCCCAGGGTGCGAGAAACTGACCCTTCTTCACATTTATCGCCTTGCCGGTATTGCCGGCCGCGAGTAGCAAATCTGTCTGGCGGCATAAAAAAGCGGGGATTTGCAGCACATCGACGGCTTCGGCAGCAGGCGCGCAGTGTGCTGCGTCATGCACATCCGTCAGCACGGGCATTGCAAAAGCCTCCCGCACACGCGCCAGAATTTCCAAACCCTGCGCCATGCCGATGCCCCGCGCCGCACTGGCGGAGGTGCGGTTGGCCTTGTCGTAACTCGATTTATAAATCACGCCGATGCCAAGGTTCTTCGCCATCTCAGCCAATGCGCTGGCCACTTCCATCGTGTGCGCGAGCGACTCGATCTGGCACGGCCCCGCGATGAGCGTGAAGGGCAGGGCATTCCCAACCGTCAGCCCGCCGATGCTAACAGTCTTCATACCAGCCGCGATTGCCGCACGGCGGCGGCGATGAAGCCCTGGAACAGCGGGTGCGGCGCGAAGGGCTTGGATTTCAGCTCGGGATGATACTGCACGCCGATAAACCAGGGATGATCCGGGTATTCGACGATCTCCGGCAGCACGCCATCCGGCGAAAGCCCCGAGAAACGCAGCCCCGCCGCCTCAAGCTCGTCGCGGTAATGAATATTCACCTCATAGCGATGCCGGTGCCGCTCGGAAATTGCCGCCGCACCCTCATAAACTTCCCGCACCAGCGAATCCTCCACCAGCGCCGCCGTAAACGCGCCGAGCCGCATGGTGCCCCCCAAATCGCCACCGGCGCGCCGCCGTTCAATGTCGTTGCCCCGCGCCCATTCGGTCAGCAGCCCGACGATGGGAATGTCGCACGGCCCGAATTCGGTGGAAGACGCACCCGGCAGCCCCGCTAAATTCCGCGCCGCCTCGATCACCGCCATCTGCATCCCGAAACAAATGCCGAAGAACGGCACCTTGCGTTCACGCGCGAAGCGTACCGCCTCGATCTTGCCGAGCGTCCCGCGTTCGCCGAAGCCGCCGGGCACCAGAATGCCATGCACGCCGTCTAGCTGCTGCACCGAATCGGGTTGTTCGAAAACCTCTGAATCCACCCAGTCCAGCTGCACGCGCACCTTGTTGGCGATGCCGCCATGCGCCAGCGCCTCAGCAAGGGATTTATAACTGTCCAGCAAATTCGTGTATTTGCCGACAACCGCGATGCGAACGTCGCCCTCAGGTGCACGAACTGTCTCCACAATGCGCGCCCAGCGGGAGAGATCCGGTTCGCTCTCGAAAGGCAATCCGAAATGCCGCAGCACCTCGCGGTCCATTCCGGCCTCGTGATAGGAAATCGGCACGGCATAGATCGTATTCACATCCAGCGCCGGAATTACCGCCTCGGCCCGCACGTTACAAAAGCTGGCGATCTTCCGGCGTTCGTTATCGGGTATCGGCCGGTCGCAACGGCAGACCAGCATCTGCGGCTGGATGCCGACGTTCAGCAATTCCTTCACCGAATGCTGCGTCGGCTTGGTTTTTAGCTCTCCTGCGGAGGGGATGTAGGGCACCAGCGTGAGATGCACGAACATCGAACGCTCGGCGGTGAGTTCGTTGCCGAGTTGCCGGATCGCTTCGAGGAATGGCAACCCCTCGATATCGCCGACCGTGCCGCCAATTTCCACAAGGACAAAGTCGAAACCAGCAGAGTCGCGCAGCACCACGTCTTTAATGGCGTCGGTGATGTGCGGAATCACCTGCACGGTAGCGCCGAGATAATCGCCGCGCCGCTCCTTGGCGATAACGTCGGAATAGATTTTGCCCGTTGTGGCGTTATCCAGCTTGTTGGCGGCAACGCCGGTGAACCGCTCGTAATGGCCAAGGTCGAGATCGGTCTCTGCCCCGTCATCGGTCACGAACACCTCGCCATGCTGATACGGGCTCATCGTGCCGGGATCGACATTAAGGTAAGGGTCGAGCTTGCGAAGCCGGACGGAATAGCCGCGCGCCTGTAAAAGCGCGCCGAGGGCGGCGGATGCGATGCCCTTACCGAGTGAGGAGACCACGCCGCCGGTGATGAATACAAACCGCGTCATGGAATCCGATCATACACGCTTTGGGGAAAAAGCGAGAGGGGGGTTATTGCCCAGGCGCCGGAACCGATGGTGCAGCGGGTGCAGCGGGTGCGGGCAGCGCGTCCGCCGGGGTTTGCGGCAGGGCAAGCGGTGCTGAAATGCGCGGCAGCGGCGGAGTATGCTGCGCCGCCGGAGTGTTGAGGATCGCCGCGTTGGCATCGGCATTGTTGCTCTTGTAGAGCAGCGCCAGGCTGAGCGAGAGCGCGAAGAAAGCGGTGCCGAGAATCGCGGTGGTGCGGGTAAGCAGATTGGCGGTGCCACGGCCGGACATGAAATTGCCCATGCCCTGGCCGCCGCCGAGGCCAAGGCCGCCGCCTTCGCTACGCTGGATCATCACCACGCCGATGAGTGCCAAGGTGACGAAAACATGCAGCACGAGAAGAACTTTGATCATGCGCGGCTTCTAGAGCGCCATGACTTTATGTTCAACCGTAACAACGCTCGAACATAAAGTTTGAATCACCCTCTATCATAAATGTAGGGCCGGATTTAGACTTTAGCTGTGAATCGAAGCGCGATTCCAGCTAAAGTCATCCGGACCTAGCCGCCCGGTGCGGCGGCAGCAATGGCCAGGAAATCAGCTGCCGCGAGGCTGGCGCCGCCGATGAGCGCGCCGCCGACCTCCGGCAGCGCCAGCAGGCTGGCCGCATTGCCCGGCTTCACCGAGCCGCCGTAGAGAATCCGCAACTTCGCGCCGTTTTCGCCTAGCTGCGTAACGAGCGCGGCGCGAATCGCGGCGTGCATGGCGGTTACATCCGCCTCGACCGGGGTGCGCCCGGTTCCGATGGCCCAGACGGGTTCATAGGCGATAACCCCGGCAAAATTCTCCGGCAGGCTTTCGGCAAGCTGGCGGCGGACGACGGCTTCGGCCTGGCCCGCGTCGCGCTCGGCCTCGGTCTCGCCAACACATACAATCGGCGTCAGCCCCGCCGCCACCGCCGCCCTGGTTTTGGCGGCAACTTCGGCGCTAGTCTCCCCATGGTTTTGCCGCCGCTCCGAATGGCCAAGGATGACGAAGCTGGCCCCGGCCTCCCGGCACATCGCCGCGGAGACGTCTCCGGTATGTGCGCCGCTCGCCTGCGCGTGGCAGTTCTGCGCGCCAAGCTTTGCAGCGCTGCTTTTCAATGCTTGGGCAAAACGGTCCAGCAGGGGAAAAGGCGGGCAGACCAAAAGCTCGACATGCTCGGGCGCATCTCGCAAAGCGGTGGAAAAGGCCGGAACATCCTCCAGTTTCCCGAACATTTTCCAGTTTCCGGCGATCAAGTGAGGCATTTCCCTACTTTCCTCCTAGGTAATGAATAATTGCGAATGCTGCTATGCAGCAAAATTTCTTGCGCTCCATGCTGCGTTGCAACATATTCGCAGTATCAACGAGGAGTAATACGATGTTGACCTTCCTGACAATTCTGGCCTTCTCTGTGGCTGCTGTGCTGTTCGTGCGCGAAGCGGATATCGAGGGCGTTAACCCACCGCGCCGCCGCATAGTGGCCAATCACCAAGTTAAGCTTAAGTTTTTCGACGCGATCACTAGCGCGACGCACTGAGTTTCCTCCCGATTGCCCAGTGATTGCCGCCTAGCTATAGAGGCGGCGGTTTGGGGTGAATAGAGCGGATGCTGGTCTGGGTTCGGAAGCTGCTGGAAAACTGGGTCGCGCGCGGTTTTTTCGCTTTGTTGATCATTGTTTTCGTGTTTTGGGGCATCTCCAACGTCGTCACGTTGATCGGCTCTGGCACCGCCGTGGCGCATGTCAGCGGCAAACCAGTGGATATTTCTGCGGTACAGGCCGATTACCAGAACGCGCTGAACCGGGCGAACCAGTCTGGCCAGGGCCAGCCGGACCCGGCCACCCGGCAGCAGATGGCCGATGCAGCGCTGGCCGGGGTGTTGCGCCAGACGGAACTCGCGCTGCAAGAGCAGAAGCTCGGCGTGACCACGCCCGATGCGGCGATCCGTCAGGCGATCGACGGCATTCCCGCCTTCCAGACCAATGGCGTTTTCGACAAGGCGAAATTCGCTTCCGTATTGCAGCAGAACAACAGCTCGCCCTCACAGTTCATTAACGAGGTGAAGGACGACATTGCCAACCGGCAGCTGGTCGCCTCGATCGTCTCCGGTGTTTCACCCCCGGCTGAACTTACCAGCCAGATTTTCGGCTATGTGGCCGAGCAGCGTTTCGCCGAAACGGTGGTGATCCCCTTCGCGGCGCAACCAAAGCCGGAACCGCCCGCACAGGCGGTGTTGCTACGTTATTGGCGCAACCATCCGGCGGATTTTACCGCGCCTGAGTACCGCACCATCAAGCTTGTCATTCTGTCGCCCACGCTCCTGGCGGCGCAGGAGGATGTGCCGCAATCAGATATCGACGCCGCCTATGCGCGGGTGACGGCGGGTCAGCCGAACGTCGCGCTGCGTAGCGTGCAGGTGCTGGTGGTGGGCGATCTCGCGGCGTCCTCTCGGCTGGAGGTGGCGTGGAAGCGCCATAAGGACTGGCCCGCCATGCAGGCAATGGCGAAGCATTTCGGCGCGACGGCGGTCGAGCTGGACCACACGCAGCAATCGCAGATACCAACCCCGCAGCTGGGCGCGGCCGTGTTCGCCGCCACGCCGGGCAAGGTGGTCGGGCCGGTTGCCGGGCCGGATGGCATGTTCGTGTTCAAGGTGACAGACGTAAGCTCCGGCGGGCCGGACGAGACCGCGCTGAAGGCGCAGATAAAACAGCAGTTGCAGCTACAGAAGGCGCAGGCGCAGGTGGCGCGGGACGTGGACAGTTTGCAGGACGCGCTGGCCGGGCAGACGCCGCTGGATCAGCTGCCTGGGAACCTAGGTTTGGCGGCGTTGCAGGGCACGTTGGATGCAGATGGGAAGGCGCAGGATGGCACGGCCGCACCCATACCCGGGGGCGCCGCGTTGAAGGCGGCGGTGGTGAAGGCGGCCTTTGCGGCGGGGGTGAACGACCTGGCGCAGCTGACCAACGGGCCGGACGGCAGCTATTTCGCGCTGACCGTGAACAAGATCATCCCGCCCGCCTTGCAGGATTTTGCCCAGGCCGAGCCGAAGGTGCTGAGCGCCTGGACCAAGGGTGAAATTCAGCGGCAGGCGAACGCGAAGGCGGCGGAGCTGATGACGGCGGTGAACAGCGGCAAGAGCCTGGATGACGCGGGGGGAGCAATGGGGCTTTCCACCGCGATGACGCCGGGCTTTACCCGCAGCGCGCCGGCGAGCGGCATGACGCCGCAGGTGGCGAATATATTGTTCAGCCTGAAGCCGGGCCGGGCGACGATGGTGCAGTCCAGCGATGCTTTCACCGTCGCGGTGCTGACGACGATCGTCAAGCCTACCCCGGCGCAAGACCCGCAGACCTACGCGCAGGTGCGGCAGGCGATGACGAAAGCCTTGCAAGACGACACGGGGGAGAGTTTCCTGGCCGGGTTGCAGGCCCAGGACCACGTGACGGTGGACCAGAAACTGCTCGCGCAGATTTACCAGTAGATTTTGAGGATAGATGAACGCCGTTTCGCCAGACCGCTATGACGCCTTCCGCATGGCTTATGAGCAGGGGCGGGGCGCGCTGGTCTGGCGGCACGGGATTGCAGACCTTGTGACGCCGGTGGCCGCCTTCATGAAGGCGGCGCATGGCAAGTCGTATTCGTTTTTGCTGGAAAGCGTGGAAGGCGGTGTGGCGCGCGGACGTTATTCCGTGATCGGCATGTCGCCGGATTTGATCTGGCGCTGCGAGCGCGGCGTGGCCTGGGTGAACCGCGACGCACGCACCGACCCGGCGGCGTTTTATGAGGTGGGTGAGCCGCCTCTGGAAAGCCTGCGCGATCTGATCGCCGAGACCAGGTTCGATCTGCCCGAAGGCCTGCCGCCGATGACGGGCGGCCTTTCCGGTTATCTTGGCTACGACATGGTTCGGCTGATGGAGAAGCTGCCGGAGAGCAACCCGGATGTGCTGGGCATTCCGGATGGCATACTGGTGCGGCCAGGGCTGTTCATCATTTTCGACGGCGTGACCGATGAGATGACGTTGGCAGCACCTGTGTATCCGCGCGCCGGGATGAGTGCGGCCCAGGCCTATGCGGCGGCGGAAATTCGGCTGAACGACGCCGCCCGGGCGCTGGAACAGCCGGTGCCGGAGCTGGCGGGCAAGGTGCAGGGGCCGCTCGAACAAAAGTCCAACATGGAGGAGGAGGAGTTTCTCGCCATGGTGGAGACAGCGAAGAACTACATCCGCGCCGGGGATGTGTTCCAGGTCGTGCCGAGCCAGCGTTTCGAGGCGCCGTTCACCCTGCCGCCTTTCGCGCTGTACCGCAGCCTGCGGCGCATCAACCCTGCGCCGTTCCTGTTCTATCTGGATTTTGGTGATTTCGTCGCGGTGGGGTCCAGCCCGGAAATTCTGGTGCGGCTGCGCGATGGCGTGGTGACGATCCGTCCGCTCGCCGGCACACGCAGGCGCGGCGCGGACATGGCGGAGGATCTGGCGCTGGAAGCGGAGCTGCTGGGTGATCCGAAGGAGCGAGCCGAGCATCTCATGCTGCTCGACCTTGGGCGCAATGATGTAGGCCGCGTGGCGGAGATCGGCTCCGTGCGCGTGGTGGAGAGCTTCGCGATCGAGCGGTTCTCGCATGTCATGCACATATCCTCGACCGTGGAGGGAAGGGTGCGGCCGGAATGCGACGCGCTGGATGCGTTGATCGCGGGCTTTCCGGCGGGGACGCTCTCCGGCGCGCCGAAAGTGCGGGCGATGGAGATTATCGAGGAGCTGGAACCCTCCCGGCGCGGCTTGTACGCCGGGTGCATCGGTTATTTCGCCGCCAACGGGACGATGGATACCTGCATCGGCCTGCGGACCGCGCTCGTGAAGGATGGCGTGATGTATGTGCAAGCTGGCGTGGGCGTGGTGGCGGATTCCGACCCGCAGGCGGAATATGCCGAAAGCGTGCAGAAGGCCCGCGCGCTGTTCCGAGCCGCCGAGGATGCGTCGCGCTATGTGAGCGCGCTAGAGCAGGGCGGTATGTCGGCGCGCAGGAGGCTGGCCGATGATTCTTCTTATTGATAATTATGACAGCTTCACTTTTAATCTCGTGCAGTTTTTCGGTGATCTGGGCGCTGAGTGTTTGGTGAAGCGCAACGACGCGCTCACCGCGCAGGAGGCGATGGCAATGGCGCCGGAGGCCATTGTGCTCTCGCCAGGGCCGTGCACGCCGAACGAGGCGGGGATTTGCGTGGAGCTGGTGCGCGAGGCGGCGGGAAAAATCCCGTTGCTGGGGGTTTGCCTGGGCCACCAGGCGATCGGCCAGGCATTCGGCGCGCAGATCGTTCGCGCACGCGAGCCCGTGCATGGCAAGACCAGCGAGATTCGCCATGAGAACACCGATGTTTTCGCCGGGTTGCCTGACCCGTTCACCGCGACGCGCTACCATTCGCTAATCGTGCAGCGCTCTAGCCTGCCCGATACGCTTGTTGCGACCGCTGCGACGGAGGATGACGTGATCATGGGGCTGCGGCATGTGGAATTGCCGGTGTATGGCGTGCAGTTCCACCCGGAGAGCATCGCGACCAGCCATGGGCATGAGCTGTTGAAGAACTTCCTGGAGCTCGCGCGCAAGCCATGAGCGCGTCGCTGAAACCGGTGCTGGCGCGGCTGGCGCAGGGCGAGATTTTAACCGCTGCCGAGGCGGAGGCGGCGTTCGGCGTGGTGATGGACGGCAAGGCCAGCACCGCGCAGATTGCCGGGATGTTGATGGCGATGCGGGCACGCGGCGAGAGTGTCGCGGAGCTGACTGGGGCGGTGACGGCGATGCGGGCGCGCATGGCGCGGGTGGAAGCGCCGGAAAACGCCATGGATGTTTGCGGCACCGGGGGCGATGGCGCGGCCAGCCTTAATATCTCGACGGGCGTCACCTTCGTGCTGGCTGCCTGCGGGATTCCGGTGGCCAAGCACGGCAACCGCGCGCTCTCCTCCCGCGCGGGCGGGGCAGATGTGCTGGCGGCTTTGGGCGTGAATATCGAGCCGCCGATGGCGCGGCTGCCAGCTATTTTGGCGGAGGCGGGCTGCGTGTTCATGTTCGCGCCAAGGCACCATCCGGCGCTGCGCCATGCGGAAGCGGCGCGGGTCGAGCTTAGCACGCGCACGATCTTCAACCTGACCGGGCCGATGGCCAACCCCGCGTGCGTGAAGCACCAGCTGGTGGGCGTATTCTCCCGCGAATGGCTGCGCCCCGTGGCGGAGACGCTGCGGGCTTTGGGAACGGAGGCGGCCTGGGTTGTGCACAGCCATGGGCTGGATGAGCTGACGCTGGCGGGCGAGACCGAGGTGGTGGCGCTGAAGCATGGCGAGATCACGGAGTTTTCGCTGGATGCTTCCGACGCGGGACTGGAAGCATTGCCGCTTGCGGCGATACAGGGCGGAGATGCGGCGCAGAACGCGGCTGCCTTGCTGGCCGTGCTGAAAGGCGAATTAAACGCCTATCGGAATACAATATTATTTAATGCCGCCGCGGCTTTGATTATCGCGGGCGCCACGGCAAGTCTCGCCGATGGCGTGGCCAGGGCGGCCACGGCGATTGATAGCGGAGCTGCCTTGAGCGTGCTGGAGCGGCTGAAGGCAGCCTCAAACGTGCAGGATATCAGATGAATATGATGGTGGTGAAAGACGATATCCTAGCAAAGATTTGCGCGGATAAGCGCGGCGAGGTGGCGCAGTTGCGGAGCGCCGCGAGCCTGGAGGCGTTGAAGGCGAAAGCGAGGGACGCGGACAAGCCGCGCGGTTTCGGCCGGGCGCTGATGGACGCGACTGCCGCGGGCAGGCCGGGGCTGATCACCGAGATAAAAAAGGCGTCCCCCTCCGGCGGGCTGATCCGCGACGATTTTGACCCGCCAGCCTTGGCGCGGGCCTATGCGGCAGGCGGGGCGGTGTGTCTTTCAGTCCTGACGGATGAAAAGTATTTCTCGGGCCGGCCGGCGCATTTGCAAGCGGCGCGGGCGGCGGTCAGCTTGCCGGTGCTGCGGAAGGATTTCATCCTGGACGCCTGGCAGATTTACGAGAGCCGGGCGATGGGGGCGGATTGTATCCTGCTGATCATGGCGATGCTGGAAGATGCGGAATCCAGGGAACTAGAAGGCTTGGCGCGGTCGCTGGACATGGATGTGCTGGCGGAAGTGCATGACGAGGCGGAGCTGGACCGCGCGCTGGGGCTGCAAACGCCGCTGTTGGGCATCAACAACCGGGATTTGAAGACGATGGTAACGTCGATCGGCACTACGGAGCGGCTGGCGCGGCTCTCGCCGCCGGACAGATTTTTGATCTCCGAATCCGGGATTAAGACCAACGACGATATCCAGCGTTTGCAGAAGGTTTGCGTGCAAGGGTTTTTGGTCGGCGAATCGCTGATGCGCGAGCCGGATGTGACCCAGGCGGCGCGCAAGCTGCTCGGGGCTGGGTGAGCCAGCTTACGCATATCGACGCGGCGGGCGCGGCCCGCATGGTGGACGTCTCGGGCAAGGCGGAGACCGTGCGCGAGGCGACGGCCAAGGGGCGCATTGTGATGCAGGCCGCGACCAGGGCGATGATCGGGGAAGGCAAGGCCGCGAAAGGCGATGTGCTGGCGGCAGCGCGGCTCGCGGGCATTATGGCGGCGAAGCAGACATCGGCGCTGATCCCGCTATGCCATCCGCTGCCGATAGCCTCGGTGGCGATTGAGTTGACGCTAGAAGATGACGCGGTGGAGATTGCCGCGACCGTGCGGACCACCGGGCGGACCGGGGTGGAGATGGAGGCGCTGACGGCAGTGAGCGTCGCGGCGCTGACGATCTACGACATGGTAAAGGCAGTGGACCGGGGGATGCGGATCGAGGCGATTCGGGTGGTGGCGAAATCCGGCGGGAAATCGGGGGACTTTACGCAAGCATGATCAGCGTTGACGAAGCGCGGGGCAGAGTGGTTGCCGCGCTGCGGGTGACGGGGCCGGAGACGGTGGGACTGGAGCGCGCCTGGAACCGTGTCCTGGCAACGCCGGTTCATGCGCGGCTGATGCAGCCGCCGGCGGATTTGTCTGCCATGGATGGCTATGCGCTGCGGGCGGCGGACGGGGTGCAGGGCGCAGTGCTGAAGGTGATCGGCGCGGCGCCAGCTGGGCATCCGTTCGGCGGGGTTGTGCGCGCGGGCGAGGCAGTGCGGCTGTTCACTGGAAGTTTTATGCCAGCGGGCGCGGATGCGGTGGTGTTGCAGGAAGATGCGACGGCGGCGGGCGGCGCGGTAACGGTGAACGAGGCGGCAATGCCGGGGCGGCATGTCCGCGGGGCCGGGCAGGATTTCAAATCAGGCGATGTGCTGCTGGAGGCAGGCAAGCGGCTGAGCGCACGCGATATCGGGCTGGCGGCGGCGGCGAACCATCCGTGGCTGAGCGTGTACCGGCGGCCAAAAGTGGCGATTTTGGCGACCGGGGATGAGATTTCCCTGCCCGGCGAGGCGATTGGGCCGGGCGGGATTGTGAGTTCCAATGCCCTTGCGCTTGCGGCCTTCGTGCGGGCCTGCGGCGGCGAGCCAATGGTGCTGCCGATTGCGCGCGATGACCCGGGCGCGATTGCGGCGGGAGCCGATGCGGCGGGCGGCGCGGATATGCTGGTGACGACCGGCGGGGCAAGCGTGGGCGAGCATGACCTTGTGCAACAGGGCTTAAGCGCGCGCGGGCTAAAGCTGGGTTTCTGGAAGATCGCGATGCGCCCTGGCAAGCCGTTGATCTTCGGATGGCTTGGCGAGCAGCCTTTGCTGGGCCTGCCAGGCAATCCGGTTTCGGCCTTTGTGTGCGCGCTGCTGTTTCTGCGCCCCGCGATTGAGCGGATGAGCGGGCTTCCGGGGAATGCGCCCGCGACCGAACGGGCAGTTTCGGGGGCGGATTTGAAGCAAAACGACACGCGGGAGGATTATATCCGGGCGGCATTGGTGCGCTCGGGTAGCGGGTGGGTGGCGACGCCGTACCCGGTGCAGGATTCCGGGATGCTGAGGCGGCTGGCGCAGGCGGATGCGCTGATTCGCCGCCCGGCACATGCCCCCCCGCTGGCGGCGGGAGAGATGGTGGAGATTGTCCGGCTGAACGATTTGTAACGCTTGACGCTTTGATCGGAACTAAACTAGAACATTTCGTATGTTAGTGTTTTGTTCTGGTACCTGGGGGCGTCCATGCTGACCAATAAGCAACACGAATTGCTGGTTTTTATCGATAAGCATTTGCGGCAGACCGGGTGTAGCCCAAGCTTCGAGGAGATGAAGGCGGCGCTTGACCTGCGCTCTAAATCGGGCATTCACCGGCTGATTACGGCGTTGGAAGAACGCGGGTTTTTGAAGCGGCATAAGCATCGGGCGCGGGCGCTGGAGGTGGTGCGGCTCTCGGAGGATTTGTCGCCTCCCATGCGGCCTTTGCCCCGCTTCGCGCCGAATGTCATCCAAGGGGATTTTTCCGGAAAACTGGCTGGCGCGCGTACGGTGGATCTGGCATCGGCGGTGTCTCTGCCGCTCTATGGCAAAATCGCCGCCGGGCTGCCGATCGAGGCGTTGCAGGAGAATGAGGCGGAGGTCGAGGTGCCGGCTTCGCTGATCGGTTCCGGCGAGCATTTCGCTTTGGAAGTCGAGGGCGATTCGATGATCGAGGCGGGGATTCTCGACGGCGATACGGTGATTATCCGTAAAGGCGAAACCGCCGAGAATGGCCAGATTATCGTGGCGCTGGTGGATGAGAATGAGGTCACGCTGAAGCGGCTGCGGCGGAGGGGCCAGTCGATCGCGCTGGAACCGGCGAATGCTCGGTATGAGACCAAGATCTTTCCTGCTGAGCGGGTGAAGGTGCAAGGGCGGATGGTGGCGCTGCTGAGAAGGTATTGAAGTAGCTTTGAGGAACCGGGCAATCGGCTGCCTTCCATGGATATGGGGAAATTGTATCAGGTGAGTTTTGTTTCGGGCGATGGTTAAATCGAACAGCCTAAGTGGTTCTTGTTGCTCTCGTTTTTGCATTGGGGAAAGATGTGGGCCCTTCGCGGCCTTATTATTGTTGGAGCGATTTGCGTTGGCAAATTCAGCTTAGCGTTGCTGGCCGATGCGACCAAAAGCTATTGAGACCAAAACCGGCAGCGAGTTTTCTCTCACCGGATAAAAGTTTAAGGCGGTTGTGTTTGTATTCATGGGCGGAGGTCCAGCAACATCCTCCTGCCAAACTTCCATGTATGTTGTCGAATCAAACGTTCCCAGTTGGGACATCGGTAATGATCGAAATCTAGCTTACTAAGCGTCTTGCGGGGGACTTTGGGAAGGCCACTGGAGTCAGAGTATAAAATGGGTGTCGGAGAACAAACTGCAGATTGCCTATGACTCTACAGCCGGAGCGAACGGCAGCACAGGCAAGGTAATTACAAAAGAATATGTAGGGAGGGCAAGGTGCGTGTTTTCTTCGTGTACCAACCGGCGGGCGGTAGCTGGTAATTCCACGCGATTGCGAAAGATAGATTGCTTTGTCCGCGTCGTGTAAATGTTCGCATCGCATGACGCGGATTCTCAATGACGCAGTTACACTAATAGCCGCCTTTTTTCGCCTTGTTTTTGCGGCGGCGTTCCTGCTCGTTGGGCTTGGCCCCGGCTGGCCGCTCCGGGCGGGGCGTTTTGGTTTTTGCCGGGCGCGGGCCGGGGTCGCGCGCAGGCCCGGCACCCGGCGGGGTGGTGGCCGTGATGTCGATATCGGCCTTGGCTGCGGCAGCGATGGCGGCGGCGAAGCGCTCAGCGGCGTCCTGCATAATTTCAAACTTCGTCTCACGGTCGAAAATGCGGATCGCGCCGATCTCCTGCTTGGTGATGCCGCCTGCGCGGCAGATCAGCGGGATCAGCCATTTCGGGTCGGCGTTGTTCTTGCGCCCGACGGCGGCGCGGAACCAGACCATCGGCGCGTTATCCGCGCGGCGCTCGTAGGGCGTGTTTTCCCGTGGCGCGCGTGGCGCAAAGGCCTCGCGCGGCGGCGGTGCGGCCTGGAGGGTGATGGCAGCCGGTTCCGGCAGATGCGCGCGGTACAGCCGGATGAGCGCGGCGGCGATGGAGTCGGGGCTTTGCCGGGCAAGCAGCGCCTGCGCCAGCGGCAGCTCGTCCTCAGCGGGCGCCTGGGTGAGCACCGCATCTTCCAGCAGGCGCTCCTGGTCGCGGGCGCGGATTTCCGGTGCCGTCGGCGGGTCTTGCCAGGTGGCCTGGATATTGGCTGAGCCGAGCAGCAGTTCCGCGCGGCGGCGCTTGGAGTTCGGCACCAGCAGCAGGCAAAGCCCCTTGCGGCCGGCCCGGCCTGTGCGCCCGGAGCGGTGCAGCAGCGTCGCCTTGTTGGTCGGCAGATCGGCGTGGATCACGAGGTCGAGGTCTGGCAGGTCGAGCCCGCGCGCCGCGACATCGGTCGCGATACATACCTGGGCACGGCCATCGCGCAGCGCGCTTAATGCCGCGTTGCGCTCGTTTTGCGAAAGCTCGCCAGATAAAGCCACCGCATTGAAGCCGCGCGCCAGCAGGCTGGCATGCAAATGCCGCACGGAATCCCGTGTGGCGCAGAACACCAAGGCACGCGATTCATGAAAGCGCAGCAGATTGACCAGGCCCTGCTCGGTCTCGTGCCCCCCGATGCGTATGGCGCGGTATTCGATATCCGCATGGGGCTGGTTGCGCGCCACCGTGTCGATGCGGAGCGCGTTCTGCTGATATTGCCGGGCAAGGGCGGCGATCTCCCGCGCGATGGTGGCTGAAAACAGCAGGGTGCGGCGAGTAGCGGGCGCCGCGCCGAGGATGAATTCCAGCTCGTCCTTGAAGCCCAGGTCGAGCATCTCATCGGCCTCGTCCAGCACCACCACCTCGCATTCGCCGAGCTTGAGCGCGCCGCGGTTGATATGGTCCTGCAACCGGCCCGGCGTGCCGACGACCATGTGGCAGCCGGCGGCGAGCAGGCGCTGCTCGCGCCGTGCGTCCATGCCGCCGACGCAGGAGACGATGCGCCCGCCCGCCTGTTCGTACAGCCAGGTGAGTTCGGCGTGGACCTGGAGGGCGAGTTCGCGCGTTGGCGCGATGACCAGGACCAGCGGCAGTTGTGTGGCGGGCAAGCGCTCGGTCTCGCCCAGCACGGTGGAAGCAAGCGCCAGACCATAAGCAACCGTTTTGCCTGAGCCGGTCTGGGCCGAGACGAGCAGGTCGCGGTCTTCGGCCTCTGGCGCCAGCACGGCGGATTGCACTTCGGTTGGCTCATCGTAGCCGCGCGCGGAAAGGGCGCGGGCGAGCGCGGCATTTTTTATCGGAAAGGGCATGGCGGCTCCTAGCTCAGGGCAAGGTGCAGGGCAACGCGGATGTGTTATTGAAAATTCGGGATTGAAGGAGGCGTGCGGGTAGCCTATGCTTGGAGTGGCCCGGCGGGTGCCGGGTGGCTTGAACGATTGCAGAGGACTTTTTTTATAGTGCGACCCCCGAAAAACGACCGCCAGCGGCAACCCCGCCGCCGCGGTTTCGACGACGATAATTTTTTTGGCAACACGCCGCCCCCCCCGCCATCCTTTTCCGGTTTCGGCTCCGCGTCCTCCGGGCCGGAAGCCAAGGCGACGGTAAAATGGTACAACTCCGAAAAGGGCTTCGGCTTTGTGGAGATGGCCGATGGCTCGGGCGACGTGTTTCTCCATGCCAATTCGCTACAGAATGCGGGTTTCCAGGCGGTCTCGCCCGGCTCGGTGTTGCAGGTGCGCGTCGGCCAGGGGCAGAAAGGCCGCCAGGTTGACCAGGTGATCTCCGTGACCGAAGGCACGGGCGAAGCGCCCTCCGGACGCGGCGGTTTTGGCGGCGGCGGGTTCGACCGCCCGCGCCCGAGCGGCCCCCGCGCGCCCCGCAGCCAGGCGAGCGGCCCGGCGGTGGAGATGACCGGCATCGTGAAATGGTACAATGCGACCAAGGGCTTCGGCTTTATCAGCCCGCAGAGCGGCGGCAAGGATGTGTTTGTGCACGCCACCGCGCTGGAGCAGGCGGGTTTGGGGCCGTTGCAGGAAGGCCAGCCGGTTCGCATGAACGTTGTGCAGGGCGCCAAGGGGCCGGAAGTCAGTTCGATCAGCATCGGCTGAAATTTTACCGCGCCGGTTTTATAGTGCCAGCGGTTTGCAGCCGCTGGCATTATTTTTGGAAAGGAGAGCCGCCGCCATGGTGTTCAAGGTGAATTACGGGTTTGAGCGGTCTGAGCGCAACCGCGCGAAGCAGGCCAAGAAGGAAGCCAAGGCCGCCGCGAAAAAGGCGCCGCGTGAGGAAGCCGAGACTGCCGCGGATGCCGAGCCGGATACGGAAAACGCAGATAAACATCCCCCCGAGGCCTAAGCCGGTTTTGCATGGCAGGGATTTGAGGGATTTGCGCGGCAGCGTATAGACAGGCCCTTGCGGGGTGATGTAAAGCTCCGCCCCTCAAGGAACGTGGGAGGCTGGGCAAAGGTTTGCCCGACCGTCTGCACCGCGGTCCATTGGCGGTTGCCAAGGATATAAGGAGCCAGCGATGGCAAAGAAGATTACCGGCTATATCAAGCTACAAATACCTGCGGGCAAGGCGAATCCGTCGCCGCCGGTAGGCCCGGCGCTCGGCCAGCGCGGACTGAATATCATGCAGTTCGTCAAGGAATTCAATGCGGCGACGCAGGGCATGGAGCCCGGAATGCCGGTGCCGGTGGTGATCACCGCCTTCGGCGACCGGACCTTCAGCTTCGTGATGAAGACGCCGCCGAACACGTATTTTTTGAAGAAAGCGGCGGGCATCACGAAGGGCACGACGACGCCGGGCAAGGGCGCCACGGTCGGCAAGGTGACGATGGCGCAGCTGCGCGAGATCGCGGAGAAGAAGATGATCCACATGAACGCCAATGATGTGGATGGCGCGGTGCGGATGTTGATTGGCTCGGCCCGCTCGATGGGCGTTGCCGTGGTGGAGGGTTGAACCGATGGCACATGACAAGCGCCTGACGGCAGCTCGTGGCACTGTGGACCGTAACAAGAATTACGCGCTGGCTGAGGCCGTGGCGCTGGCGAAATCTAATGCCCGCGCGAAGTTCGACGAGACGATCGAGATTTCGCTTAACCTTGGCATCGATCCGCGCCATGCCGACCAAATGGTGCGTGGCCTGATCTCGCTGCCCAACGGCACCGGCAAGGTGTTGCGCGTTGGCGTGTTCGCCCGTGGCGCGAAGGCGGACGAGGCTCTGGCGGCGGGTGCCGATGTGGTTGGCGCCGACGATCTGGCCGAGAAGGTGCAGGCCGGTGAGATCGCGTTCGACCGTTGCATCGCGACGCCGGACATGATGGCGCTGGTGGGACGCCTGGGCAAAATCCTCGGGCCGCGCGGCCTGATGCCGAACCCGAAGCTTGGCACCGTTACGATGGACGTGAAGGGCGCTGTGACCGCCGCCAAATCCGGTCAGGTAGAGTTCCGCGCCGAGAAGGCGGGGATTATCCATGCCGGTATCGGCAAGGCGAGCTTTGAGGATGCGAAGCTGGTCGAGAACGCCAAGGCGCTGATCGATGCGGTGCAGAAGGCCAAGCCGACGGGTGCGAAAGGGACTTACCTGCAAAAGGTCGCGATGAGCTCTACGATGGGGCCCGGCATTCGCGTCGATGTGTCGAGCGTAACAGCATAAAGAGATACGTGGTGGCATGAGCCAGCACGGGCAGGCGGGGGCAACCCCGCCGAACCCTGTCCGAGACCAAATGTACCGCAAGGTTTGATGGAAGCAATTCCGCAATTGGTAGACGAGGTGCCAGAAGCTTTGTTTTCGCAAGGGTTTTGGTGGTTCTGATCTTGAGGACAGGCGATGGGTGTTTCGGGATGGTCCCGGAGCATCTGGGGTAACCTGGTGGCGCGGAATTCCGTGTCACCGCAAGTTGGAGACGGATGTGGATCGCATAGAGAAGCGTGAATTCGTCGCTGAGCTTTCCGCGGTGTTTGCCGATACGTCGATGGTGGTTGTGACTCGCAATGCGGGCATGACGGTGGCCGACGTGACCGAGCTGCGCCGCAGGATGCGGGCGGCGGGGGCGAGCTTCAAGGTTGCGAAGAATCGTCTGGCTTTGCTTGCTCTTGATGGAACCCGGTTTGACGGTCTGGCGCCTTTAATGAAAGGCCCCACGGCGATTTCCTGGTCGAGAGACCCGGTTGCCGTGGCAAAAGCCGCCGTGGACTTCGCCAAGACCAATGACAAGTTTGTTCTGGTGGGCGGTGCGCTTGGCACCCAGGTACTCGATGTAGCTGGTGTTAAGGCGCTTGCCGAACTGCCGTCGCTTGATTCGCTGCGCGCTAAGCTGCTGGGGCTGCTCAATGCCCCGGCAACGAAGATCGCGGGCGTGTTGCAGGCGCCGGCCGGACAGCTTGCACGGGTTTTTGCGGCGTATGCCGATGCCAGCAAGAGCGAGGCAGCCTGAAGGCGCTTTGCAGTCTTGTCGTAAATCGCGGGTCGCATGGTGCGGTTCCGCGCGGAACAATCAAAACCACTAGAACGAAAGAGTTTTTAACATGACGGATCTTACCAAGCTCGTTGACGAGCTTTCGAAACTGAGCGTGCTGGAAGCCGCCGAACTTTCCAAGCTGCTGGAAGAGAAATGGGGCGTTTCCGCTGCCGCTCCGGTGGCGGTTGCCGCTGCTGCCCCGGCTGGCGGTGGCGCTGCCGCTGCCCCGGCTGAGGAACAGACCGAGTTCACCGTGATTCTGGCCGCCGCAGGCGACAAGAAGATCAACGTGATCAAGGAAATTCGCACGATCACGGGCCTGGGCCTGAAGGAAGCGAAGGATCTGGTCGAGGGCGCGCCGAAGACGGTCAAGGAAAACGCGACCAAGGATGAGGCTGCCACGATCAAGAAGACACTGGAAGAGCAGGGCGCGACTGTCGAAGTCAAGTAAAGCTCCTTATCGCGCCGTGGCTGCAAGGCCGCGGCGTTTTACCCGCCTAAAGGGCAGGCGATTACCGTTGGGTGATCGCCTGCCGCCTGTTTTTGAGAGTGCGATGGTTTCAAAACGAACCATTCATGGTTGGTTTTGGAAGCTGAATCGCCCTCTGGTTAAATGACTGCGATGATTTTTAAAGCGAGGGTGATGCGATGAACGCGATGAATGGTGGTCTGGGTAAAGGGTCTTTCACCGGCCGGAAGCGCATCCGTAAAAGCTTCGGGCGGATACCCGAGGTCGCACCTATGCCGAACCTGATCGACGTGCAACGTGCGAGCTATGACTCGTTCTTGCAGATGCATATCAAGCCGGATGCGCGCACGCATTCGGGCATTCAGGAAGTTTTCAAATCGGTGTTCCCGATCGACGATTTCGCGGGCCGCGGCCGGTTGGAATTCGTGCATTACGAGTTGGAAGAACCGAAATACGATGTTGAAGAGTGCATCCAGCGCGGCATGACCTATGCGGCGCCGCTGAAGGTGATTCTCCGTCTGATCGTCTGGGATCTGGATGAGGATACCGGGGCGAAATCCATCCGCGATATTAAAGAGCAGCCGGTTTACATGGGCGATATGCCGCTGATGACCGATAACGGCACCTTTGTCGTGAACGGCACCGAGCGCGTGATCGTCTCCCAGATGCACCGCAGCCCCGGCGTATTCTTCGACCATGACCGCGGCAAGACGCATTCCTCCGGCAAGTTCCTGTTTACCGCGCGGGTCATTCCGTATCGCGGCTCATGGCTGGATTTCGAGTTCGACGCGAAAGACATCGTGTATGTGCGGATCGACCGCAAGCGCAAGCTGCCGGTGACGACGCTGCTCTACGCGCTCCCGAGTGTCGCCACGGAGGCGCTGCGCGCGGCGCGCGCGGCGAAGGGCGAAACGCTGGAGATCGGCGAGATTAAAGGCATGGATGCCGAGGAAATTCTCGGCAGCTTCTATGGCCAGGTGCTGTTCAGCTGCACAAAGGGCCAGTGGGCCCGGCCGTTCGAGGCGGAGGCGTTCCGCAACCAGAAACTCATCGAAGACCTGGTGGATGCCGACACCGGCGAGGTGGTGGCGAAGAACGACGAGAAGCTGACCGCGCGCGTGGTGCGGAAGATCGCCGAGAAGACGAAGCGCGTGCTGGTGGCACGCAACGATCTGCTCGGACGTTTTGTCGCCGTGGATATGTATGACCCCGAGACAGGCGAGATTTTTGCCGAGGCCGGAGAGGAGCTGGTCGAGGCGAAACTCGCGCTGCTGGAGGAGAAAGGCATCAATGAGCTGCCGACGCTGGCGGTTGACCAGGGCAACGGGCCTTGGATTCGAAACACGCTGACGATCGACAAGAACGGCAACCGGGAAGACGCGCTGATCGACATTTACCGCGTGATGCGCCCGGGCGAGCCGCCGACCTCCGAGACCGCGGAGGCCTTGTTCCGCGGCCTGCTATTCGACCCCGACCGTTACGACCTCTCGGCGGTGGGCCGGGTGAAGATGAATATGCGGCTGGGCCTGGAGGCCGAGGATACCGTGCGGACGCTCCGCAAGGAGGATATTCTCCGCACGATCAAGATCATGTGCGAGCTGAAGGACGGGCGCGGCGCGATCGACGATATCGACAACCTTGGCAACCGCCGGGTGCGCTCGGTGGGCGAGTTGATGGAGAATCAATATCGCGTCGGGTTGCTGCGGATGGAGCGGGCGATCCGCGAGCGCATGGGCTCGGTCGATATCGACAGCGTGATGCCGCATGATCTGATCAACGCGAAGCCGGCTGCGGCGGCGGTGCGCGAGTTCTTCGGCTCGTCGCAGCTCTCGCAGTTCATGGACCAGACCAATCCGCTCTCTGAGGTCACGCATAAGCGGCGGCTCTCAGCGCTTGGGCCGGGCGGTTTGACGCGCGAGCGCGCGGGCTTCGAGGTGCGCGACGTGCACCCGACGCATTACGGCCGCATCTGCCCGATCGAGACGCCGGAAGGCCCGAACATTGGGCTCATCAACAGTCTTGCCACCTATGCCAAGGTTAACAAATACGGTTTCATCGAGACGCCGTATCAGCTGGTGAAGGACGGCGTGGTGCAGCCGTCGTGGAAGTACCTCTCCGCGATGGAGGAGGAGCGCCTGACGGTGGCGCAGGCGGACGCCAAGAAGGACGGCGGCGGGAAGTTCACCGACGATCTGGTTTCCGTGCGCCGCAATGGCGACTTTTTGCTGGTCAAGCCGGATGACGTGACCGCGATCGACGTATCGCCAAAACAGTTGGTTTCGGTCGCGGCGGCGCTGATCCCCTTCCTGGAGAACGACGACGCCAACCGCGCGCTCATGGGCTCGAACATGCAGCGTCAGGCGGTGCCGTTGATCCAGTCCGACGCGCCGCTGGTCGGCACCGGCATGGAAGCCGCGGTGGCGCGGGATTCCGGTGCGACGATTGTGGCGAAGCGCGCGGGCATCGTGGACCAGATCGACGGCGCGCGCATCGTGGTGCGGGCGACGGGCGAGGAAGGTGCAACCAAGGGCGTGGATATTTACCGCCTGCGGAAATACATGCGCTCGAACCAATCCACCTGCATCAACCAGCGGCCGCTGGTGCGCGTGGGTGACCGGGTGGCGGATGGCGATATCATCGCCGATGGTCCCTCGACCGATTTGGGGGAATTGGCGCTGGGGCGCAACGCGCTTTGCGCCTTCATGCCCTGGAACGGCTATAACTTTGAAGACTCGATCCTGATCTCCGAGCGAATCGCGCGCGACGACGTGTTCACCTCGATCCATATCGAGGAATTCGAGGTGATGGCGCGGGATACCAAGCTTGGCCAGGAGGAGATCACGCGCGATATTCCGAATGTGGGCGAGGAAGCGCTGCGGAATCTCGACGAGGCTGGGATTGTGTATATCGGCGCCGAGGTAAATCCGGGCGACATTCTGGTGGGCAAAGTGACGCCGAAGGGCGAAAGCCCGATGACGCCGGAAGAGAAGCTGCTGCGCGCGATCTTTGGCGAGAAAGCCTCGGATGTTCGTGATACGTCGCTGAAGCTTCCTCCCGGCGTGGCGGGCACGATTGTCGATGTGCGCGTGTTCAACCGCCGTGGCGTGGACAAGGACGAACGCGCGCTGGCGATCGAGCGTGCGGAGATCGAGCGGCTGGCGAAGGACCGTGACGATGAGCGCGCGATCCAGGAGCGGAGCTTCCTGAACCGGCTGCGCGAGACGTTGCTTGGCCAGACAGCGGGCTCCGGCTTCAAGGGGATCAAGGCCGGTACGCAGCTTACGCCGGAAGTGCTGGCGGAGCATCCGCGCGGCGCCTGGCGCAATGTGGTGGTGCAGGATGACGCGGTGATGGCCTCCATCGAAATCCTGAAACGGGAATTCGATGCGGCATCCAAGCGCTTGCAGGACCGTTTCGAGAGCAAGGTTGAGAAGCTGCAACGCGGCGACGAGTTGCTGCCCGGCGTGATGAAGATGGTCAAGGTGTTCGTGGCGGTGAAGCGCAAGCTGCAACCGGGCGACAAAATGGCCGGACGGCACGGCAACAAGGGCGTGGTAAGCCGTGTTGTGCCGGTGGAGGACATGCCGTTCCTGGAGGATGGCACGCCGGTCGATCTCGTGCTGAACCCGCTCGGCGTGCCGAGCCGGATGAACGTGGGGCAGATTCTGGAAGTGCATCTGGGCTGGGCCTGCGCCAACCTCGGCAAGCAGGTTGGCGTGGCGGTGGAGGAGTACCGCCGCACGGGCGCTGCCAAGCAGGAGCTGCTGGACGTGCTGAAGGATGCTTATGGCGAGAAGATTTTCGCCGAGCAGATTGCCGGCATGGACGACGCAGCCTTGATCGAGCTGTGCGGGAACCTGAAGAAAGGCGTGCCGATTGCAACGCCGGTGTTCGACGGCGCGCGCATCCCCGACATCGAGGCCATGCTGGCGAAAGCAGGGCTGGACGTTTCCGGCCAGGTGACGCTGGTGGATGGGCGCACGGGCGAGCCGTTCGAGCGCAAGGTGACGGTGGGGTATATGTATATGCTCAAGCTGCATCACCTTGTGGATGACAAGATCCACGCGCGTTCTATCGGGCCATACAGCCTCGTGACCCAGCAGCCGCTGGGCGGCAAGGCGCAGTTCGGTGGCCAGCGCTTCGGCGAGATGGAGGTCTGGGCGCTGGAAGCCTATGGCGCCGCCTATACCTTGCAGGAAATGCTGACGGTGAAATCCGACGACGTTTCCGGCCGGACCAAGGTCTATGAAGCGATTGTGCGTGAGCAGGATAATTTCGAGGCGGGGATTCCGGAAAGCTTCAACGTGCTGTTGAAGGAACTGAAATCGCTCGGGTTGAACGTGGATTTGGAGCAGACGGCGACTTAAGGAACTTTTAGGCGGGCTGGGCCGCGCGGGTGAAGCAACCCGCGCCCCGGTTTTCAAAAAAGTTTTTGGTTCTTTTTTCCAAAAAGAACCGCTTCGCTTTTTGAAGGGTGCTTAAGATGAATGATTTAATGAAAATTCTTGGCCAGACCGGTCAGGCCGCGACTTTCGATCAGATCAAGATACAGATCGCCTCGCCGGAGCAGATCCGCAGCTGGTCTTACGGCGAGATCAAGAAGCCCGAGACGATCAACTACCGCACCTTCAAGCCGGAGCGGGACGGGCTGTTCTGCGCCCGGATTTTCGGGCCGATAAAAGATTACGAATGCCTGTGCGGCAAGTACAAGCGCATGAAATTCCGTGGCATTATCTGCGAGAAATGCGGCGTTGAGGTCACGCTTGCCAAGGTTCGGCGTGAGCGCATGGGGCATATCGAGCTGGCGTCCCCGGTCGCGCATATCTGGTTTTTGAAGTCGCTGCCGAGCCGTATCGCGACGATGCTGGATATGACCCTGAAAGATGTCGAGAAAGTGCTGTATTTCGAGAGCTATATCGTTCTCGATCCCGGCACTTCGGCATTCAAGACCCACGCGCTGATCTCGGAAGACGAGATGTATAACCATCAGGATGAATATCCCGATGACGGCATGGTAGCGGGCATTGGCGCCGAGGCGATCAAGAGCATTCTGCTGAAGATTGACCTCGCCGAGGACAAGGCGCGGATGCGCGCGGAGCTGAAAGAGACCAATTCCGAGACCAAGCGCAAGAAGCTGGTGAAGCGGCTGAAGCTGGTCGAGAATTTCCTCGATTCCGGTACGCATCCGGAGTGGATGGTGCTGGATGTCGTGCCAGTGATCCCGCCCGAGCTGCGGCCATTGGTGCCGCTGGATGGCGGGCGTTTCGCGACCTCGGATTTGAACGATTTGTACCGCCGGGTGATTAACCGCAACAACCGTTTGAAGCGGCTGATGGAGTTGCGTGCACCGGATATCATCGTGCGTAACGAGAAGCGCATGTTGCAGGAGTCCGTGGACGCGTTGTTCGACAACGGGCGGCGGGGCCGCGCGATTACGGGCACGAACAAGCGCCCGCTGAAGTCGCTCTCCGACATGCTGAAGGGCAAGCAGGGGCGCTTCCGGCAGAATCTGCTTGGCAAGCGCGTGGATTACTCGGGCCGTTCGGTTATTGTCGTGGGGCCGGAGCTTAAGCTTCACCAATGCGGCTTGCCGAAGAAGATGGCGCTCGAGTTGTTCAAGCCGTTCATCTACGCCAAGCTCGAGAAATATGGGCTGGCGACGACCATCAAGGCCGCCAAGCGCATGGTTGAGAAGGAACGTCCCGAAGTCTGGGATATTCTTGAAGAGGTGATTCGCGAGCATCCGGTGATGCTGAACCGCGCGCCAACCTTGCATCGCCTTGGCATTCAGGCTTTCGAGCCGGTGCTGATCGAAGGCAAGGCGATTCAGCTGCACCCGTTGGTCTGCACCGCGTTCAATGCGGATTTCGACGGCGACCAGATGGCCGTGCACGTGCCGCTTTCGATCGAGGCGCAGCTGGAAGCGCGCGTGTTGATGATGTCCACGAACAACATCCTCTCGCCCGCGAACGGTAAGCCGATTATCGTGCCGAGCCAAGATATCGTGCTTGGGTTGTATTACCTCTCGCTGGAAACGGCGGAGTTCGGCGCGACCAAGGATGAGGACGCGAAGGCGTTCGGCTCGGTCGGCGAGATCGAATTCGCGATGTCCGCCGGTGCGATCAAGCTGCACGACAAGATTCGCGCGCGGATCGAGACGATCGGTCACGATGGCGTGAAGAAAAAGGCGATCGCCGTGACGACGCCGGGCCGGATGCTGATCGGCCAGCTGCTGCCGCTGAACCCGAACGTGCCGTTCTCGGTCGTGAACAAGATGCTGACCAAGAAGAATGTCTCGGACGTGATCGACCTTGTGTATCGCCATTGCGGGCAGAAAGAAGCGGTGATCTTCTGCGACCGGATGATGGGGCTTGGGTTCGGCCATGCGGCGCGGGCCGGTATTTCCTTCGGCAAGGACGATCTGCGTATTCCGGATTCCAAGGCAGGGCTGGTTTCGGCCACGCAGGCGGAGGTCCGCGAGTTCGAGCAGCAGTATCAGGATGGTCTGATCACGGCAGGCGAGCGCTATAATAAAGTGGTCGATGCCTGGTCGCGCTGTAAGGATCTGGTCGCGACGGCGATGATGAAGGAGATTTCCAAGCAGGAGATCGGCAAGCCAACCAACGCGGTGTGGATGATGAGCCATTCCGGCGCGCGTGGGTCGCCGGCACAGATGTCGCAGCTGGCCGGCATGCGCGGGCTGATGGCCAAGCCCTCGGGCGAGATCATCGAGCAGCCGATCATCGCAAACTTCAAGGAAGGTCTGTCGGTTCTCGACTACTTCAACTCGACCCACGGCGCGCGTAAGGGCCTCGCGGATACGGCGTTGAAGACCGCGAACTCGGGCTACCTCACCCGCCGGCTTGTCGATGTGGCGCAGGATTGCATCATCATCGAGGAGGATTGCGGCACCGAGCGCGGGTTGACCGTGAGTGCCGTGATGGATGGCGGCGAGGTTGTCTCCAGCCTGGCCGAGCGTGTACTGGGCCGGACCACGGCGGCGGCGGTGCTCGACCCGGTGAGCGGGGCGGAGATTGTTCCCGTGAATGTGTTGATCGAGGAGGCGGAAGCCGAGAAGATCGAGAAATCCGGCGTGGAATCGGTGAAGATACGCTCCGTGCTGACCTGCGACACGAAAATCGGCGTTTGCGGCCATTGCTATGGGCGTGACCTGGCGCGCGGCACGACCGTTAACGCGGGTGAGGCAGTCGGCGTGATCGCGGCGCAGTCGATCGGCGAGCCGGGAACGCAGCTGACGATGCGGACCTTCCACATTGGCGGCGCAGCGCAGCGTGGCGCCGAGCAGAGCAATGTCGAGGCCAGCCATGACGGCACCATCGCGATTCGCAACCGCAACGTGGTGACGAACAGCCAGGGCGTGCCGGTGGTGATGAGCCGTAATTGCGAGATCGTGATTACGGACAATGCCAAGCGGGAGCGTGCGCGGTTCCGGGTGCCTTACGGCGCGCGGTTGCTGGCCGATGAAGGCGGAGCGGTGACGCGCGGCCAGAAACTGGCCGAGTGGGACCCGTACACCTTGCCGATTATCACCGAGCGTTCCGGTATCGTGGAATACGCCGATCTCATCGAAGGCATTACCCTGGTGGAGCGTACCGATGAGGTGACCGGTCTGACGTCGAAAGTCGTGGTCGATTACAAGCAATCGGCACGTGGGGCGGATTTGCGGCCACGCCTGCTGCTGAAGGATGCGAAGGGCGAGATTCTGCGCCTGACCAATGGCGCCGAGGCGCGCTACTTCCTGGCGCCGGACTCAATCCTCTCCGTGGAGCCGGGGGCGACGGTGGCCGATGGCGACGTGCTGGCGCGGATTCCACGTGAAGGCTCGAAGACTCGTGACATTACGGGCGGTCTGCCGCGTGTCGCGGAGCTGTTCGAGGCCCGGCGGCCCAAGGATCACGCGATTATCGCGGAGATCGACGGGCGGGTGGAGTTCGGCAAGGATTATAAGGCCAAACGCCGCGTAATCGTGAAGAACGACGAGACCACGGAAGAGACCGAGTATCTCATCCCCAAGGGCAAGCATGTATCCGTGCAGGAGGGCGATTATGTCCGCCGGGGCGACCCGCTGGTGGATGGCCCGCGCGTGCCGCATGACATTCTGCGGGTGCTGGGGGTCGAGGCGCTTTCGGACTACCTAGTCAACGAAATCCAGGATGTTTACCGTCTGCAAGGCGTGAAGATCAACGATAAGCATATCGAAGTGATCGTGCGCCAGATGTTGCAGAAGGTGGAGATCACGGAAGCCGGCGATACCACCTTCCTGGTGGGCGAACTGGTGGACCGGGTGGAGTTCGATGCCGATAACGCCAAACTGGCGGCAGACGAGCGCCCCGCGGCGGGCCTGCCGGTGCTGCAAGGCATCACCAAGGCAAGCCTGCAGACGCAAAGCTTCATCTCTGCCGCCTCCTTCCAGGAGACGACGCGGGTGCTGACCGAGGCCGCGACCTCCGGCAAGACGGATTCGCTCTCCGGCTTGAAGGAGAACGTGATCGTCGGGCGGTTGATCCCAGCCGGTACGGGCAGCGTGATGAACCGCCTGCGCGCCGTGGCGGCTGGGCGAGACCGGCAGACGCTGGGCTCCTCGCGCCCCGCGATCGCCAAGCCGGAGATGGCCGCGGAGTAGGGGTTTTCCGCGATGTTGCTAAAAAACGGCACTCTTCGGAGTGCCGTTTTTGTTTGAGCCATGTGCTTTTCTATTATCTGGTTTTTCTGGTGAGACGTGCGGTAGCGTGCTTGACTTGGGGGATGGCGGCTCTTAAGGAGAGCGCTCTCGCGGGTCCGAAGTTTGGTATCGTGGGTGTCTGTAAAATCTGGCGCGTGCGGCGCCGCCCTTGTCTTCAAGGGCTCAGGCCGCGTGCTAGAGGCAGTCCGTAAGGCGGTTCACCCGCCTTGCGGCCGTTTTTTATGGATGACCCGGTTGGCCGAGTTTGGATGCCGGGAAACACATGGTGCAGGATGAGAAATGCCGACTATTAATCAGTTGATCGCCAAAGGCCGCGAGCCGGCGCCGAAGCGGAACAAGGTTCCCGCCCTGGAAGGCTGCCCGCAGAAGCGCGGCGTTTGCACGCGCGTTTATACGACGACCCCGAAGAAGCCGAACTCGGCGCTTCGTAAGGTCGCCAAGGTGCGCCTGACCAATGGTTTCGAGGTAGTGAGCTATATTCCGGGCGAGGGGCATAACCTGCAGGAGCACTCGGTGGTGCTGATCCGCGGTGGCCGCGTGAAGGATTTGCCGGGCGTGCGCTATCACATTCTGCGCGGCGTGCTGGATACGCAGGGCCTGCCAAAGCGCCGCAAGCGCCGCTCGCTGTATGGCGCGAAGCGGCCGAAGTAAGAGGAACAGGATATGAGCAGACGTCGCCGCGCCATTAAGCGTGAGGTTCTCCCGGACGCGAAATTCGGTGATATCGTGATCAGCCGTTTCATGAACGTGCTGATGTACGACGGCAAGAAATCCGCCGCCGAGGGCATTGTCTATGGCGCGCTGGACGTGCTGAAGAAGCGTGGCGGGGCGAATGCCGACCCGGTGCGTTTGTTCCACGAGGCGCTGGACAATGTGAAGCCGGCGATTGAAGTGCGCTCACGCCGTGTTGGCGGTGCGACGTACCAGGTGCCGGTGGAGGTTCGCAGCGAACGCCGCCAGGCGCTGGCGATCCGCTGGATCATCGACTCCGCGCGCAAGCGTGGCGAGCATACGATGGAAGAACGGCTTTCCAACGAATTGCAGGATGCGGTGAACAATCGCGGTTCTGCGGTGAAGAAGCGTGAGGACACCCACCGGATGGCCGAGGCGAACAAGGCCTTCAGCCACTACCGTTGGTAATATCGACAACCGAACTTTAAGTTTTTAGCCCGCACGGAGCACAACAATGGCCAAAGCGAAATTTGAGCGGAATAAGCCGCATGTGAACATCGGCACGATCGGCCACGTCGATCATGGCAAGACCTCACTGACAGCTGCCATCACCAAGGTGCTGGCGAAGTCCGGTGGTGCGACCTTCACCGCCTACGATATGATCGACAAGGCGCCGGAAGAGCGCGCCCGTGGCATCACGATTTCGACCGCGCATGTGGAGTACGAGACCAAGAACCGCCACTACGCGCATGTCGATTGCCCCGGCCATGCTGACTATGTGAAGAACATGATCACCGGCGCGGCGCAGATGGACGGCGCGATCCTCGTGGTTTCCGCCGCCGATGGCCCGATGCCGCAGACCCGCGAGCATATTTTGCTGGCCCGCCAGGTTGGCGTTCCGGCGCTGGTCGTGTTCCTGAACAAGATGGACCTGGCCGACCCGGATCTGGTCGAGCTGGTCGAGATGGAAGTGCGTGAGCTGCTCAGCAAATACGGCTTCGATGGCGATAATATCCCCATCATTAAGGGCTCTGCCGTTGCCGCCCTGGAAGATAAGACGCCGGAGATTGGCGAGCAGGCCGTTTTGCAGCTGATGGAGGCCGTGGACAGCTACATTCCGCAGCCCGAGCGCGCCAAGGACAAGCCGTTCCTGATGCCGGTCGAGGACGTGTTCTCGATCTCCGGCCGTGGCACGGTGGCCACAGGTCGCGTTGAGCGTGGCGTGATCAAGGTCGGCGAGGAAGTTGAAGTGGTGGGTCTGCGCCCGACCGTGAAGACGATCGTGACCGGCGTTGAGATGTTTCGTAAGCTGCTCGACCAGGGCGAGGCCGGCGATAACATCGGCGCGCTGCTGCGTGGCACGAAGCGCGAGGACATTGAGCGCGGCCAGGTGCTGGCGGCTCCGGGCTCGATCACCCCGCATACCAAGTTCCATGCCCAGGCCTATGTGCTGACGAAGGAAGAGGGTGGCCGTCATACGCCGTTCTTCACCAATTATCGTCCGCAGTTCTATTTCCGCACCACCGACGTAACCGGCGTGGTGAGCTTGCAGGAAGGCACGGAGATGGTGATGCCCGGCGATAACGTGTCGATCGACGTTGAGTTGATCGCGCCGATTGCCATGGACGATGGCTTGCGCTTCGCGATCCGCGAAGGTGGCCGGACCGTTGGTTCGGGCGTCGTCGCCAAGGTAACGAAGTAAGTTCCGGCCCCGCATCCTAAGAAAGCTTGAGTTAAGATGGACAACCAAAACATCCGTATTCGCCTAAAGGCGTATGATCACCGCGTGCTGGACAATAGCACGAAGGACATCGTCAACACGGCGAAGCGCACGGGCGCGCAGGTGCGGGGGCCGATTCCGTTGCCGACACATATCGAGCGGTTCACCGTGAACCGTTCGCCGCATGTGGACAAAAAGAGCCGCGAGCAGTTCGAAATCCGGACCCATCGCCGCTTGCTGGATATCGTTGACCCGACGCCGCAGACCGTGGACGCGCTGATGAAGCTCGATCTCGCGGCAGGTGTCGAAGTCGAAATCAAGATTTGAGACCAGGTGAAATTATGCGTACCGGTGTGATTGCAAAAAAGCTGGGGATGACCCGGTTGTTCAAGGATGACGGCACGCATGTGCCGGTCACGGTGCTGCATCTCGACGAGGTGCGGGTTGTGGCGGCACGGACGGTTGAGGCGGATGGTTACTCGGCGGTGCAGCTGGGCATCGGCAAGGCCAAGCCGAAGAATGTGAGCAAGGCGCAGAAAGGGCATTTCGCGAAGGCGAAGGTGGAGCCCGCGCAGAGGCTGGTGGAATTCCGCGTGGCGAACGATGCGGTACTGGAAGCCGGTGCGGTGATCTCGCCGGGGCATTTCTCGGTCGGCCAGTTTGTCGATGTCGCGGGCATCACCAAGGGCAAAGGCTTCGCCGGCGGCATGAAGCGCTGGAACTTCGCGGGCCTAGAGGCCAGCCATGGCGTTTCGATCAGCCATCGTAGCCTCGGTTCCACAGGTAATCGCCAAGATCCCGGCAAGACCTTCAAGAACAAGAAGATGGCCGGACATCTGGGCCAGGAGCGTGTGACGACCCTGAACCTGCAAGTTGCCGGGCTGGATGAGGAGCGCAATCTCGTGCTCATCCGTGGCGCCGTGCCGGGTTCCAAGGGCAGCTATGTTCTGCTGCGCGATGCGATTAAAAAGGCGCGGCCGGCCGATGCCGCCTACCCCGCAGCGTTGAAGGGCTGAGCCGATGAAACTGGATATTTTCAACATCGACGCGAAGGCGTCGGGCAGCGCCGAATTGCCGGATGAGATTTTCGGCATCGCGCCGCGCCCGGACATTATCGCGCGGGTAATCCACTGGCAGCTGGCGAAGCGCCGCTCGGGGAACCACAAGGTTAAAGGCATGGGCGAAGTGAGCGGCACGACCCGCAAGCCGTTCAAGCAGAAGGGCACGGGCAATGCGCGCCAGGGCAGCTTGCGCGCGCCGCAGTTCCGCACCGGTGGCGCCGTGCATGGCCCGGTCGTGCGCGACCATGGCTATTCGCTGAACAAGAAAGTACGCCGGCTTGGGTTGCTTTCCGCGCTTAGCCAGAAGGCTGCCGATGGCAAGCTGGTGATTCTGGACGAAGTTGGCGCTTTGGAAAAGACCAAGGATGTCGCGGCGAAAGTGAAGAATTTCGGCTGGCGTTCGGCGTTGATCGTCGATGCCGCGGTGAACGAGATTTTCCTGCGTTCCAGCCGGAATGTCGAAGGCGTGAATATTTTACCCGTGGTGGGTGCGAATGTTTATGACATCGTGCGCCATGATGTGCTGGTGATTACCAAAGCCGGCATTGATGGCTTGAAGGAGCGCCTGGCATGAGCACCGTGAAGATTTCCCCGGAGCGGATGTACGAGGTTGTGCGCGCGCCGCTGATCACCGAAAAAGCGACGCTGCTTTCCGAGAAAAATCAATTCGTTTTCAAAGTGGCGAATGACGCGACGAAGCCCGAGATCAAGGCGGCAATCGAGACTTTGTTCAAGGTTAAGGTAACCGGCGTGAATACGCTGATCACCAAGGGCAAGACCAAGCGGTTCAAAGGCCGCCCTGGTGTGCGTTCCGACGTGAAAAAGGCGTTTGTGACTCTTGCCGAGGGCGAGAGCATCGATTTCACAACCGGTCTGGCATAAGGCTTAGACGATGGCACTTAAACATTTCAATCCCGTTACGGCGAGTCTTCGCGGCACGGTGCTGATCGACCGCAGCGAGCTGTGGAAGGGCAAGCCGGTTAAGGGCCTGACCGAGGGCAAGCATTCCTCGGGCGGGCGTAACAACCATGGCCGCATCACCAGCCGGTTCCGTGGTGGCGGACATAAGCAGGCCTACCGCATCGTCGATTTCAAGCGGCGCAAATACGATGTGGCTGCGACAGTGGAGCGGCTGGAATACGACCCGAACCGCACCGCGTTTATCGCGCTGATCAAATATGCCGATGGCGAGCTAGCTTACATTCTGGCGCCGCAGCGCTTGAAAGTGGGCGATCCGGTGGTCTCCGGCGCGCGTGTCGATATCAAGCCGGGCAATGCGATGCCGCTTGCCGCCATTCCGGTTGGCACGATCATCCATAACATCGAGCTGAAGGTTGGCGCCGGTGGCAAGATGGCGCGTTCCGCCGGAACTTTTGCCCAGCTCGTCGGCAAGGACCAGGGCTACGCCCAGGTCAAGCTGATGTCCGGTGAGTTGCGTGTGGTCCGCGCCGAGTGCATGGCGACGATCGGCGCGGTTTCCAACGCTGATCATCAGAACGAGCAGATCGGCAAAGCTGGCCGTAATCGCTGGCTCGGCCGCAAGCCGCATCAGCGCGGTGTAGTCATGAACCCGGTCGATCACCCGCATGGTGGTGGTGAAGGCCGGACCTCGGGCGGCCGCCATCCGGTCACGCCATGGGGCAAGCCGACCAAGGGCTACAAGACACGTAGCAACAAACGTACGGATGATCTCATCATCCGCCGCGCCAAGAGCGGGAAGGGCTGATAGATGTCGCGTTCTGTATGGAAAGGCCCGTTTGTGGACGGGTATATGTTGGGCAAGGCCGAAGCCTCGCGGGCGTCCGGCCGTAACGAGATCATCAAGATCTGGTCGCGCCGTTCGACGATTTTGCCGCAATTCGTTGGCCTGACTTTTGGCGTTTACAACGGGAAGAAGTTTCTCCCCGTGCAGGTGAACGAGAATATGGTCGGCCATAAGTTTGGTGAATTTTCACCGACGCGGACCTTCACGGGCCATTCGTCGGATAAGAAAGCGAAGCGGGGCTGAGATGAGCAAACCGAAAGCCGAACGCGGCCTCGAGGATATTCAGGCCCAGGCGATTACGCGCAATATGCGCGTGAGCCCGCGCAAGCTGAACCTCGTCGCGGATTCCATTCGCAACCTGCCGGCTGGCCGCGCTTTGGCTGACCTCACGTTCAGCAAGCGCCGCATCGCCAAGCAAGTGAAGAAGACGCTGGAGAGCGCGATCGCCAATGCCGAGAACAACCATCAGCTCGATGTCGACAAACTGGTAGTGAAGCTGGCCGAGGTTGGCCGTGGCATTGTCATGAAGCGCTTCCATGCGCGTGGCCGCGGGCGCTCCGCGACGGTTGAGAAATGGTTCAGCCATTTGAAGATCGTGGTCGAGGAGCGTGAGCCGGTGGCGAAGCCGCAGCGCGATACGCGCCCGGCACGCCAAAAATCCGAAACTGTGAAGTCTGCCGGGGAGGCCGCGTAATATGGGTCATAAGATCAATCCGATCGGCATGCGCCTTGGCATTACCCGCACCTGGGACAGCCGCTGGTATGCCGGCAAGGACTACGCCAAGCTGCTGCATGACGACATCAAGCTGCGCGCGCATTTGCGGTCCCGGCTGAGCCAGGCGGGCGTTTCCAAGGTGGTGATCGAGCGCCCGGCGAAGAAGCCGCGCGTGACGATTTACGCCGCACGCCCAGGTGTGGTGATCGGCAAGAAGGGCCAGGATATCGACACGCTGCGCAAGGAGCTGTCCACCATGGCGAAGGCGGATGTTTCCCTGAACATCATGGAAATCCGCAAGCCGGAGATCGATGCGACGCTGGTGGCCGAGAATATCGCCCAGCAGCTGGAGCGCCGGGTGGCGTTCCGCCGCGCGATGAAGCGCGCCGTGCAATCCGCCATGCGCCTCGGCGCGCAGGGGATCAAGATCACCTGCGGCGGCCGTTTGGGCGGCGCTGAGATCGCGCGCGTGGAATGGTATCGTGAAGGCCGCGTGCCGCTGCATACACTGCGCGCCGACCTCGATTACGGCGTTGCCACCGCGAAGACCACCTATGGCACATGCGGCGTGAAAGTCTGGATTTTCAAAGGTGAAATTCTGGTGCAGGACCCGCTGGCGCAGGACAAGCGCGCTGCCGAACAAGCACCGCAGCGCTAAGGAATAATTGCGATGATGTCTCCTAAGCGTACGAAGTTCCGTAAAGCCCATAAGGGCCGGATTCACGGTCTGGCCAAGGGCAATACGCAGCTCAATTTCGGCGCCTTCGGTCTGAAGGCGCTAGAGCCGGAGCGGATTACCGCGCGGCAGATCGAATCAGCCCGTCGTGCGATCACCCGCGCGATGAAGCGCGCCGGGCGCGTGTGGATCCGGATTTTCCCGGATCTCCCGGTTTCCACCAAGCCTGCCGAGGTCCGTATGGGCTCCGGCAAGGGCAGCCCGGAATTCTGGGTGGCGCGCGTGCATCCGGGCCGTATCGTGTTCGAGATCGACGGCGTTGCCGAGCCGCTGGCCCGCGAGGCCCTGGCGCTGGGTGCGGCCAAGCTGCCGATCAGGACGAAGTTTGTTACCCGGATTGGAGACGCGTGAGATGAGCATTGCAAGCGACATCCGGACCAAGACGCCGGACGAACTGACGGGCATGTTGCTCGATCTGCGCAAGGAACAGTTCAATCTGCGGTTCCAGCGCGCGACCGGTCAACAGGAAAACACCAGCCGCGTGCGTGCGGTGCGGCGCGATATTGCGCGGGTGAAGACGATTCTGGCGGAGCGCGCGCGCTCCGCTGCGAAGGGTTAAGAGGATACCATGCCGAAACGTGTTCTGACCGGGCGGGTTGTGAGCGACAAGATGGACAAGACGATCACCGTGCTTGTCGAGCGCCGCATCATGCATCCGCTGTATAAAAAATTCATCCGCCGCTCAAAGAAATATGCGGCGCATGACGAAGCCAATAGCTGCGTTGAGGGTGATCTCGTGCGGATTGAAGAATGCGCGCCGATCAGCAAGCGTAAGACCTGGATCGTGACTGAGCGCAACGGTTCGGCGCTCGCCGAATCCGCCCCTGCAACCAGCGTTTAAGGGCGGAGGATTTAGCAGATGATTATCGTAGAATCGAACCTCGATGTCGCCGACAATTCCGGCGCGCGCCGCGTGCAGTGCATCAAGGTGCTCGGCGGCTCCAAGCGCAAAACCGCTTCGGTTGGTGACGTGATCGTGGTTTCCATCAAGGATGCCATTCCGCGCGGCAAGGTGAAGAAGGGCGACGTGCATCAGGCCGTGGTCGTTCGTACCGCGTTCCCCGTACGCCGCGCCGATGGCAGTGCCATTCGCTTCGACCGTAACGCGGCGGTGCTGATCAACAAGCAGATGGAGCCGATCGGCACGCGTATTTTTGGGCCGGTGGTGCGTGAGCTTCGTGCGAAGAAGTTCATGAAGATCATCAGCCTGGCGCCGGAGGTGCTGTAACATGGCGGCTCGTATTAAAAAAGGCGACAAGGTGCTGGTGATTTCCGGCGCATCCAAGGGCAAGCGCGGCGAAGTGCTGCGCGTGATCACCAAGGAAGACCGCGCGGTCGTGCAAGGCGTTGCCGTGGCGAAGATCCACACCAAGCCGAAAGGCATGGGCCAGCCCGGCGGGATCGTCGAGCGTGAGGCGGCGGTGCATCTGTCGAATCTGGCGTTGATTGAGCCGGGCACGGACAAGCCGACCAAGGTTGGTTTCCGGGTGCTGGATGGTGGCCGCAAAGTTCGTGTCGCCCGCAAGAGCGGCGCTGCGATTGATGGCTGAGGAGGCCGCAATGAGTGAAGTGAAAGCCCTGCCGCGCATGCAAACGCATTACCGTGAGGTTGTGCGCGAGCAGATGCGGAAAGAGTTCGAGTATAAGAATCCGTTGGAAGTGCCGGTTCTGGAAAAGATCGTCATTAACATGGGTGTTGGCGAGGCGGCGGCTGACCAGAAGAAGCTGGACGCGGCGGTGGCCGAGCTGACGCTGATCGCCGGGCAGAAGCCGGTGAAGACGATCGCCAAGAAAGCCATCGCGGGCTTTAAAATCCGCGCCGGCCTGCCGATTGGCTGCAAGGTGACGCTGCGTAAGGCAAAGATGTATGAGTTTCTCGATCGGCTCGTCACCATCGCTTTGCCGCGCGTGCGCGACTTCCGGGGTATTCCCGGTGGCAAGGGTTTTGACGGGCGCGGTAATTTCGCCATGGGCCTCAAGGAACAGATCATTTTTCCTGAGATTGTCTATGACAAGGTTGATGCGATCCGCGGCATGGACATCATTTTCGTGACGACCGCGAAGACCGATGCCGAGGCCAAGGCGTTGCTCAAAGGCTTCAATCTACCGTTCGCGAAGTGAAGATCTGGTTTTAAAAGTTTTGGAAAACGGCTGGGCTTGTCCAGCAGGTTCCTGAGGGGTTGCAGAAATATGGCTAAGACATCGCAGGTTAACCGCAATGGTAAGCGGGAACGCATGGCGGCCCGTGACAAGGGCAAGCGCAGCGCGCTGAAGGAGACGATCATGGATCGCACTCTGCCGGTGGAGGATCGTTTTGAAGCCAGCATTAAGCTGGCGCAGCTGCCGCGCAACGGCGCCAAGGTTCGCGTGCGCCTGCGCTGCGAGCTGACCGGCCGCAGCCGAGGCAACTACCGCAAGTTCAAGCTCTGCCGTATCGCGTTCCGCGATCTCGCAAGTTCCGGGCAGATCCCCGGCGTTGTAAAAGCCAGCTGGTAAGGAAAAGGACAAAACAATGTCGATGTCCGATCCGTTGGGTGACATGCTCACCCGTATCCGCAACGCGCAACATGCGCGCCTCACCATGTGCGTGGCACCGGCCTCGAACCTGCGCGCCAATGTGCTGGACGTGCTGAAGCGTGAAGGCTTCATTCGCGGTTTCTCGAAGGAGGAACTGCGCCCTGGCATTTCTCAGCTGCGTATCGAGCTGAAGTACAGCGAGGGGCAGCCGGTGATCAAAGAGATCAGCCGCGTTTCGCGCCCTGGCCGCCGGGTGTATTCCAAAATTAAGGAATTGCCTCGGGTTTATTCCGGTCTCGGCGTTTCCATTCTCTCTACGCCGCGCGGCGTGATGAGCGATGTGGAGGCCCGCGCTGCCAATGTTGGCGGCGAAGTTCTCTGCCGCGTGTTTTAAGGGGAGAGCAGAACATGTCACGCGTTGGCAAATATCCCGTGGAACTTCCCGCAGGCGTCACCATGGCGCTGGCGGGCAATGTTCTCACCGCCAAGGGCAAGCTTGGCGAGCTGAAGCTTTCCCTGACCGACAAGGTCGAAGCGACGATCGAGGGCAACAAGGTTTCGGTGGCGCCGAAGACCAAGGAAGCCGCTGCCCGGATGATGTGGGGCACGACCCGCGCCAATATCGCCAATATGGTGAAGGGCGTTTCGGTTGGCTATGCGAAGACCCTGGAGATCACCGGCACCGGCTACCGCGCCGCGGTGCAGGGCAAGAACCTGGTGGTCAATCTCGGCTTCTCGCACGATGTCGTTTATGAAATTCCCGAGGGGATCAAGATCGCCTGCGAGCGCCCGACGCTTATCAAGGTCGAGGGCATGGACAAGCGCCAGGTTGGGCAGGTTTGCGCGGAGCTGCGCTCGTACCGTCCGCCCGAACCCTATAAAGGCAAAGGCGTGAAGTTCGAAGGCGAGGCGATCCGCCGGAAAGAGGGTAAGAAGAAGTAATGTCAACAAATCTTTCAATGCAGACGCGCCGCCGGCAGCGTCTTCGCTATCAGCTTCGGCAGAAATCCGTTGGCCGTCCGCGTTTGTCGGTGTTCCGCTCGGGCAAGCATATTTATGCCCAGATCATCGACGATGCGGTTGGCAAGACTGTTGCGGCGGCCTCTACCCTGGACAAGGATTTGAAGGCGAGCCTGAAGACGGGCGCCGATAAGGACGCGGCCAGCGCGGTTGGCAAGCTGATCGCGGAGCGGTCCAAAGCCGCGGGCGTTATCGCGGTGGTGTTCGATCGCGGGTCTTATTTATATCATGGCCGGGTGAAAGCTTTGGCAGAGGCGGCCCGCGAGGGCGGCCTCGACTTCTAGGAGCATTTGATTCATGGCACGTGAAGCACGTGAGGGCGGCGGTGGCGGCAGAGGCCGTGAACGCGAACGCGACCGCGACCGGGAGACCGGAGATGAGCTCGTCGACAAGCTGGTAACGATCAACCGCGTCGCGAAAGTGGTGAAGGGCGGGCGCAGGTTTGCTTTTGCCGCGCTCGTCGTGGTCGGCGACCAGAAGGGCCGCGTCGGTTACGGCGCGGGCAAGGCGCGGGAAGTGCCGGAGGCGATCCGCAAGGCCACCGAGCGCGCTAAAAAGACCATGATCCGTGTGCCGATGAAAGAAGGCCGCACGCTGCATCACGACATTCGTGGCACGTTCGGCGCCGGGGACGTGGTGATCCGGGCAGCACCCGCAGGTACCGGCATCATCGCCGGCGGCCCGCTGCGCGCGGTGTTTGAAACACTCGGCATTGGCGATGTGGTGGCGAAGTCGCTCGGCAGCCGCAACCCGCACAACATGGTGAAGGCTGCTTTCGCGGCGCTCTCCGGCGTGACCAGCCCGCGCCTCGTGGCCTCGCGCCGCGGCAAGAAGGTTGCCGAACTGTATGGCACGGCGCCGAAGGAAGCGGCTATGGAGGCAAGCGATGTCTGAGAAGAAAATCCGCATTACGCAGGTTGCATCTGGCAATGGCCAGAAGCCGGGCCAGCAGGCGACGCTGATCGGCCTTGGGCTTAACAAGATCAGCAAGAGCCGGGAAGTGAATGATACGCCGGAAGTTCGCGGCATGGTGCGCAAGGTCGCGCATCTGCTAAAGGTAGAGGAGCTGGCGTAACGCCGGTCCAAAAAGGGTTTTTGGTATGAAACTGAATGAAATTCGTGACAACCCCGGCGCACGCTTGAAGTCCAAGCGGCTTGGGCGCGGCATTGGCTCCGGCAAGGGCAAAACCTCCGGCAAGGGCGTGAAAGGCCAGAAGGCGCGCGAAGGCGTAGCGCTGAACGGTTTCGAGGGTGGTCAGCTCCCGATTTACCGGCGGTTGCCCAAGCGCGGGTTCGTCAACGTAAACCGCAAGGAATACGCGCCGCTCAACCTCGGCACGCTGGAAGCGGCGTTCGAGGCGGGCAAGCTGGATACCAAGCAGACGATCACCGAGGCGCAGCTTCAAGCTGCCGGTGTCGTTCGGTTGGGCAAGGTGGATGGCGTCCGCCTGCTGGCAAAAGGCTCTATCACGCGGGCGATCAATATTGAGGTTTCCGGTGCCTCTGCCGCTGCCGTTGCGGCGGTCGAGCAGGCGGGTGGCAGCGTGAAAACCCTTGTTGCGAAGGCTGAAACCGCCGCCGCAGCTTAGCCTATTGCCTCCGCCGGATAACTTCCGGCACTATAGCGCTGACGAACGGCGCTTGGCCGTGGCAAAAGCCTACGGGCAAGCGCCGTTTTTGTTTGATTGAGGGATAACGCATGGCATCGGCCGCAGAACAGATGGCAGCAAGCCTGAACCTTGGCGCTTTTGGCAAGGCGACGGATTTGAAGAAGCGTATCTTGTTTACGCTTGGCGCGCTCGTCGTGTTCCGTCTCGGCACCTATATTCCCGTGCCGGGCGTCGATGCGACGGTGATGGCGCATCAGATGTCGCAGAATGGCGGCGGCCTGCTCGGCATGTTCAACATGTTCACCGGCGGCGCGTTGGGCCGGATGACGATCTTCGCGCTGGCGGTCATGCCTTATATTAGCGCCAGCATCATCATTCAGCTGATGACGGCGGCGATTCCGGCGCTTGAGGCATTGAAGAAAGAAGGCGATTCGGGCCGCCAGAAGATCAACCAGTACACGCGCTACCTCACAGTGCTCATCGGCGCTGTGCAAGCCTATGGTATTTCGGTCGGGCTGTCCGCGATGAAAACCTCGCTCGGCCCGGCGGTGATCGACCCCGGGCCGATGTTCACTTTCACCTGCGTCGTTTCGCTGGTCGGGGGCACGGTGTTCCTCATGTGGCTGGGCGAGCAGATCACCTCGCGCGGCATCGGCAACGGCGTCAGCCTGATTATTTTCTCCGGCATTGTCGCCAACATGCCGGTGGCGATTGCGAATATTCTGGAACTCGGCTCAACCGGCGCGCTCTCCACTTTGTTCATCATCGTGTTTTTCATCGCGGCGATCGCGATTTTTGCCTTCATCGTGTTCATGGAGCGCGCACAGCGCCGTATTCTCGTGCAGTACCCGAAGCGCCAGGTCGGACAGAAGATGTTCGGCGGCGACTCCACGCATATGCCGCTCAAGATCAATACCTCCGGCGTTATTCCGCCAATTTTCGCAAGCTCGCTGTTGCTGATCCCGGCCAGCATCGTCGGTTGGTCACGCGGCGGCCCCGGCTGGCTTCAAGCGGCGGCGCATCAGCTCAGCCACGGCCAGCCCGGCTATATGATCCTGTTTGCCGCGCTCATCATCTTCTTCTCGTATTTCTATACGGCGGTGGTGTTCAACCCGGAGGAAACAGCGGAGAATTTGAAGAAATACGGCGGCTTCATTCCAGGCATCCGCCCTGGCGCGAACACCGCGAGATATTTCGACACGGTATTGACCCGCATCACCACCATCGCGGCGGCGTATCTTGTCATCGTCTGCTTGCTTCCGGATTATGCGATGAGCAAATATAGCCTGCCGTTTTACTTCGGCGGCACGTCGCTGTTGATTATCGTTTCCGTGACAATGGATACGGTGGCGCAGGTTCAGTCGCATCTGCTGGCGCATCAATATGAAGGCCTGATTCGGAAAAATCGCGGCAAGGGCCGAAAATAGGGAGCTTGAGTTTGGAACTGATTCTGCTGGGGCCGCCGGGCGCTGGAAAGGGCACGCAATCGAAGCTGCTGGAAACGCGCTACGGCGTCGCGCAAATCTCCACAGGCGATATGCTGCGGGCGGAGGTGAAGGCAGGCTCGCCTATCGGCATCGAGGCCAAGAGCATCATGGATGCGGGCGGGCTGGTTTCCGACGGGCTGATCATCCGCATGATCGGCGAGCGCATCAGCCGGCCGGACTGCGCCCGGGGCTTCATCCTCGATGGATTTCCGCGCACCGTGCCGCAGGCCGAGGCGCTGGATCGGCTGCTGCATGAAACCGCCGTCGATCTCGACGCGGTAATTGAGTTGAAGGTGGATGAGGCCGTGCTGGTCGAACGCATCAGCGGGCGGTTCACCTGCGCGAAGTGCGGGGAGGGTTATCATGACCGCTTCAAGCAGCCGAAGATACGCGGCGTTTGCGATGTTTGCGGGAGCCATAATTTTGTCCATCGGCCAGACGACAAGGCCGAGACGGTACATGCCCGGCTGGAAGCCTATAACGCGCAAACCGCGCCGATCCTGCCCTATTACAAGACAAAAGGCCGACTTTATTCGGTTGATGGCATGGCGGAAATGGATGTGGTGGAGGCCGAAATCGAAGCCGTGCTGCGCCAGGTCGGGGTAACGGCGCCCTAATTTTGGCGCATCACGAAAAATTGATGGCTGTGCGTTGACTCTGATCGGGCGGCCGCTATAACCCGCTTTCGCGGCGCTCCCGATGGGGCGCCGCAACTTGTTATGACCACAGGAGAGACCACGTGGCGCGTATTGCCGGCGTTAACATTCCCACGAATAAGCGTGTTTTGATCAGCCTTCGCTATATTTACGGCATCGGGCCGGAGAAGGCGCGCAACATCTGCACGGTATTGAGCATCCCCGATGAGCGCCGGGTGAATCAGCTCTCCGACGACGAGATCCTCCGCCTGCGCGAACTGATCGACAAGGATTATCGCGTAGAGGGCGATCTGCGCCGCGAAAACGCGATGAACATCAAGCGTTTGATGGATCTTGGCTGTTACCGCGGCCTGCGCCACCGCAAGGGCCTGCCGGTCCGTGGTCAGCGTACCCACACCAATGCCCGCACCCGCAAGGGCAAGGCCGTGGCGATCGCCGGCAAGAAAAAAGTCACGAAATAGTTTTTCAGCTCTACCGACAGCAGTTACAGGAATACCGATATGGCGAAGCCCGCCTCACGCCCCCGCAAAAAAGAGCGCAAGAACATCATCTCCGGTGTCGCGCATGTTCTCGCCAGCTTCAACAACACCATGGTCAACATCTCGGACGCGCAGGGCAACACCATTGCCTGGTCATCCGCCGGCAGCCAGGGTTTTAAAGGCAGCCGCAAATCCACGCCCTACGCCGCCCAGGTGGCGGCAGAGGATGCTGGCCGCAAGGCGCGCGAACATGGCATGGAGATGCTCGAGATCGAGGTGAGCGGTCCAGGCTCGGGCCGGGAGAGCGCGTTACGGGCGTTGCAGGCCGTGGGCTTTCAGATTTCCGCGATCCGCGATCTTACGCCGATTCCGCATAATGGGTGCCGCCCGCGCAAGCGCCGCCGCGTTTAAGGCGGGTTATGTTTAGCGCGCGGCGGCGCCGCCAGCCCCACGCGCTAGTACACCATTTTCGTTAGGTCCAACGGCGCTTCCATCGCCGGGCCGGAGGGTTACATGTTGAAAGAATCAAATTTGTCTCTGCAACGCAACTGGCAAATGCTGATCAAGCCGGAGCAGCTCGATGTCGAGTTCGGCTCCGATGCAGGCCGCGTCGCCACGATCATCGCCGAGCCGCTGGAGCGCGGCTTCGGCATGACGCTGGGTAATTCGCTGCGCCGGATTCTGCTCTCCTCCTTGCAGGGCGCTGCCGTTACGGCGGTCCGCATCGACAATGTGTTGCATGAATTCTCGACCCTTGCAGGGGTGCGGGAAGACGTGACCGACATCGTGCTGAATATCAAGCAGCTTGCCGTGCGGATGCATGGTGAGGGGCCGAAGCGCATGATGTTGACGGCGACCGGCCCTGGCGAGGTGAAGGCCGGGCAAATCCAGGCGGGCCATGACATCGAGATCATGAATCCCGACCTCGTGCTTTGCACCTTGGACGACGGCGCGACGCTCGGCATGGAGTTCACGGTAGGCTCCGGCCGCGGCTACGAGGCGGCTTCCGCCAATCGGCCGGAAGATGCGCCGATCGGGCTGATCCCGGTCGATGCGATCTATTCGCCGGTGCGCCGCGTCTCTTACCGGGTGGAAAAAACCCGTGTCGGACAGGTGACGGATTATGACAAGCTGATCTTGCAGGTGGAAACCAACGGCGCGATCACGCCGGAAGATTCCGTGGCCCTGGCCGCGCGGATTTTGCAGGACCAGCTCGGCATGTTCGTGAACTTCGAGGAGCCTGCCCGCCTGCGCGCCGAGGAGCCGCGCATCGAGCTGCCGTTCAACGCGAACCTGCTGCGTAAGGTCGATGAGCTGGAGCTTTCCGTGCGTAGCGCCAACTGCCTGAAGAACGACAACATCGTTTATATCGGCGACCTCGTGCAGAAGAGCGAACAGGAGATGCTGCGGACGCCGAATTTCGGCCGCAAGTCTCTGAACGAAATTAAGGAAGTGCTGACCGTCATGGGGTTGTCCCTTGGCATGAGCGTGACCGACTGGCCGCCTGAGAATATTGAGGAACTGGCCAAGCGTTCCGACCAACCCTTCTAATTTTTATCGATCAATTCATCCGATGAGCCCGGTTTTACAGACCAATCAAATCGGATATTGATCTAAAGCCTAAAACAGGAATTTTTCACGATGCGTCACGGTCTCAGCGGTCGAAAACTCGGCGTCACCTCTTCCCATCGCCTTGCCATGTTCAGGAACATGGCGGTGGCGCTCATCAAACACGAGCAGATCACGACCACCCTGCCGAAAGCCAAGGAGTTGCGCCCGGTGGCGGAGAAGCTGATCACGCTGGGCAAGCGCGGCGGGCTGCACGCCAAGCGCCAGGCTTTCGACCAGCTGCGCGACGAGACGATCGTGGCGAAGCTCTTCGATGCGCTAGCGACCCGGTATAAATCCCGCAGTGGCGGCTATACCCGTGTGCTGAAGGCCGGAATGCGCCATGGCGACGCGGCGGACATGGCGGTGATCGAACTCGTGGACCGGGACGTTGCCGCCAAGGGCCAGGACAGCGGGCCAAAGCCGGAAGTGAAGGAAGCGGACGAGGAATAGGCCGCCGGATCAAATCAAGAGATAAAAGGGCAGGCTTCGGTCTGCCCTTTTTGTTTTGCGCTTGTTCATGCCTTAAGTGAGGGGCATGGACAAATTCCCCCCACCGATTGCGCGGGTTGCATTGCTGGGCTGGCGGAACGCGCCTGTGCGTATGGAGCGCAGCCTGCCCACCGAGGCCGCGGTGGTGATCTCCTACGACCGCGTGAGCTTCGCGGTGATGATGGCCAGCCCCATCGACCTGTATGACTTCGCCATTGGGTTTTCTCTCTCGGAAGGCATTATCAGCACGCCTGAGGATATTCTCGGTTTCGAGCTGGCGGTGCTGCCGCAGGGGCTGGAATGCCGGATGACGCTAGCGCCTGCCAAGCGGGCAGCGCTGGAAGCCAGGCGGCGGCGCATCGCTGGCCCCGTGGGCTGCGGGCTTTGCGGGATCGACAGCCTGGCCGAAGCCGTCCGCCCGCCGGTGCCGGTGGCCGCTGATCTAAGCCTGACGGCTGAGGAGATCATGGCGATTCTTTCCATGTTGCCGGAACGCCAGCTGCTCAACGCCGAAACGCACGGTGTTCATGCCGCGGCGTTTTTTACACCAAAGGATGGCGCGGTGCTGGTGCGGGAGGATGTCGGGCGGCATAACGCGCTGGACAAGCTCATTGGCGCAGTGGCGCGCCAGGGCGTGGCAGGGCGGGATGGCGTGGTGGTGCTGACGAGCCGGGTGTCGATCGAGCTGATCCAGAAAACGGCGGCGCTGGGCGCGGGGATATTAATCGCCGTCTCGGTGCCGAGCGCGCGCGCGGTGCAGGACGCTGAAGCGGCGGGAATCACGTTGATCGCGGTGGCGCGGCAGGATGGATTCGAGGTGTTTACGCGCCCGAGCCGGATTACAATGGCTTGTGCGCCCGCTCGATCAAGCGGCTGAACAGGCCGGGTTTTTTCGCGGGCTTGGGCGCGGCTTTTTTGCTTTCCGCCGCCTCAGCCTTCGCCTTGGCGTTCATCCAGTCGTCCAAGGATTTTCCGGCTTTTTTGGCGCGCTCCTGCTCGTAGGCGAGCTGGCCTTTGCTCAATTTCTTCGGCGCGCTGGTGGTCATCGAAAGCTCCATGGTAGATTTGTGCTGCGCGCGGGGATTGTGAGGCTGGCGCGCGCAGACACAAAAGCGGGATGAGCATTAGCATGGGCGAGCCGCGAATCAAGGCGGGAATTTGGGTGGCGGCGGCGCTCAGGCTGGGTGACGCCGGAGCCAAGCCCGGCATGATGATCCGCAAGGGGGATGCGGATGCGGGTGGCGTGCTGGTCATTCTGCGTGGGCGAGAGGGCAATGTGGTGCTCACGCAATTCCGCGGCGCGGCGGGGGAGCTGGCTTGGATGCGGGGCACTGGCCCGGTGCCGGTGAGCGAGGAATCGGCCAATGCCTATGTGGCGAAACAGCTCTCCTACGACACGGATTTATGGGTGATCGAGTTCGACGCGGCGGATTATCTTCCGCCCTTCGAGGGTAAGATTATTTAGACCCGGAGTCTGAATCCGGCTCTACATATTTAATTTGAGGGCGATTCAGACATCAAAGCGAACCATAAATGGGTCGATTTGATGTCATCGCGCTCTAAGCCGCCAGCCGGGCCGTTGCCTGCGCCAGCGCGAATTGCTCGGGCGAGAGATACTGCGCCAGAACCTCTTCCGGCGTGCCGTCGGCTTTCACCTGGCCCTGGTCCATCCAGATAACGCGGTTGCACCATTGCAGGATGATATCGGTGCTGTGCGAAGAGAGCACGAGGATTTCCGCGCCCCGCACCATCGTCTCCAGCCGGTGGCGGGCCTTGTCCATAAAGGAGGCGTCGCCGGCCATCAGCCATTCGTCCATGAGCAAAATTTGCGGCTTGATGGCGGTGGCCAGCGCGAAGCCGAGCCGCACCACCATGCCTGAGCTGTAGGTCCGCACTGGCAGCTCCATGAACTGGCCGAGTTCGGCGAACTCCGCGACATCGGCCTCCAGCTGTTTTATCTCTGCGGCGGTAAGGCCATCGTAAAGCCCGCGCAGGCGGATGTTCTCCCGCCCTGTCATGTCGAAATTCATGCCCTGGCCGGGGTCGAGCAGGGCTGTCACCGCGCCGCCGATCGTGATGTTGCCTGCGACCGGCTCGTAAATCCCGGCCATCGTTCGCAGCAGTGTGGTTTTTCCGGCGCCGTTGGAGCCGATGAAGCCCAGCCGGTCCCCCGAATGCAGCGCGAACGAGACGCTACGGAGCGCCTGTACCACGAGGCGATGCTTGCGGTCCTCGCCCAGCCTGCCGGATGCGGCGGCGAACACGGTTTTTTTTAAACTACGGCTCTCCCCGTGGTATAGCGGGAAGGAAACCGAGACATTGTCGATGATGAGGTCTGCCATGGCTTATACCCAGTACGCGATTCGCGGGCGCGCGCGGATGAACACGAAGCCGGCGACGAGCAGCAAGGCGGCGGAATAGCCCAGCGCCATTTCCCACGCGCCCGGCTCCAGCTTCAGGCCGAGCAGCGGCCCGCGCATGATCTCCAGCAGCGCGAAAAACGGGTTCCACTTGATCAGCACGAGGCTGATGCCGCGGTGCGCCAGCATGGATGGGCTCCAGATGACCGGCGTTAGGTAGAAGGCGATTTGCACGATGCTGCCGACGATGGGCGGGATGTCCCGGAAGCGCGCGCCGAAAATGCCGAGCAGAAGGCTAAGCGCCATTGAGTCGATGACCCAAAGCCCGGCGGCGGGTACCAGGCTGAAGCAGGCGAGGCTCGGCACCGTGTGGAAGATCGCGAATACCACGACGATGACCACGAGGTTATGCGCCAGCACCAGGATGTTCCGCATCACACTGCGCGCCGCATGGAGCGAGAGTGGCATCCGCACGCCGCGGATCATCCCCTCCGACGCGGTGAAGGAGAGGCAGCCGTCACTGATGATCGTGGCGATGAAACCCCAGAGCACCAGGGAGATCGACAGGAACGGCAGGTATTCCGCCGTGTTGGAATGGAACAGCCGGGCGTAGAGAAAGCCGATGGCCCCCACCATGACGGCGGTGGACAGGGTGAGCCAGAACGGGCCGAGCAGTGAGCCGCGATAGCGCAGGCGGATGTCGAGAAGGCTCAGCGTCCAGACCAGCGGCCATAGCTTATAGGTCTCGGCGAGGTCCGCCCCCGCCATTCTGGCGCGCTGCCACCAGTTATGCGCGGCGGTGATGGTGATCGGGCGCGATGCCCTGCCGGCGTGAGAAATATCGATCTCCGCCGTTTCCTGGCCGGGCGTCATCATGTTCATAAGCCTCGCGATAGCGGAACGGGAGTCTCGCATCAACCTTGGTGCCGATGATTAACGGGAATTAAGCGGCCATGGTGCCCTATTGCGGATGGATAACGGTTGCCGCGGCTTCCACAATGGCGATTTTTTCGCCCGGCACAAACGGCGGTCCGGCCTGCGGCTGCTGCATCACGGAGGCGACGGAGCCGTCCTGCCGCCGGATGATCAGCTCGACCGCCTGGGCGGGAACGGCGCGGGCAGGCGGCTGGCCGAGGGCGGCTAAAACCGCATTCGCCGTGCCAGCGTTGCCGAGCGCGACACCCCGCACCGCGACGATGGTCCCCGGCTCGAACTTGCCGACGGCCGGCGAGGTCTGCCGCACCGGCGCGGGCAGGGTCACGACACGCGGCTTCGCCCCGCAACCGCCAAGCGCGGCCAGGGCAAGCAACGGCAGCGCCCGGCGGCAAAACCTCATGCCTAAAATTCCCTCTTCATCGCTACATTATAGGTTCCAAGTTTTCCTTGCGGCAAGTTCCGTTACAGAGTAATGGCTTACAGCGCCTTGTTTAAGCCATTATTGAGCTGAATATCGCTCGGCAATGAGATAACGCCTTGGAGGCTTCTATCATGACCGCTGGACCCCGATTCCGGGCCGTTTTCGTTGCATCCCGCCGTTCGCGTCATGCGCTCCGGCTTGCCACGGGTTGCGCCAGTCTCGCTCTGCTCTCCGCCTGCGCCGCGCCGCCGGGCCGGGTCGCGCAAGGGCCTACCACCGGCTATTATGTAAGCCACGCGGCGCATGACTACACGCCACCCGGCCCGCCGGGCGACCCCTGGGGGCCGTATATCACTGAGGCCGCCAGCCGCTTCGATGTGCCTTCCACCTGGATCCGCCAGGTGATGCGCGTGGAATCCGGCGGCCATGAATATATCGATGGCCAACTCACGGTCTCCGGCGCAGGGGCGATGGGGCTGATGCAGCTGGAGCCCGAGACGTATCAGGAGATGGCGTCGCGCTACGGCTTAGGCAACGACCCGTTCAACCCCTACGACAACATTATGGCGGGCACGGCGTATATCCATGAGATGTACCGGGTTTATGGCTCGCCGGGTTTCCTGGCGGCCTATAATGCCGGGCCGGGGCGGCTGGATTCCTACATGAATTATCACGAGCCGCTGCCGGATGAGACGGAGAATTACGTGGCGATGATCGCCCCGAATATCGAAGGCGCGTATCCCGCGCATCGCTCGGAGGCGGACCAGCTGGCCTTGAACACCGAGCCCGCGAACGAAATGGGCGGGATTCTGCCGGCGGGTTTCGTGCCGGTGCCGCCAGGGCCGGAATCGCCCGAGCCGGAAGCGCCGTCCGCTCCCGTGCAGGTCGCGGCGATTGTGCCGAGTGCTTCGCCTGATTCCTCCATCTTCGCGCCACAGCCTGTGGCGCAATCAAACCCCTTGCCGCCGCCAACGCCGCAGCCCAGCGCGGCGCCGGTGCAGGCGATCCGGGAGGCTTCTTATTCGGTCAGCGCTTCCTCCCTGGCAGCGCCATCCCCAGAGCTTCCCCCGCCGCCGCCGGTTGTGCATCATAGCTTCTCGATCATTCCGGTGGCCATGGCGGACACACCGCCGCCCGCGGCGGAGCCGCGCTATACGGCATATCCGGAGCCGCGCTATACGCCGTATCCGGCGCCTCGCTACACGCAATTGGCGCCCGCGCATTCAGGCTGGGCGATTCAGGTCGGTGCTTACGATACCTCGTCCAATGCGCGCGCGGCACTGGGTATTGCGGAGCTTTCTGCGGTGCAGATGCTGATGAATGGCCGGGCCATGGTCGTCTCGGTGAATTACGAAGGCCGGACAAAATACCGGGCGCGCGTCGTTGGGTTGCCGCATGAGGTGGCAGTCGATGCCTGCGGGCGGCTCTCCGGCGGCCCGACGGGGTGCGAGGTGCTCTCGCCAGAGGCGCAGTCCTAAAGCGCAAACGCGCCCGTTTTCTATTGGGCCGATTTATGCTTTCGGTTAACGCGCCAGCGCGCGCGTCAATCTCAAAGGGTCAGATCCTAAATAGCCCCGTTCGCGAGCAGCGTCGCGCGGACGGCATTTTCCGGTACATCGCTGCTGGTGAAAGCTTTGCCGACGCCGCGCGTCAGCACAAAGGTCAGCAACCCGCCGCGCATCTTCTTGTCCTGCTTCATATGCCCGAGCAGCCGCTCGGCGGGCAGCCCGGCGATGCCGCTTGGCAGGCCGATTTGTTCAAGATGTGCCGCGATTCGGCTCGTGTCTTCCTGCGGGCATAGTTTGAGCGCGGCGGAGAGATGCGTGGCCAGCACCAGCCCGGCGGCCACGGCCTCGCCATGCAGCAGGCCCTGGCCGTAGCCGGTCTCGGCTTCCAGCGCATGGGCGAAGGTGTGGCCTAAATTGAGCAGCGCCCGCCCGTTATTGGGCTTGGTCTCGCGCTCGTCATCGCCGACCACAAGCGCCTTGAACCGCACGGCCTTCTCCACCGCCTCGGCCAGCAGCGCGAAATTTCCATCCAACATCGCCGCCGCATTGGCTTCGCACCATTCATAAAACGCCGCATCGGCGATCAGCCCGGCTTTGACGATTTCGGCATAGCCTGCCCGGCGCTCGCGGGCGGGGAGGGTATGCAGCACGCCGGTGTCGGCCAGCACCAAGTTTGGCTGATGGAACGCGCCGATAAGGTTTTTGCCATGCGGCGAATTGATGCCGGTTTTGCCGCCGACGCTCGAATCCACCTGGGCCAGCAGCGTCGTGGGGATTTGGATGAAAGGCAGACCGCGCAAGGTGGCGGCGGCGGTGAACCCGGCGAGGTCGCCCACCACGCCCCCGCCAAGGGCGACGATGGTGGTATGCCGGTCGGCTTTCCGCTCCAGCAGGGCTTCGGCCAGATGATGCCAGGTGGCAAAACTTTTCGAGGCCTCGCCAGGCGGGATAACGATGGCATTATGCGCGATCCCGGCGTCAGACAGGCTGGCCTCCAGCGTGGCCAGATGCAAGGCGGCTACGGTCTCGTCCGTGATGATGATGCAGCGTGGCTGGGGCATCACCGGCGCCATCAGCGCCCCGGCGCGGGCCAGCAACCCGTTGCCGATCAGCACCTCGTAGCGGTTCTGCGAGAGTTGAACCGGCACGCGGCGTGGCTCGGTGTAGGTCGCCAAAGCGGCGAGAACTTGGGCAGTGGTCACTTGCGGGGGAGCCTCCGAGCCGTCAACGATAATATCCGCCTGGGCATAGAGCGGAGATCGCATAACGGAAAGCCGCTGCAAAGTTTCTGCGGGGTCGCCCTCGTTCAGCAGCGGCCGGTGGGCGCGGCCTTGCACCCGGGCCAGCAGAATCGGCAAGGGGCAGCGCAGCCAGACGGAGACCGCGCGTTCGCGAATCGTGGCCCTGGTCTCCGCATCCATAAACGCGCCCCCGCCGGGTGCGAGCACGATTCGACCGCCGGAGAGGAGCCGTTGGATCACGCGCTTTTCCCCGGCGCGGAAGGCGGCCTCGCCATGTTTCTCGAAAATCTCCGCGATGCTCATGCCCGCCGCCTGCTCAATCTCATGGTCGGCGTCGAAAAACGGCAAGTTCAACTGCGCGGCCAGCCGCTTGCCGATGGCGGTTTTACCCGCCCCCATAAGGCCGATAAGCACGATGCTTCGATTTTGCATCGATAAGGTTTCGCTGTTGAGTGACATCGGGGACAAGGCTTATCACAACCTTAGCATGGCGGTAGATGGTCACACCGAGGCGTTTCTGGAGATGCTGGCGGCGGAGCGGGGTGCCGCGCCCAACACGCTGGCGGCGTATCAGGCGGACCTTGAGGATTTCGCAACGCTTCTCGGCGCCACCGCTCCAGGCAAGGCGAGTGCTTTACAGCTAAGCGCGTACATCGAATCGCTGCACACAAGCGGCATGGCGGCGCGAACCCAGGCGCGGCGGGTCTCCAGCTTGCGGCAGTTTTTCCTGTTTCTGCTCCGGGAAGGGATTCGGGGCGACAACCCCGCGGCGGAGCTGGCAACGCCGCGCCTGCCGCAAAGCCTGCCGAAATATTTGAGCGAGGCGGAGGTGGAGGCGTTGCTCGCCATGGCCAGGGATTTCCCCGGGATGCCGGGCCTTAAAGCGTGTGCCGGGCTAGAAATTTTATATGCCACCGGGCTGCGTGTTTCCGAGTTGCTGGCGCTGCCCGCTCGCGCGCTTTCCACCGATGCGGCGGTGCTGCTGATCAAAGGCAAGGGCGGCAGGGAGCGCATCGTGCCTTTGTCCGATATGGCAAAGGCCGCTGCGGCAAAGTTGCGTGAGCGCACGGTCAAGGCAAAGCCGCCGCCGCGTTTTTTATTCGCAGGCCGCGACCCGAAGCTGGCCATGACCCGCCAGGGCTTCGCGCTGCTGCTGAAGCAGGTGGCGCTAAAAGCGAATATCGACCCGGCGCGGCTGTCTCCGCATGTGCTGCGGCACTCCTTCGCCTCGCATCTTTTGGCGCATGGGGCGGATATGCGGAGCCTACAAAAGCTGCTGGGCCATGCCGATATCGCGACTACCCAGATTTATACGCATGTTCTGGCGGAGCGATTGCAGCGGCTGGTGCAGGCGCATCACCCGCTGGCGGAGCTTGATTAGCGCGGTTCAGCAGCTCGAACCGTAACCGGTCCGCCCAGCTGCCTCGATGCCGGGTTTCGTTCCGGTAGATATATTCGCGCATGGCCTTGGGCATTTTGCGGGCGGACAGCAGCTCCGCCGCCCGGGCCTCGCGGATGCCGGCAAGTGTGCTGCCAAGCTGGCGGTTGCGCGCGGCTTTGATGATATACCCAAGCAGGCGCGGGGCAAGATTTTCGCCCCATTTACGGGCAATGATAAGGCGGTTGCGGATGTAATGGCGCATTCGCGCATCGCTCCAGCTAAGCCGGGCTTGCGGCAAAACTTTGTGAATGACGGCAAGAGAACCATCGTAACGAATCCGCCACCCTAGTGCCAAGGCGCGCAGGCAGAAATCATATTCCTCCCAGGTAAAGAAGAAGTCCGGGTCGTAGCCGCCCGCCGCGTTCCAGGCCGCGCGGCGGATGGCGTGGCCCGCGCCGACAAAGGTGGTGGTCTCGAACCGTTCCCGGTGGCGGCTTATCAGACGGGTTGGATAGCCCCAGCTCGAGCGGTCCGGGGTCACGCCATCGGCGCTGAGGATGGCAAAGCCGAGCGCGCCAAGGTCTGGCTGCCGGTGGAATGCGCGCACCGCATTGGCGGCGACGTATGGGCCTTGAAACACCGCGTCGTTATCGAGTGCGATGATGAATTGCCCATGGCCGAGCGCGGTTGCGAGGTTGCGGCCACCGGCGACGCCGAGATTTTCCGGCGATTGATAGAGCGCGAAATGCGGTGAGCTGCCGAAATTCCGCGCCATGCCGCGAACCGTCTCAGGCGCGGAGCCCTGGTCCAGCACGGTGACATGGAACATCCCGCCCCGCTGCGACAAGGCGGAACGAATCGCCTCACATGTCTCATCGGGCCGGTCGAGCGAGAGGATGATGATATCAGCGTCATAGCCGCCCAACGGCGGCTTGCAGCCTGCGATCAATTTTTCAACAGGCATTGGTCTGCGCCAGCACGATGGGGATAGTGCGAAGCATGATGTAGAGATCGAGCCAGAACGACCAGGATTGGATATATTCAAGGTCGCTGGCCAGGCGCTGCTCCAGCATATCTACCGCTTTGGTCTCGCCCCGCTGGCCACGGATCTGCGCGAGGCCGGTAATGCCGGGCTTCACCCTGTGGCGCAGCCGGTACATCCGCACCGCGTTCTCGAAGGTGATGCCCTCAACCTCCGTCTCCGGCGCGTGGGGCCGGGGTCCGACGAGCGACATCTCGCCTTTGATGACATTGATGAGCTGCAAAATCTCGTCGAGCGAGGTGTTGCGAAGGAAGCGACCGATCTTTGTCACGCGCGGGTCGCGCCGGGTCGCCTGCGCGAACGGTCCCGGCGTATTCGCCATGGTGCGGAACTTCAGCACCGTGAACTGCCGCCCGTGCGCGCCGGTCCGCATCTGCCGGAAGATCACCGGGCCGGGGCTGCCGGCTTTAACCAGGCAGGCGCAGAAGGCCAGCAGCGGGCAGGCCAGCAGCAGCAGCACGGTGGCCGCAAACAGGTCGAAGAGGCGTTTGGTGAGGTTGACGGAGGTGACCAGCTCATCGGTCACGACCGGCACGATTTTGCACGAGCCGGAGCGGCCTTGCAGAATTTCCGGCAGATTCGCCGCGACGTCGAAGCCGAGCCAGATGCGCGCGGAGTAGGACATCAGCTCGGCGAGCAATTCCTGGTGCGCGGTTGCGGCGAGCGCATCCAGCGCCGGATGATGTATGAAAACAACGTCCTGCACATGGCCGCGCTGCATGGCGGCGAGCAGCAACTCGATGCTGGCGAGTTTCGGCCAGTTTTCTGCTGCTGGATGCCCGGGCTTGAGGTACAGAACCCCGCTGATCCGGCCGGAGATGTGGCTCGCCGCCAGCGCGGCTTGCAGCCCGGCGGGGCAATGGTCGAAGCAAACCACCAGCGGCCCGGCTGTGTTTGCAGCGGCCAGGGCGAGCCGGTTGCCCAAGCCCGCCCTGGCCGCGCCGAGCATGAAAGGCGTAACCAGCAGATCGGCAAAGGTCCAGCGCCGGGCAAGGATATGCGGGTGGCCGAGCAGGACGGCCAGCGCCAGCATGGCGAGGCTGACGGCGAGGAAGCAGTTGACCGCGACGCCTGTTTGCCTGCGGGCGGCCACGCCCCGGAGAGAGCGATAGCCGTCATGCGAGGCGATTAAAATAATTGTAATGAACGTGGCCAGGGTCCAGAAGCAGAAATTGCGTTGTAGATTTTCTGTGGACTGGCGGAGCAGGCTCCCGGCAAAAGGGATGGTGGCGATGGAAGCGAAATCGCCCAGGCTAAGCATAGCCGCGGGAGCCAGGGCAATCCGCCAGCCCGTTGCGCGCGGTTGGAACAGCGGAGGATGATCCGCGCAAAGCTCCGCCATTGAATGCGATCCCAAGGTTGTAATTATTAATAATTAGTAACTTTTGGTTGTACTAACTAAAAACAAATCGCTTGGAAAGTAGGTAGTTGAAAATCAATCCGGCGAGGGAGCCGCAGATAATCGGCAGGACGGGCTGGCTACGGCATAAAGCGTTGACCGTGATGAGCGTGAAGAACGTGCCACGATTGAAAATAAAGCCGATGGAATTGGCCACGAGGAATTTTGCCCATTGCCGGTGCGCGCTCCCGTGCTTCAGATGCTGGTAGGTCCAGACGCGGTTGACCAGCCAGTTCAGCGTCGCCGCCACGAAAAACCCGGCGGCACCCGCGGCATAAAGCCCCACCAGCCCGCGCAGGGCATAAACCGTGGCGGTGTCCCAGCAGAAGCCCAGAACCCCGACAACGCCGAACCTGAGAAAGTCTTGGGAGATTCCGGTGCGCGACAGTAAAACGACGCCGTCATCCAGCCAGCCCAGCACCCGCCTTGTGGCAGCCAGGCTCATGCTATCCGGCGAACGGGTCTTGCACGAGGATCGTATCGTCGCGCTCAGGGCTGGTGGAGAGCAGCGTCACGGGCGCCTCGATCAGCTCCTCGACGCGCTTGACGTATTTGATCGCGGCGGCGGGCAGTTGCGCCCAGCTCCTGGCACCCCGGGTCGAGCCGCTCCAGCCCTCCAGAGTTTCATAGATCGGCTTCGCCGCCGCCTGCGCCGCCATGCCGGCGGGCAGGTGCCGCGTGTGCGCGCCGTTGATCTCGTAACCGGTGCAGATCTTCAGCTCCGCGAAGCCGTCCAGCACGTCGAGCTTGGTCAGCGCCAGACCATTGATGCCGCCGACCTTCACCGCCTGGCGGACCATCGCAGCGTCGAACCAGCCGCAGCGGCGCTTGCGGCCCGTGACCGTGCCGAACTCGTGCCCGCGCTCGCCCAACAGCCTGCCGGTGCCATCATGCAGCTCGGTCGGGAACGGCCCGGAGCCGACGCGCGTGCAATAGGCCTTGGCGATGCCGAGCACGCGCCCGACCGCATCCGGCCCGACGCCGCTGCCCGAGGCGGCGGTGCCGGCGACCGTGTTGGAGGAGGTGACGAACGGGTAGGTGCCATGATCGACATCCAGCATGACCGCTTGCGCGCCCTCGAATAGAATGCGCTTGCCTTCGCGCCGCGCGGTGGCGAGGCGCTCCCATACCGGCTCGGCGAATGGGAGAATTTTCGGCGCCAGTTCCAATAGGCTGGCGAGCAACGCCGCTTTGTCGAAGGTCGGTGCGCCGAGGCCCGCCAGCAGCGTATTATGGTGCAACAGCAATTCGTCGAGCTTGTGCGAGAGCGTCTCGGGCTCGGCGAGGTCGCATACCCGTATTGCCCGGCGCGCGATTTTATCCTCATAGGCCGGCCCGATGCCCCGCCCGGTTGTGCCAATTTTGCGGTCGCCGCGCGCGGCTTCCCGGGCGCTGTCCAATGCCGCGTGCAGCGGCAGAATGAGCGGCGCGTTATCGGCGATGCGGAGTGTTTCAGGCGTGACCGGCAGCCCCTGCGCCGTCACGCGCTCGATCTCGGCCAGCAAGGCCAGCGGATCGACCACCACGCCATTGCCGATGATGCCGAGCTTGCCGCGCACCACGCCGGAGGGCAGCAGCGACAGCTTATAGGTCTGGCCGCCCACGACCAGCGTATGCCCGGCATTATGCCCACCCTGGAAGCGCACGACGATGTCCGCGCGGCTTGCCAGCCAATCGACGACCTTGCCTTTGCCCTCGTCGCCCCATTGCGCGCCGATAATCGTTACGTTGGTCATTTAATGTCCTTGGAGATCGGCGTGATGACGCCGTTTTGAAAAACATGGCTGCAATTAAGCCGCGCGGCGGCATCCAGCGGCGGCTCATCCGGCGTGAGGCCCGCGACAGTGGCGAAATTCCGCGCCCGGCAATGCGCCGCCTGCTCTGGCGCGGTGCCGAAGGGAAGATAAATCCGTGGCCGCAGCGGGCGGCTGGGGGCGGCGCGCACGATGGTATCCGGGTAAAGCGTGATGCCGGTCGCTGGTTCGGTCTCGCCGGAAAGATACCGTCCGCCCCGGCCAAGCTCCGCCTGCCGCCCTGGGGCAAACAGCGTCATGCACACGCCGGTATGGTACTGGTAGCCGCGGAACTCCACCGGATCGGCGGTGAGTTGCAGGCCGGGCCGGTGCCGGTGAACGGCGGCGACGGCCTCCGCCATCCGCACCGCCTGGCGCTTTGCGTAGTCCGGCAGTGCGGCGGCAAGCAGAGCGGGAATGGCGCGTGCTACCGGCCCGGTGGCGGCCAGCAGTTGCAGCAGCAACGGGGCGAGCGGGCCGTCGGCTTCGGCAATCGCGGCGGCGTCCTTGCGCTCCAGCGCGCGGGCCAAAGCAGGCCGGGCATCCGGGGCGACGCTCTCTAAAAGATGCGGGACCAGCCGGGGGATGGTGAGATCGACGCTGATATCGGTCAGGCCGATGGTTGCCAGCGCCTCCACGGCGGTGAGGATGATTTCGGCATCGGCCTCCGCCGCGTCGTGGCCGATGAGCTCGATCCCCGCCTGGGAAATCTGCCGCTCCGGCTGCAAATGCGAACCGCGCACCCGCAGGCACTGCCCCGCATACGCGAGGCGCAACGGGCGTGGGGCATTCGCGAGGCGGGTCGCCGCCAGCCGGGCGATCTGCGGCGTGGTATCCGCGCGCAGCCCCATCATGCGCTGGCTGTCCGGGTCCATCAACCGGAAGGTCTGCTCCGCCGTCGCGGCACCGGAGGCCGAGAACAGGCTGTCCTCGAACTCCAGCAGCGGCGGCTTCACGCGCTGGTAGCCATGCGCGGAAAAGCAATCCATGATCGCCTCTTCCGAGCGCGCCTCGAGCTCCGCCTCCGGCGGTAGAACATCCGCGAGTCCGGCGGGGAGCAGAGCAGGGTGGATGGATGGTGTTTCGTTCATGGGGACCGATGACAGTGGCGCGGCGCTCTTAGCATTGCGCGGCCCTGCGTCCAATTGCCGCGGGAAAAAGCTTGCTCTACGGGAAGGTTAACACAACATTACCGAGTTTTCATCCGTGCTGTTCAACACCAAGCTGTTCATTCTGGTTTTTTTGCCGGTCGCGCTGGGCGGATACTGCCTCATCGGCCAGCTCGGGCGCCGCGCCGGGCTAGTTTGGATATTCGCCGCGAGCCTGATGTTTTACGGCTGCTGGAATCCGGTATTCGTGCTGCTTCTCCTGGCCTCGATCGGCATGAATTTTTGCTTCGGGAAACTCGTGGCATCCCGCCGGGTCTGGTTGGTGCTAGGGCTTGGCTTCAATCTCTGCTTGCTCGGCTTTTTTAAATACTCGGATTTTTTCGGCACGTTGCTCGGTATGAACCGCCCGTTCGGCGGCATTCTGCTGCCGCTCGGCATCAGCTTCTTCACCTTCCAGCGGATCATGTATCTGGTCGATACCAGCCGGGGCGACATCAAAAACGTGCCGTTTCTGGACTATGCCTGCTTCATCGCCTTCTTCCCGCACCTCATCGCCGGGCCGATCGTTCGCCCGCGTCACATCCTGCCGCAACTGGCCGCAATCCAGCCTCTGACGCAGTTGCGAGGAAGGCTGGCTGATGGGCTGGAGATTTTCCTGCTTGGCCTCGCCAAAAAAATCGTGCTGGCCGATGGGCTGGCGCGCTTTGCGGACCCCGGCTTCGCGGCGGCGGCGCGGCACGACCCGTTGAGCCTTCTCGAGGCCTGGGTGGCGCTGCTGGCCTACGCATTGCAAATCTATTTCGACTTCTCCAGCTATTCCGACATGGCGATCGGCCTCGCGCGCATGTTTGGCATCAGCTTTCTAGTTAATTTCAACAGCCCGTACCAGGCGCGAGACATCGGCGATTTCTGGCGGCGCTGGAACATCACGCTGAGCGCGTTTTTGCGGGAGTATCTCTACATTCCGCTCGGCGGCAACCGGCATGGCGAGGCAAGGCGCATCACCAACCTCATGGTGACGATGCTGCTCGGCGGGCTGTGGCACGGCGCGGCGCTGCGGTTTATGTTGTGGGGCGGGCTGCATGGTGCGTTTCTGGTCATCCATGGTTGGTCGGAGCGGCTCAGGCTGCGGGTTCCCCCTGGCATTTCCTGGGGCTTGACGCTGATTTGCGTTCTGTTCGCCTGGGTGCCGTTCCGGGCTTCCGGCTTTGCGGCGGCGATGGATTTCTACCGCGGCCTGTTCGGGTTCAACGGCATCGCCATTCCGGCGCTCTTTATCAAAATGCTGCCCGCGCTGGCTCATCTCGGCCATACGGTGCCGGTGCTGCCGTATCTGGGTGACGCCCGGAGCCTGAGCCTGCCGCAAGCGGTGCTGTTCCTGGGCCTGGGATGGTTTATCGCCCTTGCCTTGCCGGAACTGCACGGCATGGGGCCGCGCCGCCGCAGCACCGCTTTGGTCGCAAGCTTCGCGCTCAGCGTGCAGGCGCTTTTTTTCGCGCCCTATGCGGTGCCGTTTCTGTATTTCCAGTTTTGAAAAAACTTCTCGCCTGTTGCGCGGCATCCGTCGCGCTCTACCTCATCGTCTTTGGCGGCCTAGTGGACCGGCCCTTGTCGCTCGGCATCCTGCGGCTGGAAATGGCGCAGAAGACCGTCCGGCTGGCGGCCATGCCCTCTCCGAAGATCGTCATTCTCGCCGGTTCGAACGGCCCATACTCGCATTCCTGCGCCGTGATCGGCGCCATGCTCAACCTGCCATGCGAGAACGCGGGCATCGCGGTTGGCATCGGGCTGGACGAGATTTTCGCCCGCGACGCACCGTTTCTGCATCGTGGGGACATTCTCTACATGCCGATGGAGCTAGACCAATATACCGCTACGGCGGGGCAATACCGCGCCAGCGCGGACGGTAGCTTTCTGCTGCGCCACGACCGAGCGCTACTGGCAAAGCTCCCAGCGGGGCGCATCCTGGGCGCGATGTTCTGCTGCAATCTAGCCGATTTTCTGGAGTCGCTGGCGGAAATGCCGCTGGAGGGAGCCGGGGCCATTGCGCCTACCAGCGTGCTGACATCGCAATATAATGCCGAGGGCGACCGCATCGATAATGCGCTGGCGGATGCCGACCCGGAATTGCTCAACCACCCGGCGCGGCTTGAACCCGCCCCGGCGCAAATCGCCCAGGGCTATGGCGCGGCATTGGTTGCGCGTTTTGTGGCGCGGGAATCCGCAAAAGGTGTTATCGTTATCGGCGGCCTGCCAACCGATTTTGCGACTGCGCGGGTGAGCGCGGCGGAGGCTGGCGCTATCGCCGCCATTTACACCACGAATGGCGGCGTGTTCGCGGTGTTGCCGAACGAAAGCCTTTATCCCAAGGCGGATTTTTTCAACAGCGAGGATCATCTTGCCCGCCCGTGCCAGTTTCTGCATTCCATCGCTGTTGCCGCGTTGCTCGGGGGCCGGCTCAAGCAGCGAGTGCGAGATCCGCTGCCAGGGATGATGACTCTGGCCGCTATCTGCCCGAGCGCTGATTACGCAATCAACGCGGCGCGCTGGCCGGCGATGCGCTCCCAGGCATCGGCCTCGTCTTCATCGAACAATTCGGTGAGCTTGCGCATCATCGTGCCGCCGAGTTCTTCCGCATCCACGATCGTTACGGCGCGGCGGTAGTAGCGCGTCACGTCATGGCCGATGCCGATGGCGATCAACTCCACCAGTTCGCGCGATTCGATCTCCTTGATCACATCGCGCAGGTGCCGCTCCAGATAGTTGCCCGAATTCACAGACAGGGTTGAATCGTCCACCGGCGCGCCGTCGCTGATCACCATGAGGATGCGGCGGCGCTCCGGCCGCGCCAGTAGCCGCTTATAAGCCCAGAGCAGCGCCTCGCCGTCGATATTCTCCTTCAGAAGCCCCTCGCGCAGCATTAGGCCCAGGTTTTTGCGCGCGCGGCGCCAGGGCATGTCGGCGGCTTTGTAGATGATGTGCCGCAAATCGTTCAGCCGCCCCGGCGCGGCGGGCTTGCCCGCGGCAACCCATTGCTCGCGGCTTTTGCCCCCTTTCCAGGCGCGGGTGGTGAAGCCCAACACCTCCACCTTCACCGAGCAACGCTCCAGCGTGCGGGCTAGAATATCCCCGCACATCGCCGCCACGGTAATGGGCCGCCCGCGCATGGAGCCGGAATTGTCGATCAGCAGTGTGACCACCGTATCGCGGAATTCCATTTCCCGCTCGCGCTTGTAGGTGAGCGCCAGCAGCGGATCGACGATGATGCGCGACAGCCGGGCGGAATCCAGCATCCCTTCTTCCAGGTCAAACTCCCAGGCCCGGGTCTGCTGCGCCAGCAAGCGGCGTTGCAGGCGGTTCGCAAGCTTCGCCACCACGGCATGCAGATGCTGGAGCTGCTGGTCGAGCTGTTGGCGCAGCCGGGATAATTCCTCCGGGTCACACAGCGCCTCGGCGTCGATCTCCTCGTCGTTGGCGCGGGTAAAGGCTTTGTAGCTCGTTGTGTCATCGCCGAGCGGCGGGGCGCGGCGCTGTTGCGGCCCGGCGGGCGCGTCGTCCGGCTCTGCGGCGTCGCTCTGCGCCTCGCTGTCTTCGTCGGTTGCTTCCTCCCCGGCCTCGCCCTCGGACATTTCCGGCTGCGCGGCGAGCATCGCGTTTTCCTGGGACTCGCTTTCGCCCTCGCCGTCCTGCGAATTATCCTGGTTAGGGTTGTCCTCGCCCGGCTCATCGCCGCCCTCGGAATCCTCACCTTCCTCCGAATCGGCTTCGGCTTCGGCGAGGTCGAGTGCGGCCAGCAATTTGCGCGAGGCCTTGGTGAATTGCGCCTGATCGCCCTTTGTCGCGCCGAGTTCGGCAAGTGCTGTCTCCGCCGCTTCGCCCAAGGTGCCGCGCCACAGCGAGAGGATTTGTGCGGCCTCCTCGGGCACCGAGCCGGGTTCCATGCGCTCCCGCGCCAGCAGAGCGAGCGCGTTCGCCAGCGGCAGCTGGTCGCGCTGCGTCATGCGGTCCAGCCCTTCGCTCTCGCACGCCTCAGTCAGCTTGCCGCGAAGATTGGCAGCGACGCCCGCCATGTGCTCGGCGCCGACGATCTCGACCCGCGCCTGCTCCATGGCGTCATACGCGTCCTTCGCCTCGCGGGAGGAGGGCGCGCGGGCGGTGTGCAAACTCTCGTCATGGTGGCGCAGCCGGAGCGCGATGGCATCCGCCGCTCCCCGCAGCTTCGCCATCTCGGGCGGCGGCAGCGCGCGGGAGGGTGCGGGCAGCCGCGCTCGCTTGGCCGTGACCCCGGCCGGGCCAGGCTGATACGCGATCTGCACATCCGGCGTTCGCGCCAGGGCGCGCAAGGCGCTGGCGGTGGCGCGCTTGAATGCCTCGGATTTACCCTCGTTGCTCACGCGGCGGAGCGGCTACCGGCGCTCAAATCCTCGTTGAAGCACCGCTGGTAGTATTCCGCGACGGTGCCGCGCTCGGCCTCGTCGCATTTGTTGAGGAAGGTCAGCCGAAAGGCGAAGGCCACATCCCCAAAAATCTTCGTGTTCTCAGCCCAGGTGATGACGGTGCGAGGCGACATGACGGTAGAGATGTCGCCCGCGATAAATCCGGCGCGCGTTAAATCCGCCAGCGCCACCATCGCCGCCGTGCGCTTTGCCATCGCGGCATCCGTGGCCTTCATGCCGAGCTTGGCCATCACGATCGCCACCTCCTGCGCGTGCGGCAGGTAGTTCAGTGTCGCCACAATGTTCCAGCGGTCCATCTGGCCCTGGTTGATCTGCTGCGTGCCGTGATACAACCCGGTCGTATCGCCCAGCCCCACCGTGTTCGCGGTGGCGAACAGCCGGAACGCCGGATGCGGCTTGATGACGCGGTTCTGGTCGAGCAGCGTGAGCTTGCCCTCCACCTCCAGCACCCGCTGGATCACGAACATCACATCCGGGCGGCCCGCGTCATATTCATCGAACACGAGCGCGCAGGGGTGTTGCAGCGCCCAGGGCAGGATGCCTTCCCTGAACTCAGTGATCTGCTTGCCATCCTTCAGCACGATCGCATCCTTGCCGATCAGGTCGATCCGGCTGATATGGCTGTCCAGATTGACGCGGATGCAGGGCCAGTTGAGCCGCGCCGCGACCTGCTCGATATGCGTGGATTTGCCGGTGCCGTGGTAGCCCTGCACCAGCACCCGGCGGTTGAAGGCGAACCCGGCGAGAATCGCGAGCGTCGTTTCCTTGTCGAACTGATAGGCAGTGTCGATCTCCGGCACATGCTCGGTGCGGACCGAGAAGGCGGGAACCTCCAGCTCGGCGTCGATCCCAAAGGTCTCGCGCGCCTTTACCTTGGTATCCGGCGCGCTCACCGCCGAAGTGGGCGAGCGTGGTTCGGCAATCGCGGCAACATTATTCATGGAGAAATCCTATGTGCTTAGGCTGAAGGCACAGCCTGAGAGAGTTTGCCACGCAGCGCCGCGTAGGCAAGGTTGATGGTCTTCAGCATCTCTTCCGAACGCTTGTCACCATTGTTCGCGTCTGGGTGGTGGCGCTTGGCGAGTTCCTTATATTTTATCTTAACCGCCTCGAGCGTTACCGGCCAGATCAAGCCGAGCACGTTCAACGGCTCGCGTAAATCGGGCGGGGCGGCGGGGTTGGGCGCCGCTGGTTTGGCGCGCGGGCGATAAGCGAAGGCGTGCAGTTCCTGCTCCAGCGCCTCGTCCATCCGTGCGGTTTGCCCGAGCCGTCCGAGCGGCCAGCTTGGCCGCTGCCAGGAGGTATCGGCGCGCAGTTGCGCCTCAATCTCGCCGGGGGACATGTCCTTGTAGTAATCCCAGGAGGCATTGAACTCCCGCACATGGTCGAGGCAGAACCAGTGAAATTCACGCGCGCCGGAGCGCGATTTGGGCGCGCGGTATTCACCCAGGGCGGCGCAGCCAGGCGCATCGCAGCCTTGGCCCGGCGCATCCGGGTCTGGCGCATAGGCGCGCTTGCGTGTGGACGAGATCATGCCCCTAATGTGCGCGCTCGCCCGAAATTGGCAACACCGGGGCGGGCGGATTAAGAAGGAGTTTACGATGGCCAGGGTTGAACGGATTCGGGACGTGCTACAGGCGGCGTTCACGCCCGAGATTTTAAACATCGAGGATGAAAGCGCCAAGCACGCGCGCCATGTCGCGCGCCAAGGCATGGAAAGCGGAGAGACGCATTACCGGGTAACGATGACGGCGGAATCGCTCGCCGGGCGTTCGCGGATTGAGCGCTCCCGCGCCGTGCATGAGGCCCTGGCGGCGGAATTCGCCACCGGGCTGCACGCGCTGTCGCTCACGTTGAAAACGCCGGAAGAATCTTAGGGTTTAACTCCGCCCGTAAGTATCTTCGAAGCGGACAATATCGTCCTCGCCGAGATATGGGCCGGTTTGCACTTCGATCACGGTCAGCGGAATCTTGCCCGGGTTTTCCATGCGGTGCACCGTGCCTAGCGGCAAAAAGATACTCTCGTTCTCATGGACGATTTTGATTTCATTGTCGTAGGTCACGGCAGCGCAGCCGGCCACCACCACCCAGTGCTCGGCGCGGTGATAATGCTTTTGCAGCGATAACTTATGCCCCGGCGAGACCACGATGCGTTTCACCTGAAAGCGGTCGCCCAAAATCAACCGTTCGTAAAACCCCCAGGGGCGGTAGGTGCGGTTATGCGTATCCGCCTCCGCCTTGCCCATCTTCTTCAGCCGGTCCACGACTTTCTTCACGTTCTGCGCCTGGTCTTTATGCGTTACCAGCACGGCGTCCTGCGTCGTGACCACCACGAGGTCTCGCACGCCGAGCAATGCGGTAAGGATGCCATCGCTGCGGGCGTAGCTGTTGGTGGTGCCCTCCATCACGACATCGCCGAGGCCGAAATTGCCGTCGGCATCTTTCGGCGCCACCTCCGCCAACGCGGACCAGGAGCCGACGTCCGACCAGCCGATGGCAGCGGGAACCACGGCGGCTTTGGATGTTTTCTCCGCGATGGCGTAGTCCAGGCTGATGTCCGGCGCTGCCTCGAAGGCCGCGGCGCCGAGGCGGATGAAATCGAGGTCGGTCGCGCGGGTTTCCATCGCGCCGCGCACGGCGCTCAGCACCTCTGGCGCGAACTGCTCCATTTCGGCCAGCAAGGTGGAGGCCTGGAAAAGAAACATGCCGGAGTTCCAGAGGTTACGCCCGCTGCCGATGAGTTTCTCGGCAGTCGCGGCATCGGGCTTCTCGATGAAGCGCTCGACCTTGAACACGCCGGGCAGGCCCTCCAGCGCCGCTCCTTGCGCGATATAGCCATAGCCCGTTTCCGGCGCGGTCGGGTGCATCCCGAAGGTGACGAAGCAGCCTTTAAGCGCCGCCGCGGTGGCGGATTTCACCGCCGCGTTGAGTGCTTCGAGGTCGCCGATCGAGGCGTCCGCCGCCATCACCCATAATATCGCTTCCGGGTCGCTCTCCGCCGCCAGAAGCGCTGCCGCCGCGACCGCCGGGGCGCTGTTGCGCCCGGAAGGTTCCAGCAATATCCGCGGGTTTTTAATGCCGGCGTCGCGCAGCTGCTCGGCCACGACGAAGCGGTGTTCCTGGTTGGTGACGATAATCGGCGGGGTGAAATGCGGCGAGACGGCGCGCAGCGCGGTCTCCGCGAGCATCGAACGCTCCGAGGTCAGCGGCCAGAATTGCTTGGGAAAGCTCTTGCGCGAGACCGGCCATAGCCGTGTGCCAGAGCCGCCGGAGAGAATCACCGGGACAATTTTTTTAGCCGACGCTGCCAGATCCATGAAGCACCCTATTGTTAAGCAGGCAGATAAGCCCTGGACGTTGCGATTTCCAGTAAACCGGGCAAAATCCCGCGTTATGAGAGATAGTTACCGTCTTGGCGATATGACTTCGCCCGAATTTGCACAAGCGGCGGCAGCGAATCCGGTGATTTTGCTTCCCCTGGGCAGCCATGAGGACCATGGCCCGCATCTGCCGATGGGCGATTATCTGCTGGCGGCGCGTTTGGCGGCGCGGATCGCGCAGGCTGCTTCAGCCGCGGGGACAAAGACTTTCGTAGCCCCCTGCCTGCCCTTTGGCGTCGCGGATTATTTCGGTTCCAGCCCCGGCGGCCTGGCGCTTTCCGCTGGGGCGTTCCGGACGGTGCTGGGGGATTTGCTGGCGGGGCTGGTGCGCCATGGCCTCACGAAAATCATCCTTCTGAACGGCCATGGCGGCAATGTGCCGGTGATCCATTCGCTCACGCTGGACCTCAAGCAGACCACGGGCATCGTCATCCCGTCTTTCTACCTATGGAAGATCGCGCGGCAGTTGATGGAACAGCGGCTAGGAGCGGGCCACGCTGCACGCTTCAGCCATGGCGCTGAGCCTCTGCTCTCGCTCACCCAGGCGCTGCGGGGTGAGGATGTGCAACCCGACACTGCGGCCCCGCGCACGGCGGGGGCGCTGCTCGGTTTGCCGGTCTCCGGCTTCGGCACGCTGGATTTTGCAGGTGTTTCGATCGACGCGCCGGTGGAGTTCGCCGATCTCGGCAGTGAGGCGAGCGCGGCGGCGTGGCCTCTGGCTTCGGCTGAATTAGGGGCGGAGGTGGCCGGCGCGCTGGTGGAAACCGCCGCGCGCTTCGTGGTTCACTTCGCCAATTCGGCGCGCGATTCCGGCGTGTCGAAATCCCGCAGAACCGTATCGGTTTCAACCGGCACTTCCAAGACCGAATCGGCGTGATCGCGCAGGATTTTCCTGCCGCCGGTGTCGCCGGACAACGCCGATAGTTCCGGAAAAAACCTCCTGTCCCAGAGCACCGGGTTGCCCCTTGCGCCGCGAAAGCCCGGGATGACGATTTTGCCGGGGCAATGGGCGGCGATGATCACGTTGAGCGCTTGCGGCCCCACCAGCGGCATGTCGCCGAGGCAGATAATGGTGGCGCGCGTATTCGGAGGCAGTGCGGCGATGCCTTCGCGCAGGCTGGCGGACATGCCGGTTGCATAATCCGGCGCGTGGACGAACCGCACCGGCGCGTCAGCCAGTGCCGCACGAACTTCTTCCGCCTGGTGTCCGGTGACAATAATCACGCAATCGGCGGCGCAGGCGGTCACGTTCGCCACTGTTTGCGCGATCATCGTCTTGCCGCCGGGTAATCTCGCCAGCAGTTTGTTCTCTGCCCCCATGCGGGTAGAGCGCCCCGCTGCCAGCACAATGGCGGCAATCACCCCCGGTTTCCGAGTGCCGCACCCCGCCGCGCCGCGACAATCTCCGCGATGATGGAAAGCGCGATCTCCGGCGCGCTGACCGCGCCAATCGCCAGACCAACGGGACCGCGCACGCGGCGCAGCGCCGCCTCGTCATGGCCCAATGCCGCGAGCCGGGTGAGGCGCCCCGCATGGGTTTTGCGCGAGCCGAGCGCGCCGATATAGAACGCGGGCGAGCGTAAGGCTCTGTCCAGCGCCGGGTCGTCCAGCTTGGGGTCGTGGGTAAGCACCACCACCGCCGTTCTGGCATCCGCAGCCAGGGCATCGAGCGCCGCATCCGGCCATTCGTTGCTGATCCTCGTGCCGGGAAAGCGCTCGGCATTGGCGAAAGCTGTCCTTGGATCGACCAGGGTTATGTCGAATCCGGTCATCGCCGCGAAAGGCAGAATTGCCTGCGCGATATGCACCGCCCCGACGAGGATAAGGCGCGGCGCCGGGTTGCGCGCTTCGATAAACCAATCCTCATCGCCGATGCTTTGCGTGCCGGTTTTGTCAGCCGCGAGAGCCGCCAGCGCGGCCTGGTTCAGGGCTTCGGGCGCGGCCTCGCTGGGGAGCAGAAACTCCGCGCCGCTGCCGAGGTTTTTGGCAAAGGCCACTGCGCGTCGCGCCGCCGCGGCTTCGCGTAAGCTGGCCAGCATTGCCGGTGTCACGCAAGCGGCTCCACGAATACTTTCAGCCTGCCGCCACAGGCGAGCCCAACCTCCCAGGCCATGCCGTCGGTCACGCCGAATTCCAGCAGCGCGGGTTTGCCGTTGTGCAGGCTGGAAAGGGCGGCTTCCGCCACCGCGCCTTCAATACATCCGCCGCTGACGGAGCCCGCGATCTTGCCGGATTCCGTGATCGCCATGCGGCTGCCGGTGGGGCGGGGCGAACTGCCCCAGGTCTCGGTCACGGTCGCCAGCGCCACGCGCTCGCCTGCTTCATGCCAGGCGGCGGCGACGGAAAAAATATCCTCTGCATCGGTCATCATCACCTCTTTCGAGATTTAGATGATGCGCGCCGCCGTTCCATCAACCTCAGTCGATGATGAAGAATTTCGCGAGCACGATGCCGACCGAGATGCAGGCGGCGGCGGCGGCGAGAAGCACGCCGATCGGCAGGCCGAAATAATGCGGGTTGCTCGGGTCGTGGTCATGGTCCTCATGCGCCAGATGATACACTGCGGTATCGGGGATCACGTTGGTCGCGGCAGGCGTCGCGGCGATGGCGGCGGCAAGCCGTTCCAGGAATGTATCGACGGCATCGCGGGCTTGTTCCGGCTGCCCGGTCCCGGCATTGAGCTTGTATGATATTCTGGAGCCGCCCGTATCGTCCAGCAATTCGATCCTGCCGCCGCCTTCGCCTTGCGACGAGAAGGTGGCTCCGTTCGGCGGATCGAGATCGGAAAGCAGCACCTTGCCCGTGAACCCGGCGGCCCGCACCATCAACTCGGTTTCCGAAAGTTTTTCGACTGTCCCGCCGCCCGGAATGCAGCTTTGCAATATCGCAGGGTCGTTCAACGCCGCCCATATTTTCTCCTTTGGGGCTGCGACACGCCGTTCACCTGACAGTTCCATAAATCCCGGGCTCCTAATGTTCTGCCATAACGTATCGGTGTTGGGCTGATGGGGCAACTCATTGGGGCCGCGCCGTTTGCCGGAGTCTTGCTCAGCTTCGCGATATTGCCGGGCTTCGCTCCGCGGTTCTGGCACAGGCGCATGGGGGCGGTCATTGGCGGCTGGGTGGCGCTGGGGCTGGCGGCGCACGCTGGGGAAATTGGCGCCGGTCCAACAGCGCAGGCGTTATGGCAGGTCATCTTCGCGCAGTTTCTGCCGTTCATGACGCTGCTCCTGGCGCTTTACGCACTAGGTGGCGGAATCGGCGTTACCGGCGGGCCTTGGGGGCGGCCCTGGGGAAATCTTCTGCTGCTGGTTGCGGGAACAATGCTTGCCTCTGTCATGGGCACGATAGGCGCTGCCCTGCTGCTTATCCACCCGCTGCTTGCCGCCAATGCCAAGCGCGCCGAGAAGCGGCATCTGGTTATCGCGTTCATCATCCTGGTAGGGAATTGCGGCGGCGCGCTCTCGCCCTTGGGCGACCCGCCCTTGCTCGTTGGGTTTTTGCGCGGCGTGCCGTTTTTCTGGCCCGCGATGCATCTCTGGCTGCCATTGCTCATCATCGCCGTGCCGGTGCTTTTGCTCTGCCTTGGCGTAGATGTCGCGCTGGCGCGGCGGGAGCCTGCTCCCGCGCAGCAAAAATTCCGGCTGCGCGGCGGGTTGAATGTGTTTCTCCTGGCTTTGCTGATTATTGCCATTCCGCTGGAAGGCGTCTGGCATCCCGGCAGCATCACCATTTTCGGGGCCGCCATGCCGGTCGAGCATTTTGCCGCGATGCTGCTGGAGGCCGGTTGCATCCTGGTTTCAGAGGCATTCACATCGCATTCTATCCGGCAGCAGAATCGCTTCGCCTGGAGCGCGATGCGGGAGATCACCATCCTGTTTTTCGGCATATTCGCGACCATCGCGCCGGTGTTCCGGCTGCTGGAGGCAGCGCGAATTGCGCCTGAGCCTTTGGCTTGGTTCTGGGCCTCGGGCATCGCCTCGGCGGTGCTCGACGCGGCGCCGACCTATTTGATGTTTTTTGAAGCCGCGGGCGGTCATGCTTTGAGCCTGGCGGCCGCACCAGCGAAGCTGCTGACGGCGATCGCCGCCGGGTCGGTGTTCTTCGGGCCGGTGACGTATCTCGGCAACGCGCCGAATCTGATGGTCCGCGAGATCGCCGCCCGCCGGGGCGTGCGGATGCCGGGATTTTTCGCATTCTCCGGCATCATGATTTTGATTTTAACGCCGCTTTATGCGCTGATCAGCCTGGTGTGCTTTTAACGGCAAAGATTCAGGAACCGCGCGGCGGCGGCGATGTCCCGTGCCTCGTCTGCACGCCGGGCTTGGGCTTCCGCATCGCTGCCCCATCTGGCCTCTTGCCATAATTCATCCAGATTGGCGCAGTCCACCGCCTTGGCCGGCGCCAGCGCGCCCGCCTGCACGGCGAGCCCAAGCACGAGGCTCCCGAGGATTGGCACGATGACGGCTAACCCCGCCAGCGGGTACTCGTTCATCTCCGAAAGCCGCGCAACGAATGCTCCCCGGCATTCTGGCAGCTGTTCGATGGGAACGACGCCCGCCGTGACGGCCAGGGCCGCGCCGAGATGTTTTTCAGCCCAATCCAGCCAGGGTTGCCATGCCTGTGCCTGGTCCGCCGCTAATTCTGGATCAGCCGCGCGGTAGCAGAGCAGGTCGTTCATGCCATAGGCGGCGAGTTGCTGGATGGCCGCGTCGTGCGTCCGGCGAAGCTGATCCGCCGCTGTCGCGGCGAGGCGCGTGAGCGGCAGATCCTCCATCGTGAAGACTGACGGTGCTGCCTCCCATTCCGTAACAACCGCCTGAGCCAGAGCCGGGAAGGGCAGCAACAGCGTCTCTCCACCCGGCAGGCGCATCGGCTTGCCATCCAGCAGCAGCGTGTGGCCCGCGCCCTCCGGCGCGATGCTGGCCGAGCCCCAAAATCGCTTCATTTGCCGAACAGGGAATTCAGCAGGTTCTTCGGCCCGGTTTGTGCGGGTGCCGCGCCTGGCGCGGCGGCGGTGGGTGCATTCGTCATTGGCGGCGGTGCAGCGGGGCCGGGCTGGCCCAGCCTTCCCAGGGCCAGTGCGGCGGGGCAGACATCCGGCCCGGTGCCCAGCCCAAGGGCGTTCGCGGCCTTGCCGAGAATTGGCACGTTCCCGAAAATCCGCTGTGTCAGGTTTACCGGCAGCCCGGCGGCGCTTTGCGCTGCCTGCGTGACGGTGTGTACGGGAGCCACCTGCGTCACCGGGTTTTCAAAGCTGCCGCTGATCAGCACCGGCACGCCAAGCGTGGTGCCGATAAGCTGGAGCTGCGGGCGCAAAATTACCGCCAGCGTTTGGTTGCCGAAGTTCACCGTGCCGCCGCCCTGGACCAGCAGGCGGCTGGAGTCCAGCGTGAGGGTGCGAACCGTGCCGATGCCATTCGCCGCATCGATTCGCAGCGCCGCGCAGCGCACCATCACCGGCCCCTGCGCGTCCACCAGGTTAGCGGGCAGGCCGACGGTCCGCAGCATCGAGCCGAACAGCTTGTCCATCACGCTGCCATCGACCACGCCATTAACCAGAGCGAGGCCGAGCTGGCCGCTGAGGCTGGCGGCGACGGCTGCGAGGCTGCCACCGCTGGCCGACAGATTTGTTTGCGCCTGCACCGTGCCCTGCGCCGTATCCGGCACACCGAACGCCTTTAAAAATGGCGCGAGGCCCAGCGCGGGCGCATTTATATTCAGGGTCTCGGCGGCGGGATCCTTGGTCGCGTCCAGGGTGGCGTTGGCGGTCATGGCGCCGCCGGGGAGCTGGGCCGTGACGGGATTGACCTTGAAGACGCCGTTGGCCAGCACGCCATGCGCCTGCAAGGCGGTATAGTTGACGCCCCTCCAGATGAGCGTGTCGGCGGAAAGTTGGATATCGGCGCTGGCTGTTTTCAATCGCCCGAGCGGCAGCGGCGATGCGGGAGCAGCCGGGCCCGGCGCGGCGGGAGCAGGCGTTGCCGCGGGTGCGGGAGGGGCGGGAGGCGCCGGCATCGCGGCCTCCAGCGCGTCGAAATCCACCTGGCCGGCTTTGACGGCGAGTTGCAGCCGGGGCGCTGCCCCGAAGAACAGGCTGGCATCGCCCCCGAAGGCGGCGTTTTCCATCGTCACGGCGAGGCTATCCAGCCCGGCGGCGTTGCGTAGCCCAAGGCCGCCAGGGTCGATCAGCGTCGTCTGGGCGTTGATGTTCTTCCAATCCGGCAGCGCTTTCCCCGCCAGCGGGCCGAGGGTTGACAGGTCCGGGACCGAGGCCTTGATCGCCAGAGCCACACCGGCGAGGGTTTCCGGCGAGGCGATCGCGCCGTTCACGCTTGCCGTGGCATTGCCCGCCTGCGCCGATACCGCAACGGGAAAATTCGTCTGCGGCGGCATGGAGGCGGGAAGCCACGCGCGGTTGAGCAATGCCTGCGGCGGCCCGAAATTGCCTTTGAGCGATAGCGGGCTCGTGCCGACATTTCCGCTCGCGGTGAGCGAGACCGGCTTGTCGAGCGAAGCCATTTCGAGATCGAGCGCGGAGAGCGCGAGACCGGGGCGGAAGCTGGAAAGATCAGACGCTCCAGCCTTCACAGAAAGATTGTCGATCGCCGGAATTGCCGAGTCCTGATCCACGATTCGCGCTTGAGCCGTGATGTTCTGCACCGGCGGCAGTGCTAAGCCGCCAAGCACGCTGGGCGGCAGGCTGGCCGCCGCGGTTTGCAGGTTTGGGATGCTGGCGTTTACCGTGAGATCGTAACCGCGGCCCATGCCGGGGTGGGAGATGCCACCCTTTATGCTGGCGGTGGCGCTGCCGAGCGCGATGGTCAGATCCACCGGCCAGGGGCCGTCGCCGATGCCGGAAAACCGCTCAATGGGGCCGAGTAAGCCGGAAATATGAAAAGGCGTTTGCCCCAAAACCGCATCTGCCGCCACATGCAGCGGCGCGGCCAGCGAATCAGCGGTGCCGGTCATGTTCGAGATGGCGATGACGACGGGCTTCGCATCATTTATCGTCAGCGTGCCGTTCTCCACATCCACCGTTTTGATGGCGATCTGCCAGGGTTTGCCCTGCGGCTGGGTGGGTGGCGCGGCGGCGGGGTTCGCCGGAGCGCTGCTTTTCGCGGCGGAAAAATTCCAATCGGCGCGGCCCGCCTGGTCGCGGTCCAGAACCAGCGCGGGGCTGAGTAAGGTCAGCTTTGCAACGTCCAGCCGGTGCGAGAGCAGCGGCAGCAGCGCGATTTGCGCTTTAAGCTGTGCGATCTTCAAAAAGTCCGGCGCGGCGAATCCGGCCGGGTTGGAAAGGGCGACGCCCGACGCCTCGATTTCCGGGCTGAACGAAAGATGGACGCGAAGCGGCTGGGTCAGGGTGAGCTGTCGCCCGGTCGCCTGATCGACAGCCTTGATAATGCCGGGGGCGTATTGGTTGGGGTTGAACGTGGCGGCGAAATACGCGGCGATGCCCGCGAGCACGATGATGACGGCGGCAAATAGCCCGAATAACCATTGCCACGGATGCCCGCGACGCTGCCGTGTTGCCTGCGTATTGTCTCTCGGTCGCGCCATGTTGCATTCAGATAGGCAATCTCGCGCCGCGTTGCGAGCCCCGCGCTTGTGAACCGGCGGGGTTCGCGCTAGACGGCCCGGTTCTGAGGTTGAGGTTGGCGGGCGTGGTGAAACTGGTAGACACGCCAGATTTAGGTTCTGGTGGCGCAAGTCATGGGGGTTCAAGTCCCTCCGCCCGCACCAATCGTGGTTTTATGGCTGTTTTTTGAGGATTTTTTCGTCGATGCAAGTTACCGAAACGCTCTCCGACGGCTTGAAGCGCGGCTTCACGGTCGTGGTTCCCGAACCCGAGCTGGCCGCCAAGCGTGAGCAGCGTTTGGCCGAACTTGGCCGCACTATGCAGTTGCCGGGCTTCCGCCCTGGCAAGGTGCCGATGTCTATGGTTCGCAAGCGTTATGGCGATGCCGTCTCGGCGGAAATCGTGGAGAGCACGGTCAACGACGCCTCGGACAAGGTGCTCTCCGAGCGCGGGCTGCGCCCCGCCGTGACGCCGAAGCTGGAAGTGACCAAGCCCGGGCAGAACTCCGATCTGGAGTTCACGCTGGAGATGGAAGTTCTGCCCGAGATCACCATTCCGGAGTTGAGCGACATCACCTTGCCGAAGCCGGTTGCTGCGGTGAGCGATGCGGCGGTTGAGGAGGCCATGAAGAAGCTGGCCGAGAGCCGCAAGAGCTTCAAGCCGGTGGAAGAGCCGCGCGCGGCGGTGGCGGGCGAGCAGCTCACGGTCGATTTCATCGGCCGGATAGATGGCGAGGCTTTCCAAGGCGGCACGGCGACGGACGTTGCCGTCATCGTCGCGGGCCAGGGGTTTATCCCCGGCTTCTCCGAGCAGATGGAGGGCATGTCCCCTGGCGAGACCCGCACGATTACCGTTAATTTCCCTGAGGATTATGGCTCCAAGGAATTGGCCGGTAAGCAGGCCGAGTTTGAAGTGACCGCGAAGGCGCTGGCTGTCGCCGAAACCCCGGAGCTCGACGATGAATTCGCCAAGGGTGCAGGGTTAGAGTCGCTGGAGGATTTGCGAGGCAAAGTCACCGAGCAAATCACCCGCGAATATGACCAGATGACAAAGCTCAAGCTTAAGCGCAGCCTACTCGACGTGCTGGCGGAGCGCGCGCAGTTCGACACGCCTGCTTCTCTGGTGGATGCCGAGTTCGCCGAAATCTGGCGCCAGGTGGAGGCGGAGAAGGCGGCGGGCCGGGCAGACCCGGAGGACGCCGCCAAGGATGAAGAGACGTTGAAGGTGGAGTACAAGGCGATCGCCGACCGCCGGGTGCGCCTGGGGCTGCTAGTGGCGGAGATCGGCCGGGCCAATAATGTGGCCGTGACCGAGCAGGACATGCAGCAGGCGATGTTCAACGAGGCGATGAAATATCGTGACCAGGCCATGCAAGTGCTGCAATTCTTCAAGAAAAACCCGCAGGCGCTGGAACGCTTCCGCGGCCCGATTTTCGAGGCCAAGGTTGTGGAACTGGTGATCGATAAGGTGCAGCTCAACGAGGTCAGCGTGACCCCGGAAGAACTGGCCGCCGACCCGGAATCCTGAACCGGCACTAGACGCGCGCGCCTGAACAGCTAGTCTAGGCACGTGACGTCTGGCTCTGCCCGCATCGCGGCCTTCTGAAAGGCGTGATGCAGTGCGGGAGCAGGCGGTTATATGAGAGGAATTTTGTGATGTGGGATCGTGATCCGGTAGAGGTTTACAATAACAACCTCGTGCCCATGGTGGTTGAACAGACGGCGCGGGGCGAGCGCTCGTACGATATTTATTCACGGCTACTGAAGGAGCGGATCATCTTCCTCACCGGCCAGGTTTATGACGCCGTCAGCTCGCTGATCTGCGCTCAGCTGCTGTTTCTGGAGAGCGAAAATCCGAACAAGGATATTTCGTTCTATATTAATAGCCCCGGCGGCGTGGTCTCCTCCGGCCTCGCGATCTACGACACGATGCAATATATCCGCAGCCCCGTCAGCACGGTGTGCATCGGCCAGGCGGCATCGATGGGTAGCCTGCTGCTCTGCGCCGGCGAGAAGGGCAAGCGCTTTGCGCTGCCCAACGCGCGGGTGATGGTGCATCAGCCCTCCGGCGGCGCGCAGGGACAGGCGACGGACATCGAAATTCAGGCCCGTGAAATTCTCAACCTGAGGAAGCGGCTAAACCAGATTTACGTGGAGCATACCGGCCAGCCGCTTGAGGCGATCGAGGCTAAGCTGGAGCGTGACTCCTATATGTCCGCGCAGGAAGCCAAGGAATTCGGGATCGTCGATGATGTGGTGAAGAACCAGCCGCCATTGTCCGATGGCAAGACCGGATCCGCCGAAGACAAGGGCAGCGCCAAATAGCCTTGCCGGCGCGCCGTGCCGCTTCAGGGCAGCGCGGGAAACGGTACTAAAGTCCTTGAAAAAACAGGCTTTCGGGGCGCCTGGGCTGGGGTGCTTGTGCACACCGGCACGGGCGTCTAGTCTTTTCTACACTATTCGCGCTGTGGAGTGCTTATGAGCAGCAAATCGAACGACGCCAAAAACACGCTGTATTGTTCCTTTTGCGGGAAGTCTCAGCATGAGGTCCGCAAGCTCATCGCGGGCCCGACCGTCTTCATCTGCGATGAATGCGTCGAGCTTTGCATGGACATCATTCGCGAGGAGCATAAGACCCATCTCGTGAAATCTCGCGACGGGGTGCCGACGCCGCGCGAGATATGCAAGGTGCTGGACGACTACGTCATCGGCCAAAGCCATGCGAAAAAAGTGCTGAGCGTCGCGGTGCACAACCATTACAAGCGGCTCTCCCACGCGACCAAGAACAACGATATCGAGATCGCCAAGTCCAACATCATGCTGGTCGGGCCGACAGGCTCGGGCAAAACCCTGCTGGCGCAGACGCTTGCCCGGATTCTGGACGTGCCGTTCACCATGGCGGATGCGACCACGCTGACCGAGGCCGGCTATGTTGGCGAGGATGTGGAGAACATCATCCTCAAGCTGTTACAGGCGGCGGACTACAATGTGGAGCGGGCGCAGCGCGGCATCGTCTATATCGACGAGGTCGATAAAATTAGCCGCAAATCGGATAATCCCTCGATCACCCGTGATGTGAGCGGCGAGGGCGTGCAGCAGGCCTTGCTCAAGATCATGGAGGGGACGGTCGCTTCTGTCCCACCCCAAGGCGGGCGCAAGCATCCGCAGCAGGAGTTTTTGCAGGTCGATACCACCAACATATTGTTCATCTGCGGCGGCGCGTTCGCCGGGCTGGAGAAGATCATCAGCCAGCGAGGCAAAGGCTCCGGCATTGGGTTCGGCGCGGATGTCCGCAGCCAGGATGAGCGCCGGACGGGGCTGATCCTGCGCGAGGTCGAGCCGGAGGATTTGCTGAAATTCGGGCTGATCCCGGAGTTCATCGGGCGTCTGCCGGTGGTCGCCACGCTCGATGACCTCGATGAAGCGGTGCTGATCGAGATTCTGAGCAAGCCGAAGAACGCGCTGGTGAAGCAGTACGCGCGGCTGTTCGAGATGGAGGGGGTGAAGCTTACCTTTACCGAGGACGCGCTTAAAGTGGTGGCCAGCCGGGCGATAAAGCGTAAGACCGGCGCGCGCGGCCTGCGTTCCATCATGGAATCCATCCTGCTGGCAACCATGTTCGACCTGCCCGGTCTGGATGGCGTCGATGAGGTGGTGATCAGCGGGGAGGTCGCCGAAGGCCGCGCCGAGCCGCTGTTCCTGTATTCGGAGAAACGCGTGGAGACTGCGTCCTGAACGCAAGGCAGCTCCCACTTGCTGCTTCTCCCGGTTGCGGCGGCCAGCGCCGCACCCGATATCGCATTCGTGGCCGGATAAACCGGCACCGCCTGCTGTGCCTTTCAGGGCAGCCGACGAAGCTTGAAGGAAATCATGATGTCTGACGACCCAAAACCCGGTTCAGAGGCCGATAGTCTCGCGGTGCTGCCGCTGCGGGATATCGTGGTGTTTCCGCATATGATCGTGCCGCTCTTCGTAGGGCGCGAGAAGTCTGTGCGCGCGCTGGAAAGCGTGATGAAGGAGGACAAGCAGATCCTTTTGGTCGCGCAGAAGAACGCGGCGCAGGACGACCCCGCCGCCGAGGATATCTATAAGGTCGGCACCGTTTCCACGATCCTCCAGCTGCTCAAGTTGCCGGATGGCACGGTGAAGGTGCTGGTAGAGGGCATAAGGCGCGCCCGGATTAAAAGCTTTAAAGAGACCGAGGAATTTTTCGAGGTCTATGCGACGCCCATCGAAGATCTGGCCGATGAGGGCAAGGAGGTCGAGGCGCTGGGCCGCACCGTGGTCACGCAATTCGAGCAATACATCAAGCTCAACAAAAAAATCGCGCCGGAGGTGCTGGTCTCGGTCAATCAGATCGACTCGCCCTCCAAGCTCGCGGATACGGTGGCGAGCCATTTAGGCCTGAAGATCTCTGACAAGCAGGAGCTGTTGGAGCTGGATAGCACCAGTGAGCGGCTAGAGCGTGTGTTCAACCACATGGAATCCGAGATCGGCGTGCTCCAGGTCGAGAAGAAGATCCGCAACCGCGTGAAGCGGCAGATGGAAAAGACGCAGCGCGAATATTACCTGAACGAGCAGCTCAAGGCGATCCAAAAGGAGCTGGGCGAAGGCGAGGACGGCAAGGACGAAACCGCCGAGCTGGAAGCCAAGATCAAAGCGACCAAGCTCTCGAAAGAGGCGCGGGAGAAGGCGCTGGGCGAGCTGAAGAAGCTCCGCAGCATGAGCCCGATGAGCGCTGAAGCGACTGTCGTGCGCAACTACCTGGAATGGATTCTGGGTATTCCGTGGAAGAAGCGGAGCAAGATCAAGAATGACGTGCTCGAGGCCGAGCGGATTTTGAATGCCGACCATTACGGGCTGGAGAAGATCAAGGAGCGTATCGTCGAGTATCTGGCGGTGCAGTCCCGCTCGCCGAAACTGCGCGGCGCCATCCTCTGCCTGGTTGGCCCGCCCGGTGTCGGCAAAACCTCACTGGGCAAATCCATCGCCAAGGCGACTGGGCGGAATTTCGTGCGGATGTCCCTGGGCGGCGTGCGTGATGAGGCGGAAATTCGCGGCCACCGGCGGACTTATATCGGCTCCATGCCGGGAAAGGTCATCCAGGGCATGAAGAAGGCGAAAACCTCCAACCCGCTGTTTTTGCTGGATGAGATCGACAAGCTTGGCGCCGATTGGCGGGGCGATCCGTCTTCGGCGCTGCTGGAGGTGTTGGACCCGGAGCAGAATGCCACCTTCGCGGACCATTATCTGGAGGTCGATTACGACCTCTCCGATGTGATGTTCGTGACCACGGCGAACAGCCTGCGGATGCCGCAGCCCTTGCTGGACCGAATGGAGATCATTCGCATCCCCGGATATACCGAGGATGAGAAGGTCGAGATCGCCAAGCGCCATCTCATCGCCAAACAAAGCGAGGCGCACGGGCTTAAGAAGGATGAATGGTCGATCAGCGACGATGCGCTGCATGAGCTGATCCGCACCTACACCCGCGAGGCCGGGGTGCGGAACCTGGAGCGCGAGATCGCCAACCTTGCGCGCAAGGCCGTGAAGGAGATCGTCACCACCAAGGTGAAGAAGATCACGATCTCCAAAAAGAACCTCGAAAAATTCGCCGGGGTGCCGAAGTTCCGCTACGGCGAGACCGAGGCCGAGGACATGGTCGGTGTCGTTACCGGGCTCGCCTGGACAGAGGTGGGCGGCGAGATCCTCACCATCGAGAGCGTGCTGCTGCCGGGCAAGGGCAATATCAAGCAAACGGGCAAGCTCGGCGATGTGATGCAGGAGAGCGTGCAGGCGGCGTATTCCTATATCCGCTCGAAGGCCACGCAATTTGGCATCAAGCCGCCGTTTTTCGACAAGCGCGATATCCACGTGCACGTGCCGGAAGGGGCGACTCCGAAGGATGGGCCGTCGGCCGGCATCGCCATGGCGACCTCGATCGTGAGTGCCATCACCGGCATCCCGATCCGGCGGGACATCGCCATGACCGGCGAGATCACGCTGCGCGGCCGGGTTCTTCCCATCGGCGGTTTGAAGGAGAAGCTGCTCGCAGCACTCAGGGCGGGCATCACCACGGTCGTCATTCCGAAGGAAAATGAGAAAGATCTCGTTGAAATCCCAGCGAATGTGAAACAGGGGCTGAAGATCATTCCGGTCTCGCATGTCGATGAAGTCATCGGCCATGCGTTGAGCCGCAAGCCGGAGCCGATCGACTGGGCAGAGGCAACGGAAGAATTGCCCCCCGCGCCGGACGCCGCCAGGACGCCTTTGCTGCCACATTAATCGTTGGAGTTCCGCCGATTGTTTGACGGAAGCCTCGCAAGTTAGCTATCTACTGAAGTTGCTGTCACCTACGGCCAGCCTGGACTCCACATCGCGTTCAGGCTGGTGATTTATGATGAAACATAACAGGGAGTTTACCCGTGAATAAAATGGATTTGATTGCCTCCGTTGCGGAAGAAACCGACATCTCCAAGGCTAAGGCCACCGAGGTTGTGGATGCGGTGTTCGGCGCGATTGAAAAATCGCTGAAGCAGAAGGCGGAGGTTCGCCTCGTTGGTTTCGGCACCTTTGCAACCGCGCAGCGTGAAGCCTCCAAGGGCCGCAACCCGCGCACCGGGGCTGAGATCGATATTCCGGCTTCCACCTCGGTTCGCTTCAAGCCCGGCAAAACCTTGAAAGATGCCGTGAACTAAATTTTGCAGCTGAACTTCAAACGGGCGGTTCGCCGTCCTTTTGATTATTTGGTTTTGGGCGGTTAGCTCAGCGGTAGAGCGTCTCGTTTACACCGAGAGGGTCGGCGGTTCAAACCCGTCACCGCCTATACCTTTAGAGCCGGATGAGTTCAGATGGAATCGCATTGCGATCCCAACCGAAGTCTAAATCCGGCTCTACATATGTAATAAGGGCGATTCAGACATCAAAGCGAACCATAAATGGGTCGATTTTATGCCATCTCGCTCTAAGCTTTTTGTTTGGTGTTCCGGTTGGCGGCCGCGCTTGACGCTATACGCTTCCGCCTTTACACCGCCGCCTATCACGCTGGAATGCGGGTGTAGCTCAGTTGGTTAGAGCGCCGGCCTGTCACGCCGGAGGTCGCGGGTTCGAGCCCCGTCACTCGCGCCATCGCATTCATCCCGAAAATCCTCTTGCATTGCTGCCGCCAGCCTCCCAGTCTTGACCGTGGCGTGCCGCGGTGCGACACGGCGCTTCAGCCTATGCTGGGTTTTCCGACTTTGATCGAGGACAAGGAGACGCGCGGTGCAGCCGGTTCTTTCGCATTATTTCCCCATCCTCGTATTTGCCGCCATCGCCGCCCTCATCGGCATCGCCTTCGTTTTCGGCTCTATTTTCGCCGCACACCAGAAGCCCTATGCCGCCAAGCTTTCCGCCTATGAATGCGGGTTCGATGCCTTTGGCGATGCCAGGCGGCGCTTCGACGTGCGGTTTTACCTGGTTGCGATTCTGTTCATTATTTTCGACGTAGAAGTGGCTTTTCTCTTTCCCTGGGCGGTGAGCCTGTCGCGCATCGGGCTGCTGGGTTTCTTCTCGATGCTGGGTTTTCTCGGTGTGCTGACGGTCGGATTTATCTATGAATGGAACAAGGGCGCGCTGGATTGGGAGTAGCCAGATGAGCAATTCCGCCAACGCCCCGCTTGCCTGGAACCGCGGCGAGCTACCGCAGGGCCCCGAGCAGGATGCCGTGATCAAAGGCATTACCGGGGAGATTGCGGGCAAGGGCTTCGTAGTCGCCAATATGGATAAGCTAGTGAACTGGGCGCGTACCGGCAGTCTGTGGCCGATGACCTTTGGGCTGGCCTGCTGCGCGGTGGAGATGATCCATGCTTATATGCCGCGCTACGACCTCGACCGTTTCGGCGTTATCCCGCGCGCCAGCCCAAGGCAGAGCGACGTGATGATCGTTGCCGGCACGCTGACCAATAAAATGGCGCCCGCGCTTCGCAAGGTCTATGACCAGATGCCGGAGCCGCGCTGGGTGATCTCCATGGGCAGCTGCGCCAATGGCGGCGGCTATTACCATTACTCCTACTCCGTGGTGCGCGGCTGCGACCGGATCGTGCCGGTGGATATTTACGTGCCCGGCTGTCCGCCGACGGCGGAGGCGCTGGTCTATGGCGTGTTGCAACTCCAGAAGAAAATCCGGCGGACAGGAACGATTTTGCGTGGTTGAGGATGTGACGCTTGCGGACGCGCTGCTTGAGGCTGCGGCGGCGCTGCCCGGCGTGGTGGCGGCACAGCGGGAAGGCGGCGAGCTGGTGTTGCATGTGGCGCGCGAAAACGCCTACGCGCTGCTGCAAGCCTTGCGTGATGAATTCACCTTCGCGCAGGTCATGGACATTTGCGGCGTCGATTTCCCCGAACGGGCGATGCGTTTCGATATCGTTTACAATCTGCTTTCCATCACCCGTAACGCGCGTATCCGTGTTATTCTGCAAACGGATTCAACAACACCGGTCGCCAGCGTCTCAACGCTCTGGCCGTGTGCCACCTGGTGGGAGCGCGAGATCTGGGATTTATTCGGCGTGGCGTTTTCCGGCCTCGCCGACCAGCGGCGCATCCTCACGGACTATGGATTCGAGGGGCATCCGCTGCGCAAGGATTTTCCGCTCACCGGCTATGTGGAAGTTCACTACGACGATGAGCGCAAGGCCGTGGTTTATGACAAGGTGAAGCTCAGCCAGGAATTTCGCAATTTCGATTTTCTCTCGCCGTGGGAGGGCATGACCAGCCTGCCCGGCGATGAGAAAGCGCGCGGAGGCAAGCGATGAGCGAGACCTCGGCGCCCAACACAAAAACCATCGAGATCGACAGCCACACCATCAATTTTGGCCCGCAGCATCCCGCGGCGCACGGCGTGCTGCGGCTGATCCTCGAGATGGACGGCGAAATGGTGGAGCGCGCAGATCCGCATATCGGCCTGCTGCATCGCGGCACCGAGAAGCTCATCGAGTATAAGAGCTATATGCAGGCGGTGCCGTACTTCGACCGGTTGGATTATGTCTCGCCGCTGGCCTGCGAACATGCCTTTGCGCTGGCGACCGAAAAGCTGCTCGGCATTACCGCACCGGATCGCGCGCAGTGGATTCGCGTATTGTTCGCGGAAATTACCCGGGTGTTAAATCATCTGCTCAGCGTTGGGAGCTTCGCGCTGGACTGCGGCGCGTTGACGCCAGGGCTTTGGGGCTATGAAGAGCGCGAGAAGCTGCTCGAATTTCACGAGGCGGCATCCGGCGCGCGTTTTCATGCGAATTACTTCCGCCCCGGCGGTGTATCGAAGGATCTTCCCGCTGGCCTAACCGAAGACATTGCTGCCTGGTCCGAAACATTTCCAAAATTCGTTGACGACATGGAGGCGTTGCTTACCGGCAACCGCATATGGAAACAACGTGCGGTTGATGTCGGCGTTATCTCGGCTGAGGATGCGCTGGCCTGGGGTTTTTCCGGACCCAATCTGCGCGCTTCCGGCGTTGCCTGGGATCTGCGCCGCGCGCAGCCCTACGACAAATACGCGGAAGTGGAATTCGACATCCCCATCGGCCGCCATGGCGATTGTTACGACCGTTATCTGATTCGCATCGCGGAAATGCGGGAGAGTGTGAAAATCATCAAGCAGTGCCTGGCGAAGATGCAGCCAGGGCCGATCAAATTGCAGGACCATAAGATCACGCCCCCGAAGCGCGCCGCGATGAAACATTCGATGGAAGCGCTCATCCATCACTTCAAGCTTTATACCGAAGGCTATCATGTTCCCGCCGGTGCTACCTACACCGTGGTTGAGGCGCCAAAGGGCGAGTTCGGTGTGTATCTGGTGGCGGATGGAACTAACCGCCCTTATCGTTGCAAAATCCGCGCGACCGGCTTCTCGCATTTGCAGGCGATGGACAAGCTTGCCAAAGGCCACATGCTGGCCGATACGGTGGCGATCATTGGCTCCCTCGATATCGTGTTTGGTGAGATTGACCGGTAAACATGCAGGCAGAAGCACAAAATTTCGTGTTCGATGAAGCGTCGGAAGCGGCGGTCGCGCAGGCTATTTCGCGCTATCCGGCGGGCAAGCAGGCAAGCGCGGTGATGGCCTTGCTCGATATCGTTCAGCGCCAGATGGGACGCCAAACAGGCTCGGCCTGGGTGCCGCGCATCGCCATGGATGTGGTGGCCCAGCGCCTCGGCATGGCGGCGGTGCGAGTCTATGAGGTCGCAACGTTTTACCTCATGTACAACACCAAACCTGTTGGCAAATATCATTTGCAGGTTTGCACCACGACGCCATGCTGGCTGCGCGGCTCGGATGAGATTGTGACCGCCTGCAAAAAAGCAGCGGGCATCAAAGCCTTTGGCCAGACGAGTGAGGATAAGCTCTTCACCATGACGGAGGTGGAATGCCTCGGCGGCTGTGTGAACGCGCCGGTGTTGCAGATCAACGATGAATATTACGAAGACCTAAACGCCGAACGCACCGAGGCTTTGCTGAACGGGTTGAAATCCGGCGGCGCATTGCCGCCTGCCGGTTCCACCACGGGCCGCAATATCCCGGCATCATCAACCAGTTCGGCGGAGCAAAAAAATTGCTGAACGACGCTGACAGGATCTACCAGAATCTATACGGCCAGCAGGATTGGCGGCTGCCTGGCGCGCGCGCGCGGGGGGATTGGGACGGGATCTCGGAGCTGCTGGCGCGGGGTCGGGATACCATCGTTGAGGAGGTGAAAGCCTCGGGGATGCGCGGGCGCGGCGGTGCTGGGTTCCCCACGGGCATGAAATGGTCCTTCATGCCCAAGCAGAGCGATGGCCGCGCGAGTTACCTTGTGGTGAATGCTGATGAGAGCGAGCCTGGCACCTGCAAGGACCGCGATATCATGCGCCACGAGCCACATAAATTGCTAGAAGGTTCGTTGATCGCCGGTTTCGCGATGGGCGCGCATACCGGCTTCATCTATATTCGCGGCGAATATTATAACGAGGCGTTGCACCTGCAAACAGCGATCGACGAAGCCTACGAAGCTGGGTTGCTCGGCAAAAACGCAGGCGGTTCCGGGTGGGATTTCGATCTCGTGCTGCATCGCGGCGCGGGCGCTTATATTTGCGGCGAGGAGTCGGCGCTGCTGGAGAGCCTGGAAGGCAAAAAGGGCATGCCGCGCATGAAGCCGCCGTTCCCCGCCGCCATGGGGCTTTATGGCTGCCCGACCACGGTGAACAATGTGGAAACCATCGCCGGAATCCCAACCATTCTGCGGCGGGGTGCCGCCTGGTTTTCCGCCCTCGGGCGGCCCAAAAATTCCGGCACGAAAATTTTCTGCATCTCCGGCCACGTGAACAATCCCTGCAATGTCGAGGAAGAACTCGGCGTGCCGATGAAAGAACTGATCGAGAAATACGCAGGCGGCGTGCGCGGCGGCTGGGATAATTTGCAGGCGGTGATTCCCGGCGGCGCGTCGATGCCGATATTGCCGAAAGAAATTTGCGACACGGTGCTGATGGATTTCGACTCGCTGAAAGATGTGCGCAGCGGTCTTGGCTCGGGTGCGGTCATCGTCATGGATAAATCCGCCGACGTGATTAAAGCCATCTGGCGGCTCGCGAAATTCTTCAAGCACGAGAGTTGCGGTCAATGTACCCCCTGCCGGGAAGGCACGGGCTGGATGATGCGGATGATGGACCGCATGGTCCACGGCACCGCGCAGCTCTCCGAGATCGATTTGTTGGAGCAGGTGACGAAGCAGATAGAAGGCCATACGATCTGCGCCTTCGGCGATGCCGCTGCCTGGCCGATTCAGGGGCTGCTGCGGCATTTCCGCCCGCAGGTGGAGGCTCGCATCATGGCCTATCAGCGCGGGCAACTCGCCCAGGCGGCGGAGTAGCCCATGGCAAAAGTCATCGTCGATGGCATCGAGATCGAGGTTGCGAACGGCTCCACCGTGTTGCAGGCGGCGGAGGCGGCGGGCAAGGAGATCCCGCGCTTCTGCTATCACGAGCGCCTCTCGATCGCCGGCAACTGCCGCATGTGCCTGGTTGAGATCGAGAAAATGCCGAAGCCCGTCGCCTCCTGCGGGCAGCCGGTCGCGGATGGCATGATCATCAAAACCGACACGGATAATGTCCGCACCGCGCGCCGTGGCGTGATGGAGTTTCTGCTCATCAACCACCCGCTGGATTGCCCGATCTGCGACCAGGGCGGCGAGTGCGATTTGCAGGACGAGGCCGTGGGCTATGGGCGCGGTTATTCCCGCTACGACGAGGGAAAGCGCAGCGTTACCCAGCCGGATTGGGGGCCGTTGGTTAAAACCACGATGACGCGCTGCATCCACTGCACGCGCTGCATCCGTTTCAGCTCTGAGGTCGCGGGCGTGGCGGAGCTGGGTGCGACTGCGCGTGGCGAGGAGATGCAGGTCGGCACCTATGTCGAGAAGGCGCTGAGTTCCGAACTTTCCGGGAATATCATCGACCTTTGCCCGGTCGGCGCGCTCACCTCGAAGCCTTACGCCTATACCGCCCGGCCCTGGGAGCTGCGCAAAACCGACAGCGTGGATGTGCTGGACGCGCTGGGTGCGAATATCCGCATCGACGCGCGGGGCGCGGAAGTGCTGCGTATTTTGCCGCGCATCAACGACGATGTGAACGAGGAGTGGCTCGGCGACAAATCGCGCTTTGCGGTGGATGGGCTGAAGCGCCGCCGCTTGGACCGGCCCTGGCTGCGGGAGAATGGCAAGCTGCGGGCTGCCAGCTGGGAGGATGTCTTCGCCGCGATCGCCGCGCGGGTGAAGTCCACCGCACCCGAGCGGGTGGGGGTCATCGCGGGCGACCTATGCGATGTTGAGAGCATGTTCGCGATGAAAAACTTCTTGAACGCGCTCGGCTCCGGCAATCTCGATTGCCGGCAGGACGGCGCGTTGTTCGATGTTTCCCGCCGCGCGTTCTACATCTTCAACACTTCCATCGCGGGCATCGAGGAAGCGGACGCCCTGCTCATCATCGGCAGCAACCCGCGCCACGAGGCCCCGGTGCTCAACGCCCGCATCCGCAAGCGCTGGGTCGCGGGCAATTTCCCTATCGGCATCATCGGGCGGGCACACGACCTCACTTATGGCTACGACCATATCGGCGCTGGGCCGGAGGCTTTCGCCGGACTGCACGACAATAGCCACCCGTTCGCGGAAATTCTGACCACGGCGAAAAAACCGATGATCATTCTGGGAGCAGGCGTACTCGGCCGGCCGGATGGCGGGGCGATTCATGCGGCGGCCTGGAATCTCGCGACGCAGTTCAACCTGCTGAACGCCGATTGGCATGGTTTCAACATCCTGCACCACGCCGCCTCACGCGTGGGCGCGCTGGATATTGGTTTCCTCCCCGCAACCGGCGCCAAATCCACCGCGCAGATGCTCGGTGGCGGGGTGGATGTGCTGTGGCTGCTCGGCGCGGATGAACTCGACATCAAAGCCATCGGGGCTGAGACGTTCGTGATCTATCAGGGCCACCATGGCGATGCCGGGGCGGCGCGGGCGGATGTCATTTTGCCAGGTGCTGCGTACACCGAAAAAGACGGCACCTATGTGAATACTGAGGGAAGGGTACAGCGCGGCTATGTTTCGGTGAAAGCGCCGGGGGATGCCCGCGAGGACTGGCGCATCATCCGCGCCATCAGCGCATATCTTGGCTATGCGCTGCCCTACGATACGCTGATCGAGTTGCGGGCGCGCTTGGCAGCGGATTATCCCGTCTTTGCGGAAATCGGCGGTCTTCGCCGCCTCGCGGGCACGGATACCTCCGCGCCGCAGGGTGATGCGAATGCCATTGGCGCCGAACCGTTCGTCCCGGCTCTGCCGAATTACTACCAGACCGACCCGATCAGCCGCGCTAGCCCGACCATGGCCGCCTGCGTCGCGGCACATGCACCGCGGCTGGCGGAGGCGGCGGAATGACCGGGTTTTTCCACACCATTTTCGGGATGCTCGTGCTCGATGTGCTGCGCTCGCTCGCGATCATCGTGCCGCTACTTGTTGGCGTCGCCTATATGGTGCTGTTCGAGCGCAAGGTGATGGGCGCGATCCAGCTCCGCAAAGGCCCGAATGTCGTCGGCCCGTTCGGGCTGTTCCAGTCCTTCGCGGATGCGATAAAAATGTTGCTGAAGGAAACCATCATCCCGACCGGCGCGGACAAGGTTTTGTTCCTGCTGGCGCCCATGATTACCTTCGGCCTCGCCATCGTCGCCTGGGCCGTCATTCCGGTGAACAACCACTGGGCCGTCGCCAACATCAATGTTGGCATTCTTTATCTCTTCGCCATCTCCTCACTCGGTGTCTATGGCATCATCATCGCCGGCTGGGCCAGCAACTCCAAATACGCTTTTCTCGGTGCGATGCGGAGCGCCGCGCAGATGGTGAGCTACGAGGTCTCCATGGGCTTCGTCATCGTCACCGTGCTCATCTGCGTTGGCAGCCTGAATTTGAATGACATCGTCATGGCGCAGCGGAACCTCTGGTTCGCTATCCCGCTGTTCCCGATGTTCATCATATTTTTCATCTCCGGCCTGGCGGAGACCAACCGCGCGCCGTTCGACCTCGCCGAGGGTGACACGGAAATCGTCGCCGGGTTTTTCGTGGAATACAGCGCCATGGCCTTCGCGCTGTTCTTCCTGGGCGAATACGCGAACATGATTCTGGTCAGCGCGATGACGACCGTGCTGTTTTTGGGCGGCTGGCTGTCGCCGATCCCCTTCGTACCGTTCACGCTGGTGCCGGGCCCCATCTGGTTTATTCTCAAAATCCTGGTCTGCCTGTTCGTCTTCGTCTGGGTGCGGGCTACGCTGCCACGCTTCCGCTACGACCAGTTGATGTCGCTGGGGTGGAAAGTATTTCTGCCGATCTCATTAGGCTATCTTGTCATCGTTGCTGGCGCGATGGAGATTTTCGGGTGGCTGCCACATGCTTGAGGTTTTGCAATGACCCGTATTTTCCGCATGGCCTGGTCGCTGGTGCTGTGGGAGATCCTCGGCGGCCTGGCAAAGACGCTGCAATATTTCTTCAAGCCCAAGGCCACGATCAACTACCCGTATGAGAAAAATCCGATCAGTCCGCGCTTTAAAGGTGAGCACGCGCTGCGCCGCTACCCGAACGGCGAGGAACGCTGCATCGCCTGCAAGCTGTGCGAGGCCGTCTGCCCAGCCCAGGCTATCACCATTGAGGCCGAACCGCGCGACGACGGTTCGCGCCGCACCACGCGCTATGATATCGACATGACCAAATGCATTTATTGCGGGCTGTGCGAGGAAGCCTGCCCGGTCGATGCCATCGTCGAAGGGCCTAATTTCGAATTCGCCACCGAAACGCGCGAGGAGCTGCTTTACGACAAGGCCAAGCTGCTGGAGAACGGCGACCGCTGGGAGCCCGAGCTCGCCCGGCGGCTAGAGCTGGACGCGCCGTACCGGTAGGAATGAGCGCATGATTGTAAATCTTCTTTTCGATCTCTTTTCCTTCATCCTGCTGGCATCGGCGGTGATGGTGGTGAGCAGCCGTAACCCAGTGCATTCGGTGCTGTTCCTCATCCTCGCCTTCATCAACGCGGCGATCCTGTTTCTCATGGCCGGGGCAGAGTTTTTGGCGATGATCCTGGTCATCGTCTATGTAGGCGCCGTCGCGGTGCTGTTCATGTTCGTGGTCATGATGCTGGATGTGAACTTCGCCGAGCTGCGCGCGGGCTTCCAGCGCTACGCGCCGGTCGGCGCGCTGGTGGCGGTGATTTTGTTCGTCGAACTCGCACTGGTCGTCACCGGCTGGACCATCGCACCGGGTGCGAGCGCGGCGCGGCTGTATCCCACGCCCGCGAATGTTACGAACACCCAGGCGCTCGGCGCGCTGATCTACACGAAATATCTGGTGCTGTTCCAGCTCGCGGGCGTTATTTTGCTGGTGTCCATGATCGGTGCAATCGTACTGACGCACCGCGACCGCAGGCGCGGCAAACCGCAGAGCCTTGATGCCCAGCATGCCCGCACCCCGGCTAAAACGCTGACGATGGTAAATGCAAAACTGGGCGCGGGGGCGAAAACGCCGCGCCATCCGGAGGATGCGCTGTAATGCCCGTCGCGCTGTCGCATTATCTTTTCGTCGCCGGGCTGCTGCTGGTCATCGGCATCTTCGGCATTTTCATGAACCGCAAGAACATCATCATCATCATGATGTCGATCGAGCTCATTCTGCTGGCCGCGAACCTCAACTTCGTGGCCTTTTCCGGCGCGCTGCACGACATGGTGGGGCAAGTGTTCACCATGTTCGTGCTCACTGTCGCGGCGGCGGAATCCGCCATCGGCCTTGCCATTCTGGTGATCTATTTCCGCAACCGTGGCTCGATCCAGGTCGAGGACGTGACATTGATGAAAGGCTGACATGTTCACGTTGATCGCCGTTTTCGCGCCGCTCTTAGGGGCCATTCTGGCGGGCGTCGCACGTCCGTTCATCGGCAAAACCTTGGCTGTAGGCACCAGCATATTGTTCATGCTGGTTTCCGCCGCGGCGGGCATCGCCTGCGCGGTTTTGTACCTTAAAGGCGGCGCCTCCCCGCCGCCGCTCGACATCGCGCCCTGGATCTCCGTGGGCAGCTTCTCGCCGCATTGGGCGCTGCGGCAGGATGCGTTGAGCCTCGTCATGGTTGCCATGGTCAGCGTCGTTTCCATGCTCATCCATGTCTATAGCGCCGGCTACATGGCGCATGACAAAACCGTGCCGCGATTTTTCGCCTATCTCTCGCTCTTCACCTTCGCCATGCTCATGCTGGTCACGGCCAACAACCTGGTCCAGCTTTTCTTCGGCTGGGAGGGCGTCGGCCTCGTCTCATATCTGCTCATCGGCTATTGGTACGAGCGGCCATCGGCCAACGCCGCCGCGATCAAGGCCTTCATCGTCAACCGCGTCGGCGATCTCGCTTTCGCGGTCGGTATCGCGCTCACCTATTTTGTTTTCCACAGCATCTCGTTCGACGCAATTTTCGCCGCCGTGCCCGCCCATGTTGGGGACAATTTCACGCTGTTCAGAACCCCGCTGCCGGTGCTGGAGGTTATCTCAATCCTGCTGTTCATCGGCGCCATGGGCAAATCCGCACAGCTCTTCCTCCACACCTGGCTGGCGGATGCGATGGAAGGCCCGACGCCTGTCTCCGCCCTCATCCATGCCGCCACCATGGTTGCGGCGGGCGTGTTCCTGGTAGCGCGCATCTCGCCGCTGTTGAACGCCGCCCCCATTGCCATGGAGGTCGTCACCGTCATCGGCGCTTCTACCGCGCTGTTCGCGGGGTCGGTCGGCTGCCTGCAAAACGACATCAAGCGCATCATCGCCTATTCCACCTGCTCGCAGCTCGGCTACATGTTCATCGCGGCAGGTGTTGGCGCCTATCCGGTGGCGATCTTTCATCTCATCGACCACGCCTTCTTCAAGGCGCTGCTGTTCCTGGCTGCGGGGTCGGTCATCCACGCCATGTCCGGCGAGCAGGATGTGCGGCTCATGGGCGGCCTCGCGCGCAAGCTGCCGTTCACCTGGGTGGCAATGCTGTTTGGCGCGCTGGCTCTGGCGGGCATTCCGCCCTTCTCGGGCTATTATTCCAAGGACGCGATATTGGCGGCGGCCTACGGCGCGCATACGCCGGTTGCGTTTTACGGCTGGGCGTGCGGCGTGGTCACGGCTGCGCTCACGGCGTTCTATATCTCGCGGCTTTTTTTGCTTACTTTCCATGGCGCGTCCCGCGCGCCCCGGCATGTGCAGGAGCATGTGCACGAAAGCCCGATGGTGATGATGGTGCCGCTGGCCGTGCTCTCCGCCGGCGCGCTCGCCAGCGGTTTCCTGCTCCGCGGCACCTTCATCGGCGCGCATTTCGCGGCGTTCTGGGGAGCCAGCATCGCGGTGCCGGCAAACTCGCCGATGACCATGCTCGATGCCGCACCCGCCTGGGCGGCGATGGCGCCTTTCGCCGCTGCCATCGTCGGCATCGCCATCGCCATATCCTTCTACCTCATCGCGCCATCCTTGCCCGCGGCGTTGTCGCAACGTTTCTCCGGCATTTACCGTTTCGTGCTCAACAAATGGTATTTCGACGAGTTGTACGACGCAATCTTCGTTCGGCCCGCGCTGCGCCTCGCCAAATTCGCCTGGCATTTCGGTGACGAGCAGGTGATCGACGGCATCCCCAGCGGCCTCGCCGCCATCACCGCCGATGCCTCCAGCCAGACGGTGAAGCTGCAAACCGGCTCCATTGCCCTGTATGCGTTCATCATGCTGATCGGCCTGCTCGCCTTCCTCAGCCTCTTCCTCTGGGTGCGCTGAGTTATGACCGCCGGTTTCCCCATCCTCTCCATCATCACCTTTTTGCCGCTGGCGGGCGTATTCTACCTCGCCACGTTGCGCGGGGAGGATGCAGCGGTCGCGCGAAATGCCCGCATCGCAGCCCTCGCCACCAGCCTCATCGTGCTCGCGCTCGGCATCTATCTCTGGGCCGCGTTCAACCCGGCGCAGGGGGGCTTCCAGTTTGCCGAGGCAGCGCCCTGGCTTTCCGGCGTGAATATCGAATACCGCATGGGCGTGGATGGCATCAGCCTGCTGCTCGTGCTGCTCAGCGTGTTCTTAACCCCCATCGCCATCCTCTCCAGCTGGTCGATCACGAAGCGCGTGCGGGAATTCATGATCGCCTTCCTGCTCATGGAGACCATGACCGTCGGCATGTTCTGCGCGACGGATTTCGTGGTGTTCTATATTTTCTTCGAGGCCGTGCTGATCCCGATGTATCTCATCATCGGCATCTGGGGCGGCGAGCGCCGGATTTACGCCGCCGTGAAATTCTTCGTCTTCACCCTCGCGGGCTCGCTTTTCATGCTGCTGGCGCTGGTGTGGATGTGGCGCAACGCGGGCACGACCGACATGGTGACGCTGATGCATACGCCGATCCCGCCGCATGTGCAGCTGTGGCTGTTCGTGGCTTTCCTTGCCTCCTTCGGCGTAAAGGCAGCCGTCTGGCCGCTGCACACCTGGCTGCCGGACGCTTACGGCCAGGCGCCGCTGCCGGGTACGATCATGCTGGCCGCCGTGCTCTCCAAAATGGGCGCCTATGGGTTTCTGCGCTTCGCCGTGCCGATGCTCCCCCAAGCCTCCGCCGCCGCCGAGCCACTGATGTTCGCGCTAGGCGTGGTCGCGGTCATCTACATCTCCTTTGTCGCTCTGGCACAGACCGACATGAAGCGCATGATTGCCTATTCCTCGGTGGCGCATATGGGCGTCATCATCATCGGCATCTTCACCTTCACGGTGGAAGGCATCGAGGGCGCGCTGTTCCAGATGCTCAGCCACGGTATCGTCATCGCCGGGCTGTTTATCTGCACCGGCGTGCTGGTGGCGCGCGGCGAGGCGCTGGCACTCTCCCGGCTTGGTGGCTTGGCGGCGCGGATGCCCGCTTACGCTGCGCTGTTCATGCTGTTCGCGCTGGCCAATATGGGCCTGCCGGGCACCTCCGGCTTCGTTGGGGAAATCCTGGTCATCGTCGGCGCCATGAAGGTGAATTTCTGGGTCTCGCTGCTGGGCGCCGCCGGCATGGTGCTGGGGGCGGCCTATATGCTGGTGCTGCTCCGTGCCGTGCTGTTCGATAAATTCCGGCGTCCTGAACTGGCCGGGCTGGCGGATTTAAAACCCGCCGAATACGCCATGCTGCTGCCGCTCGCCGCCATGGTGCTATGGCTCGGCATCTACCCCACGAGCTTCACCCATGTTTTTGACGCGCCGGTGAATGCCATGGTGCAGGCGCATATCGCCGCTCTAAATCCCCACGCGGCGCTCGCTATGGTAGTAACGAAATGAATTTAGCGACGATCATTCCCGGCCTGCTGCTGGGCGGCGGCGGCATGGTGCTGCTCATGTTCGGGGTACTCTCGAAGCGCGAGCAATCCACCGCCTGCACCTGGGGCGCGATATTGCTGTTCGCCCTGGCTGCGGGTTTTTCGTTCCTGGCACCAGATGGCTACATCTTCGGCGGCCTGCTGCGGATCAATATTTTCACGCGCTATGCGGATATGCTGGTCCTGCTCGGCGCCGCCGCTTCGCTCATCCTCTCGCTGGATTATAACCGCCGGGAGGGCATCGCCCGGTTCGAGTTCCCGGTCCTGGTTCTTTTCGCCGTGCTCGGCATGATCGTCATGATCTCGGCGGCGGACCTCATGTCGCTCTATGTCGGGTTCGAACTGCAATCATTGGCGCTATACATCTGCGCCGCCACGGCGCGGGATTCGCTGCGCTCGACCGAGGCTGGTTTGAAATATTTCGTGCTCGGCGCGCTTGCCTCCGGCCTGCTCATCTACGGCATTTCGCTGGTCTATGGCTTCGCGGGGACGACGAATTTCATTTCGCTCGCGGGTGTTCTGTCGCATGGCGCGGGCTATGGCACCGTCATCGGCATCGTCTTCGTGCTGGTTGGTCTCGCATTCAAAATCTCCGCCGCGCCCTTCCATATGTGGACACCGGATGTGTACGAAGGCTCACCCACGCCCGTCACCTCATTGTTCGGCACCGCGCCAAAAGCCGCCACCATGGCGCTCTTGCTCGTTGTCATGCTCGGGCCGTTCGGCCATCTGCTTGGCCAGTGGCAGATGCTGATCGAAATTCTCAGCATCATCTCCATGGCGCTCGGCGCGCTTGCCGCCATCGGCCAGCACAACATCAAGCGGCTGATGGCGTATTCCTCCATCGGCCATATGGGCTATGCGCTCATCGGCCTCGCCGCCGGAACCGCCGCCGGGGTGCAGGCAACGCTGATCTACCTCGCGATCTATGTGGTGATGTCGTTCGGCGCGTTTGCCTGCATCATCGCCATGCGGCGGCGCGGCCAGGCGGTGGAAACCATCGCCGATCTCGCGGGACTTGGTGCCGAGAAACCGGGCTTTGCTTTAGCGCTGGCCATCTTCATGTGGGCCATGGCGGCCATTCCGCCGCTCTCCGGCTTCTTCGGCAAGCTTTACGTCTTCTCCGCCGCCATCAATGCCGGGCTGGTCCCGCTTGCCATCATCGGTGTCATCACCAGCATCATCGGCGCGTTCTATTATCTGCGCGTCATCAAGGTGATGTATTTCGATGCAGGCGCGCCGGAGTTCGACAAAACCGCCGGTGGCGTGCGCTTCGTCATGGTCATCGGCGCGCTCGCCACCTGCGTGTTCGTCGTCATGCCCGGCCCGCTGGTTGCCGCCGCCGCCGCCGCCGCAAGGGCACTCATGGTTTGATCACCTGGCGGCTGGAAGTTTTCGAAGAACTCGGCTCGACATCGGATTTTTGCATCGCCCGCGCCAAAGCCGGGGAGCCGGAGGGCCTCGCCATTCAGGCGCTCCGCCAGACCGCCGGGCGCGGCAGCCGGGGCCGAAGCTGGCAGGCGCCCACGGGCAATCTCAACCTCTCCGTTCTGCTCCGCCCAATGCTTTCCGCTGCCCAGGCTGGCATGTTCTCGCTGCTCGCCGGTGTCGCGGTGGCGGAGGCGCTCGCCACGTTCTTCGCCCCGCCAACGATGCTCAAATGGCCGAACGATGTGCTGCTCGGGGGCGCCAAGCTCGCGGGCATCCTCATCGACGCCGCACCTGCGGGCCCGCATCTCGACTGGCTGGCCATCGGCATCGGCGTCAACCTCCGCAACGCGCCGGAGATCGCGGGCCGCGCCACCACTTCGCTGGCCCAGCATGGCGCCGATATTTCCCCGCAGGACGCTGCCCAGGCCATCCTGGCCGGGCTTTCCATTTGGGTGGATGCAAGCGCTGAACAAATCCAGCAGGCGTGGCTTGCCCGCGCACATCCGCTCGGCACGGCGCTGGAGGTAAAGGGCGCCTACGCCACGCAAACCGGCAGCTTCGCGGGGCTGTCGCCCGCGGGCGAATTGCTGTTGCAAACGGGAAATCGTATCGAAACCATCAGCACCGGCGACATCATGCTCGGGCGGCCCTGAAGGAGACACGCAAATGCTTCTGGTGATCGACTGCGGCAATACCAACATCGTCTTCGCGGTGCATGATGGTGCAGGCTGGCGCGGCACATGGCGGCTGGCTACCTCCGCGCAACGCACCTCGGATGAATATGGCGTCTGGCTGGAAGCCTTGCTTACCCGCGCCGGAATTACGGCAGCCCAGGTGAATCGCGCCGTTATCGGTACCGTGGTACCCGCAGCACTTTACCATCTGCGCCGCCTATGCCGGGAATGGTTCGACGTCGAGCCTTTGGTTGCCCGCGCGGCGCTGGACTGGGGTTTCGAGATAAAAACGGACAACCCCGAGGAGGTCGGCGCCGACCGGCTGTTGAACGCGCTCGCCGCCCATGGCGAATTTGGCGGCCCGCTGGTGGTGGTGGATTTCGGCACCGCCACGACCTTCGATCTGGTTGATAAAACCGGCGCCTATCTCGGCGGCGCCATCGCGCCTGGCATCAACCTTTCGATCGAGGCGCTGCACCAGGCCGCCGCGCGCCTGCCGCGCATCGGCATCGGCCGCCCGCGATCGGTCATTGGCCGTTCCACCATACCGGCCATGCGCTCGGGCATTTACTGGGGCTATATCGGGCTTATCGAGGGGCTGCTTGCGCGAATCGAGGGCGAGTATGGGCAACCTCTGAAAGCCATCGCGACGGGGGGCTTAGCACCCTTGTTCTCCGAAGGGACCGATAAATTCACCGCCATCGCGCCGGACCTGACGCTGGACGGCCTGCGCCTGCTCTCCACCCGCAATGCGCCGCCGCCTTTGCCACGTGACCGCGCACGGTTTAACGAGCCGGAATAATGTATTGGAGTTTCTGAGCTAATGGCTAAATCCACCGGCAAAACCCGGGCATCGGTCCTGGGCGATGCCCAGGGCGGGTTCATCTTCGTGCCGCTCGGCGGCACTGGCGAAATCGGCATGAATTTCAACCTCTATGGCTGCGACGGCGCCTGGCTCGCGGTCGATTGCGGCATGGGCTTCTCCGGCCCGGACTCGCCGGAGGCCGAAATCCTGCTGCCCGACCCGGCCTTCATCGCCGGGCAGCGGGACGCGCTTCGCGCCCTTGTCATCACCCACGCGCATGAGGACCATATCGGCGGCGTCGCGCGTCTCTGGCCGCAGCTGCTCTGCCCCATTTATGCCACGCCTTTCGCCGCCGCCATCCTGCGCCGCAAGCTCGCCGAGGCCGGGCTGGGCAGGGAGGTGAAACTCCACATCATCAAGCCCGGCGGGACGTTTGAGCTTGCCCCCTTCAGCCTGCGCTACGTCCCGATGACACATTCCACGCCGGAGATGCAGGCGCTGGCCATCACCACCTCTTACGGCACCGTGCTGCATACCGGGGATTGGAAGTTCGACCCCGCGCCCGTGGTCGGCGCCGTCTCGGACGAAGCCGCGTTGCAGGCCCTGGGCGATGCCGGCGTGCTCGCCATCGTCTCGGACTCCACCAACGCGATGGTCGATGGCCATTCGGGCTCTGAGGCGGAGGTGAAGAAAAGCCTGCGGACGCTGATCGCGGAAATCCCTGGCCGCATCGCCGTCACCTGCTTCGCCAGCAACGTCGCGCGGGTTGCCAGCGTTATCGCCGCCGGAGAGGCCGCGGGCCGCCATATCGCCCTGGTTGGCCGCAGTCTCAACAATTACGTCGCCGCCGCGCAGGAGGCGGGCTATCTCCAGCATGTGCCGGATTTTATCCCGGAGCAGGAAATCGGCGCGATTCCGGACGACAACCTGCTGCTGCTCGTCACCGGCAGCCAGGGCGAGCCGCGCTCCGCCTTGGCCCGCATCGCTGCCGACACGCATCGCCATGCCACTCTCGGCGAGGGCGACACCGCGATTTTCTCCTCCCGCATGATCCCCGGCAATGAGCGCGCTGTGACCGCGGTGCAGGACGCGCTGGTGCGAAGGGGGGTCGATGTCATCACCGACGACGATGAGTTTACGCATGTTTCCGGCCACCCCGCGCGCGATGAGCTGAAAAAGCTCTACAAGCTCCTGCGGCCGAAATACCTTGTGCCGACGCATGGCGAATGGCGGCATCTCTCCGCCCAGGCGGCGCTGGCGGAGGAGGAGGGCGTTACCGCGATGATGCTGGAGAATGGCGACGTGCTGCAATTCGCCCCCGGCAGGCCGCAAGTGGTGGATTCCGTGCCCACCGGGCGGCTTGCGGTCGATGGCGAGCGCATCGTGCCGCTGAAAGGCGGCGTGCTGGGCGCCCGGAGGCGCATGTTGTTTAACGGGGTGGTGGTCGGCAGCCTGGCAATGGACAGTGCGGGTAAAATGCTGGGAGAGGCGAAAATCTCCGCGCCCGGCCTGCTGGACGAGGCCGATGGCAGGCTCCGGCTCGAGCTTGAATCGGAGTTTCAGGCGCTGCTGGCCGATCTGCCCTCCGCGCTCAAATCCGGAGAGGCGGCATTCGCCGATGCCGCCCGGGCGGGCCTTCGGCGCATCTTCGGCCAGCGCTTCGGTAAACGCCCTATCGCGGAGTTGCACGTAATCAAGGTTTGAATTGATTGTAAAATGTGCAAAAGATGAAAATATCGCCGTTATGTGTTTAGAAGCCTAAAATTTATACGTGCAACGGCTGCTTTTTGCTGGACCTGAGGCGCAGTTCGCCGCAATATCCATCTTGGATGGTGGTTCGGTTCCCCATCCGCCGTGTGACTGGCGTTTCCTCCCTGAACTTGGCCCGCCGCCCAAAAACGGGCTGGCGGGCTCCTTTCTATTTGTTCGATACGGATACCATAATTTGGAATCGCTTTGCGATTTCAAATAAAGTCTGAATCCGGCTCTACATAAATAATAGAGGGCGGTTCAGACTTATGTTCAAGCGTTGAAACGATTGAACATAAAGTCATCGCGCTTTAGAAACCGGCATGGACGCCAAAGCGGAAATCACCGATCTCACAATCTGCCGCGCGTTTTTCGCAGCCTGGGTATTCGCGTATCACGTTAATCTCTACCTCGGTTTCGCTGCCTGGCTTGGTCCCTTCAGGGGGCTTATCCGGCATGGGTATCTTGGGGTCGATGGGTTTTTCATCCTCTCCGGCCTTATCCTCATGCATGTGCATTCCGGCACGGTGCGGTCGCGCCCGGGAGTGCTGAATTTTTGGGGAAGGCGGCTTGCGCGGCTCTACCCGGTGCACCTCGCCACGCTCATTTTGCTCGCGTTGATCTTGCTAGGGGGCCTCGCCGCGGGCATGGCCCCACGCGAGCCGCAACATTTTGGGTTGGGAGCCTTTCTGCAAAATATTTTTCTGGTCCATGGCTGGGGTTTTTCCAGCCAGGGCGCGTGGAACTATCCCTCCTGGTCGGTCAGCACGGAGTGGGCCGGCTATCTGCTGTTCCCGCTGTTCTGCTTCGTCGTGCTGTTCTTTGATTGGTATGTCGCCGTTCAGTTCATCATCGTCGGCTTTTTGCTGCTGGGGCTGATCATCGCCCGGTTTCACAGCCTCAACCTCGCCTTCGCCTGGGGACTGATCCGGTTTTTCCCGGAGTTCATTATCGGCATCAGCACGGTGCGGTTCGTCCCGCTGGTCGCGGATGCCGCAGCGTTCCGCTATGTTTCGCTGGTGATGGGCGGCGCGTTCGTGTTGCTCGGCGCCTGCGCGGGCTCGGACCTCACGGCGGTCCTCGGCCTCTGGCTCGTTCTGTTCGCCTGCGTCATGCAGGCGGATGCCAAACGCCCGCCGTTTATCCGGGCACCTTTGCTGCGGCGGTTCGGCTTGCTCTCTTATTCGTTCTATATGAGCTTCGCGGTGGCGGAATTGCTCGTCGTGCAATGGTTCCGCCGGCATGGCTTAGCGCCCGCCAGCCACGCCTGGGCGTTCGCCGCCGGAATGCTCGGCATCACGCTCATTCTCTCCATCGCCCTGCATGTCACCGTCGAAATCCCCTGCCGCCGCCGCGCGGACCATATGCTGGAGCGAACGGCCTCGCCTTGACGCGCGATCCGAACTAAACAGCGCCAGCGTTGCCAGAAGGTTTCTTATGCGTCTCTCCCAAAGCCTTGTCCCCACCTTGAAGGAAACCCCGGCGGAGGCGCAGATTGCGTCGCACCGGCTGATGCTGCGCGCCGGGCTGGTGCGGCAGATGGCGTCGGGCATCTACGCCTGGCTGCCCGCGGGTCTGCGCGTGCTGAACAAGATCGCGGAAATTGTGCGCGAGGAGCAGGACACAGCCGGGGCGCAGGAAATGCTCATGCCCACGATCCAGAGCGCGGATTTATGGCGCGAGAGCGGGCGCTACGAGGCCTACGGCAAGGAGATGCTGCGGATTACCGACCGGCACGAGCGGGAACTACTGTTTGGCCCGACCAACGAGGAAATGATCACCGCGATATTGCGCGATTCCACCAAGAGTTACCGCGACCTGCCGCAGATGCTCTACCACATCCAATGGAAATTCCGCGACGAGGTGCGCCCGCGCTTCGGCGTGCTGCGCGGCCGGGAATTTTTGATGAAGGACGGATATAGCTTCGATCTGGACTACGCGGGCGCGCTGAGCGCCTATAAAAAAATGATGCTGGCCTATATGCGGACCTTCCAGCGTATCGGCGTCACCGCCATCCCCATGCGCGCCGATACTGGGCAGATCGGCGGCGATCTTTCCCACGAATTTCATATTCTTGCTCCTACTGGCGAGAGCGGCGTGTTCTACGATTCCGCATTCGAGGCAGGGGATGCGTTTGAGAACACCGACATCGAAACATTTTATGAGAAGATGACGACGATCTACGCCGCGACCGACGAGAAGCACGATGCGAGCGCCTGGGATAAAATTCCGGCGGAGCGCAGGCGCGAGGGCAGGGGCATCGAGGTCGGGCAGATTTTCTATTTCGGCAAAAAATATTCCGAATCCATGAACTTCGCCGTCACCGGCCCGGATGGTTCCAGAATTTTCCCCGAAATGGGCAGCTACGGCATCGGCGTCTCCCGGCTTGTGGGCGCGGTCATCGAAGCGCGGCATGACGAGGCGGGGATCATCTGGCCGGATGCGATCGCCCCCTTCCGCGCCGCGATTCTTAACCTTCGCCAAGGCGACGCCGCCACGGATAAAATTTGCGGGGAATTGCACGAAAAGCTGGGCGCGGATTGCCTGTACGACGACCGTGAGGAACGCGCCGGGGCGAAATTCGCGGAGGCCGATCTCATGGGCCACCCGTGGCAGATTATCGTCGGCCCGCGTGGTGCCGCCAGTGGCCAGGTGGAGCTGAAGCGCCGCGCCACGGGCGAGCGGCTGGAGCTTTCCGTCGTCGATGCTTTAGCAAAAGTGCTTGCCTGATGTTTAACGCCTTCGAACGCAAAATCGCCGCCCGTTACCTGCGCGCCCGCCGGGGTGAACGTTTCGTGTCCGTTATCGCTATTTTCTCGCTGGTCGGCATCGCTCTGGGTGTGGCAACGCTCATCATCGTGATGAGCGTGATGAACGGTTTTAGGCAGGAATTGCTCGGCCAGATCCTTGGCCTGAACGGCGATATTGGGGTTTATGCCACCAGCGCGCCGATGACGAATTATCAGGATATCACGGCAAAAATCCGCACCATCCAAGGTGTTGCGGCGGCTTTTCCCATCGTACAGGGAGAGGTGCTGATGTCCGGCCCGCAAGGCGGCGCGGTGGGCGGCATCGCGCGCGGCATCACGCCGCAGGGGCTTGGCGATCTTCCCACCGTCGCGCATCATGTCGTGGCGGGCAGCCTTGCCAATCTCACGGGCGATGGCGTGATCGCCATCGGCGGGGGCCTCGCCACGCAGTTCAACCTCGGCATCGGCTCGCAGATCACGCTGATTCTGCCGCAGGGCAAAGCCACGATCATCGGCACGATTCCCAGCATCCAAACGTTTCGCGTCGTCGCGATCTTCCAAACGGGGATGCAGCAATATGATTCCAGCTTCGTGTTTCTGCCGCTTGCCGCCGCGCAAACATTGTTTCAGCAAAACAACGCGGCGACGCAAATTCAGGTCTTTGTGCGCGACCCGGACCATGACGACGGCATAAAGCAGGATATTTTGAATGCGCTGCCCGGCACGCCGGTGAGTATTCAGGACTGGCGGCAGAATAACGACTCCTTCCTCGCCGCCGTCACGGTCGAGGGCAATGTCATGTTCCTCATCCTCACGCTCATCATCGTCGTCGCCGCCTTCAACGTCATCTCCTCGCTCATCATGATGGTGAAGGACAAGGCGCGCGACATCGCGATTCTACGAACCATGGGGGCGACCTCCGGCGCGATCCTGCGGATATTTTTGATGTGCGGCGCCTCGGTCGGCATCCTTGGCACGCTCATCGGCTTTGGCCTCGGCGTCGTGTTCTGCGCCTATATCGAGCAGATCAAGGATTTTGTCTCGAGAATTACCGGGACGCCGCTGTTCGACCCGACGATCTACTACCTTGAATCCCTGCCGGCGAAACTCGACTGGCATCAGGTTATCGAGGTTTTGCTCCTTGCCTTCGCGCTTTCCATTTTCGCCACCATCTACCCAAGCTGGCGTGCCGCGCGGATCGACCCGATAGAGGCGCTGCGCCGTGAATAACATTCTTCATCTGCAATCCATCCGCCGGGTTTATCATACGGGCGAGGAATATCTCACGGTCCTGAACGGCGCGGAGCTGACACTCCAGCGCGGCGAGATCGTCGCACTCGTCGCCCCCTCCGGCTCGGGTAAATCGACTTTGCTGCACTTGGCAGGACTTTTGGAAAAGCCCGATGGTGGCGCTGTCATCATCAACGGAAAGGACGCGGGCAAGCTGCCCGATAACGCGCGCACGGAAATCCGCCTCCGGACCATCGGCATCGTTTATCAGTCTCACCATCTGCTGCCCGAGTTCACCGCACTCGAGAACATCTCTATCCCGCAGATGATCGCGGGCAGAACGCAGGCGCAGGCGGAAGCACGGGCGATGGAACTGCTCGGCAAACTCGGGCTTGCGCCTCGCGCCCAGCATCTGCCGGGCAAGCTCTCGGGCGGGGAGCAGCAGCGCGTCGCCATTGCCCGCGCGCTCGCCAACAGCCCGTCGCTACTGCTGGCAGACGAGCCGACAGGCAATCTCGATGTCGCCACAGCTAACGTGGTGTTTGATGAACTGCTCCGCGTCGTACGCTCTGAAAATGTCGCGGCGCTGATCGCCACGCATAATCCGGACATCGCCGCCCGGATGGACCGGCAGGTCAGCCTACGGGATGGAAAACTCAGCTGGGCGGCACTGGGCAGCTCAGATCGCCTTCCTGGCAGTGCAAATATAGTTTGAGATCTTCGATACGCTTGCTGGTCAAGTCATCGCGGCATTGTGTCACCAGCATTGGATAAACGCTCCCCTCGGCGCTACCGGATGTTGCGAAATTACATTCGGCGTCGCGAAAGGAAAGCCATGATTTCTGCGCTGTCACCAATAGCTTCGTGGTTTGGGGATCGCCTTTCAATCGAGCGACGATTTGTGAATAGACGGCGTTCAGTATGATGTCCGTTTTCTTGTATGCCATATCCGCGCACATATTCAGGCTCGCCTGATCGCTGGCATTGGCACAATCCTGCGCCCAGGCGGCCGAGAGCGGCATAATGATGAAAAGCCCAAGCATGATCGGAAAAAATCGCATCACTGCATTCCCCCTTAATTTTACGCAAGCGTCCGGCACCGCTCCAATGCCGAGATCAGCGCGGTTCTCACCCCTGGCTCCAGCGCCGAATGCCCGGCATCCGGCACCAAAGTGAGCCGCGCCGTCGGCCATTCCGCGGCGAGGTCGAACGCGGACTGCACCGGGCAGATCATGTCGTAGCGGCCCTGCACAATCTCGCAGGGGATGTTTCGCAACGCATCCATATGCGCCAGCAACCCGCCCGGCGGCAGAAACAGATCATGCTGGAAATAATGCGCCTCGATTCTGGCCAGTCCGATGGCCGAGCGATCATTGGCGAAGGCCGACACCGCCTCGAAGCTGGGCAGCAATGTTGAGCATGAGCCTTCGTAGACGCTCCAGGCCCGCGCCGCCGGGCCATGGATCTCCGGGTCCGGGTCGGTGAGGCGCCGGGCGTAGTTGCCAAGCAGATCCCCGCGCTCGGCCTCGGGCAAAAACTGCATGAAGGCGGCGTGGGCATCGGGGAAGAACCTAGCCAGCCCGTGCAGGAACCACTCCACCTCCGCCGCGCGCCCCAGAAAAATCCCGCGCAGCACCGCGCCCGCCACGGCCTGCGCGTGCGCCTGGGCGTAGGCAAGGGCGAGCGTGGAACCCCAGGAGCCGCCGAACAGCAGCCAGCGCTCCACGCCGAGAAACTTCCGCAAATGCTCGATATCCTGCACCAGATGCGGCGTGGTGTTGGCGCTAAGGCTGCCCAGCGGCCGGGAGCGCCCGGCGCCGCGCTGGTCGAACAAAATCACGCGCCAGATATGCGGGTCGAAAAACCGCCGGTGTACAGCGCCCGCGCCAGCCCCCGGCCCGCCGTGGAGAAACAGCACCGGCTTGCCGCGCGGGTTGCCGACCTGCTCCCAATACATCACATGCCCGCCGGAGAGCGGCAGATATCCCGTCTCGTAAGGGCCGATTTCGGGGAACAAATCGCCGCGCGGCATCAGCTTCAGTCCAGGCTGCCGCGCAGCACCGCAGCCACGCGCCGGGCCTCGTCATCGGTCAAATCCGGATGGATCGGCAGCGCCAGAATGCGGCTGCCCAGGCTCTCGGAGACCGGCAGCGCCGCGCCATCGTGGCAGGCGGAATAGGCGGGCTGGCGGTGCAGCGAGCGCGGATAATATATCGCGCTGGCGATCCCGGCGGCTTTTAGCGCCGCTTGGGCAGCATCGCGCGCCGCCGCATCCGGCAGCAGCACGGAATACACCGCCCAGGCGCTGGTTCCGCCCGGCACTCGCGCAGGTGTTTCCACCACATCGCCTAGCGCCGAGTCATAAATCCGCGCGATCTCCTCGCGCCGCGCAATCTCGCCCTCGAAGACTTCCAGCTTGGCCAGCAGCACGGCGGCCTGCATCGTATCCAGCCTGCCGTTCATGCCGGTCCGCAACACCTCGTACCGCGCCGCGCCCTCGCCATGTGAGCGCAACGAGCGATATAGCGCCGCCCGCTCTGCGGATTCGGTGAATAGCGCGCCGCCATCGCCGTACGCCCCCAGGGGCTTGGAGGGGAAAAAACTGGTCGCGGTCGCGTCCGCCGCTTTGCCCAGCCGTTCGCCGTTTAGCGACGCGCCAAAGCTCTGCGCGCAGTCATCCAGCGTAAACAAATTCTCGCGCGCAGCGATAGCCTGTAGGCTGGGCCAGTCCGCGGCCTGGCCGAACAGATCGACCCCGATCACCGCGCGCGGGCGCAGTGCCCCAGCGCGTTTCACATCTTCGATCCGCGCCTCAAGATTTCTCAAATCAATCTGGAACGTCCGCGCATCGATATCCACGAACACCGGCGTTGCCCCTAGCAGCAGCGGCACCTCGGCGGTCGCGGTATAGGTAAAGGCCGGGAGAAACACCGCGTCGCCTTGGCCAATGCCTTCCGCCATCAAGGCAATTTGCAATGCGTCGGTGCCGGAGCTTACGCCGATGCAGTGCGTGGCGCCGCAAAACGCCGCGAGCTTGGCCTCCAGCTCCGCCACTTCCGGCCCCAGAACATATTGCCCATGCGCCAGCACGGCATCCAACCTCGCGCGCAATCCCGGCCCGATGCGCTTTTGCTGCGCGGCGAGGTCGAGAAACGCAATCGGGGCCAAATTCATCGCATCCATGGGATAACCTTAGCCCGGCACTGCCGCCACCGCGAGAGCCTCGGGGGGACCAAATTCCGGCACCAGCCGCGCAAGCACCGCGACCGCTTTCGCCGCATCGCCCGCCGCCGCCGCCGCCGCAATCTCGTCAATCGCCGCCGAAACCAACCGGATGTCGCAGAGCCTCGGTGTCGCCATCAGCAACCCCGCATGGCCCGTTGGCGCTGGGCGCTCTCCGCCGTGGAAAAGCTCTTCGAATAATTTCTCGCCGGGCCGCAGTCCGGAGAAGCGGATCTTTATATCCTCCTCCGGGCGCAGCCCTGCCAGCCGAATCATCTGCCGCGCCAGCTCCACGATCTTCACCGGCTCGCCCATGTCCAGCACGAAAATTCCGCCATCCGGCACCGCAGCCGCATCGCTGCCCACCACAGAGGCCTGCAACACCAGCCCCACCGCCTCACGCACGGTCATGAAGTAGCGCTGCATATCAGGGTGCGTCACGGTCAGCGGCCCGCCCGCCGCAAGCTGACGGCGGAACAGCGGCACAACCGAGCCGGTTGAGCCCAGCACATTGCCAAAGCGCACCGTCACGCAGCGCATTTTTGCAGTGCTTCCGCGCCGCGCCGCGACATCCAGGCCCTGGCAAACCATTTCCGCCAGCCGTTTGCTGGCACCCATAATCGAGCTTGGGTTCACCGCCTTGTCGGTCGAGATCAGCACCATCAAACCGGCACCGCTGGCTGCCGCCGCATCCGCCACTGCCTTGGTACCCAGCACATTGGTCCGCAAGCCCTCCATCGGGTTCGCCTCGACAATCGGCACGTGCTTCAGCGCCGCCGCGTGAAACACCAGCTCCGGGCGGAAATCCTCACAAACCGAGCGCATCCGCGCGGCGTCCCGCACATCGGCGATAACGGCCTGGCGGCGCAGCGCGGGGTGAAGCTCTGCAAGTTCCACGTCAATCTGCCAGAGCGCAAACTCGCCATTGTCGAGCAGCAGAATTTCGGCGGGCGCCAAGCCAGCCACCTGCCGCGCGAGTTCCGAGCCTATGCTGCCCCCAGCACCGGTGACGAGGACGCGCTTGCCCGCGATCAGCCGCGCCATGCCCTCGCGGTCCAGCCGCACCTGCTGCCGGTTGAGCAAATCCTCGATCGAGATCGGCTGCAACTCGAGCTTCTGCTCGGCAGGTGCCAGCCGCGTCAGGCTCGGCGCACGCAATACCTTGATGCCGCTTGCCTCAGCCGCCGACAGCAGCCCGGCAAGCGCATCGCCCGCAAGCCCGGGCGCGGTGATGATCAGCAAATCCGGCTTCTGCTCCAGCCGCTTGAGCGCGGATTCCGCGTTCTCGACCGCGCCGAAAATATCCAGCCCATGTACCCGCCGCCCGACATGCTTGGACGATAGCGCGATCAGCCCCACCACCCGGTAGGGCGACGCCGACACCCGCTCATGCGCGGTTAAAAACAACTCGGCGGTCTCGCCGTTGCCAACGAGCACCGCCGTCTGCGCCGCGTCATCGCGGCCCGCATTGCGGCTGCGCGCCAAGCGGTAGAGCAGCTTCGGCCCGGTCAGCAGCACGACCAGCGCCAGCGCCAGCACCACGGGGAACGCCGCCGATGGCATCATCAGCCCGGCCCCAACCATCAGCAGCACCAGCATCAGCGCCGTTACCACCCCCGCCGCGCCGATGATCGCAAGATCCCGGAACGAGACAAACCGCCAATGCAGACGCGAAAGCCCGAACGGCACGCCGATCAGCCAGATCGCCACGGCGCCGCCTAGCGGCAAAGCGTGCGGCTCCGGCCAAGGCCGCGCCGGGTTGGAAAGCCAGAAGCTTAAGCCGACCGCTGCCGCCGCGAGCGCCCCATCCAGCAGGAAGTTCACCGCCATGCGGGTGGAGAGGTGCAAGGGGCGGCGCTGGCTCATGCCGGGTTTATACGTGGGATATTTCACCCAAGCCAGATCGTCGCCTCGACCTCCACCGCAGCATCCAGCGGCAGGGATGCCACGCCAACGGTGGCGCGCGCATGGCGCCCTGCCTGGCCGAACACCGCAAGCGCCAAGTCGGACGCGCCGTTCATCACCACGGCGTGCTGCGTGAAATCCTGCGTCGCCGCGATAAACCCGCCGAGCCGGATGATTTTTCCCACGGATTCCAGCCCGCCCGGCAATGCGCCATCAAGCTGCGCCAGCACGTTGATGAGGCAGAGCCGCGCGGCGTGCTGGCCTTCCTCGATGGCGACACCCAGCCCGAGTTTGCCCGTCACCGCCACCTTGCCGTCAATCGCCGGCAGTTGTCCGCTTACGGTTACGAGATTGCCCGCGATCGTTACCGGCACATAGCTCGCCACCGGCGCCATCGGCCTAGGCAGCGTAATGCCCAGCTCCGTCAGGCGTTCGCGCACGCTCATGCGTTGCTGACCAATTTTAAGCTGCGGCGGCGCTCTCGCGGGGCAGGGGCAGGCAGGTCCAGCGGCAGCAGCGGCGCGCGGTCCGCGGCACCATCGCCGATGGTATCCGCCGCCTCCGGTTCTGCCGGGGCCAGATTCGTCTGGCCGAGATAATTTACCGCGAGGTTGCGGAACACATAGTCGATCATCGAGGTCGCCGCCGCGACTGCGGGGTCGCCTTCCACCGTCCCCGCAGGGCCAAAGCGCGTGAAGGTAAAGGCCTCGACATATTCCTCCAGCCCGACGCCATGTTGCAGCCCGAGGCTGACGGCGATGGCGAAGGCATCCATCAGCCCCCGGAACGCCGAGCCCTCCTTATGCAGTGCGATGAAAATCTCGCCGAGCCGCCCGCTGGCATATTCGCCAGTGGAGAGAAAAAGCTTGTGCCCGCCAACGCTGGCCTTTTGTGTATAGCCGCTGCGCCGCGCGGGCAGCGCCTCCCGGCTTGGCCTGCGCCGTGCCTGCATGGGTGCCGCAGGCCGCGCCGGCATCTGTGCTACCAGGGGTTCAAGCGCGTCGTGCATCGCCACATGTGCGGCAGGCCGGGCCGGGGGGAACAGCGCCTCGCCGCTCAGCATTTTGGCCAGCGCCGCCTCGGCGCTCAGCCCCAGCGCCGCGAGCTTTTGCCTGGCCCAAGGGGCGACGCCGCTCTCCGCATCCAGCGGCGAGACAGCAGGCGCGAAATTGCGCGTTCCGGCTCCGAGAAGCGCTTCTGTTGCGGGGCTTGCGGGAAAGCCGAGCAGCGTTTCGTGCCGCCGCGCTCCGGCGCCGCGCGCGCTTTCCTGTGTGGCCAGCGTGGCGGCGCGCAGGCCCGGCAGTACGCAATCTGCGGGCAGGGGCAGCGCCAATATCGGGTATCCCGGTGCCGTGCCGCGCGCCAGCAACGCCGCTGAGGCAACATCCGCCTGCGCGCCGATGAACGCCGTGACAGTAACCGCCGCGTCGCGCGCCTGCGGCGTGTCGTAATCCAGCCCCAGCCGCGCCAGAAACAGGTTCAAATCCGTGAAGCCGATGGCCAGGCGATGCGCCGAAGGTGCGGCAAGGGTTAACGCCGTGACCGCCAAACGCACGGCAACGCCCAAAGCCCCGGCATCGAAGCAGCCCGCCTCGTCCAGAAACGCGCTCAGGTTGAACACAAATTCCGGTGCCGTCCCTGCCTTGTTGCGCCAGACATCCGGGCCCGGTGCTGCCCGCTGCGCCGCCAGCAGCGCATGAAGCGCAGGCCCTATGTCCGGGCCAATGCCAGCGGTCTGCGCCCGCGCCGCAATCGGGCCAATCCAGGTCTCGGCGGCCTGCGCGATGTCGATGGCGTTTTTCCCCGGCAGAATCACGGAAGCCGCATCTGCCGCCGCCTGGCCCCATGCAGCGGGGATCTTCACATCTACCGCCACTGCATCCGGGTCGGCCGCGGCGGCAAAAACCGCCTGCCTGATGCCGTGCCAGGATTTGTCTGTTTTATAAGTTTCCATGCCGCAACTTCTAGGATGGTTTGTCATTTGGATAAAGTGTATTTAGTGGCCGATTCGCCATCGACCCACAAAATACTGTGGATAAGCGACTCGAAAGCGGCAAGATGGACCTCTCGCCAGCCATCTCCTATATCCATGTCATGAGCCGCTCTAAAGCCGATGCCAAAGCCACCACCCGCCAGCTCGGCGGGATTCGCGGTTTTCTGCGTAACCCTGGGCTTTTTCTCCTCACGCTGCGCCGGGGCGCCCATGTGGGGCGCGATGCGCGCGGCAATGAATATTATGAGCGGCCCTCCCGCGGGGTGATGACCCGCAGCCGCCGCTGGGTGGTTTATGCCGGGCCCGCCGACCCCTCGAGCATCGGGCCGGACTGGCACGCCTGGCTTCACCACACCACCGATGCGCCGATCTCCGATTCCGCACACAAGCCCTGGCAGCTCCCGCCTGCGCCCAATCGCACCGGCACCCCGCTCAGTTACCGCCCCGCCGGGCATGAGTACGAGGGTGGGAAGCGCGCCGTCGCCTCCGCCGATTATGAAGCATGGAGCCCGGACCAAACCCCATGACCCGCAAACTGCCCGAGCTTCTCACAGGCTTCGCCATCATCGTCATCGCCGTGGCTTTTCTGGTCTATGCCCTCGGCCGCGCCGGGGCGGTAAACACCGGCGGCTACCCATTGCAGGCGCAATTTTCCAGCATCGGCGCGCTCACTGTAGGCTCTGATGTTAAAATCGGCGGGGTGTCTATCGGCCGTGTCACCTCCGAGCGCCTCGACCCCGTGACCTATGCGGCCATCGTGAAACTGGCGATCGACGATAACATTAAAGTGCCCGAGGATAGCAGCGCCGCCGTCAGCTCCGATGGCCTGCTTGGCGGCAGCTATATCGCGGTGGCGCCTGGCGGCTCGGCCACCATGCTTCGCCCCGGCCAATCTTTCCCGGTCACGCAATCGGCGGTCAATATCGAGGATTTGCTCGGCAAGTTCATCTTCTCGATGGGCAGCAGCAGTAGCTCGCAGAAATCCGGGAGCGCGCCGTCCTCCCCCGCCGCAGCCCCGGCCAAGTAATGCGGCTCCGCCTTGCCGCTTCGCTGGCGGCATTATTTGCCGCACCGGCTCTCGCGCAAGACCAGCCGGCGGTCGTCGTGCCTTCACCGCCCGCCATCGTCGCCGCGCCTTTGAGCGCACCCGCCGCACCTGCGGCGCCTGCCGCCCCGCCGCCGCCCGGGCTTGTGGAAACCCCGGCCCCGCCCGCCGCGCTCCCAGGCGCTTCCGGCACACCGGCGATCATTCCGGCGGTCCCCGCCGCGCCGGATGCCGCTCCCCCCGCGGCCAATATCTGGCTGCCCGGCAAAACCGCGACGCTCGGCGTGCTAAATCAGGTTGATGGCAGCACGGTTGAAATCTTCATCCCCGCCGGTGGCCAGGCAACTGCGGGAGACCTTACGATCAGCGTCCAGGCCTGTGTTTCGCGGCCGCCGGATGAGCTTCCCGATGCCGCCGTGTTTCTCACTGTGCAGAACAGCACGGGCGGGGGCGCGCCGCTGTATCGCGGCTGGATGGTCCGCTCCACGCCGGGCGCTTCCGTGGTGGGCGACGGCAGCGAAACGTTCCGGGTGATTAACTGCGGCTAGAGCGCGATGACATCAAATCGACCCATTTATGGTTCGCTTGGATGTCTGAATTGCCCTCTATTACTATGTAGAACCGGATTCAGATTCAATTGGTATCGCAACGCGATTCCATCTTAAGTCATCCGGGTCTAGAGTGCCGGTGGTAATTTGTGGCAAAACTGCAACGGCTTTGAAGTATTAATATTTTGTTCCATTTTGCGCTGTCGAAACGGCGGGTGCCGCGCTAAACCCCTTGCCAAGTTACACATAATAATTGGAGTTCTGTTATGAAATTGCACCTAGCCCTCGCTGCCGCTACCTGCCTCGCGATGCCGCTTGCGGCGCACGCGCAGCCCGTCACCGGCCCTTATGTCAGCCTGGAAGGTGGCACCAGCTTCCTCGGGCCGGCACGTGTTAACTTCCGGGGCGTCAACGTCGCGGCGAACGCGCAGTTTAAGAATTCCTACGCAGGTACGGTTTCGGCCGGCTACGGCTTCGGCAATGGCGTGCGGGTTGAGATCGCAGGCAATTTCTACCGCAACTATGCTTCGAAGCTCGGTGGCGACCGCCTGCGCGGCGGCAGCAACACCTACGGCCCGATGGTCAACGTGCTGTACGACCTCCCGCTCAACCTGCCGATCTTCCCTTATGTCGGCATCGGCGCTGGGTATCAGGAGCAGCATTTCGACTCCAGGCTGAAAGATTCGGCCGGCGCTGAATCCATCAACGTGTCTGGCTCCAAAGGCACGTTCGCCTATAACGTGATCCTCGGCATGTCCTACCCGATCGCCGTTGTGCCAGGTCTGTCGCTTACCGCCGAATACAAGTTCATGTCGCTGGTCGATAGCCGGAATTACAGTTCTAACCTGGATGGCCCGATCCACGCTAACATCGGCCCGGCGAATGTGGATCAAGAATTCAGCCACACGGTGCAGCTCGGCATTCGCTACCAGCTGTTCCAGCCGCCCGCTCCTGCGGTTGCCACCGCTGCCGCAGTGCAGACTGTAGCACCGGCCGCCGCTCCGGCTCCGGCTCCGGCCAAAACCTATCTCGTGTTCTTCGACTGGGACAAGTACAATCTGACCCCGCGCGCCGTGCAGATCATCGGCCAGGCGGCGCAGGACAGCCACACCAACAACGTCACCACGCTCAACGTTTCCGGCTACACCGACACCTCCGGTACGCCGCGGTACAACCAGGGTCTCTCGGAGCGCCGCGCGCAAGCGGTTGCCGCTCAGTTGGTCTCGGATGGCGTCTCGCAGTCGGAGATTTCGATCCATGCCTATGGCGAGACGCATCTTCTGGTGCCGACCGGCCCGGGTGTGCGTGAGCCGCAGAACCGCCGCGTCGAGATCGTTCTCCAGTAACGGACGAAAGTGCCAAAGAAAAACCCCGGTGGAGACGCCGGGGTTTTTTATTGCTCTGGCATCAGGCTTGATACGTCGTGGCGTAAAACATGGCGAAAACCTAAATTTCCTTTAAACAAAATACGTTACGAAACGAAATGTGGCAATTTTGATACAGCCTCCGGTAATCATGAATCGCTGCCTTCAACTCCAGCCCCCCGGTCGCTAGATACGCTCCAGGTCAATTCGAGAGCCTGAACACGCTAATTGAACAAGGAGCCATATCTATGAAGTTTCGTTTTGCCTTACTTGCCGCGACAGTGCTCGCGGCGCCCGTCGCGCTGTCCCACGCCGCGTCGGCCCAGCCGGTTGTCGGTCCCTATGTCAGCCTCGGCGGCGGCTACAACATTGCCAGCAGCCAAAAGATTAAGGGCATCACCGTTGACCGCGTCGGCGCGCCTTATGAGGGCCGTCTGGTGCTGAAGAACGGCTACACTGGCGTCGGCGCCATCGGCTATGGCCTGGGTGACGGTTTCCGCGTGGAGGTCGAGGGCGATTACATCCACGACAACCTCAACAAGACCAAGCTAGCCGGCGTCGATTCCCGCACACATGGCCACGAAGCGAATTACGGCGCGTTCGTGAACGCCTATTACGATTTCGATCTCGGCCTTCCCTGGCTGTTCCCCTACGTGGGCGCTGGCGTGGGCTGGCAGGAAACCAGCCTGCATTACAGCGGAGAGGGGGCAAACTTCAACAAAGACCGTGGCGCGCTGGCTTACCAGGGCATCGCTGGCCTGGCGTACCCGATCGCCTATGTGCCGGGCCTCTCTGCGACGCTGGAATATCGCTTCGTCGATATCGCCCGCTCCACGAAGTATAATTTCGGCGTGGATGGGGTGCCCGCGAGCTTCAAGATCACGCAGCAGTACAACAACCAGATTCTGGTTGGCGTGCGCTATGCGCTTTACACCCCGGCGCCTCCGGCTCCGGCTCCCGCCCCGGTTGCAACGCCCGCACCGGCGCCCGTTGCCGCTCCGGCTCCGGCTCCGGCAAAAACCTATCTCGTGTTCTTCGACTGGGATAAGTACAACCTGACCCCGCGCGCGACGCAGATCATCGCTCAGGCGGCGCAGGACAGCCACACCAGCAACGTCACGACGCTGGATGTTTCGGGTTACACCGACACCTCCGGTACGCCGCAGTACAACCAGGGCCTGTCCGAGCGCCGCGCGCAAGCGGTTGCCGCCCAGCTGGTCTCGGATGGCGTATCGCAGTCGGAAATCTCGATCCATGCCTATGGCGAGACGCATCTTCTGGTGCCGACCGGCCCAGGTGTGCGCGAGCCGCAAAACCGCCGCGTCGAGATCGTTCTCCAGTAACAGACGAAACCGCGCAAAAGAAAAACCCCGGTGGAAACACCGGGGTTTTTTATTACTTGGCGGCCGTTTCTGAATGTTTTTCAGGCGGCTTATGAACCGAATGCGCCGTGCGGACGATGTGATGCCGGTACACGACATGATGCCGGTATGCATTATGCACCACAAAATGATGCACGGGCACGCTTTCCGCGGGCGCATCGGTCTCAATGGGTGCGTTACCGGTGACGAAAGCATCCAGGGCCTCCGGCGTCTTCAGCGCCAGCACCGCATTGAACTCCGCGGAATTATTCAGGCAAAACACCCGCCCCTGGGCGATGCCGCTTACCGACTGATTGTTCGCCAGCAAGGTCACAAACGTATCCTCCATCTTTTTTCCGCTATATGGCCCGCTTGCTTTGTAAAAGTACAAATCGATGACGTGTTGTTCCGCCAGAACATATGGCTGAAATTCAGTCATGAAGCTGTCATACTTATCCTGATCTCCGCACGAGAGTGCCGCCACCATCAGCGCGGATTTCAACCCGATGACATTGAACGCTTTCTGAATTTGCACATACTGATCCGCGGGGAACTTTATTCGCGGCGAGACAGGCGGCGGAACCTGCACCATTGTTGCATAAACATGGCCTACGGGCGCGGGTGCCGGCGGTGGCGGCGGCGCTTCAACCACCACCGGTTTCGGCTTGGTACAGCTTGCGAGCGCCAGCAGAACCAGCCCCGCAACGCTGGCTTTGCTTCCGATTTTGCCTGCCCGATTTGAATGCAATGTAAAAAACCCTTTAAAAATTGAGGCCCAAATAACACGGCCCCCATACAGGCAATTTTTTATCAAGCCAAGGCGCGCACGCTATTCATTCAAAACTGCAAGCGATTGTAGTTGAACGATTTTGCTTCAGAGGCTGAACGTGTGAGGTGAATGCGCTACGGCGCATTGACGCGAAAGCGTGAATCAGGCTCTCGAAAAGCGCCTATCGCGCCCTATACCTTCGCCAAGCGCAGCGCATTGGTCGTGCCCGCCTGGCCAAACGGCACCCCGGCCACCACCACAATCTCCTCGCCTTTCGCGGCAAACCCTTCCAGCCGGGCGGTTTTTGCCGCGGCGTTCACCGCCTCGGTCATAGAGCGTACCGTCTGCGTCACCGCTGCATGAACTCCCCACACCAGAGCCAGCCGCCGCGCCACCTCGATGCTCGGCGTCAGCCCCAGCACCGGGCAATCCGGCTTCTCGCGCGCAACCCGCAGCACCGTCGCACCGGATTCCGTCATCGCCACGATCACCTGCGCGCCGATGGTATGCGCGATTTGCACGGCGGCGGCGGCAATGGCATCGGCGGAGGATTTCTCCGGCGCCGGGCGCTTGGCATCCACGCCCAGCCGCCAGTCCGCGTCGCGCTCCACCCGCGCGATGATCCGGTCCATCATGTTCACTGCCTCGCGCGGGTATTGCCCGGCAGCCGATTCGGCGGAGAGCATCACCGCATCCGCCCCGTCATACACCGCCGTTGCCACGTCGGAGGCTTCCGCCCGCGTCGGCGCCGGGGCGGAGATCATGCTCTCCAGCATCTGCGTGGCCACTACCACCGGCATTCCGCGTTGCTGCGCGGCGCGGATAATCCGCTTCTGCGCGATCGGCACATCCTCCGGCGGCAGCTCTACGCCGAGGTCGCCGCGCGCTACCATCACCGCATCGGCGAGGTCCAGAATTTCATCGAGATTATCAAGCGCCTGCGGTTTTTCGAGCTTCACCATCACCGCCGCGCGCCCTGTCGAAAGTGCCCGGGTCTGAGCCACATCCGCCGCGCGCTGCACGAAGGAAAGCCCGATATAATCGATCCCCAATGGCAGCACGAAGTTGAGGTCGGCGATGTCCTTCTCCGTCAATGCCGGTATTGGTAACACGACGTCAGGAATATTCACGCCCTTGCGGTCGGAGAGCACACCGCCATTCATGATCTCCGTTGCCAGGTGGTCGTCGCGTTTACGTGTCACGCGCAGTCGCAGCTTGCCGTCATCCAGCAGCAGCGTGGCGCCAATCTCCGCCGCCGCGAGAATCTCCGGGTGTGGCAGGCATACCCGCCGCGTGTCGCCGGGGGCGGGGTTCATATCCAACATAAATTGTTGTCCGGCCTGCAACTGTACCCGGCCGGACTGAAACTGACCGACGCGCAGCTTCGGCCCTTGAACATCCGCCAGAATGCCAATCGGCCGGCCGAATTTTTTCTCCAAGCCACGGATGGTCGATATTCGCGCGGCGTGGTCCGCGTGTGACCCGTGCGAAAAATTGAGCCGGAATACATCCGCGCCCGCTTGGAACAACTGGCCGATAATCTCGGCAGTTGAACTTGCCGGCCCCAATGTTGCGATGATCTTCGTGCGGCGATGGCGGCGCAGGCGTTCAGTCATGCAAACCTCATGTAATCAAAATGGCCCGGATATCATTCACATTCGTGTAGGTCGGCCCGGTAACAACCAGATCGCGGAGCGCTCTAAAAAAATTGTAACTATCGTGGCGCGCCAGAAAGTCCGCCGCATCCAGCCCCAGCGCGCAGGCGCGGCTCAGCGTATCGGGGCGTATGATCGCTCCGGCGGCGTCCTCACTGCCGTCTATCCCGTCGGTATCCCCCGCCAGCGCCCAGATATTCGCCGCACCCTCCAGCGCAATCGCCAGGCTCAGCAGAAACTCCGTGTTGCGCCCGCCGTGCCCCGGCTTTTGCGCCCCGATCGTTACGGTCGTTTCCCCGCCGGAGAGCAGCATCACCGGTCCGGTTTGCGCCAGCGCGAGCTTCGCCATCTCGCGGCCTAGCGTGGCGGCCTCGCCCTCCAACGCATCGCCCAGCAATTTCACAGGCAAATCCGTGGCTTTCGCGGCGGCGGCGAGCGCCATGGCGGGGGTGGCGATCAGCCGGTAATCCGCGCCCGGCAACCATGTCGGGCCGGAGCCGATCAGCGCCGGGTCATCGCCCGGCACATCCGATATCGCCAGCGTCACCAACTTTGCCGGCGCGCAGGCCTTGGCCAGTTTTCCGCCTTTAATCGCCGAAAGTTGGGTACGGATGCGGTTCATTGTGGAAATCGGCGCGCCGGAGGCCAGCAGCGCGCGGTTCACGAGGATTTTGTCAACGAGCGTCAGCCCAGGTGCGGGCAACGCCATCAATGCCGACGCACCGCCAGAGATGAGCGCCAGTACCTGATCTTCCGCGCGCAAGCCCTGCACCAGCGTCAGAATCTCCCGCGCCGCCGCTTCACTCGCCGCATCCGGCACCGGGTGCGCGGCTTCCAGAACTTTAATTTTCCGCGTGGGTGTTTTCGCGCCGTAGCGGGTGACGACAACGCCTTCGATATTCGCACCGGGCCACGCCGCTTCCACCGCCGCCGCCATAGCGGACGCCGCTTTCCCCGCGCCGATCACGATATTCCGGCCGGGCCCCGGCGCTGGCAAATGGCGCGGCACGCACAAGGCAGGGTCCGCCGCCGCAATGGTCGCCTGGAATATGCGGCGCAGAATTTCGGCGTTATGATCTCCCACCCAGCCACTATGCCAGGAGCCTGAAGATGAGCAAACCCGAGATCACTGCCGAGCAGACGGAAAAACTGGAGGCGGCGGCCTTCCGCGCGCTCGTGGCGCATTTGCGCACCCGCACGGATGTGCAGAATATCGACCTGATGAACCTCGCGGGGTTCTGCCGCAATTGCCTCTCGCGCTGGTACCGGGAAGGCGCGGAAGCCCAAGGAATCCCGCTATCGGACGGGCAAGCGCGGGAGATCATCTACGGGATGCCCTATAAGGAATGGCAGGAAAAGTTCCAAAAGTAATCATTGACGCAGCCAGCCCTCCCGCCCTATCCCCTCGGGCCTCAAGATCATAAGGACCACCCGCCATGGCGCTCGATGCTGTCACCGACGAGAAACCCACCAACATCGCGGGCGACCGGCTGCGGAGCATCATCGACCGGATCGAGCGGCTGGAAGAGGAGCGCAAGGCGCTTGGCTCGGATATCAAGGATATTTATTCGGAAGCGAAATCCGCGGGCTTCGATGTGAAGGTTTTGCGGCAACTCATCCGCATCCGCAAGCAGGAACCCGCCGAGATCGAGGAGCAGGAGACGCTGCTGGATGTGTATCGCCGCGCGATCGGGATGTGAAAACCTGCTTCGGAGGCGATCCAACGCGCTTTGTTGCACTTCCGGTGCTCGCGTACTTCAATGTACGCTCCGCTCCGGTTCTCGCAAAACACGCGGGCTCATCCACCGGAGCAGGTTTTTGTAATCCATATTTCCTTATCCCGCATCCAACTCCTTATAATGCCGGAAAATCCCGGTTTCGTTGAACGCAATCCGCCGGTTAGACTTTAGATACGCCGCGATCTTTGGCCGCCGTTTTATCGCATCGTGCAGCTTCGCCAGCGCCGAGTAATCCTCGGCATATCCCTTCATCGCGTGCGGAAAAGCATAGCGCAGCCCTTCAACGACCTGAAACAGCGACAAATCCACGTAGCTTAGCGCATCTCCGATGATATGTGCCGGGCCCGCTGGGTTCTGCTGCAACACGCGCTCGAAATAGCCGCAAAACTTCGGCAGACGGTTTTGCAAAAAATCCGCCGAGCGCGCTTTGGCCTCCTCCTTCTGGTCCTCGTAATATAGCCCCGAGCCAATCGGGTGATGCGTGTCGTGAATTTCCGCGACGAAATCGGTGATGGTGAGTTGCAGCGCATTGGCAACATAGCGCAACGAATCTTCACGCGGCGCCAGCCCCAATTTCGGCCCAAGATAAAACAGAATATTCGCGACATGCGAGACCATCACCTCGCCATCCTTCAAAAACGGCGGTGCGAAAGGGATATGCGGCTCCTTTTTGCTTTCCAATATTTTCATCATCTTTTTCATGCCGTCCGGCGTCCGCGCGATGTCTGTATATTCCGTCCCCGCTTCCTCCAGCGCCAGGCGCACGAATTCGCCACGGCCTTGCAACCCGTCCCAGTAATATAGCTCATACGCCATGATGCTTTCCTCGATACGTTTCTTTCGCTTCCACGGGGTCCGCCAAGGCACAGCGCCGCGCCAGCAGCAGAATGCCTAAGGAGAACACCACCAGCACAGCAGCACCCGAGGAGTTGGAGAGCGTGCCGGTGCCATGCAACGGGCCTAAATACGTTATCAGCCACAACCCGAAAAAATACGGCGCCAGCCACCACGCGCCGCGCCACTCCAAATGCCGCAAGCTCCGGTACCTCAAAAGCTGGAACGCGCAATAAACCAAAAACGCAATCGCCAAGCCGCCGAACAGATGGTCAGCAACGGCGGCACCCGCCCAGAACACCACCAGATTCGCCACGATAAAAGCGAGCGGCGCCACAAGCCCGGCAAAGCCCAGCCGGAACGGGCGTTGGAACTCCGCCTCCGGCAGTGTGCGGCGGAAGGCGAACAAAACCACCGGCCCGATGCCGTAAGCCAGCACGCCGATGGAGGAGAGATACGTGACCAAAAGCCGCCAGGAGGGCAGGGGGACGAGAAAAAACAACCCGGCGAAAAAGCTCAACGCCAGGGCCGCGATGGGCACCCCGGCTGCGGAAACCGTGGCCAGACGCTTGGAAAACAACCCCTCATCGGCGGTGGCGTAAATCACCCTCGCCGACGTGGTATTATAGATAATCGCCGCCCCGGCAGGGGAAATCGCGGCATCCACATATAATGTCACCGCCAGCCAGGTCAGCCCCAAGCCGCTGGCCAGCCCGGCGAACGGCCCGGACACGCCTTTGAAGCTCAACTGCCCCCAGCCATGTGCGAGGTTGCCCGGAGAAACCGCGCCGATGAACGCAATTTGCAGCCCCCCATAAAGCACCATGCAAAATAGCACCGAGCCAATGATGGCGAAAGGCAATGCCCGCGCCGGATTGGCCGATTCCCCCGCCAGCTCGATCGCCTGGCGGAAGCCGAGATAGGTGAAAATAATGCCCGAGCCGGACACGGCGGCAAACACCCCGCCCACGCCCGCCGGAGCAAAGCCGAATTGCATGAAGTTGTGCGCCCGGAAATGCACGCAAATCAGCACGACAATGGTCAGCGCCGGTACGGCGAGTTTCCACCAGGTAATCGCGCTGTTCACCGCCAGCACCAGCCGGATCGCCAGCAGATTGATGATGGTGAACAGCAGCATCAGCGTCACCGCCGCGCCTAATCCTTTCGCGGTCAGCACGCCGCCGCCGCCCGCCAGCCCGGGCCAAAAATTATTGGCGTAGGAGACCACGGCCACAGCCTCCACCGGGGCTACCGCGACATAGGCGAGAAAATTGATCCAGCTGAATACTGTCGCCGCCAGCATTCCGAAGCAGAGTTTGGGGAATACGATCACCGCACCCGGCCGCGGGAACATCGTCGAAAGCTCGGCAAACACAAGAGCGAGCAGCATCACCGCGACGCCGCCGATCACCCAGGAAATCATCGCCGCTGGCCCGGCGATCTTGGCGGCATTCAGCGCGCCGAACAGCCAGCCGGAGCCGATCATTCCGCCAATGCTGGAAAACAGCAGGCCAATGCGCCTCGCCTCGCGTCTTAGCCCCGACATGCCTGCTCCTATCGCTTCGCTCCGCTTTGATAGCCGGATTTGACGGGAGCGTGTTAGCGCCTACATCTTGGGCACCCATACAGCATCGGATTTTTTATGCGTCAGCCCAATATCGCCCGGAACCCCGAGGGTTTTTCCGGCGGCAATGCCGAGCTTCCCAGCTGGAACCTCGCAGATCTCTACGAAGCGCCCAGCGATCCGCGCATCGAATCCGGCCTCAACGCAGCCGCTACCATCGCGCAAGCCTTTGAGGCGCAGTATAAAACCCGCCTGGCCGCGCTTTCCGGCGCGGAGCTTGCGAGAGCGCTGCAAACTTACGAGCAGATCGAGCAATCGCTTGGCCGCGTCATCTCCTACGCCCAGCTTCTGTTCAGCGCGGATTCCACCAATCCCGCGCATGGGCAGTTCTACCAGACCATGTCCGAGCGCGTGACGGATATCAGCACGCATCTGCTGTTCTTCACGCTGGAACTTAACCGCATTGCCGAAGTCCAACTCGCGGAAAAGCTGCGCGACCCGGCACTTGCGCCTTACGCCCCGTGGTTCCGCGACCTGCGCGTGTTCTTGCCGCACCAGCTATCCGATGAGCTGGAAAAGCTGCTGCACGAGAAGGAAGTGACAGGCCACACCGCCTGGTCCCGGCTGTTCGATGAGACGACCGCAGCGCTCCGCGTGCCGGTGAGCGGCGAGGAACTGACCCTCTCCGCCGCGCTGAACAAGCTCTCGGACCCGGACCGCGCCGTGCGGCAGGCCGCAGGCGAGGCGGTGGGCGAGGCGATGCGCGCGAATGAAAAACTGTTCTCCCTTATCACCAACACCCTCGCCAAGGACAAGGAAATCATCGACATCTGGCGGAAATACCCCGCCCCATCATCTTCCCGCAACCGCGCCAATATGGTGGAGGACGAGGTGGTGGAGGCGCTGTCTGAGGCCGTGAAAGCCTCTTACGCCCGGCTCTCGCATCGCTATTACAGCCTGAAGGCAAGCTGGTTGGGGCTGGAGAAACTCGAATACTGGGACCGCAACGCGCCGCTGCCGGATGACGAGGACCGCAACATAGGCTGGCAAGAGGCCAAGGCGCGTGTGCTGGAGGCCTATGGCGCGTTCAACCCGCAACTGGCTGAAATCATCCGGCCGTTTTTCGATCAAAACTGGATCGATGCCGCGCTTCGCCCCGGCAAATCCGGCGGCGCCTTCGCGCACCCGACCGTTCCCTCGGCGCACCCTTACGTGCTGATGAACTACCATGGCCGCACGCGGGACGTGATGACCCTGGCGCATGAGCTGGGCCACGGCGCGCATCAGGTGCTGGCAGCGAAGCAGGGCTATCTCATGTCCGGCACACCGCTCACCTTGGCGGAAACTGCCAGCGTGTTTGGCGAGATGCTGACCTTCCGCTCATTGCTGGATGCCGAGACCGACCCCAAGCGCCGCCGTGTCATGCTCGCGCAAAAGGTGGAGGACATGCTCAACACCGTGGTCCGGCAGATCGCGTTTTACCAGTTCGAACTTGCCATCCATGCCGAGCGCCGCCAAGGCGAGTTGCTGCCCGAGCGCATCGGCGAGATCTGGATGCAGGTGCAAGCGGAAAGCCTCGGCCCGGCCTTCAACTTCGCGGAGGAATACCGGCTGTTCTGGGCTTATGTACCGCATTTCATCCACTCGCCGTTTTACGTCTATGCTTATGCCTTTGGCGACTGCCTGGTGAACGCGCTCTACGCGGTTTATCAGGCGACGCCGGACAAAGCTGAGTTTGCCGATAAATACACGCAAATGCTGGAGGCAGGTGGCACGCTGCGCCATAAGGAGTTGCTCGCCCCGTTTGGGCTCGATGCAAGCAAGCCGGATTTCTGGCAAAAGGGTCTGGACGTGATCTCCGGCTTTATCGACGAGCTGGAGGGCTAGAGTGCCATGTTCAAATCGACACTGTGCATCACTTTGATTCGCACCCTATCCAATAATCGTGGGGGGCCGATTCACGCTTTCGGTCAACGCGCTTCTGCGCGTCAACCTCAACCGATCGGACTCTGATGCCCGAGCGCGAGGGCAATCTATTCTCCGACATTGGGCGTTTTGCCCGCACCTCGGGCGCGGTCGGCGGCATCGCGGCGCGCATCGCGGGCAACCGAGTGTTCGGTCTTAAAACCGACCAGGCCCGCCATGCCGAAGACCTGAAAGCCGTGCTCGGCGGGCTCAAAGGCCCGATGATGAAGGTGGCGCAGTTCCTCTCGACCGTGCCGGATGCGCTGCCGGAGGAATACGCCGCCCAGCTCGCGGAGCTGCAATCCAACGCGCCGCCAATGGGCTGGGCCTTCGTGCGCCGCCGCATGGCGGGCGAGCTCGGGCCGGGCTGGGAGGGCAGGTTCAAATCCTTCACGCATGAGGCCGTAGCGGCGGCAAGCCTGGGGCAGGTGCATCGCGCCACGTTGCCCGATGGCACGGATGCCGCCTGCAAGCTGCAATATCCGGACATGCCGAATATCATCGAGGCCGATCTGCGGCAGGTGAAGCTCGCCATGGCGGTGTACCACCGCATGGATAAAGCCATTGTGCAGGATGATATTTATACCGAACTTGCCGAGCGGCTGCGCGAGGAGCTGGACTATAAGCGCGAGGCCGCGCAGATGCGCCTATACCGCGCCATGCTGGAGGGCGTGGCGGATGTAAACGTGCCGGAGCCCGTCGCGGAATTTACCACCGGGCGGCTGCTGACGATGAATTGGCTGAACGGCATAGGTTTCAAGGCATGGCTTGCGGGAGACCCTGCCCAAGAACAGCGCAACGCCCTCGCCGCAGCCCTGTTCCGCGCCTGGTATATTCCGTTTTACCGCTACGGCGTGATTCATGGCGACCCGCATCTCGGCAACTACCAGGTCAATGCAGGGGGCGGGTTGAATCTGCTGGATTACGGCTCGATCCGCGTTTTCCCGGCTAAATTCGTTGGTGGGGTGCTGGAGCTCCACGCCGCCGTGCGGGACGATGACATGGCAAGGGCACGCAATGCCTATGACATTTGGGGCTTCAAGGGCATCACCGACGAGCAGATTATGGTGCTGAACGATTGGGCGAAATTCCTCTACGAGCCGCTGATCCAGGACCGCGTGCGCCCGATACAGGAGGACACGGACACGCAGTTCGGCCGCGATGTCGCGGGAAAGGTCCATGCCGGGTTGCAGCGTACCGGGGGCGTCCGCCCGCCGCGCGAGTTCATGCTCATGGACCGCTCCGCCATCGGCCTGGGCAGCGTGTTCCTTCGCCTCCGGGCCAAACTGAACTGGCACCGGCTGTTCCAAGAAACCGTGGCGGGCTTCGATGAGGCGGCGCTGGCTACCCGGCAGGCAGAGGCGCTCGCTGCTGCTGGAGTTCCGGCGGCCAAATAGTATATTTTAGATGCAAACGTGTGGTCATCGGCCCGCTGCATGTCCGGCCCCATAAGATGTATTTTTCCACAGGATACGTTGCCTCGCTTTTTGCATCCAGTCCGCCTGAACTGGCGCTCGAAGCCAATGGTGAACAAATTGGCCCCTCTTTGCCGCTCGATGGAACGGTTGGAAAGTGGACAAAGTTCGTTGTCGCTTGGAATTCCGGACCGAATGATAATGCTAGTTTTGCAATCGTTGACCAGAATACGGAGAGCTATGGCAACGACTTCACTTTGGATGATTTAAGCGTCGCCACAAATCCCTTGTATGTTTCGCATCAGCAACCGCAAAAAGGCATCGGCGCCATGTTTGGCGATGCCAATGTCGGGGCCGGCCTTATCGCCGTGGCAGTCGGCCTCGCTATTTTGGGCGTTGGTCTTGTTGTTTTTGGAGTCGCGATAATGCGTCTCGCCGCGGCTACAAGACGATCTAACTAGCCCTAGCGCCGCACCCGACGCCGTAATAAACACCCCGCTATGGCAATCTTCAAACGCGGCCTGGGTGAAAGCTTCTTCTCCCGGGCCTACCGCAAAATCCTGCATTCGTTCTACGCGAATGACCTCTGGCTCGACCTGCGGCTACACGCGAAGCGCGAGGCGGTGGAATACATCATCGCGCATATGTCCGAGGCGATGGTCCTGCCCGACCGGCTGGACCTGTTGAAATTCGCCCTTTCCCGTGCCCCTGCGGAGGGGCTGGTGCTGGAGTTCGGCGTGGAAAAAGGCGCCTCGCTGCGACATCTGGCCAGCCTCGCCCGGCGCCAGGTCCATGGGTTCGACAGTTTCGAAGGGCTGCCGGGCGATTGGGGTGGCACGAAAGAGGGGGCGGGTGCGTTCTCTCTCCGCGGCCGCCTGCCAAAAGTACCGGCCAACGCGCAACTCCATGTTGGCTGGTTCGACAAAACCTTGCCCGGCTTTCTCGCAACCAATCCTGGCCCCTGCGCGCTCATCCATGTCGATTGTGACATTTATATCTCCACGGCGATCATTTTCGAGCAGCTGCAGCCGCGCATTCAGCCCGGCACCGTTATCGTCTTCGATGAATATTTTAATTACCCCGGCTGGCGGGCGCATGAATATAAGGCGTTTCAGGAATTTATCGCGGCTTCTGGCTTGTCCTACCGCTATCTCGGCTTCTCGGCGGAAAAGGGCCATGTCGCGGTCGTCATTGTCTGACTTGCGGCAGGCGGCACTTGAACAAATAACCTGTCTCCATCAAACTGCGATACAATCGGTTAATTTAAGGGATCGGACTTATGCGTCTTGCGGTATTAAAGGAGCGCCGCGCGGGGGAAGCCCGCGTGGCGGCAACGCCGGATACGGTGAAGAAACTCATCGGCCTCGGTCTTGCCGTTGCGGTGGAAACCGGAGCCGGGACCAGCGCCGCGATCTCGGATGCCGAATATGCCGCTGCGGGTGCGGAAATTGCCCCCAACGCCGCCGCTGCTCTTGCCAATGCGGGCATCCTCTTCGCCGTGCAGGCGCCAGAGCAGGAATGCCGCGCCCTTATGGCCCGTGGCACGTTGCTTGTCTGCACCATGAACACCTTCGCGGATCCATTGCTGGTTCCGGCGCTGGCCACCGCGGGGATCGATGGCGTGGCAATGGAGATGATGCCGCGCATCACCCGCGCGCAATCCATGGATGTGCTCTCCAGCCAGGCGAACCTCGCAGGCTACCGCGCCGTGATCGAGGCGGCGGGGGCTTTCGCGCGCGGCTTCCCCATGATGATGACCGCTGCCGGTACGGTTCCCCCCGCGCGCGTGCTGGTCATCGGCGCGGGCGTGGCGGGCTTGCAGGCCATCGCCACCGCGCGACGGCTGGGCGGTATTGTGTCAGGCACGGATGTTCGGCCCGCCGCCAAGGATGAGATCAAGTCCTTGGGCGCAATCTATGTCGGCGTCGAAGACGAGGAGACTGCGAAGCAGACCGGCGCCTACGCCACGCAAATGTCGGCGGTTTTCCAGCAGAAGCAGGCCGAGCTGATGGCGACGACCGTCGCCAAGAACGACATCATCGTCTGCACCGCGCTGGTGCAGGGCCGCAAGGCGCCGGTTATCGTCACCTCGGAGATGGTCGCTTCCATGCGTCCGGGCAGCATCATCATCGACCTGGCAGCGGATTCCGGCGGGAACTGCGCCGCCACCGTGCCGGGCGAGACCATCACGACCGAGAATGGCGTCACCATCCTAGGGCATCGCAACTGGCCCTCGCGCATCGCGGTTGCCGCGAGCCAGCTTTACGCGCGCAATTTGCTCACCTTCCTTACGACCTTCTGGGACAAGGAAACGCAAGCGCCGAAGCTGGTGGAAACTGACGATATCGTGAAAGGCGTGCTCCTGACCCGCAATGGCCAGGCCGTGCACCCGAATTTCATCCCCAAGGCAGCGTAAGGACGCAGACCCATGACACCCGCAGATATCGCCTCCCAGGCGGCAGCGCTCGCGCAACAGGCCTCCATCCTGGCGCAGAACGCCGCCGGCATGGCCGCCGTGGCAGCCCAGCACGCGCAACCCGCCGCGCCCTTCATCTATCTGTTCAGTATTTTCGTGCTGGCGATCTTTGTCGGCTATTACGTCGTGTGGAACGTCACCCCGGCGCTGCATTCGCCACTCATGGCCGTCACCAACGCGATCTCCTCGGTCATCATCGTCGGTGCCATGCTGGCGGCGGGGCTGCGCGGCAGCACCATCGCGCATCTGTTCGGCTTCCTCGCGGTCGTGCTGGTCAGCGTCAATATTTTCGGCGGCTTTGTGGTGACGAACCGCATGCTCTCGATGTTCCGTAAAAAATAAGGCAAACGCCAGATGTATCAGTCTTTCACCACCTTCGCGTATCTCATCGCGGCGGTTTTATTCATCCTGGCGCTGCGCGGCCTGTCGCATCCCACCACCTCGCGCCGCGGCAACCAGCTTGGCATCATCGGCATGGCTATCGCCATTCTGGCGACGCTGGCGCATGGCGGCATGTCGTTTGGCGGCATCGGGATCATCATCCTTGGCATCATCATAGGCGGCGCCATCGGCACGGCAGCGGCGCTGCGGATTAAAATGACCGCACTGCCGCAGCTCGTCGCGGCGTTTCACTCGCTGGTCGGCCTGGCTGCTGTGTTTGTCGCTGCATCGGCCTTAAACGCGCCGCAGAGCTTCGGCATCGGTACGGTGCATCACATCCATACCGAGAGCCTGATCGAGATGTCGCTCGGCCTCGCCATCGGCGCGATCACCTTCACCGGCTCGCTCATCGCCTTCGCCAAGCTACAGGCGCTGATGAAGGGCACGCCGATTCTGTTCAGGGGCCAGCACAAGCTCAACCTGGGCCTCGCCATTCTGCTGCTGCTCTGGATTATTCTGTTCATTGCCTCCGGCGGCAGCTTTGCCCTGTTCGGCCTCATCGCCATCACCGCGCTCGTGCTCGGCCTGCTGGTCATCATCCCCATCGGCGGGGCGGACATGCCGGTCGTCGTCTCCATGCTGAACTCCTATTCCGGCTGGGCGGCAGCGGGCATTGGCTTCACCATCGGCAACCTCGCGCTCATCGTCACCGGCGCGCTGGTCGGCTCATCGGGCGCCATCCTTTCCTACATCATGTGCAAGGGCATGAACCGCAGCATCTTCAATGTGCTGCTGGGCGGATTCGGGACCACGGGCGCTGAGGTCCTCGCGGCGTCATCCGGCGACAAAGCGGTGAAGATCGGCTCGGCGGACGATGCGGCATTTATCATGAAGAATGCGTCCAAGGTGATCATCGTGCCGGGCTATGGCATGGCGGTTTCCCAGGCGCAGCACGCGCTGCGGGAGATGGCCGATACGCTGAAGAAGGATAATGTCGAGGTTAAATACGCCATTCACCCGGTTGCTGGCCGGATGCCGGGGCATATGAACGTACTGCTGGCGGAAGCCAACGTGCCGTATGATGAGGTGTTCGAGCTCGAACAGATCAACAACGAGTTCTCAACCGCCGACGTGGTTTATGTCATCGGCGCGAACGACGTGACCAACCCGGCGGCGAAAACCAACCCGGCCAGCCCGATTTTCGGGATGCCGATTCTGGAGGTTGATAAGGCCAAGACCGTGCTGTTCGTGAAACGCTCGATGGCGTCCGGCTACGCCGGCGTGGATAACGAGCTGTTCTTCCGCGACAACACGATGATGCTATTCGGCGATGCGAAGAAAATGACCGAGGAGATCGTGCAGGCGCTCGGGCACTGAAAGCAATGGAATTTCGAACGGTCGGGCAAGAGGTCCGGCCAAATTCAGCTGAGTTTAATAAAATTAGAGAAGTTTTGTGGTCACGATAAAACTTGCAGGACTGATCGCTCTTTTTGTTGTTGTTATACAGGCGATAATAATTTTCATAGCCAAAACTTGGATTGCCTCATTTCTACAACATCGATTTGATTTGGCTCTTGCTTCTCAGCGGCATCAATTCGACAAAGCTCTTGAAGATTATAAGCTCGGAGTAAAAGTTCGTGAGCAGGCCGCAGCTGTTGCGGAATATAGTGTTTTGGCTGGTGCCTTAGATGCGTCTGATCCTCCTCAGAGCTATGCAAAAGCCAATAAGATGGCGCGAGAACTATTTCTTTGGCTTCCCACAGATATTTATCGAAAATTGGGTCGCGGGCTTGCTGGTGACAATAAGCAGTTGGTTGAAGCTCTCGTCGGGGTAAGAGCAGTTATTTTGGGGGGAAATGCAGGCAATCTTGGAGCAAACGACGTTATCGTACACGCTCCACATATCGGCAAAAACCCCAATCGGGAAAAATATTGACTCTTACAATACCCAGGATTGTCATTGCGAGCGTCACGCGGATGTGTGCAATCGCACGACGCGAAGCAATCCATCTTTATTCGAGGGGCAACATGAAGTTTAGAAAAAGATGGATTGTTTCGGCGCTTCGCGCCTCGCAATGACGGAAAAAGATGAGCGATAATCGGTATTTGTTTCGAACTAGATATAAAAATGCAAAAAATGGGGTGCGTTCCGAATATTTACTAAAATAACAGCGTGTTGTAAAATTTATCCACAGGGTGTTTTATGTGGAACACCCCAGGCCAGATGATTCACCGGCCCATGGCCCTCGCCAAACCCCGGCGCGGTCAAAATCGCCTCTTGCAAGTAATTCCGGGCGCTCTGCACAGAATCAGTTAGCGTCATTCCCTGTGCCAGCCTCGTGGCGATAGCCGAAGCCAGTGTGCAGCCGGTGCCGTGAGTATTTCGCGTTTTGATTCGTGGCATTGAAATAGCCTCCACCGTATCCGCCGTGATGAGATAATCGGTAAGGATTTCGCCGCTGCCGTGGCCGCCTTTTATCAGCGCGGCTTTCGCTCCCATGGCGAGCAGCGCACGGCCAGCAGTAATCCGTTCCGCCTCGGTTTCCACTAGCAGGCCGGTCAGTTTTGCGGCTTCCGGCAGATTGGGGGTGATGATCGCCGCGCGGGGAATTAAAAACCCGGCCAGCGCGCTGATCGCCGCATCTGGCAGCAGCACGGCGCCGGAAGTTGCCACCATCACCGGGTCCAGCACCACCGAAACGCCAGGCGGCAGGCAGGCGGCGACCGTGCGGATGATCTCCTCATTGGCCAGCATCCCGAGCTTGACCGCATCGGCGCCGATGTCAGCCAACACGGTCTCGATGGATAGCTTAACAAACGCCGCCGGGATGGCGTGAACGCCCGCAACGCCCAGCGTGTTCTGCGCGGTTACGGCGGTGATCGCGGTGCAGGCATAGGCTCCGAGTGCGGAGATGGTTTTAATGTCCGCCTCGATTCCCGCGCCGCCGCCGGAATCCGATCCGGCAATCGCCAGAACCCGGCGCATTACTCTGCCGCTTGCGCGGTGGTGGCGAGCGCGATGGTCCCGCAGAGTTCTTCCACAATCTGCTGGATCAATCCAGCGTCCTCGCCCTCGGCCATGACGCGGATCAGCGGCTCGGTGCCGGAGGCGCGGATCAATACCCTTCCCGTGTCCTTCAACCGGGTGGAGGCATGGGCGATGGCGGCCTGGATATGCGGCAGCAATAGCGGAGAGGCGCCCCCATAGCGCACATTGCGGAGCAGTTGCGGCAAGGGCGCGAAAACCCGGCAGGTCTCCGAGGCGCGGCGGCCAGAGCGCACCAGAACGGCCAGCACCTGCAACGCCGCCACAAGCCCGTCGCCTGTCGTGGCGAAATCAGACAGAATCACATGCCCGGATTGCTCACCGCCAAGGTTTATCTTCTGCGCGCGCATTGTCTCGGCCACGTAGCGGTCGCCAACCTGGGTGCGGTGCAGGCCCAAACCCTGCGCCGCCAAAAACCGCTCCAGCCCGAGGTTCGACATGACGGTGGCGACAATGCCGCCGCCCATCAGCTTGCCGCTGGCGTTCATGCTGCGGGCGATCAGCCCCAAAATCTGGTCGCCGTCGATGATCTCACCGCGCTCATCGGCCAGGATCACCCGGTCGGCATCGCCATCCAGCGCGATGCCGATGTCCGCGCCATGCTCCAGCACCGCGGCGCAGAGGTTTTTCGGCACGGTGGAACCGACCTCGCGGTTGATGTTGAAGCCATCGGGCTCGACGCCAATGGAAATGACCGTTGCGCCCAGCTCGTACAAAGCGGCGGGGGCGACCTTATAGGCCGCGCCATGCGCGCAATCGAGCACGATCCGCAAGCCATCCAGCCGCAAGCCCCGCTCCAGCGAGGATTTCGCGGCCTCGATATAGCGCCCGGCGGCATCGACCAGCCGTGAGGCGCGGCCAAGCTTGTCAGACCCTGCGAGCCGGGCGGAAAGGTCCATCTCCATTAGCGCCTCGATCTCAAGCTCGGTCTCGTCCGAGAGCTTGGCGCCATCCGGCCCGAAAAGCTTGATCCCGTTATCCTCGTAAGGGTTGTGCGAGGCGGAGATGACGACGCCGAGATCGAGCCGCAGCGAGCGCGTCAGCATCGCAATCGCGGGGGTCGGCAGCGGGCCGGCCAGGGTCACGTTCATGCCCGCGCTGATGAACCCGGCGGTGAGCGCCGGTTCCAGCATGTAACCGGAAAGCCGTGTGTCCTTGCCGATGATGACGCGGTGGCGGTGCTGGCCGCGCGTGAACAGCAGCCCGGCGGCCTGGCCGAGCTTGAGCGCGATCTCGGCGGTCATGGGCGCGGTGTTGGCCGTGCCGCGAATGCCATCGGTGCCGAAGAGGCGGCGCTTAGCTGTCTTTTCCATGTATCTCAGGTATCAGCGTTTGCCAGACGCGCAAAGCCTGCACCGTCTCCGGCACGTCGTGCACGCGCAATATATGCGCGCCCTGCGCCACCGCATAAAGCCCGGCGGCAATCGAGCCTGGGCCGCGTTTGTCCGCCCTCGCCCCGCCACCGAATTCGCCAATGAATTTTTTCCGCGAGACGCCGATGACGAGCGGATGGCCGAGGCCTGCGAAGCGGGAGGCGGCGCGGAGCAGCTCGATGTTCTGGCGGCCCAGCTTGGCGAAGCCGAAGCCGGGGTCGAGTGCAATATTCTCCGCCTTGATGCCCGCTCTCAAGGCCGCATCGCGCCTCGCGGTTAGTTCCGCCAGAACATCCGCAACGAGACCATCATAGCGCGCCTCGGCGTTCATGGTGGCGGGGGTGCCGCGCATGTGCATCAGCACCACGGCGCAGCCGCGCCGGGCGATGAGCGGGCTTGCCTCTGGGTCGTGGGTGAGGCCGGAGACATCGTTGATGATGCGCGCCCCGGCATCGAGTGCGGCTGCCATGGTGGCCGCATTCCGCGTATCGGCCGAAACGGCCACGCCTTGTTCCGCCAGCGCGGTGATGACGGGCACGATGCGGGAAATTTCATCCGCGAACGAAACCGGCTGCGCGTTTGGCCGTGTACTCTCGCCGCCGATGTCAATGATGTCCGCACCCTCGGCAGCCATGGCAAGCCCGGCGGCAATCGCTTCATTCGCCATGGAATGCCTGCCGCCGTCCGAGAAGGAATCCGGCGTGACGTTGAGGATGCCCATGACCAGCGGCTGCTGAAAGGTAAACCTGGCCCAGCGTGGCGGCGGTTGTTGGTGGCGCATGGGATGCATTAACACAATGTGCAGCGTGGCTCTATGGCGGGGCGGCGGCGGCGCTCCTATATCTCGGCCATGGCCCTCCTGCCGCGCGCGATCGACCTGATCAACCGGACTGTCCGGCTGACAGGCGTGCGTATTACGCGCGGCGTGGCCTATGGCAAGCATGGGCGGCAGCTCATGGATATTTACGCGCCCAAGGGCGTGAATTTGCCGGTGATCGTGTTTTTCTATGGCGGCTCCTGGCAATGGGGCGACCGGGCGGATTACCCTTTCGTCGCCGGGTTGCTGGCGGCGCAAGGCTTCGTGGTTGCCGTGCCGGACTACGGAAAATATCCGCAATGCCGCTATCCTGAGTTTGTCGAAGACTGCACGGCCGCCGTGCGCTGGGTTGCGGCGAATATCAGGGATTATGCCGGGGAAGCGGATGAGATTTTCCTCATGGGCCATTCCGCCGGAGCCTATAACGCGGCGATGGTCGCACTTGCCCCGGATGCACCGAAGCTGGCCGGGGTGATCGGCCTCGCCGGGCCGTATGATTTTCTCCCCATCAAAGATCCGGTGATCAGGGAAATTTTCAGGCCTGCGCCGGAGCTGGAGCATACGCAGCCGATACATTATGCACATGGCGAAGCGCCGCCGATGCTGCTGATGACGGGAGCCGCGGACCGCAAAGTGCTGCCGCGCAATACCACGGCGCTCGCCGCCGAACTCCGCGCCGCGGGCGCGGTGGTGGAGACGCGGATTTACCCAAAGCTTGGGCATATCGGCATATTATCTGGCCTGTTGCCATATTTTGCGTGGCGCGGACCGGTGCTGCGCGATGTACTTGCCTTTTGCGCCGCCTGTAGAGCGGGAGAATTCACCTCCGATGGTTCCGAAACCAGTGGTTCCATGATACGCCGCCCTCTGTAACGACGCGGTGTGGAATGGGGCCAAAGCTTTTTATCGGGACGCGGCGGTATTCGTCGTGGTCGATGCGTGGCTGGCTGATGGTGAAGCTGGCGGGGCTTGAAGCAGAAGAGATCGTGATTCCCCTGGCCGGTGGCAGCACGCCGGGGGTGAAGGCGGCCTCCCCCAGCGGGCTGGTGCCGTATCTGGAGCATGACGGCGCCAGGGTCTGGGAGAGCCTCGCGATTGCGGAATACTGCGCGGAGATAGAGCCGCGGCTCTGGCCGCAGGGAAGCGCTGCGCGCGCTCATGCCAGGGCGATCGCTTCCGAGATGCATGCCGGCTTCAGGGCGTTGCGGCTGGCGATGCCGATGAACCTTGGGCGGGATTTCGCCGGGCTGGGCCGGAATGCGGAAAGCCTTGGCGATGTTGCGCGGATTGAGCGAATCTGGGCGGAAACGCGCGCGGCATTTGGCGCGCATGGGCCATATTTGTTCGGCGCGGATTTCAACGCGGCGGATGCGATGTTCGCGCCGGTCGCGGCGCGGTTTATCACCTACCAGCCGCCGCTTGGCCAGGCGGCGCTGGATTATTGCGCTACGGTGCGCCGCCATGCTCTGGTGTCTGAATGGTACGATAAAGCGGCAGAGGAGCCGCAATCCTGGCAACTTGAAAAATTTGAAAGACCGGCATGAAGAAAATTTTGCAATCGCTGCTTATTGGGCTGCCGATGCTGGGGCTTTGCGGCAATGCCCTTGCCAGCATGGACATATCGCTGGATCACGGCGCGGTTTGGCAGACCAAAAAGGCTGGGAATTCGACGGAAGGATTTTTGCAGATTCATAATGATGCCAGCCAGGCGGATGTTTTGACAGGCTGGAGCTGCCCGCTGGGCGATACCGAGCTCGTTGGGGCGAACGGGCAGGCTTTACAGAACCTCCGCATCCCGGCGCGGCAAACAGTGGTGCTGAGCGCCACGGGGCTGCATCTGCTGTTGGAGCATACGAAGGATTCAGTGGATTTCGGCAGCGTCGTTCCCTGTTCGTTCACATTCCAAAATGCCGGAGAGATAGGCGGATATCTAAATGCTGTATCCTCGCCAAAATCGTAATGTTCTTGTGAAGGTTGTAAGATCGCTCTAATCTGAACCGCATGGGTACGATCGGCGCGCCGGGCGCGGCTTTGGACAGGGAATTGCAAAGGCCGCCATCGCCGGAATCGTCGGGGGGCGCTGTTTTCGATGAAGAGATTTATCTTCGCCTGAATCCCGATGTCCGGCTTGCGGTGACTTCCGGCGGCTTTCGCTCAGGCCGGGAGCATTACGAGCGTTACGGCCGGGCAGAGGGGCGGCCCATTGAATTGCGCGGGCAGATTTCCCTGGACCGCGTTACGGTCTCGGCGAATGCGGATATTGTGCGGGAGCGGGTGAAGTTTCCGGCCTGCGTTGTGGACAAGATCAGCATTTCTGCTTCCGGCGGCATTTTCATCAGCGGCTGGGTGAACGATGCGCTCGACGCGCTGGACAGCGCCGAACTTTATTTTTCGGGTTGGACGCTTGCGTTCGATGGGAAAAGCCTGGCGCGGCTACGCCGCCGGGATGCGGAGACGGCGCTCGCCACCAGCCCGCTTCATGCTTACGGTTTCTGGGGGTTCCTTTATGCCGCGCGGCGGCTTGCGGGTGGGGTATGCAACGTTGTGCTGCGCCTGAAATCCGGCGTTGAGACCAGCTTGATGGTCACGGCGGAGACGATCGGCGACGATGAGATGCGTAAGATCGTGCTGAACCAACTTGGCCATGCGGAGTATTCAGGCAATCCGGAATTCGCTGCGGCTGCGGGCATCGAGCATTCCATCGGCGCGCAGATCGTGGATTTCAACAAGATGTTGAGCCGCCGTGCGCTCAACGCGCCGTACGTGAAGCGCTTTGGCAATGCCGCGCGGCGGTATCGAGCGAGTTTCGTGATCTGCCTGTACGGCAGGGTCGAATCCGTGTTTTTGCAGAGTGCGATGTTTGCGGCGCTGCAAGGCGTTGCGGATTACGAGTTTATATTTGTCTCCAACGATCCTGAGATAACCAGCAAATTATTGAACGAGGTTGAGCTCTGCGCACGGATTTATGGGTTGGACATGAGCGTGGTTTGCCTGGGCGGCAATGCGGGATTTGCGGGCGCGAACAACGCCGCCGCGCAATTCGCCAGCAGCAACCGGCTGATCGTTGTCAATCCGGACGTGTTCCCGAAAGATCCTGACTGGATAAAAAACCACACCGCCGTGCTCGAGAGCGCGCCGGTTGAACAGACCGCGGTTTTTGGTGCGCCGCTTTATTACGGCGACGGCGCGCTGATGCATGGCGGCATGTATTTCGAAATGGATACTGCACCAGGTTTCGCCAGGGGCCGCATGGTGCAGACCAGCTTGCTCCGGGTGGCGCATTATGGCAGGGGCGCGCCGCCGGAGACCGCGCATTTTCTGCATCCGCGGCCGGTTCCGGCGATCACCGGCGCGTTCATGTCGATTGAAAAAAGCTGGTTCGAGAAGCTTGGCGGTTTTTCGCAGAATTACGTGTTCAATCTTTATGAGGATGCGGATTTCTGCCTGAAGAGCATCAACGCCGGACGCTTGCCATGGCTGCACGATCTGCGGCTCTGGCATCTGGAGGGTAAAGGCTCGACACGCGAACCGCAGCATGAGGGCGCATCCGCGATCAATCGCTGGCTGTTCACGAAAAACTGGGGCGATGCTGTGACGGAAAATCTGCTGGGGCAAGCCCCGGCCCATGCCGCATTCGGGCGCGCGCGCGCATGAAAGTTCTGCTCGTCAGCCTGTATCATCCGGAGCTTGTGCGCGGCGGCACGCAGCAGATCGCTTATGAGCTGTTCCAAGGGTTGCAGGCGCTGCCGGATGTTGAGGCGACGCTGCTCGCCTCCGCCGATGGCACCACGCCTGCGGTGTTTAAAACCGCAGCCTCTATCACGGGTTTCGACCGCAGGCCGGACGAGTTTTTGTTTTTGAGCCGGGACTATGATTTTGGCTGGGAGAAAAATCCGAATGCCGGCCTGTTAGAAGCGTTCCAGGAATTTTTGACCCTGATCAGTCCTGACGTGGTGCATTTTCATCATTTCAGGACGTTCGGGATCGATTATCTGACGCTGACGCGGCGCGTGTTGCCCCATGCGAAGATCGTGTTCACGGCGCATGAGTTTCTGACAATCTGCGCGGCGGATGGGCATATGGTGCGGCTCACCGATCAATCGCTCTGCAACCGAGCCTCTGCGGTGCGCTGCCACCAATGCCTGCCCGCAAGGCCGCCGGAGCATTATTTTGCGCGTGAAATGTGGATGAAATCGCATCTGGCTGCGGTGGATGTGTTCACCACGCCGAGCCGTTTCATGATTCAGCAATTCACACGCTGGGGGCTGGAAGTCGCGCGGTTCGCGCATGTGCCGAATGGGCAAGAGATCCGCCGCGGCAGCCCTGACCCGGCGCGCGCGCGCCGCAACCGCTTCGGCTTCTTCGGGCAGCTGGTCGATGCCAAGGGCCTGCGGGTGATTTTGGATGCCGTGTCGCTGCTGCGGGCGGAGGGCTTCACGGATTTTGTGGTCGAGATCAACGGCGATAATATCCAGTTCGCCTCAGCGGCCTGGCGCGCTGAGGTCGAGGCGGCTCTGGCGCGCGAGGCGGCGTTGCCGCTGGCCGCCCGCAACCTGGTCTATAATGGCTCCTATCATCATGACCAGCTGGAAAGCCGCATGTCACGAATCGACTGGTGCATCGTGCCGAGCGTTTGGTGGGAGATTTTCTGCCTCGTGGTTTCCGAGGCCTGGATCTTCGGGCGGCCTGTCATTGCTTCCAATACCGGCGGGCTGGCGGAGCGCGTCACCGATGGCGTGGATGGGCTGCTGTTTGAGATGGGCGATGCCCGCGCACTTGCAGAGGCTATGCGCCGTGCAAGCACCGAGGAAGGGCTATGGCAGCGGCTGGCTGCCGGGATAAAGCCGCCAATTACGCGCAGCGAAATGACCGAGGGTTATATGCGCGTGTATCGAGAGGCTTCGGCCCGGCTCGCCGCGGCGGAATAAGCCACGCGGGTCAGATGGATCGCACCCTGGTGCGGCGCAGCAGGAGAAAGCCAAGGGCGGCGGAGGCGGCGAACATAGCGCCGCCGAGCAGCAGCATATGCGCGTGGCTGGGCGCGCTGCCCTGGCCGAACATGGCGAAAATGACGGTCTGCGGAATGAAGCCGATGGCCGAGGCAGCGAGGAAGGGCAGCGCCCGCACCGACGACAGCCCTGCCGCGAGGTTGAGCAGAATATTGCTGCCAACCGGCATGAGCCGCAGCGTGAGCGTGGCGATGAAAGGCTGCGCTGAGAGCGTATGATCCACGCGCGTGAGGATTTTGCCGAAGCGGCGGCGCACGAAATCCTGCCCGATGGCGCGTGCCCAGATGAAGTCCAGGCTACAGGCCATGATCTGGCTGACCAGCGCGATGGCCGTGCCGTACCAGGGGCCGAAGGTGAGGCCAGCCATGAAGGCCGGGATTTGCCGTGGCAGGCCGATGGCGGTGAGAAAGGTGGCCAGCAAAAGGAACATCGCCGGGCCGCGAATGCCACCCTGGGCGAGCAGGTTGTTCAACGTGCTTTGTGCGGAAGATGCGCCGAGCAAGGGCAGTGCCGCCGCGACAGCCACAAGCCCGCCGGCCATAAGCGCGGGCTTGAGCGCGCGGGTGGCGGCGATGGCGGCCGGGGTCGTGTTGCGGTTCATGCTCTCGCTCATAGGTTGGAATCGATTTGCGGGACTTTCCATCGGCGTTGCAGCCAGGCGACACCGAACAGATCGACGATGCCGACCTTCAGCCGGTCCCAGGTGCCGTAATGCGAGGCGCCATGTGAGCGCGAGTGGTGCCGCACCGGAACGGAGATGACATGGCCGCCCGCGCGGATGAAAAGTGCCGGGAGAAAGCGGTGGATATGATCGAAATGCGGAAGCTCGAGGAAGGCGGCGCGTCGGAACAGCTTGAGGCCGCAGCCGGTATCGGGCGTGCCGTCCTGTAGCAGATAGCCGCGCACGGAATTGGCGATGCGCGAGCCCCAGCGCTTGGCCTGCTTGTCGTTGCGGGTGACGCGATGCCCTGCGATGAGCACGGGCTTAGGGCCCAAGGCTTCCGCCGTAACGGCCGCATCCAGCATGGCGGGAATATCCGCCGGGTCGTTCTGTCCGTCGCCATCCAGTGTCGCGATGAAGACGCCGCGCGCGGTTTTAATGCCGGTGATGACTGCGGCGCTCTGCCCGCAGCTTTGGCGGTGGCGCACACGGATCAGGGTTGGCAGGTGCGCGGCAAGCGTGGCGAGCACCTGCGGCGTTTCGTCCGAGCTGCCGTCATCGACATAAATGATCTCGTGCTCGACACCCGAGAGCGCGACGCCGATGGCTTTGATAAGCGGGGGAATGTTCGGCGCCTCGTTATGCACCGGCACAACGACGGAGATGAGCGGGGTGGAAGCGGTGATTTCCGGCTGCGTGAGGAATTTGGGTTCGATGTTCATGAGACGCATTCAGCCGTTGCATTAAGGCGTATCTGTGGCTCAAATTCGGCCTGGAAAAGATTTCGTGTCCCAAAGCCGGAGGGTTTGAGGGCAAAATTTATATTGTCAGCACGGAACCAGCGCAGCCCGGACTGCGATGCGCCTGCGGTAAGTGTTTTGACCCCAAGATGGTTTAGACAAGCGGCGGCGGTATCGTTGCCGGTAATGAGGAATCGGCGGGCTCCGGCGGCTTCGAGCCCGGCGGCGATTTCCGCCAGCATCGCGGCGGCAGGCGCGCCGGGGGCAAGGCGGTCCGGCGGGGCGGAGGTTGCGATGATGAAGCTCGCCGTTTGTGCGGCTCCCCAGGCGATAGCGGCAGCGGTATCGTTGCCAGATGGGTCGAGCTGGAGAAATGGCATGGCGGCACGGGCGGCGCCGAGCTGGTAGAGTGTCTGCCGATCGAGCGCGCCGGAGAGGATCGCAACCGGGCCGCTAGGCGCGGCGGGCTGAGGTTGGGACGTGGCTGCCGCCAGCCAGGCTGGTCCGGCGGCGAGAAGTTCGTTTTGCAAAGCAGAAGCGACGGACGCGCAATCAGGAAGATCGATCGAATCGATGAGTGCCAGGGCATAGCCTTGCTCCCGCGCGCTTGCGACGGCGCGGCGGACCGCGCCAGGGCCTTGGGCCACGGTGGGTTGGGGAATGAGCGCGACGCGGCCCGACGTTGCCTCGGAAAACTTATGGCGGAGATTGCAGGCCAATCTGCCGTCCTGGAACAGATTCCCGTGATAGACGGTGCGGCCCTGTTCCGGCGATGCGAGGCAGACGGAGATAAAACCAATGCCTGCCCGCTGCATGGCAAGCTCCAGGATGGGCGCGAGCGCCGCTACATCGAGCAATGCGGTGTGATTGCCAACGGAGATGAAAGCCAGGCCGGAACGGTTGCCGAGAGCCGTATCAGCCTCGGATTCACTCAAAATTAAGCCGGATGGTGCGATAATATCCGCATCACCGGGGTATTGCCCGAAGGCGATGACCGAACCCGGCCCGCGTGCGTCTGCCAGCGCGAATGCGTCCTGCAAGGTATAAGCAAGGGCGAGGAAGCTCATCTCCGGCATCCCGTCATTGTTTGGTCATCGACATAAGACGATAGATGGCATGGCAAGCGCGACGGTTCCAGATGCCACGATGCCGGTTACGATTCTGATACATTTTTGGAGGCGGCTTTCCGGCCTTGGCTTGGGCGGGGGGCGTCGCTATAAGCCCGCTCAACCATGGGTGGCCGGTTGTGGCTCGCACCCTGATACATTGAAGGAAAACGGACGGCATGCTGATTTCGTTGCCACCGGATTATCGGCCCTCGGACGACGAGGAGTTCATGAACCCGATGCAGACCGAGTATTTCCGCCAGAAGCTGCTGCGCTGGCGCGCGGACCTTGTGAAGGAAGCGAACGGGACATTGGCCTCGCTAGGGGAAGGCGGGATTTTGGAGCCGGATATTACGGACCGCGCCAGCGTGGAAACGGACCGGGCGCTGGAGCTGCGGACGCGGGACCGGGCGCGCAAATTGATCGGGAAGATCGATCAGGCGTTGCAGCGGATTGAGAGCAACAGTTACGGATATTGTGAGGAAACGGGCGAGCCGATCGGCCTGCGGCGGTTGGAAGCGCGGCCTATCGCCACGCTCTCGATTGAGGCGCAGGAGCGGCATGAGCGCATGGAGCGGGTGACGCGGGACGATTAAAATTCTACTCGCTGGCCATTTAAAGCGAAAGAGGTCCAAGGATGAACTCCTTGGACCTCTTTTTATATTAGGCCATCCGGGCTTGTACGGCCTGCACCGCCTGGCGCTGCTCGGCAACCTGGGCCTTCATCGATTTTTGCAGTTTTTCGAAGCCACGAACCTCAATCTGCCGCACCCGCTCGCGCGAGATGTTGTACTGCTGCGAGAGGTCTTCCAGCGTCGTTGGATTATCCTTCAAACGCCGCTCAACCAGAATATGCCGTTCACGGTCCGAGAGGGTTTTGAGCGCGGTGGCGAGCAGCGCCTTGCGGCCCGTAAGCTCCTCGCGCTCCGCCATCTCGGTTTCCTGGCTCTCGCTGTCATCGACCAGCCAATCCTGCCATTCACCCTCGCCATCCATTTTAATCGGCGCGTTCAGGCTGTTGTCCGGCGAGGAGAGGCGGCGGTTCATGTTCACCACATCCTGCTCCGGCACATCCAGAAGATGCGCGATTTTCGCGACCTGTTCAGGCTTGAGATCACCGTCATCAATCGCCTGCATCTGGCCCTTAAGGCGGCGGAGATTGAAAAACAGCTTTTTCTGTGCCGCGGTGGTGCCCATTTTAACAAGTGACCAGGAATGCAGAATGTATTCCTGGATGGCGGCACGAATCCACCACATGGCGTAGGTGGAGAGACGGAAGCCGCGATCGGGGTCGAAACGCTTGACCGCCTGCATCATGCCGACATTGCCCTCGGATATAAGTTCGCCCACCGGCAGGCCGTAGCCGCGATACCCCATGGCGATTTTCGCGACGAGCCGGAGATGCGAATTCACCAGCGTATGCGCGGCCTTCTGATCGCCATTATCGCGCCAGGCGCGCGCCAGGCGTTCTTCTTCCTCATGCGCCAGCATGGGATATTTGCGGATTTCCTGCATATAACGCGTCAGGCTGGCGTCTGGAGCCATCGTCGAAACAGTAGAGGCCATAGGCACAAAGCTCCTTGTTCTAGTTATCCTCGATGCCCGGCTTATCCGGCGCACCGCGAAACGATTTAACAACTCGGTTTTAACAACCGCACGCTTAACCCTAGCATCATGAACCGGACGTACCCCTTAAAAGGCAGTAACAATCCGGCCAGAAAGTTGCCCGAACGAACTGAGTTGAGCGTTTGTTTTTTACGGGAGCTTAAACCCGAAGTCAATAAAAAGGACTTGGAGAGTCCTGTTTTAAACGCAGGTTTGAAATGCTTCCAATAAGCTCTGGAAATCTTCCGGCGGCGGGGCGGAGAAGCTTAACGCCGAGCCGGTGATGGGATGAGAAAATCCAAGCATTTCAGCATGTAAGGCTTGGCGCGGAAAATCCAGCGCCAGCGACTGGACGGGCTGCGCGAGGTTTTTGGCGGCGGCGGGGCGGCGCTTTAAATACACCGGATCGCCCACGAGCGGGTGGGCGATATGGGCGAGATGCACGCGGATCTGATGCGTGCGCCCGGTTTCCAGCCGGCAGGAGATCAATGCGGCGGCGGCACAAAAGTTACGGATTATTCGGTAATTCGTTAAAGCATGTTTGCCATTGCGCGTAACGACCGCCATGCGTTTGCGGTCGCGCGGATCGCGGCCGATGTCGCCTTGAATCATGCCGGAACTGGGGTTTGGGACGCCCCAGCAGATGGCTTTATATTCGCGATCTAAATCACGCGCTGCAAAGGCAGCGGAGAGCCGGGCGTGGGCCAACTCGGTTTTTGCCGCGACCATGACGCCGGAGGTGTCTTTATCGAGCCGATGGACGATGCCTGGCCGGCGCTCCCCGCCGATGCCGGTGAGGCTGTCCCCGCAATGGGCGATGAGCGCGTTGACCAGCGTACCGTCCGGGTTGCCAGGGGCGGGGTGAACCACAAGTCCGGCGGGCTTGTTGAGTACAAGGAGATAGGCGTCCTCGTATAATACGTGCAGGCCGATATTCTGGCCGAGCGGCGCGGCGGGGGCAGGCGGCGGCGGCGCGAGCCGGTAGGTGGTGCCGGGCTGGACCGACTCGGAGGCGTCGGTCGTGATAATGCCGTCCCGCGCGGCATGGCCCGCCAGGATCATCCCCTTGACGCGGGAGCGGGAGATGGTGCCGATGGAATTAGCCAGAAACACGTCGAGTCTGAGACCATCATCCTTCTGGCTGGCGGTGAGAATGAAGTCAGGGAGCGGAGATGCGGGATCAGCCACGGGGTAATTTGCTTGGATTGAAGGTACTGGTCGGTATCATGGGGGTGCTGATCGTCCTCGGCACGGCGGTGGTCGCCGGCACGGTGGTGCATCGGCTTTATGCCAGGAAAGCGGCGCCGTCGAGGCAGGAGGCAATGCCGGTTGCCGTTGCCGGGAGCGTGGCGTTGGAGGCCGGAGAGAAGATTCAAGGCATCGCGGGTACCGGGGATGAGATCGCGGTGTGGGTGAGCGGCCCGGGCGGCGGGCGGGTGTTGCTGATAGACCCTTCAAACGGGCGGGTGAGCGTAGGGCTGCGCGAGGCGCCGTTGCAGTAAGCCGGACGGCTTGTAAAAATCTCGGGCCTGGCTTAATGCGCTCCTGCCTCGTCCCGTTCGTCTAGAGGCCCAGGACACTGCCCTTTCACGGCGGCGACAGGGGTTCGAATCCCCTACGGGACGCCAAGAATTTCAAGCACTTATAGAAACGCATATCGAGCCGTACGGCGAATATACGTATGATAACGGACGTGTCGGACGGCATTTCATTATCACGTTTCCGTGAACAGATATTATTTCTCATTCTAAAGACTTAAAAGGAATAGGGGCATAGGTTTATTCGACTCTATATCTAGAAGTTTCGCTACGTTTTTGATCTTATGCGTGTTTTTGCAACGAAAGCATAGGGGCATAAGGGGTCTCGCGTACGTACGCGCGCCCGGATCACGCGCGGCGATATTTCGTCGGGGCTTAGTTGAGCATTTCCCTCAATTCCGTCCGGTGGACGTGGAGCGCCTCATGAACGCACTTACCGTTTCCTCGCGGGGGCCATTGGGAACGCCGCGCAGAACGGTGGCGACGGCAACGGCGCGTAGCTCAAAGCCGGGCATGCCGGCCGCACGGGAGCACCAAACACCTGTTTGGCACAACGTAAGTGCCTTGCCAAAGAAGTTGGCGGCACTGGGAGTTCGTATTGCCACCCTTGAGGCCGCCCGAGCTTGTGTGTGGGTGGCGGTTGATCCCAACAAAGCGTGTCCAGCCTGCGGCGAGGTCATGCAGGTTACGTCAGAAAAGTGGTCTGCCCCCCTAGAAGTGGTCCTCCTTTAATGTAGTTTTTGGCAACGAGGGCCGAACGATGCCGCGGAAGATTTACAAGCCTGAGGAGATTATCGCGAAGCTTCGTCAGGTTGAGGTTTTGACCTTACAGTGTTGATGTTCACTGAGATCTAACCCGGGATTTTCATCGAGAATTGACCCATGTTTTGACCTCCCCCTGGCTTTGGTCGGGGGATTCAGGAGTGATCGACATGGCGTTATTATTTAGTCGCCGCCTGCGCCGCCAGGCCCGCTTTATAAAGATCGAGCCGCGAATACACGCCGAAATGCGAGCCGTTATCCAAAAATCCGCCGCCCGGGCCTTCGGTGCGGGTAAGAATCTGGTCGGCCTCTTCGAGTGTCAGGTAGGGGAAAGCAGTAGTCAGCAGATCGCCCGCTTCCGGCGCCATCTTGGCGATATTTTCCACCTTGCCGGCCTGCGCCGGAAAGACCACCGGCAGGCCGTAGGTCTGGGTGGATTCATAAAATGCCGCATTCGCGGCCGGATTGGAGAAACGGCTGGTGTCCTGCGCCGCGGCCTTGGCGATGGGTTCACCCGCCGCGGCCTCCAATGCCGCCTGTAGCTCGGCGCGAGCCTGTTTCAACGCCGCCGTGTAATTGGCGATCGGTTTAGCCTTGCCTTCCTTCTGGTTGAGATAGGCCGGGCTCTCCGAAAGCAGTTGCGCCAGATCGTAATAGGCCAGGGTACGGCCGGCCAGCACGTCCATGGCGTAATGCGCGCCCAGGATGATGCGGTCATTGCCGTATTCGGCGCCGCGCACGATCATTTGTGGAAAGCGTTCCGGCACCAGAATCGCGGACAGAGTGGCTTCCGTATAGCCATAGGTGGTGTGGCCGCTCGGAAAAGCCGGGCTCTTTGTCAGATCCTGCACTGGGCCATAAAGATAGACGGCATTGCCGGAAGCGGCGCCGAAATAATCCGTATCGGTAAATTTCAGCACGGTTTTCTCGGTCTGGAACGGGCGGGAATCGCCATATGGGTCGGCGCCGGGGCTGCCCGCCGGCAGGTAATAAGCCTTGCCTAAAACATCGGTCGTGCCACCGGCTTGCGCTAGAATAGCAGCGGCGGTGGCGTTCACCGGCACTGCGGGGGTTTTGCCAGTCTGGCTCGTAGCGTTGGCAAAAAAGAACTTTCCGGCATTCGCGTCGGCCGCCGTCAGCGTGGAGCTGTAGGCAAAGAGATTGGCGATATCTGGCGAGATATTCGTGTAGATTTTCGGCGCGCTATAGCGGGCCTTGGCGTGATAGATGCCGCCGAGCTTGGTGCCGAGGCCATCGGCAAGCTCGGTGCCGTCCCCGCTGGTGATGAACGCATCGTGCAGCGCCTGCGCTTGCTGCGCGACAAAGCTCCGCAGCAAAGGCTGACCGGCGGTGCCAGTCTGAATCGCGCCGGTAATGGTGTAATTGGCCACGAGTGCCGCCTTACCGGTCGGACTGTTGTTCAACGCGCTGAACGGGGCAAGGCCACGCAGCGCGTTCAGGTTCACGGTGGTTTGCGCCTGCGCGGTATGAGCAAAAAGCGCACCGGCGGCGGCCAGCGCCAGGACGGACAGGCTGTTCAAATAACGCATGATGGCTCCTTTATTTTTGATGTGCCGCTCTTAGCGGGCACGCACCGGCTTGCGTATGACAAAATTGTTGCAATGGCCCGCTTCCAGCACCGGAAGCGTGAACACCTATGCCATGATGATGCGGCTCACCATGCCGCCTTGCACACCCTTGCCACCGGTGACCATGGTGCCGGCGATGCCCGAGGTTATGATATGCGTGTGCTGACGGGCAGGCCGGTGAAAGCCGCGGTGCCGATGAGCGCGGCGCCGACCAACTCGGCGCTTCCGCCCTGGCCGGGCGTTATATGGCCGCCGAGCGTACCGTCGAGGCAACGTGGAAACGCATCGGCATATTGCTTAACCAGTTCAAACCAGACGAGTATGCAAACCATCTCAAAAACTCAGGATATGAGTCAAATTAGATGAAAGAGACTCTAGGCTGCCGAGGCACTAGCAAATTGCATCGTATTCCTATGCTAAAACACATAACACGTCGTTATCTGAAATAACTTGTTACACTCAACTTTGCCGGCTTGTTGTATCGGCCTCTTAACCTATCCCGCTTCCACCCAAACCCGCCGTGCCAACGCCGCCGGTTCCGCTACCGCCACCGTTGCCGCTGGCACCCCCTTTGCCACCGCCTCCGCCGGCCCCGCGGCCGGCACAGCATGTTTTCCGGCACTATGTTAAGCCGCATATTACGCCACCGCAGCCGCTGTCAGCGCCGCGAGGCACGCAAACGCCGCCGCTGGTGCAGGCCCGGCCAGCGCCACATGCAACACCGGCTGCGCCTGCCGGCGGGCAAATCGATGCTTTCGGTGCCGCAATAAACGCGCATTACAGGCCCATGCCGACAGCGTTTACCCCCAAGCCGCGCAAATAGCGCGGGAATCGGGCAAGCCAGAACTTACCTTCACCTATCTCAACGGCATCGTCATGCAAATCGCGCTTGCGCGGTCCAGCGGCTTTCCTTTGCTGGATGAGGCGGCATTCGAAGACGCGCGTATCGCGCAATATCCGCCGCCGCCCGCAGGCTTTACAGGCCGTACCTACCACATCACGGTGAGCGTGAGTTTTATACTTGCAGCACCCAGCGTAGATGGCGATTAGCCTGTTCAGGCCCGCATGATGCTTTCGCCAAACAGCGTCTTCCCGTTCATATCGACCAGCGCATAATCCAGCTTTGTGCTATTCAACCGCACGGTCATAAAGCCATGCGCCCCGGAGGCGAACCCACCTTTGATCGCGTGGCCCGGCGTATAGGTTTGCGACCCTGCCCCGGTTACCACATAGGTGATACCGTCCATTTTGACCGATTGCAGCAGATGATCGTGCCCGCAGATATAGATCGGCACCTGGTGTTTCAGCAGAACCGGGTTGACGCGCGCAATCATATCCGGCTGGTCATGATCTCCGCCATCTGAATTATCCAGAGCCGTATAGATCGGATGATGCCCGATAACGATTTTCCATTGTGCTGCCGAAGCCCCCAATTCCCGGTTCAGCCAGTCGAGTTGCGCCACGGTGTCCTGACCCGCGATATTCACCTTCGAGCCCATGTATTTTTTTATGAATGGCGACGTATCGAGATAAAATAAATCCGCGCTTCCGCCGTCGGGCAGCGCCAAAGTTTCCTTATAATAACGCGCCGGCAGGCGCCAGCGAGCGCTTCTCCGGCTATAATCGAGTTGCGCCTGTACATTCCCACGATAGTCATGATTACCAAGAATCACTTTCCACGGGCTTTGCAGCGAGGGCGCGGTGTAAATTTTCTCGAACGAATTCTGCCATTGCGGGTCATCAATGCCGGTCACGCCGTTTTCATAGAAATTATCGCCCACCGAAACGGTGAAAGCGCTTTTCATCTCCGTCGCAGTCCTGCCCATCTGAATAGCAACTGCCGCCTGTTCATCATGGCCGCCCCGCCCCCAATCGCCCACCAAAATAAAGGGCAAAGCGCTGCGCGCCGCGGCCGCGGGTAATGCCGGCAACACGGTAGCAGCGCCTATACCGGCCGCCGTGGCGGTAAACTGGCGGCGGCTTAAGGTCATGAAAATCCCCTGTTTAAATTCCGGCCTGTCTAGCGAACTCCGCGGTCCCTGCATATGATGGTTTCAAGACAAAAACGGCTATCCAAACTCCGTTCCGACGACTGCCATAAAACTGTCATTGGTCATAGGCGGCTGGCTCTATTACGGGCGTAAACGGTCAACCATAGGATTTCCAGCATGTCAGGCTCGTCCAATATTCCCGCGCTAACGACTTTCACCTCGGGCGATATCGTGATCAGCGTGGTGGGCGATGGAGATGGCAGCGGCACGTATGGTGATAACCAAGCGGCGCCGATCACGCTGGAAGAGATCGACCCCGAAACTGGCGAGATAGTTGCGGAGCTGACCTTGCCGCAAACCACGACCGTTTCAGCCGGTGGTGTGACGGAAAATGCCATTTCGGGTGAATATGGCTCGTCCTCCGAAGGTTCGCTGGAGCTGGCGGGCAATGGCCAATCCCTGGTGATTGCCGGCTACGGCGTCAATGCCGATACTTTTAACGAAGGCGGCGCGGCGGTTTATGGCACCGCGGCGTTGGCGCAATCGACCAGCATTCAAGGCGGTGAATATACCGCCGTGCCGCGCGTCATCGCCGACATTGGCGTTGACGGGACCGTCGATACCAGCACCGCGCTGTATAACGTGTTCAATACCAACAACCCGCGCAGCGTCGCCACTATTAATGGCTCGACATTTTATATCTCCGGCCAGGGGGTAAAAGGCGATACCACCCAAGGCGTCTTCGTGGCGCAGGACGGCGCGAGCAGCGCCACCTCGATCGACGATGCGAACGATACACGCACGGTCGAAATATATAATGGCAGGCTCTATGTCTCGGAGGACAGCACGCAGCCGAGTGGCACTGGGACCTCAAATATTGCAAGCTTCGGATCAACGTTGCCCACCAGCACGACGGCGCCCGCGGCTCTTCCGGGAATCAGCCAGTCGATCACGCTGACAGCCGTGCAGGAAAACAGCCTCAACAGCTCTGCGGTGGGCACGAAGGTCGACCTCAGCCCGGAGAATTACTTTTTCGCCAACGCCACCACGCTCTATGTCGCCGATGGAGGACAGCCGAAGGAAGGTACGGTCGGCGATGGAGGATTGCAGAAATGGACGCTGAACCCGGCCACCGGCATCTGGACATTGGATTACACGCTTTCCGCCGGTCTCAATCTGGTCGATAATTCGAGCGTAAGCTCCAATACCTCTGGCACGACCGGGCTGCTTGGCCTGACCGGCGTGCTCAACGCGAACGGCACCGTCACCTTTTATGCCACCAACTCCACGATCGGCGATCTGGACCAGACCTATCTCTATACCATTACCGATACGGTGAGTGCCACCACGCCTGCGCCGGGCGAGAGCTTCACGGTGGTGGAAACCGCAGCCGCGGATACAAATATTCGGGGTATCGCTTTGGCCCCCTCGGCGCCCACCAGCACCACCATCTCAGCGGGGCAAACCACCAGCGGGGGCCTCACCATCTCCAATGGCAGCACGCTTAACGTGCTCTCCGGCGGCACGGCCTCAGCCGTTGTTATCCTCTCGGGGGGCGTCGCCTATGTCTCAGGTACCGACACCGGCAGCATGATCGTCGAAGGCGGCAGCGAGACGGTGTACGGCACCGCCATCGGCGATGAAATCTATGGCGTGCAGATTGTCAGCGGTGCGGTGAGCGGCGAGAGCGTTTACGATGGCGGCGTGCTCGATCTCGCGGTGGCTGGAGCATCCGCCAGCGGCACCACGGTCAATATCAGTGGTAGCCTGGACATCGGCGCCAATGCCGCCGCCACGAATACGGTCATCAACGGCGGCACGGTAGTGTTGCAGTCGCCGCAGGCCAAGCTTGCGGGCGCTGTCACCTTTGCCGGTGCCGGAACCATCGCCGAGACCGCGATCGTCAGTGCGGGTTATGGAGACCTCGCCACCATTTCCGGCTTCGGTGCTGGCGATGTGATCGACATGGCGCTTATCGGCTCCGGCGCAACGCTGAGTTCGGCGGTGGTGAGCGGCAATACGGTGGAGACCGTTACGAGCGGCGGGTTGAGCGAGAGTTTCATCTTTGCAGGGCAATACAGTTCCGGCACGTTTGAGCTGATCCCCGATGGCAATGGCGGTGTTGAGCTGGCGGTCGCTCCCGTTTCGGTAACGAGTTCCACCACTGTTTCAAGTGGCGTGACCAGCGAGGACGCTGTGATCGAAAACGGCGGGACGGTCACGGTGCTGAGCGGCGGCAATTTGATCAGCGCCAGTATCCTTTCCGGCGGCAGCGCTACGATTTCCGGCACCGATACCGCGACTACGATCTCGGCGGGCGGTAGCGAGCTGGTGTTCGGCACGGCGAACGGCGATCAAATCTACGGTACGCAGATCGTCAGTTCCTCGACCACCAGTGCGATCGGCTCGGTTGCAGGCGAAACGGTATTCAATGGCGGCGTTGTCGATCTATATATCAAAGGTGCGGTGGCGAGCGGCACGGTGCTCGATACCGGCGCGTCGCTGAATATCAGCGGCAATGCGACGGCTGAAAACACGGTCATCAATGGTGGCACGATTCTTTTGGAATCCGGAAAGGCGGCACTTGGCGGCGCGGTGACATTCGCGGGCTCCGGCGCCATCGTCGAGAGCGTCCAGGTCAGCGCCACAAGCAGTTCCGGCGATCTAGCCACGATTTCGGGCTTCGGCGCAGGCGATGTGATCGACCTCAGTTATATCACCTCCGGCGCTACGCTGAGCTCGGCGGTGGTGAGCGGCAATACAGTAGAGACCGTCACCAGCGGCAGCGTGAGCGAAAGTTTTATTTTCGCTGGCAGCAGCTATGCGCCGGGGCATTTCGTGCTGTCGCAGACCACTTCCGGCGCCGAGCTTACCGTGAGCACCACGCTGGTCTCATCGTCCACCAACACATTGACGATTCCGAGCGGGCAATCCACCCCGCCGGGCTATGTGGTTTCCGGCGGCTATACGCTGGATGTGCTCTCAGGCGGCGCGGCTTCCGGCGTTACGGTGCTCTCCGGCGGCGTGGCGAATTTTGCGGGCACCGATAGCGGTACGGTGATTTCGTCGGGCGGCACCGCCGTCATCACAGGCGTCGAGACCAGTGCCACGATTCTGGCGGGCGGCAGCGCAACCCTTCTGGGTTCAGCCACCGGCGACCAGATTTACGGCACCCAGCTGGTAAGCGCGGCCACTGCCGTCGTAACAGGCGAAACGGTATTCAGCGGCGGCAACCTGAATCTGTTCCTGAAAGGCGCGGTGGCCAGCACGACCACGGTTAAGAGCGGCGGTAGCCTGAACATCAACGGCAATGCAACCGCCTTGAATACCGTGATTGATGGCGGCGCACTGGTGCTGGAATCGCCCAAGGCGACATTCAGCGACGCCTTGACCTTTACTGGTGCCGGGCAGATCGACGAGACCGCGATCATCAGCGCCGGTTATGGCGATCTTGCGACGATCTCTGGCTTTGGCGCGGGCGACATAATCGATCTTAGCGCCATCGGCAGCGGCGCCACGCTGACTTCCACCACTTCGGCTGGCAATACGGTGCTGACAATTTCCGGCGGCTCTGCCGAGGGGAGCGGAGTCACCGAATCCTTTATTTTCGCTGGCACCGGCGGGTCCTTCACGCTGCTTGCCGATGGCAGCGGCACGGGCGAAGAGATCGAGGCTCCGTGCTATTGCACGGGAACGAAAATCCTTGGGATGAACGGCGAGATCGCGGTGGAAGATATCCGCCCCGGAGATGTGCTGGTGACGGTGCGCGAGGACGGACCATCAAGCCGCAAGGTTGTCTGGACCGGCTTGCGCCATATTGATCTCACTCGTCACCCTGAACCCAAGCTGGCGAGGCCGGTTTGCATTCTGGCAGGCGCCATCGCTCCCGGCGTGCCGGAACGTAATCTGCGCGTCTCGCCGCACCACGCCATCTACCTCGATAATCTTCTTTTCGAGGCACAGGCGCTGATCAATGGCAACACGATTTTCCAGGAACATTCCGTCCAGCAGGTGACGTATCATCATATCGAGCTTGAGGCACACGACATCATTCTTGCGGAGGGATTGGCCGCTGAAAGTTATCTCGATACGGGAAACCGCGCGATGTTCGGAAATGAATCCGTCACCAATCTGCATCCGCATTTCAAGCCGGTTCCCGGTGCGGCGTTTTGCGTGCCGCTCGTTCTGGAAGGTGCGCCGCTTGTCGCGGTGCGGGAAAAGCTTGAGGCCCGCGCGAATGGCTTGATGCGGCCATCTGCAAGCCGCTCCATGCGCTATGCTTGAAAAAACTCCGCCGGCCGTTGCCGGGGACAAGCCGGAAACGGGCACGAAGCCGAAATCCGCTTATCCGCCGCCCGCCCTGGTGCCTACGCAGGAAGGCCCGCGCGGCATACGCTACGATTTTAACCTCGGCGCCCGTGTGCTGCTGCCGCCAGGCAACTGGCGGGTAAGGCTGCGCGACCTGGATACCGGAAATATTCTGTTTGAAAGCGAGAACCAGGGCGCTTTGATCGCCAGCGCGAAACGGTTTTTCGTGCGCTTCGGCATCGAGGTCTGGGCCGACAGCGAGCCGGTTTTCACGCATCGCTACAACTGCGCCGGCCAGGATGTGCTGATCCAGTTCCCCATCGGCACGCTGGGCGATATTCTGGCCTGGTTTCCCTACGCCGTGCGCTTTGCCGAGCGCCATCAATGCCGCCTGATCTGCGCCATGTCCGAGGTTTTGATCGAGCTCTTGCGGCCGGCTTATCCCGGCATCAGCTTCATTACGCATGAGGAGATGGTGGCGCGCAAACTGCCCGAGCAAGCCTATGCCAGCTATTTCATGGGGTTATTCTTCGAGGACGAAGCGAATATCTGGCAGCCAACAGATTTCCGCCAGGTGGGCTTGCACAGAACCGCCGGTTATATCCTTGGGGTTGACCCGGCGGAGGAAGCCGCGCGCCTGGTGCTGCCGGATGAAAGCCGACCCATCCCCGAGCCGTACGTGTGCATCGCTGTGCAAAGCTCTACCCAATGCAAGCATTGGAACAATCCAGGCGGCTGGCTGGAAGTAGTTGGTTATTTAAAATCCATCGGCTATCGTGTCATCTGCATCGACAAGAGCCGTTACGGGGGCTCAGGGATTGTTTGGAACCAGATTCCGCACGGGGCGGAGGACGAAACCGGCGAGCGTCCGCTTGCCGAGCGCGCCCGCTGGCTGCGCCATGCCAGCGCGTTCATTGGCCTGAGCAGCGGACTTTCCTGGCTGGCCTGGTCGGTTGGCACGCCGGTAGTGATGATCAGTGGTTTTACTCACCCGGCGAACGAATTCGCTACGCCTTATCGCGTTATCAACTGGCACACATGCAACTCCTGTTGGAACGATGTTCGCAAGCAGTTCGACCACAAAGATTATCTCTGGTGCCCGCGCCATGCCGGAACCCCTCGGCAGTTCGAATGCACAAGACTGATCACGGCGGAGCAGGTCATCGCGGCTGTCGCCCGGGTGCCGGAAATTGCCCTGCGCACATCGGATAGCTGACACAACCGTCAACAGAATGTTCGTAGGATTGTTTAACTCTCGGTGGTTGCGTTCCCCCGCAACCAACTTTACCGAACTCAAGAACAAATCATGTCCGAACGCCGCCAACGCGGCAGTATCCGGCATCGTCAGCTTCAACATCGCCGCCAAAGCGCCGGTTAAAATGATCTCTGGCTGATCCTTATCTACACCCGGACCGATATCGACGCGCTCGACCAGATCGCGCAGGCGTTCCAGCACCCCGGCATGGTCTGGGCTTAAGGTGATAGCGGCCTGCAGGCTGGCGACCTTACTGCGGTAAACCTCCGCCAAGTTAGGATGCATGGCCGGCAAGGGGGCGCGGCGGTTTACTGCTCGGGATTCCAGCCCGGCCTTTTGCACCGTGAGCGCTTCCAGCTTTTCCTTCATATCTGGTGTCCGCATCCCCTCGCTGATCGCATCAATGATGCGGTCGATCTTGCGTTGAACGTTGCTTAACATTGTATCGTCATGGGCCTGCTGGGCGCCTGCTTCGGCGGCAATCCGGTTCCATTCTACTGTAAAGGCGGTTTTACCCTTAGATTTTCTTGGACGATTTTTTGGATCCGGATTTTTGACGGGACTTTCGATAGTATCACGAAAAATGTGATCTGGTCTGGTTCATAGAAAATAACTTGGTTTGTGAGCAACGGTACGTTCCAAAAGCCAACGAATGGAATGGGAAATATACCGTTGTTTCGATACTATAGCGGTTAAGGAAATGGGCCATACACAAGCAGGAAGAAGCGCTTCCTCCGGATTTATCAGGAAACTCAGTCGAGATAAGACAATTTTAAAAGGCTGGATATCATGGCGCGTTCCAAGTAAGAGTAACAAACGCTGGACTCTGGTTGAAGGAAAATGGCTCGTCTTTTCAGACAACAATAATAAAGACAGGAAAGCCCCTTTGGGAAAAGCTTCCATGACACGCAAAAAGGCCAAAAGAAACCTTTCCTCTTTTGACACCAAAATTTAGAAAGCCAAATGTTAAACAGAGGCCGTGCAATCTACCATCTGAACAATTCTCGATGCATGAAGGCTTTAACCGATTTCCCGATTGATAATCTGCCCTCGTCGATACGACGCCTCATTGAGGCCGTCGCGAAGTGAGCGACTGACGCGTTCGAGAAAACGCCTACCACGCGAGCTATCGGCGGCGATGTACACCAAATCTGACCAAAGTTTGTCGTCGTCAACCACAGTCTCGAATTCCCAGGGTGGAAGATCCCGATCCAGAAACTTGTCCACTACGGCCCGACGGATTCGTTCGCACCGGTCCCATTCGCGCCAGAACGGTACGTCCGGCAAACGACGTTCCACTAGATATTGGGCAGAACTAAGCAGCCGGTTTGCCGCGCTGGCCTCATGGAGGCGCTGCACTGAGTGGAAAAACAGCCTGCCCTGGGACCTCGAGCGCCGACCCATTGCTCGACAGAATAGAAAGGCAGCAAGCACGTCCTCGCCCGCCACGTCAGCGGACGCTATGCTGTTATCGATCGCGGTGATCCACGGATCCCGCCCAATCGCGTTGGGCACGAGGTCCGGCTCGATCACCTCTGATAACGCGATAAGGATGCCCTGTCATGCAAAGTGCCATCAGACATGCAGGCCGCGAGCTCATCGGCGTGTGAGGCAATCGTGCGCAGCCAAGACCTGGCCAACTTGGAACGTCCGGGTTCCGCCAGGGCTCGAAGGACTGGACGAATGCTTAACCGGGCGACCACCACATTCGCACAGTCGTCCCGCCCGGCAGTAATCATCGCCGAGACCACGGCCGTGGCCGCATTAACGTCTAGGTTGGCAGTAGTGTCCAGCCTGGAGACGTCGAGCGAGCGCATTCTCCAGACGACGACGCTCCCGAGCAGGTCAGGCCGTGCTGGCAGGATGGCGGAAAGGACCTTAGGATGCTTTGAGAGCGCTGCTGCCAGATCGTCGACACCGATGGTCGAGAGCACCGCTTTGGCAGCGGTCCGCAACGGATCGTCACTTGACAGCGCGGATCCCAGCACCTCAGGCCGCCATCGGAGCAGCGCTCGACCAACCACGCTGGATCGATGTTGAGAAGGTCAGTTGCTAACCTGATTTGGTTCAACGCAAAGGAAAATAGATTTTGGTAGATGACGTTCGGCCGCAAAAACACGAGCCTTGCCACAGCTGCGCGGCCCATCCTCGCTTGGTTTGGTCCTAGCGCTTCGAGTTCTGATATTACGTCAGCGATGCCGACGGGATAAGCGTTCGGCCCGACGGCTTCGAAGAGGCGGACCAGTGAGAACATTGCCGCCCGACCGCTGCTAATGTCCCCGCCGACCTCGCGGAGGAAACTTCGCAGCGCCGAATCGCAGGGATCGTGGAGATCCCTGAGGAGCAAATCGATCCGATCGCCCTTGCCGACGTCGGACGCAAATACAGCATTAGGCATCCGAGACCAATGCCCAGCTCGCATGCCGTCGATCAACTGCAAGTCAAACGCTTCGGCGCCGGTGGAACGGTCATCGACCACTTGGGTGCAAAACCGAAATGACCGCCGCAGCCTCGGCCACTGCTGCATCCAAACGGCTAGAATTAGGGCGTCATCGCCGACACCGTCGCGCTCCGCGATGACCTTGCTCACTGGCTGCCATAGAGCCCTCCAAACCACTCAGCAACCCGCGACAGGTCGCCTGCGGCGGTCTTCGCGGGGCAACTGTTAGAATAGATGTCGAGAGTCGATACGAATCTCGACGTGTCACCGTGCGACGGTCGCATAAAACGGTCTACCAACTTGTCCGCGGATGCGAGGCGCGCTAGGTCCGCGAAATCGATCAAGAGTGAATTCGTCCACACGCATCCGGGACGACTCATCTCAGGAGCCGACCAGGTGCGGGCGAGCACGTGTTTCCCGGCTCCGAATAGTGCATAGCCGGTCAGATAACCGTCGGTTGGAATGCGCGTACTGCTGCCCGAAGCATCGCTGAGAACAAGCATGGTCCGTGCGTCCTGTTGCCCGAGTTTCACCGATCCAACGATCAGACGGTGCCCCTCACTGTAACCGTGAAGGGTCTGCTCGACCCTCCTCACCCTCCGCCTTGTCCCATGCGCTGATCATAATGACTATTTGGCGACCGTGCCCGCAGACAGGCAGATGCGAGATCTGCTGAAGCAGATCGACTAGCGGTACCTGCATAGGCGCGAAACTCGGCTCCCAAACCTTCGGCGCTCTCACCGCCTTCTCAATCTTTGTCGCCCGGCGCTGTGCGGCGCGCTCCGTGACCCATGCTGGCGCCTTCACTTTGTCGCCGTTGATCAGCAGCATGATGTTGCCGACCGCAAGGTTGGAACCGAGAGCGTTCCCGAGCTCGCGATCCTCCCACATCCACCGAAACTCCTCGCCTGGAACGTCAGGCATGGTCGCTTCAACTATGCGTCCGTCGGCGTCCTGCAGGTTCACCCTAACCGAGGTGAGCCCGGTTACCCGCGTGCGCACCTGTTCCTTGGCGCTCCGCCAAACGCTCACGATTTTTCGCAAGTAGCTCAGATCGTGGTCGCCGATCGGCAGCGACCGACGATTTACCGAACATCTGCAGCAACGCGGCCGCCGCTAGAATTTGGTCATTCCTCCCGCCTGGCACGAATGATGGATAGGCGTCTGAAAGGGAGTTGTGGAAAGTGCCCAACGCCGTTTCGAGATCTTCCTGCCTGTGACCGGCCGCGGGGGGCTTCGTCGCGAACGCGAGCCGGGCAAGAACCTCGGCTCTGGCCCTTTCGAATTTTTGTGCAAAGCTGGCGACTCCGTTCCAGAGCTCGTCACGGCCGGTGCCATCTGCGCATATCTCTGCGAACAGCTTTGGAAATTCCTTATGCATCGTGATCAATCCTATCCCCTTCGAAACTATTCGCGTTCTGCTATCATCTCGTCCAGCCGGTCGATGAGGCTTCGCTCGACTGCCCGAATCAGCGCGACACCGTAGCGCTGCGCCTCGGGAAGCTGAATCTCCTCCTTCGTTATGAGCGCGAGATCGAGGGCGATCTCGCGACGGTCACTGGCATCGAGATCCCAGAACCGGTCGACGAGATGCCTTACCCACTTGTCTCCCATCGATGCCTCCGCGTCGATTGTGGCCGTCGCCATTGCTTCCTGCACTATGGCCGCATCCACGATAACCTCGTCCTCCGCCGACGCCGCGACCACACTGCTTACGCGAGCGAGCTCCGCAGGGAAGCTCATTGAGTGCCGGAAGACTTCGCTTCCGAGGTCGTCCTTGATCGGGTGGAAGCCTTCCGGGTTGGACTGAAACTTGAACATGTGGCTTTGCACGTCAATCCGCCTGTCGGCGCCTTCCCCTGCAACATTTAGCTCGATGATGTTATAGCCGGGCTCGAATTGCCTCTCCGACCGCGAAAGGTTCACTGCCCCAGCCCCCCAACGCACGTATGACGTCTCACGTATCACGCGCTGTTTGTGCTTGTGGCCGAAAACTTGGAACAGTGCACGGGCGCTGAGCTTATCCTCGACGTCGTCACCATCGAGCAGCCTGTCGGGGGGGTGATGGCAGATGGTCATGTTGACCACGTTTGGGTTCACGCCGTGCTATACGGCTAAGTCGACGGGCCCAGATTGACATGCTCACCAAGTGGCTTTAACTCTTGAGGACAATTTGGAGAGAGATGCCATGTACCCTTTCCGGGACGGCTCATTTGCCCCGTATAATGGCTGGTACGTCGCGGCCTTCGCGGAGGATGTGACCCACGAGCTCATGGGACGCACGATCCTCAACCAGCCGATTGTGCTCTACCGCAAGGAGGATGGCCATGCGGTGGCGGTGGGCGGTCGTTGTCCACATCGTCACTTCCCATTGGCCAAGAGTTGCTTGAAAGGCGATCAGATCGTTTGCGGCTACCACGGCATCACGTTCGGCCCCGACGGGCGCTGCACCGACATTCCGTCGCAACAATCCGTTCCAGGCAGCTACCGCATTCCGACCTACCCGCTGGTCGAGCATGGCATGTGGCTATGGATCTGGCCCGGCGATCCAGATCTCGCCGATCCAGCGCTGCTGCCCGACCTCCATGAAATTGACTACAGTAGTGCAGGCATGTTGGCCCGACCCTTCTATACCTACGAGGTCGGTTGCCGTTATCAGCTCCTGAACGACAATCTTCTTGATTTGTCGCATCTCGGCTACCTGCACGGCACCTCGATCGGCACGCCCGAGAACGCCTCAACGCCTGAAGAGCTAAGCAAGCGGCCGGGTTTTCTCCGCAGTCGGCGCCATATCCGCAACGCTCCCTCGCCGGCCTCCGCTGAGGCCTTGGGTCTCTATTCGGGCAGGATAGACCGCATGATCGGCCTTGATTTCTATCTGCCCGGTTTTCACGCCGGCATCGGAGAAACAGCCTTTCCGGAGGACCATGCCCAAGCGGGCGAAAGGATCACCTTCAGTCGCATTTACCACGCGGTGACGCCGGCGACTCCGGACACTTGCTATTATTTCATGGGAATGGCGACGCCCGATGGCGCTGGGCTCGACAAGACCAAGGAGTATTTGGTGTCTGTGATCGCGGAAGACATCTTCGCCTCGGAGGAAATCGAGAAAATGCTGAAGCTCGTGGGCCATCCAAAGGAGCTGATGATCAAGAGCGATCAGAACGCGGTTGAGAGCCGACGCATGCTTCAGGCGATGATGGACGTCGAAGGGCCAGCGGCTGAACGCGTTCGCGAGCGCGTCAGCGCCTAACAAGCGGCTTGTGGTTCTTCGCAATGTAGCGGCGGCGCTGTAGCTGTTCCCGCCCCAAGAATAGTTCGTCAGTTCGGATTGAAGCCAACCCACCGACGAAGCAGCCATCGAAACCAGAATGAGCGCGCATGCCTGACGATCAACCAGTACTCGTCCCCGCCTACTCCTATGACGAAGGAGGCGAGCAAGGCCTTTTCAGCCGTTTCGAGCCGGGTACGCAAACTCTCCCGGCAGGCTTCCAGGTGAAACCTCGGTGGCTCCCGCTGCCCGTCGACATCGTGTTCGAAAAGGACGTCGCGGTCACACTCCGCGACGTCGTGACAATCTATGTCGACGTCTTTCGTCCGGCCGACACCGAGAAGGTCCCGGTGATCGTCGCGTGAGGTCCCTACGGTAAAAGTCGCGGCAACACCTCTCACGTTCCATCCCGCCTGGCGCAGCAAGGCTGTCACGCGCCGATATCCGTAGCGGCCATACTGTCTGGCGAGCTCAATGATGTCGGCCGTCAATGCTGCTTCATCATCAGCCGTCCTGGGTTCGCGACGTTGCGTCACACGATGCTGACCCAGTACGCGGCACGCAAACCGCTCAGATACGCCAAGCGTCTCAACAGCGTGTTTTACACCAGCCCGGCGCGCTGCCGGGCTCAGAACTTTCCCGAAGCAACTTCCTTCAGAACCAATTTCTCAAGCGTCAAATCAGACACCGCTCGACGCAGCCGAGCATTCTCCGCCTCCAGTTCCTTCATGCGCTTCACCTGATCAACCTTCAGTCCGCGTACTCTTGGTGCCACCGGTAATAGGTCGCATCCGTCACGCCAATCGACCGGATCGCATCGATCGCCGACTTGCCCTGTGAGGTCAAAACCTCAACCTGACGAAGCTTCGCGATAATCTCCTCAGGCTTGTAAATCTTCCGCGGCATCATCCACCTCCACCAAAAAACTACATCAAAGGTGGATCAGCTCTAGGGGGTTGGACCATGATGAGTTTAGCCGGGAAGCGACGGCAAACCGATGTGAGACTGGTCAGCATGGGTGCCGTCGGCGCACAGGTCGGCGGCAGAGCCTACCGCGAGGGGTGGGCAGCCGGAGAGAAGGTGAACCTGTCCCGGCCGGTGAAGGGCGAAGGGAGGTACGTCGTTCGTTGAGCGGCAAGCGGGATTTTCAGCGCAGCCGCGTTTACGATTGGGAGAACCGGGTCGAGGCGCCGCGTGATCCAAGTTTTATTCTCTTTCCGAAAGCCCAGGCCATGGTCAATGCGATCTGGTAAGAGATGGGTCTGAAATACCCGCCGAAGGTCGAGCCATTGTCAAACTCGGGCTAAGGCAACTGTGGCCAACGCCAGCAGGCTTTCGACTTTCCTTCCTGAGCGGACGCCGTCGTGGTGTCTGCTCCATGAGATCGCCCATGCCATGACCTCGACGATGGATGGTCAATCTTATGGACATGGCAAACTCTTTATGGGGGTCTACGTGCGGCTGCTTGGTCGCTTCCTACGCCTCGATACAGCGGAACTCATTCGGTCGCTTGGAGCGGAAGATATCTGTATTGAACCGGATGCGTCTCCGTTATTCCTTAGTGTCTAGGCGGCCTGTTTGATAATGACGGGACGCTGCCTTTGACGGCGGGATGATATCAACGTTTGACTGTGCGCGGCTCCGAAACTTGGCTATAAGGGGTTTGCTTCGAAGGTGGCGGATCTCCCTGACTGAGCAATACTGTAATCAATGAGGATAGAAGCAGATGAAGCTCTACTATGCGCCCGGCGCATGTAGCCTTTCCGACCATATCGCGCTGCACGAGGAAGCTTATCGTTCGAATATGAGAAGGTCGACCTGAAGGCCAACCGGACGGAACACGGCGCCGATTACGCGATGATCAACCCGAAGGGCTACGTACCCGCTCTCACGCTCGATTCCGGCGAAACGCTGAGTGAGAACATCGCCATTCTTGGTTGGATCGCGCGGCAGAACACAGCACTGAAGCCTACGGGACAGATGGGACATTTTTCTCAGGCACTGGCGACGAAGAGAAATCGAAAGCCGGTGAGACGATCCTGAAGCGAATGGGCTATCGCTTCGAGATGATGCAAGGCGACTTTCTGTCCGGCGCCGATGGGAGCGTCGCCGATTGCTACCTGTTCGTCATGCTCCTCTGGGCGCAGAAAAACGGGCTTGAGCCGCCGGCCAAGCTGGTCACGTTCCGAGACCGGATGATGGAGCGAGCTGCCGTGCAAAAAGCGATGGAGCACGAGGGCCTTATTTAGCTGGACACCCCAACCTAGACGAGACGAACAGCTAACCCCCGCCATTCACAGCTCGCAAAAAAACCGGTTCAGTGGTACACTTTGCCGCCGCTATTTATAGCGAAATACCCTCCTTCTATGTCGAACCCCAATTTGACCCGCTGATGCGGGTGCCGCGCCTGCGGCGCGGCCGCTGGCATCGTGGATCTTCCGTGCCGCCTTAGAGAGCGAGATCTCGGATCGACGACGTCGTGCCGAACCTGATGCAACAAATCAAAATCTGAGCAAAGCTTCGAGGGGAACAGCTTTCGTTTCGCGTGAAACCCCCCTGAAAGCAGCTCGTGGCCCGCTGGCTTTACTAACCCGACGCGCCTCTACGACGCTCATTCCAAGTATGCGCAACTGGTATTCTGCGGCGCGCACCGCGACATCCGAGCCTCCACCAGCAAGCCGGGCGCTTACGCCGGCGCGCAGAATGGCAAGATGCGAGTCAATAACAAATTCATCGAGAGGCTCGGAAAATCGGCCTTGTTCAATGCCGAGCGCGACATCGAGCCGCATGTACCGCGCAATATCGTCCTTAAAGGCCTGAAACTCCGTGAAGGCGGAAACCAGGAGGCGGCCCCAAACTGGCTCGGCCGCTGCGATCTCTATGAACTGGTATGTCCCGAATGCGACCCGGGCTGCGCCATCCTCCAAGGATATACGTGTGCCGCTCATCTCATTATGCATAGCAAGCGTAACCGCCTGGCATACAGCTGCGACGATCTCCGATTTGTCTTTGAAGTAAAGATAGAAGGTCCCGTTCGCCAGCTCCGCTGCCGCGGCAATCTCGCTGACCGATGTTGCGCTGATACCGCGCTCCGACATCAGCCTGAGGGCGGCATCAGCGAGACGGGTACGAGTATTTTCCCGCTTTGCGGCATCGTGCCGCAATCGAGGTGATCGTTTCGCCATGTCTGGAAGCAATAACCTGCTGCCTACCAAATGACAACTCCGTCCAAAAATCGAGTTATTGACGGATGTCTCATAATAAGATATCTCTCACCTTAACAAGGGAGCCATTGCGCATCCGACTGGCAGGACGTTGCGGTGTCGCGGCGCCGGTGCCGCCGTGGCGTGACACGGGACTAATTGGGGGACAAATGCAGCTACCGAAACCGGTCTATAAGCCCGACTTCAATGTCACACGCGCGAGCCACCTGGTTTCCCGTGTGCGGGATCTTGAGGCGAGCCGGGCGTTCTACTGTGACCTTCTTGGTCTCGTTGTAAGCGACCAGAATTCCACGACGCTATGGCTGCGCGGGCTCGAGGAGGCGTGCCACCATAGCCTTGTGCTCAAGCTGGGTGAGCCCTCGGTCGAGCGCGTGGGAATGCGCGTTCTCACCGAGGAAGACCTGGACCTTCTGCAAGCGCATTTCGCAGCCGCGGGCTTTTACACAAACTGGGTGGAGGTCGAGCACCAGGGCCGCACGCTGCAAACGACTGACCCGGCGGGCACGCCGCTCGAGTTCTGTGCGACGATGGAGACGCGCCCTAGGCTCTTTGCCCAGGTTGACCGCCATCATGGCGCCTGCGCGCTGCGCCTCGATCATTTCCAGATCGTGACGCCAAAACTGCGCGAGAGCCTGGAGTTTTATAATGGCATGGGCTTCAGGCTCTCTGAGTATGTGACGCAAGAGGGCAGCCTTGAGATGATATTCCTACAACGGAAGGGAAATCCCCATGATATCGTGTTCGCCAACCGTGCAGGCCCGCGGCTGCATCACGTCGCTTTTCAGGTGCCGGAAACGCACCATCTGATGCATGTGTGCGACCTGTTCGTGGTGGGCGACAAGGAAGGTCAGGTCGAATTCGGGCCGGCGCGTCACTTCAGCCCCGGCCTCGCCCGGTTCCTTTATTTGCGCGATCCAGATGGCCACCGCATCGAACTCTTTCCCAGCCATTATCATACGATCGACATTGAGGATGAGCCGGTAGAGTGGAAGGCGCCCGGGTTCAAGGTGGGCGGCTGGACCGTGCCGCCGGACCCATGGTGGAACGAGACCACGGCGTTTGTTAAAACAGGCAGCTGAACCAGGGGGTTTTTAGATGCGCGTCGTCACCTTTAAGCGTAATGGAAAAATTCAACACGGCTTCCGGGAAGGCGATCGCATCCGTGTGTGCCCAGCTGCCCTGTCGGCGACTGACCTGGCCATAAATGCGGCGGGCTACCCGGCGGAGGAAGATGTCGCAGTTTCCGGCGTGACGTTGCTGGCTCCCGTGCCGCGGCCCGGAAAGACGATTTGCATCGGCCTCAATTATCGCGCGCACGCTATCGAGGGCGGTAATGCCATTCCCGATTATCCGGCGGTATTCTTGCGCGGCGCAACTTCGCTGATCGGGCCGGGGGAAAACATGATCCACCCGGAATGCTCGGAGAAATTGGATTACGAAGCCGAACTCGCGATCGTCATCGGCAAAACGGCAAAAAACATAAAGGCTGAGGATGCTCTGAACTACATTGCCGGGTATGCGTGTTTTAACGACGGGACCGTTCGAGATTATCAACGCAAGTCCACCCAATGGACGATCGGCAAGAACTTTGACGGCACCGGCGCTTTTGGACCGGAACTTGTCACGCCCGATGAACTTCCCCCGGGCGCAGCCGGTTTGCGGATCACGGCGCGTCTCAATGGCGTGGTGATGCAGGACAGCAATACGAGCGACATGATCTTCAATTCCGCCACGCTGGTCGCGATTTTATCGGAAGCGATGACGCTTGAGCCGGGAGATGTGATTGCCACGGGAACGCCATCCGGCGTTGGATATGCGCGGAACCCGCCGGTGTTTATGCAACCCGGAGACCGGATCGAAGTCGAGATCGAACGCATCGGAACTCTCGCCAATGCCGTCGCGCGGCGGCGCGCAGATTAATGGGAAATAGGTAGAAATCGAATCATAACATTAGAATTAGCGTTAGCCGACCAACTTTAAACACAGGGTCAAATCAGGAATGTTTCCATCTAGTCGCGATAAGAATTATCCGACGCCGCAAGAAAATGATGGTTTTCGGTACTTAATTGCAAGTTAGCCGTTGACGAATTTAATTTAGTGAGGTATCTCTCATTTCTAGTTGTCGCGCTTTCGATCCAACCCCGAATTTTAGGGGCGCTGAAGTAGCGTGTGGCCGCATTGCTAGCTAAAAACAAATAAAGCAAAACGAAACGTTAGGAGGAAAAAATGTTGAAGGGCATATCACGTACACTACGGTCGGCTTGTGCGAAGCCAGGAAAGTTTAAATTAACATTGCGCCAGAGCACAATGCTGGCCGGAGGCATTCTGGCCCTTGGGTTGGCTGCGCCGGCGGCTCATGCGGCTTCCTGGCAGGTGGGCGATTATACGATCACGTTACAATCGACGTTGGACTATACGCTCGGCGTGAGAACGGCACCGATTGATAACGAGACTGCGACGCTCAACGTAGATGACGGAGATCGGAATTTCCGGTCGGGCGTCATGGAAAATCTGTTTCAAACTACAGAACAGTTGAATATCCAAGATGGAAATTATGGCTTTCGAGCCAGTGCGCAGGGTCTGATTAACACTGTATATTTACAGCACAGCCAAAATAATTCTCCAAATACGTTCAATTCCTACGGTGTTGGACCGCAGGGATTTCCGAGCGGGACGATTGCGAATGACGGCAGAAACTTCCGTATGCTCGCGGCGTTTGTATACGGCGCGGAGAACATAAACGGCGGCCAGCAACGGCTCACTTGGCAGATCGGCCGGCAGACGATCACTTGGGGTGAATCGCTTTTCTCGACGGACGGGCTTTCAGGCTTGCAGGCGCCCGTAAATATCGACTATGCGGAATCGGAACCCAACCCGCAGATTCAAGCTTTGTTTTTGCCGACGGGTGCGGCTTCTTTTTCCTATGATTTCGGGGACGGCATCACCGCCGACGCATATTGGCAGTTTGAATACGAGCCTGATGTATTCCCGGGCGTCGGCAGCTATTTCTCTCCCGCCGATATTCTTGGGCCTGGCGCACAGCGTATTCTAGCCACGCCTGTAGATGAAGGCGCAGCGTCAATCTATCGTGCACCCGATATTCGGCCGGCGAACGGCATTGATCAATTCGGATTTGCGGCCCATGATTCGATCGGCACCTATTTTGTAGGGCTCTATTTCGTGCGCGGAATTCCAAAGGGTCCGAACGTTTATACAAATGCGCCGGCCATTGCGCCCGGACCGGCCGGGCTACAGGTTGGGCAATATAATATTGCATATGCACAGCCGGCGAACGCATTCGGGGTTAGCGCCTCGACAACTTATGGACCGGTTAATGTGGCGGGTGAACTATCTGCTCGAATGAACCAACCGCTTGCGAGTTCGCCAACCTACACCTCGGCGAGCCCAGCAAATTATAATAATCCGCTTTATGCAGCGGGTAACGTAATGAATCTCGAGTTGAACGCGGTCGACTTGACGAGGCCACTGCCTTTGATGCCGAACGGTGCCGCGATTACCGGTGAAGTTACGTTGAATGATGTTATTGGCGTGACCGCTCGAAAAGAGGCGCTGACACCGGGAAACACCAGCGAAGGCGGTGGTTTTGAAGCGACCTTTACCCCGAACTGGTTTCCTACCCCAAATGTAGAGGTGGAATTGCCGCTCGGCATTACCACGACTTTTCTGGGTGACTCAGAATATGATACGTCCGAGACCGCGGGGGCGAGTACTTATGATATCGGTCTCACGGGTGTTTATAAGCAAAATCTGACGTTCGGCGTAAATTACCAGCGTTACGCCGGGCCGCCTGACCGCCAAGGCAATCTCGACCGGGATTTTGCGACGGTGTACATCGATAAAACATTCTAATAACATAAAATTCGGAGGAAAAAATGAAACGTCGTAATGTATTGCTCGGCATATCTGGTGGTCTCGCCGCCCCCGCAATCTTGAAGTTCGGCTCGGCGAAGGCAGCCGCTAGCCTCGATCCGAACCGCCTGAAAAGTGAATTGATGCCGTTGGGCGGTGAGCGCGCCGCAAGCGCGAGCGGCCTGGTTCCGGCCTGGACCGGAGGCGCCACTACCTCGCCGGCGGGCTGGACCCCCGGTACGATGGCACCCAACTTGTTCCTTGGACAGGCGCCGAGCTTTACCGTTACGCAAGCGAATATGCACCAATATGCTGACATGCTCTGTGACGGGCAAATTCAGATGCTCAATCGCTACGGAGCGAAGGGATATAAGTTAAATGTTTATCCGACCGCACGCACCGCCGCGGCTCCGCAATTTGTTTATGACAATACCGCGTTGAATGTGACGCGTATCCAGCCTGTGGATGCCGGAATTGTTTGGGGTTTTAAGGGTGGATATTTGGGGATTCCATTCCCCATCCTGAGCGACGATCCCGAAGTGGCTGGGATTCAGGCGATGTGGAACCATCAGCTGAGATGGAATGGCGTAAATATCTCAACAAATATCACCGGTTATGTTGGCGGGCGTGGTAGCACACCCGTTATTGCCAGTTCTCTGGTACAAACCTATTGGTACCGGTATTACGATCAGAGCCTGACGCTTGAGCAATATGAGCGCGACCCGCACTATGTCTTTATTACACTCGATCAGACCGCCCCGGCAAACGAAATCGGCCAGAAAGATTTGGGAGGCTACTCATCGCAATACGACCGTTTTCCATCGATAGCGTTCGAATATCTCGTCGGCGAGGGGCGCATCCGTCAAGCGCCGGACATCAATTATGATATTCCACTTGCGCAAGATGATGACCTGATCGGTGAAGATGAGGTCAATATGTGGGTCGGGAAAATGGACCATTATACCTGGACTTTGCGCGGCAAGAAGGAAATGATCGTCCCCTATAATCAGTGGGATATTTTCAATAAGCCATCAAGCGAGACATTGGGGCCGGATAGCGTCAATCCGGATTACATGCGCTACGAAGTTCACCGGGTTTGGGTTGTGGAAGCCAAGCTGGCACCCGGAAAACGCGACGCGGTGCCGCACCGCATTTTTTATCTGGATGAGGATACATGGTCCGCGTTGCTTTCCGACGGCTATGATTCACAAGGAAATTATTATCATTTTGGTCAAGGCATTAATCAAGCGCAACCGCAGCTACCAGGTACTGTCACGATAGCAGGGTTTTGGTTCCAAAACCTTCAGGCCAACTCGTATATTATCAATTCCAATTTCTTTGCGGACCCTGCGCCAGTTGGAGGTACCCCCGTAACTTTCAATCCTCTGCCTCGCTCGCAGTTCAGCCCACAGAGCTTGGCAAACAATGGTGGTTTGTAACTGATTTAACGGAGACCGCGTGTTGAAGAAGCTTTTTCGAAGGGAAAAATGGCAAGTTAAGGCCTCGTTATTGATCTACCTTGCTTCGTATTGCTTTGGATCGCCGGTTGCCTTTGCTAAAACGGGTGTTTACACACTCGATGATCCGGCTATTGCGGTGAAAAACCTGCAGGGGACAGCGCTTGTCGCCATCACCCGTGTAGGTCAACGGCTTTTTGCCGTTGGCCTGCATGGGGTGATCGTCTTTTCTCGGGATAATGGTGCCACGTGGCGGCAGGCCTCGGTCCCCGTGGATGTGACGTTGACGGCGATTTATTTCAAATCTCCGCAAGAGGGTTGGGCGGTCGGTCATTTCGGCGTCATATTGCACACCGGGGACGGTGGGCTTAGCTGGACGCGCGTAGTGGACGGCCTGGATGTAATAAAGGCTTTGAGCAGTGCTGCTGCGCTTGCGCAATCCAATGCCGCGGGGACGCCGGACACGGCACTAAAAATCCGTGTTGCTACTGCCTACCAAAAGGCTGGCCCTAGTAAGCCTTTTCTGGCGATTGGCCCGTGTGGAAACGGAATTCTTGCAGTTGGTCAACAAGATATCGCGATGTTCAGTCCCGGCGGTGGCAACGATTGGCAGGAATGGACGTCCTTGATCGATAATCCAACCTTTCGCGATGTTTACGCGATTACTTCAGTGCATAATGATCCTCTTCTGGTCGGCGAGGATGGTTTGGTGCTGAAAGGGGATAAAAATTGCGAAAACTTCAAATCCCTGCAAGGACCTTATACGGCCACATTATTTGGCGCGATCAACAAAAAGCCAAGCGATTTTCTGGTTTATGGCATCGACGGTAGTGCTTATTTATCGCCCGATAACGGTACTAATTGGAAAATGCTGTCTTTTGGGAATGATAAGGTAATCGACGCTGGTTTGCTTTTGGCGTCTGGCCAAATGCTGCTGGGTTTTTTGGACGGCAGTTTATATCTGAGCGATGCTAATCTTCAGAACTTTCACCAGACACCCGCTTTTGTGCCTTTTGAAATAGCGGGAATGGCGGTTGCACCAGATGGCAATTTGGTCGTCGTAGGAAACGGCGGGATACGTATCATACCGTCAGCGTCAATCCGATAAATTGGGGTGTATGACTTGACTTATAGCTCGCGGAAAGATCACCGGATTGTCATTAAAGACATTGCTGAATTCGATCGGCAATCTGGCTCAGCCGTTGAACGGGCAATTTTCAATAATCGCCTGATTATCATGATTATTTGCGCAGTGATTACGATATTTCTGGGATTTGAAGCTACGAAGCTAAAGCTGAATGCCAATTTTGAAGGAACGATTCCGCTCCATGACCCGTTCATGGTGAATTACCGGGCACATTCCGATAAGTTACAATCGCAGGGAAATGCGTTAAGGATAGTTGTTCAGGCCGATCATGGGACAATTTCAAGCGTACAATATCTTGCAACGTTAGAATCACTTACGGATGACGTTCTAAATCTTCCTGGTGTTAACAGACCTGTTGCGACATCGTTATGGACACCTAACACGCTCTGGCTTGGTGTTGAAGAAAATACGATAATTTCTGGCCAGGTGATTGGTGACAGTTACGAAAGCCTTCCGGCTCAGGTACCTACGATTATGGCGAACATCAAGAAGACTGGAAGGATTGGTGACCTGGTCGGCACGGATTTCAAGTCCAGCATGATTTACGCGCCGCTGATGGACCATAACGGCATCACCGGCGGCCCGATTAATTATGGTCAGCTTGCCCAGCAGCTCGACAATCTTCGTACGACTTATGCGCGCCAGGGCGTTACACTGCACATCACCGGCTTTGCCATGGTGGTGGGTGATATGATTCTTGGGATTAAGAAAATCCTGGCATTCTTTCTGCTGAGTACACTGATCGCAGCCGCCATGCTCTACTGGTTTACCCGGAGTGCGAGCAGTACGGTGTTGGTTGTATGCTGCACATTGGTCGCGGTGACCTGGCAGCTAGGGCTTTTGCCCCTTATGGGCTATGACCTCGATCCCTATTCGGTACTGGTGCCGTTCCTGATCTTCGCAATCGGGATGAGCCACGGCGCCCAAAAAATGAATGGTGTTATGCAGGATATCGGCCGGGGTACGCACCGTCTGATCGCCGCGCGCTATACCTTCCGCCGGCTATTTGTCGCGGGGTTTACCGCGCTCGTTTGCGATGCGGTGGGGTTTTCCGTTCTGGGTCTCATCCAAATTCAGGAAATCCGGGAGCTTGCCGTTATTGCGAGTTGCGGTGTCGCGATTCTCATTTTCACCAATCTCATCCTGCTGCCAATTTTGTTGAGTTATGTTGGGGTCGGCGAGAAGGCGGCGGTTCGTAGCCTGCGGGCCGAGGAAATATCCGAAAGGGATACGGAACATTTCGGGATTTGGAACTTTCTAGCCTGTTTCACAAGGCGCCGCTGGGCGGTGCCAACGCTTATCGTAGCCGTCGTGCTTGGAATCGGCGGCTTTGCCGTTGGGCGGCACGCACAAATTGGTAGTGTCAGTGACGGTGCGCCGGAACTCCGGCAGAACTCACAATACAATCGCGACATACGCTACATGCAGAGCCATTACGGAGTGGGCAGCGATTCGCTTGTCGTGCTGGTCGATTCGAAACCCTTTGCATGTACGAATTACGGTGAGCTTTCTACCATCGACCGGCTTGGATGGCAGCTGAATCAGATGCCGGAAGTTCAGTCGACCTCATCCATTGCGTCGGCTATGTCGTATTTGACGCAGCTGATGACGGATGAATCGCCGAAATGGAACCAAATTATCGATAACCAAGCAGTATTGGGAAGTTATGCTTCGCAATTGCCGCTTGGGTACGACTCGTTTGATTGCAGCTTCGTTCCGGTAAACATCGCGTTGCGGAATTTGAAGGCTTCGTCTCTAAACAAGGTTGTATCCGCGGTACAGAAATTCATCGCGAATCCGGAAAATAAAAGCGCTGAATTCAAAATATCGCTTGCCGGTGGAAATGGCGGTATCGCTGCCGCGACCGATAGGGTGATCCAGCAAGCGAATACGCATATGCTGTTATGGATTTATGGCGCGGTCGCCTTGTTATGCTTTGTCGCATTCCGGTCCTGGCTTGCGGTTGTTTGTGCAATTTTGCCGCTGATACTGACATCGCTTTTGTGCCAGGCACTCATGGTTGTTCTCGGCATTGGGATTACGGTGGCGACGCTGCCCGTGGTAGCGCTGGGGGTGGGCATTGGCGTCGATTATGCGCTCTATGTTTTGGGCGTGATGATGACGCATCTGCGGGCCGGCGTTCCGCTCGAGGAAGCCTATCAGCGATCTTTAAGATTCACCGGGCGGGTGGTCATGTTGACCGGCTTTACCCTGGCGGTTGGCGTCGGCACGTGGATTTTTGCGCCGATTAAATTTCAGGCGGATATGGGCGTATTGCTCGCGTTCATGTTCCTTTGGAACATGTTCGGCGCGTTGGTTATCCTGCCCGCTTTGGCGAGCTTCCTGCTGAAGCCTGCGCGGCCCGGCAAGAGGACGCCGTAAGCGCGTCGCCGTAATCGTGGCGGCTGACGGCGTTTGGAAAGGTAAGAGCATGATTCTCGTTACGGCGGCGAATGGCAACCAGGGCAAGCAGCTGATCCCGAGGCTGCTTGCGGCGGGCGCAACGGTGCGGGCTTGCGTACGGAGTGAAGCGTCGGGCGCGGCCTTACGCGCTGGCGGGGTGGCCGATGTCGTTGTCGGGGATATTTCCGATCCTGAGTTGATGGTGAAAGCCATGAAAGGGATCGAAAAGATGTATCATGTTGGCCCGACCCTGCATCCGAAAGAACGTGAGATGGGGTTCGCCGCTGTAGACGCGGCGCGGGCGAGCGGCGTTAAGCATTTCGTGTTTTCTTCGGTGTTGCACGCCATCGCGACGGACCTCATCCAACACGAGATCAAGCGCGACGTTGAGGAACATCTTTTGTCATCCGGCATGGAGTTCACTATTCTCCAGCCGTCTAACTATATGTCAGCCTTCAGACTAAGGTCGGCATTTGAACGAGGCGTATTCCAGCTCTCCTGGTCGCTTGAGCGCTACCAGTCCATGGTTGACCTGGGCGATGTGACCGAAGTGGTTGCGACCGTGCTGACCGATAGTGAGCGCCATGCGGGTGCGACCTACGAGCTTGTCGCCCTGGGGCGTTACACCGCACATGATCTTGGCCGTGTTATTTCCGAAGTTATCGGAAGAGAAATTGCTGTTGAAGAGACGAGTGCTGATACGTTTTTAAAGCATCGTTTCGGCGAGCCGCGCGAGTTTCCGTACGAGGCGCGGGTGATGCGCGCGATCAGCGACCATTATAGCAACCATGATTTCATCGGCAACCCGAATGTGCTGACCTGGCTGCTTGGCCGCCCACCGGCCACCTTCGCCCAGTTTGTTCAAACGCATTACGACGCCTATCGAAGAAGCAAGGCCGCGCCGTAAAGCCAAGAGACCAGGTCTCTTGGTATATGCTTTACATCCTGACGATAGAGTGCAATAAAGCGCTGGTTGGGAGAAGGTAGAATGACGAAGTTTCATGGCGCGGCATTGGCGGCAGATGAAATTCAGTTAGCCGATGAGGGGTTGCAGCCAGATGCGATCGTCGAGCGGCTTGTTGCTTTGCGCCCGTGGTTGCGCGGGATGCAAAGCGAGGCCGAGCGGCAGCGCCGCATTCCCCAGGAGACTGTTGAGCGGCTTAATGCGACGGGGGTATACAGTCTCACTACGCCGCCGCGTTTTGGCGGGGTGGATTTTTCGGCCAGGGATCTCTTCCGCATTTACGAGGCGCTTGGCCGTGGATGTGGCGCGACGGCATGGACGCTCTGGGCTTCAACCGGAGGCAATCTGTGGAGCGCTGCCTTCTCCGATGAGGTGATAAAGCCGGTTTACGACGCACCTTGGGTCGGAAACCGGACTTGTGCGGTAGGCGGCAGTACGCGTCGTCTTTCCGGCTGCGCGCGGCAGGTGGATGGCGGCTGGATGGTTAAAGGCGCGTGGCCTTTCGCGACCGGCAGTGTACACGCCTCGCACGCGTATCTGGCTGTGTTTTACGACAAGACTGACGACACCAAGGTGGGCATGGTGCTGCTGCCCAAGGAGTCTTATGTCATGCGGGATGACTGGGACGCGATGGGGCTGGCGGCTACGGGAAGCAACACCATCATCATCGGAGATGAGCTTTTTGTGCCGGATGAGCGCTTCAGCTCGCCGCAGATTTTGCTGGCCCGGCTTGCTGAGTTGAAGAAAAAGGGGCTGGGGCTGCGGCCCGGCGGCCTTGGCCGTTCAATTATGGTGGGCACGGGCAATGCTGTCGGCATGGCGGAACACGCGCTTGAATTGTTTTTGGAGGGTATTGGGAAAAAGGCGATCGCCTATTCTCCGTATAGCCGACAGCAAGACGCGCCGGTGACGCATTTGAACGCCGGATATGCTCAAATGCAGATAAAGGCGGCGCGGTGCGTTGCCGAGGCGGCGCTCGACGGGCTTGACCGGCTTTATGAGGAAGGGGGCGAGGTAACGCAGGCTGACACTACGCGTTACCATGGCGATTGCGCGTATGTATGGGATAGCTGCGCCACCGCGATTGAAACGTTGTTCAAAGCCTCTGGCGCATCGGGGATTTCAAAGAAGCAACCGCTTCAACTTGTGGCGCGGAACTGCCGGGCCGGTAGTATGCACGCGGCGCATAATATCCAGACCTGCATGGAGAATTACGGGCGGCAGATTTGCGGAATTGAGAATGCGGTGACAGCAACGAACGTGCTGGAGCGTGCGGGCTGATGGTTTTTATTTAGCTTGAGAAGCGGCAAATTCCCGCTGCACAGACATGCGCCCATGTCGTGGGCGAGCGGCCTAGCAGCCAGGTGAGCACGTTGGGGTTTCCGATGAAATCATGATTGCTGTAGTGCGTACCGATTGCACGCATCAGCCGCATTTCGTACTGAAACAGGCTTGGATCTGCGCCTCCGTGGCGCAGTTTGAAAAATGTTTTGGGATCTATGTACTCGGCGGATACTTCCCGGCCGATCACGGCGGATGAGATCCTTTCCTTGGGGTGCAGCGTTGGCCCGACATAATAGACTTTTTCCACGCCGTTTATCGCGCGGGCCAGCACGTCTGGCTCGGTAATGTCGCCGACGACGACATCGGCTACGCCCGCGACGCGAAGGGCTTGTGTCGATGCACTGGAGCGAACGCAGGCACGAAGACTGGCGCCGGATGCCAGGAGCTTTGGCATCAACCACTTGCCTTGATTACCGTTTGCCGCCGTTACGAGTATCATGGTTTAGCTCCTTTGAGAGCGAATTTCATTTAATCACCGGCGTAATCTCAAGCGCAACATCGCGAGTAAGAAAATTTCACATTTCTTCAAAATATTGAAGCGTGTGGCGCGTGTTTATCATCGTCGCGCTCATGCAATCGCGTTTGAAGACCACTTGACATCAAAGACCAGGTGACTTAGCGATGTGGGTATAAAATTCGAGCATTAGGGAGAGATACATGACGCTTGAAGAGCTCGCCGCCCGGGCTGAAATTCACGATGTGCTTTTGCGCTATTGCCGCGGACTTGATCGTGTTGACATGAGTCTGGTTCGAGGCGCCTTCCATAAGGATGCGTATATTAAATTTCCCGAGAGTCTTCATGTCGGGGGAACCGAAGGATTCTTCGAATTTCTGACCGCTGAAATGCCGCGCTTCACGCGCACCATGCATTTTTTGGGAAATAGCCTGATAGAGTTTGACGGCCCGACTGTTGCGCATGTCGAAACTTACCTGAACGCCGATCATCAGGGTTCTGAGCGTCACCATTGGAAGGGTGACTATGTGAAATTATGGGCGCGATACCTCGATCGGTTCGAGTTGCGCGACGGCGTTTGGTTGATTGCACAACGCCAGCTTCTGGTCGATTGGATGTTCAAATATCCCAAGGAAGGTTGGTTCGACGATCATCCTGACGCTTCGGTAGGGTTGCGCGATGGGACCGACCCGGCGCTTCGCCGATATGCTGGATTTAATGGCACGCCTTCGGCTGCGTAAGCAGCCGGTGGCGGCTTCGCCAGCGGGGGCGATCCGAGAAACTGAAATAAAACGCATAAGGAAATTTCATGCTGCTTAAGCCGCTCACGGGCGTTTTTGCCGGGCCTATCGCTGGTTTGAAATACCAAACGCCGAGTTGCAGTGGTATCACGAACAAGCGAGGAGAATTCTGCTATCGTGCCGGCGAGCGTGTTGTCTTCCTCATAGGCAACACGCCGATCGGCTCCGCTGTCGGCGGGCCACGTATCAACTTGGCGCAAATCGTCAGCCGCGTGGATGGGGACATGCAGAAGCTGATGGATCCCGGCCTCACCAATATCGCGCGGTTTCTCTGCACGCTGGATAGGGACGGCAATCTGGATGGCGGCATCGTGGTTGCGCCGGAGGTGCATGAAATTCTGGGAAACCGGCGCATCAACTTCCGGCACGATGTGGATTTCAGTGGCCATTACGCGGATAATGTTCGTGATTTTGCGGAAGACCCGGTCATTCACGGGTTGATCGAAGAACTCGGCGGCCGGGGTGTTTTCTCGGATCGCACGCCCCGGCAATTATTCTCCGTCGCCGCGGCACGCAACGAGGTCCGGCGCCATATTCTCGGAATTTTGCGCTTCAGGGATGTTAAAATTCCGCTACAGAACGGCTCATACGTTTACGCGGATGTGTTTCGCCCCGCCAAGGATGGGAAATTTCCGGTCGTCATGAATTGCGGCGTCTATGGCCGGGCCTTCCATCATCAGACCATTTGCAGCGATGCGGACTTCGATGCGCATGAAGAAATGGAAGAGCGGTATTTTTATGGAAATTCCGATGGGCTGATCTTCGAGAATCACGAAACGGTGAACACGGCGGATTGGGTGCCGCAGGATTACGTGGTCATGCGGGTCGATGGACCCGGCACGGGCAAAAACCCCGGCAAGCTCGCACCTTGGGGCTTTGCAACGGCGGAGGCTTTCCGTGACGCAATCGATTGGGCGGGTGTCCAGTCCTGGTCGAACGGCAATGTCGGTCTTTGGGGCATGTCCTATTACGCCATGACCCAGCATCAGGCCGCCAGCCTTGAACCTGCGCATTTGAAGGCGATGATCGCGATCGGAACCGATGTCGATATGTACGAGGAGGTCGTATATACGGGTGGTATTTTCAATAACGAGTTCTTTGGCTTTTGGTACAAGGGCGGCGTGCTTCCGGTTGTGTGCGGCCAGCCCGATGAAGTCGGGTTTATCGGCATCGCGGAGTCAGCGCCCTTCAAGGATTCCAATATAGCAGCGACTTTTGGACCCGCTTCTGAGATCTTCATGAGCCCGGACATGAGTAAAGTGAAAGTGCCTCTATGGACTATCGCCTGCACGACTCATCCGGCTCACTTCCATCAACTTGGCAGCAGCGAGGCCTATCTGGCCACGCAGATTACCGACAAAAAAATCGACTTCTGGGAAGATTGGTTCACGAAATCTTATTCGAAGGCCGCGCTGGCCGATCATATGGCGTTTTTCGACTACTGGCTGAAAGGGGTTGAAAACGGTATCATGGGCAAGCCGCCCGTGCGGTTGGAGATTCGCACCGGCAATGGCAGCTCTTATCTGCAAGAAGAAAGCGAGTGGCCGATTGCCAGGACGAATTACGTCAAATGGTATTTCGACGCCTCGCCATCGGACTGGAAAGGCGATGCGTGGCGTAATGATTTTCTACGCCTTTCGCGCGGGGAGCCAAAGGCGGAGCAGCGGACGGATTATTCGGCGGAGGTTCCCGCCGAAATGATCAATAGACCGCCTGGGGTTGCACCTTTGTCCGCCTGGAAAACCGGCATTTCTTTTATCAGCGACCCTGTGGTGGAAGACATAGTGTTTGCCGGTTACAGCAAGGCGAAGCTTTGGGTGTCCTCGACAAGCCAGGATATGGATATTTACGTATCCTTGAGGATCATTGATGAAAATGATCAGGAGGTCGATTATACCGGCATGGCGACCATGGGCATGTCGACAAAGCAATATCCGCTTGCAAAGGGTTGGTTGAAGGTATCACATCGCAAGGTGGATACGGCGCGTTCGACCGAATACACGGTTAAGCACACGCATCTTAAAGCGGATTATGCGCCGTTGAAAGATAATGAAGTTGTGCCCGTTGAGATCGAGATTATTCCCAACACGGCGTGCATCCAAAAAGGTCACCGCATCCGCGTGGACATTCAGCCATACGATGGCTTTGGCCATGGCACGCGTCATGCCTATGATTCGAGTTATCGTGATGGCGCGCGAAACGCGATTTACACGGGCCCGGATCATCTGAGTTATATCCAGCTGCCGATCGTTCCTGAACGGTAGCGATTACCTGAGGCGTCGGGGCACTTGCCGTCCGATCCTAATCCGCCTGCGGATAGCCCCGACGATGCCGTGGCATGTGGTGAAGATGTCAAATTGCTTTGATCGGAAGCTGAAGATATGAAGCGCGGGCACCGCCGGTATGGACGACGTGCTCCCCGCTATTTTGAGGAACGTAATTCGCTACCCTAAGCATCATCGGTCCCAGCGTGCTCTGCGCGCTGATGACCAGCCGGAGTTGCTCGCCGGGATAGAAAACCAGCCCAATGGGCAGCAGATCGATCTCGACTTCCGCGACTTCGCCGGACTTCAGCTTTTCGATCCGATCGAACGTGTGGACAGGAACGGCATCCGTCGACAATTTCTTGTCCAGGTGTCGCGCGGACACGCGCAGGCGGCCATCGGAGCCCTTGTATCGCAGAATCGATGCGCCTCGCTCAGTGAGGTCATGCATTATCGCGCCTTGATTGGGCGCATTGAACTGCTGCAAAAGAGCGCCGCTGGCATTGAGCTTCTGGATGAGAACGAAGAGCTCCATGTCGTCGGCGCCTTTCGCCTCAACCCAAAGCCGGACTTTGGGATAGCCGACCATCACGGTTTCCCGGCTGAAGCGAACGATGAACGAAACCAGGCCCGGCTCCAATGCCGTGTCGTACACGGCCGTCGCTTCTTGTACGGGCGCGTCGAGGCTCAATGTCCGAGAGCGCGCTTCGAGATAGTATTTCGCGTTGGTGACATCTTCAGGGGGAAATGCGCCCGCCGGTTGATTGAGGCGGTCACCGCCTTCGAGGTCGAGTAACGCGTAACGGACGCGAGGTGTCTGTTCCCAGCCGTTATCCACGTCTTTCAGATAGTGATCGAAAAATTTTCGCAGGTCCTCGACATGTGCGTTGTAATCGGGCCATTCGAGTGTGTTGTGGATGCGTAGCTATTTTTCTTTTGAAGCGATCCTGTCCCAACCGCGAAATGTGCCGGCTGTATGGAGCGTGTTGGAATAGCTGGCGACGACATACGCCGGAACGGTGATCTTGTCGAAGCAAGCAATTTTGTCTTCCCATAGCTCATTCATGAGCGGGTAGCGCTTCGCCTCGGTGACGATATCCTCCCGACGATTCTTGCCCGCGTAATTGTGTTGAAGCAACTCTGCAAAGCCGAGGTTCGGAATGCCGCCGCGCATGACCAGATCGCGATAGGCATCGCTCAACCCTTCCCATGGGTTGATGGCCGTTAGATGTGGCGGCTGCTCGGCAGCGGTGAACCATTGCGCTATCGAGAGATAGGAGGTTCCGCTCATCGCAACCTTGCCGGTGCACCAGTCCTTAGCAGCCAGCCATTCAATTATGTCGTGGCAATCCTGACCTTCCTGACGCCCGAACATGACGCTGTCGCCGTCTGAATCTGCTGTGCCCCGGGCGTCGGGATTACAGATTGCGTAGCCGTGCGCGCACTAGTATGCGGGGTCAGGAGCTTCCCACTTCGCTAAGCCCGACACCAAGTCAGGAGCCATTCCCATCACATCGTAGAGAAAGCTGATCCTGGGCGCGGTTCCCTGGCTCTTGCCGTAAGGACTCCAAGCCACGATAACCGGCACTTTCTTGGTGCCGGTCGGACGGAAAACGTCGGTATAGGTCGTCACGCCGTCTCGCAAGGTGACGGGAACATCCTTTTCGAAAACGATATCGACTGGCAAAGGCCGGAATCTAGGTTGGATTCGAGATCCCGCCTTCAGTATCCGCGTGCCTGGATCGAACTTGCTGAAAATTCCATGTTCCTCTCCCGCGTTATAGGGGTAGGATGGGACAAAAATCTTCTCTTCGTCGCTCATCTGATTTCCTGTTGTTTTCAGTTGTTTGCTGTACAAATTATCGCCGCGGCGTATTAATGATCGGCTATGATGGCGCCACATCAAACATTAAAGAGCGATCACGTTCGAATTGCGGCCTGAGATGTCCTTGCCGCGCAGCAGGATCATGGGCCGGCTGTTGATTTGGGACGGAGGCGCGCCAGTCCGCTTGTTCGAGACGAACTCGCGATCAAAGAACGAGCTCGTCGGCATGTAGCGCAGTGTCAGTCCGGCGCGGCGATGCGGCGAGCGGTTCGGTTCTGAACCATGAATCATATAAACGTCATGCATTGAGAACTGACCCGGCTCTAGCACTAGATCGACGGCGTCATTATCATTGAATGCCGCCGGATCGAGCACGCCTGACAGCGCAAGGTCGGCGGAGTCGTTCGACCCGTGACTCAACACTTCCTTGCGGCAGTGGGAGCCGGGGATCACGCGTAGGCAGCCATTCTCACGTGTGCTGTGATCAAGCGAAACCCAGACGGAGCAAGTCGCCAGCGGACGAAGCGGCCAGAACTCGCCATCCTGATGCCATGGCGTTTCTTTGCCGGTCCCGGCGGGCTTGCCGAAGATGCTTGAGGACCAGAGAATGATATTCGGCCCGATGATTTGTTCGACCGCGTCTAGAATTTTAGGGTGGCGGGCGATTTCCAACCAATCTTTTGTGAGATGCGCGGGCACATGGTTGTGCTCGGGGAGAGAAACATGCGGCATCAGAAGGAGCGTGGTATCCGTGATTCCGCCCTCCTTCAAAAGACGATCATAGGAATCACGTAAGCTCTGGGTTTCCGCAGGGGAAAGCCTATATTTTGGAATCACGAAACCATCGCGATGATAGGCCGCAACCTCATCGTCGGATAATACCTGATCGGTCTTCTGTTTTAGAAAACGAGCCATCATCGTCCTCCTTTTTATAATTTTAATAATATGGTGCCCTTTGCTGCCGTTTTCCGATGCAAAGGAATGAGGGGCCCGTTTCGCCGGGCACCGCTCAGGCCGCGTTATGCTCGCGTGCTCGCCGCCGCCTTGCGCCGGCGTACCGCGTCAATAAAGAAATTTGGATCGGAATAATACGGGCGAACCTCGCAGATCTGATTGCCCCGAAACCGGATCAGCTCGGCGACTTGCGATGTCCGGCCGGGATCATCGGCTAGGGTGAACTCGACAACCTCAACGGCGTAATCGCCGCCAACAGTGGTCGCGATAAACTCAAGTTTAGCCACGGCTACCGCCTCAGCCACGATCGGGATTAATTCACGAAAAGCGGTCTTGCCCCGGTAAACGCCGCCGAACGGCATGTACGACGGTATCGTAATGAAGAAGTCTTCAGTCAGCAATTCCTGTGCGGCCGCATAATTGCCGGCGCCGTTGTATGCATAATGTTTTTTAACGAGCTCAAGTTTTTGTTCTGGTGTCATGTTTTGGAGTTTCCTTTTACTTTGCGCCCTAGAGTGCAATGACTTTAAGATGAACCACGATTGGTTCGTCTTAAAGTCTGAATCGCCATCTACTTATATGATAGAGGCATGTCATCCGGTTCTAGTTGACAGCGGGCGGAAAAAATTGTCAAGTCTTGAGACTTGGTCACCTGATGAAAATTTACGAAAAAACTCTTGCCGGTGCCGGCGAACGTCCCAATCCAAGAATAACCAGTAAATAAACAAAGGAAATACCATGGTCTCGTTGGCGCCGTATCCTGGAGAATCCAATGCCCATGCCATCGGGCGATTGATCGTACCGCTTTGTGGCAACGGAATCCTTTTCGCAGCACTGGTCGCTATCGTCTCCATTTTGCCCGCGCTCGCGCATGGCTTCGTGCAGCATGGTGCCACGCCGGCCAATGCGAGGTTCATGGCGCAGATGGTGGTGATTGCAGCGGGCCTTGCCAACATCGTCGGCGCCCCGGCTGTCGCTTTGGCGACCAGGCGTTTCGGCAAACGGCGGAGCCTGCTGGCGCTGTTGGTCCTCTACACGATCTCCGGCGGCGTTGGGGTGTTCGAGCCTGGCTTCGCAGTGCTCATCGCCTCGCGCATCGTCCTCGGTTTCGCAGCAGGAGGTATCGGCGCTCTCTCCTTTGCGTTGATCGCGGATTATTACCATGGCCCGCTACGCTTCACCTTGCTCGGACTGAGCGCGACCACGCAAATGATCATCGCCGTCATTGCCATTGTGCTTTGCGGCTGGCTCGCGGACAGGTTCGGCTGGGGTTCCGTTTTTTATGTATTCTTTTTCTTTGGCCTTATTTCCCTGGTTATCGCCTGGGCTTTCATCATCGAACCGCCCCAGGAAACGGTGCCACTTACCGTCCGGAAAATCTCCTGGAGTGCCGCACTCGCACCGGTCTGGCCGATCTATCTCATATTGCTCATCCTGGCGCTCGGCCAGTTCAGCACCGTCACCCAGGGGCCGTTTTTGCTGAACCTGTTCGGCGTTACGAAAGCCGCGACCCAAGGGGCGTTCGGAGCGATTCCGATTTTTGCCGGGATGGTCGCGGGGCTGTTTTTCGGTTGGTTGCACCGCCGCGTCTCTGAGCGTTGGATCATGATCGCGGTCAGCCTGTTTGGCGGTATTGCGGTCGCCGGGCTTAGCGCGACGCATGGACTACCCCAGGTTGCGGGGTTATACGTGGTCATCGGCCTAGCTGCGGGCCTTATGGTGCCGGCCTCAGTCGCCATGGTCGTTGGCCGTGCTTTGCCCGGCACGCGGGAGGCTTCCGTTGGGCTGATTCTCAGTGTCTTTGGTGTGGCGCAGTTCCTCAACCCGGTCGTGGCGCGGCCCTTTACCGCCGCCTTCGGCCTGCGTGGCGCGTTTGCCGGTATCGGGGCTATCATCCTCGTGCAAACCGCCGTGCTGGTTTTCGGGACATTCGCCCGCAACCCGCCCAGCCCGGAATATGAAGACCGCGCCGAACAACTCCTCTACGACAGGGCATCGTCATGACGCGGCTTGCGCGTCGGAAAGGATGGCTGCAATAGAGGCCATGGTTGCAAAGGTGACCAGCTGACATAAGGACTGGAATTTGCAAAAAACATCCGTATCAGCCGAGCCCGGCAAGGCGCGCCGCCCGCGGGTCAAGCTCGTCGATGAGATCATCGAGTCGTTGCGCCAGGATATTGTCACGCGCCGGTTGCCGCATGGTGAGCGGCTTCCAAGCGAAAAGGAGCTGTCTGACCACTTTGGCGTCAGTCAGCCGACCGTGCGAGAGGCAATCCGCGCCCTTGAGACGATTGGACTTGTAGAGGTCTTTCACGGAAACGGTTCGTTCGTGCGCAGCCAAGGAGATTTCGCGCTCGCATCGGCCCTCCAGACGCTGCTGCAACTCGAGAGCGTCGGGATCATGGAAGTTCTCGATGTGCGGCAGGCGCTGGGGCGTCGGTCGGTCGAGCTTGCGGCAGTTAATGCGACCGAGGAGGACATCGCCAATGTTGCGCTGGCCTGCGCCCGTTATGATCGGTTAGGCGAGGTCAAAGAGGTCGATGAGGTAATTGCCCATGTCATCGGTTTTCAGCGTGCCGTCTCGACCGCGTCCCACAGCCCGCTGCTCCAATCGTTGGAGGCATTCCTGCTTGCTTTGCTGAATCAGGTGCAGGCTACGTCGTTGGCCGGCCGTGGGGTACGTTTTTGGCGCGCCCGGGCGATGGAGTTTCAGCCGCATCGGATCGCCATCCTTGAGGGTTTACGTTGCCGCGACCCGTTGATTGCTCGTACAGCCATGGACCGCTATTTCGATGCCCAGCGGGCGCTGTTTGATCGCGATGCGAATCTTCGCGCGCTCAACCTGTCCAGTCCGAACCTGATCAATGTCGTCTCGGACATGGTGCTGCAGTTTAAGGGGTGAAGCCTTTTTCTGTCATCGCGTGCTCACCGGAATTTTAAGCACTGCCTCGGCGTTACGATGCGTGAGTTTCGCCATGTCTTCCGCATTGAGAATTTTGGCCACCTCATCGAGATAGGTTTTGCCCCTAGTGTGGGCGACGAACGGATAATCGACCGAATACATCAGCCGGCCCATGCCGAGGACTTCCCGCGCGCAGAGCAAGGGCGGGGTAGTGAAATAGCCACTGGTGGCGATGTGGATATTGCTCTTGAAATAATTCGCGACCGGCTGGCGCAGATACGGTGCCGCAGGTGTTAGTGAGCTGGAGGAGCGCGCCAGCGCATAGGGCAGACCCTCGCCCATGTGGCCGATGATGAGTTGCAGCTTGGGCAGCCGGTCGAACAGGCCGGAGAGGAAGAGACGCAGCGTGTAGAGCCCGGTTTCCGAATGCCAGCCCCAGCCGGCGATGGAGAGCGCCTGCCCGGAATCGCCCGGCAGGCCGGAGAAATACGCGTCGAACACCGCGGGCGGGGGCGGGGCGGGGTGCAGGTAGATCGGCATGCCGAGTGCCACGACGGCCTCGAACACCGGGAGAAATTTCGGATCGTCGAGGAATTTGCGCTCACAGGTGCCGTTGAGCATGGCGCCGAGAAAGCCCAGATACTGCACGCAGCGCTGTAATTCCGCCGCTGCCCGCTCCGGGTCTTTCATCGCCAGCAGTGCAAAAGCGCCGAGCCGTGTGGGGTTGGCGCGCACCGCCGCCAACCGCTTCGTTGTTGATGTCCCGCGCTAGCCTGGTTGCGGTGTCCGCGGGCAGATCGTCGAGCCCTGAAGAGGCAAGCGATAGCACCTGAAAGTCGACCCCGGCTTCGTCCATGTCCGTGATGCGTCCCGGCCCCAGATCCAGAAGTTTTGGTGGAAACTTCTGCAACATATTTAGCCGTAGTACTTGACGCCTGGTCTCGGCGCGTGGTGGGATACGCCATTAGCCGCTCAATCGACGCCAGATTGGCAACTGCAGCGCTTAAAGTCGCTTTAGAAACGCGCAGTCCGCCAGCGGGCTGCGTGCACCGTTCCGATATCGGTCAGCGCTTCGGCGCTGACCTGGCGGCGTTCATGCCGCTGCCGGCGAGCCCTTATGATGCCTGCCATAAGGTAGCGACCCGGGTCTCCTCGCTGTCGCTGGTGCGATATCGGAACAATGACTATTCGGTGCCGACGCGCTACGGCCACCAGGAGGTGCTGGCCAAGGGTTATGTTGACCGGGTCGAGATTGCCTGCCGCGACGAGGTCATTGACATTCATCCGCGCAGCTACGAGACCGCGGATTTTATCTACAATCCGCTGCATTACCTGGCACTGCTGGAGCACAAGAGCAAAGTGTTGGACCAAGCGGCGCCGCTGGATGATTGGCAGCTGGTGGTCTGCCCCCCTAGGATTGGTCCTCCTTTAATGTAGTTTTGGAGAGGAGGGCCGAACGATGCCGCGGAAGATTTACAAGCCTGAGGAGATTATCGCGAAGCTTCGTCAGGTTGATGTTTTGACCTCACAGGGCAAGTCGGCGATTGATGCGATCCGGTCGATTGGCGTGACGGATGCGATCTATTACCGGTGGCGCCAAGAGTACGGCGGACTGAAGGTTGATCAGGTGAAGCGCATGAAGTAACTGGAGGCGGAGAACGCACGGCTACGGCGCGCGGTGTCTGATTTGACGCTTGAGAAGCTCGTCTTGAAGGAAGTTGCTTCGGGAAAGTTCTGAGCCCGGCGCGCCGCCGGGCTGGTGTAAAACACGCTGTTGAGACGCTTTCTGTGTGAGCGCCTACCTATGCGTGATAACACCGCTTATCACGCATAGTAGAATTATTTGGCTTGCCTTCCGTGCGACGCGTTGGTTAGTCTCTGAAGACCATGCCAGATGATGATTTGCCCAACCACGTTTTGACCGGTGAAATCCTCTCTGCCTCGGAGGACGAGGCAACCCATCCGCTGGCGATCCGGCCGACATCACTTGGACAGGCAGCGCTGGAAACCGCCCGCGGGCTGGCAAAACAAGCCAACGCACCGGCGACGTTGCGGGCGTACAAGGCGGATTGGATGCATTACGCTGCCTGGTGTGCGCAAGCCGGACTCGCGCCAGTACTGCGGAACCGGCAACCATCGGCGCTTATCTGGCCAGCCTTGGAGAAACCCACGCACCCACCACCATTCGCCGACGCCTGGCGGCGATCGGCAAAATGCACCGCTTCAACGATTTGCCCTGGAATTCCGGACATCGCGATATCCGGGAGCCGCTGCAGGGCCTGCTGAGGCAATACGGGCGCCCCGTGCAGAAAGCAGCGGCGTTGACACTGGCGCAAGCCTGGAGCTAGCCAACAAGGGGACGTGAGACTTACACAGGAAGACTTTTTGATGCCAGTCCTCGTCGAACAAGCTACCTAAATAGTTTAGATAATGTAGCGCCGACCCGCGGTAATCGGATCCCGCATGAATCAGAGCAACAGGTACCTATCGTTACCCAAATTGTAAGATTCCGAAATCCAACCGGCTGCGTCGCGATCGCAAATTGCCACATCGACCCGAGGTGCCGGCGCAGTCGCGCCGCCATTGCTAAATGGCAAGCTGGACTTATAGTCGCTTTACTCGACAACGTGGCAAAACAGCCGGATTGCCAAGGTATATGGACTAAAATGAAAACAATATGGCTGATCCTGTGGCTACATGAATGAGGATTGTGCCCCTCCAGTTGCTTCGGCTGCCCCAGTCATTCCTCCGGAGAAGCTGTCCAGCCGCTCTGCGAAATCGAGGGTTCCTCGTCTCGCCATAACAGTTCTCGTTATCGCGGTAGTTTTCGCTGCCTGGCAAATTTCCAAATCCTTCTGCGCCTACACGGCTGACGCCTATGTCCGTGCCGATCTTGTCGCCCTGGCGCCACAAGTAACGGGCCATATCACCGAAGTCGACGTAACCGATAACCAGCAAATAAACCGCGGCGATCTGCTCGTTAAAGTCGACCCCGAACCATTCCAACTTGCGGTCGATTCAAGTCAGGCAACCCTACAGGAGGCGAATGCAGACGCCGGGGCAGCAAGCGACTCCGTTGCCGCCGCAGAAGACGATCTGGAGGCGGCAGGCGCAATCCTGCAAAATGCCGCGTCAACCGAAAACCGCGCGGCCTCCCTCAGCCAGGCGGGCTTCGGTTCCCGCGAAGCCCAGGATCAAGCTTTGTCCGCCTTCCGTGACGCGCAGGCAGGTGTCGCGGCAAAGCGCGCTTTGCTTGACCATGACCGCGCCCAACTCGCGGCCAAGCAAGCCGCCGTCGCAGTCGCGCGCGCAGAACTCGACAGCGCGGAATGGGAGTTGGCGAGAACAATAATCCGCTCCCCGGTCGACGGCACCGTGAACAACCTTAGACTGCAAATCGGCGACACCGCACAAGCTGACACCCCGCTCATCGGCATCATCGCCTCCGATAGCTGGCGCATCATCGCCAACTACAAGCAATCCTATTTGCCGGCGCTACAAGCGGGCCAAACCGTCTGGATTTGGCTCGACGCACATCCATGGCATCTGTATCGCGGCCGCATCGTTGGCATCGGGCGCGGCATAAGCCGCCAGCCGGGCGATGGCGGCCTGCTTCCTTACGTCGCACCGACAACAGATTGGATACGCCTGCAACACCGTTTCCCCGTCACGATCGACCTGGTCGACCCGCCTGCCAACCTTACCCTTTATATGGGTGCAGACGCCCGCTGCCTCATCTTCCCGTGACCGGTAGCGTCGCCCACAACGCAACCGGCACGCCTGGTCCAGGTACCAGCCTAGCTTCCCTCCCAGGTTTGCTTTGCGCGGAACTTTCTGAACTTACAGTCACCGGCCCCCGCGCCAGGCTCGCCCTCGCAACCGCCTGTGCAGTAGGAGTCGCGATCCTCCTAGCGCTCATGCTGCGTCTAGAAGACGTATATTGGTCCGGCATTTCCGCCTTCGTGTGTATCCAGGCCAGCCAGCCGCAATCCAGCCGCAAAGGCCTGCACCGCATTTTGGGAACGCTCGCTGGCGCTTCGCTGGCACTGCTCCTGTTTCCGCCACTGGCCTACAATCACGCCGCCACGATGCTGCTGTTGTTCTGCGCCGGCGCCCTCGCAATCCTTGGGAGCCTGGTCAGCCGCTATTCCTATGCCTGGCTGCTCGGCGGCGTAACGACAATCATGGTTGTCCTCGGTGCGCTCAACGATCCGCTGCAAACCCTCAACGTTGCTTTCTACCGCAGCAGTGAAATCATCCTCGGCACGTCTGTCGCCTTGGCAACGGCAAAATTTTTGCTCCCACTCGCGTCAATCACCAAGCCGGCCGCCCTTGGCTGGTCAGCCTTGCTCACCACCCATTGGTACATGGTCGGCCATGCCGTCCGAGCTGGCATCGCGATCGCAATTGTGCCGGTCATCTGGCGCATCTTCGAACTTCCCAATCTCGGCCAGATGGCAATTTCCGTCGGCGCGGTGATGGCGGTACCCGTCCTCACCGGCAAAGCCGAGCAGGACAGACGCGCGGTTTTCGAACGCTCCGCCCAACGCTTGTTCGGCTGCCTCACCGGTGGCGCCCTGGGCATACTGATACTGTTGACGCCCCTGGCATCCTCCTTTCCGATCTGGCTAGGCCTACAAATGGCAGGAGCCGCCATTTGCGCGGAATTGGAAACCGGAAAGCGCGGGATTCAGACAGTCGGCATCCAGGCCGAGGTCGCCTTCATCCTGACAATGACGCAAGGCTGGGGCCCTGCGACAAGTCTTACGCCGGCAATAGACCGTCTCACCGGCATGATCGGCGCCATTATTCTACTTGCCGCCGTCAATTTCCTCTTTGGGCCAGCAAAAGAGCTCAGGCTTTCGTAAAAAGGCATTCCTTTCGGCTAATTCGAGCCTGGTTTGAGCGTGGGGTTCGGCGGGAGCACGACCCGGAGCGGGAACAGCAGCTTTGCCGCTGCAAGGCCCAAACCTGCGCCTAACAGCGTTTCCCAGGCGCGGGATGCGAGGATGAAAAGACTGTGCTCGCCGGTTACCGCGAGTGTCACGATCAGCGTAAAGGCATAGGCGCCGCAAGCAATGTCATACCGCTCTGGCAGGGCTACGGCATAGATTACCATGGCCAAGGCGGCGGATGCCCATGCCAGAACCGGTATCGCCGAAGCTGCCGGCAGCAAGGCCAGCGCGACCGGCACGGCGATCGAGGTTCCGATTATCCGTTGCACAACGCGGCGCGTTGTCGCGGTCTCTGAGCCGGCGATGACATAGGTGGAGGCGGTAATCGCCCAGGCGGACTCCACCAAATGGATCCGCATATTGACCGTGGCTATGAAGCAGGCGCCGGCAGCCGCCTGTAGCCCAATTGCTAGTTCTGGCGCCAGGCGTGCCGGGCGCAGTTTCAGGGGGGCGAGCAAAGTTGCGGGAAGTTCGGAAGGCCCGCTCAACAGACGCTGCACGATCGCGGCGGCGGCGGCGATGCAGACGGCGACAGCGATTGTCGGCAAATCGCCGGGTCGCAGCTTTGCCCCCAAGGCGAGCAACTGCCCGATATAGATTTGCGAGCCGATGCCGGTGCCGGTAATGCCAAAGCGGCGTAGATAGCCTGCCGAAAAGGCGCCAGTGATCAGCGTGAGTTCCGGTCCGCCAGCGCTAAGGCGGCCAAGCGCCGGGGCGAGCAGCGCGAAGCTCGCAGCGCCAAGCCCGGCGGCGACGGCCAGCAGCAGCAGATCCCGGCTGGATTCCCGGCGCGAGGCACGGCCTTCGGACACGCTGGCCCAAAGGGCGAAGCCGCCGGCGAGCGTGCTTAAAGAGGAGCTGTCCGGAACCCCACGCGTGATATCCGTCATGGTTCCCAGCATCGCAGCAATGCCATAAGCCGTGATAAGCCGAAGCCCCTTGACCCGGCGATGCGCATTCGGGTCGATCCGCTCAAGCCAGGCGGTTAACCGCCCGCATTGCGCCTGCCCGCTTCGGCGCAGCTCCCCGAATTTTCGCTGTGCATCCATGCCGCGCTATAAGGCGCCAGCCAGTTTCGTTTCACGCAGCCAGGCAAGCACGATGGCGGCGATCTCGTCGCTGTTGTCATCCGCCATCAGCGCATGGCTGTTGCCGGCAATTCCCCGCGAGGGCAAATCAATCCAGGTTACATTGCAACCTGCGGTGCTTAGCGCGTCACGCCATCGTTCCACGGCCGGACGGGACTCGATCCAGAATAAATGCTGATTGAGATAATCGCCCCAAAGAAAAAGATGCGGTATATGTTTCAGCGGACCCGCATCATGGATTTCCGGATCAGGCGCGCCGGAGGGTTCCAACGAAATTACGGCACGCACCCGATCCGGGTGCAAAACGGCGGAAGTTAGGCCGAAATTACCGCCCTGGCTATGCGTCAGGATAATGGCGCCGTCTTCGATCCGTTTCAACAGGGCGCTATAAGCGTTTTGCGTTCGCGCGTTATTACACCCCCAGCGCGGCACGCATTGCGCAAGGAAGGTATCGAAATGATCAGCGGGGAAGCGCAGTCCTTCGTGGGGTTCTCGCTTTGCCGGATCGGCATGCCACGAGCCGGGGGGGCCAAACCGGAACGTCTCCTCCCAGGCTTCCTTTGCGGTGCGGAAATAGGGTGCTTCCGGATAAACCTGTGGATATGGCGCGAAACTGGCGCGACCACGCTCAACGGCGTCGGAGACATAGGTGTCAAAGCCGGCGCGCAGAAAAAACATTTGCCAGCCGGGCCGTCCATCCGGAGTTGTTTCCCAGTTGACGCCGGTCATGCCGCCGCCGTGCCACATCAGCAGCTTTGCCGCTGCTTTCGGGTTCGCCAGACGGACATATTGCACATACATCTGGCCTGCCATGATCTCCCCATTGGGATCGATCGGATGGACCTGGCCGCCTTGGGTGCTGACGCGTCCGCGCAACGATAATCCCTTCAACGTGACGATCTCGCCGCCGACATGAAAGCTGCCGATTTCGACGATCAGCAGCGGCGCCGTTGCCGTCGCCGCGACGGATACCGGCTTAAGCAAAGTCAATTTCATATTCGGCGCAGAGTGTTTTCACGTCCTCCGGCTTCGGAAAGGCCTGCGATGAAGCCGTCAATGCGGCGAGTGCGCCGAACATACGCTGCATGTTGCCGCCTGGCGTCATCAGCACGAGTAAATGGCTTGGTTTATCGGTGGGATTGCGGAAGCCATGCATTCGCCCGCGCGGCCCGTAAAACAACGCGCCTTTTTCGAGCCTGCTGGCGCTAGGCAGATCGTCCCCCGTGATCTCGACCGCGCCATCGATCACGTAGAACAACTCGTCCTCCAAATGATGCATATGCGGTGGCACGCCGTGGCCGGGCGGGACCGTCAGATCGAGACAGGCGAGCCGGCCGCCGGTTTGCTGTTCCTCCAGTCGGTAGCGGTGAGTCACGCCAAGAACGCGTTCAGTCCGACCGACGCCCGGCAGGCTGACGATATTGCGAAGCGATGTTTCGCTTTTCGATTGTTCCATTGTTTGAACCTCATCGAACATTTTAATTTGGACAAATGCGTTTGTTTGACAGGGCAGTATGTGATACTCTCATGCTGCGGGCTTTATAATAGCCCGCGCTTCGTAGAAGTTCAATTCCAGCTTTCAGTGATCCAACTTGATGAACAACCGGGGAGGGACGTGCATGGGTCAGGTGTCGATTGTCGGGGCAGGACCGGTAGGCCTGACGCTCGCGGCTGAATTGGCCAGGTATGGGGTGCCCGTTCAGATCATCGATCGCAGCCGGCATGCAACCGAAACGTCAAAGGCGCTTGTTATCTGGAGCCGCACGCTGCAACTTATGGATCGCATGGGACATGCAAGCTTCGGCGATATAGCCCGTCGGTACAATTTCGCGCTGATGGTTCCACAATCCGAGACGGAGCGCCTGCTCACCGTGCATCTTGAAGCCCTGGGCGTTACGGTGCAGCGCGGCGTGGAGCTGTTGGATTTCATGCAGACAGGCAGCCATGTGCAAGCACGCCTTCGCCAGAGCAAGGGGGAAAGGCCCGTGGTCCAGCCATGAGACAGCAAAAATGATCGGGTCAATCATAGGGTTTGTATTACAGAATCTTCCTGCGATCCTGTTGGTGGTGGCTTTGATCTTTGGCTTTTTGATCCAGCCAGAAATTTCGAGGGCAGAAACCTTACTATCCTGGATACTGCTTCTGCCGATAGGCGTCGCCGGGATATGGGCTGCGATCTATCACTTGCTGTTTCCAAAATTCGCCGCCGCCTTCATTGGCTGGTCGCCGAGCCCCTTTCAGTTTGAGGTCGGCGTGGCGGACCTCGCCTTCGGTCTGACCGCTTGCGCTGCTTTCTGGTGCAGCCTCTCCTTCAAAGCTGCAGCCGCATGGGTTTCATCGATCGCTTTGCTGGGCGACGCCGTAGGGCATGTGCGGCAAATGTTGGCCACCGGTAATTTCGCGCCGGGAAATGCCGGCGTGGTGTTTTACTGTGACATCATTGTTCCGCTTGCCGCACTTGCTTGTCTGCTTGTCGCGCGATGGCAATCGCGTTCGAGGTGGCGAACATGACGCCCATTCCGCATTCAAAGCAGGACGACCTTGTCGATCGGGCTGCCCTTGCGCATCGTCGGGAGATGACAGGATGAAATTGTTGCCTCGGAAGAGAGCCACATTTCTTCGAGAATGAAATTGATTTCGCGCTTACTCATTTAGGTTCTTCCGGCTTTCCGATTGGCCATTCCGGTAGAACGACATCGCGACCCTGAGCACAGGCGAAATCAACGGCGTCAGCCAAAGTGCTGATCACCTGACTTACCTCGCAATGAGTATGACGATAGATCCAGTACCGAATATAGCGGCTCCTCAAAAGTGCCGGCGCCGCATCGGATTGCGCTATGTGGTCAAGCTCATTCGGGTCCGTGCCAAGAACCACAAATACCGCAACGGACGCATCCAGACGGGAGTCGGATGATGGCGAATTACCTTGTGGGGCGGTATCTTCGATAAATCTGCTCAATGCGAAGCGATCGGGGGGCTGATATATCGCTTCCCGCCTCATTCGTTCGCTTCTGGCGATTTCATCTTCCTGGGCCCGAATTCGTGCTTAGCGCGCATGGCGCCGGCGAGCGCCGCGCAGACCTTCGCGGCGGCGTACCGCTTCACGAGATGATCCAATGCCGCGGCGATCAGCACGCAAGACCGCGAGCAGCAAGGCGAATGGCCGGAGCAACGGCTTAGCGAAGAACTCTTTTATCAACGCTGCATTGGGTCGGTTGAGATGCCATAACAGCGTCTCCGCAGCGATAAAGTCGCGCTCACCTTCGAGCAACACCTCGCGGTTCCAGCTGATACCGTCGAGCCGGGTCCCTCTTTCGGCGGCCAGAAATGTCACGCTGGCTAGCAGAGCGGCAGCCGCGATTACAGGCGGTAACGATCCAAGTGTCCAATCTTCAGGTGGCGCCGCAGTCTTGGTTTCAGCGTCTCGCACTATTCGGGGTCGATATGCGTCCTCCCAGAGTGGACCAAGCATCACAAACGACAGTTTTCGTAAGACCTCCCTGGTTTCTGCACGCTTTAAGGGTCGCGGCCAAGAACTTTTCGCTCGGGCTCTAGCCAGCATGGCCAGAAGGTCTGCCTGAACCTGAAGCAGTAGCGGCACAGCTTCGTTTGACAGGCTGACTGGCACGCATTTTTGCTGCTGCTGCGGCATGCCATGCGGCCAGAATGGAATTTCACCAGTAGCCAGAACATTATCGGCAAATGATTTGCAAAAAACGCACCAAATTCGTAGCCTGCCATTTACTGGACGGAAACGGGCCTTTTGGAGGCACGTTGGACACTCTGAAATCAGCAGGCATTTGTGTTGCGGGCACATGACGATGCCGCCAAGCGCCCATTCCCGACGACCGTAGGCTTCGCCACGATCGGCGATATCGTAGAAATGCAAACTGGACACCATGCAGGATGCTGGCGTAGCCACGCCGCTTTGAGGTTGGTTTCGATTCCAGGGATCTGCTGTGCATCAAAATTGGAGTCTGGTTTGCCAACGGCTTCGCAAAGCACTGCTTCGAGAGACGCAAAGACCCCATAGTCAATGCGCCGGTCGATACCTTCGACGTTTCGCTCCTCTTTGAGTAGCGTCGATATCGGGTCGGCGGCTCGAAGATCATATCGCGCAGCTATCCGGGCAATCCAGGATGAGAGGGCTTCATTTTCGAATATCGGGGGAGCAAGCGGAAGACGTCGTAAGGCGGGCTTACGCTTGGCTCTTGGCCAATGCTGCTGGGTGCAACTGGGTGTTTGTTGCCGATGCGATACCGCGCCAGATTGCCGGATCCTCCAGCGCGGCGAGATCGATACGCTCCTTCCCGTTGCGGATGGCTGCCGCGCCAGCGCGCTCCAAGGCTTTGCATATCGATAACGTAATACCGCCCGATCGTTCGACCAGCAGGCGCCGGATTTTCGTCCCGTCCACAGGTGACGGTTGCCGAAGAGGGAGAGTTTGCACGAGCATATTGACGAAACTCTGGAGTTCTGGACCAACGCTCCAAGGTTCCAAAGCGATGTCGCTCACCGGCTACGAAGCTGTGGATCGGACCGAAGGCGGTCTCCCGCAGACCTAGTTTACTCCGTCGAGCTGGAAGATGAAGGGCCGCGTTGATCGGCTTCAGAATTTGGACAAAGAATGCTTCCTCGGACGGTGCATCGGGCATCAGCGCTATGACCACTGGTTTTGGAAGAACACCGTTTGCCTGGTCGAGCGACTTGGCTTTGTCACGGCGAAACTTCTGCATCAGCATTGTTTTGCCCATGCCGGACTCAGCGAGCAAAAGGAGGTTCTCCATCCGATCACTTTTTGGTTGTTCGAACGTCTCTGCCAGGATAGCTAGAACACGCGACGCTGGTTCGTGCGTGATCCAACGTTTTGCGCGAATGGCCTGCAGGCGGACTTCATCGTTAGCCCTAGCAATATCCCGGACCGCAGGGTGCAGGTGATCTAAATTGCTCTCGCTCATGATGAGTTATCTGTTGAGTACCACTGAGAATTGACCCTTTAGGCGCGGAATTTTTACTGAGAACTGACCCATGTTTTGAGCTCCCCCTGGATTTGGTCGGGGGATTCAGGAGTGATCGACATGGCGTTATTGAGCGTAATTCGTCGCTGGCATTTTCGGCAACAGCTCGCGATCCGTGAGATTGAGCGGCGGACGGGATTGTCGCGGAACACGATCCGTAAATATTTTGCGGTCAGATGCGGCGGAGCCGCCGTTCAAGCTTCCCGATCGGCCGAGCAAGCTGGATCCATTTGCTGAGAAGCTGACGGGGTGGCTGCGGCAGGAGGTTGGCAAATCGCGTAAGCAGAAGCGCACGGCAAAGCAGATGCACACAGATCTTGTTTCGCTGGGCTATGATGGTTCCTATGGGCGGGTGGCGGCATTTGCTCGCTGCTGGAAGGCTGATCGGCAGACTGAGCAGCAGACCAGCGGCCGCGAAACCTTCGTACCGCTGGCCTTCGCGATCGGCGAAGCCTTCCAGTTCGACTGGAGCGAGGATTGGGCTGTTATCGCTGGCGAGCGGACCAAGCTGCAGGTGGCGCATACGAAGCTGTCGCATAGCCGGGTCTTCGTCGTCCGGGCCTATCTGCTGTAGACCCACGAGATGCTGTTCGACGCGTTGGCTCATGCGTTCCGGGCGCTGGGCGGAGCCGCCTGAAGTTTCCGGCGATGCGTAGCATCGTTGGAAGAGCGGCGGAGGGGGCGTCCCCCAGCGTGGCATCTTCGATAATATGAAGACCGCGGTTGACAAGATCGGCACGGGCAAGGGGCGGCAGGTCAACGCCCGCTTCGCCGCCATGGCCAGCCATTATTCGTTCGAGACGGATTTCTGTAACCCGGCCTCGGGTTGGGAGAAGGGCCAGGTTGAGAAGAACGTGCAGGATGCGCGGCGCCGGCTGCCCATCCTCTCGCAGTTGCTCAAGGCGGAGATGGCGGAGCGCGAGGTCAGGTCCATCTCCTACCAGATCAAGGCGGCCAGGTTCCCAGCCTACAAGGATCTGGTCGGCTTCGACTTTGCCGCCAGCGAGATGAATGAGGCCATGGTCCGGCAACTTCATCGTGGCAACTTCATGGAAGGCGCCGACAATGTCGTGCTCATCGGCAGGCCGGGCACCGGCAAGAGCCACGTCGTCACCGCCTTGAGCGTGCAGGCGGTCGAGCATCACCGCAAAAAGGTCCGGTTCTTTGCCACCGTCGATCTGGTTAACGCACTTAAGCAAGAAAAGGCCATGAACAAAGCAGGCCAGTTAGCCGAACGCCTTCTGCGCCTCGACCTCATCATCCTCGATGAGCTCGGATATCTCCTGTTCAGCCCGTCAGGCGGCGCGCTGCTCTTCCACCTGCTGTCCAAACTCTACGAGCGCACCAGCGTCATCATCACCACCAACCTGAGCTTCAGCGAGTGGGCCGGTGTGTTCGGCGATGCCATGATGACCACAGCGCTGCTCGACCGCCTGACCCATCATTGCCATATCATCGAGACCGGCAATGACAGCTTCCGCTTCAAAGACAGCGCCACCAAACCCAAAACACGAAAGGATAAATCCCCACCAACTTGACCCGTCCCACACAACGCGGGACATGTCTTCAACCCGGGTCAATTCTCGATGAAAATCCCGGGTCAGATCTCATTGAAAATCAACAATCCTCCTTACCTACCGGTTCCAGGGTGCAGTCCAGCGCAAGGCATTGACGCAGACCGGCCGGATTTCCACGCCATGCTCAGCGGCGTCGCGGACAATCTGCGCCGGGGCATAGAAGCCCATCGGCTGGGCGTTCAGCAACGCGGCGCAGAATACATCCGGATAATGGCATTTCAGCAGGAGGAGGCGTAGGCGATCAGGGGAAGGACGCCGCATGGCTTTCAGGGAAACCGTAGCTGCCAAAACCCTCCAATTGCGAAAAGGTCCGTTCGGCAAATTCCTGTTCATAGCCATTGGCGACCATGCCGTTCACCAGCTTGTCTCTAAAATGGCTGACGCCGCCGGTGAATTTGAATGGCATCCGTGGCAACAGCCATGCGCTGATGGCCGACGACAATAGCGAAGAAATCGCCGGCATCGTGCTGCGCTGGCTAACAGAGCGCGTTTAATAGCCTCCTAGGGGTTCAGGCGCCGGTTCGAGTTCAGTGGCAACAGCAACAACGCAATGGAAAGGCCGAGCGCGCCGCCGATCAAGGTTTCCCAAGCGCGCGAAGCGAGGACGAAAATCGAGGTCTCCCCGGCGACCGCGAGCGTGACGATCAAGGTGAAGGCATAAGCGCCGCAGGCAATGTCATATCGCTCGGGCAATGCCATGGCATAAATAATCATGGCGACTGCCGCCAATACCCAGACTACTATGGCGGCATGCGCCACTATGGGCAGACAGGCGAGGCCAAGCGGCACACCGATCGCTGTGCCGAGGATCCGGTGGCGTATCCGCTTGATGGTGCCGGCGGTGGAATTTGCAACGACGTAGGTGCAGGCGGTAATTGCCCAAGCGGATTCGACGAGATTTGAAATATCATTGAGCAAGACAATGACTACCGCTGCGGTAGCCCCCTGTAATCCCATGATCAGCTCTGGCGAAACCCAGCCGCCGCCGCCAGGGGAAGCTGAGGCAGTCAGGCTTGGCCGTTCGGCAGGGCCGCTCAACACCCTGGGAACGATCGCGGCGACAGCAGCGATCAGCCCGGCGACCCAGACCATGGCGAGGTCGGCTGGCTGCAGCTTGGCACCGAAGGCGAGCAATTGCCCGATGAAAACCTGCGAGCCAAGCCCGGTCCCCAATATGCCGAAGCGGCGCAGATAGCCGGCCAGAAAGGCGCCCGTCGCAAGCGTTAGCTCAGCCCCAGGCCGGTGCGGGCCGCTGAGCACCGGCACCAAAATGATCAAGCTGGCGGCGCCGACGGCTGCAGCCAGGCATAATAGAAAAAGATCGCGCGAAGAGGCGGCCCGCGTCGTCTGAGCTTCAGACACGCTTGCCCAAAGTGCAATACCCCCTGCCAGCGAACTCAATGAAGCGCCGCTCGGCAGGCCATGGTTGACCCCTTGCAGGGTTCCAAGCATGGCAGCGATGCCATAGGCCGTAACTAACCGCAACCCTTTAATGCGGCGATGCATGCCAGGATCAGCGCGCTCAAGCCATACCGTAACGATCGCCATGAGAGGACGGACTTGCGCCATGCATGAATAATGTCAAGCCGCTTCGCCGTATTTTGAATTGCAATAACCATCCCTTACTGACATGTTCCCAACCTCCCGACGACGACCCCCTCCCTTATACCTTGTCGATGGGCCGCCCAAGTCATTTTCGTTTGGGGCAAGCGTTTCCGGCAATTTCAACGGACGCTTTAGGCCCCGAAAACACTCGCGGTCATGCTGGCTTCGCAACCTCTGAAATCAAACGGACCTCAGTAGCCATTTAAGCCGTGGACAGGGCGGTCTGGTACCGTGCTTTGATCTGCCGGCAGTGGTCCAACCCCCTAGAACTGAGTCAGGCTGCGTCGCGCGGTGTCCGATCTGACGCTTGAAAAACTGGTTTTGAAGGAAGCCCACAAGCCGGGAGGCGATCTTTCAGCAAACCGGCATTACGGATTTAGATGATTGCAATCCGAGGGCGCGGAGTCTCCATCGAACCGCGCGGCAATCCAGGCGACTGCAGCATTGGCGGAATCCCGCGCGACAAAAGCGTGGCCGACACCGGGCAGCAGATCAAATTTTACCTTGCTGCCATTTTGACAAAGTTCACGGACATAGGACTTCGTGACTTCGGCCCGGACGAGCTGATCGGCAGTACCCTGCGCCACGAACACAGGCACCTGCGGCGGCAGAGGGACCGGTGTGTTCCGTACAAGCAGCTCGTGCCAAGGTGCGATAGCGGATAGATTATCGACCCGCAAAAAGCTTTTTTTCAGCGCCGCGGTCGGGCCGCGGCGGATGACGATATCGAACCAGCGCTCGATGCATTCGCCTGCAAGCTGGTCGATGGCCGCGGCGCCGGCGGGTGCTACCAGCGGCGAGAGCGGGATTTTGTAAATACGCGACCAGGACCAAAGCGTCATCGCGGTGATATTATTGCCGCCCGCTGTTCCCAGATCATCGGTCATGAGCGTGGCCAGATCCGTCGCGGGCGCCCCCACGGCAACACCGGTCAGTTGCAGTTCAGGCGCATATTGGCTGGCTAAAAGCCCGGCGAACAGAGCCGCATGGCCGCCCTGGGAATGGCCCCAAACCGCAAATATCTGGGCGGCATCCGCACCGGGAATTTGCTGGGCCGCGCGCACGGAATCCAGAACCGCCCGGCCTTCGCTGATACCCACGAGATAAGGATGCACTTCCGGCGTGCCGAGCCCCGGATAATCGGTGGCAGCGACGATATAGCCATGTGCCAGCATGGCATTGAGCCCTTGAACCGAGGCAAAAAACACCCGCGCCAGCGACGGTGCACAGCGGCGGACGATACCCGTGGTCGGATGCGCCCATGCCACGATAGGCCGGCCGCCAGGCGGTGGAGGGGTTTTGGGGATGATAACGGCGCCGGAGACGGGAATTGGTTCTCCCGACAGGCCGGTGGAGGTATATAAAATACGATAGGCTGAAGCGCCGTCAGGCGCGCCGGGCAGTGAAGTCATGCTGATCAGCGACCCCGGCGTGCTTGTGGCTGAGGCCGCCTCGACAGCGCGGAAAGGTAGGGCCGCAAAAAACGCGAGCGCTACGAAAAAGAGCGCGGTTGACAGCCACATTGGCCGTCCCGACAAGGCAAGTTTCGAGAATCGCCGATTTTCATCTGCAAATTGATGTATCAGTCTTTTCACACATAACCTCTCGGCGGTAGCAGTCATGTTCCGCACCTTAACGTCTACTGTACAATTCTGTCAGCCTCGACGAGGCAATTCGCCCTCGCTCGGCAGTGCTCGTTGAAGCCATGACCGGACTGGCCCGTCTCTGCATTACTCGTTTTCGAGCGCGCAAAACCGCCGGTTTGCCCAGCAGAAGATTGACCGTGAAGAGCAGTAGTAAGGCGCCCAGCATGCCGGTGATACGCTCCACCCCCGGCGCCAGCGATATTGCAGGCCCCCCATCCTGCACCGTGGTGAGAATCAGCGCGACGGCCGCTTGCGGCCCAGCGACGGTGAGGCCCTGCGGGCTGTTTTGTAACTCCGCCGCGACGCTGATAAGGCCCATAAGCGCAAGCAACCAGAAGGGATAGGGATTAATCCTGCGGCGAAACCGGTCGAAAGATTTCTGGCGCACCATGGTCCTCCTCCAAAATGGTAGAAACCTTACACGTCTGCACCGAGATTGGGTCAGAGCCCCGTTTGCACGCCGTTTGACAAGTAGATGGGTGGCGAAGTTGTGCCGTAGCGTATGTGGGCTGACGGGGCTTGGTGATTTGCGCGACCTTTGCGGCCTCTTCGACAACCCGCGTCAACTGCCGGGTAGAGATCGGCTTGTCGCTGCTCTGCCCTAAAAACAACCAGCCATCGGCCTGCACCACACCTTGGCGCCGTCCCTCCTTTGGATGCGCCTCGTCATCCTTGGTGGCATAATACGGCTTTACAAGAAGCGCTGCCGGTGCTAAATGCGAATTATCTATTTGCATAGCAAATAGATAATGATTCAAGAAAACCGCGCCGCACCGGTTGTACATAATGTCCGAAAGGGGAGAAACGATGAGCGAAAACGATGTCTTGCCGGTGTTGATTATTGGCGCGGGCCCCGTTGGCTTGGCCCTGGCCGGGGACCTTGGCTGGCGGGGCGTGAAATGCCTGGTGGTGGAACAGTCTGATGGAACGATCGTGCAGCCGAAGATGGATATGGTCGGGGTCCGGACAATGGAATTCTGCCGCCGCTGGGGCATTGTCGGTGATGTCGAAGCCTCGCCCTACCCGAGGGACTACCCGCAGGATAATGTTTATCTGACAAGCTTGGCGGGCTGGGAATTGGGACGCGAGCCCTTTCCCGCGATGGGGGAGGATCGCCCGCCGCCGGAAAGCCCGCAGAAGCGCGAACGCTGCCCGCAAAACATGTTCGACCCGATTCTGCGCCGCTTTGCCGCGTCGCAGCCGGGGGTGGCGTTGCGGTATCGCACCCGGCTGGTGTCGTTTTCCGAGGCGGGAGATGAGATTGTTGCTGAGCTCGAGGATTTTGCGAGCGGGGAGCGCACGCATGTGCGCGCGCGGTTCCTGGTTGGGTGCGACGGCGGCGGCAGCCGGGTCCGCGACCAGCTCGGGATTACCATGTCCGGGCGGCCGATCGTTACCTACACGACCAACGTTATCTTCCGTTGCCCGGACCTCGTCTCCCGTCATGACAAGGGCAAGGCCTACCGGCATATCTTCATTGGCCCTGAGGGCACCTGGGGCACCATTGTGGCGATCAATGGGCGCGATGAATGGCGGATGTCCATTATCGGGAAGGCGGAGCGGAAAGAGTCGTTGGACGAAGCCGACATTCGCGCGGCCATACGGCGTGCAACGGGATTCGAGTTCGACTACGAAATCATCAGCGTGATGCCCTGGGTGCGCCGCGAGCTGGTGGCGGAAAGCTTCGGGGCGGGCCGCGTTTTCATCGCCGGCGATGCGGCGCATATGATGTCGCCCACCGGTGGGTTTGGCATGAATACAGGAATTCAAGACGCGGTCGATTTAGCTTGGAAATTGGACGCCAGCATCAAAGGCTGGGCTGGAGAAAAGCTGCTCGATTCCTACGAGGCGGAGCGCCGCCCGGTTGGGCTGCGCAATGTACGCGAAGCGAGCCGTAATCTGGGCCGCATGATCTCACCCGGCGCCAACGATGCACTGCTGGAGGATCACGCAGAGGGTGAAGCCGTGCGGGCGCGGGTCGGCCGGGAGTTTTCAGAACAGATGCGCAATGAGTGGTTCACGCTGGGAGTCCATCTTGGGTATCGCTACGATCCTTCGCCGATCTGCTGGCAGGAGGCGGGCGAAGCTATCCCCGACGATCCGATGCATTATGTTCCATCGGCGCGGCCTGGCGGGCGCGCGCCGCATGTCTGGCTTGCCGATGGGCGCTCGACGCTCGATTTGTTTGGCGCCGGGTTCACGCTGCTGCGCTTGGGCGCCACCGCGCCGGATGCAGCACCACTCGCGCGGCGTGCCGCGGAGCTGAAAATGCCGCTCCAGGTTGTCGCGCTGAACGAGCCGGATGTTCTAAAGGCCTATGATCGCGCTTTGATTCTGGTGCGGCCCGATGGCCATGTGGCCTGGCGTGGCAATGACTGGCCCGGCGGCGAAGCAGGTGTGGCGCGGCTGCTCGACGTTGTGCGCGGCGCGGCGACCGCAAACTGAAATATTTAACGGGGAAATCAGCATGAAACTTGTTCGCTATAATTCGGGTTCGATTGGCGTTTTGCACGACGGCGTTGTGTATGACGCGAACAGCTTGCTCGGGCATGACCCTGGCGCCTGGCCGCCGGTCGGGATGTTGCAGCTGATCGCGAAGTTCGACACGCTGCGGGACCGGCTGGAAGCACTTACGCGCGGCAAGGGAACGGCGGTTGATCAGGTAAAGCTCGATGCGCCGATTGTATGGCCGAACAAACTCTTTGCTTATCCGGTCAACTATCACGCACATAAGGAGGAAATGAATTCGGTCTCGCGCGCCGATCTCAATGGTTTTTTTCTGAAAGCGTCCTCCTCGCTGAGCGGGCCAAGTGATCCCATCGTCCTGCCTGAGCTGCAGAACCGCTCCGTGCACCATGAATGCGAGCTTGCCGTGATCATCGGCAAATCCGGGCGCTTCGTGAAACCGGAAAACGCACTGGATTATGTTTTTGGCTATGCCTGTCTGATCGACGTGACGGTGCGCGGCGGGGAAGAGCGCGTGATGCGTAAGTCCTACGATACTTTCTGCCCGGTCGGCCCGGCGCTGATAACGGCCGATGAGGTTGGCGACCCCAGCGCGCTGGAGATGCGGCTGTGGGTGAATGATGAGTTGCGCCAGCATGCCAATACGCGGGATTTGATCGTCAACGTGCCGAACATGATTTCGATCGCGGCGTCGGTAACGACGATTGAACCTGGCGACGTGATCGCGACGGGAACGCCAGGCGGCGTCGGGCCATTAGTGGCGGGCGACACGGTGACGATCGAGATCGAACGGGTGGGCCGCATGTCGATCCCGGTTGTGCAGGGGACCGGCGGGAACAATATCGCGATGCGGAAAGGGTGACCTTATGGAAAACCTCGATAAGGCGATAGATGAACTGGTCACGGCCAACCGGATTTTGGCCAATGAAAACATCGTCGATGCTTACGGGCATGTCAGCATAAGGCATCCGGTAACGCCGGGGCGTTTTCTGCTCTCGCGTTCACTGAGCCCGGAGTTCGTCACGCGCGAGGATATTCTGGAATTCGGCTTCGATGGCGAAGCGATCGTTCCAGGCGGGAAGCAGCCTTATCTTGAGCGGTTTATCCATGCGGCGGTTTATGCCGCGCGTCCGGATGTGAATGCGGTCGTCCATAGCCACGCGGAGGACATTCTGCCCTTCAGCATCAGCACCACCCCGCTGGTGCCGGTGCTGCATACCGCCTCCGGCATCGGCGAGAGCGTGCCGGTGTGGGATATTCGTGACCGGTTTGGCGATACCACGCTGCTCGTCGAGACGATGGCGCAGGGAACCGATCTTGCCGCGATGCTCGGGAGCAATAGCGTCGCTTTGATGCGCGGCCATGGTTTTACCGCAGCGGGACGTTCGCTTGCCGAGGTTTTGAAGGTTTCGATCTATCTGCCGCTCAATGCCAAGGTGCTGATGCAGGCACTGGGCCTGGGCGGGGTGAAACCGCTCTCCCGCGGGGAAATTGCGATACGCGCGAACATCGCGCCGAGCTCGCCGGTTTACACCCGCGCGTGGGAGTATTGGAGTAACCGCGCGAACGCGGCGCGCTGCGATTGCGGCGCATCGCACAAACCGCTCGAAGGCAGGACATGACAGAGGCAAAGTGGATTTCGATTCCGTTGCCCAAAGGCGAGGCGATGGATGGCTACCATGTGGCTGCACAAACCCCGGGCCGCGCGCCGCTTGTGCTGGTGTTGCAGGAGATTTTCGGCGTGAACAATTTCGTGCGCCAGACCGCGCATGAACTCGCCGCCGAGGGGTTCGAGGTTCTCGCGCCGGATTTGTTTTGGCGCGCCGGGCGGCGGATCGACCTTGATTACACGCCGGAGGCGCGGGCGCAGGCTGGCAAGTTGATGCAGGAGTTTGATACCGGCCAGGGGCTCGCCGATATCAATGCGGCGATTCGCCTCCTGGGAAGGAAAGCGGCTGAGGTTGGGGCAGTCGGATTCTGCCTTGGCGGCAAGCTCGCGACGCTGCTCGGCGCGCATGGCGATATTGGCTGCGGTGTTTCATTTTATGGCGTGCAGCTGGAAGGGCATGTCGACGAAATCGCCAAGGCGAAGTCGCGTTTACTGCTGCAGTTTGGCGAGGCCGATGCTCAGATTCCGCTTAAGCTGGTCAATGAGATCGCCAGCCGTTCGGCAAAGAATGCCAAGGTCGAGATCGAGATCCACGGTGGAGCGGGGCACGGGTTTTTCAATTCGCTGCGCGCCGAACGCTACCACGCGGAAGCCGCGGCGCAGGCGGGTGCCAGGATGCGCGCGATGTTGCACGAATGTTTAAGCGTCTGAACCGGATTTCCAACGTTTGACGATGCCTGCGTCGACTCCCGCGCCAGCAAGACTAGGCGCCACCGTTCCTTTAAGACGAAATCGGCTGGGCGGGTCAGCAGCGACGTGGTGTTTCCGGCGATTTCACAAGGGTACGCATGGAACACGGCGCAATAATCATTTTCATAGTTTAACAAACCGCTGGAGATTGCCGCGGCGACATCTTCGGAACCGTAATGGACGGCATTCACTTGCAATGCTCGACAAATGAACCAGAACGACAGGAAGTAGCCCGGCCAAGCCGCGACTGGCCTGGCTTTAGCTGTCCCGGTCGTAATGGCGGATAGTTGTTGACAGCCTGAGAGCGTTTCTATAACATTCGCACAGCATATACATATTTCGCACTGCAAATAATAAGCGTAAATTGAGGAGCGTGACAATGTTATGAATGGTCCGAGAAGGTCTGCGGTCGAACTGCGGTTTTTTGGAAACTGTCAGGGCATGACGATTGCTTATGGAGTGCCCAACGAACGTCCTGGACGATCGCGTTGATTGCCAAACGCAATGCTGCCGCAGCAGGAGATTTAAAGCAGCTGCTGGAAAGGAATGTTCTGACGATTCTTGCCGCGGCATCGCGCAAACAAAAGCTATGTTTGTTAGAGCTTTTTCCTATGTCCCAGTCAAGGTAACCTCGGAAAATTTGGACAAACCTGGCTATAGTAAGGGCTTTCTTGCGGCAATCAATCGCAAGAATGTTAGGCTTGCACGTCGTGGATTTGATTTTGGTTTGATGTTTTGGTCCGAAAGGGCACATAAGCCATGGCTATAGACAAAATACCGCCTGACGATGTCAGTGCAACAAAGACAGCACCGAAGAGAGACGTATTAGAGACGTATTTCGGTAATAAATAATTACGATAACGACAAGAATATAATGTTTTCCTGGGGGAAAGTAAAATGAAGTCTGAGTTTAGAAGTGGAAACAGTGGCTGGGTGGGCTATTTGGGTCATTGTACTGGCATCGTTCTGTGCGCTGGTTTCGCCGTCGCCACAGGCGCTCCCGCGCACGCGCAAAGCGCCCCGCTGGCGCCAAATACCACCAACAGCGTTGAGGTTCCTGTCCCCACGAAACGCGCTGGAGTGGCGCCGAACACCAGCTCAGTTGTGCACTGGCACGGCGTATATCCAGAAACCGCCGGCGGCTTTGGAGATTTCCCGGTGCCCGGCTATGTGGGCATCCCAGGCAGTCTGACCGTATCACACTCTGCCGCCGATCAGGATTTCTCCTACCTGCGCAATCCGGCGCTGCGGACAGATTATACCGATCCGATCAAATATATTCCGATCGACCCAAGCAACGACATCTTCGTGACCTTCAATGGCGACGAACGGCTAATGGTCGATAACCTCAGCGCTGGCGATTTCGGTTTTCCCAAGGCGCCAATTCACTATAACCCAAAGACCGGCGCTTATACGGGTACCCAGTGTGTCAAGTGCGACAATGCGACGGAGATCTACTCGCGCGTCGACTTAGGCGCCAACATACAAATCACCCCGTATTTCCGGCTGTATGGTGAGTTACTGGATGCCCAGATCAACCAGGACGCGCCTTCATCGAGCAGTGCCTCCTTTCGCAATGATCTGGTCCCCGTGCAGGGTTTTGCCGAGTTCAACGCCTATTTTCTCGGTGGCAAGGAAGGCCTCCAGGTCGGCCGCCAGTTGCTCTACTTTCACTGGGTCCATTTGGGTCACAGCACCGATTCAAACGTCTATCAGCCGGTCTTTGACGGCGCGAACGCCTATTACGATAATGGCGCTATACATGCGAGCTTCTTCGCCTACCACGAGGTCCAACTGGAGCAAGGTATTCTGCAAAGCTACACGAACGATGCCAGATGGTTTGGGGGCATGTACACAACCATCGTCACGCCGCCGGTCAAGCTCGCCGGCACGCGAATCCGGGCCAATCTTGATCTATTCGCCCTCAACTGGAGCGAAAGCAACCCGCCGGGAGGCGATCCGATGCAAGACACGTCCCTGGCGGAATTTAGCGCGCCGAAGGCCGGTCTCGAAACCGTCACCTTCCTGAACGGCTCGTCCCATCGCAACACGGTCGGCTTCGACTATTATGGCAGCTGGGGTAATTGGCGGTTCGATTACAACGCGGCCTATCAGTTCGGTGAATATGACAACACCTACAATGTCTCGGCGTTTTATACCGGCGTTCAGACCGGCTATAACTTCGCCAAGACGCCTTGGAAACCCTATGTCTACCTGCAAGGCATTGTCTCTTCGGGCGGTGCGACGAAGAACGCCGACGGCCATGGCACCATGCATGACTTTGTGCAGGGTGGCCAATCCACCTTCCCGATCGGCCCTGACAGCTTTATCGCGGAAACCAACCTGTACATGGCGGAGGCGCACGTTATCGTTAACCCAACACCGAAGCTTAATATCGAAAACTTCGCTGGAGCATTTATCCGGTACAACGACCACGACGCGGTGCAGAGCGGTCAGGCCAGTGGCTCGCCTAACAACTATGGTCTCACGGCCTTCGTGCCTGGCAGCTATATCGGGACCCTGTTGGACGACCGGATCACCTGGAATCTAGCGCCGCACGTTACCTTCTCAACGGAGCTTGGCTATATGATCGGGGGCCAAGTGATGCATGAGGTTGGTGCGCCAAACTGGCTTTATTCATCGGCTACCATCGAATATAAATTCTGATTCTACATAGCTAAGCCCAGCAAAATTCAGGCTACGCCTTGGAAAGGTTAGAATGATAACGATCGACGTCAATGGAATTCAACACCAGATCGACATTGAGGCAGACACACCATTGCTATGGGTATTGCGCGATGTGATCGGGCTGACGGGTACGAAGTTCGGATGCGGCATAGCAGAGTGCGGGGCTTGTACGTTGCATCTCAACGGGCAGGCAACGCGTTCTTGTTCGGTACCTATTGGCGCGATCGACGGCGCGACGGTTGTGACGATTGAGGGTCTGTCGGCAGACGGCAAGCATCCGGTCCAACAGGCTTGGCTTGCCGAGGATGTTCCTCAATGCGGATATTGCCAATCCGGCCAGATCATGGCGGCGGTGGCGTTTCTTAAAAACTTCCCGCAACCAACGGATTCGGATATCGACGCCAACATTACAAATATCTGCCGCTGTGGGACGTATGAACGTCTGCGCCGGGCGATTCATCGCGCGGCGCAGACGAAGACATAGGCGGAATTTTACCATGGATAAAAGCCTTGACCTGGCAGCGAGCCGTAGCCTTCCTCTGACGCGACGTTACTTTATTTTCGCCGGTTTAACTGCTGCTGGCGGCTTTGCGATTGGCCTCGGTCCAACGCCGCCGCTTGCAGCACATGCGGCTGCCGTTGGGGCCTCGCCTTGGGACGAAAATGAGATAAACCCCGACGACATCGATGCCTGGATCGCCATCGAGCCCGATGACTCCGTGCTGATCCGTTATGCGCGATCGGAGATGGGGCAGGGGAGCATGACCGCTTTGCCGATGATCGTCGCAGAGGAACTGCAATGCGATTGGTCCAAAGTCAGAATCCAATATGCCTCGGCCAATCGAAATTTTCGTGAAAAATACGTCTACGGAGACATGTCTTCGGTCGGCAGCCACTCCGTGACTGGTTCCCGCGTTAACCTGCAGCAGGTTGGGGCAAGCGCACGCGCACGGCTGGTGAAGGCTGCCGCGGCAAAATGGAACGTATCGCCCGACAGCTGCACGGCAGCAAGCAGTGTAATTACCCACACCGCGTCTGGCCGTTCACTACGGTTCGGTGAGGTTGCCTCGGATGCCGCGAAGATCACGCTCCTGACCGAGCCGGAAATCAAGACGCCCAGGCAGTACACGCTAATCGGCAAGCCGATGCCGCGTATCGATGTCATTCATAAAATTGACGGTTCCGCGAAATTCGCGATCGACATTTCCATTCCGGATATGGTCTATGCCGCGATCTCGGCCTGTCCGGTGTCCGGCGGCAAGCTCGCAAGCGTCGATGAGACGCCGCTGGCCGATGTGCCTGGCATTATCAAGGTGGTAAAGTTACCCAACGCGGTGGCGGTAGTTTCCACCCAGAGCTTCTGGCGCGCCAAGCGGGCCCTGGCAAAGCTGCATCCGGAATGGGATTTTGGCCCGGCCGGCGATACGGATAGCGCCTTGTTCGCGCAGGCATACCGGCAAGCGTTGGACAGACCGGGCGCAGTGGCGCGCAATGATGGCAATGCTGATCTGGCATTAACCCAGGCGGCAAAGACAATAGAAACGCTATATGAAACGCCGTATCTCGCGCACGCGCCGATGGAACCGATGAACGCGACGGTTCATCTACAGCCGGATCGTCTCGACGTTTGGGTTGGCACACAGGCGGCTGATCGGAGCCTCAAATTCGCCGCGGCGGCTTCCGGGTTGAAGCCCGAGCAGATTTATATACACAACACCTTCGTTGGCGGCGGGTTCGGACGTAAAGCTATAAATGACGAGATGATCCAGGCCATTCATGTGGCCAAAACCGTTAACCTGCCGATCAAACTGATCTGGACGCGCGAGGAGGATATGCGGCACGACCGCTACCGGCCGCAGGCTGCCGCCCGCTTGCAGGCTGGCCTCGATGCTGACGGTATACCGACTGCCTTGAAAATTCACACCGCGGTTGGTTCGATCATGCGTTCGCTTGGTATCAACAAAGTGGAGAACGGTGTCGAGGAAATGGCCGTCCAGGGGCTCAGCAATAATCCTTACGGCATTGCCAATACCCGTGTCGAATGCAGCCTGCAAAACACGCATATCCCGGTTTGCTTCTGGCGTTCCGTCGGCGCATCGCAGAATGCTTTTTTTATCGAAAGTTTTGTCGATGAAATTGCTGCGGCCCGTAATCACGACCCGTACCGGTTGCGGCGACATTTGCTCAAGGATCAACCGCAATGGCTTACGGTTCTCGATGAAGCCGCGGAAAAAGGCAATTGGGGTAAGCCTTTGCCGCAAGGCAGCGGCCGCGGTATCGCGATCCACCAATGCGACGGCACCATTGTGGGGGCTGTGGCAGAGATCACGGTCAATTCAAACGGCGAACTTAAAGTAAACCGGGTCACACTCGCTGTAGATTCAGGCCATATGGTCAACCCGCTCACCGTGGCGGAGCAAATGGAGGGGGCGACCATTTTTGGCCTCACAGCGGCGCTTTACGGTAAAGTCTCGATTGCGAATGGCGCGCCGGTTCAGGGCAATTTCGACTCTTATCAGATGGTACGCTTTGCCCAGGCGCCAAAGATCGACGTTCATCTTATTCCGAATCGCGGCAAGAAATGGGGGGGAATCGCCGAGGCTGGCGTCCCGCCGATCGCGCCAGCCATATGCAACGCGATATTTTCAATTACAGGTAAACGCCTTCGTAGCCTGCCCATCATGGATCACAATCTGGGAGCAGTCGTGGCTGAAAGTGCTACACTTTGATCGGAAAAAAAAATAAAGCGGTCGTATGGAGAAGCATTCTTTGCACGGTTGTCTTTCTACTCGCCGCCGCGCTCGGCATACGCATCTTTCTACTTTCCGGCGCACCGATAATCCGTGAGTCGGCCATTTCGGCCGGTGGGACTGCTAGTCTTGCCGCTCAGGGCGAATATTTGGCGCGTGCCGGAGACTGCGTTTCTTGCCATTCTGCGCCGGGCGGTAAAGCTTTTGCAGGCGGTCTCAAAATGGGTACCCCCCTCGGCGCGATCTACACGACGAATATCACACCGGATCGTGAAACAGGCATTGGCAATTATAGCCTCGCAGAATTCGATCGGGCTGTTCGGCAGGGCATCGCGAAAGGTAGCCGGCGACTCTACCCGGCCATGCCCTATCCTTCTTATGCGAAGCTTACGGATCACGACGTGCGTGCGCTCTACGAATTTTTCATGACCAAAGTTCCGGCGGTTCATCAAATAAACCAGCCTGACAAGATTCCGGAACTTCTAAGTTTTCGTTGGCCACTTGCAATCTGGAGCTTCCTGTTCACCGAGAACGGCAGTTATGTCCAGAGAACTGACCGCGACGCCGACTGGAACCGTGGCGCCTATTTGGTGCAGGGCTTGGGGCATTGCGGTGCCTGCCACACGCCAAGAGGTTTGGCCTGGCAAGAAAAAGCGCTTACCGATCGTAGTGCCCGCTATCTTTCCGGTGCCGGACTTGATGGATGGGTTGCGGCAAATCTACGCGGCAATCTTCAGACCGGCATCGGCGCCTGGTCGCGGGCCGATATCGTTGAATTTCTGAAATATGGCTATAATCATGAAGGTTCGGCGTTCGGGTCTATGACCGATGTCATCAATAACAGCACGTCCTATCTATCCGAAGATGACCTGGACGCCATCGGGATTTACCTGAAATCGCTGCCGCCGAACGCCGCGGAGCCGGCTTACGTTTATAACAACAAGACCGCAAAAGCACTGCGGAGCGGACATGCAGATGAGGCAGGTGCTATCTTATACGTGACAGCCTGCGGTGTATGCCACGGAAGCGACGGAAAAGGTTTTACGCCTTATATACCGCCGCTGGCCGGCAATCCGACGGTTCTTGGCAATGATCCGTCTTCGCTCATCAATATCGTGCTGAACGGATCGGCGCCGCTGCTTGCCGAAGGCACGCCGGATGCCTATCGTATGCCGCAATTCCGGATTGAATTCACCGATCAGCAAATTGCGGATATTTTGAGTTTCATGCGGATGGGTTGGGGCAATCGAGCCTTGCCGGTACGTGCAGCGCAGGTTGAGGAATTACGGAAAACGACCGACCCAACGAATGATTTCGTTGTCATCCTTAAAATGAGATGATATCGTTGAAGGCTCAATTTATGTTTTTTATATCTAACCGCGAACGATCCAGCGTCCGGCATAAAGTGTTGCGATACAAAAATATAAACCAACCAACCTTGTCTTGCCGCCACGTGAAGACGCTTGTATCTCTCAAGGAATCGGTGATATCAGAAAGTCCGCTTCTCCACCTTAAAGTCGCTCGTGGCGCTCCAAAAATACTGGTGTGAATTAAAGGACGCAAAAATGGTGAAACAGAACTGAAAGAGGCAATGATGAACAAGTCTTTAAAGGCGTCTAAAATACCAGCTGCACAGGAAGTCACCGTCGCAGGAGTACGCGACTGTTTCTGTTGTTTGCCGCGCCGCGGATTTCTCGCCGGCCTGACGATGGCGGTCGGAACGAGCACACTCGGCTCCCGACGCGCCTTGGCGGCTGATCCGACCGATGTGGTCACGACGGGGCGGATCGACGTTCACCATCATTTTGCGCCACCGGCCTATACGCGCTGGACTGACCAGAAGAGGATTACACCGTCTGTGTTGGTCGGGTGGTCTGCCGCCAAAACGATCGAACAGATGGATCAGGCTGGTGTCGGAACCGCGATAAACTCCATTGTGGATCCGGGTGTCTGGTTTGGTGACCCCTCCCAAGCACGCAGTCTCGCTCGTAATTCCAATGAGTATGCAGCAAAGTTGTCCTCGGACTATCCTGGCCGTTTCGGCAGCTTTGCCACTTTGCCTCTACCGGATATCGAAGGCAGCCTGCACGAGATTGCCTATGCGTTGGACGAATTGAAGGCTGATGGCATCCAGATGTGGACGAGTTATGGGGATATTTGGCTTGGAGACCCCTATTTCAATCCGGTGTTTGAGGAGTTAAATCGACGCCACGCCGTCGTTTTCTGCCACCCCACCGTAGCGAATTGCTGCAAAAATCTGCTGCCCGGCGTGCCGGCAGCAACGATCGAGTTTGGGACCGACACGACGCGTGCGATTGTCCGGATGGTGTATGGTGGCGCTGCGCAGCGCTACCCCAACGTTCGCATAATTTTTTCTCATGCGGGCGGAACCATGCCTTACCTTATTGGTCGGTTCGTCCGTCCCCGCACTCAAAACCTACCTTACAACTTCGGCGCGGAGGTCAAAGGGTTTTATTACGACACCGCACAATCGTATAACAAAGTCACGATGAGCGCACTTCGTCAGGTAGTTCCCGTCTCGAACATTTTGTTCGGGACCGACTATCCATATCGAGGAATGTCCGAGACTGCCAAGGGGCTCGCGGCATCGGGTGTTTTCAGCGCGGCTGAACTGCAGGACATAGATCGCCAGAACACGTTAAAGCTATTGCCGCGATACGCAAGCTAGATGTTTAGTCCCGGCATTTTATGGAGCGGGTTTAACAGGCTGCTGCAAAACGCTTTTGGGTAGATGCTATTTTCTGACTGAGTGTCTTTGGTTTTTGAGGCGCCGCCTGCATGAGGCATGCTCTGGCTTCCCCATGTACCTCATGTGGGCTTTTTGGTGAGGAGTTTTGGCAGTCTGACGAGGCTGTATGCGGCGGCGAAGAAGCTGAAGACAGTGGTAGTCGATGGCGCTCATTCGCCGCGTGCCGGTTTATAGACTGTGCCGTTCATGGATTATGGGTGAACCCAGATCGACCGCGTATCGCTTCCACCTTCCGGAAGAATAGGATCAGTCCAGCCAACTAAACGCAAGCGTTTTGCAGCATTCTGCTAAAATCGATTCGGGTCAGAAGAAAAACTCTAAAGTCTTTTTTTCATAGCATTTGCTGTGTTCACGATTGCGTGGAGACTTCGCGCGTAATCGAGAGCTCCTTGTGCATCCATAGTTGGAGCTACACGAAGATACTCTTTTAGTCCCCGGAGCGCAGGACGTGGCGCTTTAAGCAGATTATCACAGAAACGAGCAACTTCATGTTCCAATTTCAAAGCCGGGACGACGGTGCTGATCAAGCCGAAGGTGAGTGCGCGTTCCGCGTTAATAAAATCCGTTGAATAAGCCATCCAAAGTATGGCGTTGCGATTAACGCGGTCGAAAAGCGCCGACATCACCATGGTCGGCATAATGTTATGCTCCATTTCAGGAATGTTGAAGCTTGCATCATCACTTGCGATGGAAACATCGCACAATGCTGCGAGCGATACACCAAATCCCATGGCCCGGCCTTGAATAACGCCGATTACTGGAATTTGCGCGCGCCGGATCGCCGCGTAGCAGTTAAACACCGGATCGTATTCCGTGCGCCGCGTATAGGCTTCGGTTGCCGGAACCGGCGCATCGGGATGGCGCGCCCGCCCGATACAGAAATCTTTCCCCGCGCCACGCAGCACAACGGCTTCGGCGGTTTCATGGGCATGGTCGAGGAGATCGGTAAGCTCCACCGACATTTGATCCCACATTCCGTTGCCGTGTTCGGGACGGTTGATGGTGACATGCAAAATACGACCGCGCTGCTCGGCAAGCAATTCGTGACTCATGACATTTCCCCAATGTTAATCTACCCGATCAGTTCTTCGGCGTAAAAATTATTGACAGCGAAATCTAACAGAGTATAATTTGCTAGTCAAATTATACTTTTGCTGTGCAAATTGGTTGTCCGGCCAATCAGGTGGCAAGCGGTCATAATTGGTCATGAACGGAATAGAAATGCCGCAAGAGACGCAACCATTTTTCAGCGCCCAGGAGCTTTGATGTTAGAAAATAGAGAGGCCGAAGTCGATTTCGGCGCGGCAAAAAATCTGTCCGAACTTTACGAGATGCTGGACCAGGTAAAAATGAAAAATGGCTGGGCGAAACCAACGCCATCGCTGTATCCGCAGCCAAAACAAGCCTTCGTACCCGCGCATTGGCGGTACCGGGACGCCCATGCTGCGTTGCATACCGCAGGCAAGCTGGTCGATACAGAATTGGCGGAACGCCGAAATCTTATCATGGCCAATCCGATCCCGGGGAACGATTACGCGACTGTGCGAACCCTGGTGGGCGCCTACCAGATGGTGAAGGGAGACGAATCCGCTCGCAGCCACCGGCATACACCCAACGCAATGCGCGTAGTGCTGGAAGGGTCGCCAAACTTATTTACGGTGGTCGATGGCCAGAAAATCCGCATGATGCCCGGAGATATTTTGCTGACGCCAAACGGCTGCTACCATGGCCATTTGAATGAAAGCGAACATGAGGGATATTGGATTGATTTTCTCGATGTGCCGCTGGTGCAGTATCTCGGTCCAATGTTTTTCGAGTCTCATCCAGAAACGTTACAAAGCGCCACGGAGATAAGCGAGACGTCGCCAATGCGCTTCCCCGCAGCGGATTATATGCCGCGCTTGGCGCAGGTAGATGAGTTCGTGCCGGGCGTGCGGGCGCTGAAGCTAGGGCCGCCGACGCTGACTACTTTCGACCGGGTGGTCATACGCCTTTCGACAAAAACTGAGTGGCGCTGTATCCGAAAAACCACCAACCAGATTTTCACCGTGGTCGAAGGCAGCGGGGTTTCAACGGTCGAAGGGCGGGTTTTCCACTGGGCCAGAGGCGACATCATCGCCGTACCAAGCTGGTATGAGCATTTTCATATGGCTGAAAGCGATGCCGTGCTGTTGCGCGTTTCAGACGAGCCGCTGATGCGGATGCTCGATTGGTTCCGGGAAGGCGAATGAGCGATTTGCTCGATCTCTGCACCGATTTGGCCTGCCAGGTTTCTAGATGCGATCGGCCCGGACGAGCTTGAAATCGTGCGAGCATAACGGAATTTGTCGCGGTGACCGGCCGGGAAGGCGTCGAGTTCAAACGCCATTCCGGAGGCGTGCCACTATGCGGCAATGTCGCGGCGAGCCGAGAGCGTCTGGCCGTGGCGTTCGAGCCAGATGTTCCGGAGTTACTGCAAACGGTTGTGAAAAGGCTACGACAGAAGGGCGAGATGATCGAGGTGCCGCGCCCGTGCAAAGTGGTGAGGAGTGTGATCTGACACTTCTGCCAGTGCATCTGAAACATGGATTAGATGACACGCCGTATATTCGGCTTCGATTAATTTAAGCCTGAACCTGAAAGCGGCGGGACAGATGTAGGCAGTGATTGATGCTCACCTCTTATCATGATTGTCGCGCTGTATGGTCGGCGTCTCTGCCGGCGCTTTGAAGGGATAAGCTTTATGGACGGGTCGAAGACGACACTGAAGACGGCGGGGCTGCATGATTACATCTCTTCAGCGGCCGAGATCATCGAGGAAGCGCGGGCTGGGCGGCCTTTTATCCTGGTCGATGACGATGACCGCGAGAACGAGGGCGACCTGGTGATCCCGGCGCAGTACGTGACACCGGATGTGATCAATTTCATGGCCAAGCATGCGCGCGGGTTGATTTGCCTCGCCATGACGAAAAGCCGCTGCGAGCGGCTCAGCCTGCCGCTGATGAGTCAGGCCAACGGCAGCCGACACGAGACAGCCTTCACTGTTTCGATCGAGGCGAAAGAGGGAGTCACCACGGGAATTTCCGCGGCTGACCGGGTGCGGACCATTGCGGTGGCCATCAATCCGGAGCTGGGCCGGGAGGATATCGTCAGCCCCGGCCATGTGTTTCCGCTGATGGCGCGGGAGGGCGGCACGCTGGTGCGGGCCGGACATACCGAGGCGGCAGTCGATATCGCGCGTCTGGCTGGGTTGATTCCGGCCGGGGTGATCTGCGAGATCATGAATGACGACGGCAGCATGGCGCGGCTGCCGGATCTGGTAGCCTATGCACAGCGGCATAATCTGAAGCTCGGTACCATCGCCGATCTTATCGCGCACCGGCGGCGGACCGAGCGGCTGGTCAAGCGGGTAGAGCAGGGGATCGTACCGGGGCCGGGCGGCGAAACTTGGCGGATGATCGTCTATGAGAGCCAGGTCGACCGGGTCGAGCATCTGGCGTTGGTGAAGGGCGATGTCTCGGGGACGGAGCCGGTGCTGGTACGCATGCACGCCATTGATACGGTGGACTACCTGATAGGCGGACAGCATCTGGCACGGCTGCAGGGCGCGCTCAGCGAGGTGGCAAAAGCCGGGCGCGGCGTGGTGGTGCTGATCCGCGAAACCCGCTCGACCGCGATTTCCGAGCGTATCCGCCGCTTGGTGTCGGGCAAGCAGGCCAAGCAGGCCCTGCGCGATTACGGCATCGGCGCGCAGATTCTCACCGATCTTGGCGTGAAGAACATGATCCTGCTCACCAACATCACGCGCAACATCGTCGGGCTGGACGGCTATGGATTAAACGTGGTGGAGCAGCGCGCGATCGCCGGGGTACAAATTCTGTCTGATTGAACTGGGGCTATTGCCCGGCGCGAATCGTGTGTGATTCTTTGTCCGGCACCGAATCGGGAGCGGTGCGATGGATGAGGATGCGGTTGGTTGGTTTGACCAGGAGATTTCCGGATTTCATTTTGCTGACGAGCGTCTGAAAGGGCGGTTCCGCAAGCTGATCGCGCGGATGGGAGGTTTTGTGGGGCAAAGCATTCCGCTGGTCTGCCAGGATTGGGCCAACACGAAGGCGGCCTATCGCTTTTTCTCCAATGATCGGGTCACCGAGGCCGATATTCTGGCCGGACATTTTCAATCGACCTGCGAGCGCGTGGGGGCCGGCCACCGACGGTCTGGTTTTCATGCTCCATGATACGACGGAATTTGTTTATCAATGAGAGTCGTCGGAGGCCATCGGCATCACGAAAAGTGTAAAGAACGGCCTGGATAAGGCCGGGCGCCTGCGGTCGCACACAGTTTGCGGCATCTTGATGCATTCGAGCCTTGCGATAACGAGTGAGGGGGCTGCCTCTTGGTCTTGCTGCCGCCAAATTCTGAACCCGAAAGAAATTCAAGGGAACGGCGGCACTCGAGAAGAAAAGCAACCCGACGCGTGTATCCATTGAGGAGAAAGAGAGCATCCGACGGCTGGAAAATTTGAAGCAATCCACGGCGTTTTTTGTTGATCCGGGACGCTGCGTCCATATTGCGATCGCGAGAGCGATATCTACAAACTCTTTTGCGCTGCGCATGGAATCGGCACGCATTTTCTGATCAGAACTTATGTCGACCGCCTGGCTGGGGAAGGAGATCACTTAGTCGCTGATGAGATGGCTGAAATGGCGTGAAAGGGCTGCATCGCATCGAGGTCCGTAACAGTAAGGGCGATTCGGACGAAGCCGTCTTGGAGATCAAGTATCGCAAATTCGGGTCCTGCCCCCAATCGGTAAGCAAAAGCGATAGCCGGCATTATCGTTAACGGTGATCCATGTTGAGGAACGCGGGAGTTCGAAACACCGGAAGAAAACCCATTGGAAGGTGATGTTCCCGATTTGCCCGTGCAATCCCGCAAGGATGCTATTGAGAAACTCCAATGGTATGCGATGCGTTGGCATGCAGATTGGGGGTAATTGAAAGTGTGCCTGACCGCCTATTTAGCGTGCTGCTCCTGGGCCAGCACCATTTTGAGCATTTCGGTGATCTCGATCAACGATTTGCCGATGGGCCGCAACACCGCCTTGGTAAATACCGAGGCGATGCCGCCACATGTCAGCACCAGCACTTGCGCCGCGTCGGTCGAGGCAATCGGCACGGCGATGGTGTTGACTTCGCGGTGCACGATGCCCTCACCCAGCACATAGCCCGTGCTCTGGTAATCTTCGAGCGCTTTTTCGATCAGATGCCGCATTTCAGGCCATGCCTTGCCATATTCCAACTTAAACTCGGCATATATCCCCGCGCGTGCGTCCGGCGTGAGCCCGGCGAGATAGGCCCAGCCCGTGACCGATTTGGCGATCGGCACCCGGGGCTGCTCCACGAACATGACCTTCGGCCCGACGCAGCGCTGTAAATACATAATGTCGTGCTTGTCGCGCATCCCAAGCGCCACCGCGCCCTCGCATCTGTCCGACAGGTCTTGCATATAGGGGTAGGCAAGCTTTGCGATGTTCTGGTCGGCTAGTACCGCGTACCCAAGGCCCAGCACCGGGATGCCGAGACGCAGCTTATCGCTGCCGCGCGCCTGTACCAGATAGCCTAGCTTCAGCATGGTATAGCACAGGCGCCAGACGGTTGGCTGAGGCAGGCCGGTCAGCCGGGCAATTTCGCTGGTACCAAGCTCGGTGCGCGCCCGCGCGAAACATGTTAAAACGAGCAGTCCACGGCCTAACGCGGTGACGAACTGGCGGTCTTTTGAATTATGCTCCGTCGCCGGTTCCATATCGGATTGATAAGAAATTTCCATAGTTTTTCCCTGTTGGCGCAGCCAACTTTCTTGCGATTAAAGCGTAAGCGCCGTTTTTGCAAAACTTGTGCCCGGCTAACAGGCACAAGCAGAATTTCAAGCTGATCGAGCGGCGATTTTATGCAACATATATTCTGAATGCTCTGACGATAAACGTCAACGGCCCTCCAGGTTCGCCGTCGGAAGAAGGCCGGAAACTCTAACTTTCTTTGCTCCACAATGGATGGCGGCTCAGATCAATCAAGGAATCGATTTATCGCTGGATGAAAAAGGGCAGGTCAGAATGGCTGTTGACAGCCTAATAGTGTGCCTCTATCATTTGCACAGCATATACGTATTTCGCAGTGCAAATAAAAGAGTAAATTGAGGAGCGCGACAATGCTTATGAACGGCCCGAAAAGGTTTGTGACCGGCCCGCGAATCTCCGGGAACTATCAGGGCATGACGATTGCCTACGAAGAGGCCCTTGAACGGGCCCGGACGATCGCACCGGTTGCCAAACGCAATGCCGCCGCAGCAGAAGATTTGAAGCGGCTGCCGGAAGAGAATATCCAGGCGATTCTCGCTTCAGGCATCATGCCATTGCTGCGGCCAAAAAAGTTCGGTGGATACGAAGCCGATTGGATGACCGAGATCGATTGCGTCAGCGAGGTGGCCCGTTTCTGCGGGTCAACCGGCTGGGTGATGACGTTTTTACTCACGCATCAGTATTTCCTCAGCCTTTTTAGCGAGGAAGCGCAGCGCTTTGTTTATGAGCGCCAGGCCGATCCAACTGTCCTTACCTCGTTCTTTAATCCGGGTGGCAACGTAAAGCAGGTCAAAGGCGGGTATGAGTTGAGTGGCCGCTGGACCTTTGCTTCCGGCAGCGACTATTGTGACTGGGCGATCGTGGGTGGCGTTCTTTCTGGTGAGAAGGGCCAGTTGAACTTCCTTTTGCGCCCAGATCAATTCAAGGTCGACCGCGTCTGGGATTCCATGGGTCTCAAGGGAACGGGCAGCAACGACGTCCTCGTCGAGCCGACCTTCGTTAGCGATTCCTTCGTCTATAGTCAGGACGATGCATTAGCAGGTCGTGCCCCGGGACAAAGTTTCCATGAAGGTATCCTTTACCGCACGCCGCTCATCCTGAACGCGGGTTTTCCTGTCATGACTCCGACGCACGGGATCGCGCGTGGTGCCTTCGAATCCTTCGTCGAGTACACGGCGGGCCAGGGTGTGCGCCGCGGCGGCGAGACCTCGGCCCGGCCTGAGGTCCAGGCGGCGATCGGCGAGTCCAAGGCCGAGATTGATCTCGCCTACCTCATCGCTGACAAGTTGAACGCCACTATCTTCGCGGACCGAACGGTCAGCCGCGCTGAGGCTGTGAGGCACAGGCGCGACTATCTACTGATCCATAAGCTGTTGCGGCGCGCTGTCGACCGGCTTTTTGATATAAGCGGGGCGCACGGCCTGAGGGCCTCTCAACCGTTGCAGAGACATTGGCGTGATCTCCATGCCATAGGCCATCATGCCGCCTGGAAAGCTCCGACCTTTCAAGTCGCGGGCCGTGAAGAACTCGGGCTGCCGCCGCTGCCGAACGACACTTATCCCGCGGACTAAGAGCAGAAGGAGCACGTTAATGACAACCAAGTGCCGGATAGCCATCGTGGGGGGCGGACTTGCAGGGCTGGCAACCGCGCTGGCGCTTTCCAGGGTCGGGGCGCAAGCTGAGATTTTTGAAGCTGCTCCAGCATTAGGTGAGGTCGGCGCCGCGGTTGGTACAAGTTCCCAGGCTACCAAGGCGCTTCAGGCAATCGGCCTTGGTGAGAAGATCGCCGCGATCGGCGACCACTCCAGGGGCATTTACACCCGGGACATGCAAACCGGCGATTTCGTCGAGTTTTACGACGTGGCCGCCGCGGAAGCTCGCTATGGTGCCCCGTACTATACGTTTCACCGCGCTGACTTGTTAGACGCGCTGGCGAGCGGGATTGAGCCCGGCTCAATCCATCTTGGCCACCGGCTCACGGGGGTGGAGGAGCGCGACAACAGTGTCAGCCTCTCTTTCGCGAATGGGGTGACTATCGAGGCTGACATCGTCATCGGGGCCGACGGCGTGCGTTCGGTCGTCCGGCAGGCGCTCTATGGCAGCGACAATCCGACCTATACCGGGCAGATGGTATGGCGGGCATTGTTGAAGGGTGGCGATGTGCCAGCGGACTGCCTGGAACCCAGCGGACGCGTGCAGTGGATCGGCCGCGGCCGCCATTTCATCGCCTACTACATTCGCGGCGGGCAACTCGTGAACATCGTCACGCAGCAGGATAGCGACGAATGGGTTGCGGAAAGCTGGTCGGCGCATGGTGATCCTGATGAGATGCGCGCGAGCTTTCCCGATCCCGAGCCTCGGCTGGCGACGCTGCTCGGCCTCGTTACCGAATGTTTAAAGTGGGGTCTGTTCACGCGGCCGCTTACGGAAAACTGGGGCCGAGGCCGCATTCAGCTCATCGGTGACGCGGCGCATGCCATGCTGCCGAACGCTGGGCAGGGCGCGTGCCAGGCATTTGAGGATGCGTACATCCTGGCGCGTTGGCTGGACGCGGAACGTGGTAGACCGGTCGAAGCCTTTCGGAACTTTCGCCGTATTCGCATTCCGCGCGTGCATGCGGTTCAGCGTCTTTCAATCGCAAACGCCCGCTTCAAGCACATGAAGGACACGGCCGCGAGGAAAACGCTGATCACCGGCGGAAAGCGAAGCGTGCATGGCAGCAGAGATTGGATACTTGGGTTTGACCCGGTAACGGATTGGGACAAGGAACCGGTGGTACCAGAAATCGAAGCGGTCGCATGACTGGTCGACTGTAGAACGCAGGCCGGTTGGCTAGGGCAAGAATCAAGGCGGCTATGCCAGTGTTGAACGGTCGCTATACGGGTTGCTATGGAGGTGGGAATGAATGTGTCCAAGGTTTTGCGCATAACGATCATCGCCTTAACGCTTGTGCAGTTATCGACAATGGCCCCGGTTCGGGCATTCGCTGCTGAGCAAACCCTCGTTGTGGGAAAGGCGTCCGCCGATGTCGACACGATCATACCCGTCAACGTCGGCGATCAACTCGGATTTTTCAAAAAGCACGGTCTGAACCTAAAAATCGTAAACTTCAACGGCGGCGCCAAAATGGTTCAGGCTTTGGCAGCCGGCAGCATCGATATCGGCGTGGGCGATCAAACTTCTATGGCTCTTATCGCCAGGGGGGCGCCTATGCTAGCGGTGTGCCAAACCGGGAATGAGTTATCGACCTTCAGCATCGGCGTGCCATGGAATTCGCCCATCAAGTCGATAAAGCAGTTAAAGGGCAAAATCATCGGGATTTCCACCAATGGCTCTCTCTCCGACTGGCTCGCTCAGGAGCTGGCGAGCAGCCAAGGTTGGGCCCCCGGATCGATCACCGAAGTTCCTATCGGCATCAGCGTTGCAAGCGTCACCGCAGCGTTCCGTCAGCACCTCATTGACGCGATGATCGGCGGCACGGCATCCTTCCTAAACATGGCTCAGCACCAAGCCGGGCGGGTGCTTGTTCCGGTATCTGACTATGTTCCCAATGTCGCCTCGGGGACAATCTATGCGTCGGACGGCCTGATTAAGAGCAATGGCAGCGCTATCCGCGCCTTTCTCGCCAGCTGGTTGGACACCATCGCGTATATGCGCACGCATAAAGCCGAGATCATAAAAATTGAGAGCAGTATTAATGGCTATCCTCAACCCGTGATGTCGGCGGACTACGACATTGTCATCGGCATGTATAGCGATGACTGCAAGTTCAGTTCTATATCTCTTGCCAAAATGCAGAGCTCCTTCATTGACCTCAAGGAACTGGATACACCTCCTGACATGTCGAAGCTCTACACTGAAGCCTTTTCGCCCGGTTCAAAGCCGCAATAAGCGCGCCGGCCGCACCCGGTTTCGCCACCCGAGTTTTGTTTAGACAGGAAACTTGATGCTCACAATTCAAAACCCCATCCGTACGCCGTTCATCATTCGCTCGCGCCTCATGATTGAGGCGGCGTCGGAGCTCGTCGCCGCAGCCGAGTGGCCGGACAAACAGGTCATGATCTTGATGAAACCGCAAGGCGATGTTGAATGGCGAACCCGGCTTTTTGCAAGCGATGCGCCGGACTCGGTGGATGCGGTGATGAGCGGTGAAGCCGACATCGCAATCTGCAATCCCGGCGGAGTGCTCGGCATGGCGTTGCGGGGGCGTGGCCCGTACAAGCAGCCGCTGCCGCTCCGATCGATAATGGTGCTCCCGCAGTTCGATCAATTGGGCTTCGGGTTGAGTGCGGCAACATACGCCAAGACTCATATGAAGACGCTGGGAGATCTAAAGCGGGCGCGATTTCCGCTTCGCATCTCGTTACGCGGGCAGCCAAACCATTCTGTCCACCTGGTGTGCAATCAGGTTCTCGGCGCCTATGGCATGTCGCTTGAGGAAATTGAGAGTTGGGGCGGCAGGGTGCTATATAATAACGGACTGCCGTACGTTGATGAGAGGCTTGGGGCCGTTGAACGCGGCGAGATCGACGCGGTTTGGGACGAGGCGCTTCCGCTTTGGGCGCCGAGGGCGATTAAGATGGGAATGCGCTTCCTGGCCGTTGATGAGCCGGAACTCAAAGCGCTGGAGTCCGACGGGCTGAAGCGGGTCGCGATCACGGAAGAGGAATATCCGGGTCTAGGTGAGACGGTGTGGACCCTGGATTTCAGCGGGTGGCCGGTCTTCTGCCTTGCCACGGCGCCGGAACAGATGATTTACAACTTTTGTGCAGCCCTTGAAGCGCGGAAGGCGCGGCTGCCTTGGGGCGGTGAGGGGCCGATGCCGTTTGATAAGCTTTGCAAGGATAGCAAGGAGGGGCCGCTCTACCTTCCTTTACATCCAGGCGCAGAGCGGTTCTGGCGAGAATGTGGCTACATATCTTAATGAGCCGCCGACCGGCATCTCCCTACGAAACAACTTCATAGAGCCGGTGCGGGCGAGCCGTACATCAACCTTGAGGTGATACAAGAAATGCGGATTATCTCCTATCAAGAGCATGGGTCGCACCACATCGGTGTCATGACCGACGCCAGTAGCTTTATTCCCGTCGCCGATGTGGCGCCGGAATTATCCGGCAATCTCCGCACACTTCTGGAATTGTCCGGTGGCCTCGCGCGCTTGCGCAAGGCGGTGCACGGCAAACCCGGCTCGCGCAAATTGGCGGCCACGAAATTGCTGCCGGTCATTCCGGACCCCCATGCCATTTGGGCGTTGGCGCTCAATTTCAAGAGTCATATCGACGAGACCGGGCTCGTCACCTCGAAAGAGTTTCCCCACGTCTTTCTCCGGACAGCGGCATCGCTGACGGGCCACAATCAACCTTTGCTTTGCCCACCTCCAGAAATTGCCCGCCAATTCGATTATGAAGGTGAGCTTGCGGTGGTTATTGGCCGTGGCGGCCGGCATATTCCGATCGAGCAAGCTTTGGACCACATCGCCGGGTTTACCTGCTTTAACGAAGGCTCAGTACGTGAGTATCAGTCGCAAAATCGAAACTTCGGTTTAGGCAAGAATTTTGAACGCTCTGGCAGCGCAGGCCCCTGGCTGATGACCGCCGACGAGTTTGGTGATGTCGGGGATCGGCGCGTCATCACGCGGCTTAATGGCATTGAGCGCCAAAATGCGCCGCTCAGCGATATGCTGTTCTCCATCGGACAGGTTATCCACTTTCTCTCGGATGGGTATGCGCTTAGGCCGGGCGATATCATTGCGATGGGAACTCCGGGCGCGCTACCGCCCCACCCTGGCGAGACGCTGCAGCCTGTCGGGCGACACAAGGTTCTAGGGGTGGTGCATATGAAGGCGGATGACAAGGTTGAAGTGGAGATCACCGACCTTGGCGTGCTAACCAACACCGTTGTTGGCGATCACGAGGTCGCTTACAATAGGCATTAGGAGTTTCCCATATCTCCCGCCATAGGTTGCTTGCTGGCTGCGATGAGGTGGCGGCTACAGAAACGATGGCCGCCATTTTTCACGAAAAAACTGTTTGGTCGGTTGGCAAATGTGCCATACTCTAAAGAACAGGATAAGCCGCGATGCGTGAGGAAAGAGCTGCCTGTTCGCGCTTTAATGTTGGCGGTGTGCTACTCGGCCAGCCCTTCAAAATTCGGCGATTGGGCCGTTTTGGTGTAGATGCTGACGATCCTGCCGCCTGCGTCGGCAGTCTGCGTGAAGTGGTGGACGGCGGGGCCTGGTTGCAAGAGGCGGGGATCCGCATTGCGCGTACGGGGCGCGACAACCCGGGCTCGAACTGGATTTCCTACCCGGTAGACGTGGAAGGCTACACCAACGAGATATATTACGGCATCGAGCAGATCGGCTGGGATGGCCTCAGCAAACCGAGCGGCATGCACCGGGAAGCCTACAGGGAGCTTCCGTCCCTGCCGCACCGTTCCGAATTCGCGGAGGTGCAGGAAGGCTTAGAGGCGAATGTGGATATTCTCGAGGGCACACGCTTTAAAGAGCCTTTGGAGGAGAAGTACGACGTAGGCGGCATCCTGCTCGCGCGGCCGTTCAAGGTGACGAAGATCGGCCCGATTCGTATTTTTGTAAACGATGTTGCGGCTGCGACCGCCTTCTATTGCAACATGATGGGATTGCGGGTTACCGAGGAGATCTCGTGGAAGGGGCACCGCTGTTCTTTTCTGCGCGCCAATACGGAACATCACTCGCTGGACATCTACCCACTGGCGCTGCGCGCGTGAGCGATTCTCCGCCTGGCAACACCGTTATGTGGCGGACTTTTGCGTCTGACAGATATCAAGCTCGGCGTAATAATCGGCATGTAATTTGTGGGTAATTGAAAGATCACTGTAGGCCTACGACTAAGTCAGGCGCGCCAGCGGCTAAAATACGCCTCGGCGCGGCGGCAAATCCCGTTCAGCGTGACCGCGATTGCGGTCAGGATGACAATCAGCGCGAACAACTTTTGTGGCTGGAAGCTATTGGTGAACTGGCTGGTATAGAAACCGACTCCGGCCGAGGAAACGAACAGCTCCGCCAGGAGTACGCCAAAGAGCACACCGGTCATGGCGAGCCGGGTGCCGGTAAAGAAGGCGGGCATCATCAGGGGGAACACGATGTTCCATAGCCGCTGCCGCCCGTTGGCGCCCATTGAGCGCGCCGCTTTGGTCAGTGACGGGTCGATGTTCTGCACGCCCGAGGCCACTGTGACGATGATCGGAAAGATGCCGTGGCTGAAGCCAAAGGCGATCTTGGAGGCCGGACCGATGCCGAACAGGAGCACGAACAGGGGCAGAAGCGGCGCCAGTGGGCAGGCATAGAGCATAAGAACGATAGGATAGATTGCGTTGCGGCAGAAGCGGTTGAGGCCGATACAAAGACCGATGGCGAGCCCAAGGCTGATCGAAAGCACGAAGGCCACCAGAAGCTCCCACAGCACTTGCCCAACCGCCGTCATCACGCCGGCGTCACCAAACAGGCCCCAGAGCGCCACCAACGTCCTGGACGGAGGCGCGATGAACAAGGAGTCGCCGCCCCAACGGGCAAATAACTCCCACAAAACGAGCAGGAGCAGGACGATGCCGGTGCGCGCCACGGCCGGCTGCAACAGAGTTCTGCCGAGCCGGTGCGGCAACCGACGGCCGGGCTGGGCCGGCACTGCGCGAGCTGAGACGAGGCTCATTGGAACGTCCTCCGCGCGCGTCGCTCGACCACGCTGATGATGACGTTAAGGAGGACGGCGAGGATAATGACGATCAGCATGTAAGCGATCATCTTCGACGTTTCCATGTCGTCACCGTAAGAGACGATACTGTGGCCCAGGCCGGACAGGGAAGCGATCGTCTCGGTGCCGATGATCGACAGCATCGACACGATAAGGCCGACGCGCAGACCGGTCAGCACGACTGGCAGCGCCGCCGGCAGCATCACGTTCCAGAACATTTGGAACTGCTTTGCCCCCATTGAGCGCGCCGCGGTTACATAAGCGGCCTCAACATTGTCAAAACCGGCGATGGTGCTCAGCACAACTGGAAAGAAGGCGATAGTGAAGCCAATCGCGATCTTCGAATCCGGCCCAAGCCCGAAGAACAGGACGTAGAGCGGGAACAGCAGCACCGTTGGAATTGAATACAAGCTGGTGAACAAAGGATCGAATACCTTTACAGTATAGCGCGAGCGGCTGACAAAATAGCCGACCGTGCAGCCGACGATAGTGGCAAGCGCGAAGGCCATTACCACCTCGTAGAGTGTGACCCGCATGGCGGGCCAGAACGCGCCGGTGGACACGATTTGCCAAAAGTCCCCCATCGTGCTGATGAAGTTCGGCAACAGCAACGGGCTGACGCGCCCGGTAGTGGTGACGAACCACCACGCTAATGCCAGTGCCACGAGAAACAGCACCGGTGCGATGCGCCGGACAGCGGCCTCCGACATCTCAGGGCTTACCGCCCGCGGCGGCCCCCAAGAGGCCGGCGGTTTGGCTCATCGTCTTCACCACCTCATCGTGCAACTCCTCATAGAGTTCATTCCTGAGGTCGGACAGCTTGGACGAGGTCATGAAGGCGCGGTTGCGCGGATGCGGTTCGTTCACCTCGATTACTCGCTTGATGTAGCCCGGTCTGGCGCTGAAGATCGCCACCCGGTCGGCCAGAAAGACCGCCTCAACTAGGCTGTGGGTGACGAATATGATGGTCTTGCCGGTGCGGGCGAGCAACACCGAAAGGTCCTCGCCCAACACCATGCGCGTCTGCTCGTCGAGCGCCGCAAACGGCTCGTCCATGAGCAGAATGTCCGTCTTCAGCGCGAGCGCACGGGCGAGCTGGATGCGCTGCTTCATACCGCCGGACAGCTGGCGCGGGTAGTGGTCGGCGAATTCAGGCAGTCCGACCTGCTGTAGCGCCTCGCGTGCCCGCGCTTCGTGCTCGGAAGAGGGCACGCCCTGAAAGGCGAGGCCCAGCTTGATGTTTTCAATCGCGGTGCGCCATGGGAACAACGCGTTCTCCTGGAACACGAACGCCACCTTTTTTGGCAGCGGCCCCTGTACGCGCATGCCCTCGACCGTGACTTCGCCCGAGGTCTGCGTCGCCAGACCGCCTATGATGTTCAGCAGCGAACTCTTGCCGCAGCCGGAGGGGCCGATTAGGCACAGGAGTTCGCCACGTTCGATCGAGAGCGTGGTGTGCTGCAACGCCGTGACGCGGCGCGGATCACTCTCGCGGCCGAAGGCTTGGGACACGTCCTTGACGAAGATCGCGCTCTGAGCCTGCTTCACCCTTCCCCCGCCTGCCTGAAATTCCGTTCTGCGCTCGAGATTTTCCATCATGCAGAGTCAAGCCCCAGATAAGCCCGCGCCCCCTCTCGGATAATGCCCGGACTGTTACAAATACGCATATGTTCGTTCCTCATGCGATCCCCCGTTCCGACACGCTATTTTTAGATCGATGGCCTGGTCAGGCACGTTTTTGCTCGGCATCCACTGGGCATGCAGACAGGGCGCATCTGTCGCTGCCGCGCGCCTTCAGTTCCAGGGGCCGAGATAAATTTCCCCATCGAATGCATCGGGGCAAGCCGACATGACTTCCGGCCAGGCGTCGTTGTCGATCTTGCGATGCTGGTCAGCGCGCCGGGATCCGCCGTTCGAGCCGATCTGCTCCATATGGAAATAGAGCTGGATCGCGTGACCGTCGGGATCAATAGCGAAAGCGCTGTAATCAATGCCGGGAAACAACTCTGGCGGCAATTTTCGCACCGTAACACCGTGCTCTTCAAGAAACGGCAGGGCGGCCCGCAACTGCGCGTAATCGGCAACCCGAAAACCGCAGGAAAACAGCGTAGTATGCGTGCTCAAACCAAGTTCCGCGCGCAGCGCCAGCGGGTAGATGGCCAGCGAGTGATGTTCCGTATTGGCGCGCAGAAAAGAACAGCGGTGCCCCTTCCACGAGATCTCCTCGGTAACCCGCAATCCCATCATGTTGCAATAGAAGGCGGTCGCAGCCGCAACATCGTTTACAAAAATACGAATCGGGCCGATCTTCGTCACCTTGAACGGCCGCGCGAGCAGGATGCCGCCTACGTCGTACTTCTCCTCCAAAGGCTCTTTAAAGCGTGTGCCCTCGAGAATATCCACATTCGCCTCTAAGCCTTCCTGCACCTCCGCGAATTCGGAACGGTGCGGCAGGGACGGAAGCTCCCTGTAGGCTTCCCGGTGCATGCCGCTCGGTTTGCTGAGGCCATCCCAGCCGATCTGCTCGATGCCGTAATATATCTCGTTGGTGTAGCCTTCCACGTCTACCGGGTAGGAAATCCAGTTCGAGCCCGGGTTGTCGCGCCCCGCACGCGCAATGCGGATCCCCGCCTCTTGCAACCAGGCCCCGCCGTCCACCACTTCACGCAGACTGCCGACCTGCCAGGTGATCTGGTTAACAGTCATTTCAGCGGGCGTGTGCGTCAGCATGACGCGGCGCACCCGCCGCGGGAACACCACGAACGAATGGTGGTCCGTGCCGTGGCGCATGAAGTAGCCAACACCAGACCCGTGCTTGCCTTGCTCTTCGGGGGCAAGCCGCTTGTCAAAGTCGATGCGGTCGGAAATCTTGAGGCCCAGCAGGCGGGTATAGAAATCGACGCAGGCGGCAGGGTCGTCAGCATCTACACCAAAATGGCCCAATCGCCGAATTTTGAAAGGCTGGCCGAGTAGCACACCGCCAACATTAAAGCGCGAACAGGCAGCTCCTTCCTCACGCATCGCGACTCTTCTTTCTCATCATAAACATTGCGACGCTCCTCAACATCCGTTTATTATTTGCAGTGCGAAAGATATATATGCTATGCAAATTATACGAACCCCGTTGGGCTGTCAACAGCTTCTCGCCACAAGACGATCACCTGCGCAGCCGTGTTATGTTGGTTTGGCCCAGGCCTCGTCCAGAAAAACCAGCCGTTCGGGTGCCAGTCAGTTCTGATACCGCCTCCACAATTGGCGTTGCGCGCCATCGGGACGATCCTGCTCGACGGCGAACAGTGTTTTTTTAATGCTTAGCCTGTGGATTTGAGTAAGTCGATGATGTGATTTGGGCTGCGCCAACCAAGCGGGTGAAGACAATCGCAACGTTGCGCGTATGGCCGTGTTGTTCGCAGGTTTGCCGGAAAGTGTATGGGGCACGACTGTAAATTACCTGAGCGGCTCCGGGCTGGACGCGGTGGCCATGGCTGCACACAGCATCAAGGCGGGCGAGGCGCATTTTGTCATCGCAGGTGGCGTTGAAAACCCCAAACGGCTGCCAAGGGCGCGAAGCAAAACGGCAACCCCCGTGCCTTGGCATGGCCGGGCAAGGCATAGCTGTAGGAGCCGCCGATATAGGTGGTCCGGGCCCAGTTGGTGGTGATGAGAGGGCGCACGTATCGCCTAATTTCGCCACCGAACAAGGCGGCCAGCCCGTCAATCACATGCGCATAGGCCGCCGCAGGACCCTGCTCCGTCACGATGGCGGCACTATCATTGCCGAGATAGCATTCGATCGTGGATGAGCCCATCGGGCGGATGCCGTAGCTGGCGGTCAGAAGATCGCGCGGATTGCCGATCACATGCGTTTCCAGCTCGAACGGGCTGCCCTCCAATATTTCCAGGATGACTTTTTCATCCCGCCCCAGCGGCAAATGGGCGGCGGCCTCCCGCCAAAGATCAAGTCCGCGCGGCAGTTTGATGTTTTCGCCGATCAGCATCGCTGTTGACATTGTGAGGATTGCCGTCCGGGCGCGTAATGTGCCGGAGCTTGTTTCCAGCTTCACGCCCCGGCCGGTCAACTCGATCTCGTTCACGGCAGTTGCAAGATGCAAATCCATCGCAGGGGGCAGGTAAGAGGCGATCAGCGTTCCATAGCCACCAGGTAGCCGCCAATTCTCGTCGGTGGAGGCCGTTTCGTAAGTGATATAGTCGGCGGCCGACATCTGTTCGAGTGCGCCGCCGCTGATGAAGCCGACCCTGGCACGGATGAAATTGTTCCATTCGTTTCCGTCCTCCAACGCTTCGGCGGCGATATCGCTTGAGAGCGGATGCTTGGACAGGCGTTCGACCCAATTGTCGAAGCTTTGCTCGGAGGCATCCTGTTCGGCAACGGGGAAGCCGAGATTGCGGTACTGTCCGCGCCAGCTCGCTATCCGCTTGTGAATCGATACCCCGGCTCGTTCAGCCAAGCCGGTCCAGACATTGCGGCCAGCCGAGTGCAGCCAAGCGCACCCCAGTCCAGCTTTAGCCCCGCCAGATCTAGGGTGCAGGCACGGCCGCCGATCCGGGAGGCGGCCTCGATCATTACCATTTTCAGCCCGGTTCCCGCCAAGCGGCGTGCGGCACCAATTCCGGCGGCGCCAGCACCTATAATGGCAATATCGACGTCCATATTTACCCCACCCCTTTGCGCGTACGGAGGGGATTAAGGGAATAGCTCCGCAAGCATTGCCGCCACAACAACAAGAGGAGAGATAGTGAACTGCCGATTCCATGCAAGGCAATGAGGGAGAGGTTCCATGCAAGGCAATGAGGAAGAGATGACCATAATACGGCCTGTTTGGAGTGCCTACCGCACCTCACGTGAATTATAGTTGACAAGGAAATTACTTGAAGTTAGTTTGCTGCTCAACAAAAGGTTTTCAGTGTCACCCCTGCCCGCCTCAGAGCTTACCTCGCATCTCGGCTACTGGCTCCGCTATGTCTCAAACCACGTTTCCCATTCGTTCGCCCGCAAACTCGCGGTAGAGGATATAACCGTTGCGGAATGGGTACTGATGCGAACGCTATACACTAGAAAGCAAGCCGCCCCGAGTGTGGTCGCAGATGATATGGGCATGACCCGCGGCGCCGTCACCAAGCTTGCAGACCGTCTCATTGCCAAAGAGCTTCTGGTGCGCGCAGCCAACCCGGAAGACGGTCGCGCGCAAACCCTCGCTCTTACCGCTTCCGCGCGCGCGCTCGTGCCGAAGCTCGCCGCTCTTGCCGATCAGAACGATGCTAAATTCTTTGACCACCTCACGCGCAAGGACCGCGCCTCGTTGGAAGGCATTCTCAAAGAGATCATTGCACGCCACGGCCTCAGGGCGATTCCGATCGAGTAGCTAGCCTAACATCAACCCAATCATGACCAGGAGTTCGCACATGGATGCGCAGCAGAAAACGATTGCCCAAAATTGCACAGACGCCGCCCGAGAACAACACAATGGCATTTCCGCAGATCATTGGCATATTGATCGATGCCGGCTTCGAGAGTTATGCAGTCGACTTCCGTCGGGAAACCGCGACCTACTAACTGCCCAACGGCGAGAGCGTCGAATTCAAAACCCATGGAATTGCCATCCCGGTCGCGGTGGCACTTGACGTTCCAGCACTCGGCGCCGCAATCCGCGACGCACAGAACCTAGCTCCGGGTTACACCTACCAAGGTTTCTGCGCTAAGGCGAAGGAAGCGGGCTGTGCCGGCTACATGGTCTCATTCCCAGGGACGCGAGTGGTCTATTTCGGCCGAACTGGCGAGACGCATGTGGAATATTTCCCCGGCGCGCAGTGAAAGTAGCAACAGTCTTGAACCAATCTCCGACACAGTGTAACGATCATGCTCTTTCCTTAGGACCGCTAAGCCATGGGAATTCTGCTGGCATTCGCTCCCTTCATCGTCTTCGCCATCATCGATAGGATCGGCAGCTCAACCGAAGGACTTATCGCCGCCACACTCGTCTCTTTGGCCTTGATCTTGCGCGATTGCCTGACCCCTGGCCGGGTGCCGAAACTGCTTGAAATCGGTACTCTGATATTATTCGGCGGTTTAGCCCTCTACTCGCTGTTGGTGGACCCAAGCTGGTCCGTCATTGGGGTCAGACTCTGTGTCGACGCCGGCCTGCTCTTCATCGTCCTCATGTCCATAGCGGTCCGCCGCCCATTCACGCTGCAATATGCAAGAGAACAAGTCGCATCAGGCCATTGGAATACTCCCGAATTCATTCGCACGAATTACGTTATCTCCGCCGCCTGGGCGCTTGCCTTTTTGGTGATGGTAATCGCTGAACTCGCTCTACTCTGTGTCCCAAACCTACCCCGGCGCATTAGCATAATCGCCATCGTCCTGACACTCGTCGCGGCAGTGAAATTTACTGGCTGGTATCCGAGTAAACGACACTCCGAATAAATCACGAATTTGGGGAGCAGGGGCATCTGATGTCGCCAGCTGTAATTCAGTTCCGGAAGGTCATGCAGGCTTAATGCGAGATGATCGCCCGCACCCGCCTCCACAACCTCGAATGTCAGCCATTTGCCTCGACCTCCAGCTGTTTCGCGTCGTTTCTACCATAGATCATACATGCGCTGTCGACGCGGCTTTATCGAGATCCGGCAACGGCTTGCGCATCGTAGCGTGACGCTCTCCGCCGCCAACTCGATCAGGTGGGCGACGTTGTACACATGCGATATCAGCGAGAGGTGTTTCGCTCCAAGCGAGACGATTGCACGTTCATACGCTTGGCCATGAAGCGCTGAAGATCGGGATTGATCGTGCGGTCGTTCTCGGAAACCGCATAATAGTTCGGCTTCAATTGCCAAGCCGCTTGCGTCGTACTCGCCATTTTTGATCCTTTCGGGAAATGACCGCTACGCTTCGTCTGCGGCGGCTGACATATGTTTAACGCTTAAACGCGAGGACCCCTGCGAAGATCGCGAAGTAGATGGCGCCGAAGGCGGCATAGGGTGCTACATCCGCCGCGCTGACGATCGCCGACGAGTGGGTTGCTTTTATGAGGAAATGTACGGCTGCTAGGCTGAATTGCGCGCCGCTCAGGATCTGGGGCCATTGCGCGTTTGCGCTGCGCCAACGCCGAACGCCGGTCAAGAGCTGCAGAATACCCGATGATTTGATCTCAACGCAGAAAGAAGCATAGACGATTTTAAAACATTTTTCAGCAGAATGTCAGGGTGTTCACGTCTTAGGGAGCAAATACGTAGCCGCTAGAAATAGTGCGGCTCCATACGTAAATGCGCCCGATGCCAGGAATATTTGGTGGCCAACTACAATTATGGGGCTCTCATGCACCTGTTCGTGTGCGTGGGTGCTATGTTTGAATGCCCTCGAAATTCAATGGCAAAGGCTTCGCACTTAGCGTGCTTATCGGTTTTGCAACCTGCTGCCACCCCGAGGAGGAGCCTTGGCTGGCTGGCCGTTCTTCTTTCTGTTGGCTTTCCAGCGTCAGCCAATGCACATGTCAAATGGTTCACCGCCACCAATGTTCACGACGCCCCACACCCTTTGTTTCAGGTGTTGACGCCAGCGTTTCTTGTAATCCTTAGCATCGCCGTAATTCTGGTTTTTCTGGGTTTCTTGCTCGATGGCTGGATCGCGCAACATTGGCCAAAATGGCTGAGCAGCGGCATATCAAATGCAGAGACTGAACAGCTTCTGGTGCGCGCAGCCACCGGCGCCAGTTTCATCTGCGCCTCTGATATGGGCGTCATGATCCTGACGCCCGAGCTGCGGTCGGATACGCTTTGGATACATGGCGTGCAGTTCCTGGGTGCGATGTTCCTCCTCTGGCGTCCGACCTGCGTATTGTCCGGACTTGGCATCTTGCTGCTCTATTCCGATGCGATAGACCACTACGGCATTTTTCACCTGACGGACTATGTCTTTTTTCCGTGCCTCGCGGTCTATCTCATCGCGCTGCCGCTGAACTTGACCTTGCTCAACCGATTGCGCGAGCCGATGCTGGTCGCCGGCCTCGCCTTTAGCCTGGCCTGGACCGCGATCGAGAAATTTTTGTACCCACAATGGACCTACGCGGTCGTTGCAAAATTTCCCGCCGTCGGCATGGGCGTTGCAACCCCGCTGGTCACGATGATCGCCGGATTCGTCGAGTTCACCCTGGCGTTTTACATCGTTACGGGGCGCGGGTTGCTGCGCCTCGGCGGCATTGGCTACGCTTTGATTTTCGTCGCCGCGATGCCGGTTTTCGGCAGGCTCGACGTGTTTGGCCATCTGACCATCGTCGCCGTCTTTGCCATCGTTATTCTGCGCGGCACCACGCCGATGCAAATGGGCCTGCACTTAAAGCGGCGTGGCATCGTTGCGGATTCCGCCTGGATCGTTTCACTCTATCTGTTATCGCTCGTTGCATTTTTCGCGATGTATTACGGGATGCAGAGGACGTGAACCGATCAACTTCTCCCTTGGCTGCCTGCATCTTCTGCGCATTATGCTGACGTCCGATTTGGTGCTTTAGGATCGAGAGGAAGTTTCACGACAAAGATTGAACCATTGCCGGGCGGCTCAACACAGTAATCTGGCCGTTCATAGCCCCAAGCAGGCGGCTTCTGTCCTGTTGACCAGCGGCATGCCTTTATCCTGGGCTTGAACTTCAATCCAAGCCGACCCTTCCGAAGCCCACAACCGTAAAGTCACCCGCTCGCCCAAACCAAACTCGATGGCGTTGGAGAGCAAGTTCTCAACAATTTGTCCGACAGCAAGCGCATCCTTGATGCCGTCAACTCAAATTATCTTCGGCAGGCTCCGCGAGACTATGCTTTCCGACTTCCGAGACGAGATAGGAGCCAATAAAGCCGGTCGCGCCAGTGAGAAACACGCGCATAGAAGGTCTCCGATGTTTTCTGGAAGGCATTTCGGCCTAGGTTGCTCCTGTTAAAGTGGTGAGCTTATCGAGGATCCCGCAATTGCGTGGCGTTTTGGCAAGCCCCCGATGACTGGTCCACTTCATATGTAGTTAATCCGGTGGTCTGAGACTGGTTTTGATGTGGCCGGCAGCGCGCCATTCAAAGCGGCTGGCGGTGCCGGCCACATTAAAACCTCTGGCGATGGCGGCCGATAGCCGAGCGAGGAATGCGGGCGGACGGTGTTGTATTGGCGGCGCCAGGCTTCGATCAGAATCTTGGCCTCGTGCAGCGTATAGAATATCTCACCGTTCAGAAATTCGTCCCGTAGGAGGCCATCGAAGCTCTCGATGTAACCATTCTCCCAGGGGCTGCCTGGCGTGATGTAGGCATTTTGGGCACCGACGGCAGCAATCCACACCTGCACCGCCTTGGCGATGAACTCAGGCCCATTATCTGATCGTATGTGGGCTGGTACACCGCGCAGGATGAACAAGTCGGAAAGAACATCAATAACGTCGCTCGAATTCAGCCGCCGCGATACCCGAATTGCCATCGCTTCCCGGGTGAACTCACGTTCCATCCCGCCTGGCGCAGCAAGGCTGTCACGCGCCGATATCCGTAGCGGCCATACTGTCTGGCGAGCTCAATGATGTCGGCCGTCAATGCTGCTTCATCACCAGCCGTCCTGGGTTCGCGACGTTGCGCCACACGATGCTGACCCAGTACGCGGCACGCAAACCGCTCAGATAACGCCAATCGCCTTAACAACATGTTTTATACCATCCCGGCGCGCTGCCGGGCTCAGAACTTTCCCGAAGCAACTTCCTTCAAGACGAGCTTCTCAAGCGTCAAATCAGACACCGCTCGACGCAGCCGAGCATTCTCCGCCTCCAGTTCCTTCATGCGCTTCACCTGATCAACCTTCAGTCCGCCGTACTCTTGGCGCCACCGGTAATAGGTCGCATCCGTCACGCCAATCGACCGGATCGCATCGATCGCCGACTTGCCCTGTGAGGTCAAAATATCAACCTGACGAAGCTTCGCGATAATCTCCTCAGGCTTGTAAATCCTCCGCGGCATCATCCACCTCCACCAAAAAACTACATCAAAGGTGGATCAGTTCTAGGGGGGCCAGACCAAATTTAGGATTGGACCATAATTGGACCAAAATCGTCGCCATTAAATTCAAATCAAACGCAATCTATCGCTCGCCGGGGTATAAGAAGCGCATCGATGCGAGGCAATCGGACTACGCCTGTGGCGATCCACCTAGTCGAGAGACGATCAATGCTAAACGCGCACATCAGTGCGCCCAGGCCGGAGAACTGATTCAACTCATCCGTGGGATCTATGTCGATCATGCCCGAGCCGAGGCTGCCATACTGGATCATGCTGTCCGTATCGCACACTATCTCTACCCTAATGCCTATCTGTCGTCCGCTAGTGCGATTCTACTTGCGCCCACGCTAGATGGACGATTATTCATTAGTGGACGCGCAACCAACGCACGCGCCTTCGAACGCTAAAACACGCGCCTTCGAACGCTAAAAATCGCCAAAACGAAGCTCCGGCGCGTCCTTCGACGGGGATCGCGGTGATTGGCGACGATCTGGGAGAGCTACGCGTCGATGTGTCCTCGCCGCGCCAACGCTTTCTCGAAGCCTTTCGACTGCGAAGTGAACACGCCAACGCCGTCACCCCCGAGATGCGCGCCCAGATGGCGGCTCGATAGGTGGAGGAGCATGGAACCCCCAAGACTGCGACTGACGCCGTCTGGGTGCTGGCGCGTGAGAATGAATGGTATCGCGAGGGAGAGGGCGCCGAACGCTTCCTCTTGGTCCAACCGGGGACCGCCAAAGCGCCTGTCGACAAGGCGGCTTTGGATCTTTTGGTCGCTTGGCATGGCGATCCGCTTGGCCGGCTGACCCATGACGATTTCGAGTGGCGCTGGAAGCCTCAGAGGCGTATGGGCCCAGTGCTGATACGTGAGACAACGCCGGGCAAGCTGCCGGCCTTCATCGAGTCGCTGCTGCCGGAAGGATGGCTTGCTCAGGTTCTCCACGAGCGCGACGAACGCGAGGCGTTGCGACGCGGCCAGCGCTATATGTCCAACATCATCATCGTCCAAGGCCGTGAAGAGCTAGCGGCGTTGCCTGCGGATGTGCTCACCACGAAACTAGCCAACTTCCAAAACGCCGGCCGCTTTACAGGCGTTTACGCTGGACCCGCGCGGGGTGAAATCGAAGAAACCTTCGAGCAGAATCTGGCACGCATCTTCGCTCGTGCCGAAACGCCACGCTTATCGGGCGTCCCGATCAAGGCGCTGATGAGCCTTACCCCGGATGGCCGGCCCTGGTGGTTGAACGCTTCGATGTTCGACGCGGTCAGCAGGATCAGCGGCGTCTGGCACTGGAGGATTTTTGCTCCATTTTGGACCTTCCCACCGCGGCGAAATATGACGGCACGATCGAACGTATGGCTCGGGGTTTACGCTTGCTTTCGACCAATCCTGCAGCCGACCTCGACATCCTGTTCCGCCGCGCCGTCTTCGCCTGGTTGATTGCCGATGGCGATATGCACCTGAAGAACCTCGCAGTGCCCAAGACAGCTGAGGCGGGCGCCAAGACCTTCACAACGGTGCGTTTCGCACCGCTTTATGATGCTGTCACCACCCGCGTCTTTCCCGGACTTGGCGGCGATCGGATGGCCCTGAAGCTAAACGGCAAGGATGACCGGCTGACACCCCAAGACTTCTTCGCTCTGGCCCGTACGATCGGGCTGACGGTCGCACACGCTGAGGCCGCGATCGGCGAACTCGCCGGGCGGCTCGCTGAACGTACCAAGACGCTGCGTCTGCCCGTATTCGCGGTTCAGTCCGAGGCAGCAAAAACCACGCAAAATAAGGTGATCACCATTGTCAACGATCGATGCGAGACGTTTAGTGGCAACGCAGAATAGGCTTGGCTAGCTCGCCGATCTAGTCAACGCCAGCCAAGGTGATTCTAGAAGTCTCCAAGCGCAAAAGGCGACCAATCAGCTTCTGGCGCCTTCGATCAAGCAGCAGTTGCGGAGGGCAGAATGCCTTCGAAGCGCTCCCCGGCACCGTCGTCCCGCGGCGGCAGTTCGGCACTGACGATCGGATTGCCGGCATGGACCTTGACCCGCATATTGGAGCGACCAGCCGGATGATCCACTCACATCGGTTTTGTTGAGGCTGATGCCAGTGTCGCCCCGGCCTTCGCCAAGACGATTCAGGCGTAATCTGCCATCAATTCAAACCAGTATATTCGCTTGTAAAAAGTTACTCCAATACGCTATGTCATCAGAAATGACATTCAAATCCACCTATAAAGCGTGCCTGGCTTCTAGCATTTTCGACACTAAATATTTGGCAGCACATCGTAAAATATAATTTTCATGCGCAAAAAAGAAAAAATGGCCTCGAAGAACGGGCTAGGGCGGCCGCCTAAAATCAATCGTACACAGATCGTGGAATGCGCCCTCAAAATCGGACTTATGGATCTCACGCTCACCGCCGTCGCGGAAGGGCTAGGGGTGACGCTACAGGCGCTCTACCACCATGTACGCGACCGCGACGAATTGCTCGACCTAGTGGCCCAACAACTGACCGAGAGCGTGCCGCTCCCGCCCGACCACGGCCAGGAATGGTCCGACTGGGCCTATGGTTTCGCCTATGCCTTAAAAAAACTTTACGAGACCGCTCCTGGCCTGGCGGATAAGGCGGTCGAAAAAACCCAAACGACGCCCGGCGTGTTAATTCGTTTTGAAACCTCGATCCGCATTGCCATGCGCTCTGGCTACGATGATGTGACCTCCCTTTGGATCACGCGGGCGATTACGGAGTTTGTTAGCTCTTGGGTGGCACGCGAGCAGCGTAGAGCGGCAATAGGGGAGCGTAACGGCGTAAGCTATGCCGAGGGATTACTTACCGCGGCGCGCCGGCAAAATGAAGTTGACGTAGAAACGCTTTGCCGAATTTTGGAAAAAACGTCGTCTCAGTCCTCCGACGTGCGCTTCGACTTCAATCTGCGCTGCATCCTCTCCGGCATCGCCACGCAGCGCCCAGCGGTTTCAACAACGTTCGCCCGCCCTAAGGCCACGAAGAAATAGACATTACGCGCTGTCCATCGGCACCCGGATGAAGCTGATGAGCAGGACCGCAAGCAGTAGCGGGACCGCGAAGCATGCAAAGACTTTCCACAGCACGAGATGCATGGCGAGCAAAATACCCCCCATCGCGGGCCCTAAGATTGCGCCGAGCCGGCCAATACCGAGCGCCCAACCAAGTCCGGTACTGCGTAGCCGAACAGGGTAGAGTCTCGCCGCCAAAGGATAAAATCCGTTGAACCCACCTTGGATACAGATGCCGACGATAGCTGCAAGCGCCAACAACAACGCGAGGGGCAAGCCCTTGAGGGCAAAAACCACGAGCGCCAATGCGCCGGCACAAAGGTAAAACCGCATGGAGCTAAGAAGACCATAACGTGCAGCCGTGATGCCAACCAAGGCCGTGCCGGCTCCCGCTCCGAGGTTGTAGATTGCGCCTGCATAAATTGCATGTGGCAGGCTAAGACCTCCCATCACCGTGATTTTCGGCACCCAACTGATCACGAAATACACCGCCGACAAGCAAATGATCATCGAAAGCCAGAGCAGCACCGTCGAAACTGCGCGGCCTTCGACAAAAAGCGCTTTCGGGCCGGATGATTTAAGCGCAACTTTCATCTGTGGCGGCAATGCTGCAAGCGGTTGCCAGGCAAGACGCTTACGCAGCCGATTTACTCGCGCCAGTACATCAGGCCCGGTGCGCTGGAGCAGAAAGTCCATCGATTCAGGCAGAAGAAATATCGTAATAGGCAGAACGGCAAAGGAAAATAATCCCGCCGCGAATAGAATCTCCGGCCAGCGATATGTTTTAATGTAATGCGCGACTAAAAACCCGCTAACGACGGCCCCGATCGAATATCCGGCCTGGGCGACGGCGATCGCGAAATCGCGCTGATGCGGCGGGGCATATTCCGCGGCCAAGGCCGCCATGCTTGCTACCACGCAACCCACACCCAGCCCCACGAGGCCGCGCCATACCATCAGCTCAGTCAGAGTGGTGGAACGGCTGCTGGCGAGCATGCACAACGCCGCAAGCAACAAAGCGCCAATCGTCACCCATTTTCGACCGAGCCTGTCTGCTAGAGGTGCCAAGAACAACGCACCTATCATCATTCCAAAAAGCCCGGCGCTGAAAAGAAACCCAAGGTCAGGCAGTGGTATATGCCATTGGGCTGAAAGGCCGGGTGCAATATATGAAAGGACAACGATATCCATACCGTCGATCATGTTTAGAAAAAAGCACATCGAAATGACAATAACCTGCAACTTCAGCCAGCGGTTTGGCCACTCAACTCTAAACTGAGTTGAACCAATCGCGACGGCTGTTTCGCCGTAACGGTCTGCAAATCGAGTCGTTTCCATCGACATTCCCTTTACTTTTTTGTTTTGCCAGCACTTCCGATACCTTTTGAAATGCCGAGCCCCTATTTTTCTAATAGTCTTGTGCGCCACTTTTCGGTCGCAGCTATATCGACAGTCAAATCATCACTTATCACCACCCCATAAGCTTCCTTGGCATGGGAGGCCGTTACGTAGCGCCGCTTAACATCTTGCAAAACCATTTCCGGATCTCGCGTAAGCGGATCGCCAAAGCCGCCGCCACCGCCTGTATAAACATGCACCCGCTCGCCTTTTTTCAAAGATATCTTGCTCGCTTTGTGAACTAAACAGATTTCACGTGTTGCGGGCTTCTCAATTTCCGCGGCGCCGGGGCTACCAGCTTTTCCACCATTCAACCCCCAAGGCGGACATTTAGAACGTTCGAAGGACATATTATAGTTCACATCCGCAAGCACACGGATCGTCTTGTCGATTCCGAGTCCGCCGCGGTGCTGGCCAGCACCTCCGCTATCGGATCGCCATTGATACCGCTCCACAAGCAATGGATAGAGCGCCTCCATCGTCTCTACCGGAATATCGCGCGTATCACCATGGATAAGGCTTTTATACGGCCCGACGCCATCGCCTTTCATCGAACCACCCCAACCGCCCAACGCGGTATCAAAGAAGCTAAAAAACTGCCCATTTCTTGGATTAATTCCGCTAAAGCCAAAAATTCCGAACGAGGCGTGGTGGCCGCCAGCAACGCTTCGCGGCATGACCGGAGCCATGGCTGCGATGATCGTATCCACAACCGATGGCAACGGCGTAGAGTAGGCCCCCATCGGCGCATTCTCGCTTGCGCTCAAAAATTTACCCTCGGGTAAAATCGTGCGGAGCGGCGCAAAACTTCCCTCGTTTGTTGGAGAGTCCGGCGCGAATAAATATTTAAAGGCAATCCGAGCGCACGTTTCCCCGCCACCATGGCGGCCAGAATTGAAGGGTCCCATGACCTGCTCACTAATGCCAGAATAATCGACAGTGAATTCACCATTTTTTACGATCACTCTGATCGGAAGATCGATTTTCTTTTCAAGATTGACGCCATCATTATCCAAAAAACTTCGATTTTCATAAACACCTTCGGGGATTTTAGCTAAAGCTGCGTAGGCGGACGCAGCACTGTTTTCCCAAATTCTTTTTATTGCCGCTTCCACCTGGATATCGCCATGTCGCTGTAGCAAAGCTTCAAATAAATCCCGACCGCGAATACAGCCCGCATGTTGTGCCGCGACGTCACCCAACAGCATTTCCGGCTGGCGCGTATTATACGTGATCACGCGCATCATCTCTTCGTCAAGCTTGCCTTCACGGTAGAGTTTTACCGTTCGCAGTTGTAAGCCTTCCTGCGCCAACTCCGTTGTGTCCGTGCCGAGGCAGGAACCTGGGTAGCGCCCGCCAATATCAATCCAATGCACGATGACCGACATGAAGGCGCGCAGTTCGCCATCCCGTCCGAATATGGGCGTATACATCACCACATTGTTTAAATGCTGGCCAATGGTTCCCGCATGGTTGGAAAGGATGACGTCGCCGGCCTTGATTCCGTCGCGTCCGTAAATCGCCAAGCCATCTTGTACCGCGAGACCAATGATATTCGTAAGAAATAGCGTTAGGCCGCGTCGCGCGAGCGCGATGCTCCGTCCCTCTCCATCCACAAGGCCAACCGCATAATCTTTGTATTCATAGATCAGCGGACTATAGGCCGTACGTGTCAGATCTTCTTCGACCAAGTCCGGAATGGATTGCAGTCCGGTCCGGATGATCTCAAGCTTTACCGCATCCAGTTCCAAGGTTTTATCTTCATGCATTTGCATTATCCTTTGCCTTCAGCGCATCCACGTACACGCGAATCTCGCCAAACTCTCCGATTTCAAAGCGATCCTGCGGCCCTAACACCGTGGTGGATCCATATTCTTCGATCACAGCCGGGCCGTGCGCCGCAAATCCAACAGGTAAGTCATGGCGCTTCATTACCGATGTTTCGAAAACCTGCCCGGTTGCATGGAAATACACGCCGCGCGTGCGAATTTCCGGTGCGATACCCGAGCGATTGATCGTCGCCATCGCAAAGATATTGGGTTTTGGCGTTTCCGCCGTCGCGCCGCTGTGCACGGAGACGATCTCAACCGGCGCATGCTCCGTTGCATGGCCATAACGTTTGCGATAGGCGGCAAGAAAGGATTGCCGCAGCCTCTCCGCATCTCCATCTGCCAAAACAACTCTGACCGTATGGTACTGTCCGACAAAGCGCATCTCCAGCATGCGCTCGAACGCTACCTCCACTGCACCGAAATCACGTTCGATTTCCGTTGTCAGCTTATGTTCGATATCTTCGAAAGCCTTCTTGGTTTCGGCCACTGTTTCCGCATCTATTTTTCGCAGAAAAGTACGCGTTTCATCTCGGCGAATATCGGATAATAGCATTCCAATCGCCGAAAAGTTGCCAGCTTCGGGGGGAATAATGACCAGTGGTATCGCCAACTCCCTTGCCAGATCAACGGAATGCAACGGGCCGCCGCCGCCATAGGCCAACATCGCAAAGTCACGTGGATCACGCCCCCGCTGGACGGTGATGCGTTTGATCGCCTCTCCCATCACCACAGAAGCAATGGATAGTATACCGGCAGCGAGTTCCATGATCCCATCGTTATAGCCGAGCGGCGTTGCCAACCGTGTCGTTACAGCCTGCCGAGCCGCTTTGAGGTCCAGGGCCATTTCGCCGCCCTGAAAACCGCTTGCATCAAGCCGTCCGAGGATAAGATTGGCATCCGTGACCGTGGGTTCCGTGCCGCCCCGCGAATAGCAAACCGGCCCGGGATGGGAACCGGCGCTTCGCGGACCAACATGCAATTGATTCTGTCCATCCAGCCACGCAATGGAGCCGCCGCCAGCGCCCACTTCCACGATATCCACCACCGGAGCACGGATGGGAATGCCACGCCCATAGCCGCCCGCATAATAAACCGATTCGATCTCGAACTTACCATCCAAGACCAGTGCGCATTTCGCGGTCGTACCACCCATGTCGAAGGCAATAACGTTCTCTAGCCCCATCGCCTTACCGTACACGCCCGCGCCGATACAGCCACCCACAGGGCCGGACTCTACCAGCAGCACGGGCGCAGCGGCGGCATGCTGAGCAGAAAGCACGCCGCCATTCGAACCCATGAGAAAGAAATTGCCGGAAAAGCCGTCCTGCTTCAGCCGCGTATCCAGGGCGGCGACGTAACCGCCAATGCGCGGACCGGCATAGGCATTGGCCGCCACGGTGGATGTGCGTTCATACTCATACCATTCGCGATTGAGTTCCACGCTCGCGCTTACATAAATATCAGGCAGTAATTCCCGCAACCATCCGGCTACGCATTGCTCATGCGCCGGCGCCAGGTAAGAGTTGATAAATGCGACCGCGACGCCCGCAGAGCCGGATGCTTTGATTCGTACGGCAAGCGCCTCGATTTCGGCCCGGTCGGGCGCAACCAGAATCTCACCCGCCCCATCGATTCGCTCGTTGATTTCAAAGCGTCGCTCTCGCGGGACTAAAGGCGGGTCGTTGCGAAGAAACAGGTTGAACGGTTCCGAGCGGCTGCCTCGTCCAAATTCGAGCACATCGGCAAAACCCTTCGTGGTGACGAGGGCAATTGCTGGTCCTGTGCGCTCCAATAGCGTGTTAATGACATGGGTCGTACCGTGCTTGAACAGCAGCGCATCCGCTAGTTTCAGGCCAACTTTATCGATACAATTCATGATGCCACAAATCGGATCTTTATGCGTGGTGAGCGCTTTGGTGTAGTGAACCTTTTCACTTTCGGTATCGAAGGCGACGAGATCGGTAAACGTACCGCCAGTATCGACGGCGATAAACACGCCCATGGGAATTCCTCTTCAATCCGGTTTATTCAAAACGGTGGCTGACGGACCGGGCTAAATCGCGTAAAACTTACCGATTCCTTGGACAGCAGCCTGTTTCAATACTTTTTTACCATGGTTAAAAAACATATTTCATATACCACGTCAAGTATGAATACGTGGACAAAGGCGAAAGCCAATTAAAAAGTTACCTTGGTTTCCAGCCCGAATATCCAGGCATTTGGAATATGCGTATATGAAAATGCGCCGGGATTATTGATGTATTGAATAGTTTGGTGCACCAACAACCAGGGAGTGGCGGCAAAACCATATCCCAATTCCACATCATTTTCACCTTCTTCAAGTCCGAAATCAGTAATGCCGTCGGCGGCAAATTTTTGATATTCAGCAGCAATCAGGCGATGATTTACCCTTGCACTAATAAAGCCGAGATTGATGTAATCCATCGGCCGCTCGGCGATCGGACCTTGCGCATAAAGACCCGCCATGACGTAAGCTGGTGTCGTGGAGGTCGCGGAATCGGACAAAGTACCGCCCCCGAAGACCGAAAGCCCACGTTTAGTACCGCTTTGGAAGCGCCATACCATCTGATCGAACAGAACCCACATGCCGTAGCGGCCATGATAATATTTACGAGTATTCACAACGTCAGCTGTATCCGAGGTATCGTAGAACGCGCCAATTTTATAATGGCCCATCAAGTTTTCGGGTCCTAAACCTGCGGTCCAGCCCGCTTCCACCGGAATCACCACGCCAGTGCTTCCTGAAAGACTGATCTTCAGCCCGTTCGGGGCGGTAACGTTTGTCGGATTCGATTCAAAAACGCCGGTTTGCAGATAAAGATCTGGCGTGGGATTAATTCGCACCCTTCCGCCCCATCTCGCGATGGGATAGTCTGACCAACCATTGGTGCTGGCCGGCAAAGACTGCATATGTCCACAAATCGCACCGGAAACGAAGGTGCATAGCAGCGGATCGCCGGCAAAGTCGTTACCCATAGGGTAGTCGCCAACTTTTAAATCGAGAAAATCATGATCCAGAAGCTGGTCATAACTCAACTCCGTCAATCGTAAATTCTGACCAACGCCATAATCTTCCTGGAGATTGAATTTATTTCCGGTGTAATCGGCTGCGGTGCTGCGACCCCAGCGTTGCCGAAAACTAACGCTGAAAGTGCCTCCCTCGACGCCCGCAAGCTTACCAAGATCGACGGCGGCGCCAAATCCGAAGCCCTCCGCAACGTCCGAGCCCTGGCGACGCCCCCCAGCGACATCATCCGCGAATTCGCCGATGTATCCGAGATTTATGTTGATCCCTTCATCCGCAAGCTTCGTACGCAAACCGCCCCAGTCACCCGTCATAGTCGGTTGCGTTAGCCAGCTGGCGACGGATTGCGCCCGCGCGCTATCGTGATCTGCTAAAGCCGTCATTGCCAGACAGGCGACCAAAGAGATGCGGCGACATTTTCTAACGCCCCGCCTTATACAAGTATTCGTCATTTCGTCCCCATTTTATATTATTTAATTACAATCAATAATTGACGCGAAGCCAAGACAGGCACCTTAGAAATGCAAAAGCAAGACGAGATAGCGAAGTTAATTTTCTTTAAATCGCTATATCTCCAGTTTTATTCCATCATTTTTGCAAAAAACCAAGACGCGGCTCATGCGTTAACATTTTAGCCACGAGAGCTTTATTTTATAAAACATTGATCATTTGGTCGCTTCTCCTGGTGACTGAACGTATTATTTTATGTAGGTTAAAAATATAACTTCGGCCTGTCAAGCGCTAATTGAGCATGCTGAGTACCCGACGAGCATCCAAACAAACGCTGCGATCTATCCGTCGGCTCCCCCGGATCGGCGGCCGTGCCTGGACCCTAGATCTGGCGGGGCTGAAGCTGGATATGGGCTGCGCCTGGCTGCACTCGGCTGACCGCAATGTCTGGACCGGCTTGGCCGAACGAGCCGGGGTGCCGATTCACAAGCGAATAGCGAGCTGGCGCGGACAGTACCGCAATCTCGGCTTCCCCGTTGCCGAACAGGATGCCTCCGAGCAAAGCTTCGACAATTGGGTCGAACGCCTGTCCAAGCATCCGCTCTCAAGCGATATCGCCGCCGAAGCGTTGGAGGACGGAAACGAATGGAACAATTTCATCCGTGCCAGGGTCGGCTTCATCAGCGGCGGCGCACTCGAACAGATGTCGGCCGCCGACTATATCACTTACGAAACGGCCTCCACCGACGAGAATTGGCGGCTACCTGGTGGCTATGGAACGCTGATCGCCTCTTACCTGCCCCCTGCGATGGATTTGCATCTTGCAACTGCCGTGAACGAGATCGAGTTGACCGGCCGGGGCGTGAAGCTGGAAACAAGCTCCGGCACATTACGCGCCCGGACGGCAATCCTCACAATGTCAACAGCGATGCTGATCGGCGAAAACATCAAACTGCCGCGCGGACTTGATCTTTGGCGGGAGGCCGCCGCCCATTTGCCGCTGGGGCGGGATGAAAAAGTCATCCTGGAAATATTGGAGGGCAGCCCGTTCGAGCCGGAAACGCATGTGATCGGCAATCCGCGCGATCTTCTGACCGCCAGCTACGGCATCCGCCCGATGGGCTCATCCACGATCGAATGCTATCTCGGCAATGATAGTGCCGCCATCGTGACGGAGCAGGGTCCTGCGGCGGCCTATGCGCATGTGATTGACGGGCTGGCCGCCTTGTTCGGTGGCGAAATTAGGCGATACGTGCGCCCTCTCATCAGCACCCCGGCCACGGTGCGGAGGGGGTAGGGGACGGCTGCTTTTCTGTTTGTTAATCTCCAAGCAGATTGAGCGCTTCCGGCCCGGTTCTGCCGTATGCCGCCGTTCTGCTTCGCGCCTCACCCTCGCCATTTACGGGCAAAGTGAGGCTTCCCGAAAGAGGCCGTTCGTTCCGGTTGCCCGTTTGCTGCGTTACGGAGATCGACGGCGCCCACGGATAAGGTTGCGGACAGCAAGATATCTCTAAAACAGATGTTCGTCACGCTATTCCAGATATGGCGTCAGCACATCTTCGATCCATTTCATGAATGTGCGGACCCGGCGCGACAGATTGCTCCGATGCGCCACGACGAGGGACACGGGGATCGCCCGGCGGCGAAAATTGGGTATGATCTCCACAAGCGCTCCACTCTCCAAGTATTGGCCAATCCCTAAGAGTGGAGCCTGAATCAGGCCAAGGCCTGCGAGGGCAGCGGCTTCGTAGGTCTGCGCGCTGTTGACGTGTAGCGCGCCTGGCAACTGAAGCGTCGCGTAGCCGCCGCCGTCCGGATATTCCCATCCATAGGGTCTTGCGCCCAGCATCGTCGAAAAATGAATTGTCCGATGCTCCTGACGCTGGAGGTCTTCCAGCGACCGAGGGACGCCATAGCGCGCCAGATAGGCGGGGCTGGCAGCGTTGACCATGCGCAACAGGCCCAGTGGGCGGGCAATCAGCGTCTCGTCCCGTATGGACCCAAGCCGCAATACACAGTCGAACCTCTCTTGAACCAGATCGACTTGCCGATCTGTGCTCGACACCTCCAGCTCCAACTCGGGGTGAGCCGCCATGAAATCCGGCAAGGCCGGCACGATCGTGGTGCGCGCTATCTCGGTCGGAAGATCGACCCGTAAACGCCCGCGAAGTGCTACGCGATCGCCGGCGAACATCGAGTGTAGGTCATCGACTTCAGCAAGCAGATCGCGAGCGCGGGCATGAAATGCGCGGCCGTCCTCGGTCAACTGCACGCTGCGCGTCGTCCGGTGCAGGAGCCTGACACCGACATCTTCCTCCAGCTTCCGGACCGCCGTTGAAGCCCTCCCCTTTTGGATGCCCAGGCTATCGGCCGCGTGGGTGAAGCTCCCAATTTCCGCGACCGTTACGAATATAAGGATAGGTTCGAGATTCTGCATTTCGGGCCTCGGTATTGTTCGTCAATGAGAGAACAGTGTGTTCAGTTTTCCAGTGTTTATCACACCTAAGAGACACAGTAAGCTTTCGAAATTGGGAATTCCCCATAGGAGAATGACAAATGTCCGAAACGATGAACTTGGCCCAGGTGCCTGAAACTATGACCTTGCATCGCAGCCTGTGGGCCGGGCGGATAACGAGCGCGTTTGTTGTCATCGCTTTGGCGACAGATGGGACTATTCAGCTTCTCGCGCCGGCACAGATTGCCAGCATGTTGCAGGAAACCGGGTTCGCAATGGAGCTGACCCATGTCGTCGGTCCGATCCTACTCGCCTGCGCCATCTTTTACGCCATCCCGGCCACGGCCGTCCTCGGCGCGATCCTGGTGACGGGCTATCTGGGAGGCGCGATCTGCGCCCATGTCCGCATCGGTGAGTTGGGGTCGACGCCGGAAATCATTTCCTTGGCTCTGGGCGCAATGACATGGGGCGGCCTCTACGCGCGCGATCCCCGTATCCGGGCCATTCTGCCGCTCATCCGTTGAATCAATGTTCTGTCCATATAGATCAGGAGAAAACACATGTTTTTAGTAATGGGAATCACGGGAAAAGTTGGCGGCGCCACGGCAAAACATTTGCTGGCGCACGGCAAAAAGGTACGCGCACTCGTCCGCAATCGCGAGAAGGCGGCCGGCTGGGCGAACCAGGGCGTGAAACTGGTTGACGGCGATTGGAATGATTTGGCAGCCATCGAGCAAGCGCTCAAAGGCGTCGAAGGCGCGTTTGTGATGTTGCCTTCTGTCTGGGCGCCCTCGCCCGATTACAAAGAAGCCAAGGGCGTGATTGCGAACTATGTCGAGGCGCTCACCAAGGCAGCGCCGCCGCGGGTGGTAGCGCTTTCGTCGATGGGTGCGAACAGGACCAGCGGGCTTGGAATGATCACGGCCTTGTCGCTTCTGGAGCAAGGTTTTCGCGGCCTGATATCGCCAGTCGCATTTGTGCGCGCAGGCGGATTTTTCGAAAACTTCCTCTACGGCTTGCAAGTCGCCCAGGGCGGAACGCTACCGGTATACTACAATCCAACAAACCGGAAATCGGCCATGGTCGCGACGGACGACATCGGCGCGGAGGTTGCAACCCTTTTGAGCGGGCCAGCCTGGTCAGGGCAGCGCGTCGTCGAGCTTGGTTCGATGGTCAGCGCGGATGAAGTCGCCGAGCAATTAGGTGACGTCTTAAAACTTGACGTGAAGGCCTTTGCAGTCCCGCGGGCAGGGTGGGCGGAAGCATTTGAGCAGTTCGGCATCCCGAAGGGCCACACCGGACCTGCCGAAGAAATGTTTGAGGCCGTGAACGCGGGATGGATGGACTTCGGCGTTGGGAATACTGAGCACGTAGCGGGTACGGTTTCCGTACGCGACATATTCGAGGCTGCACAGAACGCCGCCAAGGCGTAAGGCCGGGACGGATCAGGCATGAGACGGAGACTGCCCGCTTGTCCGCCGCCCGCGTCGTCGGAAGCGCTCAACCTTTTCTTCTGATTTCGATGGCTTTTTGCCGCGCAGGTGGTTCCTAAGCCAAATCTCCGCTCTGCGCATCTTTTAATTCCATAGCGGACTAGCCGCTGTTGGCCTTTTCAAGCAGTCCGCTTTGCGCCGATACTGTTGATTTAATCGGGCGATTGGCGCGTTTCTCCTTGGCCTATTGGTTGTTTTCCTCGAAAGGCTGTGGCGTCGGTCTTCGCGCTGGGTATGGCCGTTGTGGTGCGGCCTATACAATGGCATCATTCATGTTAGAGGACCTCAAACAAATTATAGACAGGGCCGTCGGCAAAGCGATGGCCGGTGCCGATGGCCAGGATGTTGTTGAGCCAATCGTATTTTTCGGATGCGGTTTCGAACATCGGGTTGGTCCGGAAATAGTAGCTTTCAGGATCCACCGCTTTACCACGCTCCAGCCGTGCAATGATCTCGGGCGGCCCATGGCGAATGCCTTTATACGCAACGCCAATCAGCGCGCCGTCATCTGTCTTAAGGGTCAGGCGAACATCAAGCACCGTGGCACCATCCCGACGGACGGATTGCCAGTCGCTGCCGCCGTCCAGAACCTCGCCCGAGAGCCGCTCACCCTCGAACCGGCCACCGAAAACGATGCCTACCCGCCGTCTGGTCAAGGGCGTTTCGCCGATGACAAGCATTGGCCGCACAGCAAGTTTCATCGTCAGCAGCGGACGCATGCGGATGATCTTCAGTACGTCCGGCAGAGAGTCTGAAAGATCGCTCATAGCTTCGAGCCGCCATCGATACGCAGCGTATCGCCGGTAACCCAGCGTGCTTCCGGCGTGGCGAGGAAGACGATGGCGTCGGCGATATCGTCAGGCTGCGCGATGCGCTTCAGCGCCTGCATGTCCAGCGTATAGTTCTGCCCAGCCTCGGTTTTGGTGAAGTTTGACATGTCTGTCGCAACCACGCCTGGGGCGACGGCATTGACGCGGATACCGCGAGCTCCGAGTGCCGCCGCGAAATGTTTTACCATCGTGTCTATGGCGCCCTTGGTCATGGCATAGGCATAGAGCGTGCCCACCGCCGCATGTGCCGCCAACGAGGAGAGCAGCACGACGGAACTACTTTCGCCCAGAATGGGCAGCAGTTGCTGCACGAGGAAAAAAGGCGCGCGGACATTCACGGCGAATAACCGGTCGAAATCCGCGACGCTTGTTTCCTCTATCAAAGCAGCCTTGGAAACTCCGGCATTGGCCACAAGAATATCCAGCCGCGAGCCGACAATCTCCTTTACTTTCATTGCCAGTTTATGTGGCGCGTCCGGCGCGGAGAGATCGGCGCCGATGGTCTCAGCGCGGCCGCCCAGAGCGCGGATTTCTCCCACCACCGCCTCGGCTTCGGCGGCCGCGCTGCTGTAATGCAACAGCACCTGGGCGCCCTGTTTGGCCAAAGCCAGGGCAGTAGCGCGGCCAATGCCGCGCGACGCGCCGGTGACGAGTGCGGTCTTTCCAGAAAGTGTAGATATGATCCAGCTCCTTTATGCGTTGGTGCCACCATCGACAGTCAGGTTGGCGCCGGTGACGTAGCTTGCCTCGGGCCCTACGACGAACGCTACCATTGCGGCAATATCATCGACATGGCCGTAACGTTTCAGCGCGGTAGTGGCGATCTGCGGCGTCGCCCAATCGCCCGCGGCGGGGTTCAACTCAGTATCGATCGGCCCGGGTTGAACGTTATTCACCGTGATACCGCGGGGCCCGATCTCGCGCGCCAGCCCTTGCGTGAACATTTTCACGGCACCCTTGGTCGCGGAATAGGCGACCAGGCCCGGCGTCATAACCGCTCGCTCACGGAGGATCCGATATTGATGATGCGGCCACCGGTTTTCAGATGTTTCAGCGCCGCATGCGTGGCGATGAACAGGCCACGCACATTGATGTCGATGACGCGGTTCATCTCTTCCAGCGTTGTCTCCTCGAATGGTTTGGGAAATGCGGTACCGGCGTTACTTACCAGCACATCCAACCCACCGAATATGGCGACGGCTTTTTCTACCGCTGCCGTAACGGCCGCGGCATCCGCCGCATCCGCCTGGATCGCGATGGCATTGCCGCCTTTCTGTTCGATCTCTTTAACTACCTGGGCGGCGGCGTCCGCGCCCTTTGTATAGGTGATCGCCACCTGGGCGCCCTCGGCCGCCAGCCGTTTTGAGATGGCGCCGCCGATGCCGCGTGAACCGCCGGTGATGAGAGCGGTTTTATTGGTCAGAGTAGGCATAAGATAACTCCCTTCAAGAAAATGATGATGCTTTTTGAAAATAGAAGAGGAAGTTAGCCGTTCAGAAACAGCGTGACCTCCGCCACGAATTCTTCCGGGTATTGGAAGAGTGAACCGTGGTTGGAATCGGGGTAGAGTATGAGCCGCGCGTTCGGCAGGGTCTGCTGCAGAACGTAGGAATTGTAGGAGGGAATGATCACGTCGTTGCTTCCCTGCACGATCAGCGTGGGCAGACGCATCTCTTTAAGGTAGTCGAGATATCCTGCCGTTTCACGTAATGCCACGTGTTTGCCGATTGCCTCGCCCTGCGCGGCAATGGCCTGTGCCGTCATCTCGGGCGAGCGGTCCTGGCGCAGCCATTTGCGTTCGAGAAAGGCGAGGCCCGCAGCCTGACTCGCCGCCGAAGGAGCAAAATGCACCTTCAGCCACACATCCTCGGGCTTGTCGTAGGATACGGAGAAAATTGCTTGCGATTGGCTGGTCGCCATATCCGCGCCGCGTGGTCCGGTGCCGACCAGAATCAGCTTGCGCACCAGTGCTGGCGCCTGAGCCGCGATTTCCTGTGCCACCATGCCGCCGATGGAAAAGCCCAGCACATCCACCTGCTCAAGCCCCAGAGCGCGCACGAAGGCGATCGCATTGCCTGCCATCCCGCCGAAGCTGTTTGGCACTTCGCCCGTGCTGGCACCAACGCCGGCATTGTCAAACAGAATGACCTCGCGCTCCTGGGCCAGCCCGTCGGTCACCGCCGGATCCCAGTAATCCATGGTGCCGCGGTAATGGACGTTGAACAGCAGCGGCACGGCGCCGGGTTTGCCAAAGCGGCGAAAAGCGAAACGAATATTGTTGGCCTCTACAAACTGCGTGGGGGCATTGTTATGGGTATAGGCGGTCATGGCAGGCTCCTAAGATGATGAGGTTAAAAGGCGGTCTTGTCGCCATTCACATGGACGATTTCGCCGGTGATGAAGCCGGCTTGGGGGGAGGCAATAAACAGGATGGCATCGGCAACTTCCTCCGCCGTGCCAAGACGCTTCATGGGCAGGCCGGCGGCGAACACGGCCTTGCGCTCCGGCCCGCCGGTCAGACGGTCCAGCATGGCGGTTTCGGTAGGGCCAGGGGCCACGGCGTTAACGCGCACGCCGTAAGCGGCGGCTTCGATGGCGGCAGATTTGGTAAGCCCTTCCACCGCGTGCTTGCTGGCCGCGTAGAGCGCCATGCTGGCCGCACCACGCGAGCCCATGGTGGAAGATATATTGACGATGCTGCCGGCACCCTGCGCCTGCATCGCGCGCAGCGCATGCTTGATGCCGAGCAGCGTGCCGAGCACATTAGTCTCAAACACGGCCTGGAAATCCTCCGGCGTTGCCTCCGTGAACGGCATGGCGCGGCCTTCTATGCCAGCATTATTCACCACGATATCCAACTGGTCGAAGCGGGCCAGAGTCAGGGCGAAGAGGTTTTCTACTTCGTTCTCGTGGCGAACGTCCGCCGGGATAAAGAAGGTTTCAGCTCCCATCCCGTTCAAAGCCGCGGCCAGCGCGTCGCCCTTTACGGCACGGCGGCCGGAGATAATCACACGGGCACCACGGCGCGCGTAGGCAGCGGCGGTGGCGTGTCCGATGCCGCTAAGTGCGCCGGTAATGAGCACAGTGGGAGTAGACATTTAGATGCTCCTTAAGCATATCGTTTTGGGCAAAGCGCCACCGGGTCGCGAAGGTGATTCAAAAAAGCCGTCGTCTTAGCCTTTTGATATTCAGACAATAAGGGCTGAGAGATTTTTCTGGAAAGACTTTATTGGTCCGGTTGCCATGCCTGTAAAGTATGAGTAATCGTTGTCGAAGGAGGGCACGGTGGAGCTGCGGCATCTGAAATATTTCGTCGCGGTGGCTGAGGAGGGCAGCCTGACACTGGCCGCCGAGCGGCGGCTGCACACGGCCCAGCCCTCCCTCAGCCGGCAGATACGCAACCTCGAATATGAGCTGGGCGTGGCGCTATTCACACGCAGCGCCCGCGGCGTGGAACTCACTGAGGCGGGAGAAGTATTTCTGGACAGGGCGAGGTTGGTGCTGGCTCAGGTGGAGGCTGCGGCCCTGGCGGCGCGTCAGGCGGGTAAACCAGCCAGGCCGCGTTTCGCAATCGGTTTTCTCACAGGCCAGGAAATGGATTGGTTGCCGCAATCCATGGCGCTGTTGAAAGATCAGCTGCCGAGCATCGATGTAAGCGTCACCAGCCAATATTCGCCCCAGCTGGCCGAGGCGCTGACCGAGGGCAAGCTCGACCTCGCCTTCATGCGGCGCGAGGCCGGGCGGCAGGAGCTTGTGTTCCAGACGATCGCATCGGAACCACTTTTGGTGGCGCTGCCGAGCGACCATCGTCTGGCGGCGCAGGAGCGTATCCGGCTGAAGGAGCTGGCGGCGGAGACCTTCCTCGGCATGTCAAACACCGCGCCTAGCCTGCAGCGGGTTATCGACGAGTATCTTGACAAAGCCGGGCTGGATACCCCGCTGAGCGCAACGCCGCGAACAGCCACATCGCGCGCGAAAATGTCGAAATTCGGTATGACGGTCGGGCGGGTATCGAGCGCGCCATAAAGTACAAGCGTAGCGCCGGAGGCGGTAGCCTTGGCGAGCGTTGCGAATTAGGTCCGCCAACCGGATCGAAGACCAGCTCAGCGCCTTTACCGCCGGTGAGCTCTTTAACTTTGGCAACCACATCCTGCTTGGCCGTCGCAATGACAGCGGAAGCGCCCAAACCACGCAGAGCATCGGCTTTGGCAAAGGTGCGCGTTAGCGCTATCGGGCGGGCGCCAAGCCGGTTAACGATTTGGATGGCGGCAAGGCCAACACTACTGGAGGCAGCGGGGACGAGCACAGTTTGCCCGGCTTGCAGCGCACCGACCGCAACCAGCCCTGCCCAGGCTGTTCCATAGGCTGCCCAGGTTGCGGCCGCCTCTGTAAAGCTCCCCTGGTCTGGTATCGTCACCAGAGAGCGCGCCGGCGCCAGCGATACCTCACCGTAAAGCGGGTATTGCGCGGCGCTGTAAGCAGGTACGAGGGCGACCCGATCACCGACCGAGAAGCCGGACGTCGGGCCCGAGCGCCTCGATGACGTCTGCGGCCTCGAATCCGATGCCGGTCGGCAATCGCGGCTTTACCGGCGACCTGCCGGAGCGAAGCGTGATCTCAGTACGATTGATGCCGATCGCATGAATGCGGAGGTGAACCTCGCCGGACGTAGGCGGTGGAATTTCGACATTCTCAATCTTAAGAACGCCGGCGTCGCCAAATTCGTGGATGCGAATGGAACGGGACATAATGGAAGGCCCTCAGTGGTTGCTGACGAGGGGAAGATTGTCCACTTTGGCTTAAAGGGTTAGCCACTGATTTCCGCTAATTTTTATGCATAACGCGCATTAATCAGATCGCCTCGGTAGGCGGCTCTCTCTGAAAACTTAGCGCGAGATGATCAATGGCCGCGCGCGCCGCAGCCCGTGTTGCGTGTCCCATCGGGAAATAGGCATGAACCGGAATACCGGCCAAACTCCAGTCGTTAAGCAAGCGCACCAGGGTGCCGTTTTCCAATTCACGGCGGCAGGCCCAGCCGCTCGTCGAGGTGATGCCAAACCCTGCCGCTGCTGCCGCAATAAGACCCTCGTTCTCATCGGTCGAGAAATGCGTTTCGAGCTTGATCGCACTGTCCACCCCATCCTTCTGAAATTTCCACGCCGTGGGCACCGCGGCGGCAGATCCGCCAAGGATACGATGATGGACCAAGTCTTCAGGTATTTCGGGCGCACCGTGCCGAGCGATGTAATCGGGAGACGCAATGACAATACGCGGGATCGTCGCGATGCGCTTCACGGTGGCGGTTGAATCAGATAGCCGCCCGAGCCGTATGGCCACGTCCACAGCAGCTTTGATCAAATCCTGCCGGCTATCGCCAAGCTGAAGCTGGATGTGCAGGTGTGGATGCCGCTCCGTGAATGCGGCGAGGCGGGGGATGACATCGCGCACGCCAAGGCTGGTCGGCATGCTCATCCGCAGCAGGCCGCGAAGCTCACCACCGTCACGCACGCTGTGCTCCGCCTCATCCAACGCCGCTAGGATAGGTTCTACGCGTGCCAGGAACCCGCCACCCGCTTCGGTTGGCACCACGGCCCGCTTCGTTCGCGTCAGCAGCCTGGCGCCAAGCTCGGTCTCGAGGTCGGCAATAAGACGCGACGCTTGCGATTGCGACAGGCCGCATTCCCGTGCGGCGGCCGAAAAGCTGCCGAGCCGGGCCACACGCGAATAAAGCCGCAGGGCAAAGTTATCCTTGATCATATTCTCAGGTCTTGCCTGAGCGCACTGCCATGCTGCTCACCATGATTAATGTGTTCAATTAGGGTTGTCTTTTGAATGTGGTCTGACCGAAGGCCATGCATGGCCCTGGCCTCCTCGAAGCAGAAGGCTTGCTGGCTGCTTCCCGAATGGCGAACAAGACGAGCGTATTCAAGAAGCCACATGCTCCCGAATGGCAGTCATTTTGGAAGGTCCAAAGGCATGTAATCCTGTTTGCCGAAAGAACAGAGAAGGAGAACCGTAAAGACAAGTCGAAACCGTATAGAGCCATTCGGACGGACGGAGTATCGCAAGCCCGCCGGTATACGCGCTCTACTTAAGAGATTGACCCTTAGCGGCTTCTATATGACATATCCATGTGCCACACTAACGATAAACGGTTATATCTAACGAAATAACGCGTTTCCCATCAATATGTTGCAAGGCTTTTGGGTTCCCGTCCCCTCCGGGACGCCATAATCTGCGACATTTGGAAACAGGCGCGTCGCGGAGATTTTCCTGTTCGTTCCCTGATCATCAGGTTTCTGCCGAAGGCGGCGCCAAAAAACGGACGATCAACTTCTGAAGAACTGCGATCATCTTCGCCGCGTCCAAATTGTGATCGCGAACGATCATGATTTTGGAGGCGTCGATGACGCCGATAAGGAATGAGGGCGCTCGACGCCGGGATCAGCTTTCTCGACACGGGCGATTTATACGGTATGGGACACAACGAATCCTGGTCGGGCAGGCGCTCAAAGGGCGGCTGGATCAGGCTTTTCTTAGTGTAAAATTGGGCGCCATGTTTGCGTAATTTCAGGCATAATTTCAAAACCGTCGCTTTTCTCAAGGAGATGGCCGCCGCCAAGGGCTGTATGCCGGCGCAGCTGGCCGTCGCCTGGCTTCTCACGCAGGGCGAAGACATTCTGCCGATCGTCGGCATGAGCCGCCGTGCGCGCCTGGCTGAAAACCTCCAGCTGCTCGAGATTGAATTTTCGGCGGAGGAGCTCGCCGCGCTGGATGCCGCCTTCGGCCCCGATGTGATTATTGGCGGGCGTTACCCGGCCCTGGTGCTCAAATACGCGGCGCAATGACGAGGGACGATGGATAGACAACCGCTGGCCTTTTCCCTGACCATACAGCGGGGTAGCTTGGGGGCTAAGTCCCGATTCCTAGCCCTTCAAGGAGCCGTTTTGCAGCTGTCAGTCTCCTCTCTCGCTCCACATCCCACGGTAAAGGCGAGGAGCCCGTTTGCTGTTCGCTACGTCGATCAGGATGCCGCCCGCGGCATCCTCGCCCAATCCGGCTCCGTACTCGGCGTTATCGGTTTTGGCGCGGATCGGCCGGATTTTTTGCCCGCAACCTGCCCGTTTATAAAAGCACCCCTTTCCCCCGCCACGGGCGGCGCGATTTTCGAGATATGGACGGACGCGGCTCCAATGCGGCCCTGCCGGGTGGGGCAGGCTGTGGGCGCTTGTAACGAAGATGTGGTTTTCGGCGCAGTAACGCTTGCGGAAGATGGGCAAGCCTGCCTGGAGGCGGCGGTTGAAGCGGCATATTTGAACATTTTCGACTTTCTCGGCGAGACAGGCTTTTCCGCGCCGATACGTTTCTGGAATTATCTGACATCGATCACCGGCGATGACGAGGGATTGGAGCGTTACCGGCGTTTCAACATTGGCCGGCACCGCGCTTTTGCCGCTCGGATGCGCCAGGCGGTGCCACCCGCGGCGAGCGGCGTCGGCGGTCATTCGGGCGCCTCGGTGATTTACTTTTTGGCGGCGAAGCAAGCGGCAAAAGCGATTGAAAATCCGCGGCAGATCAGCGCCTATGAATATCCGCCGATCTATGGCCCGTGCAGTCCGAGCTTCTCCCGCGCCTCGCTATACACGCAGGGCAGTGCGGAAACATTGTTCATCTCGGGGACCGCCAGCATCGTTGGGCATGAAACGCGCCACTGCGGCAACCTATCCGGCCAAATCGCGGAGACGATCGAGAATCTGCGCGCGGTGATCGATGCCGCCGGGCCGAGGGCGTCCGGCCAATGGGCCGCGAAGATATATCTTCAGGATCCAGCGGCTCAGGCAATGGTTGACCCGGCAATCGACGCGATTTTCGATGCAGGCTGCGAGCGGCTGTATCTGCTTGCCGATATCTGCCGCTCCGACCTGCTGCTGGAGATCGAGGCGGTCCGGCTTGGCGATGAATAGACAGAATAGTGCCGGTATGGCTTATTGGACTGGAATTATTCATCGGTGGATAGCGTAATGGCGCAGCTTCAGCGGGATGAAACGGCGCCCAAAACGCCGGACTGCGATGTGTTGGTAGTCGGCGGTGGCCCCGCCGGAAGCACGATCGCCGCATTGCTGGCGGAACGCGGGCGGCGTGTCATTCTGCTGGAGAAAGACCGGCATCCCCGCTTTCATATTGGTGAGTCGCTGTTGCCGCAAAACCTGCCGCTGCTGGACCGGCTGGGTGTCCGTGAGGAGGTCGAGAAAACCTCCATGCAAAAGCATGGCATCGAATTCGTCTCGCCCTTCCATGGCAAAACCGTGCAATACGATTTCGCCAATGCCTGGGACAAACGCTTCCCCTATTCCTTTCAGGTCCGGCGTTCGGAATTTGACCATATTTTGCTGAAGAATGCCGCTGCCAAAGGCGCGGAGGTGCATGAAGGCAATCGCGTCACGGCGATCGATTTTCCAGAGAACGGCCACCCGGGCGTTACGGCGCGGGACGAGCATGGCCAAACGCGGCAATGGAGTGCGCGGTTCGTCGTCGATGCCTCGGGCCGCGACACGCTGCTGGCCTCCAGGCTGGCGGTGAAGGAGCGTAACCCGAAGAACAACAGCGCCGCGATCTATGGCCATTTCACCAACGCGCGCCGCCTGCCCGGCAAGGCGGCAGGCAACATCACCATCGTCTGGTTCGATCATGGCTGGTTCTGGATCATTCCGCTTGCGGACGGCACAACCAGTATCGGCGCGGTCTGCCCAGCGGCGTTTCTCAAAGACCGCGGCACAGACCTGAAAAGCTTTTTCATGAATATCATCGCCTCGTCGCCTGAAATCGCGGACCGGCTGAAAGATGCCGAGCTTGCCGGAGAAGTGCAGGCAACCGGGAATTATTCCTACGGCGCGAAGATCACGAGCGGGCGGAATTTCCTTATGGCTGGCGACGCCTGCGGCTTTATCGACCCGGTGTTCTCGACCGGCGTATATCTTGCAATGAACATGGCATTTTGGGGCGCGGATGCGGTGGAAGGCAGCCTGCGCGCACCGGCGCGGCAAAAGCGCGCGCTCGCGCGTTACGATGCGGTGATTCGCAATGCAATGGGCACCTTCACCTGGTTCATCTACCGCATTCAGCAGCCGGCGATGCGAAATCTCTTCATGTCTCCGCGTAACTGGTTCCGTATGGAGGAGGCGGTGCTGTCGCTGCTTGCGGGCGGCATTTCCGACGGATGGCAGGTGCGCGCGCGGCTCTTTATTTTCAAAACATTCTATTATATCACAAAGCTTTCCCATTTGAGGCATCGGCGTTTCGCCGCGCCCAAGCCAAATCCGCATGTCCGGGCCGAGGCCAGCGGCTGAGCGCGCGGAGCGCGTCGGTCAAACCCATCTGGTTCTGATCCCGAGCTTCAACACCGGTGCGAAACTGCAGGAGACCGTGCGAGATGCGCTCGCGCAATGGCGGTGCGTATGGGTCGTGATCGATGGCAGCACGGATCGCAGCAGCGAGGTGCTTGCGGCGATGGGTTCAGAGGGGTTGCGGGTGCTCCACCGGCGCCGCAACGGCGGCAAGGGTGCCAGCCGTGCTGGACGGCCTGCGCGCGGCGGCACGGGAAGGTTTTACCCATGTCCTTGTCATGGATGCCGATGGCCAGCATCCCGCTCAGGCAATCCCAGAATTCATGCGGCTTTCGCAGCAGAACCCGGCGGCGATGATTCTCGGCTCGCCGGTGTTCGACCATACCGCGCCGCGCATCCGTGTGTTCTGGAGGCGGTTCTCGAACGGTCTCGCCCGGCTGGAGACGCTGCAACGCATTGGTGATTCGTTGTTTGGCTTCCGGGTGTATCCCGTGGCGGAATTGCTGACGGTCATGGAATCGACCCGCCGGATGCGCCGGTTCGATTTTGACGCAAAGGCTCTGGTCCGGCTTTCCTGGCGCGGCGTCCCCGCAATCATCCGCCCCGCGCCCGTGCGCTATTTTTGCCCGGAAGAAGGCGGCGTATCGCATTTTCGGTATGCGCGGGACAATCTGCTGTTGGCCGCGATGCACGCCCGGCTCTTGGCTGGATTTTTTGGCCGGTTGCCGAGCCTATTCAGGCCATCCCGCCGTTGATCGAAATCTGCTGGCCAGAAATGTAGCCAGCGCGCGCGGAGGCGAGAAAGGCGACGAGATCCGCGACCTCCTCCACTGTACCGGCGCGCTTCATCGGCACCAGCCGGTCGATCGCGTCCTGCGGAAAAACGTCTTCGGTCGCAGGCGAGGCGATGATACCCGGCGCGACGGTGTTCACCGTGATGCCTCGGCTAGCGAGTTCCAGCGCCAGCGACCTCGTAGCGCCGTGCAATCCGGCCTTCGCCGCCGCGTAATTCGTCTGGCCGCGATTGCCCATGACGGCGGCAACCGAGGAGATGTTGATGATCCGCCCCCAGCGCGTGCGGATCATCGGCAATAGTAACGGCTGCGTGACGTTGAAGAAGCCGTTGAGCGATACGCCGATGACGCTGGACCATTGCTCGAGGCGCATCCCCGGCATCACCGCGTCGTCGTGAATCCCGGCGTTGTTCACAACGATCTGTATCGCCCCGGCCTCGAGCATCTGGCCGAGAGCGTGCCGCGTTGCTTCGGCATCGGTAATATCGAACCGCACGGCTTCCGCCGCGCCGCCATTGGCGATGATGTCCGCCGCAATGGCCTTCGCGCGTTCAAGCTTACCATGTGCGTGAACATAAACATGGTGTCCCGCCGCCGCCAAAGCCCGCGCGATGGCGCCCCCGATTGCGCCGCTTCCCCCCGTTACCAGCGCGCGGCTCATGCGCCGGCATCCAGCAGAACGGTAGCGCGGCCGCTGAGCAGTTCGAAGCCCTTGATGGACAGTGTGAAGCGATAGCTGGCGCCTTGTGCATCGCCCATCAGCCGTTCGGCTTGCACCAGCATATCGTCCTCCGATCCATCGAGGCGCGGTGTGTTGAGCACCACGCCGCGCAAACCCACCAGATAACCGGCGGAGGGTGGCGCCTCATCTCCGGCGATAAGCCGCCCGTGCACCGCCATGGCCTGCGCCGCGATCTCGATACCGCAGGCCGTACCCAAGGTGCCGTCCGCGCGCCGCATCGGGTTGTCCTGGCTGCGGTACCGGCGCGAGAGGCAGCGCAGTGTTTTTTCGTTCCAATCAAGCACCGAATCCAGCAGGCACATTGATCCCGCGTGCGGAATCATCTGCAAGATCCGCTCTCGGGTGATAGTGATCATTCTGGCGTCACGTTCAGCATCAGCGCCATGTCATCCAGATAATTGAGGGTGACGCTGGCCGCTTGTTTGCGCGCCAAGGCTGCCAGCAGCGGCAGGCTGCGGGCCGCGGGCGTGTTCTGCCGCAGGTTTTCCAGCGCCGGGCAAGTGAGGGCGGATGGCGCTTCCCGCCCGGGCCGCAACGCGAGCTCGATACAGCCGAGAGCCGCCGGGCTGGGAGAGGGCGACAACACAAGCGCCACGCCGAATGCCGCCCCAATCGGCCGGACGCCGCAAAGCGGCGCGGGGTAGGGCACGTCATAGGCAATCAGCGCGACTGCATTCTGCCCGGCTTGCGCCTGCACCGCGGCTTCCAGCAGCCCAGCGGCGAAGCTGTCGTCGTAACAGCACAGGCTGGATGAGGCGGCGCGCGAGCCGGTCGCGATGCTCCAGTAACCCGCCGCCGTATTATGCACTGAGTTGTGAAATCGCGTCGGCGAAAGCTCGCGGGCGGCCGAGGCAAGCACGTTCAAAATCGCGTGGATCGTGTCGCCGTCGCCGCCCGAGGAGGCAAAGACGCTGGCTGTTTCCCCGGGGTCACGGGCCGCTGCGGCGAATGCCTCCGACCCGGCGGCAAGCGCGATTTTCACGATCTGCGCGGCGCGGCGGCGTTCGTTCGCCGGGAGCAAAGCGCTCGGCGGCACCACAGGCGAGGCGGGGACATAGGCTTGCCCGCCCGCGAGGATCGGCGCGCTCGCCGCCCATCCATTCAACCCCGGGCCGCACAGGCCGATGCCCTCGGCAAAAATCCGGATCATGCAGCGCGGCCCAGAACCAGGCTACAGTTCACACCGCCGAAGCCGAAGGAGTTGCTGACTACCCGGTTGATGCGCGCCGGACGGCTGTTAAGCACATATTGGCTTTTAAATTCAGGATCGCGGGCGCTAGTATGCGGGCTGCCGGGGATAAAGCCATGCTGGATGGCGAGCGCGCTGAACACCGCCTCGACCACGCCGGAAGCGCCGAGCGTGTGGCCGGTGAAGCCCTTGGTCGAGCTGCACGGCACCGCCTCGCCGAACAAACCGGATATTGCGTGGTCCTCTGCCGAATCGCCGACCAAGGTCGCGGTGCCGTGCAGGTTTATGTAGCCGATCGCCGAAGGTTCCAGCCCCGCTTGGCCAAGCGCCTGTTCCATCGCCAGCCGAGCGCCCAGCCCCTGCGGGTGCGGGGAGGACATGTGATAGGCGTCGGAACTCTCCCCCACGCCCAGCAGGAACACCGTATCCGCGCCATGCCGCTCGCTCGGGCGCTCCAGCAGCACGAACCCCGCGCCCTCACCGATCGAGATGCCGCGCCGTGTTGCGTCGAACGGACGGCAGGGTTCATCCGCCATCACGCCGAGCGCGTGGAAGCCGAACAGCGTGGTGGCGCAGAGCGTGTCCGCCCCGCCGACCACCGCGGCATCGCAAATGCCCGCGGCAATCATCCGCGCCGCGCTGGCGAAAACTTTGGAGGTGGCGGCGCAGGCGGTGGAAACCACAAAGGCCGGTCCAGCGAGGCCAAGCGTGGCCCGCACAAACCGGGCGAGGGAGTAGGTGTTATGCGTCCGCGCGTAATCGAATTCCGGCGGCAGTTTTTCGCCCGCGGCGTCGAGGTTGCGGTATGCCATCTCTGTCTGGTGCAGTCCGGAGGTGCTGGTGCCGGCAAAAACGCCGATGCGTGCGGCGCCATAGCGCGCCCGGGCCGCCTCGACCGCCTCCAAGAAGCCGTCCTGCCTGAGAGTCAGCGCCGCGAGCCGGTTGTTGCGGCAGTCGAACCCGGCCAGATCGCCCGTGATTGTTTGCCGGTCCAGGCCGGGGATTTCGCCAGCATAGGCCGGAAAAGGCAGTGTCTCGAAGGTGCAGGGGGCAAGCCCGCTGCGGCCTTCGCGCAGCGGGCCAAGATTTTCCGCCCGGCCCGCGCCAAGACAGGTTGTGACCGAAAAATCGGTGAAGGCGAGAGGAGCCGCTTTCATGGCACGGCCTCAATCACCCGCTCCGTGGAACGCTCAAGTTCTGCCAGATGGCGCTCCACTTTCGCCGCCTGTAGCGCGATATACTCGCCGTAGCGCCCGTTGAATGTATCGCCGCCGTGGTTGTGCCCCTGCGCTTTTGCGTAAACCCCTGCGAAATGCCGCAGGTTTTCGCGCAGATCGAAATATCTCGGCTCGCTGAAGATGCGGGCGAAGCGGAAGCGGTACGGTCCCCAGAATGGATTGTCGAAAAAAATCAGGCGCAGCCGCTCCACGTCGTAAACCTCGTTATCCGTTATTGCCCGCCCGGCGAGCGCCAGTGCGCCGGGGGCGGTGGGCAGCGCGCCATGCGCCAGAAGCGCGTCCCGGGCGGCGGCGTCCTCGTAAACGGCCTGCGTGTTCTGGATTGGCAGGTCATTCGCGCGCAGCATGAGATCGACCAAGGTGTTTTTCGGCACGGGAAATTTGAACATTGCGCGCGCGGCAAGCTGGCCGGTCGGCCACGGCGCCCAGACGCCCGCCGCCGCCAGCGCGTTATGTGCGATATGCACGCAGTTATTGTTAAAGAGCCGCCAGCGAAACAGCTTGGCGCCGTCGCGATACGGCGCGTTGAGGCCATTGAGGTAATCGACAATCGCTGCCATGCGGCCATGGTCCAGCGGTATGCGTGCGCGGTAGGTATCGCGGCCAAAGCGCGCGGCATAATCGGTCGCGACCGATATTTCATACATATAATCCCGCTCGGCCATGCCGCCCGGCTTGCCGCGGAACAATTCGTCATGGAACTGCACGCCATCCAGCATTCCCGCCGCTTTGGCGTGGCGTTGGGTTTGCTGGTAGGCCGCGCGCGTTAAGCGTTCGCCAGGTTTCAGCGCGCCGCGCCAGAGGAAATCCGGCCCATCCGCGGCAACCCAGTTGGCGTTTTTGTAGTGCGAGTTGACGCTGATGCCCGTGCCAAAGCGGGCCGGCGATTCGTCTAGGGCGCAGAGCCGCAGCAAGGGGTATCCCGCCGTGCGGTCACGCTGCACGCCATTCAAATATAGCAGGCAATGGCCGCCAATGCCGCTGCGCAGCGGCACGCCGAAACCGGGCTTTTTCTTGAGCTCGGAAAGCGCGCAGAATTCCGCATAATATGGAAAGAGCCGGCCGTACGCGGCCTCGTTCAACGGCGGAATTGCGAAGGCCGGGTTCGCGGCACGACCGATGCTCATGACCTCCGCCCACGCTCCGTTATATCTCTGACATGATATTCGCAGCTATCGGCATCGTCCAGTTTCGCGCTAAATGGCTCGGCGTTGAGGATCTGCCGCCAGAGCGGTGCCCAGGCGTCCCAATCGTGGCCACTCTCGGTGGTAAAAACACGATGCGCGGGCAAGAGATCGGCGAGCATCCGGTGGCCCTGGGCGAAGCGGTCGTGATTGCCGTAGCCGAGATAAAGCAGGGGCGGCGCGTGTTTCTGCGCGAGATGGTTTTGCAGCCAGATTAGCATACGCTGCTCCGGCTCTGTGGCGGCGGAATTTGCTGAAGACCATGCGGCCAAGCCGCCTGCTTTCGCCATTTCCGCGACGGTGCCCTTGGTGCCGAGAAACGGCGCCAGCAGAACGAGGCCTTCTATCTGGCTGGGGTAGGCATCCGCATAGAGCAGCGCGCCCATGCCGCCGAGCGAGATGCCGAGCAGCCATATCCACGTATAGCCCCGGGCCAGCGCCGGTTCGATAATCTTATCGTGCAGCGCGAGCGCGATGCTGCCATCGAGATAGAGCTCAAGCTCTGGCTGCACGGCGATGACATCCACATGCAAGGCGACATCCGTCATGCCGTGCTTGGCGAAATCGGCGGCTTCGATTCCGGCGCCGGGGAGCATGACGAGTAGCCCCTGGGCTTGTGCGGCGACCGGCGCTTTATGGTGCAGGCAAATCATGCTTCGCCATGCCGCGGGTGTTCATCACCGCGGCGCAGATCAGGCTGAGGAAAGTCCCGATCGCCACTGTTTCGCCGATGCCGTGCAGCACGGGAATGCTGGAGAAGGCCATCAACCCATAGGCGCATACTGTGCAAAGATTCGCCAGCGCGATGGAAGCAACCGACCGGCGCCACATTTCCGCATCGCGTTCCAAGCGTTCGAAGAACAGGCAATAATTGGAACCCACGGCGACAATGAGAAGGAAGCCGACGACCATGAAGATCGAGAGCCTGCCACCGCCGAAGGTGAGGATCGCCGCCGTGATGATGACCGAGGCGGCAAGCGGCGCCGCAACGGTGAGGACGCGCGCGGGCGAGCGCAGGCCCGCAAGCAGCAGTACCAGTATCGCGGCGCTGCCGGTTAACGCCAGCAGCGTTGCCTCTCTCTGGAATGTCCTTAGCAGCCGGTCCGATTCCTGGTTCAGATCGACGAAGGTGACGCCGTTGTTCTTGAGTACCTGGGCCACTGCGGCGGGATTTTGCACATTGTTCAGCGGCGCCATCACGACCCAGCCATCGCCGTGGCGGACCAGCATGGAGCCGAGTTGCAGCGCCAGCGCGGGAGGCAGGCTGGCGGCGTTGATGACCGGCGCTGCTTTGGCAGCGGCGGCGTCGTGGAAGAACGGCGTGAAGGCATCCGGGCGGAACGGCAGGCCAACAAGCGCCTGATTGAAACGGACGTGCAGCGTGGCGGCATCGGGCAGGGCCTTTTGACGTTCCCGCTGCGTCTTATCACTGGGGAGAATTGCGCTTGGGACGCTGTAGCCGCCGATCCGCCGCTGCGCCGCGAGTCTGTTCAAGCCCGGCGTCAGTGCCTCGCTTCGTCCCAGCGCCTGCCGCGCCGATGCCGCCTTGAACACCACGAAAAACCGGACGCCGCTTAAGGCCATATCCCGACGCAGTGTCTGGTCGAGCGCCTGGTCCGCAGCCGGGATCGGGCTTAAATCCGCGAGATTATTGTCCCATAGGCCGCCGCGATGCGTAATGAGCGCAATGCCGGCCGCCAGAACGCCAGCCGCAATAAGCCAGCGCAAAGGGTGGCGATGCCGGATGACGGCGCGCAAGGGGCGCGAGATGACATCCGCACCGGGCGCGAAAAATTCGTTTGGCACAAGATGCGGCAGCACAAACCGCGTGACGCAGGACGCCGCGATCAACCCGGCGATGGAGAATAGCCCGAGCTGCGCGAAGCCGGTGAAGCTTGAGAACAGCATGGCGCTGAAGCCCGCCGCCGAGGTGAGGACGCCCAGGCGCAGCGTTGGCCAGATGCGCCTGAGCGTGTCGCGCGCCGAATCTCCGGGCGCGGTCTGGGTAAATAGATAGATCGCGTAATCAAGGGATTCGCCGATGAGCGTAACGCCGAAGCCGAGCGTTATGCCATGGACGAAGCCGAAGGCCAGCGATACGGCGGCGGTCGCGGCGAGCGCGCCGCTGGCTACCGGCAGAATGCCGAGCAAAAGGACGCGCGGCGAACGGTAGGCGAAGCCAAGCAGACTGATCGCGCCGAAACTGGCGAGGATCGACAGCCGCGTGACGTCCCGCTTTGTCATGTCGCGTGTATGAATGGCGAATACGCCCGGCCCGCTGAGCCGCAACCGCGCAGCCGCAGCGCCAGGGTTCGCTTGGCGGACAGCAGCGAAATCATCGCCGATCAGCGCCACGGCGCGTTGCTGCGCGTCGATATCGAACCCGGGGGCGCTGGTGTGAACCAGCAGCAGCGCGCGTTTGCCATCGGCGGAGAACCAGACGCCGCCGCGGCTGGCGGGACCGTTGGCCGCCGCGAACTGGGCTTGCAGCGCCAGGGCCTCGCCGGTTGGGTCACTGGCGAGGCTTTGTTGGATCACCGGGCCAAGGTCGGAGCCGAGCAGGCCAAGATCGTTTACCAGCGCGTTGTGCAGGCCTTCTGTGGTAAAGTGATCCGCCGTGATGTCAGGGCCCAGCAGATAACGGTTGCGCCAGACGAAATCCCGCACGTCCGCGAAGGATTGGTCATCCCCATTCATGACGTTGATGAATTCCGGCTGTTTCCGGAGGCGCGTGGCCAGCCCTTCGCTCAAGGCTGCGAGAACCTGAGGCGCCGCGCCATCTATGCCGCAGAGCACCACGTGAGAGGTTGCACCGCCGGTCGCTTGTTCCGTGAGCACCTGCTGCGCCAGCGATGCCGACTGCGGCAGGAACGCGCCCATATCGGTGCGGAAGCGGGTTTGGCTGATCACGATGCCACATGCCGCGAGCAGGACGAGCCAAACGCCAAGCGCCGCGCGTTTATTTGGCGGCATTGATGGTTTCGGTGACGCTCATGCTTGAGCGGTCGCCATTGGCGCTTGCCGTATCGATCTCTTCGATGCGATTTTTGCTGCCGCTGATGCACATCCAGGCAATGAAGCGGTTGAGCGCGGGATTTTTAGGCTGCAAAAGCAGCTGCCATTGCGTGGAAGTGCCGGAGAACCGCACGTTGTAGAATTGCTGAAGTGTGGGCAGGTCGCCCGCGAGCGTCGCGCGGATGCCTTCAACCAGGCCGCTGAGCTGCGGCGCCTGGGCCAGCGAAAACACATGTGCCTGGTGGTCCGGACCGCCGCTTAAGCTGACCTGATTGTGGTTCAGCACAAAATCTTCCGGTATCGGGGAGCGCGTCGTCTTCCGCACGTAACCAGGCGCGACATAGGTCAGCGAACCCGCGGCGACGAGCGGCGCGCTCAGCATACGCATCGTCTTGCGCTCGGTAAAGCTGGCAGAGGCGGAGCGCACCTGCGCCAGATTATGCATTAATTGCGGAAGGCTCCAGCCATTGCCCGGCTGCGCCACGGCGCAGTGTGCGCCGCCCGCGAGCATGGCGAAAACCCCCGGCAAAATTCGCCTCAACCGCATATCACGCCCAGAAGTCGTAAAAATTGAACCAGTTAAACGGGGCTTCGCGGCAGTAATGCTCCAGCCGGGCAACGTAGCGGAGCATCATCTTGTCAAGGCAGGCTGCCTTGTCACGTGGCCGTGCCTGCCCCTCATCGGCCAAAATCTCGAAATGCACATCGTAGCGCCGGCCGCCGCGATAAATGCCGATCATCATCACCACGGGCCGCTGCAACAGCATGGCGACACGAAACGGCCCCTGCGGAAAGGCGGCGGAGGCGCCGAGAAACGGATAGCGGACGAGATCCTTGCCATCGACGTTGCGGTCCGCCAGCACGCCGATGAAATGGCCTCGGGCGAGGCGCTCCGCCACGGCGATCAACGAATCCAGCCGTCCGAGGCCGATGACCTCGGTCTCCAGCCGTGGATTGATCGCGCCCAGGGCCGCGCGGATTTTCTTGGCGTTCTCTTCGTACATCAAGAGGCTGATCGGCAAATCGCGTTCACGCCCGATGACGCGAGCCGCCTCGAAGCTGCCGAAATGCGCGCCGAACAGCATACAGCCGCCGCCGCGTGCCTCGATTTCGCGCACGATCTCCTCGCCGTGCACCCGGATATCGAACTGATTTTTTTGCTCGTTCAGCAGAAACACGCGGTCGAGCACGCAGGATGCAAAGGTGATGAAATGCCTGAAAATATCGGCAATGCCCGGCTTGCGGCCAAGCGCGCGGGCAAGGTAAGCGCGCGAGCTGCGCGACGCGGCGGGCGAAGACGCAAGAAAGTAAAGGCAGATGGGGTAGAGGAACAGCCGCGCCAGCCGCCGCCCCAGCCGAAGGGCGATCCACGCGCCGAATTTGATGAGCGGCAGCGCCCCGCGCTCAGGCCGCGCAGCCCATTCCTGCACTGCCAGATTCTGGCTCATGACGTGATCTCAAGCGTGCCGGTCATGGAAAGGCTTTCGGCATGATGGCACTCGAATTTGACCACGCGACCGAGAGATTGCCAGCGCAGCACGACATGCGCGCCGGGGCGGATAATTTGCAAGAATTTTACCGTCTGTATCGTGACCAGGCGATCACCGGCGATAGTCGCCACGGCTTTATCGAGCAGAAGCGCGCCGGGGATGATCGGGTTGCCGGGAAAATGCCCCGTTGCCACAGGATGGCCGCTGCCAAATTCCAGCGCCGCAGATTGCCACGTATTCACGCGCCCTGGCTCCGGCCGGCCAGCCGCAACAGCGCCTCGCGCGGCAATTTGCCCAGCGCATTGCGGGGCAGTTGGTCCACGAATACGAGGGGACGCGGCAGAAAAGCGGCGTCGATCCGCTCCCGAAGCCCCCGCATAACGGTTTGTGAATCGAGCCCCGGCGCCACCACCAGCGCGGTTAGCCGCGCGACGCGCTGGCCCCTTGCTTCTCCCATAAAAAAAACGCCATCCTTAACCCCTTCAATGCCCAAAAGCTGTTGGTTGAGATGCGTGAGCGAGGCGCGCTTGCCCGCGACATCTACGAGGTCTGCCGAGCGATCTCCGAGCAAAAACCTTCCCGGACCAGCCGGTTCGATAACATCGTGTAACAGCGTTCTTCCCTGCACCGAAGCGCCGTTCGCCCAGGTACCTTGCGCGTCCGAGGTGAGATCGACCCCATCCAAACATTGCCATTGTGTTTCCTGCGCGGTCCGGCGCGTGGCGATTTGCCCCGCTTCGGTACAGCCGTAAATTTCGATGAGCGGCGCTCCGAAGCACGCCTCCGCCTGTGCCGCGAGCGGGGCGGGCAGCGGAGCGGTGGCCGATAGGATGAGATCCGCCTGCGGCATTCCGTCCGGCTCGCTCAACAAAGCGCGCAGATGCACGGGCGTCGTGACCAAGATACGAGGCCGAGGTGCCCTTTCCAGCGCTGCGCGGACATCGCCGGGGTAGAGCGGCGAAGCGGCATCCAGGCGCAGGCCATGCTGGAGGCTGAGCAGGACGATGGATTCCAGTCCGTAGCTATGCTGATGGGGAACGGTGCCAATGACGGTTGCATTGCGGAGCTGGGTTATGCCAAGCCGCTTGCCTGCCGCGCGGGCGCTGCGGACCAGCGTGCCCCAGGTTTTGAGCGTTGGCTTTGGCCGCCCGGTCGAGCCTGAGGTGAATAGGATGAACGCGGGTTGGTCCGCCGGGATTTTGGGGATTTCGCCGATGCCGTGGGAATTGAGATCGTCCGGATAGGTGAGGCCAGGAAGGGCCGGTTGAGCCGCATCGCTCAGCGCGTAGAGCCCGGGATAATCTTCCGCCAACGCCTGGAGTACAGCAGGCGCGCCGCTTGAAGGCAGCAGCGTGATTTGCCCGCGATGCAGCGCCGCGCCAAGCCCGGCGATGAACCGGTAGCGGTTTGTACAAAGGTTAAGCACGTAGGGTTGCGAGGGCAAACGCGCAGCGAGCGCGCCAACGTCTCGCATGAAATCGGTGCAGCGAACCGGCTGGCTGGAACGAAGTTCGACAATATCGTCCTCGCTCGCATAGCGTGCGATGGCATAATCGCTTTCTTCAGTCAGAAACTGGCCCTGATCCATCGCAAGATCACTCGTGTTGCGCGGTATTGGAGGCAAGGTGGTCTTTCCTCCCAGGGCTTCCCGCCTCGGCGATCATGTTCAGGATCACGGATATGGAGTGCCGGGGCGGATTTTTTAAAACTTGCAGCCGGACAAAATATTCCGCTGAGAACATCGCGATAACGAGAGGAATATCGAGGATATTGACGAAAAAAGACCACACGATCAAAGGCGCGAAACAGAACAGCGTGACCGACAGCGTGAGCTGGGTCGCGAAGAAGCAACACCAGGCGATCGTGACGCAGCGGGTATAACGCATCATTTCATCGGAAAGTTCGCCATGCATCCGCTGTGCCATGGCGGTGATGAGCGGCGAGTGCCCTGGACGCAGGGTAAGCGCAAATGTAAGCAAAAGGCTGGTATAAATCGCCCAGTGCGCCAGAGCCGAGACCGTGACGAAGCCGAGCTTGAACAGCGATGCGAAACTCAAATGGAAGGTGAGGCGGATATGGGCGGTTTCGACGATCGCGAGATGAAACAGCACGGGGAGAAAACATAAAGCCAGAACCGCCGGGAGGGGGAAGCGGACGGCGGTGGCAACCCGCATTTATGGCGCTCGATGGCGCTGGATGAATGCGTTGAGACTACGCAGCGAGCTGAAAATTTCGGCATTGTTTTTATCATCCGCCCGCAGCTTAACGCCGAATTGTTGCGAGACGGCGAGCGAAATTTCCAGCATGTCGATCGAATCCAGCCCGAGCCCTTCCCCGTAGAGCGGTGCCTCCGGATCTATCTCAGACGTTGTCATCTCAAGGTTGAGCGTCTCGACAACCAGGCGCGCGAGCTCGGCCTCCCCAGCAGTCTGGTCTGTGCTGCCAACGGTCACGCGGCCATAACCTGGGCCAGCCGAGAATTGACCCTGAATCTGCACTCAAATCCCATATAGCCTGCCACCGATAGCCTTTCTCTTTAAAAAATTCCTACCAGAGTGTCCGCCCCTTGCAAAGCCCGCCTGGCCTCGGGGTTAGCCGGAGAGCGAAGCCGGACCGGCCCCTGCGTTATTGTTTGGCGCCGAGGGACAGGTGAATTCCGTGATTTCGTTCCAATAGCCAAGATCGTCGCTTTGGCCGCCGCCCATGTCGTTCCAATATAACGCGAAGCTGGCACCTGGGTTCAAGCCGCAATAGACCACGCCTTCATGAGCGTCCTGAATCTGGTCGGGCGGGTCGCCGTAGGTCGGATCGGAATAGGGTGTGTTGTCGTACGGCGTATGAACAACCGGCCCGTAGAGCAATTTTCCGTTACTCCCTGGATTATAGCATTGATGGGAAGTTTCCGGTGGCAGGCTGTAGGTGTATTTTCCGCTGCTGTTTTGCGCGGGCTGTTCCAATTTCAAAAAATCGCCGCTGAAGGAGCCGCCGGTGATGGAGGTGAAGCTCGCGGTAGTTGGCGTGTAATACGCAGCCTCCGCCGGAACTGTAAGTCCGGTCATGGCGTCAACGTAGCTTTTAGGCATGTCGTAGATGGGGTCGAGGGCAAGGACGGTGCCGTTGGCGGGGGATGTGACGATCTCGCCATAATAATCCGGCAACACCGGGCCGCCCGTGCTGGTTGTTACATCCGCATCGGTTGTCGGGGCATTGGTACCGAGCGGTTGGATCAGCAAGGCGCAATTGTTGTATGTGCCGGTCTGGTAAGGCAGGTTCGACGATCCCCGCGTAGCTGGCGGCGCGTTCGCGCAATTACCGGACCCGGCAGATGTGCCGCTATTGCTCCCCGCCCAACCCCACCACGGGCCGGAGACGGAAGTTCCGGCCGGTGCCGGATAAGCAGCGGGTGTACAGGCTGAGATTTCCGGGGCGAAGCCTGTGCCAAAACTGGCATCTCCGCTCGCCGGGATCGCTGTATCCGGATAATAGGTGGCAAACAGCCCGGTCGAGCTGGCGGGAACGGTGACGGAGATTGTGGAAGGCGTCCCATAGCCGGGGTTCATAAGGTAGAGTGAAAAAGCCGCATTGGCGACGCCGATGTTCGTGTCGGCAGGGACGAACCCGGCGCCCGCATTGCTGCCTCCAGGTGAAGCAGCGGCCAAGGCGGATTCGCTTTGCGCCTGAGAGGAAGTTACCGGAAATTGCGGGCAAACGGCCTCAACCACATATGAGATGGCAGATTGAGAGTCGGCTGCGAGCGCTTTCCAGCTAGAGTCGAAAGCAACCGGCGCGCCGATGAACGGCGTGAGTTGATGGTTCGTGTTATGGGTTGGCGGCAATCCTTGCAGCTCAAAGCCAGAATAATAGATATCGACACTGTCCTGCACCGGCACAAAATTCGAGCCCGATCCCTGTGCTTCAGCGGAAAGCGAACCGTAAAGGTTATTTTCAGGGCAGACGCCAAAACCGCAATACGATCCGTTACACGGCGCCTTTCCGGATTTTGGGTTTCCATTATAGAAGCCATTCTGCCCGAAGCTGGGATTGAGTGATGCGTTATTGGCAGCATTGAGGATATAGATATTGCCGGTAACGGCATATTCGTTTGTAAATGCAAAGGAAGTTGTGCCGCCCGTGTCGTTTACGAAGGTGAAAGCGATAGGATCGTTCGGATTCGAGCTGGAAAGCGCACCGCTGCCGCCGCTACCGGTTGAATCCCCCAGGAAAAGGTAATTGCAGCTGGTTGCCATACCTGCCGATACATGTGGCACAAGCGCCATGGGGCCAAAGCTTGAAGTGCTCGCCGAACAGTTTGTGTTCGGCTTGTTCCAGGCGCCGTATTGCGGATTTCCGTTGCCATCCAGGGGCACGTAGCTGATATACGCACCATTCAGGTCGTAGGCCGAGCCGGTGCTGGGCGAAGTGACTTTGTTGCCGGTCAGCGGTGCGTTGGGGGAGCTGGCAATCCCAACCCCCGTGACGCTTAGCACTTCCGACGGGATGAGTGATGCGAACAGGCTGTTGTGCAACGTCGCACTCTCGCTGACCACAACACAGTATTCCACATTTGCCGCCGTGCAGCCTGTCTGGCTAGTGATGACTGCATATCCGTCTCCCTTCGTTGAGTCGCATAAGCCAGCAGCAGAGGCAGAGGCGCTGCAATAAAGGTTTAAGCTCGGCGGGGTAACCGAGACAAAACTCGGCAATCGCGCGCCGGTGCCGGTATAAAAATTCGTAGTGATAGGTTGAACGACATGTGCTTGCTGCGATAGCCTCGGCGCGTTCACGGTCCAGCACCGGGTTGGTGTGTCCGCTATGGTTGGAAAAATCGCTCAGCAGCCCGGAGAGCCAGGAGAGCAGCGCGGTTGTCCGCCAGAGCAGGTCGAAATTGGCGCTCGCGTCCATCCGGTCTCGCAACGCCGCAACCTGTTCGGCAAGAATCGCGCAGACCAGATTTTCATTGGCTTCCTTAGCAGCCATCATGCTCCAGCTCCTTACTTGGCGGGGCAAAGTTGTTTAACAACTGAGAGCAACTGGTTTGGCTCTGCCGGCTTGGTTAGCCAGCCTGAAGCACCTGCTGCGCGCGCCTCGTCACGCTTGCGGCCGCCTGATTCAGTGGTGAGAACGATGATAGGTGTGAAGCGGGTGGAGGCAATCTTTCGTGCCTCCTTTATGAAGCCGATACCATCGAGCTCTGGCATGTTCAGATCCGTTAAAATCACGGAGGGTTTAATGCCATCTGTCAGCCGGGTGATGCCCTCGCGGCCGTTCATGCCGGTTTCGACCTCGTATCCGGCGCCTTTCAGGATATGCGACAGACTCATGACCATTGTGGCGGAGTCGTCGAGAACAAGAATTACTGCCATTTAAAAGGGCTCCACTGGAATGGTTTCGGACCGCATTGCCGTATTCTGACCAATAAATATTGAAGCGCGGTTAAGACGCGCGCTTCATCGCAAAGCTGGAGTTAACAAGGCTGCCACGTTTGCAGCGAATACGTCCTGCGCTACGGGCTTTACGAGATAAGCATTCGCACCCGCGTCCATTGCCGCTTTACGGTCTCGCGGCCCTGCTTCGGAGCTCGTGATAAGTACCGGCAATGCCAAAGTCATTTGCTCCGTTCGCAGTGCCTGGAGGAAAGCGTGTCCGTCCATCAAGGGCATGTTGACGTCAACAACACAAAGATCGAACCGAGTGTGAAACGCCTTTTCCAAACCTTCGATACCGTTGATCGCCTCATCCACGTCATAACCCTGACATTCCAGCAGATGCCGGTAATATTGCCGGACCACCGCGGCGTCATCCACGATCAGGATTTGCGCCCGCCGGTTATACTCTCCCGGCGCGCTATTGGGGTTCAGTGGCATATTCCTCGCGTAGTTCATGAATGAAGTATTACGCTGGCATGGTTTCGGGCGAGTAAACCAGAAAAAAGTTTTTCATCTTAATTTTCCAAATTCTCGTTCCGTTTTTAATCATTTATTAGGCCGGCGCGGTTACGGCCTCTGCGGTTATTCAGGGCCAGGTGCAGTTCCAGTCCAGCGGCGCATTCACCTTGGGCAACGCTTCCAACATCGGCCTGGGGTCCAAATCCAGCCTGACCTCGCTGTCGAACATCAACGTCAGCACCACGACCGGCGCGAATACCGCCATCAATGTCGTGAAGTACGCGCTGGCGGCGTTGAACAACCAGGGCGGCAAGCTGGGCGCGGTGCAGCAGAGCCTCACGGCCAACATCAATAACATGAACACCACCAGCCAGAACCTGACTTCAGCTCTGGGTGTGGTGCAGGATGCCAACATTCCGGCGGTCAGCAATCAGCTTACCGAGGCGTCGATCCAGGCGCAGTCCGGCGTGGCGGCTTTGAAGAACTCAACGCAGTTGCAGCAATCCTATCTCTCGCTGCTGCCGTAAGTTTTGCTCTGGCTGGCGGGGGGTCAAGCCCGCCAGCGCCTTTTCTTAGAGTGCGATGACTTTATGTTCAGTCGTTCCAACGCTTGAACATAAAGTCTGAATCGCCCTCTACAAAATAGGTAGAGCCGGCTTCAGATTTCAGATGAGATCGCAATGCGATTCCATCTGAAATCATCCGGATCTAACGCATTTTAGGTAACGCAATGACCTCGGTCTCGACGCTCGGCTCTGCCCAGATTTCCAGCGAGCTTTCCCAGGTGGAAACGCGGCTGGCCGCGCCGATCACCAATCTCAACAATCAGGTGACAACGGATAAGGCAGACATTTCCGCCTGGGGCAATATCAGCGGCGCCGTATCCTCTTTATCCCAGGCCCTTGCTGGAATTTCTAATGTTGCGAGCATTAACAACCGCACGGTCAACAGCACGAACACAGCCGTTGCCACCGCTACCGCCGCGATCGGCGCTGAGACCGGCACCTTCAACCTCACCAATGTCACTTTGGCGAAAACCCAGGAAATTTATTCCGCCGTGCTGGGCTCGGGTTCGAGCAAGCTTAGCGGCAATGTTGGCTCGCTCAGCTTCACCCTCAAAAACGGCCAAACGGAGCAGGTTTCCGTCGGTTCCGGCAGCCTGACGCTAAACGGCGTCGCAGCCGCGATCAACAAGGTTGCGGGCGGCGTGCAGGCCAGTGTCGTCGGCACCGCGGGCGGCGCGCGGCTGGTGCTGGCCAGCAGTTCCACCGGCAGCGGACAGGCGTTTTCCGTCGCAGGGACGGGCGCTCTCGCACAGTTCAGCTACGCTTCCGGCTCCGCAGGCACGACAGAAACCGTGGCGCAACATGCGGCCGACGCTGCGCTCAACCTTAACGGCGTACCCATTACCAGCGCCAGCAACACGCTGGGCAGCGCTGTCTCTGGTGTCAGCATTTCGCTGTTAAGCTCCGGCGCCAGCACAGTCAGCGTCAGTTCTGCCTCAACCGGCCTGTCCGGCGCGGTCTCCGCCGTGGCCACCTCGCTCAATTCGGCAATTTCCACCATTGCGAAGGAAATCGCCTACACCCCCGCCAGCGGCAGCAGCGCGGCCAAGGCCGGCCCTTTGCTCGGCAATTTCACCGCGACGGATCTTTCCGGCCAACTGCTTTCCGCCGTGAGCGGGGCCGCCGCCAGCGGGATCAGCGCCAATAGCATCGGCCTTAGCGTTAGCAGCGCGGGAGCGGTCTCCTTCAACAGCGCAACCTTTGCGACTGCTTACGCGCAAAACCCCAATGCGGTGCAAAAGCTGGTCGGGCAGATTTACAAGACGCTGGATGGTATCAGCACCGCGGCAATCGGCGGCGGCAGTTCCACCAATACCAGCGGCACGACCGCGAAATCCACTGGCTCGATCGGCGCGCAAACCAATTCCCTGCAAGGCGTGATCAGTTCCATCAACACCCAGGTCGCGCAGATTACCAAAGAGAACAATACGCAAATCCAAACGCTGATCGAGGAATTCACGGCGGCGGAAAACGCTTCGACAGCGGCCTCCGTCACGCAATCCTATTTAAGCATTTTCACCAGCGACAATAGCAGCGGCAGTGGCGGATAGGCGGATATGTTCATGGACACGGCAAGCCATTACCGCACCGGAATGTTCGATGGCAAAGCGGATATAAGCTGGCTGCGGCCCGGCTGGCGGGCGCTGCGGCTCTATGGCCGCCGGGCAAAGGCCGCGATGGAGGCGAACGACACCGCCGCCAAGGCGGAGATGATCTGCCGCGCCGACCGGCTGCTCAATGTCATGGCGGGAATTCTCGATACCGAGGCCGGCACCACGCTCGGCCCGGCGCTGATGACGATCTATACCGCGTTGCGCTACACGCTGTTGCGCGCCAATATCGAAAACAACGCCAAGGCGCTCGATGATTTCGAGGCAGCTTTGGCGATTCTGGACCGTGACATGATAAAATCATCTGAAAGCGTGGTAGAGGCATGACCAACAGTATTTCGCCGCTTCAGCCAATGGGCTTGCAGGCCACCTCCACGGAGCCGGGCATGAGCGCGCCGCCGCCCAAGCCTCCCGCCGCATCCGCCGGAAGCGAGGCCGCAACGCAGAGCGAGGCGGTGACGCTGAGCCCGGAAGCGCAAACCACCACCCAGCTTCTTGGTTCGGCGCGCGATGCCAACGGCATGAACCAGAGTGCCGTGGAACAGATACGCGGCGCTTTGGCGAACGGCAGCTATAATGTCGCACCCGAAGACCTTGCCAACGCCATCGTCACGGTTCTGAAGGAAACGAACCAATGAGCTTGCCCGGGCAATTTCATTCTCTCTCAGGCATTGGCGCGCCCACTGCCGTCTCCGGCATTTTGCAGCAGGGGCTGGAACTGGTCGAAGACCTTGGCGTGAAGCTGCAAAACCTCGACCGGTTGATGCTGACCGGCAAACCCAACGAAATCTCCGACGCCGCCGCGATCATCGAAATGGCGCTCAAATCCGCCTCACCAGCCTTTGCGAATATCGCCGAGACCATGAGCGAGCTAGGCGCCAGCAATCTCGCGGCGGCGGCGGCGCAGTTGCGGCATATCGAGCAGCAGGACGCCGCTAGCCTAGCTGAAGCCTTGCGCGTCGCCTTGGCGCGCTTCGCCAAACGCTCAGTCAGCGCCAACCGCCGCGCGCAACAGCTGAACCGCGGCCTGAACGCGGCGCTGAAAACGCTGCAAGCGCTTGGCGTGCAGGAGAGCGGGCGGCTCATCGCGGAAGCGTAAGTTTCATATTATTCACGTTTTGAAGCATCGCGCTGCGGCAAGCTAAACGCCAGATAAGCCCCAACAATTCGGGGTGGCTGATGTTACGCACGCATATTTGGCCAATCGGCCTGGTTTCGGTCCTTGCTCTAGCGCTGGCTGGCTGTAGCTCGGTACTCACGCAGGGCGCTGGCGCTGGTGCCGGTGTGGGCGGCGCGGTGATTGCCAACGCCATTACCAAAAACGGCGCGGTGACAGCGGGCATCGGGCTTGGCGCGCAGGCCGCTGCCACCGCCGGGGTGCAGTACCTGGAGAAGCGCGTGCATCGCACCGAGCAGAATGTCATCGCGGCTGATGCAGGCCTCGTGCCGGTGGGTGGCGTCGCGCCCTGGCGCGTTGTGCATCAAATCCCCATAGAGGAAGACCAGCACGGCCAATTGACCGTCGTCGATGAATTCGCGCCAAACCTGCCAGCAGCCAGCGGCCCGGCGTTCGACTGCAAGGAGATCATCTTCTCGGTCGATACCATGGCGCAGCATCTGCCGCAGCGCGACTATTACACCGCCTTTGTTTGCCGCGACGGTGCCGTTTGGAAATGGGCCACTGCCGAGCCCGCCACCGAACGCTGGGGCGCCCTGCAATGATCCGCCGGCTGGGTGCGAGCACCCTGTTGCTGGCAGTGCTGGCGGGTTGCGGCACCGCGGGAAATAATGCCGCGGTTAACAGCGCCGGGCCGGTGGGTGGGGCGGTGGTTGGGCTGGGGGTTGCTGGTGCCACGGCGGATCCGTTCATCGCCTATGCCGCCGGCGTGGGCGCGCAGGCAGCCATCACAAGCTTGCAGAAATACCTCTCCCGTAAGCTGCACCAGGGCGAGCAGGACAACATTGCCGCCGAGGTCGCGACATTGCAGCCAGGCCAGGCCGCGCCCTGGCAGATTCATTACCGTATTCCCATCGACGCCGAACACGGCAATGTCACCGTTATTCGTGTCATCCGCTCGCCGCTCACCACCTGCAAGCAGGTCGCCTTCACGGTTATTGCGGGGCGCAAGGCCAATGCGGCTCGCGCGGTTTATATCACCAGCGCCTGCGAGCGCTCCGACGGCACCTGGAAATGGGCCGAGGCTGAACCCGCCGTGCCGCGCTGGGGGTTTTTGCAATAGGTTTTGCGCCTTTGTAACCGCCCCGAAAACCGAAGTTCATTGCAGGCGTCTCCCGGCTTCGCCAACTGCGGACAAGCCCACATACAAGCGGAGCGGAGAGATGCGAGCAATTACCTGGCACGGCAAGCACGACATGCGTTGCGAGACGGTTCCCGACCCGAAAATCCAGCAGTCCACCGATGCGATCATCAAGGTCACCTCCTGCGCCATCTGCGGCTCGGACCTGCATTTCTACGATGGGGTGATCCCCGGCATGGAAAGCGGCGATGTGGTGGGACATGAGACTATGGGCGAGGTGGTTGAGATCGGCTCCGAGACCAAAAACCTCAAAGTCGGCGATCGGATCGTCGTGCCGTTCACGATTTCCTGCGGCCAGTGCTTCTTCTGCAAGCGCGGGTTTTTCTCGGGCTGCGAGCGTAGCAACCCCAACCATAAAACTGCCGAGAAGCTCTGGGGCCATTCGCCCGCCGGGCTGTTCGGCTATTCCCATATTCTGGGCGGCTACCCCGGGGGACAGGCGGAATATCTGCGTGTGCCCTATGCCGATGTAGGGCCGATCAAAGTGCCAAGCCATCTCTCCGACGACCAGGTGCTGTTCCTCTCGGATATTTTCCCTACCGGCTACATGGCGGCGGAGAATTGCAACATTCAGGAGGGTGATACGATCGCCGTCTGGGGTTGCGGACCGGTCGGGCTGTTCGCCATCCGCAGCGCCTTCATCCTCGGCGCCGAGCGGGTTATCGCGATTGACACGGTGGCGGAACGCCTTGCTTTGGCGAAAGAAGCGGGCGCCATTACGCTAGACTTCAGACGTGACGATATTCACGAACGGCTGAATGAGCTCACTTCGGGCCGCGGCGCAGATGCCTGTATCGACGCCGTGGGCACGGAGGCCGACGCCACCGCCTCGGCGGATTCCATGCTGGACCGCGTGAAGGTCGCGACGTTTTTGGGCACGGACCGCCCGCATGTGCTGCGCCAGGCGATTATGAATTGCCGGAATTTCGGCACGGTCTCGATCGTGGGGGTTTATGGCGGGCTGATCGACAAAATCCCGATGGGTTCGGCGATCAATCGCGGGCTTACCTTCCGCATGGCGCAGACGCCGGTGCAGCATTACCTGCCCAAATTGCTGAAATTGATCGAGGACCAGAAGATTGACCCGTCTTTTCTCATCACGCATCACGGCACGCTGGAACAGGGGCCGGATCTGTACAAAACCTTCCGGGATAAGAAGGACGGCTGCGTGAAGGTCGTCATGCGGCCCTAAAATGGGCGGGGACGATTGATAATGCCCAGGCGGAGCCCAAGTTAAGCTTGCAGCCGCGCAAAAGGAGCAGAATATTGCCGAAAGACCCCGCCGCCCCGGCGCCCGATAACGCGGACTTACCGGCCATTCCGTATGCCAGAACCATCCCCGGCCAGCCTGCGCTCGTTACGGGTGCAAGCTCCGGCATCGGCCGGGCGACCGCGCTTGGTTTGGCGCAAGCGGGCGCGGATGTGGTGGTGAATTACATCGGCGACCCGGCACCGGCAGAGGAGGTCGCGCATCAGATCGAAGCCTTCGGCAGCCGCGCCATCGCCATCGAGGCCGATGTCTCGAAGGAAGACCAGGTCGAGGCGATGTTCCAGAAAGCTATCGATCATTTCGGTACGCTGCATATTGTGGTGAGCAATGCCGGGCTGCAACGGGACTCGCCCTTCGATAAGATGACATTGGAGCAGTGGAACACTGTCATCGGCGTCAACCTTACCGGCCAGTTCCTTACCACGCGCTCTGCGGTACGGGAGTTCAAGAGGCGCGGCGTGGCGCGGAATGTTTCGGTCGCGGCGGGTAAAATCGTCTGCATGAGTTCGGTGCATCAGGAAATCCCCTGGGCGGGCCACGTGAATTACGCTGCCTCCAAAGGCGGCATCATGTTGATGATGAAGAGCATCGCTCAGGAAGTTGCTCCCTATCGCATCCGCGTGAATGCGGTCGCACCCGGTGCCATCCGCACGCCGATCAACACTGAAGCCTGGGATACGCCGGAGGCCTATGCGGACCTAATGACGCTGGTGCCTTATAAGCGCATCGGCGAGCCAGATGACATCGCCCGCGCCGTGACGTGGCTTTGTTCGGACGCTGCCGATTACGTTACCGGCGCCACGCTGTTCGTCGATGGCGGCATGACGCTGTATCCGGGCTTTGCGACCGGCGGCTGAAACATGGCAGGAAAAATCGAAGACTATGCCGTCATTGGAAATTGTGAAACGGCTGCGCTGGTTGGGCGGAACGGCTCGATCGACTGGCTATGCCTGCCGCGTTTCGACAGCGCCGCCTGTTTCGCCGCGCTTTTGGGCGGCGAATCCAATGGCTGTTGGCTTATGGCTCCGGCCGGGGGTGTTACTGCAAGCTTACGGCGCTATCGCGGGCCTTCGCTGATCCTGGAGACAATTTTCGAGACCGAGGATGGCAAGGTCATGGTCACGGATTTCATGGCGCGGCGGGAAGGCGTGTGCGATCTCCTGCGCCGCGTTACCGGGCTTTCCGGCAAGGTCGCGATGGCTTCGGAACTTTGTGTGCGGCTGGATTTTGGTTCCATCGTGCCCTGGGTCACGCGGCTGGATGATGGGCGCACACGATTTGTCGCGGGACCGGACCGGTTGTTGCTGCAAAGCTCTGTGGATTTCGTGAACAAGGACATGCGGAGCCGCGCGGAGTTCGACGTGGCGGAAGGCGAAACCTATGACTTCGTGCTCGGCTGGTCGAATTCCTTCCGCGCCATTCCGCCGCCGGAGGATTTTGGCGCGGCGTTGAAAGCGGTGGAGAGCGGCTGGGCGCGCTGGGCGAAAAACTTTCCGGGCGCCGGTGAATATTCCGACATTGTATTGCGTTCATGTATCACGCTTAAGGCGCTTACGCATTTTGAAACCGGCGGGATCGTCGCCGCAGCCACCACCTCGCTGCCCGAGCAGCTTGGCGGCAGCCGCAACTGGGACTACCGCTACTGCTGGCTGCGGGACGCGACCTTGACGCTCTACGCCATGATGGAATCGAATTTCATCGAGGAGGCGACGGCCTGGCAGCAGTGGCTCTTGCGCGCGGTGGCAGGCAGCCCGCAGCAACTCCAGATTATGTATGGCGTGGCTGGCGAGCGGCGGCTTGATGAGTGGACGCTTCCCTTTTTGCCCGGCTACGAAAACTCCGCGCCGGTTCGCATCGGCAATGCCGCATCCGGCCAAGTGCAGCTCGATATTTACGGCGAGGTGATGGATGCGCTGTACCTCGCGCATCAGAAGGGTCTGAAAGCCGACGAGGATGTATGGGGGGTACAACGGGAAATGCTGGCGAGGCTGGAACAGATATGGAACCAGCCGGATGACGGTATTTGGGAAGTTCGCGGGGGCCGACAGCAATTTACCCATTCCAAGGTCATGGCCTGGGTTGCGTTCGACCGCGCCGTGCGCGCGGTGGAAGAATTTGGGCTGGAGGGACCGTTAGAAAAATGGAGGACGCTTCGGGATACGATCCACGCTGAGGTTTGCGCGCATGGCTTCAACGCCGAGCGCAACAGTTTTGTGCAATACTATGGCAGCAAGGAAGTCGATGCCAGCCTGCTCATGATCGCTTTGGTGGGGTTCCTGCCAAGCTCTGACCCGCGCGTGCGTGGCACCGTTGCGGCTATTGAGAAGGATTTGCTGATTGGCGGCTTTGTCCGCCGCTACCGGACCGAGACGGAGGTTGATGGCCTGCCGGCCGGAGAGGGCGCGTTCCTCGCGTGCAGTTTCTGGCTCGCGGATAATTACGTGCTTGCAGGCAGGCTGGATGATGCGCGAAAACTCTTTGAGCGCCTTGTCAGTCTTTGTAACGATGTAGGCCTGTTAGCGGAAGAATACGACCCGCGCGCGGGCCGGCAAGTCGGCAACTTCCCGCAGGCGTTCTCGCATATCGCGCTCATCAACACCGCCTATAATCTGCACCGCATCACCGGCCCCGCCGCCAAGCGCGCGCGCGACCCCGAGACCGCAAATGCCGCCTGACCATTACGACATCATCGTCATCGGCAGCGGCCCGGGCGGTGCCTCCCTCGCACATCGCCTCGCCCCGACGGGCAAAAAAATCCTGATGCTTGAACGCGGTGATTATCTTCCGCGCTCCCAGAAGAACTGGGATTCACAAACCGTATTTGTGGACGGCACCTATCAGGCCAAGGAAAACTGGTACAATTCCAAGGGCGACGTGTTTCACCCAGGATTGCATTATTTTGTCGGGGGCAACTCAAAGGTTTATGGCGCGGCCTTGTTCCGGTTGCGCGAACGGGATTTTGAGGAAATCCAGCACAAAGACGGCATTTCCCCCGCCTGGCCGCTGAAATACGATGCGTTCGAAAACTTCTATGCCGAGGCGGAAAGGCTTTTCCATGTGCATGGCCGCGCCGGGGAAGACCCGAATGAGCCGCCACGAAGCGGTGCGTTTCCCTATCCGCCGGTCAGCCATGAGGCAAAAATCGCCAAGCTCAGCGCGGATCTTTCGCGCGAGGGGCTGAATCCGTTTCATCTGCCGCTTGGCATTCTGCTGGACGAGCAGGACGGTAAACCAACGCCCACCAGCATTTGCATCCGTTGCGATGCGTTCGACGGTTTTCCCTGTCTGTTGAATGGAAAGGCGGACGCGCAGGTCATATGCGTCGATCCTGCCCGCGCGGCGCAGCCGAATTTTACCCTGCTGACCAACGCCTATGTTGAACGGCTGCATACGGATGCCACGGGCAAAACGGTAAATTCCGTAGAGGTGATGCGCGACGGCAGCAAGGAGTTTTACTCCGCCGGCATTATCGTCGTGGCCTGCGGCGCGCTATCCTCCGCACTGCTGCTGCTGCGTTCGGCGAATGATCAACATCCGGGCGGGCTTGCCAACGGTTCCGGCATGGTGGGGCGAAACTACATGCGCCATAACCAGTCCGTGTTGATGGCGCTGATGAAGGAGCCAAACGAAACTGTTTTCCAGAAAACACTGGCGGTCAGTGATTACTATTTTGGCGCGGATGATTATGAATACCCGCTCGGCCTCATTCAGATGTGCGCGACCTCTCACGCCGCACAGATCAAGGGCGAGTCCCTGCCAGAATGGATGGAATGGCTTCCCAATATGCCGTTTGATGTCATGGCCCGGCATTCGATGGATTTCTGGCTTTCCAGCGAGGATCTGCCGCTGCACGAGAACCGCATTTTCTACAACGGCGATCGCGTCACGCTGGATGTGACCGAGACCAATCTCGAAGCTCATAAGCGCTTGCGCGGCAAACTCGAACACGCCATGAAAAGTATCGGCGCGCACCCAACCCTGCTGGAGCGCAGCCTGTATCTCGGCAAGAATATCCCTCTCAGCGGCACCGCGCATCAGGCAGGCACACTGCGCTTCGGGAAAGACCCGGCAAGCTCCGTGCTGGACATAAACTGCAAAGCGCACGAGCTGGATAACCTTTACGTGACCGATGCGAGCTTTTTTCCTTCCATTGGCTCGGTCAACCCCACGCTTACTATCATTGCCAACGCCTTGCGTGTCGCCGAGCATCTCCGGGAGCGGCTGAAATGAGTTTTTTGAATCTTGTTCTGGTCCCAATCATCGCGCGGGTCTGCCTAGTTATTCTTTTTCCGTTCAGTGCCTATGATAAAATCGCGCATTGGGACGAGGCAATGGCGCAGGCGAAAACCTCACCGCTACCGGGGAGCGCCGCTTTGCTTGTCGCTGCCATTTTTGTGGAGTTTATTACGCCGGTCTGCATCGTCCTCGGCTGGCACGATCGCCTCGCCGCCTTCATCCTTGCCGGATTTTGCGCCATCACTGCCGTGCTGTATCATCCGTTCTGGAAATTCCCAGGTTTCTGGGCGAAGGAAGGAGAGGGGCGCAATCACTTCTGGGACTTCTGGAAAAACTTCGGACTTGTCGGCGGGTTGCTGCTGCTGGTTATCGGCGCCGCCTTCGCCCCGGCGCATTACGTGGTTACGCATCCGCTGAGCGCGGTGCATTACGCCGCAACACCTTAAAGGAGCAGGCCATGCCGAAAATCTCCTATTGGCATCTCTGGACGGATGAAGACGGCGTCAGTCACCAAACGAAATGCGAGCTCGAGAATTTCGAGTTCAAAGGCGTGGGCGGCGCCGACCCGCAATATAACGACAAGCAGCCGCGCTCTGAGGCTACCGTCGTATTCACTGTGCAGCCTGTGGGCTGGGTAGGGGAATGGCATGAGAACCCCGCGCCGCAGTGGATTGTTCCGCTCTCTGGCGCCTGGTGGGTGGAAGCCATGGATGGAACAAGGCAAGAATTCGGCCCCGGTGAAATGTCACTCGGCGAGGACCAGAACTGCAAGCAAGATGCACAAGGCCGCAAGGGTCATCGCTCAGGCGTGATCGGCGACCAGCCGGCCGTGCTGATGACGATTCAGCTGCATGTGCCGCCCGTGCATGCGCCGGGTCATTTTAAATAGCCATGGAAGGCTACGCCATCGCGGACCCGAGCTTTCTGCATTTGGTTCTTCCCAATGCAAGGCTAGAGATTCTTGGAGATGGATTCCGCTGGCTGGAGGGGCCAGTATGGTTTGCGGATCATGAATTGCTGCTCTTCAGCGACATTCCGAACAATCGCATCATGCGCTGGGTAGAGGGCGGCGGCGTCTCCGTGTTCCGCGCGCCTTCCAATTTCGCCAACGGTCATGCGCGGGACCGCGAAAGCCGCCTCATCGGTTGCTCGCATCATGGCCGCTGCATCACGCGCACGGAGCATGATGGCCGCATCATTATCCTTGCGGATCGCTACGATGGCAAGCGTCTGAACTCGCCGAACGACATTGTGGTGAAAAGCGATGGTTCGATCTGGTTTACCGATCCGCCTTACGGCATCAACACCGATTATGAGGGCGGCAAGCAACAGCCGGAATTGCCTGCGAATGTGTATCGCCTCGACCCCGAAAACGGTGAGCTTTCGGTAGTCGCCGATGACTTCGTGGGACCGAACGGCCTATGTTTTTCGCCGGATGAATCGAGGCTGTATATCACAGAGTCCGGTGGTCAGTTCGATCCGAATCCGGCCCAGCATATCCGTGTCTTCGATGTCGCGCGGGATGGAGAATTGCTGGCCAGCGGCACGGTTTTTCATAAAACTCAGCCAGGCTTCGCTGATGGTATCCGCGCGGATGTTGCAGGAAATATCTGGAGCAGTGCGGCGGACGGCGTGCATTGCATATCGCCGGAAGGCAAACTTCTCGGCAAAATCCTTGTGGATGCTACCGTCTCCAATGTTACGTTCGGTGGTCGAAATAACTGCCGGCTCTTCATCTGCGCGGGCACGGCTTTGTATGCCATCTATACCAATACCCGCGGTGCGATATGAGTGTTACCGGGCTGCTCCGCGTTGCGCGCAATGTCTCGAACCTCGCGCAGATGCAGTCATTCTACATGCAGGCGCTGGGCTTCACGCCGCTTGGGCCCGCCGCACAAAATCCGGCGCTCGCAAATCTTCTCGGCGTTGGCGGGGTTGTTTCCCTGCATCTCGGCCTGGGCGCGCAGCAGCTGGAGCTCACGCAATGTTCTCCGCCCGGCGCGCCTTACCCTCCCGCAGCGCAGTCCAACGACATTTTCTTTCAGCATATTGCGATCATCACGCAGGATATCACCGAGGCTTTCCGCCGCGCGATGCGCGCGGGTGCGGTGCCAATATCTACCGGTGGCCCGCAGCGGCTGCCAGCGTCATCCGGCGGCGTCACGGCCTGGAAGTTTCGCGACCCGGAAGGGCATCCCTTAGAATTCTTGCAGTTTTCAACAGGCACTAAGTCATCGGCCACGGGCTACGACCATTCCGCCATCTGTGTGGTGGACGCAGGATGCAGCGTCGCATTTTATACAAAGCTCGGCCTCCAGGCACGGCATCAGCAGCTGAATCAAGGCGCGGAGCAGGACGGTTTGGATGGGTTGGCGCAGGTAAGGGTGGAGGTTGTGGCGATGGCACCGCCGGACGCGCCACCGCATGTCGAGCTCCTGGCGTATCACGAGCCGGGAGCGCGTACGCAATTGCGTCCCAACGACATCGCCGCCGACCGCCTGGTCTTTGGCAGGACCGATGGCCTGCACCGGCTTGCCCAAGACCCGGATGGGCATTTTCTGCTGCTGGAACCCACTTTGCCTTAAGCGTGCCAACCGCATACAAGCTCACATGGAGAATAAACACTTTGATGCCGTGATCATCGGCGCCGGTGCCGCGGGGCTGTTCTGTGCCGCCATGGCGGGGCGGCGCGGCAAGCGCGTGTTGCTGCTGGATCACGCACCGGAGCCGGGGGCTAAAATTCTTATATCTGGCGGCGGTCGCTGCAATTTTACAAACTTGAAAGTGGTGGCGGAGAACTTTATCTCGGCCAACCAAAATTTTTGCAAATCCGCCCTGGCGGGCTTCACACCGCAGGACTTCATCCCGATGGTTGAGGCTGCGGGAATAAAATATCACGAAAAGTGCCTTGGGCAGTTATTCTGCAACGGCTCGGCGCGGGAAATTGTGGCTATGCTGTTGGGAATGTGCGCTGCCACCAATGTGGAATTACGCATGGCTTGTAAAGTGTCCGGCATCTCCAAAAATAACTCGTTTAGTATCGAAACGGATAACGGAATGATCGACGCCGGTGCGCTCGTACTGGCCACAGGCGGGCTTTCTATTCCAAAAATGGGCGCTACCGGCTTTACCTACAACACTGCCCGGCAGTTTGGGTTAAACGTTACACAGCTCCGTCCGGCGCTCGTGCCGCTTACGTTCTCGGGGGAGCGCCTGGCTTGGATGCAGAGCCTAAGCGGTGTTTCCTTCGATGCGTTCGCGAGTTTTGGCAAGCAGAAATTTCGCGAGAATGCATTGTTTACGCATCGCGGTCTTTCCGGCCCGGCGGTTCTGCAAATATCATCCTATTTGCCCCCGGGTTCAATTCTGATTCTTGACATGTTGCCGGGGCAAAATGCTTACGAATTTTTGGTAAAGCGCAAAGCAAGCCGCCCTCGCGCGGAACTCAAAACCGTGCTGACAGAAGTGCTTCCCGCGCGGCTTGCCGCAGCCTTGGTGGCGGAAACAGCCGGGACCATCGGCGATATACCAAATAAAACCTTGCAAACGACAGCGGAAATGATCAACCGTTTCACACTCACGCCATCGGGGACGGAAGGATTTGCGAAGGCGGAGGTAACGGCGGGCGGTGTCGATACCGATGGATTATTTTCGAAAACCATGGGCGCCCGCAAAGTACCAGGGCTTTTCGTCATCGGCGAGGCGGTGGATGTTACCGGTTGGCTTGGAGGCTATAATTTCCAATGGGCGTGGTCCAGCGCCTTCGCAGCGGCGCAGGCAATCTAATTTGCCTTGAACGCCGCAAAGCCCTGTGCGCGTAGCGTGCAGGCAGGGCAGGCGCCGCAGCCGTAACCCCACTCATGCAACTGCCCGCGCGCACCATTATAGCAGCTATGGGTGCCGGTGCGGATGCTTTCAACCAACGGCGCACCGCCCAGCCTGTCCGCAAGTGCCCAGGTGCCGGCCTTATCAATCCACATCAGCGGCGTGTGCAGTACAAAATTTGCGCCCATGCCAATGTTCAGCGCAATCTGCATCGCCTTCACGGCATCGTCGCGGCAGTCGGGATAGCCGGAATAATCCGTCTCGCACATGCCGCCTACAATGTGCCTTGCCCCGCGCCGGTAGGCCAGCATGGCGGCGAAAGTGAGAAACACGAGGTTGCGGCCTGGAACAAAGCTTGTCGGCAAGCCAGATGCCGCCAGGGTAATTTCCGTATCGCGCGTCAGCGCGGATTCTGAAACCTGTCCCATCGCGGCGAGATCGATCACATGGTCCTCGCCCAGCCGTTCCCGCCACTTCGGCTTTTGTGCGGCAAGCGCCTCACGCAACGGCGCGCGAACAGACATTTCAACAAGATGCCGCTGCCCGTAGGCAAAACCAACGGTCTCGACCGAGCAAAAATTTTCCAGCGCCCAGGCAAGGCAGGTTGTGGAATCCTGCCCGCCGGAGAAAAGCACAATCGCCTTTTCGTTTGGCTCCATCTATTGCGGCATCGCCTCAGGGATCACCGTCTTCACGATGGTCGCATCCAACGCCTCAAAGCCTTCGTAATCGATGGTCGCATAGAGGCCTTTGCGCGTCAGCATCTGGTCCACGCAATTCTGCGCGCCACCGTCGCGGGCGATGGCTTTGTATAATTTCTCCTGTGCCAGTGCGGCTACGCGCAGCGAGGTCACCGGCCAGATCACCATTTTATAGCCAAAGGACTCGAACTCATCCTTGGTAAAAAATGGCGTGCGGCCAAACTCGGTCATATTGGCGAGCAACGGCACGTCCGGCATCCTGGAAGCAAATTCCTTAAATATTTCAGCCGTGTTCATGGCTTCAGGGAAAATCGCATCCGCCCCTGCTTCCATATAGAGCTTCGCCCGCGCCACCGCGCCGTCCATGCCTTCGGATGCCGCGGCATCCGTGCGGGCAATGATGAACAAATGCCGCCGCGCATGTGCGGCGGCCGCGACCTTTGCAGCCATGTCGGCGGGTGCAGCGAGCTTCTTGTCGTTCAAATGCCCGCATTTTTTCGGTAAAATCTGGTCTTCCAGATGCACCGCCGCCGCACCCGCATCCTCAAAGCTGCGAACCATGTTCATCACGTTCAGTGCTTCGCCGTAGCCGGTATCGCCATCCACCAGCACAGGCAGGCCGGAAGCCCGCGCCACCTGGCGGATGAAAAAGCAGACCTCATCTACCGTGATGATTCCAAGGTCGGGCAGCCCCATCGATGCCGTCATGGCCGCGCCCGAAAGATAGCAAGCCTCGAACCCGGCAGCCTTCGCCTGCTGTGACGCCAGGCCATTATGCGTGCCGGGCAGCGGCAGAATGCCAGGCCGCGCCAGCAACGCGCGGAAGCGTTCGCCTGCACTTTGCGTGGGCAGATCCGCGCCGCGTAAATACGTCATTTGCGTTTCTCCATTGGCACGAATTCAAGATTCTCCGGCCCGACATAATTGGCCGACGGGCGGATGATCTTCCCGTCAATTCGCTGCTCGATCACATGCGCGCTCCAGCCTGATGTGCGGGAGATGACGAACAGCGGCGTGAACATGGCCGTCGGCACGCCCATCATGTGGTACGATACCGCCGAGAACCAATCCAGATTTGGGAACATTTTCTTTGCATCCATCATCACGGATTCAATCCGCTCTGCAATGCTGAACATCTTCGGCGAACCGGCTTCGTCGGAAAGCTGCTTCGCCACGCGCTTGATCACCACGTTGCGCGGATCGGACACGGTATAAACCGGATGGCCAAATCCGATGATGACCTCCTTGGCTTCCACACGGCGACGAATATCCGCCTCCGCTTCCTCAGCACTCGCGTAACGCTTCTGGATGTCGAAAGCCGCCTCGTTCGCGCCGCCATGCTTCGGCCCGCGCAGCGCACCGATGCCACCGGCAATCGCTGAATAAAAATCCGATCCCGTTCCGGCAATCACGCGGCAGGTGAAGGTAGAGGCGTTGAACTCATGCTCGGCATACAACACCAGCGACGTGTGCATTGCCCGCACCCAACTCGCGGAGGGCTTTTTGCCGTGCAGCAGATGCAGGAAATGTCCACCGATGGAATCATCATCGGTCTCGACCTCGATGCGCTTGCCGTTGCTGGAAAAGTGATACCAATACAATAATGCCGAACCGAGCGAGGCCATCAGCCGGTCGGCAATATCTTTCGCGCCCGGCTCGTTATGGTCATGCGCCTCCGGCAGCACGCAGCCCAGCGCCGAGACGTAACTCCGCATCACATCCATCGGGTGTGCCGCCGCCGGAATTGCCTCCAGCACCGTTTTCACCGCCGCCGGAATCCCCCGCAACGCGCGCAGCTTGGTCTTATAAGCTCGCATTTCGGCAACATTCGGCAGCGTGCCATGCACCAGCAGATGCGCGATCTCCTCAAACTCCGCCGTCTCCGCAAAATCCAGAATATCATAGCCGCGATAATGCAGATCGTTGCCCGTGCGCCCCACCGTGCATAGCGCGGTGTTCCCCGCCGCCACGCCGGAGAGTGCTACGGATTTCTTTGGTTTTGGCAAAACGCTTTCGCTCATTTTCCCGCTCCCTTAAAAAATACCAGGCTTGGATTCGGCCAGCGTGCCAGCCGGAAGTGCGACGTTCAACTGCCCCAACTCACCCGCACTAAGCCGGGCAAGATTTTGCGCCGCTTCCAAAAACCTGTTGCTCTCGCGGGTTGAAATTATGCCATTGGTAATGCTCTGGAATTTATGGATATAATCTTCCAGCTCAAACGGCTTCGCCCCCAGCGGATGCGCGTTGGCCACCGCCATCTCGTCCACTAGCTTCGAGCCGTCTTTGAAGAAAACTTCGATGCGCGCGCCGAAGGCTTTGTCGTTCGTGTCCAGCGTGTGGTAGCGCCGGGTCCACTCCTTGTCTTCCTTGGTCTCAATCTTGTGCCACAGCCGCACCGTATCCGCCCGCCCGGCGCGCTTGGGCGCGTAGCTGGTCTCGTGGTTCCACGCGCCATCCTGCAACGCCACCGCGAAAATATACATGATCGAATGGTCGAGCGTCTCGCGGCTCGCCTTCGGGTCCATCTTCTGCGGGTCGTTCGCGCCGGTACCAATTACGTAATGCGTATGGTGCGAGGTATGGATGACGATCTTCTCAATCGCCTCGACATCCTCAATGCTCTCCCGCATCCGGAACGCCAGATCGATCAGCGCCTGGCTCTGATACTCCGCGGAATGCTCCTTGGTGTACGTATCCAAAATCGCGCGCTTGGCCTCCCCCGGCTCAGGCAGCGGCACGTTGTACACCGCATCCTTGCCGCTCAGCATCCAGGCGATCACCGAATCCTCGCCCTCATAAATCGGGCTTGGCGCGCCCTCGCCACGCATCACGCGGTCCACGGCTTCCACCGCCAGCTTGCCGGCATGGGCGGGCGCAAACGCCTTCCAGGAGGAAATCTCACCCTTGCGCGATTGCCGCGTGGTGAAGCTGACATGTACCGCCTGCTGCACCGCCTGGTAGATCACATCCTGCTTCAGCCCCAGCAGCGTGCCGATGCCTGCCGCCTGCGCCGGGCACAAATGCGCGATATGGTCGATCTTATGCTCATGCAGGCAGATCGCCTTTACGAGATCGACCTGAATTTCATACCCCGTCGCGATGCCCCGGATAAGGTCTTTGCCGGAGCGCTCCATCGTCTGCGCCACCGCCAGAATCGGCGGGATGTTATCGCCCGGATGCGAATAATCCGCGGCAAGGAACGTGTCATGATAATCCAGTTCGCGCACCGCCGTGCCATTTGCCCATGCCGCCCATTCTGGGCTTACTGTAATCCGCCCCGGCGCGCCGAACACCAACGCCCCACCCTTGCGGGCATGGCCAAGTGCGGCGCCGCGGGCCGAGACCACCGGGCGGCGGTTCACCGAAGCGATGGCGACGGAGGCATTATCGATAATGCGGTTGATGATCATCGCCGTCACGTCCTTGGTCACGGCCACCTTGTCGGCGGCAACGCCTGCGATCTTCCAGGCCAGCTGGTCCTCGCGCTTCAGCGCGGTTTTGGAGGGATATACGCGAACTTCATGGGTTTTCATTTGTGCTGGCTCCTGGGTTTTGCGCTACTTCGCGCCAATCCCGCGCGCCGTCCAGCTAGCACCTTGCGGATAAAGGTGAAAACCTTGCAACGGATTGCGAATTTTGCGAAGCTTTTGCGGTGACAGACAGGAAAATCTTCGCAGGCGAGCGCCTCCGCCGGCAACGCGTGCAAAACGGGCTCAAGCAATCCGCTTTGGCGCTCAAGCTCGGACTCTCGCCCAGCTACCTCAACCAGATAGAGCGAGACCAGCGCCCCGTTACCCCACCCATCCTCGCCCGTCTGGCAGCGGCGCTGGAAGTACCGGAGAGCTATTTCGCCGACAGCGAAGACGCCCGCCGCGAAAGCCAGTTGCGCGAAGACTTAGGCGACCCGCTCTTCCGCAACCGTGCGGCGCAGGCGGAACTCCGTGCCGTCGTCCGCGCCGCCCCTCATTTCGCCGAAGCCTTTATGACACTTTACCGCGCCTACACCGCACAATCCGAACAGCGCGAGGCGCCCATGCCGCGCTTCCCCTACGATGAAGTGCGGGACTGGGTGCAGTCCCGCCAGAACCATTTCGCCGTCCTCGACCTTGCCGCCGAAACATTGTTCGAGAAGCACAGCTTCACCCCCGCCACGCTGCGGGAGGATCTGCGCCGCTACCTGCGCGATATCCACAGCATTACCACCGGCAACGGCTCGGGTCTGCTCGGCCAAGGCGTGTTTTGGCGGCTCAACCGCAACGCCAAACGCCTGTTGCTCGCGGAAGATGCAGCGCCCGAGAGCGAAATTTTCTGGCTGGCGCATGTCGTCGCGCAGCTGGAGCAGCACCCGCTCATCGAGCGCGAACTCCGCCGCGCGAAATTCACCTCAGACGAAGCCACCAGCCTAGCCCGCATTGCGCTGGCCAACTATTTCGCGGGCGCGCTAATGATGCCCTACAGTATTTTCCACGCCGCGGCCCGCACAGTGCGCCACGATATCCAGCGCCTGCAACGCAGCTTCTCCGCCAGCTTCGAGCAAGTCTGCCACCGCCTCAGCACCCTACAGCGCCCGGAACTTCCAGGCATCCCCTTCTACTTTGCCAAAACCGACATCGCCGGGAACATCCTGAAACGCAGCAGCGCCACGCGCTTCTCCTTCGCGCAGTTCGGCGGCCCATGCCCGCTCTGGAACGTCTATCGCAGCTTCGCCCACCCGGGTGAAATCCTCGTCCAACTCGCCCAAACACCCGATGACATTACCTATCTCAACATCGCCCGCACGGTAGGGCGCGGCGGCGGCTCATACCTCAGCCGCCCGCGCGCTGTCGCCGTCGTGCTCGGCTGCGAGCTCCGTTACGCATCGCAAACCGTCTACGCCGCGGGCCTCAACATCAACAACCCGGACGCCGCCGACCCAATCGGCCCCGGCTGCCGCGCCTGCGAGCGCACCACCTGCCGCCACCGCTCCGTCCCGCCAATGGGCCGCGCCCTCGATGTCGGCACCGCCGAACGCGGCGTGGTGCCGTATCGGTTGAGTGATTGAATTTTGAGAAAAGCTGTTCTTTTTTGAAAAAAAGAACCAAAGAACTTTTGGAAATCTAAGGCGTTGGAGTTTTTCCAGCCTTCGCCGTCATGCCAGCGCAAGCTGGCATCCACGACTTTTTCGTCATTGCGAGCCAACGGCGAAGCAATCCATCTTTTTAATCGTTAAGGCAGATGAGCGCAGCGTAATCCGCCATCTTTATCACCAGCACCCGTCAAATGCGCTTCAAAAAGCTGCTGAATGCGCTTCGCTTTTCCGCTTTATCTCTTCTTTTTGTTCATCGTCTCGATTGCTGCGCCACGCGTATCCGCGTCTGGAAAAAAAGCCATCATGTTGGTTGTAGCGCGCTGTATTAAATCGCTGGCTTGCTCTAATGCAAAAGCCATATACAGAGTGTCAAGATAGTTCTGAAATCCGTGACCACGCCCATGCTCGGCCATGCGAAAGAAAGCCATCGGCCCACTATGCGTGTGTTGGCTAAATAATCGATATAAGAACCGAAAATTGTCTTTATCTATTGTCGTTTGCTCGATCACTTCATCCTGTACGAAGGGCGTTTTCGCACCTTTGATTAATTCATTTTGACGTTTTTCGGGTAAGCTTGAAAGATAAATGTTAGCTTTGAATTTCTGCACTAAGTCATCATGGACCTTAGCATTCGCGGCAGCAAACTTAGCGTGGTATTCTGGATTATTGTTTTTAGGAAATAGCTTGTGACGCGACGCGTTGTCGTGAAGGTAGAGTAAGATCGTTCGTGCATCTTTCTCGACTTGTGGAACGTCGTCAATGCAGAGAAAATAGAAAAATAGATAGCATTCCGCTAGATTGCGGGTGATAGATGCCACCGCACTGAAATCCCAATGCACATCAGGCTGAAGCTTCGGTGTTAAAATTTGAATCGTTTTTCCAGTCACGACCATGCGTGTGAATAGTACTGATGCCCAGTAATGTTGGGCTGTTTCGGAACGAATGCCAGCGGCACCACGTGACACGTGCTTCGCACGGTGCATCTTGGCGATAAATTCTTTCCGGACCATTCTATATCTAGCCTTAACTTGACTTTCCGAGAGCTTAGCCGGATAGCTGTTCGTCGTGTTATCTTTCATAAAAATCTGCCAGCTTCAGAAACGGTAATATAGTTTAGGAATGCCTAAATGGTGCATTTCAGAAAATGCAAAAAATTCTAACTTCAAAGATTTTCAATTTTTAGTAAATCGGCATTTGTAAATATTTTTAAAATCGAAATTCAAAAACTTTTCGGTTCGCCGTCGGCCGTAAATTTTCAACGTGGTATTCCTGCCGGACAACTCCGCCAAACGCTGCCCCGCTCGACGCATCATGCCTTTTCCCATTTACTCTTTTTGAGGCTGTACGAATATTTTAAAACTTTACTATCGCACACCGTGCATTTAGCTGTGAACATGCCGCTAACATGATCGCCGCAGATAAACTTATGCGTGGGGCATTTATACTTTCCTCCCCCTAATAGTCCTGCACTTTTTGCCTGTTTGCAAATGCCGCATATAAAGTCACTTTTTGACATTTTAACCCCGTTCAGCATAGAAAGCCTTGTTTATCTTACCTTTCAGCTTACGGGGTCGCAACAAGAAATCGTAACGGAATGGGAGTGAACGAAGCAAAAGCGAATACGATTAAGCCCGCGTCCCCCAGAACAAATACGCCTCAATCACAACAAACAACGCGACCGGCGCCACGGCACCGGGAACGCCAGCAATCTCGAATCCGAAACGGCTTGCCACATAGAGCAGCACGATCATGCTCAGCGCCATCCCCGGCGCGCCAAGGCCGCGCATGGCGGCACTTTGATGATAGCCAATCCAGAAGGCGAATCGCCCCAATACCCATACCAGCGTCGTCGCGACAACCGCCCGCATGGCACCGCCCGTTGGGCAATAGGCTGCCAAGCCGAATAAACCCGCCGCGAACACGATAATCTGCTCAAGCGTATTCTGGAGATAACGCTGATTCACGCGCAACCGCCGGGTCTCAAAGCCCGCAAGCGGGTCGAACGCCGGTGACGACAAACGTGCATGCGCCACCGCCTCGACACCCAATACAAGGCTGAAAAGAACCGCGAGGCAGCAACATTTCAACGCCACCAGCATCTGGCTGCCAATTCCGTGTATTCCCGGCAGCGGCGGCATGAGCCGGTCAACGCCCAGCCACAACAAAATCGTTACCGGGGCAGCCACCGCGATGTATTTTATTCCAGCGTTGCGTTGCCGTGAAAAGTCGCTCGTCGCGGACGGCGCGTTGTCCATTCTAATCCTTAGGAGAACCCCTTACCTTCCCAAACCCAATCATGCTCCGTCGCTCGGCGTCCCACAGCCCCAACCGCGCGCATTTCAAGCTGTTCCACAACGTCAGCCGAGGTGCTGTTTGCAGCGCCGGGTTTGCCTCGTGGCATTCACGAAGCCGATAATTCGGGATTCTGCTGGAGAGATGATGGATATGATGAAACCCGATATTCCCCGTCATCCAATGCAGCACGCGCGGCAGATCGTAGAACGAAGATCCCTGCAGCGCCGCATTGCGGAAATCCCAACGCGATTTCGGCTCCCAATAGGCTTCCTCGAACTGATGCTGCACGTAAAACAGCCACACGCCGATCGTCGCCGCCAGCATCATCACCGGCAGGCAGCCGAGCAGCACGGTGTTCATCCCCAGTGTAATCGCCAGCGTGGCCAGCATCGCTCCAAGCCCTAAATTCGTGCCAAGCACGCTCAACCAGTCTTTCCAGCGGCGCCTGGGGTTGCCGGAGGGGATTCGGTTGCTGATAAAAAACAGCCAGACAGGGCCTATGCCAAACAGCACTAGCGGGTGCCGGTACAACCTGTAACCCAGCCTGCGCCATATCGGCAGCGCCTGGTATTCCGGCAGTGTCAGCGTCGTCACATCGCCGATCCCACGGCCATCGAGATTGCCCATGCTGGCATGATGAATCGCATGGTCGCCGCGCCACGAAAAATATGGCGTCATCGTCAGCACGCCCAATGCCGAGCCGAGCAGCGTATTCGCGCGGCGGGAGGCGAAGAACGAGCCGTGTCCGCAATCATGCTGGAACATGAACAGCCGCACCAGCAAAAATCCGCCGATGGGAATAAGCAGCATCGCCAATAAAAACCCGTAATGCAGCCCGACCAGCATCAGCGCCATGAGTGCAAGAAACGGCAAAGCGGTGGTGAGTAATTGCCGCACAGCCCGCCCGGCATCGGGTTTCATATAAGGTGCAACCATCGCGCGCCAGGTCGTATCTTTTTCAGGTGTCAAGATTAGCTACTTTCAGCGCGTTGGTAACGATGAAGTCGCGGCGCGGTTCAACAACATCCCCCATCAATGTGGAGAAAATCTGGTCGGTATCTTCGGCATCGGCAATCTTCACCTGCAACAACCGGCGCACATCGGGGTCTAGTGTCGTTTTCCACAACTGGTCAGGGTTCATCTCCCCCAGCCCTTTAAAGCGGTTGATGGCCAAACCCTTGCGGCCATAGGCCAGCATAATATCCCACAACGCCGCCGGGCCGTGGATTGGTTTGGCCGGCCCGTCGATGCTTAGCGTCGCATCCGTGCCGAAAAGCTCCGCCAAACGCGGGCCCCGCTCGGCGAGGTAGCGCGCCTCCGTGGTCCGCAGCACGGCGGCATCCACCGTGTAGCGTTCCGCCACGCCGCGCACCATGCGCCCAAGCGTCACGCCGGAAGCATCGGACGTCACCACCCAGCCGCGCTCGGTGGGCAGCGAATACTCGTTAAGCCGCGCCACCAGCGCTTGGTCGCGCTCGGGCTGGCCAAGCGCATCCGTTGCCAGCAGGCCGGTAATGGCCATTTGTTCGAGGTAGGTAATGGGCAGCAAATGTTCAAGCGCGTTCAACCGATGCACTGTCTGGCCAAGCCAGGCCATCTCGCCGCGCAACTCGTCCCCGGCATAGCGTGTGCCATCTGCGGCCAGCAATTCCGCCTCGGCCAATGCGCGATCCAGCAAAAACGCTTCGAGCGCGTCGTCGTCCTTCAAATAGCGTTCGTCGTTGCCGCGCTTGGCGCGGTACAGTGGCGGCTGCGCGATATACAAATATCCATGCTCGATGAGCTTCGGCATCTGCCGGTAGAAAAATGTGAGCAGCAGTGTGCGGATATGCGAGCCATCCACATCCGCGTCCGTCATGATAACGATGCGGTGATAGCGCAATTTGGTCTCGTCGAACCCGCCTTGTTCCGGTTCCCCGCGCCCGATGCCGGTGCCAAGTGCGGTGATCAGCGTGCCGATCTCTTGGCTGCCCAGCATTTTGTCGAAGCGCGCGCGCTCCACGTTCAAAATCTTGCCCTTCAGCGGCAAAATTGCCTGGTATTTGCGGTCGCGCCCCTGTTTCGCGGAGCCACCGGCGGAGTCACCCTCAACTAGGAACAGCTCGGATTTCGCCGGGTCGCGCTCCTGGCAGTCCGCCAGCTTGCCGGGCAGGGAGGAAATGTCCAGCACCCCCTTGCGGCGCGTAAGCTCGCGGGCCTTGCGCGCGGCCTCCCGCGCGGCGGCGGCGTCCATCACCTTCTGCACGATGTTTTTGGCTTCCTTCGGATGCGTCTCAAACCAATGGCTGAGCGCATCCGCTACGGCGGACTGCACCACCGGCTGCACCTCGGAGCTGATGAGCTTGTCCTTGGTCTGGGAGGAGAATTTTGGGTCCGGCACCTTCACCGAGAGCACGGCGGTCATGCCCTCGCGCATATCCTCGCCGTTCAGCTCCAGATTGTCTTTTTTGCTCATGCCCTGGGCGTATTTTGAAACGACGCGGGTAAGAGCGGCGCGGAACCCCGCGAGATGCGTGCCGCCATCGCGCTGCGTGATGTTGTTGGTGAAGCAAAGCATGGTCTCGTGGTAGGAATCGTTCCAGGTCAGCGCAAATTCCACGCGGATGCCATGCTCCTTGGCCTCGCCGATCGAGGTAATGGGATGCGCCAGCACGGAGGTTTTGGCGCGGTCCAGCCAGATGGCGAATTCTTTCACCCCGCCTTCGTAATAGAATTTTGCGTCCTGGAACGGCTCATGCCGCTCGTCCCGCAGATGGATGGCAAGGCCGGAATTGAGGAAAGCCAGTTCGCGCAATCGGCGCTCGAATACGCCGTAATCGAATTCGGTATGCGTGAATGTCCCCGCGGAAGGCTTGAACGTCACTTCCGTGCCGTTGGCATGGTCAGACTTGCCCACCAAAGCCAGCGGCGCCTGGGTTTCGCCATGCTGGAAGCGGATGAAAAACTCTTCCCCGTTTCGCCAGATGCGGACCTCCATCCATTCGGAGAGCGCATTCACCACCGCAGCGCCCACGCCATGCAACCCGCCGGAGACCTTGTAGGAGTTCTGGTTGAACTTGCCGCCCGCATGGAGCTTGGTGAGTACGACCTCGGCGGCGGAAATGCCTTCCTCGGCATGGATATCGGTCGGGATGCCGCGGCCATTGTCCCGCACGGTCATGCTGCCGTCGCCGTTCAGAATTGCCTCTACTTGGTTGGCATAGCCCGCCTGTGCTTCATCAACCGCGTTGTCGATGATCTCGAACCCCATATGGTGCAGGCCGGAGCCGTCATCCGTATCGCCGATATACATGCCGGGGCGTTTGCGGACGGCGTCCAGCCCTTTCAAAACGCTGATCGAGGCGGCGTCGTAGGAATCGTCGGGGGCGTTAATCGAAACAGGCTCGGACATAAAAACGGATGCTCCAGAATCTCGGACTATCCAGTTTCATAGCCGATTTGAGCGGATTATCCTAATCCCGCCGTGGCGCCGAGCGCGGTTGCCAGCGCGGCGATGGCGTCGCGGAACGGCCCGCGCAGCGAGACTACTTGCTCGCCGAATTGCGTCGATTTCGGCACGATTCGTGGCAGGTCCGGGATCACGGCGTCGAACCGCAGCCCCATCGCCTGCTCAATATAGCTCTGCGCGAGGCCGCCCGGCGTCCCTGCCTTGTTCAGCACCGTAATCACGCGCGGCGACTGCGCGGGAAGCGTTAACAGCCGCTCCATGTTGCGGATGGAGATCATGCTCGGGTCCATGACGATGACGCGCTGCTGCGCGCTGAAGCTCAAGTCCCGCGCCAGTGGCGAGAGCCTGGCGCCCGTATCGGCGATAATGAAATTATACCGCGCTGCCAGGGCCTGGATGAGCGCCCTGGCGGCGCCGGGCTCATGGTCGTTGTCCCGGCTCAGCAAATGCTGGCTTGCCAGCACATGTAGCCGGTCCCCGGCGGGCTGCATGGACCGTTCGATCAGCAGCTGATCGACCCGTTCCGGTGATTCGAGCGCGACACTCAGCCCGTTGTTGAAGCTGAGATTGAGGCCGAGCGCCAAGGTGCCGGTGTGCAGCTCGGCATCCAGCAGGGCTGTGTGGCGGTGCAGATGGTTGCCGACCAGCCAGGCGAGGCTGGTGGCGATAGTGGAAGCGCCGACCCCGCCGCGCGCCCCGCAGATGGTGACAAGCCGGCCGCCACGCGGCGCTGCGGCCGGATCCGCCATGCCGCCGATAATCGGCAGGAAATTCTGCTCGATCGCCGAGGGAGTCAGCGGCTTGGCAAGATATTCCTTTACCCCCATGCCCTTGGTGACGGTGCGGTAAAAATTGACATTATGGATGTCGCCGATGGCAAGCACCGTAGTGCCGAGCTCCACGGCATCGGCCAGCTCCATCATGGCGTTCATCGGCTGGTCCTCGCCCGAAAGATCGACCAGAATCGTCTCAGGCGTTGTCATGGCGCCGAGAATTGCGAGGCAGGCGCGGAAATCTACCATATGGATGCGGTTGTTGTTGGGCAGGCAACCGGCAAAGGCTTCGTGCAGCAGCGCCGCACTTGCCGCATCCCGCGCGAAACCGATGAATTTCTCGCGCTGAACTACAGCGTGCGGGTTAGGTGCTGGCTTCCCGGAGCCAAGTGTATAGGTCTCGGACATCGTGCAATCCTTGAAAGATCAGCCGATTTATCCGGAACAAGGTTGATGCCCCGTTAACGATCTTCCCATGGCTTCCCGTGGCAGGCCGGGTTCGCTATGTCCCCTCCACACTTCAGAACTGGACTTTTCATGGCTCGGCAAAAGCGCGGCCGCAAACTTGACGGCTGGCTGATTCTCGACAAGCCGCAAGGCATTACCAGCACGCAGGCGGTGAACAAGGTGAAACGCGCGCTGGACGCGCAGAAGGCGGGGCATGGCGGCACGCTGGACCCGCTGGCGACGGGGATTTTGCCCATTGCATTGGGCGCTGCCACCAAAACCGTGCCCTATGTGATGGACGGCACCAAGCTCTACCATTTCACCATCCAGTTCGGGCAGGCGCGGGATACGGACGATGCCGAGGGCGCGGTGACGGCAACCAGCGATGCGCGGCCCACGGATGAACAGATACAGGCCGCTCTGCCGGCGTTCCGCGGGGTGATCATGCAGGTGCCGCCCGCATTTTCGGCCATTAAAGTGGAGGGAGAGCGGGCCTATGACCTGGCGCGCGCCGGGGCGCCGCCGGAACTGCCGCCCCGCCCGGCGCAGGTGGACCGTTTTGAGCTGATCGGCCGGCCGGATGCGGACCGGGCGGAGTTCGAGGTAGAGTCCGGCAAGGGGGTGTATATGCGCTCCCTGGCGCGCGACTTGGCGCTGGCCTGCGGCACGGTGGGGCATATTGTGGTGCTGCGCCGCTTGCGTGTGGGGCCGTTTTTGGAGAAAATGGCGGTATCGCTGGACACAATCCTCGATCCGGCGCATACGCCGCAGCATCTTGCCGAGCTTCTATCGCCGCTCGAGACCGCGCTGGACGACATCCCGGCACTGGCCCTGACGGCGAGCGAAGCTCATGCCCTATCCCAAGGCCAGGCGATCAGCCTGGTTGAGTTGATGGGGCGGATTCCAGATGCAGCCAATCCCGATGAAGGGCTGGTCCGCGTTCTGGCGGCGGGGCGCGTTCTGGCTCTGGCCCGACTCAGCGATGGGTGGCTGAAGCCCGAGCGGTTATTGCAACATTTTTCGTGAGAGGATTTCACGATGTCGATTACGCCAGAGCGCCGCACCGCGCTTGTTTCAGAATACGCGACCGCCGAAAATGATACGGGCAGCCCCGAAGTGCAGGTTGCCCTGCTTTCGGAGAGAATTTCTAACCTGACAGAGCATTTGAAGACCCATGCGAAGGATTTCCATTCCCGCCGTGGCTTGCTCGTGCTGGTTGGGCAGCGCCGCTCGCTGCTGGATTACCTGAAGCGCAAGAACGTTAAGCGCTACCAGGATCTGATCGGCCGGTTGAGTTTGCGCCGATAGATTTTTGGGTTTTGGAGTTTGAAAACGCCGCCTGGGAACTGGGCGGCGTTTTTTTGCGTCTTAACTAACAAAAATTTAGATAAGTTCCACGTGAAACACCCCCTGGTTATCCACAGACTATACTATTGAAAAAGAATGATTTTAAAAAATTATCCTCGTGATTTATAGAGTTTTGTTTTGGTTTTGTAATAACTTGGATTTTGGGGTAGGCAAGGGGTTTTTTGGACTAAGCCGTGGATGCCGGCCTTCGCCGGCATGACGGGTAGGCTTTTAATGGTGGGAGCGGCCGGAAATATTTATTTCGGCCTTTGATTGTTTCGTTTATAATTTTCAAAGGGCGGTCCAACGGCTCGGCCGTATCTCTAACGCTGTCTATTTTCGATCCAGCAGGCCGGACCGGCACAGAATGGTTTTCGCTGTCTTCAGACGGGAGTGGCGGGACGGATATTACCAGCGAAATTCCCAATGAGCTTTCCTGTTTTGCGGCGGGGACGAGGATTTTAACCACCCGCAGCGAGGTTGCGGTGGAAAAACTGGTGGTTGGCGATACGCTTATTACGCTTGACGGCGAGGATGCCGCGATCATGTGGATCGGCAGACGCAGCATTGATTTGCAGAGGCATCCGAAGCCGGAAAAAGTGCAGCCGATCCGCATCGCCGCCGATGCGTTTGGGCAAGGCGCGCCCAGCCGGGATTTGATTTTATCACCTGACCATGCGCTGTTCCTCGAAGGACATCTCGTTCCGGCGAAAGCATTGGTGAACGGTGCGGATATTACGCAGTTGCAGCGTAAATCTGTGACCTATTACCACGTCGAGTTGGCGAAGCATTCCGTGATTTTCGCGGACAATCTCGCGGTTGAAACTTATTTAGAGACTGGCAATCGCGGTAGTTTCGAGAATGGCGGGGCGCGCTCACATTGTTCCCAGATTTCGCGCAGACAATGCGGGAGGAGAAATCCTGTGCGCCGTTTGCTGATAAAGGGCCGGTGGTGGATGAAGTGCGCTGCAAACTGGCGGAGCGACGGCTGGGTGACGCGTGGCGATTCTCGTTGCGTCGGGGTTGAGGCACGAGATGCCGGCCTTCGCCGGCATGAAAGGTAATCAGCGCTCCGGCGCCCAGGTTTTGGTGGCGAAGTTGTGATGCGCCTCGACATAGCGCACGGTGCCGGATTTGCTCCGCATGACCATGGAATGCGTGGTCGCCCCCGCACCCTCTCGCACCACGCCGCGCAGCATCGGCCCGGCGGTAACGCCGGTGGCGGCGAACATGACATCGCCCTTGGCCATTTCAGTGATGGTGTAAATGCGGTTGGGGTCGGTGATGCCCATAGTGCGGGCGCGCTCAATCTGCGCCTCGTCCTCGAACAATAATTTACCCTGCATCTGGCCGCCGATGCAGCGCAAAGCGGCGGCGGAGAGCACGCCCTCCGGCGCGCCGCCGGAGCCGAGGTAGATGTCGATGCCCGTGAAGGGCTGGCTGGCGGCGATGACGCCCGCGACATCGCCATCGCCGATGAGGGTGATGCGCGCCCCGGCCTCGCGGATCTTGGCGATCATCTCGGCGTGGCGGTCACGGTCCAGCATACAGACCATGAGTTCGGAGATTTCGAGTTTTTTGGCGCGCGCGAGGTTGCGGAGGTTTTCCTGCACCGGCGCGTCCAATGATACCACGCCATCCGGCAGGCCGCCGCCGATCGCGATTTTCTCCATGTAGATGTCCGGCGCGTGCAGGAAGTTGCCATGCTCGGCCAGCGCCACGGTGGCGATGGAATTGGCGCCGCCCTTGGCGGTAATCGAGGTGCCTTCCAGCGGATCGACGGCGATGTCCATGGCGGGGCCGCCCTGGCCAACCTTCTCGCCGATGTAGAGCATCGGGGCCTCGTCCATCTCGCCCTCGCCGATGACCACCGTGCCGTCAATGGCCACGGTATCGAAGGCTTTACGCATGGCCTCCACCGCCGCGCCGTCGGCCTCGTTCTTTTTGCCGCGGCCGATCCAGCGCGAGGCGGCGATGGCGGCGGCTTCGGTCACGCGCACAAGCTCCAGCGCGAGGTTGCGGTCCGAGACGTCTTCGAGGCGGCGTTGGGACATGGGGTTTCCTATTTCGGTTCGATGCGGATGAGGGCAGGCGGTTCCAGCACGCTTTTGAGGCGGCCGATTTCAGCCAGAGCGGCGGCGACGGCGGCTTCCCGCACCTCATGCGTGACCAGGACGATGGGTACGGCCTCGTTAGGGGCGCGGCCATGTTGCAGCATGGATTCGAGCGAGATGGCGTGGTCGCGAAGAATGGCGGTGACATCGGCCAGCACGCCGGGCTGGTCCACGACCATGAGGCGGAGGAAATACGCGCCGAAATGCTGGGCGATGGCGACCGGCCGGTTTTTAGCAAGGGTAGAATGCGCCGTGCCCCAGGCCGGGATTTTGCAGCCGCGCGCGATATCGATGAGGTCCGCCACGACGGCGCTGGCGGTGGGACCGGCGCCCGCGCCACGGCCTTGCAGGAAAACCGGGCCGGTGAAATCGCCCTCGATCAGCACGGCGTTGAACACCCCGTCCGCGGCCGCGAGCAAGGTTTGCTGCGGCACCATGGCAGGGTGGACGCGCATCTCCACACCTTCCTCCGTGCGGCGCGCGATGCCGAGCAGCTTGATGCGGTAGCCGAGCTCCTCGGCGAAGCTGATGTCCAGCGCGGAGATGTTGCGGATGCCCTCGACATGCACGGCGGCGAAATCCGGCGCCTGGCCGAAGGCGAGGGCAGCAATGATGGTGAGCTTATGGGCGGTGTCGATGCCGTCGATGTCGAAGCTGGGATCGGCCTCGGCATAGCCGAGCGCCTGGGCATCCGCCAGGACTTCGGCAAAGCCGCGCCCTTCCTCCCGCATGGTGGTGAGGATGTAGTTGCAGGTGCCATTGAGGATGCCGGCGGCGCGGGTGATGCGATTAGCTGCCAGGCCCTCGCGTAAAGCTTTGATGACCGGAATGCCGCCCGCCACGGCGGCCTCATAGGCGAGCGTAGCACCCGAGCGTTCCGCCACGGCGGCGAGTGCCGCGCCGTGCAGCGCGATGAGCGCCTTGTTGGCGGTGACGACGCTGCGGCCATCGCTGAGGGCGGCTTCGGCGAGATGTTTTGCCGGGCCATCCGAACCGCCGATGAGTTCGGCAACGACATCGACATCGGGGTCGGAAGCGAGTGCCAGCGGATTTTCGTGCCAGGCAATGCCTTCCAGTGAGATGCCCCGGTCGCGCGTGGCATCCCGCGCCGAGACGGCGGTGACAAGGATGGGCCGCCCGGCGCGGGCGGCGATGATGTCAGCGTTCTCTTGCAGGAGGCGAACGACGCCCGCGCCCACTGTGCCAAGCCCGGCGATGCCGACGCGCAGAGCCTTCAAAGTGCGGCCTCGGCGGGGGCGGCGTTGTCGGTGGCGAGAAAACCCCGGATGTTGCGGATGGCCTGACGCAGCCGGTGGTTGTTCTCGACCAGCGCGATGCGGACATGGCCGTCGCCGTATTCGCCGAAGCCGATGCCGGGGGCGACCGCGACCTTGGCTTTTTCCATCAACAGCTTGGAGAAGCCGACGCTGCCCAGATGCCCGAAGCGTGGCGGGATCGGCGCCCAGGCGAACATCGAGCCTTCCGGTGAGGGCATGTCCCACCCGGCGGCGTGCAGGCCTTTGATGAGAATGTCCCGGCGCTCCTTATAGAGCGCACGCATTTCCTCCACGCAGTCCTGCGGGCCGTTGAGTGCCGCGGTGGCGGCGACCTGGATGGGGGTGAAGGCACCGTAGTCGAGATAGGACTTCATGCGTGTAAGCGCGGTGATGAGGCGCGGGTTGCCGGCGGCGAAGCCCATGCGCCAGCCGGGCATGGAGTAGGTTTTTGACATCGAGGTGAATTCGACCGTGATGTCCTTCGCACCCGGCACCTGCAACACGGAGGGCGGCGGATTGCCGTCGAAATAAATCTCGGCATAGGCGAGGTCCGAGATAATGAAGAGGCCGGTTTTTTTCGCCAGCGCCACCAGCTCCTTATAGAAATCCAGCTCCGCCATGTAGGCGGTGGGGTTGGACGGGAAGTTGACGATGAGTGCTGTAGGTTTCGGCACGGAGTGGCGCACGGCGCGGTCGATCGCGGCCAGCATGTCCTCGCCCGGCTCGGCGGGAATGGAGCGCACGGATGCACCCGCGATGATAAAGCCGAACTGGTGGATTGGATACGAGGGGTTGGGGACGAGGATGGTGTCGCCCGGGCTGGTGATGGCGGCGGCGAGATTGGCCAGCCCTTCCTTGGAGCCGAGCGTGGCGATGACCTCGGTTTCCGGGTCCAGCTTTACGCCAAAGCGGCGCGCGTAATAGCCCGCCAGCGCGCGGCGCAGGCCCGGTATGCCCTTGGAGGTGGAATAGCGGTGGCTGCGCGGGTCCTGCACGGTTTCCACCAGCTTGGCGACGATGTGTGGCGGCGTGGCGCTGTCCGGATTGCCCATGCCGAGATCGATAATATCCTCCGCAGCGGCGCGCGCCTTGGCCTTGGCGGCGTTAACTTCCGCAAAGACGTAGGGGGGCAGGCGGCGGATGCGGTGGAACTCTTCGGTCATGACAGGCTCGGGGTTAGGGTGGGTTTGGTTACGGGTATTCTAATATAGCAATTGCACGAAGCCGCCAGAACCGGCGCGCGCGGCAGCGAGGCGGATGGCATGGGGCGGCACGCCGCTGGCGGTGAGCGCACTGGCCAGCCGCTGGGCGCGGGCGATAGCCAGCGAGAGCGAGATATTATCGCCGAAGCCGCCGACCAGCATGGTGGCGTTGCCGCGCGCCAGGGCAAGGCCCTGAAGGGCAATGGCATCACCCGCGGGCAATATGGCGGAGCCGGGCTGAAAGGCGAGCGCCACCGGCGCGCTGTTGGGGCGGGGCGGGGCGTTTACGGCGATAACGCGCGGCACGGCGGGGGTGGAGGGCGTGGCGGGCAGATTTAGGCCCGCGATACTAGGCAGCGGCGGCGGCGAAGATGGCAGTTGCAGCCCCGCGAGCGCGCCGGGCGAGGGCGGCGAGACGTCCGGCGCGGTGTTTTGCACGCGGCGCGCAATGGCAGCCTGGGTGAGCTTGGATGGACCGGGGGCGGGCGGGACATTGGCGAGGTTAGGGTAGGGCTGAGACGCGCCCGGCGGGGCTTGCCGGGCCTGGGCAATCGCGCCACCTTCAATATCGTGGTAAACGCCTACCGTTGTGGAACACCCTGCTGACCCCAAGCCAAGCAAGACTGACAATGCAGCACCCAGACGCCGACCCGTCATCGAATTTCATCTCCAAACCCGGTTCTGTTTGCCCGATAACCGCCGCCACGGAAAGGACGCCTGAGAATGCCTGAACAGCCAGTGCCAGAGCAACCGGACATTCGGCTGCCGGACCCGCAAATGCTGGGGCGCTCGATGGCCGATATCGCCGCGCGCAGCCAGAGGCTGGTGAATGACTGGCTGAAGCGGCAGGCGCGGGAGGGCGTGGCGTTGGACCCGCTGAATGTCGGCGGGGCGTTTTTGGAGATGACGGCCCGGCTTTTGGCGAATCCAACGGCACTTGTGCAGGCGCAGATGGGGCTTTGGCGCGATTATATGACGCTATGGCAGAACACCACGCGGCGGATTTGGGGCGAGGCGCCGCGCCCGGTGATAGAGAGCGATCCGAAGGATAAGCGCTTTGCCGATCCCGCTTGGCGGCAGAACGAGATTTTCGATTTCATCAAGCAGTCCTACCTGCTCTCGGCGCGCTACATTAACGATGTGGTGACCCATGTGGACGGGCTGGAGCCAAAGACCGCGCAGAAGGTCGATTTTTACGCGCGTCAGTTCGTGAATGCTCTGAGCCCCTCGAACTTTGTGCTGACCAACCCCGAGGTGCTGCGGAAAACCCGAGAATCCGGCGGAGAAAATCTGGTGCGGGGGTTAAGCAATTTGCTGAGCGACCTGGAGGAAGGGCGCGGCAATTTACGGATTAAGATGACCGATACGGAGGCCTTCAAGGTCGGCGAAAACATCGCAGTGTCTGAAGGCAAGGTGGTGTACCAGACAGAGCTGATGCAGCTGATTCAATACGCGCCGCTGACGGAAAATGTATTCGCCCGGCCGATTGTGATTTTCCCGCCATGGATCAACAAATTCTACATTCTCGATCTGCGCCCGAAGAATTCGTTGGTGCGGTATCTGGTTGCCCAAGGCCATACGGTGTTCATGGTAAGCTGGGTGAACCCCGATGCGCGGCTGGCGGAGAAAAATTTCGACGACTACATGGTGGAAGGCGTGCTGGCGGCGCTGGCGGCGATTGAAAAAGCCACAGGTGCGCGCGACGTGAATGCGGTCGGCTACTGCCTGGGCGGGACGTTGCTGGCCTCGACGCTTGGGTATATGAAGGCGAAGGGCGATGCACGGATAAAATCCGCGACGTTTCTGGTCACGCTGACGGATTTTACCGATGCGGGCGAGCTGGGCGTGTTCATCGACGAGGAGCAGCTTAGTAACCTCGAAGAAAAAATGCAGAAGCGCGGCTATATGGAGGGTGGCGACATGGCCACGACCTTCAACATGCTGCGGGCAAATGACCTGATCTGGAGCTTTGTGGTCAATAACTATCTGCTGGGCAAGGAGCCGTTTCCGTTCGACCTGCTGTACTGGAATTCCGACGCGACGCGGATGCCGCCTGCAATGCATTCTTTTTACCTGCGGAACATGTACCAGAAGAATTTGCTGGCGCAGCCCCGCGGAATTGCGATGAAGGGGGTTCCGGTCGATCTCTCGGCGGTGGATGTTCCCATGTATTTCCTCTCCTGCCGGGAGGATCATATCGCGCCCTGGAGCAGCACGTATAAGGGGGCGAAACTGTTCGGGGGCAAGGTGCGGTTCGTGCTGGCGGCGTCCGGGCATATCGCCGGGGTGGTGAACCCGCCGGAGGGCGGCAAGTATAACCACTTCGTGAATGACGAAATGCCGGAGCGCGCGGAGGAATGGTTTGGCGGCGCGCAGGAGGTTGGCGGCTCCTGGTGGCCGGATTGGCAGCGCTGGCTGAGCGGGTTCGATAAAGCCAAGGTAGCGGCGCGGGTGCCGGGAAAAGGCTTGAAAGCGATTGAGGCAGCGCCTGGGTCTTATGTCACCGTCCGGGCCTGATGTTGTAATTCTGCTGCCGCCCCGCGAGGATTTTTCTCAACGAGCGGCGGGTGCGATCTCGCTCATCGTGCGGCGGTTTTGCCTGGCGCTGCCGGGGGCCGTGGTGCTGGGCGCGCCACGGCGCGAGACTTATCCCGGGATAGATTATGTGCCCGTGCGCGGGGTGGTGCAAACCGTTGCAACGATACGGCGCCTGCGGCCGAACGTGATCGAGGTGCATCAGCAGCCGCGGCTGGCGATGGCTTTGGCGATGCTGTTTAGGCGTGCGCGCGTGATGCTGTTTTTGCACAACGACCCGTTGACGATGCGCGGGTTGAAGACGCGCGCCGGGCGGCGGCTGGCGCTGCGGCTGATGCACAGAGTGGTTTGCGTTTCAGGCTATTTGCGGGAGCGGTATGGCCCGGGGCCGGAAGTGCTGCCGAACCCGCTGAGCCTGGAGGAATTGCCGAACGGCGTGCAGCGCGAACTTGTGGTGTTGTTCGCCGGGCGGATTACGGCGGATAAAGCACCGGATGTTTTTGTCGCTGCTTGCGCCATGGCGCTGCCGAAAATGCCGGGCTGGCGGGCCCGGATGATCGGCGGCGACAGGTTTGGGCCGGACAGCCCGGAGACCGGATATGTGGCGCGGATGCGGGCGCAGGCGCAGGCGGCGGGGGTGGTGTTTGAGGGGCCGAAGCCGCATGACGCGGTGCTGGAAGCGATGGCGGGGGCGGCGTTGGTGGTGGTGCCGAGCCGGTGGGCCGAGCCGTTTGGGCTGACCGCGTTGGAGGCGATGGCGAGCGGCGCGGCGCTGATCACCACCGGGCAGGGCGGGCTGGCAGAGGTGGCGGGCGATGCTGCGCTGCGCGTGCCGGTGGATGATGCGGAGGCGCTGGCCAAGGCGATGCTGCGGCTGAGCGCGGACACGGCAGCGCGGAAGAGGCTGGTGGCGGCGGGGCTGATGCGGGCAAAGTTGTTTGACACGAAGGTGGTTGCGCCCAGGCTGGCGGCTTTGCGCGGCGGTGTTATTTTAAGGCAAGTTGATTTGGAGTATGTGGAAAATGTCTGAAATCTTGATCCCCGTGACCGTGCTGACCGGATATTTGGGCGCTGGCAAAACCACGCTGCTCAACCGGATTTTGACCGAAAACCATGGCAAGAAATACGCCGTGATTATAAATGAATTTGGCGAGCTTGGGGTGGATAATGACCTCGTCGTGGATTCGGATGAAGAAGTGTTCGAGATGAACAACGGCTGCATCTGCTGCACGGTGCGCGGCGATCTCATCCGTATTGTCGGCGGGTTGATGAAGCGCGCACAGAAATTCGATGGGATTATTGTGGAGACGACGGGATTAGCGAACCCGGCGCCCGTGGCGCAGACGTTCTTTGTCGATGAGGATGTGAAGGCGAAGACGCGACTGGATGCGATTGTGACCGTGGTGGATGCGAAGCATCTGTTCGCACGGCTGGAGGATTCCGCGGAAGCGGAAGACCAGATTGCGTTTGCCGATGTAATTGTGCTGAACAAGCTGGATTTGGTGACGCCAGATGAACTGGCAACGGTGGAAGCGCGGATAAAGAGCATCAACCGCTTCGCGGAAATTCATAAGGCAACGCGCGGCGATGTGCCGATTGATAAACTGCTGGGCTTAAATGCGTTCGATTTGAAGCGCGTGCTGGAGGCGGTGCCGGACTTTCTGGATGAGGATTCCGAACATAGCCATAGCGAGCATCTGACGAGTGTTTCGATTGAATGCGAGAAGCCGTTGGATGCGGCGAAGTTTCAGGCCTGGATTGGGCATATTCTGCAAACCCAGGGGCAGAATTTGCTGCGGACCAAGGGGATATTAAGCTACAAAAATGAGGACCGGCGGTTTGCGTTTCAGGCCGTGCATATGATCGCGGATGGTGATTTTGTGGCAGCCTGGCGAGAGGGCGAGAAGCGCACAAGCCGGATCGTGTTCATCGGGCGGGATTTGAACCGGCCGCAGTTGCGGCGCGGGTTTGAGGGGTGTGCGGGTTAACTAATCTCACTTAGATAAAATGTAAAAGGCGCCGTCTGGATGTCAATAGTTAATGTTAAAATTCCTACCTCTAGTGGGGAGCTTTCCATAGATTTGGAAAGTGGTCGTTCAATTTTATTTGTAGGTGCGAATGGCGCAGGAAAAACTCGGCTCGGTGTTTGGATTGAAGATAAGATAAGCTCTGAAAAAGTTCGTCGAATTTCGGCCCATCGTTCTCTTACGATGTCAGATAATCTTACACTTATAAGCCTTGATAGGGCCCAATCGGGGCTTTCATCCGGACTTGCCGATCTCGGAGGGATTAAAAAAGCCCATCGATGGAAGCAAAACCCAGCAACAGCTTTGTTGTCAGATTACGATTTTTTGCTCCAAGCGCTCTTTGCTGATCACAGTCGGGCATCGATTGAGTATGTCGAACAAAAACGTTTTGGTTCGGATCCGGAAATCCCGAATACTGCTTTGCTTAAATTAAAAGATATTTGGGAGTGCTTGCTACCACATAGAAAATTTCGGTTGTTAGAAGCTGGCATAAAAGTTATACCTTCCAATGGTCAGTCTGAGTACGCAGGTTCTCAAATGAGTGACGGGGAAAGGGTAATTTTCTATCTCTTGGGTCATTCTCTTTTGGCGCCAAAAGATGGTATTCTAATTATTGATGAACCAGAATTACATGTTCATAAAGCGATTTTGGGACGTCTTTGGGATTTGATCGAATCTGCTCGTCCTGATTGTGCCTTTATTTATATCTCGCACGACTTAGATTTTGTAGTGGCACGTCCCGCGGCATCAAAGTATGTTGTTCGCGCATATGAGCAACCAAATAATTGGGAAATCGAAGAGCTTCCAAAAAACACGGAATTACCTGATCGCGTCGTTTCGGAGTTAATTGGTAGTCGGCAACCTGTTCTTTTCGTAGAAGGCGAACGTGGTAGTTTAGACGCGTTTATATATCGTTGTGCGTTTCCAAATTACCTTATTCAACCGATCGGAGGATGTGAGGCCGTTATTCATGCCGTTGCGAGTTTTCGAAAAAACTTATCCTTGCATAGAATAGGTGAAGTCAGAGGTTGTGTTGACGCTGATGCTAGAGATGTGGAGGAAATAGAATACCTAAAAAACCAGGGTGTTTTTGTTTTATCAGTTGCTGAAATTGAAAATGTTCTTTTGAAAAGTTTGGTTTTTCGTAACATATCGGCGTCTCTTCATTTTTCTCCGGATGAAATCGATGATTGCCTTAAGGGGCTTACGATTAGCGTTTTAAATGAGGCGAAAAGGGATATAGAAATGGCGTCAGTAAGATATGCTATCAGACGCCTCGATTCGACAGTGAAAAAGCTTGCTCCCGCGTCGCGGACGGTTGAGGATCTGTGTTCACGGTTTATTAACGCTCTTGGTTCTATTAATCCCGCAGATTTAGCCAATGAATATCGGATTAAATTGCAAGCCGTCATTGATGCAAATGACTTAGACGGCGTTCTTTCTCTCTATGATAATAAAGGACTTCTGAATATCGGAGCCAGATGTCTTGGTATTAAAGGACGAGATCAATTAATTGAATTTGTTGGGAGGCTTCTCGCCAGCGAAAAAAATCGATCCCTGCTTCAATCGATACAGGAAGTTCTTCCAAAAATCAGCTGATTCGAACAAAGAAAAAGGTGGTTCGGTCTCTGCGTTGTCGGATGCTATGACCTTGAAAAGGCTGGGAACCCGAACTTACAAAAGTTTTTGCGCCGCTTTTTTCAAAAAGCAGCTGTTTTTCTTTTTGGCCGGCAACAAAAACCCCGGGATTGCTCCCGGGGTTCCTGTTGTAAGCGAAGTAACAGGCTGGATTAGAAATCCATATCGCCCATGCCGCCCATGCCGCCCATGCCGCCGCCGGGCATACCGCCGCCAGCTTTCTTCTCGGGGCGTTCCACCACACCGGCTTCGGTGGTGATGATAAGCGCCGCCACGGAGGCTGCGTCCTGCAAGGCGGTACGCACAACCTTGGTGGGGTCGATGATGCCGGCCTTGACGAGATCTTTGAACTCGCCGGACTGGGCATCGAAGCCATGCGCGTAGTCGTCTTTGTCCAGCACCTTGCCGGCAACAACGGCGCCATCTTCACCGGCATTTTCGGCGATCTGGCGCAGCGGCACCTGGATCGCCTTGCGGACGATGTCGATACCGACGCGCTGGTCTTCGTTTTCGAACTTCACCTTCGCCAGGATGAGCGAGGCGCGGGCCAGGGCGACGCCGCCGCCGGGCACGATGCCTTCCTCAACCGCCGCACGGGTCGCGTGCAAAGCGTCGTCCACGCGGTCCTTGCGCTCCTTCACTTCAACCTCGGAAGCGCCGCCGACGCGGATAACCGCAACGCCGCCCGCGAGCTTGGCCAGGCGCTCCTGGAGCTTCTCACGGTCATAGTCGGAGGTGGTCTCCTCGATCTGCGCGCGGATTTGCGCGACGCGGCCGGAGATGTCGGGTTTCTTGCCGGCACCTTCGATGATCGTGGTGTTTTCCTTCTCGATAAGGATCTTCTTGGCCTTGCCGAGCATCGCAAGCGTCACGGTCTCCAGCTTGATGCCGAGATCTTCGGAGATGACCTGGCCGCCGGTGAGGATCGCAATATCTTCCAGGATCGCCTTGCGGCGGTCGCCGAAGCCAGGCGCCTTGACGGCAGCGATTTTCAGGCCGCCACGTAGCTTGTTCACGACCAGGGTGGCCAGGGCTTCGCCCTCGACATCCTCAGCGATGATGAGCAGCGGCTTGCCGGTCTGCACGATGGCTTCCAGCAGGGGGAGCATCGGCTGCAGGCCGGAGAGCTTCTTCTCGAAGATCAGGATGTAGGGGCTGTCCAGATCCGCGATCATCTTTTCCGGGTTGGTGATGAAATACGGGGAGACATAGCCGCGGTCGAACTGCATGCCCTCGACGACATCCAGCTCGGTCTGGATGCCCTTGGCTTCCTCAACCGTGATGACGCCCTCGTTGCCGACCTTCTGCATCGCCTTGGAGATCATCTCGCCGATTTCGGTCTCGCCATTGGCGGAGATCGTGCCGACCTGGGCGGTCTCGGACGGTGTGGTGATCTTCTTGGTGCGCTTCTTCAGCTCCTCGACAACCGCGATGACGGCTTTGTCGATGCCGCGGCGCAGGTCCATCGGGTTCAGCCCGGCAGCGACGGCCTTCACGCCCTCGCGGACGATCGACTGCGCCAGCACGGTGGCGGTGGTGGTGCCGTCACCGGCGAGGTCGTTGGTCTTGCTGGCGACTTCGCGGATGAGCTGGGCGCCGAGGTTCTCGAACTTATCGGAAAGCTCGATTTCCTTGGCGACGGTCACGCCATCCTTTGTGATGCGCGGGGCGCCGAAAGATTTTTCGATGACCACGTTGCGGCCCTTGGGGCCGAGCGTGACTTTAACGGCATTGGCGAGGATATCGACGCCGCGCAGCATGCGGTCGCGGGCATCGGGCCCAAAACGTACGTCTTTGGCAGCCATGATTTTTTGCTCCTAATGAAATTTAGCGTCCCGATGACTGAGCGGCCTTAGCCGCGAAGTCTGAATCGGGCCGCAGGAATTAAGCGGCTTTTTTGGAAGCGGCGGAACCCTCGACGATACCGAGAATGTCCGACTCCTTCATGATAAGCAGGTCTTCACCGTCGATCTTGACCTCGGTGCCGGACCATTTGCCGAACAAAACGCGGTCGCCTGCCTTCACTTCGAGGGCAACAAGCGCGCCTGCTTCGTTGCGGGCACCGGGGCCAGCGGCGACGATTTCACCTTCCTGTGGCTTTTCCTTCGCGGTGTCGGGGATGATAATGCCGCCAGCGGTCTTTTCTTCGGCCGTGATGCGGCGAACGACGACGCGGTCGTGCAATGGACGGAATTTTGCCATCTGATCGCTCCTTAAACGATATGTCTTTCAAGACTCGCAGCCTGTCCGGCCCGGCACGCGGCACCGCGGCTGCTAGCACTCCCAAGTCGAGAGTGCCAAACCTCTAGCCAGGGCGGGGGCAAAAGTCAAGTTCGGCAGCACTCACGGGCCATGAGTGCCAAGTTACTGCGATAACTCATTTTTTTGCTGCTTTGTTCTTCATTTTTGCTTCAGATTTACGAGATGGAGAAGTGATGCAACCGTAACGGAGTGAGGAGCATGAGCCTGGCCTTGCAGATGCGCGACTACCGGCTGACCACGGCGGAGATTTTGTACCATATGCCGGACCATCCGGCGGTGTTGCAGTCCTACATCTGGCAAAATCTGGATCTGGCGCCGAAATTCCCAGAGTTACGGAAGTTTCTGGAATTTTGGACACATAGCCTCGATGGCAAATTGCATTCGGTACGGGTCGGGGCTGCGGAGCTAATCACCCCTCCGAAATGGACTGCGCCGCATGTGCTGACGTTGCAGTAGCTCGGCTAAATGATTTGCGCTCATGTTCAATGAGCCAGCTTTTGCGCCACAATTTGCCACCATAGCCGGTTAGATCGCCATTCGCGCCGATGGACCCGGTGGCATGGGATCACAATCGCGATCTGGTTGGCGCCATTGGTGCGCGCCACCGCCCTGCATGAGGTTTCATGGCCGATCTCGGCAGCAATCCGGCTATAAGCTCGCGTTTCGCCGGGTGGAATGGCAAGCAGCGCGTCCCAGACCTTTTGCGTAAACGCCGCGCCGTGCCGGATAATCGGCGTTGAAAAAGCCGCTGAACTGCCTGCGAAATAGGCTTGCAACTCCGCCCGTATTTGGTCAATCGGCGCGCATCGTCCGAATGAAATCGCTGCGCGTGCCGCCTGGCGGAGGTTTTTCAACTCTGTGGGCAGGGCTTTGCGGTCGAAGAACTCCAGCAGGTGGAGCACCTTTTCATCCGCCACCGCCAGCATGGCGCCGATGGGCGTCTCGATCCAGTCCGCTTTTAAAAGCGCACGGTTTTTCAGGCTTGCCGGGGTATCGCCGATGAGGCGAGTGATTGCGTCCCTGAACCCGCTGGCGGAGTCATAGCCTGCGTCCAGCTGAGCATCGATGACGTTGGCGCCTCCGGCCAACTGCGAAACGCCCCGTCCGGCCTGGCGCAGGCGGGCAAGGTCCAGAAAAGTCATGCCCAGATGCCGCTTAAAGGCACGCCGGACCGTTGACGGATCGAGATTCAACGCGGCCAAATCATTCTCGGACCAGATGCGGCCATCGTCCTGATCCAGCCGGTCCAGCAGCATCGCCACCAGCGGCTCGCGTTCACACGCCTGCGCCAACGGCCGGCAACGTTGGCAGGGGCGGAACCCTGCCTCCAGGCAAGCGGCGATCGTGGCGAAAAACCGCGTATTCTCGAATTTCGGCTTTCGGGCAGGACAGGTGAGCCGGCAAAAAATATTGGTGGTTGTCACGCCAACATAAGCGTGGCCGTCATAGGCGGGGTCACGCGCGAGCAGCGCGGCGTAGAGGGCTTCCGGGGTGGGCGGGGTGAATAACATGCGCGCTTTATAGCAGAGCCATGTTGTCGATGCGGCCGGAAATCGGGCGTTTATTTTCAGGTTGTTAGGATCGGAATAAAACCTGCTTCAACGGCTTTGAAAAACCGTTGCTGGATCGAATCAGATCAGCGAATTACATCTAGTCGTATGCTTCCGGCGAGGCAGAAGCGGCTTCCAGCGCGCGTTTGAGCATTTTATGCGAAAGCTAGTAGGTGAATTCAAAGCGCTGGATTAGCCCATCGCGGATGATGGTCTCGCTTGGCGAGCGCGCATGAAGCGCCAGGCCCTCTTTCAGCCGGGCAATCGCGTTTTCGAATGCGGTAAGAGTGAGCGGCAACGCGCCTACCGTGTCGGCTTCGGCGGGGTGGCGGAATAGTCGTAAAACCCCCGGCCGGATTTGCGCCCGAGCCATCCGGCCTCGACATATTTCACCAGCAGCGGGCAAGGGCGGTATTTATCATCCCCGATACCTGCATTCAGCACCCGCATGACCGAGAGCAGCGTGTCGAGCCCGACGAAATCTGCCAATTCCAGCGGCCCCATGGGGTGATTCGCGCCGAGCTTCATGCCCGCGTCGATGGACGTGACGGTGCCAACGCCCTCATGCAGCGCGAAGATTGCCTCATTGATCATCGGGCAGAGGATGCGGTTGACGATGAAGCCGGGCGAATCCTCCGCCGAGGCGACGGTTTTGCCGAGCTTGCCGGAAAGATCATGGATGGCATTATAAGTTTCATCGCTGGTCGCGATGCCGCGAATGATCTCCACCAGCTTCATCATTGGCACCGGGTTAAAAAAATGCATGCCGATGAATTTTTCCGGTCTGCCGCTCATGGCACCCAGCCGGGTGATGGAAATGGAGGAGGTGTTGGAGGCGAGAATGGTCTCCGCGCCCATGACCGGCTGGAGCGATTTATAGATCGCGGCTTTGATCTCCTCGCGCTCGGGTGCAGCCTCGATGATGAGATCCGCGCCTTGAAGCGCTGTGTAATCGGTGGAAGTTTTGAGGCGTCCCAGCGCCGTGTCTTTGGCTTCAGCCGAGAGCGTGTTTTTTGAGACTTGCCGCTCCATGTTTTTCGTCATGGTGACGAGGGCTTTGGGCAGCGCCTGCTCGAACATATCGATGAGAGTCACGTCGAAGCCCGAGACAAGCGCCGCATGGGCAATTCCATTGCCCATCAGCCCGGCGCCGATGACGCCGATATGCGAGATGGTCAAAGCGCCTTATCCAATTCCGGCAGGATGGAGAAGAGATCGCCCACCAGCCCGTAATCGGCGACCTGGAAGATCGGCGCGTCTTCGTCCTTGTTGATGGCGACGATGACTTTGCTGTCCTTCATGCCCGCGAGATGCTGAATGGCCCCCGAGATGCCGATGGCGACGTACAGCTCCGGGGCGACGATCTTGCCGGTCTGGCCGACCTGGTAGTCGTTCGGCACGAACCCGGCATCGACCGCAGCGCGCGAGGCCCCGACGGCAGCGCCCAGTTTGTCGGCAATCGGGTCGATGAGCTTGGTGAAGTTCTCGCCGTTCTGCATCCCCCGCCCGCCGGAGACGATGACCCGCGCCGCGGTCAGCTCCGGGCGTTCGCTCTTGGAAAGTTCTGCGGAAAGGAATTTGGATTTTTGCTCAGCCGAAGGAACAGTGACGTTTTCAACCGGTGCATTGCCGCCTTCGGCGGGGGCGGGGTCGAAATTCGAGGCGCGTACGGTGATGATTTTCTTCGCATCGGAAGACTTCACCGTAGCGAGCGCATTGCCGGCATAAATCGGGCGCACGAAGGTGTCCGCATCGACCACGTCCGAAATATCGCTGATCGGCTGCGAGTCGAGCAGTGCAGCCACGCGCGGCATGACGTTTTTGCCGACCGCGCTGGCGGCGGAGAGGATGTGGGAATAGTTGCCTGCCAGCGAGACGATGAGGGCGGCGAGCGGCTCGGCCAGAGCGTTTTCGAGGCTGGAATCGTCGGCGGCAAGGATTTTGGTGAGGCCCGGGATTTTGGCGGCGGCCTGCGCCGTGGCGCCGATATTCGCGCCGGCGACCAGCCCATGCACCTCACCCAGCTTGGACGCCGCGGCAACCGCGGCGCGGGAAGGCTGCTTGATGCCGCTGGCATCGAAGTCGAGAAGAACCAGAGACGTCATGGCTAGATCACCTTCGCTTCGTTACGCAATTTATCGACAAGTGCGGCGACGTCCGCGACCTTCACGCCCGCCTTGCGGCCCGGCGGGTCGGAAACGTTCAGCGTGGTCAGGCGCGGCGCGGGATCGACGCTCAAATCAGCGGGCTTGATGGTGTCTATGGTTTTTTTGCGCGCCTTCATGATGTTCGGCAGCGAGGCATAACGCGGCTCGTTCAAGCGCAAATCGGCGGTTACGATGGCGGGGAGGTTCAGCTCCACCGTCTCCAGCCCGCCATCCACTTCGCGCGTCACCTTGGCTTTGCCATCGGCGATCTCGACCTTGCTGGCAAACGTGCCCTGCGGCCAGCCGAGCAAGGCGGCGAGCATCTGGCCGGTGGCGTTCATATCGTCGTCGATCGCCTGCTTGCCCATGACGACAAGCTCGATGCCTTCCTTCTCGACCAGCGCCTTCAACATTTTGGCAACCGCCAGCGGTTCCAGAGCTACATCCGTTTCCACCACTATGCCCCGGTCCGCGCCCATGGCGAGCGCGGTGCGAATGGTTTCCTGGCACTGCGCGACACCCATGGAGACTGCGATGATTTCCGTGGCGATGCCTTTTTCCTTCAGCCGGACGGCTTCCTCGACCGCGATCTCGTCGAACGGATTCATCGACATTTTAACCCCAGCGGTCTCCACCGCCGAATGGTCCGATTTGACGCGGATTTTGACGTTGTAATCCACCACGCGCTTTACAGCGACCAGAAGTTTCATGCGGCAGTTGCCCCTCGGTTAGCGCCCGTTCAGGGCTGTGATATGGAATGTTTATTCGTGGTCAAAGAGGGTTGTCAAACCTATGGTGTCGTATGCTGCCGCATACGGAATAGGGCTTCTTCGATATCGGGTAGCGGCGTGCAGTAGCTCAGCCGGAAAAACCCTCCGCCGCGCGCGGAGTCGAAGTCGTGCCCCGGCGTTGCGGCAATGCTCCCCTCTTCCAGAAGCCTATTGCAGAAATCGGTGCTGTCGACGCCGTGCGTGCTTGCGTAAATGTAAAATGCGCCATCCGGCGGAGAGAACTCGGTGAACCCGGCCTCCGGCAGGCCTCTCAGCATCATCTCGCGGGCCCTGGCGTAAGTGTCGCGGTTGGCGCGGAGTTCCGCATGGTAGTCAAACGCCGCCGTTGCCGCCACCTGGGAGATGTAAGAGGCGGAGATGAACATGTTCTGCGCCAGGCGCTCGACCGTGCGAATGAGGTCTTCCGGGCAGACCATCCAGCCGACGCGCCAGCCGGTCATGGAAAAATATTTTGAGAAAGAGTTGATGACGATGGCGCTCTCGGAGAATTGCGCGGCGGAAGCGGCCTGCTTGCCATAGGTCAGGCCGTGGTAAATTTCATCCGAGATCAGCCTTATGCCGTTCTTACGACAATACTCGGCAAGCGCCCTGAGTTCTTCCGGGGAGAGCATCGAGCCGGTGGGGTTAGCCGGGCTGGCGAGGATCAGCCCGTCCGGCTTCGGGTCCAACGCGGCGAGCATGGCGATGTTGGGCTGAAATCCGGTCTCGATGCCGCAGGGCAGGATGACGGGCTTAAGGCCCAGCGCCACCGCGATGTTCACGTAAGGCGGGTAGTAGGGTGCGGCGAGCGCGATCGTATCGCCGGGGTCGAAGGCCGAGAGAAAGGCCAGCGGGAACGCGCCGGAGGCGCCGAAGGTGACGGCGATACGCGACGGGCTTATTTTGACGCCGTACCAGTCCTGAATATGCGCCGCGATGCGTTCGCGCAAAACGGGCTGGCCCAATGCCTCGGTATAGCCAAGGGAATCGCCGGAGGTGAGCGCCGCCGCCGCTGCCAGACGCGCCCCCTCGGGCATTCCGGTGCCGGGCTGGCCGACCTCCATGCGTAATATCCGGGCCGCACCCGGCGGCATTGCCCGGGCCCGGGCGTTGGCGCGGGTGATGACATCCATCACCTGAAACGGCGGGACCGACTGGCCCGTGCCGATTTTCATGCCCGTTTACCGCCCGCCGATGGCGAGGCCCTGGCCGCGCGGGTCGGCGGCGGCGGTGCAGCTGGCCTCCCCGCCCGGCACGCCGCCGGGGCAGGTGATGACATTTGCCCGCGAGATGGCGGATTCGCCGGTCCCCGTATGAGCGGCGCGGAAGGCGAGGCCGCTGGTATTGTACGTGACGCTGGCGGCAAGGACCGCGCGGGGCGGGTTTTGCGGCGCGGCGGCAAGCAGGATGCCGGTGCCCTGCGCGATACGCCCGGTGCCGAAGAGATTGTCCATGGTTACGGCGCAGGCAACGACACCGCCGTTTTTGTCCAGCGCGGCGAAGCTCGCGGTGGCGGGCTGCCCGGCGCTGGCGGGCGCGGTGGTGGGAATGCTGGCGGTGGTGGTATCGCCCGCCGCAGAGATGCTGGGCGGGGTGAAATGCGGCACGGCGTTTGCCATATCCTGCACGGTCAGGCCGCCGCCGGCTGCATCCGCCGCCGTGACGAACTGCTGCGCGAAGCCGCCGGAATAGAAGCCCTGGACGTTCAGCACGCGCAGGGTCTCCAGCGTGGCGGCAAGATCCGGCTGCGCCAGATTGGCCCCCTCAGGCAGCAGCGTGCCGGAGGGGGCGAAGATTGCGGCTGCTGCGGGGTCCGCGAGCAACGCATCGCCGACCACCTGCAAATCGGATTCCAGCGCCGGGGAAACGGGCGCGTTGGCGGCGAGGCGCTCGGCGGGAACGATGACGCTGGCAGCGGGAAGCTGGCCGAAGCGGGCCTGCAACGCGAGTAGCCCGCGCGCTAGGGTTGGCACGGCGGCGGGGCGGCTGCCTCCGTTGCTCGCGGGTGCGCCTGGGGGAAAGTTCAGCACCACCGGCGGCTCGGCATTTCCTTGGGCGTCTGGCATTTTAACGACGCAGGCTCCGCCGCCGCCTAAGCCGGCGCGAGAGGGCAAGGTGACGCTGAGCGCGAAGCCCGCCGCCGCCGCAGCATCCGCCGCATTGCCGCCGCCGTTCAAAACCTGGCGGGCAACCAGCACCGCCTGCGGCTCGTCCGCCACGGCGTAGCCGAAACTGCCCGCCTGCGCCGGAGCTTGGCCAAGCTTCGCGTTGGCATCATCGGAGCCGCCGAAAAGCGCATGGCTGACACCGCAGCCCGGCAGGAGCGAAAGCGCCGCGAGCGCGGCGACACGGCGGAAAGATTGGCTGTGCAAGACGGTTCGCCCCCAAGGTTGAGAAGATTGCTCGCGCGTTGCTTAACCGTGAATGTTTGCTGCGGCAACTTGGGCGTGGCAGGACGATCATGGAAGCCAAGGAGATGCCGATGTCCGTGGTAGGTTATCTGACGAGCCCCGCGGCGATTAACGTCGCCCGCGCACAGTTCGGCTTCGTCATCGCTTTCCATATCATTTTCCCAGCGTTCTCAATCGGCCTTGCGAGCTACCTCGCAATACTGGAAGGCGCCTGGCTGTGGACGAAGAAGGCGGTTTATCTGGACGCCTATAAATATTGGCTGAAGATCTTCGCTATGGTCTTCGCCATCGGCGTCGTCTCGGGCCTGGTGATGGCCTATGAGATCGGCGCGAATTGGGGTGGATATTCGGACAAGGTGGGCCCCGTGCTGGGGCCGCTGCTGGCCTATGAAACTCTGACGGCGTTTTTTCTGGAGGCCGGGTTTCTCGGCATTATGCTGTTCGGGCTTACCCGGGTGGGGCCAAGGCTGCATTTCGCCGCAACCTGCCTGGTCTCGCTCGGCACGCTGATCTCCGCGACCTGGATTCTGGCCGCGAATTCCTGGATGCAGACGCCCGCCGGCGCGGTTATCGGCCCAAACGGGCAGTTCATCCCGCAGGATTGGCTGAAGATCATCTTCTCTCCCTCTGCGCCGTATCGCTGGGTGCATATGGTCATCGCCTGCTATCTCGCGACCGCCTTCATGGTGGGCGGCGTCGGCGCGTATCATCTGCTGAAGGACCGCAAGAACCAGATCGCCCGGCTGTGCTTCTCCATGGCGCTATGGATGGCGGCGCTTGCAACGCCGGTGCAGATACTCGCGGGTGACAGCCAGGGCGATAACACGCTGGCCTATCAGCCGGCGAAAATTGCCGGAATGGAGGGGGATTTCCATACCGGGGTGCAGGGGCTGCATCTCATCGGCTGGCCCAGCATCGCGCAGGGCAAGGTGCTGTACGATGTCTCGATTCCGCATCTGGGGTCGCTGATCCTCACCCACCATTGGAACGGAGTGGTGAAGGGGCTGGATGCCTGGCCAAAAAACCAATGGCCGGTGGTGGATGTGGAGTTTTTCACCTTCCGCATTATGGTCGCGCTCGGTTTCGCCATGTTCGGGCTTGGGCTGCTGAGCCTGTGGCTGCGCTATAGACGGCGGCTGTACGACAGCCGGTGGTTCCACGCTCTGGCGATGGTCATGGCCCCGGCGGGCTTTATTGCGATCATCATGGGCTGGATGACGACCGAGACCGGACGCCAGCCCTGGACGGTATATGGGCTGCTGACGACGGCGCAAAGCGTCTCGCCGATTTCGCTGGATGAGGTCGTCGCCTCCTTCGCGGTGATAATCGTGATCTATACGCTCGTATTCGGTAGCGGGATCATCTACGTACTGCATCTCATGGCCAAACCGCCGGAGCCGGGCGAACCGCCGCCGCGCCCCGATGCGCCGCTGCGTAGCCATGGGCTTATTGGCGGCCAGCCGCCGCTTAACCCGGCGGGGGAGTAGGGCCATGCTAAGTACGCTCACCTTTGGGCTGGTGCCGCCGGGCGCGCCCTGGCTGCCTGTCGCCTTCGCGGCGATCATGGCGTTCATTATTTTAATGTACGTGCTGCTCGATGGCTTCGACCTCGGCGTCGGGATTCTGTTCGCGGTCGAGCGCGACCCGCAGAACCGCGACGTGATGGTAAACTCCATCGCGCCGGTATGGGATGGCAACGAGACTTGGCTGGTGCTGGGCGGCAGCACGCTCTACGGCGCGTTCCCCGAGGCGTACAGCGTGGTGCTGCCCGCGGTCTATCCGCTGTTGATTTTGATGCTGATGGGACTGATTTTCCGCGGCACGGCGTTTGAGTTCCGCTTCCGCGCGCCCACGCAACGCCTGCGGCAGCTTTGGGACTGGGGATTTCTCGGCGGCTCTGTGCTCGCCGCGTTCTGCCAAGGGGCAATTCTTGGCGCGATCATGGAAGGCACGCGGATCATCGATCAGCACTATTCCGGCAGCGCGTTGAGCTGGTATTCGCCCTTCGCGGTGTTTTGCGGCGTCGCGGTCGTCATCGGCTATGCGCTGCTGGGTTCCACCTGGATTATCTGGCGGGCGGATGGGCCGTTGCAGGCCGATATGCGGAAATACGCGCAAGGGCTTGGGGTGGCGATGCTGGTGCTATTTGGCATCGTCGGGCTGTGGTCGCCGTTCTTGAACCCGAATTTCTATCATCGCTGGTTCATCTATCCCGGCATCTGGGTAACTGCGGTCGCGCCAATCTCCGTGCTGATTTTGGCGTTCTTGTTCTTCACGCATTTAAAGCGGGAGGATGTGGCGCGGCACGACAAAACGCCGTTTTTTTGCGCGCTGGGGTGGTTCATCGTCTCCTTCGGCGGGCTGGGTTACAGTATTTTTCCTGAAATCCTGCCGCCATCGCTCAATATCTGGCAGGCGGCCTCTCCTGTGCCGAGCGAGCAGTTTTTGCTCGTAGGGCTGCTGGTGATGATCCCGGTCATCCTCGGCTACAACGTGTTTGCGTATTACGTATTCCGCGGAAAGATCGAGCCAGGTGCGCATTACCATTAAAAGCGAGCGGGCTCGGCGCTGGCTGTGGTTTATCGCACTTTATGCCGGAAGTGTGCTGGTTTTCGGCGCGGTGCTTGGGGTGCTGGAGCTGTGCTTGCCGAAATAGTGAGAGTAGTGGATTTTGGCAGAGAGAAGAGATAGCTCCGGCACCGGCAGGTTTGTGCAGCGTCCGCGCGTCACCATGGTGGAGCTTCTGGTGCGATTTGACCCCGCGAAACACCGGCATGAAACCGCTCTCGATGCTGACCCTCTGGGCATTGAGACTTCAGTGTAAAGAAAAGAAGATGGATTGCTTCGCGTTCCGCTCGCAATGACGCCGGTTTTGTTAGCCTTCCACCGAATTACAGCTACGCGGCGAGATCATCGCCAGGAACTCCCGCCGGGTGGAGGGGTCGTCGCGGAAGGCGCCGAGCATCCGGCTTGTGACCATGCTGGCACCAGGTTTATGCACCCCGCGAGTGGACATGCACTGGTGGTTAGCTTCGATAACCACGGCCACGCCGCGAGGTTGCAGTACATCCGCAATCGTATTGGCGATTTGCGCGGTGAGTTTTTCCTGGATCTGGAAGCGATGCGCGTAGGCATCCACCACGCGGGCGAGCTTGCTGATACCGACGACGCGGGTGTTGGGCAGATACGCGACATGCGCGCGGCCGATGATCGGCACCATGTGGTGCTCGCAATGGCTCTCGATGCGGATGTCGCGCAACACGACCATTTCGTCATAGCCCTCGATCTCCTCGAAGGTGCGGGCGAGCAAAGCAACGGGATCTTCGGCATAGCCCCGGAAAAACTCCTCGTAGGAGCGCACGACCCGGGCGGGCGTGTCGTGCAGCCCCTCGCGGGCGGGGTCTTCTCCGGCCCAGCGCAGCAGGGTGCGGACCGCGGCCTCGGCTTCCGCCCGGCTGGGCTTTTCAGTTGTGTTCAAGACATTCTCCAAATCGATCTTATAAGTAGAGGGCGATTCAGACTTTAAGGCAAACCATAGGTGGTTTGACTTAAAGTCATCGCGCTCTAATGCAGGCGGGTATTCTGGTGCGGGCTGTCGAGGCTGAAGGCCGGGATGGCGATGTCGAACGGTTTGCCGCTTTTCACTTCGATCATGTGGTATTTGCCGACCATGAAACCCGACGAGGTGCCGAGCGGCGTGCCGGAGGTGTATTCATATTCTTCGCCAGGTTCGATCACCGGTGTTTCGCCGACCACGCCCGGCCCGTGGACGCGCTGGGTATGGCCGTTCGCATCCGTGATCTCCCAGCTCCGGCGCAGCAGCTGCACCGGAATTTTGTCGCCGTTGGCGATGGTGATCTGATAGGCCCAGACATAATGCCCGGATTCGGGCTGCGATTGCTCGTCGAGATAGAACACGAGCACCGTCACGGTAATGCCGGCGGTGGTTGCCTGGAAGCCTGAATTCATGGCGGCAAGGCTAGAGCAGCAGCGAAGCGTTCACAAGCCGGGCACCAAGCCGGGGACAAGTTTGCGCGGCGCGGCAGGCGCGCTACATCAAAGCCATGGAACTATCCTCCCTGTTGAGCCGCGGCGCCGTGGCAGTTTGCATCACGCTTTCGGCCTGTGCCGCCGCGGGCCCTGGCGGGGCGGCGGATGCAGGGCCCGGGCAAAACCCCTATGGCGCGTTTCTCGCGGCGCGCTATGCCGACGGGCAGGGAAACCCGGCGGTTGCCACGAGATATTACGCGCAGGCTTTGCAGGCGGACCCGGGCAACCAGCAATTCGCGACCGAAGGGTTTATCGCCGCACTCCTGGCGGGCAGTCCGGATGCGGCTGCCTTCGCCGCCCGTGCGCCGGATAATACGCTCTCGGTTCTGCTGGCGGGCAACCAGGCGGCGATAGCTGGGCGTTTTGCCGCCGCGAAACGCGCATTTTCAGCCCTGCCGCCGGATGGCCTGAATCTTTTGCTTAAGCCGCTCCTCCTGGCCTGGGCGGAGTTGGGTCAGGGCCACGCCCAGGCGGCGCTGAACACGCTGGGACCGGGCTTCAGCGATCCGGTTTTCGGCGCGGTTTATGTATTGAACGCTGCGCTGATCGCGGATGCGGCGGGCGACAAAAAGGACGCGGCGCAGCTTTACGCGGCGGTGGATAACGGCTCGCCAAACCTGCGGCTGGCGGAGGTTCTGGCGAGCTGGAAGGCGCGCGAGGGCAATAAAACCCAGGCTGAAGCGGTGCTGGTGGGGTTGGCGGAGGCGCATCCGGATTTGGCGATAGCACTCCCGGCCCTAGAGGCGAATATCGGCAAACCGGTCGTGAACACGGCGCGCGATGGCATGGCGGAGGCGTATATGACCTTGGCCGGGTCGCTCAACGACCCGTCGCAGGCCTTCATCCGCACGATTTTCCTGCGGTTCGCTTTGATGCTGCGGCCGGACCTGACCGCAGCGCGCCTGCTGCTGGCCAATGACCAGATTGGCGGCGGCAATCCGGCGGCAACGCCCGGCGATGTTCAGCTGCAAAACGCGCTGGATACGCTGATGCCGGTAAGCCAGAGCGATGCGCTTTACGCGCCCGTGGCGTTGCAGGAGGCCGTTTTGCTATCCAGCCTCAACCGTCCGGCTGAGGCTGTGGCGATATTGGACAGGCTGATCGCAATCGCCCCGAAGAACCCGGTGCTGCTGGCCAATGCGGGCGATGTGCTACGCAACGCCGGGCAGAACGCCGCCGCCATTCCGTACTACACCAAAGCGATCGCCACGATCGGCAATCCGCCGCCGTCCGGTGCCTGGACCTTGTTCTTCGACCGGGGGATTTCCGAGGACGCTCTGGGCAACTGGGCAGCGGCCGAGCCGGATATGAACGAGGCGCTGACGCTATCCCCCAGCCAGCCCTATGTGCTGAATTACATCGGCTATAGCTGGGCGCTGCGGGGCGAGAAGCTGAACCAGGCGAAGGCGATGCTGGAGAAGGCCGTGAGCCTGGACCCGAATGACGGAGCAGTGCTGGATTCACTCGGCTATGTCGATATGCGGCGGGGCGATACGGCGAAATCGGTCGCGCTGCTAACGCAGGCGGTCGAGCTGGACCCGGACGATGCGGAGGTGAACGGGCATCTGGGCGATGCATTCTGGGCGGCGGGTGAAAAATTGCAGGCGGCGTATCAGTGGCAACGGGCGTTATCGTTGAAGCCAGATGCCAAGCTGCGGGCCGAGATTACTGCCAAAGTGCAGCAGCATTTTGCGTCCTGATGCCGTCCGTTTTTGCGCCTGCCAAGGTTAACCTGTTTCTGCACGTCACCGGCAGGCGGGCGGATGGCTATCATCTGCTCGACAGCCTGGCGGTTTTCCCCGCCGTGGGCGACATTGTAAGCGCCGAGCCGGCCGCGACATTGTCGCTGCAAATTTCCGGGCCATTCGGCAGCGTTTTGCAATCCGAGCCGGATAATCTGCTGCTGCGGGCGGCGCGCGGTTTGAAGCCAGGGGCGGGCGCAGCCTTGTCCTTAAAGAAAAACCTGCCGGTGGCGTCGGGCATCGGCGGCGGCTCGGCGGATGCGGCGGCAGCACTGCGCCTGCTGGCGCGAATGTGGGGCATGGATGCGCCGCTGCATGAGCTGGCGCTGGGCCTGGGTGCCGATGTGCCGGTGTGCCTGGAAAGCACGGCCGCGCGCATGGGCGGGATCGGCGAAACCCTTTGGCCTGCGCCGCGCCTGCCGCGCTTTGGCATGTTGCTGGTCAATCCAGGCGTTGCGGTGCCGACGCCCGCCGTGTTCCGCGCCCGGCAGGGTGGGTTTTCATCGCCTGCGGCGTTACCTGAAGCCTGGCCGGCTTTCGCGGCAATGCTGGCGGCGCTGGCGGCGCTTGGCAACGATTTGCAAGAAGCGGCGATCGGGTTGCAGCCGGTGATCGGCGAGGTGCTAGATGCCCTGGTGGAACTGCCGGGCGCGGGGCTGGCGCGGATGAGCGGCTCCGGCGCTACCTGTTTCGCGCTGTTCGAGTCGCCGAAGGCGGCGGCCGCGGCCGCCGAAGCCGTTAAACGGGACGGATGGTGGTGCTGGGGCGGGGGGCTTTACGAGCCGAACCGCGAAGCTCTATGAGGCGCAGCGCATTGGGACGTCGCCAAGTGGTAAGGCAGCGGATTTTGATTCCGCCATCCGGAGGTTCGAATCCTCCCGTCCCAGCCAGAGTTTCCATAGGCGGCTGATTTACGCTTTCGGTTAATGCGCCAGCGCATCAACCTCAAACGATCAGACGCTACCTCTAAAAAGCGGTAGGCGCAGGCGCACGACGGTGCCGCGCCCGGCTTCGGACAGCAGCTCCAGCGAACCGCCGGAGCGGCGGGCGAAACGCTCGGCGATCGGCAGGCCAAGACCCTTGCCAGCGCCGCTCGGCTGGGTCGAGAAGAACGGCTCGCGCGCGCGGGCCAGGATTTCCGGCGCCATGCCGGAGCCGTCGTCCTGCACTGAGAGCACAGCTTCGCTTCCCGTAATTTCCGTGCTGATCCGGATCGCCTTCGCCCGTGTGGCCGAGTCGGCGGCGTTGTTCAAAAGCTCATGCAGCACAAGTTCCGCCTGGGTTGGGTCGCAAAAAACATTTGCCGGTTCAGCCGAGGCGGTGAAGGACATGCGCGGGGTCTGGTCCGGCTGCGGGTCGATGAGGCTGTGGATCATGGCGTTCAGATCCACGGCTTCCGATTCATGCGCGGCGCGGCCGGAGAAGGCGAGCAGGCGCTGCGCGAAACTGGCGGCGCGGCCACCGGCGTTGCGCGCGCCTTCAAGATAACCGTCGAACTGGGTGAGGCCGGCGCGCGCCGCGCGGCTCTCCATCAGCTCAAGGTTGCCCAAAATGCCGGTGAGCAGATTATTGAAGTCATGCGCGACATTGGCCGCGAAATGCTCCAGTTTATCGAGGTCAGGCGGTCGTTCGGTCATTCCAGGTCCACTTGGTTCAGACGATAGCTGGTCCATTTAAGCCGGGAAAACAATGAAATTAACCCGGGTAAACAATACGGTAAGTAGTCTTACCGGGTTTTTAGCCTTAGTGTCGCTTGGAATAGTTAATCCATTGAATCGCGGGACGGAGTTTCAGCTATGCGAATTTTACTTATCGAGGACGATGCCGATGTCGCCCAGCTTGTGACGCGGGGCATGAATGAGGCTGGACACCAAGTAACGCATGAAGATGAAGGCGAGGCGGGCCGTCGGCGCGCGCTCTCAGACCGGTTCGATATCATGATCTTCGACCGGCAGCTGCCCGGCGGGGTGGACGGGGCGGATTTGCTGAAGGATTTGCGCGGACGGCAGATTGAGACGCCGGTGCTGTTTCTCTCCGGGCTCGGCGGGCTACAGGACTGGATCACCGGCCTCGACTCCGGCGGCGATGATTATATCGTGAAGCCCTTCGTATTCGCGGATTTGCTCAGCCGTGTGGAGACGCTCAACCAGCGGCATTTGAGCGAGCAGCCGAGTTCGTAGGGCCGTAAATAAGTACCTGACAGAGCCTGGCGCGAATTCGAGTGATGGCGGGCCGCCCTTGTGCCGGGGTGGCCCCCCCAGCGACTGCGGCGGTGACGAGGAAAATCCTTCCCGTTTTTGTGTCCAGCGCCATGGTGCGCGCGCTGGGCTTGGCTCTACATATTTAATAGAGTTCGATTCAGACATCAAAGCGAACCGTAAATGGGTCGATTTGATGTCATCGCGCTCTAATGGACCCGATGACGCTAATTTATTGGGGCCGCTTTCCTGAATCACGGTCAGCGTGTCATCGCGGTTGGAGCTGCAGGCCAGATTGCGCCGGTGGTCGAAAGCCGAAGCATCCGAGCCGTCGCCGAAGACACGGTTGGCGGCGGAATCGAAATGCAGTTAGTCCCAGCGCGGCCCGCCGCCGAGCGGCGTGGTTTGGCTAAGCGTATAAACCGGGGGTGCTGCCAGACCGCAAATTGCCAGCACAGCGGCACCGGCAAGTAAGGCCCGGGAGATTCTGGTCATGCGCGGCCCTTTGCTTAAAGCGAGTCGTGGAGGAATTGTATCAGCCCGGCGGTTGAGCCGTCCTGCGTTTGCGCGTGCCCCTGCCCGGCGATGACCGGCAGCAACGCGGTTGCCAGCTCCTTGCCGAGCTCCACGCCCCATTGGTCGAATGCGTTGATGTCCCAGATCGCGGCTTCGACGAAGACGCGATGTTCGTAGAGCGCGATGATTTCGCCCAAGGTGGCGGGGGTGAGCTTGGGGTAGGCGATGGTGATGGACGGACGATTGCCGGCAAACACCCGGTGCGGTGCTAGCGAAGCAGGCCGCCCAGCTAATTGCTGCCGCGCCTCCTCCAGGCTGCGGCCCAGCATGAGAGCCTGCGACTGGGCGAGGCAGTTGGCGACCAGCAGCTGGTGATGCCCGGCCATCTGCGGCTCATGGCCTGCGGCGGCGATGAGAAATTCGCAGGGGATGGTGTTGGTGCCCTGGTGCAGCAGCTGGTAAAAAGCGTGCTGGCCGTTAGTGCCAGGCTCGCCGAAGACCAGCGGGCCGGTGGGGCGATCCACTGGCGTGCCGTCATGTTTCACGCTCTTGCCGTTGGATTCCATGTCGAGCTGCTGGAGATAGGCGGGCAGGCGGGCGAGGCGCTGGTCATACGGAAGGATAGCGCGGGCCGTGTAGCCGCAGATGTCCCGGTGCCAGATGCCGATGAGGCCCAGCAGGACGGGTAGGTTTTTGGCCAAAGGCGCGGTGCGGAAATGCGCGTCCATCGCGTGCGCGCCGGCGAGGAACTCCCGGAAATGCGCCTCGCCAATGGCGATCATCACCGGCAGGCCGATGGCCGACCAGACCGAGTATCGCCCGCCGACCCAGTCCCAGAAGCCGAAAATGCGGCCGGGCGGGATGCCGAAGGCGGCGACCTTGTCGAGCGCGGTGGAAACCGCGGCGAAATGCGCGGCCACGGCATCTTCGCCCAGGGCATCGACGATCCAGCGCCGGGCAGAAGCGGCATTGGTCATCGTCTCGATGGTGGTAAAGGTTTTGGAAGCGATGATGACGAGGGTGCGGGCGGGATGGAGCGAGCGGATGGTGTCGGCCAGATGTGCCGCATCGACATTGGCGACGAAGTGCAGCCGGGGGCCATCGTGGTAGGGCGCAAGCGCCGCCGTGACCATGGCAGGCCCTAAGTCCGAGCCGCCGATGCCGATATTGATGACATCGGTAATTGGGCCGCCATCCGCCGCCACGATGGCGCCGGAGCGGATGCCCTCCGCAAAGGCGAAAAGCAGTTTGAAGCTCTCGTCGATCGCGGGCATCACATTTTGTCCATCCACTGGGACAGCGCCGCCGCCGATATTACGGAGTGCGGCGTGCAGAACCGCTCGGCCTTCCGTGGTGTTGATTGCAGCGCCATGGAACATGGCGTCACGTTTCTCTCCAAGCTTCGCATCCGCCGCGATGCCAAGCAAAAGCTCCATGGCGGGCTGGGTCAGGCTGGTTTTGGAGTAGTCCAGCAACATGCCGTCGAACGAGGCGGAAAATTCGGCGAAGCGATTGGGGCTTTTCTCGAAAAGGGTTTTGATGCTGCGGCCGTTTTTAGCAATCTCGTTCAGTCTAGCCCAGGCATCCATCCGTATATCTTCCTTCGTTGCTTGCCCGATGTAAGCATAATTTATGCTTCTTCCATCCGCACGCCGGGGTGAAAATATGCATACACCGCGCGGGCGGTGGCGCGGTTGATGCCCGCGACGGCTTCCAGGTCTTTCAACCCCGCGCCCTTAACGCCGCGCGCCGAGCCGAAATGCATGAGCAGCGCGCGCTTGCGGGCAGCACCTATGCCCGGCACCTCGTCCAGCTCCGATGTCGTGATTTTTTTGGTGCGCGAGTTGCGATGCGTGGCAATGGCAAAGCGATGCGCCTCGTCGCGCAGGCGTTGCAGGAAGTACAATACCGGGTCGCGTGGCGGAAGCTGGAACGGTTCGCGCCCGGCCATGTGGAACCACTCGCGCCCGGCATCGCGGTCCGGCCCTTTGGCGATGGCCACGAGCGGAATGTCCGACAGACCGAGATCGGTCATGATGCCCGCCGCCGTCGAGAGCTGGCCCGCGCCGCCGTCGATGAGCACGAGGTCGGGCCAGTTCTCCGCACCGCCACGCGCCGGGTCTTCAGCCAGGGTGCGGGAGAAGCGGCGTTGCAGTACCTCACGCATCATGGCGAAGTCGTCGCCCGGCGTGAGCACGGTTTTGATCGCGTATTTGCGGTAGGCGGATTTGATGAACCCCTCCGGCCCGGCGGCGACCATCACCCCGTAGGCGGACGTGCCCATGATGTGCGAGTTGTCATAGGTCTCGATCCGCGCGGGCGTTTCCGGCAGCCCGAACAGCTCCGCCACGGCGGCGAGCAATTTGCCCTGGCCGGCGCTCTCCGCAAGCTTGCGCTCCAGCGCCTCGCGCGCGTTGGTTTGCGCGTGCTGCACCACATCGTGTTTCTCGCCGCGTTGGGGCACGGAGAGCGTGATGCGGCGCTCGGCTTTTAAGGATAGCGCTTCGGCGAGCAAAGGGCATTCCTCCGGCTCGTGGCTGAGCAGGATGGTCTGCGGCGCGGGCTTGTCGTCGTAAAATTGCGCGATGAAGGCGGCCATGACCTGCGCCGGTTCCTCGCCCTTGGCATGGGCGGGGAAGAAGCTGCGGTTGCCGTTGTTGCGCCCGCCGCGAATGAAGAAAACCTGCACGCAGCTTTGCCCGGCCTCCTGGTGCAGCGCGATCACGTCGGCATCGGTCAGGCTGGCGGGGTTGATGACATCGCTGCCCTGGATATAGGCGAGGCCCCGGATGCGGTCGCGGATGGCGGCGGCGCGCTCGTATTCCATGTTGTTCGCGGCTTCCTCCATAGCGGCGGCGAGGTCCTTCTGCACCGCGCCGGATTTGCCCATCAGGAAGGCTTTCGCCTGGTCGACTAACGTTCGGTATTCATCTTCATCGACGCGGCCGACACAGGGGGCGGAACAACGCTTGATCTGGAATAGCAGGCAGGGCCGGGTGCGGACGGAGAACACGGTATCGGCACAGGTGCGGAGCAGGAACACGCGCTGCAATGCCTGCACGGTCTGATTGACCGACCACGCAGAGGCGAACGGCCCCCAATAGGAGTTTTTCGGCTCCTGCGCGCCGCGATGCTTGGAAATTTGTGGAAACGAATGGCTCTCGGTCAGCCGCAGCCAGGGGTAGGATTTGTCGTCCCGCAGAAGGATATTGAAGCGCGGCTTGAGCCGCTTGATGAGGTTGGCCTCCAGCAGCAGCGCCTCGGCCTCGGTATGGGTGGTGAGGATTTCCATGGACGCAGTTTCCGCCACCATGCGGCGCAGGCGCTCGGGCAGGCGGAGGATTTGCGTGTAGGAGGTGACGCGCTTCCTGAGGTTGCGGGCCTTGCCGACATAGAGCGCATCGCCCTTGGCATCCAGCATCCGGTAAACGCCGGGATTGCCGGGCATGGTTTCCAGCGCGGTCTCGATAGTTCCCACACCCAGCGGCGTGGCTCCGTTATCCGCACCGGACATGACAACCCTGTGGATAACTATGTGGAAACTGGCTTCCCGCCAAGCTGTCTGCCCGATGCCGATAAAATGCCACGAATTTTACGAAAATCGGGGGGCTTCTGTTTAACATCTTGATTTTATGGTATTGTTTAATGACACCGTTGTAACATACCGGTCATAGTTCCGCCTTGAAACCCTTTGACTCAACATGAATCGTGGGGGTGGAAAACTAACAATTTCGGCGTTCGACTTCTACCCCGGCAGATGTTGCGTCTGCGAACACATCGAGCTTTTCGACCCGAACTCGGGCGATGAGGACGCGGGGATCGAAGAGGCAGGCTTCGCAGAGCCGCTCGGCCAGGGTTTCCGCAAGCCGCACATGATTTTGGGCGACGATTTCGCGCACCCGGACGACGATCGTTTCGTAATTGACGACACGGGAGAGATCGTCCGGCCCGACGGCGGCGCGGGAAAGCCTGGCAGCTCCGTCATCGGCCACGGCGAGGTCGATATTGATGCGGACCCGCTGGCGCGCGGCGTGCTCATGCGGATACACCCCGATGGAGGCGTTGAGCATCAGGTCGCGGATGAACATATGGCGTGTGGCGCGGGTGGCGTCGGCAAACCGGGATTGGTCCATGGGCCGTATTTGCGCTCAAGGGTTGGGCAAAGCAACGCCTGTTTGGTGGCGGCACCTTTGCCGATGCGGTAAGGCTGGCGAGAGTTGGAAGGGACGGAAATGCGCGCTGTTTTTGGATTGATACTGATCGGGACGTTATGGGCGCCGGTGGCCCAGGCGGCGGCGGGGGTAAACGTGGCGAAGCCCTGGATGCGCTACCTGCTGCCGAACATTCCGGCGGGCGGCTATATGGTGCTGAACAACAATAGCGGTGCGGATGCGATCCTCGCGGGCGCTTCCTCCCCGGCTTGCGGCACGTTGATGCTGCACCAGACGCAGGACACGAGCGGCATGGCGATGATGATGGCGGTGCCCAGCCTGACCATTCCCGCCCATGGCAGCGTGAGCCTGGCGCCTGGCGGATACCATTTGATGTGCATGTCGCCAAAGATGAAGGTGGGGCAGACCGTGAAGGTAACGCTGGACTTTAAAGACGGCTCCGCGCTTAGCGTGAACATGCCGGTTTATGGCGCCCAGGGTGCGCCATGAGGAGCCTCACGCTTCTGCTGGCGTTGTTGCCCGGCATCGCCCTCGCGGCAGCGCTCAGGGGCAAGGATATCGTGCTGCATGGCAACAGCCATGGTGCCATGCCTTGCGCCGCCTGCCATGGCGTGAATGGCCAGGGCAACAGCGCGATTGGCGCGCCGCCGCTGGCTGGGCTGCCAGCCGGGGTTATCGAGGCGGACCTCGCCAATTTCGCCAAGGGCAACAGCGGCGGCGGGACCATGCAGTTTATCGCCCAGGCGCTCAGCCCGGATGAGGTGAAGGCCGTGGCGGAATACTTTGCCGCGCTGCCGAAGCCATAAAAACGGTGTCCAAGGTTGGCAGGCCTGGCCCGAGCGCATAAGGGGAAGCGAGATGATGATTGGAGCTCGATAAATGCCGGATGTGAACATCGCGACGGATTTTAAGGTCAAGGATATCTCGCTCGCCGAATGGGGCCGCAAGGAGATTGCCATGGCCCAGGACGAGATGCCGGGGCTGATGGCGCTGCGCGAGGAGTTCGGCAAGGACCAGATCCTCAAAGGCGCGCGCATCGTCGGCTGCTTGCACATGACGATCCAGACCGCCGTGTTGATCGAGACACTGACCGCGCTTGGCGCTTCCGTGCGCTGGTCCTCTTGCAATATCTTTTCAACGCAGGACCAGGCGGCGGCGGCGATTGCCGCAACCGGCGTGCCGGTGTTCGCCTGGAAAGGCATGAACGAGGAAGAATTCTGGTGGTGCATTGAGCAGACGGTGCGCGGGCCGGATGGCTGGGTGCCGAACATGATCCTCGACGATGGCGGGGACGTGACGAAGCTGATGCACGACAAATACCCAGAGCTGCTGAAAGGCGTGCGCGGCATCTCCGAGGAGACGACGACAGGCGTGCACCGGCTGTGGGAGATGGCGAAAGCCGGCGAATTGCTGGTGCCGGCGATCAACGTGAATGATTCCGTCACCAAGTCCAAATTCGATAATCTGTATGGCTGCCGGGAGAGCCTGGTCGATGGCATCCGCCGGGGCACGGATGTGATGATGTCCGGCAAGGTTGCGGTGGTCGCGGGCTTTGGCGATGTTGGCAAGGGCTCATCGGCCTCCCTGCGTAACGCCGGTTGCCGCGTGCTGGTGACGGAGATCGACCCGATTTGCGCGCTGCAGGCGGCGATGGAGGGCTATGAGGTTGTTACGATGGACGACGCCGCACCGCGTGGCGATATTTTCGTCACCGCCACCGGCAATGTCGATGTCATCACCGCCGACCATATGCGCGCCATGAAGCATCGCGCGATCGTGTGTAATATCGGCCATTTCGATTCCGAAATTCAGATCGAGAGCCTGCGGAATTACAAATGGGAAAACGTGAAGCCGCAGGTCGATGAGGTGGTGTTCCCGGATGGCAAGCGTCTGATCGTGCTCTCCGAAGGCCGGCTGGTGAACCTTGGCAATGCGACGGGCCATCCGAGCTTCGTGATGTCCGCGAGCTTCACCAACCAGGTGCTGGCGCAGATCGAGCTTTGGACCGCGGCCCCGGGCAAATACGAGAACAAGGTGTATGTGCTCCCCCGGCATCTCGATGAGAAAGTCGCGGCGCTGCACCTTGCGAAAGTTGGCGCGAAGCTGACGCCGCTTACAAGTAAGCAGGCGGATTATCTCGGCCTCGCGCAGAGCGGGCCGTTCAAGCACGAGCTTTATCGCTACTGATGCTCAAAGCAGGCAGCATCCTGTCGGCGCTGGGCCTGAGCGCCCTGGTTGGCGGGATGCTGTTTTTCGGCGCGATCATGGCGCCGCTAGTGTTCACTAAACTGCCGCCGGATGTGGCTGGGCCGTTCATCCGCGCGGCGTTCCCGCGTTATTATGCGTTTATTGTTTGCACGTCTTGCCTGGGCGCGCTCGGGTTCGCGCTGCGCGGGCAGGCGGGGCCAACAATTGTGTTGCTGGTGGTGGCGGCGGTCACGTTCTGGTTATGGTTCTGGCTGATCCCGCATCTGAACATGCTGCGCGAGGCGGGGAACATGGCGGGTTTTTCGCGCGGGCATAGGCTCTCCGTCTGGATCAACGGGGCGGAGCTGATCGCCGCGCTATGGCTGCTAGCGTTTGATCGTTTGAGGTTGACGCGCTTCGGCGCGTTAACCGAAAGCGTGAATCAGCCGCCTTTAAAAAGATAAAGCGGGCAGCGATTTAGAAATTCCGCGATTAATTTTGTCGCGGGGCCGGCCGTAAAGCATCTGTCGGTACGAAAATATTCCAGCGCCTGAGTGGTGGTTTTGCGGCTCGTATCATCGGCGCGGATGGTAGCGAGGATGATCTTTTTCTCAATCGTCAGGTTTGGCATGACGCCGGGGCGCAGAAGCTGTAGCCGCGCGGCGCCGGGCAAAGCGGCGATGAACGGGCCGAGAACGCCAACGCCGTCATTGCCGAAGGGGAGTAATATCAGAGCGCCGGGGAAGGCGGCCGCTTGCCGAGCGGCGAGCGCCTGCGGCTGCATGGTGGCGGAGGCGATAGCTAGGCCGAGGATGGCGCAGGCTTGTACCGCGATAAATATGAGGCGGAGCGAGCGCGGTAGCGCGGCGGCAAAGAGCAATGCGATAAACGGCAGGCTGAAGGAGAGATAGCGAATCTCGATCGGCGTGTTGTGAAAGATGAAGCCAAGCGCGAGCAACCCCAAGGGCGTGGCGATAGCGGCGAGCGCCAGTTGGGTGGCGTGACGGGGCCGGGTTTTGATGACGCAGACGATGCAGGTGAGAAACAGAACCAATAGAGCCGCGGCAATGATGGGTGCGAAGCCGCCAGTATAAAGCGGCAGGCCGCCGAACAAAGCCGCGCCGAAATTCTTTACCAGCAGAAAAGCCGCATGAAGCGGCGAGAAGGCGGCGAACTGCCCGGCGCGTGAATTGCGTTGCGCGAGGAAATAAGTTGCATCCAGCGCGGCGAAAGGCAGCATTCCAATGGCGGTAAGGAAGGCGGAACGCCAATGCCCGTACGCAAGCCAGGCTAACGCGCCGCAAGCGGTGAAGATGGCGAGGTAGTTGGAGAAACTCGCCGCGCCGAAAGCAACGCCGCTAAGCAGCGCAAGGACATCATTGCGAGATGGCGTAAGCCGCCGCCTTTCTGCGCCGGGTAATACGGATTGCCTCGCTTGCCTCGCAACGACGACAAAGAAAAATCCGAGCAGATTCAAAAACTGCGCGAGGGCAAAGCTGCGCGCGACGATGCCGGTATAGGCAAAGCCATAACTCAGCAATGCAAGCGTCATCGCGGGCAGCGCCGCAATGCCGAGGGTATCCGCGATCGCACCGATAAACGCCAAAGAGCCAACCGAAAACAGCACGGAGAGCATCCGTGCGGCGAACCAGGAAGCACCGAACGCGCGCCGCCAGGATTCCAGCGCCCAGAAATACAGCGGCGGATGCACGTCACCCGTTTTCAAATCATGTGAGATTTGCGCCAAACTCGCATGGCCGGAATAAAACCCGCGCACGGAACCTGCGGTAAAAACCCCGGCAGGCCAGGCGGGGCGGGCATCTCCGGCGGTGAGGAAGATCGAATAGCTTTCGTCATATTCCGCAGCGCGCAGATGCGCGATGCCGCCCAAAAGCAAAGCGGCGAGCAGCAAAAACGCTGCACGCTTCATTCGTCTTTCAAACTCCGGCCCATCAGCGTGGCCATGGTCCGCGCAACATCCATCTCACCGCAGAGCAATTTCGTCACGGCTTCGGTGATCGGCATTTCCACATGGGCGCTTGCGGCGCGGGCAAGCAAGGCGGGTGCGGTGGCAACACCTTCGGTTACAGAGGTGCGGCTGGCCAAAACATCTTGCAGGCTTTTTCCTCGCGCCAGCGCGCAACCCAGCGAGAAGTTGCGGCTACCTGCGCCGGTGCAGGTGAGCAATAAATCGCCCAGGCCTGAGAGGCCGGAGATGGTTTTCGAGCGGCCGCCTAAAACCGTGGCGAGGCGCGCGATTTCAGCCAGGCCCCGCGTGATCAGCGCGGCGCGCGCATTTTCCCCCAGCCCGGCGCCGATGACGATGCCCGCTGCGATGGCGATGACGTTTTTGGCAGCCCCCCCAAGTGCGGCGCCGATCACGTCTCCGCTACCATAAAGCCGCAACGTATCGGTTTTTAAGGCGGCCATGAGCTGCGCGCGCAAAGCGGTATCTGGCGTTGCCAGCACGGCGGCGGCAGGAAGCGAGGCTGCAATCTCATGCGCAAAATTCGGCCCGGTGAGGATGGCGGCGGGGCGGTTTTCGACGATTTCTGGCGCCAGGAGCAGCGACCCGGCCTCCAGCCCCTTGCAGCAGAGCACAACCGGCGCCTGGGAGGCGGGGAGCAGGCCGAGCGTAAACCTCAGATGCTGCATCGGCACGGCGAGCAGCAGAATATCCGCTTTGGGAATATCCGAAATGATGGCGAGGTTTTCCGGCAGGCTCACGCCGGGCAGGCGCGGATTTTCGCGGCTGCGGGACATGGCGCTGGCGCGTTCCGCAGCGCGCGCCCACAGGCTCACGTTTTTACCAGCGCGGGCGAAAAGCGTGGCAAGCGCGGTGCCCCAGGCCCCGGCGCCGATCACCGCGATCTCCGGCCTATTCATCGGCCAGTCTTTCAATGCCGCTGGAATGGCCCGGCTCTCCCAATATCGCCTCAAAGGCGTTCAGCATTGGCATTGCGGTTTCGGAAAATCCATAGGGCGGGTTGAGGATGAGCAGCCCGCTTCCGTTCAGCCGCAGGGGATCGACCGGTGCCGAGCGCAGAAATTCCACGGCGATGACATCCCGAATTCCCGTTTGTTTTATGCTCTCGAAAAAATTCCGTACCGGCGCCCGGTGCTTGATGGGATACCAGGCGGCGAACACGCCGGTTTTGAATTTGTTATGTGCCATCACAACGTTTTTTGTGATTGTTTGAAACTCATCCGGCTGCTCGAATGGTGGGTCGATGAGGATGAGTGCACGTTTTTCAGGTGGTGGCAGAAAGGCGCGCAGGGCCTCAAACCCGTCGCGCTCATGCACGGAAACGCCCGGCATGTGGTTGAACTCCCGTTTTAGCGCCGCGGCATCCTCAGGATGCAGTTCACAGGCAACCAGCCGGTCATAGCCGCGCAGCACAGCGGCGGCGATAGCAGGCGAGCCGGGATATAGCCCCAGCCGTTCAACGAGCGAGGTGTACTCAGCCAATGCCGGATGCTTCGCGGCCAGAACACGGGCGATGCCGCCCCGCCATTCCCCGGTCTTCTCTGCCGGGCCCAAGGTAAGGTCGTAACGCCCGATGCCCGCATGGGTGTCAAGCACGAGAAACGGCTTGGGCTTGCGCTGCATGGCGCGTAAAAGTTCCAGCAGCAGCGCGTGTTTCACGCAATCGGCGAAATTGCCGGCGTGGTAGGCGTGGCGGTAATTCATAATGCGTCTAACGGCCAGCGCGGGCGGCAGGCGGCGGAGAAATCATCCACTAGCCCGGCACTGAGGCGCTCGATCGCAGCCCAGGCGACCATGACGGCGTTGTCGGTGCACAGGCGCAGCGGCGGGGCGATGAGGGCTTTGCCATGCGACTCGGCCATGGCCGCGAGGCGCGTGCGGATGGCGGCATTCGCGGCAACGCCTCCGGCGATGACGATGGCGGAAGAATCCGGGCGAAGTGAGAGCGCGTTGGCGAGGCGGTCCGCCAGAATATCCGCGACTGCCGCCTGGAAGCTGGCGGCGATATCCGCCGCCAGCTGTTTCGGCAGCGGCCCGGCGGGTTGCGCTACGACGAGCTGCGCCACGGCGGTTTTAAGCCCGGAGAAGGAGAAATCGCACCCCGGGCGGCGCAACAGCGGGCGGGGAAGGGGGAATTTTGCCGGATTGCCGTTGCGCGCTATGGCCTCCAGCGCCGGACCGCCGGGGTAAGCCAGCCCGAGCAGCTTGGCGGTCTTGTCGAAAGCCTCGCCCACCGCGTCATCCAGTGTCGCGCCGAGCACGCGGTAACGCCCGACGCCCTCTACGGCGACGCATTGGCAATGGCCGCCGGAGAGCAGCAGGAGCAAATACGGAAACGCGGGCGGCGAAGCGGTGAGGCCAGGGAGCCGCGCGGTGAGCGCGTGGGCTTCCAGATGGTTGATGGCCAGATATGGCTTGGCCGCGGCAATCGCGGCGCCCTTGGCAAAGCCGGTGCCGACCAGCAGCCCGCCTATCAGCCCCGGCCCGGCGGTCGCGGCGATCGCGCCAAGCCCGGCGAAATTAACGCTTGCTTCGCGCATTGCGTCATCGACCAGCGCGGATAAAGCCGAGAGATGTGCCCGCGCCGCGATCTCCGGCACCACGCCGCCGAACGCCGCATGGTCATCGATCTGGCTCAGCACACGCTCGGCCAGAATTGTTCCATCAAGGGCCAGCACGGCGGCGGCGGTTTCGTCGCACGAGCTTTCGATTCCCAGCACCGGCGATAAGAGCCGCATATCTTTCCTTTCCATAAGGTACGCTTAGACCCGGATGACTGCAGATGGAATCCCGTTGCGATTCCATCTGAAGTCTAAATCCGGCTCTACATGGATCGTAGAGGGCGATTCAGACGTAATGTTCAATCGGTGGGGCGATTGAACATTACGTCATCGCGCTCTAGACCACGCGCGTGAAAACCGTAACAGCCCAGTTTTTCAAAGCCGGCACCAGAGGCTCGCCGTTGGCGCGCGCGCAAACATCCGCCTTCATCGCGTTGCTGGAACAAAGGGGCATTGCGGCGCAGGCGGAGATTATCGCCACGACCGGCGATGCGGTGCAGGACCGCGCGCTGGCCGAGATCGGCGGTAAGGGGCTGTTCGCCAAGGAGATCCACGAGGCGCTGGCGGCCGCGCGGATCGATCTCGCGGTGCATAGCTTGAAAGACCTTGAGACCACGCTGCCGCCCGGCATTGTGCTGGCCTGTACGCTCAAGCGGGAAGATGCGCGCGATGCGCTGATTCTGCCGGAAGGCGTGTTGGTGGATGCAACGGAGCCGTATGCGGCCTTGCGGCGGGGTGCAAGGGTCGGTTCGGCCTCGGTCCGCCGCCAGGCGCAGTTGAAACATGCAAGGCCGGACCTCGAATTCGTGCTGTTACGCGGCAATGTCGGGACACGGCTGGGCAAGCTGGAAGCAGGCGAGGTGGACGCCACCTTGCTCGCCTATGCCGGGCTCAGGCGGCTGGGGTTGGAAGCGCGCGCCAGCGCAGTGCTGAGCCCCGAAACAATGGTGCCAGCGGCGGCGCAAGGTATTGTCGGCATCACCGCGCGGGCCGCGGATACCGGGCTGCTGGAGCTTCTGGCGGGAATTGAAGACCATGAGGCGCGTATCGCGGCTACCGCCGAGCGGGCGCTGCTGGCAGCACTCGATGGATCCTGCCGCACGCCGATCGGCGCTTACGCGCGGCTGGAGGATGGCGCTCTGCACATTACCGGGCTGGTAGCGCGCGCCGACGGCGTGTTTCTGCTCAAGCGGACCGTGGCGGGGCCGGAGGCCGATGCGGAAAGGCTGGGCCGGGAGCTGGGGCTATCGCTAAAGGCGGATAGCCCGGAAGATATTTTCGCGCCGTGAAAATCCTCATCACCCGGCCGGAGCCGGGCGCGAGCGCCACGGCGGCAAAGCTGGCAACGATGGGCCATGAGCCGGTGCTTGCACCTTGCCTCACCATTACGCATCTGCCCGCGCGGCTGCCGGAAAGCCTGGGCGCGCTGATCATCACCAGTGGTCAGGCGATCCCGGCCTTGCCCGCGGCGCTGCGCGGCGTTCCGGTGTTCTGCGTTGGCGATGCGACGGCGGGAAAGCTCCGCGCCGCGGGGTTCGCCCGCGTGGAGAGTGCGGGCGGCGATGCCGGCGATCTGTTCCGGCTCATTGTCGCGCGGCGGTTGCCGGGGCTGCATATTATGGCCGTGGGCGAGCGGCACGGGATGGCATTGTGCCGCCGCTTGCGCGAGGCGGGAATACCGGTGCTGCGCCGCAAAGCCTATACGGCCAGGCCGGTGCGGGCTTTGGCCCCGGCGGCGCTGGAGGCTTTGGCCACACAGGAGGTCGGCGCGGCGCTGTTTTATTCCGCTGAAACCGCGCGGAATTTCGCCCGGCTTTCGCCGCCCGGCACGGCGGCCACGGTTGCCTGCGCGCTCAGCCCCGGCGTGGCGGCGGCGCTGCACGGCTTGCCCTTTAAGGAAATCCGTGTCGCATTGGCCCCGAGCGAGGCGGATTTGATGGCATTACTGGCATGAGCGAGACCGAGACGAACCCGATGATTGAGACCCCGCCGCCCGCTGTGGTGGAGCGGCGGCGGCGAGAAATTCCGGTCTGGCCGTTTGTCTTTCTGGTGGGATTTCTGGCTCTGGCGGCGGGGGAGGGCTACCTCTGGCATGTGCAGCAGGCCGCCACCGGGCAGGCAACACAGCTTGCCGTGTTGCAGGCGCAGGTGGCCGATTTGCGGGTGCAGGCCGCCAAGCCGCCGCCAGCGAACGATAATGTCGTCGTGCAGGCCGACCTCGCGGTGAAGGTCGCGACGTTGGCGGCGCAGCTGAATGCTGTGCAGGCGCAGATGGCCGCCGACCATGGCGCGCTGACAAATTTGCAGGCGAATTCGGCGGATCTCACGAAGCTGACCGCGCGAATGAACCTGATGAACCAGCTTGAGACCGCGCGCATGGCGCTGGCTGCCGGGCAGAAGCTGGGTAGCATCCCCAACGCGCCGCTTGCCTTGGCGCAGTTCGCTACCATGGCCCCGCCGACCGAGGCGCAGCTGCGGTTGAGCTTCCCCGAGGCTGCACGGGCGGCGGAAGCGGCGAGCATTTCCGGCGATGCCAAGGATGGCCGCTGGTCGCGCGCGCTGGCGCGGCTGGAAAGCCTTGTTACGGTGAGCGAAGGGCCGCATGTGATCATCGGCGCGCCGGCGGCGGGCGTAATCGGCCAGGCGCAGACGCTGTTAGATGCGGGTGACCTCGCGGGTGCGGTGACGCAGCTAGATACGCTGAGCCTGCCCACGCAGCAGGCGATGGGCGGCTGGCTGGCCCAGGCGAAGTCGCTGTTGGCGGCGCGCGCGGCGCTTATCGTTATGGCAAGCCAGGGCTGAGCATGGCGCGGTTGCTCAAATATCTTATTGTTTTTGCGGTTCTGCTGGCGCTGGGCTGGTGGATCGGCGGGCTGCCCGGCAATGTGGTGGCGCATTCCGGCCGCTATACGGTCGAGACCTCGACGCCCGCCGCCCTGCTGATCCTCTTTGTCATCGCGCTGATTTTCACGGTTTTGCTGCGGATCATCGGCGGGCTGCGCGGGGCCCCGGGCAGCTATGGCGCCTGGCGTGGCGGTCGGCGCAAGCAGCTGGGCGAGGCGGCGACGCAGCGCGGGATTGTGGCGCTTGCGGCGGGTGATGCGGCGGTGGCGGAAGCTGAGGCGTTAAGGGCGCGCAAGCATCTGGGCGATACGCCGCTGGTGCTGCTGCTAAATGCGGAGGCGGCCCGGCTCGCGGGGCGCGCGGAGGAGGCGAGGGCAGCGTTTTTGCAGCTGACCGCACATAAGGACATGGCGTTTCTCGGCCATAGGGGGCTGTTGCGGCACAGCATGGCGGAAGGTGATGCCGAAGCCGCGCACGGCCACGCGCTGATGGCGCAAGATGCTTATTCCGGCGGGAATTACGTGCAGAATAAGCGGCTGGAACTTGCCGTGGCCCAAGGCGATTGGGGTGCTGCGCTGGCGTTGACGAAAGCTCCGGGCGAGGTAGCGGCACTCGCCACCGCCGCAGTACGGGCCGCCACGGACAAGCGCCGTGCGCTGGCGTTCGCCAAACAGGCGGTGTGGGCGGATGGGGGGTTGGCCCCTGCGGTGGTGGCGCTGGCTGAGGCGCTGCGGGGTTTGGGCAAGCCGCGTGCCGCCCGCAGCGCGCTGCTCCGGGGCTGGAAAACCGCGCCGAACCCGATGATCGCCGAGTCATTCCTGAAACCCTTCGCCACGCCGATTGAGCGCGCCCAGCAGGTCGCAGCACTTGCCGCCGCGAGGCCGGGGCGCGAAGCAGAGCTTGTATTGGCGCAGACGTCGCTGGAGGCGAACCTGCCAGGAGAGGCGCGGCGCCATGCCGAGGCGGCGATGGCCGCCAGTGCAACGGATGGCCGGGCGCAAAATATTTTGGCGGCGCTGGACGGGCTGGCGGCGACACCAGCCGCAACGGCAGGCTGGGAATGCAATGGTTGCCACACAATGCAGGTGGATTGGGGGCCGGTCTGCCAGCATTGCGGCAAAATTGGCACGCTGCGTTGGGCCTAAGGCTGTCGCGTTTCTGCGCCTACGGCATTACGGCGCTGGCGGTGGCATTGGGTTTGGACATGTTCAGGCTGGGGCTGCTCGCGCAGGTGCTGCGGCTGATGATGGAACTGCATCACGGCCTGGGCTTTGCCGATCCTGAGTGCACCACCGGCTACTGCGATTACAGCATGTTCTGGCTGGCGGATTATTTCGTCCGGCATGGCAATGCGGGGCTGCTTTACGACCACGCGCGTTACGCATCGGCTGCGGCTTCGGTGTTGCCTTATAAATCTGGCTGGTGGCCGTTCGTCTATCCGCCAACTCTATTGCCGCTAGCCGCGGCCATCTCCCTCGCTCCTCTCGCGGCGGGGTATTACGGGTTTTGCCTCGCCCTAACCGGCTTGAGCGTCTGGCTGTTGCGGCGCGCGAGCGTACCGTGGTGGTGCATCATTGCCGGGCTGATCGCCCCGGCCACGATGTGGAATCTCTATCTCGGGCAGCTTGGCCTGCTCTGCGGCGCGTTGCTGGTGGCTGGGCTTAGCCGGGAAAGCGGTTTTGCGCTTGGCCTGCTCTGCATAAAGCCGCAATACGCGCTGCTCGTGCCGGTGGCGGTGCTGGCAGCGCGGCTGGGCCGCGTGGTGGCGGCGGGAATTGTGACGGTGGCGATGGTGCTGTCGCTCAGCCTGCTCTGCGGTGGGTTGCGCGTCTGGGCGGCGTATCTCGGGCCCGGCCGCGCGGCGATGGCGGCGCTGCTCAACTATCCTTTTGGCGCGAGTTATCAGAAATTGGGAAGCTCCGTATTCTGGATGGCGCGGAGCCTGGACGCTTCCATTGCACAAGCCTGGGCCGCGCAAGGGGCGGTGAGTGCGCTGGCGGCGGTGGCGGTCTGGCGGTGGTGGCGCGAGCCGGTGGCCGAGCCTTGGCCGCGCATTACCGCCACGGTGTTCCTTACGCTGCTGGCCAGTCCTTACGGCTTCACCGACGATCTCGCAATTTATGCCGTGCTGCTGCCGACGCTGGCGCGGCGCGATGCGCCGTGGCGCAATGCTGTTTTGGCTTGGCTATGGGTAGCCCCGGCATTTGTGCCGTTGTTCGTGAAGAAATTCGGATTTTTGCCGACGCCCTTGCTGGTGCTGGCGGCGCTGGGACTCACATTTCAAGCCTTCCGCAGCAGAAACAATCCCTGTTCGCCGAACAGATTGGCCAGCGCCGGGGAGCGGCGCCAGGGCGAGCGGGAACCGGCTTCATCCGCCGCCAGCCATTGCTCCACCTTGTAGCCATCCGCCGCGCAAAGCCTGAAGAAATCCTGGATCGTGCAGGGGTGGATGTTCGGTGTTTCGTACCACATGCTGTTCCAGGTTCCGGTCATCGGCATCCGTCCGTTGAACATGAGTTGCAGGCGCAACGACCAATGTCCGAAATTCGGGAAGCTGACGATGGCATGGGTGCCGATGCGGAGCATCTGGCGCAGCACTTCGCGCGGCTGCTCCACCGCCTGCAAGGTGCGGGAGAGCACAACATAGTCGAACGCGCCATCCGGATAGGTGGCGAGGTCGGTATCGGCGTCCCCCTGCATCACCGGCAGGCCATGCGTCACCGCCTGGGTCACGGCCTCCATATCAAGCTCCAGCCCCCGGGCATCGCAGCCCAGGTTGCGGAAAAGATGCCCGATGAGCGCGCCATCCGAGCAGCCGATGTCCAGCACCCGGGAACGGGGCTCGATCATCCCCGCGATCAGCGCCAGATCGACGCGCATTTTCTTCGAAGATGTCATGTTAAAGCCCGGCGTGCTCGGCGCAGCCGGTGAGGAAGCCGCTTAAGCTGCGGTGGAAATCCGGCTCGTCCAGCAAAAACGCATCATGGCCTTTATCCGAGGTGATTTCCACGAACGAGACGTTGGCCGCGACATGGTTGAGCGCGCGGGCGAGGCTACGGGATTGCGCCGTGGGGAACAGCCAGTCCGAGCTGAAGGAGACGAGCAAGAAGCGCGTGCGGGTGCCGGTGAACGCGTTGGCCAGCACCCCGCCATGGTCGGCGGCGAGGTCGAACAAATCCATCGCGCGGGTGATGGTGAGGTAGGAATTCGCGTCGAACCGGCGGACGAAGCTGGAGCCTTGGTATTGCAGATAGCTCTCGACCTCGAACCGGTCGCCGAGTTCAGACAGCGTCGCGGCGTTTTGCAGCTTGCGGCCGAATTTGCGCGTTAATGCGGCCTCCGACACGTAGGTGATATGCGCGGTCATGCGCGCAACGGCGAGGCCACGGGCAGGCGTCACGCCCTCCGACCAATAGCGCCCGGCATGAAAACACGGGTCGGCGGCGATGGCCTGGCGGCCGATTTCATGGAAGGCGATGTTCTGCGCCGAATGATAGGCGGCGGCGGCGACCGGCACGGCGGCGAATACATGCGCCGGGTAGAGCGACGCCCAGGCCAGCGCCTGCATTCCGCCCATGGAGCCGCCGATGACCGCGAAGAGCTTGGCGATGCCGAGATGGTCGATGAACAGCTTTTGTGCGCGCACCATGTCGTTGATCGTCACGGGGGGGAAATCCGTGCCCCAGGGTTCGCCGGGGTGGCCGTCATGCGAGCTGCGCGGACCGGTGGTGCCCATGCAACCGCCCAGAACATTCGTGCAGACAACGAAGAATTTATCGGTATCTATCGGCTTGCCCGCACCAACGACCCGGTCCCACCAGCCGGGCTTCGCCGTCTCCGGGTTGGTCTCGGCGACGTATTGGTCCCCGGTAAGGGCATGGCAGATGAGGACGGCGTTGGTTTTCGCCGCGTTCAACGTTCCATAGGAGCGATATGCCACGGTCAGGCTGTTCAGGCGCCGCCCGCAATCCAGCGCCAGACCCTGGCCAAAGGTGACGCATTGATGCTGAGTTTCGGAGAGCGCGGCGGTCTGATCCATTTTCAATTCGCGATATGCGCTGGCGGCCTTAAGGGTGCAAGTCAGCCCGCCCATGCTTGGCGGCACGGGCGCAATTAGGTATCAGTCGCGCGATGAATGATCAGGTTTCTCCGTCCATAACCCTTGAAGCGTTGCGGGCGCGGCTGGATGCGCTGGACGACCAGATCCACGACCTGTTGATGCAGCGGGCGGTGGTGGTTGAGGGCGTGGCGCGCGACGGCGGCAAACGGGGCACCAAGATCCGTCCGGGGCGGGAGGCGGTGATTCTGCGCCGTTTGCTGGGCCGCCATAAGGGCGCGCTGCCGCCTCAGGCTATCATCCGCTTCTGGCGGGAGATGTTCGGCGCGGCGCTGATCATCGAGGGCGGGCAGACCATGGCGGTGTGCGACGGCGATGGCGGCGCCGACCGGCTGGCGCTGGCCCGCGAGCATTTCGGCCCGTACACGCCGGCGAGGCGCCACCATAACCCGGCGCAGACGTTGGCGGAAATTGCGCGCGAGGCCGCGCAGCTTGCCGTGCTGCCGCCGCCCGGTGAGGATGACGAGGCGCATGGCGGCTGGTGGCCGATGCTTACCGCGATGGCGCCGCACCGGCTGTTCGTGATCGCGAAACTGCCGTTCTGGCCGAAGCGGGCCGAGGGCGCGCCCTTGGGCGAGGCCTATGTGGTGGCGACCTGCCCGCCGGATGCGAGCGGAGACGACCGCGGGCTGGTCTCGCTGGAGCTTGGCGCCGATACCTCCCGTGCCCGGGTGACGGCGTTGATGATGGACGCGGGCTTCGCGCCTGGCGCAATCTGGATCAAGCGCGCTCCGGGCGATGACCGTATCCGTGCCTTGGTGGAGGTGGAGGGGCTGGTCGAGGATGACGACCCGCGCCTCTCCGCGATTGGTGGGTTGGATGCGGCCCCGGTGGTGATCGGCGGCTTCGCCGTGCCGCTGGGAGAGGCGCTGTGAGCGCGCCGAAGCCCCGCGAGGAAGTGTTTTCCGTGCAGCCTTATGTTGGCGGCGAGTCGGTACTGCCTGGCGTGACGCGGGTGATCAAACTCTCTTCCAACGAAGGCGCGTTCGGGCCGCCGCCCGGTGCGGTAAAGGCGCTGGCGGAAGAGGGGGCGAAGATGCATCGCTACCCCGATGGCGGGAGCGCCAAGCTCCGGGCGGCCATCGGCGCGGCCTTCGGGCTGGATGCGAACCGGATCGTCTGCGGCAATGGTTCGGATGACCTGCTGGCGCTGCTCATCCAGGCCTATGGCGGGCCTGGAACGGAGCTTATCATGAGCGCGCATGGGTTCTCGATCTATGAGATCGTGGGCAAGCTGGTGGGCTGTACGGTGCTGAAAGCGCCGGAGCGCGCACTAACCGCGGATGTGGATGCCCTGCTGGGCTTAGTGACTCCGCGCTGCAAAATGCTGTTTCTGGCCAACCCGAATAACCCGACCGGCACGCTGCTGCCGCAGAGCGAGATGGAGCGGCTGCGCGCCGGGCTGCCGGAGGACGTGTTGCTGGTGATCGACGCGGCATACGCCGAATATGTGGAGCGCATGGATTATGACCCAGGCGTGGCGCTTGTGGATGCCGGCGAAAACACGGTGATGACGCGCACCTTTTCGAAAATCTTCGGGCTTGGCGGGGCGCGGCTGGGGTGGGCCTATGCGCCGCCAGAGATCGTGGATGTGCTGAACCGGATGCGGATGCCATTCAACGTGAGCGCCACCGTGGCGGCGGCGGGTATCGCCGCACTGGCCGAGCCCGGCTGGCTCGCCAAAGGCCGCGCGCATAACACGCAGGCGCGGGAGCGGCTCAAAGCGCGGCTGACGCAGGCGGGGATAAAGGTGCATCCGGGCGAGGCGAATTTTCTGCTGGCGGATTTTGGGTCCAGTACGCGGGCGGTGGCGGCGGATCAGTTTTTGCGCGCGCGCGGCATCATCGTGCGAAACGTAAAATCCTATGGTCTGCCGGAGTGTTTGCGAATCACCATCGGCACCGATGAGGAATGCGGGCTGGTGGCGGAAGCGCTGAACGAATTCGTCCATGGCTGAGGCGATTTTCAAGCGTCTGGCGATCATCGGCATCGGGCTGATCGGCAGCTCCATCGCGCGCGGGGCGAAGAAATTCGGCGGCATCGCGGATGAGATTGTGATTTGCGATGCCAACGCCGCTGCGCTAGCGCGGGCAAAGGAGCTTGGCCTTGGCGATGTGTATGAGGCCGATGCGGGCAATGCCGTGGACGGTGCGGATGCCGTGATTCTCTGCACGCCCGTGGGCAGTTACGCAGCGCTTGCCGCCGCCATCGTGCCGCATCTGGCGCCAGGCTCGGTACTCTCCGATGTTGGCTCCACGAAGCAATCCGTGATGCGGGATATCGGGCCGCTGGTCCCGGATGGTGTTTCGTTCGTGCCCGGTCACCCGATTGCGGGCACAGAGTTCTCCGGTCCGGATGCGGGCTTGGCCAAGTTGTTCAAAGGCCGCTGGACGCTGCTGACGCCGGCGCAAGGCACGGACGAGGCGGCGGTGAAGAAGATCGAGACGATGTGGGAGATTCTGGGCGCGCGCACGGCGCGGATGGATGCCCCGCACCACGACCGCGTGCTGGCGATCGTCAGCCATCTGCCCCACCTCATCGCGTTTACCATCTGCGGTACGGCGGATGATCTCGCGGATGAAACGCGGCAGGAGGTTTTGCAATTCGCGGCTTCCGGCTTCAGGGATTTCACGCGCATCGCGGCATCCGACCCGGTGATGTGGCGCGATGTTTTTTTGAATAACAAAGAGGCGCTGCTGGAAATGCTGGCGCGATTCTCGGAAGACGCACAGGCGATGGCGCGTGCGGTGCGCCGGGGCGAGGTCGATTATATCGAGGATAAAATTAACCGCAGCCGGAAAATTCGCAAAAGCTTGATTGATCTAAACCAAGCATAACCTGTTTAAGGAGCCGATTCACGCTTTCGGTTAGCGCGCAGGCGCGTTAACCTCAAACGATCGGACCCTAGGAGAGAAAAATGATTGTCGATTTACGGATTTATGATTGCAAGCCGGGCATGATGCCGGCGTGGGTGAAGCTCTATGAGGAATTCGCCTGGCCATTGCAGAAGCAATATCTTGGCAACTGCCTGGGCTGGTACACGAGCCTTGAGGGCAAGCTGCACCGGGTTGTGCATATCTGGGGCTATGAGAGCCAGGCCGACCGCGAGACGCGCCGCGCCGCGCTAGCGAAGGATCCAAAATGGCATGATTTTGTAACGAAAGCCAATGAGATGGGCGCGTTCGTGGAGCAGAATAATTCCATCATGTCGCCTGCGCCATTCTATACACCGAAGTGATGCAAGCCACCGCCGTCATCATCGCCGCCGGGCTGGGCACGCGGATGAAATCCGCACTGCCCAAGGCCGCGCACAGGCTGGGTGGCAAGCCGATGCTCAAGCATCTCATTGGCGCAGGGGAGGCGGTGTTCAGCCGCATCGTCGTGGTGGCGGGGCCGGACATGCCGGTGCTGCACAGCCTTGCGGCGCCGCATGAGGTGGTGGTGCAGGAGGAGCGCCTAGGCACAGCCCATGCGGCATTGCAGGCGGCGGGGCATTTTGGCGATGGCTGGGTGGCGGTGTTTTATGCCGATAATCCGCTGGTTTCGGCGGAGACGATGCGGGCATTGCTGGCGCGCGCGCAGGCGGGTGACTCTGGGCTTGTGCTGCTGGGGATGCGCCCGCCCGAGCCCGGTAAATATGGCCGGTTGATTATGAATGGCGGTTATGTCTCGCGTATTGTGGAGTACGCCGATGCAAGCGCGAGCGAGCGGGAAGTTGCCTTGTGCAACGCGGGCGGGCTGATTGCCAAGGCAGCGGACATGCGGCGCTGGCTTGCGGCCGTGCGGGCGGAAAACGCCAAGGGCGAATACTACCTCACCGATATTGTGGCGATTGCGCGCGGCGAGGGGGCCCAAGTGGCGGCGTTCGAGGCGCCGTTTGAGGAGTGCATGGGCGTAAATTCCCGCGCCGAACTCGCAGGCGCGGAGGCGGTGCTGCAAACGCGGTTACGCGTGGCGGCGATGGAGGCGGGTGTGGCGATGCTGGCGCCAGAGACGGTATTTTTCTCCGCCGATACGGTGCTGGACGCGGACGTTTCCGTCGGGCCCTATGTGGTGTTCGGCCCCGGTGTGCAGGTTGAGACGGGGGCGGAGATCAAAGCCTTTTCGCATCTGGAGGGATGCGTGGTGCGCGCTGGTGCGATCATTGGGCCTTATGCAAGGCTACGTCCGGGGGCGGACATTGGGCCCGGCGCCCATGTCGGCAATTTCGTGGAGATCAAGACGGCATCGCTTGGCGCGGGGGCGAAGGCGAATCACCTGAGCTATATTGGTGATGCCGAGGTGGGTGCCGCGACGAACATCGGCGCGGGGACTATTACCTGCAATTACGATGGCAAACACAAGCATAAGACCAAAATCGGCGCGCGGGTTTTTGTCGGCTCCAACACCGCGCTGGTGGCGCCGATCAGCGTAGGCGATGACGCGCTGATCGCGGCGGGCTCCACCCTGACCGAGGATGTGGGGCCGAGCGAACTGGCGATTGGCCGCGCCCGGCAGGTGCGGAAGACGAGGCGGAAGTAGGCATTGAAAATAGCATCATTTGATGTTGATTGTCGTGCTTAAGGAGGTTCGCAATGCGTACAACACTCACCCTTGATGATGATTTGGTGCAGAAAGCGCAGGGCTTTACAGGCTTGATGGAGAAATCTGCCTTGGTGCGGGAGGCGCTTAAAACATTGATCGCACGCGAGAGCGCGCGCCGCCTCGCCTTGCTGGGCGGAACCATGCCTGATATTGAGCCAATTCCGCGCCGCCAGTCTAAAATTTAGATTTAGATGACTCAGCTAGCATCGCGTTCTAAGTGATACTGGCCGATACATCCGTATGGATTGATCATTTTGCGAGATCGAATTCGCAACTCGCGGAACTGCTCGCCATGGAAAATCTGGCTCTACATATGTAATAGAGGGCGATTCAGACATCAAAGCGAACCATAAATGGGTCGATTTGATGTCATCGCACTCTAAGAACCCCATCACCCCTCGATCATTTCCCTCACCTTGTTGCCCAGCGCTGTCATCGCGAAAGGCTTGGTGATGACCTGCATTCCCGGCTCCAGAAGCCCATTGCCCACCGCGGCGTTTTCCGCATAGCCGGTGACGAACAGAACTTTCAGGCCGGGGCGTGTTATGCGCGCGGCATCCGCAACCTGGCGGCCGTTCATTCCGCCCGGCAGGCCGACATCCGTGATCAGCAAATCCACCCGCGCATCCGATTGCAAGATCCGCAGGCCGGACGGGCCATCTTCCGCTTCCAGGGCGAAATACCCCGCGTCTTCCAGCACCTCGACGATCAGCATCCGTACGGTCGGCTCGTCGTCGATCACCAGTACGGTTTCCCCATGGCCGGAATCTCCGGCAAGCACCGCTTCGGGCAAGCCGATATCGTCAACCTGACCGGTGAAGCGGGGAAGGTAGAGGCACATGGTGGTGCCTTCACCAAGCTCGGAATAAATCCTCACCTGCCCGCCGGACTGGCGCACGAAGCCATGGACCATGGAAAGCCCCAGCCCGGTGCCCTGGCCCAGTGGCTTGGTGGTGAAAAACGGGTCGAAAGCCTGGGCGATGACATCCGGCGTCATGCCGGTGCCGGTATCGGTGACGCAGATGGAAACATATTGCCCCGGCGGCAGTTCACGCTCCTGTGCCGCCCGGTCGTCCAACCATTTATTCGCGGTCTCGATGGTAATGCGCCCGCCATCCGGCATCGCATCCCGCGCGTTCAGGCAGAGGTTGAGCAGCGTGTTTTCCAGCTGCGATGGATCGACTTTCGTTGCCCAGATGCCGCCCGCGCCAACGACTTCCAACGCCACATTTGGTCCGATGGTCCGCCGCAGCAGCTCGTCCAGCCCGGCGACGAGGCGGTTGACATCGGTCGGCTTGGGGTCGAGCGTCTGCCGCCGGGAGAAGGCCAATAGCCGTTGCGTCAGCGCCGCGGCCCGGCGCGTGGAGCCCTGGGCTGAGTCGATATAGCGCTCCAGTCCCGTTAGTCGCCCTTGGGCAATACGGCCTTCCAGCAATTCCAGGCTGCCGCTTATTCCTGCCAGCAGATTGTTGAAGTCATGCGCGATGCCGCCGGTAAGCTGTCCCACAGCCTCCATCTTCTGAGATTGGCGCAAGGCTGCCTCAGCCTCCATAAGTTCCTTGGTTCTCTCGGCAACCTTGGTCTCAAGCGAGGCCGCCAGGCTTCGTACGTCAAGTTCTGCGCGGCGCCGTTCTACCGCCATCCGGGTACGCTGCGCGACCTCCCGGACAAAGAGCAGGTCGCTGGCCGGCCACTCCCGCGCGGTCGCGTCATTTAAGTAAAGCAGCGCGACGAAACCATCCCGCTCGTTAATTGGCATATTGATGATGGAACGCGCGCTGATCGCCGTTAACGCATCCGCTGTTGCAGCTGTGCGGGGGTCTTTTTCCGCATCGGCAAAAACAACCGTCTCACCGCGTTTGAGATCGTCAATATACGAGCCGTAATCCCGGAAATGCAATGTCCCGGCGAGGCTGCGGACACCGGGAGCATTCCAGTCCCGCTCAATCGTGATTGTCTCCGTTACAGGGTCGATCGTGCCATAACCGGCCCGGCTTACACCCAACGTCCGGCCGAGAATTTCGGCTGCCGCGAACGCCATCTCAGCTGGTGTATCTAGGCAACGGAATTGAGCTTCCAGTTCCAGAAGTGCTGTTGCGCGAATCTCGCTGGCTTGAAACTGCTCCACTGCCCGATGTACCTCGGTCGCGTCGTAGCCGCCGACGAATACGCCATTGACCGTACCGTTTTCATCGCGCACCGGTTCGTATACAAAATCTAGGAATTGCGCTTCTTCGCTGCCATGCAGACGCATCTCCATGCCTCGCGCGACAAACCGTTCGCCAGTGGCGTACACCTCATCGAGAAGATCGAAAAACTTCTGCCCAACCAGCTCCGGAAACACCTCGCGGACCGTGCGGCCGATGAGGTCGCGCCGCTGGGCAATCTCGGCATAGGCCTCGTTTGCGTATTCAAGCACATGCTCCGGTCCGGTGAGAACCGCGGCGAACCCGGGCATCTGGTCAAGAAGCTGCCGCTGCTTGGCCTGTTCCGCCGCAGCCCGGCGGTCCGCCAACACGCGCCCGGTCGTTTCGATAACAATCGCCATAACGCCAGCCGGTTCCCCGTCATCGCCCAGCACGGGGGTGTAATCTAGATTCATCCAAACCTGTTCGGCATTGCCATGACGATGAAGCGTCAGCTCCTGGTCTTGATAGGAAAGCGTTCCACCGGCGAGGCCCACTTTCATGACATTGGCGTTGAAATCGGCGACCTCCGGCCAACCGTCGCAAACCTTTTGCCCAAGCTGCCAGGGATGGCGGCCGCCCGCAAAGACGGAATACCCGTCGTTATAGATCATCACGCCGTCCGGTCCCCAAAGCAGAACCATCGGGACCGGCGAACGTATCATAAATCCGGTAATAGATTTAAGGCTTTGCGGCCATTGCGCGCTCGGGCCAAGCGAAGTGGCTGCCCAGTCGTGCGACTGGATAAGCGCCGCCATCTCGCCAGGGCAATTCAAAAAATTAGGCGAGGCTGGGTTGGAAGTAATATTACTATCTCGCAGCTTGGCGTTCCCTGAATACGCTTCCGGCGTAATGTTATCCTTTAGGGTGTTAGATCAATCCCCGCGAAGAAGAAACCGATCTCCTGCGCGGCAGCTTCCGGCGCGTCCGAGCCATGCACGGAATTCGCCTCGATGGATTCGGCGAACTCCTTGCGGATCGTGCCCGCCTCGGCATTGGCCGGGTTGGTGGCGCCCATGATGTCGCGGTTTTTCATCACCGCGTTCTCGCCTTGCAGCACCTGGGCGACGACCGGGCCGGAGATCATGAAGCTGACGAGGTCTTTGAAGAACGGGCGATGCGAATGCACGGCGTAGAATGCCTCGGCCTGGGCCTGGGTAAGCTGGAGGCGGCGCGAGGCGATGATGGCAAGCCCGGCCTCCTCGAATTTCGCGTTGATCTTGCCGGTGAGGTTGCGGCGGGTGGCGTCTGGCTTGATGATGGAGAGCGTGCGTTCGGTGGCCATGAGAGCGGAATACCTTATGTGAATGTTGCGCGGGCAATAGCGGGGCCAGCCGGGGTGTGCAACCCAGGGCGCGCAAGGTAGAGAACCGCGCATGAGCGTTTTGAACCTGGAAAACCTGTCCTACAGCATCGCCGGGCGCGGCCTGCTGGAACGCGCGAATTTGATGGTCGATCCGGGCCGCCGCATCGGGTTGATCGGCCGCAACGGCGCGGGGAAATCAACCCTACTGAAGCTCATCGCGGGCGAGTTGCAGGCCGATGGCGGCAGCATACGGCTCGGCCCGCGGGTGCGGCTGGGCTATGTGGCGCAGGAAGCGCCAAGCGGTGACACCACGCCGCTGGAGGTGGTGTTGCGGGCCGATGCGGAGCGCACCGCATTGCTGGCGGAGGCTGAGGACGAAGCGACGCCGCATGACCGTGTAGCGGAGGTGCATGACCGGCTGCTGACCATCGGCGCAGAGGCGGCGCCGGCGCGCGCGGCCTCGATCTTGTCCGGGCTCGGATTTTCGGCCGAGTGGCAGAGCCGGGCGATGAGCAGCTTCTCGGGCGGCTGGCGGATGCGCGTCGCACTCGCCGCGGTGCTGTTCTCCGCACCCGATTTGCTGCTGCTAGATGAGCCGACGAACCATCTGGACCTCGAAGCGACGCTTTGGCTGGAGCAGTATCTGGGCAAGTTTCCGGGCGCGGTGCTGCTGGTCAGCCATGACCGGCAATTGCTGGACCGCGCGGTGGAGGCGATCGCGCATCTCGACGGCGGGAAGCTGACGCTCACGCCGGGCGGGTTCGCAGAATTCATTCGCATCAAAACCGAAAAAGCCTTGCAGCAGGGCCGCGCGGCGGAAAAAGCGGCGGAAGCCCGCGCGCATATGCAGAGCTTCGTGGACCGCTTCCGCGCCAAGGCCTCCAAGGCTCGGCAGGCGCAGAGCCGGTTGAAGGCGCTGGAGCGGATGCCGCAGATTGAATCAGTTGTGGAGGATCGCGTTACGCGCTTCTCCTTCCCCGAGCCGAACAAGCTGGCCCCGCCGATGCTGAGCCTCGATGGCGTGGATGTCGGCTACGACGGCAAAACCATCCTGAGCGGGATTTCCCTGCGCGTGGATATGGAAGACCGGATCGCGCTGTTAGGGACCAACGGCAACGGCAAATCGACGCTGGCGAAACTGCTGGCGGGCAGGCTGGAGCCGATGAAGGGCCGCCAGTTCCGTACCGGGAATCTCCGTGTTGGCTATTTCGCGCAGCATCAGGAGGAGGACCTGGTGGCGCATGAGACGCCCTATGAGCATCTCTCCCGCGCATTGCCCAAAGCCACCCCGCCGCAGGTGCGCGCCCAGGCGGCGCGTTTTGGGCTGGATGCGGACCGGGTGAACACGAAGGTCTCGGCCATGTCTGGCGGAGAGCGCGCGCGGCTGCTGCTGGCGCTGGCGACGCGAGACGCGCCGCATTTGCTGATTCTGGACGAGCCGACGAACCATCTCGATATCGACGCCCGCGACGCGCTGGTAAAGGCGCTGGCGGAGTTTGAGGGCGCGGTGCTGCTGATCTCGCACGACCCTTACCTCGTGGACCTCGTGGCGGACCGGCTGCTGCTGGTGGCGAACGGCAAGGTCACAGCGCTGGAAGGGGATCTGGAATCTTACGCCGCCAGCGTGACCGAGGGCAGCGGCAGCAGCGGCGGCGGTTCGCGCGACCACTCCCGGGAGAATACCCGCAAGAGCAACAAGCAGGAGAAGGCAGAGGCGCGCAGCCGCACGGCGCCGCTGCGCCAGGCGGTGAAGGATGCCGAGCTGCGGCTGGCGAAGCTCGCCGCCGAGCGCGGGCTGCTGGAGAAGAAGCTTGCCGACCCGGGGATCTATACCTCGGCCAAGGCCAAGGATCTGACGTACATTAACCAGCGCATCGCGGCGATAAAGCGCGAGACAGAGGCCGCCGAGCGCGACTGGCTGGCGGCGGAGGCGGCGCTGGAGGCGGTGGTTTAGATTTTGACTGCTTTGTATCCGATCATATCCTGCGCTGCGTAAATTTAGTCGAGCGGCTACGATTGTCTCATGCCTTATGCCTTGACCCTGCCTCTCGATAATGCCGCAGCTGCTGAGGCCATGGGTTTGTGAGGCGTCGCTACCAGAGATATGCTTGCCTCAATCCTTTCGGAGTAATCGCTTTGTCCGGCACCGTCATGCTGCTTGTCCTTTTCGCAGCTTTTTTGCACGCCAGTTGGAACGCCGTGGTGAAGTCTAGCCCAGACAAGTTCCTCGATATCGTAATGGTGACAAGCGGTGCCGCTGTGTTGTCTGCCACGGTTCTTCCATTCCTTCCTCTGCCATGGTTAGCAAGTTGGCCGTACATCGCGGCATCCGTCGTTATTCACGTTGCCTATTTCCTGCTGATCGGGGCCGCCTACCGCAGCGGTGACATGAGCCATGCTTATCCACTGATGCGTGGCGCACCGCCCTTGCTCGTGGCGCTTGCAAGCGGTCCTCTGATTGGAGAACGACTTTCCCTAGGTGAGTGGGGCGGCATTGTTTTAATATGCAGCGGAATTCTTGGACTCTTGCTGGTGGACCTGCGGATCCGCGGACTTGCTGCCGGCACGACTCGCTTCGCGCTCGTCAATGCCGTAGTTATTGCCGCCTATACACTCGCCGATGGAAAGGGCGTGCGGCTATCCGGAAATGCCGCCGCATATACAATGTGGGTGTTCCTGTTGACCGCTCCGTCGATCTTGATATGGCCGCTTCTACGTCGGCGGGTTGACCTTACCAGGCATTTTTATAGCCGTTGGCACTTTGGCTTGATCGGCGGCGCTTGCACTCTGGGAGCCTATATTCTTGTGCTCTGGGCAATGACGCAGGCCCCTGTCGCCATGGTCGCGGCACTGCGTGAAACTGCTATCATCTTTGGAACAGTTATATCTGCATTCATTCTGAAAGAACGGTTCGGCTGGAGTCGGCCGGCCGCCGCCGCAATCATCCTTGTAGGAGTAATAACCATCAAGCTCGCCTAACGCCCGTGCGCGGCAGTTAGTCCATCGTGATAATCGAACGATGGTGCAGCTGATCCATCAACTGCTGGGATTCAAGCTCAACCCGCCGGTTGACGATAATGTTTTCGACATCGTCATCCGATGGCAGGGCTTCAGCCTGTTGCGTGCGGCTGCACACCATCACGACCGAGACGCCTTCCTGCGCGATCAGCGGCCGGCTGACCTGGTTGAGCGGCAGGTTCGCCAGCACGGTTTGAAACGCCGGCGGGGTGACGGTGGCGAGATTGACCGGGCCCGGGTCTGCCGGGCGCACGTTGCCGAGCGTGGCGTTGAGCGCGGTGATGTCCTGGCAGGAGCGCGCGCTCGCGGCGTCTTTCACCAGTTTTTCAATCACTGCCTGCTGCACCGTGCCGACGGTGTTGGTGGTGATGACCGGGTAGGGCGCGAAAGCCTGGCGCAGCGAGAGAATGGTCTGCATGGCGTTGCCGACGTTATGCACGGCCTGGAGCTGCACGATCTCGTAGCCGCCGGGGACGCGAATGGGATCGCTGATCGCGCCTGCTGGCATCGCGGCGACGACTTTGGCGACCGCCGGGTCAAGCTGGCTGGGTTGGACGAAGCCGAGATCGCCACCTTGCAGCGCTGTCTGACCCTGGCTGAATTGCGCCGCGACGATTGGGAAGGGGGCGCCGGTCCGCAGCTGGGCGATGACGGTATTGGCGAAGTCTCGCGCCGGCGCGTCGCTCGCGGGGCCGGTAACGGGCACGAAAACTTCGGCGACATGATATTGCGTGCTGCCGAGCTCGGCCTTCAGCGCGGATTTCTCTGCCCGCATGTCGCCCGGCGTGGGGGTAAGCCCCGGGCCGAGAACCTGATGCAGCACGGATTGCCAGCCAAGCTCGGTCCGGATCTGGCTGACCAACGTGCTGAAGGGAACGCCGGACGCCTCCAGTTTTTGGCGCAGGCCGCCCGGCGGCAGGTTGTTGCTCTGTTCGATATGGCTGATCGAGGAGATGACATCGGCCTGGCTGACGACGATCTTGCGGCGGTCGATCTCCTGCAACTGCAAGGTCTGGTCGATGAGCTGGGTTCTGACCTGCGGTTCCAGCCGCGCGATTGTTGCGGGTGCGTTCGGCAGGCCAAGGGTGAGGGCGAGCAGCGAGGCGCGGCCCGCGACATCCTGCGTCGTGATGACCTGGCCATTGACGACGGCGGCAATGCCGGTGCTGCCGCCTGCCGTGAACGCGGCGGGTTGTGCAAGAACGGGGGCCGAATAAAGTGCCGCCAGGAGGAGCGAGGCGGAGAGAAGCTGCTTCATAGGGCGCTGAATCCAACATTGCCAAGGGTTTTGAAAGTGAACTGGATAAGCACTGTCGTGTCGCCATTGTCCAGATTGAAGGAGGTGAATCGTTCGTTGTAAAGCAGGCTGACACCGAAACAATTATTCTGCCACCCGGCGTCGAAACTGGCCGTATCGAACTGGCCGGTTTGCAAATTGCGCTCAACCCCGGCGCCCGCGGTCCAGGGGCCGATATTGCTGTTAACGCTCGCGGTAAACTCGTGCCGCGGCGTAAAGTAATCGCGCGGCGGTGAAAGCGTGGGCGAGATCGTGCTGGGCGAGTCGTAGAGCACGTAAGGATTCGTGTTGGAGTACAAATAGCCGCCCGAGAAATTCAGCGTGTGATTGCCGAAATTGGCGGTCGCGTCGATCATCCGCGCGCCGAGATCCTGGTGGCTGAGGCGGGTGCGGTAGGTGATGTTGAACAATGGCGTGGGTGCCAGGATGAGGTGCCCGACGATATCCGAGACATTATCGTTGAGGCCGGACCCCGGCAGATAGTCGTTGTCCTTATGGAAGCGGTAGGACTGGCCGATGAGCCCGTCCGCCATCGCGCCGTCCGGTAGGTACCAGGCCGAGTGCAGCGCGTAATCGACGCGGGTGCCGCCCTCCAGCCGGTCGATGCCGGGATAGCGGTTGAGGCTGAAAAGATTGGCGTCGGAATATTCGAGGTCGAGGCTGTCCTCATTCGGGATGCGGTAATTCTGTGAAATACCCACCTCTGGCGAGGTGACGAGCTGCACCTCGGGTTCGATGATCTGGCTGCCGAAGGCGCCTGCGCGGATCAGTGGCCAGTGCAGGTAGACCGCGCCATAGGGCTGCACCCGCCCTGTATTGGCGCTGTCCAGCCTGCTGTAGTTCGGCTGGTCGTAGAGCCGGGAGGCGTCATAGGCGGCAGCGATAATTTCGATGCGCGCAGTTCCCGCCACACCATAGGGCAGCATGAATGGCACGGCGTATCCGGGAATACCGGAAATTCGCCGCGTGTCGGTGCCGAGATTGCGCAATACATTGAACGTATCGGCATCGAGGCTGAATTGGCCACCGATAGCGTCCTGATCCGAGATGAAATGATACTGTGCATGGGGCAGAACAATCGGCAGCGTACTCTGATCGACGCTGGCGACCAGGCCCTGGAAGGTCTGCGCATCCAGCCTTGCATAAGCGCCGGAGGAAAAGCCCTCCAGAAATACGTTACTTTCCAGAAAGGACGCATTCGGCAGAATGTTGAAATCATCCAGATAGGCCGGATTGGACGCATGGTTATAATTGAAACCGGCGCGCCAATCCTGGCTGAGGTCGAATGTGCCATTCGAGAACACGGCATCGCCCGTCGAACCCCGGTCCCGCCCGCCTGAAATGTCGATGTTCACCACACCGTCGTTGAAGGCGCGACGGTATTTCAAATCCAGCACCGGGCCTTGCTTGGCCGCGATAATTGGCGTGACCGTAACATCCGAGGAGGGGCCAAGGACGATATAGTACGGAACGGCGGCGAAGAATCCGAGCCGCGAACTCACACCCGCGGTCGGGATGAGCAAGCCGGTCTGGCGTTTGACTGAAGGGTCCGGCTGGGTGAGGTAGGGGAAATAAAAAACAGGAAAGCCGGCGAATTCCATGTCCGCGTCGCGGTACTCGATCATTTTATGCGGCAGGTCGCGCGTGACGCGGTAGGCTTTGATCTGCCAGAGCGGCGGCGCGGTGGGGTGGGTTTTGCAAAGGTCGCAGGCCGAATATACAACCTTGGCCAGTTCATCGATCTTGCCGTTGTAGCGGCGGCCGCCATTGGCGATCATGCGGCCGTTTAATGCCAGCCGCGCGGAGACGCCTTGCATGACCACGTTCTTCATGCCGTTGCTCAAAACGGCCTGGTTCGCGAAGACCGTGTCCCCGGCCGGCTGGGTGAGAATGACATGGCCTGTGGCGGTCGCGACATTGGTGGTCCGGTTCAGGACGACTTTATCCGCATAAAGGCTCTCGCCATTTTGCAACGCATGCACATGGCCGGTGGCGGTGACGATATTTCCGGTTTTGTCGTAGGCGATCTGGTCGGCGACAAAATTCACCGGCGCGTTCGACGGGCCGGTGGCGGAGGGTGTAGGGCCGCCCAGCGATGCAAGCTGCGCGAAGGCAACGCCGGCGAGGGCGGTACTGGCTGCCAGGCCTAGGGCGATTCTACCGGGGCGGTTCATGGTTCAGCCATCTTCCAGATGGAGCAACAACGCAAGCGCCAAAAACAAGCCGGCAAGTGCTGGGGCCCAAGCGGCGAGAACCACCGGCACGGCGCCGGAGGTGCCGAACTGATTGGCGACTTCGGAGATCATGAATAACGCAAAGCCGCAGCCAACGCCGCTGATTAGCATGTTGGTCGCACCGCGTCGCGAGGGGCGCATGGAAAACCCGGCGGCGACCAGCGCCATTGTGGCGCAAAGCAGCGGCAACGCCGCGAGGGCCTGAAATGCCAGCTCGTGCTGAATGGCGGAAAACCCCGATTTTTTTAGAATTTTGATAAAGCCGGGCAAGGCCCAGAAGGAGAGGGAGTCGGGCGAGGCGAAACTCTCCTGCACGCGATGCACCGTGAGATCGGTCGGGAAGTCGAGCGCCGTTAACTTCTTCGGATCGGCGCCCGGCTCCAGAATGCTGACCTTGGAGAGATTCCACGCTCCGGGGTTGAGCGTCGCATGGCTGGCTTCCAGCCGTTGCAGCAACCCGGTCTGATCGTTCAGTCGCAGAATGGTGACTTGGTCGGCGCGCAGGGTTTTATGGTGGAGCCGGACATCCTGGGCGTGCAGTACGGCGACGCCATCCCGCGCCAGCCCGGTATCGGCCTGGCGAACCCAGAGCTGCCCGCCGTTGAGCGATAGCGGGCCGCCGCCGGGCTTGAGATAGGCGTTGTACAGCGTCTCCGCGCGGCCAAACATGGTGGCGGAGAGCGGGCTTAAGGCGCCGGTGCCGAACGCCCCGAAGAGCAACGCCAGCAGCACCGGAATGGCGAGGAACTGCCAGGCGGAAATTCCGGCGGCGCGGGCGACCACGAGTTCCGACGAGCGGGAGAGCCGCCAGAAGGAGAAGATACCGCCGAGCAGGATGGCGAAGGGCAGGATTTGCAGCAGGGTCCAGGGCAGCCGGAACAGTTCCATCTCGACGATGATGCCGAAGCTGGCAGCAGGAGCGGTGGCGGATTCACGCAGCAGCTCCAGAAAGTCGAACAGCGAGACCAAAGCGGAGAGTGCCGCCAGCATGATCAGCACGGCCGCCGCGAACTGCCGTCCGAAATACATCGACAGGGTGAAGGGAATGGAAATCATCGCGGTGCGCGCGGGCTGAACAGCAAGAAACCGGCGGCGAGGCCCGGCAGAAGCACAACCGCCCAGATTAGCGGCAGGAGGTTGAGGCTGCGCGCCGCGAGGTTGTTGACGCCAAGGCTGAGCGCCACCAGCAAAGTGACGGCGGCGACCGCGATGACCGGGCGCGCCAGCCCGCCGTGGCGGCGGAACATGCCGCTCAGCGTTGCGAGCAGGCCGATGAGTGTATAGCTGATCGCGGCCAGCGGAGCGGTGAGACGCCGCTGCGCCTCGACCAGCCATTTCGCCTGTTCAGCCGGGGTAAGCGATGCGCTGGGGTGGAACAGCTCGGGCAGTGAGGCTTCGGCGGAATCGGTCATATCCGGCGTATCGGCCTTCGCGGCCTGTGCGAGCGAGAGTACGTTGCGCTGGAAGGTCAGCACATCGAGCCGCCCTGTCTTGGGGTCGATCTGCTCGCGTGAGCCGTTTTGCAGCAGCACGAGCGGGCCCTGTGCGTTGATCTCCAGCTGGCCGGAGCGGGCAAGGATGGTGGCGGGCGAGGACGGGTCGCGGCCATCCTCGATTAGAATGCCTTGCAGGCTGTCATCCGCCCCGCGCGACTGCACATAGACTGTCACATGGTCGGCGACCGGGGTGAAAACGCCGGGTTGTAACAGGAAAGCCGCGATCTGGTTGCGGATCTCGAATTCGTAGTCGCGAAAGACGCTCAATGAGGCGGGAACCAGGATGATGTTGAGGATATAGCAACAGAGCATGGCGAGGGTGGCGATGACCAGCGCCGGGCGGGCCAGCGCGAAGTCCGACAGGCCGGTGGCCCGCATCACTGTCAGTTCCCTGTCGCCGCCAAGCCTTGCGTAGATGAACAGCACGACGATGAAGCAGGTGATCGGCAGGATGGTGGCGAGGAAGCTCGGCACCAGAAGCAGCGTAAGCTTAACGAACACCAGTGGCGAGAGCCCATGGTTCACGATGATCTGGATGAAGCGGAGCGACTGCGTGAGCCAGATGAGCGCCACAAGCCCGGCGGTGACAAGCACCAGCGCGATCAGCAGCTGCCCGAAGATATAGCGGTCGATCCGGTGCAAAAAGAGGCGGCGATCCATGGCGCGGAGTTCTGGCGGGGCGCGGCTGGGAAGGCAATACCGGTTGCTCCGCTATTCCGTTCGCGCTTCCACGACGCACACAGCGAAATCCTGTCCTCGCCAGCTGCCGTCCGCATTTTTCCAGGTGAACATGACACAGCCGCCGGGGGGGAGTGCGGTGGTATCCAATTCGGCGGCAAAGATGCCAAGCCCGGCATCCTTTGTGGGCGTATCCTCGGCGCTCGCCCAGCCATCTGCGCTCCAGCGGACGATTCCCGGCCCGTCGAGCTCCACACGCAAAAGCTGCCCGACGGGCATCCGGCTGCGCCGCCAGCTCTCCCGCCAGTCCCGGCATCGCGGCTGGGTGTGTTCCACACGATAACGCTGCACGGTCTGCGGCGGCAGGTCGAAGATCGCGCCGTCCCGCAGCGAGCGTAACAATTTGATATATTCGGCATGTGCCCAGACCAGCGGCATGGCCGAGCCGCTGGGGCGGCCCCGGAAAAGTTCCGCATCGGGAATGTCATCAGCATCCCACACTTGCTCGGGCAGCAAGCCGCCCGCGCTGGTGCAGCCCTCGATGGTGGCGCGCAAGGCTTCGGCCTGCGCCATATCTCCGGCGGCGATGGCGTAATGCGCGCGCTCGCCGCTGAGCAGTGGCCAGGCGCGGCCATGGCCGGTGCCGTCGAACGGGCGGCCATCATTATGCTCGCCATAGCCGTCGTTATTGTAGCGGTGCCAGAGCGGACCCTGGGGCAGATCGACCTTGGTCAGATGGTCGATGACCGTAAGTGTGTTCAGCATCCGTGGATCATTGGCGGCCCGCAGGCCAAGCCGCACCAGCGCCAGCGCATCCGCGCCCACCAGCTCGTCCGTCGCGATATCGGATTCGCCCGATGGACGGTTGCGAACCTCGATGCGCCCATGCTCGGGGGCGAGTGAGAGATCGTGGCCGTCCTCGCCCGCGATCCGCAGGTAATAGCCCTCGACACCGCATTTCTGGGCCAGCTCCGTGCCGGTGACGTAAATCCAGCTCTCAATATCGGCGTTCCAGGCATCCGCCGTGTCCCGCAGAAATTCGGCGATGCCAGGCGCTGCCATCCGTTCCGCCAGCTCGGCGGCAGCGAGCAGAGCGGCGATCTCCACCGCGATGGTGGCCGGGGTGTAGCCGGCATTTTCCTCCCAGCGGTCCTGGTCGCTGGCCGGGCCATTGCGGATGATGAAGGCGCAGGCCCGCTGCACCATCGGCCAATATTCCGCCAGATCCGCCTCCGGCACCGCGCCATGGCGGAAGGCGAGGTCCAGCAGCAAGATAGGGAAGGCGGTCTCGTCCATCTGCGTGCCGCCCCAATACGCCGAGCCATCGAGCCAGGTGTTCTGCTTCCAATGCCCATCGGCCTCCTGGATCACCCGCAGGTAATCCAGCGCCCGCCTGGCATCGGCCAGCGCCCCGCAGGCCAGCAGCGCACCCGCTGTTTCCACAAGGTCGCGCGGCCAGACGAGATGATAGCCGCCAAGGTCGTCATCGCCTTTGCTCGCACCCCAGGGAATGGAGAGGCTGGCAATGGCGCCCCCGGGAAACAGCGGACTTTCATGGCAGCGCAGCACGGCAGTGCTGACGCGGTAATAATTATGCGGCGTCCGGCCCGGCGGCGGGTCAAGCGGCAGCAAGCCATCCTGCCAGCTGCGCCAGTTCTCGATGTATTCCGACTCAGCCCGGGCAAAGCCATGCGCCAGGCTGGCGGCAGCGTGGAAGGCGGCACCCTCCGGCGCGCGGCCAAAGCCGATGGCGAGTGTGGCGGGTTGCGTGGCATCGATTTCCGCGGCCAGCGCGACATTGCCATCAGCTGCGCGGTCATAAATTTCGGCCAGGTATCCGTGGCGGCGAAGTATCTGCCATCCATCCGAGAACCCGGCGAAGCCCACGCTCCGCGCGAGAAAACCGGTTGAGCAGGCCAGCGCCAGCGCCGAGCCATCGCCGCTGGCGAAAAGCATCGGCGCGCCTTTGTAGCCGCCCAGCTCCCCGGTGTTATGCGCGCCGCCGTTGACGAGATGCGGCGCCAGCAAAACGAAAAGCCGCAGGCCGGTGACGCCGGGCGCCGGGATGAGCCGGATACGCTGTAGCACGGTGTCGTGCAGCGGGTCCGAGAGAATCTGCTTTTCGATGACAAAGCGGCCCTGGCGGCAGGTATTGGTGATGCTGAACAGCGGCACGCCGTCGCTATGCCGCCGCGTCACGCTGGCGGTGTCGCGCTTTTCCTCGGCAAAAAAACCGCCTGGGCGGCCATCCGTCACGATCAGCCCGCAATCACGCGTGCAGGCCTTATCGACGCCGGGATAATAAATCTCGTCCAATATGCCGTGGCTTTGGGTGAACCACACCGCGCTGCGCGACGAAAGCGCCGTGCCGACGCCATCCTTGGCGCTGGAGGTCCAACGCGGTTCGATGCCGGGGAAACCTGGGGCGCCGGTCATGATTTGTCTCCTTAAGGTGCGAGCTAACGCCGGGATTACATAGCGCGAAGCTATGGCAGGCTTAACATTGCGAACATGCCGGGTTCATCGCCGCGCACAAGATTAAAATGCGTTGCCTCGGTTGAATGCGTCAACCGTTTCTAACAAAAATATGGAGGATTATATGAGTAGCTATTCAGCAGAACCCGGTTCCGGCGACATGGCGGCGCGCGAGACATCTTCGTTGATCGCGGCAAGCAAGGTAAAGGGTACGGCCGTTTATAACAACGCCGGGGATTCCCTGGGCTCGATTTACGACGTGATGATCGACAAGCGCAGCGGCAACGTGACCTACGCGGTGATGTCGTTCGGCGGCTTCCTCGGCATGGGCGAGAAATATCATCCGCTGCCTTGGCACAAGCTCACCTATAGCGAGCAGCACGGTGGTTATGTCGTCGATCTTGACCGGACGACGCTGGAGCGCGCACCCGCCTATGGTGCGGCCGACACGCCGGATTGGTCATCGCCCGCCTATCGCGGCGGCATCGACGATTATTATGGCGCTGCGCTGCGCGGCGATATCGCCGATGGATAGCGACTTGGAGCAACGCATTCGCGAACGGGCATTCCGGCTGTGGGAAAATGCCGGATACCCGGAAGGGAGGGCGGAGGAGTTTTGGCTGCTGGCGGAAAAGTTCGAACGGGGCGAGCAAGACCCGGAGGACAAGCCCGCCGAGCCGATGATTGCAAATGCCGTGCAGTCGCGGGGTTTCAGCACCTGATCGCTTGAGGCGAGGGCGCGCTTCCATTTCTCGTGGAGCGCGCCTGTGTCTGATATCAGAGACGCGGGCGAACGATTCGATGATGGTCGTGAATTGACCCCCCGTTCAGCGCATCGGTTCCGCCGCGGTGATGCTGTTGCGGAATGCAAGCGGGTCCGCAATATGTGAGAAAGGCTCCCAACTGCTGCCGACGCCGCGGACAAGGATCGTGCCGTAGCCAAATATCCGTCCGGCCAGCGATTGTTGCACCTCTACGCTTTCTACCTTTTCGCGGTTCATCTCATGCGTGGTCCGGCCAAGAAATCCAGCCTTATGGATGACACGCCGGTCGGTGACGGCAAGCTCGGTGGAGCGGCGTGTCATCCATGCGATGAACAGCGCCCAGAGGCCTATAAAAGCCACTACAGCGGCGGCGATCTGGAAGTATTGAGCGGAGCCGGGCGCCATAACCATTCCTACAATGAGGACGGCGATGGCTAGAACGATGATCGCGATGGCGCGGAGATAGATGAACCAGTGCAGCCGCGTCTCGCTGAGCACGACCTCACCGGGTTGGAGGATTTTTTCGATATAGCTCATCGTTATCCTCGCGTGATTTCGGCGCCCGGTTCAATTTGAATGCACCTTGGGCTTAGGTCAATGATGACCACCACCCGGACCGCCATGACCGCCGCCACCCGGACCGCCATGACCGCCGCTACCCGGACCGCCATGACCGCCGCCACCCGGACCGCCATGACCGCCGCCACCCGGACCGCCATGACCGCCGCCACCCGGACCGCCAGGCCCACCCGGCCGGCCAACAGGGCCGCGCGGTTCGCCAAAACCGGCACCGGGCCGCCCGCCATACCCGGGCCTCCCATGCGACGGCCTCCAACCTCTAAACCCGGAGGGCCCGCCCCATCCGTAACCCCGGCGGAGGGCGTAGCCGCACCAGTACCACCCTGGGCCATGCCAGCCACCTGGGTAGAAGCAATAGTTTTGTCCGCCATAGTAATATTGAACATCTTTTAGCGGCGCGTATTGCCCGCTCGGTACAAGCGGGATTTGCGTTATGGCGTGCAAGACGGTTCCGGAGGGCGCGGCTTCCGCGCGACCGGAACATAGTGACGCGCTGCCCAATGCAAGGGCCGCGGCGACACCGAAAACAACGGTTTGTTTTGCTATCTGAAGCATTTTGGATTCCGTTTTTTGTCAGGTTTATTACATCTGGTTTGTTAAACGCGGGTTGCAAGAACGGGATGATGGAGTTTTGCAATGCGGAGACGCTGCGCTGCCACCGTGATTTTGCTTGCGAAAGTTAAAAATAATTACTACCTTAAGGCGAGATGGATAAATTAGATACAAATTCTGACACAGTTTCTGCCGACCGCCGGCGCGGCAGCCGCGGGCGCGCGCTGAAATCGGGCAAGCTGATCTACGGCGGTTTCAATCGTACGATTATCGATTGTTTTGTTGTTGAGGTTTCGGAGACCGGCGCGCGTGTTGAAACCGGCGTCATGGTATCGGTGCCAGAAAGCCTCGTTTTGCGTTTGCCCGACGGCACGGAGCGCAGCGTCCGGCGCGCGTGGGCGAGTGGCAACCAGATCGGGCTGGAATTTTTGCCGGGTTAAGCCGCGGCGGCTCGAAGCACCGCCTGCTCGATCGCCTCCGCAGGTTGCGCGCCGGATAGAATTTCGCTGCCGATTTCAAAAAGCGGCACGCCAGCGACACCTTTGCGATACGCCATACGGGTCAGCTCTTTTACCTCGTTGGCGCCAAGCTCGCCGCTCAGCACATCATGCGCCTGTGCTTCGGGCAGGCCGGATTGCGTTGCGATCTGGTGGAGTATTTCGCGGCTGGTGAGGTCCAGCCCGTTGCGAAAATAGCCCGTGAAAAAGCGATGCGCCATGTTACCCGTATCGCCGCCATTTTGCCCCGCCGCCCAGACCAGCCGGTGCATCAGCATGGTGTTGGGCGTTTTGTTCACCAGCGTATAGTTGAAGGCCACGCCCACCGCGCTGCCCGCCGCGATCACTCGCGCATCGAGCAGGTCACATTTCGCTCGGCTGCCAAATTTGGCCAGGCGATATTCGTTGCGATTTTTGCCCCTAACGGGCATGTCTGGGTTAAGCTCAAAAGGAAGGAGCTCGACCTTAACATCGATGTCCGCGGGCAAACGCGCGATTGCCACGCGCAAGTTATGTTCGCCGATGTAGCACCAGGGGCAAACAAAATCCGAGGTCATCGAGAAGGAAACCTGGCGCATTACGGCAAACCGGCGGCGGCTTTGATCGCGGATAGATCTTCCGGGATTAATGTAACATCCACCGCGCCCAACGCTTCATCGAGCCGGCTCGGGCGGCGCGCGCCGATTATGGGAACGATGTCATCGCCCTGCGCCGCGACCCAGGCGATGGAGATTTGCGCGACGCTGACGTTTTTTGCCTCCGCGATGTTCCGCAATGCGTTCACGAGGGCGAGATTCTTGTCGATGTTCTCGCCCTGGAAGCGCGGGTCGCTCCAGCGCGCATCGCCTTCGGCCTTTGTCGCATCTTTCTGCCAGTGGCCGCTTATCAGCCCCCGCGCGAGTACGCCGAAGGCCGTCATGCCGATGCCGTGCTTGCGGCAGGTCTCTAAAATCCCCGCCTCGGCGCGGCGGTTGATGAGCGAAAATTCGTATTGCAAATCCGCGATGGAGTGCACGGCGGCTGCACGCTCGATGGTCTCGGAACCGACCTCTGAAAGCCCGATATAGCGCACGTAACCGCGTTGCACGAGATCCGCGATGGCGCCGATGGTGTCTTCGATCGGCACATCTGGGTCGAGGCGGGCAGGGCGGTAAATATCGATGTAATCCACGCCCAGCCGGGTGAGAGAATAGGCCACGAAATTCTTTACCGCTTTTGGCCGGCAGTCGAACGCAACAGCGCGGCCAAAGACATCTCGCAGCGCGCCGAACTTGACGCTGAGCAGGAAGCTGTCGCGCGGCTTGCCTTTGATTGCCTCGCCGACAAGCATCTCGTTATGCCCGGATGCGTAATGATCCCCGGTGTCGATCAGTGTCACTCCGGCATCGAGCGCCGCATGGATGGTCGCGATGCCCTCGGACCTGTCCGCGGGGCCGTAAGTACCGCTCGACATTCCCATGCAGCCCAGCCCGATGGCAGAGACGCGCGGGCCGGCTTTACCTAATTGACGTGTTTTCATTTCAGCCTTCCTGTAGCCATTGCTTTTCACCCGCGCGCAAGGCGGCCACGCCTTCGGGCCGATCCATGCCCGGCAGATCATCCGTGGCAACGGCCCCGAGCTTGGAAAGATTGTACGCGGTGTAGCGATAGGAAGGGCGGTATTTTGCCAGCTCCGCTTCATCGAGCTTGGGCGGGTGCGCGGGATTAACGGCCATGATCCTATCGCGCACGTAAATGCAGCGAAGGCCGGCAATCAGCCATTCACCATTATGCCGTTGCGCGCGCCACAGCAGCCGCACGAAGCCCTCGAAGCTGACATCGGCGCCGTCGTAATGCGAAAAACTACGTAGGGTGCAAGGTGTTTCCGCAATCGCGCGATCGCCATTCACCGTGACGACGGCGGGCGACATGACGTGGAAGTTAATGGAATCGTCGCGCACTCGTTTTTTAGTTTCGGCTGTGAACTCGGCTCCGGTGCCCCTGAACCAGGATACCTCAATATATGAATCCGGATGATAGGAGGCAGCCATTCCTTCCCAGTCACGATTGTCGCGCGCCAGCCGCTCGCGTTGAATGAGATCACCTACTTCCACGCGGTCCAATGTTTGTGAGCTGTTTGTGCCGGTCATGATTGTCCTCCTTATGTTTGGTTCGGGCCGAGTTTAACCTTCCTCGAGCCATTTCAGATCGTTCTCGCGCATGGCCGTTACGGTTTCGGGGCGGTCCGCCCCGGCCATGTCGTCCCGTGGTGCGAGGCCAACCGAGGCGAGGGTGTAGTCCAGATACCGGTAGGCGAGGCGGGATTTTGTGAGCCGCGCCTCGTCAAGTTTCGGAACATGGTTCGGGTTGCAGGCAATGAGGGAGTCGCGGATGTAATAGCAGCGAAGCCCGGCAATCAGCCATTTCCCATTCTGTTTTTGCGCCCGCCAAAGCAGACGCGTGAAGCCCTCACGGCTGACATCCACACCGTCCAGCTTAAAAAATGCGCGATTGATGCACGGAGTTTCCGCGATAGCGCGATCATTCTTCACGATAACGATGGAGGGCGAGAGTACGTGCAGGCTGATGTCGATATTACGGTAATTTGCCTTGCTGCGCGCGACAAACTCCGCGCCGCTACCCTGGAACCAGGAAATATCGACAAACGAATTCGGATGGTAATAGCTCGCCATTTCATCGAAGAAACCGTTGTCTCGCGCGAGGCGCTCGCGGTGGATGACATCAGCGACCGCCGAACGGTCGAATTGCTCTTCGATGGCGCGCACGTCGTAGGTCATCAAACCTCCTCCGCCACCGGGTTATGCAGTCGCCCAAGCTTCTCGACCTTGACCGTGATCTCATCGCCGGACTTCATCCACAGCGGGGGTGTGCGGCGCGAGCCGACACCGCCGGGGGTTCCGGTGGCAATAACATCGCCGGGCCTGAGCACCGTCCAGCGCGAGCAATAGGCGATGATCTGCGGAATGTTGAAGATCAAGTCGCTGAGATGCGCGGATTGCACGGTCTGGCCATTCAGCTTGGTCTCGAGCTTGAGATTCGTATCGCCGATCTCGTCCGCGGTAACGATCCAAGGCCCTATCGAGCCGGATTGCCAGAAATTCTTGCCGGTGGTGAGCGCGTGTTTCTGATATTCGCGCACGCTGCCATCCATGAAGCAGCAATAGCCGAAGACATGGGAGATGGCGTTTTCTACCGTCACGTGCCGCGTCTCGCGGCCTATTATTACAGCGATTTCGCCCTCAAAGTCGAAGGTTTCCGAAACGCGCGGGCGTAGAATCGGCTCGCCATGCGCTACCAGGGAATCCAATGTGCGCGTGAACAGTATGGGGTTTTTCGGCTCTTCGTTTTTCGTCTCGCCGGCGTGGTCCCGATAGTTGATGCCGACGCAGATGATCTTCCGCAGCGGATCCACCGGCACCGAAAGTTTGACGGATGATAGTGGCACTTGCTCATGCGCGCTGGAAAGCAGCAGGGAAATTTCCGAAAGCGAGCGCGTGGGCAACGTGAACCCGGTGCGCTCGGCGCTGCCCTCGCGCCAGCCGCCGATGAGATGGACGGTATCGCCCTCTAAAACACCCTCAGCGGTGAAGCCAGGCTTTTCGACTTTGACGAGTTTCATGTCACGCTTTCCGATGCTTCGCGACGAAGGTTTCAGCATCGATTTCCGCGCCAGACGGATTGGCCTTGAATTCGTCGGAAGCCATGAAAGCGACCATGGCGTCCAGCGACGGGTAGTTCTGCGAGGTGATCTCGACGTTGTTGCCATCGGGGTCACGGTAGTAAAAGCTGGTCATCGGTCCGTGGTCGGTGCTGCGGTGCGGCTTCAGGCCCTTTTCCTTCAGCTCGATGTATTTGTCACATAACTCACCATGGCTGGCCACGCTGAGTTGCATATGATGCAGGCCGGGTGTGCCTTTTGTTGGTTCCAACGCCGTGCCGGGCTCCTCAAAAATTCCGATGGTCTGCACAAATGGATAGTCCAGCGACAGCCGGAAGAAGCACATTCGCAGGTCGGAAGCGCGGGTTTGCCCGCCGAGGTCGAGCGGCTTTGTGCCCGGTGGCGGAGCGTGCTCAAAAAATGGGGAGACGCCGAGGACCGTGGCGTACCACGGCTTCATCTGGTCCAGCTTGCCGGTCTTCAGGATCGTTTCGCTTATCTTCAGGCGCGAGCATGGTTGTGTCATAACAGTCGTTTCCTTTTTTAGCTCTCGCCGGCGAAGCTATGCACGAGCGCGGATGCCTGCGCCTCCGCCGCGATCAATTTCTGGAGCACCCGGCGCGCGCGCGCGACGCCTGAGTCGATCGATAAGAGTACGGGCTTCAAATCCCTTAAATCCTCGCCCTCCATCCGCTCGCACTGGCCGACGATCATGGGCCGGTCCTCGGTTGAGAAAACCTTTTTCCGCGTTTCCGCCATCTGCCGGTTTACCTCAGCATTATCCATCGCAAAATCGCGCGTGGACGCAAAGAAGTAATGCGTGCTATGCTTTGTTTCGGGCGTCATGATATGCAGCGCCCGGACATTATCGCCAGTACGCGGCATCCCCGCCGGCACGGCGCCGGCGACCAGCACCATTACTGCCGGGGGGGTCCAAAACACTTCGGTCCAGGAATCGGCACGTTGGTCCGGACTTGTAAACTCCAGCGCGGCGTATTGCACCGGCGAAGGCCTCTCGTTTTTTGGATGCCACTGGATCCAAACGCTGTTGCCATCTTGGGATACTTCCGGTTTTGTCCGCGTGATGCTGCCGCCGCCGAGCGTTGTCGGATGCAGGAAATCAACATGCGTGAGGTCAAGAATATTGTCGGCATAGAGCTGATAATTGCCATCTCCCCGCAAATAGCCGCAGCTGAAGGCAGTTTCGGGAACTTCATCCACGAAACCAAGTTTTGGCAGCATCGCAGAATTTGCCAGTTCAGGGGCGCCGAGCCAGATCCACAGCCCGCGAAATGCCTCCCGCACAGGGTATGCCTCGACTTTGAGCGCGGGGACGATTGGGCCGTGCGGGTTTGCCGTGCATTTGCCGTCCCCGCCGAAGCCAAGCCCATGATATGCGCAAACGATCGAACCTTCCTGCAAATATCCCATGCTGAGCGGCGCGAAGCGGTGCGGGCAGCGGTCGAGTACGGCCTTGGCCTCACCCGTTTTGTCCCGGAACAAAACCACCGGAATATCCAGTAGGCGCCGGGCCAATACGCCGCCTTCGGGAAGTTCATCAGCCCAACCGGCCAAGTACCAACAATTGCGAAGGTAACTCATTTTATTTCCTCCCGCCAGAAAGCCACACGCCGCGCGGCTTGGGGTCTTACAGGTCTGATTAGACATAAAGTATCACTTGGAAATGATAAATTGTCAAATCTAAAAGACAAATAAACCTTAGTTAGATATAAATGTATTGACAGTTTGATTGTTTTCTGTAGTTATATAAGTGTCCAGTAGCAAATGCCGCAATGCCACGTGAGGAGACAACCGTGAATATATTGAATGTTTCGTCGAAAGCTGAACCAGCCGGCCGCTCTGGCGCCGAGATGCATAAGGCTGGCGATCCGCAGATAGCTGCCCGTATCCTAGCGGATGTTGCCGCCTATGTGCCGGCATTGCGGGAGCGGGCGCTGGAGACGGAACACCTTCGCCGGATCCCGGAGCAGACGATCCGCGACCTTGATGCGATGGGCGTGTGGAAGATGGTGATTCCCGTGGAGTACGGCGGTTACGCGTCCACCCCGCTGCAAATTCATACTGTGATCGCGGAAGTTGCGCGCGGCTGTGGCTCGACCGGCTGGGTTGTCTGGGTCACGTTGACGGCGACGCAATGGGTTGGGCTGTACGACTGCAAGTTTCAGGACGAGCTTTTCACCAAGGACTGGGTCGGCCCGCTTTCCTGCGGCGCCGGAAACCCTTGTTTAGCGCGGCGCGTGCCGGGTGGATTGATGTTGAAGGGCCGCTGGCCGTTTGCCAGCGGATGCCAGCACGCGGCGTCGATTCATGTCGGAGCCATCTGTATGGAAGACGAAAATCCGGAGCCGCTGCTGTGCCAGATTCCGCAGGATCAGGTCACGGTTCTCGACGACTGGAAGGTCATGGGGATGCGCGGCAGCAGCAGCAACACGGTGGAAATTACAAACGAGATTTTTGTGCCCGAGCATCGTGTGCGGGGTGTCAAGGATATTTTCTCGACTACCCGGCTCGAGCCGGCGCATGAAGGGCTGTTGTTCCAGCTCAATCTCGTGTGCTTGACGGCGTCGCTTCATTCCGCGGTGTCGCTGGGACTTGCGCGCGCGGCGATCGAATTGTTCAAGGAAAAAACCTTCAAGCGTAAAATTATGTACACCAGATACGATAAGCAGAGCGAGGCGCCGGTGACGCATTTGCAACTGGGCGAACTGCATTGCAAACTTCTCGCGGCGGAGCTGATGTCCCGTAATAATGTGGAGCATACCTCCAAGCGCGCGGAGGAAGGCCTGCCGGCGGATGAGCTGGAGTTCAAGCGGGTTGGACTTGAAAATGCCTATGTGATGAAGCTCTGTGCGGAGATCACCTCCCTGGTGCTGCGTGCCAGCGGCGCCTCCTCTATTCGCGAAGACAATCCGTTCCAGCGGCTGTTCCGCGATGCCCAGGTGGCGACGATGCACGCGCACACATTGATCGAAACCTGTTACGAGGATTTTGGCCGCGCCTGCCTGGGGCTGGAAACCTCCACGAGCCTGAGTACGAACTTGCACGCGGGGAAGGTTGCGTAACGGGCGTTGCCTTTCGCTTTGATGTTGGGTAATCCTGGCGTATTCAGGGGTATCGGCGCAGAAAATACCTTCTCTTGTCAGGAGCTTCCAAATGTCCGGCCACGTTAAAAAAATTGTCCTCGAGGAACATTTCAACACCGCAGCGCTCGCGCAATATATCGAGAAAGATGTCGCTACCGCGATTCAGCCGGATTTCATGGCGTATTGCAAAGAGCGCCTTGTGGATTTCGAGCAGTTGCGGCTTGAGGAGATGGATAAATACGGCATCGATGTATCTGTGCTTTCCGTTACCACGCCTGGCGTACAGATGGAGCCAAACCGTGACGTCGCGGTGAAAAAGGCGAAGGAAACGAACGATTTTCTGGCGTCAATGATTCAAAAGCACCCAACGCGGTTTTCGGGCTTTGCCCATATTGCGTTGCAGGATCCCAAAGGCGCGGCGGACGAGTTGGAGCGGGCGGTCAAGCAGCTGGGCTTGAAGGGCGCGCTGATCAACGGCCATACAAATGGCGAATATCTCGACGACGAAAAATTTTACCCGATGTGGGAGCGGGCGGAGGCGCTTGGCGTGCCGATCTATCTGCATCCCGCGAACGCGATGGTGATTCCCGGTGTGCTTGAGGGTTATCCTGAGCTTTCCGGTCCTGGCTGGGGCTGGGGGCCTGAGACCGCGGGTCACACGCTGCGTATGGTATGCAGCGGGCTGTTCGACCGCTTTCCGAAAACCACCGTCATTCTCGGCCATATGGGCGAAATGCTGCCCTTCGTGCTATGGCGGCTCGATAGCCGGTACGCGATGACGGTTCATACGAAACAGCTGAAGAAGCAGCCGTCGCAATATATTCGTGAGAATGTCATGATCACGACGGCGGGCGCTTTTGACGCCGCACCTTTGCTATGCAGCATGATGTCGCTCGGCGCCGACCGGATTATGTTTTCGGTCGATTATCCTTACGAATATACGAAGGATGCGGTACATTTCATCGAAAATGCGCCGATCAGCCAGATCGACATGGAAAAAATCTGTTACGGAAATGCACAGCGGCTGCTGAAGCTTTAGACTCAGTTTAGCATGACGCTCAGTTTGGAGCGCGCGCTAAACGATCAGACCCTCTAGCCGGTCGCCGGCGTTACTTCGAATTATGCGATTGTTCCGGCAGCAGCGTCGTGATCACGCCGCGCAGCCGGAATGCATCGTAGCCCGGCGAGGCGCTCGTTAGTGCCAACGATGACAGCCGGGCGATCGATTCTGCGAAATGTCTGGAGGCGAGCCTGCCGTCGCGTGCGCTTGCGGCGTTGGCGATCAGGCCGAAGGCGGGCCGCGCCGCCCGCCAAAGATGCGGCTCTGAGGTCCGGCTGGTGCTATAGCGCAGAATATCCTGCATCAGCTGGTTCGACAGAGCCACGATGCGTTCGCCCGCGTGTTTGATGATTTCGGCGATGAATTCATGATACGTGACCATGAATTCTGGATAGGTCGCGTCCCAGTCTGCTCCTTCGCGCTCCAGTTCGCTTTCCATCAGATCGGCCATGCGCTTCAGCGTCTGCACCTCTTCATCATTGAGGAATGGAACGCTGATGCGGATCGCCAAGGCATTGACCGCGAGGTTAAGGCAAAAGGTAGAGTCCAGGTCGGAGATATCGAAACGTGCCACGGTAAACTGTTGATTCGCTTTGCCCACGACCAGCTGGTCTTGTTGCAGCCGTTTTAAGGCTTCCCGCACCGGGCCCAGGCTCGTGCCGTTCAGGTTCGCGATTTCAGCCATGGAAAGCTGGGTTCCCGCGGCAAGCCGGCCGGTCAGAATATCTGTCCGCAACCGCTGATAGACGAGATCCCCCAGATTGCCGGGCCGCTTCTTGGCTTTCGCTTCCATCGCCTGTTTTACTATCAACCTATTAATACCTTGTGCGGAAGGTAACTGGATCGCAGAGTTTACAAAATTGTCAATCGATTCCGATGTGTTTAACCCGCTTCGCGCCGGACAAAAAGCGCGCGTTTACCTTCCCCGGCGCTTGCCCTTCCGTAATGCCGGATCATAGCCGCCGCCGCCGGGGCCAAGCGGGGTCGGGCCGCGACTCGGCTTGGCGCGCGTGGCGGGCGGTGGCGGGGCGAGGCCAAGGGCTAACGCTTCGAGCCGCTTGATCTCATCGCGCAGCCGGGCAGCTTCCTCGAACTCCAGATTGGCGGCGGCGTTTCGCATCCGCGTTTCCAATATGCCGATGCTGGCGTGCAAATCCTTGCCGACGAATTCATCGACGCTGGAGTCTTTTACCGGCGAGACGGTGACATAATCCTGCTCGAACACCGAGTGGATGACCTCGCCAATATTCTTGCGGATGGATTGCGGCGTGATGCCGTTCGCCGTGTTCCATGCGGTTTGTTTGGTGCGGCGGCGGTCGGTCTCGTCGATCGCCTGTTTGAGGCTGCGGGTCATGACATCGGCGTAGAGGATGACGCGGCCATCGACATTTCGCGCGGCGCGGCCAATGGTTTGCACCAGCGAGGTGACGGAGCGCAGAAACCCCTCCTTATCGGCATCCAGAATCGCAACCAGCATACATTCGGGAATATCGAGCCCCTCGCGCAGCAGGTTGATGCCGACCAGCACATCATAAGCCCCAAGACGCAGGTCGCGGATGATCTCGATGCGCTCCAGCGTATCGACATCCGAATGCAGGTAACGGACTTTTAGCCCCTGCTCGGTGAGGTATTCGGTGAGGTCTTCGGCCATGCGCTTGGTCAGCGTGGTGACAAGCACGCGGCCGCCCAGGCTCGCTACCTTGCGGCATTCGCCTAGCAGGTCATCGACCTGGTGTTCCACGGGGCGTATCTCCGTCACAGGGTCCACAAGTCCGGTCGGGCGAATGATCTGCTCGGCGAAGCTGCCACCCGTGCGCTCCAGCTCCCAAGGGCCGGGTGTCGCGGAGACGAACACCGATTGCGGGCGGAATTGCTCCCATTCCTCAAACTTCAAGGGCCGGTTGTCGATACAGCTCGGCAGGCGGAAGCCGAATTCCGCAAGGATGGATTTGCGTGAATAATCGCCTTTATACATGCCGCCGATCTGCGGCACCGTCACATGCGATTCATCGACCACCAGAAGCGCGTTATCGGGAAGATACTCGAACAGCGTCGGCGGCGGCTCGCCGGGGTTGCGGCCCGAGAGGTAGCGCGAGTAATTCTCGATCCCTTTGCAGGCGCCTGTGGTTTCCATCATTTCGATGTCGAAGGTGGTGCGTTGTTGCAGCCGCTCGGCTTCCAGCAGCTTGCCCTCCGCCACCAGCTCGTCGAGCCGGGCTTTGAGCTCCTGCTTGATGCGAATGACGGCCTGGTTGAGCGTTGGGCGAGGGGTCACGTAATGGCTGTTGGCATAGATGGAAATGCTCTCCAGCACGGCGGTCTGCTCGCCAGTCAGCGGGTCGAACTCCGAGATTTTCTCAATCTCGTCGCCAAACAATGTGACGCGCCAGGCGCGGTCCTCGTACTGGCTGGGGAAGATATCCACGACCTCACCGCGCAGACGGAAGGAGCCGCGCGCGAAGGCGACATCGTTGCGGCGGTACTGTAAATCCACCAGCGCCTTGGCCAGCGTGTCACGGTCGATATTGCCGCCGGCCTCCAGCCGCACGACCATTTTGGAATAGGTCTCGACTGAGCCGATGCCGTAGATGCAGGAGACGGAGGCGACGATGATGACGTCCGAGCGTTCCAGCAGTGCCTGGGTGGCGGCGTGCCGCATCCGGTCGATGGTCTCGTTAATCGCGGAGTCTTTTTCGATATAGGTGTCCGAGCGCGGGACATAGGCCTCCGGCTGGTAATAGTCGTAATAGCTTACGAAATATTCCACCGCGTTATCGGGGAAGAAGGATTTCATCTCGGCATAAAGCTGGGCGGCCAGGGTTTTGTTCGGCGCCAGCACCAGCGTCGGGCGCTGAATGCTCTCGATCACCTTCGCCATGGTGAAGGTTTTGCCGGAACCGGTGACGCCAAGCAGCACCTGATCGCGCTCTCCGGCGGCAATGCCGGAGAGCAGTTGCTTTATCGCGGCGGGCTGGTCGCCGCTGGGCGCGAATTCCGAGACGACGCGAAGCGGCTTAACGAGCGGTCCGGGCGCGAGTTTTTCCGGGATGAAGCTTAAAGGGAGACTCATAAGGGCGGAGGACATGGTTCACAATATGTTCCCCGCCTGGGGAAAGAAAAGCCCCATCCGGCGGCCGGCATATTTTAATGGGCGCCGCAACGGGATGTTTAATCCGGAAAATGCTCCAGATGCGTTTCGGCACCGCGTCCTATATATAGGGCGCGGCGGCCGCTGAACGAAACGATATAGCCGCAGCAGCCAGCCGATGCCGCTTTTTTGCAAAATCCTTCATACGTATAGCCTGGCGCTAATTGCTGCGCCTCCGCGATGAATTCTTTTAGGCTTGGAACGTCAAACGCCGCGGCGATGGAGACATCGATCTTATGGGCCGGAATTTCGACGCTATCGCCGTTGGGGAGATAATATGTCGCCACGGCGCGACGAAAATCGATCCTGTAACTTTCAAAACCTGCTTGCATCAATGTTTGAACGATTTCTGGAAAAGTCATAATGTTTGCTTCGGCGCCTTCCAGGCAGGCTCTGGCGGTAGCTATCAATCTGTCTTGCATAAGTACTTCTCTTTTAGAATGTTGGCTGGGTTATTCTGTCGGGATAGACTTCATGTTGTATTGCGCGACCATTCGCTTCAGCACGCCCACCAAAATGTTTCGTTCTGTCATGGACAGGCAGTTGATGAATTCAGCATCATTTTGATCTGCGAGCGCCGCAAGATCCGGCACTATTTTCGCGCCCTCAGCCGTCAGTGTTAGAGTTTGCGCCCGGCCATCGTCATAATTAGCTCTGCGTACGATCAGTGATTTATCAATCAGCCGGTCCGCGAGCTTTGAGACCGCCCCACGGGTCATACCCATTTCTTCCGCTAGGCGGCTTGGTGGCATTGGGTTTTTGCCATAAAGCGAACGCATCATAACCCACTCAGCGACTGTAACGCCCTTGGCCGCAAGCTTTACGCCAAACGCATGGGATACGTGATTGGAGACGTAACGTAGCCAGTATCCTAGATGCGCGGTCAGCTCCGAAGGGCGTGATGATGCCATGTGAGTCCTTTAGTTGACAAAGAAACTACAGCACTAAAGTTTCCTTGTCAACTAAATTACCGCCTCACTACTTAAAGATTAAATCCGTATTGTTTGAAAGAGCAGAGCGGAAAGCCAGGTTTGATGCGCTTGGGAAGCTATTTCTTGAACAGCGTTTTCATCTCGCTCATGGCTTCCGAGAAGCGCTGGTTGAGCTTGCCCATCGCCTCAGTGTTGGATTTCTGGATGAGATCGCCAAGCTCCTTGGTATTGGCGACGGCGGCTTCGTAGGCTTGGCGGAGTAGATCCGCCTGCTTGGCGGCCCGGGCAGCGGGGGTGCCACTTTCGGATAATTCGCGGATGCTTTCGGTCAGGCTGGACATGGTATTTTGCATAATTTCCATGTTCCGCCGCGCGACGGCCTGCGCGCCTTCGAGCGCCAGGCGGTTGGCCTCGGCCAAAGCCTCAAGATTGCGGCGGTTGGCAATTACAACCGCTTCCATATCCGGCATGGCAGGCATTTTCATATCAGCGAAGATTCTGGTGAAATCGGCGTTCTGGCCAAAACTGGGGATATTGCCAGACGGCGTGGGTTTTTGGGCCATGGATCGCTTCCTTTTGTTCGTTCGTTTAGCCTAGCGCGGCTGGGTCTTCCGGGAAAGGCAAATCCTCTTCGGGCGCGGGGTCGAACGGAACATCGGTCGCCGCCGCCGGAGCGCTGGGTGCAGGGGAGAAGCGGGCGGCGATGGAATCGGCGTGGTTCAGGGCTTTATCGACCGCCGCCATGGTGGCGCTTAGGTCTTCGCTCTCATCGCGCATCCAGGCTTGTACGCCGTAACCCCAAACCAGAAGGAGGCCGCGCTTGCGAAGCTCGCCGCGCACGCCCTGGGCGGATACCCCCGCAGCTTCCAGCAGCCAGCCCATCGAGGCGAGGTTGGCGCGGGTAAGGCACAGGCCCAGTGCCGGAACAGCGGGCAAGGATTTTATAAGAGACTTCACACCCGCACGGTGCGCCTGCAAAAAGTCGAACCGGCGGAGCAGGATATCAAACAGCCGGTCGCGGACCGAGCCATCCGGCGTGGCGCCGGTGAGCGCCGCTATATCCGCGAGCTGGCCGAATTTACGCAAAATCATGCCGCGCGAGCCAAAACGCTGCCGCGCCAGCCCCAGGTCCAGCCCAGCGCGCCTGGCTGCCGCGGCGGCGGAGACTTTTTGCCAGCCCTGCTCCGCGCCAAGGGCGAAAGCTGCTGCCACCAGTGCGGTATCGAATTCGCTATCCGTCATGATGCTATCCGTCATGGGGTTAAATATGGGGATGCCACGTCCGGTTGCCAAGCCATCGTGGTTGACGCGGCTACGGACCGCCCGGCAGTTTGAACTGGAGCGCGCGTGACGCGAAACGAAACTTGAGGGTCTGCCTTGCCCGTGGAAATGCTGCGCGAACTGCCGCTTGACCAGATTTTGCTTGGCGACGCCGGGCAGATGCTGCGGATGCTCCCCGACGCCTCGGTCAACTGCGTGTTTGCGGACCCGCCGTATAATTTGCAGCTGCGTGGCGAGCTCCGGCGCCCGGATGACAGCCTGGTCGATGGCGTGGATGAGGATTGGGACAGATTCGACGATTTCGCGGCCTATGATGCGTTTACCCGGGACTGGCTCGGCCAATGCCACCGGATTTTGAACAAGGACGGCACGATCTGGGTGATTGGCAGCTACCATAACATCTTCCGCATCGGCAGCATTTTGCAGGATCTCGGGTTTTGGATCTTGAACGACGTGATCTGGCGCAAGACCAACCCGATGCCGAATTTCCGGGGGCGGCGGTTTACCAACGCGCATGAAACGATGATCTGGGCGGCGAAGTCCAAGCAGGCGCGCTACAAGTTCAACTATCAGGCGATGAAGTCGCTGAACGATGATTTGCAGATGCGGAGTGACTGGACCATGCCGCTCTGCACCGGGCCGGAGCGGCTGCGGAACGTGCATGGGTTGAAATTGCACCCGACGCAGAAGCCGGAGGCCCTGCTGCACCGGGTGATCGTATCCTCAACCAGCCCGGGGGATATCATCGTCGATCCGTTTTTGGGCACCGGCACCACGGCGGCCATGGCCAAGCGCTTGCACCGGCATTTTATCGGCATCGAGCGGCACCCGGCTTATGTGGAGGCTGCCTGGGGGCGGCTGCGCGCGGAAAAACCGGCCTCCATGGCGGCGGTTCATGCGCCAAAGGCCGGGCGGGAGGCGCCGCGCATCGCCTTTGGCAGTTTTGTCGAGCGAGGGATTTTAAAGCCAGGCACGATCCTTACCGACCGTGCCCAGCGCGTCGCGGCGGAGGTGACGGCGGAGGGTGGGCTGGTTTCCGGTCCGCATCGGGGGTCGATCCATCAGGTTGGAGCGGCGGTGCAGAATGCGCCATCGTGCAACGGCTGGACCTTTTGGCATTTTGAGCGGGACGGGGCGCTGCTGCCGCTCGATGCGCTGCGGAAGGAAGATGGGCAGGATTAAAGGCTCTTTTATTACCGCCTGAAATTTGCCACATTCCGCCCATCATGCGCCTGCACGCTTCTTGCGCCGCCCGTTCTGGACCAGATGGTTACGACGCTGTCCTCGTTCTGGGCCTGCCCGGCGCGGGCAAATCCGATTTGATTTTGCGGCTGATCGAAAGCGGGTTCATGCTCGTGGCGGATGACCAGGTGATCATCGAGCATGGGATCGCCACCGCGCCAGCCGCGTTGTCCGGCCTGCTGGAAGTGAGGGGGCTGGGGATTTTCCGCCTACCGTATCGGGAGAGTGCTATATTGCGGCTGGTTGTGCAGCTCGGTGCGCGGGAGCGCCTGCCGGGGCCCGAGATACATGGCGAGACCGGGCTGCCAATGGTGCGAATCGACGGGCAGGCGGCATCGGCGGTTGCCCGCGTGGCGCTGGCGCTGGATGCTGCCTGCGGACGGGTGACGCAGGCTGTGGGCGCTTTCGCGGCATGAGCGAGGGAAAGAAGCTCTGCATCGCGCTTGTCACTGGCCTCTCCGGCGCGGGCAAGAACTCGATTCTGCGGGCATTGGAGGACCTTGGATTCGAGACCATGGACAACCCGCCGTTGGCCACGCTGGAAGAGCTGGCGGGAAGGGCCGAGCGCAACCTTGCTATCGGCGTCGATGCGCGCTCGCGCGGGTTTTCCGCCGCGATGGTGCTGACCAAGCTGCAATGCCTGCGACAAAATCCGGGACTGACGCCAAGCTTGATTTTTGCCAGCGCGACAGACGAAGCGCTCAAGCGCCGATATTCCGAGACCCGCCGCCGCCATCCGCTCGCGCAAGGAGGCGCCGTGGCGGATGGCATCGCGCTGGAGCGCAGCCTGACGGAGCCGCTGGCGCAGGCCGCGAATCTGGTGATCGATACCTCCAATCTGCCGCTGCCGCGCCTGCGCCGGATGATCGAGCAGAATTACGGCGGCGGCGCGCCGGGTATGGCGATTTCACTCATTTCCTTCGCTTACCCCGCCGGTCTGCCGCCGGAGGCCGACCTCGTGTTCGATGCGCGATTTTTGCGGAATCCGCATTATGATCCCGAGTTAAAACTGCTGTCCGGGCTGGATCGGCAAGTCGGCAAGTTCGTCGAACAGGACCCTGATTTTGCGGCATATTTCTCACATATCGTTGAATTTGTTAAATTTTTATTGCCGAAATTCGTGCAAGAAGGAAAAAAATATGCGACAATATGTATCGGATGTACCGGCGGACAGCACAGATCTGTATTTATGATCGAAAAACTCAGCGAATGTCTCGCCAAGGCGGGTTGGCGCGCGAGCGTTACGCACCGCGAGGCGGCGCGGTTTCAGGCCGCGACCGCCCAGCCCCGGGAACACGCTAAGGAATGAGCCTCACGACATGATTGGTATGGTTCTCGTTACCCACGGGTTGCTGGCGAATGCGCTGCGTGACGCCATGGAGCATGTTGTCGGCAAGCAGCAGAGGCTGGCGACGGTATGCATCGAATCCGATGCGGAGTTTGAAAGCCAGCGCGACGAGATCGCGAGCCGCATGGCGGAGGTGAACGAGGGCGACGGGGTGATTTTGCTGACCGACATGTTCGGCGGCACGCCCAGCAATCTCGCGATGTCTATGCTCAACCAGCCGGGGGTCGAGATCATCGGCGGCGTCAACCTGCCCATGCTGGTGAAGCTCGCGAAAATACGCGGCACGCAGGCGTTGGCTGAGGCGGTGCAATGCGCCGAGGCGGCGGGCCGGAAATACATCTGCTCCGGACACGAAATTCAGCACCCCGTTCCTATCACCCCCCGCGCCGCCGAATAGCGCATGGGCGACGGGGCGGTAATCGAGCTGGAGGTTGGCATTATCAACCGGCGCGGGCTGCACGCACGCGCGGCGGCGAAGCTCGTGACGCTGGCAGAGCGGTTCAGCGCCTCGGTGGATGTGGCTAAGGATGGCCAGTCGGTCTCGGCGCGCTCGATCATGGGGCTGATGATGTTGGGCGCGGGGCCAGGGAGTAGCGTGCGGCTGCTGGCCGAAGGGTTTGACGCCAGGGAGGCCCTGGAGGCGATTGCCGCGCTGATCGAAGCCGGCTTTCATGAAACAGACTAGCAAGGAATTACGCTTCTCCGGCCACCCGGTATCGCCGGGCATCGGCATCGGCCCGGTGCATGAGGCCGCCGAGCCTGCGCTCGTCGTTGCCCATAAAAAAATATCGGCCGCAGATGTATCTGCGGAAACCGCGCGGCTTGAGGAGGCGCTGGCGCGCTCGCGCAAGCAACTGGGCAAGCTCAAGGCCCGGCTGGCGGGATTGCCGGAGCATAGCCAGGCCGAGATTTCGCCTTTGATCGACGCCTATGTGCATATGCTGGGTTCCTCCCGCTTGATGCGCGGGATACGGGCGCGGGTGCAGGACGGGCTGGTAGGCGCCGAGGCAGCAGTGCAGGCGGAGGCGGAGGCGCAAGCGGAGGCCATTCTGGCGCTGACCGGCTCCGACCGTTTGGGCCGGGCGCGGCGGGCCGAGGAGGTGCGCGAGATCGGGCGGCGGATTTTACGCAATTTGATGCACCAGCCATTCCGCAGCTTTAACGGCGTGGCGCAGGGCAGCATTCTGGCCGCGACCGAGATGCGTCCGGCGGATGCGGCTTTGATCCAGCCCGCGAATTTCGCCGGGATTATTACAGCCGAGGGCGGGGCGGACGGGCATACGGCGGTGATGCTGCGCGCCCTCGGCCTGCCCGCCGTGCTGGGGGCGGCAGGGGTGCTAGAAGCGGCAGCGCCGGGGGCGTTGGCGATTGTCGATGGTGCAGCGGGCGAAATCATCCTGAACCCCACGCCGGAAAGCCTGAAGGCCGCGCGGGCTAAGCTGGCGGCGCTGCTGCGGACAAAGCGCGCGCTCTCCCGGTTGCAACGCCTGCCGGCACTTACCCGGGATGGCGTGGAGATCGAGTTGCAGGCAAACCTTGAACTGCCGTTCGAGCTGCCGATGATAGCGGAATCCGGCGCGCATGGCATCGGCCTGCTGCGCAGCGAGTTCATCTTCATGAATCGCGAGGTTCTGCCGGACGAGGATACACAGGCCCGTATTTACAGGCATATCGTGGAGGCGATGGACGGCGAGCCGGTGACGATAAGGGTACTAGACTGGGGCTCGGATAAGGATGTGGAGGCGCTGAGCGGCTATCTGCCGCCGGGGGATGAGCCCAACCCGGCGCTGGGCTTGCGCGGCATTCGGCTGCTGCTGCGTCACCCCGTTCTGCTGGAGACGCAGCTTGCGGCGATTCTACGCGCCGGGGCGGCCGGGCCGGTGCGGATCATGCTGCCCATGGTCTCGCTCTGTGCGGAGGTGGTGGAGGCGCGGGAGATTTTGGACCGTGTTTGGCGGCGGCTGAAGCGCCGGGGCGTGCGGATGGCGGCGAAAAAACCGCCGCTCGGCGTGATGGTGGAAACCCCGGCGGCGGCGTTCTGCGCGCGGCACTTGGCCGCGGAAGCAGATTTCTTCGCGATCGGCACTAATGATCTGACGATGTACACGCTGGCGGCGGACCGGAGCCTGCCGGTGGGCGCGCGGCTTTATGACCCGTTTGAGCCTGCGGTGCTGGGGCTGATTCACCGGACCGCGCAGGCTGCGGCCCAGGCGCGCATTCCGCTCTCGCTCTGCGGGGAGCTGGCGAGCCGCGAGCAGGCCGCGCCGTTGCTGCTGGGCCTTGGCATCCGCCAGCTTTCTATGCACGGCAATGCCATACCGCGTGTTAAGCGGGCAATCCGCGCGCTCAACCTCACGCAATGCGAGGCCGCCGCGATGGCGGCGCTGGAGGCTGTGGACGCCGATGCGGTGCGGGAAATCTTAAAGGAGACGTGAGATTACGATTCTGGTTTCTCTGAGAGCCGCGATTGCATCGCGCGGGCTGGATGGGTTCATCATTCCCCGCGCGGATGAGCATCTGGGCGAATATGTGCCTGCGTCGTCCGAGCGGTTGGCGTTTGTGACGGGCTTTACCGGCAGCGCCGGGCTGGCGATTGTGCTGGCCGATAAGGCGGCGGTGTGGTCGGACGGGCGCTACGTGCTGCAACTGGCTGAGCAGACGGATGCCGCGTTGTGGGAGCGGCTGCATATCACCGAAACCAAGCCGGAGGATTGGCTGGCAAGCCATGCGGCGGGCAGGCGTATAGGCTATGACCCCTGGCTGATCAGCGCCGAAGGGCTGACCCGGTTTACTGGCGTGGAAATGGTGCCGGTGCAGGCAAACCCAGTGGATGAGATATGGGCGGAGCGGCCTGCTGCCCCGATGGCCCCAGCCGTGCCGCATGATGTGGCATTCGCGGGTCAGGATTCGGCGGGCAAGCGGGAGGCGCTGGCTTTGGGGCTACGCGCTGCCGGGCAGGACGTGGCGATACTCTGCGATCCGGCCTCGCTTGCCTGGCTGTTCAACATAAGGGGTGCGGACGTGCCGTTCACGCCAGTTGCGCTGGGCTACGCGCTACTGTTCGCCGATGGCATGGCGGCGCTGTTCATGGGCGGGGAAAAGATCAGCCCGGAATTGCGCGCGCATCTGGGGGCGGAAGTTGCCGTTGAGGAACCGGCGGCGCTGGGTGCCACGCTGGACCGGCTGGGTGGCAAGACCGTGCGCTACGATCCCGCTGCCATGCCGGTGTGGTTCAAAAACCGGCTGCTCGCGGCGGGCGCGAAGATAGCGGAGGCGGCGGACCCGGTGGCGCTGCCGCGCGCCGCCAAAAACGCGGTAGAACAGGCGGGCGCGCGCGCCGCGCATCTGCGGGACGGCGTGGCGATGGCGCGGTTTCTGGCCTGGCTATCCGCCGCCGCGCCAGCGGGGCTGGAGACCGAAGTTTCGGCCGCGGAAAGATTGCTGGCCGAGCGCGGGCGAGGCGAGCATTTCCGGGGCGAGAGCTTCCCGGCGATCTCTGGCGCTGGGGAGGATGGTGCGATCATTCATTATCGCGTCACGCCAGAGCGTAACCGGCGCATCAAACCGAACGAGCTTTATTTGATCGATAGCGGCGGTCAGTATTTGAATGGTACGACGGACATTACCCGCACGGTTTGGACCGGGCCGGATGCGCCGCCGGCGGAAGTGCGAGAGCATTTCACCCGCGTGCTGGCCGGGCATGTCGCGCTTGCCATGGCGGTGTTCCCTGAAGGCGTGGGGGGGGCGCATCTGGATGCGCTGGCGCGCGGCGCGCTGTGGCAGGCGGGGCTGGATTACGACCATGGCACGGGGCACGGCGTCGGCGCGTATCTCTCAGTGCATGAAGGTCCGGCGGGAATCTCCCGCGCTGCCAAAGCGGTGGCGCTACAGCCGGGGATGATCCTTTCCAACGAGCCGGGATTTTACCTGAACGGTGAATATGGCATCCGGTTGGAAAACCTCGTGCTGGTGCAGGCGGCGGATTTTGCCGGGCCGCGCAAATTTTTAAGGTTCGAGACGCTGACCCTGGCTCCCTTCGACCGCTCGCTGATCGAGCCCTCGCTCCTTTCCCCCGCCGCGCTTGGCTGGTTGAACGCCTACCATTTGCGCGTAAGGGCGCAGCTTTCGCCGCATCTGGCGACGAAAGCGCGGGGCTGGATGGAGGCCGCGACCGCGCCAATATAAAATATTGACCGCCGTGCGCGCGGCATTGCAAAATTTCAGTGTATCGATTCGCAAAGGTGGCCGGACCATGCGCCTGTTCGTAGCCCTCGACCTCCCATGGGAAGTTAAAGAAGAACTCAGCGATTTTTCCTGCAATATTCCGGGCGCGCGCTGGGTGCCGACGGATAATTTTCATCTCACCCTGCGCTTTATTGGCGAGGCGAGCCGCTTGCAGGCGGAGGAGATCGACCTGGCGCTGGCGACGTTGAGGGGGCGCAGTTTTGCATTTTCGCTCTCTGGCTTTGGCTGGTTCGAGAAGGCAGGGCGCGTTTCCACACTCTGGGCCGGGGTGGAGCGTAATGAAGACCTCGCCCGCTTGCAGGCCAAGGTGGAGACGGCGCTGCACCGGATCGGCTTGCCGCCAGACCGCCGGAAGTTCACGCCGCATGTAGCGTTGGCGCGGATGGATGGCCCGGTGACGGCATCCCTAACCAGCTTTGTGCAGGCAAATAACCTCTACCGTTCGGCGCCGATCCGCGCCGATAATGTGACGCTGTTCAGCTCGTTTTTAGGCAAGGACCAGCCAACCTATACGCCCGAGGCGGAGTATGCGCTGGGATAATGCGCGCGAGGACGGTGTACGATCTGCCGTTACGGGTTTGTTACATCATGATCATGACAGCCATGCTGTCCGATAGCGGCAGTGTGCATCGACATAACCACTTAGCTTACCTATCCTCATGCGGGTAAAGTCTCGGGGGTTTGCACGTGCGAAATATCCGTTGGGCGCTGCTGGCAGCCTTTGTTCTCGTGGCGCCGGCCCAGGCCGCGAAAGCCCCTGTGCCGTCGGTGGTGGTGACGCGCGTCACGCAACAGAACATCGCGCCGGTTTTCAGCAATATCGGCCATGTCACGGCGATCCAGACGGTGAAGATCGTGCCGCGTGTTACCGCCTTCATCGATCGCGTGAACTTCAAGCAGGGCAGCGACGTGAAGGAGGGCCAGGTGCTGTTCACCCTGCAAAAGGCCCAGTACGAGGCCGCGCTACAGACCGCCGCGGCGAGTGTCGCTTCCGCCAAGGCGGCGCTTGAAAATGCCCAGCTCACCTATTCGCGCGCCGTAAGCCTGGGCGCGAGAGGCTTTGAGTCTCAATCCTCGCTCGATGCCGCACTGGCGACGCGCGATGAGGATCAGGCGAATGTGATGTCCGCCCAGGCGAACCTCGCGAACGCGCAGCTCAACCTCAGCTATTGCACGATCCTGGCGCCCATTTCCGGGCGCATCGGCGCAGTCGCGCTCACCAAAGGCAACCTCGTGACCGCCAATTCGGGCACGCTGGCGACGATCAACCAGCTTGATCCGATCCGGGTCGTCTTTTCGGTCAGCAGCGATAGCCCGATTCTGGCCGCCGCGCAGAGCGGCCCGACGGAATCGCAGTTTACGCTCGGCCTCGAGCTGCCAAGCGGCAAGCCGTATCCGTTGAAGGGCAAAATCGCCTTTTTGGATAACCAGGTGACGACCAATACCGGCACGGTAAATATTTACGCCGATTTTGCGAACCCGAATGGGCTTTTGCTGCCCGGCGCCTATGTCAATGTCGATACCGCACCTGCACAGGCGACGGAAGCATTGCTGGTGCCGGTCTCGGCGGTGCAGACCGACCAGCATGGACAATTCGTCCTCACTGTCGGGCCGGACCACAAGGTGCATCAGGAAATTGTGACGCTGGGCGAGCAGATCGCGCAGAATTTTATCGTGAAATTTGGCTTGAAGCTCGGTGACCAAGTGATTGTCGATGGTACGCAGAAGGTGAAAGTGGGCGACACGGTGACGACCACCACCGCGCCCGCAGAGTCCGCGAGCGCGCCGGGCGACTCGCAGAGCCAGTAATATGTTCTCGAAATTTTTCATCTATCGCCCGAATTTCGCGATTGTCATCGCGATCGTCATCACGCTGGCTGGGCTGGTGGCGCTCACCGCCATTCCCGTGGCGCAATACCCGAATGTGACGCCGCCGCAGGTGACGATTTCGGTTAACTACCCTGGTGCGAGCGCGCAGACGCTGGTGAATTCCATCGCCGAGCCGATCGAGGAGCAGGTGAACGGTACGCCGGGCATGATTTACATGCAAAGCTCGAGTGCCAGCTCCGGCGCATACTCTTTGACCGTAACATTTGCGATCGGGACTGACCCCAGCATCGACCAGGTGAACGTGCAGAACCGCGTGCAGATTGCCGAGGCGCAGCTGCCGGCGGAAGTGCAGTCCGAGGGTATTACGGTGCGCGCCGCCTCCAGTACCTTCGTGCTGGCGGTCAGCCTGTTCTCGCCAAACAACAAATATGACTCGCTGTATATCTCCAACTACGAATACATGAAGATTCAGCAGATCGTCGCGCGCATTCCGGGCGTCGGGAATACGCAGATTTTCGGCCTGCGCGAATACGCCATGCGGGTTTGGCTGAATCCCGTTAAAATGTCCGGGCTGGGAGTGACGACCGCCCAGGTGATCGCGGCAATCCAGGCGCAGAACATTCAGGTCTCCGCCGGGCAGATCGGTCAGCCGCCGGTGGCTGGCGACCAGGAGCAGCAGCTTACCGTGCTCGCACCCGGCGAACTGACGAGCGTGCAGCAGTTCCAGAATATCGTGATCCGCACCGCTCCTAGCGGCGCGGTGGTGCATCTCTCGAATATCGCGCGGGTACAGCTTGCCGCGCAGCAATACGCCACCGCTTCCAAACTCGACAAATATCCATCGGCCACGCTGGCGGTCTATCAGGCGCCGAATGCCAATGCGCTACAGGTTTCAGCGCAGGTGCAGGCTGCGGTGAAGAAGCTCTCGAAGAATTTCCCGCCTGGCCTGTCCTACACCGTCGCGTTCAACGCCTCTAAATTCGTCTCCGCCAATATCGAGGAAATTCTCCGCACGCTGGCGATCACGCTGGTGCTCGTCGTTGGGGTGGTGTTTCTGTTCTTGCAGGATTGGCGGGCCACCATCATTCCCACCATCGCCATCCCGGTGTCGCTGATCGGCGTGTTCGCGGTGCTGTATGTGCTGGGATATTCGGCGAACACGATCGACCTGTTCGCGATCGTGCTGGCGATCACGCTGGTGGTCGATGACGCGATCGTGGTCGTGGAAAACGTCACCCGGAATTTGGATGAGCATCCGGACCTCAGCATCGCGCAGGCGACCGAAAAGGCGATGGGCGAGATCACCGGCCCGGTGGTTGCGACCACGCTGGTGTTGGTCGCGGTGTTCGCGCCGGTCGGGTTTGTCTCTGGCGTGACCGGCGCGCTGTACCGGCAGTTCGCGGTGACGATTTCGGTTTCGGTCGTGATCTCCGCGATCAATGCGCTGACATTGAGTCCGGCGCTCTGCGCGCTGATGCTCCGCCGCTCCGAGCAGACGCATTTTGCCTTCTTCCGCTGGTTCAACACCGGATTCAATTTTGCCCGTGATAAATATGGCGACGTGGTGGCGAAGCTGTCGCGCTGGCTGCTGCTGGCGGGCGCCGGGCTCGCGGTGGCCTTTGTCCTCACGTATGGGATGTTTACGATCACCCCCTCGGCTTTTCTTCCGGCGGAAGACCAGGGCTATTTCTTCATGAACGTGCAGCTGCCGAACGGCGCCTCGCTCGGCCGCACCAGCGGCGTGGTCGCGGATCTCACCAAGATGTTGAATAAGACGCCAGGCATCGCGCATGTCATCGGTGTTTCCGGGTTCAGTATCGTGAACAGCGCACAGGACTCCAGCGACGCGCTGGTTATCGTGATTATGAAGCCTTGGGGCGAGCGCAGCGCGTCGGAATCCGTCGCGTCGCTCTTGCAGAAACTCAAGACCAAGCTGGATGCCATCCCATCGGCCAATATCTCGGCTTTCGACCCGCCATCCATCCCTGGCGTCAGCCCAACAGGCGGGATTAATTTCGTGCTGGAGGCGCAGAACGGGCAGAACTATCAGCAACTCGCCTCCGCCTCGCGTGCGCTGATCTTCGCCGCCAATCAGGACAAACATCTGTCCAATGTCTTCACCGGCTTCACGGCGGATCAGCCGCAGGTCGAGGTTTCAGTCAATACCACAAGAGCGGCGCTTTTGGGGGTTTCGCCAGCGCTGGTTTACAACACGATGCAGGCTTATCTCGGCTCGCAATACGTCAACCTGTTCAATTACGATAATTTCGTGTTTCAGGTGATCGTGCAGGCGGACCAGCAATTCCGCAGCAAGATCTCGGATATCGATAACCTCTACGTGCAAAGCACGAATGGCGCGGAGATACCGCTGAGCAGCCTGGTGACGGTGAAATCCGTGCAGGGGGCCGATGCGCTGACGCTGTATAACGAATATCCGGCGGTGCTGATCAACGGCGCGGCGGCGCCGGGGTTCAGCGATGGCCAGGCGATCACTGCGCTGGAGAACGCGGCGAACAAGCATTTGCCCAAGGGGTACGGTTATGAATGGACCGGACTGACATACCAGGAGCTGCTGGCGACCGGGCAGGAGGGCGATGCCTTTATCGCCGCCATCGTGTTCTCCTTCCTGTTTCTGGTGGCATTGTACGAAGGATGGTTTCTGCCTTTCGCGGTGATGCTGCCGGTGGGCTTTGCGCTGCTGGGCGGTCTGGTGGGGATTAAACTTCGTGGAATGCCGCTCGATGTTTACGGTCAGGTCGGGCTGATATTGCTCATCGGGCTCGCCGCGAAGAACGCCATTCTGATCGTCGAGTTTGCCAAGGACCGGCTGGACGAGGGCGATATCAGCATCGCCGATGCGGCGGAAGAAGGCTCGCGCACGCGCTACCGGCCCGTGATGATGACGGCGCTTGCTTTCATCATCGGCGTCATTCCGCTGGTGGTCGCGGTAGGTGCGGGTGCGGGGGCGCGAGAGTCCATCGGCACGACCGTGTTCGGGGGCATGATTTTGGCGAGTTTCATCGGCGTGCTGTTCGTCGGGCCGATGTTCGTGCTGGCGGAGAGAATCACCGAACGGCTGAGCGGCAAGAGTAAACACGAGATAAAGAAGCCTCCGCCGCCAACGACGCCGGGGTAGATCGGTTACTCGCCGGTCAGCGCGCGGGAGAATTCACCCGGATCGAACTCGCGAAGATCGGCCAGTTGCTCGCCCGTGCCGACCGCGTGGATCGGCAGGTTGAACTTCTCGGCCAAAGCGACGACGATGCCGCCACGCGCCGAGCCGTCCAGCTTGGTCACGATAAGCCCTGTCAAATCCACCATCTCCTTGAAGATGCCGACCTGGTTGATGGCGTTTTGGCCGGTAGTGGCGTCCAGCGTAAGCAGCACGGCGTGGGGTGCGGTGGTGTCCAGCTTGCGGATGACGCGGATGATCTTCCGCAGCTCCTCCATGAGCGCGGTTTTGTTGTGCAGCCGCCCGGCGGTGTCGATGAGCAGCACATCCGCGTTGGTTTTCTGCGCGCGGGCCAGCGCGTCGTGCGCCAGCGATGCGGCGTCGGTGTTGGGGGGGGCGGTGACGACTTCCGCCCCGGCGCGCTCACCCCAGACTTGCAGCTGCTCAACGGCGGCGGCGCGGAAGGTATCGCCGGCGGCGAGGACGGAGGTTAGCCCCGTCTCCCGGTAGCGCGCCGCAAGCTTGCCGATGGTTGTGGTTTTGCCGGCGCCATTCACCCCGGTCATGAGAATCACGAAAGGTTTTTTCGTGACGTCCGGCGCCAGCGGAATCGCTACAGGTTCGAGAATTTTTGCGATCTCGGCGCCGAGCGTTTCGCGGATTTCCTGGGAGGAGACTTCCATGCCGAAGCGCGTGCCGCGAAAATTGCGGATGATTCGGGCGGCGACGGCGGGGCCGAGGTCAGCGGCGATGAGTTGCTCTTCCAGCGTTTCTAGCCCGGCGTCATCAAGCATCCGCTTGGTGAAGGGGGCGGCGATGTTTTCCGTAATGCGCGCGGCGCTGCGGGAAAGCCCGGATTTGAGCCGGGAGAAGAAGCCGGAAGCCATTTAAGCGAAATCCGGGAGGGTGCCGGTGAAGACGGTTGTTGCCTCGCCGCGCATGAGCACATGGCCGGTGGCTTCGTCCCAGTTGATCAGCAGCTCGCCGCCATCGAGTGCGACGACGGCGGTGCGCCCGGCGAGGCCACGGCGGTGCGCGTTGACCAGCGCCGCGCAGGCGCCCGAGCCGCAGGCAAGTGTCAGGCCGGAGCCGCGCTCCCACACCCGCAGGCGGATGCGCGAAGGCGTTTCGATCTGCGCGAAGCCGATATTGGCGCGCTCCGGGAAGATGCGGTTTTTCTCCAGCGCCGGGCCGAGGGTCTCGATCGGCAGTTGCATGTCATCCACGAAGAACGTGGCGTGCGGGTTGCCCATGGAGCAGGCGGCAGGGTCCGATACCGGGCCCATGGCGAGGTTGAGGTGCAGCGTATCAGCGGGGGCTGCCAGCGGAATATCTTCCCACGCCAGCCGCGGCGCGCCCATATCGACTTCGACCAGCCCCGGGCCGAGGATTTCCGCTTGCAACAGCCCGGAGATGGTGCGGATAGACAGATACCGCTCCCCGGTTTCCTCCGCGATGAGGGCGGCCACGCAGCGCGTGGCGTTGCCGCAGGTGCCGGATTCGGTGCCATCGGCGTTCAAAATCCGCATGAAGGCATCGGCGCCGCCGTCATCCGGCTCGATGACGATGAGCTGGTCGCAGCCGACGCCGAGCCTGCGGTCGGCGATCAGCCGCACGGCGGCGCTGGAAAGTTTCAGCGGGGTCTCGCGCGCGTCAAGCAGCACGAAATCATTGCCGGCGCCGTGCATTTTTAAAAACGGGATGGACATGGCCGCTTGGTAGCGCGTGGCGGTGTTTTGCTCAATCAAGACGTATCAAAATTATTGAAGTTAGGCGATAAACCGTTGATGCACTAATATTACCCAAGCTTGGTCAATGCCAAACGCGCAGCGTCTCTGACTCTGTGCCATCCGGGGTCTTGCTCCCATTGAGGCCACTCTATCGACAGCGTATCGCTCTCAGACACGAAGACTGAATGAAATTCGGAGAGAATCTCTAATTCATCTTTAGTAAAGCAACCTTCCCATTGGTATAGATTTTCGTTCCAAACGCCTGGTTTATAGTTTTCCGGATGGGGTCTAGCCGGTAAATATAGATCATCAAACCACGTGCAACAAAGCTCAACCGGCCCCTCCTTCGGATCAAGCACGGCAAGAGAAGCCAAAAGGCGCCGTATCGATGCGTTGTAAGCCAGCGTAGTCATGAATTTATCCACTACCGCATCTACTAAAGTTTCGGAATCGCTATAAACACGCTTAATGTCTCACCGGATGCTCGTTGAATTGCGACTGGTGTACATTAAGAAAGCAACCAGACGGGGTCTTTCAGCCGGGCAATGAAGGTCGCATGGGCGGCGAGCGCAGCTTCGTCCACCATGATGAGCCGCGGCGTACGGGCCTCCGCGCGTTCATATTGCGCGAAAGCCAGCCCCTGCTCGGTTTCCAGCACCAGGCCGCGCTGCCGCCCGCCGGTGAGTTCGACATAGACTTCCGCCAGCAATTTACAGTCCAGCAGCGCATTATGTGTGGTGCGGGCGGAGAGGTCGATCTCGAAGCGGCGGCACAGCGCGTCCAGGCTGTTGGGCATTCCGGGGAAGCGGGTTTTTGCCAGCACCAGCGTGTCGATCATGCGGGCGGTCCCGAGCCGCGGGCGCTTGATGCGGGCGAGTTCGGCGTCGAGGAATTTGAAGTCAAACGGCGCGTTATGCGCGACCAGCGGCGCGTCGCCAAAAAATTCCAGCATGGCGTCCACGATGTCCGCGAATTTCGGCTTGCCCTCGACATGGAAATTGCTGATGCCGTGAATTTTCGTGCTGTCGGCGGGGATGTCGCGCTCCGGGTCCAGCAGCGCGTGAAAATGCCGGTCGGTCGGCAGGTCGTTGATGAGCTCGATGGCGGCGATCTCGATGACGCGGTCGCCGGTCACCGGCTCAAAGCCGGTGGTTTCGGTGTCGAACAAGACGCTGCGGCTCATGGGATAATGCTCTGGATAAGGCGGCGTGTGGCGCGGACCGCATGGAATTTCGACAGGCCGGTGGGGATGGAAAAATCCGCGCGGCGGCGTTTTTCGGCGTCGGGCATCTGCCGGGCGATGATGGCCTCGATCTGCGCGCGGGGCAGGCCGCGCTTGAGCACCCGGGCGATCTGCACATCCTGCGGGGCGGAAACGGTGATGATGATGTCGAAACGATTTTGCGCGCCGGTTTCGAACAGCAAAGGAATATCCAGCAGCACGGCGCGGCGGTGCGCGCGGAAGGCGGCCGTGCGGAATTTTACCTCCTCCTTAAAGACCAGCGGGTGCATGATCGCCTCTAGCCGGCGCATGGCGGTATCGTCCTTCAACACCATGGCGCGAAGTTTTGGCCGATTGAGGACGCCGTTCTGCACGGTGCCGGGGAAACTGCGGGCGAGGGGGGGGATGGCGCGGCCACTCGGCCCTTGCAGCCGGTGCACGGCGTCATCGGCATTGAAGGATGGAATGCCATGCGCGGCGAAGATGTTTGCCACGGTGGATTTGCCCATGCCGATGCCCCCCGTAAGGCCGATCACGATCATGCGCTCACAAGCCGGTAGAGTTCGGCATCGACAATGGGGGTAACGCCGAACCAAGCGGCAAAACTGGGCACGGCCTGGTGCAGCAGCATTCCCAAGCCTCCAACCGGCTTGAGACCTCGCGCGGTGGCTTGCTCAAGCAACGGGGTTTGCAGGGGAGCATAGACGATATCCGCCACCGCGAGATTTGTGCTGGCGTGGAGCAGGGATATTTCCAGCGGCGGCTGGCCCGTCATGCCGAGCGAGGTGGTGTTCACCAGCAGCGCGAAATCCCCAAGGGCGGCTTCGCGCTGGTCCCAGGGGAGGGTGTTCGCGGGCGGCAGATGGGCAGCCAACGCCGTGGCGCGCTCTGGCGTGCGATTGCAAAGCGTGATGGGTGCACCAGCATCCTGCAATGCCGCAGCGATGGCGCGGGCGGCGCCCCCAGCGCCCAGGATGAGGGCTGGTCCGGCAGCGGGATTCACCCCATGCGCGCGCAGGTTCTCGATGAAGCCTCGGCCATCGGTATTCGAGCCTTCGATGCCGTCGTGGAAGATCAGCGTGTTGACCGCCCCGGCGCGCCGCGCGGTGGGATCGACGCGATCGCAGATGGCGAAGGCGGCTTCCTTATGCGGGATTGTGACATTGACGCCTTTGAGACCGGCATTGGCGAGGGCGCGGATGGTTGCCGCGAAGTTCTCGGGTGATACGGAGAGCGGGACATACGCCCCGTCGATCCCGTATCGGTTCAGCCAGGCGCCGTGGATGCGGGGGGAACGGGAATGGGCGACCGGCCAGCCGATAACGCCGGCAATCCGGGCGGAGCCTGAGAGGAGTCGCATGGGGCGAGTCCACCACGGCGCGCGGAACTTGCCAAGAGCAGGAGGAGAGCCAGCGGCACCACATGGGCGAATTGTGGCGCCCAGGGCAGCAGGCCGGGGGCGAACCAGCCGAGAAAAAACAGCAACGCCTCGCCCCGGGCGAAGCCGGTGGCAAGCCGATATTCCACCAGCAATGCTATTGCCAGCGCCGCGCCGAGCAGGTCGTAAGTGTGGAGGTAAGGGCTGGACAGCGCGCCAAGCAGCAGGAGGGCGGGGGCGGAGCGCAGGCGGAGTGCCAGCAAGACGGCGGCGATTGAGACCGCGGTCTGGATGATGAGCGCCGTGTGAACGCCAAGGAAGCGGAAGGTAGCGAAAATGCTGATAAGGCCGCCCGCGAATTCGGGCGGCTGGCCGGTTAGCAGTACATTGCTCATCATGGGCCGGGTGAAATGCCAGAAGCCGGACCAGGCGGCCGGACCGAAGGCGGCGAGCGAGAGGGCGCCGAGGATGATGGCGGCAAGCGCGGCATAAGCCATTGCCAGCGGCGCGCGGCGGAGCAGATAAAACGGCAGGACAAGGCCAAGCTGGGGCTTGATGGTGGCCAGGCCGATAAGAATGCCGCCGAGGCGCGGGCGGGTGGCTAGTAGCAACAGCCCTCCCCCGATGAGCGCGGTGATCAGCGCCGCGTTCTGGTGTTCCAAAGCGTTTTCCAGGCTGGCCGGGCTGGCCGTGATGGCGGCGATAAACCACCAGGATTTGCCCGCCAGGCGGAGCATGAAGGCGAGAAAAAGCAGCGACGCGGCGTCGAACGCCAGCACCGCGTGCCAGGGACCGAGCCAGCCGAAGCCGCTGGCGAGGAGTAGATAATTGGGTGGGTAGCTCCAGAGGTGATAAGGCAGCTTGCCGTAAAGCCCGGTCAAAAACCCCTGGTAGGCCGGATGGCTGAAAAGCATGGGCAGATGCCCATGCAGCGCCAGAAACCCGCTAGCCCAAAAGTCCAGCCCATCGCGCAGCGCCCTGCCGGCATGGCCATGGAACTGACCCCAGGCGATGGCAAAAGCCTCGCAGCATGACGGGACGGCGCAGAACACGACCGCCGCGATGAGCAAATGCCGTGACATGGTTTGACTTTTTTGGTTCATCTACGCATTATTCCGTGCTTTCGTTGTAGAAAGCACATTCATGATCGCTGCGCTAATGCCGAATTATAATCGGGCCGACCTTGCGTTTACGCATGGTGAGGGCGCGTATTTGTTCGACAGCGCGGGGCGACGCTATCTGGACTTTGGCGCGGGCGTCGCGGTGAGTTCGCTCGGGCATGGGCACAAAGGGCTGGTGAACGCGATTGCCGCGCAGGCGGGACAAGTGATTCACGTCTCCAACCTGTACCGTATCCCCGAAGCCGAGCGGCTGGCGCAGCGTTATGTCGCGGCGAGCTTCGCGGATTCCGTGTTTTTCTGTAATTCAGGCGCGGAGGCGAATGAGGCGCTGGTTAAAGCCATGCGTAAGACCATGGCGGATGCGGGCAAGCCGGAGCGGTACCGGGTGATATGCTTCGACGGCGCGTTTCATGGCCGGACTTTGGCGATGATCGCGGCGACGGGGAATGCGAAATACCTCGCCGGGTTCGGGCCGGAGGTGGATGGGTTTGACCATGTGCCGTTCAATAACCTCAACGCGCTGCGCGATGCGATTACACCGGAGACGGCGGGCGTGTTGATCGAGCCGGTGCAGGGAGAGGGCGGGATTCGCCCGGCGCAACTACAGTTTTTGCGGGATTTGCGCGCGGCCTGCGATGAGTTCGGGATTTTGCTCGGGATGGACGAAGTGCAGACCGGCATCGGCCGCACCGGGAAACTATTCGCGCATGAATGGGCAGGCATTGCGCCGGATGTGATGTCGATTGCCAAGGGCATGGGGGGTGGGTTCCCCATGGGCGCGTTGCTGGCGAGGGAGCATGTGGCGAAGGCGCTGGTGCCGGGCAGCCACGGCAACACCTTCGGCGGCAGCCCGCTGGCGGCGGCGGCGGGCAATGCGGTGCTGGATGTGATTCTCGCGCCGGGGTTTTTGGCTGAGGTGAACGAGGTGGCGCGGTATTTGTGGCGTGGACTGGAAGCTTTGCGCGCGCGTTACCCGGGCGTGTTTACCGAGGCGCGCGGGGCTGGGCTGATCTGCGGGCTGAAATGCGCGGTGCCGAATACAGAGGTGCAGAACGCGGCGATGGCGGAGGGGCTGCTGACGGTCGCCGCGGGGGATAACGTGCTGCGGCTGGTGCCGCCGTTAATTATCGGACGGGCAGAGTGTGATGAGGCGCTGGCGTTGCTAGGCGGCGCGGCGCAAGCCGTTGAGCGCGCGCATTTGGAGCTTGTAGCGAAATGAGTGCGGCGCTGGAGTTGAGGGATTCGGGTCCAAGGCATTTTCTGGACCTTAAGGATTTCCCCGGCGCGGAATTGCGCGCCATGCTGGATGCGGCGGTGCGGTTCAAACACGCGCGGCGGGGTGGCAAAAAGCCGCTCGCGGGCAAAACGCTGGCGATGATTTTCGAGAAGCCATCGACCCGGACGCGGGTGTCTTTCGAGGTGGCGATGCGCGAGCTGGGTGGTGATGTGATCGTGCTCTCGGCACGGGACATGCAGATTGGCCGGGGTGAGACGATTGCCGATACCGCGCAGGTGCTGTCGCGCTATGTCGATGGCATCATGCTGCGGACCAACAGCGCCGCCAAGCTGCATGAGCTGGCAAAATACGCTCGGGTGCCGATCATCAACGGGCTGACGGAGCTCTCGCATCCGTGTCAGATTATGGCGGATATATTGACATTCGAGGAGCATCGCGGGCTGATTGCGGGGCAGAAAGTGGCTTGGTTGGGCGATGGCAATAATGTCGCGACATCGTTGATCGAGGCGGCTGCGCGGTTTGGGTTTTCGCTACGGCTGGCCTGCCCGGATGGCTACGGACCGAATGCCGCCGCGCTGGCCTGGGCAAGCGCGGAAGATGCCGACGTGACCGTGACCACCGACCCGCTGACGGCGGTGCGCGGCGCGCGTTGTGTAGTGACGGATACCTGGCTCAGCATGGCGGATTCAGAGGCCGAGGCGGCGGCGCGGTGTTTAGCGCTCGGGCCTTACCAGGTGAACGCGGCGCTGATGGCCCATGCCGCGGGGGATGCGGTGTTCATGCATTGCCTGCCGGCGCATCGTGGCGAGGAGGTGGCGGCTGAGGTGATCGACGGCGCGGCATCTGTGGTCTTCGACGAAGCGGAGAACCGGCTGCACGCGCAGAAGGCGATATTAGCCTGGAGTTTGGGGTAGGGTTGGTAACTCGAATGGGTTAACGATCTCGATCTCCAGCCCGGTAAAATCCCGCACATTACGCGTGACTAGGATGAGCCGGTGAACCATCGCAGTGGCGGCGATGATCATGTCTTCGTAATCCTCGTCTTGCCTGCCGTGCATCAACCGTGCCCAAAGGCGGACAATATTCGTGCCGATTGGAATGACCTCGTGCGTTGCGACAATTTGATCAGCCCATTCATCGATGGTTCTGGCTTTTTCGAAGTCCCTGTGCCGCAGGCTTTCCACGCCTCTTTGAATTTCAGCCAATGTTATTGCGGATAAAAACACATCCGCCGTGCCTATTGAATTGAACCCATGCAAGAACCGCCCCGTGAGGTTTTTGCATGTGCAGCTCGGAGACGACATTCGTATCCAGAAGATACATTCAGAATTCTGGCGGCGCGCGATGGCGTAACTTGCCGCGCTCCGGAATGTTCAGTTCGCCCCGGTAATAATCGTCTGATAAAAGCAGTTCTTTCAGGCTGCGTGGCTTTTGCGATACCAGCCGCTTCCACTCGGCGATCGGCACCAGAACGGCCTGAACGGCGCCGCGCTTGGAGACCAGTTGCGGGCCGCTGGTGACACAAGTTTCCAGCAATTCACTGAAACGGGCTTTGGCGTCTTGCACCGGCCAGATTTTCATGCGCGTTTTCCTTTGATGACTAGTCAGGTAACTAGTCTGTTGAGAATGAGCGCAAGCTACGGCTTGATTGTCACGAAGCTGTGCTTAGCTGCGAAGTGAATGAAGGAGGTTCCATCCGTGGCGGTATTGAAGCAGGAAAAATTGCAATCCCTTCCCGGCAAATGGGCGTTGTCGGGCGATGGCAAATCTATCTATCAATCGTTCAAATTCAAGAGCTTCGCCGAGGCGTTCTCGTTCATGGCGCATGTGGCGCTGCTGGCGGAGAAGGCGGATCATCATCCGGACTGGTCGAATTCTTATAACAAGGTCGAGATTTCGCTCTCCACGCATGATGCGGGCGGGGTGACGCAGCGGGACATCGACCTGGCGGCGGCGATTTCGCATTTCGTCTGGGTTGAGCAATAGGCCCGTTCGCGGGGCTGGTTTTCGCAAATAACCCCCTTGTGCCCAGCGGGCCGTTTGAATACTTAAGGGGCGTTGTTCAAGGGGTTCCCCCGGTGCTTCGGGCCAGGGTAATCCGCTATAAAGGAGCGAAATATGAGTAAAGTGATCGGTATCGACCTCGGTACCACGAATTCTTGTGTTGCGGTCATGGAGGGCAAGGATGTCCGCGTGATCGAAAATTCGGAGGGCGCGCGTACCACCCCCTCCATGGTGGCTTTCAGTGATTCCGGCGAGCGTCTGGTTGGCCAGTCGGCCAAGCGCCAGGCCGTTACCAACCCGATCAATACGCTTTATGCGGTCAAGCGCTTAATCGGCCGCCGTTATGACGACCCGACCGTGACCAAGGACAAGGGCATGGTGCCCTATGGCATCGTGCGCGGCGACAGTGGCGATGCCTGGGTTGAGGCGAAGGGCGAGAAATATTCTCCATCGCAGGTCAGTTCCTACATCCTGACCAAAATGAAAGAGACCGCCGAGGCGTATCTTGGCGAGACGGTGACACAGGCGGTGATTACCGTGCCTGCGTATTTCAACGACGCGCAGCGCCAGGCGACTAAGGATGCCGGCAAGATCGCCGGGTTGGAGGTGCTACGCATCATCAACGAGCCGACGGCGGCTGCTCTTGCCTATGGCATGGACAAGAAGAATGCCGGTACCATCGCGGTTTATGACCTTGGCGGCGGCACGTTCGACATTTCCATTCTGGAACTCGGTGATGGCGTGTTCGAGGTGAAATCCACCAATGGCGATACTTTCCTGGGTGGTGAGGATTTCGACCAGCGCGTGATTGATTATCTGGCCGATGAGTTCAAGCGCGACCAGGGCATTGATTTGCGGAAGGACAAGCTGGCGCTGCAGCGGTTGAAGGAAGCCGCCGAGAAGGCGAAGATTGAGCTGTCCTCCTCGAAAGAGACCGAGATCAACCTGCCGTTCATCACCGCCGATGCTTCAGGGCCGAAGCATTTGGTGTTGAAGCTGACCAGGGCGAAGCTGGAATCGCTGGTCGATGATCTGATTGAGCGCACGCTGGGGCCATGCCGCGCGGCGCTGAAGGATGCGGGTGTTACGGCAGGCGAGATCAACGAGGTAATTCTGGTCGGCGGTATGACTCGGATGCCGAAGGTGATCGAGCTGGTGAAGAATTTCTTCGGCAAGGAACCGGCGCGCAACGTGAACCCCGACGAGGTCGTGGCGATCGGCGCGGGCATCCAGGGCGCGGTGCTGCGCGGCGACGTGAAGGACGTGCTGCTGCTGGATGTGACGCCGCTTTCGCTTGGCATTGAGACGCTGGGCGGCGTGTTCACGCGGTTGATCGACCGGAACACCACGATCCCGACGAAGAAGAGCCAGACCTTCTCGACCGCCGATGACGGGCAAACGGCTGTGACCATCAAAGTGTTCCAGGGTGAGCGCGAGATGGCGGCCGATAACAAGCTGCTCGGCAATTTCGACTTGCAGGGCATTCCGCCTGCACCGCGCGGCGTGCCGCAGATCGAGGTGACGTTCGATATCGACGCGAACGGCATTGTCTCCGTCCACGCCAAGGATAAGGCGACGGGCAAGGAGCAGCAGATCCGCATCCAGGCGTCCGGTGGACTTTCGGATGCCGACATCGAGCGCATGGTGCGCGACGCCGAAGAAAACGCCACCGCCGACAAGGCGCGGCGCGAGGCGGTGGAAGCGCGCAACCAGACCGAGGCGATGGTCAATCAGGTCGAGAAAACCCTGAAGGAAGCCGGGGACAAGGTCTCCGAGCAGGATAGGGGCGAGGCCGAGGCTGCGGTTGCCGCGGCGAAGACGGCGCTGGAAGGCAATGACGCCGAGGCGATCAAACAGGCGGGCGAGCGGCTCTCGCAATCGGCCATGAAGGTGGGCGAGGCGATGTATAAGGCGCAGGCCGAAGCCGCCGCGCAGGCCGGCCAGGGCGCGCCGGAGGCGGAAGCCGGGCCGAATGGCGAGAAGATCGTCGATGCGGATTTCGAGGAAGTTGACGATAAAAAGAAATCCGCGTGATTTTTTCCGCGTAGTTTGAGGCTGAATGGATCCCGGGGCGATTGCCCCGGGATTTTCTGGTTTTAAGGAAATTACCGCCGCCATGGCAAAACAGGATTATTACGCCACGCTCGGCGTGGAGCGCGGCGCCAGCGCCGAAGACATGAAGAAGGCGTATCGTAAGCTGGCGATGCAATATCACCCGGACAGAAACCCGGGCGATGCGAAATCCGAGGCGAAGTTCAAAGAGCTGAACGAGGCCTATGATGTGCTGAAGGATGACCAGAAGCGCGGGGCCTATGACCGCTTCGGCCATGCCGCGTTCGAGAATGGCGGTGGCGGTGGCGGGGCGGGTGCGTCGGGCTTCGGATTCGAAGGCGGGCTGGGCGATATTTTCGAGCAGATGTTCGGCCAGGCGCGGCGGGGCGGCGGCGAGCGCCAGCAGACCGGCGCCGATATCCGCGCGCAGGTGGAGATCGACCTTGAGGAAGCCTTCGCCGGGGTTAAAACCAATGTGCGCGTGGCGACGCGGCTGGCCTGCGATGCTTGTAACGGCACGGGCTCGGCGGATAAAAACGCCAGCGCGGATACCTGCGGTACCTGCGGAGGCGCCGGGCGTGTTCGTGCACAGCAGGGGTTTTTCCTGGTCGAGCGGACCTGCCCAACCTGCGGCGGCTCCGGCCGCACCGTGCGGAACCCGTGCCGGGTGTGCTCGGGCGCAGGCACCGTGCCGCGCGAGAAGACGCTCGCCGTGGCAATTCCGGCCGGGGTGGAGGATGGCACGCGCATCCGCCTTTCCGGCGAAGGCGAGGCTGGCGGGCGGGGTGCCGCGCCGGGGGATTTATATGTGCATGTCGCGGTGCGGACCCATGTGATTTTCCAGCGCGACGGGGCGAATATATTCTGCCGCGTGCCGCTGCGTATGACGCAATCCGCGCTCGGCGGGGAGATCGAGGTGCCGGCGATCGACGGTTCGCGCGCCAAGGTGAAGATCCCGGCGGGGACGCAGACGGGTGACCAGTTCCGGCTGCGGGGCAAGGGATTCTCGGTACTGCGGAGCGCGCAGCGCGGCGATATGTATATACAGGTAGCTGTGGAAACGCCGCAGAACCTGACGCGGCGACAGCGTGAACTGCTGGAAGAATTCGAGCAGGAGGCGGCCAGCCATGCGAAGGGCAGCCCCGAGCATGAGGGTTTTTTTGCCAAGGTGAAGGAGTTTTTCGACGGGCGCGGATAGTGTCTGTTCGATACGAAATGTAAATGCGGCGTGATGTGCGTTGCGGCGTGCCGCGGCGAGGATTACATCTAGGTCGTTCAACATGCGCACGGGATTCGTGCAGGAGTTTGGGATGTCGCCGTTGAGGTCACAGAAATATTTCGCGCTGGCGCTGTTGCCGGCTTTTGCGTTGGGGGGCTGCGCGGTCGCCCCGCCCTCTGGCCCAACGGTGGTGGCGATGCCGGGGCCGGGTAAATCCTGGCCGCAGTTTCAGCAGGATGATGGCTATTGCCGAGGTTACGCGCAAAATCGCATTTCCGATGCCGGGCAGGTTGCGGCCAACGCGCAGAACAACGCGACCACGACGGCGGTGGCGGGAACGCTGATCGGTGCCGGGGCGGGCGCGGTGCTGGGCTCGTTGAGTGGTAATGCCGGGGCCGGTGCGGCGGTGGGTGCTGGGGCAGGGCTGCTCGGCGGCGCCGCAGTTGCGGGAAATAACACGCAAGGTGCTGCGGACTCGCTGCAAGGCCGCTATGACGTCGCCTATGCACAGTGCATGGTCGGAAATGGTGAGAGGATTCAGCAGCAACAGGCTCCGGCCTATTACGCGCCGCCGCCTGGATATTACGGTCCCCCGCCTGGCTATTACGGGCCCCCGCCCGGATATTAGCCCGCCCGCCGAATCCTCCATCGCCACGCTTGAGTTAGCAGCTACAGAGCCGCTTGCTCCGCCATTGCCGCCAGGCCGCTGGCGGCCATGGGCGTGGGCGGCGGCATTACTGCTGCATGTGGCGGCGATTCTGGCGCTGCTTCTGCTGGCGCGGGAACAGCCACCGCCGGAACAGAGCCCGCCTGGCATTTCGGTTGTTTTCGATAATGGCGGCGCGCCGCAGGCGGCAAGCCCGCAGGCGCAACGGCCAGGACCCGCAGCGATTGCACAAGCGCCGCCGCCCGCCGCCCCGCCGCCGCCGATGGCGCAGGCGCAGCCAGAGGTGAATTTGAACATGCCGGAAATGCCGCTCGCCACAATTCAAAACGTGCCACAACCAGAGCCCCCGGCTCCGCAGCAGCCAAGGCACGTGCCGCGGCCTGTAGAGCGGCCAGCCCCGCCACAAAAATACGTGGTGATGAACGATATGTCCTACGGCAACCCGTCGCCGCCAATGCCGAATGCGCGGCGGGGGCTGAACCTTTCGCTCGCGCAGTCCGACGCGCAGGCGGTGAACGCGCCGGAGCTTAGCATAAGAGGAGACGTTGGAGCGGACTGGGGTGCCGAGCTGAACAAATGGGTGAATGATCATAAGTATTACCCCGAGGCGGCGATCGAGCAGAGTCAGCAGGGAGACGTGGAGGTGGAATTTACCGTGGACCGCGCTGGCCATGTGACCGGCGTGCATCTGCTGGGCAGTTCCGGCTCAACATTTCTTGACCAGGCGTGGTTTCGTTTGTTCTCTGAAAACCGGCTGCCGCCGTTTCCGCCAGGGAGCAAGTCGAACACGATCAAGGTTGATGCAACGATGCATTACCAGATTATAGACTAGCCTTGCGCCGAATCGGCTCGGACGCTTTCAACCGGCGGATGATGATGGACCATGCGCTTGGGGTGCAACAAAGCCTGACCGGCAAACGCTGGGTGTGGCGGACAAGCGATGAGGCGCGTGTGGGCGCGGGGCTGGCGCAGGCGCTGGGCGTGCCGGAGCTTATGGGCCGGCTGCTGGCGGCGCGCGGTGTGAACGCCATGCAGGCGCCGGATTTTCTGGACCCCACCTTGCGCGCCATGCTGCCAGACCCTTCCAGCATGGTGGACATGGACAAAGCCGCTGCGCGTCTGGCCGATGCGGTGATGGCGGGCGAATGCATCGGCGTATTCGGCGATTACGATGTGGATGGCGCGTGCAGCTCCGCCATTATGGTAACGGCGTTGCGCCAGCTTGGCTGCGAGGTGCTGTACCATGTGCCGGACCGGATGCTGGAAGGCTACGGGCCGAATAGCAACGCGTTGCGCGGCATGGCGGAGCGCGGGGCGAAGCTGCTGGTTTGTGTGGACTGCGGCACCAGCGCGCATGAGGCTTTCGCGCCGCTGCACAACATGGCGGACGTGCTGGTGTTTGACCACCATAAGGCCGAGGGACCGCCCGCGCGCATCCATGCTACGGTAAACCCGAACCGGCTGGACTGCGGCTCCGGCCTGAACAGCATTTGCGCGGCGGCGGTCGCGTTCATCGCCTGCATCGCACTGCTGCGGGAGCTGCGGCGGCGCGGGTTTTTCGCCAGCCGGGCCGAGCCGGATTTGCGGGAACTGCTGGATTTGGTGGCGCTGGCGACGGTTTGCGATGTGATGCCGCTGGCGGGGATAAACCGGGCGTTGGTGGCGCAGGGCCTGCGGGTAATGGCGCGGCGCGCCCGGCCCGGGATTGCGGCGCTGCTGGAGGTCGCGAAGCTGAGCGAGGCGCCGACCGCGATGCATTGCGGCTTTGCGCTTGGGCCGCGGATAAACGCCGCCGGGCGGATTGCGGAATCGGACATGGGGCTGCGGCTGCTGCTGGCGGAAGATGCCGTTGCGGCGGCTGAGCTGGCGCAGGCACTAGACGGAGTGAACCGGCAGCGGCAGGCGGTGGAAGCGGCGATTATGGGCGAGGCGATGGCGTTGGCCGAGGCGCAGGTGGCCGCCGGACATGGCGTGATCGTTCTGGCGCAGGCCGGTTGGCACCCCGGCGTAGTTGGGATTGTCGCAGGGCGCGTGAAGGAGAAATTTAACCGCCCGGCTTTGGTTGCGGGCATTGTGGAGGGGCTGGCGAAAGGTTCGGGCCGCTCCGTGCCAGGGCTGGATCTAGGCGCTGCAATTATCGCCGCGCGGCAAAGCGGGCTGCTCGCCACCGGTGGCGGACATGCGATGGCGGCGGGGTTTTCCGCCCGCGAGGAGGCGATTGCGGAACTGCATGTGTTTTTGAACGAGCGGTTGCAGCGTGCGGCGGAATTGCCGGGCGGTGCGGAATTGGCGCTGGAAGGGGTGCTGGCGCCGGGCGGAGCGGATGCCGAACTGGCGCAGATGGTAGCGCGGCTGGGGCCTTTTGGTACCGGCAATGCGGAGCCGATGTTCGTGCTGCCGCGCGCGAGGATTGTGAAGACCGACCGGATTGGCAAGGACGGCAACACCATCCGCGCGATGGTGGAAGGCGAGGGCGGCGGGCGACTTAAGGCGCTGCTCTTCCGCGCCAAGGATGGCCCGTTGGCCGAGGCGCTGTGCCGCGTGGGCGGCGCGCCGCTGCATTTGGCGGGTTATTTACGGGCAGAAAGCTGGCAGGGCCGGGTTTCAGCTGGTTTTTTTGTGGCGGACGCCGCCCCGGCTTGACGAAAACAGGTGGGCGGCGTAGCCAAGCCGCGCCTCGTCCCGTTCGTCTAGAGGCCCAGGACGCTGCCCTCTCACGGCGGTAACAGGGGTTCGAATCCCCTACGGGACGCCAACTTTTTCAACTAGTTATGGGCTGCGCTCTGACTTGGTACGGCATATGTACGGTATATGTGATACCGGACGGAGCGGGACGGTTTGGGAATTATGAAAAGCAGAATGGCGTTCGCTATTGTCCACGAAGCCGAGCTGGCGATACGGCGTCGAAACTTACCGAAATAGTCCATTTAACGCCGACTCGTTTGTGCATGGGTAAGCAGTGGGAATATATCTTAACTAAAAGTGAGTTGACTTATATGGCAACCCTCGCTTATCTCGTGGATGCAGGAACAATAGAGCAATATTATGCACCACTTGAAAATACTGAAATGCCGGAACGGCGTGTATACTTTTCGCATGCGGCCTCGTCTATGCTTCAGCAGACATTGCCGAATGAACTGAGAGACCGGGGGCGTAATTTGACGCCACTTGAGCAGGTTGAACAGTCTCTTTATGAATTTATCGTCGGCCAGCCACTTACATACTCCGTGACATGTCGAAAGCTTGACCCGCTCGGCACGGGCATTTGGGAATTGAAAACGGAAGATGTGAGGTTGATTGGTTGGATACCGGAGCGCTTCGCGTTCTTAGTTAACGCAGTTGTGATGAAAAAGGCTTTGCAAAAGAATGCTCATTATTCCCCTTACATTCGGGATGCTGTCGCGTTTCGTGATCAACTAAATCTAAATGAGCCAAAATTTCTAGGCGGAGTTAACATTCGTGACCTTGTTTAGCATCCCCCTCAGTGATCGACGCAGGACCTACGTACGGCTGATTGGGGCAATCAGAAATGTATTGAATAGTGCACTTGCTGACGAAGAGAGTGCACGCGGCCTAACGCGTGCCGATATAGGGCGCATCTTGGGTAAGAATAAATCAGTAATATCTCGTGCCTTCGCCGGCACGAGCAATATGACTCTGGAAACTCTAGCTGATTTGGCTTATGCTTTGAACAGAACCATAAAAATTGAACTCCCTCAGCGTTCGATCGTGCCACAAGCTAATGACATTAGGTTTTTCATAAATCCATCGGCGACTGTTTCACAACCTCAACAAATCAATATTTCTTTCGAGGATATACTTGGAGCTCCTCGCAACGTATTAGCTCCCGCGTTGTCTGCAAGTCCCGAAAGTGATGTTCGAGCGTTGGTAAATGCTTGATTTCAATGTAGGCGCCGTTGTTGCTTGCGATGACGTCCGAAAGGAAATGACAGGTAAAGACCTTTTGATAGGTGTATATCCCGGAAAGCTAAATGCGGCGCAGATCCCGGGGACCGTTGCTTTGGCCTTTTGGATTGAAATCCAGCCGAATAAAATTGGATCCCTGGAACTCGATCTACAAGTTGAGCTCCCGGACGGAAGCTCACCCGTCAATATTGGTATGAAAACCGATGTAATAGTGCAAGACTCTTTCTCTATCTTTATTCCGCAAATTCCATATCCCGTTTCGATTCCTGGCAACATCAAGCTAAAGATAAAGTCGAAAGCAGACATTGAATGGAAAGAGATAAAAGAGGTAGGAATCGTGCACACGCCGATACCAGCGCATCTTATGACGATGAATATTTCGGTTCAGCCAAATACGTTGCGAGCCGCACAAGAAGGCGAAGCGCAAGTGCAAGGGTGAAACCACGCCAGTCTTTTGATGGAGCTATTCTTTGGCCGTCTACGGTTGGTTCGATCGCTGGTTGATCGAAGTCGCAAATCCCGGATAAGCTAAACGTGCGATGCGTGCGCTCCACCTGTTGCGGGCCTCCGGTGCCCCGGGGGTTTCACGCAGGACCTCGGCGGCGGTTTTGGGATTTAATAAAACTTCGTCGAGCAACGTTTCGTACTTGGCCCGCGATGAAGCTTGTAACATTTTGTATGGGTATTTGAGGGCCGTCGCGGCCGCTGCGACATAGGGATGCCCGCTCAGCGCCGTGAGAAGTGCGATCGGTCCACCTTTATCTTCGAGCGCCTTGCCGAGCTTTGTCGTCGGTTCGGATAATGTGGCGGATTGGCGGATATTCGCTCCGGTCGGCGATCCCATGCCGGCGGTCCTTCCGGCACGAGAAATATTTGACCGGTCATAATCGGCAACAACCCGGCGCAGCGAATTCACGGCATCGTCGCCCATCAAAGTCCGAACAGCGTTGCCCCGTTTGGTAAGAAACTCACGAAGGCGCCCGGCGGTAACTTGTGCGTTGACTTGATCGCCAGTGAGGAGGTGCTGTGTAAAACGCTGATTGATATAACGTGCTGCGGCCGCCTTTGCGGCCTCTTGCAAGTCTGGCTTGTCCTGGAGGGCTGCTATAAGGTTTTCTGCGCGCGATGTTCCGCCTTCGATGACATTGCCGATGTGTTGGACGGGATCACCTCCGACCATTCGGGCAAGCTCGGTCTTCTGGAATGCCTTCAGTTGTTCCTTTGCTGCAATCGTCGCATCGTTTACGGTCTGCTGGGCTTTGATGGGGTTTTCGAATTTTTCCCTCAGGCCAGGAGTTACATCCAACCCGGAACCATGATTCCTTAACCATGTCTGCGCCCGGTTGACGCTTATATTGCCATTCGAGTCGACGGCGAAGTTTCGGAAATGGGCAGCGGCCAAATCCTGATAGATGCGGGGCGCGTCCGGGTCGCTTCCCAGAGTTGTATAGAACCGCTTGGCAGCATCCTGAGATTTAACCCCGCCGGGGAAAAGTTTTCTTGCCACCTCCGCATCGTTCAAAATCGGCTGCACGCCCTTCTTTCCGATGATCGGGCCGATGGTGCTGTTGCCGAAATTCTGCTTTTTTTGGAACGTCGCCGCATTGGCTGCGTCGTATGTGTCCTGATCTAACTGTGTCCAGGCCGCGCCAGTTATGGGTGATTGGCTCGGTACATCTTGAGGGCTTGCTGCATCGCGTGGCGGTCCGTTTCCGGCTCCAACGTCGCTGCCCATCGGTCGAGATGCTGAAGAAATGACGCTCGATTGGCTGAGTCCTGAAACTTCGGATCCCGCGCGAAGTGAAGGTCCAGCGCCTTGTAAGCTTTCTGGGTTTCCTCCTGCACCGTTAAAAAGTCCACTATTTGCGGCTGCCCGCTGCTCGACATCTGCTTGTGCTCCGTCCCACCCCCTGTCTTGCCGCAAAAGACGTTGCCCCCAGGCTTCTGCCGGGTCAACGCCATTGTTTGCATCCGTTGCCGCTTGACGCTCCATGGCTGTGGCAGTCGCGTTATCCAGCGCGCTTCTGAGCTGCACAAGTCGCCGGCGTGCTTCTGTCCCTAGGCCATTTTGGTCCACCGCGCCGCGGATCTGCTCCCCAAGATCCTTGCGGAGTCCACCTACCACAGCCCAAGGCTCGTCATCTTCCAGCCCCGCCGCGCGATCATAAATCGATTGCTCTGCTCCGGAGATGGGTCGCTTCGTCGCCGCCAATGTGTCTGTGATGTCGCGCGCGCCAGCCTTGAGGGGTGCGACGTTGATGGTGGGGTTGCGCTCGTCGAGGTCGTTCCAGAACCGGCTAGCCTGAGCGCTGGCTGCCTGATGGGCGGCGATAAGTTTATCCTGGGCTTGAGCACCATAATCCCCGGCCGAAAGTTCGCCGCCGGTCCGGGCCACGCTTTGATCTCGCACAATCATGGCCGCGTTTTGGGCAGCGTCGTTATTCGCATTGATGCGATCGAGGCTTTCGCGTGCAAACTCCCCCACTTGAGACGGGGTCGAGTTTAACGGCTCAAGATTGGCGATCGCACCAGCCCTGGCGCCGGCTTGTGCAGAATAGCGGGAACTATAAAGTGGATTTCCACCGGCTTCGCGAGCTCGCGCGGCTTCCAGGTTCGCTAAACCAGCATTGCCAGTGAGCTGAGCGGTCGTGGGCCTGGAACCGGGAATGATCTCTCCGTCGACGCCAAGCGGAACGGTTTCATCTTTTGCACCGCCGGGCAGCGGCACGGCAACCCCCGGCGTTGTCAGCCGCGTCACTTGCGAAGCGGCGCTTTCCCCTTCATTGGCGCCGAATTGCGTGGCCACGTGGTTGACCTTTGCAGCCCTCTGCGCCGCCGTAAGCGGCAAACTGTCTGTCATAGCTTCGCCGAGCATCCCAAACCCCTTGGAAGCTGCAATGCCGAGTCCTTGAGCGGTGGCCGCGCCAGCGATTGATCCAATAATTTGTCCCGTGTCACCGCCGATATCCTGGCCGGTATATCCGGCAGCACCGGAAGCCGCTCCAAGGGCCGATAGTTTTGCCAGACGCGCCGTGAACGCTGGACCGCCCTCTTCAGGGGCGAGCGCAAACGGCAGCATCTCCCCGGCAGCATAAGCCGCGTTTCCGAGACCGCCCTGCGGATTGGCTTGATTGACGTATTTCGAGACCGCTTGACCGGTTGGCGACGCCGCGAGCTTTGCCGAATCATCCTGCAATGCCTGCGGCCCTGCGGTTGCTTTTTGGACCACGTTCGCGAGTGCGGCTTGTGCCGCTGTCGGCTTCCAATTCGCGACATCCTGCGGTGTGGCGATTTTTCCCATGAAGGAGCCGTCGTTCATGCGCTCGCCAACCACCGGCTTGCCCGCATTCTGGGCAAAGTAATTCGCGGCCTGGAACGGCAGGTTGACCAGATCGTTGGCGCCCTTGGCCAAACCCGCCGTTGCATCTTGCAACAGCCCGGAAGGCGGAGCGGATGTCGGGCCATTGAGCGGCACGGACTTTGCGGCAGCGGATTGAAAAGCCGCCATGGAAAAATCAGGGCTGGTTGCCGTAGCTGCCGGAGCGGCCGCCGCAGGCATGGAGAGTCCCTGCATCGGGGTTGCCGCTTTCGCAAACGCCGACATGGAGAAATCGGGCTGGACTCCACTGCCGAACGCACCGCTGGGATTGGATGGGATTGCCGTGGTTTGGGGATTAGGCATCACTCGCCCTCCTCATCCACAATTTCGACCAGCTGATATTTGAGCCCGAGCGCCTGACTCAGCTCCGCGATCTCGGCAATGGCGGCTTCGTCGGAAATCAGCTTTTCAGGCTTGACCGTTGCGTCAACCGTGACGGCGCTGCGCTCGCCGTAGACCCTTGGCAGTAGTTTTGCCGCGATCCATTTACGCGCCTCGATCCGGTTCTTCTGCCACTGGACCCAGCCTGTATCTACACGGGTCTCGGTGCGATCCTCGCCGGTAGTGATGGTGACATATTCTGGCAACTGATCGGCGAGCTCGCGAATTTCTGCGGCGCCGAATTCCGCTTGGTTTGCTTTGGCCAAGGCGTACATTTCCGCAAACTCGGGACGTTCACGAAGCCACGCGCATAGGGTCGTATAGCTAGGGCACCCTCCCGCTTTAATAATTTCGCGTATGGACTCGCCGTCGGCGATCCTCTCGCATATCCGTTCCGCCAGGTCTGTCGAATAATCTGAATGCCGCGGCATGGTACCTCCTAGTTAACTTTAGATTAGTATAATTAACTAAATCTTACAAAGATTTTGTCGGGGTACCTACAAAAGGCTAGCCCTACGCGCGTAGTGCTAAGGAAATGATCGTAGTCGAAAGCCACAGGGAGGATGGAGAGGATCGGGAGGATGTTTCTAAGAGTATATAGAAATTTGTCACTGACAAATTCACACGGGGTATGGGAAACATCCTCTCCATGGTCTCCATCCTCCCCAATCATGCTGATATCACGGCCCATACCGAGACCTTTTTAACAGTATCAAGAACTTCGAACTTGAGCTTCCCAACCGGCCTTCCTTTTGATCTACGAAGCCAATATCCAAGTTTGGTTGCGTCAATCACCCCTCGAATACCGGCAACGGTGATAAGAGCATCCCGGAGCACCATAAGCGCTTCACCTTTAGGTGTGCTTGGGTCAAAGCTCGACAGTTTCAGTGCCGCCTCCTGGGTTGTGTGCCCTTCCTCGCCAAACGCCTCGCGCCAAGCCTCCAGGACCGCGCCAAGTGTCGCCAGCACGGGATCATTCTTCCGCACCTCTTTGATGCTCTCGGCGGGGTCTGCTTTTTGGAGCCAAGCGATGGCGCTGCGGACGTTGTCGCTCCACTCGCCGAACGATTGCAGGGGCGGTAGTTTATCTGGTAGCCCGGCCTGCATGTATGCCCGGACGATCGTCAATGCGGCACCGATGTAAGCGCCCCGATTCGCCAGAACGCGCGTCACGGGATCGAATTTGAATGTGCGCTCCTCCGGCCGCTCGACTTGGGCGTCCAGTTTGGACAGCAACGTCCGGCGCGTCATGTCGCCTTCGATGACCAGATTATTTCCGTTGGCGTAAACGGTTGCCCGGCTCTCGATTTCGATGATGTCAGATTTCCCAAGCAAGCGAACCCGGATGATGGGCCGCTCGATCATCTGGCAAAGCAGGTCGCCGCCGAGGCCGGACGATACATTGTCGATCGCAATGACCGGGAAGCCCGACATAAGCAGGCCGCCGAGCCGCTTTTCGGTTTCTTCCTCAGTCTTCCCCGCCGTTGCTACGGGGCAGATGCGGCCCGACACGATGGCAGAAACGACATCCGCAATGTAGCTCTTTCCCGTACCTGGCGCTGGGGCTGTAAATGCGTGGAGTGGAACCATGCCCAGCGCGCCCCGCACTATCGGCGAAATCAGCCCGCTAAGCGCTACGGACCTGTCGATGTCGGTGCAGAATGGGAAGCCGTCCAGCAACCCGTCGAGAAGCTTCAGCGCGTCCAGGGCATGCTGGCGCGTTGGACGAGCGGGAATTTCCGGCATTTTCAGATTTTGGTCCGGCACCGTGTATAGGCGGGTTGCAGGATCATAGCCTGGCTTCGACACGATAGAGCCGTCGCGCCGAAGTGTGGGCGCCGTGATGATCCCGAGCACGGTGGGCACGCGCCATTGTCCCGCTCGGGAGAGCAAAATATCGATCGCCCTCGACGGTGGATCGGCGGCCACTTCCTCTTTTTTCCTCGCATCGAAGCGAATGAAATCGACGCTCTGGGCCAGCATATCGACCATCATGGGTTGCGTAACTTGCCTTAAGCCCGCTGCCGTGGTGGTGCGCTCGTCGGATGCTGCGACTTCCCACGACATTGGCCGGACGAGGCCGGTGCCGCGCTGAAAAACCGGAACGGCCGCGGAAATGAGGGCGCTTTCGCAGTCTGTGGCCAGCCGGTCGAGGATACCCGCCGCCACTAGGATTGTGGGACGGCTATTTGCTGTCAGGGCCGCCTTTGCGTCGCTCATATTCGGAAAGCCGTCCATCACGCTGCCTTCCGGGGTGCTGTCGATTGACCGGCGACCCAGGCGGCCACCTTGCAAATATCATCCGACGAAAGCCCCAGCCGGGCGCCTTCCGCGAAAGCTTGGGCCTCGATTGCCTCTTGCGTGGCCTGTTCCCGGATAAGCCGGAACAACATACTGGCGAGGACTTTACGCTCGGCCTTTTTGTCCAGATTGAACCGCTCGGCAAGGCTGCGAAGTGCTTTCTTGCGATCGCCGCCAAAGTCAAGGATCGCCGTCGCGTCGAAGGCATCAACCGCGCTGACACCGCCGCACCATTCGGGAAGGTTGCTGGCGTACATAGGATCACTGGCGTTATGGCTGAATATCCGCTCGATGCCACCGAGTGTTTTGATATTCGCGCCGTGGCAGCCCGAAGTCGAATTCGGATGCCGATAGTTCGAGCCGGACTTGTCGTACCCATGGGCAAGCAAAATGCTTTCGAGGTCCAGGTGCGAGCGGATTTTGTCGATCAGCTCGGCGTCCGGATCAAACCCCGCGGCGATCTTCGCCTCCCGGCGCGTAGCAGCATCGGCCTGGGCCACCGCCGCAACGCGTTCCTTTTCGGCATTTTGCGCCGCCAGAATGGCGCCACCGGCTTGCGTGATCCACGTCGCATCGATAGCCGCGCCGTCCGCTATGTCGCTCTGATGCCCGTCGAGAGCGTCGTGAGGACAGGAGGGCAGATAGAAGAATGATGCTGCCCCAATCTTTGACCGGTCCAACACGCCATCGAGATCAAGCCTCTCCGCCATGATTTCCGGCGCCGGAATGTCAATCGCGATCTCTGCCGAAAGCGGGAATACTATCCGGAAGCGGATGTCAGAAGTTGGGTGATGGTTGTGGCTGGTATAGACGACGCAAGCCAGGCCGAGCGCCTTGGCCCGATTCATTGCCTCGCTGGGCGATGGCGGTATTTCACCGGTTGCCTTATTGGTTTCGATATCTAGCGCGACCGTGGTACGAGCGATAAGGTTAGCCTTCAACCGCCGCACGTGGCGGCCATCAGCCTCCAGTTTGAAACGCGCCGGCACAAAGCCGGTGCCATCCTTTGAACCCTCGCGACGATGCTTGAACACTTCCGTAAACGCGCCCCAGCTCATGGATTCCGGGTCACCCAGCGCCGGGCCTTTTGGATAGGCGGTATCGAACCAGGATATCGTTAGGGGTAGTTTGCGGGCTTCGTTGCCGGACGCGGCCGAGTGGATTTTGTTGTCCATCAGTTTAGCTCCGCGCTTGTCGGAACGCGCGGATGCCGGCTGCGTGCCGGCGCCCGAATGGCGAGAAGGCCCATGTGAGGGCGCAGCAGGTGCGTCCAGGCTGCCTCATGCGCCGAGTCGGTCTCGACCAGCACAAAGCGCTGAAGGGCCAACGCGCCAGCGACGGCGAGCGCGTAACATTGGGGCTCGCCTCCGGCAGCATGAACGATACCGCCCCTTGCCCAATACCGAAGGCGCTTGGCGCAGCGCCACCCCTCTGGGCCGGTGCTGGCGTGACCATCATCGCCGATCAGTACGACCACGGGGCGCCGCGTTTCGTCGAGTATACGCTTTGGGATCGTTGCATCCCGGCCTGGTGCTACTAAGTGGATCAGGCCGTCACGTGCGGCGCGGAAAACTGGTAGCTGATACAGCGCGTGCGCTGCGATTAATGCGGTAGCGAGCTCTAGTTGCTCGCGCTGGTCAAGAACGATAGCGCCAGCGTTTTTGGATGAGAATCTGTTAGACATCGCTGCCTCCGATGCGCCGCAGTTCTTTGGCGTCTTGGCAGGCGCTGACCGTTGCCGCTATTCCCCAGAGCGCACCGATCGTTCCTTCCAATTCTTTGGCCAACTCTGAAGGCGACGGGCCGCTCTCTGCCCACTCGCAAAACGCAGCGAGAACGTTATGTCGGCTAATGCAAAACCTCTCGTAAGGATCTAGGCGACTGAAACCGATGGTAGGATCTGAACTAAAATGAACATTTTCGTGCATTGGACTCTCCAATGCCGTTGAATTTACTTGATTGCCGCCGCGAAACTCTCTAAATCAAAATTGCTGGAGTTGACGTAGATATCTCGCCGCCGCCGAAGTAAATTCGAGCGGCGGTTTTTATTAAGCGGCTTTAGTTTTAGGCAGATTATTAATATAGTTGCGTAAACTCTCCGCCGTAATCAAAGTTCGCTTTCCGCATTTGCGAACGTCTAATTTTCCTTCGTTAATAATTTGGTATAGACGCGTGCGACTGATGCCGGAGGCATCTGTAGCTCCTGCGATTGTGTATGTAATTTTGTTGGGGTTCAATTCGTTCAAAATGGCCTGCCTTTCGGGCTCGTAACGCGCAACCTCATCCGCACGTTATGCGGAATAAGTGCAGCGCCTCACCCCAGCCCGGAGCAATCGCAGCAGCGCCCCGGTTACCCGAAGCATAAACCCCAGCGGCCCGCCAGGGTAAGCACCCACGTATCCTACAAGGTACCTAGGAGTGTTGTAAAGTGTAAACTTGCGCGAGGTTAATAATAATAACCATAGTTCTTATCTTTGGGGCTCGGATGCGAGAGCGCTAGCCACGCGCATGGTTGCGAACCATAGCATACCCGTTCGATACCACGCGATTCAGGTGGCCACCTGACCTGCCTTAGCTCGTGATTCAGCAGTGCTAGGGGGCAATATCGCCAAATATACCCAATAGAGAAAACCCCAGCAGAAGTATCGCGAAGGTGAGCATGCCAATCATCGATTTTGATGGCCGGCGGCCCAATTTACGGCGCCGTAGTGCCTCGGGGTGAAAATAAGCAATGCTCCCCTCGCTTTGCTTCTCAATTACGAAACTCATGTCCACCTCGTTATCAGCCGCGCGCCGCTCAATCTACAGTAGAGAAAACGATAGCATCCGCGCACAGGTTGCAGTGCACAAAAAAATAATCCTACCGCTTAGTAATCGAACGGATAGCAGTGGGGTCTTTTAAGTTGCCCAATTCACACACTCGCGAGCTTTCGGAGGGAATGTAGATAATCTCGCCGCTACTATATTGAGTTCATGACCAAAACCGGCTTGATGAAAAAAACCCGCCAGCCAACGCCAGCGGATTAAAGTTAGCGAGGATTACGTCTGGATGACGTGTGGACCAAAGTCCAGTTCGGAATGGGAGTTCCGAACCATCTCAACATAGGGACTGAGACGGCGACGTGCCTATGAAAATGCTCTCGAAGTTGCAATGCAGGGTTGCATTAATTCGCCAATATTCAGCTAGTCCCGTCTGCCCTTTCAATGCCCCTCAAAGCATCAACCACCGCCTGATGCGCTTCGGTTGCGACAAGAGGGTGGAGGTTGTAGCGGAAGGCCCGCCCCCGGTTCCGGAAGCCAAGGAGATCAGAGTGAAAGTGCCATTTGCATTAATCGTATTTGCCGGCATGCTAGTTCTCTCCGGCTGCGGCCTAGTCGCAGCGCCGTGTAGGGTCGCGTCGGCCGGGCTGAAGATCGTCCCTGTAGCTGGGCAAGTCGCAGCAGCGCCGACTGATACCTGCGCTAATGCCATCGACCCTACGCCGACGCGGAGCTAGGAGCGCCAAGTCACTTCCGCCATCCCATCGCTCGCTATACAAAACGAATGAGGCATCGCCAAGCAAAGCGGACGATGAAGAAGATGCCGATCCATAATCCGATCGACGTTAACAGCATCATCCAGATTTCGAGACCTAGCAGGGCGTGACTTTCATTCAACTGAGCAGAGTTGGAACGGTGATTCTTTTCGGCCTCAGTCTCTGCTATGCCGATGTGCGGGTTGTTGTAGTCAGATATGGCGGTTCTGTGGATTGAATTTCCCATCGAGAACTCCTGATGTCCATTACGGACTCAGTTGATCTGGGCGTAACTTAAAGTAGCTCAATACACTCGATATGCAATTTTAACATTACTGGTTGTGATCGAAGACATTTCGTGCTCAGTTCACCCAGTTGTGATTTTTCGAAATAGCCGGCGCGGTGCGGACCATTGATCCCATCATTTCGGCATCGCGGCACAGGATACGCTCCACCTGGCCAAGCAATGCGAAGTTCTACTCGGCCCGGCGCACCCAGCTTTGCAGGACGTTGGGAGCGCGGCGAAAGCTGGCGGGATTGCTCCCCGCCTTTGATCAAGAGGGTCATTGTCATCTCCGTAGGGCGGTAAGCAATTCATCACGATTTTGTGAGAATCAATCTGCTGGCGTCATGACTTAAAATTAAATACAAAGCCTGAATGAGCACATTATTTAAACATTTAGTTATATTTAACACGAAAAACTCCTTTTTACAGGATAAGCGCGGCGTTCTTCCGTCTGAATACGCCCTATTTGCGGGCTTTTGCGCGATGGCCGCGGCGTTCATTTCCGCGGAATGTTTTTGAGCCCTTAACGAAAGGGCCGGGATCGCTCCCGGCCTCTCTATTCCATCCAACGGCCACTTCCCGATCACGTAGACCGGCGGCTTGCGTGGAGGCCGAGGCGAATCGCCTGTTGCAACCCACACTGGCATCACTGGCGGCTTCTCCGGCAGCGGATCGCCCGGCGCACGGACGGGCCTCATCACGAAACTCCTGCGGCTTTCAGATCGTCCCTGATCTTGTTACGGCGTTGCTCCATAACCCCCAGCAGCCACTCGACACTTTTTGCGAATTCATCCGCTTCACCGGTTTCTAGCAACTCGCCTTTGGCTTCGACGGACTGTATCTCGGCTTCCAGGCGGTCCTGCAGCATGAAAATAATCGAGTGAACCCGCCGCCAATCGTCCAGGTGTTCATGGGCGCCGTACAGTGCCCACCCCGCGGGGGTAGCGAGCGACGGGCGCGTCGTTTCGGGTGCTGCGTTGCTCATGTGCGGCTCTCCGCGACCAGATCACGGAGCAACGCGGCGATCATCAATTCGCCCGCGTCCATTTTGGGCTTTCCGAGCGCATCGGGCGCCCATTTCACGATGGTTCGGGCACGCGCCTTCAGGCCCTCCAGCGTGGTGGCCGTCATAGCGCCGATCCGCTCGATCAGGGGCGCTTGCCGCGCAAAGAACCCATCGCGCGCTGCATCCGCTCTGTCCTCGGCGGCTATAGCTTCCTCCTGCGTTGCGCCTGGCTTCGCGTACAGGGACAGCCATTCATCCTCCAGCCGGTCGATCTCGGCGCAAAGCCACATCAGTTCTGCGTCGGGATGGTCCTGGGTTGGGCCGGTCGGCGCCGGCATGTGCGTCATGGCGTTCATGAGCGGTCTCCTCCGCGCTCACGGACAACCGGAACCAGGTCGTGCCCGATCGCATCCCGCATGAAGGTGGCGAGCATGATGTGGTGCCAGTTCCCGTGATTTTCGGGGTCGGTGTATTCTTCCAAAAGCTCTGACTCGAACGATCCCAACCAAAGAAGGATCGTATTGGCGCGGGCCTCGAAGCCCGCCGGCGTCTGCGCCCGTAAGGAGACCATCCTCTTGAGCAGCTTCCGCTGTTTGTCCAGAAATGGCCTGCCGGAGGCCGTAGCCTCGTCGAAAAGCCCATCATCTGCGGCGTCGTCGAAAGCGATGACCGCTGCGCGTTCCAAGGTATCGAATTCTGCGCACAGGGCGATCAGCTCCGCGTCCGGGCTATCGGCAACCGATGCCACGGTCAGGAATGCCGTCACGCCAGCCAGCATCGCGCCTGAGCCCGCCAGCATCATGCGGCGGGATTGTATCTGGGCGCATGCCGCGCCCTTACGCAGCCCGGCCACGGTATCTAGCAGCGCCACGGCTGTTTTGCCGGATGTCAGCGGGCGCAATGGTGGTGTATGGGTGTTGGTAGCCTGAGTCATGGTTCACTCCATGGTTTGGGTTAGGCCAGGCGGGTGTGTGACTGCACCTTGCTTGGCCGGTATGCCAATATGGGCATGTTGTGCAACATATCCGACGCTGAAACCGTTGTCAATCAACTTGTGCAAGTTAATATATTGCGCTATTGCTGCCCTATGGTAGATGAATTGAAAGACCAGCGGGTTCCGGTGATGATGTCGATCTCAGACCTGAGTGCGCTCGACGCATGGCGGCGACAACAAGAGGATTTACCCTCCCGCGGAGAAGCTATCCGGCGTCTGATCGATGCGGGATTGAAGGCGGCTTCGAAATAGCGGGCGGCGCCGAAAAATGACGCGATGGTCCGCAGGTGGGCTTGCGCTGGTTTGCGCGTTTTCTTTTATTTCGCTTACAGCAGCCAGCGCCAGCGGCAATAGTGTTGAGACGATCGTGTTCATTCGGCATGGAGAAAAGCCCGCGGCCGGGCTAGGTCAATTAGACTGCCAGGGGTTAAATCGCGCGCTGGCTTTACCGGCTGTCATCATTAAAGATTTTGGCCGGCCAGATGCTCTCTTCGCGCCGAACCCATCCGATGAAATCGATGACGGCGGCACCTCTTACGACTATGTCCGCCCCCTCGCGACGATTGAACCTACCGCCGTCTCTCTGGGCTTGCCTGTAAATACGAACTTTGGCTATTCCGATGACGCGGGGCTTGAAGGCGCTGTCATTCAGCCAGCCTATCGAAATGCGGTCATCTTTGTCACATGGGAACATAAACAGATCGAGCGCATGGTCACGGACCTTCTCAATTCCTACGGCGGCGACTCCTCTGTGGTGCCGAAGTGGCATGGTAACGACTTTGATAGCGCCTATGTGGTTAAGATCGCGTGGGCGGCCGGAACAGGAAGAGCTACGTTCGAACTAGGCGCCGAGGGGCTAAATGGGCAATTAGAAACATGCCCAAGTTCAGCGCATTAACCGGCATGCTGTTTATCGACCAAAATGGCGAAGGCCCTGGAGTGCGGTTGAGGAAGGCCGAGCGACTTCATCGCCGACAAAGGAGAAGACCATGATCCATGTAGTTGCCATCATCACGGCAAAGCCCGGAATGCGTGAGGCCTTTCTCAGGGAGGCCCAGGCAAACATACCGAACGTTTTGGCCGAAAATGGCTGTATCGAATATGGTGCCGCTACAGACGCCGGGGGATTCGGAGATTTTCAGACCAAATTTGGGCCAGATACTTTCGTGTTTATTGAGAAGTGGGAAAGTCCGGATGCGCTGAGGGCCCATTCCGCGTCACCGCATATGGTCGTCTATGCTGCGAAGACGAAGGACTGGACAGCAAACCGCGTGATCCACATACTCTCGCCTGAGTAGGCATGGCCACATCAAAGGTGGCCTGGTTAGCTTTTGGCATCAATGAGGCGCTCTTATGAAGCGCTGCGGGGGGCTGGGTCAGATTAAAGATACCGGATAAAACATGACGTTCATTTCTGTAAGCCGCCTCATTTTTATAAATCGTTTTGTCCCAGGCCTTCGCCAAGCTCTTATTTCAGTTGTCGCCGCATTTGTGGCTGACATCCCCACCCATCTAATCGGCCTGCATCAGGGCTTCTGGAGCGCGATAACGGCTATTTCGGTTGCACAGATGGAACTTCGCGACACACAAAGCACCGCAAGAAAACAATTCACCGGTGCCGCTATCGGAGGCGCCGTCGGGCTCTGCCTGATTTTAGGTTTTGGCGATGACTTGCTCGTGTATGCATCTGCGATCGTGCTTTCCGTACTAGCGTGCTGGCTGTTGAAGGCAAAAGACGCGAGCCAGCTCGCGGCCATTACCGCCACGATCATCCTGCTGGTGCCTCACACTGGATCGCCGCAGTTGATGCTATTTTCCCGTTTGACCGAGGTTGGCTGGGGCGTTTGCGTCGGTCTTTCAGTGGTGTGGCTGGAAGACCGAATTACCGTCCGGAAGCGAGATGACGCCTAAGCCATCGCGTGAAGCCAGGCGTCTCCTGGGCTGGTCTCAACACCGCCTGGCGCTCGCGGCTGACTTGGCGCTGCCTACAGTCATTGGTTTCGAAGCGATGATGACGACCGCAACCGAGGCCGTTCAACGCATCCGCGCCGCCCTGGAATCAGCCGGCGTCGAGTTCATCGCCGAGAACGGCGGCGGGGCTGGGGTGAGGTTGAGGAAAGGTTAGTGCGCCGATTCCAAGCGAACATTGCTCAATCAAACTCCCTTAGGCTAGGGTGGCAAGAGCAAGGGAGAAAGCTATGACAATATCGAAACGATTGAGCTTGTTTCCGGCGATAATGCTTGCTGGCTTTTTATATGCCTCCGGGGCACATGCAGTTGTTGCTGTGCAACCTTCAGCACAATCAGCGGATGTCACTGAATCACCCAAATTGTGCGTGTCGACCTATTACAGCTACCGTGGCAGACACTATTCTTATCGATACAATGGGAAATACTATAACCATCGGTCCCGTCAGAATGGGCGGTGGCGGTATTACTGAGCTCGAAGATCGCTAGCCCGCATCATTCAGCGCACTTCGCTTAGGCCTCCCCACCGTAGGGAGGGTCACCAACGATTGCGAAAAACGCATGGTTTCCGATCTGCGCCTTCCGCCTTCCGCCTTCCGCCTTCCGCCTTCCGCCTTCTGGAAGTCGGGCAGCCGAGTTTGCTCGACTTCTAACTGCAAACGAGCTAATTCCCTCCTCATAACGGGGAAGTATCGAAATGCGACTTCAGCTGCTTGCGGGCCTTTGCGCCCCTCTTATGATGGCCCTGCCTGCCGTCGCACAAACCATGTATCACTCGCCCGACACGGCCCAGAACCATTGCCCGTCTGACGCTGTCGTCTGGCTGAACAGCCGCACGGGCGTCTATCACTTCGCCGGGGAGCGCTGGTACGGGCATACGCAGGATGGGGGCTATGTCTGCGAGCGCCAGGCCGAGGGCGCCGGTGATCGAGCATCAAGGAATGGGCAGTGAGCGATACATTTCCCCTGCCGCTCCCTCCAGGGACGCCAGCCACTATTGAGCCGTCCGAGATCGACCGATTCTTTCAGGCTGTATGGAAGAACCAAGGGTGCGAAATATGTGGACAGCAAACTTGGGTGTTGCAGCCGGACCCTGTAAGATATTCGTATGTTGCGGTTGGTGACGGCTCATCGCCCACGACAATGTCCGCGCTCGTGACGCCATGTCTGACGGTAGCGTGCGTAACGTGCGGCAACGCAAAGTTTCTTTTTGTCGGCGTCGTCAAGTTTTGGCTCAGTAGCAATCCCATTGTAAAGGCGGAAGAGAAGCCAAATGAATAGCGTCCCAAGCTCTGGCGGCCGCTTTAAGCTGGTTTCCACAACCCAACAAAACACCCCAAATGCCGACGGGCACGAAGGGACTCTTGAACGTGGCGGCGGCGGTCCCTATGATCCTGGTATGGAAGCCCGTCTCAGAGCAGTCGAAACCGGCCTACAGCACGTCGAAACTAGGGTTGGCGTTCTGGAGACCAAGATTGACGGCATGGACAACCGACTCCGCGCTGTAGAGGTCGCGATTGGGACCATTGGTGGAAAATTAGACCTTTTGGTTGGCAAGATCCCAAGTTGGTGGCAACCACCAGTTAGCGCGGCGGGAATGCTTGCCCTTCTTCTCGCGGCCATAGCAGCGGCGCATTACTTCAAAATATTGGGCTGAGCGGCTCCAAAGCGTCTGTTTCTGAAAGCCTCGCCCAAATGACTCCCGATGAAATGGCCGGACGCCTGATCGTCCTAGAAACCTTCGCGATGACCGCCCTGGCGCTGGTGCTGGGCAATGTAACAGACGATCCAGGCTACAAGCGCGCTTCCGTGATGTTGGATCATCTGAAAGAGTCCATCACCGGCCTGGCGGCCGATCAAGCGCCCAAAGTACAGGATGCCGCCCGCCGATACGCCAGAGAGATGATTGCGCTGGTGGTGATGAATCTAAGCAATGCAAGGCCTCCGAACGGGCCGCTGAACTGACAACCCCATTAGACCCAGATTTCCCAATGACCGCCTCGCGCATAGGTCTGACGCACCCCCAAGGTCCGCAATACTGCCATGCCACGCAGCCCATGGTTAATTGTGCATGCAGCATTATTTGTGCAATGCACAATAAGAAACTTTGGATCGTCCTTCATCTGAATTTTGGAGGGTAAGACGTTGGCAAAGACTAGTTTTCTCGACACGACAAGCGGCACTTTGGTGGCGCCAGAATACCAACATCAGCTAGCACAGGCCGAGGCGTTTTCTTATTTCGTGGCTTCTCTCGCAACCAAACTGAACCGGAACAGGCGAGAAAGGCTGAAACACTTTCCGGACCGCGAGCTGTTTTGGGCTGACTGACTTCGGTGCTCGCCCAATGACCCGCCTGGCGCCCTTATTCGCCCTTGTCGCTCCCCCCTCTGACGCCGGAGCGGCGAAGGGCGTCTCGGCAAATGGACTACTAGAGCCCCTCCAATTATCCTTAGAAGCTACTATAATGGCATAAAAAGGCTTGGTATTAGGTTTTTGAAAAAACATTATACATCGTGAGCCAACTGTCGGACATCAGAAAACCAATATAACGATCAGGAATCCCAGCTAATGCAGATATCTCTTTAGCACTAAGCGTTTTAGCCAAATACGGAGCTAAAAGTAATTGCCTTGAAGCACGTGGAAACAGCACTGCTAGCGCTTGAAATTCGGCGACTCTATCCCCGAACTCTTGGTGAGAGAAACCTTGGAGGTCCATAGGGACTGCCATTCGATCGATCAGATTCCTTACATCATCACGCGTGTTGGTAAGTGCATAATCTGGGTCTAAAATGTGTATCAGCTCTTTACATACGACGAGGCGCCCCCAGCTTTTGTCCATATTTCCATTATATATGATCCAGCTTACAAGCTGATCTTCGTCGCCCCAGCCGACTCGAATCCAGTCCTGGACCAGTAATCCTCTTAACACATCCGGCTGGTCATCTCTTTCTTCGTAAAACTCAATGGACTGTGATGGAGCTCCGGCCCTTACTTGGGCCAACACTTCTTTAATTTCGATGTGGAGCTTTGTATGGCCATCAAAATAAGCTATCAAATCGGCAGCGACCATAAGACTTTCCAAAAAAAAGCCCCCACCATGGAGGGCTAATGCACTGTAACTTATAAGAGCTATTACAAATTTTTGACGAATTCAATTACGTCGATAGGCGACCGCTCGATATCCGGAAACTCAGATAGCGCTGTTAATTGACCAGACCGAATTGACAAAATAGACGAATGAACCGACGCAGAAATCTCGCCGGGCTCGACGGAATCCTTATAACCCCGGCAAAACTTAATATTGCGCAGCCGCACCTCTTCGTGCCCGAACAAGATTTGGGAAAGCCCCTCAGTAAACGCTTCTGCTTTGCTCATGATGATAACCCTACACTCACGAATTACTGGAAAAGTCAAGCTTCCAATCAACTTTACGCTTTTTACCACATAAAGAGTTGTCGATTCTTACGCAAGCATTACAATGCCGTATCGAAACTAGCTCGATTCTAGTTTTGGCCGATTATCTAAGGTTCACCCATTTTAATACCCTCGGCCACATAGCTTCCTGACCCTTCCCGCTCCCACCCGATGGCGGTGGCGGTGCTTTAAGCGCAGGCGGTGGCTTCAGCGCCATAGCGACACCCCACCCAACCCCCGTGCCGGGTTTTCCGATCGGACTTCAGCCTTGGCAGTATTTGCCGAAGTTAGGGTTTGTCGGTGGCGTTGCCCCGAAAGGCCGTCGCCGGATCAGGACTCGACCCCACTCTTGGGGCAGCAGAAATATCAACCCCCTGCTTTGCCTTTGCCCCGACAGCCGCCTGCGCTAGGGCCGCGCTGCACCAATGCGCTGAAAGGTCGAATGCGGCCTGAAACGAACGTGACATTGTCATGGTCCTATTGCCCGCTGCGAGCAGCCGCCATCTAGCACCACCATTCAGCGCCAGGCGTGAAGTTATCGTGTTAAAGCCGTAAGCGAGACGGCGTGGTCCCGGGGTTTTTGCTGTTTAGCTTGCCACGCCGTCAACTACCCAAAGCACCGCCGTAGCCAACCCCCGCGGATAACCTTTCCTGCCATCGGCAACTCTAGCTGATTGGACCAAATTCTCCATCCTAAACGCCCCGCCGCGATGACGTGAATAGGCGCATGCGGCGCTGCGCGATCAGCAATATCGAGAGCGTCTACTGCGGTGAAGCCATGCGCCAAGGGTGTGAGAGACACTGCGTCGAAGGCTAAATATGCGAAGGGGTTGGCGACCTTTCTGAACACGTCAAATCCTAAATTTTTAGTAATTTTACCGCAAAACGGAACGACGTCAATGAGCTTCGTATGTGGCATTCAGGCTATAAACGCCCGCCTCTACTGCGCCCCACCGGGTTTGGTAGGCGGCTTGTAGCCCGCCACGCCACTCAATCATCACGTGCATCATAATGACACCGATCCATCCACAGTTGTGTGGATAAGGCTGGGGGCGGTTCTGTGGATATGTCGCCCACCTCGACTCCCGAATAAACCGGCGGTAGCATTCCCGAAACGAATGGAGGCTTCCTTAAGCGTTCGGATCGACGCCGGCGGCTGGCGCGTTCTGCTCTGCAATCTGCCGGTTCAGTTCGTTCACCACAGGAGCGGCAACTTTGAACGGAATCTCTCCAAGCGCAGCACCAACGATGTTGAGTGCAGATTCATTGAGGGTGAAGGTGTATGTTTTCTCGGCCATGAGATTTCCTTACAGGCAGGGGATTTTGCGGACGGTGCCGCTTGAGTCGGTGATGGTGATGTAGCCAGTCGGGGTGACGACGGTAGCGGTGTACGCGGAGCCGATTTGGAGTGATGCGCCGCTCTCCATCGTGATGTTGCCATTATTCAACGACAAACTCAGCCGGGCAGAAGCGCCGTTTGAGAAATTCAGCACATTACCGCTGCCGAGACCTAAGGTTAGCGTGTTCGTGGCTTCAAATGCTATCGTCTGACCGGAGGCCATTCGGAGCGCCGATCCCGATAGCGTCGCATTCGCCGTATCAAAACCGACCGCGTAGGTGCCGGTTATGTTCGCCGCTGGACTGCCCGATGCATTTCCACTTAAAGTCAAAACTGTGAACGCGCCGGAGTTCGCCGCTGTGCCGCCGATGGCAGGAGGCGATCCCATGTAATTACTGAACCCAACGCCAGACACCGCGCCGGAAGCCGCGAGCGTCGTGAAGCTTCCGGTCGATCCTGATACGGGCGTCCCGGAAATGCCTGGCGCCGATAGAACGCCAGCATCATTGATCGAAAGCGTACCGCTTGGTGCTACGTACTGAAGCGCGCTGGCGGTGGGGTTATAGCTCAGGGTACGAAGATTCAGCGTGGCGAGCGTGCCGCCGCCGGAGAAATCAATCGGCATATTCGGACTAAGACGCAGACCAGCCACATTTGCATTGACTAAGGTGGCATGTGAGAAATCAGCTACCGCGCCAATATAGTTGCCGGCCGCATAGAAGCCCGCCCCCAACTCGGTATTGGCATCCGTGGCAACAGAAAAGCCTCGGCTGACCTGATTAGCTACGGTCGTACCGTAGGTCCAGACAACCGTTCCGTCTGTAACCGTGCCGCTGGCTGGCCATGTTGGCTGAGTGCTGCCGGTAGTCCCGGCCGTGGTGCAGATGAACACGCTGGGCACGCCAGCAACGGAACCCTGCACCAGCGTCCCGAGCGTGCGAGCAACTGTGGCCGCCCAGGAGGCAGGATGATAAGCGTTGGCATCTAGATTGATGAAAGCCCGGCCACCAGTCGATGAATTGTAGACGATGGAGCTTACTTCCGGTCCGTTAGAATTTATGTCGCTTTCGATCGCAACGATAGCCGAGCTGGAATTGGGCGGGAGGCCTGTTTCATCAATTGTGTTGCCGCTGAATTGCCACGTTGCCCCGGCGGCGCCGTATGGGCGTGTTACGGTGGCATTGATGGCGACGTCCTGATTATTTGCCCCTCCCGTAGCACCGGCAGAAAGCACCGATGTTATACCCCATGTATATCCGCTACACCCAGCTGAGCTTGTGGTGCTGACCCTGAGATTGCCGATAACATCACCGGCGGGAAATTGACTACCGGACTGATTCGTTAGGTTTGTACAGAGAACCGCATAGCTGTTTGTTGAGGCCGATATGGTTTTGGAGTACTCATAACGCCCGGCAAAAAAGCCGGAAATTACGTCACCGTCGCCAATATTTGTAACAGGATTAGTCCCTGCCGCGCTGGTTCCATAATCCAGAGTGCCTAGCAGGTTCCAATGGATATTTTTTCCGACTGCGGGGGTCAACGCCGCGTCCCAATTTCCAGTCGGGATATTGATGGTCGAATTTGAGGGCGCTGCGTTGTAAAGCGCCTGCAATGGAGTGCTGTCGTTCGCGGTTCCGTTCAGCATCAGACCATAGTTTTTTACGTTTAGGGCGTCCGCGCCGATGCCGCCCAGCGTCCGCGCCGTCGTTCCACCCGTCGCTAGTACCGTAGCCGAGCTTACGTTTCCCGTGACCGTGGTAAATGCGCCGGTATTGGGCGTCACGCTTCCGATGGGCGGCGGGGATGCGAACAAAGCCGAAGAAGTGCCAGCTGAGAACAAACTGGCCACCGTTGCCGTACATGTCGCCAGCTGCCCGTTTTGCGACTGCGCGAGCATCAGCAATTCTGAGCCGGTCAGCGGAAGAGTCGGTTTTGGATAAGTTGCGAAGCTCATGCATTAATACTAACCTAAAGTCAGTAAAAGTGTAAGCGCTATTTAGATCCGCGAGACAATTGACTAGCAAAATGTTACATTTTCTATGTTCATCCCCTTTGTCTGTCCACAATATCCATGAGTATCGCGACGGACAAAACTGAACGCCTCGGATCAGAGCGCTTTGCCAAAATCTATTTAGAGAGAGCTTCCACTTTTCTTTCCCATTTTTAACCTTAGATTATCAGATTTAATTATTATGGACTCGATCAACGTCTTTCAATCCTCCTCGCTAAATTCAAGCACTTCAAAAGTAGGAGAATTACAAATGGCCGCAGTATTGCGAACGAGAGATGGTATGCCTAGCGTTGTTGGAATGTCGATTGCGAAGGAAGAACGTCGAACCGACCTCATTGAGATTGACCTACAGGAAGCGGTCAAATGGGCAAAGGAAAATCGCGTTTCCCTCAAGGGCGAAAAAAAGCCCCTAGAGAAGATCAACACGCACCGCGTTTTCAACGGACTACCCCCGTTTTCCATCAAACGATCGTCTGAAAAGGATCAAGGGTTAAAGGAGGCAAAGGCAGTGGGATATATCTCCCGCCAAGCTACGGTTCCAATTTTAGCCCAATCAGAAGAGGCCTTTTTGGAGCTCGTTGCCAGTCATAATGGCACCATCACGGCAATAGTGACACCCGAGACCGCGGGATGGTTAATTGCCATAAATACGGAAAACCGGACGCTTCAACGCGCATCGGTTGAACGATTTAAGCTCATCTTAAAAACGGGCAAATGGGTGAACACGGGCGAGGCAATTATCGTAGCGCGGGAGGCTATTCTCAATGATGGGCAGCATCGCCTTCACGCGATTAAAGAAACTGGCATAAGCGCCGAAATGGATGTGCGCTTTGGCATTCCGAGAGAGGCATTCCATGCGACCGGTACGGGTAGAAAGCGCACTGCGGCAGACGTGCTCGGAATGGAAGGTTTTAGTAACACAAGTTGCCAAGCGGGAATTGCGAGACTGCTGATTCTCTACGACTACAATAAGATGGGTGAGTTACGAACAACCGTTGAACCTGGAGAAATTCTAAGTATTGTTACTAAGAATGAGCTTATTGGTCATATCGCTGCGAAAATTAATTTATACAAAATGCGTTTCGCAAAGACTTCTGCATTCGGTTTTGCCCTTGCTCTCGCCGCGCGAACAGCACCAATCTACAAAGTGTTCGAGTTTTCAGGTATAGCTGCCGGCGGTCTTGCAAAAAGTGATACCGATCCTGCATGGTGCTTGCAGAAAAGATTTCAAGATTTCAACTCCGTTCGAGAGCGGTTACCACAGGAAGATATTGCGGCCTACGCAATAAAGGCTTGGAATGCATGGAATAAAGGTGAAGAGTTACATCAGCTGCGGGTGACTCCGGTCGAAAGGACGAACGCAGGGTTTCCTCGCGTATCGAATTGGACGCAATCAGAAGACAATACGGTTAAGGCCGCATAGGGATAATTCGTCCGCCGATGAAGTCATCATGCTCGGCGCATCTCCTCAACGTTCGTGGACTTCTCATTCTCCGGCTCGAACCGCTTAAAATTCGCCCGGATGGTGTCAGCTACGTAGCCGGGTGACAGGTGCGCATAATGTTTGGCACATATTGCCTCGGAATTCCCGAGCTGGGCGGCGATTACGCTTATGGGGGTGCCGGCCATGACCAGGCGGCTCGCATGGGTGTGACGTAGCCCATGGAACGTAATAGTCGGTAAGATTTTACCGTTCTTGCATGCGTCGGTGAGTGGCCGCTGCTGGTAGCTCTTGCCCCAGACGCTCCCATCGGCACGAACAAGGAGCCGATCTGCGGCCACCTTGCCTGTGGCCAAGCGAGAAAACAGTTCTTTCGCCTCGCTGGCTAGGGTAACGGCGCGTGCCTTGTGCGCCTTCGTGACCGGTATATGCAGATAGCCCGCCGGCAGATGGAGATCCTCGACACGGGCGGCGGCCAGTTCCCCGTATCGGCAGCCGGTTACCAAAGCGGCCCGCACCAACTCCCGGAAATCAATATCGCTAGCATTGATCAGCCGGACGGCCTCATCGTCGGCAAGAAAGCGTATCCGTGGCTGATCAACGTGGGTGAATGGCTTCACCCGGCGCCACGCGTCGTCAGTCGGTACGCGCTGCTCCCGGTATGCGAGGTTTAGGGTAGCTTTTAGATAGGTCAGAATTCGGTTTGCGCTCGCGCGCCGCGCGCGCATCGCGTCTGGAGCACTTGCCTTCGCGGCTAAGTTGCCGGGTTTTGCATTAGGCTTCTTGCTCGCGCGGAGGCGGGGAGGGGCGTCAGCCAAGCCTCGGAGCCAAGCTCGAATGGCGGGTGTGGTCAGTCGAGCCACCTGTTTTTCGCCTAACGTCGGGATGACGTGAGCATCAAAGGCGATTTTGGTATCCTTATATGCTTTGCCGCCGCGGCCGACGTAATCCGCCAAATAGTGATCGACCGCGTCCTTTATAGTGAGCGGTTCAGCCTTACGACCATCGGCGCGCATGAGTTCGCCGAACCAATCGGCCGCCTTTTGCTGGGCCTGATTAAAGGTCAAGGTCACGAAGCCGTCAGCGTCGAGAAGGTCATCCGCCACGCCGAGCGAAAGGAACTGCCGCGAGGGGGTCATCTCGGCTTGGTAGAATTGCGCCACCCAGGTTCCGGCCTTGCCACCCGCTAACCGGCGATATCCGATCAAGCGGCCCTGTTGAATGCCCCGCCAATATGGCTCTCGCCGGGGTGTCAGCTTTAGCCTGGCCGTCCGGCTATCGAGGCGTTCGTCTCGGGCTTTCCTCGGCATTGTAGTCTCCGTTCTGTTGCCGTCCTAAGGCAAGTCGGTTACCGCCGTGCCGAAACTGCCCGTTAAAAGCATACGGTATATCGGCTGATGCGGACTTCATACGGCATATGCAGAGCGGTACAAGACGGGACGCTATAGTACGACAAAACAAGGAGTTAAGAAATCATAAAAACGCTCTGGGACGCTATAAAACGCTATTTACCACCCTCTCACGGCGGTAACAGGGGTTCGAATCCCCTACGGGACGCCAAGGTTTTCAATGACTTATGTCGTCTCCAAAGACATCTTGTCCAATATTTGGCCAATATATGACCTTGGACACCCAAATATTTCCGTTGACCCGACTCGACGTTCCTAGACTTTGTTTCGCGCCCGTCTTAATGCTGGCGGAAAATGACAAATTGTCCGAAGGGCCGGTTATGCAGATCAAACGGAGCCGCATCTTTAATTTGGCCAGATATCTCGGTCACTTAGCCGGCCCCAGATTTCAGATCGTATGCAATTTGACCGAAGTGCCAGAAAGCCGACTCGCTCGGGCTGGCATACATACGGAGTTCGAAGATGGGGACAGCTTTCTGCCCGCGGCCGTTGGCAGGGTATCCCGTTATAATACGGAAGGCCGGTGGATAACGCGCCGAGACCTACCGAAAGAATCCAGATATATACATACCGTATATTGGCAGTGGGAAACGTGGAACGGAGATCAACACTCCGATTTCAGAGACGTTTATCGCGAGTGCTACCAGCGGGAGCAGGTGCCTCCGCCGGCGATTGAGCTCATCTTCCGCCAGCTCCAAGGTGGCCCACTTGTTGCCTCTCCCCTACTGACAAACTCAACAGCGGACGAGGAAGCAAACAAACACGTTATTAACCTCTTTTTGGAGCTCTTCGGCGGCTGCGATATTCTAGAAGAGGGGGAAAGTTCGCCTCCTCCGCCACGGGTACGGCATGTGAATTGGCGATTCCTTCCTCCTGGGAGCGCCCCTTGGGACCGCCTCATAGAACATTTAGACCGGACTTTGCCTATTCATGCAGCAGGCTCACACGTCGTCATTCGAGACAGGCAAGAAACGATTTACAATTATGGCCCCAACGAAACTTACATAGGTGCGGGGGGATTCTCAGATTATATTGCCTACGAGTTCGCATCACGGAACATTGTGATTTTGGAGAGCATCAAGAAGGATAATGCTCTTTATGTCTTCGGTGATGATTGGCAATCTTGTTCGAAGCTTTCAAAGGCCGAAGTCCTCAGCAACAGTCTTCACACAGACCGCATTGTTCATTCTCAGGGGTGGAAAGCACAATTAAGAGCGGTAATGACAGCACACCCGCCAACTGCCCGATAATCTGTTATCGCCGATGTTTCGTACGGAACAGAATTGATATTATGCAGGTAGCGGACCCAAAAGGGGTAGGCGGAATCTGGAACACTGGGCCGGTTGATCGCTGGGCTTTTTGGCTGCCCATCGTTTTCGCGGTCCTTAACGCCATTACAGGACTGCTCGCCTGGTCTCAGGACGATCTCGCGAATGCGGCGCGGGTTGGAGTGAGCACCGTTCGAGACTTTGAGGCAGCTCGCCGCCGGCCGATGCGGAATAACCTCGAAGCGATCTGCGCTGCTATTGAGGCCGCCGGCATCGAATTTATTCCCGAAAACGGCGGAGGGGCAGGAAGGCGTCTGAGCAAGCGAAATAGAAATGCTTCTTAAGTCGGCCGGTGCAGGGCGGCAGGAAAGGATTTAGTTGGTGGCAATTCCGAAGCTCTTTCCAACGGAAAAAATTCTCGCGCTGCAACAAAAAATTGAAAATGAGCACGGCGGTGATTTTTCGACCTTGCTAACTCCGACTGCCGATGATTTTGAACTCTTCGGTCGATATATTCAGATGTTTGGAATGATCGAGCTAAACTTGCGAAATGCGATAGAGGTCTTCTTTCGTGCCGGCTTGCTTGAGCCGGGAATGAATACGAAGTGGTATAAGCTTCGTTCAAGCGAGTTAGTTCCGACACTGACCAAAGCCATTAATCAAATGGGTGAAGACAGAGAAGATACTGTCGAATCAATCGAAAAATTTAATGAGATCGAGTTGCGTCGGAGTATACGAAATCTTCTTGCTCATTGGGCTATCATGCGAATCCCAGATGAAGATGCGATAGTTGTTTTCTCGAAAGATGGTGGCGATGAAAAGAAAATTTCTGGTCAACCCCACATTCAACACAACTACATGAGGACCGGGTATCTGTTTCTTGCGGATATACGCGGCTTATTGTATCATATGGATGGATATGGGCAGTGGCTTGCATATAAGGCTCTTGAGTGGAGAATGCGATATTGTCCTGAAGATTCGGAATAAAGGGAACCAAATTGCGACTTCGCCGATTCTATCCTGATGTAATCGATTCCGCTGGTTATTTTTGGGTTCATGCGGGACACAGAGAGACAGCGATAAATCATGCGATCGATGTTGTTCGTGATTCATCAAAGCGCGAAATGACGCTCTACGAAAACGACCCTCTAATGGGGCTAATGTGCGAGCCGGTTGGTAATTGGGTGGTAGCGACCTTAATACAAGGCGCATGGCTTCGCGAATATCATGAATGGGAAAAGGCCACGAAAGCATATTTTAATGCTCAGTATATTCGAAATGAAAAAGGAAAAGTTGATTGGAAGGGAATCACTTCGTCGGTTGGGGCGGCATCGCATATAGAAAAAGTTAAGTATTTCCTGACACAATTCTCGGCAGTTGTACCAGAATCTATCATTGGTGTGCTCGATGAACATCGATGTTTGATAAACGCAGCCAAACACAGCGATGAATATTTTGTTCCGGAAAAGGATTTTAGGGGAATGGTTCAAGCAATCAAAGAATTCTGGACTGCTCTCATGTCGCATGAAGAATTTTTAGTTTGGAGATAGTCGGTTTTAAAGATCAGGATCGCCTAGGTATGGCTGACGAACAATGCCGAAAATCTCCACTACGGGTGCAGTTGGATCGATCAAAGCAATACGGAAAGCGCTATAGCTAGTCGGTGTGAAATCGAACGCAAAGGCGAAGCTGGTTTCAACGGCTGCTTGCACTCCGAAAAGTGTTTGTTGATAGCGCGTCTCGCTGGCCTGTTCGCGGTAGTGGCTGATTTTCTGCGCCAGCACCACCCCGCCCGTCTACCTTCTGGGCATCGAGCAGCACATGGTTCTTGTCGAACTCCTCGCGCTGGCGGGCGGCATCTTGCTCATATTCCCGCTGCCGCTCCTCGTCAGTGAAAGGCCAGGGCTTGTTGAACACATCCAAGTCGTCGATATCCATTGCCCTGGCAATGGCCCGCTTGGTGTCCGTGTTGGTCGGCTCCCCGGCTTCGACGCGCTGTATTGGCCGAACCGTCAAGCCGGAAAGCTCGGCTAGGGTCGCCTGGCTCCAGCCAAGCCCTTCTTCTAACCAGTAGAGCCTTACCAAGAAGGCTACCTGTTTGTTGGTCATGCAGGGCTTATTCATCGTGTCATTCATATCTCATCTCCTGTGTTTCGGTAGATGAATTATGGCTGGCATCGCCCGTGTCGGGCCACGACAGGAACCCGACAAGTCCTTTGCCCTGGACGGTAAAGTACAGGCAGGCTGCGCGCCAACGGACGTGAAACGAAGGAGCGGCTTTCCTGGCGGCTCTGGAAATTATCGACACCCGCGTCACCCGTCGGCCGGGCCGTTGGCTTGCTCAGAGGTTTAAACTTCGTTTATGCAGTAGCCCATGTCGTGGATTTATCCAGCCCTCCGTAACGTAATCGTGAAGCGTGGCATATGCGCTCTCACCGTCCTCCTAGCTATGTCGGCTTGTACCGAAAGCAATCCGGAACAGCCCTGCCAAGCCAGTGCAGGCATCAAGCTGCCGGTTACTTTTGTCGCGGGCACAAGGCCCACCGTCCTCGTTACCGTTAATGGGCAGGTGTTGCATATGCTGCTCGATACCGGCGAGCAATATTCCGTTTTGACTCCGGCGGTTATGGAAGGAATTGGGGCCACTTACGACACGAACATCACATCCGAACAATCCGGACCCAATGGCAGCATGTCGACCGGGGCCACTATTGTCGATCAGGTGCAGTTCGGCGGTATGACCTTCCATTCCGCCATGTTTGTGGTCACGAATTTTGAACGGCCTGGCACTTTGGCCGCTAGCCAAATAGAGGGTGTTATTGGCGAGGATTTTCTGCAAAACTTCAATATCGCCCTGGATTTTCCGCATCATGACATCGAGCTCTTTGCACGCGGTCCATGCGCTTCCGCCTTGCCGTGGTCCGGAAGCTTTACGTCACAAACTTTTAACAGCGCGCTCAGCGGCGCGCCGGTGGTACATTTTACGCTCAACAGCCACGACATGACGGGCATCATCGATAGCGGAGCGGCAAAATCGATTGTCAAGCAACAGGCCCTGGGTGTCTTTGGTATCACGCCAGAGCTTGTCGGCGATATGCAAAACACTGTCACGATCGGCGGATTGCACGGCATGCTCGGTCGAGAGCGTTTCGCGACCCTTGCCATTGGCAACGATATCTACACCCATGTCTGGTTGCGTGCCGGAACGATAAATTTACCCGATGCCGATGCCTTGATTGGCGTCGACTATTTCAGAGCGCATGAAGTCTATATCGATAATGACAACGACACTATCTGGCTTAGTCCCAGCACTATCCCTGTTCGATAAGATGTATAGCGCTGACTATGCTGAATTATTACTGCCAAAAGTTAAGACTTTCGGAATTTCGTAAGTTATGATCGAAAATCGTTATCTAATGTTACGCCCTGCCCATTTGGGGTAGGAAGCAACACTAGGGATATTTGAATTTTATGATGAAGTCCGAGGCGATCAATTTGAAATAGAAATTAGAGAATGAATTTCTTGGGTGGAATCCCAGGTCTCGCTATTTGGATCAATGGGCAGCACGAGCTGGAGGCTAACCTTGGACGGTCAAATGGATTTGATCAGGCAAGTTGTTCTTCCATCTCACGTTATCCGCGCCTCGTCTGAATAGTAAAGCGGCGCGCCAAATTTATCCCGATCATTATGAATACAACGAAGGAAACCGCGTTCGAACCGAATGCCGCGCCGGCCGCGCATAGAAGACCAATGTACACGCCGATCCAGCCTGCCTGGGTCAAGCTTTGGACCCGTTGCAGCGATGAAAGCTCCTTTTCGCGCCGCGCCTTATCCAACCGTCCAGGCATCTTCAGCCGCGTCTCAACCCAAACGGAAAACTGATCGTAAAATTTCATTTCCGTTTCGAGCGCTTTCGACCGAACCAGAAACTTAGTCGGCCATGTGCCAAGCATGTAGCGGGCAGTAATGATCCGACGACGTTGCCGAATACCGTTCCAGGAAGCCAGCTTCCGGTTCGCGCAAAGTTCAACGACCTGCAGCCAACGTTCGGCCGCACTCCGATGAGTCACCAGCATAATTATCTCCGCGATCTCTCTGTGATCCTTTAGCCGGTCGAGAGTTACCGCATCCAACCCCAGCGCGTGAAGGATGGCATTCACCCGCATCATGGCCAAGTTCTTGTCGCGTACGGCAAGCAAGCCCAGTTGCACGGCGGCGGGGTGGATACCGGCACCTAGGCTAATTGCTCCGGTTGCGACCAGGGCCTGGTAAGCCAGGAAAGCGTTCTCAGTTCGGCCGGCTTGGGCCGCCGCCATAAAAGTTTGCCCGGCGGCTTCAGCCTTGGCCTTTTGTGCGGCGCGTTCCGGCGGCAGTTCGGGCGGCGGCATGCCCGCCTCGGGTTCGACGGTTACCGTGGCTGCCCGCGTCGTCGCCGCCTTGATTGGCGTCGTAGTTGTCCCGGGCGTGGTGCGGAGTGCCAGAGTCAGCGCGTCGCGCAGCATTATGAACGAAACCGGATCTTTGTCCTGGTCGATACCGCGGAGTTGCGCCGCATAGGCGCGGCGGATGACCGCACGATCTTGGGTGGGTTCAATGCCCAGACGCTGCCAGATATCGGCTTCTGTCATGCTCATAGCTGTATTGGCCCTTCCCGTGCGTCCAGAGCGCGGCGCAGCAGTTCCCGTGTGTAGCTGATCAGACCTTTGTCCTGGGCATCTAGCGCAGCGATGAACTGAGCGAGCATTTCGCCCAACATCAACCTTTCCTGGCCGAGTGTATGCTGAAACAGCCGGTCAGCGCGGGCGACGAGCGCGACATTTTCCGCTTGATCGCGTGGGCTGACCTTTAGCGCGGCTAGCCGCGCCAGGTGTTCTTCGATCTCCGCGGCAGACAGGCGCCCAGGATGCCCCTCTATAATGAGGCGTTGACGCACACCTGACTGCGCAACGGCCGCTTCGACCTCCAGAAGACCGCTTGAATCGTGAGTGAAGCGCACATCCACGCGGGCCTTCCCGGCGGGGAGTTTCGGTACGTTCACGGAGAGGGCGCCTAGTTGCAGATTCTCGGTCACCATTCGGGATTCGCCCTGGTAGACTTTGAGTTCGATCTGCTCTTGGAAATCTCGAATGGTGGAATAGGTTTGCACGCGGCTTGCAGGCACCACCGTGTTGCGCTCGATGATCGGGCTAAATAGGCCGCCGACCCTGCCACCGCCCGGCATGATGGAGCTGATCTCAACGCCCAGGGTAAAGGGGCAGACATCAGTCATCACGAACTCATCCAGCCCCTCGGCGCGCACTTGCATCCCCGCGCGCACTGCCGCACCGCGCGCCACTACCTCGTCCGGGTTGATGCCGAAATGCGGCACTCGGCGCAGCAGCCGGGCGATGAGACGGCGGAACATCGGCAGGCGCGAGGCGCCACCAACCAGTATAACCTGGGTGATCTGGTCGGGCTGGATGCGAGCATCTGTTAGCGCACGCTCGATGGGCTGCCGGATGCGGGCCAGTACCGGCGCCGCCATGGCCTCGAAATGAGCCCGCGACAATGTCCAGGCGAGCGGCAGCCCCCCGTGGACGATAGCAATCTCGGAGGAGTCCGTGTCGGTCAACCGGTGCATGGCGCGTTCGGCTTGGTCGCGCACTGCCGCTTGAAGGGGCAGATATCCACTAGTTGGCAGGCCGGCGGGAAGCCCAGCCTCTTGCATGAACCCGGCGGCTATGACATCGACAAAATCCTCGCCGCCGAGCCAGATATCTCCCGCCGTGGCGCGCACCTCCATAACGCCCTCAAAACTCTGCAGCAGTGAGACATCAAATGTACCGCCGCCCAGGTCGGCGACCAAAATGGATTCTTCCGCCCCGCGTTCCTGCACGCCGTAAGCTAGCGCCGCAGCTGTGGGTTCGGTTAGCAGGCGCATGACCTGAAGTTCGGCTATGGCACCGGCGGCCTGGGTTGCCTTGCGCTGGAGGTCGTTGAAGAAGGCCGGCACCGTTATAATGGCCTGGCTTACCTCTTCTCCTAGATATGCTTCGGCATCGGCCTTCAGAGATTTCAGGACGAACGCGGACAGCTCTTCGGCGCGGAAACCTTGACCTCCGAGGTCGAAAATCTTGTCGGTTCCCATGGCACGCTTGAAGGTGGCAGCGCTGCGCCGCGGGTGAGTGACGAGCCGCTCCCGCGCGGCACGGCCAATCAGCACATTGCCAGACTCATCGATGCTCACCGCCGAGGGGGTCAACGTTTCACCCAACGCGTTGGGGATCAGTTGGGCCGTACCGTCCCGCCAAATGGCGGCGAGGCTATTTGTGGTGCCAAGATCGATGCCAAGTATCATCAAGCCGCCGTACAATATGCGTTACGAGGGTGACTGTAACGGGACATTAAAGACGTGAATAGATGTCCGCGTCCAGCTCTTATCGTCTCCAAAAGCGGAAGAGGAACTTTCGGCCCTGAGCTTTCAAATCGGCGCGCTTCGTTTCTTCTATCTTCCCGGCCAATGAAGGCCGATTTAACGGAGAATGAAATGGGACATTCAACATTCGATCCATGCGCGAGAGAACGGCGCCCATGGAAGGTGGGCCGGATAGTGGATGCCAAGCGGGCATTGAAGGTTTAGCAGGTTTGCGAAAAGCGATGGTGTGCTATGTAGGATGTCTTTCGAGGTTAGCTTGAGCCTTCATGATGTGACGCGGTCGATGAGCCATGATCGTTCAGTGCAATTTAATATTTTCTGTTGCGACGCCGTCTCGCGCGTCCAGAACCGTGATGTGTGCGAAGCCCTGACTCGTCGGCCGCCACGTCATGGAAGTACCGATCGGAGCTGAAGGCAGCAGGCTGCCATTTATAACCCACCGATAGGGCGGCATCCCGCCTGCGGCCTCGAGCGAAACCGGATCTATGGCGCCGTCTTGAATGACCTGCAGCACCGATCCGGGCGGCGGAAATAGTATTCGCGGTCCATCAGGCGCGGTTGGCGTTACCGAACGAGCGCCAAAGACTTGCAGGTTGGGTGCCAGTGTTGCCAAAGCCTGCGCCGATGGTGGCGCGGGGAGCGTCTGACTGTCTGGCGGTAGCAACGCAAACAAGCGGAACATGATAGGCGCGGCGGTGATGCGGCCATAGGTCCCCGGGACAGGGCTGCCGTCAACCCGGCCGGCCCACACTACGACTGTATAATCGGCGGAGAACCCGGCTGCCCATGCATCGCGGAAGCCGTAGGACGTGCCCGTCTTATAAGCGATCTCATGCGCTGCATCGGCCGCAATTCCCGAAGGCAATGGTGCGCCACGCAGGATGGCGCCGATTTCTGCCGCAGCTGTCCGGCTCATCTCCGGTACCGCCTGGGTTGCCGGAGCACCTGCGAGCAGATGCAGCGAGGCGGCCTGCCCGCCATCGGCCAGCCCAACATAAAGCATCGTGAGATCGTTCAGGCTGATCCCGACCCCGCCAAGAATAACGGGTAAGCCGGGCGGTGCATTGTCCGGCAGCGTTAACCGAGCCCCTGCGGCGCGCAGTGTAGCGACGAAGCGCGCTGGTCCTTCTACACGCAGTAGCTGTACTGCGGGAAGGTTTAAGGATTGCTGTAGAGCCTCTGTGGCGGTGATCATGCCTAGATAGTCGCCGTCGAAATCGTGAGGGGCATAGCCGCCGGCGTCGATCGGAGCATCCTGAATCATGGTGTTTGGCACAATCACTGTGTCGTCAAACGCCAGCCCGTATAAGAAGGGCTTGAGCGTTGAGCCGGGCGAGCGCACAGCGCGCACCATGTCCACGTCGCCATCCGTATTGCCGATATAGGCCAGCACTGCACGGCTGCGATTATTGACTACCAATGCCGCCAATGCTTCTTTTTCGGGCATCCATGGTAGAGCCCGGGCCAGCAGCGCGCTGGCGTTCTGCTGTAGCCCGGCATCCAGCGTGGTGCGGACGATGCCGCGGTCACCTGCGCCATGCAGCCTCCAGGCCAGATGCGGGGCTAGTATCGGCATAGCATGGCGCATAAGGGGGCCAAAATCGCTGGGCACGAAATCCGTGTTTAGTCGATTTTCCGCCAGCACGCGCCTTATGCCCTGTAGAGCCGCTGCCGGATGCCGGTCCGGCCTCAAACGCTCAGGGCTACGCGGCAACGCCACCAGAAGCGCTGCCTACGTATTGGTGAGGGCCGTGGGCGGCTTCTGAAAATAGGCCAACGAGGCTGCGCGCACGCCTTCGATATTGCCGCCGTAGGGCGCGAGGGTCAGATACATGGCAAGAATTTGCGACTTGGAAAAATGCGCGGTGAGCTGTACCGCGCGCGCCATGTCGTAGAGCTTCCCGGCGAAATTATGCCGGTGCGGCACCAGCAGCCGGGCCACCTGCATGGTTAGCGTGGAACCGCCGGAGACGACGTGGCCGGTACGGATGAGCTGGCCCACCGCCCGCAGCATGGCCAGCGGGTCGATGCCAGGATCGATCCAGAAACGTTTATCCTCCGCGCGCAGCAGTAGCGCGAGAAAATTCGGGCTGACATCGGCGGCGGTGGCGGGCAGGCGCAAAAAGCCATCCGATGTTGGCAGAACATCCAGCGTAGTGCCGTCCGCCGCTTGTACCTCGAGCGAAAGCCGGTTTAGGCGCGAGAGATCGAGCGGAAAAACACGGTCAGCCAAAACGGCAGCGGCCAGAATCAACAACGGCGCCGCCAGTGCCAGGGCGGTGCGGCGCCTCAGCGTGGCGTCACCAAGGTTGTTGCGGCGGCCGTGCGCGCCATTTCCGCCGGCCGGTACATATCACTTACCACCGCCTCAGGCAGAATAAAGTTTCCCGGTGTCACCACCCGCACCAGATACGCCACCGCGAACTGGTCAGAGTCGAGCGCCTGTGTGTTATCGCTGTTTCTGTCATTCTCGATCTGGAAAAACGAGTCCCAATTTCCGCCCAGATCGAAGGCGGCGACGAAACGATCGTCCCGCGCCTCCATCACCCGCGTTTTGGAAAGCGCGCCCAAGAACGTGTCGTTCGTACTTTCATCGCGGATTGGCGCTTCAATTTCCCAGCCCGCGGGCAGCATGTCCACCAGCACGGCGCGATGGTCTTCAGTATCGGTCACATTCCCCGTGAGGAAGACGATGAAGCGGTCATTCTGCCGCAGCTTGCTGGGATCAAGCGTCGTGCCGTCGAGATTGTAATAGTGCTTGGTCAATGTAAATCCGTTGGAAATGGCGGCAGGCGCCGTCTCTGGTGCACCGGAGAGGGTTACGGTGCGCCATAGTTCATGCGGCCCGTCATTACGGATGGTGTACCCGGCGGCGAGATTAGCGGCCGCGGGAGAGAATACAGCCGGCAGCGGCAGATTTTTCCCGGATTTGCCGTTGACCGTGAGATTGGCGGAAACGCTCTTATTGTTCAGCGCCGCCGCTGCGGCCAGCAACCAGGCTTTGTCCTGGGTGCTCAGGCTATTCGGCCGCAGATGCAGATCGTTGAGTTTCTGCAGCAACGTTCCGGCTAGCGAGGCATCGCCTTCTTGTCCGGCGATTGCGATCATTCCGGCAATGTCGCGCGCCGTCGTGTAATATTCGCCGTCAAACCACCAATCCGGATAATTCGTCACGCCGATATTTGCGATGGCGAGCTGCATGGCGCCGGCGGCGCCATCCTTGTCGCCCATCAATGCCAGGCCGGCGCTGATCTGTGCCATGGCCAGCGGCGGTACTAGCGTATTTTCATTTGTCGGATTGGGTTCCCAATAGATCAACCTCAGCGGAACCCCTACTCCGGTGGTTTCGGTATCGTTGGCTAGGGTAGCGCCATTATACAGACGGCGCACAATGCTGACATCGCCCTGCCCAGCCTGGGTAAGCAGATATTCCGCATAGGCTTCGGTGGAAGGGGCGTTGGTTGAGTCAACGCGATTACTTGTATTGCTCAAACCGCTTTCGATCTTTTCGACGATATCATGCAAATTGGCATATCCGCGGGAAACCGCGCCGTCCGGCACGTCATATCCCATCGCTTTGGCATGGTTAAGAAAATCCATTGCGTAGACGTTTAGCCAAGGCGAAGCCGCGCCATCGCCCACGCTCCATAGCCCGAAAACGCCACCCTGATCCTGACGGTCAAGAATCGTATCGATGGCCTTCTGCACACGGGCATGGACGCCAGCCATAGAGGTATCCTGAAAATCCTCATCCTGCTGGCCGACGCTGCCCAGCAACGGCGGGTGGTTGTAGTAGAGCAGCGGGAAGGCCGTGGAGATCATCTGCTCCGTGCACCCATAGGGGTAGAGCCACAGCGATTGCAGCAGGCTCGGCACATCGATGCCTGCAAAACCGGCATAGGAGATGCTGACGCTCAGACTGCCGGGCAGAAATTGCGCGGGCAGCGTCGCGTCGGGCTTGTAATCGGTGCCTACCGGCTGTTCGGCCACTATCTGCTGGACCAATGGGTAATGCGGCGAGCGGACTGCGATTTGCCAGTTACGCGCTACCCGGTAGCCCTTTGGCCCGGTCAGCACCGCGGCGATATTGACGATGCCGACGGCGCGGGCGCGGATGGTCACCGCATCCTGCAGACGCTGCCCGGCGGCCAGGGTGTAGTCGAGCTTATGCGCGACGTGGAGGCTGGCCGGGCCGGTAGTGGTCAAAGAAAGATGGTAGTCCCCCGCTGGGCCATCGGTATTATGAAGAGACACAGCAAGCTGCGCCGTGTCGCCGGGGGCAAGGAAGCGCGGCAGCGCGACATCGGCAATCACCGGGTCGCGCACGATCGTCGCTGCATCAGCACTGCCAAGCTGGGTGTTGTCGTAGGCCACGGCCATCAGGCGCAGCTGCCCCTCAAAATCCGGCACCCGCACCGGAATACGCGCCATGCCATCCATCCCAACCCGCACCCGGCCGGAAAACAGCGAGATCACTTTCGTGCTCTCCACCGGCAGACCGGGGCCGCCGAGCCCACCTGCATCGCCGCCTTGCTGGATCGCGCCAGCATCGGCGCTGCCGTCCAGCAAGTTGCCATAATCGTCGCGAATATCCTCGGCCAAAGCGAGCTTGCCGTAGAAATAATCGAGCGGGTCGGGGGTTGTGAAGCTGGTGAGCTGCAATATGCCCTCATCGACAGCCGACAAGGTGACAAAAGCGGCCCCGCCCGGCGCCACGCCGGCGATTTTCACTGGCACAATGATGGTCTGGCGCGGCATGATTTTCGCTGGCGCCTCGACCGTTACCGCGAGTTTGTGTCGTGCCGGGTCAATGCCGATCCAAGCCAGGCCCATGGCCCGCACCGGGTTCAGCGGGCCGCCATCGCCGAGCGGCCGAACCATTGTGACCACCGCATAGGCGCCTGCCCCCCAATTTGCGCTGACCTTGATGGGCACGGTGATGCCGGCCTTAGGCACATCCACTGTCTGCACGGAGAAAATGCGGTCAGTGGCGATGACGATTTGAGCCTTGCCGGCGAATGGTCCCCTGATACGCAGATGCGCCGTCTGCCCTGGATTCAGCAACGGCTTGTCCACCGCTACCTCGGCCTTGTCCGGCGTGCTGGCGGACCCACCCGCCGTGGTCCAGCCGATATTGAACCGTACACTGCTCGCGGCGCCCGAAGCCGGGGCGGAGACGATGAGCCGGTAGGTGCCCCAATCGAATCGGCCAAAACCGGTAGGTACGAAATTCAGTTTGCCGCCGGGTAAAAGGTCTAGGGTGCCGGAGGCGAGCTGTTGGTCTTCCGTGTGGAAATGCCAGATCCAGCGTGAGCCATTATCCTGAAACCAGTCGAACACCGGCTCTTCCTGCACCAGGGTCCAATTCAGCCCTTTGACGGCAATGCTTTTGCCGGCATCATCAAATGCCTGAATGTCAAACCGCGCCGGGTCTCCATCCTGCACCTGACCATCCGCGAAAAGCGGCTTGATGCCGAGCAGCAAAGCCTGATAGCGGATCGGGATAGTAATCTTCGTCCTTACGTAACGCCCGCTGGGCTCGTAAACCCCGGCGGTGAGGACGGCCTTCAGCGGCGCCGTGGTATCCGGTAGCGCAGGTAAAGGCTCGGAGATGTCAACATGACCCTTGGCGTCTGCGTCAGCCAGAGTAAGCTGGTTGTCGATATCGGTCACCGTGTCATCGACAAGGCCGAACTGGTAGCACCCAGCACCCAGCACTGGCGCATCATCGCGCACCACAGCCAGATCGCCGCCGGTATGCAGTCCGGCGGCTGGCGCACCGTAAAGAAAATTGCCGTCGAGCGCGGCGGCGAGCGGCTGTGACGGCGACAGAAATTTTTGCATCGAGGTCAGCGTCACCTCAAGTTCTTGCGGGACAAAATCCTCCACATCGATCTGCATCTGGCCGATCGGCGCCGCTGTCGGATCGACATACGCTTCCAGAGTCCATTCGCCTCGGGCGGCCGTGGCCGAGAGTTTTACCGGCTGCATAAACCCGCCCGCCGCCGCGGCAGGCAGCGAGAAGCTGCGTTCGGCCACACCATCAGGGCGGCGCAGGATCAGTTTCAGCGGCTGGCCGGTAACGGCGTTGCCGACGCGGTCGCGCAGCAGGGCGGTGAGATTGGCCGTCTCACCAGGGCGGTAGATACCGCGCTCGGTGTACAAAAACGCCTGAAAATCCTGGGGTGCAGCCCGGCCGGAAACGCCGCGGTCGGAAAGGTCGAAGGCAGGACGTGTAATATCCTGAAAGGCAAAATTGCCGCCATCACCATAGGCTTCCAATGTGGCCGGTGCCTCGGCGCGGCTGCCAGCGAGCAAAGCGGGAGGAAACAGCACGGCGCCGGTGGCGTTGGTAATTTGTTCGCCCAGCGTATCCATGCCGGTCGCGATCAAGCGGATTTTCACGCCGGGCAGAGGTTTCGCGGTGGCGAGCGAACGGGCGAAGACATGCAGCCCGTCGCTGCCGGCCATGGAGGTGAGCGCGATGTCGGTGGTAATCACCCAATGCGCTGCGGGCGTGATCTCGAACTCGGAGATTTCGGGAAGGGCGCTGCTGGTGAACACCTTCTCCGGCAGTGCGTGGGAGGCATCCTCGGCCACGACCAGATAAAGCCCGTGGCGCCCCGGCGGCACAATACTGGCTATGGGGAAAGCCGTGGAAACGGTGCGGTTGTGGTCCTCCGGCACGTCCATGGTGCCCTTCCACACTACGCTTATGCTGCTCTGCAGCCAGTCATGCAACTGAAAAACGCCGATGGTTTGTATATAGAGCTGGATGTTGCCGAAGCCCCATCCCTCGGTGTTTGAAAGCTGTGCCGGCAGCAGCTTGTCGCTCATCCGCAATACATGGATCCGTAATTTGGTGACGTTGATTGTCTGGATGGTGAGGCCGTTTGTGGTGCCACGCGAGAGGATAAAGCCGGCGCCCGAAATGGCGACGAGGGCGGGATGGTCGGTCAAGGCAAGGGTAAGCGTCTGGGCCGCGGCCAGCTTCGCGCCGGTGGCGGATGGCAGGCCCTGTCGCAAGGTGAGCTTGTACTTCGTCGTATAGTTTAGGCCGCCCAGACAGAGTTCCGATCCGGTGACCGTGACGGAAGGCTTAGCCGCGGGGGACAGGCCGATGTAATCACCGTAATGGATCGCTGAGGAAGTGGAGAGTACCTGCGTGAAACGCAGGCAAGCGGTTGGCGAAGCGGCGTTTGGCTGCACCATCACATGAAGAAGTTCAAACGGCACGTTGGATTGGTCCGCGCTGGCAGGCTGGAACCACCCCGCCACAAGGGCGAGGAAAAAGAGCACAAAAAACCAGCCGGGAAAAAGCCGGTGTGAAACTGCCGATTGCACGAGGCGCTCCCTGTCAACGATGCACTACTGTACCGTTTTTCCGAACAGCGTCAAAGCCTACTGGCTGACAGTATTCGTAAAAATTGCGCGCTCGTCGGCTAGATCACGAGAAGTCATATTGACGTCTGCTTTATCGGGCTGCTCCTGAAGCGGACCGTCCTCCCCCGGCCCCTCCCCAGGTCGAGCTTAGCCTACTTTCTTCTTTACCTGGCCGATGTAGGCAGGAGGAGAGTGAAATGGGACATTCAGTGTATGATCCGGGCGTCAAAGATCGGCGTCCATGGAACGCGGGCCGGATAGTTGGTGCCAAACGGGCGTTGAAACTCCAGCAGGTCTGGGCCATTAGGTTTTGGCTGAGTAACGAGCTTCGATTACGCGACCGGACAATGTTTGATCTGGCAATCGACAGCAAGCTGCGCGGCTGCGACATTGTCAAGGTCAAAATTGGGGATCTTATCAGCGGTGGTCGAGTTCGTTCTCGAGCGATCGATCGTGACTTTCAGGAGCTGATCTATCAAATCGCAGGCAATGCACGCTTGCAGGAGCAGGTGCGTCAACTAACATTTCCGCTATACCGCTGGCAGTACTATGCCTTCATGGAGCCTTCCTACGCGCGCGTTTCCGCCTCGGAACACGAGCAGATTGTAGCCGCGATCCTGGCAAGCGATGAGGCAGCGGCTGAGCGCGCAATGCGGATGCACGTCCGTAACTCCGGCCATGCCATCATCGAGGCTGCGGCTACGGCAGAAGCGCGTCGAGCTAGAGGCGAAAGTCTGAATCGCCCTCTGTCATATATGTAGAGCCGGATTCAGACTTCATTTGGAATCGTAAAGCGATTCAAAATAAAGTCATCCGGATATAAGACAGGCTTAAGGGTGTCTGCTATCAAGTCTAAGGTTGACCCTACCAATATTTGAGGGGACGATTCACCATCTGAGTGGAAGCAATTCTGCTTCAACTCAGATGGATCGCACCCTAAATTGCTCTCGGCGCGGTTAGCTACGCTCTTCCAGATTTCTCCCCTCGTTCGCATGTGCCAGGAAGAAGCGAACCATCTCCCGGCTGGCGTCCGGGCCGCGCGGATCCGTGTAGGAGCCGCTCGCGCTGCCGCCGGACCAAGCATGGCCCGCGCCGTGCAGCACCCACTGCTCAAGCACCTCCACACCAGCGTCGTTGCGCTGGACTGTGTGCGTATAGGCCATCCCGCCTGGCGTTTCGCCACGGGTGACGGCCTTAGTCAATGCCGCTCCCGGCATCGCCTGGGTGATAACGTGCTCGCTATTAACCGGATTGACCGTCCGGTCGGCATCGCCATGGAAGACGATGGTTCGGACCGCCGGTCCGCCGCTCCTCCGCCGCGTCGCTCCGCCTCCGCTCATCGCGGCGAAGGCGGAAGGCATGTCGGTCGCCGCGCCGCAGGCGAGTCCTGAATGGACACCAACCGCCGCAAACAGGTCGGGATAGGCCGACGCCATGATCGCCGCCGCAGCACCGCCCGCCGAGAGGCCCGCCACATACACCCGGGTTAAATCGGCCGAGAATTCCTCGATGGTCTGCCGGGCGATGCCCGCGATGAGTGACGCCTCGCCGCCCTCGCGCTGCTGATCTTTGGTGTTGAACCAGTTCCAGCACTTTTGCATGTTGGCCGACTGAGGCTGGCGCGGATAGGCGACCAGAAAATTCTGCTCCTCGGCCAGCGCGTTCATCCGCGTTCCGGCGGCGAAGTCGTCCGGGTTCTGGGTGCAGCCGTGCAGCATAACCACGAGGGGGAGCGCCTGGCCCGTGTAGCCGCTGGGCACGTAAATCTTGTAGGTCCGGCTTCCCACGTTGTTCGAGAAATTCCGTTCCTCAAACCGTGCGCCAACCGGCACGGAAACCCCCTCTCTGGTTTGACCTGGAGCCGTCCAGGCGCCTCCCGCAACCAATGGAGCCACCATGTCGATGGCCGCAGGCGGGCGCTCGGTCTGTTCATCCCGGCCGGACCTACCCCGTCCAGGAATAGTTTGAGCGATGCGGCTTTGCAGCAGCGCCATCGCCTCGCTGAGCTTGCCGGCCCGGGTGAGGCGGGTCACGTCGCCCATGTCGATTTTCGGGAACGCATTCATGATGATGATCTTTCAGAAAAACTTCGGGCGGAGCGTTAAAATGCTTAAAGGATGCGTCGAGCCAGCGCCGCCTTTACGGCCGGGCTGGCCTGGAAGGCGCCGAGAACCTGCACGGAGGCGATGGCGGCACAAGCGAGTTCGGGCGTGACATCGCTGGCGATACTCGCGAGGCCCAGAACCTGAATGTGGAGCGGCGCCCCTGCATCGCGCGCTGTCTCCAGCTCCTGCCGTGAATAGTATGTGAGCCCAAGCTTAAGCTGTCTGCGCGCTACGGACTGGCGAACGGCGTCGTCCTGCCTTTCGAGCTGGTTGCGGACGGCTGTGCGTATGAAGTCAGCCCGATTGGCGTAGAAGCCGTCGCGGACCATGAGATCGACCCGCCCGAGATCGACGAAACCCAAATTGACCGTGATCTTTTCGCTGTCGGGCGTTTTCGGTCGAAGATCGTGAATATTACCTGGCACCTTAAACTTCCCATCTGGTTGGATGGTACAGAGATGGCCTATGGATTGAAAAACTCAAGGGCCTCGTTGTAATTCAATCGTAAGACGCACGTCTCAAATCCGCGCAACCTATCGGCTATCCTCAATCACGGATATGTGAGTAGCTGGAGCCCGCAACTCACCAAAGCTACAATCACGTGGCTATTCTGTTTGACGATAGGATCATTATGGCGGAGGTAAATGATAGCCGAAAAGTCCAAAAGGACCGGCGACGCATAGGCAGAAGAGCCGCTCGTTTAATTCCAAAAGCAGAGGTGTGATGTCCGCCACCGCAGAATTTTCGCCACAGCGGCCGCCTCTGATTGTCGCTATTGGCGCCTCGGCGGGGGGACTCACCGCGTTCAAGATGTTTTTTTCCAAAATGCCGGCCGATAGCGGGATGGCGTTCGTGCTGGTCCAGCACCTCGACCCAAACCTTAAAAGCCTTCTGGTCGAGATCATCGCCCGGCACACCGCCATGCCTGTGGCGGAAGCCGAAAATGGCGTGCGCGTCGCCGCCAACACTGTGACGATCATTCCACCTAATGCGACACTGACGATAAAATCCGGCATTCTTCGTGTGGAGCGCCCGGCTCCGCCACGGTCTGACCGATGGCCGATCAATAGTTTTTTTTCTTCCTTGGCTGAAGATCAAGGTGAAAACGCCGTATGCATTGTGCTGTCCGGTACGGGCAGCGATGGCACGATGGGGGTCAGTGCTATCAAAGAGCATGGCGGCCTTGCGATGGCGCAGTCCGAGTATGACCACGTTGCCATGAGTGGCATGCCGGAGAGCGCCGCCGCGACAGGGCTGGTCGATTTTGTCCTGCACGCGGAAGAAATGCCGGCGAAACTCCTCCAGTATTACCGCCATCTCAACGATGTCGCCAGCCGGAAAAGTGCTGATGGGCTTCGGCTTGACGCCCCGGATCATCTTGTGACCATCACCGGTTTGCTCAGGGCCCGGCTAGGCCATGATTTTTCGCGCTACAAGACCAATACCATTATCCGCCGTATCCAGCGCCGGATGCAGGTTCTGGAAATCGACACCATGTCCGCGTTTATCGAGCGGCTGCGCCGCGACCCGGCTCAGCTAGATTCGCTCTTCGCCGACATGTTGATCGGTGTCACCCAGTTTTTCCGCGACCCGGAGGCTTTCACGGCGTTGCAGGTTATTGGCCTGCCTTTAATTCTGAAGGATAAGGGCAATGGCGATTCAATCAGAATCTGGGTTCCCGGCTGCTCGACCGGCGAAGAGGTTTATTCCATTGCAATTTTGTTACGAGAGATGCTGGACCGCGCCGGCATCACCGCAAAAGTGCAAATTTTCGGCACCGATATTGATGAAACCGCGGTGGCAACCGCGCGTGCCGGGCGCTACTCAAAAACAATGCTTGGCCTGTCACCGGAGCGGATCGCACGCTGGTTCGCCGATGACACAGATAGCTGTTGCGTGGTCAAAGAGATCCGCGAGATATGCGTGTTCTCGATCCATAGTCTGGTCAAAGACCCGCCGTTCTCGAAACTCGATTTGATTTCCTGCCGTAATATCCTGATTTATCTGAACGGCGAGGTACAGGAAGTCGTCATCCGCGCCTTCCACTACGCGCTGCGACCGGACGGCATATTGTTTCTTGGTCCGTCGGAAGGCGTGACCCGCAACGGCGGCCAATTCAATTCACTCGACGCCAAACATCGGATCTACCAGCGGCACGAAACCAGTATGCCAGTGCGGCTACCCAGTTACCCCCGATGCCTCGCGTCCGCCGCAGCCGCTCGCAGCATCCCGGAGCGCTCCATCGGGCGAAGATCGGCTCGTGAGAAACATCCGCCTCGCGCTGGAAAAACATTCTCCGGTTTATGTTTTAATCAACGAGCATTTCGAGATTTTGCGATTTTCCGGCGGTGAAACCGGCCGATACCTCGAACCGACAGACGGTATCGCCAGCCTCAATCTATTTGCCATTCTGCGTAAGTCGCTGCGGCCGACAGTGCGCGCCGCGGTGCAAAAACTCTTCGCATCAAAGCAGGCCGTGGTGCAGGAAAATGTGCCGATTGAAATCGACGGCGAGCCGCACCGGGTAACGGTGATTGCCGAACCGGTCGCCGAGGCTAATGAGACGCTATGCGTTGTTGCGTTCCGTGACCTTGGCCGCATGGACAGGCAATTTAGCAACGAAGGCGGGACCACAACCGGTCATACCACATTGCAGGCCCTCGAATCGGATTTGCTGGCAACCCGTGCCAGGCTTCAGGTTGCCATCGATTCAGAGGAAGCTGCCGCGCAGGAGGTCAAATCGATTGCCGAGGAATATCAATCGGTCAACGAGGAATTACAATCGTCCAACGAGGAGCTTGAGACCGCCAAGGAGGAGATGCAATCCATCAATGAAGAGTTGCAAACCATCAATGCAGAGCTGACGAGCAAGAACGACCAGCTCACAAACCTGAACAACGACATGCAGAACCTGCTGGAAAGTACCCAGATCGCCACGATTTTTCTAGACAACAAGCTGCGGATCAAAGGCTTCACGCCGGCGATGAAGGATCTTTTCCACTTGCGCGAAGCGGATCGTTCCCGCCCGCTGACTGACATCGTGAACCGGCTTGCTTATGACAATCTAGGGCGAGACGTGAACGACGTGTTGCTCACGCGAACCGTGATTGAACGCGAGGTGCAAGTTGCCACATCCGGCATCGCCTACATCATGCGGATCATGCCTTATGACACGGTCGATCACGTCGTTGATGGCGTTGTCATCACCTTTGTCGATATCACCGGCCGCAAGAAAATGGAGGAAACCCTGCGAGAGCACGCCGCCATCGTCGAGTTCTCCGGCGATGCGCTGATCGGGGTCACGCTCGACGGTATGATCCGTTCCTGGAACCCGACCTCTGAGCGGCTGTTCGGCTATTCCGCCCAAGACATGATTGGCAAGTCAATTGCCATGCTGGCAGCCCCCGACCGAAAGGATGAACAAAACCAGTTAATCCTTCAGGCACAAAGTGCGATCGCCGCTGGACCTATTGATACAATCTGCCGCCATCAAACTGGCGCAAATGTCCAAATCGAGCTGACGGTCGTGCCGATTTTGGACGCGGACCGTAACACAACCGCAATGGCTGTGACTGCCAAGGATATTTCGGAGTGGACGCAAACCGAAATCCATCGCGATCTGCTGTTGCATGAACTCAGCCATCGGGTGAAAAATGCGCTTGCTACGGTGCAATCCATGGCGGTGCAGACCGTGCGGAACGCCACGACCTTGAGTGAATTTAAAGACGTGTTTTTGGCAAGGCTGATGGCGCTTTCAGGTACGCATGATTTGCTGACCGATGGAAAGTGGCACCGTGCCAGCTTGCGTGATGTGCTGGAGGCGGAGTTGCGGCCCTACCAAGGCGGCGGCCATAATCCATGGAATATCATGGGTTCGGATATCCAGATTGACGCCAAAATGGCGCTGGCTCTAGGGATGGCGTTTCATGAACTGGCGACCAATGCGGTGAAATATGGCGCGTTATCGGTGCCGGATGGGCACCTTGAAATAAAGTGGGAAAATCGTTTGATCGACGGCATCAGCCGCCTGCGAATATCCTGGATTGAAATGGGCGGGCCTGTTGTGACCAAACCGGCCCGGCGAGGCTTCGGAAGCCGTTTGATTACCGATGGTCTGGCTTATGAACTGGATGGCACGGTGCAGATTGCATATGAACCTGATGGTTTGCGTTGCATGATCGATGCGCCGCTGCGTTCGCCCGAGGCTCCGCTATGAGCGGCCCGCAAGCGGAAGCCGTCGCGGCGTGCATCTTGATCGTGGAAGACGATATGATGCTGGCGATGCTGCTGGAAGACCAGCTGGCCGACCTTGGCCTCCGGACGATTACGGCCTCTCGCGTTGCGGCAGCGGTCCCGATTGCCGCGTCGGAGGCAATCGACGCGGCAATTCTTGATGTCAACGTAGCTGGCGATCCAATTTATCCGGTAGCCGAAGCACTCCGTGCGCGAGGCATCCGATTCGCTTTTGCGACCGGGTATGGCGTTGGCGGCTTAAAGGCGGATTATCGCGATAGCCCTACATTAAGGAAACCATATGCCGTTGGCGAATTAGAGCGGACCGTAAACAAGCTTTTAAGCCCGGCCGGACCGGGAGCCTGATGCAAAATATCGTCGTCATCGGGGCATCGTCCGGCGGGCTGGAACCGCTGAAAACGCTGATATGCGACTTGCCTGGCGATTTGGCCGTGACGATTTTCGTTACCGTCCATATCGGTCCGCATAGGAGTATTCTGCCGGAGGTTTTGAATTACTGCCGGGCGCTGCCTGCCAGCCATCCGGAAAATGGCGAACGGATACAATCCCGGCATATCTACGTCGCACCGCCGGATATGCATCTGTTGATCGAAGCCGGGCATATCAAACTATCGCGCGGGCCGCGTGAAAACCTGACGCGCCCCGCGATCGACCCGATGTTCAGCTCCGCGGCACACGCTTATGGCTCCAGGCTTATCGGGGTTGTCCTTTCCGGCGGCCTAGGCGATGGCACGGTGGGGCTGGCGGAGATCAAACGCCGTGGGGGCACCACGATCGTCCAGGACCCGAAGGAAGCTCTTGCCTCCAGTATGCCAAGGTCCGCTCTGCGGCATGTCGCGATCGACCATTGCCTGCCAGCCGCCGCCATCGCGGCGCTTTTGCCGCAGTTATTGGGTAGGATATTACCCAAAGTGCCGGTTGGATTATCGCTGAATCACCCCATGAAGCCGGCCAAGGATAAAGCTATGTCCAGCGAATATTCATTAAAGCCCCCGGAGCTTCTGGTGTGCCCCGATTGCGGCGGCGCGCTGAAGGAAACCAATGTCGGTACGATGCCGTATTATAATTGCCATATCGGGCATTCATTCTCCGCGGCTGATATGGATGCGGGCCAGTTCCAGCAAATGGAACGCACGCTGGAAATTGGGTTCCGAACGATGGTCGAGCGCATCGCGCTATGCCGCCGCTTTAGCAAAATGGCCGGCGAAACCGGGCAGAAGTCAAAGAGCGAGCAATGGGAAGCCGCCGAGGCAGAAGCCCGCGAACGCGCCCAAATCTTACGAGGGTTTCTGGATCAAAGCTGGATTCGCCCCTCGCCAGAGGATGATTGACTGCTTAATCCCCATCGAGGATGAGCTCAGAACCTGTGACTGAACCATTCGATGAACGCATCTGCGGGCATTGGGCGGTTGATCAGCCAGCCCTCCGCGTAGTCGCAACGCCAGGCGAGTAGCATTTCCAGAATTGCTTTCGTCTCCACGCCTTCCGCCACGACATACATGTTCAGCTCGTGCGCCATGCGGATGATGGATTTCACGATCGCCTGCTGGCGCGCGTTATCGGTCACGGAGCGGATGAGGTGGCGGTCGATCTTGAGCGCATTTGCGGGAAAATTTTCCAGTGCCGCGAAGCTGTTTCCGCCGGTGCCGAAATCGTCGATGGAAATGTTTACCCCAAGGTCGCGCAGTTCGAGCAGCCGTTTGCGGCCTGTTTCGAAGTCTATGAAACTGTGCCGTTCGGAAAATTCCAGTTCGAGAAATTCAGGCGCCAGGCGATGCGTCGCCAGCAATGCGCCAAGGCGGCTCGCAAAATCCTCCTCCTCGAGATTTTTCGGCGAAATTTTAACGCATATCTTCAGGCTTCGGCCCAGAGCGTGCCAGCTTGCCGCCTGCGCGATGGCGCTTGTGAGAACCCAGAATGTGAGCTGCCGGATCAGCCCCGTCATCTCGATCAGCGGGATGAACTCATCCGGGGTAACCATGCCGAGCGTCGGGTGACGCCAGCGCAGGAAAGCCTCGACCGCATTGGAGCGTCCGGTTTTAAGGTCGATGCGGGCTTGGTAGCGCAGCGAAAATTCATGTGGCGTGGCGAGTGAGTTGGCAGCATCGGCGATCAGCGCAAAGGCGCGGCGATGGTCTGCCTCCTGCTCGTAATTGCATTCTTTCCAGCCAGAGGATGAGCCGGCGCCAGCCTGCCCGGCCACATAGGTCGCCTGCAACAAATCCTCCGCCGCACCCAGGCCGTGCTTCAGGTCGCACACGCCCACGCCTGCTTTTATGCTGACGGGGATACCGCGGCAGATGACCGGTTTTTCCAACACCTCCATCAAATGCTTCAGCTCGGATTGAAATTCATAGGGCGTCCGCGCCCGGAAAATGAGCGCGACACTCCAATAACCTACCCGGAAGGCAGGTTGCCGGGCCGTGATGAATTCAAGATCGCCCAGCCGGATGTCCAGCAGATCATCCGCCAGCCGGTAGCCGAAAATGCTGATGATCTCGTCGTATCTGGTGGTGTCCGCGATGTTGATAACGACCAGGAGGGCTTGTTGTTCCTGTAGTTGTTCCTGCCTGGCGAGGTTTATCTCCCGCAGCAGCAGGGCGCGGTCCTGCAATAAATCGACATTCGAGCGCCGCTCATGCTGCGTGACATCGCGAGCGATCGAAATTCCCTCATGTACAGGAAGCTCCACCAAGCGCATCTCCAGTCCCAAGTCTCGGCCAAGCGCGAAACTGGATATCCGTTAACCTAAAGTCAAGGTTTTAGTGCGGGCGCGGTAGGAAAACCTGAGATTGCCGCCCTGGCTATAAAATCGGGCGGTCGCCGGTCGCGGGGATCAGCGTTCGGTCATGTAGCTTGCCTCATCGGAGGCGAGCAGAACATAGGCAGGCGCCAGTTCCGCCGGTTGCGCCGCGCGGCCCAGCGGCGTGTTTTTGCCGAAATCCCTCAACACACTTCATCGTGGAGGGGATGAGGGGCGTCCACACCGGGCCGGGCGCGACTGCATTAACGCGAATGCCCCGCCTGGCGACGGACTGGGCCAGCCCGGCGGTGAAATTCGCGATGGCGCCCTTGGTGGTGGCGTAGGCGAGCAAAGCAGGGCGGGGATTATCCTCGTTGATCGAGGATGTGTTAAATCCGCCCCGTAATGAGCGCAGTTTTGCCCGATAGCCTGCCGCTGCCCTTGCAGCTGGCCTCGCCATGGTCGGGCCTGGGGTCGAGCTGCGCGGTCGTTCCCGGCGGCGATTGGCTCTGGGTGGGGAAAGGCGGGGTGGGATGGCTGGTGGCAGGGTTTTGGGCCATGGAAAAATTGTGGGTCCGGTGCCAGCCTGTCTCAAGGCAGGCATTGCCGGGCATGGATGAATAACGGTAAATCAAAAGGACACCGTGCGGGCGGCCCTGGCTAGAAGGAGAGATGGATTCGTGAAACGCTTCAAGCGCCTGCTGGTGGCCAACCGCTCTGAAATCGCCATCCGCGTCTTCCGCGCGGCGGCGGAGCTGGGCATTCAGACCATCGCCATCTATCCTGAGCAAGACAAGCTCGCGCTGCACCGCTTCAAGGCCGATGAGGCGTACTTGATCGGACGCGGCAAAGGGCCGATCGAAGCGTATCTCTCAATCGAGGAGGTAATCCGGGTTGCTAAATCCGCTGGGGCGGACGCGATTCATCCCGGCTATGGCTTCCTTTCTGAAAATCCGGATTTCGCCGATGCCTGCCGCGAGGCGGGGATCGTGTTCATCGGTCCCTCGTCGGAGACGATGCGAGCGTTGGGCAACAAGGTCTCGGCGCGCAACCTCGCGGTTTCGGTCGGCGTGCCGGTCATGCCGGCAACCGACCCGCTGCCGGATGATGCCGCTGAGATAAAGCGCCTAGCTACCGAGATCGGCTACCCGGTGATGCTTAAAGCTTCTTGGGGCGGGGGCGGGCGCGGAATGCGGCCGATTGAGGCTGAGGACACGCTGTTGGACTCCGTGCAGGCGGCGCGGCGTGAAGCCAAGGCGGCTTTCGGCAATGATGAAGTCTATTTGGAAAAACTCGTCCGCCGGGCCCGGCATGTCGAGGTACAGTTGCTGGGCGACTCCCATGGCGGGCTGGTGCATCTGTTCGAGCGCGATTGCTCGATCCAGCGCCGCCACCAAAAGGTAATCGAACGTGCACCCGCGCCGTATCTGGAGCAAAAAGACCGCGACGCGCTCTGCAACGCAGCCCTGGCGATTGGCCGCGCCACGCAATACTGCAACGCCGGTACGGTTGAATTCCTGATGGATATGGATACCGGCAAGTTCTATTTCATCGAGGTGAATCCACGCATCCAGGTGGAACATACTGTCACGGAGGTCGTCACCGGCATCGACATCGTGAAGGCGCAGATTCACATCGCCGAGGGCGGGCATATTGGCAACTTGCCGGAAACCGGCGTGCCGGAGCAAAGCGGCATAAAGCTCGGCGGCCATGCGCTGCAATGCCGCATTACGACCGAGAACCCGGAGAACAACTTTATCCCCGACTACGGGCGCATCACCGCCTATCGCGGCGCGTTCGGTTTTGGCATCCGCGCCGATGGCGGCACGGCCTATTCCGGCGCGGTGGTCACGCGGTTTTATGACGCACTGCTGGAGAAAGTGACGGCCTGGGCGCCGACGCCGGAGGAAGCCATCGCGCGCATGGACCGTGCCTTGCGCGAATACCGGATCAGGGGTGTCGCGACCAATCTCGCTTTCCTCGAAGCCTTGTTGAACCATCCTGATTTTGTCGCGAACCGCTACACCACGCGCTTCATCGACAATACGCCGGCTTTGTTCCAGGTGCAGAAGCGGCTCGACCGCGCCACCAAGCTGCTGCGCTACATCGCCGATGTCACCGTCAACGGTCATCCCGAAACACGCGGCAAGCCACGCCCGCCCGCCCATGCCCGCACGCCGGAAGCGCCGTATTTCGGCAATGAGCGTGCCGATGGCACGAAGCAACTGCTGGACACGCTCGGGGCTAAAGGCTTCGCGGATTGGATGCGCGAGCAAAAACGCGCGCTCATTACGGATACGACGATGCGCGACGCGCATCAATCCCTGCTGGCAACGCGGATGCGAAGCTTCGACATCGTGAACGCCGCGAAAGCGACTTCCGTTGCCTTGCCGCAACTGCTCTCGCTGGAATGCTGGGGCGGCGCGACCTTCGATGTTTCCATGCGCTTCCTTTCGGAGGGCCCGTGGGAGCGCCTGAAATGGATACGCGAGCGCGCGCCGAATGTGCTGCTGCAAATGCTGCTGCGCGGCGCCAATGGCGTGGGATACACGAACTACCCCGATAACGTCGTGAAGTTTTTCGTGGGCCAAGCGGCGGCGGCCGGGATCGATTTGTTCCGCATTTTCGATTGCCTGAACTGGGTTGAGAATATGCGCGTGGCGATCGACGCGGTGTGTGAATCCGGCAAGCTGGCCGAAGGCGCGTTGTGTTATACCGGCGATATTCTCGACCCCGCGCGGGCGAAATACTCGCTGCAATATTACGTTGGCCTCGCCAAGGAACTTGAAGCCGCGGGCTGCCATATTCTCGCGATTAAAGACATGGCGGGGCTGTTGAAGCCCGCCGCCGCTAGCTCGTTGGTAAAGGCGCTGAAGGATGAGGTCGGCCTGCCGATTCATCTGCACACGCATGACACTTCCGGCATCTCTGGCGCTACTGTGCTGGCGGCGGTGAATGCGGGCGTGGATGCGTTCGACGCGGCGATGGATCCGATGTCCGGCCTGACCTCGCAGCCATGCCTTGGCTCGCTGGTAGAGGCTTTGCGCCATACAGAGCGCGACACCGGGCTGAACCCGGATGCGATCCGGCGGTTGAGCTTTTATTGGGAAGGCGTTCGCAGCCAATACGCTGCGTTTGAAAGCGATCTGCAATCCGGCGCCTCGGAGGTTTATCTGCACGAGATGCCTGGCGGCCAGTTCACTAATTTACGTGAACAGGCGCGTTCATTGGGGCTGGAGACACGCTGGCACGAAGTTGCCCAAGCCTATCGCGATGCGAATGAGCTGTTTGGCGACATCGTGAAGGTCACGCCGTCCTCCAAGGTTGTGGGCGACATGGCGCTGATGATGGTCTCCCAGGGGTTGACACCCGCCGATGTTGCAGACCCCGCCAAAGAGATTTCTTTCCCGCAATCGGTGGTCGAGATGCTGCATGGCGATCTAGGTCAGCCACCCGGCGGGTGGCCGCAAGCGTTGCAACAAAAAGTGTTGAAAGACAAAGCGCCGATCACGGTGCGGCCTGGCTCGCTGATGCCGGAGGCGGATTTGGAAGCCGCCCGCAAGGCGGCGCAGGAGCGTTGCGGCATCGAGTTCAACGACCAGATTTTGGCCTCGTATCTCATGTATCCGGACGTGTTCACAAACTTCAACGCCAGCTTGAAAACCTATGGTCCCGTCTCGGTTTTGCCGACGCCGGTGTATTTTTACGGCATGGAGCCGGGGGATGAGATCGCCGTCACGCTGCAAGCCGGCAAAACCATGATCATCAGCCTGCAAACCCTGGGCGCAACGGATGAGGACGGCAACATCCGCGTATTCTTCGAGCTCAACGGCCAGCCCAGGGTGATCAGCGTGCCCAACCGCAGTGTTGCCGCCGCCCGCCCAGCCCGGCGCAAGGCGGATGAGACGGACCTGAAACAAATCGGCGCGCCGATGCCGGGTTCGATCGCCGCGATTTTGGTGCGCGAGGATCAGACGATTGTGCAAGGTGAGCCGCTGCTCGCGATTGAGGCGATGAAGATGGAAGCGCAGCTTACCGCGCCGCGCGATGGCACGATAAGGACGATTCTGGTCCGCCCCGGCGAGCAGGTCGATGCGAAGGATCTGCTTATCGAGCTGGTTTAGCGGTGTCTGGCAGGAAAACGGTAAGCAGGCCGAGCAGGGGCAGAAACGCGCAGAGGCGATAGACGAACTCAATGCCGGTGGCATCCGCCAGCCAGCCGAGCACGGCGGCGCCGATGCCGCCCAGCCCGAAGGCGAGGCCAAAGAACAGCCCGGAGACCATGCCGACCCGGCCTGGCAAAAGCTCTTGCGCGTACACGACAATCGCGGAAAACGCGGACGAAATCACGAGCCCGATGATGACGCTGAGGCCGATGGTAGCGGGCAGGTTCACGTATGGCAGCGCCAGCGCAAAGGGAATCACGCCAGCGATGGACGCCCAGATGACGCGCTTGCGGCCCACGCGGTCGCCGATAGGCCCGCCGATGACCGTGCCCGCCGCCGATGCCGCCAGGAATACAAACAAATCAACCTGCGCGGTTTGTGCAGGCAGATGAAAGCGCTTCATCAGAAAGAAAATATAGTAGCTCGTAATGCTCGTGAGGTAGAAGAACTTTGAGAACATCAAAGCGATCAGCACGGCGATCGCGCGGCGGACCTTGGCCCGGGGCAGCACCCCCGCAACCGCGCCCGTCCGGCGCACTGGCGCATTTGCATGGCCGTTGCTCTTATACCAATGGCCGAGCGCGCCCAGAATACCCACGCCGGCCAGCCCCGGCAACGCGAACCAGGCGAGGCTGCCCCGCCCATGCGGCAAAACCAGAAACGCCGCGAACAGCGGCCCGAGCGACTGGCCGAAATTCCCGCCGACTTGGAACACCGATTGCGCCAGCCCGTGCTGGCCGCCGGAAGCGAGCCTTGCGATGCGGGAGGATTCCGGGTGGAAGATCGACGAGCCGACGCCGAGCAGCGCCGCACCGGCCAAAAGCCATCCGTAATTCATGGCATAACCCAGCGTGAGAAGCCCGAGAATGGTGAAGCCCATGCCGATGGGCAGCGAGTAGGGCTGCGGCCTGCGGTCGGTAAAAATGCCGATCATCGGTTGTAGCAGGGAGGCCATCATCTGATACATGAGCGTGAGAAGGCCGATCTGCCCGAAGCTCAAATTAAACCCGCCCTTCAAAATCGGGTAGATTGCGGGCAGCAGCGATTGCAGCATGTCGTTGAGAAGATGGCAGAAGCTGACCGCGCCGAGGATGGAAAACACTGCCCTGCTGGCGGGTTTCTCGGCTGCAACAGCTTGGCTCATGTTAAACTCCTTCGGGGCAGCTTTTATGCCGCAGCGCGGCGCAACGGGGAAAGAAGCAAAAACGCGGCCCAGTGATGCCAAATTAATTTCAACGCCTTAAGCATATTTTCAAAGCCGCGGGCGTGGCGTAAAACCGGCCTACAAGCAAGATCAAGGGAACGGGAATGTCCGAGGCCATATCGAAAAAATGGGATACTGCCTATGAGGTAAAGGCGGTGGTTCTGCTTTCTCTCGGCTTCGGGCTTGTCGGGCTGGACCGTAACATGATCCTGCCGATGTTCCCGACGATCATGAAGGCGTTGCACCTCAGCTATCAGAACCTGGGTGAGATCACCGGCATTCTCGCGATCTTCTGGGGCATCGCTGCGCTGTTCACCGGGCGGCTTTCAGATCTCATCGGCCGGCGTAAGGTGGTTCTGGGCTCAATCGTTGCCTTTTCCCTCCTGGTCGGCGTCAGCGGGTTGGCGACGGGTCTGCTCACCCTGCTCATGGTGCGGGCGCTCATGGGCATGCCAGATGGCGCCTATACCTCGCCCAGCATTATCGCGACGCTGGAGGCCTCCAAGCCAAGCCGCCATGGCCTCAATATGGGTATCGAGCAGATGATGCAGCCGCTGATCGGCCTCGCCCTGGCGCCGATCGTTGTGACCCAGCTGCTCGCCACCGTCAGCTGGCGTTGGATATTCCTCATGGTCACGCCATTCGGCCTCGTCGTGGCACTGCTGCTGTATTTCGTGCTGCGCCCTCCGGCAGCGTTCGCCGGCACCCAGCATACGGCGGTGCATGACACCTCCATGCATCAATGGCGCGATCTTTTTAAGTACCGGAATATCATCCACAACATGGTCGGGATGCTCTGCTGGCTGATCTGCCTGACGGTGATGAGCGCGATGCTGCCGAGCTACCTCACCGATTATCTGCATCTCAGCCTGCGGCAGATGGGTTTCGTTCTGTCGGCCATCGGGTTCGGCGGCACCGCCGGATGCGTGGTTATGCCATGGATCTCCGACCGCATCGGCCGCAAAGCCATGATGCTTATTTCTGCTGCCGCGGCTGCCGCGGCACTTGCGGCATTCATGAAAACCGGCCCTTCGCCAGTGATATTGTTTGCTCTTTTGTTCGCCACGCATTTCTTCAATTTTTCGCTCATCACGCTCACGGTCGGCCCTATCAGCGCGGAATCGGTTCCGGAAAAAATGATGGCGGCGGCTTCAGGTCTGGTGATCTGCACGGGCGAACTCTTCGGCGGCGGCCTGTCGCCGGTCATCGCCGGTTTCGTCGCGCAGCATTTTGGCATTCAGAACATTCTACCGCTGGCGATGAGCGGTCTTATCGCTGGCTTCATAAATTGCTGTTTCCTGCGGGAAACCGCGCCGAGATTGCTGGCGCGGCGAAATCTCGCGGCAATCCGAACTGCATAAGCAAAACCAAGGGAAATGGAAATGTCCGAAAGCGCGCTCAAAAACTGGGATACGAAATACGAGTTCAAGGCGGTTCTTCTGCTCTCGCTCGGCTTCGGTCTGGTAGGACTGGATCGTTTCATGATTCTGCCGATGTTCCCGACGATAATGAAGGCGCTGCACCTCAATTACCAAAACCTCGGCGAGATTACCGGCGTTCTTTCGATCACCTGGGGTATTGCAGCCCTCTTTACTGGGAGGATTTCGGATCTGCTCGGACGGCGCAAGGTGGTTCTCGTCTCAATCGTGGTCTTCTCCATCCTCGTCGGCATCAGCGGTCTTGCCACCGGGCTTCTCACTTTGTTGCTCGTCCGCGCCATCATGGGCGTGGCGGACGGCGCTTACACGCCGCCCAGCATCGTGGCTACGCTGGAAGCTTCCAAGCCAACCCGCCATGGGCTCAGCCTCGGCATCGAGCAGATGATGCTGTCGCTGTTTGGCCTGGCGCTTGCTCCGATATTGGTGACGCAGCTTTTGCAAACCGTTAGTTGGCGCTGGATTTTTGTCATGGTCACGCCGTTTGGGCTGGTCATCGCCGCATTCATGTATTTCGTCATCCGCCCGCCCTCGCAAATTCACAGCGAGGAAGTCTCGGCGGTCCACGACACTTCGATGCATAAATGGAGCGATTTGTTCCGTTATCGCAATGTCATCCATGGGATGATCGGCATGTTGTGCTGGCTCACCTGCCTCGTCATCACCAGTGCGCTGTTGCCGAGCTATCTCACCGATTATCTGCATCTCAGCCTGCCGCAAATGGGGTTCGTGCTATCCGCCGCCGGGTTTGGCGGCACTGCTGGCTCGGTCATCATGCCAATGATTTCGGACCGGATAGGCCGCAAGCCGATGATGCTGATCTCCAGCGCATGCGCCGCGCTCTCGCTGATCGCTTTCATGCATATCGGCGCTTCCCCTGTGCCGCTGTTCGCGGCGTTGCTGGCCACTCATTTTTTCAATACCGCGCTCATTACCCTCACGGTAGGTCCGATCAGCGCGGAATCCGTGCCGGTGAAGCTCATGGCGGCGTCCTCCGGCCTCGTGATCTGCACGGGCGAGGTCTTTGGCGGCGGCATCGCCCCCATTATCGCCGGTTTCGTAGCGCAGCATTTCGGGATTCAGGACATCATCCCGCTCGCGGTGGTGGGCCTCATCATCGGCTTCATCAACTGTTGCTTCTTGCTGGAAACCGCACCGCGTCTGCTGGCGCGGCGCGCTAACTTAGCACGTGCGTGAGATACACGGCGAGTGCAACGCCCAGCAACACCAGCATGGCACTCAAAGTCAGATCGAGCCGCGTTTCCATGCCCGGCTTCACTTGTGCGTCATCAATATCTTTCGCCGCGCGGCGGAAACGCAGGGTTGAGAGAGCGATCATCAACGCCCCGGCCAGAATGAGCGCAAACCCGGCGATATTGCCGAAGGCCTGGCCGCTGACCGAGTGCCGATGCTGATGCGCCGACGAGGCGACGATTTGCAGGAAGATATCGAAACGTTCCACCAGGAACCCGAAAGCCATGACTGCGATGCCTGTCCGCACCCAGGCGAGAAAGGTGCGCTCGTTCGCGGCATGGTCGGAGAAATTCCTGATTGTCATTTGGGCCTTATTTCTCCATCCGGGTTGGAAACATCGTTGAATTGCAATACACGGGCCTAAAGGCAAGCTTAACAAGGATAAATGCATTAATGTCATCTGAGGCGAACCCCCAAGCCCTGGCCAAAACCGCGACCGGCATCATTGGTTTTGACGAACTAACCTTGGGCGGCCTGCCAACGGGCAGGCCAACGCTCATCTGTGGCGCGGCGGGTTGCGGCAAAACCTTGTTTGCCGTCACTTTCCTCGTGAATGGCGCCACGGAATTCGGCGAGCCCGGCGTCTTCATGAGCTTCGAGGAGCGGGCCGGGGATCTGGCCGCAAACGTCGCCTCTCTGGGTTACGACCTCGACAAGCTGGCTGCTGAGAACAAAATCGCCATCGATCATGTGCGGGTAGAACGCAGCGAGATCGAGGAATCCGGCGAATACGACCTGGAAGGCCTGTTTGTCAGGCTAGGTTATGCGGTGGATTCCATCGGCGCCAAGCGCGTTGTGCTGGACACGATCGAGAGCCTGTTTTCCGGCTTCACCGATCCCGCAATCCTGCGCGCCGAACTGCGCCGCCTTTTTGGCTGGCTGAAAGACCGTGGTCTGACGGCACTCATCACCGGCGAGCGTGGCGAGGGCCAGCTCACTCGGCACGGGCTGGAGGAATATGTCTCCGATTGTGTGGTTTTGCTGGACAACCGGGTGGAGGAACAGGTCACGACCCGGCGCCTGCGTGTCGTGAAATATCGCGGCTCCGCCCATGGCACGAATGAATATCCGTTCCTGATCGATAACGAGGGCATCAGCGTGCTGCCGGTCACTTCGTCCGGGCTGAACCGGGCGGCTTCGGAACAAATCGTTCCCTCCGGCGTCCTGGGAATGGACGCCATGCTGCAAAAGGGCGGGTTTTTCCGCGGGTCGAGTATCTTGCTCTCGGGCGTGTCGGGCACGGGCAAAACCACTTTCGGCACGCATTTTGTCGATGCGGCAGCCAAGCGCGGCGAGCGCTGTATGTTGTTCGCCTTCGAGGAAAGTGCTCAGGAGATCTGCCGCAACGCGCTTTCCACCGGTTTCGACCTGCAACAACACGTGGACCGGGGCCTGCTGCGCTTCGAGGCCAGCCGGCCGAGCCTTTTCGGGCTGGAGATGCACCTTGCCCGGATGCACCGCGATCTCGACAAATTCAAGCCGCAGGTCGTGGTCATCGACCCGGTCTCCGCCTTGCGAGGGCCGGATGCGGAGGTTCACGCCACGCTTTTGCGGATGGTCGATCTGTTGAAAAGCCGGGACATCACGGCGCTGTTTACCAGCTTGCAAACCGATGAAGCGCTGACCGAAAATTCGGATACCGGCTTCTCCTCGCTGATGGATGCCTGGATCAAGCTGTTGGACGTGGAATCGGATGGCGAGCGCAACCGGGTGCTTTACCTCATCAAGGCTCGCGGCATGAGCCATTCCAATCAGATGCGTGAATATCAGATCACCGATGGCGGAATCATCTTGACCGAACCCTATATAGGGGCGGAAGGCGTGCTCACCGGCACTGCGCGGGTAAACCAGGTGGCGCGCGAGCGGGCCGGGGCGATGCGCCGCCAGCAGGAGATCGAACAGCGCCGCCGGGATATTTTGCGGCGGCGGGAAGCGCTGGAGCGGAATATCGAGGAGCAGCGCGCCGCGCTGGCGGCTGAGGAGAGCGAAATGAATGTAATTTTAGGCCAAGACGAGGCGCATGAGACGGTGCTGGCGAGCGATCAGGTCGCTGTCGCACTGCGGCGGGGAGCGGCTGAGTGACCGATATGGGAACAAAGCCGGACGAAGCCGATGTGGACCCCGGCTATTACCATCTTCGCCTTTACGTCGCCGGGCAGACGACGAAATCGCTGTCAGCCTTGGCCAACCTCAAGCGCGTCTGCGAGGAGCATCTGGCAGGGCATTACGATATTGAAGTGATCGACCTGCTGCAAAACCCGAGACTGGCGGCGGGCGATCAGATCCTCGCGATCCCGACGCTGGTCCGCAGGCTGCCGACACCCTTGAAGAAGATCATCGGCGACCTTTCAAACACCGAAAAGGTGCTGGTCGGGCTGGATATTCGCTCGAGGGAAATAAGCAGATGAGCGGCAGTGGCGAAAGCCAGAAGCCAGAAAATACTTACCGGCTCAGGCTGTTCGTCGCGGGCAATACGCCGCGTTCGCAAATGGCGATCGAAAACCTGCGCCAGATATGTGACGCGCATCTCGCGAACCGCATCGATCTCGAAGTCATCGATATTTACCAGCAGCCGGAATTTGCCGGGGAGTATCAAATCATCGCCGCGCCGACCTTGCTGAAGATGCTGCCGCTGCCGGTGCGGCGGATTGTCGGCGATTTATCGGAAACAGAGCGCGTCCTGCGCGGGCTGGAAATCACCCGGCTGCCGCCGGAAAACCATGAGCCCTGATTCGAACATGAACGAGGCCGACGCATTGCGTGCCCGCATCGCGGGGCTGGAAATTCTGTTGCAGGAAAGCGAGGAAACGCTCGATGCGATCCGCCGTGGCGAGATCGACGCGCTGGTCGTGGGTTCGCAGGAAAAGCAGATCTACACGCTGGAGAGCGCGGACCGGCCGTACCGGGTGCTGATCGAGCAGATCCAGGAAGGCGCGCTGACGTTAAACGAGCAGGGGACGGTGCTGTACTGTAACCGCCGCCTCGCGAACATGCTGGAGGTTCCCCAGGAACGGCTTATCGGCCAGAAGCTCCAGCATTTTGTGCTGCACAAGGATTCGCTGGTTTATGAGCAATTTCTCGAAGACGCGAAGCATAACGCAGCGCGCCGGGAATTTGTGTTACGCACGGCGAGCGGAGAGTATTTAAGCGTTTATATGTCGCTTAGCCTGCTGCAACGCGATTCCGGCGGCGGCCTGTTATGCGGCGTGCTGACGGACCTTACTGCGCAAAAGCAGAATTTGCTGGACCTGGCCGCCGTCAATACCCGTCTGCTGGAGGAAATCGCCGGGCGCGAGAGGGTCGAGGACGCCTTGCGCCAGAGCCAGAAGATGGAAGCGGTGGGGCAGCTCACCGGCGGACTGGCGCACGACTTCAACAATTTGCTCACTGGCATTTCCGGTAGCCTTGAGCTGCTGCAAACCCGGGTGACGCAGGGGCGCACCAACGATATCGAACGCTATATCACCGCCGCCCAGGGTGCTGCCAACCGCGCGGCGGCACTCACGCACCGGCTGCTCGCATTCTCCCGCCGGCAAACGCTGGCGCCAAAAGCCACCGATGTCGCGCATCTGATCATGGGCATGGAAGAACTGATCCGCCGCACGGTCGGGCCGCAGGTTGCGGTCGAGGTCAGCGCTGCCAGCGATTTATGGAACACGCTGGTCGATCCGAACCAGCTCGAAAACGCGCTTCTCAATCTCTGCATTAACGCCCGCGATGCCATGCGCAACTCCGGCCAACTCACCATCGCGGCGGAGAATAAATTGCTGGATGAGCAAGGGGCGCAAAAAATGGAGATTGCTCCGGGCAATTACGTCTGCCTGAGTGTGCGGGACACCGGCTGCGGCATGACCGCCGAGGTCATGCGCCGCGCCTTCGACCCGTTCTTTACCACCAAGCCGATCGGCGAGGGTACCGGGCTTGGCCTCTCGATGATCTACGGTTTCGTGCGCCAGTCCGGCGGCCAGGTGCAAATCCATTCCGTACCGGGCCAGGGCGCTTTGATCTGCCTATATCTGCCGCGCCACATGGGCGATGCGGAAAATGCCGGCGATGCATCGGGCCTTGACCTCCAACCCACCGCGACCCAGGGCGAAACCATTTTGGTGGTGGACGATGAGGAAACCGTGCGGATGCTCGTGACCGAAGTTCTGGAAGAGCTGGGTTACAACGCTATCGAGGCATCGGACGGTGCCGCCGGGCTTAAAATATTGCAATCGGGCGCGCGGATCGACCTACTGGTTACGGATGTTGGCTTGCCCGGTAATCTGAACGGCCGCCAGGTCGCCGATGCCGGAAGGGCATTGCGGCCGGACCTCAAAGTACTTTTCATCACCGGCTACGCAGAAAATACGGTGCTCGGAAACGGCCATCTGGAGAAAGGCATGCGGGTATTGACCAAGCCATTCGCCATGCAGGCGCTCGCTACACGCATAACGGATTTGATCACGGAGGCATAAGCGGCCACAAGCCTGCCCATGGCTTCTCCCCCGCTGCTTCTGCTTACCGATATCCGTCTCTCTCTTGGCTCCGTTCCGCTGCTCGATGGCGCGGCGATTGGCGTGGGTGCTGGCGAGCGCATCTGCCTTGTCGGGCGCAACGGCTCCGGCAAATCCACGCTGCTGAAAATCGCCTCGGGCGAGATCGCCTTCGATGGCGGTACAAGATTCCTGCAACCCGGCACCACCATGCGGTATTTGCCGCAGGAGCCGGACCTCTCGGCTTTCGCCAACACGATGGAATATGTCGAGGACGGGCTTGGGCCGAATGACGATGAATATCGCGCGCGCTATTTGCTGGAGCAGCTCGGCCTGACCGGCCTGGAAAAACCCGCGAACCTTTCGGGCGGGGAGGCGCGGCGCGCAGCACTCGCCCGCACGCTGGCGCCAAACCCGGATTTACTGCTGCTGGACGAGCCGACGAACCATCTGGACCTCCCCGCGATCGAATGGCTGGAATCCGAACTGAAAAGCCTCTCCGCCGGCATTGTGCTGATCAGCCATGACCGGCGGCTGCTGGAGAAACTCTCCCGCAGCATCGTCTGGCTGGATCGTGGGCAGACACGGCGGCTGGACCGAGGCTTCGCGCATTTCGAGGCATGGCGCGACGAGGTTTTGGAACAGGAGGAGCAGGAATTCCACAAGCTCGGCCGCAAAATTGCGCGCGAGGAAGATTGGCTGCGCTACGGCGTCACCGCGCGGCGCAAGCGCAACGTAAAGCGCGTGGCGGGGCTGGCAGCACTTCGCCAGGCTAAACGGGAGCACAACCGCCAGGGCGAAGCCGCGAAAATGGGCGCCGCCGATGCTGTCACCTCCGGCAAGCTCGTGGTGGTGACGGAGGATGTTGCAAAATCCTACGGCCCACGCCCGATCGTGAAGAATCTGTCGCTGCGGGTGTTGCGCGGCGACCGGCTTGGCATCGTCGGCCCGAACGGCGCCGGGAAATCGACGCTTTTGAAGCTGTTCCTGGGGCAGGAGGCGCCGGATTCGGGCAACATAAAACTCGGCACGAATTTGAATGTCGTCACCTTGGACCAAAGCCGCGCGGCGCTGGACCCAATGGTCACGCTCGCCAACACGCTCACCGGCGGCAAGAGCGATATGGTGCAGGTGGGCGAGCAAAGCCGCCATGTGATCGGCTACATGAAGGATTTTCTCTTTAAGCCCGAGCAGGCGCGCACGCCGGTCGGTACGCTCTCAGGCGGGGAGCGCGGGCGGCTGCTGCTGGCAGCGGCGCTGGCAAAGCCCTCCAACCTGCTCATTCTCGACGAACCGACCAACGATTTGGATTTGGAAACGCTGGATTTGTTGCAGGAAATGCTTGGGGAATATCCGGGCACGATTTTGCTCGTCAGCCACGATCGAGATTTTTTGGACCGGGTCGCGACCTCTACTGTGGCGGCGGAAGGCAATGGCAAATGGGTGGAATATGCCGGGGGATATTCGGATATGCTGGCGCAGCGGGGCGAGGTGCTGGCGGAACCGGTCAAGCAGAAAACCAGCGCACGCACTGAGGCGCTGGCGCAAACCGCGGCGCCCGTTCAGGTAAGGCTTTCTTTCAAGCAGCAACATGAATTGAAAACGCTGACGGTAAAGATTGAGAAATTGCAGGCTGACATCTGCAAGTTCGAGGCCGTGCTAGCACAGCCGGGCCTTTATAATAAGGACATCAAAAAATTCCAGGCCGCCAGCAATGCTCTTGCGGAAGCGCAATCCGCGCTCACCCAAGCTGAAGAACGCTGGCTAGAGCTGGAGGTTTTACGCGAAGCGAGTTAGGCCCTTGCCGCGCTGCGTTCGCGCAGGAATGCAAAGAACTCCACGCCCTCGCGCAACCGGCGTTTCATCATCACCGGGCTGCGGAACATCTCGCTAAGGATCGCGGCAATTTTCGAAGGCCGGAAATAGAACTGCCGGTAAATTGTCTCCACCGAAGCGAAAATTTCGGTATGCGACAAATGCGGGTAGTGCAGGGGTGCAATCTGCACGCCATGCTCATCGATCAGCTCTGCATGTTCGATATCCAGCCAGCCTTCCTTCACCGCCTGGTTATACAGGAATGTACCGGGATAAGGTGCGGCGAGCGAGACCTGGATGGTATGCGGGTTGATCTCTTTCGCAAACTCGATCGTCTCTTTCAGCGTCTCCTGCGTCTCGCCCGGCAGGCCGACGATGAACGTGCCATGAATCTTGATGCCAAGCGCGTGACAGTCCTTGGTGAACTGCTTGGCGACATCGATCCGCATACCTTTTTTGATGTTGTAGAGAATTTGCTGGTTGCCGGTCTCATAGCCCACCAGCAACAGCCGCAGTCCGTTCTCTTTCAAAACCTTTAAGGTCTTATAAGGCACATTGGCTTTCGCGTTGCATGACCACGTCACGCCCATCTTGCCCAGCTCCTTCGCAATCGCCTCGGCGCGAGGCAGGTCATCGGTAAAGGTATCGTCGTCGAACATAAACTCTTTAACCTGCGGGAACATCTCCTTCGCATGGCGGATTTCGGCCACCACATTCTCGACCGAGCGGGTGCGATATTTGTGGCCGCCGACCGTCTGCGGCCAAAGGCAGAAGGTGCAGTGCGACTTGCAGCCGCGCCCCGTGTACATCGAAATATATGGGTGCATGAGATAGCCGATAAAGTAATCCTCGATCCGCAGATGCTTGTTATACACATCGGTCACGAAGGGGAGCTGGTCCATGTCGTGCAGAATCGCGCGGTCCTTGTTCTTCACCAGCGCGCCGCTGGCACCGCGATACATGATGCCATCAACCTCGGCGAGCGGCTTGCCCTCGGCGATTTCTTTTATCGTGAAATCGAATTCGTTCCCCGCCACGAAGTCCACGACGCCAGCGCGGGAGAGTGATTCCTCCGGCTGCACCGCAACCTTGGCGCCGACAAAGCCGATCAGCATATTCGGGTTTTCGGCCTTGAAGGCTTCCGCCACCTTCACGTCGTTGCCGAAGGAAGGCGTGGAGGTGTGAATTATCAGCATATCATGCGTTTTGGCATGGGGCAGCACGTCGGCCATGCCCAGCCGCGCCGGCGGCGCGTCGATCAGCATGGAACCCGGCACCAATGCCGCGGGCTGCGCCAGCCAAGTCGGGAACCAGAAGGATTTGATCTCGCGCCTCGCCTGATAGCGCGAACCGGCCCCCCCGTCGAAACCGTCGAAGGAAGGGGGCTGCAAAAACAGGGTTTTCAACATGGTTTCATATCTCTCAAGTTGGCGGCACCTTACCGGCATCCGCGCGCATCATCTGGCCACGCCAATCCACTTTGTCACCGGCATAGCTGACAATATAAACCAACGCGGAACAAAAATCCCGAACCAGGAAAAGCCACGCATCCCCGGCTTTGGCAAGCCTTAAAACAGCATCGATCCGCCGCGCCGCCGCATAGCGCATCATCAGCACGGTAAAAAACAATAGCCAGGCAGGCAGCGCCCCCTGCGCCGCAACCACGGCGGCGAAAGCCCAGATCAGTGAAATCTGTAAAACTGAGGCGGCATAGGGGATCGGCACCAAGGCGCGGATTGTCCGTGCCCAGCGCAGCTCGTGCCGCAGCAGCGCCTTGAAATCGTTTTCCGGCACGGTCGTTGCGGGAATCACCTGCGCTAGGGTTAGCTTGTAGCCCCTGGCAATCACCAGCCGGCCAAGCACCTGGTCGTCGGCCAGATGGTTCTCCACCGCCGCCAGCCCGCCCACCTCAGCCAGCATCTGTTTGGTCAGAGCCATGGTCACGCCGAGGCAATCCTGGCGCCCGAGCTTGCGGGCCAGCAATGCACCGGGCAGAAAAGTGTAATTTATCTGGTTCGCGCCCAATAGCGTCGCAAGGTGCGGCGTACCGGGCAGACCGGTGTAGAGCGTCGTTACGAGCCCCACGCCCGGCTCTTCCAACGCCGCCACTACGCGGTTCAAAAAATAGGCCGGCACGTGGATATCGGCGTCAGCCATGACCAGCATATCATGCGCCGCCGCCGGAAGCATATTGATCAAGTTGGAGATTTTACGGTTACTGCCATGCAGCGTCGCATCGACGATAAGGTCAACATCCCGCTCCGGGTAGCGTGCCCGCAACACGGCCAAAATTCCCATCACCGGGTCGGTAGCGCATTGGACGCCAAACACTAGCTGGTAGTCCGGGTAATCGATGAGGAAAAATGACTCCAGCGCCGATTCCGTCAACGGCTCAACCCCGCAAAGCGGCTTTAGAATGCTGACGGATGGCCGCACATCCAGCTGCGGCACAGGCGCGGCAGAAAACCGCTCGACCAGCACAGTGCCAGCAAACTGCTGCACCACGCCCGCAAGCGCAAAAACCCCGGCAATACCGGCGAAAATATGCACCTTACACCCGGGCGCGCGGCAGCGGCACGTTACTTTCCGCCGGAACCGCTCGAAAGCGTGGCAATTTTGGCTTTTAGCGCCGCTATCAGCTTGGAAGCATCTCCCGATGTAACCAGCGAGCTGAAATCCGATGAATGCACCGCGACCTGGCTGATCGTGCCGTTCAACAGCACGTCCGTAATCTGCCAGCCGCCAGGGCCGTCGGCCACAACATAGTCAAGCTCCGTCGGCTGGCCACCGCCTGAGGGCACCAGCTGCGTTTCCACGATCTTTTTCGCGCCGAGCGTTTTCTCGGCGGGAAGCAGATTGATCTTCTCTCCGCTATAGGAGGAAAATTCGTCCACATAGCTCGCAACCGTAAATTGCTTGAACAGCGACTCCAGTTCCTGCTGCTGTGCGGGCGGCAGGGTGGACCATAAAAATCCGACCGAATTCTTATCAACTTCCGGCAGGTCGAAGCTTTGGCTCACGACCGGAGCCAGCGCAGCACTGCGGGTCTGAAAGCTCTGCCCGGCGGTGCCTGCCTTCATGCTGGCGATGAGCCCGTTGTCTAGCGCCACAACCGGCGCGGATTCGGAGGTAGCCGCTAACACGCCAAGTGGCGCGGCCAAGCCTAGCGCTAAAAGCGCGAAGGAGAAAACATGCTTCATGTTGCGCATATATGCCTTTATTGTGCCGGGATGGCCGCAAGGCCATGCAAAGTTTCGATACCTAATGCCGAAATCACATGCTTTACGATATCGGCTGAGGTCAGCCCCGCGTCGATCAGCTGCGCCGCCGGGCTGTTATGGTCGATCAGCCGGTCCGGCAAGGTGATTGGCCGGAATTTCAGTCCGGAATCGAGTGCGCCGGTCCAGGCCAAATGATGTGCCACGGCGGCGCCGAAACCGCCCGCCGCACCTTCCTCAATCGTGACCAGCACCTCATGGTGCCGCGCGAGCTGGCCGATCATCGCCTCGTCCAGCGGCTTCATGAACCGGGCATCCGCCACCGTGGTGGACAAGCCGCGCGCCGCCAGCTCATCGGCGGCTTTCAGCGCGTCGATCAGCCGCGGCCCCAGCGCCAGAATCGCCACCTTGGAACCTTCCCGCACGATCCTGCCCCTGCCAATCTCCCACGATGTGCCCCGCGCGGGCAGCGCCACGCCCGTGCCCTCGCCACGCGGGTAGCGGAATGCCGAAGGCCGGTCGTCGATCGCCGCGGCGGTGGCGATGGAATGCATCAATTCCGCCTCGTCGGAAGGCGCCATGATGATCATTTTCGGCATCGCGCCGAGATAGCAAAGGTCATAGGCCCCGGCATGGGTCGCGCCATCGGCGCCCACCAGCCCGGCGCGGTCCATCGCAAAACGCACGGGGAGGGATTGCAGCACCACGTCATGCACCAGCTGGTCGTAGCCGCGCTGCAAAAACGTGGAATAGATCGCGCAGAAGGGCGCCATGCCCTCGGTCGCCATGCCCGCAGCGAATGTCACGGCATGCTGTTCCGCGATCCCGACATCGAAGATACGGTCCGGAAACTTGGCCGCGAATTTATCCAGCCCGGTGCCGCCCGGCATCGCGGCTGTTATCGCCACAATCCGCGGGTTGGCCTCGGCCTCGGCGATCAGCCCCTTGGCAAACACATTGGTATAGGTCGGCGGCCCGGGCGGCGCCTTGCTTTGCTCGCCTGTCACCACGTTGAATTTGGCCGTGGCATGGAGCTTGTCGCCTGCCGCCTCCGCCGGGGCGTAGCCCTTGCCCTTCTGTGTCACGACATGCAGCAGCACCGGCTCGTTGCCCTCCGAGTCGCGGATATTCCGCAGCACTGGCAGCAGATGGTCCAGATTATGCCCGTCGATCGGCCCGACATAATAAAACCCAAGCTCCTCGAACAGCGTGCCGCCGGTGAGGATGCCGCGCGCGTATTCCTCGGCGCGCTTGGCCGTGCGCTGCAAGGTGCGGGGGAAACGATTCGCCATCTTCGCCGCGAAATCCCGCAGTGACATGAAGCTGCGCGATGAGATCAGCCGCGAGAGATATGCGCTCATCGCCCCAACGGGCGGGGCGATCGACATGTCGTTGTCGTTTAGAATTACGATCAGCCGGGATTTCATGGCTCCGGCGTTGTTCATCGCCTCATAGGCCATGCCGGCGCTCATCGACCCGTCGCCGATAACGGCGATCACATGACGCGGGTCGTCCTCGTTCTTAAGGTCACGCGCCACCGCCATGCCCAGCCCGGCGGAGATGGAAGTGCTGGAATGCGCCGCGCCGAACGGGTCATACTCACTCTCCGACCTGCGGGTGAAGCCGGAGAGGCCGCCCGGCTGGCGCAAGGTGCGAATCCGGTCCCGCCGCCCGGTCAGGATTTTATGTGGATAGGTCTGGTGGCCGACATCCCAGATCAGACGGTCGCGCGGGGTCTCGAACACGGCATGAAGTGCGACCGTAAGTTCGACCACGCCAAGCGAGGAGCCGAGATGCCCGCCGGTCACGGATACCGTGTCGATCGTCTCCGCCCGCAGCTCATCTGCCAGCTGCCGAAGCTGTTCTCCCGAGAGGTTACGCATGTCCGAGGGGGTCGTTACCCGGTCCAGAAGCGGCGTCCGCGGCGGCATTATATGTGTCCTCCTGAAAGCCGCACCATTTTCATCCGCATTATGGTCTTAATCCTTTGTTCAAGCCTAAAATCTCAGACGCTGTGCCGGTTGTACAACAATTATCCGTTAGCCCCGTGTTTACCGCCACATAAGAGACAGTTACCAGAATTGCCAGCGGCCCGGAATTGACCGCGGGTCAGATATGTTGACTGATCGCGAGCCAAAACTGAATGTTCTCCTTACCTTGAAGCTTGCGGATTGGGCAGGCATTGACCTATTGCTGGTAACAGAAAGACTGGCAGCGTGACAGACTCGCAACAGGAAGACAGATATGGACGGCTCTCAAACCCCTAAATCGATGCGCGTCATCCTTGCCCAGCCGCGCGGATTCTGCGCCGGAGTCGAGCGCGCGATCGATATTGTCGAGCGCGCCTTGGTCAAATTCGGGCCGCCGATCTATGTGCGCCACGAGATCGTGCATAACCGCCATGTGGTTGAGGATCTCCGGGCGCGCGGGGCGGTGTTCGTCGATGAGCTGGATGAGGTGCCGGAGGGGGCGATGACCGTGTTTTCCGCCCATGGCGTCGCTCGCAAGGTCGAGCAGGCGGCCTCGACTCGGGCGCTGCCGGTGATCGACGCAACCTGCCCGCTGGTCGCCAAGGTCCATGCGGAAGGCCGGCGCTACGCCGGGCAGGGCAGGGAGATCGTGCTTATCGGCCATGCCGGGCATGCCGAGGTCGAGGGCACCATTGGCCAGATCGACGGGCGGGTGTATCTTGTGCAGACCGTGGAGGATGCTGCCTCGCTTGAGGTCGAGAACCCGGACAAGCTTTCCTATATTACGCAGACCACGCTTTCGGTCGATGATACGCGCGGAATCATCGCGGCGCTCAAGGCCCGCTTCCCCGCCATCGTTGGCCCGGATGTGCGCGACATCTGCTACGCGACACAGAACCGGCAGGAGGCGGTGCATCATCTGGCCGAGCTGGTGGATTTGATTTTGGTGGTAGGAAGCAAGAACTCCTCGAACTCGAACCGTCTGCGGGAAATCGGTGCGGAACTTGGACGCCCGAGTTACCTTATCGACGATGCGGCGCATCTTCAGGCGTCCTGGTTCGAGGGTATCCGCACCGTGGGCTTAACCGCCGGGGCGTCTGCGCCGGAGGTGCTGGTGCAAGGCGTTATCGAGGGGTTGCGCCAATTTGGCCGCGTCGAGATCGAGCTGCTGGCGGGAACGCCGGAGGATGTTAAATTCAAGCTCCCGGCCGAAGTGGCCGAAGTTTAAGGGAAATACAGAATGGTTCCGTTAAGTCAGGCGCTTAAGGTCGGCGCCTATGTCGTGAAGCAGCACATCACGGGTGTGAAGCGTTACCCGATGGTCCTGATGCTGGAGCCGCTGTTCCGCTGCAATCTCGCCTGCGTCGGTTGCGGCAAAATAGACTATCCCTCGGATATCCTGAACCAGCGCATCTCGGTCGCCGATGCGATCGAAGCGGCGCGTGAATGCCCAGCGCCGATCATCGCCATCGCGGGCGGCGAGCCGCTGCTGCATCGGGACATGCCTGAGATCGTCGATGCCTATTTGAAGATGGGTAAATACGTCATCCTCTGCACCAACGCGCTGCTGCTGGAGAAGAAGATCGACCAGTATAAGCCGCACAAGAATTTCTGCTGGGACATTCATCTGGACGGCGACAAGCAGATGCACGACCAGTCCGTTGATCAGGAAGGCGTTTATGAGCGCGCGGTGGATGCGATCAAGCTCTCCAAATCCAAGGGCTTCCGTACAAGTATCAACTGCACTTTATTCGAGGGTGCAGACCCCGACCGCGTCGCTGCCTTCTTCGACACGGTGGCGGATATGGACATCGAAGGCGTGATGACTTCCCCTGGCTACGCATACGAGCGCGCGCCGGACCAGGAGCATTTCCTCAACCGCACCCGCACCAAGGAGCTTTTCCGGGCGGTGTTCAAGCGCGGGCAAGAGAGCAAAAAACGCGGCAAAAAATGGAAGTTCACGCAAAGCCCGCTGTTTTTGGACTTTTTGGCCGGCAATCAGACCTATGCCTGCACCCCTTGGGGCAACCCGACGCGTAATGTGTTCGGCTGGCAGCGGCCTTGCTACCTGCTGGGGGAGGGCTACGCCAAAACCTATAAGGAGCTGATAGACAGCACCGATTGGGATAAATACGGTGTCGGCAATTACGAAAAATGCTCCGATTGCATGGTGCATTCCGGCTTTGAGGCAACCGCGGTGATGGATTCGGTAAAGAAGCCCTGGAAGCTCGCCGCACTGGCGCTCAAGGGAATCAAGACCGAAGGTGCGATGGCGAAAGACATCCCGCTGGACAAGGCCCGCAAGGCTGAATTCGTGTTCTCAAAACACGTGGACAACAAAATGGCCGAAATTCAGGCCAAAAAAACCGCCCGCGTCGCAGCGGAGTAGGAGAGAGGCTTGGCGCCATGCCGGCTTCTGTCGTCATGCGGGCGAAGGCCGGCATCCACGGCTTGCGGGTTTGATTACTAAAATTCGTCCCAGTCCCCTTCCGCCCCCGCCATCGCTGGGCGCGCCACGGCAGCTTTAGCCACCGGCGCATGAACCGGAATACGCGACCGAACTTGCGGTTTGGCCGGCGCGGATGCTGACTTGCGAACCGGCGCTGCCAGCGCGCCGATCTCGAACCTGCCGACCAGCCCAATCAACTCCTGTGCCTCGTTCGCCAGGCTGTGGCTGGCGGCGGTGGTCTGTTCGACCATGGCGGCGTTCTGCTGCGTCACCTGGTCCATCTGGTTCACTGCCGAGTTCACCTCGTTCAACCCCGTCGCCTGCTCCTGCGCCGAGCCTGCAATGTCACTCACCAGCACGTTCAGCCGGTTCACCTGCTCGACAATCCGGCCTAGCGCCTTGCCAGTCTCGCCCACGAGTTTCACGCCCGTCTGTACCTGTGCGCCGGAAGTGGAGATCAGCGCCTTGATCTCTTTCGCTGCATCCGCCGAGCGCTGCGCCAGCGCCCGCACCTCGGTCGCCACCACCGCAAAGCCGCGCCCCGCGTCACCCGCACGCGCCGCCTCAACCCCGGCGTTCAGTGCGAGCAAATTGGTCTGGAACGCGATCTCGTCGATTACGCCGATAATATTGCCGATTTGCTTGGAGGAGGTCTCGATCCCGCTCATCGCATTCACCGTCTCGCGCACAACCTCGCCGGAGCGCTCCGCATCGCTTTTCGCCGCTGTCACCACATTGCGCGCTTCGGTCGCACTCTCAGCGCTCTTGCGAACCGTCGCGGTAATCTCATCCAGCGCCGCGGCGGTTTCCTCAAGGCTTGCCGCCTGCTTCTCCGTCCGGCGGGAGAGATCGTCAGTCGCGCGCGTAATCTCCGCCGTGCCTTCCGAGAAGCCACGGACGTTTTCGGCGATGGACCGCATCGTTTCCTGCAAGCGCTCGGCTGATTTATTGTAGCTGGATTTCAGCCCTGCCAGCTTGGCCGGAAAATCTTGCATGATTCGCGTGGTGAGGTTGCCCGCCTCAAGCGCATCCAGCGCGCTGTTCAATGCCTCTATCGAATGCCCGGCGCGCGATATATCCTCGGCCATCGCGACTTCGGCGGCTTTCCGCGCATTGATATCCAGAAAAAACCCGCAGGCCTGCACCATCTCGCTTCCGCCCCGCTGGCAGCTGCCGATGGCCTGAAACCAGCGATACGCGCCATCGGCGGTTTTCAGGCGAAAAATCGGCCCATCGGAATCAGGCTCGGCAGGCTCGGACAAAAGCCTTTTAACCCGCGCCAATGTTGCCGCCGCATCCTCAGCATGAATACGGTCCGACCACGAGCGAAGGAGATTCGGAAACTCCGCCTCGGTTTTAAAACCGAGCAGATGGCGCAGCCCTGCTGACCAGGTCCAGACGCTTTTCGGGTGGTCCGCTTCGCCATGATACAGCGCCGCCTCCCACATCCCAATCCCGCCGACCGCATTCAGCAAGTCGAAACGGGCGCGCGCCGCCTGATCCATTTGCTCAAGCCGATTCAACTTCTGCCTAACGCCGCGATTGCCAAAAAACATTTAACGAATCTCCCATTCCTGGTCCTGAACCAGCATGGTGCCAGCAAAAAATTTATCTTCGGTGAATCAGCGAAAAATTAGGAAGTTATATGAAAACTTAGGAAGCTATATATTTAGCTGAATGAATTTCGCGGTCACTTCGATTTTGCCAACGATGGCTGCGTTAAAAGCAACCAGGTTTTCGGCGGGAATCCAATATTCCAGATGCGCTTGTCCGCCTGCGTCCTGTACCTTGTAAGCAGCAAGAAAATCCGTCCTGACTTCGAACCTGGTAACATACCCACCGCCACGTGGCCCATTCCAATCACGCGCAATCTTGATGGCATAATCTTCAGTAAGAACGGGATAGAAAATCGGCTGATCCGGAAGCCTGGGCGGGAATTTAGTCATCCCGCTCGCTTTAATAAGATCGAGTTCGGCTGGTCCAACGGGTCGCCATAAAGTCGTTACGTGAAACATGGCCAGATCCCACCTATATCGTTTCACTGAGCCAAATATGTGGTTGCTAAATTTAGCAAATATCCTTCAGCCGCTTCACCAGCGCCGCGCGCGCCCGGCCGGCATCCCGCGCCAGCGCGATCAACCCCGGAATCTGCTTCGGCCTTCCCAGTACCGAGCGCAAAACCCCCATAAGATCGATCCCGCCATTGGCTTTCAGCGCAATCAGCGCCGCCGGGGCAAGGTCCCGCTCTGCCGGGTCCGCCACGGCGCGCAGCACGGCAAAGGGCAACCCCCGCTCCGCTGCTGCCCGCGCCACTGCGCCGGACTCAAGGTCAATGGCGGGCAGGCGGCTGCGGCGGAACAAGGCTGTTTTGTCATGCGCGGTGGCGGCGATGCTCTTTCCGGCCAGCATGGCCTCGCCGGTCGTGCCGCCGAGAAACGCCATCAGTGTCAGGTCGCAGGCATAGCGCTTTCCGCCTTCCATCACCGCATCCGGCACCAGCACCGCGCCCGGTGCCAAGCCCCGCCGCAGCCCGCCGGCCAGCCCAAAGCTCACCAGCACCAGCGCACCCGCATCCGCCAGCCGCAACGCCGCCTTGTACGCCCCTTCCGGCGTCCCGCCACCGGCGGCCACCCCAAAACCCATGCCGCGCAATAGTTTGGCCTCTGCGGTCAGCCCCGTCACAAAGCCGATTTTATCGCGCGCGATCAAATATCGTTAATGCCCGCGCGCCTTGCCTGCCACGCCCAGGCATCCCGGCACATGTCTTCAATGTTCAGCTTCGCCTTCCAGCCAAACACGCGCTCGGCCATCGCCGGGTTGGCGTAATAGCTTGCCACATCCCCTGGCCGCCGGGGGGCGATGTTCAGCGGCACCTCGCGTCCGGTAGCGCGCTCGAACGCCCGCACGAGGTCCAGCACGGAAATGCCGATCCCGGTGCCGAGATTCACCGTCAGCGACAGGTCGTTTTCCATAATATGCTCGAGCGCCAGCGCATGTGCCTCCGCCAGATCCGCCACATGAATGTAATCGCGTACGCCGGTGCCGTCGGGCGTGTCATAATCATTGCCGAATACGTTCAAATGCGGGCGCTCGCCGGTTGCCACCTGCGTCACGTAGGGCATCAGATTATTCGGCACGCCCCGCGGCGTCTCGCCGATCATCGCGGAGCGATGCGCCCCGACCGGATTGAAATATCGCAAATTCGCTGCCCCGGTGAGCTTGCCGGTGCGCGCCAGGTCGGAGATCAGATCCTCCATCACCAGCTTGGTGCGGCCATAGATATTCTCAACGCGCGTTGGCGCATCCTCCAGAATCGGCGAGGCATCCGGCTGGCCATAAACGGTTGCGGAGGAGGAGAACACGATACGCTTCACCCCGCGCGCCTGCATCGCCTGCAATAGCCTTATCGTGCCGATGATGTTCATGTCGTAATAGAGCAGCGGGTCGGCCTCGCTCTCGCCCACCGCCTTCAGCGCCGCGAAATGGATCACTGCATCTACCGGATGGGCGCCCAGCGCCTCGCTCACCGCCTTTACGTCGCGAATATCCGCCTCGATGACGGACAAGCTTTTGCCCGTGAGGCGCTCCAGCCGTCCCGGCACGTCGCGCTCGGCATTAGCGAAATTATCGAGGATCACCACCTCATGCCCGCGTTCAAGCAATGCCACGGCGGTGTGCGACCCAATATACCCGGCCCCGCCGGTTAGCAAAACGCGCGCCATCAGCCTATCCTCAAATCATATTTTGGTCATCGACCATTTCACATGTTGCGGCCCGTCCTGGTGGCCGCTCAGCACCACCTGCTCGGCCCGCCTCGGTTCGTTCTGGCCGAAATATACGCTCTCCTCGATATGCATCGGAGCCCCCTCGGCGCGCAGTCGCCAGCCCTGGCCGCTGGCAAGGCGCAGCAGCACCGCGCCGTCATCCTGTTGCAGGCTGGCGGTTACGTTTGGGTGTAGATGAAAGCGGATGGTAAATGGCTGCGGCTGCGCCGCCTCGATCAAATCCTCGCCCAGCAACTCCTCGCCATTCTCAGAGAGCCCGAGCCGGCGGTGATGCACCGCTCCGAACAATTTGCCCCAGCCGTCATGGCTCGCCTCGATCCAATGCGTACCGGCCACATCCTGCCGCTCGGCATGGACATGCAGCGGCTTACGCCCCAGCCCGGTCTCCCGCAGTTCGGACGAAGACACATCGGCAATCGTCAATGTGGAATGCGCCGCCGTGCTTCGTAGCGCCTCACACCACGCGCTCGCGGTTGCGGGTGCGGCGCCGCAATTCACCACCAATCGTTCCTTGGCAAAGGAGAATTCGAACCCCAGCGTCCCGGCATGGGCGAAGCGGTCCAGCTTTGGCACGGCTGGCAGCCCGGCATCCATGAACAGCATCGCCCGCCCGGCGTTCAGGCGGAACAGCCCGGCGCTGCCGAGATGCGCGATATTGCCGCGTGCCCGCCCCGCCTGCGCCAGCACGAGGTCGATCAAACTGCCCAGATCCTCCTTGCTGCCGTTAATCAACGTGAGCGCGCCATCGCCATGGCGCATCGCCCGCATGGCGGAGGCGGCTTTCTCGATCGCGGTGATCAACTCCGGCGGGGCGGGCGCCTGGGCCGCCTGCAACAGCGCGCGAATTTCGGTCAGATCCTGCAATGCCGCTAGATGCGCCGCCGGGCTACGCTCCACATGGCAGCCATCGGGCAAAAACTGCCCCCCGATCTCGGGAACCATGAATTTCAGCACCCGGCCCAGCGCGCCGACATGCTCCGGCATCGCCACGCTTGCCGCCGTCAGCCCCTTCAGCGCCGTCAGCGCGCGCCCGTCCAGGATTTCGGCGGGCAGCACGGCGGAGAGGTTACGCGCGTCCATTACCAGCCGGCTCATCAGCCGCTGGCGGAAGTCGTCATCCGCCGAGGCCGCGAAAAAATCATAATGCCCAAGCCAGGCGCCGAGCCGTGCCCCCGTCACGTCCGGCGTCAGCCCGATAGGGTCCAGCGCGTAGGTGTCCATGAATTCCGAGACCAAGGCGCGGGCGCGGGAGCGCGCGGCATCCGTGCCGAGCGCGCGCAAATCCCGCAGCCATGTAAAGCCATGAGCATGGGCGCGCAGAATTGCCGTGGCGTTAGCGGCATGGAAAACGCCGGGAGCCAGCATCAGCGCCGCGCCCATATATTCCAGCTCAGCCTTTACCAGCCGCGCTCCCCGGCTTGGGTCGCCCGGCCATGGGTCGCGCAGGCTAAGTGCCGGCGCATCCGGTGCGTGGCGGCTTCGCAGGTTCTGCAACCGCGCAAACAGCGCGCGCGCGCCGCGGCTGAAATTCTCCTGTTTGCTCATGCAGCGCTTTGTCCGCGCAGCGCGCTCATCGCCTTTGCGTAATCCGCCGCGCCGAACACCGACGTGCCCGCGATCAGGCAATCGGCCCCGGCCTCCAGCACGGAAGGCGCGGTGGCGGGGGTAATCCCGCCATCGACTTGCAGAATAATCTTCCTCCCCGACGCATCGGCCATCCGCCGCAAGGCGGCGATTTTGCCAAGCTGTGAGGCAATAAACGCCTGTCCGCCAAAGCCTGGATTCACCGTCATCACCATGATGATATCGACAAGGTCAAGCACATGCGCGATGGCCTCGACCGGCGTCGCCGGGTTCAGCACCACGCCGGGTTTTTTTCCCAAAGAGCGGATGAGTTGCAAGGTGCGGTGCAGATGCGGCCCGGATTCCGGATGCACGCTGATATGGTCTGCGCCGGCCTCGGCGAAGGCGGCGATATAAGGGTCCACCGGGCCGATCATCAGATGCACGTCCATCGGCATATTGGTGCGGGGCCGCAGCGCCTTCACCACCAGCGGGCCAAAGGTGATGTTGGGTACGAAATGCCCGTCCATCACATCCAGATGCAGCCAATCGGCCCCGGCCTGTTCAATCGCTCTCGTTTCCTCGCCCAGCCGGGCAAAATCCGCGGCCAGCAGGCTGGGGGCGATCAACGGTCGAGTCGTGGCGGCATTCATGGCGCAACTTGTAGCGACCGGCGGGCGCTTTCCACAAGCACTCTTCGGGCGCTCTTGTGCAAAATAGGTCCATATGCGGATAATGCCGGAAGAACGAAGGAACCAGCCATGAAACGTATCGATGTTCATCATCATTACCTGCCGCCAGCCTATCGGGCGGCGCTTGAGGCCAATAACAAAACCCAGCCGGACGGCATTACCTGGACGCCAGCCTGGGATGAGCAGGCTGCGCTCGAGGTTATGGACAAGTTGAACATCGGCACGGCTTTTCTTTCCATCTCTTCGCCGGGCGTGCATTTCGGCGACGATGCCGCAGCCCGGAAACTGGCCCGCCAGGTTAATGAAGACGGCGCGAAGCTTGTCAAAGACCATCCGGGCCGGTTCGGCCTGTTCGCCTCCACCCCGCTGCCGGATATCGACGGCGCGATCGAGGAAATCCGTTACGCCTATGACCATCTGAACGCCGACGGCATCGTCTTTGAGACCAATTTCCACGGCGTGTATCTCGGCGATAAAAAGCTTGAGCCGGTCTATGCCGAGCTAAATGCCCGCCACGCCACCATCTTCATCCATCCGACCTCGCCGCACTGCCCCTGCTGCGCGCCCGCGCAGCAGGACGAGGCCGCGAACACCATGGCGCTGGGTTATCCGCGCCCAATGCTGGAATTTATGTTCGAGACCACGCGCACGGTTACGAATATGGTCGTCTCCGGCGTGCTGGAGCGGTTTCCAAACATCAAAATCATCGTGCCGCATGCGGGCGCGGCGCTTTCCGTGTTCGCCTCCCGGATCGAGCTTGTTTTGCCTATGTTAAGCCCGCCGGGCACACATACGCCGAGTATGCGCGCCGCTTTAAAGCGCATGCATTTTGACGTTGCCGGCGCGCCATTGCCGGAACTTCTCAGCGCACTGCTGCAAATCGCGGATCACGATCACATCCATTACGGCAGCGACTGGCCTTTCACGCCCACGCCGGTTTGTGAAAAACTGACCGCCACGCTGGATGCCACGCCATTGCTGGATGGCAGGCTGCGCGAGAATGTGATGGGCAACAATGCGCTGAAGCTTTTTCCGCGGCTGGCATCGTAGAGTATTCCGTCTCGTCATTGCGAGTCCGCGTTACGCGGACGAAGCAATCCATTTTTTACGACCTATCTTTCGAAGATATGGATTGCTTCGCGTCACGCTCGCAGGGACGGCTGAAGGCAAAACGTATCGGGGATCACTCCGCCGCCTGTACCTCGCGTCGTGCCCGCTCTGCCGAAATCAGCTTATCCACCACGCGCCTTGCCCGCACCGAGCCTTCGTCGTTCGGCAGCAACACCGGCTTCATCGCCATGAGATTCTTCTCGCCTAAAATCCGTTGCTGCGCTTCTAGCATCGGCCCGTCCTCCTGCGTGAACGCCGCCCCGGCGCCTTCGCGAAATTTCTCCGTCATGGAGTCATCGCCCAGGTCAAAATCCCGGCTGACGCCCCAGAAGTAATGCGATGCCGTATCGGTCGCAGGTGTGACGATATTCGGCGCGTAGATGAACAGCGCCTTTTCCTTTGGTTCGCCCGGCACGCCGGTATAAATAAACGTCGTCATGCAGCTTGGCGGGTAATACCGCATTTCCAGCCACTGGTCCCATTTGCCGGTCATGCCGCGCATGATCGTCATGATCGGCGGCACCTCCATCTTCGGGCAATATTGCTTCACCCAGATGACTTCGCCCTCCTGCGCGATGTTGTAATCCGCCTTGGCGAAATCACGCCCCTGCAACACCGGATGCAGAATCGCCGCATGGCTTAAATCGGTGAGGTTATCCATCATCAGCAGATAATTCGCGCCGATCTTCAGCGTGCCATGCGACGCGCGCATTTTCGTGCTGTCGTTCCAGCCTGCATAATCCGGCACCAGTGCCGGGTCTGCCAATTCGGCATCGCCCATCCAAATCCACACCAGCCCATGCTGCTCGCTCAGCGGATAGGTCTTAACCTTGGCCGCCCGCGGCACAATGCCGGCCTGATGGGGGTTTACCACGCAGGCCCCGGCGCAGTCGAACTGCAAGCCATGATAACCGCATTCGATATTGTCCCCCACCAGCGTGCCCTTGCTTAGCGGCACGAAGCGATGTGGGCACACATCGTACAGCGCCACCGGTGTTCCGTCCTCGCGCCGGAACAATACCACGTCTTCGTTCAAAAATGTGCGGCCCAGCGGCGTGCGGCCTACATCGTCAGCCCAGGCGGCGGCGTACCAAATATCCCGGATGAATTCCATGCGCGTTTCCTTTTCGCTGGATTTGCGGGGACAGTACGCGGTCAGCTTTTTCCTGCCAAGGAAAAACTGAGTAAATGCTCAGTCAGTGCTGCCGTGCTTCACCAGCCTAGCAATGAAAAACCCATCCATCCCGCCGCGTTCGGCCCATATAGCAGGGTTCGTTCGCACATCGCCTTGCGGTGTGATGGCTTCGGACAATTCCGGCAGCTCCAGCGGCTCGCGTTGCAGCCCGAGCCGGGCGCAGGCGGCGTCGATCCGCGCCGCACCTTCCTCCGGCTGCAAAGAGCATACGGCGTAGATCAGCCGCCCGCCGGGTGCCAGCATTTCCGCCGCCGCATCCAGCAACGCATCCTGCGCCTTGGCCAGCGTGGCCACATCGCGCGGCTTGCGTAAATGCAACAGATCCGGGTGCCGCCGGATGGTTCCCGTTGCGCTGCATGGCGCGTCCAGCAAAATCGCCGGGAATTTCTCGTCGGGCCGCCATGCCACCGCGTCCGCCAGCACCGTCTCCACGCGTAAGCTCAGGCGGCGCATATTGGCGGCGAGCGTCTGCATCCGCGCCGCGTCGCGCTCCACCGCCGTTACACTGGCTCCCGTCGCCGCCAGCTGCGCGGTTTTGCCGCCGGGCGCGGCGCATAAATCGAGCACGCGCTCGCCGGGCTGCACATTCAGTAGCCGGGCGGGCAGCGCCGCCGCCGCATCCTGCACCCAGATATCGCCCGAGCTGAAACCGGGCACTTCCGAAACACTTGTCCCGGCTGGAAACCGCACGGAGCCAGTGGGGAGCCTTGCGCCTTCCAGCGCAAAATCTGGCTTTATGGAAAAATCCAGCGGCGCTTCGTGCCCATGGGCGGTGGCGATTGCGCGCGCCGCGCTGCCCCAGCTCGCCCATGCCCAGGATGGCGTATCCAGCTTGGGGCTATCCAATTCTTCTAGCGCCGCTGCACCTGCCGCCGCCACCTTCCGCAAAACCGCGTTAACGAGCCCGGCAAATGGTGCGAGCTTTTTTGCCCTGGCGAGATTGACCGCCGTGCCCACCGCCGCATGGGCAGGTGCTTTCAGGAACAGCGAAGCCGCCGCCCCCAGCCACAAAACATGCCGAACGGGGAGGGGCGGTTCGCGTTGCAGATACGGCTCGAGTACAGCATCCAGCGTTCCGGTATGCCGCAGCACGGAGGCCGCCAGCCGGTGCGCCGCCGCCTTGTCGCGGGGCGCCATCGCGGGAAGGGCGTCGAGTGCTGCATCCAGCGAGGTGTTTTTCGTCAGCACCGCCTGCAATAGCGCGAAAGCAGCCTCGCGTGTGGGGTCAATCATAAACGTGAGAATTTGGTGGAGCTGAGGGGAATCGAACCCCTGACCTCGTCATTGCGAACGACGCGCTCTACCAACTGAGCTACAGCCCCATGCCGAAAGGCATACTATAACGATGCCCGTAGAATCGTTCAGGGTCCATCCGGGTGGCGGCATCGCGCATTCGGCACCGCAAGTCAACATTGCCATCATTCCGGGCTGCCGTTACACGCGGTTCAACCTCTGGGGACAAGCAATGCTTTACGCGATTTTTTGGCTCATCGGCGAGCTGATCCAGCTTATGATCTACGCGATCATCATCGCGGCGGTGCTCAGTATGCTCATCGCCTTTGGTGTGGTGAACCCGCGCAGCCAATTCGTTTATACCGTGGGAGATTTTCTCAACCGCGTGACCTATCCGGTGCTCTCTCCCATCCGCCGCCGCCTGCCGAATTTCGGCAATGTCGATATTTCCCCAATCATCGCCATTCTGCTGCTGGAGGCGCTCAGCATGATCATTGCGAGCCTCTACGTGCATCTCGTGAATGCCGGGCTGGCCTTCTGATCAAACGATGCGCCCCTATTTGAGCGGCTCAGCTATCCGAAAGGCCAGGTTTTGCAATTAATCATCGGCACCGTGAGCTGGGCTCGCCGCTATGCCTGGCTGACCATCGTCATCGGTCTGGTCCTCGCCGGGCTTGGTCTTTTCTACAGCAAAAGCCACCTGCGAATCGACACGGACACGACCAGCCTGTTTTCCAGCCGGCTGCCTTGGCGCGTGGCGCAAATCCAGGAAAACAAGGATTTTCCGCAGTTCAATAATCTTATCGTCGGTGTGGTGCGCGCGCAAACGCCGGAAGAGGCGGTGGAGACCGCAACCGCGCTGAACGCGGCGCTCTCCAAAGACAAAGTTCACTTCATCGACTCCCGTTACCCGGCCAGCTCTCCGTTCTATTCGCACGAAGGGCTTTTGCTGCTGCCGTCGGATCAGCTTGCCAGACTGCTCGGCTCAATCGTCGCGGCGCAGCCGTTCCTTGGCCAGCTGGCGGCGGACCCTTCGGCGCGGGGCCTGTTCACGGGCCTGGCGCTCATCTCGCAGGGCGTGCAGGCCGGCGCGGATCTGACGCCCTATAATCAGTCGCTCGCCGGGGTGGAGCGCAATCTTCAGGCCGCGGCGGATGGCCACCCCGTCCCATTCTCCTGGCAGGCGCTCATCGGCGGCAATATCGGCCAGCAGGACGCTGAATTCGTTCTTGTCCATCCCAAGCTCAACCAAGGCAGCCTGAACCCCGGCGGCGTCGCGACGGAGGCTTTCAGGCGCATCGCGGCATCTTTGCCGGATGTGAAATCCGGCCGCGCCACCGTAGCTTACACCGGGCAAATCCCGCTCGCCGATGAGCAATTCGCCTCGCTCACCCAGGGCCTCACCATCGGCGGCATTATCTCCGCTGCGCTCATCGCCCTCTGGCTGTTTTTGGCATTGCGCTCCTGGCGGCTGATCGTGCCAATTCTCGCCACGCTGGTGCTGGGGCTAATCCTTACCATCAGCTTCGCGGCGGTGTTCATTGGGGTAATGAACCTCATCTCGGTTGCCTTCGCGATTTTGTTCATCGGCCTCGCGGTGGATTTCGCGATCCAATTCTGCGTGCGCCTGCGCGATGTCCGCCATCATGCCGCGCCGGACCTTGGCTTCGCCATACCGGAAACCGCGCGGCAGGCGGGCGGGCAGATCGCACTTGCCGCCACCGCCACCGCTTGCGGCTTTCTCGCTTTCGCGCCAACTCCCTTCGTTGGCGTGGCCGAACTGGGAATCATCGCGGGTGCGGGCATGTTCATCGCCTTCATCTGCACGATGACCTTCCTGCCCGCATTGCTTTGGTTGTTCTGCCCGCGGTCGGAGTTCGTACCCATCGGCCTGCCTTTGGGCGCGCAGGCGGATCGTCTCTTGCAGCGGCACAGCCGAGCCGCGCTGGCTGTTTTCGCAGTGCTAGCCATAGCAGGTGTTTTCGGCGCCGCTACGCTGGGTTTCGACGCTAACCCGCTGGACACCAAAGACCCGAACACCGAAAGCATGAGGGCGCTGAAGAAACTGCTTGCGGACCCCGCGACCAACCCGTTTTATGCCGACTCGCTGGTTCCCAACCTTACCGCCGCAAGAATATTGTCAGCCAGGCTCTCGGCATTGCCGGAGGTTGCGGGGGTTATGTCGGGCGCCACCTTCGTGCCTCTACAGCAGAACCAGAACCTTGCAATGCTCGCGCAGGCGCAGAACATTCTGGCGCCGACATTGCTGGCCAGCGCAAACCCGCCCGCTAACGCCGTCACCGTGCCGGAAATTCGTGCCTCGATGGTGAAAACACGGGTGGCGATTTTAGGCGCATCCAAGGTTTTGCCGAAGAACTCGCCGCTGCTCGGCATCGCCGCTGCTTTGGGCAAGTTGCAGAACGGCTCGGACGCGCAGGTGATGGCGATGAATGCCGCGATCACGCGGTTTCTGCCTGCTGAACTCTCCCGGCTTTCCAGCAGTCTGACGCCCCAGCCGATCACGGAGAAGACCCTGCCGCCGGAAGTCGCGACAGCCTGGTTCCTGCCGGACGGCCGCGTGCGGGTCGAGGCGTTTCCCGCGGCAGGCTCGCAGAGCAATGCCGGCCTGCGCCGCTTCGTGAAGTTTGTGCTCGCGCTGGCGCCCAACGCAGGCGGTCCCGCGATCATCACCATCGCCACTGCGGGCACGATTCTGCATTCCTTCCGCGAGGCGGCGCTGCTCGCCTTCATCGCCATATCGGTGATTCTGTTCCTGGTATTCCGTAATTTCCGGGACTCGCTGCTGGTCCTGGTCACGCTGGCACTCTCCACGCTCATGACCTGCCTGTTCGCAAAGATCGGCGGCGTCTCCATCAACTACGCCAACATCATCGCATTGCCGCTGCTGCTGGGCGTCGGCGTCTCGTTCAACGTCTATTTCGTGATGAACTTCCGGGCGGGAATGCGAAACTTCCTCGAATCCGCGACCGCTCATGCGGTGTTGTTCTCGGCACTTACCACCGGCACGGCGTTCGGCACGCTCGCGGGCTCGGCGGATCGCGGCACTTCCAGCATGGGCGTATTGCTGCTGCTCAGTCTGCTGGCGGTGCTCATCGCCACCTTTATTTTTCTCCCGGCGCTGCTTTACTACCTCAGTGCTCGAAAAACGCAGCCTTAGCCTCTCCGGCCACCGCACCAGCATCGCGCTGGAGCCCGAGTTCTGGGCAGCTTTGTCCCGGCTCGCGGCGGCGGAAAACAATACTCTGGCCGGGCTGATCTCGCGCATCGACGCGGCGCGCACCCCCGGCCAGCCGCTTACCTCGGCACTGCGGGTCTATGCGCTGAACAGCTCAACCCCGTAATACGCCACCCGCCTTCTTGCCCACCTCGGCGATGATCTTCGCCGAAATCGCATCCAGCTCCGCCTCCGAGAAGCTCTTTTCCACCGGCTGAATCGTCACCGCGATGGCCAGCGAGACCTGCCCCTCCGGCACGCCCTTGCCCTGGTAGCGGTCGAACAGGGCGACATTCGTAATCACGTTCCGCTCCGCCCCCTTGGCCGCGCGCAACAGTGTTTCGGCGGGCATATTTGCGCCCACCAGAAACGCGAAATCCCGCCGCACAGGCTGGAACGCGGGCAAGACCGGCGTTGCTTTTTTTCGCCGCTTCGGCTCGAGGATCGCATCGAGAAAAACCTCGAACGCCACGCTGCCCAGCGGCAGATCCAGCGCCGAACATACGCTTGGGTGCAGCGTGCCGAACGCCGCCAGTACGGTTTTCGGCCCCTGGCGCAATTCGCCGCACTGTCCGGGGTGGTAATATTCCGCCCCGCCGGTGCTGGTGGTCACGCCTTCCATGGGCACACCCAAGGCGGTCAATACCGCTACCGCATCAGCCTTCGCGTCGAAAACATCCCATGCGCGCGCCGGGGCCAACGCCGAGAGCGGCGTTTCTCCTAAGCGCAACCCCGCCGCCACCAGCGCCTGGGTCGCATCCGCCGCGTAACTCGGCCCGATCTCGAAAAGCCCGAAATCCCCAAACCCGCGCGCAACATTGCGCGAGGCCGCCAGTGCCAGCGTGGCGAGCGGCGTCGGGCGCATCTGGTCCAGATCCGCCGCGATAGGGTTGGCCACCAGCAGCGCTTCCGCCTTGCTGCCGAATAAACCGGCGGTCTGGTGGTTCATGAAGCTGAACGTTACCGCCTCCAGCAAGCCGCGCGCCGCCAGCACCCGCCGCGCCAGCGCGGAGCGCGTCTGTTTCGGTGTTAGCACCGGCGCGGGAATGACGAATTCCACAGGCAAAGACACTGGCGCAATCGCGTCCATGCCCTTCAACCGCAGCACTTCCTCAAGCAAATCCACCTCCGGCTCAATGGCCGCCGCACCCAGCGCCGCCGCCGCGGCACCCGGCACATCGGCCTGGTCGAGGGCAGGGGGTTGCGCGATGTCGTTGCGCCAGCTCGGCACCGCTACCCGCACATGCTCAGCATCGCGCGCCAGCACGACAAAGCCCAGGCGCTCCAACGATGCCACCGCCTCATCCGCGCCAATCTCCGAGCCGCCGAAGCTCTTTACTCGCGCGAAGCGCAGCACCGCTTCCCGCGTCCATTCCGGTCGCGCGCCTGCCTCCGTCACCTCGCTCGCCTCACCGCCGCAAAGCTCCAACACCATCGCCGTCGCGGCATCCAGCGCCTCCGGCAAAATCTGTGAATCGATGCCGCGCTCAAACCGCTGCCTCGCGTCGGAAAATATTCCGTGCCGCTGGCCGGTCAGCGCAATCCGCACCCGGTCGAACAGCGCGCATTCGATGAACACGTTTCTGGTATTCGCATCGCACCCCGCGGCCTCACCACCGACAATCCCCGCCAGCGATTGCACCCCCGCCGCATCGGCGATCACACAATCCTCTGCCCCCACCGTCACCGGCTTACCGTGCAGGCCCATGAAAATCTCGCCATTGCCGGGCCGCAATATCAGTGCGCCACCCGTCACCTTATCCGCATCGAAAACGTGCAGCGGCCGGCCAAGTTCATGCGTGAAGAAGTTCGTTATATCCGCCAGTGTGTTGATCGGGCGCAGCCCTACCGATTCCAGCCGCTTTTTTAGCCATTCCGGGCTTTCGCCATTCGTCACGCCGCGCACGGTGCGGCCCAGAACCCAGGGGCAGGCTTGTGCAAACTCATTGCGCCAGACAATCCGGCTCTCGTTCGTGCCGCTCACGGGCAAAGGCGCAAACGCTTTCAACCGTCCCAGTCCCGCCGCCGCCAAATCCCGCGCCACGCCGCGCACGCTCAGCGCATCACCACGGTTCGGCGTCACCGCGATCTCGATCACCGGGTCATCTAGCCCCGCCCATATTGCGTATGGCACACCCACCGGCGCATCAGGCGGCAATTCGATAATTCCCTCCTGCGCCTCGCCCAGCCCAAGCTCGCGCAAGCTCACAAGCATTCCTTCGGATCTCACGCCGCGGATCTCGCCCACCTTCAGCGTAATCCCGCTGCCCGGCACAAAGGCGCCGGGCGGCGCGAATACCGCCCGCATACCCGTGCGGGCATTCGGCGCGCCGCACACCACCGAGATCTCCGCCCCGCCCGTATTCACCCGGCAGGCGCGTAAGCGGTCGGCGTTCGGGTGGGGGAGCGCCTCGATCACGTCCGCGATCACAAACGGCTTTAGCGCCTCAGCGGGGTTTGCCACCCCCTCCACCTCCAGCCCGATGGCGGAGAGCGTGGTAACGATGTCATCCAGCGGCGCATCCGTTTCCAGCCAGGTCTTCAACCAGGAAAGTGAGAATTTCATTCTTAAAAGCCCTCATGCAGCATGGCAGGCGCCAAGGCCGAAAACCCATATTGCCGCAGCCAGCGCACATCGCTTTCGTAAAACAGCCGCAAATCCGCAATCCCGTGCTTCAGCATCGTTATCCGCTCTATCCCCACGCCGAAGGCAAAGCCCTGGAATTCGCGCGGGTCGATCCCGCAATTCGCCAGGACGTTGGGGTGCACCATGCCGGAGCCCAGAATCTCTAGCCAGTCGCCGCCCTTGCCGATCTCGCCGGTTTTCCGGTTCCAGCCGATATCCACCTCCATCGATGGTTCAGTGAACGGAAAATAGCTGGCGCGGAAGCGCACCGGCAGGCTGGCGTTATCGAAAAACGCCCGCAGGAAGTCGATCAGGCAGCCCTTTAAATGTCCGAGCGTAATATCCCGCCCGATGACCAGCCCCTCGGTCTGGTGGAACATCGGCGAATGCGTCGCGTCATGGTCGGCACGGAACGTCCGCCCCGGCACGATGATGCGTATCGGCGGCTCCTGAGACAGCATGGTCCGCACTTGCACCGGCGAGGTATGGGTCCGCAAAACCTGGCCAGTTTTAAGGTAGAACGTGTCCATCATCGCCCGCGCCGGGTGGTGCGCCGGGATGTTTAGCGCGCCGAAATTATTCCAGTCGCTCTCGATATCCGGGCCGTCTTTAATCTCGAATCCCATCGCTCCGAAAATCGCCGCAATCTCTTCGGTGGTCCGGCTGATCGGGTGAATGCCCCCCGCCATCTCGGGCCGGGCAGGCGCGGTCACATCGATCCGCTCCGAAGCCAGCCTCGCTTGCAGCGCCGCCGCATCAAGCATCGCGCGGCGAGCAGCGAGCGCGAAGGTGATGACAGTTTTGAGAACATTCAACTCCGCGCCTCGGGCCTTGCGCGTCTGCTCTTCCATGCCGCCGAGCTGCTTCAGCGCCGTTGTAAGCGTGCCATTTTTGCCCAGTAGCCCGACCCGCAGCGTCTCCAGCCGGTCGCTGTCCGCACTGGCAATCTCGGCTTCCGCCGCCGTCCTCATCCGCTCCAGATCATCGGCCAGCATCATATCGACCCCATCATACTCTCAACGCAGGGGCAGACATTTTCGGGGGGCAAAAGTCAAGCGCCGCCTGATCTCCTGACCGGGGTGTTACAAATTCTCAACAGTGTTGAATAATCATTCGTAACGGATGTAAACGAGGCTGCACCACACAAAATGCATGACTATAGTGCTTGACCCCGCACGGCCCGGCAGTATATGGCCCAAAAAGATTGCGGTATCGTAGAGGTTCCGCAGTTAATATTAACATTTCGCTCACCCATTACGGACAGGGATCGGTTTAACTATGAAATTCAAAGCATTGGGCGCTTTTGCCGGCCTTGCCCTGCTGGCAGCCTGCTCTTCTACCCCCACCAACACCAGCAGCACCGGAATGACCGGCAACGGTAACGAGACCGGCGCTGCCACCAACACCGCCGCCGCTGGCAGCGAGCAAGACCTGGTTGCCAATGTCGGCGACCGCGTGTTCTACGACTTCAACCAGTCCACGCTCAGCTCGGATGCTGACGCCACGCTCGGCCACCAGGCCGCCTGGCTCTCCAAATACCCGAACGTGAACATCCTCATCGCCGGCAATGCCGACGAGCGCGGCACCGAGACCTACAACCTGGCGCTCGGCAACCGCCGTGCGAACTCCGCTCGCGATTATCTGGTCGCCCAGGGCGTCGCCGCAACCCGTGTTCAGACGATCTCCTACGGCAAGGATTGCCCGGTCGCCGCTGGCAATGACGACGCTTCCTACCAGCAGAACCGTAACGCGATCACCTCGGTTCAGGGCTTTAATCCCCAGAACTGCCACTAAACTTTTCCTCTAGGGGATTTACGAACGGCGGTGTCCTTGAATGGGCACCGCCGTTTTTGTTTATGCGGGTGCCACTCCTCCCTGTCATGCCGCGAACGCCGGCATCCACGACTTTCTCAATCCGCCGCCACAACAAAGCTGCTTTCACGGGATACTCATGATCCCAAGCCTGAATTTCCGCGCGCTAGAGCGCGATGACACCAAATCGACCCATTTATGGTTCTCTTTGATGTCTGAATCGTCCTTTGTTACATATGTAGAGCCGGATTCAGACTTCAGATGGGATTGCAACGCGATTTCATCTGGAGTCATCCGGGTCTAGATTTTGTTTTCTCCCCCGTACCGCTATATCGGTTGCAGCGACAAAAGGATTCTTCATGCGCCATAAACTGCTCGCCCTTGTCACAATCGCCGCTATGGCGCCGTTGGCCGCACAGGCCCAGCCGCTGGTGCAGAGCCAGGAGGGCATCGCGCTGCAAAACGAAATTCTGCAACTCCAATCCCAGGTGCAGCAGCTTCAGTCCGGCGGCGGCAGCGCCAATGGCTCGGCCCTTGGCGGCGGCGCGGAGCCTGCGCCGGCAACGGCCCCGGCGCCTTCCAGCGACATCGTTACCTCGCTGCTCAACCAGGTGAACCAACTGCAATCCCAGGTCCAGCAGTTGAGTGGGCAGGTCGATACGTTGCAGAATCAGGTGAACACCCAGCACGATGCCACAGAGAAGGAAATCGGCGACCTCAACTTCAAGCTCGGCAACGGCGCCGCGCCAGGCGCCGCTCCGCAAGCACCGCAGGGGCTCACCTCGACCACACCTGAACCCGCACCGGAGACAGCGCCGCAAGCGCCGCCGCAACTTGTGCCGGCTTCGCCGCAGGCTTCCGCCTCGCCCAGCGATACGCTCCATGCCGGAATGCAAGCCTATGATAATGGCGACTACGCCTCCGCCGAGGCTGCGGCCCGCGCCGTTCTCCATACCTCCGGGTCCAGCCCGCAAGCGTATCGGGCGCAATATCTTCTGGCGCAGGCGCTGGCGGGGGAAAACAAGCCGCAGGATGCCGCGATTGCCTACGACAACGCCTATAACCGCAACCGTACCGGGCCGGAGGCGCCGCAATCCCTGCTTGGCCTCGCCAGTTCGCTGGCGGCGATCAACCAGAACGAAGCAGCCTGTGACACGCTTTCTTCGCTTCGTAGCCAGTTTCCCAGCCAGCCTGCTGGGATGACCTCGCGCATGGAAGATGTCAGCCACCGGGCGCATTGCTCGTAAGCCTGGAACAAGACTTTGCCGAGGCCATGGCGCGCCTCGGCCCGTATGGCACAGTACCCCGGCTCGCCGTCGCCGCTTCCGGCGGAGCAGATAGTACTGCGCTCGCTCTTCTCGCGCATAACTGGGCAGCGGCACGAAACGGCACCGTGCTGGCGCTGATCGTGGATCACGGCCTGCGCGCCGACTCCGCTGCCGAGGCATCGCTTACCCTGAGCCGCCTCGCAGCACACGGCATCCAAGGTAAAATTCTCACGCTTTCCGGCCTGTCCGGCGCCGCGCTACAGGAAAAAGCGCGCAACGCCCGGTTTAAGGCTCTCGCCCAGGCCGCGCTGGCGGCAAGGCGGCTACATCTGCTGCTTGGCCACCATGCCGCCGACCAGCAGGAAACGGTAGTGATGCGCCTGGCCCGCGGACCGCAAGGGGCGGAGGGGATCGCCGCCTGGGCAGCGCGAAACAATGCCGTTCTTCTTCGCCCGCTCCTTGGTATTCAACCCGCCGCCTTGCGCGCGTGGCTTTCCGCGCAAAAAATGCAGTGGGTTGACGATCCGTCCAATCAATCGGAAAAATTTGAACGGGTCCGGGTCCGGGTCGCTCAAAGCACAGCAAATCCGGCCTCACCGGAGGCTCGCCAAGCCCGCGAATTAGAGGCCGCTCAGTATCTTGCCCGCTACGCCAGCATCCGGCCAGAGGGCTTCGCCGTGTTGGACGCGGATATGGCGCCAACCGAAGCGCTTGCGGCTCTCATCCGGGTTATCGGCGGCAGGCAATACGCGCCCAACCGGCGGGCAGTTGCAGCCCTTTCCGCCAAGCTTCGCCCCGCCACGCTGGGTGGCGTGCGGATTTCCGCTCCTAGCCGCCTTGGCGGGTGGCTGCTGACACGGGAGGCCGCAGCCATGGCGCAGCCGGTGTTGGCGCGGGATGCAGCGATCTGGGATCGCCGCTTCGTCCTGCAAGGCCCGGCGCCTGAAAACCACAGCTTCGGCGCGCTTGGAACGGATGCCAGCGCGTTTCGCGGCTTCAACGGTTTGCCCGCAACCGTTCTACGCACCATGCCTTGCCTGCGCTCAAGCGGCGGCGCCATTACCTTTCCGGCACCCGTGATATTCTCGCCCCCTGCGCCCGCCACATCCCATCCATTCTCAGCCTGAGGCCAAATAATTTGTGCTGGCATGGGAAATCGGTGCAGAATACTTATCTAGGTGGCAGATCGTTCCGTTAACACAGCGCCTCTACTTGTTTTTGAAAAGAATTGGATAAGGCTGAATGAATAATCTTGGTCGAAACATTGCGCTCTGGGTTGTCGTTGCGCTGTTTCTGGTCGTTCTCTTCAACGTGTTCCAGCCCTCGGCCAACACAGCCAGCGCCACGCAAACGGCTTATTCGACCTTCCTGGTCGATGTCCAAAAAGGCCAGGTCGCGAGCGTGACCATCTCCGGACAGGACATTACCGGCACGACCAAGGACGGCAAAACCTTCGAGACCTATGCGCCGAACGATCCGGCGCTGGTTGGCAAGCTGATCGCCGCGAATGTGCATGTGGATGCAAAGCCGGAAGGTGACGCCATGAACCCGTTCCTAAGAGTGCTGATCTCCTGGGCGCCGATGCTGCTGCTCATCGGGGTCTGGATATTCTTCATGCGCCAGATGCAGTCCGGCGGCGGCCGCGCTATGGGTTTCGGCAAATCCCGCGCCCGGTTGCTGACCGAGAAGCAGGGCAGGGTGACGTTTGAGGATGTCGCCGGGATCGACGAAGCCAAGAGCGAATTGCAGGAGATCGTGGAATTTCTCCGTGACCCGCAGAAATTCCAGCGCCTGGGCGGCAAAATCCCCAAGGGCTGCTTGCTGGTAGGGCCGCCCGGTACGGGCAAAACCTTGCTGGCGCGCGCGATCGCGGGCGAGGCCAATGTGCCGTTCTTCACCATCTCCGGCTCGGACTTTGTAGAAATGTTCGTTGGCGTCGGCGCCTCGCGCGTGCGGGACATGTTCGAGCAGGGCAAAAAGAACGCCCCCTGCATCATCTTCATCGACGAGATTGACGCGGTTGGCCGGCACCGTGGCGCGGGTCTGGGCGGTGGCAACGATGAGCGCGAGCAAACTTTGAACCAGATGCTGGTCGAGATGGACGGTTTTGAGAGCAATGAGGGCGTCATTCTCATCGCCGCCACCAACAGGCCGGACGTGCTGGATCCGGCGCTGCTGCGTCCTGGCCGGTTCGACCGTCAGGTCGTGGTGCCGAACCCCGATGTCGTAGGGCGGGAGAAAATCCTCAAAGTGCATATGCGGAAGGTGCCGCTGGCGTCCGATGTGGATCCCAAGACCATTGCGCGCGGCACGCCCGGCTTCTCGGGCGCGGATTTGTCGAATCTTGTGAACGAGGCGGCGTTGCTCGCGGCGCGCATCGGCAAGCGGGTTGTTGCCATGGCAGAGTTCGAGCACGCCAAGGACAAAGTGATGATGGGCGCGGAACGCCGCTCGCTCGTCATGTCCGACGATGAGAAGCGGATGACCGCGTATCATGAAGGCGGTCACGCGATCTGCTCGATCACGCTGCCGGAATGCGACCCGGTGCATAAGGCCACGATCATTCCGCGTGGCCGGGCGCTAGGTATGGTTATGTCGTTACCTGAGGGCGACCGTTACTCAACTTCCAAGGCCAAGCTGTTGCAACAGCTCATCATGGCGATGGGCGGCCGCGCGGCGGAGGAAATCGTCTTTGGGCCGGACAAGGTGTCCAACGGCGCCTCCGGGGACATTAAAATGGCGACGGACCAGACAAGGCGCATGATTACCGAATGGGGCATGTCCGAGAAGCTCGGCATGATCTCCTATGGCGATAACGGGCAGGAGGTGTTTCTTGGCCATTCCGTGACGCAGAACAAGAACGTTTCGGAGGCGACGGCGCGCGAGATCGACACCGAGATCAAGGTCGTGATCGACCATGCATATTCGGAGGCCAAACGCATCCTTACCGAGCGCCGGGCGGACCTTGAGGCTTTGGCGCATGGTTTGCTGGAATACGAGACGCTTTCGGGCGATGAGATTCAGGCAGTGCTGCGCGGCGAAAAGATTATTCGCAAGGTGGTCGATGACCCGATGCAGGACCAGCGCCGCTCCTCCGTGCCGAGCGCATCGCCGCGTCCGGATTTGCCGGGCGGCCTCGGCCCCATGCCCGCGCCGGGCTGATAAAGAAACCCCTCCGCGTCATGCCGGCGTCACGCGCATGCGTGCATTCGCATGAAGGCCGGCATCACGGCTGGTCCATCACAAATTAGTTTGGTGTTGGAACAGCTGTTGCCCGGCAGTTATCCGGCGGCTTTTCCCCGGCGAATCGCGCCGCGATCCAGTGTTCGACGATCGGCCTCGATTTATAGGCGATGAGCAGATGCTTCACGCCCTTCAGTTCCTGAAAATCCACGACATCGTGCCGCGCGCAGGCTGCAGCCACAAAGCTCCTGGTCCAATGCGGTTCTACCGTCGGATCCTTCGCTCCCTGCACGATCAACAGCGGGCCGCCCGGCGGCGCCTGTCCCGGTGAATTCTCGTCGAATAATCCGGGCCAGGGCGGCGTTAGCGAAGGCTTGCCCTTTAAAAACACGGGGTTCAGCCCGCTCGCCGCATGGATCGCTGCCAAGCCCTCGCCCAGCGTGTTGATGCATTGGGCCGCGGCTTTATCCACATGCGGTACTGCTTGCGGGTAAACGACGGTGGTGATCGGCACATGGTAGGTAATCGACCAGGAATGATATACATAGGCCGCAAGCAGCCGGCCGCCATTGCCGGTGAATTTCTCGGTCAGCTCGCCTTTCATGTTCGTGGGGGGCGCTGCGGCGGCAACGCCAGCCAGATGCAGCTCCGGCGTATAGCTTGCGGCGAGCTGCCCGGCGAACAGCGCCGCCTGGCCGCCCTGGCTATGCCCCCATACCACGAAATTCCCGCTTAAATCTGCTCCCGGCAGGCGCTCTGCGGCCAAAACGGAGTCCAGAATATTCTGCCCCTCGCTCTTGCCGATGAGATAAGGGTGTACACCCTGAACGCCCATGCCCTGATAATCGGTTGCCGCCACGACATCGCCGGCGGAGATGAACGCATCCAGCCCCGGAATGGATTCCGCAAAACTCAAACCGCCCAACACGCCCTTATCCAGCGAGGGCGCGCATCCGGGCGCGATGCCGGTGGTTGGGTGCGCCCAGGCAACCAAGTTGCGGCCGCCCGGCGGCGGCGGCGCCAGTGGTACATAGATAATACCGGAGACGGGGATGATGCCGCCGTGAATATCCTCGGAATTATACAAAACCCGGTAGGCGGCAGCGCCCTTCACGGTGGGGGAAAACGGCTCCACCGCAATCGGCGCGCCATGCGGGGCATTGAGCAACGCCGCCTGGCGGTAGAACGATCCGGGGGTTGGAATGCTACATGCCGCCAGGGCGGGGAGGAAAAAAAATGCCGCCGGAGCGAAAACCTTCATGCTTACTCCGGAAATTTGTTGCCTCTTACGTCTTCTGCATATTGGGCCAGAGCCGCCTGCATCAATGCCGCTCCGTTCACATAGGCGCGCGCGAAGGAAGGGGCGCGGTCCATGTTCAGCCCGAGTACATCGTGCAGCACCAGCACCTGGCCGTCCGTCCCATTCCCCGCGCCGATGCCGATGCTTGGCACGGTGAGGGCCTGGGTGATCTCGGTGGCAAGTTCTGACGGAATCGCCTCCATCAGCACCATCCGGGCACCTGCGTCCTGTAGCGCTGTGGCGTCCAGCCGCAGCCGCGCGGCGGCCTCCGGTGTTTTGCCCTGGCGCTTGAACCCGCCGAACTGGCGCACATGCTGCGGCGTTAGCCCGATATGCGCGCAAACAGGAATCGCTCGCGCCGAAAGATACGCCACAGTATCGACCATAGGCGCACCGCCTTCCAGCTTGATGATATCCGCCCCCGCCTTGATCAGCCGCGCCGCGCTCGCAAAAGCCTGAGCCGGGCTTTCCTCGAAACTGCCGAAGGGAAGATCGGCCATCAGCAATGCCTTGGAAACAGCTTTCGCGACAATGCCCACGTGGTATTCCATCTGCTCCAGCGTCACCCGCAGCGTATCGGCATCGCCCGCGACCATCATGCCGAGAGAATCCCCAACTAGCACCGCGTCCAGCCCGGCGGCATCCGCCAGCCGCGCGAAGGGATAATCATAGGCCGTCACCATGGTCATCTTGCGGCCGTCGCGCTTGGCTTTCTCCCAAACCCCCAGGTTTTTGTTCACTTTACAGCCTCCTCAAGAAGTTTCAGGGCAAACGCCACGCTCGCGGCGCGCACCGCGTCCCGGTTTCCGGAAAATACCCGCGTGCATGTGGTGACGCCCAGCGGTCCGGCCAGCCCGAACCATACGGTGCCGACAGGTTTGGCGGCACTTCCGCCATCCGGTCCGGCGACGCCGGTGACGGAGACGGCGAAATCGGAACCCGACACAAGTTTCGCCCCCTGCGCCATGCGCCGCGCTACGGCTTCCGATACCGCGCCAACTGACTCGATCAGCCCCGGCGGCACGCCGAGCATCTGCGTTTTCGCGGCGTTGGAATAGGTGACTAAGCCATGGGTGAACATTGCCGACGAGCCGGGGATTTCCGTGATCGCCGCCGCGATCAGTCCGCCGGTGCAGCTCTCCGCCGTGGCCAAGGTAAGGCTCTTTTCGCGGCACAACGCCACCAGCCGCCTGGCGCTCATAGCGGCAGGGCCAGACGAAGGACGAGGATGACAGCCGCCGCCAGCAGCCCGGCGATGACATCGTCGCCCATGACACCAAGCTCGTCATGTCGCGCATCGGCCCAGCCAATCAGGCCGGGTTTCAAAATATCGAAGAATCGGAACAACGCGAAGCTCAACACCACGCCGCGAAAGCTTAAATGCGAGAGCGCCAGCATGGCGATCATCTGTCCCGCGACCTCATCGATTACCACCCAGCCGGGATCCAGCGTTGCGGCCTCCAGCGTGCCCACTGCATAAACCCCCAGCGCCGTGATAACGATGATCCCGAAGACCAGCGGCAGATGCCCGGCATGGAGTAGCAGCGCACCGATGAACAACCCCAGCAGCGAGCCGAAGGTGCCGGGCGCTTTCGGCGCAAAGCCAATCCCAAAGCCGCTGGCGAGAAACCCCCAGCCGGTCACTTTTGCATCCAGCGGGTCATCGGGTCATCGGCGGTGTCAGTGAGAAAGGCGCGGTAGATGGTAACGGATTCGGAGACGCGCTGCACATAGTTGCGGGTCTCGCTGAACGGAATTTCCTCAACCCAATCGATAATGTCAGCCCCGCCTGGGTTGTTGCCGAGTTCCGGGTCGCCGTTTGCGGCCAGCCAGTTCGCGACATTTTGCGGGCCGGCGTTATAGGCGGCGATGGCGAGCGGCAGGCAATCGCCAAAGCGCTGAATAAGTCCGGCGAGATAAGCGGTGCCGAGCGCCATGTTCTCAGTTGGGCTAAACAGATCATCGTCCACCAGGCCGTTCTGGCTGGCGGTGCGCCGGGCTGTGGCGGGCATGAGCTGCATCAGCCCCATCGCGCCGGAGCCGGAGATGGCGGTGGGATCGAAGCTGCTCTCCTGCCGCATGATGCCATAGGCGATTGCCGGTTCCAGCGTTGCGGCGGGCGGGCTGTAAGGCATGGGCCAGCCTTCGCGCACCAGCATCTGCCCGGAAATCCCAGCGGTGCGGGCAATGGAAACCGCGCTCTGCGGCAGGCCCATGCCGAGCGCCAGCTTGGCGGCGAGTTCGCGCGTGCGGGAGTCGATTGCCGTTTGGCCGAGGCGGTTGAGGAAAATCTGCGCGTCCTGCGGGTCGCCCATCTGCGCCAGCAGCGCCGCCGCACGGGGCAGTTCCATCAGCGCGAAGTTCAGCGCGTCATTCGCGGTAAAGCCCGGCTCGCCCGCCGCGGTTATCCGCGCGCTAAGCTGCTGCGGCGTGTCGCCCAGCGCGATGGCGGCAAGCTGGCCGTAATAGGTGTCCGGGTATTGCGCCGCGCGGGCGAAATCGTCCTGTGCAGCCTGGCCGCTCTCGCTGCGCCCAAGCCAGTACCAAGCGCGGCCCTGGGTTATGGCGGCGGTGGAGGAGCTGGCGAGATCGCGGAACCAGGCCGCGGCCTCAGCCGGTTGTTTAAGGAAACGCAGGAGCAGGAAACCGGCCAGAAAGTCCCGGTCCGCGATTTGCTCGCGTGCTGTCGCGCCTTCGGCCGGCGGACTGGCCGCGATAACCACGGCGTAGGCATTTTTCGTGTCGCCTTCGGCCAGCAGCGCGCGGGCCAGTGTGTTCTGCGACGGCCAGAACATTAAAAGCTGCCCTGCATCGGCTGCCGCCTGCGCGGTTTTCCCCTGGGTGGCCCAGAGTGCTGCGGCCTGTGAGTCATTGCCCGCCGCGTGCAGGGCTTCCGCCTGCTCAAGAAACGGCGGAGTAATCTCAGGAAACTCCGGCGCGTACAGCCCGGCGGCCTGCTTCTCGCGCAACGCCAGCAGGCCCTGTTCCGGCCAGTCCGGGTTATCGGCAATGAAATTCTGGATTTCATCGGCTGTGCCGCCGCCGGGGTCGAGCAGACGGAAGAAGGTCACGAGCTTTACCGTCAGCGGGTCGCCGGTTGCATTGGCCAGCGTTTCGGCGCCGTTGAAATTCCCGGCCTTCACATCGGTCATGATCTGCGGCGAGGCGGCGGCTTGCGCCAACGCCACGGCGGGAAGCGATGCGAGCAAGAGGCAAAGCAGGAATCTCATGCGCGCGGTTGTAGCAGCGTCCGGCTTGCAGGCCATCCCCTGAAAGGTTTACTCACCAAAAGCGCGCGGTCGCCCCGCCAGCCCCACGCGCTTTTGGTGGAGAAAAAATGTTCACAGGTTCGCTTACCGCCCTGGTGACGCCGATGCGCGAGGATTGCAGCCTCGATGAGGATGCGTTCGCGCGGCTGATCGACTGGCAGATTGCTGAGGGCACGCAGGGAATCGTGCCGGTTGGCACCACGGGCGAGTCGCCCACGCTGAGCCATGACGAGCATGAGCGCGTGGTGGAGCTCGCCGTGGCGTCGGCAAAGGGGCGGGTGCCGGTGATCGCGGGGGCGGGGTCGAACTCCACCGCCGAGGCGATTCGGCTGGCGCACCACGCCAGAGGCGCCGGCGCCGATGCGGTGCTGGTGGTCACACCCTATTATAATAAACCGACGCAGGAAGGGCTGTTCCGGCATTACATGACAATCGCCGATGCTGTGGATATTCCCATCGTCATCTATAACATCCCGGGCCGGTCGGTGATCGACATGTCGGTGGAAACCATGGCGCGGCTGGCGGCGCATGAGAACATCGTGGGCGTGAAGGACGCGACGGCGAATTTGGTGCGCCCGCTGCACACAACGCGCGCCTGTGGGGCCGATTTCGTCCAGCTTTCGGGCGAGGACCATACGGTGCTCAGCTATCTCGCCGCCGGGGGGCACGGGTGCATCTCCGTGACGGCCAATATCGCGCCGCGCCTATGCGCCGGGATGCACGCGGCTTGGGCCAATGGCGACGTGCGGGAGGCGATGGCGATTCAGGCGCGGCTGGTGCCGCTGCATGATGCGATGTTCATGGAGAGCAACCCCGGCCCGGTGAAATACGCGGCCTCGCTGCTTGGGTTTGGGGCGAACACGGTTCGCCTGCCGCTTGCTGAGGTGGGGGAGGCAACTGCACAGCAGGTAAAAACCGCGATGGTTGAATTGGGCCTGCTGAATTGACAGAAACCGCCAAAAGCAAATCCGGCTATATTTCGCACGGCATTGCCTCGCAAAACCGCAAGGCGCGCTTTGATTATAAAATCCTCTCCACCATCGAGGCCGGGCTGGTGCTGAAGGGGGCTGAGGTGAAATCCCTTCGGCTTGGCCGCGCCACGCTCACTGAGGCCTGGGCCGGCGAGCGCGATGGAGAGTTGTTCCTTTTTAACGCCTATATCCCCGAATATCAGGGCGGGGTGCTATCGCGCTTCGATGTGCGAGGCGCGCGCAAGTTGCTGGTGAAGGTGAAAGAGCGCAACCAGGTGTTTGGCGCGATTGCGCGCGACGGTGCGACGGTGGTGCCGCTGGATATTCACTTCAACCCGCGTGGGCTGGCGAAAGTGACCTTGGGCATCGCGGAGGGGCGGCAGAAGCACGACAAGCGCCATGCGATTGCGGCGCGGGACTGGCAGCGCGACAAGGCACGGCTGCTGCGAAATAAGTAATTGTTGGAAAATGAATCGCCACGCCGGCTAACGCCGGCTCGCGATGACGGGTTACAAAAACGCTTTCACATCAGCGACAGTTTTTTCAAACATTTCGGTGTTCAGCCGCTTCGTACTCGTGTTGTAGCGGGACACATGATAACTGTTCGCCAGCATGATGCCGGGGAGCGGATGATGCACCGCGCCGTGCGCGAATTTGAAGGCGCCCGGCTTCAGCCCCAGCGCGCGCAGGCTCATGGCGTGGGCGACGAGCCCAAGCGTAAGGATCGCGCGCAGCTCCGGCATCGCGGCCAGTTCGTCTATTAGAAACCGGTTGCAGGTTTTATCCTCGAACGGCGTTGGCAGGTTTTGCGGCGGCACGCAGCGCACGGCGTTGCTGATGCGACAATTTTGCAAGCTCAGGCCGTCATCGGCGCGCTCCTGATATTCCCCGGTGGCAAAGCCAAATTTCAGCAGCGTCGCATAGAGCAAAATTCCGGCATAATCGCCGGTGAAAGGCCGCCCGGTACGGTTAGCGCCCCGCAGGCCCGGCGCTAACCCGACCACGAGCAACTGTGCGCCTAGCGAACCGAAGCTTGGCACCGGCGCATTATGCCAGCCCGGTTGGGCTTGCCTGTTGATTTCCCGATAGGCGGCCAGGCGCGGGCAGAGCGGACAATCCACGGGCGGATTCATTCCACGCCATCATCCCGGGCCGCGCCACGCTGCCTGGCCTCGGCCGGCTTGCGGGCAAATTCCGGCGCAATCTCGGCAAGCTCAATAAATTGGTCTGCCTGCCGGCGCAGTTCATCGGCGATCATCGGTGGCGTTGTTTTGATCGTCGATACAATCGAAACGCGAACACCCTTGCGTTGCACTGCTTCTACCAGACGGCGGAAATCTGCATCGCCCGAAAACAGAATGGCGTGGTCCAGCCGTGGCGCCTGCTCGATCATATCCAAAGCGAGCTCAATATCCATATTGCCCTTTATCCGCCGCCTTCCCAAAGCGTCAACGAATTCCTTGGCTGGTTTCGTGACTAGGCTATAGCCATTATACGCAAGCCAATCGGTAAGCGGCTTCAGCGGCGAATATTCTTCGCTCTCCAGTAATGCGGAGTAGTAATAAGCCCGCAACAGGTTTGATTTGGCTCCGAAATATTCCAGCAACCTGCGGTAATCTATATCGAAGCCAAGGCTGCGCGTTGCGGCGTAAAGATTTGCGCCATCGATGAATAATGCGGTGCGATCAGATAAAGATAATCTCATAAATCTTCTTTCTTCTAATGAAAAAAATATTAAAGCGGATATACAAAATGCGGATAATGTTAGATAGATTGGGTGTTAGAAATTTGACGCAATCCTCAGAGGCAAAATGCCCAGAATAAAGTTATGATACTTATCGCTATCGGTGCCAACCTTCCGGGATTGGATGGTTCCACGCCGATTGAAACGTGCCGCGCGGCGGTTCCGCTTCTGTCCGCCTTGCCGGAGCTATCTTTTGTGGCCGTGTCGCAATGGTATCGTACGGCCTCCGTGCCTCGGGCGGATTTGCCGGATTATTGCAATGGCGTCATCCGGCTGCATGGTGAGGTTGATCCCGAAAGTTTGCTCAGGCAGCTGCATGCCATCGAGGCGCGGTTCGGCCGGGTACGGTCCGAGCCCGATGCCCCGCGCACGCTGGATCTCGACATCATCGACCTGAATGGGCTTATCCGCGCAGCGCCGGCCCCGGTTCTACCGCACCCGCGGGCGCATTTGCGGGCCTTTGTACTGCGGCCGATCCTGGATGTTGCTCCCGCTTGGCGGCATCCGGCGCTGCGCCAGAGTGTCGCGACGCTGCTGGCCGACCTGCCGCCGCAAAACATTCAGCCCTGGCATGATGAGGGGAATTAAGGCGGCAGGCTTGCGCCGGTAAAGCGCGCGGGGTAAGTCCGGCGTTCAATTTTCTGCCTGGAGCGTTTCGGATGGCCCGCGTCACCGTTGAAGACTGCGTATTGAAAGTGCCGAATCGGTTTGAACTGGTGCTGCTGGCGGCCCAGCGCGCCCGGAATATCAGCCGCGGCGAGCAGCTGACCATCGACCGTGACAACGATAAGAACCCCGTCGTGGCGCTGCGCGAGATCGCGGAAGAGACGTTGACGCTGCCGGATCTGGAGCAGGATCTGGTGCGCTCGCTTTCCCGCGTGCCGGAGCCGGAGCCGGTGGACGAGGAAGTGCTCGATCTTATCCCGACCGACCAGAATATCTTTGGGTTACAGGACGTCTCCGCTGAGGAAGAGGCCGCCGCGATGGCGGCTGAAGCCGAGGAGATGACGCCGGAGGACATCCAGGCGGCGATCGAGGCGGAGCTTGGCGGCAAAACCCGCCGCTAACCTTTTTGAGAGGCTGATTCACGCTTTCGGTCAAACGCGCTGGACCGCGTTTAATCTCAAACAATCAGGTTCTAAATCTTTTTTTGACTTGGCGCCGAGCGGGCTTATGCTTGGCGGATGGTGAACTCTCGTTGCAATGTTAGCCTGAGCCGCGCGCCGGAGGGTTTGTCCGCCGGGGGGGCGGTTGTGCGGCCTGAGCTAAGCGGCCTGCTCTCGCGCATGGCCTCCTACGATGGCAAGGGCGACCCCGCACTGATCGACGAAGCCTACGGGCTTGCCGAGGAGGCGCACCACGCGCAGAAGCGCGACAACGGCGAGCCCTATATCACGCATCCCCTCGCGGTGGCGAATATCCTGGCGGGCTATCGGCTGGATACGGCCTCCATCGTGACCGCATTGCTGCATGATGTGGTGGAAGACACGACGGTGACGCTGGCGGCGGTGAAGAAACGCTTCGGCCCGGAGGTCGCCGGGCTGGTTGATGGCGTGACCAAGCTGACGCGGCTGGAGCTGCAATCCGACCGCACGAAGCAGGCCGAGAATTTCCGCAAGCTCGTGCTGGCGATGAGCAAGGATATCCGTGTGCTGATCGTCAAGCTCGCGGACCGGCTGCATAACATGCGGACACTGGGTGCGGTGAATACGGCGCCGCGGCGCCAGCGCACTGCGCGCGAGACCATGGAGATTTATGCACCGCTGGCCGAGCGCATCGGCATGGAATCGCTGAAGACCGAATTGCAAACGCGGTCTTTCGCTGAGCTTGACCCCGAGGCGTATGACACGATCCACGCGCGGCTGATTTTTTTGCGCGGGCAGGGCGCGGATGTTATCGAGGAGGTGCGCCAGGAGCTGCTGAAGGTTTGCGCCAGCGCCGAGCTGGATGTGGTGGAGATCGCCGGGCGCGAGAAATCGCCTTATTCAATCTGGGAGAAAATGCAGCGGCGCAATGTCGCCTTCGAGCAGCTTTCGGACATCATGGCGTTCCGGATTATCGTTCCCACGCGGGAGGCGTGTTACGTCGCGCTGGGCGCGATCCATGCCGCGTATCCCGTCATCGCCGGGCGATTCAAGGATTATATCTCCACGCCCAAGGCAAACGGATATCAATCTCTGCATACGGGCGTCACGCTGCGGCATCCGCGCAACCAGAAAATCGAAATTCAGATCCGCACCGCCGACATGCAGATGATCGCGGAAAATGGCGTCGCCGCGCATTGGCTTTATAAGCAATCCGATGCCAGCCAGGCGGATTTGAAGCAGTTCCGATGGGTGCAGGATCTTTTGGAGATTCTGGAAAACTCCGCGGCGCCCGACGAGTTTTTGGAAAATACCAAGCTGGAGCTGTACCAGGACCAGGTATTTTGCTTCACGCCAAAGGGACAGCTGATTCAGCTGCCGCGCGGCGCGACATCCGTTGATTTCGCCTATGCCGTGCATAGCCAGATTGGCGATACTTGTGTGGGGGCGCGCATAAACGGGCGGTTGATGCCCCTGCGCTATGAATTGCAGAATGGCGACCAGGTCGAGATTCTAACCGCGCGGGGCGGCACGCCGTCGCCCGCCTGGGAGCGGTTCGTTACCACCGGCAAGGCACGGTCGCGCATCCGGCGCTTCCTCGGCCAGCAGATGCGCGAGCAGCATCGCGATGGCGGCAAATCGACGCTCGCCAAGGCGTTCCGCCAGGAGGGCGTGGACGGCTCCGAAAAAATTCTCGAAGCGACCGCAAAGACGCTGAAGCAGGCGTCGCTGGACGATCTCTATGTCGCGGTCGGCACGGGTACGCTGGGGCCGAAGGATGTGGTCTATGCGGCCTATCCTGAACTGCGGGAGGCGCGCGCCCCGCGTATGCTGCCGGCCTTCATGGGGCAGGCGCTTACGGCGAAGTCCCCCCGGACCGCTTTGCCAAAAGGCGAGACCGGCATGGCCGTTACCGGCCTGGTTTCGGGTATGGATGTGAGTTATGCTGGGTGTTGCCATCCGCTGCCGGGCGATAAAATCGTCGGCATCGTCGCGACCGGCAAGGGCGTGACAGTGCACACCAAGGATTGCCCGACGCTGGAGACTTTCGCGGCGACGCCGGAACGCTTCATTGATGTCGATTGGGATACCGGCACGTTGAGCAAGCCCGATACCAAAGCCAGCCGGTTTGTGGGGCGCGTGAGCGTGATCTGCGGCAACAGCTCCGGCGCGCTGGCGGCACTCACCAACGCGATCTCGAAGCAGGATGGAGCGATTGCGAATTTAAAAATTATTAATCGGCAGCAGGATTTTTTCGAGGCGCTGGTGGATGTGGAAGTGCGCGACCTGCGCCAGCTCAACCAGGTGATTGCCGGGTTGCGCGGGGCCGCGGGCGTAGCCCAGGTTGAACGCGCGCGCACGTGATTATCGGGCTCGGTACGGATATGTGCGATATCCGGCGCATCGAGGCATCCCTCGCGCGCTTCGGCGAGCGGTTTACGAGCCGGGTATTCTCTGAGATTGAACGGGCAAAGGCCGAGCGGCGGCAGTTCGGGCGCGCTGCCACCTATGCCAAGCGCTTCGCGGCCAAGGAGGCGTGCGCGAAGGCTTTGGGAACCGGGTTTCGCAATGGCGTGTTTTTGTCCGACCTGCATGTGGTGAATATGCCAAGCGGAGCGCCCACGATGCGGTTGTTTGGGGGGGCGTTAGCGCGGTTGCAGTTCTTGATCCCCGAGGGATATGAGCCGGGCATCGCGCTCTCGCTGACCGATGAATACCCCTATGCCTTCGCCCAGGTGATTATTTCAGCGGAGCCGCGTGCGTTAGGCAAAGCTTAACTTCGTTCCTGCAAAATCAAAAGAGAAACCGGAAATTAAGGAAGCCGGTAATTCACGAGGCGGGGCGAGCATGATCGGCAATATGTTTACGGCGATTGCGTATATCGGAATGGCGTGCGTGGTGAACGATCTGTTTATCGCGTCGGAACGCTCCGTGCTGGAGCGGCGGCTTGGCTTTATCGCTCCTGCGTTGGCGGCGGGGGCGTTGTTGCAGGTGGCGATGATGCTGGCGCCATATTTGGCGGTATTGCACGCCCTCGCCGGGCTTTGCCTCGTGGCGGTGCCGGTGAGCCTCTGGCCGGTGGCGGCGCGGCTGCGGCAGGGCAAGTTGCGCGTGCTGAACCGCCGACTAAGCGAGCGGGCGGAGCGCGCGGAAGCAGCCGCATTGGCGGCACGCAACTGGCTGGACCTTGCCGAGCAAAGCGGGCATGTCGGGCATTGGCAGCTTACCGTGCCGGATAACCGGCTGCTCTGGTCGGATGAGACCTTTCGGATCCATGGCCTATGGCGGGAACATTACCGGCCACGCATCGAGACGGCGCTGGCGGCGTTTCACCCGATTGATGGCAAGCGCCTGGGCGAGCTGTTGCAGGAAAGCGTGGAGAACAAAGGCAGGTTCGAGGCCGCATGCCGCCTGCGCCGGCCGGATGGCGAAATTCGCCATGTGATTTTGCGCGCGGCGGCAGCGGCGGGAAATGATGGCCGAGTGGAATCGTTGAACGGCGTCATCGTGGATGTCACCGAGCCGAAACGGGCCGAGGCGGCGCTGCTGCCGCCGGTGCGGGAGCTTGAGTTCGAAGACGAGATGACCGGCCTCGCAAGCCAAAAGCAGTTTGAGCTGAGCCTGGGTTACGAGTTCAAGCGCGCGGTGCGAAGCCGCAAGCCGCTCGGCATCGCCTTGCTGGAAATCGACCATTTTCATGCATATGCTGAGCATTACGGGCCGTTGGAGCGCAATGCCTGCCTGCGCGCGGTGGCGCAGGCCATTCAGGCAATGCCGCGCCGGACAGGAGATGTGGTGGCGCGTTATGGGAACGCCGGGATCGCGGTGCTGCTGCCGCTGGCGGATGCCGCCGGGGCAGAATGTGTGGCGAACATGCTTGCCGAGACCGTGCGGGGGTTGGGCTTAAACCATGTAATGCGAGATTCCGGCTCGCTTACGGTAAGCATTGGCGCCGCAGCGTTCGTGGGAATGGACGATTTATACAACCCTGCGGAATTAACGCGCCGTGCGGAACGCGCGCTGTCTGACGCGCAAGCCGCAGGAGGAAATCAGGTCCGAGGCTTTCAGGCGGCTGCATGCTTTGTCTTGGCCTCGCAAACCGCCTGAGCAGTATGCGTTACTGATTATTGGGCAAACCGCCGGGATTATGCGGGTTGGCGCCAGTGGCGCCCTCGCCCGTCGCGGCGGGTGCTTTGGGAGACATGACGCCGCGGGCGTTGGCATGGCTGGTGCCGATACCCTGGCTGCTGGCGCCTGTGCTCATCTGGCCGGAATCCGAACTGGTTGCAGCCATGCCGGGCATGTTGTGCGGGTTGGTGGCGCTGGTGGCGGAATTGTCCGGCGCGGTGGTTGCCTGGGCGAGCGCAATGCCCCCTATCCCAAGGCTGAATGCCAAGGCCAAAGATAAAAGAATGCGTGACAAGGCCGGTCTCCTATTTCTGTTTTTCTAGACCTAACCAAAATAATGCCGGGAAGTGGCAAATTTAAGGAAAGACGAAAAGATAACCGCTTATTATAAGTTCAATTATTTGCGGGATTGAAGCCAGATGGAGAATGCGATGGGCGATCTATTCTACGAGCCTGCGTTGGGGCATGGCCTGCCGCACGACCCATTCAATGCTATTGTCGGCCCTAGGCCGATTGGCTGGGTTTCAACGCAAGGGGGCGATGGCTCGGTAAACCTGGCGCCATACAGTTTCTTCAACGCCTTTAACTATCGTCCGCCCATTATCGGATTTTGCAGCAATGGCGCCAAGCATTCGCTACGCAACGCGCGGGAGCGGGGAGAGTTCGTATGGAATCTGGCGACGCGGGAGATTGCTGAAAAGATGAATGCGACGTCCGCTACGGCGGATTATGCGGTGGATGAGTTCGAGCTGGCGGGTCTCACCAAGGCGGCATCCCGACTGGTGACACCGCCGCGCGTGGCCGAGGCGCCGGTGAATTTTGAATGCAAGGTTGCCGATATTGTGAGATTGAAGGGCTACCAGGGCGAGCCAGCGGACAGCTGGCTGGTGTTGGGCGAGGTGATTGGCGTGCATATCGACACCGCCCTGTTGCAGGACGGTGTTTTCGATACGTTCGGCGCTGGGATTGTTCTTCGCGCCGGAGGACCCTCCGCTTACGCGTTTATTGCGCCGGAGAGCCGCTTCGACATGGCTAGGCCGGAATAGCGAGGCTCAGAGTTCGTTGCCGACACTGACGAAGGTGCTCGAAACGCCGCTACCCAGGGTTGTCACCGCACCGATGATCACCACGGCGATGAGCGCCGCGATAAGTGCATATTCAATCGCCGTCACGGCGCGGTTATCTGACTTAAGAGACAGTGATTGCCGCAGAATGTTCACGAGCATCGTTAAAACCTCCTCAATACAACTTACAATAGAAACTATAGCAAAATTATTATCATAACAGTAATAAAAGGATTAATGAAATATCGTTAATCTATTCCTCATTAGTTTTCTCCTTAAAATATGGCTCGACCTTGCCCTTCAGCTTCATCGTCAGCGGTTTGCCATGGCGATCAACCGTTTTTCCTACCGCAACGCGGACCCAACCCTCCGCGACGGAGTATTCCTCGACATTCGTTTTTTCGGCCCCATTGAATCGGATGCCGATGCCGCGCTCCAGCGTGGCTTCATCGAAGAAGGGTGAATCAGGATCGTTGCTCAAATGGTCGGGCGGTGTATCGCTCATAGCATTTTGCCCAATTTGCGCTTCCATCTGGTGTAATAGGTCGCAGGCGGGGCATCCGCCAGCGCGATAACCGGGCTGGTCGCCAGCGTTTTGCCATGGGCCGTATAGGTGATGGAGCCGAGCGTCTCGCCCTTTTTAACGCCCGGCGTGACGTCCGTAGTGTAGGTGATGCTGCTGGCGATACCTGAAGCGGCATCGGAAGGCAGGGTTAGCGTAATATCTTGCGCCGCGCCGACAGGAACAATCCCCGGCTCCAGTGCCGCGCTGTCGAGTGTGCCGATTTGCGCACCTGCCGAGGCGATCTTCAAATCCTTGAAAAATCGCTGGCCGTAATTCAGCAGCGACTCGATGGCCGCTGTGCTGTTGTGCCAGGTGGGTCCGCCGGTGACGACCGCGATAAGGCGCATGTTATCGCGCAGGGCGGTGGCGTCGATGCAATGGCCGCTCTCCTTCGTCAGCCCGGTTTTCAGGCCATCGACCGTTGGGTCGTGCTGCAATACCGGGTTCCAGCTCTGTTGCGTGATGTTGTTGTAAGTGTAGCTCTGCTGCTTGGAGATTTGCAGGATTTCCGGCTCGTCCCGGAGAATTGCGCGCGTCAACAGGGCGACATCCATCGCGGTGGTGTGCAGCGCCGGGTCCGGCAGGCCGGTGACGTTGGTATAGTTCGTGTTGGTCAGGCCGATTTTAGCGGCGTCCTTGTTCATCATCTGGACGAAAGCATCCTGGCTGCCCGCCACCTGCTCGGCCAGGGCAATGGCCGCGTCATTGCCCGAGTCGATGACCAGCCCGTGCAAAAGCTGATCGACCGACACGACGGAAGTCGGGTCGATGAACATGCGCGAGCCGCCGGCTTTCCAGGCCTCGGGAGTGATCGGCACAATCTGGCTGAGCTTGAGCGAGCCGTTATGCAGCGCCTGATAGACCAGATGCGCCGTCATCAGCTTGGTCAGGCTGGCGGGCGGCAACTGCAAATCCGGCGCGGCCTCTCCCAGAATGGCGCCGGTGGTGCCATCCATCAGGACATAGGCGGTCATATCCGGCAGGGTTGGGGGCAATGGCGTGTTCTTGTCTCCCGCCGGGCTGCTCGGCGTAGGCGGCGGGCCGGAGGGCATGGCGGTTGCCGTCTCCTTCGCGGGTGAGCCGGGCGTGGCAATATGCACCTTGGCCAGGGCAGGCGCGGTGAGGGCCAGGTTGAGCGCGAGGAGGAGGGGAATGCCGGCGGGCTTGGTCATGGGAGCATGTCTCTCTCGAATCGGGGCAGGCGGGAGTGTGCCCTCTGCACCGTTTTCTTGACAAGCCGCAAGCGCCGGGCTTGATGCCGCAACTTTTGCGATAGGCTTACGAATGGCGCCCAACCACAACAAAACGAACGCGACGGTCGAATTTATCAAGACGATAGTTTATGCTGGGTTGATCGCGGTCGGGATTCACACGTTTCTTTTCGAGCCGTTTTACATCCCCTCCGGCAGCATGGTGCCCACTCTGCTCGTGGGCGATTATCTTTTCGTGAACAAATTCGCCTATGGGTTTTCGCATTTCTCCTTTCCGTTTTCGCCGGACTTTTTCTCGGGCCGAATTTTTGGCAGCGTGCCGAAGCGCGGAACCGTGATCGTGTTCCGCCCGCCCGGCGATCTCGGCGAGGATTTTATCAAGCGCGTGATCGGCTTGCCGGGGGATACGATCCAGGTGACGGGTGGGCAGTTGCTCATCAATGGCCAACAGGTGCCGCGCACGGATGCTGGCGATTATGTGGATGATAGCGGCCCGGGCCCTGTGGTGGCGCGCAAGTTTGTGGAGACGCTGCCCGGCGGCAAGATTCATGCGATTTTGAAGCAGACGGCGGATGGTTTCGCCAATAACACCCCGGTTTATACCGTGCCGCCGGGGGATTTGTTCATGATGGGCGATAACCGGGACGATTCCGAGGATTCTCGTTTTATGGATGGGCCGGTTGGCTATGTGCCGATAGAGAATGTGATCGGCCCGGCGCAGATTATTTTCTTCTCGATCGATCTTAAATATCCGCTTTACGAGTTCTGGGAATGGCCGGTGGAAGTGCGCTGGGGCCGGATGTTCCACGGGATTTCGTGAGCAGGCAGGATGACGCGCAAGCGCTGCTCGGGCACCGGTTCGCCCGGCCGGAACTGCTGGAAGAAGCGCTGACGCATCGCTCTGCCGCGGGGGCGATGGGCGTCGGCTCGAACGAGCGGCTGGAATTCATCGGCGACCGGGTGCTGGGGCTGGCGGTGGCGGAATGGCTGATCGAACGCTTCCCCGATGAGCAGGAGGGTAAGCTGGGGCCAAGGCTGGCGGCTCTTGTCTCCAAGCCGTCCCTGGCGGCGATTGCCGAGAGAGCCGGGCTGGGGGCAATGCTGAACGTAGCGCGCGGCGAGGCGCGGCGCGGCGTATCGGGCCAGGCGACCGTGCTGGCGGACGCGCTGGAGGCGATGATTGGCGCGCTGTACCTGGATGCGGGGCTTGGTGCTTCGCGCGAATTTATCCGCCGGATGCTGGGGGAGGTGATGGAGGGGCAGTTTACCCCGCCAAAAGACCCGAAAACGGCGTTGCAGGAATGGGTGCTGAAACGCGCGTTAGCCCTGCCCGAATATGTGGTGGAGGCGACCACCGGCCCCTCCCACGCGCCGAAATTCGTCATCAGCGTGCGGGTGGGCGACGCGGTGGGGCGGGGCGAGGCGGGGAATAAACGCGCGGCCGAACAGGCGGCGGCGCGGGCGCTATTGGAAGTGTTGCCAGAATGAAATGCGGGTTCATTGCGCTCATCGGCGCGCCGAATGCGGGGAAATCCACGCTGCTGAACCGGCTGACGGGGGCTAAGCTCTCGATTGTCAGCCCGAAAGCGCAGACCACGCGGGCCCGGGTGCTGGGGATTCTGGTGCGGGGCGAGGCGCAGATGTTGTTCGTTGATACGCCGGGAATTTTCAGCCCCAAGCGCCGGCTGGACCGCGCGATGGTTGCCGCCGCTTGGGGTGGGGCGGAGGAGGCAGATGTTGTGCTGCTTCTGGTGGATGCAAAAATGGGGCTGACCGAGGCGGTGCGCGAGATTGTGAGCCGCCTCGCCGGCACAGGGCGCAAAATGGCGCTGGTGCTGAACAAGGTTGATTTGCTGGACCGGCACCGGTTGCTGCCGCTGACGCAGGATTTAGCGGCGCTGGCGGAATTTGAGCAGGTGTTCATGGTGAGTGCGGCGACCGGCGATGGGCTGGACGTGCTGCTTGATTATTGCGCGGCAAAGCTCCCCGGCGGCCCGTTTTTATACCCTGAGGATGAGCTTACCAATCTGCCGGACCGGCTGCTGGCGGCGGAGATTGTGCGCGAGCAGATTTTTTTGCAGACGCGAGACGAGGTGCCGTATGGCGCGACGGTGGAGACGGAGAGCTTTAAAGTAAAAAAAGGTGGCGCTGTGCGAATCGACGCCGTGATTTATGTTGCCAAAGCGAGCCATAAGTCGATCCTTATCGGCGCCAAGGGGGCGAGGATTAAGGAGATTGGTACGCGCGCGCGAAGGGAGCTGGCTACATTGCTGGAATGCGAGGTGGAGTTGTTTCTGCGCGTGAATGAACGGGCCGGCTGGGACGAGGAAGCGGCGCGAATCCGCGCGGCGGGGCTGGATGACCCGAGGGTTTAACTGGCGTTGGCATATTGGCGCGTTTGTGCTGTATGCGGCACTTTCGATTGGGTTTATCGATCACGGTGTTTCCATTACGCATCATATTGCGGGCCAAGGTAGCGATCCTTATGCCTTCGTATGGTTTCTTGCCTGGTGGCCCTGGGCGCTCACGCATCATGTAAACCCGTTTTTTACGACATTGGTCTGGCAGCCGGTGGGCGTATCGCTTTGCTGGATCACCTCTGTTCCGTTTTTGGCTATTCTGGGCTGGCCAATTACGGCACTTGTCGGGCCAGTCGTGACCTATAACCTATATATCATACTCGCACCCATTCTCTCAGCCTTGATGGCGTATTTATTATGCTGGCGCCTGACGCGCGACGTGGCGGCAGCCTTGATCGGCGGTTTTCTATTTGGTTTTTCCGCTTATGAGATGGCGCAGAATACGGCAGCCTTAAACTTATCAATGACATTTTGCGTTCCCGCATTGCTATTGGTTGTGCTGGCGCGGTTGAATAACGAAATTAATCGTCAAAGAGCAGTGATCCTAGCCGGACTTATTTTGGCTATGCAGTTTCTTATCTGCATTGAAATTTTTGCCATGATTTTTGTTTTTGGTGGAGTTTCCTGGATTTTGGCAGTGCTGTATTTGCCGGAGCGGCGCGCGGCATTGCGGCGGGTGGTCGTGGATGGGCTATGGACGGCGCCCGGCGTGATTATTTTGCTTTTACCTTTTTTGTTTTCAATGGCGCGCAATACTGGTGCGATCCATCACCCCGATGCATGGCCGTATTTTTTTACGGTGGATTTTTTGAATCTTTGGATTCCATCCAAGATGAATATTTTCGGTTGGTTTTTTGTTCCTCTCTCGCGTCATTTCAACGGTGGAGTGCAGGAACAGGATGCGTATCTTGGCCTGCCGCTGATTCTTCTCATCTGGTGCTTCGGCCGTGAAGAGGGAAACACGCGGCGCGGCCGACTGTTGTTAGCTAACGCCTTGATATTTCTTCTGATGAGCTTTGGCCCAAGGCTCTGGATCGCGGGTCATTATTCGCCGATCGTGCTGCCCTGGATGATCGCGGTGCATTTGCCACTGCTAGGAGAAGCGTTATCGGCGCGGTTTGCGATGTTTGTGTCGCTCGTTGCCGCCATCATTGCGGCGCTTTGGATAGCCAACCCAGGCAGGCGGGAGTGGCGGATTACGCTGGGAGTTTTGGCTTGCATTGCTTTGTTACCCGCGCCGCACCCATGGCACGCTATTCCGCGTTCAGCATTTTTTGAACCTGGCCGCGTTGAAGCTGCGCTTGGCAAAAACCCCCGGATTTTAGTTTTACCTTTTGCCATTAATGGGCCTTCCTCTTTTTGGCAGCAGGAAAATAATTTTGGCTTTACTCAAACGGGTGGTTATCTGGGCTTTCCGCCAGCGCCGATGCAGAAATTTACCGCGGTAGGAGAGCTCTTTGGTAACTTTATGGGACCGAATTTCCTGTATGATTTTGTGAGATTTTGCGCCGCCACAAAAACGCAATATGTAGTGGCCGGACCTGAAACCAAACCACAAATCGCGAAAGCGCTTAACACTCTTAATTGGAAAGCACAAAAAATCAACAACGTAACCGTATTCACGGTCCCCCCATCATGACGCGCCTTATCTCTCTCGTCGTGCCATTTTATAACGAGGCGGAATCGATAGCCGGTTTTTGTGCCGCGATTCTGCCGTGCCTGGAAGCAATTCCTGGCACGGAATGGGAGATTGTCTGCGTTGATGACGGCAGTAGCGATTCCACGCTGTTGCAACTCGTCGCTTTGGCGGCGCGGGACAGACGCTTTCGGGTCATCGAATTCTCCCGCAATTTCGGCAAGGAAGCCGCCCTCACCGCGGGCATCGACGCCGCGCGCGGCGATGCGGTGATCCCCATCGACGCGGATTTGCAAGATCCGCCGGAGTTGATCGCGCAAATGGTGACGGCATGGCAGGCGGGTGCGGAGGTCGTGCTGGCGCGGCGGATCGACCGCGCGACCGATGGGCTGCTGAAGCGCCAGACTGCAGCCTGGTTTTACCGTCTGCATAACCGCATGTCCAAAACGCAAATTCCGGAGAATGTCGGGGATTTTCGGCTCATGGACCGCATTGTGGTGGATGCGCTGAAGCAACTGCCGGAGCGGCAGCGGTTCATGAAGGGCTTGTTTGCCTGGGTCGGGTTCCGCACTGTCACGCTCGACTACACTCGCGCCAGCCGGGCGGCGGGGGCAAGCAAATTCTCCGGCTTTGCGCTGTGGAATTTCGCGCTGGAGGGCTTTACGAGCTTCTCGACGCTGCCGCTGAAAATCTGGACCTATCTCGGCGCTGCGGGGGCAATCAGCGCGCTGGTCTATGCGATTTTCATCATCATCCGCACGGTTGTCTCCCGCGCGCATGTGCCGGGCTATGCCTCGCTGTTTGTCGCTGTGCTATTTTTCGGCAGCGTGCAGCTCATGAGCATCGGGCTGCTAGGTGAATACATCGGGCGGATTTATCTCGAGACCAAGCAAAGGCCGGCTTATCTGGTCCGTAAGATCTACGGGAACGGCGATGGAGCATAAAGCCTATCTCGACATGGCGGGGATCGAGGCGCGGCATTGGTGGTTCCGGGGGCGGCGCGAAATTCTGGCGGCGGTTATTGCTCGGCTGGGGCTAAGGCCGGACGCGGAAATTCTTGAAATCGGCTCCGGCACCGGTGGAAATTTTGCTTGGTTAAGCCACTTCGGGGAACTGACCGCTGTAGAGACGAGCGAGACCGCCCGGGAGTTTTCGAGAGCAAAGGCGGCGGGCGTGGAACTTCATGCCGGAATGCTCCCGGATAAATTGCCTTTGGGAGACCGGAAATTTGATCTGATCTGTCTTTTTGACGTGCTGGAACACGTGCAAGAGGACGAAGCCAGCATGATGACAATACGGAAGCTTCTTGCACCCGGCAGTGCGGCAGTGATCACCGTACCTGCTTACCCTGCATTGTTTGGGCCGCACGATGCCGCGCTGCATCACAAGCGGCGGTATGAGCGCGCTGATCTGACGGCAAAGCTGCACGGGGCGGGATTCGTTATCGAGAAACTGAGCTTCATCAATATGACCATGCTGCCGGTGGCATTCACACTGCGCTGGTTCGAGAAGGTCTTGCGCCGCCGTGAAGGCATAGGCGCAAGGGTGCCCGCTGGCCCAGTGAATGAGCTGTTGGCGCGGGTGTTCGGCGCGGAGGCGCTGCTCCTTCCGCGGGCCAATTTGCCATTCGGCCTTTCGCTTCTGGCCGTGGTCAGGGCGGCCGAATAAGCTTATGCTAAGCCCAGCGTAAGGAGGCTTAAAATGCGGGTAAGCGTGGTCCAGATGTCTCCTGGCGCGGATAAGACGGCGAATATCGCGCAGGCCCGGGAGCTGATCGAGCGCGTGACAGAGGCCGAAAAGCCTGATTTGATCGCGCTGCCCGAAATTTGGACCTGCCTGGGCGGCGACCGCGCCACCAAATTCGTCGCCGCTGAGACCTTGCCGCCACCGGGCGAGGCGGGCGGCGAGGCCTATGAATTCTTGCGCCAGATGGCGATTGCCAATGCGGTGCATGTCCATGGCGGGTCGATCGGCGAGCTGAAGGGCGATAAGCTCTATAACACCAGCCTGGTGTTCAGCCCGGTCGGGGTGGAGCTGGCCCGCTACCGGAAGATCCATTTGTTCGACATCACCACACCGGACGGCCAGGGCTATCGCGAGAGTGCGACCTACGGCGCGGGGGATGAGGTTGTGACGTGCCATATCGGCGCCACGCATGTTGGGCTGGCGATTTGCTATGATTTGCGGTTTGCCGAGCTGTTTCTGGCGTTGCGCCGCCGCCATGTCGATCTCATTGTGCTGCCGGCGGCGTTTACGATGCAGACCGGAAAGGACCATTGGGAGGTGCTGCTGCGCGCCCGGGCGATCGAGACGCAAACCTGGTTCGCCGCCCCGGCCTGCACCGGCGCGCACCAGGATGGCAGTGGTGAAATCCGTCAGACTTATGGGCATTCCATGATCGTCGATCCCTGGGGGCATGTGGTGGCCCGCGCCTCGGACGGGCTGGGCTGGGCGAGTGCCAGCATCGACAAGGCCTTCATGGCCAAGGTGCGGGCAAACATGCCGGTGCTCGAACACCGCCGACTCATATGAAGATAGCGTTTGCTGCGGCGCGGACGGAAGTTGCCGAGGCGGCGCTGGCGCGGCTGGTCGGAATGTACGGTGATTGCCCAGCGAAGGACGCGGAGGTTATCGTAGCACTTGGCGGCGACGGGTTGATGCTGGAGTGCCTGCACAAAGTGCTCGGCACGGAGCAGCCGGTCTATGGGATGAACTGCGGCTCCGTCGGCTTCATGATGAATGAGTTTTCCGAGGCCGAACTGCCCAAGCGCATCGCCCGCGCGCATTCCAGCGTGCTGCACCCGCTGCGGATGCACGCCATTACCGCTTCCGGCGTGGTGGAAGAAGCGATGGCGCTCAACGAGGTCTCCTTGCTCCGGCAGTTGCGCCAGGCCGCGAAAATCCGCATCTCGGTGGACCACCGGGAACGGTTGGCGGAGCTGATCTGCGACGGGGTATTGATCTCCACCCCGGCAGGCTCGACGGCCTATAACCTCTCAGCACATGGGCCGATTATTCCGCTTACCGCAAACCTGTTGCCGCTGACGCCGATCTCCGCCTTCCGCCCGCGGCGCTGGCGCGGCGCGCTGCTGCCCTCGACTGTGGATGTATTGTTCGAGGTGCTAGAGCCGGATAAACGCCCGGTCGCAGCGGTAGCGGATTTTACCGAGGTGCGGGATGTGGTCTCCGTCGCGGTGAGCGAAGACAGAAGCATCGGCGCCACCGTGCTGTTCGACCCTGACCGCGCGCTCGGTGAACGGATTATCACCGAGCAATTCACGGTTTAGCCGTTACAGGCTAACCTCTCTTTGTTCCGCCGATGGAATCCCGATGCTGGGAATTTCGGCAGGCAGGTACTTGCCCGCGCGCATTGCCGGTTGCAGCGTTTCAAACTTCTCGCCGCCGATGAAGGCCTCATAAACCTTTGCGGGGTCGAAGAAGGTGCCAATCGGGTTGGCTTTGAAGTCCGCCGAGGTCTGCATCCATTTCGTGGAGAGCTTCCAGTCTCCGAAATTGTCGCATTGCAGTTCGACGAAGTTACCCTCCGGGTCTTTGTAGTAGAGCGATGTCGTCAGCCCATGATCCAGCGAAAACGCCGGTTCGATGCCTTCCTTACGAAGCCGGTCGAAACTCGACATCAGATCGTCAAAGCTCGCATATTCAAAAGCGCTGTGGTGCATGCCATTATGGCTGATCTTATCCGGGTCGTCCGACAGGCCGTCAACCGACAGAAACGCGACGCGGTGGTTGGCGGCGTCGTTCGTTGTCCAGGCGTTATGCTCGTCCTGGAATGTCACCTGGACGCCGATCAGAAGCCGGTACCAATCGACCATCTCCTGAAGGCGCGTCGTTTTGAACGTTACGTGATGAAAAACCGGCTTAATCGGCGTCATTGTAATCTCCCCTGGTTCGCTGCTATGAAGGTTAAAGGGTCTTAAACATAGGATGTTTGGGTGATAGGTGTTTTTGTGAAAGATGGCAATAGCGAATGAGGGATTTATGTCACCGTCATCCTTAATGCCCGCGCCGCGCGGGTCGCTGGTGGACTCGGCCATTAAGCTCATGCGCGCGCAGGTTGAAAGCGGCGCCTGGAAGGTGGGCGAGAAAATCCCGAAAGAAGCTGAACTCGCCGAGATGCTGCAGATTGGCCGCAATACCGTGCGCGAGGCCGTGCGCGTGCTTTCCCATGCCGAGATGCTCGAGGTTCGGCAGGGGGACGGAACCTATGTCCGCTCAGGCGTCGATGCTGGTGAGATCATGCGCCGCTTCGCCCAGGCCAGCCTGCGGGACCATATCGAGATGCGCGCGATTCTGGAGACGGAGGCGGCGAGGCTGGCTGCCAGCCGCCGGACTGAGGAGGATTTAGAACAACTTTATCTTCTGCTTAAGGCGCGCGGCGAACATTCGCAAAAGGGCGATCTCAAAGCCTTCGTGGAGCGTGATATCGCGTTTCACATGGGAGTGGCTCATGCCGCGCATAATGCGGTGCTGGAAGAGCTTTGCCGGTATTTTTTCGCCATGGCGGGGCTGAACGCGCATGGCGTGCTGGCGGAAGGAACGTTGCCGGAGCCTGACGGCGATGCACATGGCAAAATAGTATTGGCTATCGCGCACCGCGATCCAGATCTTGCGACGGCAGCGGCGCGGGAGGTGGTGATGCCGGTGATTCGAGGGTTAACGGAGCTGATCGACGGCAAGGCAATTGCGTAAGCCAGCCGGCTTCACTATCCCCCGGTCCATGGCATCGCATTATTACACCGTTACCTGGGACCAGCTGCACCGGGACGCCAAGGCGCTGGCCTGGCGGGTTCATGCTATCGGCCCCTGGGCGGGGATCGTCGCGATTACGCGCGGCGGGTTGATCCCGGCAGCGATTATTGCCCGCGAGTTGGAGGTCCGCTTGATCGAGAGCGTCTCGGTCGTGACCTACGACGACGAGGCGCGCGGCAAGCCGGTGGTGACAAAAGCCCCGGTTGCGGCGGGCGATGGGGTAGGGTGGCTGATCATCGACGACCTCGTGGATTCCGGGGCGACCGCGCGGCTGGTACGCCGCCTGCTGCCCAAGGCGCATCTGGCGACGATTTATGCCAAGCCGGAAGGCAAGCCGGTAGTGGATACGTTCATTACCGAGGTGAGCCAGGATACATGGATTCTATTTCCCTGGGATACCGAACCGCAATTTGTCGCGCCGCTGGCGCGGAAAGCTTAGCCACGTTTCCTAAAAAACATAATGGGATGGCCGTTATCTGAGAAAAATTCTACCAAAGGCATTTCGGCACTTCCCAGCACGTCCAGCGCATATTGTTCGGGGATGAAGGTCTCACCATAAAAGCTACTCTCCCGCACACCGCCGCCGGTTACGCCGTCCGCGTTGGAATGCACGAACTCGCCACGGTCATAGCGCGCCTTGGCGGCGCCGAAATCAGGGAACATCCGTGACAATGCATGGCTATAGTTCTCGCCGCCGAGAGACGCGGCATAATCGAAGAACCAGCGGCCTCTTGTTGTCAAGGCGGCCATCCCGCCCGGTTTGAGGATACGCGCGAATTCGCTAATCCAGGCAAGGCAGGCCGCTTCAGATAGATGGGAAAATACCGAATAGCCGGTGATGAAGTCCATGCTTTCATCCGTTATCGCCAACGGCGGCATCGGCTCGCAAACGAAGAAGCTCGGGCCTGGGAAGGTTTGCCGGCAAATCGCGATCAGATCAGGGTCGATATCCGCACCAATTATTTCCGTCGCGTTGAAATCGCGCAGAAAACAACGGGCAATCCGCGCCCAGCCAGTACCGAAATCGAGCAGCGTTCTTCGCTCGGCGCTAAACCGCTGCGTTTGCCTGAAGCGCGCCAGGCACTCCGCCGTGAATGCCCAAGCCTCGTTAATCGCACCAGCGCCAGCTTGCCCCACCGTGTTGCGCTGGATTTCGGCGTCCGGCATCGGAGGGAATGGCGTACCGTTGAAGTCTTCCCTTTGTCCTTCCGCGGCGCGGCGCAGCAGGGCGAGCCAAAGATCATCGGTCAAAGCGGACAATCATTTCTCCTATCGTCGATATACGACCCTATGCCGGAGAGACGGAGCGGACAATCACGAGCCCAGCTAGCTTTCGGCGGCGCATTGGAGTATGGAACCGGCACGCGTCATGGGGCGTGTTCGTGGCCGGGGCGTGGGTTCCGGTGATGTTGTTGATTAAGCGGCAGATCGGGTTTTAGGAAAACACCGGATGATCCGCGCCGCCGCCGGGTTTTGCTCGCGGCGTTTCCGGCCACATGGTCCGTGGCTGTGATGAGTTCGTGCTCCCCTCACAGCCAGACCCATGCCGCCCGAGGCGCCGCTTAACCAATCGGCTGCACGCGCAAATTATCCAGGCTTTCCGCCCTGCTCCGCCGCAAATGGAGCTTGTTAAATGTTCGACAAATATTTTCGTAAAGAGATGGAATGGGGCGGCAAGACGCTGATCCTGGAGACCGGCAAGGTCGCCCGTCAGGCCGATGGCGCGGTAGTTGCCTCCTATGGAGACACCGTGGTGCTGGCCACCGTTGTCGGGGCCAAGTCGCCCAAGCCTGGGCTGGATTTCTTTCCGCTCACCGTCAACTATCAGGAGAAGTTTTTCGCAGCCGGGCGCATCCCTGGCGGGTTTTTCAAGCGTGAGGGCCGCCCGACCGAGAAGGAGACGCTGGTCTCCCGCCTGATCGACCGCCCGATCCGCCCGTTGTTTCCGCATGGCTACAAGAACGAGGTTCAGGTCATTGTGACCGTGCTGAGCCATGATTTGGAGAACGACCCGGATATTCTCGCACTCGTCGCCGCCTCCGCGGCGCTGACAATCTCTGGCATTCCGTTCTTCGGTCCTGTGGGCGCGGCCCGCGTCGGCTATATCGGCGGCGACTATGTGCTGAACCCGACGACCTCTCAGAAGGAAGAGAGCAAGCTCGACCTCGTGCTGGCTGGCACGGTTGAGGGCGTGTTGATGGTGGAATCGGAAGCCTCCGAGCTTTCCGAGGAGATCATGCTCGGTGCCGTTACCTTTGGCCATGCCGCGTTCCAGCCCGTCATCCAGGCGATCATCGAACTCGCCGAGCACACCGCAAAAGACCCATGGCCGCTGCCGGAAGTTTCCGAGGAGACCAAGGCGCTGACCGCGCGGGTGGATGCGCTGGCCCGCGATGAAATCCGTGCCGCTTATACTGAGACCGTGAAGCAGGTACGGCAGGAGAAGATTTCCGTCGCGAAGAAGGCCGCGGGCGTGAAGCTGACCGAAGAAGGCCTGGATGCCGACAAGGCCAAGGGGCTGTTCAAGGAGCTGGAAGCCGACATCGTGCGGAACAACATCCTCGACACCGGGCTGCGGATCGATGGCCGTGACACCAAGACCGTCCGCCCGATTCTGGCGGAAGTCGGCGTATTGCCGCGTACCCATGGCTCGGCGCTGTTCACCCGTGGCGAGACTCAGGCGCTTGTGGTCGCAACCCTCGGCACCGCGCAGGATGAGCAGTTGATCGACGCGGTCGAAGGCGAGTTCAAAGAGCACTTCATGCTGCATTACAATTTCCCTCCGTATTCGGTGGGCGAGACCGGCCGTATGGGTTCGCCCGGCCGCCGCGAGATCGGCCATGGCAAGCTCGCATGGCGCGCTGTGCATCCGCTGCTGCCCACCAAGGAGCAGTTTCCCTACACGCTGCGGATCGTCTCCGAGATCACTGAGAGCAATGGCTCGTCCTCGATGGCGACCGTCTGCGGCACTTCGTTGGCGTTGATGGATGCCGGCGTGCCGTTGTCGCGTCCGGTCGCGGGGATCGCCATGGGGCTGATCAAGGAGGATCGCGGCTTCGCGGTGCTCTCCGACATTTTGGGCGACGAGGATCATCTCGGCGACATGGACTTCAAAGTGGCCGGGACGGAGGAAGGTGTTACCTCACTCCAGATGGACATCAAGATTACGTCCATCACGCCGGAGATCATGAAGATCGCGCTGCAACAGGCCAAACATGGCCGGTTGCATATTCTGGGCGAGATGGCCAAGGCGCTGACCTCGGGCCGGCAGGATGTATCCGCGAACGCGCCGAAGATCGTCACCATCCAGGTGCCGAAGGACAAGATACGCGACATTATCGGCACTGGCGGTAAGGTCATTCGGGAAATTGTCGAGCAAACCGGCGCGAAAATCGACATCGACGATAGCGGTGCGGTGAAAATTTCCGCGGCCGATGACAAGAAGATTCAGGCCGCGATTGACAAGATCAAAGGCATCACCGCCGAGGCGGAAGTCGGCATGATCTACAATGGCAAGGTTGTGAAGACCGCCGATTTCGGCGCCTTCGTAAACTTCCTTGGCGCCAAGGATGGCTTGGTGCATATTTCCGAACTGGCACCGAATCGTGTTGCGAAAACCACCGATGTGGTGAAGCAGGGCGATAGCGTGAAGGTCAAGGTTATCGGCTTCGACGACCGGGGCAAGGTCAAGCTCTCGATGAAGCAGGTGGACCAGGAAACCGGCGAGGACATCTCCAAGCGCGAAGCTGCTGAGTAAGGCTGTTTTGCTGCACGGTTGCAAACGGCGCTCCGCGAGGGGCGCCGTTTTTTTGTGGGAGGTGGCGCGATGTTAGCCGATGCGATTCTGACGCTGCATTTCGCCATCATCGCTTTCAACGTGGCGTGGCTGGCCGTGATTCCGCTCGGTGCCTGGCTAGGCTGGCGGATTGTGCGTGTGGCGTGGCTGCGCTGGTTGCATCTGGCATTGTTAGCTATCGTGGCGGCGCAGGCGCTCATGGGCCGCGCCTGTATTCTCACCATCTGGCAGAATGAACTCACGGGCAACCGCACCGCCGCCGCGCCAATGCTCGCGCATTGGGTGAACCGGATGATCTATTGGAATTTACCCCTCTGGGTTTTTGCCCTCATTTATTCAGCGGTTTTTCTGTACGTCGTGGCCCTGTCCGTGCTGGTGCCGTTCTGGCGGCGCAAGCTTTAAGCGGCGCGTGTTTTCGCCTTTTTGCTCTTTGAAGGCGTTGGCCGTTCTGTATCTTTTGAAAGTATTTCTTCCGGCACGATAAGCGGCTTACCGGCAATCTCCTCGATATAGGCCCGGTAATTCGCGAGATAGTCTTTGATGTCGAGATGCTGCTCGGCATAAGCCCTCGCCCCGGCACGTAACGTTGTCGCGAGCCTGGTATCGCGCAGCGCGGTCAGCACCGTATCGGTGAGCGCCGCCGCCTCCAGCGATGGCACAATCAAGCCATTCTCTCCGTGCTTCACGAATTCCATCACCGTTTTAGTATCCCAGCCGACAACCACGCAGCCTGCCGCCAAAGCCTCCCGCAACGACCATGACGCGACGAATGGATACGACAGGTACACATGCGCGTCCGAGCGTTTCAGCAACGTCAAATGCTGGTCGTAGGGCACCTTGCCCATGAAGTGCACGCGGTTGAGGTCGATCTTGTCGCCAACCTCTTTCATCATCACTTCGCGCCAGGGTCCGCCGCCAGCGGGCGGCGCGCCATAGCTCACCTCATCGCCGCCGACGATTGAGACAACGAGGTCCGGCCGCGCCGCCAAAATTTCCGGCAGCGCGCGCATGAAGGTATGGAAGCCGCGATAGGGCTCCAAATTGCGCGCGACATAGGTGAGGAGTTTCTGGCGCGGCGTGACTTTGAGCTTGCCGACCGTCACGGTCTTTTTGCGTAAGTCCGGGTCTGGCTTGCATACGTCCAGGTCCACACCTTCCTCGATGATGCGAATCTGCTTGCGCGCCCATTCCGGGTACGTGCTGAATTGCCATTGCGTCGGCGACTGCCCGTGTTGCTCCAGCGCCAGCGCCAGAAGATTTACGGCGTTCTTGCCGCGCACGGCGGAGAATCGATCCTCTTTCATCGGAAATTCCGCATCGAAGTTCACATCCGTGCCGTCGATGCGGTAGTAGAATTCGAAATAGCCAAGGATAGGCACGCCGGGGAACACATCCACAAGGTTCAGCATCTCGCCCCAGCCATGGTGGCCAATGATGATGTCCGGCTTGAACCCGAGGGCCTTTATTTGCAGCGCACCCTTATACGCCGCCTGGCCGCGCCGCGTTGCCATCTCGAATTCGCGCGCATCCAGATGCACGCTGGCGGAAATGGAAGGCGGCCGGGAATACGTGACCTTGCGAACTCCGGCCATGTTGTTGCGGTTCGGCTCGGTCATGAAGACGATCTGGTGCGTGCCGTCGCGCCGCTCATTATCGGCTTGCAAGCTGCGGATGATATGCAGGTACTGGCCGGGAAAATTCTGATGGACGAAGAGAAAATTCACGGGCGGTTCAGCGCTTTTTGGCCGCCCTGCGGGTGCGTGGCAGCAGCACGACCTGTAGCGCCTCCAGCGGCGCCAGTGTGTCGCCCTCGCAGGTTTCGTCATTGCCTACCGGCCCTGCGCTGGCGCCCCCGACGAAGCTCGCGGAATAGCTGATCTCGTATTGCTCGGCGGCTTCCCCGTTCAGCCGCACACGCAGGCCGAGCAGCGGCAGAGCCATGCCGCGCGAGCCGCAATATTCTCCGGCCTCTACCCATGGGCTGAGCCAGCCACGCCCAAGCACCGCCTGGTAGGAGAGGTCGGCAGCATTGATGCCCTCCGGTGCTGCGATAGAGAAGCCCTCGATCCAATTTTGGCTGCCGCGCTCGCCCAGCCACTCGCCGAATTTGGCGCCGACATCGCCGCGGGTCTGGATATGCGCGACCAGATCGACACGCGCAGGGGCTACCGGTGGCGGGGCGGGCGTTGGGGCTTCGGCTGGCTGGTCATTCCCGCCGATAAGCTGGCGGACCTGCAAGCGCGGTGCTGCGTCCGGCTGGTTGGCAAGCTGATAGATCGTGACCAGTACCTGTGCTGGCCCCTTGCGGACGCGCACCAAGGCGGCGTCACCATCGGCGTTCAGCCAGCCATCGGGGCGGAAGCCGGAAATCTCCACATTCTGGCCGCCGGAGGGCGGCGGCGAAAGGCGCACGCCCGGCATTCCGTGATGCTTCACGCTGGCCGGATTCGGCTCGTTCACGAAACAGAAGAGCCCGGCTGGCAGCGCCATCATATGGCCGGTGACTTTAAGCTCCTGAATTCCGTTAGCTGCCGCAGGCTGCGCGGCGGCGGACTGGCCGGCAACGGCAGCGGGTTTCGGAGCAGTTTTAGGGGGAGCCATGGCGAATCCTTAAACTAAAAAGCGGTCAAGGCGGGTCATACATTTTCCCTGCCTGTGTTCATAGTGCGTGGCGGTTTGTTGGCATCCACTCAAGCAGAATATCGTTGATACGTGGCACCGGCAGGCCAAGCGGCAGCGCCACGCCGCGCCCGGTGGCTTTAATCCGTTCCGCCTGCGCTCCAAGGTCGAAGCTGACCGCATAGAGCCCCGCGCGCCAGGCTTCGCTTAGCGTGTAGCACCAGGTCTCGGGCAAAATGGAAGGCAGAAAGGCGAGGTCCGCCTTGCATTGCGTAATGATGTTTTGCGCGTCGCCTTCCTTGTAATGCCCCGTCACGAACACGCCTGCGCCAAGCAGCACCGCATCATCCGCGCTGCTGCCCACGACCATGAATTCAAGGGGCAGGCTGCGCGCAGCGGCGTCCCGCGCGCAATCGGCCAGCAGGTCGAAGCCTTTTCCGGCCCCGATGCCACCGATCACGACGATTTTCCGCCGCCCCGCAGCAGGTGGCCGCAACCGCACCGGCTCGGAATCGTCTTCCCAGGCTGTCACATCCGGTACAACTCCGGGGAAATGGCGGGCGATGCGCCGTGCGGTGTCACGAGAAGGAGCAATTACCCGCTCGGCCTTAGCGAATTCACGCGCCGAACGCGCGAGGAGTTGCGGCACGGGCAATCCCTCGAAACTGCCCTTTGGATCGCTGGCCTGGCAGCTCATGCAGGCAGCAATCCCAGGCTCCCCGCAATAGCGTATTGGGGCGGGGGTGAGGAGATTTACGCGCGGGCAGAAGCTGGCGTAATCATGAATCACGATCTCCTGCGGCACGGCGAGCCCCGCCGCGATGCTCCGTACCTGCGGATGATGCCCCAACGTATGATGCATTATAACGCGCTTGACGCGCACGGCTTTTAAAAGCCGCAGCAAGGCGGGTTTTTGCGCGGGTAAGGAAAATGCCAGGTTGGGATAATCGGCGGTTTTGCCTTCTGTTAGCAAGGCGGGCCAAGGATACGGCGTTTCTTCCGGTTTCTCGGGGAATTGGGTGGTCAGTAGCAAGGGGCGCAGGCCCCTGGCGCGCAACGCCTCCATCTGCGTCTCAACCTGCCGCGCCACGCCGCCGCCATGGCTGTGCGAGATCAGCAAGACGGCATCGCGCTTTGGGCCCGCTTGCATGCGCAGGGCGTCAATTTTCGCTCGCGCGGCGCGTAGCGGGTTGGCCTGAATATGCGCCTGCACCAGCGCGTCATAGCCGGGGTAGAGATGTTCGATCAGCGCCGAATTGCGCCGCATCAGCCCGCGTGCCGCGGCGCCGAACGACACGCCGCCGCGATGCGCGACATAGGCGCCGAGTGCCGCGCGATGCCTGAAGCCGTGATGCCGGGCGCGGAGGCACCAGTCGTTTTCTTCGCCATAGCCTTGCGCGAAAATCTCTGGGCGGAAGCCGCCGGTGGCTGCTAGGCAGTCGTGCCGCAGCAACATGCAAAACCCGATGCCGGTCGGGATATCCTCGCTTTTATTGCCGTTCGCCTTGGCGGCAGCCATGTTGAGCCGGATCGTCTCCGCCAGATCCGGCATCGGGTTGCTCCCGCCCGGTTTGGGATAGCTTAGGATCGTGGCCGCGTTGGAGAGCGGCGTCACCGAACCCGTGGCGGCATCGGCATAAGCGGTTTCAAGCAGCGTCTCGATCGCGCCGGGGGGCACCAGCGTGTCGCTGTTCAGCAGCAGCACATCATGCCCGGCGGCGGCGCTCAGGGCGGTGTTCACAGCGGCGGCGAAACCCCGGTTCGCGGCATGGCGTAGCAGCATCACGCGGCCTTTAGCGGCTTCATTGTCCATCCAGGCGGCGAGCGCCGCCTCCGGCGTCGAGTCGTCGACCAAAATGAGTTTCGCACGCTGGGGTGCTGCGTTGAACAGCGCGGCGAGGCAGGCTTGGGTATCCTTTAAGCCCCGATACACCGGCACGATGATGGCAAGCGGCGCGCGATGTTCACCTGGGCGGGCAGGCAGTTTGCCGCGATAGCTGGCGGAAATGGGCGGGATCGCCAGCATCGCCGGGTCGAGCGGGCTGCCCATGAGATGCGCGCCATCGGGGCCTAGCAGCGAAAATGGCGGGATGAGGCCGCGCAGCTGGGCGGGCGATATTCTGAAGCTGTGGCGAGGCAGCAGCGGCGCGTCGTCATCCGCCGGCAAAGGCCTGCCAAATTTGACTGCACGTTGCTTACCCGAGGCATCCTGAAATATGAGATCTGGCGGGGCCTCAGACCAGGCCGGGCGCGTTGCCCAGCCGCTCAGTCCATTTTTTTTCGCCGCCACCAGGCCCATAACCCGCGCAAGCGCAGCCATGTCCAGCGGCTCGCCGAGCAACCGGCCAATGCCGGATTTTTGCACCTCTCCGGCGGCCGTGACCCCGCAAAAGCCATCATAGCCCGCCGATCGGGCGATCTGGGCGGCCAGCTTCATGAAACCCGGCTCGCTGGGCAGGCAATGGCGAGCGAGCAGCTTCGCCAACGCAGTTGCAGCGCCCGTCGTGTCGCCTAGTTTCTGCTGGGCGAGGGCCAGCCCCAGCCATGCGGACGCTGAATCATTTTCCGCCGCCACCTGAGCAAACGCTGCTGCCGCTGCCTGTTTATCGGTGGCTGAGCCGCCCAGGCGGCAACGGGCGAGGTCGAGCACGATCCTGGGGTCTTCGGGCGCCAGCCGCGCCGCCCGGTCGAGCCAGCCTACCGCATCCGGGCCATTTTCCAGCCCGCGCAGCCATGCCGCCGCGGCTGAGGCCGGGCCGTTGCTGGCTTTGCTCAAGCGCCGCTCACTCCGCAGCGGCGGCAGGCGGGTCCAGGCGGTCCAGTTCAGTCCGCGCTTCGGCGATGCCAGCCGCCAAAGCAAGGTTGAGCCAGTGTTTCGCGGCCTTGGTGTCGCGCGGCGTGGCGATGCCCGTGCTCAAATATTTGCCGAGCATCAAGGCGGCCATTGGATGGTTTTTCTCCGCCCCCGCGTGGTACCAGCGGAGCGAGACGGCGCGGTCCGCCGCGATACCATTGCCCCCGCCATGAATGGCGCCTAGCGCGAACATTGCCTCCGCATGGCCGAGTGCCGCCGCGCGTTCGTATAGAGTGCAGGCGATTTCGGTATCGCGTTCGCCGCCAAGGCCGTTCAAGTAGAGATAAGCCAGATCGGCCAGCGCATCGGGCACATTCAGATCAGCGGCTTTTTGCAGCCACAGCCTGGCTTCCGCCGGATCAGCCTCGACGCCTCGGCCTTCCACCAGAATGCGCCCGTACCAGTATTGCGCGTTTACGATGCCCTCCGCCGCACGGCGGAACCACTGCGCCGCCTGTGCTTCGTCCTTCAGGACGCCGATGCCCTGGGCCAGACAAATGGCATAGTTGAAGGCGCCGAAAACATCCCCCGCTTCCGCTGAGTGCCGGAACCAGTCATCGACCGGCGGCGGGGCGGTGAAGTTAGGGTTGGTTTTACCGGTGAGCAGCAGCGAGGCGAGGTCCGACCGTGCGACCACATCGCCAGCCTCGCCTGCCCGGCGGAACCATCTTGCGGCCTCGTCGGGGTCGCGGGGCACCCCGGCGCCGGTAACGTAGAGGCATCCGAGCGCGCGGGCGGAACTTGGGTGCCCGGCCTCGGCGGCGAGGCGGAACCAGTTGGCGGCCTCGGCGAAGCTCGGGGGAAGTTCACCGCTGCCAACGGCGTAAATGCCGGCAACCAGCGCCGCCGCCTCGGCATCACCGCCTATGGCCGCGCGTCGCAGCCAGGTTTCGCCCTCGACCCGGTTGGCCTTTATGCCGATGCCGTTCAACAGCAGATAGCCATATTTCGTCTGGGCAATACGGATGCCTGACTTCGCGGCGAGGCCGAAATGCTCCGCGGCGATTGCCGGATCGGCATGGACACCGATTGCCCGTTCATAAATGATCGCGAGATAGTAATGCCCGGCGGGCAGATCGGCGGCGGCGGCCTTTCGGATATGTTCGACCGCCGCGAATGTGCTCGCATCGTCGGTGGCTTTGTGCAGCCCGATAGTGCCAAGCCCAAGATCGCCTTGCGGTGCCCCTGCCGCGGCGGCTTTGCCGAACCAGACCAAGGCTTGCGCCTCGTCGCGGACGCTCTCCGGGCCCGTGGTATAGATAAACCCGGCCAGAATCTGCGATTCAATATCCCCAACCTCGGCGGCGAGCAGCGCCCAGCGCAAGGCGGAAGTAAAATCGGCGGACCTATCGGTTGTGGCGCCAGTAAACAGAGAGGTGGTTCCAATATCGGGTCCAAGCTCCGCAGCGCCCCGCATGTAAATCGCGGCAAGATGCCGCTGCGATACGACATCATCTTTTTTTGCGGCACGGAGAAACCAGCGGGCTGCTTCCGGGATGTTGCGGGGAACGCCCTTACCGGTCGCATAACAAAGCCCTGCCTCGCGCTCTGCCTCGGCAATCCCGGCTTCCGCTGCGATAACGAAAAGCCTGAGCGCGCGGCCATGCTGGTTCGCCAATGCCAATTCGCGCCCGCGCGCCAGCGCGTTCTCCGGTTTACGCGCGGCGAGGCGGTCCGCGATGGTCAGATTGCCGCTCATGCCGGTTACGGCTCGTGCATGCTGTTATAAGCGACCGGCAGCATCTGTTGCAGGAAATAGCCCATGATCGTGCGCTTTCCGACCTTCATGTCGGCCTCCAGCGGCATTCCGGGAACCAGGCGGAAGCCGGGCGGCACGTTATGCAAATTTAGCACGTCCAGAGAAATCTGCGCCTTATAGTACAGCGTTTGCGGTGCCCCCGGCAGCGGCGCGCCACTGGTTGCCACTGCCTGCTGATCAAGCGGGTTGAAGCTTTCCGGGCTGATGGAGGTCACGGTGCCCTTGGCCGAGCCGAATTGCAGATAGGGCAGCGTCGCGAATTTGATCACCGCTGTGTTGCCAACATGCACGTAGCCCGATTCATCGGCGCTGATATCGGCCTGCACGGTCAGCGGCGCATCGACTGGCGCGAGAACCATGAGGGTCTGGCCCGCCTGCATCACCGAACCTGCGGAGACGGGCGAGACCGACTGGACGATGGAATCCGCCGGCGCGGTGAGCGCCACAAGCTGGTCATCCAGCTTCGCCTTGGCCAGCGCCTGTTCAGCCTGGGCAAGATTGACGATCGCTTCCGAAAGCTGTTGCGAGACGGTCGCGCGCCATTGCTGGTCGAAACTGGCGCGCTCGGCGATTTGTGAATCCAGCTGCCGCTGCGAAGAGGCGGCGGAGGAAATCGCGCTGGCGAGTTGCGCCTGGACGTTCACGCGGTCGTCGGTCGCGGCCAACGTGTCCAGCCGGCTGCCGACCTGCAATTTTTGTAGCTTCTCGCGCATGGTCTCGACATTGCTCGCGATGCCGAGGCGCTGCTTGTAATAGGCTGCCTGGCTGTTGAACCCGGCTATATTCGTTTGCAGCTCGTTAATCTTCTGCGTGTAGTCCTGCATCGTGAAATTATACTGGCCTTCCTGCTGGTTGTAGGTCTGCACCTGCAACGCGGAGGCCGGGTTAGACGGGTCGCCGGCATATGGCTCGTTGTTCTCCTGCGCCTGCAAGCGGGCAACCTGCGCTGCGTAGCCCTGCTGCTGCTGCGTGAGGGAGTTGAGGTCTGCGGTGGCGTAGGTCGGGTTCAGCGTCGCCAGCACCTGGCCCTTGCTCACCAGCTGCCCCGCGTGGACATTGATTGTGTCTACGATCGAGGTTGCGTTGAACGCCTGGATGCTCGAATCATGCGCTGTTGAAACCAGTTCCCCTGTCGCGGAGACGATTTTATCGGTGTGCATGGTGCTGCCGACGACGATCATGCTCAGGACAAGGGCTGAGACGAAGTAATTCGTCCAGCCGGCCATACGAGGGATCGGCGTTGCGATGATCGCCGCTGTCGGCGACTGGAACTCCAGCACCGCGAGGGGCAGGGCATCGCCGCTGGCGGTCAAGCCCTGCTGGCTCGCGGCCTTAGGCAAGAGATGGCGCAGGCTTGGCATGGGCATTTCCTTCGGGATCCAGATGGCGGTTCTGTTGCAGCCAGAGATGACGGTAGATGGCGCAACGCTCGACAAGTTCGTGATGGGTGCCAATGTCCATCGTGCGCCCGCGGTCCAGGACCATGATCAGATCGCAGTCGAGCAGCGATGACAGCCGGTGAGAGACGATGACCATGGTGCGCCCGGTGGCGATACGCAGCAGGTTGGCGTTCACCAGCGCCTCGCTTTCCGGGTCCAGCGCGGAGGTGGCTTCGTCCAGAATAAGCACGCGCGGGTCCGAGACGATGGCTCGCGCGATGGCGAGGCGTTGCTTCTGGCCGCCGGAGAGGTTGGGCGAACCTTCCTGAATGAAGGTGTCGTAGCCCTGCGGCAGGCGCTCGATAAACTCCTCCGCCCCGGCGAGGCGCGCGGCCTGCACCGCATCCTCGAACGACAATCCAGGCCGGCCGGCGAGGATGTTGTCCCGCACAGAGCCGCGAAACAGAAAGTTATCCTGCAATACCATGCCGAAATTCTTCCGCAGATGGCGCAGGTTGATCTCGCGCATGTCGTTGCCATCGATTTTGATGGCCCCGGAATAGTCCCGGTTGATGCCCTGCAACAGCCGCGTGACCGTGGATTTGCCTGAGCCGGAACGCCCGACCAGACCGAGCATGGTCCCCGCCGGGATTTTGAAAGACATTTTGTCGAGCGCAGGCATTTTCGCGCCCTCGTAGCGGAAGGTTACATCGTCGAATTCGATAGCGCCCTCGAAGCGCGGGCGCAGGCCATGGGTCAGCGCCCGCTTCTCGCTCGGGCGGTTGAGCACCGAGCCGACTTGGCCAATGGCTGCCTGGGCGCGTTGCACATCCTCCATGAGCCCGGCGAGGCTGACCAGCGGCCCGGCAACTCTGCCACCGAGCAGCATGAAGCCGGTGAGACTGCCGATATCCAGCGGATTGTTGGAATGCAGGGCTATGAACGCGCCCAGCGCCATAACGCCGTACTGGCTGTAGCGTTGCAGCGGCAATGTGAGCGTCGCTGGCCAGTTGGCGAGTTCGCTCGCCTGGATGTGCAGATCAGCCGTTTCAGCGACGCGGCGGTCCCAGTCCGCGGCCCGGGTCGGCTCCAGCGCCAGCGCCTTTACCGTGCGGATGCCGTAGATGCTCTCCACCAGCACTGAGCCCTTGGCTGATTCGGCGGCGATGATGCGCCCGGTCATGCGACCCAAGGGGCGCAGAAAGATGGCGATAATAGCCGCGATCATCGCTGCGGCGATCAGGATGGTCCAGGCCAGGGTCGCGTTCATGTAAAACAGAATCGGCAGCAGCAGGGCGACCATGAACATGTCGATGAACGTGTTCATTAACCGGCCCGTAAGGAACTCCCGCACCTGGGAAACCTGGCCAATTTTATAGGCGAGCTGGCCGGCCTGCTCACGCTCGAAAAATTCGATCGGCAATGAGAGCAGCCGGTCGAAGATCATGAGATTAAGCCGTGCATCCAGCTTCGCCGCCATCACCACCTCCGCCATCTTCCGGCCCCAGGTCAGCAGCATCTCGAACACAACAGCAACGATGAGGATTACGACGACAAGGTCCAGCGTCGCGGTGCTGTGATATTGGATGACGGTGCCGATGGTCCGCATCACCATCAAAATCGGGATGACGCTGAGGATTGTGATCGTGATCGAGGCGATAGCGATGTCCCGCAGAATCTTCTTGTCCATCCACACAAGCTTCGCCAGCATGGTGATGTTGAAGGCGGGCTCGTCCTCCGCCCCGCCGCGCGAGGCGCGGACAAGCAGCGCGCCGCCGCTCCAAACCTGCTTCAGGCGCAACTCATCGACCGCAACCGCTGGGTCGCTGCTGGCGCCGCGCGGGTCGCGCAAAAACAGCACCTGCTTCTCCCGGTCCCGCCCGACCACAAGCGCCGCGCCGCCGTCATCGAGCAGCAGCACCACCGGCGCGGGATCGTCGATCTTCATCAGCATACGGAAGCTCATCGTCAGCCCGCGCGCCCAAAGCCCGGCCTCTTTCAGCCACTCGATTAATACCGGCGGGGACGGGGCCGGCTCGTCTGGCCGCAGCCGCAGGCTCTCCGGGTTCATCTCCGTCCCATGATAGCGCGCGGCGTTCATCACCGCCGCCAACCGGGCCCGCGCCACGGCCGACATGCCGATGGAGGCGTCGTTCAGCGCTGCAATGTCCGGATTGGCTGCGGTCTGGTCCGGGGAAGCACCCGGACCCGGATGTCGCGGCGTATCGTTCATGCGGTATAAACCTTCTTCAAGATCAGCCATTCAGCAAAATGAGCTTGCCAAATGTTAATCACCCTATGCCTGATTTGACCCCGCCCGCACAACGCCCAGATCGAAAATTAATCTGAAAAAATCACGTACTCTGATATTTTGCGTGGATTAAGAGAGTATTAGCGGGCTGGCTTCAACCTGCGTCCTGAGCCTGGCGCGGCGCGTTTTATTTGCGCGATCACGCGGCGGTGAGCTATATTGCATCATGGAAATTTTGACCGCGACGCCAGCGGAGCTTGAGGATATTCAGGCGATTTACGCGCATCATGTGCTGCACGGCACGGGAACATTCGAAGAAATTCCTCCGTCGTTCGAGGAGATGGCGACGCGCTATGCGGCGGGTGTGGCGAAGGGCCATGCCTGGCTGGTAGCGCGGGATGCCGCCGGATGTCACGGTTTTGGCTATTATGGTGGTTTCCGGGCGCGGCCTGCCTATCGGTTCACCGTGGAAGACAGTGTCTATGTTCGCGAGGGAGTGCGCGGGCAGGGCGTTGGCAAGGCGATTGTCGCGGCATTGCTGGACCACGCGAAAGCGGCTGGATTCAAGCAGATGCTGGCGCTGATCGGGGATTCCGAGAACGCCGGGTCGATTGGCGTGCATGCAAGCCTTGGGTTTTTGCCTGTTGGTAGTATGCGAAAGGTCGGCTTTAAATTTGGCCGCTGGCTTGATGTTGTGACGATGCAAAAGGCGCTTTAGCGCGCTGCCTGCGAACAAGGGTTGCAACGCCGCGCGAAACCTCGTTTAAATTGCATGCAAGCGGGTGAATATCGCGCAGGGTGAGGAAAATGCTGAAGCAAAGCGTGGCGAAAGTGGGCGCGGTTGAGATTGGCCGGGTGCTGGATAGCTATCTACTGGGTGAGACCATGCAGGGTTGGTTCCCTGATTTCGACCGGCAGGCTGTAAAAGTGCATGAGCATTGGCTCTGCCCCAAGCATTATGACGCTGAGAGCGGGCATTTTGCCATGCCGGTGCATAGCTGGGTTTTCCGCCTCAACGGCTATAACGTCGTTATCGATACCTGCATGGGTAATGAAAAGAACCGCCCCGGCCTGTTTGAGATGCACATGCTCAACAACCGCTATTTGGAGCGACTTGCAGAGGTTGGTCTGCGTCCGGAAGACGTGGATTACGTGCTATGCACGCATCTGCATGTTGACCATGTCGGCTGGAACACGCGACTGGAAAACGGGCGCTGGGTGCCGACCTTCCCGAATGCAAAATACGTGCTCTCCAAGGTGGAGTATGAAGCGGCGAAGAAAGATTCGGAAAACCCGAGCTCTCCACCGTTTTCGAAAAATTTGTTTGAGGACTCAATTCATCCCATCGTGGAGGCCGGCAAAGCTGTGCTCGTGGAAGGTGTGCACGAGTTGCTCGACGCGCTGACATTGCGGCCGGCGCCAGGTCATTCGCCGGGGCATGTGCGGATCGAGCTGAAATCCGGGAGCGAGCAGGGCGTGTTCGCGGGCGATTTGCTGCATTCGCCGGTGCAGATACCGTTCTGGCGGTGGAGCAGCCGTGTCTGCTGGGATCAGAAGATGGCGGCAAATTCCCGCCGCGAATTGCTGGAATATTGCGTATCCGAAAATGCGTTGCTCATGCCGGGACATTTTGAGGCGCCGCATTGCGGGAGGATAAAGACCGCCGGCGATGGTTTCGCAATCGACTTCGGCCAGTAAAATACAGGGGAGGCGTTTTGACCAAAGCAGCAATAGATGAACTTCGCTGGAATCTCGCGGTAGCGAATCGTATTCTGGCCAAGCAGAAAGTCGTCGATGCATTCGGCCATGTCAGTCAGCGTTCTCCGCTGCGGGACGACCGGTTCTTCATCTCGCGCAGCATCGCGCCGGGCATTGTCACGCCCGAGGATATCGTCGAGCTGGACTTGGACGGTGCTAATGTGGATGCAGGTGCGCCTGCCTCGTATATCGAACGTTTCATACATAGTGAGATCTATCGTGCGCGGCCCGAAGTAATGTCGATCGTGCATAGCCATTCGCCCTCCGTGCTACCTTTTTCGGTCGTTCGCAACGTTACGCTTCAATGCATCTGTCATACCGCGGGCTTTATCGGCGAATCGACGCCGGTGTTCGAGATACGTGATTTTGCAGGAGACGCGACTGACCTTTTGATTCGTGATTCAGATCTCGGCGCCGCGCTCGCGCAATGCCTGGGGGACCGTCCGCTCGTGCTGATGCGCGGGCATGGCTCAACCGCGGTAGGCGCAACACTGGCGCAAGCGGTCTATCACGCAGTTTATGCCGAGATAAATGCGCGTATTCAATGCGAGGCGATAAAGCTGGGGCCGGTCACATATCTTTCCAGCGGGGAAGCGCGGGCGGCTTCGCAAAGCGCGAGCGCTGTTGATCGGGCGTGGAACATGTGGGCCGCTGAAGTCGAGCGCGATTTTATTGGGAGCCGCGTGAAATGATGGATGTTTCGTCGGCGGATAACGTCATTGATCTCGGACGGGTAATTGATGAGCGCGCGATCTCGGGCTTTCAAATCCGGGTATTTTTGCTGTGTGGTCTGGTTGGAATCCTGGATGGTTTGAATTCGCAATCCATCGGTGTCGCCGCGAAATCCATGGCGGCGGATTTTCACATCAGCATGGCGAGTTTTGGCCCCGTATTTGCCGCCATGCTGCTTGGCGCGAGCATAGGTGCCGTAGTATTCGGCCCAATGGGTGATCGTTTCGGGCGCAAGCCGCCGATGGTTCTGGCGATGATCATCATGGCCGTGTTCACGCTGCTCACTCCCGCCGTGCATTCGGTGATCGGCCTTATCGCCGTGCGGTTTCTGTTAGGGGTCGGGCTTGGCGGCGCCACGCCGTGCTTCCTTGCGCTCGGCGCGGAATACGCGCCCGAACGGCTGCGCCAGCGCATCTCGGCGCTGCTTTGGCTGGGCTTTCCTATAGGCGTTACCTTCGGCTCGTTCTTCAATGCTTGGCTGATCATTCATTACCATTGGCCAATGCTGTTTTACGTGGGCGGCGGGGCGCCGGTAGTGTTGCTGTTGCTTATTGTTGCCGGTTTGCCTGAATCGGTACGCTTTTTAATCGCGCGCGATAGAAGCCCCGCCGCAATCACTGCGATTCTGCACCGGCTTGCGCCGGAAGTGCCGATTGCGCCGGGAACAAAATTCATCGCTCCGCATGAGCGGCTGGAAGAGGGCGGCAGCGAGACATTGCTGCCCGGGCCGAGCTTGGTCGTTACGTTCGCGTTGTGGCTGAGTTTCTTGACGATCTTCGCGGCGCTTTCGGTCACGACGCTATGGGGGCCTGCCCTGCTCGAGCAGGCCGGCCTGCCGGCGGGCCATGCGGCGATCGCGGTGGGGCTTTTCGGCGCGGGGGCCTTGGCTGGCATTCTAGTCACAGGCTTGCTTTTGGAGCGTTACGGCAAAATTTCGCTTATTCTGTCGCTGATTCTGGGTGCGGTGAGCACCGCCGCCCTTGGCGCGGCAGGGGGTCTTATCGGTACGGTGAACATCCTGATGGCTATCGCAGGTTTTTTCCTGGGGCTTGGTTCCGCTGGCGACATCGCGCTTGCGGCGCAGCTTTACCCAACCGCCTCACGCTCCAGAGGGCTTGGCTGGGCAATGGGCGCTGGCCGGTTTGGGCAATTTCTGGCGCCGCTTCTTATCGGCCTGCTGGAATTCAAACTTTTGCCGCTTTGGAGTGATTTCGCCGCGATTGCCGCGATGCCTTTCGTTGGCGCGCTGTTCATGCTGGCCATTAGGGGAAACGCTGAAAAAAAATAGGAAACGTCGCGGTGAATCAAAAAACGGAATACGATCATATCATCATCGGCGCTGGCTCCGCCGGTTGCGTCATGGCAGGGCGGCTGACGGAAGATGCAAACACAAAGGTTCTGCTGCTGGAGGCCGGAGGCTGGGACCGCGACCCGCTGATCACGATACCGCTAGGCTGGGGGCAGATTTATACGAAGAAACTGCATGACTGGCGCTTCCCCACTTTGCCGGAAGCGGCGCTGAATAACCGTATCGTGGAATGCGCGCGCGGCAAGGTTATTGGCGGTTCGTCTTCAACCAATGCCATGGCCTATGTGCGCGGCAACGCGGGGGATTACGATCGCTGGGCGGAATTCGGCCTCAGCGAATGGTCCTATGAAAAAGTGCTACCCTATTTCCGCAAACAAGAAGATTGGGAAGGCGGTGCAAGTGAATATCGCGGCAGCGGCGGCCCGCTTACGACCATCACGACGAAATATCAGGATCCGCTGATCGAGGGCGTTAAAGTCGCCAGCGCGGATGCGGGTTACGCCTGGACGGATGACTATAATGGCGCGCAGCAGGAGGGGTTTGCGCGGGTGCAGCTAACCGTCCGCAACGGCCGCAGGTGCAGCGCCTCGGTTGCCTATCTCCGCCCGGCCTTGTCGCGGAATAATCTAAAGGTTGAGGTCAAAGCCCAGGTTTTGCGGCTGGTGATGGACGGAAATCGCATCACCGGTGTTGAATATGAATGCCATGGCGAGCGGCATATCGTGCGGGCGGCAAATGTGATTCTGTCGGCAGGGGTGATAAAATCGCCGCAGATATTGATGCTCTCTGGCATTGGCGACCCGGATGATCTGCGCCGCAACGGGATAGAGCCGCTTGTTGCGCTGCGGGGCGTGGGGCGGAACTTGCAAGATCATCTGTCGCCGATCATGCGCTACAGGCGCAAGCAAACCGGGCCGTTATTCGCGCGGATGCGCTACGACAGGATCGCCACCGACATGGCCCGCGCCTTCATGTTCGGGCAGGGCATGGCAAGCGATGTTCCAGGCGGGCTGATGGGATTTTTAAAAACCGATCCCAGCCAGAAGCTGCCGGATTTGCAGTTCTTGATCAACGCGGCGCCATTAACGGCGAGGCCATATCTGCACCCTAGCATCAATGGCTATCCCGATGGCTTTGCCTTCCGTGTGGTAATGCTGCGGCCGAAAAGTCGTGGGCAAATCTCGCTGCAATCCGCCGATCCGCGTGCGGCGCCTTTGATTAACCAAAATTTTCTGAATTATCCCGAGGAATGGGCCACCTTGCGCGCGGGCCAGCGCATGTTCCGCAACCTTGCGGCGCGCGGCGCGCTCAAGGAATTTTCAGGCGGGGAGATTGGCGCGCCGGCGGATGATTCCGATGCCGAGCTCGACGCTTTTACCCGCGCCCAGGCGCTCACCACGCATCATCCGGCCGGGACCTGCAAGATGGGATTGGACAGCGACGCGATGGCGGTGGTGGATCAGCGGCTCAACGTCATCGGCGCCGAGGGGCTGAAGGTCGTGGACGCGTCGGCGATGCCGGATATGGTCGGGGGTAATATCAACGCGGCGGTCATCATGATCGCCGAGCGCGCCGCGGACAGGATTCGAGGCCGCGTCCAGCCGGCTTAATTGCATGCAATCTTGACAAGTTGCATGCAATATGGTTTTTGAGGATCGCAATGGGAAGGAAACCGTGATCGTGACGCAACCATGCTCAGGACTTAAAATTAGCGAAACCATTCTTAAAACCGGCCGACTGGACGAGATGAAGCCCTGGTACACTACCGTTCTTGGGGTTTCTCCGTTTTTTGAACATGCGCCGCCGCCGGGTACCAAGCCGCTCGACCTTGGGGGCCAGACCCGCGCTTCGGATTTGCGGATGTGTTTTTTCAGACTGTCGTTAGATTTTCCGTATGTTCAAACGATTGGAATTTTTGAGGAACCCGGCACGGCGCTTACGCCCACCAAAGGTTTACCGGGCCTGCACCATATGCAGCTTACCGTGGGCAGCCACCGCGAGCTTTGCGACAAATATCTTGAGCTCAAAGACAAGGGCATGAAGCCGCATCGCAGCACCGACCACGGCCCGATGACGAGCTTCTACTACCGCGATCCGGATGGCAACAACGTCGAGATCACCTCGCAGAACTACCCATCGCTGGAGGCCATGGTTGCATTCATGGCCTCCGAGGAATTCAAGGCCAATCCTTCCGGTGAGGAAATCGACCCCAAGACCTTTATAGCAAAGCACCGGAAAGCCTGACTAACGTGCGGACTGAGCAGACAGATATTCTGATTGTAGGTGGCGGCCCGGTGGGGTTGATGCTCAGCATCGATCTCAGCTGGCGCGGCGTGCGGCATATTCTCATCGACCAAGCGCCTCGCGCGGCGCGGTCGGTGCATCCGCGCATGGACCAGGTCAGCATCCGTTCGATGGAGCATTTGCGGCGGCTGGGTGTCGTGACGGATGTTGAAGCCGCGGGTTTTCCACGTTCGATGCGCCGGGACATTGTGTTCACCACCGGCGTGCTGGGGCATGAGCTTGAGCGTGAGCCGGTGGAGTGCGATGCAACCAGGGTGCCTCCTTCCTTCAGCCCGCAAAAACACGAGCTGTGTCCGCAGAATTTCTTCGATCCGGTATTGCAGACCATCGCCGCACGTTCGCCGCTGGCCGATATCCGCTACGATGAGAAGCTGCTCGATTTCACCGATGACGGCGAGGATGTCATTGCCGAGACCACGCGCGGTCGCATCGAAGCGAAATACCTCGCGGGTTGCGATGGTGCGGGAAGCGAAGTCGCCAGCCGCCTCGGCATCTCAACCGGCGCCGCTACCACGCTTGCGCAAAGCACGAATATTTTTATCCAAAGCGACGAGCTGACGCAGCGCGCATCTGAGCGTCCCGGCTATCGCTATATTCTGCTGGACGAGACCGGTATCTGGGCCTCGATGATCAACATGAATGGCCGCGATGTCTGGCGTGTTCAGGTATTGGGGAACCAGGATCGCCAGAGCTGGGGCGAGGCGGAGATGCGCGCCACGATCCGCAAGGCGATCGGCGCAGAGGTTCCCTACAGCGTCATGTCCGCGGTGCCCTGGGCGCGGCGGGAGCTTGTGGTTGAGCAATTTTCCAAAGGCCGCTGTTTTCTGGCGGGAGATTCCGCGCATCAGCTTTCGCCCACCGGCGGCTACGGCATGAACACCGGCATCGCCGAGGCGGTGGATTTGTCCTGGAAACTGGATGCCACGCTTAAAGGCTGGGCTGGGGCCGGCTTGCTCGCGAGCTACGATGCGGAGCGCCGGCCGATCGCACTTCGCAATGCCAGGCGTGCCTCGGTAAACTTCGGGCGGATGCGCGATGCAAAGGGCGATCCGGCGTTGATGGAACAAACCGAAGCCGGCGATGCCGCGCGCGCGCGCGTTGGCCGGATGGTACGAGAGTCGATGTCGGAAGAATGGGATTCGATGGGCATTCACCTAGGATATAACTACGCTGCTTCGCCCATTATCGTGCCGGATGGAACGCTTGAACCAAAGGATGACCCTGTGAATTACATGCAGAGCACAAGGCCCGGCGCGCGCGCGCCCCATGCCTGGATGGCGGATGGAAAATCGACGTTGGATTTGTTCGAGCGGGGCTTTGTCCTTTTGGCGTTCGGAACGGCGGATGCGGAACCGTTGGCGCAGGCGGCGGCGCGGCGCCATGTGCCGCTGCGGGTGGAGCGCATCAGCGAGCCTGCCGTAGCAAAGCTTTATGAGCGTGCTTTGGTGCTCGTCCGTCCGGATGGTCATGTCGCCTGGCGCGGCGACAGCTTTCCGGATGATGCGCTCGCCATCATCGATCATGTACGAGGCGCATAATGCATAAACCCGCCGACGAAGCCAAAACCCGTTTCGAAACCGTTCTGCTGCAAATGCGCGAAATGATTTTGAGCGGCGAGTTGCCAGCGGGCTCCCGCGTGCAGGAAATTGCATTGGGCGAGCGCTTAGGCGTTTCTCGAACGCCGGTGCGCTTATCGTTGAGTGTGCTGGAGCAGGAAGGCTTGGTCCGCGGCGAGCCGAACCGCGGCTTCGTCGTGCGCGAGTTTACAGCTGAGGAAGTTCTGGCGGCCTACGATGTCCGCGCCGTGCTGGAAGGCTACGCCTGCCGCATCGTCGCTGGCCTTGGGCTTTCGCGTGATGACGAGAAATCGTTGGAAGCCTGCTTAAAACTCGGCGATGAATTGTTGCAGGTCGGATATTTTGACGCCTCCACGATACGCGAATGGAGCGAGATGAATGGCCGCTTCCATGGCGTTTTAATCAGAGGCTGCGGGAACAAGGCGCTTGGCAACGCACTGGAGCTGGTGAACAAGCATCCGTTGGCGGCGCCGAATTCGATTGCATTTCGCACGGGGAATTTGGAACGTTTGTTCGCAAATATGAGTGCGGCGCAGAAAGAGCATGGTATTATCCTGGCGGCGCTGAAAGCCAGGCAGGCTGGCCGGGCAGAAGCCCTGATGAACGAGCATGTGTATCAGTCGCGTGAAGTTGTTTTCCGGGAAATTCGTGAACGAGGCTCTACGCTTCCTGAGTTTTTTCGTCGTTTTATTACGGTATGAGACTATTTTTATTCAAGGATTGCTGAAATGAAACTCGTCAAAGTCGAAAAGCCTGGCTTCACCGCTGAAGGTGTTTTAGAGGGCGATACCGTCCATCTCATCGGCGGCTGGCGCGAGGGCAGCGCCGGGCGCACCGGGTTTACGTTGCCCACGCGCTCGCTTTCGGAAATTTCCCTGCTGCTTTCCAGCGCGCATGAGCAAGTGCCGCTATCGTCCGTCAAACTTTCGGTGCCAGTGGACCCGTTGCGGAAGATCATCTGCGTCGGCATCAACTATCGGGACCACGCCGGCGAGACGAAGAACGACGAGCCGAAAAACCCCATACTGTTCACGCGCACATTGGATTCCCTGGTAGCGCATGGCGAGCCTATTCTACGCCCGCGCGTTTCGGAAACCTTCGACTTTGAGGGCGAAATCGCTGTAATAATAGGCCGCGAGACGCGGCACGTGACGGTAGAAAACGCCATCTCCCATGTCTTCGGCTATTGCTGCTTCATGGATGGCAGCGTGCGCGAATATCAGAAACACGCGCTCACCACCGGCAAGAATTTCTGGCAATCCGGCTCGATAGGGCCTTGGATCGTTACCGCGGACGAGATCGGCGATACGAATCTCAAGCTCGAGACCAAGCTGAATGGCGAGACCGTGCAATCCGCGCATCTCAGCGACTTGATCTTCAACATTCCGCAGATCATCGCCTATTGCTCGCGCTGGACGGTGCTCAAGCCCGGCGATGTTATTGCCACCGGAACCCCCGGCGGCGTCGGCTCGCGCCGCACACCCCCGCTGTGGATGAAGGCCGGCGATGAAATCACGGTCGAGGTCGAGAAGCTTGGGCGACTGCATAACCCGGTGGCGGAGGAGGTTTGATGCCTTTTATAAACAATGCCTGGTATTGCGCGGCTTTTTCGGACGAGGTCAAAGCCGAACCGCTTGGCCGCGTATTCCTGGACCAGCCGGTTGTGATGTTCCGAAAACAAGACGGCACTGTTGCCGCGCTCAGCGATGTTTGCCCGCACCGTTTCGCGCCGCTGCATGAAGGCAAGTTGACCGATGACGTACTGGCCTGTCCTTATCATGGTTTGCAATTCAACAGCGGCGGCGCCTGCGTGCACAATCCGCACGGTAGCCACAAAATTCCTGAGAGAAGCGCTTTGAAAGTTTTTGCCAGTGCGGAACGCCAGGGCGTGGTGTGGATTTGGATGGGCGAGGCGGCGAAGGCAGATCATTCAAAAGTTTTGGACCTTCAGCTCGTTGGGGAAGAGGGTCATCCGCGGATTAGCGGTCATATTAAAATGAAGGCGGATTATCGCCTCGTCATCGATAATTTGCTGGATTTGAATCACGCGCCGTATCTGCACAGCAACACGCTTTCCCCAGTTGGCAAAACGCGGGAAACGCGTGCCGAGCGCGGTCCGGATAGCGCGGCTTCCATTTATCTGATGCGCTCGGTGAATACGCCAATCAGCCAGAAATTATGGTATGATGAACCAACCGGGGACTACCATGTTCGCATGGAATGGACCGCGCCAAGCTCTCTTCGGCAGCAAATGTCCATGACCGGCGAGGGAAGGCCGCCGGAGGAGGGCGCTATGACTCGCGGCGCGCATTTGCTAACTCCTGAAGCGGCAACTTCCACGCATTATTTTTGGATCATGACGCGCAACCGCAAGGTTGATGACAAGACCGCGAACGCGGGGTTCAAGGCGATTCTCGAAAATGCCTTCACCACCGAGGATGGCCCGATGATGGAAGCGTGCCAGCGCAACATGCGCGGCCGCGAGTTTGCCGAGCTGAAGCCGATTTATCTGGAGACGGACACAGCGCCAGCCCACGCGCGTGCGGTGCTGGAAAAACTCGTGGCAGCGCAGAATTAGATTGCGGCTATAGCGCGCATGTCTCTGATAAACTCGGCATAGGCCGCGCGCTTGGCATCCTCATCCGGCAGCCGGAGTAGATAGGACGGATGCACGGTGACATATCCGTGCCGGCCGAGGAGTTCCATCGGCCCGCGGGAGCGCATCAGCGGCAACGGCTTGCCCGCAAGTGCCAGCAGCGCGGTTGCGCCGAGCGCCACCGTCACGCGCGGCTGCACAAACTCCAGCTCTTTCACCAGCCACCAGCGATAATGTGCTACCTCTCCCGCGGAAGGTTTCGAGTGAATTCGCCGCTTGCCGCGCAACTCAAACTTGAAGTGCTTGACAGCATTGGTGACATAAACGCCGCCACGGTCGATCCCAACCTGTTCCAGCGCGCGGCTCAACAACTTGCCAGCGGGCCCGACGAAAGGCCGCCCTGCCGTATCTTCTGCATCGCCCGGTTGTTCGCCGACGAACGCGATGCCCGCACCTAACGGCCCTTCCCCCAACACGGCCTGGGTTGCCCCAGGCACGAGTGGAGATAATGCCGCGATCATGCGGTTCAGTTCAGCAAGGTCTTTCGGTTCTATGCCCAGCGTGGCAGCAACCTTTGTGCATTGCCTCGGCCTATCGCATGCGCTGTCTCCGGCGGCAGGTCGAGTTCCGCGAATTTCGCCGCGCCAAAAGTCGGCGCGAAAAACGGCGAATCCGTGCCGAACAGAATATTCGAATCCGGCACCAGCGTGCGGAGCGCATCCATATTCGGATGCGTGCAGGCCTGGGCGCATTCAAAATGCAGATGGCTGAACTCGGTCTCGACGCCGTCGGGAATCAGCTTCGCCAGGCCTTGCGGTCCAACGTGTTTCCACGCCGCCAGCCCTGCGATGCGGTTGACCAAAAGCGGCATCACGCCGCCGCCGTGGCAGAAGATGAAGCGGATATTTGGGTATTTCCGCAGTGTGCCGGAGACCATGAGGCTGAGGATCGTCCGCGCCGTATTCATCGGCCATTCAATCCAGGAGCCATCCATACCCGGTTTCATATAGGTCATGTTAGCCGGAGCGCAGCAGGCGGCGTCTGTAGGGTGCACGAACACCACGGCGTTGCGGCTGTTCAGCTTCTCATAGATCGGCCAGAAGCTTTCATCGCCAAGCCAGAGATCTCCGTAGTTCGTAACTATACCAAAACCATCGGCGTGCAAATGATCCAGTGCGAAGTCGATTTCCGCCGCGCAGCCATCGGCATCGGGGAAGGGGAGTGCGGCGAACAACCCGTAGCGGCCGGGATAATCCTTGCCCAGGCTCGCGCCAAATTCGTTGATATGCCGTGTGGCCGTGCGCCTTTGCTGCACATCGTCGATACGGACAGCGCCTGCCCAGGCGATGGCGGTCTTAACGCCTGCCTGGTCCATATTGGCGATATCGCCTGCTGGCGTCCAACCCGGCATGAGCGCCTGCAACGGCGGCGGCGAATGCGGCGGCAGAATATGGTGGTGAACGTCGATCAGGCCGATGATCTGCTTTTTCACGCGCGGCCCATCGCCGGGGTTGCTCGCCGGGTTCGCCGCACGGGCCGCGCCGATGATCGCGCTGCCTGCCGTGCCCGCGAGCGCGCCGCTGGCCAAAAGCTGCCGCCGTTTTATGCCATTCTCCGTCATCTAGATTCCCTTCACCGCGACATTCTTGTCATTCCGAGTTTAGCATGATGGAAGGCCTCGTAAAGTAATCAATTATGAGAGGCCGATTCACGCTTTCGGATAGCGCGCATAGGCGCGTCACCTCAAACGATCCGACTCTAATAATTCGGCCACAGGCCCGGCACCGCAACTTCCAGTGAATGGCCGTCAGGGTCGCGGAAATACAGGCTGATCCCGCCAAAATGCTGCTTCACACGGCTTTCCAGCATAACCTTTTGCGCTTCCAAATGGCTCCTCCAGGCGTCGAGCGATGCCAACGGGATCGCAAAACACAAATGCTGTTCGCCCGCGCCTCCATGCGGTGGAATCACGCCACCCGCCGTCGGGTTGGGGTGCAACGAGCCCCCATGCCGGAATAAAAGCAACACCGCGCTCCCCGGCACCTGCATGGCGCACATCCGCTCGTCCTGAAAATTAACGCCGAAGCCGAAAATCCGCTCATAAAACGCCTTCGAGCGGTCAAGGTCCGCAACATAAAGCGAAGTTTCCAGAACATGGCTGACCGCGGGAATGCCGGCGTGCCGCGCACGTTCATCTTGCTTCGTCATTCGGCGGCCTCCTACTTATTGGCCTGTTCTTCCTCGGACGGATTATCATCCGGCCCATAATATAATTTGGCGCATTCATTCTTTAGCACACCGCCCGCCACGGTTAAATCATCTTTAAAAGCGTCGCGGATAAAATCCATGATCTGTAGGTGCCTGTCCTCAAAATACATCTTATGCACCTGGTCCTGCTCCGCGCCATAAACAATGCGCGAAATGCCGGCCCAAATGCTGGCCATGCTGCACATGCCGCACGGTTGCAGGGTGGAATACAGCGTAGCACCCTGGAAGCGCGATTGCTGCAACAACGCTCCCGCGCGGCGCATCGCAACTACCTCGCCATGCGCAGTCGGGTCGTGCAGCGCCTCAACGTCGTTATGGCCTTCGCCAATGATCTTGCCGTCCAAAATGATAACGCAACCAATCGGCCCCCCGCCCTCCGCCTGCGCGCCGATTTTGGCAAGTTCGATTGCCCGGCGCATAAATTTGATGTCGTTTTCTTCTGGCACGCCTTTAATCCACGGCGCTATCGAGCGCTGCCGGCAAAGGCGGCGGCGCCGCTGGCGTTGGCGGCTTTGGAACCTCGCGCATACTGTCCTGCCAGCCGCCTCCAAGTGCGGTGTAAAGCGTGGCGACATCGTTCGCCAGCAATTCATCCGCCTGCACCAGCTGCTGCCGGGCTGAAAGCAAGCTCTGCTCGCTTGTCAGTACCTGTAAATAGCTGGAGAGGCCGTGTGCGCGCAGATTATTCGCAAGATATAGCGAAAGCTCCGCCGATTGCACGGTGGCGGCCGTTTGGTCGCGCGCGGCTTCATCGGTGCGGTAGGCGACGAGCGCATCCTCTACCTCGCGCAGAGCATTCAGCACCGTTGCGCGGTAATTCAGCGCCGCAATGGCTTGCGCCGCGCGTGCCGTCCGCAAGTTCGCGGTAAGCTTGCCGCCTTGGAAAATCGGCAGAGAAATGCTGGGACCGGCGGAATAGAAAAGGCTCGCCCAGTTGGTAAGGTAACTTGCATCCAACGCGCGGAAGCCGGCAGACCCGGTTAACGTGATGTCCGGGTAGAAACTTGCCACCGCCACACCTACCTCAGCCGTAGCAGCATGGAGCTGCGCCTCTGCTTCGCGGATATCCGGCCGCCGCCGCGCCAGGCTGGAAGGCACGCCAATGCCGACGACGCCTGGCACCATCGGCACCGCGACAGGCACGCTTAACATCGAATCCAGCGCGCCCGGCTGCTGACCGGTCAGCATGTTGAGCTGATCGATCGCTTGCCCAATCTGCTTTTCGTAAGTGTCGGATTGCGATTCCTCACTTAATAATTGCGTGCGCGCCTGCTGGACATCGAGATCGCTGGCCAGGCCGCCCTCATAGCGGTTCGTGGTCAAATTTAAAGAAATTTGCGCGATGTGGATTTGCCGCTGCTGCTCTTGCGCTGCCATCTGCGCGCCGCGTAGCCCGAAATATGCTTGCGCGATTTGGCTTTCCAGCATCACCAGCGCATCGTTCGCGGCTTCCGCCTGGGCTTGTTCAGAGGCCTTGGCCTGTTCCACGGAGCGGCGCACTTGCCCGAACAGGTCCAATTCCCAGGACGAACTCAACCCATACTGGTAGAGGTTGACCGGCGCCGCGATTCCATTCAGCGCGCTCGTGCCCGCGGTGCTTATTTTGTTGCCCAGGCCGGGAACAAGCTGGTTCACCGGCGAGCTTGAATCCGCCAGTGCATCGAGTTGCTTATATGCTCCCTGTGATTCCAGAATCCCCTTTACCCCAAGCTGCTCGCGCATATAGCTACCGGTGGCATTCAAGCTCGGTAAACCCGCAGCGGCGGCGGTAACGACGCTCTGGCGAGATTCCACCACGCGCAAAACGGATTGCTGAAGCGTCGGGTTGCCCTGGATGGCCTTGTGCATTAGCGCGGTCAAAACCGGATCGTTAAAGCTGTTCCACCATAGCGGGTCTGGGTTGCTCGCCTCCGTTACCGCAGCGTTCTGCTGCTTCTGCAAATCGTTCCAATTCGTTATCGCGGGGGGCGCCGGGCGTTTAAAATTCGGCCCGACCGTGCACGACGCGAGAAGAAAAAGCAGCGGCCATAAAAATGCATTCCGCATCAACCGCCACCTTCGCCCGTTTTTGTGTTAACGTTGGACATGATCAGCGCCGTCGGGATCATGAACAGCGCAAGCAGGCCGGTGATGAAAAACACATCGATATAGGCAAGAATGCCGGTTTGCGTTTGCAGCATCTGAAACACCTGGCCGGGCGCAGAGCGCACCGCCTGCGCCATGGAAGAGCCGGTATTCACCATCGCGTGTTCAATCTGTGCCAAAGCCGTATTATAGGGTTGATAGGCTTGGCTCAAATTCTGTACTAGAAATTGCTGGTTGATCTGCTGGTGTTCCGTCACCAAGGCCGTGGCGATAGATATGCCAAGCCCGCCGAATACATTGCGGGACATGTTGAACAGTGCGGATGCATCGCCTTGGCTATCCTTTGGCAGCGACACATAGGCTATTGTGCTGATTGGCACGAATAACAGGGAAAGTGCGGCGGACTGGCCCGCGCGGGCAATCATGAGATGGAAAAAACTCTCGTCCGGCACGAGGTCCATCGAATAAAACAACGCCAGCGCAAGCGCGACGCCGCCTGAGGCGATGACGAATTTCGCCGGTACGACGTTCAGGACTTTTCCCACCATCGGAATTAATATTGCCAGCAGCACAGCGCCCGGCGCCAGCACCAGCCCCGCAAGAAACGAGGTGTATCCAAGCTGCCGCTGCGCGAATTGTGGGATCAATACCGCGCTTGTGTAGAGAACCAGCCCCATGATGCCGATCTGCACGAAGGCAAGCGCAAAATTATGGTCCTTGAAAACACGCAGATCGACCACCGGGTTACGAACGTAAAGCAGATACGCAATGCCGAGGACGAACGCGCAGGCGGACAGTGCGAACATCAGCCGGATATATGGCGAGCCGAACCAGTCCAAATCTTCTCCACGATCCACGGCAAGCTCCAGGCACCCTAGCGCCACGGCAATAAAAAGCACGCCGAGATAGTCGAAGCGCGGCGCGTCGCGCTTTTCACGTTCCACCGTGGGAGAGTCTTCAACGTAATGCCAAACCCCGAATAGAGTGAGTAAGCCTACCGGCACATTGATAAGAAAAATCAAATGCCAGGAAAATGCATCGGTAAGATACCCGCCAAGCAATGGCCCGGCCACGGGCGCGATGACAACGGCGACCGCAGTCAGCGCGAACGCCGCCTGCCGCTGCTCCGGCGGAAAGGTGTCGAGAATAATCGCCTGTTGTGTTGGTTGCAGTCCGCCGCCGAAAAAGCCCTGAACACTGCGGAATACCAGCAACTCTCCAAAACTGGTGCTCAGCCCGCAACCGAGCGAAGCCAGTGTGAACACGGCGATGCAGATCATAAAGAACCGCTTGCGCCCAAACAGGCGGCTGAGCGAACCGGATATCGTGAGAACAATTCCGTTGGCGATGAGATAGGTGGTGAGCGACCAGGTGCTGTCGTCATCGCTCACGGAAAGCGAGCCCGCGATATGCGGGAGAGAAACATTAACGATGGTTGTATCCAACACCTCCATGAAAGCCGCCATCGTAACGATAATCCCGATGACCCAGGGATTATGCTTCGGCTTCCAGTTCTTTTCGGAATCCGAGCCGCTCATTTCACGTAAACGGTCGGCTCGACGGAAATGCCAAGTGGCAGGCCCTGGCCAGCGGGCAGTCCACGGTCAATGATAATCTTCACCGGCACCCGCCGGACAATTTTAACGAAGTTGCCGGTGGCATTTTCAGCCGGGAAGGCGCTGAACCTCGCCCCGCTGCCCAGCTGGATGCTTTGCACATACCCGCGTAGCTTGAGGGAAGGATACGCATCGACCGAGATGTCAACGCGATCTCCCGGGCGCATCCGGGCCAGCTGCGTTTCTTTAAAATTCGCCGTTATCCAGATATGACGCGTGACGATATAAAAAACCTGCTGCCCGGTCTGTATATAGGTGCCAAGCTCCACGTTCCGCATGGTGATGTTGCCATCCTGCGGCGCATGAATTTCATTGTAGGAAAGCTCGACCATCGATTGCGCGAGGTTTGCCTGCGCCTGTAGCACCTGCGCCTGGCGCTGCTGCGCCGTTTCCTGCGCGGATTTTATCTTCTCCGGAATCAGCGAAGCCGTGGCCACTTGCGCCTCTGCCTGCTTCACTGATCCTTCGGCGGCACGTAGTTGTTCGGTAGCCTGGTCCAAATCTGTCGCGGGTTGCGCGCGCCGGTCAACGCTGGCCTCGCGTTCGTAATTCCGCCGCGTCTGGAAAAGCTGCGCCTGCGCCTGCATCAGCTGCGCCTGGGCTTGTTGCAGCTGGGCGGGCGCCTGCACCTTGGTTTCCACAAGGCTGACCCCGGCGCTTTCCAGCTGCGATTGCGCGAGCGCCAGATTGGCTTGCGCCTGTTGTACGGCCGCCTGGTCCGCGCGCGGGTCGATCGTCAGCAACAGCTCGCCCGCATGAACATAAGTATTGTCGCTGATATAAAGCGCCGTCGCATAGCCCGAAACATTTGCGGCAATGGAGATCGCCTGTCCATCGGTGTAAGCGTCATCCGTCACCACCTCGTTCATCGTCGCCAGCCAATAGATGACGCCGCCTATGATGACGATGACGATAACGATCGCGCCGATGATCAGCGGCAGCTTGCTATGCTTCTGGTTCTTATCGTCCTTTTTGCTGTCTTTGCCCTTATCCTTGCCCTCATTGCCGGATTTGGACTCATCCTTGCCTTCGTCAGAATCGGACTTCCGGCCGTCCTCCTCACGGGAGTCCTCCTGTTCCTGGCTCACACGATAAACCCCATATTTAAAATACGACAAATTAGATAAACCGCCCGCCGCCGCATTCAATCCGCCACGAAAATCAGCGGCTTATCTCTTTTTTAATCCAGAATTTTGCTAAACTTTAGATTTATCGCGCCATGATCCTCGGTAAACTTCAGCCGGAAGTATTTCAGGAGGGTTCGGTGGCGAAGGAAAGCAAAGCGCAAAAGAATACAATCGCCCGCGTCATGCATGAGGAAAAGCACGGTGAGCTTAAAACCAGCACGGGAAAGCCCGTGAAATCCCGCAAGCAGGCGGTTGCCATCGCGTTGCACGAGGCGGGCGCGACAAACCAGGAATCGCCGCTGAAGAACAAAGAAAATCTCAGGCACACAAAGACAAAGGAGCGAGCCGGAGAGACCGCGAAAGCCGAGAAGGAAGGAAGTTAGAACGTCGTAACGGCCCGTATCCCTGCGACGAATTCATTCCGTAAAATATGCGCGGTGCCGTCGGGGTTCTGTAGCCCCGCTCCAGGATTCACCACATATTGCACATCCGGTTGCAGTTGTAGCCAGGGGGTCACCTGCGCCTGATACGTCAGCTCAATGAGCGCTTCGGTTCCTCGCACTGGATAAGCGGTTTGCATGTAATACGCCGTGTCGCGGTCCAGCCCCGCGGCGGCACCGCTCACCTTGCCGATGTCGAAATTGATCCCGGCAAGGTCGTTATCCCGGCCCGGCAGCGGTGCGGTCAGCGTCGCGCCACCATTGAAGCTGAAGCCTATCAGGTTGCGGTCGTCCGGCGCGCCCATGATCCGCCCGAACAGGCTCACGGCCTGCGTTTTGCTCGGCTGCCAGATCGTCTGGTCTATGATGCCATAAAAACTGTAATCTCCATGGTGCATCAAGGGTTTCCCGTTACTTTCCGGGTTCGCCAGCGACAATCCGTCGGTACCAAATTCCTGGTCCGGAAAGCTCCCGCTATCGTACCAAAAGCCAATTTTATAACTTCCTGGCAGCGCGCTTGTTTTCGCATATTGCAATTCCGCAATGTAAAGCGCGCCGGTGTTCAGGTTGAACCGCACACCGCCTGCGTCTTTCGATTGCGGGTCATCGTCAAACCTGCCACCCGGCGGATTATCGTCGAATACACCCGCCAGCATCGTCATATTATCATTGAGCTTATATTCTATCCGCGCGCCCAGCGACGACTGTGGATAGGCCGGTCCGCCGCCGTAAAGATCATCCGAGGGAATCAGCGGCCATCCAGCCATTGTATTGATGAACAGCGCAGAATTCTGGCTGACCATAAATTCATTATCGATGCTTTGTTGCCCGGCCTTTATATCAACGCGCGCTGCGTCGAACGTCTGGTCGTACCACAACTCCCAAAGCCGAGTCGCATCGTCCGCCTCGTTGCCATTCGCGCCTTGCAGGTCGTCGAGGTAGTAGGGGGTGAGCGGGCGGCCATGGATTTGCAACGCACTGACGTTCAGCGTACCGCCGGGTAAACCGAAGGCCTTGGCTGTGTCGAGTTTCAGCACGGCGGTCATCACACCTTGCAGCGTGGCACCCTGTTTCACGCCGCCGGAAATATTGCCGAGCAGATTTTCGCTGTCGTTCACGCCAAGCGTGGCGCCGTAACTGCCGAGCACCGTCCGCAACCCGGCCATATTGCCGAGCAGTTCGGCATTTTGCGTCTGCGCCAAAACAGGAGCCGCGCCGCAAATGGTCAACGCGGCGGCAGAAAAAATCCGAAACTTCATACTTCCATCCTTAAATGCGAATGAGAATTAATTGCAAATATTGGATGAGGTTTTACGTGACGGGAAATATGCTGTCAATCCGTTTCAATTATTCCGCTAAAGGTTTACGCTCGAATCAAAACAGGGACGCGGCGAACATGTCACAAAGCGAACTGCAAAAGCCAGATATCGCCGAAATTAAGCTCCCGTCACGCCCGAAGCTCCTCGACATCATGGGGCCTGGGCTCATTACTGGCGCGTCGGATGACGACCCCAGCGGCATCGCAACATATTCTCAGGCAGGCGCGCAATTTGGTTACGCCATCGGCTGGACACTTTTGTTCACCTACCCGCTCATGTGCGCGATCCAGCAGATTAGCGCGGATATCGGCCGCGTGACCGGGCGCGGTATCGCGGGCAATATGCGCCGTTTCGTGCCGGGTTGGATGCTTTATGCCATCATCGTCCTCCTGCTCGTAGCGAACATCATCAACCTCGGCGCAGACATTGGCGCGATGGGCGCCGCGTTACGACTTTTGTTGCCAGTCCCGGCATCGTTGGCGATAGCGTGTTTCGCGGTCATTACCGTATTGCTCGAAGTCTTCGTCCGTTACGCGCGTTATGTGTCAGTTTTAAAATGGCTGACCCTTTCCCTGTTTGCCTATGTCGCAACGGTTTTCATCGCCGGTGTCGATTGGCGCCAGGCCGTGCCCGGAATCCTTTGGCCGCACATCCGTTTTTCGGGTGATTATTTTACCGTCATCGTTGCGGTTTTTGGGACCACGATCAGCCCCTATCTCTTCTTCTGGCAGGCGGGGGAAGAGGTGGAGAAGGAGAAGGAAGACGCCAATGCCCAGCCATTGAAAATCGCGCCGGAACAGGCGCCGGCCGAACTGCAACGCATCCGGCTGGATACCTATGCCGGCATGGCACTTTCCAATATAGTGGCGCTGTCTATCGTGATCACCACAGCTGCGACACTGCATTTGCATGGCATTACCAACATTCAAACCTCTTCGCAGGCGGCGCAGGCGCTAAAGCCTATTGCGGGGCATTTCGCTTTTCTTATCTTTTCCCTTGGTATCATTGGCACCGGGCTTCTCACCGTCCCGGTTCTGGCCGGGTCCGCCGCGTATGCGGTGGGCGAGGCCCTTCGCTGGCCGGTTGGGCTGATGCGCAAAGCCAACCGGGCCAAAGCGTTTTACGGCACCATCGCGGTGGCGATCCTGCTTGGCACGCTGATGAACTTCACGCCCATCGACCCGATCAAGGCGCTGTTCTGGAGCGCGGTCGTCAATGGCGTGGTCGCCGTGCCGGTCATGGTCGTGATGATGGTCATGGCCTCCCGCAAAGCAATCATGGGCGCATTCGCGCTGCGCCCGGTGTTGAAGACCGTAGGCTGGCTCGCCACGGGTGTCATGTTCTTCGCAGCGGGAGGAATGTTCGCTACCATTTCCTGGTGAGAACGGGGCTTGCGCTCGCGCTTATTTCCGCCATCTTCGGGGCCGAAGGAGATTCCCCATGAAGGCCAGCAGCGTACTCGAGACGATCGGCAAAACCCCGCACATCCGCTTCAGCCGGATGTTCCCGGATGCGAATGTCTGGATCAAATCCGAACGCGCCAGCCCCGGCGGCTCCATCAAGGACCGTATCGCGCTCGCCATGGTGGAGGCGGCGGAGGCTTCCGGCGCGCTCAAGCCGGGCGGCATGATTATCGAGCCGACCTCTGGCAATACCGGCGTTGGCTTGGCCTTGGTGGCAGCGGTAAAAGGCTACAAGCTCATTCTGGTCATGCCGGAATCCATGTCGGTCGAGCGCCGCCGCCTCATGCAGGCCTACGGCGCGGTGTTTGAGCTGACGCCGAGGGAGCGCGGCATGAAGGGCGCGATCCAGCGCGCCACGGAGCTGGCCGAGAAAAACCCCGGCGCCTGGATTCCGCAGCAGTTTGAAAATCCGGCGAATATCGAGGTCCACGCTAGCAACACGGCGCAGGAAATCCTGGCCGACTTCCCGGAGGGGCTGGACGTTCTCATCACCGGCGTCGGCACCGGCGGGCATATCACCGGCTGCGCGGAGACGCTGAAGCCGCTCTGGCCGAACCTTAAAGTGTTTGCGGTGGAGCCGGCGGACTCGGCGGTGATCTCCGGCGGCGCGCCTGGCCCGCACGCCATTCAGGGCCTCGGCGCCGGGTTCATCCCCGCCAATCTCCACACCTCATTGCTCGATGGCGTGATTAAAGTCGAGGCTGAGGAAGCGCGCGAATACGCCCGCCGTTCGGCCCGGCAGGAAGGCCTGCTGGTCGGCATCTCCTCAGGCGCTACCCTCGCCGCCATCGCCCAAAAACTGCCGGAGCTGGATAAATCCGCGAGGATACTAGGTTTCAACTACGACACGGGCGAGCGTTACCTCTCGGTGCCGGATTTCCTGCCGAGCTGACGGTTCACGCCTTGCCTTCGATATGCCCGCGTAACCTTATTTCTGGCATTCCCAGTACAATGATGAACGCCGCGATCATCACCCCGGCGGTGACAATGAAGCTTCCAGTCAGCGCCGTGCGGTAGGTGCTGGCAATGGCGGCATGTTGCGCTGGTGAGAGGCCGACCAGCGTATGTATCCCCTGAGTAGATAGCGCGTGGAAGTAGAAACCATGCCGCGCGCTCGCCAGCCGGGCGGACATGATAGCGCCCGAAGCCGCCACGCCCACCGCGCCGCCGAGCGAGCGGATAAATACCATGGCGCCCGTCGCGGCACCCAATTCCGCATGGTCCACTGAGTTTTGCACCGCATTGGTCAGGTTCGGCATCCCCATTCCCATGCCCGTGCCAAGTGTACCAAGCACGAGTAAAAACAGCAGCGGCGGCGCGTCGAACATCGCGAACACTGCGAGGGCAGCCAGGCTGACCATTTCCAGCCCGATGCCGGTGAGCAGAAAACCCCTCAAACGGCCAATCCGCGAAACGATCCGGCCACCGAGGACCGAGGAGAGTAACATGCAGCTCACTTGCGGTAAAATCATCGCGCCGGATTCCGCCGGGCTCATCCCCAGCACCACTTGGAAGTAAAGCGGCATGAACACCATCGCGCCCAGCATCGCGAACATCACCATGCCGCCGACGATAGAGCCGCGCGTGAACACCGGGTTGCGGAACAGCGTAAGACGAATCAGCGGGTCCGGCGCCACAGCCTCGCGCAAAATGAACAGGCCGAGGCATAGCAGGCTGAACAAGCCCAGCCCGAGCGTGGCGAAAGATATCCATGCGAACTCGTTGCCGCCGCCTGCGAGCAGTATGAGTAGCGCGGCGGTAAGCCCGGCCAGCAGTCCCGCGCCCGCGATATCGATATGCCTTTCGCGGCCAGGGGGTGCCTGTACGTTAAGCTGCTTCAGCCCCAGCCAGATCATCGCGAAAGCCACCCCGCCAATCGGCAGGTTCACATAGAAAATCCATCGCCAGGAAAGCGCCTGAGTAATGATGCCGCCGAGCAACGGGCCGCCGACACCGGCCAGGCCGAAGGCGCCGCTGAATAGTCCCTGGTAACGAGGCCGCTCACGGGGTGAGAGCACATCGCCCACCGCCGCCTGGGAGAGCACGAGCAAGCCGCCCGCGCCAAGCCCTTGCAGCGCGCGGAAGCCGATCAATTCGTCCATGGTCTGTGACAGGCCGCAAAGCGCCGAGCCTGCCAGGAAAATGCTGATCGACACGCCGAACATCGCCCGGCGTCCGAAGGTGTCGGAAAGCTTGCCGTAAAGCGGCGAGGTGATGGTGGAGCTGAGCATGAATGCCGTCACCACCCAGGAAAGATGCGTCAGCCCGCCGAGCGTCGCTGCCATACGGGGCAATGCAGTGTTGACAATGCTGGAATCCAGCGCCGCCAGAATCATCGCCACCATCACGCCCGCAAGCACAATGTTGCGGGTAGCGGCGGGTTTTTTATCCGGTTCTGGCGTGTCTCTGGGCAAGATGGGTCTGTTTAGGCGCAATCCGCGCTTGCCTCAACCAGCGCGCGCACCACCTCTCGCCGGTTGGCTATTTCCAAGGAGAAGCGGCATGAAACTCGGCACACGGAAACTCGGAACCCAGGGGCTACAGGTCTCGTCCATCGGCCTCGGCTGCATGGGCATGAGCCAGTCCTACGGCACGCCGGACGACGCGGAATCCACCGCAACCCTGCACCGCGCCATCGAGCTTGGCTGCAATTTTATGGACACCGCTGAAGTCTATGGTCCTTTCAAAAACGAGGAGCTGCTGGGCCAGGCGCTTCAAGGCAAGCGGGATCAGGTGACGATCGCCACCAAGTTCGGCTTCAGGTTCGAGAACGGCCAGCGCGCCGGAACCGACAGCCGGCCCGAAAACATTCGCAACGCCGTGGAAGGTTCGCTCAAGCGCCTCCGCACGGACCATGTCGATCTGCTCTACCAGCACCGGGTGGACCGTAACATCCCCATCGAGGAGGTGGCGGGAGCGGTCGCTGACCTTATCAAACAGGGCAAGGTGAGATTCTTGGGCCTTTCGGAAGCGGGTGTGGCCAATATCCGCCGCGCCCATGCGGTGCATCCTGTCACGGCTTTGCAAAGTGAATACTCATTATGGGAGCGCAATCTGGAGCAGGAAGTGATACCAGTGTTGCGCGAGCTAGGCATCGGCCTCGTGCCATATTCCCCGCTGGGGCGCGGGTTTTTAACCGGCGAGGTCAAACGCGCGGAGGAATACCCGCAAGGTGATTTCCGCCGCCTCGACCCGCGCTACCAGGGCAAGAACTACGATGCCAATGTGGCGGCAGCCGAAAAAGTAAGAGAGATCGCAGCATCGAAAAACGCCAAGCCGGGGCAGATCGCGCTCGCATGGTTGTTGCACAAGGGCGATGACTTGGTGCCGATTCCCGGCACCAAGCGCCGCAAATATCTGGAAGAAAATATTGCGGCGGCGGAGATAAAGCTCAACGCCGCGGAGATGACAACGCTCGATGACGCCATGCAGCCGGGCAAAACCTCCGGCCCGCGCTATGGGGAAGAAATGATGGCGGCAATAGACAGGTGAATGAGGCAACCAAGGGGCAAACAAGCCCCTTGGTTTTAAGCTCTTCAGGCTTCCTGCTTCACCGGCGCGGCGGCGTGGGTCTCGCTCATCATCTCGATCCGGCCGGTGATCTGCCCGCCATCCTCAACCTGCAAGCGGCGGCAGCGTGCGGTGCCCAGCACCCGGCCGGAGGCGCGGACGATGAGCGCATGGCGCGCGGTCAGCGTACCATCGATCGTGCCGGAAACCTCAGCCTCATCGACCTCAACCTCACCTTTGAACATGCCGCCTTGCGCGATGGAAAGCTCGATCAACCCGTTGATCATCGCCGCCTCGACCGTCCCTTCCACCACCAGTCGCTCGGCATCCTGCACGGTGCCCTGCACGCTTATGCCGCGGCCGACGACGAGGGTGCGGCGCTGGCCATCGTCCCGCTGCGCGGTTGTGCCAGCGCTCGTGGGGCGCAGCGCGCCGCTGCCGGGCGGGGTTGCCGGAACAGGGGGAGCGAAAGGGGAACGAGCCATTGGAGTCTCCTTGAGATTAGGTGGAATGGGAGCCGGTGCAGGCTTGGCGGAATTGTCCGGCGCAACTGCGGGCGGGGCGGTATTCAGCGGCGCGGGAATATCGGCGCTCACTGGTTTCTGCTCTTCAGGCTTGCGTTTGTTGAACACATGACCTCCCTGGCTTTTGGTTCATCAGCCTTGGGCCTAGCACGCGCATACGCGGCGGGACAACAGGGGCAGACCGCCCCGCTCATTTGCCGCTGCGGTGCCCCCGGTGCTAACCGGACCCACGAAAAACCTTTGGAGCACACGGGCATGGCTAAAACTCGTTTCGACATCACCGGAATTGGCAATGCGATCGTGGATCTCATTTTGCCTGTGGATGACAGTTTTTTAAGCCGTTACGACATGCCAAAGGGTACGATGTCGCTCATCAACTCGGACACCGCGACGCGGCTGACGGAGGAGATGCAGGGCGCGATACGCGCATCCGGCGGCTCGGTCGCCAACACCTGCGCCGTTGCGGCGGCGCTGGGCGCAAAGGCCGCGTTTCTCGGCAAGGTCGCGGCGGATGACATGGGCGATGCGTTCGACCGGGAGATCACGGCACATGGTGTGCATTATCCCACACCGCGCCTGCAAGCGCCCATCCCCACTGCCCGCTGCCTAATTTTAGTGACGCCGGACGGCCAGCGTACCATGAATACCTATCTCGGCGCGGCGCAGGAATTCGGGCTGAGTGACCTGGACGCGATGGTTATCGCGGCTTCGGCGGTGACGTATCTGGAGGGCTATCTGTTCGACCCCCCGGAGGCGCAGGCGGCCTTTGCCGAGGCTGCGGCCATCGCCCGCGCGGCGGGGCAGCGCACGGCGCTCTCCCTCTCCGACCCGTTCTGCGTGGACCGGCACCGCGACGGCTTCCGCCGCCTCATCGCCGAGGGCGTCGATATCCTTTTCGCCAACGAGGCGGAGATTTTCAGCCTTTACCAGCGCAACAGCTTCGCCGAAGCGGCGGCGGATGCGGCGCGAGACGTCAAGCTCGCGGTTCTTACCCGGAGCGAGGAGGGAAGCATCATTCTGCATGAAGGCGCGCAAATCACCGTCCCGGCAGAGCCGGTGAAGTTGCTGGATACGACCGGCGCGGGCGACGCCTACGCCGCCGGGTTTCTCGCGGCCTTTACCAAGGGCGAGAGCCTTGCCGCGGCGGGCGCGCTTGGGGCGAAAGCGGCGGCGCTGGCGATCAGCCAGATCGGCGCGCGGCCCCCGGCGGAGCAGCTCTGGCGTCTGCTGTGAGCCTGTCCGAGATCATCCTCGTCGCCGCTTCCTTCATCGCCGGAGCGCAAAACGCGCTGGCGGGCGGCGGCTCCTTCCTCACCTTCCCCGCACTGCTCTATGCCGGGCTGGACCCCCGTGCCGCCAACATCACCTCCACCATCGCGCTGTTCCCCAGCCAGATAACCACCAGCCTGGCGGGGCGCAGCCTCATGGAAGGCGCTGCCGGGCTCTCATTGCGGACCTTGGTCATCATCAGCCTCATCGGCGGGGCGATCGGCGCGGTGCTGCTGCTCGCAACGCCGGTCAGCGTGTTCACGCATCTGGTGCCCTACCTCGTGCTGTTCGCGACCGTGGTCTTTGCCTGGGGCAGCTTTTTCGCCAAAAAACGCGCGGTCGATGCCCCGGCTCCAATCTCGCCGCGCAGCGCTATTGCCGCGCAATTCCTCATTTCTATTTACGGCGGCTATTTTGGCGGCGGCATCGGGATTCTGATGCTCGCGGCCCTCACCGCCGCGGGCCTGGCGGTCCGCGCTGCGGGGGCGACGAAAAACGTGCTCGCTGGCGTGATGAACGTCGCGGCTGTGGTGATCTTCATCGCGCGGACAAAGGTGGAATGGGGGCTCGTGGCAATGGTCGCGGTCGCGTCCATCCTCGGCGGCCAGCTCGGGGTTTATCTCCTCGCGCGGATTAACGAGACGGTGCTGCGGGTGGGAATTACCGCCATCGGCTTGGCACTGACGATCTGGCTTTTCATCAAGACATAAAAAACGCCCCGGGCTGGGGCGTTTTAGCTGGGAAACTCGAAGCTTAAAAACCTTCTCGTTCGACGCGCTTGCGCTCCATCTTCCGGGCCCGGCGCACCGCCTCAGCGGCCTCACGCGCCCGGCGTTCGGACGGCTTCTCATAATGGCGGCGCAGTTTCATTTCGCGGAAAACGCCTTCGCGCTGAAGTTTCTTTTTAAGCGCCTTCAGCGCCTGATCGACGTTATTGTCGCGAACGAGAACTTGCACCTGGCCAAAAACTCCTTGAAAAAGCCGAAAAAAACCAAAAACAGACCGCGGCTGCCCCGCCGTGCCCACACAACCACTGCGGCGCCTATAGCATAGTTTCGGCTCTCGCCAAATCATTTCTGCTGGACCATCTATGCAGCTATGGCGATTTTGAAAATAGCCCGGATGGGCCACCCCGTGCTGCTGGCAAAGGCGCTGCCCGTGCAAAATCCAGCCGCGCCGGAAATTCGCCGGCTGCTGGCGGATATGGCGGAAACATTGGAGGATGCGGGCGGCGTCGGCCTCGCAGCGCCCCAGGTGTTCCAGCCGCTGCGGCTGTTCATCTACCGAATCCCCGCCTCTCGCGGGGAGGAGATGCCGCTCACCGCCGTGTTCAACCCGGTCCTCACCCCGCTGGACGGCGAACAGGAGCTTGATTGGGAAGGCTGCCTCTCCATCCCCGGGCTGCGCGCCGCCGTGCCGCGCCACAAACGGATTCGTCTTAACGCAACCGGTCCTGACGGCGCGCCGTTCGAGAAGGAAATCTCCGGCTTCGAGGCGCGGGTGGTGCAGCATGAGGCAGACCATCTGGACGGGATTCTCTACCCCATGCGGATGCGGGACTTCCGCTATTTCGGGTTCAATGAGGAAACGGAGCGCTTTCCGCTCCCCCTGGAGGAACGATGATCGACGAACTCACAACCCGGGCGATCGACGCGCTGCTGCCCCAGGTGCCGTTCGACGGATGGACGGACAAGGCACTGCGCCAGGCGCTTAGCAGCATCGGACAGCCGCCGGAGGATGCGGTGATCTTCTTCCCTGGCGGCCCGGGCGAGATGATCGAGGCGTTCTGCACGCTGGCCGATGCGCGCATGGAACGAGCGGCAGCGGCGGCGGGGTTGCAAACTTTGCACGTGCCGGAGCGGGTGCGCGCCGTCCTCGCCCTGCGCTTTGAGCAGAACCGGGGAAACAAGGAGGCAATTCGCCGCGCCCTCTCCTGGCTCGGCCTGCCCCAGCACACGCGCCGCGCGCTGCGGATCACGGCGGCGACGGTCGATGCCGTCTGGCACGCCACTGGCGACACTTCAGCGGATTTTTCCTGGTACACCAAGCGTGGCATTCTGGCGGTGGTATATAGCGCAACCCTGCTGTTCTGGCTCAGCGACACATCGGATGACGATGAGGCGGCCCTGCGCTTCCTCGACCGCCGGCTCGCGGGCGTTGCGCGCATCGGCAAGCTGCGGAAGCGCGTGACGGGGGTTTTTGCCTGGATTGCGCGCCGCCCCGGGGGGCTGAAGTAAAACGGATTGCTTCACGCGGTTGCGAACCCACCCGTCATTGCGAATCCGTGTAGCGACGAAGCAATCCATCTTCTTTGAAACGCCCTGTAACTGCGGCCGTCCAATATCTAACAATAGGTCAGCCCTGCAAACACCTGCCCGGGCTGCCCTGGATAAGCGCGTGCGAAGTTGCCGATATGCACTCCCGGTAACATTCCACCGCAACGTGGCATTCGGCGCTGCACGCCCCTTTTTTGCACGCGGCGAACTGCACGCGGGATTGTGCTGCACAAGGTGCCGCGGCATGGGCTTGCCCGCAGATGAGGCCAGCGAGGATCAGCGCCCTAAGCAACCGCCTTAATCGCTTTTGTGGAAGCTTGCCCGGCACCGGCGGCGGGCAGCGGAATTTCAAACCCGTCGATGGCGCGCCGAACCTTCAGTTCACCGAGCCGGGAAGCCTCAACCCGCACCGGCAATGTCAGGCTGAAGGCGGCAAACCCCTGGCCAATCCTCGCCGCCGCCAAATCCTCCCGGAAGTCGCAGGCAAGCGCGGTGCAGAGCACCTCATTCCCCAGCACCACTTCTAGCAGCACCGGTAGTTCAGGGTGGTTCGTGTCCTGCGCCCAGCCGTTCATCGCCCACGGCAGGTCGATGGTATCGACACAGCCCCGCAACGGCCCCGGCTGCAAGGCACTCGCGGCGCGCGCCACAATCGGCCCGAGCACGGCGGCGAGCTTAGGCCCATGTTCCGGCCGCGGCGCGCACAGGGCAACCAACTCAGCCGGCGGCGCATCGTTGGGGTATAGCTCCGCGAACTCGGCGGCATTATCGAACCGCGCCCGCATTCCTGGCCCATCGGCGAAGCTCTCGGACCATGTGCCTTCCGCGATCACGCAGTCATGCGTCTGAAGCTCCATTTGGAAATAATCGATGACCGGCGGACAGCGGTCCTGCATGATGTTGATGCCGTTGACGAGCAGCTGCGCTAGGATCAGCTTGCCGTCTATCAGCATCGAATGCCCGGGCGAGACATAAAGGTCGCGCGCCGGGCATCTTACCCCCAGCGCCCCAGCCTGGATGCAAACCGGGAAATGCTCGCGTGTATTTTTAACAAAACGGGCGTCAAAACTCTGCCGGCCGATCCATTTCACCGCCTGCGTGCCGTTGAACCGGGTAACGACCTCATCGCCGATGTTGATATTCTCCACCCGCGCTTCGCCCGTTGGCGTTAGAATGCGCGTGCCGCGAAGGTAGCAAACAGCGGGCTCGTCGTTATGCACAACGCTTGCCTCGTCATAGCCAAGCACGTTCAGCTCTTGCATGTCGGTGGCCGAGATATGCGTGGGTGCCCCGGTAGGGGCGTCGCCGAACGAGTCATAGCCAACCGAGGGCGCCCAGTCCCCCACATCCGCCCCCTTCGCGACATTGCCCGGCGTTTCGTCCATCAGCCCCACGGTGCTGCCGTTATAGGAAAAATAGGACGCCGCCTGGCTGTTGTATCCGGCAATGAATGGCTCGTCCCTCGCACCTGCCGCGGCGCCTATCGGGTCGTTCGCCTGGCCGTTGGCGGAAGTGTAGCGGAACAGATCCAGCGGGTCGTAAGCATTGTTTGCCCCGCCCGTATCCACGCGGCCCAGAACCTCGGAAATTTCATGCTCCAGCGTACCCACTGCATCCGAGCTGCCAGGGGTGTAGGCTTGGCCCGGCCAGGCCCAACTTGTCTTGCCGGAGGAATCGAGGCCAACCGCGCCGTCGCTCGCGGGATCTGTTGCCGGTGCCAGGCCCAGTGCTTTCAGCTCTGCCGTATTGATGTTGAATGATGCCCCGTTGGTTGGATCTGTGGGGGCGAGCGATGCGGCGGCGGCAAGCTGGACGGCGGATGTGGTATCCGCCGCCGTTAAGGCAGCGCGGAGCTGGGAATAGGAATAGCCATCATATTGCTCCGACACGCTCTGGCCGCTGGCGCCGGGCGCGACCGGCATACCGCCGGATTCGCCCCAGCCGAAGCTGATGTTGACGGTGATGTTATTGGTGATCTCATGATCATAATAATCAACCGCCGTGGTAACGGCGCTGGTGTACGCATCGTAGAGCGTGGGGTTATAAGCAGGATTTCCGGGCAGATCGAGGTCTGTGACGCTCGAATCGTAGGTTACATTGATCTTCATGCACGCTCCTGCCGAGGCAAACTCAAACAAAAGTTAACCGAAGCGAGATGCAGGAACAATGTGAACGTGGTTATTTGCCGATAAATGTCCGATTATTTAGAATATTGATAGTATCGCGGCGGCAATTAAGCCGCCGTGCCGCCGATTGTCAGCCCCAGCATCTTCATCGTCGGCTGGCCCACGCCCACCGGCACGCCCTGGCCGTTCTTGCCGCAGGTGCCCACACCGGGGTCGAGTTCCGGATTGTTGCCGATCATCTCCACCTTGGTCAGCGCGTCCGGCCCATTGCCGATGAGCGTCGCGCCCTTCACCGGCGCGCCGATTTTGCCATCTTCGATGAGGTACGCTTCCGAGGCGGAGAAGACGAATTTGCCGGAGGTGATATCGACCTGCCCGCCGCCGAAATTCACGGCATATAAACCGCGTTTGACGGATTTAATCATCTCCTCCTGCGTAGCGTCGCCGCCGAGCATGATGGTGTTGGTCATGCGCGGCATGGGGGAGTGGGCGTAGGACTGGCGGCGGCCGTTACCGGTGGCGCGCATGTTCATCAGCCGGGCGTTCTGCCGGTCCTGGATGAAGCCGACGAGCACGCCGTCCTCGATGAGCGTGGTGCGGGAGGTGGGAGTGCCTTCATCGTCGATGGTTAGGCTGCCGCGACGGTCGGGGATGGTGCCGTCATCGACCACCGTGACGCCCTTGGAGGCGACGCGCGAGCCCATGAGGCCGGAGAAGGCGGAGGTTTGCTTGCGGTTGAAATCGCCCTCGAGCCCGTGGCCGATGGCCTCGTGCAGCAGGATGCCGGGCCAGCCGGCGCCGAGCACCACCGGCATTTCGCCTGCCGGGGCAGGGACACTCTCAAGGTTCACGATGGCTTGGCGGATGGCTTCCTGCACCGCGCCTTGCCAGTATTGGGGCGTTATCAGCGGGGCGTAGGATGTACGGCCACCGGCACCGTGGGAGCCGGATTCGCGGCGGCCATTTTGTTCCATGACCACCGAGACGTTGAGGCGGACGAGGGGGCGCAGGTCGGCTGCGCGGGAGCCATCGGCTCGGATGATCTCGACCACCTGCCACTCCCCGGCGATGCTGGCCATGACCTGGATCACGCGGCTATCTGCGGCGCGGCCGAAGGCGTCGATCTCCTGCAACAGCGCGGCGCGGGTGGAAAACGGCATTTCCGCCAGCGGGTTGAGGCCCGCGTAGAGCGGTGTTACGGCAGCGGCGGGGCCTGCGGCGGTGACGGCAAGCTCCTGCGCGCGCGCGGCTTTTATGGTCGCGGCGGCGCGGGCCAGGGCGTCATCAGTAATTTCCCCCGCATGGGCGTAGTAGCTCGCCTCCCCCAGCACGGCGCGCAGGCCAAAGCCACGGCGCGTGTCGAAGCTGGCGGAACGGATGCGGCCATCCTCCAGGCTGATGGATTCGGATTCGCGATATTCGAGAAAAAGTTCGCCGTCATCCGCGCCATCGGTCGCGGTGGCGATGTGCCGGGCGGCGATGTGCGGGTCCAGCCCCGTGCCTGCGTGGAAAAGTTTTTCAGCGGTTTGCAGGGCTTCTGTCATGTTTCGACACCTTCGGCGGGTACGGGTGAGGGGAGTTTGCGCATGGATATGGCCCCGCGCAAACCGTGGCGCGCGCAAATCGCGGCGGCGAGGAGCAGGACTGCGTTAAGCTCATGGATGAAGCCGAGATTGGATGCATCCAGCACCAAAGCGGCCATGCCCAGCAGGTATTGCAGCGCGACGAGGGCAGCGAGGATGAGGAAATTGTCTCGCAGCCCTTGGGAAAGCGGCGCGCGCAGGCCGAGCACGGCGGTGATGAGCACCGTGAGCGCGGTGATGGTGGCTGCCAAGCGGTGGAAGAACTGCACGGTCGCCTGATTGGCGATGAAGTTTTCCGCCGCCGGATGCAAAGCGAAGATCGCGGGCGGGACGAAATGGCCGTCCATGAGCGGGAAGCTGTTGAACACAGTGATGGCATTGGTGGCGGCGGTGAGCGCACCGAAGCCCATGGTGATGAGGATGAGGCCGATGCTGGTATTTACCCAGGGTTTTAAAAATGCGCCTTGAGTGGGGTTGGGCAGGGGCGTGCGGATAGTTAGCGCCGTCCAGAGCAAAGCCGAAAAGATGAGCATGGCCGTGATGAAATGGGGCGCGGCCCAGGTGACGGGCGGGGTGAGAACGCCCGGCTGAAGCCCCGTTTGCACCATGTACCAGCCATAAGCCGCCTGTACGCCGCCTGCGGCGAAAATAGCGAGCAGCCAGGCGCCAAGGCGTAGCGAGATGCGGCGCGTGGCGAGGAAAAAGACGAAGGGTATGATGAATAAGAGCGCCATGAGGCGGCCCCAGCAGCGGTCCAGCAACATCGGCCAGAACAGGGTTTTGTACCGCGCGAGCGTGATGGGGTGGGCGTGGAATTGCGCGGTCTGCTGGAACAGGGAGAAGGCGCGGTTCCAGGCGGTGGGATTTAGCGGCGGAATGAAGCCGGTAATGGGTTGCCAGCTTTGCATGGAAAAGCTGGCGCCGATGGTGCGCGCATGGCCGCCGCCCGCCACCATGCCGAAAACCATGAAGCAGAGCAGGAAAAGCCAGTTCGCGACGGTTTTATCGGGTTTCAACGCGGCGCGCCTCGCAGGCTATGCAGCAGAACAAGGCAGGCGGTGAGAAGAAGGATGGCGTTCATCTGATGCGCGACGCCGATGTCCAGCAGCTTGGAGACTAGCGCGGAGATGCCGAGGGTGAATTGCAGCAGCACCAGCGCGCCGATCGCGAGACCCGCATCACGGATGCGAGCGGAGAAATTGCCGCGCAGGGCGAGCGTGGCGGTGGTGAGGATGGCGATGGCTGTGAGAACGCCGAGCGCCTGGTGGTTAAACAGGATGGTGGCGCGGTCGGTGAAGAAATTGACCGGACTGTAATTTGGAGGGGGCATGCCGACGCCAATGTTATGGGCGGGGGAGAACACGCTGATCGCATGGGTGCCGGAGACGAAGGTGCCCGCGAACATGGTGACGGCCAGCAAAATCGTGGCGGCGATGGTCCAGGCTTTCAAGGCCCGCGTGCCGGGCAGGCGAGTGGCGCTGGGGTGCAGCACGGTCAAGCCTGTCCAGAGCACCGCGGCGTAAAGCACCATGGCGAAGCAGAAATGCAGGGAAAGCCGCGCGGGTTGCACCGCGACGCTGTTGGGGTCGAAGCCCGAAGCGACCATGAACCAGCCGATCGCGCCTTGCAGCCCGCCTAAAACGAAAAGCAAGATCAGCCAGGGGATGAGCCGGGTTTCGATACGCCGTGTGGCGATGAAGGCGACGAGGGGCAGGAAAAACACCACGCCGATGAAGCGGCCCCAGAGGCGGTGCAGATATTCCGGCCAGAACAGGGTTTTGAACCCTGCGAGCGTGATGTCGGGGTGCAGGATTTTTGCCTGCGGGATGGTCTGGTAGAGCGCAAAGAGATGGTCCCAGGTGGCGCGCGTAAGCGGCGGGACGGCGCCGATAATCGGGTCCCAGTTCATGATCGAGAGGCCCGAGCCGGTGTCCCGCGTGTAGCCGCCGATGCCGGTCATCACCCAGATCATAAAACACACGGCGAACAGCCAGGCGCTGACGAGGCGGCGGTTTTGCGGGGTTTCGGCGGTGCGGACGGCAGCACCCATGGCGGTTGAGGACAAGGTTCTGCTCCTGTGATGACTTGATATAACCCGAAAGTTTACGCCCGGAAAATCAGCCCGAGATAGCTTACGAACAGGATGAGATGCACGGCCCCCTGCATGACGTTGGTGCGCCCACTGGCGAAAGTGATCATGCTGACCGCGAGTGTGAGCAGCAGCAAAACAGTATCCGAATGCTGAAGTCCGAGTTGCAGGCTGTGGCCCGTCACCTCGCTCATAACCAGCATGATCGGGATGGTGAGGCCGATGGTGGACAGGACGGAGCCCAGGAAAATATTAATCGAGCGTTGCAGGTCGTTGGACTGCGCGGCGCGCACCGCGCCCATCGCCTCGGGCGCCGCGACAATTAGCGCCATGGCAAGGCCACCGAAGGCCACCGGCTCGTTCAAGGTTTCGATGATGTAATCGACCGGGTGGGCGAATTGCTCGGCGAGATAAACGACTGGCAGGAGGTAAGCGAGGAGCAGAAGGGTATGGCGGATCATGGAGGGCGCGCGGGCTGGACGATGCTTATGCGGTAGTTGAGCCGCCGCGCCACGGTTGGGCAGGATGAAATAGCCGCGATGCCGGGTGGTCTGAACCGCCAGAAATATAGCGTACAGCCCAGCGGAGATGAGCGCCAGAAAGATGCTTTGGTCCGTTGAAAGGGTTGGCCCGGTGCTGGTGGTGGTGAAGTTCGGCAGGATGAGGCTGAAGACTGCGAGCGGAATGATAACGCCGAGATAGGTGTTCGCGCCCTGCAAATTATGGAATTGCTCGACATGGCGCCAGGCGCCTGCCAGCAACGACAGCCCGACCATGAAGTTCATCACGATCATAATGACGGAGAACAAGGTTTCGCTGACCAGCGTAGGGTCGTTGGCGCCGTGCAGCATGACGGCGGAGATGCTTATCGCCTCGATGGCGGTTATCGAAAGCGTGAGGATGAGTGTGCCGAAAGGCTCGCCTAGCAGCGACGCGAGATGCTCGGCATGACGGACGACCGAGATGCCGCAGCCAAGAATGACTGAGAACAGCCAGACGAAAAGCACAGTGAGCCAGCCGGACCGAGGCAGCAGCGCAAAAAAAGCCGGGCCGTGCAGGGCGAAGATAAGGCAGGTCCCGAGGCTTACGCCCAGAAGCCATTCACGGCGGCAGAACCCCGTAAAGCTTTGCCTCATGCGAGGGTCGGCGCGGTTTCCCGCCGGAGTTTTTCAACCTGCCGGGTGAAGCGCGGGCCGAAAAGCCGGTAACAGGTGTAAACGATTTTTAGGTTGCCGGGCAGCGTTTTCGCGAGTTCCTCCATGCCTGGAACGATGTCGGTGCGCTGCATGAGCCGGGTTTCCTCGGACGGGTACGGCACCGGGAGGGAGAAAGAATGGCTGAGATGCGGGCAAAGCTGCTGCGCCCGCCTTGCGCAGGTGCGGTGAACCGGGGGGACATTGCCCGCGTAGCGCATTGATTCATCTGGCGTGGTGACGAACCCACCGGATTGCACGGGAAAAATGTAGCGGTCGCCCTTAAGCGTGCGCTTGCCACAGACATGGCATAGGTGCTGCGCCATGCCCATCCGATGCCTCGTCACGTGCAGGGCGGCGAATTTCGGCGCGCCGAGACCGGGCTGCTGCGCCTGCACGAGGTCCACGAAACCGGGGAAATCCTCCGACATCTCTAGGCTGAAGGATTGCTCTCCGGTCCACGAGACGGACCATGGGACGTTCTCGCCGACGCGCCATTCGGGCGATTGCTGGGGCATGCCTTACCTTAACCTTTTTGAATGACCAGAAGCCAGCTTCCGTCCGGCTGTTCGGCCAGATCCAGCGGCTCGTGGCCCTGGTCCGCGCACGCGCGGGGTACGTTGGCCAGCGGGTCCGCGCCTTTTAGCCGGACCAGCAGGATCTGGCCGGACTCGAGCGAGTCCAGCGCCAGCCGGGTCCGCACGAAGGTCATCGGGCAGGTTTCGGCGGTGATGTCGATGGCTTTATCGTGCGGGGGCAGTGTTGTTAGCATGTTAACCCTCGGAATAGGCTGGACCGGAGAAAAAACTTGGGCCACAAGGCTCGCGATGGATATAAGCATCGAGCGCCTGTGCATAGAGAACGGGCTTAAGATGACCGGCCCGCGCCGGGTGATCGCGCGCGTGCTTTCCGAAGCGACCGACCATCCGGATGTGGACGAGCTGCATCGTCGGGCAAACCGCCTGGATGCGCGGATCTCGCTTGCCACCGTGTACCGGACGGTGCGGCTGCTGGAGGCCAAGGGCATTCTGGCGCGGCGGGATTTGGGTAGCCGCCGGGCGCGCTATGAGGCAAGCGGCGAGCGCAACCATTTTCACCTCGTTGACCAGGATAGCGACTCGGTGCTGGAATTCTCGGCGCCTGAGGCGGAGGTTTTGTTGCGCGAGATCGCCGGCCAGCAGGGGTTTGATGTGGACGTGATCAAAATAGAGCTTTTCGGCCGGCGGGTAAAAACGTGAACACGAATGTGGTGCCCGAGCTGCCGCGCTTCGCCATAGGCAATGCGGCGCCCGGCTTTGCCGAGCTGCGGACGGGCAATTTGGGCGTGCGGCTGGCGGTGAGCGCCGATGAGCTGGATGCGGTGCAGGCGCTGCGCTACCGGGTGTTCTACCAGGAAATGGGCGCCAAGGCCGATGCGGTGACCGTGCTGGCGGAGCGCGACCGGGACGTGTTCGACGCCGTGGCGGACCATTTGCTCGTTGTGGACCACGATTTGGGCGAGGGTGCGAACAATGTGGTCGGCACCTACCGGCTGATCCGCCAGGAGGCGGCCGGGAAGCTCGGGCGGTTCTATTCCGCGGGCGAGTACGATATTTCGGTGCTGGAGCGCTTCCCTGGCCAAAAGCTGGAGCTGGGGCGCAGCTGCACTGCACCGGCATATCGCTCGCGCGCCGTACTGCAATTGCTATGGCGAGGCATCGCGGCCTATGTGTTCCATTATGGGATCGACCTCATGTTCGGCTGTGCCAGCCTTAACGGCACGGACCCGGATGCGCTGGGCCCGGAGCTGACGTATCTTGCCACGCATCATCTCGCTCCCCCGGCGATTCGCCCGCGCGCATTGGCCAGCCGCTATGTGGAGATGCTGCGCCGCGACCCGGCGGAAATGGATGCGCGCCGGGCTTTGATGCGCCTGCCGCCTCTGGTAAAAGGCTACCTGCGGCTCGGCGGCTTTGTCGGCGAGGGCGCGGTGATCGATACGCAGTTCAATACCACGGATATCGCGGTGGTGGTGCAGACCGACCTGGTGACGGAGAAATATTACCGGCATTATGAGCGGGAAGCGCGTTAAACGGGTTTTTAGGATAGTTTTATGGCTGAAGATGACGAGACAGTGCCGGAATCGCTGTTGCCCTATGACGATTGGACGCAGGATGCGCTGCGCCAGGTGATGATGAGCGCGCTGCGCTATGCGGCGCAGAACGGCCTGCCGGGCGGGCATCATTTTTACGTAACGTTCAAGACCGCTTATCCGGGCGTGGAAATCCCCGACCGGCTGCGCGCGCAGTATCCCGACGAGATGACGATCGTGTTGCAGCATCAGTTCCATAGCCTGAGCGTGGACGAGGCGGGGCAGACGATGTCGGTGGGCTTGGCCTTTGGCGGCATACCTTCGATTTTGACGATCCCGCTCGCGGCGATGACGAATTTCGCGGACCCGGAGGTGCAGTTCGGCTTGCAGTTCGAGGTGAAGGTGCCTGAGCTGGTACAAGATGTGGCGCCAGAGCCGGAGGCCAAAGAGGCGCCGGTGCTGGCCAACGATGGCCCGGCAGATGTGGTGAGCCTGGATGCGTTCCGCCGCCGGCAGAAAGATTAGAGCGCGCAATGTCCATATTGACGCTATGCGCTCTAATTTATTTTGAGAGGCCGATTCACGCTTTCGGTCAACGCGCAGGAGCGCGTCAACCTCAACCGATCGGACTCTAGACCATGAACGCCGCGACGAAACGAAGCCCGGGGTTTGTCTATGCGCCGATGTTTGCGCTCGGCGAGGATACGACGCCGTACCGAAAGCTGGACATCGGGGGTGTCTCCTGCATCGAGGTGGAGGGCAAAACCGTATTGAAGGTAAGCGCTGATGCGCTGAGCGAGCTGGCATTTGCGGCATTTCACGACGTCGCGCATCTGCTGCGCCCGGCGCATCTCGCACAGCTTGCGAAAATTCTGGACGACCCGGAGGCGAGCGAAAACGACCGCTATGTGGCGCTGGAATTTTTGAAGAACGCGAATATCGCAGCGGCGGGCGTGCTGCCGATGTGCCAGGATACCGGCACGGCGCTGGTGTTCGGCAAAAAGGGCCAGCGCGTGTGGGTGGAGGGTGACGAGGAAGAGGCGATGAGCTGGGGGGTTCACCGGACTTATACCGAGACCAATCTGCGCTATTCCCAGATGGCGCCGCTGAGCATGTATGACGAGCGCAACACCGGCGATAACCTGCCGGTGCAGTTCGACATTATGGCCGCACCCGGCGAGCACCATGCGGATGAGTTCGCGCTCATGTTCATCGCCAAGGGCGGCGGCTCGGCGAACAAGACATATTTGTACCAGGAGACGCGAGCAGTGCTGACGCCCGCGAAGCTTTTGGGATTCATTGAGGCAAAAACAAAGACTTTGGGAACTTCGGCCTGCCCGCCGTATCATCTCTCCATCGTCATCGGCGGGACTTCAGCCGAGATGACGTTGAAGACGGTGAAGCTGGCCTCGACCAAATGGTATGATGCGTTGCCGGCAGAGGGCGACCGCACCGGGCGCGCGTTCCGCGACATCGAAATGGAACAGCGCGTGCTGGAGATGACACAGCAGCTTGGCATTGGCGCGCAGTTCGGCGGCAAATATTTCTGCCACGATGTGCGGGTGATAAGGTTGCCAAGGCACGGCGCGAGCCTGCCGATCGGCATCGGCGTTTCCTGCTCAGCGGACCGGCAGATCAAGGCGAAGATCACGAAAGACGGGGTGTTTCTGGAGCAGTTGGAGGCCGACCCGGCAAAATACCTGCCCGAGCCGAGTGCCGGGGCAGGGGTGCCGGCGGTTGCGATTGATCTGAACAAGCCGATGGCGGAAATTTTGGCCGAGCTTTCAAAGCATCCGATAAAAACCCGCGTGACGTTGAGCGGCACCATCGTGGTGGCGCGGGATATTGCCCATGCGAAGCTGAAAGAGCGGCTCGACCGCGGCGAGGGGATGCCCGATTATATGAAGGACCACCCGGTATATTACGCCGGGCCGGCGAAAACGCCGGATGGGATGCCGACAGGCAGCTTCGGGCCGACGACGGCGGGGCGGATGGATTCCTATGTGGAGGAATTCCAGGCCGCCGGTGGTTCGCTGGTGATGCTGGCGAAAGGCAACCGCAGTAGGGCGGTGCGCGATGCCTGCCATAAGCATGGCGGGTTCTATCTGGGCTCCATCGGCGGGCCGGCGGCGGTGCTGGCGAGCAACAACATCACCAAGGTGGAAGTGCTGGAATATCCGGAGCTTGGGATGGAAGCGGTGTGGAAGATCGAGGTGAAGGACTTCCCCGCGTTTATTGTGGTGGATGACAAGGGCAACGATTTTTTCAGCGATCTCGCCGGATGAAGTTCACCGTCGATCGGGTCGACCATATCGTATTGACCTGCCACGATATTACCGAGACGGCGGCGTGGTACCAGCGCGTGCTGGGCATGGAGCGCGACGAATACGGCGGCAAAAACCGCACGGCGCTGCGCTTCGGCGCGCAGAAGATTAATCTGCATGAGGTAGGGCATGAGGTGCTGCCCCATGCTTCATTGGCGAAACCTGGGACATTGGATATTTGCTTTGTGATTGCCGTGCGGGTGGAAGATGCCATCGCGCAGCTACATGCCTGCGGCGTGGCGATTGAGCGCGGGCCGGTTTCGCGTATCGGCGCGCTGGGGGATATCACTTCCGTTTATTGCCGTGATCCGGATGGAAATCTGATCGAACTTGCCTCCTACATGGGGGCGTGATTGCCAGATGAAGCTCTCCGATTTTGGTTACGAGCTGCCGCCTGAGCGGATAGCGACTGCACCCGCGCGGCCACGGGATTCGGCAAAATTGCTGGCAGTAGGCGCAGCTTTAGGCGATTACGTGGTGCGGGATTTGCCCCGGTTGTTGCGGCCAGGCGATTTGCTGGTGGTAAATGATACCAAGGTGATCCCGGCGCAGCTGAGCGCGTTGCGAGGGACGGCGCGGATCGGCATCACGCTGGACCGGCGGCTGGATGACGGAAGCTGGCGGGTGCTGCTGCGGAACGCGCGCCGGGTGAAGGCAGGGGATTTGCTGCAGATTGATTCGGAATTCTCCGCGCATGTGCTGGAAGTTCTGGAAGGCGGGGCGGCGGTTCTGCGGTTTGCGGCGGATGATTTTTATGCCGCACTGGCGCGCAGCGGGGCACTGGCCTTGCCGCCTTATATCACGCGGCCGGAAGGCGTTACGGCGCGCGACGCGGCGGATTACCAGACAATGTTCGCGGCGCATGAGGGCGCGGTGGCCGCACCCACGGCGGGGCTGCATTTTACGCCGGCACTGGTGACGGGGCTGGCGGCAGCGGGTGTGGAGATGGTGAAAGTGACGCTGCATGTGGGGGCGGGGACGTTTCTGCCGGTGCGGGTGGAAAATTTGGCGGAGCACCGGATGCATGCTGAACGTGGTTTCGTCTCAGCCGATGTAGCGGCGCGGATAAACGCGGCGCGCGCGGCGGGGCGAAGGATTGTGCCGGTGGGGACGACCGCGTTGCGGCTGATAGAATCGGCGGCGAATGATACGGGCATCGTTGGCGCGTTCGACGGCGAGACGGATATTTTTATTCTGCCCGGCTATAGGTTTAGGGTCGCGGATCTGCTGTTCACGAATTTCCATCTGCCGCATTCCACATTGCTGATGCTGGTGAGTGCGTTTGCGGGCGTGGAGCGGATTCGCGCGGCCTATGCCCATGCCATCGCGCATGAATATCGGTTTTATTCCTACGGGGATGCCTGCCTGTTGGAACGCGCATGAAATTCCGGTTTGAGCTTGCCGCGAAGGATGGCGCAGCACGGGCGGGTGTTTTGCAGACAGCCCACGGGCAGGTGCAGACGCCGACCTTTATGGCGGTGGGCACCGCGGGAACGGTGAAGGCGATGACTGCCGATGCGGTGCGCGCGACGGGTGCGAAGATCGTATTGGGCAACACCTACCATTTGATGCTGCGGCCGACCGCGGAGCGCGTCGCGCGCCTTGGCGGCTTGCACAAGATGATGGACTGGCCTGGGCCGATCCTGACCGACAGCGGCGGGTTCCAGATCATGTCGCTGGCCAAATTGCGGAAGATGGAAGAGACGGGTGTCACCTTCCGCTCGCATATCGACGGCGCGAAGCATCATCTCTCCCCTGAGCGGTCGATGGAGATTCAGTATCTCCTGGATTCGACTATTACGATGGTGCTCGATGAATGCACGAAGTTTCCGGCAACGCATGAGGAGGCGGCGGTCTCGATGCGGCTCTCCACGCGCTGGGCGAAGCGCTCGCGCGATGCCTTCGTGCAGCGGGAGGGCTACGGGCAGTTCGGGATCGTGCAAGGCAATGTTTATGAGGATTTGCGTAAGGAGTCCGCCGCGGCACTGCGGGAGCTGGATTTCGAGGGCTATGCCATCGGCGGCCTGGCGGTGGGCGAGGGCCAGGCGCTGATGTATGGGATGCTGGAGATTACAGCGCCTTTGCTGCCCCCGGATAGGCCGCGCTACCTCATGGGCGTCGGCACGCCGGATGACCTGCTGGGCTCGGTCGCGCGCGGCGTCGATATGTTCGACTGCGTGATGCCGACGCGGGCCGGGCGGACGGCGCGGGGGTTTACCTCGCACGGCGTGTTCAACCTGCGGAATGCGAGGTTTATCGACGACGGGCGGCCATTGGACGAGGCTTGCGGGTGCTTATGTTGCACACGGCACACAAGGGCGTATCTGCATCATCTCATCCGCGCGGAGGAGATTTTGGGGCCGATGCTGCTGACCATGCATAACCTGACCTATTACCAGCGGCTGATGCTGGACGCGCGGGCGGCGATTCTGGCTGGCGGTTACGATGAATATTGCACCCGGACGCGCGCCGGGTGGGAAAGGGCAAAAGATGGTTGAAGCTCGCTATGCCGGGTTGCAGCAATTGGGGCACGAGACCAAGGCGCCGGATACGCCCGAAAAGGCGATGCTGGAGCGCGTGGCGGCGCAGACCGGGGGCAAGAATGCGGTGGTACGCTTCACCTGTCCTGAATTCACCTCGCTCTGTCCGCTGACCGGCCAGCCGGATTTCGCGCATATCGTGATCGATTATATTCCCGCCGACTGGTTGGTGGAAAGCAAATCGCTGAAGCTGTTTTTGCAGAGCTTCCGGAATCATGGGGCGTTTCATGAAGCCTGCACGATGATGATCGCGGACAGGCTGGTGGCATTGCTAGAGCCGAAATGGCTGCGGATCGGTGCGTATTGGTATCCGCGTGGCGGGATTCCGATTGATGTGTTCTGGCAGACGGGAACGCCGCCGGAGGGCGCCTGGGTGCCGCCGCAGGACGTGCCTGGGTATCGTGGCCGGGGCTGACCTAAAAACAGCGATACGGGAGCGGGCTGCGGCGCTCGGCTTCGACGCGGTGGGGTTTGCCCGTGCGGTGATGCCGGAACAGGCGAAGGATGGCTTGCGAGAGTATCTGGCCGCGAACCACCATGGCGAGATGGGCTGGATGGCGGCAAGAGTAGATGAGCGGGCCGACCCGCGGGTGCTTTGGCCCGAGGCGGTGAGTGTGATCTCGCTTGGGATGTCCTACGCGCCGGAGGACGATGCACTGGCGAGCGTGGGGATGCCGGGCGTGGGCAATATCTCGGTTTATGCGCGCGGGCGGGATTATCACGATGTGATCAAAGGTAAGCTCAAGCATCTGGCGCAGTTTGTGGCATCGCACGGGCAGGGGATTAAGGTGTTCGTGGACACCGCCCCGGTGATGGAAAAGCCGCTGGCGGCAGAGGCGGGGCTGGGCTGGCAGGGCAAGCATACCAATCTCGTCTCACGTCGCCATGGCTCCTGGCTTTTTCTGGGCGAGGTGTTCACCACGCTGGAAATTCCGCCCGATGCGCCGCATGAAAACCGCTGCGGGAATTGCTCCGCCTGCATGGCGGCGTGCCCGACGGAGGCGTTCACCGCGCCTTATAAGCTCGATGCGCGGCGGTGCATCTCCTACCTCACTATCGAACATGCCGGGCCGATTCCAGAAGCGTTTCGTGAGGCCATGGGCAACCGGATTTATGGCTGCGACGACTGCCTGGCGGTTTGCCCGTGGAACAAATTCGCCGCTGCCGGGCGGGAGGCGAAGCTGGCGCAGCGGGAGGATTTGGCCGCGCCAAAATTGGCGGAGCTGGCGGCGCTGGACGATGCGGGCTTCAGGGCGATGTTCGCGGGCTCCCCGGTGAAGCGCATTGGCCGCAACCGGTTTGTCAGGAACGTCGCGATTGCCCTGGGCAATAGCGGCGATGCTGCGTCGCTACCCATTGCGCAGGCGCTGGCCGCCGATGCCGATGCGGTGGTGGCGGAAGCGGGGGTGTGGGCGGTAAAAAAAATAAACAAATCGTGATTATCTGCTTGCATGAATACGGAACGAAACGGTACGGCACCAAAAATCGAGGAGGTTCCGTCGTGCAAGTTTATATCCCATGGGTAAATAACAGTTCTTTCAGTCACGTCACCGCTGAGGCTTTTTTGATCGCCGGTGTCGTCGTTTTTATTGAACCGCTTTTGAAATGGCTTTGGACGATGTCCGGAACGATTACAGATAGTCTTCGCCGAAACTAACGCTACTTTAGGTAGTGTTAGAAGAGTATCAAATCGTCCCGATGGATAATTTCGTCGCGGCCGCGATACCCGAGTAACGATTCGAAATCATCCGAGCGGTGGCCTGCGATAATTTTGGCATCGGCGCTGGAGTATGCCGCCAGGCCGCGAGCGATGCGCGCGCCGGAGCCGGATAGGACGTCGACCGCGTCGCCACGCTCGAAACTGCCCGAGACCGATAAAATACCAGCCGGAAGCAGCGAGGAGCCGTTGGCCAGCGCGTGGACGGCGCCTGTATCGGCGGTAAGGCTCCCCTGGGCCGCCAGATGGCCGGCGATCCAGTTTTTGCGGGCACCCCGGCCTTCGGGCACGGCCAGGAACCATGTGCATTTCGTACCGGATTCGATAGCGCGCAGCGGGTGGGCGGGGCTGCCAAGGGCGATGGCCATGGCGCAGCCGGCCTGCGTCGCGATGCGCGCGGCCAGCAGCTTGGTTTTCATGCCGCCTGAGGAATAGCCAGGCGGCGGTTCGCCACCCATGGCCTCGATCTTGGGCGTGATGGCGGAAACGACCGGGAGATGATGGGCGCTCGCGTCGCGGCGCGGGTCGGCGGTGTAGAGCCCGTCGATATCCGAGAGCAGGATGAGCGCATCGGCCTGCATCATCTCGGCAACGCGGGCGGCGAGGCGGTCGTTATCGCCGAAACGGATTTCCGAGGTGGCGACCGAGTCGTTCTCGTTGATGACGGGAATGCAGCGCAGGAACAGCAGCGTGGAGAGGGTGGCGCGGGCGTTGAGGTAGCGCCGGCGGTCCTCGGTATCTTCCAGCGTGAGGAGGAGCTGGGCGGCGGTAAGGTTTTGGACGGAGAGTGCATTTGACCAGGCCTGCGCCAGGCGGATTTGCCCGACGGCGGCGGCGGCTTGTTTTTCTTCCAAGCGGAGTTTTGCGGCGGTGAGGTTGAGCTGGCGGCGCGCCAGGGAGATAGCGCCCGAGGAGACGACGATGACCTCCGCCCCACGAGCCGCCAGCGCCGCGATATCCGCCGCCACCGTGTTCAGCCAATCCGTGCGGGGTGCGGCGGTGGCGGCATCCACGATGAGCGCGCTGCCGATCTTCACAACAATCCTGCGCGCGGTGGTGAGGTCCGGGATCATGTTTTGCGCGAATCCGTGACGATGTTTTGCAACGCCCGCAGCACCTCCGGCACGCCTTGGCCGGAAACACCAGAGGCGACCATGACGGTGGCACCCGAGGCTTTGGCCAGTGCAGCGCGGCGGGACGAGATTTCGCGCGGGCTCATGGCGTCCGCCTTGTTCAGCACGATGATTTCGGGCTTTTCCGCCAGCCCGCCCCCATAGGCGCTAAGCTCGTGGCGCACGGTGCGCCAGGTATCGACGCAGTTACCGGCAACGCCGTCGATGAGATGCACCAGCACGGCGCAGCGCTCGACATGGCCGAGGAAGCGGTCGCCGAGACCGGTGCCTTCATGCGCGCCCTCGATCAAGCCGGGAATATCGGCAATGACAAATTCCTCGGACATGGAAAGCCGGACGACACCGAGCTGCGGGTGCAAGGTGGTGAAGGGATAGTCGGCGATTTTGGGATGCGCGCCGGAGACGACGGAAAGGAGGGTGGATTTGCCTGCGTTGGGCTGGCCGACCAGCCCAACATCGGCGATGAGCTTGAGACGCAGCCAGACCCAGCGCTCTTCGCCGGGCCAGCCTTTATCGGCGCGGCGCGGTGCGCGGTTGGTGGAGGTTTTGAACCGCGCGTTGCCAAAGCCGCCATCGCCGCCTTTGAGCAGCGTGATGGTTTTGCCGGGCGCGTCGAGGTCCGCCAGCAGCGTTTCCCGGTCGTCATCGAAGATTTGCGTGCCGATGGGTACTTTGATGTGCATTGTGGGCGCGGCAGCACCCGTGCGGTCGGCGCCTGAGCCGTTGCCCCCTTTTTTGGCGCGGAAATGCTGAGAATAGCGGAAGTCGATGAGGGTATTGAGGTTCTCGACCGCCTCGAACACCACGTCTCCACCGCGCCCGCCATCGCCGCCGTCCGGGCCGCCGTACTGGATGAATTTCTCACGCCGGAAGGCGATGACGCCGTCACCGCCGTCGCCGGATTTGAGGTAGATTTTCGCCTGGTCGAGGAATTTCATCGTGTTTATTACCAATAAAAAAGGCCGGCTGGTGCCGGCCTTTTCAAGCGGAATCTGGCCGGAATTATTCAGCGGCGAGTTTAACTGGGGTGACGGAAACATGCACCCGGTCGTCGGACTTACGTTCGAACAGCACTTTGCCGTCCGTTAGCGCGAAAATGGTGTGGTCGCGGCCAAGCCCGACGTTGAGGCCCGGCTTCACCTTGGTGCCGCGCTGGCGGATGATGATGTTGCCGGCAACCACTTCCTGGCCGCCGGACTTTTTCACGCCAAGGCGGCGGCCCGCGGTGTCGCGCCCGTTGCGGGATGAACCGCCTGCTTTTTTATGTGCCATAGTTCCTGCTCCTGCGCTTTAAGCTGCGTTGATGGCGGAGACGCGCAGGACGGTAACGCATTGGCGATGCCCGTTCTTGCGGCGGCTGTTCTGCCGGCGGCGCTTTTTGAAGATGATGACTTTCGCTAGGCGGTCCTGCGCGATGACGGTCGCGGTGACGGAGGCGCCGGCCAGAACCGGGGCGCCAATTTGCAACGCGCCATCGCCGCCAACAGCCAGAACATCGGTGAATGTGACGGTGCTGCCGGCTTCCGCCTCCAGCTTCTCAACTTTCAGCACCGCGTCTGGGGTGACGCGGTATTGTTTGCCGCCGGTGCGGATAACTGCGAACATCGGTATAATCCAATCGGGTAACGTATATAAAACAATGCGCGGCGGAGCCGATGCCCTGCCGCGAGAGTGGCGCGTTATAGCCGGGCGAGGCGTTGTGTCAATGCTTATAAGCGCCCCGGCTGATGGTTGCGGGGCAACCGCTGGCCCCGTATAAGCCGCGGCAACAGCCGGAGAGGTGCCAGAGTGGCCGATTGGGACAGTCTCGAAAACTGTTGTGGGTGCAAGCCTACCGTGGGTTCGAATCCCACCCTCTCCGCCAGAACCCCGCCGGTAGCGTCCCGTTGAACCCGGCTGGCCAGATCACTGAAATCGTCGCTGGTGATATCGGCGGCACACATGCGCGCTTCGCCATTGCGGAAATTGGCGAGGGCCATTTGCTCAGGCTGCATGAGCCGGTGACCTTTCGTACCGCGGACCATGCGAGCCTCGCCAGCAGCTGGGCGGCGTTCGGCCGGGCTCTGGGCCGGCCATTGCCGCGCGCCGCGGCACTTGCCGTTGCCTGCCCCATTACGGGCGAGGTGCTCAAGCTCACCAACAACCCCTGGGTTATCCGGCCGGCAACCCTGGCGCGGGAGCTTGGCGTCGGCGCGCTCACGCTGATCAATGATTTCGGCGCGATCGGCCACGCCGCCACGGCGCTTGGGCCGGAGCATCTGTTGCATATTACCGGGCCGGACCATGCTCTGCCGGAGCAGGGGGTGATTTCGGTCGTAGGCCCTGGCACCGGTTTTGGCGTCGCGCATGTGCTGCGGCAGGGCAAAAAATCCTACGTTATCGAGTGCGAGGGCGGCCACGCGGACTTCGCGGCGCTCGATGCGCTGGAGGATGCGATTCTCGCGCGGCTGCGAGAGCGTTATGGCCGTGTATCGGTGGAGCGTGTCGTCTCCGGCCCCGGCTTGAAAAATATTTATGAGGCGCTGGCGGAGATAGAGGGCAAAAGCCTGCAAATGCTCGATGATGCGGCGCTGTGGACCCAGGCGATCGAGGGTACCGACCCGCTTGCCGTGGCGGCGTTGCAGCGTTTTTGCCTTAGCCTGGGCGCGGCGGTGGGGGATTTCGCGCTCTCGCAGGGCGGCACTTCAGTGGTCATGGCCGGCGGTATTCTGCCGCGCATCGCGCATCTGCTGCCGCTTTCCGGCTTTGCACAGCGGTTCGTGGCCAAGGGCAGGTTCGAGCGGCTGATGGCGGCAATCCCGGTCAAGCTCATCACGCATCCGCAGCCGGGGCTGCTAGGCGTCGCGGTGGCGTTTGCCGCGGCCTATGATTGAAAACGGCGCACAAACGACCAACTCCGCCTGCATGGAGGAAACCATGGCAGCGAAGCGAAACAACGAACCCAAGCCCGGCGACAAGGTAGGCTGGGAATCGAGCGGCGGGCATTCGTCCGGTGAGGTTGTGAAAAAAGTGACAAGCCCAACGCAGATTAAGGGCCATCAGGTCTCGGCCTCGAAGGAAAATCCGGAATATATCGTGAAAAGCGGGAAGAGCGGCGGCATTGCGGCGCATAAGCCCGGCGCGCTGAAGCCGGAGAAGTAAGGCTCAGGCCGGTCTCGTCCGGCGCAACAGCAGCCTCACGCCGATGTTGATGGCAAGCACGATGACCATGACCAGAAACGCGGCGGCAAAGGCCAGCGCGTGGGATTCCGCGAAAGGCTGGTTGATGAACGACCAGATGACGTAGGTGAGGTAGCCAATCGGCTCATGCGTGAGCTTGCCGTTCCACATGTAATTGGACCATCCGGCAGTGTAGATCAGCGGCGCGGTCTCGCCGACTGAAATCGCGAGCGCCAGCAACGCGCCGGTAACGACGCCTGAGGCCGCACCCGGCAGCACGATTTTGAACACCACGGCGGGCTCGGTGGCGCCGAGCGCGAAACCGGCCTCGCGCATCGCCACCGGCACCTGGCGCAACGCGAGTTCCGTGATGCGGGCGAGGTAGGGCACGATGAGGATCGCGATGGTGATGGCGCCAGCGAGTCCGGAAAAACCCCAACCGAGCGAAATAACGAACACGATGTAGGAGAAATAGCCAAGGACGATGGAAGGCGTGCCGGTCAGCACATCCGATAAGAACCGGATGGCGTTGCCGAGCCTGTTGTTGCCGTATTCCGAGAGATGGATGCCAGCGCCGACCCCAATGGGCAGAGCGATGATCATGCCGCCCGCCGCGATGAGGAACGTACCCTCCAGCGCGTTCAGCAGCCCGCCGCCGGTGCCGGTGGTGACGGTGGTGAAGAGCTTCGGGCTGAAGGCGGAAAGCCCGTGCCAGGCGACCACGAACACGATATCGATAAGCGGGCCGATGACCAGCAGCAGTGCGATGCCGCAAGCCACCCAGCCGATATTGCCGCTGATAATACGGCGCAGCTCCTGCGGGCTGCGGCCGGGTTTACTGCTGGCGCTTGCGGACATTGAAGGCTCCGGAGGTGAGCAGCCTGGCGGCGGCGTTGACGGCGAGCGTGATGACGAACAGCACCAGCGCGATTTCCGCGAGGGAGCGGACGGCCATGTTGGTGGGGTCGGATTCGGCGCTGTCCAGCTGGCCGACGATGAAAGAGGCCATGGAGGAGATCGGGCTGAACAGCGAGGTCGGCAAAATGTTGATGCCGCCGCCGGAGACCATGAGCACCGCCATGGTCTCGCCCAGTGCGCGGCCCAATGCGAGCACGATGCCGCCGATAAGCGTGGTGCGGACCAGAGGCAGCATGGCTTTGGAGACAACCTCGAAATGCGTGGCGCCGAGGGCAAAGGCGGATTCACGGTTTTCCTTCGCCACCTGCAAGAGCGCGTCCAGTAATGTCGTGGCGATGATCGGCGTGATCATGAGCGCCAGCACGATGCCCGCCGCGAGCAGCCCGTAGCCGTTGCCGGTCGGGCTTATGTAATGGCCGATGAAAGGCACGAGCACCGCGACACCCCAGAGGCCGAACACCACAGATGGCACGACGGCGACGAGTTCCACCAGCATGGAAAGTGCCGGGCGGATTTTTGGCGAGACAGATTCCGCGAGAAAAATAGCGGCGCCGACGCTAAGCGGCACGGCGATGAGAATGGCGATGAGGGAGGAGAGCAGCGTCCCGGCGATGAATACCAGAATGCCGTAGCTGGCGCCGCTTGGCACCTGTACGCCGCGCACGCTCACCGGGTCGTCGTACAGATCGCCCAAATTCCAATTGACGTGGGTGATGAAGTGAAATCCGTTAAAGCCGATGGCCTGGCCAGAATAGATCAGCAGAAATGCAATCACCGCACAAAGTGCCGCGGGAATAAGCAGGCTTAAACCAAGAAGGGATAGACGGAAGGGCCGGATTTTCATGGTTCGCCTTTAAAGCAAACCCCTCCGGCTTGCACCGGAGGGGGGGGAAAACCTATTTGATTTTAGCGATCTGGTTTTTGGAAAGCGTCACGATCGCATCCGGCAGCGGCAGAAAATGCACTTTGCCGAGATACTTCGAGTCGTTGCCCGTGGTGATGGCCCAGGTGAGGAAGGTACGGACCGCGCTGGCAGTTCCTGCATCCGGCTGTTGGCTGTTAACGATCGCGTATTCGTAATTGGCGATTGGGTAGGCGCTGCTGCCCTTCGCGAAGATCATGCTGATGCTCTCATTCGCTGGCGTCTTGTTTACCACGCTGCTGGCGGCGGCGGAGATGTTCTCCTGCGTCGGCAGGACGTATTCGCCGTCCGCATCCTTCAGTGCCGCGGTGGAAAGCCCAGCCTTAGCGGCCTGGTCGGCATAGCTTACGCCGATATAGGCGATGGAATACGGGTTGGAGGCCGCGGCGGTGAGCATCCCGGTGTTTCCGTTCGCGCCGATGCCACCTTTAACCGCGGGCCAGGAGATCGTGGTGCCGAAATGCAGCGCGCTCTTCCAGGACGGGGTGGAATAAGCAAGATATTGGCTGAAAATGAAGGTGTCACCCGAGCCGTCGAGGCGATGAACCGGGATGATGACATGTGCGGGCAGGGTCACGCCGGGGTTCGCGGCGGCAATCTTCGGGTCGTTCCACATGGTGATCTTGCCCATATAGATGCTTGCGAGGATTGGGCCGGAGAGGTGCAGCGGCTTGGCGACGCCCGGCAGGTTATAGTTGATCGCCTGTGCGGAAATGGCGAGCGGTATGTTCAGGATGCCGGGGTTGTGCATGACGATTGCAGGCGAAAGATAAGCATCGGAAGCGCCGATCTGCACCAGGCCTTTTATCGCCTGCGCGATGCCAGCGCCCGAACCGGTGGATGTGGTGGTGAGCTGAATGCCAGGATTGGCGGCGGTGAAATCCGAAACCCAAAGGTTGAACAGCGGGTAGAGCAGACTGGAGCCGGTCTCGACCAGCGTGGTGGCGGCAGCATGGGCGGTTGCGGCGGCGCCGAGTGCGGCGGCCAGGGCAAGGGCAGCAATGCCGGTACGGCGGAGTTTATGGGTCGGTTTCACGATCACGTTCCTTATGTAAAGCCTTTGATGAAAACGGTCAGCCAGCGGGTCTCCCCGCATGGCCCTCGCAATAATTGAAGCTCGTGACAAAGGCGACACGGTTTCGATTGCAGTTGTGTGACATTTGCGTCTCGTCAAGAAACGAGGGTGCAGCCGGAAATACCGGACAAACGCCACCCAGGCAGGCGGCGCCCATAGCGAAGCGAAAGCCTTTGCGATAAAGCGCCCGGCATGTGCCCGCGCCGAAAAACATTGGTTTTTCTCCTTACCGAAGACTGGTTCTTCGCCTCGCATTTCCACGTGCGCGCGCTGGCGGCCCAGGCTGCTGGCTGGCGCGTGGTGCTGGTGGCGCGAGAGAGCGAGGCAACGGCGCGCATCCGCGCCTCCGGCGTCGAGGTCATTCCGGTCCGGTTCATTCGCCGGAGGCTCAATCCGTTTGCGGAACTATGGTTCACCTTCCGGCTCGCCCGGCTATACCGCGCGCTGAAGCCAGATGTGCTGCACCATATCGCGCTCAAGCCCATCGTCATCGGCGGCATTGCCGCGCGGTTGGCCGGGTGCAGAAACATCGTCAATGCGCCCGTCGGGCTGGGCTTTGTGTTCTCGTCGGACAGGGTTCTGGCGCGGGTGTTGAAGCCGCTGGTCTCGCTGGGCCTGCGCTTTACGCTTACACCGCCGGGCGCAAAGGTTGTTTTCGAAAACCCGGATGACCTCGCGGCGCTGACCCAGGCTGGCATGGCCCGGGCGGATGCGGCCACTCTCATCCGCGGGGCAGGGGTGGACATCGAGGCATTTCGCCCGGCGCCGGAGCCGGAGGGCAGGGTGCGGGTTATCCTCATCGCCCGCATGATCCGCGAGAAGGGCGTGGCTGATTTCGCCGCCGCCGCGCGGATCTTGCGGGGCCAGGCGGAATTCGTGCTGGCGGGCGGTCCTGACACTGGCAACCCGAATACGATTACAGAGGCAGAACTGAAAGCCTGGGCTGCCGAGGGTATCGTGACCTGGCTCGGTCCGCGGCGGGACATCGCCGCCCTGCTGGGGGGCGCGCATATCGCCGTGCAGCCCTCCACCTACCGGGAGGGGCTGCCGAAATCGGCACTTGAGGCTATGGCAGCAGGCAAACCCTTGGTTGCGACCGACATCCCCGGCTGCCGGGAGGCGGTGGTTGATGGTCAGACCGGCTTCCTCGTGCCGCCGGGGGAGCCGATGGCACTGGCGGAGGCGATTAAAAAACTGATCGACGATACTGCCTTGCGTGTCCGCTTCGGCGCCGCCGCGCGGCTGCGGGCTGAGGCGTGTTTTGCCGACTCCATTATCTGCGCGCAGACGCTTTTGGTGTATGAGACTTTCCACAAAGGGGAATCTTCATGAAATTCATCGCCGTTTTGGCTCTCACCATTATCGGCTTCGCTGCCCAGGCGCAGACCAGCATCGGCAGCGTCAGCACGAATTTCCGCTGGGTCGGGCCGAACGACAAGGTGGTGGTGGAGCGATTCGACGACCCGAAGGTGGCCAATGTTTCCTGCTACGCCTCCTTCGCCCAGACCGGCGGAATTTCAGGCGGACTGGGTGTGGCGACCGACCCCAGCCAGTTCGCGCTCAACTGCATCGCGCATGGCCCGGTGACGATCCCCGCCGACCTGCCGCAAAAGGAGCAGATGGGCGCGATCTCTGCCTCCTTCCTGTTCAAGCATTTCATCATCACCCGCATGGTCGATGCCCAGGATAAAACGCTGGTCTATGTGCTGATCAGCACGAAAGTTCTGCACGGCTCGCCGGCCAATGCCGTCTCCGCCGTTGCCGCCACCAATTAAAGGTTTTTTGCCCCAATGACCGATATCGTCCCCATCCTCCGCGCTTTGGTTTCCGTTTCCGACAAATCTGGCATGGTGGAATTTTGCACCGCTCTCGTGGCGCATGGCGTTGAAATTCTCTCGACCGGCGGTTCGGCCAAGGCGTTGCGCGAGGCGGGGGTGCCGGTGACGGAGGTTTCCAACCATACCGGCTTCCCGGAAATTCTGGACGGGCGGGTTAAAACCCTGGTGCCGCAGATTCATGGCGGCATTCTAGGGCGGCGCGACAGTTCCGAGCATCTGGCGCAAATGGCGGCACATAAAATTGCGCCAATCGACCTCGTCGCGGTCAATCTCTACCCGTTCGAGGCGACTGTGGCGCGCGGAGCGGCCTTCGAGGATTGCATCGAGAATATCGACATCGGCGGCCCGGCAATGATCCGTTCGGCGGCGAAAAACCACGATTCCGTGGCGGTGCTGACCGCGCCGGAACATTACGATTCCGTGCTGTCGGAGATTGCCGCGCATGGCGGAACAAAGCATAGCCTCCGTCGCGCCCTGGCCGCCCAGGCCTATGCCCGCACCGCCGCGTACGACGCCGCGATCTCCGCCTGGTTTGCTGGCCAGAATGGCGAGGATTATCCTGCCAGCTTCGCCATTGCAGGCGCGCGCAGGCAAACGCTGCGCTACGGCGAGAACCCGCACCAATCGGCGGCATTTTACACCACCGCCCCGGCGCGCTTTGGTGTCGCCACCGCCGTGCAGGTGCAGGGCAAGGAGCTTTCCTACAACAATTTCAATGACACGGATGCGGCCTATGAATGCGTGGCGGAATTCTCGCCGCCAACCATCGTGATCGTGAAGCACGCCAACCCTTGCGGCGTGGCGAGTGCGGGCAGCGTCGCGGAGGCGTGGGATGCCGCACTGGCCTGCGACCCGGTGTCGGCTTTCGGCGGCATCGTGGCGCTTAACCGTACGCTGGACGAGGCCACCGCCGCGAAGATCGCCACAATATTCACCGAAGTCATCATTGCGCCGGATGCCGATGAGGGGGCCAAGGCGCTGCTGGCGAAGAAAAAGAACCTACGCCTGCTGCTGGCGGGCGGGCTGCCGGATGCGTCTTCCCAGGGCGAGATAACCTTCAAATCCCTGGCTGGAGGTTTTCTGCTGCAAAGCCGGGATGCCGGGCGCATTGGGCCGGATGACCTAAAGGTCGTGACCCAGCGCGCGCCTACGGAGGCGGAGATCGAGGACCTGATCTTTGCCTTCCGCGTCTGTAAGCATGTGAAGTCCAACGCCATTGTATATGCAAAAAGCCGCGCCACGATTGGCGTGGGCGCCGGGCAGATGAACCGTGTGGATTCCGCGCGCATCGCCGCCTGGCGCGGTGCTTCCGCCGGGCTGGATTTTTCCGGTTGCGTGGTGGCGTCCGACGCGTTCTTCCCCTTTGCCGACGGGCTGGAGGCCGCAATCTCCGCCGGAGCGAAGGCGGTGATCCAGCCGGGCGGCTCGATCCGCGATGCCGAGGTGATCGAAGCGGCCGATAAAGCGGGCGTTGCTATGGTCTTCACCAACATGCGGCATTTCCGGCATTGACGAATTAGGCTATACGGCAGTGATGAACATGCCGTTTACGCTGCCGGACTGGATGCCGGGTTGGGTGTTTTTGCTCCTGGCCTTGCCCGCATTGCTCTGGGCGCTGGCCTTCCTGCTCATGCCGTTCAGTGTCTTTGGCCTCAAATCGCGTATCGAGGCGCTGGAGTCGCAGATCGACTCGCTGCACGAGGAGTTGCGGACGATGGCGATGCGCTCGGCGGGGATTCTGCCGCCGCCGGTCGCGCAATTGGACCCGTATGATGACGTGCCGAATTTCGGGCGGATCAAAAAATCCCGCAGCGCCGTTGCCGAGCCCGCGACTCAGGCGCCTGCACAAATCCCCGCCGCCCGGCGCGCAACCGCAGCGCCGTTGGCCGAGCCTGTGGTACCGGTGCGAGAAAGGCTGGTGCCAACCCCGCTACCGGCTGCATCCCGGGCGGTCCGCCGGACGGAGCCTCGGCTGGATTGAGCCGGGTTTTTTGCTCAGGCGTCACCGGCTACATCGGGGGTGCAATTTCGCGACGCCTTGCGGCTGTGGGCCTTTCCGTGGTTGGCGGCGTGCGCGCTCCAACGGCGCTGCTGCCCGATGGCGTTGCCGCCTGCCATACCGGAGATCTCGCCGAACCAGGGTTCACGCTGTCGCCGGTCGATGTTGTGATTCATGCCGCGGGCCTTGGCCACCGGCGCGGCGTTGGGGCAAAAACCTGGCGGCGCGCGAATGTGGATGCGGCGGTAAACCTTGCCCGCGCGGCGAGGGCGGCGGGCGCGAAGCGGTTCGTACTGATCTCGACGGCACATATACATGGCAGGGTGCATTCCGGTGTCGTGACGGACACCACGCCGCCGAACCCGATGGATGGCTACGCCGCGAGCAAATTACAGGCCGAGCACGAGGTTGTCGCCGCGTTCGGGCCGGGCCTGTCCATCATCCGCCCGGTCGCGGTTATCGGCCCCGGCTGCCCGGGTAATGTTGCGCTGTTGCTGAAGCTGTTGCGGCGCGGGGTGCCGCTGCCGTTCGCCGCCATCGAGAATCGCCGCAGCTTCCTCCACCGGGACGATCTGGCGGAGATCGTGCTGGGCGTGGTGCGGGCCGAACACCCGCCGGGGGCTGTTCTCGCGGCGCATCCGGAGGCGATCAGCACGCCGGGGCTGATCGGGGCGCTGGCCGATGGGCTTGGCGTTGCGCCGAAACTGTTCGCGTGCCCGCCGGAATTGCTGGCCACGGGGGCGGGGATGCTGGGGCGCTCGGCGATGTGGCAGAGCCTGGCCGGGAATTTCATCGCCAACCCGGGCCAGGCGCGCGCATTGGGCTGGAGACCGGCGCAAACCCTGGCGGAATCCTTCGCCTCCATCGCACGGTATTATAATACCACAGATACAAACGCTTGACGCAGGGCTGGAAAAACCAGATAAGCCGCACGCTGTTTAACTGGATGTGTAGAACATGAAAACGACGATTTCGCTAAAGCCGGCGGATGTGCAGAAGGACTGGGTGCTGATCGACGCCGAAGGGCTGATCCTCGGCCGCCTCGCCGCCATTGTGGCCAGCCGCCTGCGCGGCAAGCACAAGCCGCAATTCACCCCGCATGTCGATTGTGGTGACAACATCATCATCGTGAACGCCGAGAAGGTGAAGCTGACCGGTAAGAAAGCCGAGCAATCGGTGCTTTATTACCATACCGGCTATGCCGGTGGCATCAAAGGCCGCACCATCAAGGAGCGTCTTGCCAGCGCGCATCCGCAGCGCGTGGTGGAAAAGGCGGTGGAACGCATGATTACGCGCGGCCCGCTGCAGCGCCAGCAGATGAAGAACCTCTATGTCTATGCCGGGGCGGAGCATCCCCACGCGGCGCAGCAGCCGAAACCTTTTGACGTTGGCGCGCTGAACGCCAAGAACCGGAGAGCGTAATCATGTCCGAATCAACCAGCGCCTTCGCGGGCCTGAAAGACCTTCCCGTTGTGGTTGCCGCCGAGGCCGCTACGCCGAAGCGCGAGCCAAAGCGCGACGCGCAGGGCCGCTCCTATTCCACTGGCCGCCGCAAGAACGCGATCGCCCGCGTCTGGATCAAGCCCGGCAAGGGCGAGATTATCGTGAACGGCAAAAAGGCGCCGCAATATTTCGCGCGCCCGGTGCTGCGGATGCTCATCACTCAGCCTTTCCTGGTGGCGGACCGCTATAACCAGTTCGATGTGTTCTGCACGGTGAACGGCGGCGGTCTTTCCGGCCAGGCGGGTGCGGTGCGCCACGGAATTTCCCGCGCGCTCACGCTCTACGAGCCGGATTTGCGTGGCATCCTTAAAGTCGCCGGCTTCCTCACGCGCGACAGCCGCGTGGTCGAGCGCAAAAAATACGGCAAGGCGAAAGCCCGCCGCAGCTTCCAGTTCAGCAAGCGTTGAACTTACAACAGACCCCGGAGCGATCCGGGGTTTTTTTATGGCCGGAGTTTCTGCTGCTGTTCGGCGGCGCGCCGGTGCTTATATTGCTCGCGCGCAGGCCGGGGGTTTTGTTTTTGCTGCTCTGGCTGGGCGGCATCGTCACCTACCGGTTGAGCCGCCAAGTTTGGAACGCCGCAAAACCGGCTCGCGGCGCGGTCCGGTTTCTGCTCTTGCGCTTCGTAGTGTTCGGTACGGCACTCACCCTGCTTACCTGGGTAGTGTTCCCGGGGCTTTTCCTCTCCCTGCCGCGCCAGCATCCGCTGTTCTGGCTCGTCATTATGGTGCTCTACCCGCTTCTTTCAGTCTGGCCGCAGGAGGTGATCTATCGGCGCTTTCTGTTTCATCGCTACGAAAAGGCATTCGGCCCACGCGGGGTTATTGCTGCGTCGGCGCTTGCCTTCGGCTTCGCGCATATCATCTTCCTAAACTGGGTCGCTGTGGCGCTCACCACGGCGGGCGGTGCGATGTTCGCGCGGGATTACAGCCGCGAGCGGTCGCTTTTTCTTAGCTGTTTGGAGCATAGCCTGTATGGTTGCCTTATATTCACCATCGGGCTTGGCCAGTTTTTCTACACCGGTGCCGCTTGGCATCATTAAGAAGGAGGGGAACTATGAAACTCAGCGCACGTAACCAGTTATCGGGCAAAATCGTCGAAGTGCAGAAGGGTCAGACCACGTCGCACGTGCGGGTGGATGTCGGCAGCGGCAAGATCGTCACGGCTTCCATCACCAACGAGGCGGTTGATGAACTCGCGCTCAAAACCGGCGATGAGGTGACAGCGGTGATCAAGGCCTCGGATGTGATGATCGGGAAGTAGCTCGCCATGCGGCCCATCGCATTTGGCCGCCGCAATTGAGACATTCACGGCGTCAGATAATGGTGAGCATCACGCCGCTACTATCTATTTTGATGGAACCGGCCAAGTTGAACGGCCACGATCCGAAAGCTTATCTCCGTCACGTTATTGAGCACGTTGCCGACCACCCCATGAACCGCGTTAGGGAATTTCTGCCGTGGAATCTGACTGGTATTCACGTCAGAATTGACCAGCGTATCGTGGCTTAGCATCACTTCAAAGACTGACTGTTTTTCATTTATGATCAAACCAATCCTCATCATTCAGAGGCTTTCGCTCGCAGGGGCGATACTTCTCACGCCACTGATGCTGATTATCTATCCGTACTGGATCAGGTTTTCTAACCCCAACTCGGTTTGGGACTATACCGCGTGGATTCTGCTAGGCGCATATCCTCTATGCCTTTTATCATCGATTGTTCAACTTTTTAAAGGACAGTTTTCACAAGCCGGCGCCTACTCTGCACCGATTATCCTTTTAATAATGTTCTTTGTATTTCCATCTTCCGCGAGGCTGCTGAGTTCAACTGGATTCCATTTCTACCGAATCTCTCATCAAGCAAAATTTTTAGAGTGCACCTTGGCAAGCTTCTCCAAGGGTAACAGTCAATTTTCTGTTGGCCCTTGCCTGCAAGCCTCTAATCAGGGCGTTCCAGGCTTCTACAACGAAAAAGACTTCATCATATATGACACAAGTGGAATGATCGCTGAGCCAAAGAGCCAGCATACTCTGCCCTGGGAGGAGGCCATTGACCAATATGTGACTTTGTTTGGCTACACGGATTATGTTGTACAGAAAATCGGTGATAACTATTTTTACGTCAGTTTCAATTTGAGTAGCTATGGTCCTGCTTTTAGGTCGAATTTCTAAACCAATTTCGATCTTCGGCATTGGTTGCAAGACGCAAGCCAGCGCCCTATCTAAGCAGATATTTACCGAAGTCTGGAACGCTGGCTCGGGCGGGACGCATACGGCATCATTGAGGGAAAGCCGTTTTCAGTTCCAATAACGCGTGGAATTCCGCGACATGCTCATAATCCGGCATTAGCCGGGTCAATTCCGCATCCCGCGCCGTTGCGGGGTGGAAATAAATCTCCGCATCGGCATTCGGCGGGAATTGTTCCAGCAGTTTTTTCACGCGCGCGGTGGTCATGTGGCCGGACCATTTCAGACCGAAAACATGCGTGGTCGAGGCAAGCCCGCGCGCCTGAAACCGTAGAATCTTGCTCCAAAGATACAACGCCACATCGCCAAAACGTGGCTTTTCGCCACAGCGTTTTAGAACATCCGGCGGCTCGCTGGGCACACGGATGCGCTTGCACCCAAATTCCTTGCCTGTTTCTATCATAATGCGTGCCACGGTTGGGTGCAGATGCATGTGCTTATGTGCATTGGCATGATGCAGCTTTAAACCCGTTGCGGCATAGGCCTCGAACTGCGCGCGGATTTCGGCCTTGAGTTCGCGCCGCGCGGCGGGAGAGAAAAAATATTTCACGCCAAGCATCGCCTGATCTTTTGGAAACTTGCCGTCTGGCTGTGTGATATGCGGTAGCTTCACGTGGCCGAGCAGCGAATCGCCATCCACCAGCACCAGATGCAATCCTACATTCAAGCCCAGCAGATCTTTCGCGCGTGCCACGGCGTCCGCCGCCGCGGGCGCCCCCACCATCAGGCTGGCTTGGCCCAACACACCTTGTGTGTGAGCGATTTCCACAGCCTTGTTAACGGAGACTGTGAGGCCAAAATCATCCGCGGAAAAGACGATGCCCATCAGGGTAGTTCCATAGAAATCCGCTCAATATAAAGGTTTATGACTGTTCCGACCGTTCCGCGAGATTGGTGATTTCACATTGTAATCGAACACAAGTTCATTTCTCGTGATAGGGATTATCCGTGCCGCGGAGCATGATGCGTATCGGTACGCCCGGCATCTCGAAGGCCTCGCGCAGGGAGTTCACGAGATACCGCACATAAGTATCCGGTACTTGCTCTGCACGGGTGCCGAACAGCGCGAAGCTTGGCGGGCGCGCCTTCACCTGCGTGATGTAGCGCAGCTTCAGCCTCCGGCCATCGACCAGCGGCGGCGGAAAACGCTCTAGCGCGCTTTCGAACCAGCGGTTCAGCGCGCTCGTCGGCACGCGCAGATTCCACTTCTCGTAGGTCGCGCGGATTGCCGGGAAAAGCTTGCCCACACCCTCGCCAGTCTCAGCCGAGAGCGGCACCAGCGTGATCCCCTTCATCTGGCTGAGCGAGATCGAAATGCGGTCCAGTGCTGCCTGCTTGCCCTGTTTGCGGTCATCCACCGCGTCCCACTTCGTCAGCGCGATGATACAGGCGCGGCCCTCGCGCTCCACCAGCCGCGCGATGTGCAGATCCTGCTCCTGCACGCCTTGCACCGCGTCGATCGCCAGCACCACCATCTCGGCACGCTTCAGCGCCTCGATAGAGGAGGAGGTGGACATGCGCTCCAGCCCTTCATCCACCTTGGCGCGCTTGCGTAGCCCGGCGGTATCCACCAGCCGGTAGAGCCTGCCATCCGGCCCGGTGAAATTAGCGGACACCGCGTCGCGTGTCAGCCCTGGCTCCGGCCCGGTGATCATCCGCTCCGCGCCCAGCAAATAATTCATGAGTGTCGATTTGCCGGCGTTCGGACGCCCGATGATGGCAAAATGCAGCGGCAGGTTTTCGGCGTTTTCTTCTTCCTCGGGCGGCGGCGGCAGCCGGTCCGCGATCTCGCGCATCAAATCGTACACGCCCTCATTATGCTCCGCGGAAATCGCCACCGGCTCGCCGAGGCCAAGCTCATATGCCTCCATCGCGGATGCCGCGCCGCCGCGTCCCTCAGCCTTGTTCGCCACCACCAGAACCTGGCGGCCCGTGCGCCGCAGCCAGGTGGCGAAATGCCGGTCTTCCGGCAGCAGCCCGCTGCGCGCATCGAACACAAATAACACAAGGTCCGCCTCGTCCACCGCCTTGCCGGTGGAGGCGCGCATCCGGCCCGGAATACTCTCCGGCGCGGCTTCTTCCAGTCCTGCGGTATCGACCAGCAGAGTTTTCGTCCCCGCCAGCATAGCCTCGGCTTCCTTGCGGTCTCGCGTTACCCCCGGCGTATCCGCCACCAATGCGAGCCGGGAGCCCGCCAGCCGGTTGAACAGCGTGGATTTGCCGACATTCGGGCGGCCCGTGATAACGACCCGGGGAAGGTCAGGCATAGGCCGTGAGCTTGGCGTCGCGCGTGAGTTGCAGCAGCAGCCCGCCCGCGCAAATCGGCGTCATATCCGCAGGGCCTGCCAGTTTCGTCATGCCCTGGATTTTACCCGCCATGGCATCGACGAGCGCGATCTCGCCAAGGCTGCTGGTAAGCAGCAGCTTGCCGTCCATCATCACCGGGCCGGTCCAGCTCTGCGGGCCGCGGCCTTTTTTATGCTTCATCTTGCGGAAGTCCGGCATCTGTAACATCCAGCTGCACAGCCCGTCATCGGCATGGATGGCGTAAAGCATGTCCGATTTGTCCAGCACGAAGGCGAAGCCGCCTGCCAGGCAAAATGGCAGTAAGCCGGAGGCCGCATGGGTCCAGACCTTGGCGCCGGAGTGCAGATCGACCGCCATGGCGGTATCGCCCAGGCCGATGGCATAGACCACGCCGTCCGCGATCACCGGGGCGGCCACGATGTCCGAAAAATCCAGCGAGCTTGCCTGGCCATAGGCGGTAGCCAGGCTCTGCTCCCAAAGCGCGGTGCCGGAGTTGGCGTCAATGGCGGCCAGCATCCCACCAGAGAACCCGGCGACCAAAATCCCGTCGGCATAGGCGGGCGCGCCGGTAATGGCGACGGCGGCGGCCTGGGATGGACCGACCGAGCCGGTGAAACGCCAGCCCGGCGTGCCGGTTCCGGCGTCGAAGGTCAGCAAGATGTCGTTCTGCACCACCACAACAACGAGACCGCCGGCGATAAGCGGCGGGGTGCGGGCGGGAAAGTCCAGCGTCTGCCGCCAGAGGATTTTGCCGCTGCCGGCGTCCATGGCCAAAAGTTCGCCGTAGCCAGTGCTGGCATAAATGCGCCCGCTGTCGTAGCCGATGCCGCCGCCGATGTTCTTCTCGGTCGCGTGTTTCGGCTGGGTTTTGGCGTGCCACATGCGGCTGCCATCGGCGGTGGAAAAGGCGCTGATCACGCCGTTGGCATCCTGAGCGAAAACCTGCCCATTCGCCATGATCGGGCTGGCAACGAGCGGCTGGCGATAGCCGCCGGGCGCGCCGATATTGGCAGTCCAGTGCTTCGCAAACCCGGCCGGGCCAACGGTATTGCCGGGAGCATGGGCGGTGTTAGCCAGTTGCTGGGGCCAGCTGGCGAGCGGCGTCGCGGACGGCAGAACGACGGCGGGCGCGTCATCGCTTACCTCCCACAAGCCTGTTTCCGGCAGCACGGGGATCTGCTTGCCGATGATTGGCGGCTTTTTAACCGCGCAGGAGGCCAGCAGCCCGAGCAAAAGGGTGGAGGCCGTGCGACGTCGCATCATATTTGTCATCCGTTCAGCTTTGCGAGCAGGCCGTAGGCGCGGTTACGCACGCCTTCCGGCACTTGCGGGTCCGAGGCGATTTGCGAGAACAGTGCCTTCGCCAGCGATGTGTTGCCTTGGTGCAGATACAGCAGCGCCTGGGTTTCCTGCGCCAGCCCATGAAATGCATTCTGTTCCGAGGTCAGCGGTTGCAAGCGTTTCAAAACCTCGGCATCCGGCGCCGTGCCGAGCGCGTGTTGCGCCCAGAGCAGATTCGCGAGGCCGCGGAGCAGCGGGCTGGCGCCGGTATCCTGCGCGACACCGGTCCATAGCGCTTCCGCCTGGCCATCTTGCCCGGCATCGGCATAAAGTGCTGCGGCGCGCAGGCGGGCGAGGGTTTTATAACCCTCTGGCGCGTTTGCCGCGAAATGGCCGAGCGCGCTGGCGTCGGCGGTCTTCTGGCCGGTGGTGAGATTGCCTTGAGCCGCGTCGATCGGCCCGGTCAACGCCAGATAGGCGCTCGCGGCCTTGCCGTTCAGTTTGGCTTGGTACGACTGCCATATCTGCTGCCCGGCGACGGCGAGCAGCACCAGGATGCAGGCAAGGATGAGCAACCCGCCATAGCGTTTCGCGAGTGCGATCGCCCGCTCGGTGCGTAAATCGTCCGAAACCTCGTCAAAAATATCTACCACGTGACGCGACCTTAACCGTTCGTGCGCCTATACACCGAACGCGGCCAACCGCGCCACTACCCGCTCGTGGCCGATGAGTGGCAGCAAAGTCGCCATTTCCGGCCCTTGCTCCTCTCCGGTTAGCGCCAGGCGCAGCGGGTGAAACAGCGCCCGGCCTTTCGCACCCGTCGCGGCGGAGATTGCCCCGGTCCAGGCTTTCCAGGACTCCGGGCCAAGCGGGGCAGTGGGCAGTGTTTCGAGCGCGGCCTTCAGCACTGCCTCGTCGCCTTTCAAATCCGGCGGCAGGAATTGCCCGTTCACGACTTCCCACCAGCGCCGCGCCTCGGTCAGCATGTCGAGGTTTCCGCGCACCGCGCGCCAGAAATCTTCTGTGGCGCCGCCCGGCAGGCGGTCTTTCACCGCCTCGAACTCCAGATGATGCAAAAATTTCCGGTTGAGCGCGAGTAGTTGCTTGGCGTCGAAGCGCGGCGGCGACCGCCCGAAATCGGAGAGATTAAAGCTGGCGATCAGTTCCTCCATGGCCATCGGCGATGGGTCTTTATTGGTTCCCAGCCGCGCCAAATAGGCGCTAAGCGGGCCGGGTTCGATCCCGTCCTTGCGGAGCGAGCGAAGTGAGATGCTGCCGATGCGTTTGGAGAGTTTTTCGCCCTCGCCGCCGCTGATGAGCGGCAGATGCGCGAAGCGGGGCAGGGGTGGCTGGCTCAGCGCCTGGAACAGGTCGATCTGCACGGCGGTGTTGGAGACATGATCCTCGCCGCGAATGATATGGCTGATGCCGAAATCGATATCATCCACCACCGAGGTGAAGGTATAGAGCGGCGTGCCGTCGGCGCGGATCAATACCGGGTCCGAGACCGTGCCGAGCTTGATCTTGCGGTCGCCGAGCACGAGGTCGTGCCAACCGGCCGTGCCATCGGAGAGCTTGAACCGCCAGTAAGGGCGTTTTCCGGCGGCTTCCGCCGCGGCGCGCTGCTCCGGCGTGAGGGCGAGCGCGGCACGGTCATATACCGGCGGCAGTTTGCGCTTGATGAGTGCCAGGCGCTTCGACGCCAGCTCATCCTCGTTTTCAAAACACGGATACAGCCGGCCGGCGGCTTTCAGCCGCTCCGCTGCCTCCACATAGCGCGCCGAGCGGCCCGACTGCTTCGTGGTCTCATCCCAGGCAATGCCAAGCCAGGCGAGATCGCTGTAGATACCTTCCTCATACTCCGGGCGGCCGCGTTCGGTATCCGTATCGTCCAGCCGCAGCAGCAGCGTGCCGCCATGTTGCCGCGCGAACAGGAAATTCACCAAAGCCGCGCGGGCATTGCCGACATGGAGATAGCCCGTGGGGCTTGGCGCGAAGCGAAGCTTGATCATCCATGCGGGTTAAACCAAATCCGGAGAGACGGAAATACTAAGGTTACGTTGTCGCCATATTCAACGGAATGCTTTAAAGAAAAGCGGGTTGAGGGATGCGTTAAACGTGCCTCTGATGTTGAGAGCACGCAAAAGTTGATTTGGCCTGCAGCGGCACCATGAGGCGGTAAAATAATGAGCCTTTACCCGGTTTATGGCATTGGCAAACAAAAAGAGCGATTAGCCCGCGCAACGTAGGGTATTTAGCCGTAAAAAGTTAAAACTATAGACAGAAACACTGTAAATTTCTCCAAGCTACTACGAAATTGTTAATCGTGTCTTTCTTGACACTTTGCCGTTAACACACTTAGCTAAGTTAATGCCGCCTGATGCTTTTAACGATTTTTCGCTCGAGCGACTGGCAATCTGGCCATGACGATGTCCAGCGCGGCACCACAGGGGCCGCGCGAAGGCGACCGGCTGACCTCTGTTCCGGACGCTTTGCGTTTTCTGCATAACGAGAGCGAAATGGCCGCGGCAATCCGCGCGCATGACTGGGCCTCCACACCGCTTGGCCCGCCCGGTGTTTGGCCGCAGCCATTGCGAATGGTGGTGCGGCTTATGTTGAATTCGCGGCACCCCATGTATGTATTCTGGGGAAACGAACACATTTGCCTTTATAACGACGCTTATAGCGCTTGTATTGGCCCGGAGCGGCATCCGCAGTCCTTGGGGCAACCGGGAGACGAGGTATGGTCGGAAATCTGGGATATTATCGGTCCGCAAATCGAGCTCGTCATGTCAGCTGGCGGCGGAACCTGGCATGAAAACCATCTGGTGCCGATCACCCGCAATGGCGCACGCGAGGATGTTTATTGGACCTATGGCTATTCGCCCATCGACGATGAAGCGTCGCCCACAGGTGTTGGCGGTGTACTAGTCGTTTGTGCCGATACGACGAAACACGTTCTTGCCGAGCAGCGCTTGGCCGAATACGCCGCGAACCAGGCTGCCGACTGCGACCGTATCTGGCGTAATTCGCGAGATTTACTTGCCGTCTTGAGTTTCGACGGAACTATCCGCGCCGTAAACCCGGCCATCGCGCCGTTGCTCGGTTACGAGCCTGGCGAAGTTATCGGCAAAAGCTTTCTGGATTTCATCTGGCCCGAGGACGCCGCGCTCACGCAAGCTGATCTCGGCGCCGTCGCCCAGAATAGCAAACCGGCTTACTCAGAAAACCGCTACCGCCATAAGGATGGCTCGCTGCGCTGGCTTTCCTGGCATACCACTTCGGAGGGCGAGAGCATCTATGCCTATGGGCGTGATGTTACCCGCCGCAAGCAGGCGCAGATCGATCTCGAAGTAGCGCAGGAGGCGCTGCGCCACGCGCAAAAGATGGAAGCCATCGGCCAGCTCACCGGCGGCATCGCGCATGACTTCAACAACATGCTGCAAAGCGTCATGGGCGGAATCACCTTCGCCGAGCGGCGCATCGCTGCCGGGCGTGCGAATGAGGCGCAGAAATTTCTGGACTCGGCGCGGGAAGGTGCAACCCGCGCCGGCCTGCTTACGCAGCGCCTGCTGGGGTTTGGCCGGCGCCAGCCGCTCGACCCGAAATCCGTGGCGCTCGATGAACTCATCCCGCGCATGGCGGGGTTGATCGCGCATACCGTCGGCCCCGCGATCACGGTTAGAACGGAATTGCCGGAACATTGCTGGCCTGTGCTCTGCGACCCGAACCAGCTGGAAAACGCGCTGCTGAACCTTGGCATTAACGCGCGGGATGCCATGCTGCCGGATGGCGGAACGCTGACGATCCGCGTCGCGCATAAAATGCTGGAAGCCGCCGATGTTGCCGGTTGGGAAGGTGCAAAGCCGGGCGATTACGTGCGGATTACGGTCTCCGACACGGGCGCTGGAATGCCGCCGGAAGTGCTGGCCCGCGCCTTTGACCCGTTCTTCACGACCAAGCCGATGGGGCACGGTACAGGCCTGGGTCTCAGCCAGATATACGGCTTCGTGCGGCAATCGGGCGGCGTGGTGCGGCTGGAAAGCGCTTTAGGTGCGGGAACCTCCGCGCATCTGGATCTGCCGCGCTGCATCTGATCATTCGCTTTTATACGGGCTGTCCGCTGCCATTGCCGCCATCGCCTCCAGCATTCCGGGCCGCTCGGCATCTAAAAACTGCGCGACAGCCCGCCGCAACCCCGTGTGTTTTATCCAATGCGCGGAATAGGTCGGCTTCGGCAGATAGCCGCGCTGGATTTTATGCTCGCCCTGCGCCCCCGCCTCAACGCGGCTGAGGCCACGCGCGATCGCGTATTCAATCGCCTGGTAATAGCATAATTCAAAGTGCAGAAACGGCACGTCCTCGTCGCATCCCCAGTTGCGCCCATACAGCACGCCATCGCCAAGCAGGTTCAGCGCACCGGCAATCGGCTTCCCCTCCCGCTCCGCGATCATCAGCACGACTTGGCTGCCAAGGCGCTCGCCCAGAAGCGGAAAAAACTCCGGCGTGAGATATGCGCCGCCCCATTTGCGATCGACCGTGGAGGTGTAGAATTTATAGAAGGTTTTCCATATCTGCGGCGTCAGCTCCGCACTGCTTAAAGCCCTGAACGTCAGCCCTGCCTGCGCGTCGCGCCGCTCGCGCTTTATCGCCTTGCGCTTGCGGGAGGAAAGCGCGCCTAAAAAATCATCGAAGCTGTTGTAGCCATTATTCTCCCAGTGGAATTGCGTGCCGAGCCGTTGCAGCCAGCCTGCCTGCCCCAACGCTTCCCATTCGGCTTGCTCACAGAAGGTCGCGTGCACGGAGGAGCAATCCAGCTCCACCGCCAGCTGCTCCAGCGCCGAGGCCATTGCCGCGAGAGGCATTCCAGGGCGGCGGAAAAACCGCGGGCCGGGCACGGGCGAAAACGGCACGGCAATCTGCAACTTCGGATAATAATTTCCCCCGGCACGCTCCAGCGCGTTCGCCCAGCCGTGGTCGAACACGTATTCGCCCTGGGAATTGGTTTTGGCATAGGCGGGTGCTGCGGCGGCGATCGCGCCTGCTTCATCGCGCAGCACCGCGTGGCGCGGATGCCAGCCGGTGCGCTTGCCGGTCGAGCCGCTATCTTCCAGCGCCGAGAGAAACGCATAGGAAACGAACGGGTTCGCCGAACCCGTGCAGGCATCCCACGCTTCTTGCCCAATCTCCGCAATGCGGGAATAAACTTCGAGCGTAATAGACGGTGTTCCATCCGGCATTCCGCACCATATGCGACGGATCGGGCATTTCGCCAACGTGAAGAAGGAATATCATGGCTGACGGAGAAATTTCCGCCCCAACGCGCAAGCCTGTCCGCTTGGCGGACTACGCGCCGCCGGCCTTCCGGGTAGATGAGGTATCACTCGATTTTGATCTCGACCCCGCCACAACCATTGTGCGGTCCAGCCTCAAAATCCGCCGCCAGGCACCGGGCCCGCTGGTGCTGGATGGCAGGCAGCTCAAGCTGCTTTCGGTGAAGCTCAACGGTGAGGCGCTGGGCGGCAACCGCTACGTGGCGGATGAAAAGACCCTCACAATCGATGATGTGCCGGATGCGTTTACGCTGGAGACGCAGGTGCGGATCAATCCCGCCGCGAACACCGAACTCTCCGGGCTTTATATGTCCGGCACCGGCTTCTTCACGCAATGCGAGCCGGAGGGCTTCCGCAAGATCACCTATTTTCCGGACAGACCGGATGTGATGGCGCGCTATACGGTCACGCTGCGCGCGGACAAGGCAAAATACCCCGTGCTGCTCTCTAACGGCAATAAAATCGCCGAGGGAGAGGAGGGCGGACACGCCTGGGCGACATGGCAGGACCCGCACCCGAAACCCTCTTATCTTTTCGCACTTGTCGCCGCCGACCTGGTTGCCGTGAAGGATGAATTCACCACGCGCTCGGGGAGAAAGGTGGATCTCGGCATATGGGTCGCCGCGGGGGACGAATCCCGCTGCGCCCACGCCATGCGCGCGCTTAAAAATTCGATGAAATGGGATGAGGACGTATTCGGCCTGGAATACGATCTGGACATTTTCAACATCGCGGCGGTCAGCGACTTCAATGCCGGGGCGATGGAGAACAAGGGGCTCAATATTTTCAACACCGCCTATGTGCTGGCAAGCGCGGAGACGGCGACCGATGCGGATTTTCAGGGTGTGGAGCGCGTCGTCGCGCATGAGTATTTCCACAACTGGACCGGCGACCGCGTGACGTGCCGGGACTGGTTTCAGCTTTCGTTGAAAGAGGGGCTGACGGTTTTCCGCGACCAGGAATATATGGCGGACCAGTTCTCCGCGGCGGTGAAGCGCATTGCCGATGTGCGGCTGCTGCGCGCCACGCAGTTCCGGGACGATGCCGGGCCACTTGCCCATGCCGTGCGCCCCGCGAGCTATCTGGAGATCAACAATTTCTACACCACGACGATTTACGAGAAGGGTGCGGAGGTTGTGCGGATGTACCGCACGCTCATCGGGCGGGAGAAGTTCCGCAAGGGCATGGATATTTATATTGCGCGCCACGATAATTCCGCCGCCACGGTTGAAGACTTTTTTACTTCCATGCAGGCGGCGGCGCCGGAGACCGATCTCAGCCGGATCATGCGCTGGTATGCCCAGGCCGGCACGCCGGAGATCAGCTTCGATGAAGCCTATGACGCGAACGCGAAAACCTACACGCTCACCTTGCGTCAGCACACCAATACAACGCCTGGGCAGGCGGAAAAGCAGCCGTTTCTTTTGCCCGTAACACTTGGGCTGCTGGACCAGACCGGCGCTGAACTGCACAGCGAGACGCTTATCTTCAACCAGCCAAAGCAGGCGTTTACGTTCTTCAACATCGCCGCGCCGCCTATTGCGTCCCTGTTCCGAAATTTCTCCGCGCCGGTAAAATTGAAGGGGCAAAGCCGAGAGCGTCTGGCGTTCCTCGCGGCCAAGGACAGCGATCTTTTCAACCGCTGGGACGCGTTGCAGCAATATGCAACGCTGGTGCTGCTCGATGCCGCAAAGGCACATCAGGCTGGCGAGAGCTTCGTGCTGGACGAGGGCCTGAAAAATGCTATTGCCGCAACCATAGGTGAAGCGGAGCGTGACCGGGCTTTCGCTGCCGAGGCCGTTTTGCTGCCGGGTGAAGCGCTGCTCGGCGAGGAGATGGAAATCGTCGATCCGGATGCGATCCGCGCCGTGCGGGAGGCTGCGCGCGCCGCGCTTGGCCATGCTTTGCACACGGAATTTGCACAAATCTTCGCAGCGGCGCCGCCCGATGCGGAGGACATCTCGGGCGCTGCCATGGCGCGGCGCGCATTGCAGAACGCCGCCCTTGGCTATCTCACCGCCGCCCAGGGCAGCCGCCGCGCCGCCGCGCAATTTGCGGCTGCGAAAAACATGACCGGCACGCTGGCCGCGCTGAGCAATCTCGCAGAACATGCGGATATTCACCGCGACGAGGCCTTCGCCAGTTTTTACACGAAATGGCGGCATACCCCGCTGGTGCTCGATAAATGGTTTGCCGCGCAGGCGCGCGCCGGTGCGCCGGATACGCTGGCCCGCGTGCGGGAGCTTACCGGTCATCCGGATTTCGACCGCCGCAACCCCAACCGCGTCCGGGCGCTCATCGGCGCGTTTGCCGGCAACCAGGCGCAGTTTCATCACGCCTCGGGCGAAGGCTACCAAATCCTTGCTGAAACCGTGCTTGACCTGGACGAGAGCAATCCGCAGATTGCAGCACGGCTCGTTACCTCCATGGGCTCCTGGCGGCGGTTTGAGCCTGCCCGGCAAACCCTGATGAAGGCACAGCTTGAGCGCATACTTGCGAAAGACAAATTAAGCGCCAACACTTACGAAATGGCATCTAAAGCCCTAGGCTGAAGGAAAACGAATAATGATCGAGCTTTCCTACTGGACCACGCCCAACGGACATAAGATCACGATTTTTCTTGAGGAAGCCGATACGCCATATAAAATCATTCCCATCGACATTTCCAAGGGCGCGCAGTTCGGCGAGGCGTTTTTAAAAATCGCGCCGAACAACCGCATTCCGGCAATCCGCGATACCGAACCCAGGGATGGCGGCGCGCCCATAAGTGTTTTCGAGTCCGGCGCGATCCTGGAATATCTCGCGGAAAAGGAGCAAAAATTTCTGCCTTCCGCCACCCGCGAGAAGTTTGAAGTGCTGCAATGGCTTTATTGGCAGATGGGCGGGCTGGGGCCAATGGCCGGGCAGAACCACCATTTCGTGCAATACGCGTCGGAGCGCATTCCCTACGCCATGGAGCGATATATTAAAGAGACGAACCGGCTTTACGGCGTGCTGAACAAGCGGCTCGCGGACCGGGATTACATCGCCGGGGAATATTCCATCGCGGATATGGCGAGCTACCCCTGGATCGTCCCGCATGAGCGCCAGCAGCAGAGGCTGGAGGATTTCCCGAACCTGAAGCGCTGGTTTGAGCGCATGGCCGCGCGCCCTGCCGTGCAGCGCGCCTATGCGGTAGCGAAGGAGATCAACGAGAACCCAACCGTCTCGCAAGAATCCCACGCTTTGCTGTTTGGCCAGACGGCGCGATGAAACGCCTGCTTTACGACCTTGCGGGCGAGGATGAAGGCTTGCGCTTCAGCCCCTATTGCTGGCGCACAAAGCTCGCGCTCGCACATAAAAACCTGGCCTTTGAGACCGTGCCATGGCGCTTTACAGATAAAGACGCGATTGCTTTTTCCGGCCAGGGCAAGGTGCCTGTGCTGGTGGATGGGGAGAATGTCATCGCCGACAGCCAGGCGATCGCCGAATATCTGGAAGCGAACTACCCCAACGAGGCCTCGCTCTTCGGCGATCCGCCCTCGCGCGCGCTCACGCAATTCATCAAGGGCTGGGCTGAGCAGGAGTTTCAACCGGTCATCGCGCGCGTCATTCTGCCGGATGTGTTTGCCCGGCTGCACCCGAAGGACAAGGCGTATTTCCGCGAAACGCGCGAGCGCGCCTGGGGACAGAAAATCGAGGATTTTGCCGCCCAGCATGATGCATCCATGGCGCGGTTCACCGCCGTGCTTTCGCCGCTATGCGTAACGCTTAAGAGCCAGAATTTTATCGCGGGCGCCGCGCCGAGTTACGCGGACCACATCGTCTTTGGCGCGCTGCAATGGGCCAGGCTGACTTCCGCCACCCCGCTATTCGATGAAAGCGACATTGTCGTGAGCTGGATGGACGCCGTACTCGGCACCTATGGGCTTTAGCGCAAGTACATCACCCGCAGCACCACGAACCAGTTCTCGGAATTGCCCTGCAACTCGCCATGGTTGTTGGTGTGCAGATGCTCCATCACCACCGCATCCTCGACATTGCCGCCGACCACGCTGAGCTGACCGGGTCCGCCCGTGACCACGATGGCGCAATGCGCTGGGAAAGAATGCTTGGTTGGCAAATCCTGAAAGGTGAGATTACGCGCTGCATCGCGCGGGAAACAGACAAGATCGCCCAAGCGCGGCGCGTAGCTCGCCGGGTTCTCTGCCACCAGCAGCGGGTTTTGCACCTCGCTCTCCGCCGCCCGCACCGCGTAGTTGATGTAATGCGCGTGGTCCGGCGAGTAGGGGAATTTCTCGCCAGCTCCCGCTATCCGCATCACATAGGAGATGAATGCCGCCGACCAGGCGTATTGGCCGTTCACCGCAACGGGAAACACCTCGCCCTGACCATCGTGCTTGCCGGTCCAGCGTGCATCTGGCTCGCTGGCGTTCATGCCCTCCCACCAATATTCGCCCACGCGTTCCCATAATCCGGGCTGGCGCTCGCCCATCGCCGCATCGGTCTGCACGTATCCGGCACTTTGGTTGTCATCCACGCGGCTGCCCCAGAGCCGCCATTCGTCCACCGCCACCGCCACCGCATCGGCGCGGGAAAATGCCTCGTAGGGAACCCGCGCGAAAGGCGGCGCGTGCGCGTCCGGCGCGACGCAGCCGGAGAGCGCCAGCAGAACCACGAGCGCCTTACGCAAGATCGGCGAACATTCCGCTCAAAGCTGCTTCGTTCGCGGCGCAAAGCCCGCGCTCGGTAATCAGCCCGGAGACCAGCCGCGCGGGTGTGACATCGAACGCCGGGTTCGCCGCCGGGCTGTCCTTCGGCACAATGCGAATGGTCGCGATGCTGCCATCCAGCGCGCGGCCGCTCATCGTCGTTACCTCGCTCCCCGCGCGCTCCTCGATGGGAATGTCCGAAAGCCCATCATGAATGCTCCAGTCGATCGTGGAGGAGGGCAGGGCGACCCAGAACGGCACGCCGTTATCGCGCGCCGCCAGCGCCTTTAAATACGTGCCGATCTTGTTCGCGACATCGCCCGCGCGCGTTACCCGGTCGGTGCCGACGATCACGAGGTCCACATCGCCGCGCTGCATCATGTGGCCGCCGGCGTTATCTGCAATCACGGTATGTTTCACGCCGTGCTTGCCAAGCTCCCAGGCGGTGAGCGAGGCGCCCTGGTTACGCGGCCGGGTTTCCTCCACCCATACATGCACGTCGATACCGGCGTCATGTGCCTTGTAAATCGGCGCCAGCGCCGTGCCCCAATCGACCGTCGCGATCCATCCGGCGTTGCAATGCGTCAGCACATTCACGCGCCGCCCATTGGCCCCTCGCGAAGCGATGAGCGGCAGGCCATGCTCGCCGATTGCCTGATTGGTCGCGACGTCCTCATCGCAGATCGCCGCTGCCTCGGCATAGGCCGCTGCACCGCGGGCATTATTGCCAAGCGGCTTCAGCTTCTGTTCCATGCGCTTAAGCGCCCAGCGCAGGTTGATCGCGGTCGGCCTTGTGGCGCCGAGTGTGGCGACAGCTTGGGCGAGGCTAGCGTCGGAACTATCCGCGCGCATCGCCAAGGCGACGCCATAAGCCGCCGTGGCGCCGATGAGCGGCGCGCCGCGCACCAGCATGGCTTTAATCGCGTGCGCCACTTCCTCCAGCGTGGTGAGGCGTACAAGGTCGAGCGACCAGGGCAGCTTCGTCTGGTCGATAATGCGGACCGACCAATGGTCGGTTTCATCCACCCAGATCGAGCGGAACGGTGTGCCGTCAATTTTCATCGCGAACTTCCTATATCTTCTGGTGCAAGGCGCAGACCAGGGTGAATAGCCGCCGCGCGGTTTCAAAATCAATCGCCACCTTGCCGTTCAGCCGCTCGATCATTAGCTCCGCGCCCTCGTTATGCAGGCCGCGCCTGCCCATATCGATCGCCTGGATCTTCGCCTCGCGCCCTTCGGCGATCGCGCCTGCATAGCTGTCGAGCAGCATCTGGTAATCCTTGATCAACATTTTGAACGGTCCCATGGCGAGCAGCACGGCAACCACAGGCGCGTCGTTGGCGTCGCGAATGTCGAAAACTAGCCGTCCCTCGTTGATGCCAAGATGCAGGATGCTCTGAAGCTCAGGATGGCCGGCTGGAAAAAACTCATTCTGCGCCTGCAAATCCGCGACCGCCTGCTCGCGGTCGGCCTCCTGCAAGGTCGAGATGCGGTGCAGCGAAGCGCCCTCCAGAACAATCCGCGTCAAACGGCCCGTTGTCTCAGCCATTTAAAACCTCTCGCTTCAGCCCCAGTTTCAGTAGAATGCCGATCACCGCGCCTTTCGCCAGCCGCAGCGCCACCATGCAGATCATGGCGAGCAGCACGAGCAGAAAGACCGCCATCAAAATGCCAGGATAATAATAGCCCTTGAAGAAAAGGAGGACAAACAGAGCGAGGATTTGCAGCACCACGACCATGGCGATATAGGGCGGCGCATCATCCGCCGGCATCTCTCCAAGCGGCGCCGCGCAGTTGGCGCAAACCGCATTTACCTTGAGATAGCCGTCGAAAATCGCTGCTTTGCCGCAATGCGGGCAAATCCCCCGAACGCCGCGCCAGACCGTCGTCGGCCAGTTCGGCATTTCCCATTCCGGTTTGGCGATGCTGCCTTCCGGTGGCCAGCGTTCAAACTCCGGGTGCTGCTCTGGCGGTATGCTCATAAGCAGCATTAGTCACCGCATCGCGTTCAGTTCAAGCTTAAAGCACGATGCGGCCGGTGCATTTTCATTGCGCTGCGCCAACACGTTTTCTGCGCGCCGCATTCAAAATCGCCGGAGAAAATCGTTCCGAAGTGTGTTTTTTGCACGTGAATGAAAAAAAATGATCGAAACGGCGTGATTCATGACGGTTTTTGTTGACAGACAGTGTTTGCGGGCGGAATAGCGATTCTTGCGTGCGTCGCGCGATTCGCGCCGCAACCGAGTCAACATCGTATCGGTCAAGAGGTACCGCACGCGAAACTGAAGGACGGTCGAAAGACCGTGACGAAGATTAACCAGCGTCGGACACCAGCGAACCGAAACTTTCCCACCTTGAACGAAGGAGCTACCCTCGTGAGCATCGACGATAACAGTGAAGACATGCGTGCCCAGCCGCTTGCCGTAAGGGCAACGGCGAAGAAAACCGCAACCAAAAAACCGGCAGCAAAAAAAGCCGCTGTTAAAAAGCCGGCAGCGAAAAAGGTCGCTGTTAAAAAGCCGGCAGCGAAAAAGGCCGCCGTGAAGAAGCCCGCCGCGAAGAAAGCGACGGCTAAAAAGGCCACGGTGAAGAAGGCTGCGGCGAAGAAGCCGGCTGCCAAAAAAGCTGCCGTAAAGAAGGCTGCACCGAAGAGAGCCGCAGCCGCGAAGAAACCGGCGGCTAAAAAAATCGCCGCCCGGAAGGCCGCGCCGAAGAAGGCCGCTGTGAAAAAGACCGTCGCCAAAAAAGCCACGACGACAAGAAAGACGACCGCAGCTGCGAAAAAAACCGCAACGGCGCGCAAGCCCGCTGCGAGAAAAGCCGCTGCCACGCGTAAGCCCGCTACGAAGAAAGCGGCCGCACGTAAGGTAGCAGCGCCGAGGAAGACCGCTGCCGCCGTGAAAAAGACCGCCGCTGGCCGCAAGCCTGCCGCGAAAAAAACAGCCGCCGCGAAAAAGCCGGCAACGCGGAAAACCTCCGCAGCACCAGCGGTGAAAAAGACGATCGTGCGCCGGCCCCGCAAGGAAAAGGCGCCGGAGCAGCAGCCGGTTTCCATTGAAACGCCAGACTCGATGCACGAGCCGATCATCAACTAGAGCCTGATCGCTTGAGGTTGACCCGCTTGATCGCGTTAACCGAAGGCATAAATCAGCCTCTTGTAATCAAGTAAATCAGCGGGGGCTTCGGCCCCCGCTTTTTTGTGTTTATCCCGCCAGCCAATCCTCGATCAGCCGCCGCGCGATTGAATCCTGCGGTGGCAGGTTGAACCCCAGCGCCTTGCGGTTAGCGATGTCTTCGCGCGTAAACCAGCGCGCGTCGCGCATCTCTGCCGCGTCCAGCACAATCTCGTCATTCAGCGCCTCAGCGTAGTAGCCTAGCATCAGCGATGCCGGAAACGGCCATGGCTGGCTCGAATGATACGCGACCGCGCCGACGCGCAGTCCCACTTCCTCCAACACCTCGCGCCGCACCGCGTCTTCCAGGCTCTCGCCAGGCTCGACGAAGCCCGCCAGCGTGGAGTAAAAATTCCGCTCGACGGGAAATTTATGCGACTGCCCAAGCAGCAGAAACTCCCCGCGCGTGACGAGCATGATCACCGCCGCGTCGGTGCGTGGATAATGTTCCGTGCCGCACCGGCTGCACTCCAGCACCCAGCCGCCGCGTATCGGCCGCACCGCAGCACCACACACCGCGCAGAAACTCGTCTTCGCGCGCCAGTGCAACATGCCGCGCGCGGTTGCCAGAATGGTCGCGTCATTGGCGCCGAGTGATCCTGTCAAGCCGCGTAGGTCGGTAAATGCGCCGCACATTGCAGGCGGGTTTTCCTGGTCTGAAAGATCCATCGCGAAAACCGGCGCGCCGTTCTGCAACCCCAGAAACACCCAAGGAGCGCGCATATCGGGCTTTGCTGCCAGCACCGCGCGAGGCGCTACATCATTTTCTATCAACGCCTTGCCGCGCCAGAACAGAGCGAACCGGCTTTGCTCGCCGCTAAACGCTGCTTCAAGCCAGGCGTCATCCGTCCGCAGGTGCGCCGCCCGGTCCAGACTGCCGCCGGTGTACGAATTGGCTCTGCCTGGGGTAATCCGCCGCATATCTTTCCCTCGCATAACCCCAAGGCCGCGCCAAGCTTGCGCGCGCCGCCGGTTCGGGGGATAATCCCAATGGGAGATCGGCGGTGGATATGCGCCTCGCCAACCCGGTCAGGGCCGGAAGGCAGCAGCCGCAACGAGTTTCCGCATGGGTCATTGTCCGGTCTCCCACTTTTTAACGTAAAGGTTTAACGCGCGCCGCATGGCTGGTTTGTTTGAAGAAGACTTAACCCCCGCGGCAACCTCCGGCCCCTCGCTTTTTGGCGACGAGCCCGCACCCGAGCCCAAAGCTGCCGCCTACCGCGTGCTGGCGCGCAAATACCGGCCCAAGACATTTGACGATCTGATCGGCCAGGAAGCGCTGGTCCGCACGCTTCGCAACGCCTTCGCGATGAACCGCATCGCCCATGCCTTCATGCTCACCGGCGTGCGCGGCGTCGGCAAAACCACTTCGGCCCGCATCATCGCCCGCGCGCTCAACTGCACCGGGCCAGACGGGCAGGGCGGCCCAACGCCAGACCCCTGCGGCGTGTGCGACAACTGCATCGCGATTTTGGCGGACCGGCATCCGGATGTAGTGGAGATGGACGCTGCCTCTAACACCGGCGTGGACGACGTGCGCGAGATTATCGAGGCGACGCGCTTCCGGCCTTTATCCGCGCGCACGAAAGTCTTCATCATCGACGAAGTGCATATGCTCTCCAAGCACGCGTTCAACGCGCTGCTGAAGACGCTGGAAGAGCCGCCGCCGCATATCAAATTCATCCTTGCTACTACGGAGATTCGCAAAGTCCCAGTCACCGTGCTCTCGCGCTGCCAGCGGTTCGACCTGCGGCGCGTCGCGGCCTCGGAACTTTCGGCGCATTTCATCCGCATCGCGGCGCTGGAATCCGTCGCCATCGCTCCCGCCGCCATCGAGCATATCGCCCGCGCCGCGGATGGCTCGGTGCGGGACGGGCTTTCGTTGCTCGACCAGGCCATCGCGCGCGGCTCGGAGGATGACAGCGAGATCACCGCCGACATGGTGGCGGAAATGCTGGGCCTCGCGGACCGCAATTACGTGTTCGACCTCATGGATGCGGTGGTGGCGGGCGATGCTGCCAAGGCACTGGAAATCGCCGATGGCGCTTACGCCCGCGGCGCGGACCTTGGCATGATGCTGGGCGACTTACTCGAACTCGCGCATCTGCTCACGCGCATGAAATCCGTGCCCGCTTTGGCCGCCAGCACAACGCTGCCGGAGGCAGAGCGCAACCGCGGCGGCGCGCTGGCTTCCATGCTGTCCATCCCTTTCCTGGGCCGGCTTTGGCAGATGCTGTTGAAGGGCGTGCACGAAGTTGATGCAGCACCCGACCGCCGCGCTGCCGCCGAGATGATCCTCATCCGGCTTTGCCATGTTGCGGATATGCCGCCGCCGGGCGAACTGCTGCGCCGCATTACGGAGAGCCCGGCGGCAACATCCGGCGGCGTTGCACCCGGCCCATCCGGCGGCGGTACGCGCGCTGTCGCGAACGGCCCGCCGGTTCTGCAAGCAGCGCCACGCGCGATCACCTTCAACGATGTCGTGGCGCTCGCCGATGCACGGCGGGATGTCATGCTTTATACGCATCTGCGGCAGTCGGTGCACGTCGTGCGCTTTGCCCCGCCGGTTATCGAGATGCGGCTGGAGCCGCACGCCCCGCGCGACCTTTGCGCGAAACTTGGCGCGGTGCTGGAGACTGAGACCAGCCGCCGATGGACCATCGCGCTCTCGAACGAGCTGGGTGCGCCGACCATCGACCAGGCGGAGGGTGTGGCGCAAACCCAGGCCTATGAGGCCGCCACGAACCACCCGCTGGTGCAGGCAATTTTGGAAGCCTTCCCCGGCGCCAAGATCGAAAAACTTCATGCGGCAGCGCAGGCAGAGCAAACGCCGGAACCCCCGGCGGATTGGGCTGCGTTGAGCCCGCCCGATGAACTCTACGAAGGAGATGATGAATGAAGAACATTATGGGTCTGATGAAGCAGGCCGAGCAGGTGCAGCAGAAAATGGCCGAGATGCAGGCGAAGCTGGACGCTGCCGAGATCGAGGGTATTTCCGGCGCCGGGCTGGTGCGAATTACGCTCTCCGGCAAGGGCGCGCTCAAAGGCATCAAGATCGACGCCAAACTCGCGGACCCTGGCGAGACGGAAATGCTGGAAGACCTCATCATCGCGGCCCATGCAGATGCAAAAGCCAAGCTGGACCAGATGACGGAGACCGAGATGAAAAGCGCCACGGGCGGCTTAAATCTGCCGCCGGGGCTAAAACTCCCCTTCTGATGGCAATCGTTTTACGCCGTCATTGCGAGCGAGTAGCGCCGAATCAATTTATCTTGCCTTAAGCACTTTATAATGGGCGGACCCGAACTCGAACGGCTGATCGATCTTTTCGCAAAGCTGCCTGGCCTGGGGCCCCGCAGCGCGCGCCGGATTGTGCTTAAATTGTTGCGCGAGCGGGAGACGAAGCTTCTGCCGCTCGCGGATGCCATGCGCGCGGCGGCGCAAACCGTGCGCTCATGCTCGGTCTGCGGCAACCTTGATAGTTGCGATCCCTGCACAATCTGCGTCGCGCCTTCGCGCGAGAAAACCATCTGCGTGGTGGAGACCGTGGCGGATTTATGGGCCTTGGAACGCGCGCTGATCTATCGCGGCAAATACCACGTGCTAGGCGGCTCGCTCTCGGCAATCGCGGGGCGCGGACCGGAGGATATCGCCATCGCGCCGCTGTTAAAGCGCTTGCATGAAGATGCGCCGAGTGAGCTCATTCTCGCCATGCCCGCCACCGTGGAAGGAGCCGCCACCGGCCATTACCTGGCCGAAAAGATCAAAAGTCTCGGCATCCCTGTCTCCCGCCTGGCGCAAGGCGTGCCAATGGGCGGCGCGCTGGAGGTGTTGGACGAAGGCACGCTCGCCACCGCGCTCAGGGCGCGCAGGATGGCGTAGTCTTATATGTAGGCTTCCAGCCTCCAAACTTTCGACATTACATCGAATTTCGCACGGTGGTTGGGTGATAGTGTTTGGTATCGCTTACGCGGCATCGTGAAATAAGCATTGACGCAAACAAGATCGCCCTCAAAACCCGGAACCGTCTCAAGCCGCCGCAGACGCAAGCCAAAGCCATCAAGCTTTTCGACAAGCTGATGCAAAAGCGCCTGACCTTTCAGCGCCTCGTAAAACCAGGCTTCGGTCTCAATCCCCAGCACATCGGCAAGCAAATTACCAAAACCGTCGAGCGCGCGGCTCTCGTAGCCCTCAATGTCGATTTTCATAACATCCGGCTTCAAGGCCGAGCCGCGGGTCACAAGGTCATCATAACGCGCGCAATTCACCTCGGCCGTTTTCTCCGAGCGATACCATTGCGCCACTTCATAATCTTTTAGAAAATCCATATTGGCTTGCAACATCGACGTGCATCCGTAAGACCGGCCGATGTTCAACGTGTATGTTCCGGCCTTGTCGCTCAGCCCGCATTCGACGATTTTGGCATTGGCATACCCCGAAAGGCTTGCCCTCAACGCTTCCGCCTCGTCAGGGTTGGGCTCGAACAGCACCGGCGTGATGCTGCGCTTGTAGGGAAGCCATTTGCGTTGAATACCCTTGGATGCTCCCACATCGACAAGCACGATCTTATCGCTCAGGCGCTTTACCGCCGGAACGACGGGCAATGCGTCGTGTAACTTTAACTTAGCGGTCTTAAGTTTCCTCAGCAGATCAACCATCGTAGGCCTCCGTAGAGTGCGATCGTTTTAGGCTGGCGCAAATAGGCGCCACCCTAAAAGCAAATAGGCGCCACCCTAAAACGTGAATCGCCCTCTAATATATTGATAGAGCCTGATCGTTTGAGGATGAATCGCTCGAACGTTCATCCTCAAACGATCAGGCTCCGGATAAACCAACTGAGCACCCTAGATTGTACAGCTATCATAACAAATCAAGCTATTCCCGCCCCGGCCCCAGCAACGCCACGCCGAAGATGGCACCCAGCACGGTAAAGGTAATCACCATCAGCCGGATGCGGTACGCCTCGTACCGCGCTTCCCGCACCACCTCGCCACGCATGTTTTGCGCCGCCGCCGCCACCCGCGCCGTCACATCGCCCTTGCCGTCCGTCACCATCGCCGCCGTATCGGCGTCCACATTCTCCGGCAAATTCCCGATGGCGGCATTTTGCGCGGCGGCATTGGGTGCAGCCAGCACGGCATTCAGCGCCGCCTGCTGGTGCTGTTCATCCACCACCGGGGCGGGGATCGAGAAACTGGCGAACACCCCAATCAGACCAGGGAGCAGGAAGCAGCAGAGCAGGAAACCCACGCGCGAATATGATACCTTGGCCATGGCCAGGGCTTTGGCTGGTTGACGCGAATTGTCAAATACCAGCCCAAGGTTGACACCTCAGCCTCTCCCCGGCATACCGCGCCACCGATTGAACCAATTTAACCCGAGAGTCTGTTATGAAGATCCGTAACTCCCTGAAATCCGCGAAAACGCGCGACAAAAACTGCCGCGTGGTACGCCGCCATGGGCGCGTTTACGTGATCAACAAGAAGAACCCGCGGATGAAAGCCCGCCAGGGCTAAGGCTCAGGCTTTTTATCAGCAAAACCCGGCCTTCCCGCCGGGTTTTTTTATGTCTTGCGGGCAAGGCCCCGCGGTTCCATCATCCGCGCCGGAGGACCAGATCACGGAACAACTCAGCCCAAAACCCGGCATTCTGGCCAAGCGCGATGAGATTATCGCCGGCCTACGCGGCATTCTGCCCAGCCGCGCCATCATCGCCGATGCCATCTCGCTCAAGCCCTACGAGACAGATGGGCTTTCCGCCTATCGCCAGCCGCCGCTCGCCGTGGTGCTACCGGAGCATGAATCCCACGTCGTCGCCGTCATGAAGTTCTGCGCGGCGCATGGCATCCGCATCGTCCCGCGCGGCGCGGGCACCTCGCTTTCTGGCGGGGCGCTGCCCATGGCGGATGCCATCGTGATGGGCATGATGCGGATGAGCCAGATTTTGGAGATCAATTACACCGATCGCTACGCCGTGGTGCAGCCGGGTGTGACCAATCTCGGCATTACCGCTGCGGTTCAGGGCCAAGGGTTTTTCTACGCGCCGGACCCCTCCAGCCAGCTCGCCTGCATGATCGGCGGCAATGTGGCGATGAACTCCGGCGGCGCGCATTGCCTTAAATACGGCGTCACGGCCAACAACCTGCTGGGCTTAAGGCTCGTCAACATCGATGGCGAGGTGCTGGAGATCGGGGGCAAACATGCCGATTCGGCGGGCTACGACTGGCTGGGGCTTATCACCGGCTCGGAGGGCCAGCTTGGCATCATCACGCAAATCACCGTGCGTATCCTGCACGTCCCGGAGGGCGCGCGCGCCATGCTCGTTGGGTTTTCCGCCAATGAGGTCGCGGGGCAATGCGTCGATGCGATTATCTCATCGGGCATCATCCCCGTGGCGCTGGAATTCATGGACCGCCCGGCGATCCACGCGTGCGAGGCGTTTGCCCATGCCGGCTACCCGCTGGATGCCGAGGCGCTGCTCATCATCGAGGTCGAAGGCTCGGAGCAGGAGCAGACCGATATGCTGGTTCGCATCCGGGCAATCTGCGAGCGGTTCAGCCCGGTCTCGATGCGAGTCTCGGAATCGGCCGAGGAATCCGCCGCGATCTGGAAGGGCCGCAAGGGCGCATTCGGCGCCATCGGGCGCATTTCGCCTGATTACCTCTGCATGGACGGCGTCATTCCTACCTCGCGCTTGGCCGATGTTCTCCACCGCATCGGCGAGATGAGCGCCTCCTACGGCCTTCAGGTCGCCAATATCTTTCATGCGGGGGATGGAAATCTACATCCGCTGATCATGTTCGACGCCAACGACCCCGCGAGCTTTGCCAAGGCGGAGGCGTTCGGCGCGGATATCCTCACCCTCTGCGTCGAGGCGGGCGGTTGCCTGACCGGCGAGCATGGCGTGGGCATTGAGAAGCGAGATCTCATGTTCGTGCAGTTTTCCTCAGCCGAGCTTGACCAGATGCGGCGGGTCAAAACCGCCTTCGACCCCGGCTGGCTGCTGAACCCGGCGAAGGTCTTCCCGCTTTGATCCTCCCTAAGTCTGAATCCGAACTGGCGGAGGCGATAAGCGCCGCCGCCGTGCCGCTGCTCATCCAGGGCAATGGCACCAAAAGCGCCATGTTGCGCCCGGTACAGGCGGCGGATACGTTAAGCACCTCCCGGCTCACCGGCATCACGCTTTATGCGCCTAACGAACTGGTGATGCGCGCCCGCGCCGGCACACCCTTGCGCGAAATCGAGGCCGCGCTTGCCGCGCACGGCCAGCAGCTCATCGCCGAGCCTTCGCATCTGTCCGGGGAGGACCAGACCATCGGCGGCATTGTCGGCGCGAATATCTCCGGCCCGCGCCGGATTTCTGGCGGTGCAATGCGCGACCATGTGCTGGGCGTGCGTGCCGTCAACGGCCAGGGCGAAATCCTGAACTTCGGCGGCCGCGTGCTCAAAAACGTCACCGGGCTGGATATGGCGAAATTGCTGACTGGCAGTTTCGGCACGCTGGCGGTGATGACGGAGATCACCTTCAAGGTTTTGCCCGCATCGGAAGTTACCGGCACGATCGTGCTGCATGGGCTGGACGCGGAGGCGGGGGTAAAGGCGCTCTCCGCCGGGCTTGGCTCGCCCTTTTCCGTCTCGGGTGCTGCTTATCTTCCATCGGAACGGAAGGCGTATCTCCGCATCGAGGAGTTCGAGGCATCGGTGAAATACCGCTGCGAAAAGCTCGCGGCGCAACTTGGCGGCGGCGATATTCTCGGCACGGAAGACAGCAAAACGCTCTGGAATAGCATCCGGGATTGTAAAACGCTTGCCGCCGGTGAGGCGCTTTGGCGCATCTCGGCGCCCCCTTCCGCCGGGCCATCCATTTTGCGGCGCGTCGCGGGGCAGGGGATCACGGGCTTTCTCGACTGGGGCGGCGGCCTTGCCTGGCTTTCCGGTCCAGCCACACAAGCCGCGCACCAAGCCGTTTGCCATGCGGCCCGGCAAGCTGGCGGGGTCTGGTGGCTGATGCGCGCGCCGGAACCGCTCCGCGCCTCGGTCGAGGTGCTGCCACCTGAATCCCCCGCACTCGCGGCATTGCGGCGGCGCGTGCAGGCGGCTTTCGACCCGCGCGGCATCCTCAACCCCTTGCGAATGGCCGCCTGATGCAAACCAACTTCACCCCTGAACAGCTTGCCGACCCGGAAATCGCCGTCGCCAACCGTATTTTGCGGAACTGCGTGCATTGCGGCCTTTGCACCGCCACCTGTCCCACCTTCGTCACGCTGGGCGATGAGCTCGATTCCCCGCGCGGGCGGATTTACCTCATCAAAGACATGCTGGAGAACGCCCGCCCCGCCGCGGCGGAAGAGGTTCTGCATATCGACCGTTGCCTGTCCTGCCTCTCCTGCATGACAACCTGTCCCTCCGGCGTGGATTACATGCATCTTGTGGACCATGCCCGCGTGCATATTGAGAATACCTATCGCCGCCCGCTGGCGGACCGCTGGCTGCGCGCTGCCCTGGCCCTTATTCTGCCACACCCAAAGCGGATGCGCTTGGCCCTGCAACTCGCGCGGCTGGTTCAGCCATTTTCATTCGTTTTGCCTGGCAGCGGCATGTTATCCCGCCGCCTGCACGCCATGCTGACGCTGGCACCCGCGCGTCTGCCCGCAGCGCAATCGCTCGGGGGCACGGTGCACAAAGCCATCGGCGAGAGAAAAGCCCGGGTCGCCTTGCTCGCCGGATGCGCGCAGCAGGCCATCGCGCCGTCGATCAACACCGCTACCATTGCATTGCTCAACCGGCTTGGTGTCGAGGTCGTCATCCCCGCCGTTGCCGGGTGCTGCGGTGCGCTGGCGCACCACATGGGGCGGCACGGCGAGGCCCTGGATGCGGCGAGGCGCAACGTTGCGGCCTGGATGGATGAAAAGCCGGACGCCATCATCGTCAACGCCTCCGGCTGCGGCACGGTCATCAAGGATTACGGCTTTCTGCTTCGCAACGATGCCATGGCGGAAGAAACTGCCAGGGTCTCCGCGCTCACCCAGGATATTTCGGAATATCTCTTAAAAATCTATCAGCCCGCGCGGCCTGCGCCCGGTATCACCGTTGCCTACCACGCCGCCTGCTCGCTGCAACACGGGCAGAGGATCGGCACCGCGCCGCAGACGCTGCTCCGCAAAGCCGGTTTTTCCGTGGTGGAGCCAAAAGACGCGCATCTCTGCTGCGGCTCGGCGGGCACCTATAACATTCTCCAACCCGAAATCGCGGATGCGCTGCGCCGCCAGAAGCTGGATACGCTGAAAGCCACGGCGCCGGATGTCATCGCGGCGGGCAATATCGGCTGTCTCACGCAGTTGGCGGGCGATGGCACCCCCACCGTGCATCTGGTGGAATTGCTGGACTGGATGGCGGGCGGCGCCAAGCCGCGGGCCTTATAGTCTCGTGCGCGGAAAAAACATTCCGGCCTGTTCGCGATAGCTTGCATAGGCTTCGTTAAGGCCGGATTTCGCGAATTTCTGTTCCTCCCGCGCCGCGGCGTGGAAATACAGCGCCACCGCGAGCACCGGTACAATCCAGCCCAGCAACCCGTGGGTCGCGGCTGCGGTGCCGACCCAGAACAAAAGATAAGCCAGATAAAACGGGTGCCGCACGTAACGGTACGGGCCGTGATGCAGCAGAAAACTCGGCGCATCGTTATCGAAGGCGAGCGTCGGCGGGGTGCGCCATGTCGCTCGGATGGACCAGCCGAACATAGCGAGCGCGCCCGCGAACAGCAGAACCGCCATCGGCCAGCCCGAAGCCACGCCGGAGGTCAAGCGCCAGATAAACCAGACGAAACCGGCGGCGCTGAGCGTCGCGGTTAGCTTCATCCCGCTCGGGACGGCGCCGGTGGAGCGGAAATGCCCTTTAATCCCCCAGGCAAACGCCGCGAAACAGATACATCCAAAAAACGTGGTGAAGACGGTGAGGAGGTTCTGCAAACTTAATCTTCCGGAAACACGTTGACAGTTTCACCTTGAAGCAAACCAGCGTAGGCGCGTTTACTTGCGTCGTTTGTCGCCACGAACGGAATATCGGCCATCAACCGGTCATAGCGCTCTTGTGGACAGCTCATCAAGTTGGTTTCAAATTTAACGCCAGCGTACTGGCGGGTTCCATCGATATATTCGAAGTGCATTCTTTTATAGAAGGACATATGATTTCGCCGGACGCAGGAAAGCATCATGTCCGATTTGCCTTGGATGACCAGGAAGGAAACAAACCGGAACAAAATAAAAACAAGTTCGGGGTCATCGCCGAAGTCCGGGTGGCGCACGAGGCGGTTGATTTCGGTAAGCTTCGCCGGCCTGCCGTAATTAACGCTGGCAGCAAGCCTCGCCACCGCTTCGGGAAAAATCCTTGCGGCGGGAATTTCATCCCAGCCTTTCAGGTTTGGGTCGAAATCCAGGGTAGAAAGCCGCACTGAGGCGACCGGGCATCCGTCCTTATAGATTACGACTGTGCAATTACCTGGCTTCAGGTCATCGGCATCGGAAAATAAGCCGCTCTGCATCGGGTTGATAAAGCCCGCCGAAAAATAGCTGGCATGACGGATCGCATAGGCATCCATCTTGGTTTGCCGATCGAATGCAATCCGAGCGGTAAGCCCCCTCCAGGCAAGTGGCCGTTTCCCCGACCGGCTAACGGTATTCGCAATCGCCGCCTGTAAGGAACTCATTCTTGAAAAACGCCCCACAACTTAAACAAGAAGATATGTAACACCTTGGTTGAACGGGTATAGAGAAAAAATTTCGCTTCTGCATGAAAGGATCATTTATTGACTGACTGACTATGGATTTTCTCGGGAGGCAGCCGCCCTTCAAAATCAAAATTTTTGTAATCTATGAGGATTGGGCAATTAAAGATAGCGCGCTATCTTAAAAAACGTTACGTAAAGTTGTAGGGACTGTATTGGCGCAGGGAGGATCGGATTTTTACGACTGAAACCGGTGCTCGAATCGCTCCCGGCCGTGCCGGGCGCGAGTTTTTGCGGCGCTTGGGAAACCCCATAAGCGGGCACGTTAGAGCCATAAGTGAGATGATCGAGGGCCTCGCGGTACCACGGGATCTATCCGACCGGATATATCTCGATCAGGCGGTGGATTTTAGCCACACGATAAGCGCGATCGCCCTTCTGGGCCTTAGCACAATCGCGTTATTGTTTTTTGATTTCAGGCGCTTGCCCGGCGGCGGCGTGCGTGACTGCCTGCTTTTGGCTGTAGCGCTTTGCTATTTTGCGCTGATCCGCCGCAGCCAGGCTTGGCTGAGGCGCCCGCATCCCACTGGGGAAGATGCGAGAGCATACATTAGCTTTATGTCGCGGCTTTTGGTGGTTTTAGGAATCACCTGGTCGGGATTGCTGATGGTGCTCATTCGGCACCAGGATTTCGGCCAGCTCTGTCTGCTATACGCAGTCATGACCGGGTGTCTCGCGACGCCCGTTATTGTTTCTCCAGCTTCCTGCGCGATTGCATTCTGGCTTCCTATTTCGATCGGTATCTGCACCATCGAGGTAACGGACCGGACTGCTCAATTTTTTGCCATGGCCGATCTTGTTGCCTTCATCGGCCTCACCGGCTTCTGTATCCTCTACCTCAACCGCCGCCTGAACGAGCGCGCCATCGGCGCCATCCGGTTGGAGGAGAATAGCGAGGTCATCAAGCTGCTGCTGCGGGACTTCGAGGAGAACGCGAGCGACTGGCTGTGGGAGACCAATGCCTTGCTGGAGCTGGAGCAGGTGAGCGCGCGCCTGGCCCAGGTGGCGCAACGCCCCGCCTCGTCCATCTGCGGACGGTTCCCTCACGCGCTTCTCGGCGACATCATGAAATACGAACACCGGGCCGGTTCTCCGATAGACCGGCTGCTCCGGATCATCGAGGAGCGTTCGCCATTCCGCGACCTCGTCGTGCCGGTCATCATCAATGGCGAGGAGCGTTACTGGTCGCTCACCGCCAAGCCGATCCTCGATAAATCCGGCCGTTTCACCGGCTATCATGGCGTCGGCTCGGACATCACCGGCCAGCGCCGCCAGCAGGAGCAGATCGCCTTCCTCGCCCGGCACGATAGTCTGACCAAGCTGCCAAACCGGGTGCTGTTCAGCGAGGCGCTGCACGAGGCCTGCGATAATTGCGAGCAAACGCCTATCGCGCTGCTTTGCCTGGATCTCGACTTGTTCAAAATCGTCAACGATACGCTCGGCCACCCGACCGGGGATGGCGTGCTGGTCGCGGTGGGCGAGCGGTTGCGCGGCTGCATCCGGGAATGCGATCTCGCGGCTCGGCTGGGCGGGGATGAGTTCGCCGTCATCCTCGCCACCGGAGACATTGCCGAGGCCGGAATCATTGCCGCGCGCATCATCGACCGGGTCAGCAGGCCTTATTATTTCGATGGCCAGCTGGTGCAGATCGGCATGAGTGCCGGCATTACCCTGGCGCCGGAAGATGCCGCGACTCCCGCCGCGCTGCTGAAAAACGCCGATCTTGCGCTTTATCGCGCCAAGGCCGACGGCAGGGGCGTCTGGCGGCGGTACGACCCGCAGATGGACGAAGTCATGCAAGGCAAGCGCGCCTTGCAGGCGGGGCTGCGGCTGGCGGTGCGCCGCCAGGAGCTTCGGCTCAAATACCAGCCGATCGTCGATTTCACGGACCAGCGAATCGTCGGCGCGGAGGCGCTGTTGCGCTGGAACCATCCCGAGCGCGGATTGCTGGGGCCGAACGATTTCATCACGCTGGCGGAGGAAGCAGGGCTTATCGGCCAGATTGGCGAATGGGTGCTGAACGAGGCGTGCCGGACCGCCGCCACATGGCCGGAGCATATCGGCATCGCGGTAAATCTGTCGCCGCTGCAATTCCGCGACCCCGCTTTGGTGGAGATTGTCACTAGCGCGCTTGCCGCCGCGAACCTGACCCCTGGCCGGCTGGAGCTGGAAATCACCGAGACCACGATGCTGGAGACCAGCAGCCAGACGGTCGAGGCGCTGTGGCAGCTGCACGCCCGGGGGGTTCGCATCGCGCTCGATGACTTCGGCACCGGTTACTCGTCGCTCAGCTATCTGCGGCGTTTTCCGTTCGATAAAATCAAGATCGACCGGTCCTTCATCCGCGATCTCGGGTATGAAAAGGACGACAGTTCCATCATCCTGGCCATTATCGGCCTGGCCGAGCGCATGAACATGATCGTTACCGCCGAGGGCGTGGAGACGGCGGAGCAGGCCGAGCTGCTGGTCTCCTACGGCTGCGGGCAGGCGCAGGGGTTCTTGTTCCACGTTCCCTTATCCGCGGAGGACATCGCCCGCCTCATCGTCACCGACGCGCCGCGGCCTGGCGGGGACACGCCGGATACTGCTAGCCATGCTTTAATCTGCTGATAGCCTCCCGCATCTGGCGAGTGCTGCCATTCGCGGTTTAAATGCACCCATGAATCCCAGTGACGCAATGGGCGCATCGCCCGCCATGGCGCAATGGTTCGCCATCAAGGCGGACCACGTGGACGCGCTGCTGTTTTTCCGCATGGGGGATTTTTACGAGCTGTTTTTTGCCGACGCGCAGGCCGCCGCCGCGGCGCTGGACATCGCGCTCACCGCGCGGGGCCAGCACCAGGGCCAGCCGGTGCAAATGTGCGGCGTGCCGGTTTCCCAGGCGGAGATATATCTCGCGCGGCTCATCCGCCGGGGTTTCCGCGTCGCCATTGTCGAGCAGCTGGAAGACCCGGCGGCGGCGAAGGCCCGGGGTGCCAAGGGGCCGCTGCCGCGCGGCGTGGTCCGGCTTGTAACCCCCGGCACGCTTACCGAGGACGCGCTGCTGGAAGCCGGGCGCGCGAATTTCTGCGCCGCTGTGGTTGGCTTGGGGGAGCGTATCGGCATCGCCTGGGCCGATATTTCCACCGGGTTGTTCGAGACGCAGGCAACAAACCCGGCCGGTCTGCCCGCCGTGCTGGGCAGGCTGGAGCCTGCCGAGGTCATCGCGCCAGACGGGATCGAGCTTGGCGCCTTTGCATCCCGCCGCGCCGCGACAGCGCGGCTCGCGATGCAACTGCCTGCTGGCATCCCAGCCGCGCGCCGGGCCTTGGCGGAAAAATTCGGTGTGGCCAGCCTGGATGCTTTCGGCAGCTTCGAGGACGCGGAGGCGCTCGCGGCGGTGCATCTGCTGGCCTACATCGCCGCCACGCAGATGGGCGCCGAGCCGCGTTTGTCGCGCCCGGCCTCCACGGGGGCGGCCAGCCAGCTCGCCATGGATGCTGCCACCCGCGCCAGCCTGGAGATACTCACCAGCCGCGGCGGTGCTGAATCCGGCAGCCTGCTTGCGTCAGTCAAGCGCACCGTCAGCGCCCCCGGCGCGCGGCTGCTCGGCGCCTGGCTCGCCGCACCGCTTAACGCGTTGCAGGCGCTGCACGCCCGCCAGACCGGCTGGCTCGCCTTGCGCGATTCCAATCAGGCCGAGCCGGTGCGCGAGGTGCTTCGCGGCGCGCCGGACATGGCCCGCGCGCTCTCCCGCATCGCGCTTGGCCGCGGGGGGCCGCGCGACCTTGCCGCCATCGCCACCGGGCTTGGCATTGCCAACCGGCTTACTCCGCTCATCCCGCCGGGCGCCGCGATACTGGAGGCCGCGGCACTCAACCCCGCGCCCGGTCTGGCTGAAACCCTTGGCTGTGCGCTGGCGGAGCCTGCCCCGTTCAAGCTGGAGGATAGCAACGCCATCGCACCCGGCTTCGACCCGGAGCTGGATGCCGAGCGGAGCTTACGCGACAACACGCGCCAGGTCATCGCCGCGCTGCAAATGGAGCTGGCGCGGCGTTACGGTGTGGCGAGCCTTAAAATCCGCCATCACGCGCAGTTGGGCTACATCATCGAGGTTCCCGCCGCCGCAGCGGAAAAGCTGCGGGAATACCCGGAGTTGCAGCTCCGTCAGGGCATGGCCAATGGCGCGCGCTTCACCCAGCCCGAGCTTTCAGCGCTCGACCAGCGCATCACCGAGGCATCCGGGCGCGCCGCCGCGCGAGAGAAGATCGTCTTCAACTGGCTTATCGGCCAGATTCTCGCCGCCGCCGGCCCGCTCGCCGCCTGCGCCGATGCGCTCGCGTTGGCCGACGTGCTGCAATCCGCCGCCACGCTTTCCGCCGCGAACCGCTGGGTCCGTCCGGACCTTTCCAGCGATGAAGCCTTCGAGATCAGAGCCGGGCGGCATCCGGTGGTGGAAGCGGCCTTGCCCCCCGGCGCCAGCTTCATTCCCAACCATTGCGACCTCTCCGCCCAACGGCGGCTGATGCTGCTCACCGGCCCTAACATGGCCGGCAAATCCACCTACCTCCGGCAGAACGCCCTGCTGGTCATCCTGGCGCAGGCCGGGCTGCCGGTCCCGGCGGAGGCGATGCGCCTTGGGCTCGTGGATCGTTTGTTCTCCCGCGTCGGCGCGGCGGATGATCTCGCCAGTGGCCGCTCGACCTTTATGGTGGAGATGATCGAAACCGCCGCTATCCTTCACCAGGCCGGACCCAAAAGCTTCGTCATCGTCGATGAGATCGGACGCGGCACCGGCACGCGGGATGGTCTGGCGATCGCCCAGGCGGTGCTGGAAAGCCTGCATCACGGCAATCGGTGCCGTGCCATATTTGCCACACATTTTCATGAACTGTTTCAACTGGCCGAGGCGCTTCCCCGGCTGGTGCCGCATACCATGCGGGTGAAGGAGTATCGTGGCGAGGTGGTATTCATGCACGAGGTAACGCCCGGTGCGGCACAGCGGAGCTGGGGCGTGCATGTCGCGCGTCTCGCCGGGGTGCCGGAGAATGTTGCCAGGCGGGCGGAAACTTTGCTGAAGGCGGCTGAAAGTAACGCGCCGTCAATCCCGCCGCTGCCATTATTCGCGCATAACCCAACGCCGTTAACCGATGAGCGGGACATGATCGCTTCTGAACTTTTAGGCGAACTTGAAGCCTTGGACCCGGACCGGATGAGCCCGCGCGAGGCGCTGGATGCGCTCTACGCGCTACGCAGCCGTCACCTCTCATCGCTTGCATCCACCCCCGCGGAGTGAACAAATGTGCAGATAAATGCGTTTCCACATCGTGCCGATTGATTTAGCATGAGCAACATGCCGCCTGCTCCCAAACAACCCGCGATCGGCGCCGCTCTGGCCGAGCTTGTGCCCCAGGCGAACCCGCCGCCGCGTGACGTGGCGCTGAATGCCTTCCGGCGGCAACTCGGGCGCATCCAAAGCTATGTGCGGGAGCGGTTTGAAACTGAAGGCATGAACGGGCTGCTCGCCGCGCGGCTAAACGCCGGGTTGATGGATGAGATGGCCGGCGCGCTGTTCCGCTATGCGCTCGCCATGCTGCCATTGGAGCCGGGTGAGCGCCTCGCCATGGCCGCAACCGGCGGCTATGGACGTGCCACGCTCGCACCATTCTCGGATATCGACCTGTTGTTTTTAACCGGCGGAGCCGCCACCCCCCGCGTTGAGCGCGCGGTGGAGTTCATGCTCTATTTCCTCTGGGATCTCGGCTTGAAGGTCGGCCACGCCACGCGCTCCATCGCGGATTGCCTTGCCGAGGCCAAGGGCGACGCCACGATCCGCACCTCGATGCTGGATGCGCGATGTCTGGTGGGAGATCGCGCGCTCTTCGCGGATTTTCAGAAAGCGTTCCGTGCGGATTGTGCGGCGGATGGGCCGGGCGAATACATCGCCGCGAAGCAGGCGGAGCGCTCTGCCCGGCATCGCCGTTTCGGCGACACGCCCTTCATGGTCGAGCCGAATGTGAAAGAGGGCAGGGGCGGCCTGCGTGATTTGCAAACGCTCTACTGGCTGTCGCGCTACGTCTTCAACACGTTTGCGATGTCCGAGCTTGTCGGCAACGACGCGCCGGGCGGCGGTATCCTCACCGAGACCGAGGCCCGCGCCTGCAAGCGCGCCTGGGAATATCTGTGGACCGTGCGCTTCCATCTGCACTACGTCGCGGGCCGGGCGGAGGAGCGTCTGACCTTCGACTTCCAGCCGGTTGTCGGCGCGCGCATGGGCTACACGCGCCATGGACGGCAGGATGGCGTCGAGCGCTTCATGCGGCATTACTTCCTCGTGGTGCGGGAGGTCGCGCGCGTCACCGGGGTGCTGGAACCCGCCCTTGTGCGCGCGGCTTTGGGGCCGCCCGCCATCGCCGCGGAGACCGACGCCGCGCTGGTGGAGGCAGGCTTCGTCCTTGCCGACAATAAAATCCTTTTCGCTCCAGGCCACGACCCGGAGGCCGACCCCACCAGCGTCTTCCGCATTCTGCTCACCGCGCGAGACCGTGGGCTGGAGCTGCATCCGCTGGCACTGCGTATGCTCATCCGCTCCGCCCCGTTAGGGGCTGAGATGCGCGGTAACAAAAAAGCCGCGGCGCTGTTCCTCAATCTGCTTTGCGGCTGCGGGGAGCATCAGGAACCCACCTGCGATTCCGCGCGTTGGCTGACATTGTTGAACGAGACCGGCGTGCTGGGCCGCTATCTGCCGGACTGGCGGCGTATCGTCGGGCAGATGCAGTTCGACACTTACCATGTCTATACCGTCGATGTTCATACGGTTCAGGCGATTAAGGTGTTGAACGCCATCGACGCGGGCGAACTCAAGGAGATCGCGCCCGTCGCCAGCGCCTTGATGAGCCAGGTGCAGTCCCGCCGCGCGCTTTATGTCGCCGTTCTGCTGCACGACATCGCCAAGGGCAGGGGCGGGGATCACTCCGTGCTTGGCGCGGAACTCGCTCTCTCCATCTGTCCGTCGCTTGGCCTAACCGGGGAGGAGACCGAGATGGTATCCTGGCTGGTGCTGCATCATCTCATCCTCAGCCAGACCGCGTTCTCGCGCGACATCGACGACCCCAAAACCATTCTCGACCTGGCCGACACCATCCAGTCGCCCGAGCGGTTGCGCCTGCTGCTCATTCTCACGGTTTCAGACATTCGCGCCGTCAGCCCAAAAGTATGGAACGGCTGGAAAGCCACGCTTCTGCGCGAGCTGTACACGCGGGTGGCGGAAGTGCTGGAAGGTGGACTTTCCACCACCGAGCGCGATGCGCGGATCAGCCGCGTGAAGGAAGTCGTCTCGGCGCTGCTGGCGGATTGGCCGGATGAGGCGCGGGATGAGTTTCTCTCGCTCGGCTACCCCAGCTACTGGCTTGGCTTCGACCCTGAGAGCATCGAGCGCCATGCCCGCATGATCCGCGATGCGCGCTCCCGCAACGCGCCGCTCACCGTTAACACCGAGCCGCTGCCCGCGCGTTCGGTCACGGAGGTGGTGGTCTATACCGCTGACCATGCTGGTCTGTTCAGCCGCATCGCGGGGGCGCTCGCCATCGCGGGCGCCTCCATTGTCGATGCGCGCATCCATACGCTTACCGACGGCATGGCGCTGGACACCTTCTGGATTCAGGATGCGAATGGCGGCCCCTATGAAGCGCCGCACCGGCTGGCGCGTCTCTCGGCCTTGGTGGAGCAGGCGCTTTCCGGCCGGCTCCGGCTGGATGCCGAAATCCGCAACGCGACCTCCACCCTGTTACCGGGCCGGATGCGAGCCATTCATGTCCCGCCGCGCGTGGTGGTGGATAACCGCGCCTCCAACCGCCACACGGTGGTTGAGGTGAACGGGCGCGACCGCCCCGGCCTGCTGCACGATGTCACCGCCGCCATTTCCGAACAGGGATTGCAGATCGCCTCCGCCCACGTAACAACCTATGGTGTCCGCGCGGTCGATGTGTTTTACGTGAAGGACGTGTTCGGCATGAAAATCGAGAACGAGCGCAAGCTCAACCAGCTTCGCAAGGCATTGCTGGCGGCCCTCAACCCCGCCACGGATGATGCGCCTGCCGTTCCGAAGGCTCGCGTCACCGCGGCAGAGTGATAGCACGTCATGCCGGCGAAAGCCGGCAGCCATGACTCCCCTACCCACCCACCAGCCGGCAATATAAATGCCAGGTCGAGTGGCCGAGCACCGGTAGCACCACGATCAGCCCGATGAACGCAGGCAGCGCGCCCAGAAAAAGCCCCGCCGCGACAACCAGCCCCCATAGCAGCAGCGGCCCAGGGTTGCGGCGCACCGCCAAAATCGAGGTGCCGATAGCGGTACGGAACCGTGCCGGACGGTCCAGCAGCAGCGGAAAGGAAACAACGCTGATCGCCAGCACGGCGGTGGCGAACACCACGCCTGAAATGAACCCAAGGACGATCATCCCCCAGCCCGCGCCGGTGGTGAACACGTCAACCAGAAAACGCCCGAGCGAGGCGGGCGGCTTCGGCCCCAGTGTAATGTCGTAAATTCCCAACGCCACGCCGAGCCAGGCCAGAAACAGCACGACCAGCACAACGCCGAGACCCAGGATCGCGCCGATGGAGGGCGAGCGCAGCACGCCGAAAGCATCGGTCCAGCGCGTGTGCCCGGTTAGCTGCCGCTTGCGGCTCATCTCATACAAGCCAACGGCGAAAAACGGGCCGATAAAGGCGAAGCCGATGGCGGTGGGAAATAGCAGGGGAATCAAGTTTCCCCAGGTCTCGAAAATCGCGATGAAAAGCGCCAGAACGGGATATACCAGCCAGAACATCACCAGATCCGTCCGCGCCGCGCCAAAATCGTGCCAGCCGCGCCGGAGCGACTCCCGCACATCGGAATTGGTGATCCGCCGCACCACGGGCGCGCTATGTGCCGTCGGAGCGGGCCAGTATTCCTGCGGGGTGGCTGTGCCTATCTCGGCCTTCGCATCGCCGAATTGTGAAAAAAACCAAAGCACCGGGTTACGAATAGGCATTCATCCGCTCCTTCCGCCAGCCTGTCTTGCCATTACATAAGCATCCAATCCGCTCATGCCAGAAGCCGCCCTCGCTGCCATGCGTGCCAACGATTGCTTTTGTTCATCATTTTCGCGTAATTGGGCATCCCGCGACTCTTACAGGAGACTTCCATAGCCAGACCACCAGCGCCGCCCGCCCCTCCCTCGCGTGAGGGCCCCAGGGTCAATGATGAAATCAGAATTCCGCAGGTGCGTCTGATCGACCAGAATGGTGAAATGCAGGGCGTGCTCAGCACCCGCGAAGCCATTGGCCGGGCCTTCGCCGTCGGGCTGGACCTCGTGGAGATCAGCCCGAACGCCGAGCCGCCGGTCGCCAAAATCCTCGATTACGGCAAGTTCAAATACGAGCAGCAGAAAAAGCGCAACGAGGCCCGCAAGAAGCAGAAGATCGTCGAGATCAAAGAGGTGAAAGTCCGCCCAAATATCGACGAGAACGACTACCAGGTGAAGCTGCGCGCCATGAAAAGCTTTATTGGCGAGGGTGACAAAGTGAAGGTGACATTGCGCTTCCGTGGGCGCGAGATGGCGCATCAGGAGCTCGGCGTGAAGGTGCTGGAGCGTATCCGCGCCGACATGGACGTGGAAACGAAGGTCGAGCAGATGCCGAAAATGGAAAACCGGCAGATGGTGATGGTGCTCAGCCCGCGCTAAACCGCGTCCATGCGCTCTCTCGAAAATTTTGCCGCGGAAAAACTGGCGGTGCTGGATGTGGGATCGCTCCGGCGCGAGCTTGTGGTCTCTGCGCGGCAGGAGAATGCCGTTGTCTGGCGGAACGGCCGGCGGCTCGTCTCGTTCTCCTGCAACGATTATCTCAATCTCTCAACCCATCCTGACGTCATCGCGGCGTCGGTCGCGGCGACACGGGAATATGGCGCGGGCGCGGGCGCCTCGCGCGCCGTTACCGGCAACCACCCGCTTTACCCGGCACTTGAATCCCGCCTCGCGGCTTTGAAGAACACCGAGGCAGCCGTGGTATTCGGCTCCGGCTACCTTGCCAATACCGGCATCATTCCTGCTCTGGCGGGGTCGCCGGATGTCATCTTCGCCGATGCGTTGGCGCATTCCTGTATCTGGGCGGGGGCCAAACTCTCGGGCGCCAAAATCGTCGTCTTCGCCCATAACGATACCGCCGACCTCGCGCGGCATCTCGCGCAACACCGCGCCGCGCACTGCCATGCCCTCATCGTCACGGACTCCGTGTTTTCCATGGACGGCGACCTCGCGCCCATCGCGGCGCTGGCGGATCTGGCGGAAGCGCATGACGCCTGGCTCATGACCGATGACGCGCATGGGCTGGGTGTCGTGCCAAAAATCCCGGGGGCGGACCGCGTGCCGCTGCAAATGGGCACGCTCTCCAAGGCCATCGGCGGCTATGGCGGCTATCTCTGCGCCTCCGCAACCGTCATTGCCCTTATCCGCAACCGCGCGCGCAGCTTCATTTATACCACCGGCCTGCCGCCCGGCGCTATCGCCGGGGCTGTCGCGGCGCTGGATTTCATCGCGGCAAACCCAGCCTACGCCGCGCTCCCGCTGGCGAAGGCCCGGCGCTTCACCGGCGCGCTGGGTCTGCCCGGCGCCACAAGCCCGATCGTCCCGGTTATCATAGGCGAGGCTGCGGCAGCCCTCGCCGCGTCAAAGACTTTGGAAGACAAAGGTTTTCTCATCACCGCCATCCGTCCGCCCTCCGTGGCGGCAGGCACCGCGCGGCTGCGCTTCACCTTCACCGCCATGCATGGCGACGCCGACGTCGCCCGGCTGGCGGAGGCGGTTAAGCCGCTCCTTTAATCGACCTTTTCCGTTGGCACCCGGCGCGGCCTGCCGCGCGGCCGCGGTACACGCGGGGCCGGGACCTCCGCGGCTTCCGCCACCGGCGGCGCATCGGGGATGATGGGGATAGCGCGCGGCTCAGCCGGCGGCGGGGCGGCGGCAATTTCGGGCTGCTCGCCGAATCCGGGCAATCCAGCGGTCGCGGCGGCAAGCTCGGCTTCCAGCGCGGAGCTTATGTCGATCCGCGGGTCGGCCACCGGCTCCGGCCGGTAGCGCTGCTCGTTGTTCCGCTCGGGCCGGTCATTCCGCTCCTGCCGGTCGTTTCGCTGATATTCCTGCCTAGGACGCTGCTCGAACCGCCGCGGCTCATGCTGCTGCCGGTTTTCCTGGGGCCGCTGCTCGCGGGCCTCCATCGGTTGCTCGCCCTGCTCCGCATTCCCATATTCGCGGCGCTGGTATTCGTTCTGCCCGTTCTGCGGCTGCGGCTGATAATGCGCGCGCTCCTGGTGCTGGTGCTGCGGCTGGCCAGCCTGCGCCGGGTTCGGCTGTCCCTGCGCCTGGTTTATCGCGCTGATAATGCGGAAATAATGCTCGGCGTGCTGGTAATACGCCTCGCCCAGCACGCGGTCGCCATTGCTGGAGGCATCACGCGCCATCTGCTGGTATTTGTCGAAAAGCTGCTGCGCCGTGCCGCGAACCCGCATCTCCGGCCCGGAGCTGTCGAAAACATGGTTGCGGTTCAGCGGGATTCCGTTCTGCTGGTTGCGGAACCCGCCGCTACCTCCGCCGCCACCACCGTTCGGGCGATGGTTGCGGCCACGCATACGCTTCATATTCATGTGATCTCGTCTATCCTCGTCCGATTGTTCGCGCGGCTCGGTGCGTTAGCACCAGCAGGCCCAAAGCGGCCCCGGTAAATCCGAGACTCGGGGCCAAACGGCCCGCGCCACATGTGCTTAGCTCTATCTGCGTATAATGCCAAATGTTTATTTAGCTGGCCTCAGAATTGCAGCTCGCTCGATGCCGGCCAGATCTCGCCGCGTCTCGCAGGCCAAACCGCCTTGCGCCGCCAGCGCGGCAATAGAGTGGGCTTGCCCGGCGCCCAGTTCAACCACCGCAACGCCGCCTGGCGCTAAAAGCCCGGGCAGGGCTGCGATGATCTTCCGGTAGGCGTCTAGCCCATCGGCGCCCCCATCAAGCGCGGAGGCTGGCTCATGCCGGGCCACCTCCGGCATCAAGCCGGCAATATCCTGCGCTGCGATATAAGGCGGGTTGCTCAAAATCAGGTCGAAACGGCCTTGCAGCGCCTGCCCCCAATCGCCCGTACAAAAAGCCGCGCGGCGCGCCAGCCCAAGGCCGCGCGCATTCTTCGCGGCCAGGGCGGCGGCTTGGGAGGAAATATCCACGCCAAGCCCAAACGCAGTGGGGCATTCCTGGAGCAGGGCCAGCAGCAAACACCCTGTGCCGGTGCCTAGGTCCAGCACGCGCCGCGCATCGGGCTTCAGCGCCAGCGCAGCCTCCACCAGCGTTTCACTGTCCGGCCGGGGGACCAGCGTGGCGGGCGAGACCTCGAACATCAGCCCCCAGAACTCCCGGCGGCCCAGAATATAGGCCAGCGGCTCGCGCGCCTCGCGCCGCTGCACCAGCGGCTCATACAGCGCTTCGTCCACCGCGTCGCGGGCCAGCAATCCCGCCGCATCCACCCCCAGCGCCGCCGCCAGAATCAGCCGCGCCTCGCGTCTTGGCTCTTCAACCCCGGCCTCCGCCAGACGCGCCGCAACATCGCGCACCGCGTCGTTGGTCGCGATCAAAACTCCGCCGCCAGCCGAGATGCCTGATCCTCGGCGATCAACGCGTCGATGACATCGTCCATCTCACCCAGCATCACCCGGTCGATTTTATGCAGCGTGAGGTTGATGCGATGGTCCGTTACGCGCCCCTGCGGAAAATTATAGGTGCGGATGCGCTCGGAGCGGTCGCCCGTGCCAACCTGGGATTTCCGGTCCGCCGCGCGTGTGGCGTGCAGGCTGGAGCGCTGCTGCTCATACATGCGCGCGCGCAGAATCTTCATCGCCTTTGCGCGGTTCTTGTGCTGGCTGCGTTCCTCCTGCATCGCCACCACAATGCCGGTGGGAATATGCGTGATCCGCACGGCGCTTTCGGTCTTGTTCACATGCTGCCCGCCAGCACCGGATGCGCGATACACATCGATCCGCAGATCGCTCTCGTTCACCTCAACGTCCACTTCCTCAGCCTCCGGCAGCACGGCCACTGTCACGGTTGAAGTATGGATGCGCCCTTGCGTTTCGGTCGTGGGTACGCGCTGCACCCGGTGCACGCCGGATTCGAATTTCAGCTTCGAGAAAACCGATTTTCCGGTGATCTCCGCAATGCCTTCCCTCAATCCGCCCAACTCGTTCTCGCCATATTCCATCACCTCGAACTTCCAGCCATGCAGGCCGGAATACTTCTGATAGGCCTGGAACAACTCCGCCGCGAACAATCCGGCCTCATCGCCACCGGCGGCGGGGCGGATTTCCAGAATCGCTGAACGGTCGTCCATCTCATCCTTGGGCAGCAAGGCCAGGCGCAGCGAGAATTCCAGATCCGGCAGACGCTGCTTCAACTCTTCCAATTCGGCTTCGGCGAGGGATTTCATCTCCGCATCCGCCAGCATGGCCTGGGCTTCCGCCTGTGCCTGCTCGGCCCCGCGCAACTCCGCAATCCGCGCCTCAATCGGCTCCAGCTCCGCCAGCTCCTTGGAAGCTTTCACGAAGGCATCGCCATTGAGCTGGCCTGAAAGCATGAAACGCAGTTCTTCCGCGCGCGAGAGTATGCGGTCGAGTTTATGGTCCAGGTTCATTTAAGCAACAGCCCAGACAAATCATCCAGACTCACATCCGATTGCGATCCGTCCTCAAGATTTTTCAAACTCAAAGCATCGCCATTCACCAGCAACGCCCAGGCCGCGCCCACGCGGTTGGCGAATTTCAAGCCGCTTTTAAAACCGGGCGCGAAAGAAATTTCCGCGCCAATATTCCTGCCCCGCAGAAACGCGGCTGCGGCAATGCCGCGCGCCTGGCTGGCCTCATCCTTTTCCGGAATGACGACAACATTCGCCTGAGCCTTTGCAGGTGGCGCAATCAACATCGCCAGCCGCTCGATCCCCGCCGCCCATCCCACCGCAGGCACTTTCGGCCCGCCCATCTGCTCGACCAGACCATCGTACCGCCCGCCCGCCAACACCGTGCCTTGCGAACCCAGCGCCGTCGTCACGAACTCAAACGCCGTGTGGTTATAATAATCCAACCCGCGCACGATGCGCGGATTTTCCGTGAAAGGCACGCCGAATGCCGTCAACGCCGATTTCAACCCCGCGTAAAACTGCGCGGCATCTTCGGAGAGATGATCGTAAATCAGCGGCGCATCCGCAACCAATCTCTTGTCATTCTCATCCTTGGAATCCAGAATCCGTAACGGATTTTTCTCCAGCCGCGTTTTGCTATCCTCGGAGAGCGCCGACGCATTGCTCGAAAAATATGCCACAAGCGCGGCACGGTAATTATCGCGCGAATCCGTATCGCCCAAAGTGTTGATGTTCAGCACGACATCTTTCTCAACGCCCAGCTCTTGTAAAATCTGCCAGCCGCAGGCAATAGCCTCCGCATCGCTAAGCGGCGTATTCGGCCCGAGCAACTCCAGGCCGATCTGATGAAACTGCCGGTAGCGGCCTTTCTGCGGGCGCTCATAGCGGAACATCGGGCCGGAATAAAACACCTTTTGCGGCAACGTCTGCGTCAACCCGGCGGTGATAAGGGCGCGGCAAATCCCCGCCGTGCCTTCTGGGCGCAGCGTGACGGAATCTCCGCCGCGATCCTCGAAGGTGTACATCTCCTTCGTCACAACATCCGAAGTCTCGCCCAAAGTGCGGGAAAAAACCTTGGTGTCCTCGAAGATGGGCGTTTGCCATTCTGAGAATCCGTAGAGCGATGTCACGCGCCGCGCGGTTTCCACCACATGCGCGTGCCGTATCGCGTCATCGCCGATAAGGTCGCGCGTACCACGGACAGGTTGCAGGGCAGGGGGCATCTATAAGCGTCTTTTCTAGAATTTTGATGTCGGAAAATGGATTGCTTCGCGGACGCTCGTAACGACGGTGGGATGCTACTCCGCCGCGACCTTCTCCGCTTCCAGCGCCGCTGCCTTGGCTTCCACCAAATCGACGATATGCTTGACCATATCCCCGCCTTCGATCGTATGGTCGGTCTTGCCCGCAGCATAGATCATGTGCTTGCCGTTGCCGCCGCCGGTCAGGCCAAGGTCGGTCATCAACGCTTCCCCCGGCCCGTTCACCACACAGCCGATGATGGAAAGCGTGATCGGCGTTTTGATATGCGCGAGCTTTTCCTCCAGTGTCTCCACGGTCTTGATCACGTTGAATCCTTGCCGCGCGCAGGAGGGGCAGGAAATGATCCGCACGCCGCGATGCCGGATTCCGAGCGACTTCAGAATATCCCAGCCCACCAGCACTTCTTCTTCCGGCTCGGCGGAAAGCGATACGCGCATCGTGTCGCCAATCCCGGCCCAAAGCAGCGAGCCCAGACCGATGGAGGATTTCACCGTGCCCGCGCGTTTGCTCCCCGCCTCGGTGATGCCGATATGCAGCGGATGGTCGCAAACCTCGGCCAGCTGCTGATACGCCGCGACGGCCATGAAAACATCCGACGCCTTCACGCTGATCTTGAATTCATGGAAATCATGGTCCTGCAAAATTTTCGCGTGTTCCAGTGCGGATTCCACGAGCGCGTCCGGGTTCGGTTCGCCGTATTTCTCCAGCAGATGCCGCTCAAGGCTGCCCGCGTTCACCCCAATCCGCATCGAGCAGTTATAATCCCGCGCGGCTTTAATCACATCGCGCACCCGCTCGGGCGAGCCGATATTTCCGGGGTTGATCCGCAGACATGCAGCACCAGCCTGCGCCGCTTCAATGCCTCGTTTGTAGTGAAAATGAATATCCGCGACGATCGGCACATTCACCTGTTTCACAATGTCCTTCAGCGCCGCCGTGCTTTCCTCATCTGGGCAGCTCACCCGCACAATATCCACGCCCGCATTCTCGGCGCGCAAAATTTGCGCCACTGTGCCGTCAACATCCGTAGTCAGCGTGTTGGTCATCGTCTGCACGGTAATCGGCGCATCGCCGCCAACCTTCACATTCCCAACGCTTATCTGGCGGGATTTTCGGCGCGTGATCTGCTGATATTCGCGGTAATTCATAACAACTCCATTACTTTGCCGTGGCCGCTGGGGTGAGTGCGTAATTATGTAAAACGGCGCCCGTGGCGCCCAGCGGCACGCCTGCCTTACCGTTGGTGGTAATCTCGGTGCCCCCCGCGTTGCCGGTGGTCATGGTCAGCCCGGCCTCATCGGGCACCGGCCAGCTATCCCCGGCGTGCAACACCTTGCTAAACAATATATTGCCGGTGGCGCCCTTCACTTCAACCCAGGCATCGGCGCTGGCCGTAATCATCTTCCCCGCAACTGGAGCAGGCGCGGGGGCGGGCGCGGGCGCAGCAACGGGCACGGGGGACACCACCACTGGCTTCGGCGCCGGCACAGCAACCGGCTTGGCCACTGGCTTCGGCGCGGGCGGCGTCACCGGCTTCGGCGGCAGCGCCAGCGGGGCGAGTTCCGCCGGCACGCTCGGCACGGCCTGCGCCAAATGCCGCTCATGCGCGCTATGGCGGTACCACAGCCCATAGCCCACCAGCACCAGCACCACGCAAACCAGCACCGTTGCCCCGGCAGGCACGGCGCGGTCCGGCACCGGGGCCAGAAAACTCAGCTCGGCCTTGGGCGTATTGCCCATGCCACCCTCGGCGCGGAAGCGGCGCAATATCTCATCCGGGTCCAGCCCCAGCGCCTGCGCGTAAGAGCGTACAAACCCGGTCTGGTAAGCCGGGCCGGGCAGGGCGCTCAACTCCCCGCGCTCAATCGCTTCCAGATAAACCAGGCGAATTCTCAACCCCTCCGCAACATCCGGCAGCTTCCATCCCAGCTGCTCGCGCACCGCGCGCAGGCCGCCGCCTACCTGCGCGGCGCTCTGCGGCTGGTGGGCCTCCATCATGGCGGGCGTGGCATCGTCTTGCATCTGCATCTGTTTCTATACCGCCTTTGCCGCGCGCGCTACACGGGCAGCCCATGCTCCCGCGCCCAGGCGGCCAGCGGCTCGCGTATGCTCCCGCCCGCCGCACCCGCTCGGCGCAGCTCCCGCAATATCGGGCGTAGCGCGTTCAAATCCGTCTCCACCAGCAGCGCCTTCACCGGCAGAATCGCATTGCCGGACATGGAGAGCGTGGTCACGCCGATGGCAGCAAAGGCCAGAGCATCCAGCGGCCTGCCTGCAGCCTCCCCGCAAACCGAGAGCGGCACGCCCGCATTCCCGCACGCATTCACCAGCATCTCCAGCATTTCCAGCACTGGTGCGCTCAGCGTGTCGTAGCGCCCGGCCAGTTCCGGCGTGCCACGGTCCGCCGCGAACAAAAACTGCATAAGGTCGTTGGTCCCAACCGAGACGAAATCCGCCTCCGCCAGCAGGCCGGGCAACTGAAATAGCAGCGACGGCACCTCGATCATCGTGCCCGCCTCCAGCCGCTCCGGCGCCGGCCGAACCCGCGCGGCCTCGGCCTCCAGCAAATCCCGTGCAGCGCGGAACTCCTCCACCGTCGCCACCATGGGGAACATGATGGAAAGCGCGCGGCCCTGCGCGCCGATTAGCAACGCGCGCAGCTGGCGGCGTAAAATCGCCGGCCGGTCCAGCCCCACGCGCAAGCTTCGCCAGCCCATCGCCGGGTTTTCCTGGCCCAGCGCCGCCTCGCCGGGCAGCAGCTTGTCCGCGCCCAGGTCCAGCGTGCGGAACTGCACGCGCTTACCCCCCGCGCGGTCCAGCACCCTGCCATATTCCGCCGCCTGGCCCGCGACATCCGGGATGCCGCCCGCCGCCAATGCTGCAATTTCAGTGCGGTACAGCCCGATGCCATCTGCCCCGGTGCGCTCCATCTGGTCCAGTTCCAGCGCCAGGCCAACATTCAGCATCAGGCATAGCTCGGTACCGTCGCGCGTCACCGCGGGCACATCCCGGTACGCGGCCATCGCCGCCGCCCGGATAGTGCGGGCCGCCAGCGCACGGTCATATACCTGAATCACGTCGCGCTCCGGGCGCAGGATCAGCGTGCCGCCTTCGGCGTCCAGCAATGCGTCGTCGCCGATATGCGCCGCTTCCACCGCACCCCGGTCCACCGCCAGCGCCGGAATGCCCAAAGCGCGCGCCAAAATGGCCGCATGGCCGGAGGGGCTGGCTTCCTCGATCGCCACGCCGCCAATCCCGCGCGAATGCCAGTCCAGCAAATCCGCGGGCCCCAGCCGCCGCACCAGCAGCAAAAACCCATCCGCGCGCTCGGGCTTCGGCGCCATGCCGCCCAGGGCCACCATCAGCCGCCCAGTCATGTCCTCAATATCCGCGAGGCGCTCGCGCAAATAAGGGTCCGCGATGCGCCGCATCCGCTCCCGAAGGTTCCGCGCCACCTTATCGACCGCCGTCTCGGCGGTCAGCCCGTCGTTTATCGCAAGCCGCACCTGGGTCAGCCAGCCGTCGGACTGCGCCACCATCCGGTACGCCTCCAGCACGTCGCGCGGCGCCTTGCCGCCTGGCAGCGAGGCGGCGATCAGTCCATCCAGCGTTCTATTGGCGATATCAATCGCCTGTTCCAGCCGGGCGAGTTCGGCGGCGGGGTTGTCGGTCAGCAGCCGGGCGATCGGCGCCGCCGCGCCGTGCGTGATGATCTGCCCTTGCATGATGCCGGGGGAAAGCACATGCCCGGCGTAGCGCCTCGGCAGGCTGCCGGAAAATCCCTCTTCCGGCAGGTCGGTTGCCCCGGCGCCCGCTAGAATCTCGGCCAGCAGCATCGCCACCGTCGCAATCGCCTCGGCCTCAACCCCGGCAAACACCCTGGCCTGGCGGGACATCACGCCCAGCACGCCCAGAATCCGTCCGGCGCGCTTCACCGGCATCGCCAAAATCGAGGCAAACGGCTCCTCGTCTAGCTCCGGGCGATAGACATAGCGCGGGTGGTTTTGTGCGTCGGCCAGGTTCAGTGCATCGCCGGAGGATGCCACCATGCCGATAATGCCCTCGCCCAGGCGCAGCCGCACGCGGCCCACGGCGGTCACGTTCAGCCCATGCGTGGCGGCAAGCTCCAGCACCTCGCCGGGGCGAATCACGTAAATCACGCTGGCATCGGCGGGTAGGTCTTCCGCCACGAGCTGGGCAATGTCCGCCAGGCCCGCGGCGCCGGAGGCAAGCGCCTGCCTTAACCGCGCAAACAGCCCTCGCGCATCGGCGATCTTTGCTTTTCTGCTGCGGCGGGGGGTGGCGTCAGTTCCTCTGGCCACGCGCCACCAGTGCGGCAATCGCCTGCGCTTTCAGCTCCGCCAGAATTTCGGCCACCGGCTGCACGGCGTTCACCATGCCGACCGACTGCCCCGCCATTACCGAGCCGTTCTCCACATCGCCGTCGATCACCGCCCGCCTGAGCGCGCCCGCCCAGAAATGCTCGATGGAAAGCTGCGCTGCGGTCTTGTCGAGCGCGCCGGATTGGAACTTCGCCATCACCTCCGCCTGATGCGCCAGGAACCGCTTGGTGCCGTCGTTCACCAGCCCGCGCACGGGGATAACGGGGAAGCGCTCGTCGAGCTGGATCGAGGGGATGGCATCCCGCGCATTCGCACGCACAAAAGCTTTCTTGAAATTTTCATGCGCGATGCTTTCAGCCGAGGCCGCAAAGCGTGTGCCGAGCTGCGCCCCGGAGGCGCCCATTTCCAAATACCCTAGAATTGCCTCGCCGCGCCCGAGGCCGCCCGCGACAAACACCGGCACGTCGCGAATATGCGGCAGAATTTCCTGCGCCAGCACGGTGAGGGAGACCGGGCCGATATGGCCACCCGCCTCTGAACCCTCAATAATCAGCGCGTCGACGCCGGACTTCACGAAGCGTTTCGCCAGCACCAGCGCGGGGGCGAAAGCGATGAGCTTCGCACCGCTATCCTTCACCGCGCGCACGGCGGGGCCGGGTGGAATGCCCCCGGCCAGCACGATATGCCCAACCTTCGCCTTCAGACATATCTGGATGAGCTCATCCAGCTGCGGGTGCATGGTAATCAGGTTCACGCCGAACGGCTTTTTGGTCAGCGCCTGCGTCGCGGCGATCTCAGCCTCCAGCAAGGCAGGCGGCATCGCGCCGCAGGCTATCACGCCGAAGCCCCCGGCGTTGGAAATGGCCGAGACCAGATGCCGCTCGGAGACCCAGCTCATCGCGCCGCCGAGTATGGCCATTTCCGTGCCAAGGAACGCCGCCCCCCTGGCTTGCAGCGCGGCGAATTCGGATTCAGCGGGCGGGGTGGGATTAAGCATCGAGCTGATACGCCGTGTGCAAGGCGCGCACCGCAAGCTCCGTATATTCCGCCGCTACCAGAACGCTCACCTTTATCTCGCTGGTGGAAATCACCTGAATATTGATCCCCCGCTCGGCCAGGGTGCGAAACATCGTCCCCGCGACTCCGGCATGGCTCCGCATTCCCACACCCACCACGGAGAGCTTCGCAACATTCTGGTCGGTCGTTATCTCGGCAAAGCCGATGCCGGCCCGCGCAGTCTCCAGCACCGCGGTCGCGCGCGGAAAATCCGCCTTGCCCACGGTGAAGGTCATGTCTGTCGTCCCATCCTCGGCCACGTTCTGCACGATCATATCGACATTGATATGGGCTTCCGACAGTGGCACGAATATGGCGGCGGCAATGCCGGGCCGGTCCGGCACCCGGCGCACCGTTATCTTCGCCTCATCGCGTGAATATGCGATCCCCGCTACAATTTCCTGTTCCACGACTTCATCCTCATCAACAACCAAGGTTCCGGGCGCATCGGAAAAGCTGGAGAGCACCTGCACTCGCACGCGCTCCTTCATTGCCAGCTCCACCGAGCGGGTCTGCAACACTTTCGCCCCAACGGAGGCAAGCTCCAGCATCTCCTCATAGGTAATCTTCGCGAGCTTGCGCGCGTTGGGCACAATGCGCGGGTCGGTCGTGTAAATCCCGTCCACATCCGTATATATATCGCATTGGTCGGCCTTCAGCGCCGCCGCCAAGGCTACAGCGGAGGTGTCCGAGCCGCCGCGCCCCAGCGTGGTCACGCGGTTATCCGGCCCAATTCCCTGAAATCCGGCGATGACCGGGATCTGCCCCTGGCCCATCCGCTCTATCAACTCATCGCCCTCGATCGAATTGATCCGCGCCTTGCCGTGCTGACCATCGGTTTCCACCGCAATCTGCCAGCCCATCCAACTCCGTGCCTCAACGCCGATATTCTGTAGCGCGATGGCCACCAGCCCCGCCGTCACCTGCTCGCCGGTTGCTACCACCGCGTCGTATTCCCGCGCGTCGAATAAGGGTGAAAGCTTTTGGCACCACTCGACAAGCTGGTTGGTCGTGCCCGCCATGGCGGAGACCACCACGGCAACCTGATGGCCTTGGTCCACCTGCGCCTTCACCCGCGCCGCTACATTGCGGATACGGTCCAGGTCAGCGACCGAAGTGCCCCCGAATTTCATCACGATACGCACCATCAGTCGAACCCTTGTGGAAACCAGCCGGAACGTCACATAACGGCCAGCGGGGGGTGAGGCAAATGCAAAGCGGTTCGGTCAGGCCAGAGGAAATCGCCCGGTTCGATGCGCTGGCGGCAAGGTGGTGGGATGCCTCCGGCCCGATGAAGCCGCTGCATATGATGAATCCGGTGCGCGCCGCCTGGGTGGCCGAGCGAATCCGGCGCAAATTCGGCACGGTGGGGGTGCGGGTGCTGGATGTGGGCTGCGGCGCCGGGCTGCTGTCGGAGGCTCTGGCGAAAGCGGGCGCCGATGTTCTGGGCCTGGACGCTGGCGGGGATGTGATCGCCGCCGCACAGGCCCATGCGGCGGGGCAGGGGCTAAGCCTGACCTACCGCATTGGCACCGCTGAGGCATTGGCGGCAGAGGGGCAAAAATTCCCGGTCATCACGGCGCTGGAAGTCATCGAACACGTCGCCGATCCGGCGGCTTTTCTTAAGCTCCTGGCCGGGATGCTAGAGCCGGGGGGTATGTTGTTCATTTCAACGCTCAACCGCACGCCGCAATCTTATCTCGTCGCGAAAATCGGCGCGGAATATCTGCTCCGGCTGCTGCCCATCGGCACGCATGAATGGCGGCAGTTCATCACGCCCGCGGAGCTTGGGAGCCATTGCCGAGCCGCCGGGCTGCGTCTGGCCGATACCGCCGGGCTATCTTTCTCTCCGCTTAGCGCCAAATTCCGCATCTCACGCGAGATGTCCGTGAACTACATCGCCATGGCCTCCGGTCTCTAGCTCAATCTTAATTGCGAGGCGCGTAGCGCCGAAGCAATCCATCTTTTTTACAAAACCTCTTGCACAGCCCCTATGCAAGCATTGTTATTTAATCGCAACAAACTCCTGTTAACATCGGGGATAAGTTTTCCAAACGAGCCTTTTTCAATCATATAGCTTGTGGATAACATGGGGGTGTTTCACGTGGAACACCTAACTCAATGTTAGAAAATTACCTTATCGGAATCGTCGCCGGGATGAATACCCCTACCCGGCGGCGGGCAGGCGGCGGCAGGCGGCGGCAGCAGATAATCCAGTAAGGTGCGACCACCAGCACGGTCCACATGAAGTTCAAGGTCAGCTCGCCATGGCGCTCCACGGGCCACTGGCACGGGAACACCGCGAGGTCGAGCAGCCAGGCCGAGCGCCACAGCAGCCCGGTCAGCCGCGCGGCGGGCATCAGCGCCTGTGCCTTGGGCTCCCGCGCCTCATGCCCGCGGATCTGCATAAAGGTCGCAATCACCATGATCCCGAGGCAAAGCACGTCCTGGTAGAAATCCGCGCTGGGAAATTTGTCGAACCGATGCAGCCAGATCAGGCCAACGCCAGCGCCGAGTACCAGGCTCACCCGCGCCATGGTGTAAAGCGGAATCCCCGCATACCATGCAGCGGCATTCACCCCCGGCTGCAATGCCCGGTCTATGATGAAATCATCGACCGCCCTCGCGATGCTGACAAGCCTGCTGGCCATTTCCCTCCACCCAGAGCCGATTACGCCCGATTGAGCGCCCGCCGTAAAGAGCCTTGCGCCGCGCTGAGCTTTTGGGCCGCCGCCGAAGCGGAAATTCCACGCAGAAGCATCAACGCAGCGATCTTTACATGCATATCGCAAGCCTCCAGCGCAAGGCGGGCGGCTTCGTCATCAACGCAGGCAATCGCGGCGGTCATGTTTATCGCACGGCGGCGCAGCTTCGCGTTGGTGGCGCGCATATCCACCATATACGGACCGAAGGTCTTGCCGAGCCGGATCATCACGGTGGAGGATAGGATATTGAGCGCGATTTTCTGCGCGCTTCCGGCGGAAAGCCGGGTAGAGCCTGCAATCACTTCCGGGCCGGAGGCGATTCGCACGGCGATCTGCGCCGCCTCCGCCATCGCGCAATCCGGGTTGTTTACAATCGCGCCGCTTAACGCGCCCAGGCCATTGGCATGGTTTATCGCGGCCAAAGTGAAAGGCGTGGAGCCGGATGCGGCGATGCCCACCAGCGCGTCGCCCGCACCAAACCCATGCGCCTGCAACGCGGCGGCAGCGGCTTGCTCGTCATCCTCCGCCCCCTCGGCGGCGCTAATAAACGCACTTGGGCCGCCCGCGAGGATAGGAACAATCAGCCCATCGGGGATGCCGAAGGTAGGGCCGCATTCCACCGCGTCCAGCAGTCCAAGCCGGCCGGAGGTTCCAGCGCCCGCATAAAACAACCGCCCTCCGGCTTGCAGCTTTGCCGCCACCGCATCGGCCAGATGGCCCAGGGCTGGCGCAGCGGCGGCGAGCGCCCGTTGCGCCGCGGCCTCCTGGGCGAGAAACACCTTCACGATCTCCAGCGTGGCGCGTTCATCCAGATCGGCCAGCTCGCCTCGCGCCGCCTCCGTGCCGCGTGTTCTCCGGCGCTCGGTGCGCGTAACCCCCGCCGCCCATACCTGCCGCAGCTGGTAGTCGTCGCCCCACCACACGAGGTCCGCCCGCGCGCCGGGGGCAATCCGCCCCCTATCCTTGAGCCCCAGTGCCTCAGCCGGGCGCAGCGTCGCGGCGGCGAACGCCACCTCCGGCGGCACGCCGAAGGTGATCAACCGGCGCACGCCCTCATCCAGCGTAATCCCCGCACCGGCGATCGTGCCATCCGCCCGCAAGCCAACGCCGCGCGCATCCAGCCGCACCCTATCCCCGCCGAACTCCAGCGCGTCTCCTTCAGCCAGCCCGGCGATGACGATGGAATCCGTCACCGCAACCGCGCGCGGGCAGGCAACGAACGCCAGCTTCAGCAGCATGGGGTCCACATGCACGCCATCGGCGATGAGGCAGGGGAACAGGCGCGCATCGCTCAACGCCACGCCCGGCGCGCCGGGAGCGCGGGCCCCCAAGGCAGATTGCGCGTTGAACACATGTGTTGCCATGCGCGCCCCGGCATCCACCCCGGCCAGCATCTGTTTCGCCGTGGCATCGGTATGGCCCAGCGAGACCGTAACCCCCGCCGCCGCCAGCGTCGCAATGGCCTCCAGCGCGCCGGGGAGTTCCGGCGCCAGCGTGACGATCCGCAGCACCTCGCGCATTCTGCCTGTGAGCAATGCCTCCGCGTCCGGCGCCTGCAACCACGCCGCGTTATGCGCGCCGCGTTTGGCGTGTGCTAGAAACGGCCCTTCCAGATGCAGCCCCAAAATCGCCCCGTGCCGCGCCATCGCGTCCGCCACACGCCCGGCTGCTTTGTGAAGCGCTGCCATGGGAGCCGTGATAACCGTGGGCAGAACGGAAGTGACGCCGCGCGCCCCAAGCTCCGCGATAAAGCGGTCCCACTCCGCCGGGCTGGCGGTCGCGCAATCCATGCCGAACGCGCCATTGTTGTGCAGGTCGATCAGCCCGGGGCTTAAAAACCCGTGCTCCAGCCGGATATCGGCTTGCACTGGCCCGCGCAGAACCTCGGTGATGCGGCCATCGCGCAGAACCACCGCGCCTGGGCCGGTGAAATCGCCATCCAGAAATAAGCGGGGGGCGGAGATGATCATCCGCCACCGCTACCTGGGCAGCGGGGCTATCGCAACCTTTGCGTCAGCCGCCGGGAGGCGAATTGCGCGCCGCAGGCAAAGCGCATCAACGGGCCGAAGGCATTCGCCGCCGAAGGGCCGGCAAAAAACAGCCCGGGAACAGTGGATTCGAAATGCCGGGAGAGCGCCGGCGTGCCAGCTTCCGTGCGAAGCCTGCCGCGCATCGCCGTATCCAAAAATGGCAAGCGTGAAACATCGGGCTTATACCCCGTCGCGGCAATGATGTGATCGACCTCCAGCGAGGAAATATCTGTTCCGGAAAGTTGCAGCACGGCTTTGCCGTTTTTCTGCTCAACGCCGGTAACGCTCGCGGTCGTGTGTACCGTCACCGCCTTTTCGATCTGTTGGTGCACGAACCAGCAGGCGGAGGGGCCAAGATACCGGCGCGTGGCATCGACCCGGAAACCCTCCGGCATGGCATGGAACACCAGCGGCGCCTGGGTGCATAAAACAGATTTCCACCCCGGCCCGATAGTGGTGCGCGGCGCGCGGAGATGGTCTTTCAAGCCCCGTTTGCGTGGCGGGGCATGGAAGTCGATATGCGGCCTTCGCGTGAACAGATGCGTTGTCGCCCCTGCCTCGGACAGCAGCGCGGCGCAATCCGTCGCCGAAGCGCCGGCGCCGACAACCGCCACGGTTTTTCCGGCAAAGGCGGAAAGGTCGTGATGCTGCGAGGAATGCGAGCAAATACCCGGCGGCAGATCCGCGAAACCGGGCGCCAGATAGGCATAATGCGTAATGCCTACGGCCGCCACGACCTTGCGTGCGCGGACCGTCTCGCCATCCTGGAGGGAAATTTCAAATCCATCTTTGTTCTGGTGCACGCCTGTCACCGTGCGGTCTTCCAGCCCCGGAACATAGCGCCGGGCGAATTCCATTCCGTAATCGGCAAAGGTCTGGCGCTTCACCGGCAGGTCAACGTCCTGATACGGAATTCCATTCTCCTGACAAAACTTGGCGATGGGGTATTCGCCCGCAGGATCGTAAAGCGTGGAAGCGAAGCCTTCGGATTTCAACCGCATCCCTTGCGGCATGTTCTGCCGCCATGTCTGCATGGGCGTACCGAATACGCGGGTTTTCAAACCAGCCTTAGCGAGATGGGCAGCAATCGATAACCCGTAAGGGCCAGCTCCGATGATGACAACGTCTTCCAACACGCACTCCCTGCATAAAACACGGCTACAATTAAACTAAACGTAAGAAGAAAAACGGCTTTATGAATAAGCGTGAGCATAAAAATTTTTAATGTTGCCATTTTCGTGTGTTTTTACCGTAAACTGTTCTGAATATTGTTGTCTTTTTTTCGGGGAAACGCGCTCATGCTTTCAGGGGATTGCCAATCTTCCGTCGCGATATTAGCTGGTTTGTCTAAATAGATGATATTTGAAGATTTATTTTATTTTATTCTGCCCAGATTAGCATGGAGATGCCGGGTTTTCGGCAGTAATTATTTGAACGCTGTTTCACGCAATGGCTGACCTGAAAACCGTCCCGGAAAATGTTGGGGAGGATGAGGGAACGCCTTCTATCCTTCTCGTAACGACATGCTGGTGGTCAACCTCCGCCCGGTTTTTACAGCTTTTGCAAAAGGCCGGCTGCCGCGTGGCGGTTTTGTGCCCAAACGGGCATCCGGTCATTGGCCTTGGCGGTGTTAGAGTTTTTCAGCAAAACTGGCGCAGGCCGGTCGCAGCCTTAAGCGCCGCTATCGCGCATTTTGCGCCGTCCGTTGTTGTGCCGGGAGATGATCGCGCCGCCACGATTTTGCATCGATTATACGAGGAAGGATCGGCGGCGGAGCGAAGCCTGGTGCAACGCTCGATAGGTCCGAACGCGCCATATCCGGCGTTGGTATCGCGCGTCCGGCTGATGCAGCTGGCGGCTGGGTTGAATATTCCGGTGCCGGATGGAGGGACTATTTCAAATGAGCGTGACCTGGAAGCGTGGATGCACGCAGTGCCCGGGCCTTGGGTGGTAAAGATTTCGGGTTCGTGGAGCGGCCTTGGCGTCCGCATCGCGCAAACGAAACAGGAGGCGCTTGCGGCTTACCGGCATCTCCGGTCGCATCCCAAGTTACTGCCTGCGCTTAAACATCTGCTGGTCAACCGCGACCCTTACTGGATGGCGGACTGGCTGTGCCGCCGCAAACCGGAAGTGAGCGTCCAGGCATGGGTGCAGGGGCGGCGAGGCGATCTCGCAATTTTCTGCCAGAATGGCGAGGTGCTTGCCGCGACCATGGCGGAAACCATGGTCAGCGAGGGCGCGAATGGCGCGACCCTTGTGGCGCGGGTTATAGAGCGGGAAGACTTTCGCAAGGCCGCTGTCGCGCTCGCAAGCGAATTAGGCCTGACTGGATTCTATGGTTTGGACTTCATCATCGAAGATGTCACGGAGCGTGCTCTATTGATCGAGTTGAACCCGCGGCTGACCCCGCTTACGAATATCCGCGGCGCTGGCGGAAGGGATCTGATCGGCGCCGCGGCGCAGGCTTATACCGGCAAGCCATTTCTCCCACCGGAGACTGTGCAGCCTGGCGGCGTTGTCGCGTATTTTCCGGGCTCCTGGGGGTTGGGCCGTAACCACGCCGCTTTGTCCGGGGCGTTTCAGGATGTGCCATGGGACGAGCCCAGGCTCATGGCGGAGATGCTGCGGCCAGGATGGCCGGACCGGCAGCCGCTGGCGAGGTTTTTCTCCGTCTGCCGCCACTTGCTGGAACGCATTATCCGTCGCAAACACCCGCGGCGCGCCAACTCTTTCACAAACATTGCTGCGGATGGTTTCGCGCGCCGGGATGGGACTGTTTTATAAATGGCTGTGCGGGAACATAAATTCGCGGTGCTGGACGGGCTGCGCGTGGTTGGTGCGTTGACCGTATTATTCGCTCATGTTTCCGAGACGAGCTGCCCATGGCTGGTGCCGCACGCCTACCTGGCGGTCGATTTCTTCTTTATGCTCAGCGGCTTCGTTATCGCCTCCGCTTACGAGGACCGCTTGCGCGGGGAAATGACTCTGGGCGCGTTCATGCGGTTGCGGTTCATCCGGCTGTATCCGCTGTTGATTCTTGGCGTTGCCATCGGCGTGCTGGGGTTCTCCCATGCCTATCATCACGAAAAACTTCTGTTGCTGGCTTTGGCCTCGCTGATTCTCCTGCCGACGCCGTATGGCGCATTGAGCGATGGACAGAATGTTTTGCCCCTGAACTCGCCAAGCTGGACATTGAGTTGGGAGCTGGTTGCGAATTTCGTTTTCGCGTTGATCGTGCGGCGGTTGAGCAACCGGCTGCTCGCGTTGGTCATTTTTGGTTGCGCCGCGGGGTTGATAAGCACCGCCTATTTACACGGGAGCCTGGGCGTTGGGTTCTCTTGGCCAAATGCCTGGGGCGGCCTACCACGCGCGGGCTTCGCGTTCTTTACCGGTGTTGCGCTCTACAGAATCCGCAAAGCCGGCGCGCTTCGGAAGATCAAATCATCCATGCCGGTACTGTGCGCGGTGCTTCTCTGCCTGTTTGCCATACCGCGCGGGTTTACCTTCTGGTGGCTTTACGATCTCGGCGCGGTGATGCTGGCGTTTCCTCTCATCATCGCTTGCGGAACGAATGCCGTCGCCGGCCGAATGGCGTTTTTGTGCCGGATGGGCAAGCAGCTATCCTACCCGATTTATATTTTGCAGGGCGGAATATGGACGCATATCCGGGGGTTGCCAGCGCATTTTCATCTGCACGGCGCCATGGCCCTGCCGATCCTCGCGCTGGCGGTCGCGGTCTATATCGGTTTCACCTTTGTGGCGTTTAATTTCTACGACGAGCCGGTGCGCAAATGGCTGTCACGCCATAATAAAGCGATTTTCTCCAAGTCAGCCCCGGTGCCCGAGGACAGGGAGCAGGCCATACTGATTTGAATCCGCGATGGATTTCTCACATCGGCGGTGTCAGGCCATTCCTGCCAACCGCGACAAATTTCGTATTGCCGCCGCTGCCGACCGCTGCGAAAACCTTGGCGCCAGTTGTGAGCACGGATTTACCCGCGGGATCGAACTTCACCACCGGCGCGCCAGGTGGCACCATAACCTGAACCGTTTTGCCATTGTTGTATGAAACAGTAAGCGTCGTACCGCCGGCTTTGCTTGTAACCGTGCCGTTTGTCATGCTGCTGTGCATGGCGGGCGCGGCGCTTGCCACTGTGCCGACGGTGCCGTTGGTCATGCTGCCTTGGACCGGCCCCGCGTTACCGCCTTGGTCGGCATTCGCGACGGCGGCTGGCATGCTCCAGTCGTAATGTCCCTCGCCGGTGCCGCGCATCGAAGCGGGGAAAATTACGACTTCCAGCGCCTTCAAACCATTCGTTGGCCCGGTTGCGGCAGTGCCGATGAAGTCGCCGGATTTTATGTCGGACAGGCTCGACTTCGTAACCCAAGCGTATTTTGTGTCCTGGCCGAGCGTCAGGCCGATCGGCTGGCCGGTATAGGATTTGATCGTCAATTTACTGCCGGTGACGGAGGTGATCGTCCCTCGCACATGGGTGACGGGGGGCGCTGCCATCGCAATACCCGAAAACCCAGTAAAAACCGTAACCGCGACGGCTATGCCTGCAAAGCTTTTCATGCGCGTTTCCTCTAATTCCGGCGCTACGCCGAACCGGCATCTAATCTAGGCATGTTTTTTGATTATCAAGCAGATTGGTGCCGGATGCAGGATTTGAACCCGCGACCTTCGGTTTACAAAACCGCTGCACTACCACTGTGCTAATCCGGCGCGGCTGGAGACTTACCATAAACATGGGCGTTCGCCACCCCTTGATCTGGCACAAAACCCCGGTCTATATGCCGCCACGGTTAAGGGGCTATAGCTCAATTGGTAGAGCGCCTGCATGGCATGCAGGAGGTCAGCGGTTCGATTCCGCTTAGCTCCACCAACGCCCGCCCGGCGCTGACCGACATGGCGATCCGCAACGCCAAACCCAAGGACAAGCCGTATAAGGTGGCCGATTCTCAGGGGCTGTATCTCCTCGTCAATCCCGGGGGAAGCAAACTTTGGCGCGTCAAGTACCGGATAAACGGTGTCGAGCGTAAGCTGGTATTGGGGGCATATCCCGACATTAAGCTTGCCGAAGCTCGTGCCGCTCGGGATGTGGCACGCAAGCAGGTGGGCCAGGCGGTCGACCCGAGCGCTGCCAAGCGGCAAGCCCGGATCGAGGCCACCATCCGCGCGGGGAATACTTTTGCTCTCGTGGCTGGGGAGTTGATCGAGAAAAAAGCGCGAGAAGGACGGTCGGCCACGACGCTGGACACGCAACGCTGGCTGTTGAAGCTGCTCGGGAAGGATTTTGGCAGGAGGCCCGTGGCGGAGATTAACCCCCCAGGAGCTGCTCCACTAACTTAGAAAGCACGCTTTCGCAGGACAGGTTTTCCGTTATGCGGCGGCGACAGCGCGGGCGGAGCGCGACCCGGCGCAACTTCTTCAAGGGGCGTTGGTTTCGCCGAAAATCAAGCACTTCGCTGCCATTATGGACCCGATTGAGTTTGGTGCTCTCTTAAGAGCAATAGAGCATTATCGGGGCGATCCTTCCGTGGATGCCTTCATCGCCGCGACGGCCCAGCGGCATGATCTGACCCTTGTCACGCGCAACGTTTCGGATTTTGATACCCTTGGTCTTCATGACGTCAATGCCTGGAGCACCGGTTGATGCCCGCCATGGTCCGCGTCGCGCTCTATGCCCGCTATTCCTCCGACAGCCAGAGCGCGGCGTCGATCGAAGACCAGTTTCTGGTTTGTCGCGAGCACGCCCAGCGCGAACACTGGAATGTCGTCGGCACGTATCAGGACGCTGCGATTTCCGGGGCGAGCGTGGTCCTGCGGCCCGGCATTCGGTTGCTCCTACAGGACGCACAGCGCAGCAAGTTCGATATCGTACTTGCCGAGACGTTGGATCGCGTAAGCCGCGACCAAGCGGACACAGCTAAGCGAAACCGCAACATCGAGGCTGCTAACTGAGCTGGTCATGCGACCTCAGTCTACCAGGCCTCTCCGAGCGGCCGCGCCTCTACCTCAAAGCTCCAGGCCCGGTGGGACTGCCGTGTGAGCTGCCACGCGATCTCAGCGACGCCGGCGGGATCGACGAAGAACTCGTCTGGCTTGCCCGGCATCTTCGCTCGGGTCTGCTCCAAGTCAACGACCCCGTCGACCACGACGAGCGCGACATGGATGCCGGCCGGCCACAAGGACCGGGCCATGGATTCCGCCAGGCTCCGCTGGGCTGCCTTTGCAGGCGCAAAGGCAGCTGTCATCTTGCCGCCGCGCCGCGAGGCAGTTGCCCCGATGAAAACGATGCTGCCCTCTCCCCGTGCCTTCATGGCGGGAATGACCTCGCGCGAGCAGAGAAAGGAGCCGAGGGCGTTCACCCGCCATGCCTGCTCGAACTGGTCTGCTGTGATCGTCTCCACGTCTCCGAACGCACCCGATCCGGCATTGTAGAGCAGAACGTCTATGTCGCCGAGATCGGTCCGAATGGCGGCAAACGCCGCGCTAACTGATGCAGTGTCGCCGACGTCGCAGGCGTAGCCACGTGCGCCATCGATCTCTACCGTGAGCGCGTCGGCGTGCGCCTGATCGCGGGAGATCATCGCCACCCGATGTCCTTCCGCGGCGAAGCGCCGCGCCAGCGCCGCGCCGTTTCCCGGTCCTGCGCCCGCCACAACAACTACTTTATCATGCGACATTGCTATCCCTCCATTGATGTCGGTGCCAATCGGCCAGCTAGTAATTTTCTCTATGAGAGTGCGGCCGCACTAATATTCGGTAAGAGGCCAAAGAGGATCGACATGATCTGCTGGGAAGTGGGGGTACTCCAGTCGTTCGCGAGCTCGGCGATGGCAGTATTAGTCGCCGTCAGGACGACTCCCTCTTGCTGCATCCGGCGGCGCGCCATTTCCTCCGATGTTTCGAACGGCGAGCCAGCGGCGTCCATCACCGCCTGAACATCGTACCCTTCCCGACCCGCGCTGATCGCGGGGTAGACCAAACAGATGTCGGTAGTGACGCCGCCCATCAGGAGTTGTCGCCGGCCGGTCGCCTCGACCGCCCGCTTGAAGTCGGGGTCCTCCCAAGCGTTGACGATCCCGGTTCGCTTGATCCTGGCCTCGTACGCCTCAGGCGCCGCATCCCGCAACTCGGGCGACACCGGGCCCTGCTGTTGCTCCTCGACGCTCGTCGTAAGCACCACGGGGATGCCGAGAATCTTGGCCACCTTCACCAATGCGACCGCGTTGCGAGTGGTCAGCTTGGGGTCCTGTGTCTTGATTAGCTGGTTCGTGCCCACCTGGAAGTCTATCAGGATCAGAGCAGACGTACCAGGTTTGAAGTAATCGGCCATAATACTCTCCTTAAGATGATGGCAATGGACCACCACTGCTCGGGGTCTTGTCGCGTCCCCCCTGAAGCAGCGGCGATGATTGTGTCACTGCACTACGCTCCCGTCTGGCAGCGGCGACTAGATCGTCTCTCGGAGGAAGCTCTTGAGCGACGTCGGCATGCCGAAAGGCGTGATGATGACAGCGAAGAGCCAGATGACCGGCCCGCTGACGGTCGGTACGTTGAGCTGGATGATTCCGGACGTCATCTGCAGGAAGGTGAAGCTCATGTCGCAGATGCCGACCAGGATCAGGCCCATCAGATAGGCAATCCAAGAGGCCCGCGTGAACAGCAGCCAGCAGATAAGAATGCCGAGTAAGCCGAAACCGGCGACGTCGCAGCAGAAGTTCAAGATAAGATTGGCGTGGACGTGCGCGGTGACTGGATCGGTCGGGAAAGCGAAGGCGTCGAACGGCGCCTTGCTGCCGCCGATAAACATGCGCCACTGTTCCTTGGCGGGGCTCGCGAAGTACAGGCGGATGCCCTCGTAGCCGACCCACAGGTGCAGCAGGCCCCAAAGCGCGAACAGTCCGGCACCGACTTTACCGGCAAGGCCGAGTTTGGCTTGGATGGGTGCTGAGTCCGTGGAATTGTACGAGGCCATCACTTTTCTCCTCTTCTCGTGATGTCGGGATAGCGCCGGAGCTGGTCAGGCATGCCACAGCGTGAGAGTTTCACTTGCGAAGTCGGTGTAGGATCGCGGCGCGCGGCCGAGCAGGCTCGTCATCTCCTGGACGTCGGCCGAGGTTGCGCGCATTCCCTCCTTCACGAAGCGGTCGAGCATGAGCCGAAGGTCCATGGCCGCGTAGCTCGGGCCGAACTGCCTCATTGTCTGCTCGAACGGCGCGGTAGCATCGCCACTGTAGCGCACCGGCCTGTCCAAGAGCTCGGACCAGATCGCTGCGTTGGTTGCGCCCGTTAAAAGGTCCGGCCCGACGACGTTGATGATCTGATGGGGTAGCGGGTCGTTCGCGCGTTCTCGCTGGAGAATCGCGCCAGCGGCGATCTCCGCGACGTCCCGCGCGTCAACCATCGACACGCCTTTGTCGCCGATAGGAAAGGGATAGACGCCGCCACCGAGCAGCGCGTCCTTGAACCAGACGTCGTTTTGCATGAAGCAGTTAGGGCGCAGGATCGTCGCCCGGATGTCGTACTGCTCGATCATCTGCTCGACGGTATACTTCGCCGCGAAGTGCGGGACGTTGGTGAGCTCCTTTCCTTGGAACACTGAGAAGTAGACGACGCGCTCCACTCCGGCTTCGCGTGCCAAATTAAGCGTCAGGAGCGCCTGGGACAGCTCGTCGGCTGTGACGGCGTTGAGCAGGAATAGCGTGCTCGTCCCCGCCAGCGCGCTCCGCATTGAGTTGACATCGAGCATATCGCCGCGCACCGGCACGACGCCGTCCGGAAACTTGGCCTTGTCTGGATCGCGTGTCAGGGCGTGAACGGTAACGTCCTCGCCGGAGAGTTGCTCAAGGAGGTGAGAGCCAATCGTGCCCGAGGCACCTGTAACAAGAATCGTCATTGCCGGCTCCGTTTCATTTCGCCGGCCAATTCCGACTCAGTTCTTCGTTCACAACCAACTTGGCCCTTGCTTTCGAAATCTTGACCCGCTTATTTGAGACCTTTCGTCCCACGGGTGGAACGATGGATCTGGAAGCTTTGTCCGACTTCGTCCTGGTAGCCGCGAACGGCGGTGTTACGCAGGCCAGCCGCGCCAGCGGTCGGCCCAAAGCCAGCCTTTCACGCAAGGTCATGGAGTTGGAGGCAAGCTTGGGCGTGCGGCTGTTCGACCGCGGTTCGCGGTCGGTCCACCTGACAGAGGAGGGGGAGCTCCTCTTTACGCGAACGTCGGGTCCGCTTGCTGACATCGCCGAGTGGCCGAGCTTTTACGCGACGGTCGTGCGCAGCCGCGTGGTCGGTTGCGGGTTAATGTGCCTGCCGTGTTCGGGCAGGTTCTGCTCGGCAAGCTCGCTGCCGGGTTCACCATGGCATACTCGGAGGTGAATCTCGAGGTGACCATTGAGGACCGAGCGGTCGACCTTGTCGCCGAGGGTTATGATATTGTCATCCGCATTAACCCCAGTCCTGATTCAATTTTGGTCGGCCGCTGTTTCGTTCGGGATCAGCTTCTGATCGTTGCGGCGCCATCTATGATCGCCCCGCCGGGCAGGGTTCTGTCGCAAACTTCCTGGGTGGATATGCGGGTTCTGTCGCAAATTTCGCCGACCGATCCGCTTGGTGTACGTTTGCCGGCAACGGTTTCGGCGGGAGCATGTGATGATCGAGTTCAAGGGCAGTCACTTCGAACGGGACGTGATCCTACGGGCGGTCCGCTGGTATGTGGCGTACCCGGTCAGCTACCGCCAGCTCGAGGAATGATGGAGGAACACGGCGTCGAGGTGGACCACGCCACGCTCAATCGCTGGGTGCTCAAATATGTTCCTCTGTTGGATCAGGAGTTTCGAGTGCGCAAGCGCGCGGTAGGTTCCAGCTGGCGACTGGACGAGACCTATGTGCGGGTCAAGAGCGCATGGAAGTATCTGTATCGGGCCGCCGACAAGGCCGGCACCACGGTGGATTTTCTGCTAGCCGCCAAACGGGATCGCAAAGCCGCGCTGCGGTTCTTGCGTAAGGCAATAAAGTGGAACGGAACGCCTGAGAAGATCACGATCGACAAGAGCGGTGCCAACAGGGCGGCGATCGAAAGCCACAATGACGAAACTGAGGCGGCCATCGAGATCCGTCAGATCAAATACCTCAATAACATCGTCGAACAGGATCATCGCGCCATTAAGCGGGTGGTGCGGCCGATGTTGGGGTTCAAGTCCTTCCGATCAGCTGCGGTGACGCTTGCCGGCATCGAACTCATGCACAGATCTGGAAGGGCCAGTTGCAGACGACAGGCGACGTGTGTCCAGCGCGGCAATTCTATTCGTTGGCGGGATAAAAGCCCGTCATATCCATGGGTGTCGCATATCCGCCCAGGAAGTTTGCGACAGAACCGAAATGGGCGGCAAGCGGCCTCCCTGTGTACTTTCGTTGCTGACCGCGAGCGAAATGGCAAACTTCGGGAGCGCATTGGCGAGATGCTGACGTTTACGTATTGAAATTGTTCATCGCAGAGCGCCATTCCCTTGGCGTCCGGCATCAACCTTAAGACCGCGATATAGCCATTGAATCCAAAGTAAAAAAGCGCTTAGGATAATTTTCTATACGGTAAGTTGGGGTCAAACCAAAAATAGGTAGAGGATGGGTCGATGTTCCAACAGGTATTAAATCCTACCGGAAATCTTCTTTTTACATGGTTTCTCGCACTTGTTCCGGTGATTGTTTTGCTCGTGCTGCTCGCCGTATTCAAGGTCTCCGCCTGGATTTCCGTCTTGATCGGCGCAATCGTCACCTTCCTGCTCGCCGTGTTTGTTTGGGGCATGCCGGTCGGCAGCGGCATCCGAGCCTATATCTATGGCTCGCTCACCGGCATCTGGGCGGTGGATTGGATTACATTCTGGGGCGTGATGCTATTTAACTCACTGATGCTGACCGGTGTATTCGACCAGTTTCGCCGCTGGCTGACCGCCCAGGGTACCGCCGATGTGCGGGTGCAGGCGATCCTGTTTGCCTGGTCGTTCGGCGCTTTGCTCGAAGGACTGGTGGGTTTTGGCTATCCTTGGGCGTTTGTCGCCCCCATCCTAATCGGCCTCGGCATACCGGATCTCGATGCGATCCGGGTCGCCGCGATAGCGAACAACGCCCCCGTCTCATATGGCGCGTTAGGCGTGCCCATCATTGCTTTGGCCGCAGTGACCGGGTTACCGCTACTCGCCCTTTCCGCCTCGATCGCCCATGTCGTCGCGGTGCTGGCGCTACTGCCCCCTTGGGTGCTAATTTATCTGGTCACAGGCAAAACCGGATTTCGCGATGGTTGGCCGCTCGCTGTGGTGGGCTCGCTCGCCTATATTGCCGGGCAATACCCGGTCGCGGTTTATCTCGGCCCTTATTTGCCGGATGTCACAGGCGCGATTGTCAGCTTCGGCGCACTGCTTCTCCTACTGAAATTCTGGAAGCCTGCCCGCGTGCTCGGCTATGGTGGTGTGCCGGTCGATGCCGCGACAGCAGCTCTGGGCCGCGAGCCGCACGGGCTTTCCGGTCCGCAGATCTTCCGTGCGTGGCTGCCGTTCCTGGTGCTGATTGTCGTCGTCGTGCTCTGGACGGGGCCATGGTCGCCATTGCCCGGCATCGTTGGCTTCAAGCTCTCGGTCGCCGCTGGCTCATCGATTCACAAAGGAGCCAAGGTGGTCGCCGCGTTCGTCTTCTCGCCTTTCATTGGCGGCACGGCGATCGCTGTCGCATGGCTAATCATCAGCCTGCTGATCGGCATGACGGGTAGCCAATATGTCGAGGCGTTCCGACGCACCTGGCATCAGATGTGGGGCGCGCTTCTGGTAGGTATTTTCATCTTCGGCCTCGCATTCATCTTCAATTTTTCGGGCATGGCCGCGTCGCTTGCCACCGGCTTCGCCAAAATTGGCGTGGCCTTCATTATCGTGGCGCCGATTTTAGGGTGGATTGGGGTGGCGCTATCCGGCAGCAATACCTCGACCAACGCAATGTTTGGTTTCTTCCAGGTCACGGTCGGAAGGTTGCTTGGCTTTCCTATTCTGTTACTGCCCACATTGAACTCGGTCGGCGCCGAGGTGGGTAAGCCCGTCGCCCCTCAGACTGCCAGCGTCGGCGTCTCGACCAGCCGGTTCGTGCGTAACGAGGGAGAGGTAATCCGACATAATATGGGTTGGACCTTCATCCTCCTTAGCTATCTCATCGTAATCGGAATTGGGTTCTACTTCTTTGCTCCTGGTGTCATGCTACTTCGCGGCCACTAGCACCTGTGGACCCTGAAACCGCCAGGTTGATTCAGGCGCATGTGATTGAAATGTACAACCGCCTAGCAATGGACCAATCATTTCCGTATTCAGCAAGCCAAAGTGTGACGCAGATGTTCGCACATTCGTCGGACTACAAACGAGAATACAAACTTCGACCAGAGGCATTGAGGCGACTGAATTGCCACAAATCCACAGATGGGAAACGTCATTAAAGCTCATGCGCGGGAGTTAGACAGATTTGCCGCCGAAGGAATGCCCGCCATGATGCAAAACGGAATGGGAATGTGAATGTAACCATGTGTGGATATGAATCAGATTGGATGATCGCGGGAATGTGCCGCCATTTGCGGCATCACCTGGACGGCCCTAAAAAGCTCAGATATTCATGCCAATATCGGCGGCAGCAACCTTTATAATCTGGATAATAAAGTCACCCCGGACGAGCTTGCATCGCTGCCTAGCAATTATGGCGAGATATCGAAGTCCAAGCCGCCACTTGGGCCGCCGTTACCGGGCGATCTCGGGCCGCTGATCGTCGAACGGGAGTAGCAACTGGCGCTGAATCCGAGTAGTGGTTCGAACAGCGAGGACGAGGCGGCGCGTGCAGAGCTGCTGCGTCTGGTCCAGCAGACGCAGCAGGCCAGCGAGGCAGGCGTGTTTTTTCAGCTCAGCCAGCAACCTGGCGGCGCAACCGCCCCGCCTGAATTGGTTGGAGCTTCAGAGCCTGGCATAACGGCCGCCGCCGCCTCGGCGGGCGCCGATGTCAATCATATGAATCTCGATCTGGCGGACGACCAGAATGACCAGCAACGCAAACTCGACGTGGTCAATCAGGCTTCGGCGGACAGCATCTATAATGATCATGAATTGCAGACACCGGCCTCGCCGTATGAAATCCTGGCGGGCACTTCCATTGCGGCCAGCCTGATCACCGGGCTGAATTGCGATCTGCCGGGTGAGGTCACGGCGCAGGTGACGGAAAATGTGTACGACACCGTTACGGGGAAAATCCTGCTCATTCCGCAAGGCTCGAGACTGATCGGCAATTACGACAGCGTCGTCGCCTTCGGCCAGAGCCGGGCACTGCTGGTCTGGCAGCGCATCATCACGCCGGATGGCGCATCGATCCAGATCGACAACCTGCCGGCGACAGATGCCGCCGCTGCCGCCGGAGTTGAATCACGCGCTCCGCCAATACGCGGAATTTTATCGCGCGACCTACGGCGAGACGGAAACTGTCGCCGACCTGATCCCCTTCATGCTCACCAGTTTCCTGGAAAGCGACCGCGGATTCAGTAAAGCGCGCAAGGACGCAACGGAAGATACAGCCGGCTCACTCACCGACCGACTTGCTCAGCGCACACGGCGTGTTCGCGCGGTGGCATCGCCACCACTCACCAGCACGGAGGCATAGGACATGTCCGTCATAGGAAGTTTTACACTAGCGATGGATGGCGGCTGGGCCGGCTCCATCCGTATCCTGGCCATCGATGCAAAATCCGTATGGTCCCTAACGACGACCGCCACGGAAGCAACGCGCCGGCATTTCGGGTGCTGGTCGGTCAATCCCGTATCGGCGATGCGTGGGAGGCGCAATCCTACGGCGAGACCCCCAAGAGTTATCTGCGCGTCAAGTTCGACGATCCGGCCCTGCTAAAGCAGGTCAATGCCGCTCTCTTCCCATCGGAGGACGGCGGCACCGCCCAGCTCGTGTGGAACCGGTTTGAAGGTGGAGAAAAGCAAATGACTATCCAAAGAAATCATTTGAGAAGGATTCGCAATGTACCGAACGCAGAGCAAAAATCAAACATCCCGACGCAGATAAGCCACGATGGAGGACCGCCAATCGATGTCACGATTCCGTTCGCGCAACGTCTGACATGCACGATTGACGAAGCATGCAATGCAACCGGCCTTGGGCGAACGAAACTTTATGAATTGATTGGAGCAGGGTGTGTCGCCACAAATACGATTGGACGTCGGCGGCTGGTCTCGGTGCGTTCGCTTCCGACGCTGCTTGAGCCCAAGAAAACATAAGGTCTGCCGTCAGGGTTGTCGCATGTGACGGCGTTCTGAGGGCAAAATACTATTGTTTCAGGTAGTTATATAGATTTATTCTGTTCCGCTTACCCCACCACTTCCCTTACATGATGTTCATCAACCTCTCATGTCTCATTGACGCATTGTAACTGGCTGTTACGACCCTCTGAGCAATACATTTCCAGCAACATTCAGGTTGGTGGAGGTGGCTATGGGAATATATTCTGTCTGGCCATTTTTTGTCTGCATGGCCATTATATACGCCATTGCCGCTACGCCGGCTTTCAAAGCAGCCGATACGCCGCCAAATCACGTACAAAACCGAGTTTCCTCTGTCGACGGTCTCCGCGGCTTCCTCGCGCTAGGGGTGTTTTTTTACCATGGAGCGATTTACCATGAGTATTTGATCGACGGAAAATGGAACGCGTTTCCATCGAGATTCTATCCGGTGCTTGGTCAGATGGGTGTGGCCATGTTCTTCATGATCACTGGGTATCTGTTCTGGGGCAAACTGCTCGCTGAAGGCGGCAGGCCAGACTGGCTGCGGCTCTATACGGGGCGAATCTTTCGCATCGGCCCGCTTTACCTGTTCATGTTTCTGGTCATGCTCGTCATCGTATTCAGCTATACCGGGTTACAGTTGAAAGTGCCGGTCTTCAACCTCGTCAAAGCCATTGCAAAAGGGCTGGCGCTGGGTTTTTTTAAAGGACAGCCGGACGTTAACGGCTATCCCGCCTGGCTCGTCGCCTCAGGCGTGACCTGGACCCTACGGTTCGAGTGGTATTTCTACCTCAGCCTGATTGTCACCAGTTTCATTGCCCGGACTGCCCGGTTGCATCTGCCATTCACGATTGCGGGATGGGCCGTGTGTCTTGCCTATGTCGCGTGGCATAACATCCCCGAGCCACTTGCCCCGCGATCCGTCTGCTGCTTGCTTTTCTTCACCGGCATGGGGTGCGCTTCCCTCGAGAAAGCCGGTCTCCGCCTAAATTTGCCGAAAGCTGCCGCTTCCGTGCTTGTGGTCTTGCTCATCGGCACCGTGCTGGGGATGTTTTCAACCGCGAACGCGGCGTTTCCGGCTGTTCTCATCGGGCTGGCGTTTTACCTCATCCTTTCGGGAGCCAACGTGTTCGGCCTGCTCGCAGCCCGCGCGGCCCGGCGGCTGGGGGATGTGAGTTATGGGATTTATCTGCTCCAGGGCCTTGTGCTGGCGTTGATTCTCCGCAACCAGCATGTGCGGATTTTTGCCTTGGAATCCCCGGCGCGTTATTGGGCTTCGGTGCTGTTTTGCGCCCTGTTGCTCGTGAGCTTCGCGACCGCCGCGCATGTCTGGATCGAGCGGCCAGGTATAAAACTCGGCAAGCAGGTTGCCGCTATGCTCACTGTCCGGCGCTGGCGGGCGGTGCCGGGGCCCCTAGGCGCACCCGGCATCTCCCCAGACTTAGAGCGCGTAGCTTCAAGTTGACGCTACCGCGCCAAATTGAAGCACGCTCTACTCTTTCTGAGAGGCTGATTCACGCTTGAGGTTAACGCGTCCGCGCGTCAACCTCAAACGATCAGGTTCTAAACGACCGTCAGCTTCACATCCACGGTTTTATGGATCGCGTTGGAGTAAGGGCAGACGATATGCGCCTTTTGCACCAGATCCTCTGCCACGGATTTCTCGATCCCCGGCGCGGTGATAGTGAGCGCTGCGGTGATACCGAAGCCCCCGCCATCGTCGCGTGGGCCAATGCCGATATCCGCCGCCACTTTCGTCTCGGGCGAAAGCTTCACCTTCTCTTTGCCGGCGACTACTTTCAACGCGCCGAGAAAGCAGGCTGAATAGCCGATCGAGAAAAGCTGCTCAGGGTTCGTGCCCTTGCCATCATCGCCGCCGAGCTCCTTGGGCGTGCTGAGCTGCACCGCCAGCCGGCCGTCATCGGTCGCACCCTCGCCAGTGCGCCCGCCGGTGGCGTGGCCGTGCGCGTGATATAGTGTTTTCATGTCATCCTCCGTTTTACTCCGGAGAATGTAGCCCACGGGGTTGCTTGTTCAACTCAGCCGGGCGCAGAATTCCGCGATACGGTGGCAGGCGCGGCTGAGCACCGCCTCGGAGGTGGCGGTGGAAATCCGCACATGCGGGCTCATGGCGAAGGCCGAACCCTGCACCACCGCGACATGCGCTTCCTCAAGCAAGGCCATCGCGAAATCCGAGTCGGTTTCAATCCGCCGCCCGGCGGAGGTGGTGCGCCCGAGGCAGCCGGAAATGTCCGGAAAGACGTAGAACGCGCCATCGGGCCGGTGGCAGATGAGGCCGGGGATTTCGTTCAGCCGTGCCACAACGAGATCCCGCCGCGCCTGATACGCCGCCGCGCGCTTGCTGAGAGAATCCTGCGGCCCTTCCAACGCGGCGAGTGCCGCCGCCTGGCCGATGGAGGAGACTCCGGAGGTAGTGGTGGCCTGCACCACCGTGCAAGCTTTGATGAGCGCCGAAGGCCCGGCGCAGAAGCCGATGCGCCAGCCGGTCATGGCGTAGGATTTGGAAACGCCGGTCATGGTGACAGTCCGGTCAGCCAAGTCCGGTGCGACTGCCGCCAGCGTGGCGTAGCGGAAATCATCGAACAGCAGATGCTCGTAGATGTCGTCCGACAACACCCAGATATCCGGGTGGCGGCGCAGCACCTCGGCAATGGCGGCCAAGGCATCGGCGCTGCAGGCGGCGCCGGATGGGTTGTTCGGGTAGTTCAGTATCAAAAGCCTTGTGCGGGGCGTGATTGCGGCTTCCAGTGTTGGCGCCTGTAGCACGAAGCCATTCGCCTGCGGGCAGGGCACGAACACCGGCTTACCGCCCGCGAACTGTACGGTCTGCTCATACCCGGCCCAGGCGGGGGCGGGGATGATGACCTCGTCGCCCGCGTTGATGACGGACATCACGACGTTGAAAATGGCTTGTTTGCCGCCATTGGTGACGAGGATGTTGGCCAGCGGCACATCGAGCCTCTGCTCGCGCCGGTATTTGGCGGCGATGGCGGATTTGAGCGCCTCTGCGCCGCTTAAGGGGGGATATTTGGTCTCGCCACGCAAGGCCGCCGCGTGCGCGGCCTCTATAATATGGTCAGGGGTTGGGAAATCCGGCTCGCCCAGCGAGAGCGAGATGACATCGTGCCCGGCGGCTTTTAGGGCGCGGGCGCGGGCCGCCATGGCGAAAGTGGCGGCGAGTTCGGTACGGCCCACACGGGCGGAGAGCGGCGGCATGGCCGGAGGATTAGCCATGCCGCGTCAGCCAACGCAAACTTAGTGGTAGTAGCCCGCACCGCCGTAGCCGCCGAAGCCGCCAAACAGCCACACAATGATCAGCACGATGATGATGAGGCCGATGACGCCGCCGGAGCCGTAATTGCCGTAGGAGCGATGTGCGTAATAGCCGCCGCCGCCGCCGAAAATAAGTATCAGTATCAGAATAAGCAGAATTAGACCCACGTTATGTCTCCCTGTTCAACGGAACATAATCATAACGTTGTGATTCGTATCGGTTTGCAAAAGAGCAGCGGTTATTAAAACCCTGTCATGCGCTGGAGTGCGATGGCCTCAAGATGCACCAGATTGGTTCGTTTTGAGGTCTGAATCGCCCTCTACTTATTAGCTAGAGGCGGATTCAGACATGAGATTCGAATCGCAAAGCGATTTAATCTCATGTCATTCGGCTCTGGGCGGAGGGCTGCGAATTGCTTGGGGCCCGGCACGGGGCTAAGACCCTCCACGTCTTTGTAACTCCCGAATGGATGAAAAAATGGCTGAGAATTTCGACGTTATCGTGATCGGCTCCGGCCCTGGCGGATATGTGTGTGCGATTCGCGCGGCGCAGCTGGGGTTGAAGGTCGCCTGCGTCGAGAAGCGCGCCACGCTGGGGGGCACCTGCCTGAACATCGGCTGCATCCCCTCCAAGGCACTGCTGCAATCGTCGGAGAATTTTCATCAGGCCGCGCATTCGCTGAAAGATCATGGGATCGAAATAGGCGAGATAAAGCTGGATTTGGCGCGGATGCAGGCGCGGAAGGGCGAGGTGGTTGGCGCGAATACCAAGGGCGTGGAATTTCTGTTCAAGAAGAATAAGGTCACATGGCTCAAAGGTGCGGCGAAGTTCACCGGCCCGAAGGAGATCGACGTCGGCGGCAAGGCTTACGGCGCGAAGCATTTCGTCATTGCCACGGGCAGCGACTCCGTACCGCTGAAGGGTGTCGAGGTGGATGAGAAGCGCATTGTCACCTCGACCGGCGCGCTGGAGCTGGATGCGGTGCCGGGGCATCTCGTGGTTATCGGCGCCGGGGTTATCGGGCTGGAGTTGGGCAGCGTCTGGCGGCGGCTGGGGGCGGAGGTGACGGTCATCGAGTATCTCGACCGCATCACGCCCGGCCTGGACAATGAAATTTCAGCCGCGTTCCAGAAGGTGCTGGCCAAACAGGGCCTCAAATTCATGCTCGGGCAAAAAGTCACCGGCGCGATCGTGACTGAGGGCGGGGTGGAGCTGAGCGTGGAACCGGCCAAGGGCGGTGAGGCGCAGCAGATAAAAGCCGATATCGTGCTACTTGCCATTGGCCGTTACGCTTATACGGAAGGCTTGGGGCTGGATGCCGCCGGGGTGGAGCGCGACGAGCGCGGGCGGGTGAAGACGGACGCGCATTTTGCCACCAACGTGCCGGGGATTTACGCCATCGGTGATGTGATTGCCGGGCCGATGCTGGCGCATAAGGCGGAGGATGAGGGCGTAGCGCTGGCCGAGCGGTTGGCAGGCCAGGCCGGGCATGTGAATTACGATGCGATCCCCAGCGTGGTCTATACTTGGCCGGAGCTGGCGGCGGTCGGCAAGTCCGAGGAAGAGCTGAAGGCCGCGGGCATTGAATACAAGGTGGGCAAATTTCCCTTCACCGCCAATGGCCGCGCGCGGGCGATTGGCGACACCGACGGGTTTGTGAAAATCCTCTCGGACAAAACCACCGACCGGCTGTTAGGCGCGCATATTCTGGGGCCGGATGCGGGGACGCTGGTGGCGGAATTGACCACTGCCATCGAGTTCGGCGCATCGGCGGAGGATGTGGCGCGGATTTGCCATGCCCACCCCACGCTGAGCGAGGCGGTGAAGGAAGCGGCTCTGGCAACGGACGGACGCGCGCTGCATATCTAACCTATGATAAGGTTAGGCGTTAATATCGACCACGTCGCGACGGTGCGTAATGCGCGTGGCGGCGTGCATCCTGACCCCTTCACCGTAGCGCAGGCAGCGGCCGCCGCCGGGGCAGATGGCATCACGATTCATCTGCGCGAGGACCGGCGGCATATCCGCGATGCGGACGCCGAGAAGATATGCGCTTGGGGCCAGGTGCCGGTGAACCTGGAAATGGCGGCGACCGATGAGATGGCGGAGATCGCCTGCCGCCTGCGCCCGCATGGCGTGTGCATTGTGCCGGAGCGCCGGGCCGAGATAACGACCGAGGGCGGGCTGGATGTGATGGCAAACGCCGCAGCACTCAGGCCGATCATCGCCCGGCTGAACGATGCCGGGATCGTGGTCTCGCTGTTCATCGACCCCAAGCCGGAGCAGGTGCGGGCGAGCCGGGAGGTGCGTGCTGCTGTAGTAGAGCTGCACACCGGCGCCTATGCGAATGGGCGGGCAGGGGAGCTGGAGCGCTTGGCCGAAGCGGCAGCGCTGACGGCGGAGGTTGGATTGGAATGCCATGCCGGCCATGGGCTGACTTTCGCCAATGTCTCGCCGGTCGCGGCGCTACCGCAGGTCCGGGAATTAAACATCGGCCATTACCTGATCGGCGAGGCGCTGCTGACCGGCCTGCCCGCGGCGATACAAGAGATGAAGCGGCTGATGAACGCCGCTAAGCCTAAATTATAGCTTAGCCAGCAAAGCCGCACGGATTTCAGGCGGCACATCGCCCAGGGCCTCGTTCAACCGGGCCATGCGGCGGCGCATGTCGTAGAGCTGATCGACCAATGAAAGCACCACGGGCAGGCTGCGTTCCTCGATCTCCAGCTCATGCCGTAGTTCCAGGATCAGCCGGATTCGCGCAACGTCGATCTCATGGAATTCCCAGGCGCCGGAAGCACCTTCCGCGCGCACGAGCGCTGCCTCGATCCAGCGGCCAAGCTCATCCGTATCGAGTTCCCGGAATTGCACCCGGATGGTTTGCAGGGTGATCATTTTCCTGTCTCCATCGCGGCGCGGGGGTCGAATTCCGGCTGGGTCCACTCTCGCATAAAGGCTTCCAGACGGTCATCGACCGGGCCGGTGACGACCCGCAGCTTCACATAAAGATCGCCTGCTGCGGCAGAGCCATGCGCGGGCACGCCGCGCCCGCGCAGCCGCAACTCCGTTCCGGTATCCACGCGCGGCTTCAGCTTCATGGAAACCAGGCCCTTGGGCGTCGGCACATTGACCTGTCCGCCCAGCACGGCCTCGCGCACCGAGACCGGAAGTTCCATATGAATATTCTGCCCATCCCGGCGGTAGAACGGATGCGGCCCCACGCGGATTTCGATCAGCGCATCGCCGTCCGGGCCGGCATTGCGGCCCTTCTGCCCGCGCCCGCGCAGGCGCAGCACATCGCCATCCGCCGTGCCGGGCGGGATTTTTACGTCCAGCGTCTGGCCATCCGGCAAAGTGAGGCGGCGGGTGGCGCCACTCACCGCATCCAGAAACTCCGCCTGGAGCACGTAGCGATCATCCGGCCCGCGTGCCGAGCCGCTGCGGGCTTGTGCGCGCTGCTCGAATATATTGGCAAATATGTCCTCGAAATTCTCCGCACCATAACCTCCGCCTGCATCGCCATAGGCATAACGCGCGCCGGGCCCTGCCTCCGCATATTGCCGGTAACCGGGCGGGGGTTTTTCCGCGCCCGTCGCGTCGATCTCTCCGCGGTCGTAGCGCGTGCGCTTTTCGGGGTCTGAAAGCAGGTCATTCGCCGCCGCGACCTGCTTGAAGGTATCCTCAGCCGTCTTGTTGCCGGGGTTCAGGTCTGGATGGTGTTTTTTTGCGAGTTTGCGGTATGCGGAGCGGATTTGTTCCGGGGTTGCATCGCGCGCAACGCCCAGGATTGTGTAAGGGTCATCGGCCATAGAGCGTATATGGGTATTTATTTCGGCAAGCTACCCTGTTTTAGCGCGCGCGCGCGCCGCGGTGAGCCGCCGGATGCGCTCCAGCACGAATTTATGCTCATACGGCGTGGCGGGGGCGGGCCCGTCCTCGCATAAATCGCCGGCCTTTTCCGTGGCGCGGTTAACCGAGCCTGCGAGGATGAGCTTTATCGCCGGGTGATGCTTGCGTATCCAGGCGGCAAGCTCGAATCCGGCGCTGCCCTCGGTCAGCACGATGTCGATTGGCAGATCGCCATGGTTCAACAGCATCTGGGCTTCATCCATCCCGCCTGCCTCCAGCACGCTATAGCCGCATTCGCGCAGATATTCGGCGAGCGGATGGCGCACGAGCACATCGGCCTCAACGATGAGGATGCGTGGCGGCGTTTCTTTCATGGCTCGTGCCGCTCCTCTATGGTTTTGAGCGCGAGGCCAGCAGCGGCTTCCAGCCGGTAGGGTTTTGCCAGGAATACGCAAAGCCCCTCCATGGTTTTGGGGCCGGCGTTGCCGGACATGATGATTGCCTTGATGCGCGGATAGGCCGCCTTCGCCTGGCGCACCAGCTCCACCCCGTTCATCGAACCCGGCATCGTCATGTCCGAGAAGATGAGGTCCGCCCGGCCGCCGGCTTGCAGATACGCCCAGGCCTCGTCCGCGTTCACCGCCTCCACAACCACAAGGCCATGGGCGCGAAGTTCCTCCGCCAGCAGCGCGCGGATGACCGCCTCATCCTCAACCAGCAGCACGTAAGAGGGGAGCAGATCATGTCTGGGCGCATCTACCGGCGGCATCTCGTCTATCGTTCCAATATCATTCATGGTGTAATTGGTTAAATTTCACTTCGTTGACAACTATCGTCACGCAATCATTAATGTTTGTTATCCATCCGTGCCGATTCGTGCTGGAATGGAAGAAATTTCATCTTTCAGAAAAGTTTTTCCGAAAGAGCTTTGCAAAGCCGCATTGATGCGCCACAATGGCGATGTCCTTATTCGGACGCAGGAGAGAGCGCGGTGTGCCTTAAGGGGCATTGCCACGCCGCCGAAGGCGCAACCGGCCCCCGGAAACGCTCAGGCAAAAGGGCTGTGTTTGTAACCGGGGCACTCTGGAAAGCCGGCGGTCATTCCCGCCGCACCGACGGGGTCAAGGGCCGGTTTACACCCGCCCGAATCTCTCAGGTTCCAAAAACAGAGGGGGGTCAGTCCGCGCGGCGCTTAAGCCGGGCACTGATCGTTGGGCTTGGGGGTATTTTGCTGAAAACACCGTTGGACAGGCTGCACCGTGAACTGGGCGCGCGCATGGTGGCGTTTGCGGGCTACGAGATGCCGCTGCAATACCAGGGCATCATCGTCGAACACATGACGGCGCGGCAGGGCGCGGCGCTGTTCGATGTATCGCACATGGGGCAGGCGGAGATAGTGGACGCCACGGCTTTCGAGGCGCTGGTAACGGGGGACGTGGCCGGGCTGAAAGCAGGTCGGCAGCGCTATACGCTGCTGACCAATGCTTCGGGCGGGATCATCGATGATCTGATGGTGGCGAATCTCGGGGACCGGTTTCAACTGGTGCTGAACGCCGGGCGCAAGGATTTCGACGTGGCACATATGCGCGCGCATGGCGTGGCGGTGGAGACGCGGTTTGGCCGCGCATTGCTGGCGCTGCAAGGGCCGAACGCGGACCGGGTGCTGCCGGAAGGTGCCGGGATGACGTTCATGGATGCCGCCGCGATGGATGTGGCTGGCATTGCCTGCATCGTCACGCGCTCGGGCTACACTGGCGAGGATGGTTTTGAGATTGGTTGCGCGGCCGCGGATGCCGAGGCGCTGATGCGGCTGCTGCTGGGCCGTGGGGCCACGCCTGCCGGGCTGGGCGCGCGCGACTCGCTGCGGCTGGAAGCCGGATTGCCGCTTTACGGCAATGACATCGGCGAGGAGACCAACCCGGTTGCCGCTGGGCTGGACTGGGCGATATCAAAACGCCGCCGTGAGAGTTGGAATTTTTTGGGCGGCGATGCCGTGCGCGAAACGCTGGAAAACGGCCCGGCGGAGAAGCTTGTTGGTATTAAACTAACAGGCCGTGCGGCGGCGCGGGCGGGTGCCGAAATTCGTCTGCCCGATGGCCAGATCGCGGGGCGCGTGACCTCCGGCTGTTTCAGCCCAAGCCTCGATGCGCCGGTGTCACTCGGCTATGTGCGCGCGGATGCGGCGGCGGCGGGCTTAGCGCTCGACCTCATTGTTCGCGACAAGCCGATTGCCGGTGTTGTCACAAAACTTCCGTTCATTCCACATCGTTACGTTAGATAAAGGACTTTCTCATGCCGCAGATGTTTTATTCCAAGGATCATGAATGGGTGGAGATGGGTGAGGATGGCGTTGCCACTGTGGGAATTACCGACCACGCGCAGCATGCGCTTGGCGATATCGTATTTGTGGAGTTGCCGGAGCCGGGGCGCTCGGTGGCAAAGGGCGAGGCCTGCGCGGTGGTGGAGAGCGTGAAGGCGGCGTCTGATATTTACGCACCGCTGACCGGCACGATCACCGAGCATAATCCGGCGATTGTTGACGATCCTGCCTCGGTAAATGCCGAAGCCGAGCGCGCATGGTTTTTCCGTATGCGGCCGGCGGATGCGACGGCGGCGTTTACGGAGCTGATGGACAAGGCGGCATATGACGCATTTTTGGGAACGCTGTGATGGCGGCATTGGATGAGCTGGCGGTGCTGGAAGCGGCGGACGGTTTTGTCGCACGGCATATCGGGCCGGATGAAGCCGGGATTGCCGCGATGCTGGAGGCGGTGGATGCGGTCAGCCTGGATGGGTTGATGGCGGAGACATTGCCCGAGCCGATACGCAGCAATGCCGCGCTGGAATTGCCTGCCGCGATTGGCGAGGCGGCTGTGCTGGCGGATTTGCGCGCGCTGGCATCGCAGAACGTAGTGAAGCATTCGCTGATTGGCATGGGCTATAACGGCACGCTTATCCCGCAGGTGATTTTGCGGAATGTGCTGGAAAACCCTGGTTGGTACACGGCCTATACGCCGTACCAGGCAGAGATTTCTCAAGGACGGCTGGAAGCGATTTTGAACTTCCAGACGATGGTGTGCGACCTTACGGGGTTGAGCGTGGCCAATGCCTCGCTGCTCGATGAAGCGACCGCCGCGGCTGAAGGCGTAGCGATGGCAAAGGGCGTGAACCGCACCGGCTCGCGCGTCATCGCGGTGGCGCGGGATGTGCATCCGCAGGCGCGCGCGGTGATTGCGACGCGCGCCTGGCCGCTGGGCTGGGAGCTGGTGGATTTCGCGCCAGGCGATGCCGATGCCGTTGTGAAGGCGAAAGCGTTTGCTGTGGTGGTGAACTATCCAGGCACGAGCGGGGAAATTCGAGACTTGTCGGGTGAGATTGCGGCAGCGCATGAGGCGGGTGGCCTCGCGGTGGTGTGCGCGGATTTGCTCAGCCTCGCGGTACTGAAACCGCCGGGTGAGATGGGGGCCGATGTCGTTGTAGGTTCGGCGCAGCGCTTTGGCGTACCAATGGGCTTCGGTGGGCCGCACGCGGGGTTTTTTGCAACCTCCGAGCAATACAAAAGGCAAATGCCGGGGCGGCTGGTGGGTGTTTCAGTCGATGCTGCCGGGCGGCCCGCGATGCGCCTGGCGTTGCAGACGCGCGAGCAGCACATACGGCGCGAGAAGGCAACTTCCAACATTTGCACCGCGCAAGTGCTGCTTGCCGTTATGGCTGGGTTTTACGCCGTGTGGCATGGGGCGGAGGGGCTGAGGCGCATCGCCGCCCGCGTGAATTTGCAGGCGCGGCTGCTGGCGGATGTTGCGCGGCGGGCTGGGTTGGCGCTGCGGCATGAGAATTTTTTCGATACGATTACGATCGAAACGGCTGCGCGCACGGATGCGGTGATGCAGGCCGCGTGGCAAGCCGGATTCAACTTTCGGCGGCTGGATGAGGGAGCGATTTGCATCGTGCTGGATGAGACGGTGACGCGGCGGGACTTGGAAGCGCTGGCCGGGATTTTCGGGCAATGCTTGCACGAGGCCGAGCTTTCTATCCCGGAATCGCTGCTGCGACGCACGGCGTTTTGCACCGCGCAGGTATTCGGCGCGCATCGGTCCGAGCACGCCATGCTGCGCTATTTGAAAAAACTTGAGGACAAGGACATCGCGCTCAACCGCTCGATGATTCCGCTTGGTTCCTGCACCATGAAGCTGAACGCGAGCGCGGAGATGGCGGCGATTTCCTGGCCTGAGTTTGCGAACATCCATCCTTTCGCGCCCGCTGAGCAAACCCGCGGATATGACATTCTCATTGAGCGGCTCTGCGAGTATTTGAAGGCTGTGACGGGGTTCGCGGGGATTTCATTGCAGCCAAATTCCGGCGCGCAAGGAGAGTTCGCGGGGCTGCTAGCGATCCGCGCCTGGCACGAGGCGCGGGGTGATGGAGCGCGGGATATCTGCCTCATTCCGTCCTCGGCGCATGGCACCAACCCGGCTTCGGCGACGATGGCGGGCTATCGTGTGGTGGTGGTGGGATGCGACCGCGACGGCAATGTGGATACCGCCGACCTTAGCGCGAAGATCGCGCAGCATAGGCATGATCTGGCAGCGCTGATGATCACATATCCGAGCACGCATGGCGTGTTCGAGGCGGGCATTCGGGACATTTGCCATGCGGTGCACGAGGCGGGCGGGCAGGTGTATATGGATGGCGCGAATATGAACGCGCAGGTGGGGCTGACCTCGCCCGCCATGATCGGCGCGGATGTTTGCCATCTCAATTTGCACAAGACGTTCTGCATCCCGCATGGCGGCGGCGGCCCCGGCATCGGGCCGATTGGCGTTGCAGCACATCTGCTGCCGCATTTGCCGAATCATCCGCTGCGCGGGGATGCGGGGCCGGATACGGGGTTTGGGCCGGTCAGCGCGGCGCCATTCGGCTCGGCGCTGATTTTGCCGATTCCCTACGCCTATATCCGCATGATGGGGCCGGAGGGCATCACCCGCGCCACCAAGGTGGCGATTTTGAACGCCAATTATGTGGCGGCAAGGCTGGAACCGCATTACCCGATTCTGTATCGTGGGCGGAACGGGCGCGTGGCGCATGAGTGCATCATCGACTGCCGGGGCTTTGGCCCGAGCGCTGGCGTGCAGGTGGAGGATATCGCCAAGCGGCTGGCGGATTACGGCTTCCACGCACCCACCATGTCCTGGCCGGTGGCGGGGACGTTGATGATCGAGCCGACGGAGAGCGAGGACAAGGCCGAGATCGACCGTTTTTGTGCTGCGATGATAGATATTGCCGGGGAGATTTCCGAGATCGCCGCGGGCGGTTGGAGCCGGACGGACAACCCGGTGAAGAACGCGCCGCACACTGCCGAGGAAGTTACGGGAGAGGAATGGACTCACCCGTATTCCCGCGCGGTGGCGGCGCATCCGTTGCCATTTGTGGCGGCGCAAAAATACTGGCCACCGGTGAAGCGCGTGGATAATGTCTATGGCGACCGGAACCTTGTTTGCTCCTGCGCGCCGCTGGAAGCTTACGCGCGGGCGGCGGAATAAATAATCATGGACCCATGCCCTAAAACCACTTGCGCCGGGGGGGGTATGGCCTCATAAGCCCCCCCTCTTGGCCCAGGGGGGCATGGCGCGGTGCCGTGTTCTACAGGCTGTCTACTAGTTGAGGGGGTTCGAATGAACGCACTTGCCCGACTGGGGATGGTCTCGGAGACTCCGAGCGAAAACCAGACGACAACGGTCTCCTTGGAGCCGGCTAAAGACTATTTTGTAGAACGCGACGGGCAGAAGTTCGCCGGGATGCATCTGCTCATCGACCTGTGGGGGGCGAATAACCTCGACAGCCCCGAGCTGATCGACAAGACGCTGTGCGCCGGGGCGCTGGAAGCGGGCGCGACGATTCTGCACAGCCATTTCCACCACTTTACGCCAAATGGCGGGGTTAGCGGCGTGGTCGTGCTGGCGGAGAGCCATATCTCCATCCACACCTGGCCGGAGCGCAATTTCGCGGCGCTCGATGTGTTCATGTGCGGCTGCTGCGACCCGTATAAGGTCATCCCGTTCTTGCAGGCCGCTTTTGGGCCGGAGAGTGTGCAGATCGACGAGCAGCGCCGCGGCCTGGTCGCTTAAAAAGGGAAATCCCCGATGGCTGAGACATGGCTGAATGAGACGCTGTACCCCGACTGGGGGCAGCGGTTCAGGTTCACGCGGCAACTGGCGCGGGTTAAGAGCGATTTTCAGGACATCGGGGTTTTCGAGACCGAGAGCCATGGGCGGGTGCTCACGCTGGATGGCGTGGTGCAGATCACCGAGCGTGATGAGTTCGTCTACCAGGAGATGCTTACTCATGTGCCGCTGCTGGCGCATGGCGCGGCCAAAAGCGTGCTGATCATCGGCGCGGGCGACGGCGGCGTGCTGAAGCATGTTTTGATGCACCAAGGCGTGGAGCGCGCCGTGATGGTGGAGATCGACGGCGAGGTCATCCGGCTCTCCAAAGAGTTCCTGCCCGGCATCGGCGGCGATGCGTGGGACGACAGGCGGGCCGAGGTGATCGTCGGCGATGGCATCGACTATGTTAAAAAAGCGCCGGATGGTTCTTTCGACGTGATCATCGTGGATTCGACCGACCCGATCGGCGTCGGCGAGGTGCTGTTCACGGATGAATTCTATGAAAACGCGGCGCGGATATTAACTTCGAGCGGCGTGATCGTGAACCAATGTGGCGTGCCGTTCATGCAGGCGGATGAATTGCGGGAGACATCGCTGAGGCGTGGCAAGTTCTTCCCGCATGTCACGGCCTATGTGGCGGCAGTGCCGACCTATGTGGGTGGCTATATGACATTGGGATGGGCGGGGAAGGATAAATCGCTGACGGCGCTATCGCCGGAGGTGATTGCGAAGCGAGCGGAAACCGCGGGGATAAGCGGGAAATATTGGACACCGCATCTGCATGTCGCGGCGTTCTGGTTGCCGCCGTATATCGCGCGGCATTTGCCCGGGCGCGGGAGCTAGTCCTCCAGTTCTTCAAAGGTATGCTCGCCGTCGTCCGACATGAAACCGATGCAGTTCAGGCATTTGCCGGAAAAATTAAACTTCCCATGCTCGGGCTGGTCCAGCCGGCTGCCACATTGCACGCAGCCAAGTTCGCCGCGGATGGAGGTTCGGACCACTGGCGTCACCCACCTGAACCTGTCCTTGCCTGTCTCCAGATAACTCACGAATAACTCCTTAAGCATTTGCAAAGAGCCATTTTGCCTTGATCACGCCATATTTCAACACGTAACTGTGGCATTTGTGCCACATGGCTGGAATTTCATTTCGGAGTTAATTCTTATCAGAGCTTCAAAACCCCGCGAGGCGCGCTTGATCTGCGCGTACGGCCCTCCAGGTGGCGGGAATGACAATCGCCCATATCAACCGAATTGGCACCGCAGTGCCACCGCATGACGTCCATGCACCGTATCTCAACTTCATCAGCAAAGCGATCCCGCCGGGCAAACCGCGAAATGTGTTCGAGCGCATGGCGAGCCGGGCGAATATCGAAAATCGCTACTCGGTGCTGCATCAGGATGGCATGGTGGAAGCGGATGATCCCGCGCCGGGGTTTTATCGCCGAGGGGCGTATCCCAGCACCGCAGAGCGGATGCGGACCTATGCCGAACATGCGCCGGCCCTGGCCGAGCAGGCCGTAGGTTCGCTGGATCTGCAAGGGCGCGCGGGGGAGATCACGCATCTCGTCGTAGCCTCCTGCACCGGCTTCGTCGCCCCTGGCTTGGACCAGTTGCTGGCCAAAAGGCTGGGCTTAAAGCCGGACTTGCAGCGCACACTGGTCGGCTTCATGGGCTGCTCGGCGGCTGTGCCCGCGTTGCGGATCGCCCAGGCGGCAGTGCTGGCAGATGCTTCCGCGCGGGTGCTGGTGATAAACCTGGAGCTTTGCACGCTGCATTTGCAGGAGACGGATGATGTGGAGATCGCGCTCTCCTTCATGCTGTTTGGCGATGGTTGTGCTGCGGCGCTCGTCTCAGCAGAGGAGGAGGGGATTGCCCTGGGCGATTTCCGCGCCGCGCTCATCCCGGACACGGAGGATCACATCACCTGGCACATCGGCGACCAGGGGTTCGTGATGCATCTTTCCGGCCAGGTGCCGATTAAAATCACCGCGGCGTTGCGCGATGACCCGGACTTCATCCTGCGCGGCGAGGGGACGCAGGCCATTGACCTTTGGGCGGTGCATGGCGGCGGCCGCACGGTGTTGGACGCGGTGCAGACCGGGCTCTCACTGCCTGAGGATGCCCTGAAGCCATCCCGCGCGGTGCTTGCGGCGCATGGCAACATGTCCTCTGCCACGGTCATGTTCGTGCTGGCGGGAATGCTCGCCACCGGGCGGTCAGGCGAGCGGGGGCTGGCGATGGCGTTCGGCCCCGGAATGGTCGCCGAAACATTCCGCTTCACCGTGCATTGATGGATTTCCGCGCGCGGGCGGAGCTGGCAGAGTTGATGGATGCGCCAGGGCTGGAGGAGGCGGCCTATCGGCGCTGCCTGAACGATCTTGCCTCGGTCAACCGCGTGACCTTCACCCATGGCGCGACGTTGCGGTGGTTAAACCGCGCGGCGCGGGGCTTGCCGCCAGGTGCCGCGTTTTCAGTGCTGGATGTTGCTTATGGGCAGGGGGATTTGTTGCGGCTGGTTGCACGCTGGGCAAGGCGGCGCGGGTTCAACGTGCGGCTTTCCGGCATCGATCTCAACCCGCGCAGCCGGGCGGCGGCGGAGGCAGCAGGGCAAGGCGAGCGCATCGAATTCGTCACAGGCAATGTGTTCGACTATGCGCCCGGTGAGCCGCCGGATTTCATCGTGACGTCGCAATTCACGCACCACTTGGCGGAGCGGGAGATTGTGCAGCTGCTGCGCTGGATGGATGCGACAGCAAAGCGCGGCTGGTACATCGCGGATTTGCACCGGAATAGATTCGCATATCATGGCTTTCCGCTGCTGGCGCGGCTTATGCGCTGGCATGAGATCGTGCGAAGCGATGGCGCGGTTTCTATCGCGCGCTCCTTCAGGCGGGCGGAGTGGGAAGCGATGCTCGCCAAGGCGGGCGTGCAGGCGCAAATCCGCTGGCATGTGCCGTTCCGCTATAGCGTTAGCCGTCTCAAATGATTCTGGTCGCGGGTGGAGGACCTGCCGGAGCCGCCGCCGCCGCGCTGCTGGCGAAGGCTGGGCGCGAGGTGGTGCTGGTAGAGCGCGAGGCCGCTCCCGCGCATAAGGTTTGCGGCGAGTTTTTAAGCAGCGAGGCGCAGGCCTATCTGGCCGCGTCGGGGCTGGATATTGCCGTACTCGGCGGCCACAGAATTACGCATGTGCGCCTGGCGCGGGGCAAGCGCTGTATTACGGGCAAGCTGCCTTTCGAGGGACTGGGGATAACGCGCAAGACACTGGACGAGGCGCTGCTGGCCCATGCCATGAAGGCGGGGGCGGAGGTGCGGCGCGGTCATGCGATTCGCAATATCGGTCCCGGCATGATTGTGGAAATCGATCAAACCGAGCCTCTGAAGCCAAGTGTTTTGCTGCTCGCCACCGGCAAGCATGAGGCGCGTGGTGCCGCGCGGCCAGCGAATCCGGGGGGGTGGATAGGGTTTAAAACCTACTTCCGGCTTGGCGCAGGCCAGCGCGCGGAGCTGGCCGGCCATGTGGAGCTGATTGTTTTCCCCGGCGGCTATGCAGGGCTGGAGCTTGTGGAAACCGGCGAGGCGAATTTTTCCTGCATAATCGAGAAAGCATTGTTCGCCCGCGTGGGCGGGAAATGGGAGAACCTGCTGGACCATCTGAAATCCGGCAATCCGCATCTCGTGCGGCGGCTGGAAGGGGCTGCGGAGATGCTGGGCGCACCGCTGAGCGTCGCGCGCATCCCGTATGGTTTCATGCATCATCCGTCGCCCGATGAACTGCCGAGGCTTTACCGGCTCGGCGACCAGGCGGCGGTGATCCACTCCTTTACCGGCGACGGCATGGCAATCGCGCTGCACAGCGCGGCATTGGCGGCGCGCTCTGTTCTGGCGGGTAACACGGCAGCCTATTATCACCGTTGCCTCGCCCGCAGCGTGGCCGGGCAAATCCGCCGCGCTGGCGCCTTGCACGGAGCGATTTCATCTCCTGTGCTTGGCCCCGCCTTTGTTGCCGCCGCAGGGGTTTTTCCGAAAATACTGGGAATTGCGGCGGCGTTAACGCGGGTGCCGGGCGATCTGGTTATAGAATGAGCAGAATGAGAATGACGATGATTGCGAGGCCAAGTCCGCCGCCGTAATAAACGCCGCCGCTGCCCAGGAACAAGCCGCCATGGTAGCCGAAGCCGCCGCCGAGCAGGATAAGAATTAAAAGAATGATCAGGATCAGGCGCATTTCAATTTACCCCAAAGTAATTTCGCTTTCCGATATTTGGGATAAAGGCATTGTCGTTTCCCGCCTCTGTCGGTGGTTTAACAAAACTCTAATGTCCGTCGATCTGCACGGTGCAGGTCATTCCCGCCACCAGCCGCAGGCCGGGGGGAATATGATCGAGCGTGATCCGTACGGGTACACGCCGCGCAAGACGCACCCAGGTGAAGGTGGGGTTCACATCCGCCAGCAGCGTCGGGTTGGCTTCGCGTTCGCTATCCGTGACCGCGGCGGCGATGCCGGAGACATGCCCGTTGATCGCCGGCGCGCCGTCCAGCAGGCTCACCCGTGCCGTGTCGCCCAGCGCGATGTGCCGCAGCTTCGTCTCCTCAAAATAGCCATCGACATAGGTCGATGACGTATCGACGATCGCCACGACGGCGGAGCCCGCGCGCACGTAGTCTCCGGGCTGCATGGCGAAGTTCGTGACGATGCCGTCCACCGTGGCGCGCACGGTGGAGCGGGTGAGGTTGAGCTGCGCCGCGGCCTCGTTTGCCTGCGCCTGGGCAACCTCTGCCTGCGCTTGCAGGGCAGCGCTGCTGCTTTGGTCCCGCATTTGGCCGGAGACGGCATTGGCGGAGAGGGCGGCATAGCGCCGCGCGTTGCGCTCGGCATCGGCCATTGCCGCGCGGGCTTTGGCGGTTGCCGCCTCGGCCAGTTGCAGGGCAATGGAGAAGCGAGTCGGGTCGATCTGGAACAATGGCTCGCCGCGCCGCACGGCTTCGTTATCCGCCACCAGCACCTGCACCACCGGGCCGGAGACATCCGGGGCGAGTTCGACCGTGTCGGCGCGCACGGTGCCGTCGCGCGTCCAGGGCGCGAGCATGTAGTAATTCCAGAGCTGCCAGGCGACGAGCGCGGCAACAACGAGAACCACAAGCGTGACGAGGAAGCGAAGCGCGAAGGAGGCGGCGTTCATGAGGCTCCTAAAACAGTGCTGACGAGGCCGGTGAGGATGATGAGCAATGCGAGGTCGAACAAGGGCCGGTGCCAGACGAAGCGGTAGAGGCCAATTTTGTTAAAGACCCAGCGCAAGCCAGCGGAAAGCACAAGCGCGATGGCCACCCAGACGAGCAGCGGCGGCAGCAATATGCCGCAGAGGTCAATCTCGCCGGTCATGCGGTCTGCCGCATTTCCGCAGAGATGAAGGGCCACGCGATCTCTGGGGGCGCGGCGCCAGCGAACAGCACGCTGCGGATGCCCGACAGCGTCATCAGCGGCTCTTTATACATTGCGGTATCGGCCGCAAGCGCGCGGATGGCGGAATCGATGTTATCTCGTAACACTACCGGCGCGGGGGCGAGCGGGTTGCCCCGGTAGTATGACGCAATGCCTTGCAGCACCGTAACGGCCTGTGCTTTGGCGGGCGGGGACAAGCCGGGCAGGGCGCGTTGCAGCGCGATCACGTTCAGCCCGACGCGCAGGTCCAGCAGCACATCCGCCGCCGCGATGTCCGCCCCTGGGGAAACGGCGGCGAGGCGTGGCATCAGCAAACCCAGCCGGTCGATCATCAGCCCGGTGAGGGTTGCGCGGTTTTGCTGGCCGTGCGGTCCGGCGGCGGCGGCGATATCCCGCCAGCCAGCGCGGAGCAGACGGCGCGCACTCCAGGCGGCACCCACCGAGCGGATGAGCCGGGTGACGACCAGTGCGGTGGCGATGCCTGCCACGAGCGCCAGGGCGCTGTTCAGAAACGCCGCGAAATCCGCGCGGTAGCCGTTTTCCAAGGCCAGGCTGGTGGAGCCGAAGGCGCCCAGCACCATGCCGGTGCTGAACGTCGCGGGGCGCGAGACCATGACGCCAATGACGAGCCCGGCGGGCAGCAACACCAGCGCCAGTTCGGCGAAGGTCTCAACGCGCGGCAGGATGAGGAAAGTGAAGAACCCCGCGCCCAAGGTGGCGATGACGGAGTTGCGGACCATGAGCAGGATGGCCGGGGCCGGGTCGTCCTGCGCCGCGAAAAAGGAGCAGGCGACGGCGACGATGACGGCAGCGCCCGCGCCGCCGGTCCAGGCGGTCTCAATCCAGAAGGCGCAGACGAGGAGGATCGCAATCACGACGGAGAGGCCGGAGAGCGCGGCGAGGCCATGGTCGCGGATTTGTGCCGCTACGGCGATATATTCGGCATCGTGCAGCGGGCTGGAAGGTGCGGCATCGCCGTTCACCACATGGCGGCGGATGGCGCGGGCGTGGCGCATGATGTTCACCAGCTCTTGCAGGCGCACGGTAAGACAGGCGCGCAGCAGCCCGGCCCAGGAATCGCCGGTCTCCTGCATGGAATCGATCTCGGCCAGCACCGCATCGGCATCCTCCGGCCCGCCCACCCGCACCCAGTTGGCTGTGGCGGCGAGCACCGCTTGCAGCTGTGGCGTGATCCCGCCTTCCCGCCGCAATTGCGCGACGCGGTGGCTGATGGAGCTAACCACTGGCATCATACTCAGGACATAGATCCGCAAGCGCGTAACGTGGCGCACCGCGCCTTGCAGATGCGAGGTGTCGAAGGCAAGCTGGGTGGTCATCATCGCGATGTCGTTCGCTTCAACCGCGAGGCGGCGGCGGGCGGCGAAAGTCTCCGCGTCCTCCTCCTGGCCTGCGAGCGCTGCTTCCGCCCAGACGATGCCGGGCCGCACCCAGCCCGCAATACGGGCTGCCAGCACCGGGCCGAGCGCGCGGGGGAACACCACAGTGCCGATGATTGTGGTGCAGATGATGCCGAGAGAGATTTCCTCGACGCGCGTGAGGGCGGTTTGGAAGATGAGCACGGGGGCTGCGACGCTCGGAAAGCCGATGATGCCGCCGGTGTAGCCCGCGAGCATGAAGATGTAGGAGCGAGGGGTGCGGTCCAGCAGCGAAAGGTACAGGCACAAACCCACCCAGCAGGCCAGCGCCAGGCTAAGCAGCACCGGGGCATTGACGAGGTTTGGCACCATGACAACGGCGGCGATGCCGCCAATGAAGGTGCCGATGAAGCGATACAGCGCCTTGGAACGCATGGCACCGCTGAGCGGCTGCGCGACGATGAAGGCGGTCGCCATCGACCAATATGGATTTTCCAGCCCAAGCCAGAGGGCGAGGTAAAGTGCCGCCATCGCGCCCGCAAAGGCTTTGAGCGCGAACAGCAATTCGTCGGGCTTGGGCATCCCCCGCAAGAATAGACCCCGCGCGCGGCTTTAGAAAGGCGTTCGCGGGAGCGCCAAGGGCGTGGCAGGGCCGCGTGTGCTGTAAACGCTCGTGCCGCTTTCGGGCGGGCGGGCCGGGGCTTGCGCGGGCCGAATAGCGGGTGGCGCGGAGCGGGCTGGTGGAGGTTTGGGGCTGCATACTGGCGTCGCAAATGTCACCTGGCCAGCGGCGTCCTGCCGGGCCTGGAAGTGCTTGCCCTGGGCGAAGCCCGCGGCGTAGCCGTGCTCCCGCGCGGCATGGACAAGACCATTGACCTGAGTGCGGCTTAGCTGAGGTTGAGGCTCGGAAAATGCCGAGCAACCGGTCAAGACCGCTGCCGCGCAGAGAATAATTGGCCGCGGGATGTATAGATTACGCGTCATTAATCTAAGTTAGAACTCGTTGCCCTTTTTGGCGAGGGGGTGGCGCGAAATTCACGTAATGGTTGTAATCACTCCGCGGCCATCGCGTGACCCGGCTCCACGAGATCGACCGCACGGGCGAGATCGACCGAAAGCAGACGGGAAATGCCGCGCTCCTGCATGGTCACGCCGTAGAGGCGGTCCATTCGCGCCATGGTGAGATGGTGATGGGTGACGACGAGGAAACGCGTGCCGGTCTCGCGTACCATATCCTCCAGCAGCGTGCAGAACCGCTCGACATTAGCGTCATCCAGTGGCGCATCTACCTCGTCCAGCACCGAAATGGGCGCTGGGTTGCATTTGAACACCGCGAAAATGAGCGACAGCGCGGTGAGCGCCTGTTCGCCACCCGAGAGCAGCGAGAGCGTGCTGAGCTTCTTGCCCGGCGGCTGTGCGTAAATCTCCAGCCCGGCTTCCAGCGGGTCGTCTGAGCCGACCAAGGCCAGATGCGCCTTGCCGCCGCCGAACATGCGCGAGAACAGGGTTTGGAAGTGCCGGTCCACCTCGTTGAACACGGTGGAAAGACGCTCGCGGCCTTCACGATTTAAATGCCCGATGGAGCCGCGCAGCTTGGCGATGGCGGAGGTGATCTCGTCGCGCTCGCGGTCGATCGTGGCGATGGCTTCTTCCGCCTCGCTAGCCTCGATCTCGGCGCGGAGGTTGACAGGCCCCATTTCCTCGCGCTCGCGGGTCAACCGCTCCCAGCGCTTGCGGGCTTTATCTTCCGATTCCGCGTTCAGCTCGGCGGGCGGGTCGGGCAGGGCCGGGTTGGCGCCGAGACGCTCCAGAATACGCTCAGCCACCGTGCCCCAGGCGTGGTTGGCGGCGGTGATATTGCCTTCCTCCCGCGCCCTTGCCTCCCGCGCCCCACTTAATGCGCTTTCGGTGGCCCGGGCCTCGCGCGTTGCCTGGTCGGCCTGCTTCTGCGCCACATGCAAGGCCTCCGCCGCGCGCCGATGCATGGACTCCGCCGAAGCCAGGGCGTCCAGCGCCTCCCGCCTTGCGGCAGCCGCGTCTGTCGGGGCGGATTCAAGCGTTGCGATGGCGGTTTTTGCTTCGTCGTGCCGGGCGGAGAGATCGTTCAGGCGGTCCGCCGCGTCGCGCCCGCGCTCGTGCCAATCCTCCATCTCGCGGTTGAGCGACTCGAGCCGCCTTGTCCGCGCCGACTCGGCAGATTTGAGCGACTCGAGCTTTTGCCGTGCCGCTGATTCGGCCTGCCGCGCCTGGGAGAGTATAGACCGGGCGCGTTCCACCGCCGCGCGAGCCGCGTTTACGTCCGGCAATTGCGCGGCATTGGCTTTAACCTGTGTAAAGGCGGCATCGGCCTCGGCAAACTCGGCTGCCAACTGGTCACGGGTTGCCAGCGCCGTAGCACTTCGCGCCCCGGCGCGCTCGGCCTCGGCGGTGAGGCGGATGGCCTCGCTGCGGGATTTGTCGAAGCGTTGTTCCGCTGCGCGGCGAGTGTCGCGCGAATTGCTTTCAACTGTGCGCGCCTCGCGTTCCGCGCCCTCGGCGGCCTGGCGTTGCGCGCGGGAGGATTCGGCGGCGGTACGGGTCGCGGTGCGGTCCCGCTCAAGCGCCGCCAGCCGGTTGCGCTGCGCGAGGCGCACGGCGGCCTCGGACGCTGCACCGGCACGCACGGTGTAGCCATCCCAACGCCAGACCGCGCCCTCCTTCGAGACCAAGATTTGTCCCGGCGTGAGGTTGCCCTGGTGAGAATTGCCGTCGGCCCCTTCCGGCAGCAGCAATATATGCGAAAGCGCGCGGGTGAGGGCTGCCGGGCCGGTGACGAGGTTGGCGAAAGATTTGAGCGGCACGACCGAAAGCTCGAGCGTGGGCAGCCTGCGCCAGTGCCGCGCCGCGCTTTCATCGGCGCTGGCGGAAAGCTCCTCCCGCAAGGCAGCACCCAGTGCGGCCTCAAGCCCTGGCGGGACGGTGAGAGAGTCCAGTATCGGCGTGCTTTCCCGGCCGAATTTCTGCGCCAGCAGTGAGGCCAGCGCATCGTACTCCGTGGCGATTTTGGTCATGGCCGACTCGGCGGCAGCCGATTCGGTGCGGGCGGTGGCGAGTGCCTGCTCGGCTGTGGCGCGGGCGGCTTCCGCCGTTGTCACGGCTTCGCGCGCCGCCAGCAAGGCAGATTCGGCTGCGACTCGCTCCGACTCGGCGGCGGCCACCCGCTCGGCCGGAATCAGGCCGGCGGCGATTTTATTGTATTCGGTCTCCGCCTCAGCAAGCCGGAGAGAAATGCGCCGTGCCCGCTGCTCCGCCTCCGCCAATGCCCGCCTCGCTGCTTCCGACTCGGCGGCGATTCGCGCGGCATCTTCAGTGGCGCGATTGGCGCTCGCTTCGGCCTCACGCATCGCTTCCAGCGCCGCGTCTTCCGCCACGCCCGCAGCCTCGATCTCGGCGGGCGCATTCACCAGCTCCGCATGGAGCCGTGTGCGCTCCTCTTGCAGCCGGTGTTGCGCGGCCTCGGCATCGGCCACCAGCCGCGCCGCATGGCCGTGGTCGCGAGCAAGCGCGTCCAGCCGGGTTTTGGCCTCGTTCAATGCCGCGCGGGCGCGGGTTTCGGCCTCGGCGGATTGCTCGGCGCCGATGCGCGCGCGTTCCAGCGCGGTGCGGGCGTCGGCCTCCGTGGTCCGCAATTCCGGCAAAGCAGCTTCGGTTTCAGCAGCAAGCGTCGCGGCCTGGCCTGCGGCGATGGTGGCTTCGGTCACCCGCGTTTCCGCCAGTGCGAATTCCGCCTGCGCGGCATCTCGCGCCAAAACCGCCAGAGCGCGCTGGATGGCGAGCAACTCAGCCTCCGCCGCGCGGATATTGCCGGAGAGGTTGCGATAGCGCGTCGCCTGCCGTGCCTGTTTCTTTAGCTCAGCGAGTCGCGACTCGATCTGGCCTTTGAGGTCGTCGGCGCGGGAGAGGTTCTGCTCGGCGGCTTTGAGCTTGAGTTCGGCCTCGTGTCTGCGCGCGTGCAGGCCGGTGATTCCCGCCGCCTCTTCCAGCAAAGCCCGGCGCTCGTCGGGCCGGGCATTCACCAGCGCGCCGACTCTGCCCTGGCTTACCATCGCCGAAGCGCGGGCGCCGGAGGCGAGGTCCGCGAATAAGGTCTGTACGTCCCGCGCCCGCGCTTCCTTGCCGTTCACGCGGTAGGAGCTTCCCGACCCACGCTCGATCTTGCGGGAGATCTCCAAGTCCGCCGCCTCGTGAAAGGGCGGCGGGGCGAGGCCCGCGGTTTCCTCCAGCGTGAGGGTGACTTCCGCGAGATTGCGCGAGGCGCGGCCGGCGGTGCCGGCAAAGATGACGTCCTCCATCTCTGTGCCGCGCATGTTGCGCGCGTTGGCCTCGCCCATCGCCCAGCGCAATGCCTCGATGACGTTGGACTTGCCGCAGCCGTTTGGCCCGACAACGCCCGTTAAGCCCGGCAGAATTTCCACCGTTGTCGCATCCGCGAAGCTTTTGAAGCCGGCGATCCGCAGGCGGGCGAAGCGGGCCGGCATTTATCCGGCGGCCTTTGGGGCTTTGGCGGCCTTGGCCACGGCGGCGGCGAAATCGTCATATTCCATCGCACCGGGATAGGTGGTGCCGTTGATGATGAAGGTAGGGGTCGCATCCACGTGGTGCAGCGTTTCAGCCTCCTGCTGCCCTTGCAGGATGAAGTTCTTGAGCTTGTCGTTATGGATGGCGGCTTGGTAATCCGCCTGGCTCATCCCCGCCAGTGCGGCATAGGGGTAGAGCAACTCCACGTAGTCGGGCGGGTGGCTCGGGTCCGGCACGGGCACGAAGGCCCAGTTGTCCTGCGAAGCGAACAGCGCCTCGATAAACGGATAATATTGCTCGGCTGGCAGGCTACGCGCCACCTGAGCGGCCATCAGCGCCACCGTGTCCAGAGGGAAATCGTGATAGATAATTTGCAGTTTACCGGTATCCACCAGTTTCGGCTTCACCTGCGGCATCGTCACATTGGCGAAATGCGCGCAATGTGTGCAGGTGAGGGAAAAATACTCGATCGCCACGACGGGCGCGTTGGGTGAACCGATGGAGCGCTGGCTGTAGGACGAATTGCTCGCCGAGTCGGCCAAAGCGGGCGGGGCCAGCATTGTGGCACCTACCAGGGCTAGTGTGTTCCGGCGGGATATTTGCATTTTCACTCCTATATTTAGTGTAAGCGGATTTTAAAGTGGGTGTCGACTCAATTCCGGCTCTTCATGCTGCGATAGAGAGCTGCCAGCGCCTCGCCCAGCGGGCCATCGGGCAGATTAGCCGGGGGCTGCACATTTTGTTGCGCCAGCGGGGCCGCGCGGGCGGGTGTAGTGGGTGGCGCCTGTTGGATAAAGCGCAGCCGCTCCACCATGGCGTGACCGAGCCCGAGGTTTAGCCGCGCGATGATCTGGGGCGCGAGAAGTTGCAGCTCCATTGCCATCGGCCCGGTGCAGGCCAACGTGAGCGTGCCGCCGGCAAATTTTACGGGGGCGGCGCGGGCGGCGAGATCCGGCCCGGCGAGCTGCGGCCAGTCCGCCAGGAGTTGCGCTGCCGCCGGGGCGCGCCGCCGGTAAGCCGGGCGCAGCACGGGGGCCAGCAGCCCGGCAATGCCGCGCGCCGCATAGTTGCGCCGGTCCGGTTCAGGCGGCACATGCTGAATGGGTGAAGCCCGCTTCTTTGGTCCCGCCACCGGCTGCAAAACTCCTCTCCTGGTATGCTGCAAACAGGCGGCATCTGCCATGGCGCTCCGCCCCCGGCGAGGCCGCCGACCCATATCACGTCTGGCTCTCCGAGATCATGCTCCAGCAGACCCAGGTTATGACCGTGATCCCCTATTACGCCAGATTTCTCGCCGCGTATCCATCGGTGGTGGCGCTGGGTGCGGCGCCGGTGGAGGAAATTCTTGGGCTATGGGCGGGGCTTGGCTATTACGCGCGGGCGCGGAATTTTCATGCCTGCGCGCGGGTGGTAGCGGCGCTTGGTACGTTTCCCGCCACTATCGAGGAACTGCGCGCGCTCCCTGGCATCGGGCCTTATACGGCAAACGCTATTGGGGCGATTGCGTTTTCGCTGCCTGTGCTGCCGGTCGATGGCAATATCGAGCGAGTCGCGGCGCGGATTTTCGGCTTGGCCGACCCGTTGCCTGGAGCCAAGCCAGCCATCGCCAAGGCGGCGATACGGTTTCTGGAAGATTCGGCGGCGCGCGCCGCACCGGGAGATTTCGCTCAAGGATTGTTCGATCTGGGCGCCACCATCTGCACGCCGCGTAATCCGGCCTGCGGAATATGCCCATGGCTCGGCTATTGCGCGGGGCAGGCGGCGGGAATTGCAGCCGCGTTGCCGGTACGAGCGAAAAAGCCCGAACGTCCACGCCGCAGCGGCGTTGTTTATGTGCTGATGGATGATGCGAGAGATGTCTGCCTGATCCGGCGCCCGCCGAGCGGGTTGCTGGGAGGGATGCTGGTGCTGCCCGAGTCTCCCCCAGCAGAGGCGGACTGGCGGGATGCAGGGGCGATAGACCATGTTTTCACGCATTTTGCCCTTTCGCTGAACGTGCAGGCGGCAAGGACGGAGGCATTGCCGGAAGACATGTTGCGTGCGCCCGCCGCGACGGCCCCGCTGCCCAGCGTGATGCGGAAGGCGCTTGACGCTGGCCGCCGTGCGCTGGACGATGGAGCATGAACGTTAGTTTACATGACGGCCTGCTCGCCATCGACACGCATGTCGATATTCCCTGGCCGGAAGGCCCCAGCCCGTTCAAGGACGGTTCGCGCTGCGTCGATCTGCCGAAGCTCAGGGCAGGCGGCATCGCGGGGGTATGCTTTGCCGCCTATGTGCCGCAGGGGCCGCGTGACGACGCCGGGCACCTCGCCGCTGGCGGCCGGGCGCGGGGGATGCTGGATGCGATTGCGGCCATGGCCCCTGCCGATGGCAGCGGCGGGGTTCTCGCCTGCACGGCGGACGCTATCGAAGCCGCCTTTGCCGCGGGCAGAACCGCGATCATTCCCGCGATAGAGAATGGTTACGCGCTGGGGACCGGCATCGGCGCGCTCGACGATTTCGCGGCGCGCGGCGTTCGCTACATCACGCTTACCCATAACGGGCATAATGCGCTGGCCGATTCGGCGATTCCGCGCAAGGATCTGGGCGATAAAGAGGCCGAGCATGGCGGGCTCTCCGAGCTCGGCCGCGCCACGATTGCGCGCATGAATGAATGCGGCATTCTCGTTGATATTTCCCACGCGGCGAAGACCACCATGCTACAGGCGGCGGAATGCTCCCGCGTACCGGTGCTGGCGACGCATTCCTGTATGCGCGCCTTGTGTGACCATCCGCGCAATCTCGATGACGAGCAATTGGATGTTTTGAAGGCGACCGGCGGGCTGGCGCAGGTTACGATCGTCTCGAACTTCCTGCGGCCCCGCGCGCGGGCGGCGGATGTTACGGTATCGGACATTGCCGACCATGTGGATTACGCCGTGCGGCGCATGGGGGTCGAGCATGTCGGCATCGGTACGGATTTCGATGGCGGCGGCGGGGTGCAGGGTTTTATGCACGCTGGCCAGGCTCCGGCGTTAACCGCCGAATTGGCGAAAAGAGGCTATGACCGAGCAGCTATTGCGATGATCTGGGGCGGGAATTTCCTGTCCTTGCTGCGCCGCGCGGAGAATGCAGCGCGCGCACTCTAACGCCTGCGGTCGCTGGCGATATACTCCGCGAGCGCACCGGCGACGAGGGATATGATCATGGCCTTCTTGGGATCGTTCCGCACGACCATGCCGACAATCCGGGTCGCCATGCCGATGGCCCCGCCGAACTCAGCCGCGAGGCTGGGTTTTCGGCGCTTCATGCGTTTGATTATTATTCTACCGGCGAGCATCATGGCCACCGCGAGTAACAACAGCATTCCAGCGGTTATGGCCGCCGCTGCTGCCTCTCCCACGAAATGATGCATGAACACGAAAAACCCGGTGATCATGAAGGCCAGCGCGACGAGTGCCATTAAAGAAGCGGCAACCGCCACGCCAGCCGAAATGGCCACGCTTTTGAGATAGTAGTTCACATGGCGCGAGAAGTTCATCCGATTTAGGAACGGCGGAAAAGCTGGGCAGCGAGAATACCGGCCCCGAACGCAATGGCGATGCTGGTCAGCGGCCGGTTCCCGACTTCTTTCTCAAGCTTGACCATGGCGTCCTTGCTTCCGTCCTTCAGCCTGCTGGTCAGATATTCCAGCTGCGCCTCCATGGAGGAGACCCGCGACGAAATATTGTCCCCGTTAAGGTAAGAGCTGATCTGGTCCAAAGCCTCGGAGGCATTGCCGCCAATCTTGTCTTTTACCCCGGCGAGGTCCGACCTGAATCGGTTAAACTCCTGCTTTAGAAAATCCATGTCGATGGCGTCGGGATCGATACGCTTCGTCCTCATGTTCTAAACTCCTGGCTTACAATGGCGATTTCGTAATTCAGCGCCGAGGTTTCAACGGGATAGGATTATAATTGGTTGTAATGCGGGTTTCCCGGCGGGCGCGGATGGCCTTAAGGAATTATCTTAGTAATTAAAATTACGTTATTTTTTAGATTTTGGACATGCGATGCGCGCGTTTTACACTTTCGAGGGCGAAACGGACGCGGCGGCCCATCGCGCGAGCAGATCGTTCGGCTTGAAGTTCATTACGGAATAGCGCAAGGATATTTCAGGAAAACAGCCCGCGGGCTGCAGCGCGGCGCGGCTGCCCCAGCCGTGTAACATTGGCGGCAGGCGGGGCCAAAGGACCCTTTTGGCCGGATTTGCGTGCCGTTGGGGTTGAACCGGTGGGGGAACGGACCTTGGGGTCCGCGAAAATGAACATATATTATACCTGCCGGTCATCGGAGATCGCAGGCCGGCTCAACTGGGAGAGTAGCGATGCGAATACTCGTCGTGGAAGACGACAAGGATGTTGCGGGGTTTGTGGTGAAAGGCTTGCGGGAAGCGGGCCACACCGTCGAACACGCCGATAACGGGCGGGACGGGTTGTTCCTTGCCGCTTCCGAGGTTTTCGACGCCATTATTCTGGATCGGATGCTGCCCGGCGGGATTGATGGGCTGCGGCTGCTGGAGACATTGCGGGCGCAGGATAATGCGACGCCGGTGGTGTTCCTCTCGGCGCTCGGCCAGGTGGATGACCGGGTGAAGGGGCTGAAGGCCGGCGGCGATGACTATCTGACCAAGCCGTTTGCTTTCGCGGAGCTGCTGGCCCGGGTGGAGGCGCTGACCCGGCGCGGCAAAAGCGATGGCCCGACGACCCGGCTCGCGGTGGGCGACCTTGAGATGGATCTGCTCTCCCGCAGCGTCCGCAGGGGAGCGCAGAAAATCGATTTGCAGCCGCGCGAATTCCGCCTGCTGGAATATCTGATGCGCCACGCCGGGCAGGTTGTTACCCGCACGATGTTGCTGGAGGGGGTATGGGATTATCATTTCGACCCGCAAACCAACGTGATCGACGTGCATGTGTCGCGCTTGCGCCAGAAGATCGACAAGCCATTCGAGCTGCCGCTGCTGCATACAGTTCGTAACGCCGGGTATATGCTACGATCCGAAGAGGTCTAACCCCTCCACCCTGGATTGTTGATGGATAGAACCCCGCCGGAACCCGGCCCGCGAACTGAGCGAAGGCGCTACAGGCGCGGGCCGTTTTTAACGCCGCGCCGCTCAAAGCCGCTGATCCGCTCCGCGGGGATACGGTTCGCGCTCATCTATGCGCTGGTTTTCGGCTTCTCCGCCTTCGCGCTGGCGTTTTCGCTCTGGTATTCCACGGTTGGGCTGTTGCAGCGGCAGGTCGAAATTTCCATCGGCAACGATATGACGGCGCTTAGCGACCATTACATTTCCGGCGGAATGCCGTCGCTCGTCACCGCGCTGCATCGCCGCCTGGCCGATACGGTGGATAACGACGGCATCTATCTTCTGCGCGACCCGCTTGGCAATCGCGTCACCGGCAATCTGGACCGCTGGCCGGCCGGGTTGGATGATACCGATGTCTGGTACCGCCTGCCGGTAACGCGGCAGGGCGCAGGCTCCCTGGCACTGCTGCGGGCGTACCGCCTGGCTGGCGGCGGCGATCTGCTGGTCGGGCGCGACGTGCAGGGCATGGCGCAGCTGCGGGCTGTGCTCCAGGGCGGATTGTTCTGGGCGATGGTGCTGATGGTCGCCCTCGCGATCCTGGGCGCGCTCGTCATCCGATCGCTGTTCCGCCGGATGATCCGCGATATATCTGACACGACCCGGGCCATCGCCCTGGGCGATCTCACGCGCCGCATTCCCAAAACCGGGGATGGCGATGAGTTCGACGAGCTTGCGGACATCATCAACGAGATGCTGGACCGTATCGCCCGGCTGATGGACGGGGTCCGGCAGGTTTCCAACGCCATCGCGCATGATCTCCGGACGCCGATAACCCGGGCGCGCAACCGGCTGGAAGACGCCTCGCTGCACGCGCGCACGGAGGACGATCTGCATTCGGCGATCGAGCGGGCAACGCTCGATCTCGACGGGATTGTCGGCGTGTTCGAGGCGTTGTTGCGGATTGCGGAGATCGAGGCGGGGTCGCGCCGCGCCGCTTTCGCGCCGATCGACCTCACACCGATGCTGCATGACATTGACGAGCTATACCGCGCCGTGGCGGAGGAGCGGGGGCTGGTGCTGGAAACGGCGATTGCCGAAGACCTGCGCCTGTTGGGCGACCGCCAGTTGGTGCAGCAGGCGGTGGCGAATCTGCTTGATAACGCGCTGAAATTCGCAATGCCGGAGACGGTGATCACTTTTGTTGCCAGGGCAGCGGATGGGATCATCGACATAAGTATTGCCGATCGCGGGCCGGGGATTTCGCCGGAGGACCGCAGGCGCGCCACGGAACGTTTCTTCCGCGCCGAGACGGCGCGCAATACCTCTGGCTCAGGGCTTGGCCTGGCGCTCGTTTCAGCGGTGGCGCAGCTGCACAACGGCACGTTGACCCTGGCGGATAATCACCCCGGCCTGCGCGCCACGATTTTGCTGCCGCGCATCGGGAGTTAGAGCCCGATCGTTTGAGGTTGATGCGCTTACGCGTTAACCGAAAGCGTGAATCGGCCTCTCACAGAAAGACCAGAGCGCGCTTCATGTTGGCACCACAGCGTCAACGTGAAGCTATCGCGCTCTAAGCTTTTCTCCGCAGCTTGCCCGGCTTCGGCACGTTGAGCAGAGGCGCCAGGAATCGCCCGGTATGGCTTTCAGGATTCGCCGCGATTTCCTCCGGCGTCCCGGTGGCGACGATCCGCCCGCCGCCATCGCCGCCTTCGGGGCCGAGGTCGATGACATGATCCGCGGTTTTGATAACCTCCAGATTATGCTCGATGACGATGATCGTGTTGCCGGCATCGACCAGCGCGTGCAGCACTTCCAGCAGCCTGCGGATATCCTCGAAATGCAGCCCGGTCGTCGGCTCGTCCAGAATGTATAAGGTGCGCCCGGTCGGGCGTTTGGCGAGTTCTTTCGAGAGCTTGATGCGCTGCGCCTCGCCGCCGGAAAGCGTTGTCGCCTGCTGGCCGAGCTTGATGTAGCCAAGGCCGACGCGGTTGAGGATTGAGAGCCGGTCGTGGATTTTCGGCACGGCGCGGAAAAAGCCCTGGGCCTCATCGACGGTCATATCCAGCACATCGGCGATGGATTTTTCGCGGAATTTCACTTCCAGCGTTTCGCGGTTGTAGCGCTTGCCCTTGCAGGTGTCGCAGGTGACAAACACGTCCGGCAGGAAGTGCATCTCGATCTTCAGCACGCCATCGCCCTGGCAGGCCTCGCAGCGTCCGCCTTTGACGTTAAAGCTGAAGCGCCCAGGCTTATAGCCGCGCGTACGAGCCTCCGGCATCTCGGAGAACCAGTCGCGGATCGGCGCGAATAAATCCGTATAGGTAGCGGGGTTGGAGCGCGGCGTGCGGCCAATCGGCGACTGGTCGATGTCGATGATCTTATCGAGCTGCTCCAGCCCTTCCAGCCGCTCGAACGCAGAAGGGACTTCGCCCGAGCCCATCAACCGGCGCGAGACGGCTTTGTAGAGTGTATCGACCACCAGCGTGGATTTGCCGCCGCCCGAGACGCCGGTGATGCAGGTGAACACGCCGAGCGGGAAGGAGGCCGAGACGTTTTTAAGGTTGTTGCCGGTGGCGCCGATGACTTTCAGCACCCGGTTTTTCAGCACCGGGCGGCGGGGATTGGGGATGGGGATCATCCGGCGGCCGGAAAGATAATCGCCGGTGACGGATTTTTTGTTGGCGGCGACTTGGCCCGGCGTGCCTTGCGCGACAACATAGCCGCCATTCATTCCCGCCGCCGGGCCCATGTCGATGAGATGGTCCGCCGCGCGGATCGCGTCCTCGTCATGCTCTACCACGAGCACGGTGTTGCCGAGGTTTTTGAGCCGTTGCAGCGTGCCGAGCAGGCGTTCATTGTCGCGCTGGTGCAGGCCGATGCTGGGTTCATCCAGCACGTACAGCACGCCGGTGAGGCCGGAGCCGATCTGGCTGGCGAGGCGGATGCGCTGGCTCTCCCCGCCGGAGAGCGTTGCAGAGCCGCGCGCCAAAGTGAGATAGTTCAGGCCAACATCCAGCAGGAATTGCAAACGCTCGTTGATCTCGCGCAGGATTCTCCGGGCGATTTCCAGCCGTTGCGGCGTAAGGGTGTTGGCGACACCGCCGAACCATTCCCGGGCCTTGGAAATCGACATTTCCGCGACCTGCGCCAGATTGCAACCCGCGACGCGCACCGCCAGCGCCTCCGGCTTCAACCGCGCGCCATGGCAGGTGCCGCAAGGCCGCTCCGCCTGGTAGCGGGAAAGCTCTTCGCGCACCCAGGCGGAATCCGTCTCGCGCAGGCGGCGCTCGAGGTTTTTGATCACGCCCTCGAAAGGTTTCGTGACGGTATAGGCGCGGGCGGTATCTTTATAGGTGAAGGCGACATCGGTTCTGCCGGTGCCGTACAAAATCGCCTCTTGCACGTCTTCAGGGAGTTTTTCCCAGGCCGTATTCATTTTTATACCAAAATGCTTTGCCAGCGCGGCGAGAGTCTGGTCGTAATAGGGAGATTGCGCGTTCGCCCAGGGCATCACCGCGGCTTCGTTCAGCGCGCGCTGCTCATCCGGCACGACCAGATGCGGGTCGAAGAAAATCTCATGGCCTAGCCCGTCGCATTCCGGGCAGGCGCCGTGCGGGGAGTTGAAGCTGAACAGGCGCGGCTCGATCTCCTCGATGGAAAAGCCGCTGACCGGGCAGGCGAAGCGCGAGGAAAAAACCGTGCGCGCGGCGTTGTCCGCGTTCTCTGCATAGACGATGCCGTCGGATAATCCCAAGGCAGTCTCAAAGGAATCCGCAAGGCGTTTTTCAATGCCCGGCTTGACGACGATGCGATCGACCACCGCCTCGATTTCATGTTTCAGCTTTTTGTTCAGGTTCGGCACTTGCTCGATCTCATAGAGCTTGCCATCGACCTTGACGCGCGTGTAGCCTTTGCGCTGCAACTCCGCGAGTTCCTTTTTGTACTCGCCCTTGCGGTCGCGGATGACCGGGGCGAGCAGCAGCAGCTTCGTACCCTCCTGCATCGTCATCACGCGGTCCACCATCTGGCTGACGTTCTGCGCCTCGATCGGCAGGCCGGTGGCGGGGGAATACGGCACACCGGCGCGCGCCCATAACAGCCGCATGTAGTCATGGATTTCGGTCACCGTGCCGACGGTGGAGCGCGGATTATGGGAGGTGGTTTTCTGCTCGATGGAAATGGCTGGGGACAGCCCTTCTATGCTATCGACATCCGGCTTGCCCATGAGCTCCAGGAATTGCCGCGCGTAGGAGGACAGGCTCTCCACGTAGCGGCGCTGGCCCTCGGCATAAATGGTGTCGAACGCCAAGGAGGATTTGCCCGAGCCGGAGAGGCCGGTGATAACCGTGAGCTGCTCGCGCGGAATCGCGATGTCGATATTCTTCAGGTTATGCTCGCGCGCGCCGCGCACGGAGATGTGCCCGGCGTTCTTCAACTCAGCCATGGGTGCCTTGAATGTTCTTGCATTGTTCTGGTAGGATATGGGGTGTGCAGTGATAAAGCAAATGCGCTAGGATCAGATATGTTTAAGGCAATTTAAGGTTGAGGAGGTCCAGTTGGCTGGTGTGAATAAAGTGATTTTGGTAGGAAATCTGGGCAAGGACCCGGAAGTACGCAACGCGCAATCCGGCCTGAAAATTGTCAATCTGACGGTCGCTACCTCCGACAACTGGACGGACAAGGCCAGTGGCGAGCGCAAGGAACAGACCGAGTGGCACCGGGTCGTGATCATGAACGACCGGTTGGGTGAGATTGCGGAGAAATACCTGAAAAAAGGCTCGAAAGTGTATCTTGAGGGCAAATTGCAGACGCGCAAATGGACCGGCCAGGACGGCCAGGACAAATACACGACCGAGGTGTTGCTGGGCCGTTTCGGCGGGGAATTGCAGCTGCTGGACCGTAATCCGAATGCTTCCAGCGGCGGCGGGGACGATTACGCGCCGCGGAGCGCGCCGGCGGCCAAGGCTCCGGCCCGTGCGGTTGGCGGATGGGATACGCGGCCGGGTAACGATCTGGACGACGAAATTCCGTTTTGATGCCGGGGGCGCTGGAGGCGCTTTCCGCGCAAGCCCGCGCCTGCACGCTTTGCGCGGATTTGCCTCTCGGGCCCCGCCCGGTGTTTCGCACCTCAACCACCGCGCGCCTCATTATTATCTCCCAGGCACCGGGTACCAAGGTGCATAACACCGGCCTGCCGTTCAATGATGCCTCCGGCAACCGGCTGCGTGGCTGGATGGGAATAGACCGCGAAACATTCTACGACGCCGCGCGCATCGCCATCATGCCCATGGGCCTGTGCTATCCGGGCCGCTTGCCGCAGGGCGGGGATTGCCCGCCACGCCCGCAATGCGCACCGTTATGGCATGAGAAGTTCCTGGCGCTGATGCCGCAGTTGGAACTCACGCTGCTCATCGGCTCCTACGCGCAGCGGCGGTATCTCGGCCCGGGCAGCATGACCGCGCATGTGCAACACTATGCCGACCACCCAAGCCTCATGGCGCTGCCGCATCCCTCCTGGCGGACGATTGGCTGGGAGGCGAAAAACCCGTGGTTCGGGCAGGAGATTTTGCCGCGCCTGCGGCATGTGACAGCGCGGTTTCTGTGACGTGATAGAACTTAAAAACGGCGCGCTCAACCTGGGTGTCGATCCTTCGCTTGGCGCGAGCATCAGCCATTTCCGCTGGAATGACACGCCGATATTGCGCGAGACGCCGGAAGCGGCGGTGCAGGCGCGGGATGGCCGGGCGTATTCCGCCTTTCCGCTCATCCCGTTTTCCAACCGTATCCGCGCTGCGCGGTTCAGTTTCGGCGGGCAGCATTATCTCATCGCCCGCGATGCTGAAGACCCGCGCCATGCGTTGCATGGCACCGCGCGTTTTTACCCGTGGGTGATTGCGGCGCAATCCGAGACTCACCTCCATTGTGTGCTGGATTATTCGGCGCAAAATCTTGACTGGCCCTTCGCCTACCAAGCTTGGCAGGAGTTTACCCTGCATGGCGACCGGCTTTGCGTGAGTATGGGCATCCGCAATTTGCACGATGCACCGGCCCCCGCCGGGCTTGGCCTGCACCCCTATTTCGTGCGTGTGCCGGAAACGACGCTGCGATTCGATGCGGGGTATGTCTGGGCGAAGGATGATGCGGACATACCCACGCATTCGGTGCCCGATGAAGGGCGTTTTAACTTCGCGAACCGACATGTGATCGAGGGCGGGTTGATCGACAATGACTACGGCGAATGGGGAGGGGCGGTGGAGATCGAGGCGCAGGACCGGCCATTGCTCAGCTTAAAAGCCAGCGGCGCGTTCAGGCAGCTAGTGTTGTTTACGCCGATCGGCAAGCCGTATTTCGCTGCCGAGCCTGTGACGCACCGGCCCGATGCGATCAACCCGAACAATGATAAGCACGATCATGGCATGAATGTTCTGGCGCCGGGCGAGGCGCTAGAGGGCAGGATAGAAATTATCGTTAAGGGGTAAAGATGGATTGCTTCGACATTTCGTGTCTCGCAATGACGAAAAGTGGGTTATCCGCGTAACCGCGCCAAGGTCGCGGTGGTGGAATGCCCCGGCAGCAGCTCCGCCAGCGCCACGGCGCCGCCCCAGCTTTCCACGAGGTCCGCGCCAACCACCTCATCGCGTGTGTAATCCGCCCCTTTTATCAGCAAATCCGGTTTGATGAGCTTGATAATCTCGATCGGCGTATCTTCCTCGAACAGACACACCAGATCGACACTGGCGAGCGATGCCAGTACGGCGGCGCGCGCGGCCTCAGACTGCGCCGGGCGGGTTGGACCTTTCAGCCGCTTCACCGACGCATCGGCATTGATACCGATGATCAGCCGGTCGCACATCGCCCGGCATTGCTCCAGCAGATGTACATGGCCGGGGTGCAGCAGGTCGAAGCAGCCATTGGTGAAGCCGACCTTGTAGCCGCGTGAGCGCCAGCGTTCGGCCGCCTCCGCTGCCGCAGCAGCCGTCACCACTTTACGTAATGCGCCGGTTGCCGGGGCAATCGCCGCCAGCAAATCCGCCGGCCGTGCCACCGCCGTGCCAACCTTGGCCACGACAATGCCGCCCGCGATGTTGGCGAGCCGCGCGGCCTCGAACAAAGGCACATTCACCGCCAATGCCGCCGCGAGTGCTGCCACCACCGTATCGCCCGCGCCGGAGACGTCGAATACCTCCTTCGCCTCGCCGGGGTAGTGCCGGATTTCATCTTCGGTGATCAGGCTCATGCCATCCTCCGCGCGCGTGACCAGCACAGCGCCGAAATCATATCGCTGCAACAGCACCTGCGCCGCCGCGACGATGCCGGATTCAGTATCCACGGCAAGTCCCGTAGCCTCCGCCAGTTCCTTGCGGTTGGGGGTGACAACATCCGCACCATGGTAGCGCGCGTAATCCCGGCCCTTTGGGTCCACGATCACCTTGCGCCCGAGCTTTTTTGCAGCTGCGATAAGCTGTTGCGCGACATCAACGCTCAGCACGCCTTTGCGATAGTCGGAGAGGACGGTCACGGTTGTTGCCGCCATCGCATCCATGGCGATGCGGATGAGCCGCTCCGCCAGTTTTTCCGGCAGGCCCAGCGTCTCCTCGCGGTCCGCGCGGATGAGGTGCTGGCCTTGGCTGATGTAGCGGGTTTTCAGCGTCGTGGTGCGGCCGCCTTGCACCAGCAGCCAGGGTTCCACGCGCTCCTGCCCGCCGATAAGCGCTGTGAGATCCGAGCCCGCCTGGTCATCGCCCACCACGGAAACAAAAGCCGCCGCCGCGTCGAGCGCGATGAGGTTGCGGACCACGTTGCCCGCGCCGCCGGGCATTCCCACCTCGCGCGTCACGGTTAAAATCGGCACCGGCGCTTCCGGGCTGACACGCGTTACCTCGCCATATACATAACGGTCGAGCATCGCATCGCCGACCACGAGCACGCTGGCGCGCGAAAATCGTTTTACATAGGCGCCGAGATCGCCGGCCGGCTCAGCTGTGGTCATGACAAACCGCTAACCCGCGCGGGGCAATATGGCAACGGTGCTGAAACGCCGCTATCTAGAGCGCGACATGTTCAAATTGACTTTCAGCATCAAAACGGTTCGCGCTCTAATCTTTCCTGAGAAGCCGATTCACGCTTTCGGTCAACGCGCAAAAGCGCGTCAACCTCAACCGATCGGACTTTAGGCGGTAATGAACGATATACCAGCTTTCCTTGACTCCACCCGGCCAGACGTGCCGGACCTTGCCGTGGCGCGCGGCATCACGCCGTTTTATCTTCCCCAAAGGCCCGTGCGCGGGCGGCTTGTGCGGCTGGGGGCGCTGGCCAATACGCTGCTGGTGCGCCACGGCCATACGCCCCCCGTGCGGGCCTTGCTGGGGCAGTCGCTGGCGCTTGCCGCAGCGCTTGCGAGCGCGTTGAAATTCACCGGCTCGTTCAGCCTGCAAGCCAAGGGCGACGGCCCGGTTTCCATGCTGCTGGCGGATTGCACCGATGCCGGGGCATTGCGCGGCTATGCGCGGGTGGATGCGGCGTCCAGCATTCCGGATGATGCCACTGCCGCGCAGATGGTGGGGCAGGGGTATCTCGCCTTCACGGTGGACCAGGGTGCGGACCGGGAGCCGCAGCAAGGCATTGTGGCGCTGGAAGGTGAGAGCCTGGCGCGGATGGCAGAGCATTATTTCGCAACCTCCGAGCAGTTGGCCTGCCGCGTGTTTCTGGCGGCGGCGGAAACAGCTGCGGGCTGGCGCGCGAGCGCCCTGGTACTGGAACGTGTTGCCGGCGCGGGCGGCCTTTCGGCTGAGATGACGCAGGAGGAACAAGATGAGGCTTGGCGCACTGCCTGCATTCTCGCCGATACCGTGACGCCAAAGGAATTGCTGGACGACGGGCTTTCCCCCGAGCGGCTGCTCTATAGACTGTTCCATGGCGAGGGCGTGGCGGTGGACAAGCCCCGGCGCCTGAGCTTCGGCTGCCGCTGCTCCCGCGCGCGGCTGGGCAGTATTCTGGAAGGCTTTCCGCCCGATGACCTTGACCATATGGCGGTAGATGGCGACATCGTCATGACCTGCGAATTCTGTAATTTCGACTTTCATTTCCCCCGCGAGAGCGTCAACAGCCGGAATGGAACTTAAAGCATGAAGATCTGGCGCCTCTCACCGCTCGCAGTTCTGGTTGTGGCCGGATGCAGCTCGGCCCCGCCACCCCCGCTGCGAAATTTCCCGCCGCTGGATTATTCCTATCTGCCGCCGCTGGTGCTGAAAGTGGCGACGCTGAATGTCGTGAATGCCTATATTCCCAGCCCGGACGCAGCGGCCTTGATCGGCGAAGATCCGGCGCCCCCAACCACCGTGCTGGCGACCATGTTGAGCCATCGGCTTGTGCCATCCGGCGCGCCAGGAATCGGGAGCATCACCATTCAGAATGCCGGGATCAGCCAGGTTGGGGGTAACTTCGTTGGCGTCATGACCGTGGACATCAATCTCGCGGGCCCGGGCGGGACGGGCTTCGCCGAAGCCTCCGTGACCGCGAGCGAGACGGCGCCGGATCAGGATGCCACGCAAAACCAGGTGCAGGGGGCGCTGTATGATCTTACCAAGCAGTTGATGGACGACATGAACGTGCAGCTGCAATACCAGATTCAGCATAACCTTTCCTCCTGGCTTTCCTGGACCGGCCCTGGCGCCGCGCCGATGGCGGCGGGCATCGCACCCGCAACAGGCGCAATAGAGGCAACGCCGTTGACCGCACCGGAACCAGCCTCCCAGCCAGCACCGCTCACCAGCCAGGCGCCCCCCGGCGCGCCGCCATCACCGCCGCCGGGGGGAAGCTATGTCAACCCAGCCGTGCCCGGTTATCTGCCCGGCGCGGGACCATCCGGGCTGACCTCGCAGCAGCCTTGACGGCAGGCAAGCCGGGGTTTAGATGGCGCCTTCAATTCAACCTCGTTTGTTCCGGAAATCATGGCCAATATCGCATCCGCCCAAAAACGCATTCGGCAGACCATCAAGCGCACCGCGCGTAACAAGGCGCGCAAGTCGCGCGTACATGGCGCCATCCGTAAGGTTGAGGAAGCCGTGGCCGCTGGCGATAAGGACCTCGCACTCTCCGCCTTCCGCGCCGCGCAGCCGGAGTTGCAGCGCGCCGTGGGCAAGGGGGTGCTGAAGGCCAATACGGTTTCACGCAAAATCTCGCGCCTCTCCGCGCGCGTGAAGGCCGTTGCCGCCGCCGCTTAACCGCGCGGATTTCATTGCAGTAAACGTTTGAAATTTTTAAGCCGGTGCCTTCTTGCAAGAGGGCACCGGCTTTGCGTTGCGCGTATTCCGTAATGTTGCAGCCGCGAACCGTAAACCCGGTTTAAATATATTTTCGACTCGGGAGCGCTCTGAATCTAAAGTTTATTTTTCAGGGTTCAGCGGTTTGCCGGAAATGCTGAAACTACGGAATGCTTGCGTGAAATGGCGCTTTCGACTTAAGCTCGATCCTTAACAAAAACGCTCGCGCTTGCCGCGTTTCTGAGAAAGATGAAGTCATATACAGGCTTTTTCGTAAGGGGACGGTGGCGCATGCGGATTGACAGGGCTGGAGCAGATGTTGGGAATGAGCCTGGGGGTCGGTTCCATGCGTGATGGCGATGTGATGACGATGCCGCAGGGCGATGACGCTTTGCTTGGCGCGCAATGGGCGCGGGTGCGCGGGCGCTTGCAGGCGGAGGTGGGCGAGGTTGAATACCGCACCTGGCTGAAGCAGGTTGCACTCGGGGGCGCCGATGGCGACGAAGTGACCGTAATGCTGCCGACGCGCTTCCTGCGTGACTGGGTGAAGAAGGAATATGGCGATCTCATCACGAGCCTGTGGCAGTCCGAAAGCCCGGCGATCCGCAGTGTGGATATTCGCGCGCAGCCAAGCCGCGGCATAGCGCCCAGCCTTGGCGAGCCCGCACCGGCGCCTGTGCCCGCGGCAGCACCGGCAGCGCGCGCGGATGCCGCGGCACCGCTCGACCAGCGTTTTACCTTCGAGACCTTCGTGGTCGGCAAGCCGAACGAATTCGCCTATGCTTGCGCGCGCCGCGTTGCTGAGGCCCCGGCAACGGCCGGGTTCAACCCGCTTTTCCTCTATGGCGGTGTCGGGCTTGGCAAGACGCATCTGATGCATGCCATCGCCTGGGAGCTTTCCACCAAGCAGCGCGCGGGCGGCCCGGTTTCCGTCGCCTATATGTCAGCGGAAAAATTCATGTACCGCTTCATCAATGCCTTGCGCTCGCAATCCACGCTCGAGTTCAAAAACGAGCTCCGGAGCGTCGATGTGCTGATGATCGATGATCTGCAATTCCTCATCGGCAAGGACAACACGCAGGAAGAATTCTTCCACACCTTCAACGCGCTGGTCGATGCCGGCAAGCAGATTGTCATCTCGGCGGATAAATCGCCCTCCGACCTCTCGGGCCTTGAAGACCGCCTTCGGACCCGGCTGGGCTGCGGCATGGTGGCGGATTTGCACGCCACCACCTTCGAGCTTCGCATCTCGATACTGGAGGCTAAGGCCGCCCGCGCGGGGGTTGAGGTTTCACCGAAGGTGCTGGAGTTTCTGGCGCGCAAGATCACCTCCAACGTGCGGGAGCTGGAAGGCGCGCTCAACCGGCTGGTGGCCCATGCCAATTTGTTCGACCGGCAGCTGACGATGGAAACGGCGCATGAGGTGCTGCACGATGTGCTGAAGGCGTTCGACCGCAAGGTGACAATTCAGGAAATCCAGAAGAAAGTTGCGGATCATTACAATATCCGTATCGCGGAGATGTCCTCCGCGCGGCGCGCCCGCAACATCGCCCGGCCACGCCAGGTGGCGATGTATCTAGCCAAGCAGCTAACCAGCAAAAGCCTGCCCGATATCGGCCGGCATTTCGGCGACCGCGACCATACCACCGTGATGCACGCCGTCTCGCGGGTGACTGAGCTGATCAGCCAGGACGCCGGATTTGGCGAGGATGTGGAGCTGCTACGCCGGATGCTCGAGAATTAGACCCGCTTCCCTAACTGCGCCGCCCTTGCTAGGCTGAACCACGAATCGGCCTCGATATGAGGCAAAAGAATCCGGTTTACCGTCTGGAAGGGTGTCATGAAGTTCAAGGCCGATCGCGCCACGCTGATGAAGTCGCTGGCCCATGTGCAGAACGTGGTGGAGAAGCGAAACACCATTCCGATTCTGGCCAATGTGCTGCTGGCGGTGCGGGACGGCAAGCTCACCATTGCCGCGACCGACCTTGAAATCGCGCTGGTCGAGGAGGTTTCCGCCGAGACCTCGCGCAATGGCGCCATTACCGTTCCAGCCGCAACATTGTATGAGATCGTGCGCCGCCAGCCGGATAATGCGGTGATCGAGCTGGACCACCCCGGCGGAGACGCGCAGCTCGCGCTTCGCGCCGGGCGCTATGCCACCTCGCTCGTGGCGCTCAGCACCGATGAATTTCCCAAGCTTGATGCCGGTAAGCTGACGCATCATTTCGTGCTTTCCGCGAAGGAGCTGCGCGGGCTGATCGACCGTACCCGTTTCGCGATCAGCACGGAGGAAACGCGGTATTATCTCAACGGTATCTACCTGCACGTGGCGGAGGGCGATGGCGGCCCGGTGCTGCGCGCCGTGGCGACGGATGGCCACCGCCTGGCGCGGGTGGAAGAACCTATCCCCAGCGGCGCCATCGGAATGCCCGGCATCATCGTGCCGCGTAAAACCATCACGGAGTTGCGTAAGCTTTTGGATGAGGTTTCCGGCGAGATCGAGATCGCACTCTCGGAGACGCGCATCCAGTTCACCATCGGCGAGACGAAGCTCACCAGCAAACTCATTGACGGTACTTTTCCGGACTACGACCGCGTGATTCCGCGCGGCAACGACAAGGTTTTGCGGGTCGATAAAAGCGACTTCAACAGCGCGGTCAGCCGCGTCTCCGCGATCAGCGCGGAGCGGCACCGCCCGGTGAAGCTCTCGCTGGCGAAGGATCTGCTGGTGATTTCCGCCGCCAGCCCGGAACAGGGCACGGCCTCTGAGGAGTTGGGCTCCGAGCTGGTGGAATATGCGTTCGGGCCGCTGGAGATCGGCTTTCAGGCGCGGTATCTTTCGGATGTGACCGAGCAGATTGGCGGCAAGGTGGAGTTTGTGTTTGCCGATGGCGCCGCGCCGACGCTGGTGCGCGACCCGGAGGATGTTTCGGCGGTATATGTTCTCATGCCGATGCGGGTCTGACGCAAACGCAGTTAACACGGCTCACGCTTACCGATTTTCGCTCCTACAAGGCGTTACGCTTTAACCCGGCGGCGCGGATCAACGTGTTCGCCGGGCCGAACGGCACGGGCAAGACCAACCTGCTAGAGGCGCTCTCCTTGCTTGTGCCGGGCAGGGGGTTGAGGGGTGCTAAGTTCTCCGAGCTGGCGCGGCGCAGCGCGGATGCCTCCGGCAGCTGGGCAGTGGCGGCGCGGTTTGAGGGTTTGGAGATTGGCACCGGCACGGCTGAAGGCGCGCCGGATCGGCGGGTTTTCATGCTGGATGGCATGAGGCCGCGCGGCCAGGCGGAAATTGCGGCGCGGATTGCGGCGGTGTGGCTAACGCCGCAAATGGACCGGCTGTTTACCGAATCTGCATCCGGGAGAAGGCGGTTCCTTGACCGGCTGGTGGTGGCGATGGAGCCAGCCCATGCACGGGAGATGGCGGCTTTTGAATCCGCCATGGCGCAGCGCAACCGGCTGCTGGCGGAAAACCAGGACGTAATCTGGCTGGCGGGGCTGGAGGATTCCATGGCCCGGCATGCGGTCGCCGCGACGGCGATGCGCTTGGGGCTCATTGCCCAGCTGAATGCCACGCTGGAAGGTGGCGCGGCAGCACCTTTCCCAATGGTGCGGCTCGCTCTGAGCGGCACGGTCGCGGAAAGACTCGATGCTGCCCCGGCCCTCGCTGTCGAGGACGCGCTTCGCGCCGCCTATGTTGCTGCACGTGGGCAGGATGCCGCGCAGCGAGGTGCGAGCATCGGCCCCCACAAAGCCGAACTGATGATTACGGATGCGGCGACGGGGCGCCCCGCCGGGCTGTCTTCCACCGGGCAGCAAAAGGCGATGCTCATCGGCATTGTTCTTGGCCATGCGGCGCTGATCGCCGATGCGCGCGGCACGCCGCCGTTGCTGCTGTTGGACGAGCCGCTCGTGCATCTCGACGCCGCGCACCGGCTGGCCTTGTTCGCGGCGCTTGAGAAGCTCGGCCTCGCCGCGTGGCTCACCGGCACGGATGCTGAGCCCTTCGCGCCCTTGGCCGCCGCCTGTTACACGATCCGCGATGGCTCTATAGAACCAGTATGAGAATACTTATGCTTGGCGATTTGCTTGGCCGCACCGGGCGGGACGCGGCGGTGAAGGCGATCCCGGAATTGCGCGAAAGGCTGAAGCTGGATTTCGTGAGCGTGAATGCGGAGAACGCAAGCCATGGTTTCGGCCTGGCGCCGGAGATGGCCCTGGCGCTGTTCGCGGCGGGGGCGGATGTGATTACGCTCGGCAACCATGCCTGGGACCGGCGCGAGATCATCCCGTTTATCGCGCAGGAAAAACGCGTGCTGCGACCGATAAATTTTCCCCCTGGTACGCCGGGCGCTGGTTCCGGCGTGTTCACGCTGCGCGATGGCCGGCGGATGCTGGTCGCGCAGGCAATGGGGCGGCTGTTCATGGAGCCGCTGGACTGCCCGTTCCAGGCGATCGAGGCGCTGCTGGCGCGGCACCGGCTGGGCAATAATCTGCACGCTGCAATCATCGATTTCCACGCCGAGGCGACTTCAGAAAAAATGGCGTTTGGCCATGCTTTCGATGGGCGCGTGTCGGCGATTACCGGCACGCATACGCATATCCCGACAGCGGACCAACAGGTTCTGCCTGGGGGCACCGCTTATGTGACCGATCTAGGCATGTGTGGCGATTACGACAGCGTGATCGGCATGGTTAAAGGCCCCGCGACGGCACGGTTTATCCGCAAAATGCCGACCGAGCGGCTGGCACCGGCGGAGGGGGTTGCGACGGTGTGCGGCGCGTTTATCGAGACCGGGGAGAATGGGCTGGCGATTCGCATCGAGCCGGTGCGGCTGGGGGGAAGATTGCGGAGAGAGATGGCGAGTTAACCGCCGAAGGGAGATTTTAATGAATAACGAATGTCCGGAATCAATGCGGGAGTTCGATGCTGGTTGGTTATGTCTCTGCCTGGCGGTGGTAACATTACCTGTTTTCGCGGCGATCTCGATATTGCTTGGTCCGGCATAGGACAACATCGCCGCTGGGTCGATCGCAATCGGAATTCTTTGTCCATCCTCCCAACGTTCAGCTCGTCGCGGACCACGTTGTGCGGCGGCTGGTCATGCTACGCGAGAAACACGATGCCATCGCTGCACGCCACCTGGGGAGTTTTATTGTTTCTTGCATTAAGACATTCACCACCTATGCACAAAATTCTTGGCGGCCTTTTCCTGATATCGACATTTCTTTCCACCATCGCTTTCGGCTATCATTATACGGAGGTTTGGATCGCCGCGCTTCCACTCGTCATTTTGTCCCGTGGTATCGGCGCACGTTCCCTGCCTTGGGGGAACCCGGCGCGGCGCCATGCGATTTTCGCCGGTGTCGGCCTGCCTTTCTTTTGGGTAGTTATTGTGTGGGATATGCCGCAATCCCTTGTTCATTCTCATATCATTCAAATCGTCGCAGTAATGTCTCTTGTCATTCCTTTGTGGCTCGAACAAAGGCTGGCCCTGGCGGAAGGGAATGTGATTCATGCAGTGGACGGCGGTTTCACTGCTGACCTTATAGCTTTTACCAAGACACCTATGAGAAACAAAAGCGCTTAGCCGGGTAATTTTTTTGCCTGCAATTCCAATGAAACGAAACCATCCGCCAGTGTGCTCCTGCTCATTTGCCGCCAGGCCAACGCAGCGGCGGAGGCGATAACGACGGGCGTGAGCAGCACACCGGAACGTACCGTGATGGCGGTGGAATAAAACGGCCAAAGCCAGAGGAAAACATCAACAAGCCGAACCCGCCAGCCGTTATTGCTGACAATGATCGCAATCGCGATTGAAAAGCCTATGAGGTCAAAATTATAGCCGTATGGCGTGACTAAAAGCGATGCACATGCGGTAAAGGCAACACGGGCGAGACGATTGGCGTCTGGCTTTCTCCAAGCCAGATACGTTAGGATTACTGCGATTAACGTAGCCAGAATTTGGCCTTGATAAGCCAGCGCCACGGTTGCCCCCATTGTTCGGCACATCCAGAATACAGATATGCCGGTGCTCATGTAAGCTTGGCCGGGGGGCGCATTCAAAAGCTCTCGAGCCATTGCGCTCGAATTTGTGAAAAACAAACTCCATGCGTGCGGGCCGAGCCACAAAATTACCGCGAGTGCGAGCAGCCCGAAAGTGATACTGGCCAAGGCAATGGCGCGCCAGAAGCCCGCGGCCAGCCAGGCGATTGGCACGATGATGCCTTGCTGCGGTTTGAGCGTCACGAGGCCCAGCAAAATGCCTGCACGGACGGGGTGGCGTGTTGCTGCAAGCAGCCCCGCGATTACCATTGCGCCGGTGATTATACCCCATTGCCCGAGTTCAAGAGATCGCCAACTGGCTGGCGCCAATAGGCCAACGAGGAGAACCGGCCAGGACAGGCGGCTCCAACGAAGCAGAAAAATTGCGACAAACAAACTTCCAGCGTCCCAAACCAGAAAGGCGGAGAAAAGCGGAAGGAATGATAACGGAACGCCAATGAGCAAAACGGTTGGCGGATATATCCAGTCTTCAATTTTTGAGGCGGTGCCGAATTGAGCTTGCTTCCAAGCAAAAAATGAATGCGAGGAGTACAGCCAATCAAGATGGCCAAGACGCGCCAGATGTCCCGCTGCCCAAAGATTGGCTAAATCTCCTTCCGGCATACTGCTGAGACTTGATAGATGAGTGTGCCATCTCAACCATGCGTCTTCCTGCCCGCGAATGGAACCGGATAATGCTGCCGCCCCAAAAAAGGCCAGGGCGAACCAGCTAAGAACGGTGTGAGCCGTTTTTTTGCGACCTCTGGCAATTTCAAATCTCATTCTGAAATTTTGAAACTTTTGTTTTGGTTTTGGCAAGAGGCGTGAAGGGTAATCGATTCATTCCTCATTAACGCCAATATGCCAAAATATTCGCATGTCCGCGCTGGTACTGGAACTGAAACAAGGCGAAATGCTCCTCATAAACGGCGCGGTCATTCGCTTCCGGACTCGCACACGGCTTGAGCTATCCACCCAGGCGCGGTTTTTGTTCGGCAAGCAGGTAATGGCGGAGCAGGACGCCGTTACCCCGGCACAGAAGCTCTACTACGCCATACAACAGGCTTATGCGGAGGGCGGCGCGGCACCGCTCGCCCAGGCTCGCGCGCTGGCCGAAGCCCTTGGGCAAAACCCGTTGGCCCCGATGCTGGAGGGCGGCGCGAGCTTGGAGGCGTTGAAACTTGCGCGGCAAATACTCCGCGAAGGAGGCTGATTAACCTTCTCCCTGTGGCCGCTCGAACGCGTCCTTGCCATCGAAGCGTTGCAATTTCTCAATATGCATCCAGGCAAATTTCGTGCCTATGCGCTGCACGAGATAGCTGATTTCCGCTTGGCCATTGGCGCTGGAACGCTCCAGCGGAATCGGGTGTTTCAGCATGAACCTGCAAGCGAAATGATCGACCAGAAAGGTTTGCCCGCCGGTCGAGGGATAGACCTGCACGCCGCGGTTGGAGACGCCGCCCAAGCGGAAGGGGGTGTCCTCCGCCACCGCTTCCAGGGTTTTGCCCAGCTCCTCGGAGCGCAGATCGGTCTCCAGAAACACGTCGATCCCCACCAGCTCGCGCGTGCCGGGTTCCTCATGCGCGGTAAGCTCCGGCCATGCTTTGAGCGAAATCTTTTTATAATTCCGCGAGGGGAGGTTGGAAGTGCGGCCCAGATTCTCGATGACCTGCCCGGTGAATGCCGCCGTGCCGACGCCATGCCCGCGCGGGGAGAGGTCGCCGGTTAAATTTTTGCCCTCCGCCAGCGTGATGAACAGCGCCTGCTCGATCTCCTGCGCCACATCAAACGCGCTGATGTGGCGCAGCATCATGATCGCGGCGGAGAGCAGCGCGGTGGGGTTGGCTAGCCCCTTGCCGGCGATTTGTGGCGCGGAGCCATGCACAGCCTCGAACATCGCAACATGATCGCCAAGGTTGGAGGATGGCGCGATGCCCAACCCGCCAACCAACCCGGCCGCGAGGTCCGAGATGATGTCGCCATTCATGTTGGAGGTGACGATCACATCGAACTGCTCGGGCGCGATGACAAGCTGGTGCGCGCAGTTGTCGATGATGACATGATCTTGCTTGAACTCCGGGAATTCCGGGCCGACTCTTTCGAACACCCGCTTCATCAGGCCCTCGGTCAGCTTCATGATATTCGCTTTGGTGGCGCAGGTGACTTTCTTGCGCTCCTCGGCCTGCGCGAGTGAAAATGCGGCGCGGATGATCCGCTCGCAGCCGGGCGCGGTCATCAGCTTCAGGCACTGCGCGACGGTCGGCGTCTGCATATGCTCGATGCCGGCATACACATCCTCCACGTTCTCGCGCACGATCACCATGTCGATCCCGCGCCCGGTGAAGGGCGTGGTGACGCCCGGCAACTCGCGCACAGGGCGGATGTTGGCGTAAAGCTCGAAATGCTTTCGTAACGTCACGTTGGCGGATTTGCCGCCGTACCCCACCGGCGTTTCCAGCGGGCTTTTAAGCGCCAGCCCGTTGCGGGCGATGCTGTCCAAAGTCTCGCGCGGAACGCCAGTAACAAGCCCTTTGTTGAAGCAGACTGCGCCGGCTTCTGCCATTTCCCATTCTATCGGCGCCTTCGCGGCTTCCAGAATCCGCATGGTCGCGTCCATCACCTCCGGCCCGATGCCGTCTCCCGGCAGTGCGGTTACTTTGGTTTTGGCGGTGGTGGCGCTCATGATGTACTCTCCGGTTGGCTTAAGTAGGGTATAGCCTCCTACCGCGATGCAGCATATACGGTCTTCTCGAACCGGGTGAAGGTCTTCAGCGCGCCGATATCGCCTGACGGCAATATCTGCATCAAAATTACTGCCGCAAGGTTAAGCGCGGGGTCGATCCAGAAATAGGTGTTCGCCATGCCGGACCAGCTGAGGCTCCCGGCACTGCGGCCAAACGGGCCGGTCTCGGGGTAGATGAGGAAGCCGAGGCCCCATTTATTGTCCTGGCCTGGGTTGGCGTCGATTGCCGTTGCCAGCGTTGGGTCGGCGGAGGGCAGATAGCCTGCGCGCAAATGGCCGATCTGGTTGCGGCACATCTCCGCGATGCTTTCAGGTGAGATAATTCCGTTGCCCTGGTTCAGGAAGACTTTTAGGAATTTTTGGTAGTCGGCGATGGTGGAAAACAGCCCGCCGCCGCCCGAGAAAATCTCTTGCGCGAAGAGCGAGGCGGGGGGTTGCGGTTTGAGACTGCCATCGGCTTGGCGCCGATGCACCGCCGAGAGGCGAGGGTATTGCTCCGGGCGGGGGACGAACACCGTGTCCACCATGCCGAGTGGCGCGCAGATATGGTTCTGGAAATATTCGTCCAGTTTTTCGCCGCTGGCGGCTTCTACCGCCAGGCCTACCCAGTCGGTGGAAAGCCCATATTCCCAGCGCTCGCCGGGTTCGAACAGCAGGGGCATGTCCAGCGAGGCGCGGGTGCCGAAAGGCGGCGGGTTTGGCTGTGCGGCGATATAGGCCGCGTATTCCGTGCTGGTGAAGCCGTAGGAAAAGCCGGAGGTGTGGGTGAGCAGATGCCTGAGCGTGACTTGCTTTTTTGCGGCTCGTAGCGTGCCGTTTTCTAGAATCTGGCGGTGTTTCAACTCGGGGAGAAGGTTGGAGATTGGCGCGTCGAGTTCGAGCTTGCCTTGCTCCACGAGCTGCATCGCCGCGACGGAGGTAAGGGGCTTGGTCATGGAGGCAATCCAGAACATCGTGTCCGGCCCAACGGGTTGGCCAGCGCTGAGGATGGTGGTTCCCGCGGAGCCCTCAAACACGGTGTTGCTGGGGCCGATAACCGCTGCGGCAACACCCGCGACATCGCCGGTGGTGACCGCGTCGGTCAGGATTTTCTGGATTGTTTCGGTGTTCATTCGGTGTCCTCCGTTTTTAAATTTTTCGTTTTTGGAATGTAGAAAACGGCCAATCAACTGGATGCGCTACCAGACCATGTTTGACCGGATTGAAATACACATAATCCATATAAGTGCGGTAATCGTGTTCGTCGCGAATCGTGTGTTCCCAGAACCGCTTTTGCCAGACGCTGCCCCCACCCTCGTTAGGCAGAGATTTTGAAAACCAAGTCTTTATCGCACGCCAGCGGCCAGAATAATCGGCGTCATTTTCCGGAAGCGTCCAGATGCAGTGCATATGGTCCGGCAAAACCACCCATGCATCGATATGAAAGGTCCGCTGCGATCGAACGGTACGGACGGCGCTACGAAAAGTTTCGATCTGGCGAACGAGGAGGTCGGAGCTGCGGTTGGCTAGATTAACGGTGAAGAAATATGTCCCTCCCGAGACGCGGTTACGACGATAGTTTGGCATTCTATTTCCGGCGGACGGCGGAATGCGCTTCGCTGTTCCGCCCTACCTTCGTTCGCATCAATGCGCGTCCCCCCAATGTTTCCCAATCCCTGTCTCTACAATCAGCGGAACGGAAATTTTAACCGCATCCTGCATCACTTTTTGCGCCAGCGCGGCGGTGGCTGCCGCCTGCCCATCCGGTGCCTCGAACAGCAATTCATCATGCACCTGTAAGATCAACCTCGCCGACAATCCCGCATCCGCCATCGCCTTTGGCAGTTTCACCATTGCGCGCTTAATGATGTCCGCGGCTCCGCCTTGCAGCGGCGCGTTAATCGCCTGGCGCTCGGCATAGGCCCGCAATCCAGGGATTTTATCTTTGATGCGCGGCACCCAGCAGCGCCGGCCGAATGGTGTGAGCACAAACCCGTTTATCCGCGCCTGTTCCTTCGTATCATCCATATAGGCGCGGATTTCCGGATAGCGCCTGAAATACGCATCGATATAAATCTTCGCCTCGCCGCCGGTAATGCCCAACTGCCGCGCCAGGCCGAACGCGGAAATACCATATATAATCCCGAAGTTTATCGCCTTCGCGCGCCTGCGTGTCGCCGCATCCATCCCCGCCATCGGCACGCCGAACACTTCGGATGCCGTGCGCGTGTGGATATCTTCGCCCTTGGCAAAACTATCCTTCAGCGCAGGAATATTCGCGACATGCGCCAGCAGCCGCAGCTCGATCTGGGAATAATCCGCTGAGACCAAACTATGCCCAGGTTCAGCGATAAACGCCTTGCGTATCCGTGCCCCTTCCGTGGTTCTTATCGGTATATTTTGCAAATTTGGGTCGGTCGAGGATATCCTCCCCGTCGTGGTCGCCGCCATCTGGAAGCTCGTATGCACGCGTCCGGTTTTCGCGTCGATCTGCCCGATCAGCGCATCCGCATAGGTGGATTTTAGCTTCGCCAGCTGCCGCCAATCCGTTACGCGCTGCGCGATCTCGTGCCCCGCTTCGGCTAAAGCCTCCAGCACGGAAGAATCCGTACCCCAGGCGCCGGCTTTGCTGCGCTTGCCGCCGGGAAGCTTCAGCGTCTCGAACAATATCTCACCCAACTGCTTCGGGCTGCCGACACTGAAACTCTGCCCGGCTATCCTTTGAATGTCAGCCTCGATCTCCGCCATGCGGCTGCCGAACTCCACCGACATGGCGGATAGATTCTCGCGGTCCACCATCACGCCGTGCAATTCCATCTCGGTCAGCACGGGGATGAGTTTTTTCTCTACCAACTCGTACAGAGCGAGCGACTTATTCGCGCGCAGCATGGGTTTCAGCGTCTGCCAAAGCCGCAGTGTCACGTCAGCCGCTTCCGCCGCGTATTCCGTCGCTCCCGCCAGCGGCACATTCTGGAATGCCAGCCGGTTCCGCCCGCTGCCCGCAACGGAATCGAAGCCTTTGCAGGCATGGCCAAGATGTTTATCGGCCAGCGTGTCCCGGTCATGCGCGAAATTCCCCGCATCCTGCGTATAGGAAATCAGCATCGTGTCATCGACGGGTGCTACCGCCGCGATACCCGCGCGGGTTAGAATCTCAATCCCGTATTTCGCGTCATGGAAAATTTTTAAAACACTCGCCTCGTGCAGCAGCGGAGCCAACGCCGCCAGCGCATCACTGACAGCAATCTGTGGCGTGTCTTCCAGCCCCAGATTATGCCCGAGGGGCACATAGGCGGCTTTGCCGGGTTCCACCGTCAGCGCAATCCCTACGAGGTTTCCATGCAGTGAGAGCCGGTTATCGGTCTGGCAGTCCAGCGCGACAAATCCCGCTTGGTGCGCCGATGCAACCAGTGCTTCCAGCGCCGTTATAGACGTTACCGTCTCATAACCGCCAAACGGCGCCGCGCTCACCGGCGGCGGCGCGTCAGCCTCCAGCGTGTCGATCAATGCAAGCCGATGCTTGATGCTTCTGAAATGGTTGGCATCTAGAAACGCGGAGAGCACCGCATCATCCCAATGCCGTAGCACAAAGTTTTCTATCGGCTCCGGCAGCGGCGCGTCGTTGCGCAAAATAACAAGCTGTTTGGAAATTCGCGCTTTCTCCGCATGTTCGATCAGCATGTCCCGCCGTTTGCCGGGCTTCATCGCGGGGGCGGCTTCCAGCACCGCTTCCAGCGTGCCGTATTCCTGAATCAACTGCGCGGCACCCTTCGGCCCGATGCCCGGCACGCCCGGCACGTTATCCACCGAATCGCCGATGAGCGCCTGTACCTCGATCACCTTGTCCGGCATCACGCCAAATTTCGCCTCAACCTCCGCTGGCCCAATCGGCGTGTTCTTAATCGGGTCCAGCATCGTAACGGTTGGGCCGATCAGCTGCATCAAATCCTTATCCGAGGAGACGATAACCGTCTCACCGCCAGCCTCGCACGCCGCTTTTGCGTAGGCCGCGATCAGATCATCGGCTTCCCAATCCTCAAGCTCAATACAAGGTAAACCAAAAGCCTTCGTTGCCTCGCGAATAAGCGCGAATTGAGGAATAAGCTCCGGCGCCGGTTCCGGCCGGTGCGCCTTGTAGGCATCGTACATGCGGTTGCGGAACGTCTTGCGCCCGGCGTCGAAGATCACCGCGAGATGCGTGCCGGTATGGTCCTTCATCAGCCGCGTGATCATGTTGCAGAAGCCGAACACGGCGTTCACATGCACGCCGTCGGGCCGCGTCATGTCCGGGATCGCGTGAAAGGCCCGGAAGATGAATCCCGAGCCGTCAACCAGGACGAGCCTCAATGCCCCGTATCCACCGCTCCGGGTTCGAGAACAAAGAGCCGTGAGCAATACGGACACATGATTTGCGTATCCCGTATTGCGAGGTACACCTTGGGGTGGCCATAGGCGCCATCGCCGCCATCGCAGGAGACCGCTTTGCTTTTGACGGGGATGATTTCGATGGGAGTTTTCGTACTCTGGGCGTCCATGCAGTTTTGCCTCAAGGGGTGGAATTCCCGGCCATGATAGCGGTAATCGCGCGCATCCCCAAACTGCTGCTGCTATGCCTGGGCTTAAGCGGCTGTGCCGCAATACCTTTTGGCGTGCCCAAAGCTGCACCTGGCTTTCCCATCATCACGTCCGGGGTTTTTAACCTGCCGGACGGCGCGCATCTGCCCTACCGGCTGTACCCGGCCAAAGGCCCCACCCGCGCGGTGGTGCTGGCGCTGCATGGCTATACAGACAGCCGGGATGGCTGGGTTATGCTGGCTTCCGCGCTCAACGCGAAAGGCATTGCGGTTGTCGCACCGGACCAATCTGGCTTCGGCGCCACAGCCAACCGGGGCAAATGGCCCGGCACCGCCACGCTGGTAGATGAAGCGCGGGACATGGCGCTTATTCTCCGCGCAAGTTACCCCAATACCAAATTGTTTATCGCGGGCGAGAGCATGGGCGGGGCGATTGGCATTCTGCTTGGCGCCTCGCCAAACCCGCCGCCGGCGGATGGCTATATCCTCTCCGCCCCCGCCGTCTGGGGTGGGGCGGCGCTCAGCCCGTTCTACCATGCGGTCCTTAACCTCGCGGATGCCGTGGCCCCGCAAAAACGCCTCACAGGGCAGGCCGTGCATATTAAGGCCAGCGACAATTTGGCCGCACTCATTGCCTTTGGCGAAGACCCGTTGACGTTGCGCGCGCCCAGCATCGCCAATGTTGCCGGGCTGGTCGGGTTGATGGGTCAGGCGCAGGCGGCCTGCACGAATTTCCGCCAGCCCGCGCTTATCCTCTATGGCGGGCATGACCAGCTTATCCCGCCGGAGGCCATGCGCCGCTGCTGGGACGCAATTCCCCGGAACGCGCCGGTGATTCTAGCCTATTACCCGCCGGATTATCATCTCATTACTCGTGACCACGAGCGCGCCACGCCGGATGCCGACATTATCGCCTATATTCTGGGAACGGGCCTGTCCTCCGCCGCGCCAAGCCAGGCGACGGTGTTCCTCTCTACCCGATAACACTCTCCGGCTGGTTCAGCGGCCTTGGCTTGCCCTCCGCGTCTATCGCCACGAAGGTGAATACCGCCCGTGTCACGCGATATTCCTCCTCGGTAATGCGCGCCCGCCGCCATGCCTCAACGCTTATCTTCATGGAGCTCCGGCCAGTGGAGAGCAGTGTGCAAAACACGCTCACTTCATCGCCGATCTTCACCGGGCGCAGAAAGCTCATGCCATCCACCGAGACGGTGACGCAGCGCCCATGGCTGACACGGGACGCCAGATTGCCCGCCGCCAGATCCATCTGGCTCATCAGCCAGCCGCCGAAAATATCGCCATTGGCGTTGGCATCGGCCGGCATGGCAACCTGCCGGATCATCGGCATGATGTCCGGCGGTGTCTCGTCCACCATGCTTAAAGGCTTTTCTCGATCCAGGCTTTCAGCGCAGATTTTGGCGCAGCACCTACCTGGGTAGAGGCGGGCTTACCATCCTTGAACAAAATAAGCGTCGGGATGCCGCGCACGCCAAATTGTGAGGGCGTCATCGGGTTCTCGTCGATGTTCACTTTCACGACTTCCAACTTACCGGCGAACTCGCTACCCAACTCTTCCAGCGATGGCGCGATCGCCCGGCATGGGCCGCACCATTCCGCCCAAAAATCTACCAGTACGGGCGCGCTGGACTTCAGCACATCCGCATCGAAGCTATCGTCTGTTACCGCTTTGCTCATGACAGAATCCTTAAAACACTGAACGCAACATGGCCGTGATTTGGGGGGCGATCAAGCCGGGCGGGACTGGCATGACGGTTGCGCTTGCCGTCCAGACCAACAGGCAATGAATTTCTCGCTCCGGGTAAATCTGTGCCAAAATCGCCTTGTAAGCGGCGAGCTGCCGCAAATAATCCGCCGGAATGGCGCCGGGCGCTGCGGGAGGCTGCCGGTCGGTTTTATAATCGGCGATGAAAACCTCCGTTGCCGTGACCGCCAGCCGGTCCACCAGCCCGCCGATTTCCACGTCACCCACCACGCCCGCAAGCGGTATTTCGGCGTGCGAGCCGGGACCAAAGAGAACAGCGAGCGCGGAATCATCGAGTATCGCCAGCACACTCGCGCAAACATCAGCTTCCTGTCCGGCGAGCTCAGTGATGCTGGCAAGATACCGCATTGCCGCCGCCTTGCGTTCCACCGCTGGCACCTCCGGCAGATGCTGCAACAGCGCGTGGATCGCGCGGCCCTTGGCCATCGCCGCTGCGCGCGCGCCGCGCAGTTCCGCCAGCTCGTTGCCCAGCGGGCTGGCCGCGATGGCGCGTTTCGTCTCGTCCTCCACGCTGCGGCTGGGCGCGATGCGCTCGGGCCGCGTGGTCTCCATCTCTGGCGGCACGGCGGCCCAGCCGGGCGCGCTGCCCGCCCAAAGGGGAAGCGTTGGCAAGATCGCAGCCTCGCGCTGGGAGAGCCGGTCCGGCGCAGCGGTCTGCACGCTTCTGTACCGCAAAACGCCCGCTTCATCCCGTTCATGACCCAACCGCTCGAATCCGGATTTTATGAGCGTATACCAGCTTGCTTCGGGAATTTCCCGCTTGCCCTCCGCGCCACAGATGATCAACTCATCTTCGGCCCGGGTGAGGGCCACATAAAGCAGCCGGTTATATTCCTCGCGTTGCGCCGCTGCATCGCGCGCTGCCGCTGCCGCCACCGCAGCGGGACGCAAGGCTGAGCGTGGACAAAAGATGGGAACGGCGACGCCTGGCTGTTCTGGCATCGGCAGCCAGAACAGACTTTGCCTTGGCTCCGGCAGCGCTGTTGTATCCGGCAGAATTACGATCGGCGCCTGCAAGCCCTTGGCGCCATGCACGGTCATAATCCGCAGCACATCGCCGCCAGTCTCCGCTTCGCGCTTTATCGAGGCGCCGGATTGCCGGAGCTGATGGACGAAAACCTGCAACGCGCCTGGCTCGCCTTGTGCGAAGTTCAAGGCCTCGGCGAGCAACTCCTCAATCGGCTCGGAGGCTTCCGCGCCCAGCCGGGCAAGCATTTTCGCACGGCCCCCCAGCACATGCAGCGCCTCGCTCAACAAGGCGAATGGGGTTAGGAAATCCACCCTGGCCCGGAGCGCTTCAAAAAACTCTCGGGCCTGCCGCCAATCTTCCCGTTCTTGCGCGCGCGCATACAGCGCCGCGACAAGGCTTTTTCCGCCGCGGTCCAGCGCCAGCGCCATCATGCTTTCATCCTCCAGCCCGCCGAGCGGGGAGGCGAGATATTGCGCGAAGGCGAGCTCATCCTCCGGCAGCAGCAGGGCATCGCATAACGCCAGCAAATCGCTCACCGCCTGTTGCTCGGTCAGCACCATGCGGTCCAGCCCCGCAACGGGGATTTTAAGCGCCTTGCACGCGCTGGTGAGGGCGTTGACGAGCGCATCGCGCCGGCGGACCAGGATCAGAAAATCCCCGGCTGTGGCCGCGCGGCCCCGGCTTTGCAACATCTCGCCTGCATCCAGCCGGGCGCGGATGTCGAGCGCGATCTGCCGCGCCAGAATCGCCTTCGCTGAAGCGGCGTGCTCGTATTTTTCCGGCACCGCCCAGGCGGGCAGGGCATCAGGCTCGGTTTGTCTGGTGAGCGGCCAGAGTGTCACGGCACCCGCCTGGCCCGCGCGGCTGACACCATGCGCCAAAGCCTCGCCCGGCGCGCATACACCTTCGCGCGCTAGGCCTTGCGCGAACACCGCATCCACCAGCGCCAGCACAGGCGCCGTGGAGCGAAAGGAGACGGAGAGTTCCCCGTCCAGCCAAGCCTCGCCCGCTCCACGTGTTTTCTCCCGTAACTTGCCGCGATAATGCTCGAAGCTTGCCAGATCCGCGCCCTGGAAGGAGAAGATGGATTGCTTGGCGTCCCCCACCGCGAAGATGCTGCGCGGCACCTCCCGGGCATTGGCGCCGGAGAAAAACTCATCCGCGATGGCGTTGGCGATCTCCCATTGCGCCGGTGCGGTGTCCTGCACCTCGTCGAGCAGCAGATGGTCGATCCCGCCGTCCATCTTGTAAAGCACCCAGGCGGCACCTGGGTCGATGAGAAGTTTTCCGGTAAGGTTCACGAGATCGCTGTAGCTTAACTGCGCGGTAAGTTTTTTATCCTCGTATTCGCTTTGCAGAATGGGCGCCGTGAGTGCCGCTAAATGCAAGTTGAGCGCCGCGAGCTTTGCCGCCTTCATCTGCTCGTGCAGTTTTTCGATGCGCTCGCATTCTTTCGATATCTCAAACTTTATCGCATCTTCTTCGCCTGCCAGCTGCTTGCCGTAAAATCCTTTAAGCGTGCGGGCGGGTCCAAGGCCGTTTTTGGTAAAATGCGCGCAGAGCCAATCTTCCCAAGCCGCAGTGCGATCTTTCGGATGTTTGGCGAGCCAATCCAGCGCCTCATTCGCCCAGTTCTGGCCGCTGATATTTCCTGCTTCGGCGATGCGTCGCAGCACGGCGGCTACGTGCTGTTCACGCGGCCAGGTTACGGCGGCGTCGAGCAGCGCCTTGTAAGATTCGTCGCCCGCGCCAAGTGCCGCGCGGATATTTTCTGGCGTGGCGGCAACGTTACCTGAATATCCAGCGAGGTCAGCCGTGAGATCCGCAAAACATTGCTCATCGGTTTCCGCCGCCAAGGCAAAAATCGCTGCGCGCTGACTAGGATTCGCCAGAACAGTTTCACGCGCTTCGCGCAGGCGGGAGAATTGTGCCTCGTCGTCGGCAACCTCAAAATGCGGGGATAAGCCTGCTTCCAGCGGAAAGCGCCGCAAGAGTGATTGGCAGAAGGCGTGGATCGTGCCGATCCGCATTCCGCCGGGCAGGTCCAGCACATCGGCGAAAAGCTTGCGGGCCAAAGCGAGGGATTTTGCGTTCACCGGCACATCCAGCGCGCGCAGTTCCAGCACAAGCCTGTCCTCCGGCAGCATCACCCAATTGCCGAGGCGCCGGTTGAGCCGCAGCACCATCTCAGCCGCCGCGGCCTTGGTGTATGTCAGGCAGAGGATTTTATCGGGCGCAGTGCCGGAGAGCATGAGCCGCAGCAAACGGTCTGTGAGCAGTTTGGTTTTGCCACTACCAGCGGATGCCGCGACGAAAGCTGAGACGCGCGGGGCGGAGGCGGCACGCTGCTGCGCGTTGGCGGTCTCAATGACGCTAGTCATGTGCGAACTCCGTCATTGCGAGCGTCAACGACGCGAAGCAATCCATCTTTTATTAGCGATTCAGTGAAAAAGATGGATTGCTTCCCCCGGCTTTCGCCGGGGTTCGCAATGACAAAGTGAGCTATCATTCTTCCTCCCCGGCCCATTCCGCGCGGCGGGAGATGCCCGCATAGACGTCATAGGGATTGCCCCGGCCCGGATGCGGCGAGGCTAGATAGGGTGTTTCGGCGTAGGAGAATTTCTCGAATAATTCCGGCAAAGCGACCCTTGCCTGATCGATCACCGAGCGCAAAACCTCCGGCTTTTTCGCGAACAAGGCCTTTTCCTCGCCAGGGTCCGCCCTGCCGGAAAGCCTGAAATAAGCCAGCTCTGTCACGCTTCCCAAAAATTTCTCGCCGAAGGCGCCAGCTTCAGCCATCACCGCTTCCAGCGGCAGTTGCGGCGCGGTGCCGTCCTCTACCTTGTTCGCCGTCGGCGCCACGCCGGTTTTGTAATCCAAAATCGAAATGCCATTTGGCCCATGCTCGATCCGGTCGGCGCGCCCTTTCAGCTCAAAGCCGCCTTGCAGTTGCAAGGTCGCTTCCTTTTCCAATACCATAAACTCTGGTGCGCCACGCTCTGCCCGGCGGCCAAGTTCGCTTTCGACAATCCAGGCGGCGATGCGCGCGAGCCGTGCCGCCCACCAATGTTCCAGCGCGGCGCGCGGGCGTTTCTGGCGCATCGCGTTTTGCAAATGCATCGTAAGATTTTCCACGGCATTCGGGGTGTCGCAGGCGTTTTTGTCGGTGAAAAACGCCGCCAGCCCGGCATGGACGATATTGCCGAAAATGCTGGGATCGCTCTCCTCGTCCAGCGACGATAATTCGCGAATGTCCAAAATTTTCCGGGCATAAATCGCATAGGGGTCGGCCATAAGCGTGGCGATGTCCGAGATGCTCAAAGTCTTTGGCCGGGCCGATTCGGGCGGGCAGGGGCGTGGCTTGGCCCGCCTCGTGCGTGCTTCCGCCTGGTCCAGCTGAGCCGCCCAGGCCGCGGCGGGGTGCAAGGACAGCGCCGCATTAGCGCCGGACAGCATCGCATCCAGCCGGGTAAGCCAGCGCGCCGGGACGGCAGGGGCGCGCTCGCGCCGCGCGGGGGCGGCGAACACCACCGCCTCGCAAGCGCAGCCAAGGGCGAAAAAGTCATGCGCCGCCTGGCCGATTTTTTGTTCCGGCGATGGCAGGCTGGCGGCTTTTCGCATCGGGCGGCTGAGCCACGGGCCTGGTTCGGCTGCTGCGGGCCATAGCCCTTCGACAAGGCCGCCCAGCACGACGACATCCACTCGCTGCAAGGCGGATTCCTGTATGCCCCAGATGGCGACGCGGGGATGCCCATCCTTAGTGCGTGGCCGCCGCACAACCGCGCCGGTCAGCAGCGCGTCCAGCAAATCCGGCAGGTCGGCGGGTGCTATCTCGCGCAGGTCTTCCAGCGCGGCGAACGCTTCCAGCAACAACTCCGAGAGTGCGGTGCCTGCCTCGCCGGACCACAACCGCGCGGCGCCTGTTTCCTCATGCGTCGCGGTGAGGTTCTCGGCGGCTGTGAGCAAGGCGCGGAGCGCCGCTGCCGGGTTAACGCCGAGCGGAAGTGAGAGCGGGTGAAGCAGAACTTCCAGCCGGTCGAGAAAATCCCGCTGCGCCTGGTGTTTGGGCTTATCGAGACGGAATTTGATGCCATCGAAGCCCGGTGACGGCCTAGGGCCTCGCAGTGCGAAAACCTCTAGTTTGCGGGCGTGGTCGCGGCAAATCTCTGGCGGCGCCCCTGCGGCGGTGAGCGGGTGTTTGAGCAAGGCCAGCAGAGGCAATGGCGCGTAACCCGACGCAGCCGCGCGGGCCAGCAGCCGCAGAAACACGGCGGGCGGTGTTTGTTCCAGCGGTTCGCCAGCGCTGTCGTCGGCCGTGATGCCGAAGCGCCGGAGTGCGGCAGTTACGCGCGTGGCGAGGCTCCGGTCCGGTGTGATGAGTGCTGCGGTGCGGCCCGGCACTTCCATCGCCTCACGTAGAATCATCGCGATGGCGGTGGCATTCTGGGCTTCGTCCTGGGCTTCCAGCTTGGCGAGGCCGGAAGTGTTGAACGCAGCTGGTTTCTGCCACTCGCCCAGGCAGGCTGGGGGCAGCAGAGCGCGGGACAGTAACTCGCTCCTGGCCGACGGGGCGTCTGAAAGGCGCTGAACTTCCTCCCGCCGCGCGCCGATGGCGCCGAGCAACTGCGCGATGCCGCCTTGGGGGTGCGTGTCCCCCACCGCCTCCCATGCCGTGCCACTCAACGCAAAATCATAGCCCGGCAGCAGCAGCAATCCTTGGGGCAGACTGGCGACGGTGCGGGCCATGCGGCAGATGGAAGGATTGCCCTCGGATGCCACCATCCAAACGCGATGCTCAGGCGGGGTGTTCGCCCAGGCCTGGTTCTGCGCGTCGATGAGCTTCACCAGCCGCGCGGCGGGGTTCAAGCGGCCCATCCCAGCCAGAATATCCGGCCAATGGCGGGTGATGATTTTGAGAAACTCCAGCGTGGTCTGCCAATGGGAGGCGAGTTCGCCTTCCACCAGCGCGGGCAGCGTTTGCGCGAGATCGACCTCGGCGTAATCCGCCTCGTCCAGCAGCGCGGCAAGGTCTGCTGCCAGTGCCCAAGCGGCATGGAGTTTGACAGGCGCGCCGTTGGCGCCGTCCAGCCCCAGGATGAGCTTGGCCAGAATTGCCTGGCGCTGCATGGGTGCGATGGCGGGCGGCAGGCTGAGCGCGCCAGAAAGCATAAGCCCGGCCTCGTCGATTGCACCGAGTGCTACGATGCGCGGCAGCAGAAGGGCTTTGCCATTATTTTGTTCAAGGAATGCCCCGGCCAGTGCCTGTGCAGCGCGGCGGCTGGGCAGGATGAGCAGGCCGTCGCTGGTGTTACGGCCGCTGCCCAGCCAAAGCTTTGCCAGGGAGGGCAAGAAAGCGGCTTCCGGCGGAAACGCGCCAAGTTTCAAGTTGTATTCCCCACTTCCCGCGCGGCGAGCACGGCATCGGCACGGGCGAGGTTCTCCGGTGTGGTGAGGTGGAACCATACGCCGTCATGCACGATGGCGCCCAGCCGCCCGGAGGCAATCGCGGCATCCCACAGGAGATTCATGCTGAAAGCCCCGGCGGGGGCGCTGGCAAACAGAGCGGGCGAGACGATCTGCACCCCCGCGAAGAGATACGGGGCGACGTCGCGTTCCTCCCGCCGCCGCAGGGTGCCGTCGCGCGGCCAGAGGAAGTCACCGCGCCCGGCCTCCGCAATGGTGCCGGCGGTGCGGGCGAGCAGGAGCATGACGTCAGGCTTTTCGGCATCGAAAGCATTGGCCAAGCGGTCGAGTGTGCCGCTGGGGCCATCGACCCAGTAGGTATCGCCATTGACGATGTAATAGGGCGCGTTGGGCAGGAGGTTGCGTGCCGCCATGGCGGTGATGGCGCCCCCGGTTTCCAGCAGTTTATCTTCCCTTGTCACGGTCACGCCGGGATAGGCGGCGCAGAATGCTTCCACTTGGCCCGCCAGATGGTGCGCGTTGACGATGATGTTTTTTACCCCAGCGGCGTGAAGCCGGTCCAGCACATGCGCGAGGATCGGGCGGTTAGCCAAGGGGAGCAAGGGCTTGGGCGTGGCGAGGGTGAGCGGGCGCATCCTTGTGCCAAGCCCAGCACTCAGGATTACCGCCGTATCAGGCCGCATCGAGAAATTTTCCTTCACCGGCCAAGGTTACAACACGCCCCGGAGTCGCGTAGGCGAAGGTAAGCCGCAGCGCGTTTGGCGGCGTGAGCGGGCCGAGGCGGTCCGGCCATTCGACCAGGACGATGCCGGATTGCGCTTCGTCCCATGCGAGCTCCTCCAGCGCGCGGTGGCCGGTGAGCCGCCAGAGGTCGTAATGCCAGAGGGTGGCGGCTTCCGTTTCGTATGACTGCACGAGGGTGAAGGTGGGGCTGGGAATTTGTAAGCGGGGATTCCCGGAGATGGCGCGGATGAAGGCGCGGCAGAAGCTGGTTTTGCCCGCACCGAGCGGGCCTTCGAGCAATAGGACATCGCCGGGCGCGGCGTGGCGGCTTAAGTTTTTGGCGAGCGATTCGGTCGCAGCCTCGTCGGGCAGGAACAGTTGCATGGGGGTGTTTTAGCGGAGCAGCTTGATTGTGGAAGGGCGCTGCGGCAAAGCCGATGCCATGGATAATTTGACAACGGATGTAGCGATTATCGGCGCCGGGCCGGCGGGGATGTTTGCGGTTTTTGAATGCGGGATGCTGAAAATGTCCTGCGTGCTGATCGACGCGCTGGGCGAGACTGGGGGGCAGTGCGCTGCCTTGTACCCCGAGAAGCCGATTTACGACATTCCGGCGCATCCGGCGATTGAGGCATCGGCGTTGATTGCGGGCCTGGAAGCGCAGATTGCGCCGTTTGTGGCGCCCAGGCTGCTAGGGCGCCGGGTAGAGCAACTGAGCGGGCAAAAGGGCGATTTTACCCTGACGACGGATGCTGGCGATGTGGTGCAGGCAAGGGCGGTGATTATCGCCGCCGGGGCTGGGGCGTTTGGGCCGAACCGCCCGCCGCTGGATGGGCTGGCAGCGTATGAGGCCACGGGTGCGGTGCAGTATTACGTCAAGCGCCGCGAGGCGATGCGGGGCAAGCGCGTGGTGATTGCCGGTGGCGGGGATTCCGCGGTGGACTGGGCGCTGGCGTTGAACGGTATTGCGGCGAATATCCATGTGATCCATCGGCGCGCGAAATTCCGCGCGGCGCCGGAGAGTGCGGCGCAGCTGGACGCGGCGGCGGGGCGCGGTGAGATAGACATGGTGATACCGTACCAGTTGCACGCGCTGCACGGTGCGGGTGGGGCGCTGGAGGCGGTGGAGGTGGCGGATTTGGATGGGGCGACGCGCCGGATTGATGCGGATGTGTTGCTGCCGTTTTTTGGCCTGGCGATGGAGCTTGGGCCGATTGCGGAATGGGGTGTGGACTTGGAGCGCCACCATGTGGTGGTGAACCCCGCGACGATGGAGACATCCGTGCCGGGGATTTTTGGCGTGGGAGATATTGTGAACTACCCAGGAAAACTTAAGCTAATTTTGCAGGGGTTCGCGGAAGGGGCGGTGGCGGCGCATGGAATTTACCCGATTGTGCATCCGGATGTGGCGCTGCATTTCAAGTATTCCACGACCAAGGGCGTGCCGGGGTAGGGGGGTGTTTCACGTGAAACACTTGGGGTAATTTTTCTTCTAACGCGTTGTTAGTATTGGAGAAGAAAAAGCTTGCACCCCAGATTGTACGGGTTCGGTACGATTCTAGAATGAGGTGTGGTCAAGAGGATAAAAATGATTGATCTAATCAGTATCGCGGATACGGCACTCCTAGATTGGAAGCGCACCATCCTTCATGCGTTCCATGGCGAAGCGGGAGGAGACGTTGCGGAGCGGCACGGCGGCGATGAGTTTGCGGTAGAATGAGTCATAGGCCGCGATGTCCGGCACAATGACGTGGAGGAGATAGTCCACATCGCCGCTCATGCGCCAGGCGCCGACGATTTCCGGCGTGGTGGCGACGGTTTGGGCAAAGCGGGCGAGCCAGTCCCCCGAATGGTCCGCGGTTTCCACCGAGACGAAGACGGAGACGGGCAGGCCGAGCTTATCGGCATCCAGCACCGCGATGCGGGCGCGGATGACGCCGGTTTCCTCCATGCGCTTGATGCGCTTCCAGCACGGGGTGGCGGTGAGGCCCACTTTATCCGCGATGTCGTTGAGCGAGAGCGAGGCGTCGTGCGCCAGCAGGCGGAGGATGGCGCGGTCGATTTGGTCGAGATCGGTCATGGCGGCCTTGTTTGTTGCAACTTGCGGCGGGGGCAGAAATCCGCTACTGGGCTAACCGGGTCACGCCCCCCCAATGGGGCGCTTTTCTTCTGTAAGGGAGAGTTTTTATGGCAGATTTTTCTTCTACCGCCAAGCCAGAGGCGCGTCCACAGAATCCTAATTTTTCATCTGGGCCTTGCGCCAAGCGTCCGGGCTTCAGCCTGGAGGTGTTGCAGGACGCTGCCCTGGGCCGCAGCCACCGAGCCAAAGGGCCGAAGGCGAAGCTGGCCGAGGTGATTACGCGCTCCGCCAAAATACTCGGGATGCCGGAAGGCTGGCGGCTGGGGATCGTGCCGGCGTCTGATACGGGCGCGATTGAGATGGCGCTGTGGAGCATGCTGGGGGCACGGCCGGTTGATGTGCTGGCGCATGAGAGCTTCTCCGAAGCCTGGGCGACGGATGTGGTGAAGCAACTGCGGTTGAAGGATGCGCGGATTTTGGGCGCGCCCTATGGCAGGCTGCCAGACCTCGGCGCGGTGGATTTTACCCATGACGTGGTGCTGGCGTGGAACGGCACGACCTCCGGCGTGCGGTTTGTGAACGGCGATTTTATCCCGGATGACCGGGAAGGGCTGGTGTTTGCGGACAGCACCTCCGCCGCGTTTGCCATAGAACTGCCGTGGAACAAGCTGGATGTGGTGACGTGGAGCTGGCAGAAAGTGCTGGGCGGGGAGGCCGGGCATGGGATGCTGGCACTCAGCCCGCGCGCGGTGGAGCGGCTGCTGAGTTATAAGCCCGCATGGCCGTTGCCGAAGATTTTCCGGCTGACGAGCGGCGGCAAGCTCATTGAAGGTATTTTCGCGGGTGAGACGATCAACACGCCCTCCATGCTGTGCGTGGAGGATGCGCTGGACGGGCTACGTTGGGCGGAGAGCATCGGCGGGCTGCAGGGGTTGATTGCGCGATCGGAAGCGAACCTCGCGGCGATTGCGAAATGGGTTGAACATAACGAGCGGGTGCGGTTTCTCGCGGAGGAGGTTGCGACGCGCTCTCCGACTTCGATATGTTTGGTGATTGCAGCGCCGTGGTTTGTAAGGCTGGATGCCGAGAAGCAAGCTGCGGCGGCGAAAGCTGTGGCCGGTTTGCTGGAGAAAGAGAAAGTGGCGTTGGATGCGGGCGCGTACAGGGATGCGCCGCCGGGGTTGCGGATTTGGGGCGGGGCGACGGTGGAGACATCGGATATTAACGCGCTGCTGCCATGGGTGGATTACGCGATCGATAAGGTTTCAGCGGAGTTTTAAATATAGCTGTGGATGCCGGCCTTCGCCGGCATGACGGTGGAAGGGGTTTCTCGACATGGTTAAGGTTTTGATCAGCGATAAATTATCGCCGGCTGCGATTGCGATTTTTAAAGAGCGCGGCGTGGATGTGGATGTGAAGACGGGGCTGACGCCAGCGGAGTTGCGGGCGATTATCGGCAAGTACGATGGGCTGGCGATACGCTCTGCCACGAAGGTGACGAAAGAGGTGCTGGACGCCGCGACGAATTTGAAAGTTGTCGGGCGGGCAGGCATCGGTGTTGATAATGTGGATGTAAAATCCGCCACCTCGCGCGGGGTGGTGGTGATGAACACGCCGTTCGGCAATGCGATTACGACGGCGGAACATGCGGTTGCGATGATGTTCGCGCTGGCAAGGCAGTTGCCGGAGGCGACGGCTTCGACCAAGGCGGGCAAGTGGGAGAAGAACCGCTTCATGGGCGTGGAGCTTACCGCGAAGACGCTGGGGCTGATTGGTTGCGGGAATATCGGCTCGATTGTGGCGGACCGCGCGGTGGGACTGAAGATGAAGGTGCTGGCCTATGATCCGTATCTGACCGAGGCGCGGGCGGTGGCGCTGGGTGTGGAGAAGGCGGAGCTGGAGCAGGTGTTGGCAAAGGCGGATTTTATTACGCTGCACACGCCGTTGACGGAGGCGACACGGAATATCCTCTCGCGTGAGGCGATTGCGAAGACGAAGAAGGGCGTGCGGATTGTAAACTGCGCGCGCGGCGGCCTGCTGGACGAGGCGGCGCTGTACGAGGCGCTGGTGAGTGGCCATGTTGCGGGCGCGGCGCTGGATGTTTTCGAGACCGAGCCTGCGGTGGAGAGCCCATTGTTTGGGCTGGAGAATGTGATCTGCACGCCGCATCTGGGTGCCGCGACAGCGGAGGCGCAAGAGAATGTGGCGTTGCAGGTGGCTGAGCAGATCAGCGATTTTCTGCTCACAGGCTCGGTGAGCAATGCGCTGAACATGCCGAGCGTGAGTGCCGAGGAAGCGCCGCGCTTAAGGCCCTATATGGATTTGTGCCGGTTGCTGGGGGCGTTCGCCGGGCAGCTGACGCAGGCAGCGGATGGCGTGATAAAGCGCGTGCTGGTGGAGTATGAAGGGGCGGCGGCGCCGCTGAACCACAAGCCGCTGGGGGCCGCGGCGCTGGCTGGGTTGCTGGGCCCGGTAATGGAGGGCGTGAACATGGTCTCCGCCCCGGTATTCGCGCGTGACCATGGGATTGAGGTTTCCGAGGCGACGCATGACCGAGTGGGTGATTACCAGAGCTTGGTGCGGATTACGGTGGTGACAGAAAGCATGACGCGATCGGTTGCCGGGACGCTCATCGGCAATGGCAGGCCAAGGCTGGTGGAGATTAAGGGCATCAAAGTCGAGGCGGATTTCGCGCCGCATATGCTGTATGTGACGAACAAGGATAAGCCTGGGTTTATCGGGCGGTTCGGCATGACGTTGGCGGATGCGGGAGTGAATATCGCAACGTTCCACCTGGGCCGCGCGGCGGAGGGGCAGGATGCGATATGCCTCGTTTCCACCGATGGCGATACGCCGGATGCGGTGCTGGCAGAGGTGCGGGCATTGCCGCTGGTGATGCAGGCGACGACGCTGGCGTTTTGATGCAATCGGTTTTGCGGCTGGGAGGGCAGCGCTGGCTCGCTGTTTTGTTTCTGGCGATTGGGCTGATCTCGGGCCTGCGGCTGGTCTATGCGACGCCGATGGGCCAGATCGCGGATGAACCCTCCCACGCGGTGCGCGCGGCGGCATTGCTGCATGGCGAGATCATCGGCTCGAAGACGATGTTCGGGACGATGCCTGAAGCGGGGGTGCATGTGGACCCGGGGATCGCGCAGGCGGCGCTGGCGGAGTTCCACAATGACGGGAAGCCATTGTTGACCAGAAGTGATCGGGCGGGGGCACGGGCGATCCGGTGGTGGAACAAACGGCTTTTCTGTCCCGCCAATGGTACGGTGCCTTATTTGCCGGTTTTATACATTCCGGGCGCGCTGGGCATTGGCGCCGGCGGGCTGATCGGACTGCCGCCGTTGCAATCGCTGTATCTGGGGCGCAGCTTTATGTTGATCGGCTTTGTGCTGCTGGGCAGTGCGGCTTTGTGGGTTGCACGCGCTGGACGGGGCGTTTTTTTTGCGCTGCTCAGCCTGCCGATGACGATGGCGCTGGCCGCGTCCTTCAATCAGGATGGCATGATTATCGGCTGCTGTGCGTTTGCCGGCGCTTTGCTCACGATGGATGAAAGCGAGTTCCCAAAGGCGCGCTGGCTGGCGATGGCGATTATCGCGGTGGTGATCTGCTCGAAGCCGCCCTACGGGCTTTTGTTGTTCTGCGCCGCGCTGCCGGTTTTCGCGCAAGGTGTTGTGCGAAGGCTGACGATTGCGGGTTTGTTAGGCCTGCCTGCGCTGGCGTGGACGATCATCATGATTTACACCAGTTTCATCCCCAGGGAAACGACCCCGTACCATCCGGGGCCGCTCTGGCCGGGCGATCCGAATATTCTGTTCGGTGGCATGGACCTTGGCGCTCAGCTTCGTGTGTTGCTACATTCACCAGCGTTGATTGTGACGTTGCCGTATCATTACATGATTTTTTATAGGGTAGGTTTGGCGCATGAATCCATCGGTTTGCTGGGATGGCTGGATGTGTTTCTGCGCCATGACTCATACGTCGCGTGGGAAGTGGCCTTGGTCGCCGCGCTGGTGGGGGCTTTGCTTGGAACGGCGGAGCGGGCGCGGCGCTGGCGGTTTCCTGATGCGCTTTTCGTGGCGGCGGTCATCGTGGCGACGGTGATCGCGGTATGCCTGTCGATGTACCTGTCCTGGACGCCCGTTGGCGCCACGCTGATTGAAGGTGTACAGGGGCGGTATCTTTTGCCCTTGGTGGCGTTTGTGCCGCTTTTGTTGCCACGGCTTGGCGCATTTATGCCAGTGGAGTGGCGTTTCGGCAGGTTTGCGGCGATTATAGAAGCCGTATCGGTGGTGCCGGCGATTGCCGTGGCCTGTTACGATATCGGCGCAGTGCCAGCCTTGGTTCATGCAAAGTTCGGGTAAGAAACATCGTTTCCCAACGCGCGAAACATGCTGTATCTGGCAGGCGGCGAGGGGAGCGGAGGCGCGCGGATGAATATTGAGCAGCCGGAAAGCTTATATCGCCCGGCGCGTCATAGTCAGACCGGTGGCGTAAGGGTTGGCGTGGTCATCCCTAGTTATAGGGTGACGGAACACATCTTGGGCGTACTCATGGCAATGGGGCCGGAGGTAACGTATGTTTATGTGGTGGATGACTGCTGCCCGGACGGCTCGGGCGCCTTTGTGGAGACGCGCAGCCTTGATCCGCGGGTGCGCGTGGTACGGCGTGAGCGAAACGGCGGCGTGGGGGCGGCGACCATTACGGGTTATCGCGCGGCGCTGGGGGATGGTTGCGAGGTGATCGTGAAGATCGACGGCGACGGGCAGATGGACCCGCGCCTGCTGCCGCGCTTCGTGCGGCCGATTTTGGATGGCACCGCCGATTACACCAAAGGTAACCGGTTTTTTAACCCCGAGGATGTGCGCGCGATGCCGGGCCTGCGGCTGCTCGGCAATGCCATGCTCTCGTTCGCGACGAAATTATCCTCAGGTTATTGGACGATTTTTGACCCGACGAATGGCTATACCGCTATACATGCAAGCCTGCTCGCGCATTTGCCGCTGGGGCGGATCGCGCCTCGCTATTTTTTCGAATCGGACATGCTGTTCCGCTTAGGCACACTGCGCGCCATGGTGGTCGATATTCCGATGACGGCGATTTATGGTGACGAGGTGAGCTATTTGAAAATTCGCGCCGTGCTGCCGAGGTTTTTTGGCGGGCTAGTGAAGAATTTCGGCAAAAGGCTGTTCTATAATTATTTTCTGCGGGATTTTTCTATCGCTACGATCGACTTGTTGGCCGGGCTGGGTTTGCTCGGTTTTGGCGTGATATTCGGCGTGTGGCATTGGCTTGCCAATGGGCTGCATGGGGTGGTCACCACCCCCGGCACGGTCATGCTCGCAGCACTGCCGGTGATTGTCGGGCTGCAACTGCTGCTCTCCTTCCTAGGCTACGATATCGCCGCCGTACCGCGCCGCGCGATTCATCCGCTGCTAAGTGAACCGGCTGAGAGAGCATGATCGATACCTTCGCGTTGCTGGCGTTCACCTTTTTGCTGGCGGCGGGGCAGATGCTGTTCAAAAAAGCTGGATTGGAACTGCGGGGTAATTCGCTCGGCGCGGGTGTTATGCGGGTATTGGCCGAGCCTGCCCTATACGCGGCGCTGGCGCTTTATGGCTTCGCCACGCTGCTATGGATATGGATTCTCTCCCGCGTGCCGTTGAGCCGGGCCTACCCGTATGTGGCGCTTGGCGTGGTGCTGGTGCCGTTTGCCTCCACGCTATTATTCGGCGAGAGGGTGCGGCCGGGTTTCTGGTTCGGTGTCGCGCTGATCGTGGCCGGGATCGTGATTACGCAAATGGGCACCGCACGGGGCTAAACGCTATAGCGCGGCCCGCACGGCATCTAATGCCGCTTGCCAATTCGCGCCATCCGGCCCGCCTGCCTGCGCCATGGTTTTAGCGCCGCCGCCGCCGGAGCCGCCGACCGCCGCCGCAGCCGCGCGGACGAGATCGACCGCGCTGTGCTGGGCGCTTAAGTCGTCGGAAACCGCGACGATGATCGCGGCTTTGCCATCTTGCGTGGAGACCAGCGAGACGATGCCCGAGCCGAGGTCTTTCAAGATCGCGCTGGCGATGGGTTTAAGCTCCTTCGGAGCAACTTCCCCCACGTGCCGTCCGGCAAAGCTGATGCCGTTGATGGACTCAGTGGCGGCGGTGGCCGCGCCCAGTGCGAGTTTTTTCTGTAGCTCGGAGACCTGTCGCTCCAGGCGCTTTTTGTCCTCGTGCAGCAGTTGGATGCGGGCCGGAAGTTCGGCGGGCTGAGCCTTGATGGCGGCGGCGGCCTCGTTGAGCAGGCGGTTTGATTCCTCGACCGAAGCGATGGCGGCGCCACCGGCCAGCGCCTCGATCCGGCGGATACCAGCGGAGACAGCACCTTCCGACGTGATGCGGAACAGCCCGATGTCGCCCGTGCGGGAAACATGCGTGCCGCCGCAAAGCTCGATGGACCATGCGGATTTATTGTCGTCGGATTTACCCATGGAGACGACACGGACTTCGTCGCCGTATTTCTCGCCGAACAGCGCCATGGCGCCGAGGGCGACCGCCTCGTCGGGCGTCATCAGCCGGGTGGTGACTTCTGCGTTTTCTCGGATGCGCGCGTTGACTTCGCGCTCCACGCTGGCCAGCTCCTCCGGCGTGACGGGGCGCGGCTGGGAGATGTCGAACCGCAGCCGGTCCGGCGCGTTGAGCGAGCCTTTTTGGCCGACGTGCAGGCCGAGATTGCGGCGCAGCGCCTCGTGCAGCAGATGCGTGGCGGAGTGATGCGCGCGGATGTTGCGGCGGCGCTCGTGATCGACAATGGCGAGGACCGGCTCACCCAAGCGGGCGGTTCCAGCCTCAACCGTGCCGAGATGGACAAACAGGTCGCCGAGTTTCTTCTGCGTGTCGGTGATGCGGATGCGGAGATTATCGGGGCCGGTGCAGATGCCGGTGTCTCCCACTTGGCCGCCGCTCTCAGCATAGAAAGGGGTTTGGTTGAGCAGTAGCGCCACGGTCTGGCCGGGCAGGGCCTGGGGCTGAGGCTGGCCATCGACGATGAGGGCGGTGATGGTGGCTTCCGCCGATTCCGTGGCGTAGCCCAGGAATTCCGTGGCGCCGAGAGTTTCCTTCAGCTCGAACCAGACGGTCTCGGTTGCGGCTTCGCCTGAGCCTGCCCAGGCGGCACGGGCGCGGGCGCGCTGCTCTGCCATGGCCGTGTTGAAGCCTTCGGTATCGACGGATTTGCCCTGTTCGCGCAAAGCGTCCTGCGTGAGGTCCAGCGGGAAGCCGTAGGTGTCGTAAAGCTTGAAGGCGATGGGCCCGGGCAGCGATGCGCCGGGGTGAAGCTTGGCGGATTCGTCGTTGAGCAGCGAGAGGCCGCGGTCCAGCATGGCGCGGAAGCGGTTTTCCTCCAGCTTCAGGGTTTCGGTGATGAGCGATTCGGCCTGGTTAAGTTCCGGATAGGCCTGGCCCATTTGGCGCACCAGCGCGGGGACAAGGCGGTACATGAGCGGCTCGGCGGCGCCCATGAGATGCGCGTGGCGCATGGCGCGGCGCATGATGCGGCGGAGCACGTAGCCCCGGCCTTCGTTCGAGGGTAGCACGCCATCGGCCATGAGGAAGGAGGTGGAACGCAGATGGTCGGCTACCACGCGATGGCCGGTTTTGAACTTGCCGTCCGGGTCTTGGCCTGTCGCCTCGGCGGAGGCGAGAATGAGGGCGCGGAGCGTGTCCGTGTCGTAATTATCATGTTTGCCTTGGCAAATGGCGGCGAAGCGCTCCAGCCCCATGCCGGTATCGATGCTGGGGTGCGGCAATGCTGTGCGGGTGCCAGGCGGGCCTTCCTCGTACTGCATGAACACAAGGTTCCAGATTTCGATGAAGCGGTCGCCGTCTTCATCCGGCGAGCCGGGCGGGCCGCCGGGGATTTTCTCGCCGTGGTCGTAGAAGATCTCAGAGCAGGGGCCGCAGGGGCCGGTGTCGCCCATCTTCCAGAAGTTATCGTCCGTGGGGATGCGGATGATTTTATGCTCGGGCAGGCCCGCGATTTTTTGCCAGAGGGCAGCGGCCTCGGTGTCCGTGTGGTACACCGTGACGAGGAGCCTGTCCGCCGGGAGCGCGAAATCCCTGGTCAGCAGGCTCCAGGCGTGGAAGATCGCTTCTTCCTTGAAATAATCGCCGAAGGAGAAATTGCCCAGCATTTCGAAGAAGGTGTGATGGCGGGCGGTATAGCCGACATTGTCCAGGTCGTTATGCTTGCCGCCGGCGCGCACGCATTTCTGCGAGGAGGTCGCGCGGACATATGGCCGCTTCTCCTGCCCCGTGAAAACGTTCTTGAACGGGACCATGCCCGCGTTGGTAAACAGCAGCGTCGGGTCGTTGCGCGGGACCAATGGTGCGCTAGGCACGACTTGGTGGCCGTTGCGGGCGAAGTAGCTGAGAAAGGTCGCGCGAATATCGTTACTGGTAAGCATGGGGCTGGGATTACAGCCAGTGCGGCTTTTCGCCAAGTATGGGTGCGCTCGGGCGCGTCAACCGAGCGCGTAAATCAGCCACATGATTGAACTTACGCTGGGGCGAGAAGCTTCTCGATGTGCGCCGTGAGCGCCGCCGGGACGAAGGGCTTGGAGAGGACGTGCATACCCGGCGGCAGGATGATCTGACGGATGAGGGTGTTGTCCGCGTAGCCGGTAAGAAAGAGGATTTTCAAGGCGGGGTGGAGTTGTTGCGCGGCCTCGGCCAGTTGACGGCCATTCATGCTGTTGGGCAGGCCGACATCAGTGATCAAAAGGTCGATACGCGTTGCGGATTGCAGAATTTCCAGCGCGGCGGGACCATCTGGCGCCTGCAAGGCCGTGTAGCCCAGCTTCGCCAGGGCTTCGACGATAGGCAGCCGGGCTGCGGCGTCATGTTCCACCACAAGCACGGTCTCGCTTTTGAATTGTGTTTGCTCTGCCTGCGGCCTTGCCGAAGCGCGGGGGAAATAGAGGCAGACCGACGTGCCCCGGCCTGGTGCCGAATGTATCTTCACCTGGCCGCCGGATTGGCGCACGAAGCCGCTTACCATGGATAGACCCAGGCCCGTTCCTTGCCCGACGGGCTTGGTGGTGAAGAACGGGTCGAAGGCGCGCTCTGCGACATCCTGGCTCATTCCCGTTCCGTTGTCGGTAACGCTGAGCAGCTCGTATTCGCCCGCGGCGAGGCCAAGAGCGCGGGCAGTGGCGGCATCTAATGCGTGATTCTCGGTTTTGATGGTGAGATTGCCGCCTGCGGGCATCGCATCCGAAGCGTTGATGCAGAGGTTGAGAAGCGCCAGCTCCAGCTGCCCAGGATCTACGAACGCTGTGGAAAGGCCAGGAGCGAGCGCGAAAGTGAGATTGTTGCCACGGTCGATGGTGCGGCGAATCAGGTCTTCCATTCCTTGAGCGAGCGCGTTGATATCGGTGATTTTCGGTTCCAGCGACTGGCGCCGGGCGAAAGCGAGCAGGCGGTGGGTGAGCGATGCCGCGCGGGCCGTGCTGTCCCTCGCGGTATCGACGTAGCGCTGAAGCTCGCCGGGCCTGCCTTCAGGTAGCTTGCGTTGCAAAATTTCCAAACTGCCCGCGATGCCGGTGAGCAGATTATTAAAGTCGTGCGCGATGCCGCCGGTAAGCTGCCCGATGGCCTCCATCTTCTGGCTTTGGTGCAGCTGCTCCCTGGCCGCGACCAGCTCCGCGGTGCGTTCGGCGATGCGGCTTTCCAAAGTGCCGTTTATGATACGCAACAATTTCATCGCACGGATGAGGCGAAAATTGGCGACCATGGTGGTATTTAGCAGGATCACGAAGATGCTGCTGAAGACGCAGAAGGCCAAGACGGCGACCCAGCCCTTGGACCAAAGGAGAAAGATATTCGACGGGTTGATGAAAAAATAATTGCCGAGCAGCGCGCTTGCGGCGGTGCAAAGCAGACCCGGAGCAATGCCGCCAGCGATGGAGGTAAGAAGTATGGCGGGCACGAAGGTAATGAAAGGCGCCCCGGCGAGATGCTGGCCGGCAGCGAAGCGCACCAGCAATGCGGCCGCGCAGGAAATTGCTGCGACAAGATAGCCGGCCCAGACGCGTTCGCGTATCCAGAGTATAGTCGCGAACATTAGCCAATCCCTAGCTGGCTCTAGCTGGCGGTTGAGTACCAGCCATGATGGTTATAGCGCTTTAACTATAACAGATTACTTAACTTCCCGCAATAATTGTTTGCATCACAACAACGAGTGCGGGAAAGTTGTGCTTTTTTCCAGGGTAGTCTGAATTTGCTTTAAGCAGGTCGTGGATGCCGGCATACGCCGGCATGACGAGGGTTAATCCGCAGCGTCGCTCTCGGAATCACCTGAATCGGCGGCCATCAAGGCCTCGGCGATTGTGGAGGATTGATCGCGGATGCGCTTTTCGATCGTATCGGCAATTTTGGGGTTTTCGCGCAGGAACTGCTTGGCATTCTCGCGGCCCTGGCCGATGCGGGTTGAGTCGTAGCTGAACCAGGCGCCCGATTTTTCAACGACATTGGCTTTGACGCCGAGATCGACCAGCTCGCCCATCTTGCTGATGCCCTCGCCGAACATGATGTCGAACTCCACCTGCCGGAAGGGTGGGGCGAGCTTGTTCTTCACCACTTTCACGCGGGTGTGGTTGCCGGTGACTTCCTCCCGGTCCTTGATCGAGCCGGTGCGGCGGATCTCCATGCGGATCGAGGCGTAGAACTTCAGCGCATTGCCGCCGGTGGTGGTTTCCGGGTTGCCGAACATCACGCCGATCTTCAGGCGGATCTGGTTGAGGAAGATAAGCGTGGTGTTGCTGCGCGCGACCGAGCCGGTGATTTTGCGCAGCGCCTGGCTCATCAACCTTGCATGCAGGCCCATGTGGGAATCGCCCATCTCGCCTTCGAGCTCGGCGCGGGGGACGAGGGCGGCGACTGAGTCGATGACCAGCACGTCGATTGAGCCGGAGCGCGTAAGTGTATCGGCGATTTCCAGTCCCTGTTCGCCGGTGTCCGGCTGGGAAATAAGCAGGTTATCGACATCGACGCCGAGCTTGCGGGCATAGACGGGATCGAGCGCGTGTTCTGCATCGATAAAGGCGCAGACGCCTCCGCGCTTTTGCGCCTCCGCGATGGCATGCAGGGCGAGCGTGGTTTTGCCCGAGCTTTCCGGGCCGTAGATTTCAATTACGCGGCCACGGGGCAGGCCGCCGACGCCAAGTGCCAGGTCCAGCCCGAGCGAGCCGGAAGAAATGACGTCGATCGTCTCAGTGCCTGCCTTGGCGCCCATCCGCATGATGGAGCCCTTGCCGAAGGCCCGCTCGATCTGCGCCATGGCTGCGTCCAGCGCCTTGGTCTTTTCCATATCCGGCTTGCCTCTGGTTGGTGTTTCCTCAGCGTCCGACATCGAATCGACCGCCGTCAAACGGGGTTTTTTACTCGGGGCCGATACAACCATAGCGTGTTTCCTTCAAGATGCGATTCGTTGGTAGGGCCGACGCTGGCATGGCTGGAACAAATTGGCAACGGAAAAATTAACTATTTGTTCTTTTTTTGTTCCGGTCTGCTAAAGGCTCCCGCCGCGCCGCCCGATAGCCGCGCCCAGCCGCAGGCGGAGCGCGTTCAGCTTGATGAATCCCGCTGCATCCTGCTGATTATAGGCGCCTGCATCGTCCTCGAACGTGACCATGCGGGTGGAATATAGCGAGTGCGGGCTTTCCCGCCCGATCACGATGACATTTCCCTTGTAGAGCTTGAGCCGCACCGTGCCGGTGACGGAAGCCTGGGAGGTGTCGATGAGCGCCTGCAACATGCGGCGCTCGGGGGAGAACCAGAAGCCGTTATAGATGAGTTCCGCGTAGCGCGGCATGATGCTGTCTTTAAGATGCCCGGCCTCGCGGTCCAGCGTGATAGATTCGATGGCGCGGTGAGCGACGAGCAGGATGGTGCCGCCGGGGGTCTCGTACACGCCGCGGGACTTCATGCCGACGAAGCGGTTTTCCACGAGGTCCAGCCGGCCGATGCCGTTGGCGCGGCCATATTCGTTGAGCTGGGTGAGGATGGTGGCGGGGGAAAGCGATTCGCCATTTATCCCCACCGCGTCGCCCTGGGAGAAGTCGAGGGAGATTTCCGTGGCTTTATCCGGTGCTTCCAGGGGGCTGATGGTGCGCTGATATACAATCTCGTCCGGCTCCTGGCCGGGGTCTTCAAGGATTTTACCCTCCGAAGAAGAGTGCAGCAGATTGGCATCAACCGAGAAGGGGGCTTCGCCGCGCTTGTCCTTGGTGATGGGGATCTGGTTCTGCTCGGCATATTCCAGCAGGCGGGTGCGGGAGGTTAGCTCCCACTCGCGCCAGGGGGCGATGACGCGGATGTTCGGATTGAGCGCGTAATAGCCAAGCTCGAACCGGACCTGGTCGTTGCCCTTGCCGGTGGCGCCGTGGGCGACGGCATCCGCGCCGACCATCTCGGCGATCTCGATCTGGCGTTGGGCGATGAGCGGGCGGGCGATGGAGGTGCCGAGGAGATACTGGCCCTCGTACAGCGCGTTGGCGCGGAACATCGGGAAGACGAAATCCTTCACGAAGGTTTCGCGCAGGTCTTCGATAAAGATTTGTTTGATGCCGAACATCTCGGCTTTTTTGCGGGCGGGCTCCAGCTCCTCGCCCTGGCCCAGGTCTGCTGTAAAGGTGATGACCTCGCAGCCATAGGTGTTTTGCAGCCAGCGAAGAATGACGGACGTGTCCAGGCCGCCGGAATAGGCAAGGACGACTTTTTTAACGGATGGTTCCATGGGCGGCTTGTATTAACTCGGGCGCGGTCTGCCAAGCATGGCGTTGCAAAACAGTTTGGCGCCGGTGAATTGCTGGGCGAAGTAGGAGCCGGTAGCCAGGGCTTCGGGCGCGCGGGCGTCCCCCGTGGGCAGATAGCTGGCCGAGAAATCCGCGGTGCGGAAGATCATGTCCCAGAACGGGAACACCGCGCCATAGTTGCAGGAGCGGCGGCCGGCGGCGTTGACCGCATGGTGGCGGCGGTGGAAGCGCGGCGAGACCAGGAGAGGCTCGAACGGGCCGAAGGAGAGCCGGATGTTGGCGTGGGACAGACTCTCAAGGAACCGCAGCCCCAGGATGAGCAGCGGGAATTGCAATGGCGGGATGCCGATGGCGAGGCCCACCGCGAAGAACCAGATGAAAGAGATGATGTCGTCGAGAATGTGATTCCGGTCGTCCGACCAGAAGCTCATCTGCCGCTGGGCGTGGTGGAGCGCATGCAACGCGTACCAGGCCCGGAAGCTGTGCGAGAGGCGGTGGCGCCAGTAGTCCGCGAAGTCTAGGATGAGGGCATAGGCGATAAAGGTGATGACGGGGTGGCCGAAGAGCGGGGGGATGAGTGTTTCCAGCGTCGGCGGGATGAAGCCGGCATCTACCAGCGCGCCGGAGAAGGCTGTTTGAAGCTGGTAGAAAAGCAGGAAGCTGACGATGGGGATGATTCCGACGCGGGAGATGAGCGTGTAGAGAATGTCAACGCCGACGACTTTTTTGTTTGTCCAGCGCTCGACGGGGAAGGCGGCTTCCAGCGGCCAGCAGACGGCGTAGGTGAGGATGACCGCGAACAGGCCATAGACGCAGATGAGCGCCCAGTCGAAGGACAGCTCCTCCCAGCGCATCCAGCCGAAATGGTAGAGGACGGGCAGGATGGCTCGCTGATCGATAAACCCGGCGATGGTGGAGAAGATGCGGTCCATGGGAGTGGTAATTAGCTTAAGGAGGGGTGGTTTGCGAGGTTTTAGTTGACGGATGGGTGGTTGGGGCTTGAGGTTTGATATGCGTTTTGTATGGTGTCTCGTTTGGCTTACCGCGCGGATGGCGAGTTATCGCCAGCTGATACGCGCGGCGTGTTTACGCCCGGTGCGGACGGATACCCGTGTGCTGGAATTTGTGGAGAGATGCCGGGCGCAGGCGCGCGCTGTGACGGCGGATGACTCTGACGGTGCGGAAATAATGGATGTGATCGAGGCGCTGTATGAGTGGCCTGAGGCTTAATGCGTCGAGGCCAAGGGCATATTATTGGCTATCGTATTAAATACGTATTGCCCACGTTTGTCTCCGCGTTGTAAGCAGTATTTAGGCCAGATTCGTTTCCTAAACTATGGCCTTCGTTGCCTTCTTTTAAACCACCTGATGGCTTCGCGCTAGGCGTGGCCGATGGCGGGGAGACTGGTTCTGATACGGCATCAAGCAGTGAGCCGGTGTTGGGATCGCAATTAAAAGGAGGGGTGATGCTCGGTAAGCGTATCCAGGGTCGGGCTATCAGCTTAAATGACGGAGGCGGGACGGGACGGGACGCGTTTTGCGCCGAGACTTGTGTCTGTTCACGTTTTGTTCTACTACTAAGGGGCGTGAAGCAGATTGCAATCGCGGGGTTTTCTTCCATCTATTGATGGCGGGAATGGTAATGAACGGTGGCGTTACATTTTGTGTAGCAAAACTGGTTAGTTTCGACTCCGTAATAAAATTGCTGGATGGCTTCGCGCTAGGCGTGGCCGATGGCGGGGAGACTGGTTCTGATACGGCATCAAGCAGTGAGCCGGTGTTGGGATCGCAATCGCAAAATGCCTCCGAGGAGCTTTATCCTGGTAATCGGAGGCAAGAAGCTTGAAGAGATTACCGAAAGTATTTTTAGCTTCCGAGATGCGCGATGTTTGGTATGCAAGTCGCGATTCGTCGAGCGCGCGACGCGGTGCTCCGGGTATTGATCGAGTGCGAGCCGGTGAGTTTGGTTTAAGCGTTCCGTCGAATATAAGTAAAATTCGCGAGCAAATTAGAAGCGGAAGTTTTCGCTTTAGCAAATTAAGAATAGCACCGATTTTAAAAGCTTCCGGTGAATTCCGAATTATTGCTATCCCTACGGTACGTGACCGACTTGTCCAACGAGTTTTGTTGGCTCATCTGGAACAAGATAAAAAACTTAAAGGGACTTCGAAAATTAGTTTTGGCTTTTCTAAAGGAAAAACGCTGTCGGACGCACAAAAAGAAGCGCGCCGTTTGCGGCAAATGAATCCATGGGTTCTCAACATTGATATAATAAAATTTTTTGATCAAATTGATAGAGGAATAATTAAAAAACTAATTCTCAAAGAAGTCAAATCTAAAATTGTTGCGAAAATGCTTTTGGATGCTGTTGATTGTGAACTTGAAGATAACGGTGGATTTGGTCCTGAAATTGCTAGAAATAATGGAATTAAAAAAGGGCGTGGATTAAGGCAAGGAATGCCCGTTTCACCAATGCTGTCAAATCTACTTTTAAAAAAATTCGACGAACTACTCGAAGATAATGGGCTTTGGGCTATCCGTTATGCTGACGATATTTCGGTTTTTTGTAAAAGCCGAAGGGATTGTGAAGAAGCGCTGGAATTTATGCGCAAAAAGCTATTGGAGATTGGCTTAAAAATTCCAGACATATCAGACAATACAAAAACAAAGATATTTCCTCCATCCAGTCCTGTTGAATTTCTGGGCGTTATTATAAAGCTATTTGGCAACGAGTACAAACTTTGTTGTCCTTTCGATAAGCTTGAGAAAATTGACGCTGCAATGGCAAAAATCGCTTCGATCGATAGTTGTATCAAAAGCAAGAAAAATATCGGACATGTTGTGCGGTCTCTTGATGCACTGGTCACAGGACACATTGCATCAATGCTCGTTTTAGATAACATAGATCATTTTAAGGACCGAGTTTATGCGTTTAGAACGAAAAATCTAAACTCGTTCGTGGAAAGTCTCATTGGAAAAAATGCGGCAAAAAATCTTGATAGCCAAAAGCGGGCGATCTTAGGTATAGTGTCCTTTGAGGTATAACCGCAGCCGTTTGATAAATGTTCAAAACACGGTTCTGGATCATTATGGTTATATCGAGCAAATGTACGCGTTCACAATGCGGTCTCGCAATGACGGTAAGGGCTTAAAGCATCTCCGCCGTTAGTTTACCGGGCTTGCGTAACTCCGTGCTCAGGAAAATCCCATGCGGCGAGCGGCCGACTTGAATGGAATCGTATGTGCCGGTGTTCGGGTCCATCACCGCGACGGCCTCGGCGAAGCGCAGCGATATCCAGAGTTTGCCGTCCGGCGCGATGCCGATGTCATCCGGGCCGCCGGGGATGGTGTAGTTGCGCCGTAGTGCAAGGGTCGCGGGGTCGAGTGCCGTGAGCGTGCCGCCGATACGGTTGGAAACGTAGAGCGTGTTGCTGGCATGGTCCAGAAAGATGTTGTGCGCGCCTTCGCCGGTCTCAATCCGGCGGAGAATGGCGCCGGTGGATGGATCGATTTCGACGATGCCGTTTTCGCCCATTAGCGCGACGAGGATTTTGCCATTGTGCCACAGCACGCCGGCGGGGGTGCGGCCAACGCGCACGCTCCAGCGTTTGGAAAAGCTTTCCAAATCGAATGACATGAGCGTGTTGGAGCCTTGGCAGGAATTGAAGCTCCAGCGGGAATCGGGCGAGAAATCCAGATGGCTCGGCATCGAGCCTGTGGGGAAGCGTTTGACGAGTTTTAAGCTGGTAGCATCGTAAAGATCGGCATGGTTGAGCGCCAGCGCATTGACCATCAGGTATTTTTGGTCGGGCGTGAAGGCGAGCTGGTAGGGGTCGGCGATGCGGACATGGCCGAGCGGTGCTGCGGTGACGGGGTTGAACATGAACAGCGCGCTGCCGCTGGCGTCGCAGATATACAGCTTGGAGCGGTCTGGTGAGAGCGCCCAATGGCTGGGCTCCCGATAGGTGGTAAGGGTGTTGATGACCTTGCGCGTCGTCATGTCGATGACCGAGCAGGTGGCGCCGCCGGAGTTCATGACGATTGCTATGGGGGGGGTATCGGCAAGGGCGATGCCGGGGAAAAACGTGGCGAGGGGGAGGAGTGAAGCAAGGGTGCGGCGGGTGAGCATGTGGGCGCTGTAGCCGCTTCCGCGCCGGTTGCGAAGACCGCGGAGACCCAGATGAAGAACACGCTGCTGGTGGTGGCGATGAGCGTGTTGTCGGTGGCGGACTGGATGGCGAAGGCGAGGAAGATGAGGTGCATGAGCCAGCGCTGGCCCAGCGGCAGTGCCGCGGTGCCGCGCTTGGCCCAGAGGAAGAACAGGGCGATGATGAGAAGGAGGCCAATGGCGCCGCCCTCGGAGCCGATTCGTAAATATTCGTCATGCGCGGCGTTGGTGCCGATGAGCAAGGACAGGTGCGAGTTGATGGGGATGACGACCTTGCCCGCGCCCTCGCCCCAGCCGAACCAGGGCGAGGCCAGGAAGGCGGATTGGAAATAAGGCCAGACCAGCTGGCGGTTGGAGAGGTTGGAGGCTTCGCCAAGCTGGGTGAGATCGACCACGCGCAGGAAGGAAAGTGCGTGGAGGAAGATGGCGCCAAGGGCAGCCAAGCTTCCGGCGGCGGAAAGAACGAGCAAACGGCGCTGCAAGACGGCGACGCTGAAGCAAACCAGCAAGGCCAAGGCCAGCGGCATCCGCGCGCCGGTAAGCAGAATGATGATGAGGTTGACCAGGACGAGCGCGGCCTCGCGCAGGCGTGGCGTTTCCAGAAATTCCATAAGCCCGGCGTAAACGCCGATGAGTGCAAAGCCGGCGAGGAAAGCCGGGTCGCCTGAAGCGCCGAGGCGCAGCGCGCCTTGTTCCAGGACGTACGTATGGACGATCCCGGTAATGGCGAGGATGCCGCCGAAAGCCACGGTAAACAGCGGCCCCCAGATGGCGGCGCGCTTCACCGCCTGGATGAAAGGGCCGGGCAGGCGGGTAAAGCTGAAGAGAAACGGCGAGGCGGAGCCGATGAGCGAGCGGAGACTGGAGAGCAGGCTGAGGCCGGGATAAAGCCCGTGCATAATCCCCGTGGCGAACATGAAGGCAAAGGCGAAGGCAGGGTTGTAGCGGTCTTGCCTCGCGCCGTAGCGAATCGCCATGCTCGCCACGAGCACCAGGCCGAACGTCTTCATCACGCCGATGATCGTCTCATGCTCGCCGATCAGGTTGTCGAGCCAGCTGTCGGGCGATGTTTCCAGCGCCAGAACCCATAGAATGCAGGCGATGCGGGGGAAGCGGAGCATCAACCCAAGGCAGCAGAGAACGGCGAGGACAACCAAAGCGAGTATCATGGACGGCACATAGCCGATTGCCGGGCGCATGGGTTGAGATTTTTAAGGCGAGCGGCGATGTTGAATGGGCAATGATATTAAACGCGATTTCTCAAGGCGATGGGCCGCCGCTGGTTTTGCTGCACGGGCTTTTTGGCGCGGCGAAAAACTTGGGCGTGCTGGCGCGGGGGTTGCACGGCCAGGCGCGGGTGGTCTCCATGGATTTACGCAACCATGGGGAAAGCCCGCATGGCCCGGCGATGAATTACGCGGCGCTGGCGGGCGATGTGGCCGAGACCATGGCCGCGCTGGGGTTAACCCAGGCGCGCGTGGCCGGGCATTCAATGGGTGGGAAGACCGCGATGGTGCTGGCGCTGACGCGCCCGGAGTTGGTCGAGCGGCTGGCGGTGCTGGATATCGCGCCGGTGCGCTACCAGCATGGCCACGAGCATTATGTGCGGGCGATGCGCGGGATTGATCTGACATCCGGGCTGACGCGGCACGAGGCGGATGCGGCGATGGCGGCGGCAGTGCCGCAAGCGCCAATGCGCGGGTTTTTGCTGAACAATCTGGTTTTGGGCGCCGCGCCGCGCTGGCGCGTGGGGCTGGAGGAAATTGCCGCCGCAATGCCGGAACTGATGGATTGGACGGACCCGCCGGGGGCTGCGCCCTATCCCGGGCGCGCGTTGTTTTTGCGCGGGGGAGAGTCGGATTACGTCACCCCGGCCGCCGATGCCGCGATCGACCGGCTGTTCCCGAACGCCGAACGCAGTACGGTGGAAGGCGCTGCCCACTGGCTGCACGCGGACAGGCCGCAGGAGGTCGTGGCGGCGCTGGCGCGGTTTTTCTTCCCATGAGCCGGGATTTCGACATCATCGTGATCGGCGCTGGGATGGTGGGTGCTACCGTGGCAGCAGGGCTGGGGGCGACGCACAAGGTGGCGCTGGTGGAGGCGGAGGCGCAAGCGGGCTACCACACGACCGGGCGCTCGGCGGCGATATGGATACGCAATTATGGCCCGCCGGACGTGCGGGTGCTCACCGGGTTGTCCCGCGATTTTTACATGGTCCCGCCTGCGGATATCGGCACGGATCATCTGGCGGTGGCGCGGAAGGTGATCTATCTCGCGCCGCCGGAGCAGACCGATGCGCTGGATGTGTTGATCGGCCAGAAACTCGGGGTAGAGGAAATTTCGCTGGCAGAGGCGAAGGCGCAGGTTCCCGCGCTGATCGACGGCTATGCGGTGCGGGCGGCGATCGAGCCGGATTCCTTCGACATGGATGTGGCCGCGCTTCACCAGTTTTACCTGCGGCGGGCAAAGCAGGCGGGCGGGGTTTTGCTGTTGCGGAACCGCGCCGGGCGGATTGAGCGCAAGGGGGCCGCGTGGGAAGTTGAGACCTCCGGTGGCATGGTGATCTCAGCGCCGATTGTGGTGAATGCCGCCGGGGCCTGGGGCGATGAGGTGGCGGAAATCGCCGGACTGAAGCCGCTGGGGCTGGTGCCGTGCCGGCGAACCGCGGCGATTATCGACCCCGCGCCATGGAAGGTTGAGCACTGGCCGCTCGTGCAATCGGCGGCGCATGAATGGTACATCCGCACCGAGGCGCGGACGCGACTGATGGTCACACCCTGCGACGAGACGCCGATGGTAGCGCACGATGTGCAGCCCGATGAGTTGGACGTGGCGATCGGCATCGACCGGATGCAGCAGGCGCTGGATATAAAGGTGCAGCGGGTGGAGCATAGCTGGGCCGGATTGCGGACGTTCTCGCCGGATCGCAGCCTGGCATTCGGCTGGGAGAATACAGTGCCGGGGTTTTTCTGGTGCGTGGGGCAGGGGGGCTATGGCATCCAGACCGCGCCCGCTGCCGGGGCGCTGGTGAGTGCCATGATAAAAGGCGAAGACCCTGGCCCGGCAGGCGTGATTATCCCCGATATCGACCCGATGCGCTTCCGTAGCGGCATCAAAACCGGATAGTCGCTTGCGCGAAGACGCTTCGGGGCACTTCCGTGCTTCCGCCTTCGATAAACTCCTCATGCTGTGCGTGCAGTAGATTTTCGCCGGAAAGAGAAAGCAGCAGGCGCTTGTTGACGTTCCAGCCGATGCGTGAGTCCAGTTCAACGTAGCCGGGAACTTCAGGATGCGGAAGCGCTGCGACTTCCCGCAAATTGGCATCCCAGGTAACGCCGTCACCGACGTTCATCGATGAATTCAACGAAGCCTGCTGGCCGGGATCATCGGCTACGAAAGCGAGGCCAGCCACCGTCAAGCTGCCCGGCAGAAACCGCAGGTTTTCATGCAAAGCGCTAAAGCCAGGGCTTAGCCGCCACCAATCGGTTACTTGCAAATCTCCCCAGAGCTCAATTCCGTACACATTGCCGGACATAAGATTACCAAATTGCAACGGCAACTCGGTAGGCGTGGCCGAGGCATCGATAGAACGCAAATTGTCGTAAACATCGTAATAAGTTGACACCGAAAAAGACATCTTCGATGAGACTTGCACGCGCGTCCCCGCCTCATAGGCTGTCAGCGTTTCGGGACGAAACCCGGTCGAGCCGTTCAGATAATCGATCGGGCCGCTATATTCCCGTAAATTCGTATCGACCGGCGTTGGCGAACGCACGGCCCGGGAAATCGCCGCCCAAAGCAGCGCAGAATCAGTCATTTTCCAGGCAATGCGAATGTTCAGCATCAACTGAGCCCCGGCATAGGGCTCATCCTCAAGCTTTGTGCCCAATGTGAGCTTAACGCTGTCCGATAGTGAAATGGTGTCCTGAAGAAAAATATCCGCGAGGTTCAGCGTTTGGCTGGCGGGGGTCAATGCCAGCGCTGTATTCTCAAAATGATAACGATAGGCGCGGTCGCCTGCTCCCCATACGATATTGTTCCAGCCGCTGACGGTGAAATTGTTCTGGAACTCGACATCGTATGTATCGAGCCAAAATCCTGAACCGTCGTTAACAGTGCGAGCGGAATGATCGTAATAGGAGAGAAGCTGGATGCTCGAGCCATCGTCAAACTTGTGATGCCAGCTTGTCGCGAGATTGCTCTCGGTGATGTAACCGCCAGGATCTTCATTCGCGATGAGCGTGTCGCCTTCAAGGCTTACGGAGTCATTGGGTGGCGTCCAATCGAGCCGGAATCCGCCCGTTGGACGGTTCCATTCATCCCCCGCGCTTTGACCGTTGGAGTAAGGGTAGGCGCTGAAATCATCAAATTCGCCGTGGACGCGATAGGTCAGATCGGGACTCAGCCGGCCACCATATTGCAGGCCGATATTGCGCTCCAGATTACCAGCACCCAGGGTCAGCAGGCCGCCCTGTGTCTGGCTTGAGGAGCGTGTGATGATATTGATGACGCCGTTCACCGCGTTGGAACCCCAAAGCGTTCCGCCGGGGCCGCTGATGACTTCGATTCGTGCGATGTCTTCTGGCGCCACATTCAGCATGTCCCAGTAAACGCCGCCGAACATTGGCGAATAAACGCTGCGTCCGTCGATGAGGACCAGCAGCTTGTTCGACAGGCTTGCATTGTCCCCGACATTAAAGCCCCGGGCGGATATCGCGTAAGACGTGGCGCTGATCTGCGCGACCTCCAGGTTGGGCGCGAGCCGGAGCATCTCGGGGATGGTTGTGGCACCGGAACGGATGATATCATCATGCGTAATCACAAAAATCGCGGCGGGAGCATCGCTGAGCAATTCGGGCGATTTGGAGACGGAGGTTACTTTGATCTGGCCCAGCTGCTGGATGGACATGTCCTGCAAGGTGGCGATGCTTTGTGCTTGAGCCGTTCCGGCTAGTGCGGCCAGCGCGGCGATGCCGCCAGCGCCTGCACGCAACCAGCTTCCCATCGGGCCACATAACATTTCGCACCCGGAGGCCATTTTACGGCAACCTTTTTCCATGCCGAAAGATGCTCATTAAGCCTGCCTGCCCTTATAGATTTGTGACGCGCGCAATACGGTCGATTCGCCCCTGTAGCAAGAGAAGAACCCTCGGCAAAACGTCTGGCATCGGCCCGTGCATGTGGCCGATCTTGCGATTTGCCGCATTCTCGCCCAGAACGGGCCGAGAGGGGAACACTTGGGAAGGTGGTTGAATTCTGTGTGTTTGGTCCTCCCCCTGGTTGCGCGCCGGTTCTGCCTATGCTTGTTTGCAATGTTTTGGCCGATACAGGCGTGGGCGGATAGCGGCGCGCTTGAGGAGGCCGTAAAGGCCACATATCTCTATAAGCTGGCGCAGTTTGTTAACTGGCCGCCCGGCTCATTAGCCTCCGGTCCTTTCACGCTTTGCGTCGTGGGGCAGGGGCCGTTTGGCCCATTGCTGGACCACGCGGTCGCGGGCCAAACGGTGCAGCAGCACCCAATTATTGTGCGCCGGTACGCGAGCGTCGCAGCCAACTCTGGTTGCCAGCTCATGTATATTGCGGGACCGAATAGCCAGCTGGTCGCCAGCGTACTTGCCAAAACGCGCGGTTCGCCGGTTCTCACGGTCACGGATGGTCAGGACAATTCCAGCGCTGGCATCGTCAACTTTGTTTTGCAAAACGGCTACGTGCGTTTCGAAATCGATCCGCGCGCGGCGGCCGAGAATGGCCTTTCGATCAGTTCGAAGCTACTCGCCGTGGCGGTTCGCCTTCGCGGCGGCGCGCCAGATTAATCGTTGCAGGAAGGGAGGTTTAGGGTGCGGCGCATAACAAGGCTGACGCAATTTGTAACGCTCATCGGTGCGCTCCTATTGCTGGCCGGCGGAATTGCCTTGTCGTTTTATGTCGATCGCAGCAATGAGGTTCAGCGCCTGAGCGAACTTTCCGCGCAAGCACATATTTTGGCTGCCACGGCGACTGCGGCGCTGGACTTCCGTGACCACCAGGCAGGGCAGGAATATGTCGATGCGCTGAGCGTAAACCCGCAAATCGCCGCCGCTGGGCTTTATGATCTCAATGGCAAATTATTCGTGAGCTATAACAGGCAATCTCCGGCGGCACTGCCGGCTTTCCTGCCACATGCCGCGGTGCCGCGCGCAGCCAATGGGCTGTTGAATGTTCTGGCGCCGGTAGAGCAGGGGAGCAACTTGGTTGGTTTCGTGCTTTTGCAAACGCCGAAGGAACCGCTGGCGGTGCGGATTCAACGTTATGGCCCAATAACGCTGTTGTTAACGATGGCGGCGTTGATGGTTGGGATACTCGGCTTTGCTCAGGTCGCGCTTCGCCGTGCAAATATTGCGCTGGCCTCGCGCGGGCAGCAACTGGCTGCCGCGAACCGGAACCTTGAGGAGGAAATCGCGCAGCGGGAGCACGCGGAGGCTGCACTGCGGCAGGCGCAAAAAATGGAGGCCGTCGGCCAGCTGACCGGGGGAATCGCGCATGACTTCAATAATCTCTTGGCTGGTATTAGCGGCAGCCTGGAGCTGCTGGAGGGCCGGGTCGCACAAGGGCGCTTAGGCGGGGTTGAACGCTATATCAACGCGGCCCAAAATTCCGCGAAACGCGCCGCGGCATTAACGCAGCGGCTTTTGGCTTTTTCGCGCCGGCAGACGCTCGACCCGAAACCGACGGATATAAACCGACTGATCGCGAGCATGGATGACCTTATACGCCGCACGATCGGGCCAAGCGTGGCGCTTGAGGTGGTTGGCGCTGGCGGGCTTTGGCTGGCAAAGATCGATCCGTCCCAATTAGAGAATGCGCTTCTCAACCTCAGCATCAACGCGCGCGACGCGATGCCCGATGGTGGCCGCATTACCATCGAAACCGCCAATAAATGGCTGGACGAAAGAGCGGCAAAGGCGCGGGCGCTTCCTCCCGGGCAATATATTTCGGTCTGCGTGACCGATACCGGCACGGGGATGCCGCCGGATATTATCGCCCGTGCATTTGACCCGTTCTTCACGACTAAGCCGATTGGCCAAGGGACGGGGCTGGGATTGTCCATGATTCACGGGTTTGTGCGCCAATCCGGGGGCGAAGTACGCATCTATTCCGAACTTGGGAAAGGCACCACGATGTGCCTGTATTTTCCGAGGTCTGCCGGAGAATGGGCTGATGCCGAGGCCCAGGAAGCGCGCCATGCCCCGGATGCGGCGCAAGGTGAAACCGTTTTGGTGATTGATGACGAAGCGACCGTGCGGATGTTGATCGTTGAGGTGCTGGAAGATGCCGGCTACGTTGCGCTTGAGGCGGAGGATGGCGCGTCTGGCTTGAAAATTCTTCAGTCGAATGCAGTCATCGATCTGCTCATCACGGATGTTGGATTGCCTGGCGGGATGAATGGCCGGCAGGTAGCGGACGCGGCGCGCGTAACGCGCCCTGACCTGAAGATTTTATTCGTAACTGGCTATGCGGAAAATGCCGCCGTGGGGAATGGCTATCTTGATATCGGAATGGAAGTGATCACAAAGCCTTTCGCCATGGCGGCCTTGGGAAATAAGGTCAAGGAAATGATCGAAGGCTGATTTTTTCTAGTTGCTGCGTATTACCAGTTTAACATGATTGTTTTACGCGCTCGCGCTGGTGATAGCGCGTAACCGGGCCAAGTTTTGCTTCACCTACAACCAAGGGGAAACAAGATGTCACCACGTATTATGTTTACAGCCGCGTTCGGTCTTTCCGTGCTTTGTTCCAGCATGGCCATGGCGCAAGCGGGCGGCGGCGCTGGCGGAACCGCTGGCGGCGGCCAAGCCTCGGCCTCCGGTGGAGCGGGCGGCGGCACCATGGGCGGTGGCGGGTCATCCGGCACAACAGCTGGCACCGGCACATCGGGCAGCATGGGTACAGGTACAACTGGCACCATGGGGTCGAGCGGCATGAACAGCACGAGCGGCTCGACCGCTGGCAGCGACAGCACCGGAAGCGGAACTACAGGTAACGGCAGCATGGGCGGAACCGCCGGCGGCGGCGCCGGCAGCATGGGCGGTGGGTCTGGCGGCGCGGGCGGCTCCTCGGGCGGCGCGCAGTAATTTCGTTGCACTTGCGGCGGCGGGTGGAGGGTCATATTGAAAACATGTGACCCGAAACTCGCCGATTCCGTTTGACGCGATTTTTACCCTTTGGCGCGCCGCATGACGCGCCTGCGGATTGCATGGCTGCCGGATGGCAAGCGGCTTCGCCTGAGCGACGGCGTGATCGATGTTATTTTGCAGGCTTTTGGAAGGCCAGGGGATATCTCACGGGCCTATGATGCGGCAATCGCGCGGACACAGCGGATATTGAATGAGTTTGACGCTGAATTGCCCCGGCTGTCGCAGGGAGTATATTCGGGCGCTTTGCTGGGCGAGCGGGTGAATGCCGCCGTTGCATTGTTCGGCGCCTATGCTGTTCCACCAGAATCTGCGGTGGCGGGCGCGGTGGCCGATGATGTGATGGCCGCGATGTTGAAGACCGCGCCGTTGGACCGCGGCTTTGTGAACAACTGCGGCAGGATCGCCTTCCATATCGCCCCGGGACAAAGCTTGCCGGTTGCCATGATGGACCGCCCTGGGGGCAAAGACCTTTTAGATAAAGTGGTTATCACCTCAACAGCGATTGCCCGGGGTATGGCGACCCTGGCCCGGCACTGGGGGCGCTGTGCTGGCGTCGCCGATGCATTGATGGTGGCGGCGGTAACAGCGGCGGCGGCGGATGTAGCAGGGGAGATGATCGCGGCTGCGACCGATGTGCCGGGCGCCGCGCGGGCGGAAGCGTTACCGCTCGCTGAAAAACGCGCCGCCCTTGCCTCGGGCATCGCGTTTGCAGAAAAACTTCAGAATGAAAGACTGATTCGTGCCGCTATAGTTACCGTGCAAGGCGAGGAGGCTGAACTTTACACGGAAAGAATGAGGCAACAGCTTGCCGAAACTTAGACGGGCTTCAGCGCGGAGGCGGCTTCTGCGGCGGTGATGATCTCAGCCCAGCTTTCAGCGGCGATGGCTTTGCCGCTGACCATCCAAGACCCGCCGACGCAGATGACATTGGGTAGCCTGAGGTAGCGGGGGGCTGACTCCAGTGTGATGCCGCCGGTCGGGCAGAATTTAAGCTGCGGCAGCGGCGAGAAAATCGAGGACAGGAAGGCAGCGCCTCCGGAGGCTTCCGCCGGGAAAAGCTTGGCGAATTTATAGCCGCGCTCCATCAGCCGCATGGCTTCGGTGGCGGTGGCGATGCCGGGCAGCAACGTTACCGGAGCGCCTTCAACCGCGTTGAGCAGCTTCTCGGGCGCGCCCGGGGAGACCGCGAATTTGGCGCCTGCCGCGAGGGATTTTTCGAAATCGGCATGGGTGAGGATGGTTCCCGCGCCGATGATCGCTTCCGGCACTTCCGAACAGATGGCGCGGATGGCTTCCAGCCCCGCCGGGGTGCGGAGCGTGATCTCGATGACGCGCAGGCCGCCCGCGACAAGCGCGCGGGCCAGCGGCACGGCGTGTTTTACATCGTCGATAACGACGACGGGAATGACCGGGGCGAGGCGGAGGATAGCTTCGAGATTCATGCGGCCAGGTCGGAGAAAATGGTGGCGCCCGTGTCCGCGCTGCTGACAACGTTGCGGAAGGCGGCGAAAAGCTCCCGCCCTACGCCAATATGCGAGCCAGTGAGGTCCGCCTGCGCGTTGTTGCGTGATGCCCAGATTGCCGGGTCAACTTTAACCTCTAGCCTGCCTGCAACGGCATCGACCAGGACGATGTCACCGTCTTCGATCAACCCGATGGCGCCGCCGTCCTCGGCCTCCGGCGTGACATGGATGGCGGCTGGAACCTTGCCCGACGCGCCGGAGAGCCGGCCATCCGTAACCAGCGCGACGCGATAGCCTTTGTCCTGCAAGACCCCAAGCGGCGGCATCAGCCGATGCAGTTCCGGCATTCCGTTGGCCTTTGGGCCCTGGAAGCGCACGACGACTACCACGTCACGGTTGAGTTCCCCGGATTTGAAAGCATCGTGCACGGCCTCCTGCGTTAAAAACACGCGGGCTGGGGCCTCAATGATGTGGCGTTCCTCCGCCACCGCCGAGGTTTTCATGATGGCGCGGCCAAGCGGGCCTTCCAGCACCGCCAGGCCGCCGGTTGGCGCGAACGGATTGTTCGAAGGCCGGAGTACGGTATCGTCGCCGCTGGCCTCCGCGCCCGGCACCCAGACGACGTTATTCTCCGGCCCCAGCATCGGCTCCGCCGCGTAGGCCGACAGCCCCATGCCCGCGACCGTGCGGACATCCTCGTGCAGCAGGCCCGCCGCCAACAGTTCGCGGATGAGGAAACCCATGCCGCCCGCCGCATGGAAATGATTCACATCCGCCTCGCCGCTTGGGTAGATATGGCAGAGCAAAGGCGTAGCCGCGGCGAGCGCCGCGAAATCGTCCCAGGTGAGATGGATGCCCGCCGCTGCCGCCATGGTGATGAGGTGGATCGTGTGATTGGTGGAGCCGCCGGTGGCGTGCAGGCCGACAATGGCGTTCACAAAACTGCGCTCATCCAGCATTGCGCCGATGGGCGTGTATTCATTGCCCAAGGCCGTGATGGCCAAAGCGCGTTGCGTAGCGGCATCGGTGAGCGCATCGCGCAGAGGGGTATTGGGGTTGATGAAGGCAGCGCCCGGCAAATGCAGGCCCATGATCTCCATCATCATCTGATTGGTGTTGGCCGTGCCGTAAAACGTGCAGGTGCCGGGCGCGTGGTAGGATTTGGCCTCAGCTTCCAACAGGTCTGCCCGGCTGAGCTTGCCCTCCGCATAAAGCTGGCGGATGCGGTTTTTCTCAGGGTTCGGCAGGCCGGAGGGCATTGGGCCGCCGGGGATGAACACCGCCGGGAGATGGCCAAAGGACAGCGCGCCGATGAGCAGGCCGGGGACGATTTTGTCGCAGATGCCGAGATAGACCGCGGCATCGAAGGTCTGGTGCGAGAGCGCGACGGCGGTGGAAAGCGCGATGACATCCCGCGAGAACAGCGAGAGCTCCATGCCGGTCTCGCCCTGGGTGATGCCGTCGCACATAGCGGCCACGCCGCCCGCGACCTGCGCTGTGCCTCCTGCTTGCCGCGCGGCCTCCCGGATAAGGCCTGGGAAGCGCTCGTAGGGCTGATGGGCGGAGAGCATGTCGTTATAGGCGGTGACGATGCCGATATTGCCGCCATCGCCTGCTCGCAGCATGGCTTTATCGGCAGGGGCGCATCCGGCGAACCCATGGGCCTGGCTGGCGCAGCCGACATTTCTGCGTTGGGGCGTATGGCTCGCGGCGGCGGCGATGCGGGCCAGGTATTTTCCCCGGGCCGGGCGGCTGCGATCGGCGATGCGGTCCGTGACTTCGGCAAGGATTTTATGGACCATGATACGTTCCTTTTATGGACACCAATATATGCGGGGCGGGCGATCGAGTACGGCGCGGATGGGCATGTCTGCGACCGGCCCGGGATGCATCGCGGCGTTCAGCGCGGCGAGTTTCGCATCGCCCTCGATATGGAGGGCCAGGAAATCCGCGCCCAGCAGAACCGGGACCGTGAGGGTGACGCGAGGTTCTGGTACACCAGGCGCGCTGATCGCCTGGATGAGATGGGGGCCGGTCAGCGCTTCCGCTAGATGGTCGGCGCCAGGAAAGAGCGAGGCGGTGTGGCCGTCCAGCCCCATGCCGAGCACGATGGCGGCGAAGGGGATAAGGGTGGCGATGGTTTGCTCCAACGCTCCCATCAACGGTATGAAACGCGCTTTTAAAGATTGATTTTTCAGTAGATTCTCGCGAACAAGGCTCGCGTTGCTGCGGGGCGAATCCTCGGGCACACAGCGGTCGTCGGCTAGCGTGATGGTGACGCGCGACCAGTCCAGCTTTTGCTGGCTGAGCGTTTTGAGAAACAAAATGGGTGTGGTGCCGCCCGATACGGCGAGGGAAGCTACCCCGGTTTGCGACAGCCGGGCGCGTAACGCTGCGGCGACATCCGTGGCAAGCGAGTCCGCGATATGTTGCCTACTGGCGGTCTCAGGCATTGGATTCGACCCAGGTGCGCCCGTCACGCTCGATGAGCGCGATGGCAGCTGACGGCCCCCAGGTACCCGCGGTGTAGCCCTTTGGCGGCTCGTTGGAGGCAGCCCAGTTGGAAAGGATCGGGTCGATCCAGGACCAGGCGGCCTCCACCTCGTCGCGGCGCATGAACAAGGTCTGGTCGCCGCGCACGACGTCCAGCACCAGGCGCTCATAGGCATCTGGGTTGCGGACCCTAAACGCGGTGGCAAAGCTCATATCCAGCGGCACGGGGCGCAGGCGCATCCCGCCAGGGCCGGGATCTTTGCTCATCAGCCAGAGTTTCACGCCCTCATCAGGTTGCAGGCGGATAACCAGCCGGTTGGCCTCGATAGGCCCGGCGGAGGGGTTGAAAACCGTATGAGGAATGGGCCGGAAGGAGATTACGATTTCCGACACGCGTTGCGGCAGCCGCTTGCCGGTGCGGAGGTAAAATGGCACCCCCGCCCAGCGCCAGTTGGCGATCTCTGCTTTCAGCGCGACGAAGGTTTCGGTGATGCTGTAAGCTTCGCCCAGCTCTTCCAGATAGCCCGGCACGGCGCCACCCGCGGATGCGCCCGCGCGATATTGCCCGCGCACGGTATTGAGCGCGCAAAGCGTGTCGGTATCCAGCGGCTTGAGGCAGCGCAGGATTTTGAGCTTCTCGTCCCGCACCGCATCCGCATCCAGCTTGGCCGGCGGCTCCATGGCCACAAGGCAGAGCAGTTGCAGCATGTGGTTCTGCACCATGTCGCGCAGCGCGCCGGCCGTATCGTAATAGCCGGCGCGGCCTTCCACACCGAGACTCTCGGCGACGGTGATCTGTACGTGGTCGATATGGGCGGCGTTCCACAAAGGCTCGAACAGCGCGTTGGCGAAGCGCAGGGCCAGCAGGTTCTGCACGGCCTCCTTGCCGAGGTAATGGTCGATCCGATAGACGCGGTCCTCCGGAAACACAGCGCCCACAGCCTCGTTCACGGCGCGAGCAGAGGCGAGGTCGCGCCCCACCGGCTTTTCCACCACCACGCGCGCGTTATCGCCAGCCAAGCCAAAGCGGCCAAGGCGCTCGCAAATCGCGCCGAACAGATTGGGGGCGGTGGCGAGATAGAAGACGTTGATGCGATCCGGAGTCGCGCCCACCGTTTCCTGAAGCTGAGGCCAGCCTTTGTCACTATCGGCGTCGGCCTGAACATAGGCGATGCGGGAGAGGAATTTGCCGCAGGAAGCATCGGGGCGTTCGCGTTCCGGCACATGCTCAATGATCGATTGGCGTGCCTGGGCGGCGTAGGCGCTTGTGTCCATCGCGCCACGGGAAACGCCGATAATGCTGGCTTGCTCGGGTAACTGGCCGGCAACATCCCGGTGGAACAGAGCGGGGAGCAGTTTACGGCGGGCGAGATCCCCCGTGGCGCCGAATACGATGAGGTTGAAAGGAGGGACGGGGATCACGCGGCTTGTCATGACCGCAATATAGGCCCCGGTTTGAATTAATACGACCATGCAAGCCAAGCGGCATTGAACTCAGGCCGTTGCTTACAACATAAACGCGTCGTAGGCCCGCGGACAGATTGGCGGAGAAAAAAGCCGGATGCGTATATTGCTGATTGAAGACGACAAGAATGTCGCGGGCTTTGTGGTCAAAGGCCTGCGGGAAGCGGGACATAATGTGATCCATGCGGATTGCGCGCAGGTGGGCCGGGACCGGGCCAGCGCGGAGCAATATGATGTGATTATCCTGGATCGGGTTTTGCCCGATGCCTCCGACAGTTTGAGCCTGCTGACCAGCCTGCGCGCGCAGGAGAACGATACGCCGGTGCTGATTCTTTCCGGCATGGGCGAGTCGGCAATGAAGGTGTCGGGGCTTAAAGCAGGCGGGGACGACTACCTCTCCAAGCCCTTCGCCTTTGCCGAATTGCTGGCGCGGGTTGAAGGCCTGGCGCGGCGGGGGAAGGGCTAGCGTCCGATCGTTTGAGGTTAACGCGGCTTAAGCGTGTATACCTCAAGCGTGAATCGGCCGCTGAATTATGGTTATGCTTCTCCGAGCAATTTCTCCACGATGATTTCGGCGGCCTGTTCGGGCGTTAGGCTCGTTGTGTCGATATGGATTTCCGGCGCGGCGGGTGGCTCGTAGGGGCTGTCGATACCCGTGAAATTTTTGAGCTGCCCGGCCCGGGCCTTTTTATAAAGCCCTTTTACGTCCCGTGCTTCTGCCTCTGCGAGCGGCGTATCGATATGAATCTCGATGAACTCGCCCGGCGCCATCATGTCCCGCACCATCTGCCGCTCGGCCCGGAAGGGGCTGATGAAGGAGGTGATGACGATCAGCCCCGCATCGGTCATGAGTTTTGCCACCTCGCCGACGCGGCGGATGTTCTCGATCCGGTCGGCATCGGTGAAGCCCAGGTCTTTGTTCAGGCCATGGCGGACGTTATCGCCATCCAGCAGAAACGTATGGCGGTTCATGCGCGCGAGCTTTTTCTCGACCAGATTCGCGATGGTGGATTTGCCTGCACCCGAAAGGCCGGTGAACCAGAGAACGGCGGGCTTCTGGTTTTTCAAATTCGCGTGCATCTCGCGGCTGATGTCGAGCGCCTGCCAGTGGACGTTTTGCGAACGGCGGAGCGAGAAATTGATCATGCCCGCGGCGACAGTGCCATTGGTCAGCTTGTCGATAAGGATGAAGCCGCCGAGCGTGTGGTTCTCTGCGTATGGCTCGAACGGAATGGCCCGGTCGGTTGCGATGTTGGCGACCCCGATGGCGTTCAGCTCCAGCGTTTTGGCGGCGCTGTGTTCGAGCGTGTTGACATTCACCTGATATTTCGGCGCGTGGATGGTGGCGGTGACGGTTTGTGTGCCGAGCTTGAGCCAGTATGGGCGGCCGGGCATCAGCGCCTCGTCCGCCATCCAGACGATCGTTGCCTCAAACTGGTCAGCGGTTTGCACGGGCGCATCGGCGATGGTGATGACATCGCCCCGCGAGCAGTCGATTTCATCCGCAAAGGTGAGCGTGACGGACTGGCCCGCGATGGCCTGTGGCAGATCGCCGGCTTGCGTGACAATGCGGGTGATGGTGGAGGTTTTACCGCTGGGCAGTACGCGAATGGCATCACCGGGCTTGGTGCTGCCGCTGGAAATAAGCCCGGAGAATCCACGGAAGTCGAGGTTCGGGCGGTTTACCCATTGCACCGGCATACGGAACGGCTTTGCCGCCGCGCTTGTGATGTCGAGTTCCACCGTTTCCAGATGGTCGATAAGGGCTGGGCCGCTATACCATGGCGTGTTGGCGGAGCGCGTGGTGATGTTATCGCCGAGAAAACCGGAAATCGGCATCGGGGTGAAGGCGGAGATGCCGATGCCGGCGGCGAATTTTGTATAGTCCGCGACGATGGCGTCGTATTTCGCCTGGTCGTAGCCGATAAGATCCATTTTGTTGATAGCAAGCACGATGTTCTTGATGCCGATGAGATGCGCGAGATAGCTATGGCGACGGGTTTGCGTCAGCACGCCCTTGCGCGCGTCGATGAGGATGACGGCGAGGTCGGCTGTGGAGGCACCTGTGACCATGTTGCGTGTGTATTGCTCATGGCCTGGGGTATCGGCGACGATGAACTTGCGCTTCTCGGTCGCGAAAAACCGGTAGGCGACATCGATGGTGATGCCCTGCTCGCGCTCGGCGGCGAGGCCGTCGACCAGAAGGGCGAAGTCGATGTTCTGCCCTTGCGTGCCGACGCGCTTGGAATCCGCCTCAAGTGCTGCGAGTTGATCCTCGAAGATCATCTTGGAATCATAGAGAAGCCGCCCTATGAGCGTCGATTTACCGTCATCGACCGAGCCGCAGGTTATGAAGCGCAATAGCGATTTATGCTGGTGCTGCTCAAGGTAAGCGTCGATGTCCGCGGCGATGAGCGCATCCGTCTGGTAGGAGGAATTATCCATCAGAAATATCCTTCCTGCTTTTTCTTTTCCATGCTCGCGGCCTGGTCATGGTCGATGGCGCGGCCCTGGCGCTCGGAGGTCGTGGTCAGCAGCATCTCCTGAATCACTTCAGGCAACGTGGTAGCTTGTGATTCAACGGCGCCGGTGAGTGGATAGCAGCCGAGCGTGCGGAAGCGGATGGAGCGTTCTTCCGGCACTTCACCCGGGTTGAGACGGAAGCGTTCGTCATCGACCATGAGCAGCAGGCCGTCACGCTTTACGGTAGGACGTTTGGCCGCGAAATATAGAGGCACAATCGGGATGTTTTCCAGATGGATATATTGCCAGATGTCCAGCTCGGTCCAGTTGGAGATGGGAAAGACGCGGATGCTCTCGCCCCTGGCCTTGCGGGCGTTGTAGAGATTCCATAGCTCCGGGCGTTGGCTTTTCGGATCCCAGCGATGATTGGCGGAGCGGAAGGAAAAGATGCGTTCCTTGGCGCGGGATTTTTCCTCATCTCGCCGGGCGCCCCCAAAGGCCGCGTCGAAGCCGTATTTGTTCAGCGCCTGCTTCAGCCCTTCGGTTTTCCACATATCCGTGTGCAGCGCGCCATGGTCGAACGGGTTGATGCCACGCGCCTTAGCCTCCGGGTTTTGATAGACCAGGAGCTCCATGCCGCTCTCGCGCGCCATGCGGTCGCGCAACTCATACATCGCGCGGAACTTCCAGGTGGTATCGACATGCAGCAGCGGAAACGGCGGCGGGGAGGGGTAGAACGCCTTGCGCGCCAGATGCAGCATGACCGCCGAATCCTTCCCTACGGAATAGAGCATCACCGGCTTTTCGGTTTCTGCCACCACCTCCCGCATGATGTGGATGGATTCCGCTTCCAGGCGCTGCAAATGGGTGAGGGTTTCGGACATCGTTTATACTACCGTTACGTTAAGTTCGGCGAGGATCGCCAGGATGCGCGCCGCATGTTGTTTGCCGCAGATCAACAGGTCGGGCAAATACGGGTCCGCGCGGTTGTAGCGCAAGGGCGAGCCGTCGAGCCGCGAGACATGCAGCCCCGCTGCCTGCGCCACCGCAACCGGCGCGCAACTGTCCCATTCGTACTGGCCGCCGGAGTGCAGGTAGATATCCGCCTCGCCCTGCACCACCGCCATGGCCTTGGCGCCTGCGGAACCCATGGGGACCAGCGTTGCTTTTAAACGCTCAGCCACCGCGACGGCTTGCGGCGCGGGGCGGGTGCGGCTGACCAGCATACGCAGCCTGGGCGGAGTGGAGAGAACTGGAAATTCGCTATTGCTGCAAAGGGTCACGGCCAAGCCGGGCAAAGCGACCGCGCCAGTTTTTGCAATGCCATCGACAGCCAGGGCAACATGCACGGCCCAATCAGTCCGCGCTTCACTATATTCGCGCGTGCCGTCCAAAGGGTCCACAATCCAGACGCGGGATTGATCTAACCTGGCGGGGTCGGCGGCTTCCTCTTCCGACAGAATAGCATCGTCCGGGCGGTTTTCGTGCAATGCCTCCATGATGAAGGCATTGGCGGCGCGGTCCCCAGCCTTCCCCAACGCCTTGCCTTGGAACAGGCCGGAACGCTGAAGGGCGAGCAGGATTTCGCCAGCCGTGGTGGCGATGCGTCTCGCCAGGTTCGTATCACAATCCACGGCCTTATTCCTTACTTGACGGCTATAAACATACACGCAAGAATGTATCTATATGCCGAGGAGCGCGATAATGTCCAGTAGCGGGAGCGCCGCTAAGACCCGGCGCACGCAGCAGGAGCGAAGCGAGGAAGCGCGGGCAAAGCTGCTTGCCGCCGCGATAGAACTGATCGCGGACAGAGGCTTCGCGCAAACCACAATGGCCGATGTGGCCCAGCTCGCCGGATTTACGCGCGGCGCGATCCAGCACCATTTCGAGGGACGGGATGAGCTTGCGCTCGCGATCATTCACTCGGTGGAGAGCAACGTTACGGCGTCGTTCGACGCGGTTTCGCCGGGAACGGGCCACGGCGTCGGCGCGCGCATCGACTTTCTGATCGATACGCTTGGCGCGATTGTACATACGCGGGCCTATTTGGCGGTGGTGGATATATGGCTCGCCTCCCGCTCGAACACGCAGCTGGACAGCGAGGTGCGGAACTCGATGCTGCGCTCATCGGATTCCTTCAAGCGGCTGTGGTTCCGGATTTTTTCAGGCGACGTTCCGCCAATGGTGATTGCAGATTGCCGCCGCGTCGTCGTGAACATCATGCGCGGTGCGGTCGTCAGCCAAATGCTGATTCCCAACACACGCTCCATTGAACAAATGCTTGAAACGGCTAAGCAAATGGTGCGCCACCATATGCTTGGGTCAGCCGCTACATCCGGTTGACCGGATCGCTCGCCGGAAAGCTTTCCTTGCCGGCATTGTCGAGATCGCGCTTGTTCTCATTTTCCGTAACGCCGAGTTGTTCGCAGGCCTTATGCCAGAATTCATGTTCCCGCCCGTCTGGCGAGCCTGCCTCTTGCCAAAGCTTGTAGGCCCGCTCGCGGATTTCATGGTCGCTTTCTTGAGTTGGCATCGTTTTTCCTTTGCTGAAATTTCGGCTGGCCCATGCCGCCGGTGGCGCCATAAACCTGGCCGGTGGTGAAGCTCGCTTCGTTTGAGGCAAGCAAAACGTAGATCGGTGCGAGTTCAACGGGCTCGCCGGGGCGGCCCATCGGTGTCGTGCTGCCGAACGAGACGAGATCTTTCTGCGACTGTCCGCCGCAAACCTGCAACGGAGTCCATACCGGGCCGGGAGCGACAGCCTTTATGCGGATGCCCTTGTGGACGAGCTGTTTGGCAAGCGCTTTGGTGAAGATCATGATCGCGCCCTTGGTCATCGCATAGTCGAGAATGCTGGGCTCCGGGTCGTAGGCATTGATGGAGCTGGTGGCGATGATCGCCGAGCCGGGCTGCAAATGTGGAATCGCGGCTTTCACGATCCAGAACATCGCGTAGCAACTTGTTTTGAAGTCCAATCGAAATTTTCCGTCGTGATGTCGAGCAATGATTCGGCGCTGTGTCGGCGGGCAGCGTTGCTGACCAGAATATCCAGCCCGCCGAGGCCCGTGACCCCATTGGCAACCAGCTTTTTGCAGAAATCCTCGTCGCGAACGTCGCCCGGCAAGGGAACGGCCTTACGGCCAGCTTGCTGTATGTAATGTACGACCTCTTTCGCGTCGGGCTCCTCGGCGGGGAGGTAGCCAAAGGCGACATCTGCGCCCTCCTGCGCATAGGCTATCGCCGTGGCGCGGCCGATGCCGGAATAGCCACCAGTGATCAGCGCTTTTCGTCCAGCAAGCCTCCTGGTGCCGACGTAGCTCGTCTCGCCGCTGTCGGGTATCGGGTGCATCTTTCCCGCAAGGCCCGGCCAAGGCTGAGACTGCGGCTGGAATGGCGGTGCGGGGTAGAGCGTGTGCGGGTCTGTGAGTTTTTGCGGCGGAGGTCTAGGTGCCGGCGGCTGCTGCGCGAGCGCGGGAGCAGCGACGGCTGCTGCCAGCCCGGCGGCGGCAACTTGGGCAAGGTGGCGGCGGGATGTTGTGCTGTTGTTATCCATCGCTCGTGCTTCAATTCACTAAGCCTATTAGGGGGCGCAAGACGATGGTTGCTCGCGGGTGTATTTAAAGTTTGGATGAAATATAGGAAAGTCTGAACCGTTTTGTTGAAGCCGCCGCTTTCATCCATCACTTGTTTTTAATGTTTGCACGAAATCCCAGGGTCGTCGCCATTCCGGTGAAGAATGAAGAATCCCGGATTGGCCGATGCCTTCAGGCATTAATGCGGCAGAGTGTTCCGTTCGACGCTATTTTGCTGTTGCTGAATAATTGCTCCGACAGAACGGCTCAGCTTTGCTTTTCATTCCAACTTATTATGCCGCAGCTGAAGATCGTGGAATGTGAACTGCATAAAAAAGTAGCTTCGGCGGGCGAGGCGCGGCGGCTTGCGTTGCAGCGCGCATTGGAGCTTAGCGGCGATGATGGCGTGATTCTGACGACGGATGCCGATGCGTTGCCAGAACCAGATTGGCTGGAGCAAAACCTGGCCGAAATTGAAAGAGGCGCGGATGTTGTTTGCGGTGCGGCGTCGCTTGAGCGCGCGGATGAGCAATTAATCCGACCCGGTTTACGCTTCGACGACATGCGCGAGGTCTTACTCCTACAGATGCTCGATGAGATCGAGACGTGGATTGATCCTGATTCGTATGATCCGTGGCCGCGGCACCAGGAAGATTCGGGCGCCAGCATCGCGATGCGCGGGCGTTCATTCCGGCAATCTGGGGGCGTCCCGCGTGTGGCGGTAGGTGAGGATCGCGCTTTGGTAGAGCGATTGCGGCTCATCGATGCAAAAATCCGGCATTCACCGAAGATTGTGGTGCGGGTCTCGGGCAGGCTGGAGGGCAGAGCGGAAGGCGGCATGGCGGATACGATCAAGCGAAGAATCGTAAGGCAGGACGAATTCACCGACGAGCGGCTTGAACCGGCCGTGGATGCGTACCGGCGGGCGCTGGCGAAAGCGCGCCTGCGGAAGACCTATTACGATGATGCGAACGTAGCGGTGCTGACGAAAGACTTGTTGATAAGCCCGGCGGAAATGCAGCGCGCGCTCGACGCGCCGTTTTTTGGCGCGGCATGGATGGAGGTGCAGCGGCTAAGTGCGGTGCTGCAACGCCGCCGTGTGGCCTATGCCGGGTTGGCGCGGGAAACCCGGCAGGCGATGGCAATGCTGAACGATTTGCGGAGCAATTTTGCCGCGATGCAGCGCGAGGCAGCCTATGGCAGCGGCTTTACAGACTGAACAGGCGGCGTTGTTGGATGCGGTAGCTGCATTGGTGCCGGAAATGCAGGCCGAGGCCGCCCGGCTGGATACGCTTGCCGAGTTCCCCCGCGATAGCTTCGCGGCTTTTAAAAAAGCTGGTCTGCTGCGTGCAACTTTGCCCGAGGAGTTTGGTGGGCTTGGGTTTGGCGAGGGGCCGGCCGGTGCTATGGCGCTGCTCCGGTTGTTTCAGCTTGCGGGCGAAGGCAGCCTTGCGGTGGCGCGGCTGTATGAGGCGCATGTGAACGCATTGCAGCTTATTTTGCGTTATGGTTCGGCTGCGTTAATCGAGCGCTGCGCCCGCGATGCGGAGAGTGAAATTTTCGCGTTATGGGTAACGGACCCTCGTGAAAATGCACTAGCATTGAAGCCGGGACTTGAACTTGAAGGTAGCAAGGCATTTTGCTCCGGCGCGGGGGTTGCAACGCGTGCGCTCGTAACAGCTGCGGACCAGATGCTGGTCGTTGAACTCGCGCCAGGCGCTGGTATGCTTCCGAATAAAATCAAATTGAGTGGAATGCGTGCGGCAATAACCGGCAGCATGGACTTCTCCGGAAGGGTAATCGGCGCGGACGCACTTCTTGGTGCGCCGGGAGATTATCTGCGAGAACCGGTATTCTCCTCCGGCGCGTGGCGAGGCTCTGCGGCGGCGCTTGGCGGATTGACCGCACTGGTAAAGCTGCACCGCGATGAGATATGCGCCCGCAAGCGGGACAATGATGCACACCAAAAAGCAAGGTTTGGACAGCTTGTTTTGGCATATGAAACCGCGCGGCTATGGATGTGTGAGGCGGCGATGCGAGCGTGCCTTGAAAAGGATGAACCGGAGGCGATTGTTGCCCATGTCAATCTGGCGCGGCTGGCAGTGGAAGCGGCGTGCCTTGATGCGATGCGTTTAACCCAGCGAAGCCTTGGGCTAGGTGCATTCATCTCTGGGCAACCGGTTGAGCGAATTTGCCGCGATCTGGCGACGTTTCTGCGTCAACCGGCACCGGATGCGGTAATGGAAACCGCCGCGGAATATTATTTCCATGCAGCACTGCCCGGTGATTCATGATACGCGTGGGGATGATGCTCTCGACGCTGGAGACGGCGCCGCTCGTTGGAATATCGCAGGTTTTGCGGGGAAAACGCGCGCTGATTTTAGCGCCGCATCCGGACGACGAAAGCCTCGGCTGCGGCGGTTTGATTGCAAGTTCCTGCGCTGCGGGGATTGCGCCGGTGGTTGTCGTTTTAACGGACGGTGCGGCATCGCATCCCGCCTCTGTCGAGTTTCCACCATCCCGATTGCGTGTTATTCGCGAGCAAGAAGCCGTAAGAGCGGTTGAAGCGCTCGGGCTGGAAGCGGAGCGGATAAAATTTTTGCGGTATGCGGATACGCAACTCGCCTTGAGCGGCGCGAAGCCTGTCGAAAGGATTGTTTCAATAGGTGTTGAATTTGGTTGCGGCGTAGTGCTTGGGCCATGGCACGGCGACCCGCATTGCGATCACGAGACGGGTGCTTTCATTGCGGCGGAGGTGGCCCGGCGAACAGGATGGGATTTGCTTTCGTATCCGGTCTGGGGCTGGCTGCGTGAACGGGACGACATGGTAGATGAACCACGCCAGGGCGGATTCCGGATGGACATATCGATGTTTCTCACGGCCAAGCAAAACGCGATAGCGGCCCATGCTTCGCAATATGGCGGCATGATTAAAGATTCGCCGGAAGGGTTTGCGTTGCCGTCGGCCCTGCTGGCGATTTTTGCACGGCCATTCGAGGTTTTTATCCGATGAATTCACGCGGCCGCGAGTATTTTGAGGCGCTCTACGCGGCAAATCCAGATCCATGGAATTTTGTAACCAGTGCTTATGAACATGATAAATATAGCGCGACAATGGATGTTCTGGAAGGCCGCTGCTTCCGAAGTGGCTTTGAAATCGGTTGTTCGATTGGGGTGCTGACCGAATCCCTTGGCTTGTGCTGCGATTTGCTTCTGGCGGTGGACATTGTGCAGAGCGCTTTAGATGCCGCGGCTGCCCGCTGCATAGCACTTGGCCACGTTGCGTTCCAAAATATGCGTGTTCCAGAGGAATGGCCACATGAGAAAAACTTCGACCTCATCGTGATCTCGGAGGTTCTGTATTTTCTTGACGAGAGGGATATTCAAAAAGTTGCGGCTTGCTGTAGCGCCAACGTAAGCCAAGGCGGGCTTGTGCTGTTGGTGAATTTTACCGGCAAAATTGAGGAGCCATGCGGCGGCAATGAAGCGGCGCAACGCTTTCTGGGTTGCGCGGAGGGCTTTACCCTTGTTAGGCATGTTCGGCGCGAGCGCTTCAGAATCGATCTTTTACGGCGTGACGCCTAAAAACGGGGATGCGATTTCCTAGATGAGTGGTCTCGCTGAAAGGAGCGGCGCATGGCCAAGAAACACGTCGTCAATATTGAAGATTCCGAGCCGGTCGCCATTGACCTGGATCCCGCGGCGGCCGAGTTCATTATCCTCAAGGCGCGGGCATTTGACGTGAAGGTTGATCCGGTTGAGCCCGACCCAGGATCGAACGCGATCGACGACAACGAGCGCGGGGTGATTGAGGACTACCCATCGGACGAGACGGAGACAGAGTTACGTGATGCCATCGATCAGCTAACCGACGATGCGGCTATTGATTTGATTGCGATATTCTGGATCGGGCGAGGCGATTTTACAGCTGCCGAGTGGCAGGACGCGCGCTCGCTCGCGGAGGAGCGTGGACAGAAGGGTATTTCATCATACCTAATGGGCGAGCCGAATCTCGGTGATTTTGTTGAGGAAGGACTGACCCAGCTTGGCTACCGCCCGCAGGACTTCGGCCCGGAGTGAAAAATTTATCATACGTTGATAAGCTGGCTGGCATTGCTCGCAGCTCACGATGCTTCCACGTGTTCCTGCCTTAAGGCAGGAGAAGCAAAATGCGTATAAAACATAAAATTCTGGCAGATCAGGTTGTTGTTATTACCGGCGCCTCCAGCGGGATCGGGCTTGCGACTGCGTATGAGGCGGCGAAGCGAGGGGCCAAGGTGGTGCTGTCGTCTCGTAACGGTGAAAGCTTGAAGGAGATAGAGAAAAAAATTCGCGCAAGTGGCGGCGAAGCAATTTGCGTTCCGGCGGACGTATCGAAACGTGAGGAAGTAGAGGCGCTAGCTGCCGCGGCGATTGATGCCTATGGCGGTTTCGATACTTGGGTAAATAATGCCGGGCTCGGTATTTTTGGGCGGCTGGACCAGGTGAGCGATGAAGACCATCGAAAACTGTTCGACATCAATTTTTGGGGCATTGTTAACGGTACACTGGTTGCAGCGAAGCATTTGAAGACATCGGGTGGCGCCATCATTAATCTAGGGAGCGTGGTATCGGACGTCGCATTTCCTATTCAGGGAATGTACTGCGCGTCAAAACACGCCGTAAAAGGCTTTACGGATGCGTTTCGTATGGAATTGCAGGCGGAAAATTCGCCGATTTCAGTAACGCTGATCAAGCCAGCATCGATCGACACGCCTTTTCCAATTCATGCCAAAAATTACACAGATGGCAAGCCAACGCTGCCTTCGCCGGTTTATTCGCCGAAGGATGTGGCGGAGGCGATTTTATACGCTGCGGTTCATGGGGGACGGGATTACTACATTGGCGGCGGTGGCAAATTGATGAGCAGCCTGAACAAACATTTGCCGGCGGCGGTAGATTGGTTTGGCTCGCGGTTTGTGCCTGGCGCATCGGTGGCATCAGGCCCGGCCAACCGTGCGCCAGCAAGCGCGCTTGATAGCGCAGGCGACGACGGTGAAGTGCATGGCAACTCGCCGCATCATGTCATGCGAAGCTCTTACAGCAAGGCGAGCACACACCCCGTGCTTACCAGCGCGCTGGTCGCTTCCGCCGGAATTGCGCTTGCAAGTTTGATGAACAGAGCACGAAGCTAATGCGCTGGCGCTGGCGCTGCGCTGTGTTGTTTCAAAACCGCGCCGGATTGTGATGAGACTTCCGTGAGTGTCACTTCGTAACCCCACAGGCTTGCGAGGTGACGCAGCACCTGTTTGGTATCCATTTCATCCAGCAAAATGCCGGAATAAACGCGGTGCTGAAGCATCAATCGCCGGTCCCCATCAAGGTCCACGTCCACAACCTCGATCTCCGGCTCATTCTGCACGACGTCATATTGGTTCGCCAGATTTGTCCGGACGGTACGGTAGCCGCGTTCGTTATGTATCGCCTTGACGACTAGATCGGACTTCCCATCATCGCTAAGGTCGAAGAGCTTCATCTTTCGTATCAACGCTGGCGAGAGGAATTGGCGGATGAAACTCTCATCGCGATGGTTGGCCCATGCGTCCTCGAGAATTTCGACCCAGCCGCCACGCCCGGCAATCTGCGGCAGCCAGACGCGGTCCTCATCCGTTGGCGTTTCGCAAACACGTTGAATATCCTGCATCATGTTGAAGCCAAGCGCATAAGGATTGATACCAGAATAGCCTGAGTGGTCGAAGTCCGGCTGGAAAGTGGCGCCGGTATGGGACTGAAAAAATTCGATCATTGCGCCGTCATCCAGAAACCCCGTCTCGTGTAGCCGGTTCATGATGTAATAATGCACAAAGGTGGCGCAACCTTCGTTCATCATCTTCGTCTGTTTCTGCGGGTAGAAATATTGCGCGACGTGGCGAACGATGCGAAGGACTTCGCGCTCCCAGGTTTTTAACAGCGGTGCCTTTTTCTCAAGAAAGTAAAGCAGATTTTCTTCCGGCAGGCCGAGCAGGCTTCGCCGCTCCGCCTCGCTATGGGCATGGGCGCTGCGCGCGCTTGCAGGCACCGTGCGCCATAGCTCGTTATACGAGCGTTCCTGCTCTTCCAGCCTCTCTCTCGCGCGCTTTTCCTCATCGCGCAAATTTAGGATTCTAGGTCGCGGGTAACGATGCACGCCTTGCGGCATCAGGGCATGAGCTGCATCCAATATGCGCTCGACAGCGGCTTCCCCATAGCGGCTCTCGCAACGCGCGATATAGGTTTTTGCAAACTCCAGATAATCCAGAATACCATTGGCGTCTGTCCATTGCTTGAACAGATTATTGTTTTTGAAGAAATGATTATGTCCAAAAGCCGCGTGGGCGATCACCAGGGTTTGCATCATCATGGAATTTTCCTCCATGAGATAGGCGATGCACGGGTTCGAGTTTATGACGATCTCATAAGCGAGATTGCGAAGGCCGTGGCGATATAGCAACTCATCCCGCGCGAAATTTTTGCCGAACGACCAGTGCTGATACATCAACGGCATCCCGACCGATGAATAAGCGTCGAGCATCTGCTCAAAAGTGATGATCTCGATCTGGTTCGGATAGATGTCGAGTTTGAGCTCATTGACTGCGATGGTATTGATCGCGTCGTAGGCGCGCCGCAAGCTGTCGAAATTCCAGTCCTTTTCAGCGCGGAGCATTCGCGACCTTTCGGCCCGGCGCGAAGAGTTCCCGGAACACCGGAAAAATTTGGCCGCGTTCGCTTACCCGGCGGGTGGTGACAGGCGCACCGGATTTATTAAGATGTTCATACGTACGCCATAAATCGGTTGTTTGCGCGAGCCCGTCCTGGTTTTTGACTTCGATATAAGCAAAATACTGGCAGATCGGGAGGATCTTTTGGCGAAGCAGCGCAGCGACCTTGGCGTTATCGCTCGGGATGTTGTCTCCATCGGAGGCTTGAGCCGCGTAGATATTCCATTGGTTTCGCGGGTAACGCGCAGTCACGACGCGCAACATCTCCTCAAACGCCGTCGAGACGATCGTGCCGCCGGTTTCTGTGCTCATGAAAAAAGTCTCCTCATCAACCTCCTTTGCCTGGTGTGTATGGCGGATGAAGACGACTTCAACATTTTTGTAGCGCCGGACTAAAAACAGGTAGAGCAGCTTATAAAACCGCTTTGCGAGGTCTTTCATGTGTTCGGTCATGGAACCCGATACGTCCATGAGGCAGAACATCACCGCACTTGTCATCGGCTGTGGCACAAGCTCGAAACGATTGTAGCGCACATCCACAGGGTCGATGAAGGCGATGCGCCGGCCTCGGCGTAATTTAGCGTCCAGCTCTGCACGCAGTTTCGCCGCGCGCTCCAACTCATCCGGCGCCAGAGCTGCGAGTTCGGCTTCGCCCGCTGCAATCTCCGCGGGTTTTGGCCGCTTCAGTGCAATCCGCCGGGCCAGACTGTTCTGCATCGTGCGTTTCAAATTGAGGTTCGTGATTGACCCGCTGATGGCGTGGCCGGCTCGCACTGGGGTAAAGCTGTCGGACGATTTTATCTGCTTGCGGAGTAAGTCCGGCAATTCCAGATCGTCGAAGAAAATATCGAGGAACTCTTCCTGTGTCAGCGCGAACTGAAAGCTATCGGTGCCATCGCCATCCTCGGAGGCTTGGGAGCCTTTGCCACCATGGCTGCGCGGACGCTTGATCGTGTCCCCTTCCTCATATTGCTTATTGCCCGGTAGCACGTGTTCGCGTTCGCCCCGCGCGGAGGAATGCCGTATTTGCGGCTCCTTCAGCCGGTCGGCTTTTATCCACACCTTGTCGTCGCCGCCAAGGTCGCTAACACTGCGCTCACCAGTCGCTTTGTGGACCGCTTCCGTCAGCTCCTGCTTGGCGCGTTGGATAAAACGCCTGCGATTGGAAAGACTTTTGCCTTGGGGGTTGAGACGGCGATCAATGATATTCATGATCAATCGGTCAATCATCCTGCCTGCTTTACGCGCATGTACCATTCCACCAGGCGGCGCGCCTGCCGTTCGGTATAGCCGCGCGCCATCATACGCTCCAAAAACTCGGTGTGTTTTCGCTCGGTCTCAACCTCCTTCTTGCTGCCGAAGCTGATGACCGGGAGCAGGTCTTCAACCTGGCTGAACATTCGCCGTTCAATAACTTCGCGAATCTTCTCATAGCTCGTCCAGCTGGGGTTTTTTCCGCCATGCAAGGCCCTTGCGCGCAATGCAAACTTCACCACCTCGTTGCGGAAATCCTTGGGGTTCGCGATGCCCGCTGGCTTCTCGATTTTGGTCAGCTCCTGATTCAGCTGGTCGCGGTCCAGCATCTGTCCGGTATCCGGGTCTTTAAAGTCGAGGTTTTCGATCCAGGCATCGGCGTAATCGAGATAACGGTCGAACAGATTCTGTCCGTAATCGTTATAGGATTCGAGATAGGCTTTTTGGATCTCATTGCCGATAAATTCAGCATATCGCGGCGCCAGAGTGCCTTTGATGAAATCGAGATATTCCTTTTCGGTCTCTGCGCCAAATTGCTCGCGGCGAATAGATTGTTCCAGCACCCACATTAAATGCACCGGGTCCGCGCCGACCTCCCGCGAGTCATAGTTGAAGGTCGCGGAAAGCACCTTGAAAGCAAAACGCGTGGAGATGCCGTCCATGCCTTCATCAACGCCGGCGAGGTCACGATATTCCTGCATGGACTTCGCGTTCGGCTCGGTATCCCGCAGGTTTTCACCGTCATACACACGGAGCTTTGAAAACAGGTTGGAATTCGGGTGTGGCCGCAAGCGGGAGAGCACCGCGAAGCGCGCGAGCATCTCCAGCGTTGCCGCAGCGCAGGGGGCGTTTGCAAGTTCGCTGGTGCGGATCAGTTTTTCGTAAATCCTCTGTTCTTCCGCCACGCGCAGGCAATACGGAACCTTCACCACGCTGATACGGTCGATAAATGCCTCGTTGTTTTTGTTGTGCCGAAAGCTTTGCCATTCCGCCTCGTTGGAATGCGCGAGAATGATGCCCTGGAAGGGAATCGCGCCAATATTCTCGGTGCCGACATAATTGCCTTCCTGCGTCGCGGTGAGCAGCGGATGCAGAATTTTGATCGGCGCCTTGAACATCTCAACGAATTCCAGCAGTCCTTGCGTGGCGCGGTTCAACCCGCCGGAATAGCTGTAAGCGTCAGTGTCGTTCTGGCTGTAAAGCTCCAGCATCCTTATATCGACCTTGCCGACGAGGCTGGAAATATCCTGGTTGTTCTCATCGCCGGGTTCTGTTTTCGTCACGCCGATCTGGCGGAGCTTTGAGGGGTAGAGCTTCACGACGGTGAACTTAGAAATATCACCATGAAACTCATCGAGCCGCTTTACCGCCCAGGGGGACATCAGACCGTTAAGCCGTCGCGTGGGGATACCAAACTGCGATTCCAGCTCCGGCCCCATGTGTTCCGAGTCGAACAGGCCAAGCGGGCTTTCAAACACTGGGCTGAGCTGGGCGCCCGCTTTCAGTACATATATGGGCAGGCTTTCCATTAATGATTTCAGCCGCTCGGCAATGGAGGACTTCCCACCGCCGACAGGCCCTAGAAGATATAAAATCTGCTTCCGCTCCTCGAGCCCCTGGGCAGAATAGCGGAAAAAGTTGACGATGCGCTCAATCGTATCTTCCATGCCAAAAAATTCGGCGAAAGCGGGATAGATTTTGATCGTTCGGTTGGTAAATATCCGCCCCAGCCGCGCATCCTTCGCGGTGTCGATCACCTCGGCCTTGCCAATGGCCGCAACCATGCGCTCGGCGGCTGTGGCATAGGCCATGGGGTCGCGGCGGCATGTATCGAGGTATTCGAGCAGGGGCATCTCCTGCTGCCGCTGGTTTTCGTATGACTGCAAAGACCTGGAAAAAAGCTGATCAACCATACCCATCGGCTACTCCTATCTCATCATTGCACCCTGTTTTCTGCTTTCGTTTTTCTTTCTTCTGCTACCGGCCATGCACGGCCATGAATGTCATATAAGCAAGTTTGATGCCCATTTTAGGGGCGATCGCATGATGGATACAGGCTGTTGCAAAACCATGGTTGGTGAAAACATGGCGGCGTTGCGTCCATCTGCGTCAAAGCAACAGAGGCCGCCGAGTCGATCCTAGGATCGTAACATCGTTCAACTGTTTGTGATCGTATCCAGGTCCAGCGCATAGCCCGCCGCGCGCACAGTGCGGAGAATATCCATCTCGCCCGGCCCGTTGATCGCTTTACGCAGTCGGCGGATATGCACATCTACCGTGCGGGGCTCTACATGGATGTCCCGGCCCCAGACGACGTTCAGCACATGCTCGCGTGAGAAGACGCGGCCAGGATGCCGCAGGAAGAACTCCAGCAGGCGGAACTCCGTGGGCCCAAGGTGCAGCGTGCGCCCGTTGCGGAGAACGCGGTGCGAGGCCGGGTCCAGCGAGATGTCGTGAAAGCTGAGCTTTTGCTTGGTTGGCACCGAATCGGCGCGGCGCAGCAAGGCGCGGATGCGGGCGATAAGCGCCTCTGTGGAAAACGGTTTGCTGATGTAATCGTCGGCGCCGGCATCCAGCCCGCGCACGGCGTCCTGGTCTTCGGCCCGCGCGGTGAGCATGATGACGGGGAGCTGGCGCGTGGCAGGGCGGCGGCGCAGCTGGCGGCAAAGCTCGATGCCGGACATGGTGGGCAGCATCCAGTCCAACAGCAGCAGGTCTGGCGGCGCTTCGGCAATGCGGACCAGCGCCTCGCCGCCATCGCCCGCGTCCTCCACCCGGAAACCTTGTTTTTCGAGGTTATAGCGCAACAATGTCACCAGTGGAGCCTCGTCCTCCACAATGAGGATGGCAGGCTTGTCGCTCGCGCTCATCCGGCGGCGTTGGCGGGGAAATAGGCGGAGGTCTGGTCGCCTTTGGGCCGGAAATCCGGCAGGGTTTCGCCGGTGACGGCGTAGTAAGTTAACTCCGCGATGTTGGTGGTGTGGTCGCCGATGCGCTCAAGATTTTTGGCGATGAAAAGCAAATGCGTGCAGGCGGTGATGCTGCGCGCATCCTCCATCATGTAAGTGATAAGCTCGCGGAAGATGGTATTATAGAGATCATCCACCGCCTGGTCCGCGCGCCATACCGCCACGGCCTTCTGCGGGTCGGCCTCGCCTACGGCATCGATGCTTGTCTTAAGGTTCTGCTGCACCAGCAGCGCCATCTGGCCAAGGCCGGAGAGCGAAAACGTGCTGGCGACCTGATTGATGACCAGGCTGCGCTTGGCGATGTTGGCGGCATAATCGCCAATTCGCTCAAGGTCGGTGATCACCTTCAACGCCTGAATAACCTTGCGGAGATCGTCCGCGACCGGCTGGCGCAGTGCTAGTATCCGCACGGCAAACCGCTCGACCGCGCGTTCCTCGGCGTCGATCTTTGGATCATTTTCCACCACATGCGCGGCAATCTCGGCATCGTGTTCGAGCAAAGCGGTCGCGGCGTCGGCAACGGCGCGCTCAACCAGCCCGCCCATGCCGGCAATCATATCCCGCAGGCGCTTTAAATCGGCTTCGAAGCTGGTGAGAATATGCTTGGTCTCGTCGGGCATTATGCTGTTCCCTTATCCAAACCGGCCGGTGATGTATTCCTGCGTCTTACGCTCGTGCGGGGCGGTAAAAATCTGGCTGGAAGGTCCAACCTCAACCAGTTCGCCCAGGTAGAAAAATGCCACGGTATCGGCGCAGCGGGCAGCCTGCTGCATGTTATGGGTGACGATGAGAATGGTAAAATCCTCACTCAGCTCGTCGATCAGCTCTTCGATCTTAAGCGTGCTGATCGGGTCGAGCGCGCTCGTCGGCTCATCCAGCAAAAGCACGTCCGGCCGCACGGCGATGGAGCGGGCGATGCACAGGCGCTGCTGCTGGCCGCCAGAAAGGCCAAGGGCCGAGGCGTGCAGGCGGTCCTTCACCTCGCCCCACAAGGCAGCGCGGGTGAGGGACCATTCCACACGCTCGTCCAGTTCGGATTTTGAGAGTTTTTCGTGCAGCCGTACGCCGAAGACTACGTTTTCATAGATCGACTTCGGGAAGGGAGTGGGCTTCTGAAACACCATGCCGACGCGGCGTCGCAGCCGGTTCAGGTCTTGGCCCGGCGCGATGATATTCTCGCCACCCATCATCACTTCGCCTTCGGCGCGCTGGCCGGGGTAGAGGTCGTACATGCGGTTGAGTACGCGCAGCAGGGTCGATTTGCCGCAGCCGGAGGGGCCGATCATCGCGGTGGTTTTGCGGTCGGCATAGTCGATCGAAACATTTTTAAGCGCATGGGTCGCGCCATAGTAAAAGTTAAGATCTTTGATCGAGACCCGGACTGTATCGCCGGGCGCCTGGGTGTGAAGCGCGTCGGGCAGTGCGGCCTCTGGCATTGGGTGACTCGCTATTTCCATGTGCGCCTCATAGGCGGGTTTCGTGACACTATGATGACGCTACCGTGAAGCTTTAATGACAGGAAGGGGGCGTTAGACCTTAACAACTTTCGGGGGCAGGGCCAGCGCGAGGGAGAGTTCCTTCAGCCTGGAAGCGGCAATGGGCGCTGGTGCGCTCATCATGAGGTCTTCTCCCTGCTGGTTGAGCGGGAAGGCGATGACCTCGCGAATGTTCGGCTCATCGGCCAGCAGCATGACGATACGGTCGATACCCGGCGCGGAGCCGCCATGCGGGGGCGCGCCGTAGCGGAAGGCGTTCAGCATCCCGCCGAAGCGGGCTTCCACCTCCTCCGGGCCATAACCGGCAATCTCGAAGGCGCGAAGCATGATGTCGGGGCGGTGGTTGCGGATCGCGCCGGAGGAAAGCTCGATGCCATTGCACACGATGTCGTATTGGAAGGCCTTGATGGTCAGCAAGTCCTGGCTGTTCAGCGCCTCCAGCCCGCCTTGCGGCATCGAGAACGGGTTGTGCGAGAAGGCGACCTGCTTGGTTTCCTCGTCCAGCTCGTACATCGGGAAATCGACGATCCAGCAGAAGCGGAATTCGTTGGGCGCGATCAAGCCGAGGTCGTTGCCCAGCTTGGTGCGGACCGCGCCCGCGAACTTTGCGGCATCCAGCGGTTTGCCGGCGGCAAAAAATACGGCATCACCTGCTTTCAGCTCACAGGCGGCGCGGATTTGCTCAGCGCGCTCGGATGCCAGGTTTTTGGCGATAGGCCCCTGCGGCCCGGCGTCGGAGAACGTGATATACCCTAGCCCTCCCGCACCCTCGGCGCGCGCCCATTCGTTCAGCTTGTCGAAGAAGCTGCGCGGGTTCGCCCCGGCGCCTGGCGCCGGAATGGCGCGGACGATGCCGCCGCCCTCGATGATCTTGGCGAACAGGCCGAAGCCGGAGCCCCGAAACGCTTCCGTCACATCGGTGATGATGAGCGGGTTGCGAAGGTCCGGCTTGTCCGAGCCGTATTTTAACAGCGACTCTTCATATGGAATACGCACGAAGGGCGGTTTGGTGACGCCGCGCCCGTTGGCGAATTCCTCAAACACCCCGGCGATGACAGGTTCGATCGTGTTGAACACGTCCTCCTGCGTCACGAAGCTCATCTCGAAGTCGAGCTGGTAGAACTCGCCGGGGGAGCGGTCGGCGCGGGAGGCCTCATCGCGGAAGCAGGGCGCGATCTGGAAATAGCGGTCGAACCCCGCGACCATGAGCAGCTGCTTGAATTGCTGCGGCGCTTGCGGCAGCGCATAGAACTTGCCGGGGTGGTTGCGGGAGGGGACGAGGAAGTCCCGCGCGCCCTCCGGTGAGGAAGCAGTAAGGATCGGCGTCTGGAATTCGGTGAAGCCGGATTCGATCATGCGGCGGCGGAAGGAGGCGATGACGCCCGCGCGCAGGATGATGTTTTTATGCACCTGCTCCCGGCGCAGGTCGAGAAAGCGGTATTTCAGCCGCAACTCGTCCGGGTAATTCTCATGGCCCGCAACCTGAATCGGCAGCACATCCGCCGTGGATTGCACATGCAGATGCTCCACGCGCAGCTCGACCTCGCCGGTTGGCAGCTTCGGGTTGTTCGTCCCAGGCGCGCGCTCCACTACCGTGCCGGTTACGGTGATGACGGACTCGACGCGCAGCGACTCGGCGGCTGTGAATGGTGGAGAGCCCGCCGCGAACACGCATTGCGTGAGGCCGAAATGGTCCCGCAGGTCGATGAATAGCAGCCCGCCATGGTCGCGCTTGGCATGTACCCAGCCGGAAAGCCGGGCCGTCTGGCCGATATTTAGCCGGGCCAGGGCGGCGCAATGGTGGGTGCGGTATTCGTGCAATTTGTCCATGGGAGGGGAAAGAAACCGCGCCCCCTTTCCTGTCAAGCTGGGTGGGGGGTAAGGACAATTATGGACGCACCGCAAACCGCTTTTATCACTACCACCGCTGAGCTGGCCGCCTTGTGTGAGCGCCTGGAGCGGGAAGAGTTCGTCACCGTCGATACCGAATTCATGCGCGAACGCACCTATTACCCGGAGCTATGCCTAGTGCAGCTTGCCGGGGCAGGAGATGTCGCGGTGGTCGATGCCCAGGCCAAGAGCATCGACCTGGCCCCGCTCGGCGCGCTGCTGGCCAAGCCAGACGTGGTGAAAGTATTCCACGCCTGCCGGCAGGATGTGGAAATTTTTTTGCTGCTGTTTAACGCGGTGCCGGCGAATTTGTTCGACACGCAGGTCGCGGCGATGGTCGCGGGATTTGGCGACCAGGTGGGGTACGACGCGTTGGTCTCAGCGCTGACCGGCGGCCATATCGACAAGGCACATCGGTTTTCCGACTGGTCGGCGCGGCCTTTGACCAAGGCGCAGGTGGATTACGCGGCGGCGGATGTGACGCATCTGCGCGCGGTATATGAGAAATTGCTGGCGCGGCTGCGGGTGGATGGCCGAATGGACTGGGTGGGCCAGGAAATGGCGGCATTGGCCGACCCAAGCACCTACCGCGTGGACCCGGAACGTGCCTGGGAGCGGCTGAAGCTACGCACCGGCAACCGGCGGCAACTGGCGATGGTGCAGGCGATCGCCGCTTGGCGCGAGCGCGAGGCGCAGCGGGTGAACATTCCCCGCCAGAGGCTAGTGAAGGACGAGCAAATTCCCGAAATCGCCGCGTTGGCGCCGGATAATGCCGAGGCGCTTGCCAAGGCACGCGGCATTTCCACCGGCTTCGCACAGGGCAAATCCGGGCAGTCGCTGCTGGCGGTCATCGCGGGCGCAAAAGCCCTGCCAGAAGGTGACTTGCCCCGTACCGAACGGCCGCGGGACACCCCGCGCGCTTCGCCCGCCATGGTGGCGCTGCTGAAAGTGCTGCTGAACGCGGTGGCGGAGCAGAACAATGTGGCACCCCGGTTGATTGCGGGGTCGGACGATATCGAGGCGCTGGCGCTGGACGAGACGGCAGCAAACCCGGCGCTGGAAGGATGGCGGCGAGAGATGTTCGGGGAGGATGCGCTGCGGCTGATCCACGGCGAAGTCGCGCTTTCGGCGCGGGGGAAGCGGGTTAAGATTGTCAATGTCGCGCCGGATTCCTAACCGCCCGCGATACCCCATTTTTCGGCATAGGCTCTAAGCTTTTCGGGACCGGCATCTTTATCCGCCATGCCAACATATCCGTCCGGACGCACAAGATACAACGCATCTCGCGCCAGGCCTTTGGCCTTGGCCTGGCTGCTCCAGGCAAAAACATTCAGCGTAATTCCCAGCGCCGCGGCAGTATGCCGCAAGGCGGCCGTGGGAGCGCCATAAACATGGGCCTGCCAGGCGAGCGCCCCCAGCGGTTCAAAATTATCGGCGCCGCCGGTCACAATCCAGGGCAGGCGGTCTCCGGCATGAATCGCACCCGCCCGGCCCTCGGCCAAAGGGCTGTTGCGGTATTTGATCTCAATCTGCGAAATCCGGTCAAATGCGATTTTAGGCAAAGATGAAAGCTTGAACGCGAGCGGCACGATGCGCCCCAACACGACCGCGCGGAAAAAACGGCCCGCCCGCCCGTGGTTCGTAATAAGCGTGAACAAACGGTCGGTGGACGCCACAAGCGTGTTGGCAAAACCGATGCGCTCCGGCTCGTAGATGTCGAGCAGTTCAGGGCGGGCGTGGCCGCGCAGCACGGCGCTCAGCTTCCAGGCGAGGTTCGCGGCATCACCCAGGCCTGTGTTCATGCCCTGGCCACCGACCGGGCTATGCAGATGCGCGGCATCGCCTAGCAGAAACGCGCGCCGGTCGCGAAACTTTGCGGAAACGCGGTGGTGCACCCGGTAGGTGGAGAACCAGTTGACCTTGGAAATCTCCAGGCCCGTGTCGCGTATGATGCCAGGTGAAACATCGGCGAAGCTTATGTGTTCACTGCTTACGCCATTCGGGACGACGCCGATGAGCCGCGCTGCGCCGCGCCTGCGAAGCGGAATCACCATGCAGAAATCGCCGCTGGTAAGGCAGATGGTCATGCCGTCTTTGGCCGCGTCACCGGCAACGTTCGCATCGGCCACAAAGAAGCGCTGCGCATAAGTGCCGCCGGGCAGGCCGATTTTGGAAACCTCGCGGACCTTGCTATGCGCGCCGTCGCATCCGGCGATGTAGCTGGCGTTAAAAACTTCGGCGCCGGCTGGCGTTTTCAATGTCGCGCACACGCCGTGCTCGTCCTGCTCGAAGCCGGTGAGTTCCGTGCCCCGCTCCACCGTAACGTCCAAAGCTTCAAGTTCCGCGATCAGGAGCTTCTCATGCTCATCCTGCGGAAACGAGAGAACGAACGGGAAGGGGCTTTGCCCTTCTCCCAAATCCCCAAAGCGCAAGGCGGCCTTTAACTTTCCCGCCATGCGGATGCCGATGCGCTCAATCTTCAGCCCCTGCGCGACAACGCGCCCGGCAAAGCCAAGCTGGTGATAGAATTCCAGCGTCCGCGCATGAACCACCATTGCACGCGACGTTTCACCCGGCCCCTCGTTCTTGTCGATAATCCTTATTGGTATCCCCAGCCGGGTAAGCCACAGCGCGAGGAACAGGCCGGTAGGGCCTGCTCCGACGATGAGAACGGGGTTTTGGGTCAAGCACGGCTCCCTGACTAGAGCGCGATGACATCAAATCGATCCATTTATGGTTCGTTTTGATGTCTGAATCGCACTCTATTACATATGTAGAGCCGGATTCAAACTTCAGCTGGGATCGCAATGCGATTTCATCTGAAGTCATCCGGGTCTAAAGCCGCTTGATTGTCTCCGGATCGGGCGTGTTGTCAAAATATTTCGCCAAAGCATCGTCAAATATCGGCTCGCCGGAAGCCCGCGCAAAGAGCGTCATGCAGGAGCGAAATTTGGCGGCATCGATGGGGCCGAATATTTGCTCGGCGGTGCGGCCCGGAACATTCACCACTAGGCCGGCGCATTCCAGCAGCCGCGCGCCCAGGAGCGGCTGCTCAAGGTAAGCCTTCGCTTCCTCCAGGCCGGAGATCGCGTATTTCTGCGACATGGGGCTAAGGCCCAGCCCGGCGATTTGCGGAAAGATAAACCACATCCAATGGCTACGCTTTTGGCAGGCTTTAAGTTCCTGCCGCACCCCATCCATCACCGCGTCCTGCGCGGTGACAAAGCGCCCGAGGTTGAAGCGGTCCGCCATGGGTCAGGCAGGTGGCGGCATTGGCCCGTCCAGCTCCGTTGCGCGCTTGGCTGCCGGGCGGTCTTTTATCCGGTCCCAATAGGCGCTGAACCCCGGACGCCTCTCGATTGAACCGAAAAGCAGGCCGAAGCCAATCTGGCTGCCGATATAGACATCGGCGGCGGAAAAATCCTCGCCCAGAATATAGGTGGATTTGGAGACGGCATTCGCCAGTACGTCCAGCACGGCTTTAAGGCTGCCATAGCCTACCATGCCGGCGCGCTCGGGCGGGATACTTACATTCAGCGCCTGGTTGGTTACCGCTGCCTCAAACGCGCCAGCCGCGAAGAACATCCAGCGGTAATAAATGCCGCGTAGTTTGCTCCCCGAGGGCGGCGCAAGCTTAGCCTGGGGAAAAGCATCGGCGAGATAGGCGATGATGGCGGCGGTTTCGGTGATGACCGTATCCCCGTGCTTGAGCGCCGGAACCTTACCCATTGGATTGATGGCGCAGTATTCCGGGTTTTTCATCTCCGACCCGTATTCGATGATCTTGGTCTCATAGGGCTGGCCGGTTTCTTCCAGCATCCAGCGCACCATGCGCCCGCGCGACCTCGGGTGGGTGTAGAAGGTCAACTCCATGTTTTGCTCCCTTCAGGCGGCGTGGACGGATTTTTTGGCCAGCATGTTATGTGCCACGAGATATTCGGCGATCTGCACGGCGTTAAGCGCGGCGCCCTTGCGGAGGTTATCCGAGACGCACCAGAACGCCAAACCGTTTTCCACCGTGGGATCTTTGCGGATGCGCGAGACGAAGACAGAATCCTCGCCCTGGGCTTCCGCCGGGGTGATGTAGCCGCCGTCCATCCGCTGGTCCTGCACCACCACGCCCGGCGCATGGCGCAGGGCGGCGCGGGCCTCAGCGGCAGTTACGGGGAGCTCGAATTCGACATGCACGGCTTCCGCATGGCCGATGAACACCGGCACGCGCACACAGGTGGCGATGACCGCGATATTCGTGTCGAGGATTTTCTTGGTCTCGACCGCCATTTTCCACTCTTCCTTAGTGGCGCCATCGTCCATGAACACGTCGATCTGCGGGATGACGTTGAAGGCGATGTCCTTCTGGAATACCTGCGGCGGATTTTTGTCGTGCACGTAATGCACCTTGGTGTTGGCGAGCAGCTCGTCCATGCCCTCCTTGCCCGCGCCGGAGACCGATTGATAGGTCGCCACCACGACACGCTTGACCTTGAATTTATCGTGCAGAGGCTTCAACGCCACGACCATCTGGATGGTCGAGCAGTTTGGGTTGGCGATGATGTTGCGCTTGGCAAATTGCGCGATGGCCTGCGGGTTCACCTCCGGCACCACCAGCGGCACGTCCGCCTCCATGCGGAACTGCGAGGTATTGTCGATGACGACGCAGCCCGCCGCACCAGCGCGCGGGGCATGTATGGCCGAGACCGACGCGCCGGGCGAGAAAAGCGCTAAATCCCACCCCGCGAAGTCGAAATTATCGAGGTTTTTTACGGTGAGGATTTTCTCCTCGCCATAGGAGACCTGCGTGCCGGCGGAACGCCCGGAGGCCAAAGCGGCGACCTCGGAGACCGGAAAATTGCGCTCGTACAGCGTCTTCAGAATCTCGCGCCCGACCGCACCCGTGGCACCGGCAACCGCAACCCTGAACGACATGGCAAAACTCCAGCAACAAATTAAAGCGCCGGGGTAACGCCAAGGGCGGCGCAAGGCAAGCGTATTGCCACTATGGTTGGGCTCGGGCAGCGTATGCCGGGCAGGAGGAAACCATGACCGGCATATTGATCGAGGAAACGCGGAACGCGGTGCGGGTGATTACGCTCAACCGCCCGGAGCGGCTGAACGCGCTGAACGAGGAACTGCTGGCGGCGCTTAACGCGGCGTTTGACGCGGCGGCGGATGCCGATGTGCGCGCGGTGCTGCTCACCGGCGCGGGGCGGGGGTTCTGCGCCGGAGCGGATCTCATGCAGCCGCCGGGCGAGGCGGACAGTCGCGACCTCGGCGGCGCCATAGAGGCCAGCTACAATCCTCTGGTCCGTAAAATGCGGGCGTTGCCCAAGCCGATCGTGAGCGCGGTGAATGGCGTGGCGGCGGGAGCGGGGATGAACCTCGCCCTCGCGGGGGATATCGTCATCGCTTCAGCCTCAGCGAACTTTACCCAGGCTTTCGTGCGGATCGGCCTTATGCCGGATGCGGGCGGCACGTATTTCCTTCCGCGGCTGGTGGGGGAGGGTAATGCCCGGGCCATGGCGATGCTGGGCGAGACGATGACCGCGGCGCAGGCCGAGGCTATCGGGCTGGTGTGGAAGCGCTTTGACGATGAGGTGTTCGCGGCGGAGGCGATGACGATGGCGGCGAACCTGGCCTTGAGACCGGCGCATGCGCTGGCGGCGATAAAGCAGGCCTTGAATGCCTCCGCCGGAAATGGGCTGGACGCGCAGCTAAGCCTGGAGCGGGACTTGCAACGCGAGCTTGGAAAGACTCAGGATTTCGAAGAGGGTGTGCGGGCGTTTTTGGAAAAACGGCCGGCGGTGTTCACCGGCAAGGGATGAAGCATCCGCCCTTTTTGTTCTACCTGTTCGGGCGTGGCTTTTCGGGCTTGGCGTTCCAGATTTCCGCTGTTGCTATCGGCTGGCAGATCTACGCGCTGACCCATAGCGCCTTCGACCTTGGCATGATCGGCCTCGCGGGGTTCGTGCCAATGGCCGGGCTCACCTTCATCGCGGGCCATGCGGCCGACCGTTACGACCGCAGGCGCGTGGTGCGCGCTTGCCAGATCGTCGAAGGGTTGACGGCGGCGACGCTTGCCTGGGGCAGCTTCGCCGGCTGGCTGAAGGCGCCCGAGCTTTATGGCGCCGTCGCGGTGCTGGGCGCGGCGCGGTCGTTCGAAAGCCCGGCGGTAAGCGCGTTGCTGGTAGGCGTGGTCCTTGAGGGGCGGTTGCAAAAGGGCATGGCGTTGACCTCCGGCATCTCGCAAACCATGACGATTTTGGGGCCTGCGCTTGGCGGCCTGCTCTATGCGCTGGCTCCGGGGATGCCCTACGCCGTAATGGCGGGCTGTTGGGTTTTTGCCTCGTTCTCGAACGGATTTATCCGGCTAAACCGCCCGGTCGCGCCGAAGGAGCCGCCGTCGCTGCGGGATTTGTTCGCAGGCGTTGGCTTCGTACGGCACAACCCGGCGATTCTCGGCACAATATCGCTCGACTTATTCGCCGTGCTGCTTGGCGGGGCGACGGCACTCCTGCCGATTTACGCGCGCGATATTCTGCACACCGGGCCTTGGGGCCTGGGAGTGCTGCGCGGCGCGCCCGCGGTGGGGGCGCTGTTGATGACGGCGGTGATGGCGCGCCGGCCGATCAGCCGCCGTGTAGGCATGCGGATGTTCCAGGCCGTCATCGTTTTCGGCGTCGCGACCCTCGTGTTCGCTTTGTCGCGCTCCATTGCGCTCTCGCTGGTGGCGCTAACGGTGCTGGGCGCGGCGGATGTGGTGAGCGTGGTCATCCGGCTCTCGCTCGTGCAGCTTGCCACGCCGGATGAAATGCGCGGGCGGGTAGGGGCGGTGAACTTCCTGTTCATCAATTCCTCGAATCAGCTCGGCGAGTTTGAGAGCGGCATCACGGCGGCGCTGTTCGGCGCGGTGCCCGCGGCGGCATTGGGCGGAATCGGCACAATCATCGTCGCACTGCTGTGGATGAAGCTGTTTCCCACGCTGCGGAATGTGGAGCGACTCGAATGAGCTACATGAACGATACCGGGTCGATATCGACATCGACGCGAACGTTCTTCGCTATCTCGGTGCGCGCCAGCCAGTCGCGCATGAGCTTTTGCACCGCGATATGCTTCGCCGCCTTTAGTAGCAACCGCCGCCGGAACCGTCCGCGCAGCAGCGCAAACGGCGCGGGGGCGGGGCCAAGAACCTCCACGCCGGGCTGATGCGGCGCGGTGCGGGCCAGCGCGCGGGCGGCCTGGTCTGCCAGGCGCTCATCCGTGGCGCTTACAATCACCCCCACCAGCCGCCCATAAGGCGGCCAGTGTCCAGGCCGCCGCTGCGCTGCCTCCTGCGCTAGAAATTCCGGCAGGTCGCCCGATAACAATGCTGCAATAACAGGATTTTCAGGCGCGAAAGTTTGTAGCAGCACCCGCCCAGGTGCCTCCGCCCGGCCCGCGCGGCCCGCGACTTGGTGCAACATCTGCACGGTGCGCTCGCCTGCCCGCAAATCCCCGCCGCCCAGGCCAAGGTCGGCATCTACCACGCCAACCAGCGTGAGATGCGGAAAATGCCAGCCTTTCGCCACCATCTGCGTGCCGATGATGATATCCACCTCCCGCGCCGCAATCCGCGCGGCGGCTTCGGCGGCTTGTTTCGGGCCGGAGATGACGTCCGACGCCATGACCAGTGCACGCGCATCGGGGAAGGTTTCCGCCACCTCCTCGGCGATTCGCTCTACGCCGGGGCCGATGGGGACGAAGGATTTCTCCGCTTCGCAGGCCGGGCACAGCTGCGGCATCGGCGCGGAATAATCGCAATGGTGGCAGGCCAGCCTTCCGTGGCTGCGGTGTTCCACCAGCCAGGCGGTGCAATTCGGGCAGGCCATGCGGTGCCCGCAGTGCCGGCAAAGGGTGAGCGGCGCATAACCCCGGCGGTTGAGGAAAAGCATCGCCTGCTCGCCGCGCGCCAGTGTCTCGCGCATCGCGGCAACCAACACGGGCGAGAGAAAGCGTCCCCGCTCGGGCGCGTTTTCCCGCAAATCCACGGCCTGCACTTTTGGCAGCACCGCGCCGCCATGGCGTGAGGGCAAATCCAGCTTGGCGTATCGTCCGCTGGCCGCATTCTCCACGCTTTCCAGGCTTGGGGTGGCGCTAACCAGCACACATGGTGCGGCGGAGAGCCGGGCGCGGACCACCGCCATGTCCCGCGCGTGGTACATCACGCCATCCTCCTGTTTGAACGCGTTCTCATGCTCCTCATCCACCACGATCAGACCGAGGTTCGGGAAGGGGAGAAACAACGCCGAGCGCGCACCGACCACGACATTGGTGCGCCCCTCCGCCACGGCGCGGAACGTCTCGCGCCGCACCGCCGGGGTAAGCTCCGAATGCCAAAGCGCGGGCGCGGCGCCGAACCGACGCTCGAACCGTTGCAAGAATTGCACGGAGAGGGCGATTTCCGGCAGCAGCACCAAAGCTTGGCCGCCCGCACGCAGCACTTCCGCCACGGCCTCCAGATACACTTCCGTCTTGCCGGAGCCGGTCACGCCATCCAGCAGCGTCACGCCAAACGCTTTGGCTTGCACCGTGGCGCGCAAAGCGTTTGCCGCCGTGGCTTGCGCTTCGGATAATTCCGGTCCCGCCAGCGCGGCGTCCTCGCCGCCAAAACTGAATTTTTTGCCCCGTTTGGCGGGAGCTGCAAGCAGGCTCGGCTTCAACGCCAGCGCCAGCACATCCCCACGCTTAGAGAGGGTGTATCCTGCCACCCAGTCGATGAATTCCATCAGCACTTTCGGCAGAGGCGGAAAAGCCAGCACCTCCGCTACCGGCTTTACCCGCATGGTTTCATCGGGCGGCGTTTCCCAAACCACGCCCAGCACCATGCGCGGCCCCAGCGGCAAGCGGACTAGCGTGCCGGGAGCGAGCGGCGCGTCCGCACAGTAGGTGAAAGGCGCATCGAACGGATACGGGAGCAGAACGCTGACGCGGCTGTTTCGATTCGGAGCCTCCATGATATACGCTTTACGCTGGACCCTGACTGACCGGAAAGTGAGACATGAAATTCTTCGTCGATACCGCTGAAATCTCCGAAATACGCGAGCTTGCCGCGACCGGTCTGCTGGACGGCGTGACCACCAACCCTACGCTGATCGCGAAATCCGGCCGCAAAATTTCGGAGGTTATTGCCGAGATCTGCGAGATCGTCTCCGGCCCGGTGAGCGCCGAGGTCGCCGCTACTGAGTACAAGCAGATGCTGATGGAAGCCGCCGTGCTGCTGAAGATCGCCAATAATGTGACGATCAAAGTGCCGCTGACGCCGGATGGCCTGCGGGCCTGCCACGCGCTGAGCCAGGAAGGGGTGATGGTCAACGTCACGCTCTGCTTCTCCGCCGCGCAGGCGCTGCTCGCGGCCAAGGCGGGGGCGAGTTTCATTTCGCCGTTCATCGGGCGGCTGGATGACATCGGCCAGAACGGCATGGAGCTGATCGCCGATATCGTGAAAATCTACCGCAATTACCCGGCGATAAAGACCGAGGTGCTGGCGGCCTCGATTCGCAATCCGATTCACTTGATCGAGGCCGCGAAGCTTGGCGCGCATGTCGCGACCATTCCGCCCAGCGTCATCAAGCAGCTTTACGCGCATCCGCTTACCGATAAGGGCCTGGCGGCGTTCCTTGTGGATTGGAGCAAAACCGGCCAGAGCATTGTCTGAAACGCTCGTCCAGGAGTTTCTGGGCTGGCTAGGCGGGGAGCGCCGGGCCGCGCCCAAAACCCTGGAGACTTACGGGCGGGATATTCTCGCGTTTTTCGAGTTCTGTTCCGGCCACATCGGCGGCGCGGTGGATTTATCCACGCTGCGGGGGCTGCGCGCGGCGGATATACGCGCATGGATCGCGGCTGAAGCGAAGGCGGGTGCGGGCAACGCGACGCGGGCGCGCAAGCTCTCGGCCTTGAAAACCTTATTCCGGTTTTTGCACAAGCGGCACGGCGTGGAGAACACGGCGCTGGCGCTGATCTCCCGCCCCCGGCCCAAGCGCCCGCTGCCCAAGGCGCTCAGCCCCGATGCCGCGAAACAGATAGCGCGCGACATCGGCGAGGCGACCGACATCGCTGCGATCCAGGCCAGGGATTCCGCGCTGATGATGTTGCTCTACGGCGCGGGGCTGCGGATCAACGAGGCGCTTTCTTTGAACATTGGCGATCTGCCGGCCGCAGATGACGCGCTGCGGGTGACCGGCAAGGGCAATAAACAACGCATCGTCCCGCTTTTGCCTGCGGTGCGGCAGGCGATAGCCACCTGGCTCAAGCTGCACCCCAACCCTGGGCGGGGCGAGCCGTTGTTTTTGGGCGCACGCGGCGGGCGGCTGAACGCCGGGGTGGTGCAGAAAACGCTGCGGGATTACCGGCGGCTCAACGGCCTGCCGGAACATGCGACGCCGCACGCGCTGCGGCACTCCTTCGCCACGCATCTGCTGGCGGGCGGGGCGGATTTACGCTCGATCCAGGAACTGCTCGGCCATGCCAGCCTTTCCACGACGCAGCGCTACACGGATGTCGATACCGCGCAGCTGATGGAGGTGTGGCGAAATGCACATCCTCGCGCGTAAAAATGCAAGCGGGATTGCGTGTGCCGATAAAGCGATGCAAAAGATAAGATTATGAATTTGATAGACAATTTGGTCATCCATCCGGCTTACGCGGTCTCTGGTCTGCTCGTCGGGCTTTTGGTGGGGCTTACGGGCGTGGGTGGCGGCTCGCTCATGACTCCGCTGCTGGTTTTGATGTTCGGCTTTCATCCCTCGACTGCCGTGGGCACGGATTTGCTCTTCGCCGCCGCGACCAAGACGGTAGGGACGACGATCCATAGCGCCGGCAAAACGGTGGATTGGCGTATCGTGGGACGGCTCGCAATGGGCTCAGTGCCCGGAACCATTATCAGCCTGCTTGCCATCGCGCATTTCGGCGTAACGAGCAAAGCGGTGACACATGCAATTTCCCTTACCCTAGGCGTGGCGCTGATTCTAAGTGCGATCTCGCTGCTTTTGAAAAACTGGATCATCGGCATAATCCACCGCCGATACCCCGCCTTCGGTGAGGAAGGCTCGGCGCGGATGACGGTGGTGGTCGGTTTCGTGCTGGGAATTCTCGTTTCGTTGTCCTCGGTAGGGGCGGGAGCGCTCGGCACCATCGCGCTCATCATCCTCTACCCACGCCTGCCTATCGTGCGGATCGTCGGTTCGGACATCGCCCACGCCGTGCCGCTTACCTTGTTGGCAGGAATTGGCCATTGGTATCTCGGCACGACGAACTTCGCGCTGCTCGGCTCGCTGCTCGTGGGGTCGATTCCTGGGATTGTATTGGGGAGCTACACGGCGCGGTTCGCGCCGGATGCGATGCTGAAAGCGCTGCTCGGTATCATACTGGCGATTGTCGGCGCCAAGATGCTGGCGATGTAAGATAAAAACAGCCGCTCAAGGCGGCTGCTGGTAATGGACTTTGGCGCCGGTATCGTTTTACGGGATGCTGTCCACCATGGCCTGGGCCGAGATCAACTGGTCCGAGGCAGTGATATACGCGCCACGGTCGTTCATATCCACTGAATCATAGGCTGCCTTGGCTCGGCTCAGCGCCTCGTTCGCCTGGGTGGGGTTAAGCTCGGACTGGCGGATAATCGCGTCCGCCAGCACCGCGCAATGCGTTTCCGTCACTTCCGCGAAACCGCCGGAGACGAAGAAGCGGTCCGTGATGGCGTTATTCTCGTAAATATCGACCAGCCCGCCGCGCAGGCCCGTAATGAGCTTGGAGTGGCCGGGCAGGATACCCAGATCGCCCTCCGTGCCGGGGATCACGACCATATCCACGTCGCGCGCCAGCAGCAGTTTTTCGGGGCTGATGATTTCCAGCGCGATGGGCATTTGGCTTTAGGCCTTCGCTGCCATGGATTCGGCCTTCTTCACCGCATCCTCGATGGTGCCGACCATGTAGAACGCGGCCTCGGGCAGATGGTCGTATTCACCCGCGACGATGGCTTTGAAGCTGCGGATGGTGTCGGCCACAGCCACGAACACGCCGGGCGAGCCGGTGAAGACCTCCGCGACATGGAACGGCTGGGAGAGGAAACGCTCGATCTTCCGCGCGCGGGCGACGGTGAGTTTGTCGTCCTCCGAAAGCTCATCCATGCCCAAAATCGCAATAATGTCCTGCAAGGATTTATAGGTTTGCAAAATGCGCTGCACGTCGCGTGCCACCTGATAATGCTCCTCGCCGACAATGCGGGGGTCGAGCGAGCGTGATGTGGAATCCAGCGGATCGACCGCCGGGTAGATGCCCTTTTCGGAAATCGCGCGGTTTAGCACGGTGGTAGCATCCAGATGCGCGAAAGAGGTTGCGGGAGCCGGATCGGTAAGGTCATCCGCCGGAACGTAGATCGCCTGCACCGAGGTGATCGAGCCTTTTTTGGTGGAGGTGATGCGCTCCTGCAACGCGCCCATATCGGTCGCCAGTGTTGGCTGATAGCCCACGGCGGAGGGGATGCGGCCGAGCAGCGCGGACATCTCGGCGCCCGCCTGGGTGAAGCGGAAGATGTTATCCACGAAGAACAGCACGTCCTGGCCTTCGACATCGCGGAAATACTCGGCCATGGTGACGCCGGAGAGCGCCACGCGCGCGCGCGCACCCGGCGGCTCGTTCATCTGGCCATATACGAGCGCCACTTTTGAGCCTTCCGTGTCGTTCTCGTTCAGCTTGATAACGCCGGCATCGACCATTTCATGATAGAGGTCGTTGCCCTCACGGGTCCGCTCGCCGACACCGGCGAACACCGAGACGCCGCCATGGCCCTTGGCGATGTTGTTGATAAGCTCCTGAATAAGTACGGTTTTGCCCACGCCCGCGCCACCGAACAGGCCGGTTTTCCCGCCCTTCTGGTAGGGGGCCAGTAGATCGACCACCTTGATGCCGGTGACGAGGATTTCTGCGGAGGCCGATTGCTCCTCGAACGCCGGGGCGTCGCGGTGAATCGGCATATAGCTTGCGGCCGTCACCGGACCGCGCTCGTCGATCGGCTCGCCGATGACGTTGAGGATGCGCCCAAGCGTGCCGGGGCCAACTGGAACGGAGATGGCGGCACCCGTGTCGGTCACTTCCGCCCCGCGCACCATGCCGTCGGTCGTGTCCATGGCGATGCAACGCACCGTGCGCTCGCCGATCTCCTGCGCCACTTCCAGCACCAGCTCGCGCTCGCCAACTTTGGTTTTGAGCGCGTTCTGGATGAAGGGCAGCTCGCCCTCGAACTGCACATCGACAACCGCGCCGAGGATTTGCGTAACGCGACCAGTGTTATTGCTTGCCATTTCTCTCTACCTTTAAACGGCTTCAGCGCCGGAGATGATCTCGATAAGTTCTTTGGTAATATTCGCCTGCCGGGCGCGGTTATAGTTCAGCGACAGCTTCTTGATCATTTCGCCCGCATTGCGCGTGGCGCTGTCCATCGCCGTCATCTGGCTGGCGTAAAAACCTGCGGAATTTTCCAGCAGCGCTGCGTAGATCTGCACCGCGAGGTTGCGTGGCAGCAGCCGGTCCAGCAGCGTGCCGTCATCCGGCTCGACCTCGTAGCTTTCCTCCGGCTTGTTGTCGTTCGCGGTGGGGCTTGCAGCGGGGATAAGCGGAGTTTCCGTCACGGTCTGCGTCATTACCGAGTGGAAGCGGTTGAACACCAGGGTGCAGACATCGAACTCGCCATTGCGAAAGAGCTGGATGATCTGGTTCGCGACGGCTTCCGCATCAGCGAATTCCACCGATTTTTTACCGACGAAGTTGTGCGTGCCGGAGATTCTATCCGCCATGTAGCGCCGGAAATAATCATTGCCCTTGCGGCCAAGCGCGAAGATTTTCACGGTCTTGCCTTGGGCCTCCAGTGCTGCCGCCTGGTTGCGGACATGCCGCCCTACGTTGGAATTGAAAGCTCCGGCAAGGCCACGGTCAGCCGTCAGCGCGATGAGCAAATGCGTTTTATCCCGCCCGTTGCCGGTGAGCAGGGCAGGGGCGTTCGGGTTGCCCACCGCACTGGCAGCGAGCGCGCTCATCATCTCGCCCATGCGCTTGGCATAGGGCCTTGAGGCTTCCGCCTGCGCCTGCGCCCGACGCAGCTTCGCCGCCGCAACCATCTTCATGGCGCTCGTGATCTTCTGCGTGGATTTCACGCTGTTGATCCGGTTGCGGAGGGTTTTTAAGCTGGGCATGGTTTAGCCAAACGTGCGGAGCAGGTTTTCGATGAACGCGATCAGTCGCTTTTCCGTCTCCGGCTTGATCTGCTGGTCGGCCCGGATCGCATCGATAATGCCCGGCTCGCGCGCCTTCAGCTCGGCGAGCAACTGCGCCTCGAACTTGCCAACCTGATTTACCGGTAGATTATCAAGATACCCGCGCGTTCCGGCAAAAACAGAGATTACCTGATCCTCGACCGAGAGCGGGTGGTATTGCGGCTGCTTGAGCAATTCGGTCAGCCGCGCGCCACGGGCCAGGAGCTTCTGCGTCGAAGGGTCGAGGTCTGACGAGAACTGCGCGAAGGCCGCCATTTCGCGGTATTGCGCGAGGTCCAGCTTGATCTTGCCCGCAACCTGTTTCATCGCCTTGATCTGCGCGGCGGAGCCGACGCGGCTGACCGACAGGCCGACGTTCACCGCCGGGCGGATGCCTTTGAAGAACAGCTCGGTCTCAAGGAAGATCTGCCCGTCCGTGATCGAGATGACGTTGGTCGGGATATACGCCGAAACGTCGCCTGCCTGCGTCTCGATGACCGGCAACGCCGTCAGGCTGCCTGCGCCGTATTCGTCGGACATTTTAGCGGCGCGCTCCAGCAGCCGCGAATGCAGATAGAATACGTCGCCGGGATAGGCTTCGCGTCCCGGCGGGCGGCGCAGCAGCAGGGACATCTGACGATAGGCCACGGCCTGCTTGGAAAGATCGTCATAGGCGATGAGCGCGTGCATCGCGTTGTCGCGGAAATATTCGCCCATGGTGCAGCCGGTATAGGCCGCAAGATACTGCATCGGCGCGGGGTCGGACGCGGTCGCGGCGACCACCGTGCAGTATTCCATCACGCCTTGTTCTTCCAGCGTGCGGACCAACTGCGCCACGGTCGAGCGCTTCTGGCCGATGGCGACATAAATGCAATAGAGCTTCTTGCCTTCATCCGCACCCGCATTAACCGCTTTCTGGTTAATAATGGTGTCGATGATAACGGCGGTCTTGCCGGTCTGCCGGTCGCCGATGATCAGCTCACGCTGGCCACGGCCAATCGGGACCAGCACGTCGATGGATTTGATGCCAGTCTGCATCGGCTCATGCACGGATTTGCGCGGAATGATGCCGGGCGCCTTGGTTTCGACCTGACGGCGTTCGGTGGCCGCAATCGGGCCTTTGCCATCCAGCGGGTTGCCGAGCGCATCCACGACGCGGCCAAGCAGCGCCTTGCCGACCGGCACATCGACAATCTGGCCAGTGCGGGTGACGGTATCGCCCTCGCGGATCTGCCGGTCATCGCCGAAGATCACCGCGCCGACATTGTCCAGCTCCAGGTTCAGCGCCATGCCTTTAATGCCAGCGGAGGGGAACTCGACGAGTTCGCCCGCAAGCACGTTCGTGAGGCCGAAAATCCGGGCAATGCCGTCGCCGACACTTAAGACCTGGCCGGTTTCGGCCACGTTCGAGCCGGTGTCGAAATTCGCGATCTGGCTTTTCAGGATTTCGGAGATTTCGGCTGGGCGGATCTCCATGTCAGGCAGCTCCCTTTAGAGAATAATTGAGCCGGTTAAGGCGTGATTTGAGACTGGTATCGTAGAGTTTGGCGCCGATTTTCAAAACCAGGCCGCCGAGCAGGCTGGTATCCGTATGCTCAACAAGCTTCACATTGCCGTAGCCGGATTCGGTGAGGCGCGCGCGAAGCTGGTTGCGCTGTAGGTCGGACAACGCATGCGCTGTGGTTACATCCGCCACCACCTCGCCGCGCTTGGCTGCCACATAGGCGGCAAAGCCTTCGATGAGCGTGGGCAGGCCGCGAAGCCGTCGATTCGTGATTGCCACATTCACGAAATTGCGGACGATGGGAAGAAATCCTTGTTTGGCCAAGGCCTCCGATAAAACCGGAGCAGCGCTGGCCGCATCGGTCAGCGGGTTGCTCAGCAGGCGTTGCAGGTCGTTATTGTCCCGGATCAGTTGCCCGAGTGCCGCCATCTGCTCGATCACCTGGTTCAGGCTATTCTGCTCGAACGCCAGCGCGTAGAGCGCCGCGGCGTAGCGTGCGGATAACCCTGTTTCAGCCGTGCCTGTAATCTCGACCAATGATGCTGCTCGCCTGTTTTTGCCCGTGCGTCTGGCGCCCGAAAGAGCGCCCGGCGGGGCAGTAACATAGCGTTGTCCACCCAGCAAGCCGCGCGCATGGCAGGATTTTCCGGTGCGGGCTTGCTTAAACTGCGCCTCCGGCAAATGGTTGCACGCATGAGTCTCCAGAATTCGTCCCCGGCCACAAGAGAATATTCCCCGGCAGAACGGCTGCGGGTCATCACCGGCATCATCCTATGTATTTTGCTGGCGGCGCTGGACCAGACGGTCGTGCTACCGGCTATCCCACAGATCGCGGCGAACCTGCATGGCGCGGAGCATCTCTCCTGGGTGGTCTCAGCCTATCTGCTCACCGCGACCGCGACGACGCCGATTTATGGCAAACTTTCCGACCAGTTTGGCCGCCGGGTAGTGCTGGTTCCCGCACTTGCCTTCTTCCTCCTCGCCTGCATGTTCTGCGCGCTCAGCATTTCCGTGCCGATGCTGATTATTGGACGTGCGCTACAGGGAATCGGCGGCGGCGCGTTGATGGCGGTGAGCCAATCGGCGGTGGCGGATGTAATTCCGCCACGCGAGCGGGGGAAATACCAGGCTTGGTTCGCCGGAACCTGGGCCTTCGCCTCGGTGGCCGGGCCGATCGCCGGGGGTTATATTTCGCAGCATTTTTCCTGGCGCTGGATTTTCTGGGGTAATTTGCCGCTTGGGTTGGTGGCGATGGTGTTGTGCATAAGGGGCTTGGCGGGGCTGGCTCCGGCGGGGCTGCGCGCCAAAATCGACTATGCCGGAGCGGGGCTGATGGTGCTCAGCATTTCCGCGATTCTGCTGGCGCTCAGCAGTGGCGGGGTGGATTACCCTTGGGTGTCAGGCCCGGTCGCTGCCATGGCCGTGGCGGGTATCGCTGCATTCTTCCTGTTGTTCTGGCAGCAGAAGCGCGCCGAGTCGCCACTGTTTCCCGCCGTGCTGTTAGGGCAACCGGTGTACCGGAGTGTGCTGGAAATTTCGGTTTTGAATTCGGCGGCGATGTTTGGCGGGATTTTTATGCTGCCGCTCATGTTCCAATGGCTCTATCACGCAAGCCCCGCATCCTCCGGGTTGGACCTTGTGCCGTTTCTGGCGGCCACGACGGTTGGGGCGTTTGTCGCGGGGCAGGTGACGCGCATCACCGGGCGCAGCCGGCCGATCATGGGGCTCGGCGTAGCGTTCGCTGCAATCGGGTTCGCGCTGGCGGCGATCGCGCCGGGGGCTGGCTCGCTCGCCTATCCGTTGGCTGTGTCCGCGATATTCGGCTTAGGCATGGGATTTGTGATGCCATCCTCGCTAGTTGCGGCGCAGAGCCAGGCCGGGCGGCAGGAGATGGGTGCGGCGACCGCCATGCTGCTGCTGAGCCGCGCGATGGGTGGCGCTTTTGGCGCGACAATGGCTGGCACGTGCCTGGCGATCATGCATCCTAACCTACGGGAAGGTTTCCGGCTTGGCTTTATCGCCTGCGCCGTGCTGCTGGTTGTGGCCGTGATTGTGGCGTTGCGGATGGCGGAGACGAAGCTGCGGAATACGCTGGAAGCGGCCCCGGCAAAGGCTTAATCGTTTGCCGGATAGGCTGCCATCAGGCGCTTCTGGTGCCGCCAGAGCGACAGCAGCTCCAGCGGGCCGGTAGGGCGCAGGCCGCGCTTGCGGATCTCGGCGCCGATTTTGAAAGATTCCCCGTAATGGAAAAACTGCGTGGCGTAGGCCTCGCGGATGGTCATCTGCGGGTCCCAGATATGCGTCGCCTCCGAGCCGCTGCCGTTGAATTCAATGATTTTGAAGCCTTCGCCGGCGCGCAGGGCTTCCAGCGATTCATAGCGCATGTCGATACGCGAGAAGTGAATCTCCTGCATGTCCTGAACGATCTCATCGATGCGCGCGAGCAGCGCGGGGGTGACGATGTCCAACCCGTCCCGGAACGTGGACCCGCGGCAATGGTTGCCAACAAACACCAGCCGGACGACCTCGCCCGCGGCGGGGATACGGCGGGATTTTGCGCCCAATTTTGGTAAGAGTACGTGGCCGACGGCATTCAGTCTCGGATCCGCTTTTATCAGCGCCTGAATGCTCTGGCGTCCGTTGCCCACCACAGTCGGTGGAAATTTAAGCGTAACAGAGGTAATGCGCCCGGAGCGCTCGCCCGGATGGCGGATGTAGAAAATGCCGGCCTCGCCCTCGTAGCCGACCAGCTCCTGAAGCTGAAGGGCCGCCCCGCGCGGAAAATCGGCGAGATAGCTCGCCAGCTCCGCCTCGCTATGGACAACCCGCACGCCCACGCCGTTGCAGCTGATGTCGGGCTTGGCGACGAGCGGAAACCCCAGCCCGGCGCGTGCCATGGCACCGCGGGCAATGGCAAGGTCATTGCCATCGTAATGGCCGGAGGTGGTCATGGCGGCGAAATTGGCGATCCACGGCCGGGCAACAGGACCGCTAAGCGCCAGAATGCCGTTTTTGGATTCGCCGCATATGCCGCCCGCGTTGATGCGTGGATTGGCCAGAGCGGGGAGGGTGATGCTGCGATAGCGGATTGCCTTGAGCAGCCAGAACAGCACCACCGGCGCGTAGAAAAGCCAGCCCGGCCAGAATTCAAAGAAGGAAACCGGGTTTGTTTGCCTGTTGCGCCGCCCTGCGCGAGCTGGGGCGCGTAGCGTGGATAGGAGCGATGTTTCGCTCATGGCGTTGTCCTCTTATTATATAGCCGCGTGGCAAGCCGGCCCACGACGACAAGCACCATAAGAAATATCACGAGGCCTGCCCAGCGCCAGACGCCGAGATATCGCATCATCAGTCCGCCGAGCTTCATGCTGATACAGAAGAGCCCGGTAGTCCAGATCAAAGTCGCCAGGATGGCGGCGGCGGCAAATTTGTACAACGGGGCGCGCAGGAAACCAAGCGTGGTGTAGGTTGGCAGGCGCAGCCCGGGCACGAAGCGGCTCACCAATACCAAGGGCAGCACGCGCTGGCTCACCCAATCCCGCCCCAGGTCCCGGCGGCGCTGCGGCACGAGCCGGGCCGCCCAGGGGTGCGAGGCGGAGAGGCGACCAAGCCCGTACAATCCGAGGTCGCCCAGGACGATACCGGCATAAAGCGCGCCCAGGGCGAGAGGCAAGGATAATACACCGGTCGCGACCTGCATTGCGGCCAGCAGTGTGGCCGCATCCTCCAGCACAAAGGTTCCGGCGATGATAGTCGCGGCCTGCAATGGCTTGGTGCCGGCGGCTTCGGCAAGCAGATTCGTGAATTCCAGCGTATTCATCGCGCCACCTCTTAGGACCGGGCGGCGCAATGCTCAACTAATGGCCTCTGGCCTATGTTCCGAGGCCGGAGGATACGCTGCCGGCCATCGCCAGATGGGCGGAAGACGGCGCGATGATGCGGCAGGAATCGCCCCGTGCGGCAACCGCGTTGCAGGTTTCGTGCGCGGCGGTGAGTGTCAGCCCGGCGAGCTGCGCCGTCCAGAGCGTGCGGCCATGCCGTTCAACCCGCGCGATTCGGGCGACGCCTACGCCGCGCATCCTGCGGACATTGAAGGCCACGATCCGCGCCTGGCTGAGACGCCGGAACAGGCCGAGCTGCGCGGTCCAGTTGCGTGCGAACATGGCGTGACGGTCCCCAGCTGTGGCGCGCGCAACGGCGTGATGTTGAACCATGGCGGGGGGCTGATTGCTGGCGACCATCATGTTCGGTCCGCCGATATGGCCGCCAAACCCGTCATCGAGCATCGCGGTCATCTGGCCGTAGCTGGTGCCCCAGGAAGGTTCGTGCAGCACCACGCCAATGAGGATCTGGCCGTTGCGCTCAGCGCTCGTCACCAGATTATGCCGGGCGAGATCGGTGTAGCCGGTCTTCATCCCCGTGGCGCCGGGATACATCTTCAGCATCCCGTTATTGCTGTAGATCGGCCGGCCGTTGAAATCGAATTCCTGCACCTCGAAGAAGGATTGATCGTTCGGGAAGCTGACCACGATGTCCCGCGCCAGAATCGAAAGGTCGCGGGCCGTAGTGACCTGACCAGGGTTCGGCAGGCCGGAGGCATTATAAAACTGGGTTTGCGCCATGCCGAGCGCATGGGCGCGCAGCGTCATCATCTGGGCGCAACGCACTTCCGAGCCGCCGCCGAGATATTCGCCCAGCGCAGTCGCGGCGTCGTTGGCGGACATGGTGGTCATGGCCAGAATCGCCTGGCGCACCGAAAGGGTGGAGCCGGAGCGCAACCCGAGCTTCACCGGCTCGACAGCCGCGGCATGGTAGGAGACTGGAATTTGCGTGTCCAGCGTCATCCGCCCGGCTTGCAGCGCCTGAAAGGCGAGGTCGAGCGTCATGAGCTTGGTCAGGCTGGCGGGGTAGCGGGGAACGTCCGCGCCCTCGGCGGTGATGACGCGGCCATTTGCGGCATCGACAACGATGCTGCTGGCGCCTGGCGAGGTTGGCCCGAAGCCGGCCGATGGCGGCGCGTATTCAGGATAATAAGCCGCCGGGCGGTAATAGTGCCTGTAATGCCCGGCCCTGCGATATGAAGCGCTGTGATAGTAATGCGCGCCAAGGGCGTGGCGTAATGCGACGTGATGGACGTGCCGGAGATGGTGCCGTAAATGCGCCGAAGCGGGATGCGCGGCCAGCAGGAAAGCCAGGCAAAACCAGAAGCCTGCCAGCAATCCCATGTTTCTCTCATTGCCCCGCCAGCGCATCGTTTTTCCTACCTCGGCCAATAACTGGATCGATGTAAACGCCTCGATCATGACCTGTCCAGCCAAATTAAACGGCCAATGGCGAAAAAGAAACAAAAATCCAAGGGGTTAAGGGCAGCCGCTTCGCTTGATGCCCGAAAAGGCCCGAAAAATTGCGCCCAAAAACTTTTGTGCGATGCACAAAAACTTGTTGACCTGCGATTTACTGGAGTCTATAGGGCTTTTGCTGCACTGCGGTAGTTGCCGTATTCGCTCGCCGGGTTGGGGCCGTGCAGTTGTTTTTGTCCTAACAGGAGTTTGCGTAATATGAGCAGCACGAAGTCCAAGCCTTCCGTCGTCGAAGCCGCTAGCAGCGCCATCGATTCCGCGGCAAGCACCATTGATCAATCCGCCAGCGAGACGTCGAAGGGTTTCGACAAGACGCTTCAGGCGGTTAAGGAAGGGATCGAGAAAGCCACCAAGGGCATCGAGACCTCGCAGTTGAAGCTTAAGGAAGGCGTTGAGAAGGCCGTGAAGCAGAGCGAAGAGATTTTGGCGTTCAGCCAGGGAAATTTTGAGGCCGTGATCAAGGCGAGCCAGATTTACGCTTCCGGTTTCCAGGATATTTCCAAATATTTTGCCGCGTCCAGCAAGGCCTCGATCGAGGATACCGTGGCGTTCACGAAGTCGTTGATCGGCGTGAAGTCGGTGAAGGAAGCAGTTGACCTGCAAACCGGTTTTGCCAAATCCTCCATCGAGAAAGTGGTTTCGGAGAGCAACAAGCTGACCGACGCGACAGTGAAGCTGGCCGAGCAGACCATTGCGCCGCTCACAGCCCGTATTTCGCTCGCGGTCGAGACCTTCGGCAGAACGAACTAAGTTCTGTTAAGCTGGCCTTACTAAAACCGGCTCCTTCGGGGGCCGGTTTTTTGCGTTTTAAAGCGGTCTTAATAAGTCGCGCTGCATGGCTGCGCGAAAATCCGCGATTTCACATTCAGCCCTGCATTGGCTATGCTGCCGCCAGATTTGCGATACGGGATTGAAGCAAGTTTGTTTTAATCCAGATTTGTAATTGCCATGCAGCCGATGCGCCTTGCCGCCATGCTAGGCAAAGCCGGATAGATGTTTCAGGATGCTGACGATGAGTGACAACGACAAGCGCAAGGGAACCGAGGGGCCGAATACCAGCGTCGTGGTCAAGCCGCGGCCGAAAACCCGCAAGCCGACGATGTATAAGGTTTTGATGCTAAACGACGATTACACGCCGATGGAATTCGTCGTGCATGTGCTCGAGCGGTTTTTCCAGAAATCCCGCGACCAGGCGACGCAGATTATGCTGCATGTGCACCGCCGGGGCGTGGGCGTGTGCGGGGTTTTCACATACGAGGTAGCCGAGACCAAGGTAACGCAGGTGATGGACCTCGCGCGCCAAAACCAGCACCCTCTGCAATGCACAATTGAGAAAGAATGATCCTGTATTGTCATCGTAAGGACACTATCTAGGTTAAGATCGGGCTTTCGGCTCGCGCCGGAGCCGCCACATTATGCCGGCCGGGCAGGCTTTCTCTTACGCCCGGAAATAGAGCGCCGGCATTCGGCGTGAAGGAACGGTTTGATTATATGCTATCTCGCAATCTTGAACAGACTTTGCACCGCGCCCTCTCGCTGGCGGCTGACCGCAAGCATGAATATGCGACGCTCGAGCATCTGTTGCTGGGTTTGATTGATGATGCCGATGCGGTGACAGTGCTGCGCGCCTGCGGGGTCGATATCGAGAAGATCAAGAAGGATTTGACGGAGTTTCTCGATAAAGATCTAGCCGGCCTGGCGACTGACCGCGCTGGCGATCCCAAGCCGACTGCGGGCTTCCAGCGTGTCGTGCAGCGCGCAGCCATCCATGTGCAGTCTTCCGGGCGGGACGAGGTAACGGGGGCGAATGTGCTGGTGGCGCTGTTTAGCGAGCGTGAGAGCCATGCGGTATATTTCCTGCAACTTCAGGACATGACGCGGCTGGACGCGGTGAATTTCATCTCGCATGGCATCGCCAAATCCCCCGGCAAGTCCGCGCCGCGCACGCCGACAGGGGCCGACCAATCCGAGCCGGAGCGCGAAGAGAAGAGCGCGCCGAAGCGCGGGCAGGACGCGCTTTCCACCTATTGCGTCAACCTTAATAAAAAAGCGCAAGCGGGGAAGATCGACCCGCTGATCGGCCGCGAGCAGGAGATCGAGCGCACGATTCAGATTTTGTGCCGTCGCACGAAAAATAACCCGCTTTATGTCGGCGATCCAGGGGTGGGCAAAACCGCCATCGCGGAGGGGCTGGCCAAGCGGATCGTGGATTCGGACGTGCCGGAAGTGCTGCTTAACGCCACGATCTTTGCGTTGGATATGGGCGCGTTGCTGGCCGGCACGCGTTATCGCGGAGATTTCGAGGAGCGGTTGAAGGCCGTGGTGACGGAGATGGAGAATTCGCCCGGCGCGATTCTCTTCATCGACGAGATCCATACGGTCATCGGCGCGGGCGCGACCTCCGGCGGGGCAATGGATGCCTCCAACCTGCTGAAGCCTGCCTTGGCGCAGGGAACGCTGCGCTGCATCGGCTCGACGACCTATAAAGAGTTCAGGAACTACTTCGAGAAGGACCGGGCGCTGGTCCGGCGGTTCCAGAAGATCGACGTCAACGAGCCATCGGTCGAGGATGCGGTGAAGATCCTGCGCGGGCTGAAGACCGCCTATGAGAAGCACCACAAGGTCCGCTACACGGATGACGCGATCCGCGGCGCTGTGGAGCTGGCGGCTAAATACATCAATGACCGCAAGCTGCCGGACAAGGCGATCGATGTGATCGACGAGGCCGGGGCGGCGCGGATGCTGCAACCGGAGAACAAGCGCCGCAAGACCGTGACGCTCAAGGATGTCGAGGAGATGGTCTCCAAAATCGCCCGCATCCCGCCCAAATCCGTCTCGGCGGACGACAAGGAAGTGCTGCGGACGCTGGAGCGCGACCTGAAATCCATGGTGTTCGGGCAGAATGCAGCTATCGAGGCGCTGTCCGCCGCGATCAAGCTTTCGCGCGCCGGGCTGCGGGACAATGAGAAGCCGATCGGCAACTACCTCTTCTCTGGCCCGACGGGCGTGGGCAAGACCGAGGTTGCGCGCCAGCTGGCCGCAACTCTGGGTATCGAACTCACGCGCTTCGATATGTCCGAATACATGGAGCGGCACTCCGTCTCGCGCCTCATCGGCGCGCCGCCGGGCTATGTCGGGTTCGACCAGGGCGGTCTGCTGACCGACGCCATCGACCAGCATCCGCATTGCGTGCTGCTGCTGGACGAGATCGAGAAGGCGCATCCGGATTTGTTCAACATATTGTTGCAGATCATGGACCACGGGAAGCTTACCGACCATAACGGCAAGAAGATCGACTTCCGGAATGTCATCCTGATTATGACGACAAATGCGGGAGCCTCCGAGATGGCGAAAGCGGGGATCGGGTTCGGGCGCGCCGTGCGCCAGGGCGAGGATGACGATGCAATCAAGCGCATGTTCACGCCGGAGTTCCGAAACCGGCTGGATGCGGTGATCCCCTTTGCCGCGCTTACGCCGGAGATCGTTGGGCGCGTGGTCGAGAAGTTCGTCATGCAGCTGGAGGCTCAGCTGGCCGACCGTAATGTAACGATCGAGCTTTCCTCCGCCGCTAAGGAGTTTTTGGCGGAGCGCGGGTACGAGCCGCTTTATGGCGCAAGGCCGCTGGGCCGGGTGATCCAGGAGCTGATCAAAAAACCGCTGGCGGAGGAGTTGCTGTTCGGCAAGCTGGTGAAGGGCGGCGCAGTGAAAGTGACGCTGAAGGACGGCAAACTCGCCTTCGACGTGACGGAAGCCACTCTGCCGCTGCTGCCCAAGCCGGAAAGCGAGGGCGACGACGGAACGGGCGAGAAACTGCCGGAGGAAGTGCAGTAAGCGTAAAACGGCGCCGGGTCTGGCGCCGTTTTTGTGTAGTCAGGAGGGAGCAAATTGCGCCAGCCGTTCACCGTCGCGACATTGCTGACCTTTGCGGGTGCAATACCTTTCATTGTGCTGGCGCTTATCGTTTTCTTTCACCCGCTGGCTTCGCCCACCGCCATTGAGGTGCTCGTCAGCTATGGCGCGGTAATTCTATCGTTCGTTGGCGCGGTGCATTGGGGGTTCGCCTTGCGCGATGCCGCCCACCCCGCCGGCGGTGCGCCGCTTACCCCGGACGCGCTTGGGGCGGAGCGGCAGTTACTCGTCTTTGGCATTGTCCCCGCGATCATCGGCTGGCTCGCGCTTTCGGTGATGCTGCATTTTGGCGCTTCGGCTTTGGCGTTATTTCTGCTCCTGGCCGGTTTTTTCCTCACGATCGTGGCGGAAACCATCGGGCGAGGGCGTGGTGTGGTTGCCTCGAACTATCTGGCGCTGCGCTGGGCGGTATCTATCATCGTGTTGCTTGCGCTGCTGGCCGTGCTGCTTGCGGTGCTTACGGGGATGCGTGCTGGGTAGCGCTTACAAAGCGGCATTTACCGTAAATCCGGCGCCCTCAATCGCGGCCATAAACTCGTTTGCATCGCCATCACCGCCGATGACCACGCGCTTGGTTGCGAGGTCGGCGGAAACTTGAGCATCGGCATCGACGCGATGCACGGCCTCGGTGATCGACGCAACGCAGGATTCGCAATCCATGTCGGGGATATCAAATTGCAGAGGGGTGGACATGGCCATGACTGGTCTCCTTATTCCTTTTTCATAAGGGTTGCCGCGCGGTCGAGGTCAAGCTTGACCTTCCTATGATGGGAGGGTCATATCGTACAATATGGAAATCGACCTTGCGATTGGCGGAATGACCTGCGGCAGCTGCGTGGCGCGTGTGGAGAAACTGCTTGGGCGGGTGGATGGCGTGCGGAACGTGAGCGTGAACCTCGTGACCGGGACGGCGCATTTGCAGGGGGACGCCGGAACGCGGCTCGAAGACCTGATGAGGGTGGTGGGCCGGGCCGGATATTCGGCGAGCTTACGGGCGCAGGCGAAGCCGCGAGATAATCGCCATGAGTTTTTTGAACTTATCGCCGCCGTGCTGCTTTCAGCACCTTTGTTTTTGGATATGGCCGTGCCGCTGCCGGGCTGGGTGCAGCTGGCGCTGGCAACGCCGGTGCAGTTCTGGCTGGGCGCGCGGTTTTACATTGCCGGGTTCAAGGCGTTGCGAGCGGGCGAGGGGAACATGGACCTGCTGGTGGCGCTCGGCACCACAGCGGCATTCGCTTTGTCGGTGTTTGGCTTCGCCACCCACGGCCCGCTGTATTTTGAGTCCTCGGCGGCGGTGATCACTTTGATTCGTTTTGGGAAATTTCTGGAAGGCAAGGCCAAGCGCGAAGCTGCTGCGGCGGTAACTGGCCTTGCGAAGCTTCGCCCCGCGATGGCGCGTGTTCCTGGCCGAGGCGATGTGCCGGTTGAGCGGCTGTTGCCGGGCGACGAGATAGAGCTGCGCCCAGGTGAGCGCGTGCCGGTTGACGGCATGATTTTAAGTGGCAGTGGCAGCCTGGATGAAAGCCCTATTACTGGGGAAAGCTTGGCCGTAGCGCGGGGGGCGGGTGAGGCGGTTCTGGCGGGGGCGTTGAACCTTGACGCGGTATTGCTGGTGCGTGTCGCCGTCCCGGCAGGAGAGAGCTTTTTGGCCCGGATGGCCCGTTTGATCGATGCCGCGCAAGGCTCCAAGGCGCAAGTGCAGAAGTTGGCGGATCGTGTCGCGGCCGTTTTCGTGCCGGTTGTTTTGATGATTGCACTGGTGGCGTTTGCCGGCTGGGTGCTGGCGGGGGCGCATTTTGCTACTGCCGTTATCAATGCGGTTTCGGTGCTGGTTATCGCCTGCCCCTGCGCCCTTGGACTTGCCACTCCAGCGGCGATTCTGGCCGGGACGGGGGCGGCGGCAAGGTATGGTATTTTGTTCCGGAATGCGGACGCCATCGAGGCGGCATCCAAGGCGGATTTGGTCGTGTTCGACAAAACCGGGACATTGACCAACGGCACGCCGCGTTTGGGCGCGGTAATGTTGCACAATGGAGCGGCGCGCGACGATGCGCTGGAAGTCGCCGCGGCCTTGGCGGCAAAGGACACACATCCGCTGGCCGCGGCACTGCGCCGGGATGGTGTAGCGGCGGCGGAAGAATTGCGCGTGGTTTCAGGCCGGGGCGTGGAAGGAAGCGTGAACGGCCAGAGGTATTTGCTGGGCTCTGCCACCTTCGTGGACGCGCCCGAGATGAAAGGGGATGGCACGTGGTCGCATCTCGCGGCGCGAGAAGGCGGATTACGTGCGAGCTTCGCCTTTACCGATACGCCGCGCCCTGAAGCGCGCGCAGCGGTGGACCGGCTCCGTGCCATGGGATGCGAGGTTATGCTGCTCTCGGGCGACCGCCCGGCGGCGGTGGAAGCTATCGGCGATGCGCTCGGCATCACGCGGATCGTTGCTGGGGCAAGCCCGGAGCAGAAGCTCGCCGTCATACGTGCCGAGCAGAGAGCGGGGCGCGTCGTGGCGATGGTGGGGGATGGCGTGAATGATGCCGCCGCTTTGGCTGCGGCGGATATTGGCATGGCGATCGGCGCGGGGGCGGATGTCGCAATCGAGGCCGCGGATATTTCCCTGCTGCGCCCGGATATTATGCTGGTGGCCGATGCGCTGGCGCTCTCCCGCAAAACCTCGGCTGTGCTGCGCCAAGGGTTGTTTTGGGCGATGATCTACAATGTTATTGGCATTCCTGCGGCGGCGTTTGGCCTGCTCAGCCCAACGATTGCCGGGGCGGCGATGGCGGCATCTTCGCTTTGTGTGCTCACCAATGCGCTGCGGCTGCGGCGCTGGAGATAACGATGCTCGTTACGATTAAAGAAGCCTCAACGGCTTCCAGTGTGTCGGCGAAAATGATCCGGCATTATGAAAGTATCGGGCTTATCATTGCGCCCGCGCGGACGGAAAATCGCTACCGGCATTATAGCGAGCGCGAGGTGCACGAGCTGGGCTTCATCCGCCGCGCGCGCGACTTGGGTTTTTCCATCGAGGACATCCGCCATTTGCTCACCCTGTGGCGGGACCGCGCCCGGCCTTCAGCGGAGGTGAAGGCGATTGCGCTGCGCCACATCGCGGAGCTGGACGCAAAATCCGCCTCGCTTAATGCCATGAGCGCCACGCTCAAGCATCTGGCTTCCACCTGCCATGGTGATGCGCGGCCGGATTGCCCGATTTTGAATGCGCTGGACGTGCCCGTTGCCATAAAATGAGTGCCAGGGTTGCGCTTGGATAAGCGGTATTCCTTGACTTTTTAGCCGGTTTTGCGATACGGAGCGTGCCGAATAGCGCGATTTGCGCTACTCACGTGCATGCGTGGGATGCCTCAACACGAATGGGCCTATTTTTGACAGATACTCCAGAGACCGAAGCGCAGGATACCGCGCCATTTGCGCCGACCCCAGAAGAAGCCGTGATTGAGACGATGGCGCAAAATACCGACGAAGCCGATAACGACACGCGCGTGGCGGAGGATGCCGCCGCTGAGGCCGATGGTTTCGCGCCGCTCGGGCTTTCCGAGCCGATTTTGCGCGCATTGCACGATAAGGGCTATCTCCGCCCGACGCCGATCCAGGCGCAGGCGATACCCACGGTATTGATGGGCCGCGACGTGCTAGGCTGCGCGCAAACGGGCACGGGCAAAACCGCTGGGTTCACCTTGCCGATGCTGGATATTCTCTCCGGTTCGCGCGCCCGCGCGCGGATGCCGCGTTCCCTCATTCTGGAGCCGACGCGCGAACTCGCCTTGCAGGTTGCGGAAAATTTTGTCGCCTATGGCAAGCATCTTAAGCTCAACCATGCACTGCTGATTGGCGGCGAGAGCATGACCGACCAGAAGGATGCGCTCGCTAAGGGCGTGGATGTGCTGATCGCGACGCCGGGCCGGTTGATCGATCTGTTCGAGCGCGGTGGCTTGCTGCTGACCGATGTTCGCGTGTTGGTGATCGACGAAGCCGACCGGATGCTGGACATGGGGTTCATTCCGGATATCGAGCGCATTGTCGCGATGCTGCCGCGCACCCGGCAGACGCTATTTTTCTCCGCTACCATGGCGCCGGAAATCCGCCGCCTGGCCGATGCGTTCCTCACCAACCCGAAAGAGATTACGGTCTCCAAGCCTGCTTCTGTTGCCACGACGATTACTTCCGGCCTGGTGCTGGTGAACGAGCATGACAAGCGCGAGGCGCTCCGCCGGTTGATCCGCTCGGAAGACGTGCAGAACGCGCTGATCTTCTGCAACCGCAAGCGCGATGTGGATATTCTGCTGAAGTCGCTTTTGAAGCACGGGTTTTCAGCCGGTGCGCTGCATGGAGACCTCGCGCAATCCGTGCGCTTCGCGACGCTGGAAAAATTCAAGGCCAATGATTTACGCCTGCTGGTGTGCTCGGATGTTGCGGCGCGCGGGATCGATATTGGCGGGTTGAGCCATGTGTTCAATTTTGACGTGCCGCACCATGCGGAAGATTATGTGCACCGCATTGGCCGCACCGGCCGCGCGGGGAAAGAGGGCAGGGCGTTCACTATCGCCACTCCGGAAGACCGGCTTGCGGTGGAGGCAGTGGAGAAGCTGATTGCGGCGCCGATTCCGCGCATCGAAATCCCCGGCCTGGATGTAGTGGAGTGGGCCGAAGGCGATGCCCGTCGCGGGCGTGGCCGTGGCAAAGGTAAGGCTCCCGCAAAAGCGCCAGCCCGCCCGGCCAAGCCAACGGAAGAAGCGGCGGCACCGCGCGGAAGGCAGCGCCGCGAGGAGCCGCGCCGCGAACCGCGCACGGTTTATGCGTCCGATAACATGGGGCCGAGCGTTAGAGGCTTTGGCGCCGATGTTCCGGCCTTCATGCTCATCCGCAAGCGTGGGCCTTTGAGCGCGATTTTAGAAAATGCTGCGCCGGATGACGATGAGGATATTGCGGCCTGATCTTGGCCGGATGACTCACTGCATCCATTTTGGCATCTGCGGCGGTTGCGCCGTGGATGATCGCCGCGCTATCGATAAATCCGGCCTGGTAGCACAAGCTTTGGCAAAAGCCGGATTTTCTGGCGTGGCCGTTTCCGCGCTGATCGAAACGCCGCTGCATACCCGCAGGCGTGCGGATCTGGCGGCGACGCGCCGGGCAAGCGAGATTTCGCTCGGCCTGCACATGGCGCGCGGCGCGGATGTGGTGGATATGCAGGAATGCGAATTGCTGCTGCCCGCGATTGTACGGCTCCTGCCGGATTTGCGGATTTTGCTGCGGAGCCTTCAGGCTTTCAAAAGCGCGGGGTCGGTGGTTATTAACTGGCTGGACCATGGGCCGGATATTCTGCTGCGGATGGATACCGAGTTTACCGGGCCGGACCGCGCGAAAATCATCGCCTTTGCCCGCGCGCATCACGCGCCGCGAATCAGCATCGCAACGGGGGTGGAGGCCGCCGAACCCGTGGTGATTTTGGCGCCGCCTGTTGTCAGTTTTTCTGGCGAGCCGGTTGAGCCGCCGCCCGGCGCGTTTTTGCAGGCAAGTGCGGAAGGCGAAGCGGCGATACTCGCGGCGGTGGTGGCGGGGCTGCCGAAGCTTGTTGCAAAATCCAGTATCGTTGAGTTATTTGCAGGTTCTGGCACGCTCTCCTTCGCGCTCGCGCAATATGCGCGGGTTGAAGCCTATGAGGGTGATGCGGCTGCTGTTGCAGCGCATGACAAAGCGATTCGAACGAATAATCTGGCCGGGCGCATGCGCGTGGCGCAGCGGGATTTGCACCGCCGGCCGTTGCAGGCGGCCGATATGGCGAAAGCCGCTGTTGTGGTGCTGGACCCGCCATTTGCCGGTGCAGCGATGCAGATGCGGTTTATCGTCGCGAGCGGCGTGAAGCGAATAATTTATGTCAGCTGCAACCCGGATGCGCTGGCGGCGGATGCTGCCCAACTCCACCGTGCGGGATACGAAGTTTTCAGCGCCACGGCGATCGATCAGTTCCCGCATTCAAGGAATGTGGAGAGTGTCGTGGTGTTTGGAAAACTGCGGTAACTATCCCTGCTTCCAGGGCAGACCTTCCGCCTTCCAGCCGCCCACCGCGCCGCGGTGGTTGCGTGCATCGGGCGGCCCTTCAAACCCGTCCTTCACGTTATAAACATGCTTGTATCCAGCCGCTTTTGCCGCCTGGGCCGCCGCCATGCTGCGCGCGCCGGAGCGACAGATGAAATAAATATGGTCGCCGTGGCCCAGGTTCGCCCCGGCCAGCGCGTCCAGAAATTTTGGGTTGGCTTGCATGGTCGGGAATACCTGCCACTGGATTAGCACTGGCTGCTTGCCCGTCTGGCTTAAATCCGGGATTCCGACGAAGCTCCATTCGGCATTGGTCCGCACATCGCACAGGGCTGATTCCGGATTGCTCATCAGGGCTTCCCACACCTGTCGTGGCGCCAAATCTTCGATCATAGTAACCTCCGGCAGGCTTTGTTTGACGGTTTTGAGGCTAGCATAGCGAGGACGACGCGTCATGGGAACTGTAGTGCAAGGGTTGATCGGCGCTATCGGCAATACGCCATTAATCCGGCTGGAAAGAGCGTCCGACGCCACCGGCTGCGAGATTTTGGGCAAGGCGGAGTTCATGAGCCCGGGTGGCTCGGTGAAGGATCGCGCGGCGTTGGCGATGATCCGCGCCGCCGAAGCCGACGGCAGGCTGAAGCCGGGCGGCACGATTGTGGAAGGCACGGCGGGAAATACCGGCATCGGCCTGACCCTCGTTGCCAATGCGCTCGGCTATAAATGCGTGATTGTGGTGCCAGAGACGCAAAGCCGCGAGAAGCTGGATTTTTTGCGGATGATCGGCGCGGACCTGCGGCTGGTGGAAGCCAAGCCTTACAAAGACCCGGGCAATTACGTGCATGTCTCGGCTCGGGTGGCGGAGGAGCTAGGCGCGTTTTGGGCCAACCAGTTCGATAATCTGGCAAACCGCGAGGGACACCGCACCGGCACGGGGGCGGAGATTTGGGCGCAAACAGGGGGCAAGGTCGATGCATTTACCTGTGCTTGCGGCACGGGCGGCACGCTGGCGGGCGTTAGCCTCGCGCTTAAAGCGCAAAAGCCTGGCGTGAAGATTGTGCTGGCGGACCCTGAGGGGAGCGGGCTTTATGGCTGGGTGAAGAACGGCGACCTCAGCGTCAGCGGGTCTTCGATCACCGAGGGCATCGGCCAGTCCCGCGTGCCGGAGAACCTGGATGGCGTCGCGATCGACGATGCGCTGCGTATTTCCGATGCAGAGGCGCTGGAACAGGTGTTCGATTTGCTGATCCATGAGGGACTGTCCGTCGGCGGCTCGGCGGGGATCAACGTGGCGGCGGCCATCCGCGTCGCGCGAGGGCTTGGCCCCGGCCACACAGTTGTGACCATTTTGTGCGACGGCGGCGCGCGTTACCAGAGCAAGCTGTTCAATGCGGAGTTTTTGCGGGGCAAAAACCTGCCGCTGCCGCCGTGGATGTGAAGATTGCGCGACCGGTGGACTGAGCGTAGCCTCAATCCATATAAAAATCCGGGAGCGAAAAATGCTGGAACTCTACCATAACGACATGTCCACCTGCGCGCAGAAGGTGCGCGCCCAGCTTGCTGAAAAGGGCCTGGAATGGAGCGGACCGATGCTGAACCTGCGCGCCGGCGAGCAGCACCGCCCGGAGTTTTTGAAACTAAACCCCAAGGGCGTGGTGCCGGTGCTGGTGCATGATGGCGTGGTCGTGACCGAGTCGAATATCATTCTGGAATATGTCGAGGAGGTATTCCCGCAACACCCGCTAATGCCCGCTTCGCCCGCCGCCCGCGCGCAGGTGCGGCACTGGCTGCAAAGGCTGGATTCCGGCCTGCACTTTGCCATAGCCGTGCTCAGCATAGGCGTCGCGTTCCGCGACCAATTGCTGGCCGTGCATACCACGCCGGAAGCGCTGACGAAATTCTACGCCGCGACGCCGGACCCAGGCCTGCGCGCGATCTATGAGGAGCTGGTGCCCGCTGGCGTTGATGCGCCAAAATTTGGCGTCGCGCTGGAGGCCTGGATGAAATGCTTCAGCGATATGGAAAAAACGCTGGCGAAGCAGGATTATCTGGTGGGCGATTCCATCACCCTCGCCGATTTCGGCATACTGCCTTACGCGGTGCGGTTCGACCATTTGAAACTCGAACATGCCTGGACGCGCCTGCCGAAAGTGGCCGCGTGGTACAAGCGGATGCAGCAATCCGAAGGTTATAAAACCGGTATCGGGAAATGGATCAACCCGAAATACACGGAACTGATGGGCGAGAAAGGCGAGGCGATGCGTCCGCGCACGGCCACGCTGATCGACGGCATGTCCGTTTAGGGTAGCCCGTCTCGAGCCACTCTCACGCGCTCCACGCGTCGGCCGTCCATCGCCAGCACATCGAATTTCCAGCCGCCGAAGACGATCGCATCGCCTTTGCGCGGCGGGCGCTGCAAGAGCGCCAGAATAAGGCCGCCCAGCGTGTGGTAGCCGCCCTCGTCCGGCAAGTCCGGCAGATGCAGCCGGGCTTTTGTCTCATCCACCGGGGTAAGCCCATCCAGCTCGAACACGGCGGCACCCGGTTCGGTAATACCCTGCGGCGCGGTATCTTCGGCATCGCCGACAATCGCCTCCAGCACATCGGCGGCTGTCACCATGCCCTCGAAGCTGCCGTATTCATCGAGCACGATCGCAATGCCCAGCGCGTCGGATTTCATCCGCTCCAGCGCTTCCAGGGCTGAGACGGAATCCGGGATCGCCATTGGCTGGCGAAGTGCCGCGGCGAGCGAGAAATCCTTGCCTTCCAGCACGCGATCCAGAATATCTTTTGCCTGAACGATACCGGCGACATTGTCGATGATGCCGTCGCAAACCACGAAGCGCGAATGCGGAGCGGCGCGCAGTGCCGCGATGGTGATGGGCCGGGGGGCGGTGCGGTCGATCCAGGCGATTTCGGTGCGCGGCGTCATGATCGCGCGGACGGGCTTGTCGGCCAGGCGCAGCACGCGCTCAATAATGTCGCGCTCCTCGGTCTCCAGCACGCCAGTCTCGGCGCCCTCGACCAGCATGGCCTTCAGCTCTTCCTCGCTCATTGCCCGCCGGTCGGCGCCGGCCGGCCCGAATGCGCTCAACACCAACCGGGTTGCCTGGCCAAGTAGCCAGACTACGGGCGTGGTGACTTTCGCCAGTATGCTTAGCGGCTGCGCGATAAGCGATGCGAGGCGTTCAGGATGGCGAAGCGCCAGCTGCTTTGGCACTAGCTCGCCGAACACGAGGGTTAAAAACGTGATGACCAGCACGGTGAGCACCAGCGCGAGGGAACCGGCGTAGGGCGCGACCCCGGGGAGTTTTGCCAGCGGCACCGCGACGCGGCCTGCGAGTTGCTGCCCGCCGAATACGCCGGTGAGAATGCCGATTAACGTGATTCCGAACTGCGAGGCCGGGAGAAAGCTTTGTGGATTATCGGCAAGGTAGCGTGCCCGCGCCGCGCCGCGCACGCCTCTTCTCTCCATCAATGTCAGCATTGCCCGGCGGGCGGAGACGAGCGCCAGCTCGCTAAGCGAGAACGCGCCGTTGAGCAGAATGAGGACAGCCAGAATGAGGAGCAGCAAAGCGAGGCGCATATGCTATCGTAACCGTTTTTGCGCCGGAACCACAGGGCCTTGGAGTGCAGTGACTTTAAATCGAACCATTTTTGGTTTGCTTTAAAGTCTGGAATCGCTCTCCGGTTATAAAGTAGAGGCGGATTCAGATTTGAGATTGAGATCGTAAAGCGATTCAATCTCAAATCATTCGGCTCTCCGGCTGATTAATCTTGTGTTTGCCTTAGTTGGAACACAATCGCGCCCAGGCGCCGCCGCAGTGCATCGTCATACACCGTTACACGCGGGGCTTGTCCCGCTTATTTTCTGGACCAACGCCCATGACGTATCAGTCGCCGATCCGCCGCGAAATGCCGCAAATCTCCACGCGCAAAGCCAGAAAGGGCTGGGCCAGCTTCAGTTCCTGGGCCGCCGCGTTGGGCGTTGCTGTTGTCGCCCTCGGCCTATGGGCGGGGATGAACAGGCCGGTGACGAATATCGCGCCGTATCATGGTGAGATCGGCGGATATGCGTTCTCGCCCTTCCATGCCGGGGAAAGCCCGCAGAATAACGACTACCCCACCCCGGCGCAGATAAAATCCGACCTGACGCTCGCCGCGCAGCACACACATAACATCCGCACTTATACGGTTGAGGGCGATCTCGGCACCATTCCGGCGCTGGCGGAGGGCATGGGCCTGAACGTGACGCTTGGCGCGTGGCTGGACCGGCACCCGGATGCTAATGTCGCCGAACTGGCCAAGGTGGTTAAGGTGGCCAACGAAAACCCGGACGTGAAGCAGATTATGGTCGGCAATGAGACCATTTTGCGCGGTGATATGACCGTGCCGCAGTTGATGGCCGCTATCGGCCAGGTGAAGCGCCAAACCCATGCGCCGGTTTCCACCGCCGAGCCGTGGCATGTGTGGCTGCATCACCCGGAACTGGCGAATTCGGTCGATTTCATCACCGTGCATCTGCTGCCCTACTGGGAAGGTGTGCCGGAGAAAATCGCCGTGCAGGACGCGATGAACCGCTTCAACGCCGTGCATGAGCGTTTCCCCAACAAGCGGATCGTCATCGGCGAGATCGGCTGGCCGTCCGATGGTATCGACATTGGCGCGGCGCGCGCAAGCACGGTGAACCAGGCGCGGTTCATGCGGGACTTCTTCAACCTCGCGCAAAAGGACCACCTCCAGTATTTCGTGATGGAGGCGTTCGACCAGCCTTGGAAGACCAGCTTTGAGGGCCGCGCGGCTGGCTATTGGGGCATGTTTACCCTGCACCGTCACCAGAAATGGTCGCTGACCGGCCCGATTGAGAACAATCCCGCCTGGATATTCTACGCTCTCGGCAGCCTGGTGCTCGCCTTTGCCGCCACCATGGCGCTGCTCTCCCGCCGGCCGGATATTCGCCTGCCGGGCAAGCTGGTATTCGCGACTTTGGTGGAGGGGTTTACCGCCACGCTGGCGATGCTGCTGATGAATATGAGCGAGACCTATCTTTCGCTCACCGCCGCCGGGGTGTGGGCAACGCTGGCGCTGGGCCAGGGGTTGCTGCTCTTCCTGCTCATCGCGGACAGCTTCGACCTCGTGGAGACCATTTTCGGGCGCGTCTCGAAGCGCCATTTCGAGCCGATACCCGCGCCATCGGGCGCGTATCTGCCGAAGGTTTCGCTGCATCTGCCGATCTGCAATGAGCCGCCGCATATGGTGCGCGCCACGCTGGATGCGCTGGCGGCGCTGGATTATGAGCGGTTCGAGGTTCTGGTGATCGACAATAACACCATGGACCCGGCGATATGGGAGCCGGTGGCGGAGCATTGCGCCCGGCTTGGGCCGAAGTTCCGCTTCTTCACGCTTGGTAAATACAAGGGCTTCAAGGCTGGTGCTTTGAACTTCGCGCTGCGCGAGACCGCGCCGGATGCCGAGATTATCGGCGTGATCGACAGCGACTATATTGTGGACCCGGACTGGCTGCGCTGCATGGCGCCCGCGTTCGACAACCCGAATGTTGGTTTTACCCAATCCCCGCAGGATTATCGGGATAATGACGGCAGCATGTTCAAGCGCCTGATGTTCTGGGAATATGCCGGGTTCTTCCATGCCGGGATGGTTACGCGCAACGAGCGTAACGCGATCATTCAGCACGGCACGATGACTTTGGTGCGGAAAGCCGCGTTGCAGAATGAAAACGGCTGGGCCGAATGGTGCATCACCGAGGACAGCCAGCTTGGCCTGCGCTTGTTCCGGGCCGGGTACGAGGCGGTTTATTCCAAGAAGAGCTTCGGCAAGGGCGTGATGCCGGATGATTTCAACGCCTTCCGCAAGCAACGCTACCGCTGGGCCTATGGCGCGATGCGGATTGTGCGGGCCAACTGGCGCGCACTGTTCTCGCCTTTCAACCACGACCTGACACTGGGCCAGCGCTGGCACTTCATCACCGGCTGGCTGCCCTGGATGGGCGATGCGCTCGGCCTGGTGTTCCTGGTGATGGGGCTGGGCTGGTCGGCTGGGCTGATCCTCGACCCGGTGCGGTTCGAATTTCCCATCGTGCTATTCATGCTGCCTTCGATCGGCCTGTTCCTCTTCAAAATTGTACAGATTCTCGCACTTTACGCCAACCGTGTGCCGTGCGGTTTGGCGGATCGCTTCGGCGCGGCGGTGGCCGGGCTGGCGCTCTCGCACAGCATCGGCAAGGCGGTGTGGAAGGGCTTGTTCAGCAACAGCCTGCCATTCCTCCGCACGCCAAAGATGAAGAACGCCCCGGCGCTGGTGCAGGGCCTGGTGATGTCCCGCGAGGAGTTGGTGCTGCTGATTCTCACCTGGGGCGCGCTGCTCGGCGTTGGCATTGGCCACCATTGGGCGACGATCGAGACCCGGCTCTGGTGCGTGGTGCTGTTCACCCAGTCTCTGCCGTATCTCGCCTCGGTTTCCGTCGCCATCATGGCCGCGATGCCGGCACGGGTTGAGAAAACCGTGGCGGTTCCGGCAAGGCAGAAGACCCCGGCGCGGCTCAACAGCCTGCACCCGGCGGCGGGGGATTAGCTTAGCAGCCCTGCAAATCAGAACTTGCGTTTTGCGGTGCAACATGGGCATAAGCCGCGTGTTGACCGCGAATGCGCGACCGGATTCTTCCGGCCTTGGCGGTCAGTTTGTCTATTGGGGCGGGGACGCCCTCCCGGGCATTATCTTACCCGTCCACTCCAAAATCGCGCGTGGAAACCGGACATTATCGCCCAGAGGCATCTCTGTGGCGCCGGAGACTTATGTTTATGACGCAAACTACTTTTGAATCCCTTGGCTTTGCAGCACCTATTCTACAGGCGCTGAAAAACAGCGGGTTCATACACCCAACCCCCATTCAGGCTGGCGCGCTACCCGCGGGCTTGGCCGGCAAGGACGTGCTGGGTATCGCCCAGACCGGAACCGGCAAAACCGCCGCTTTCGCGCTGCCCATTTTGCAGCAGATGGCCGCCAACCCGCTGCGCCCGCGCCGCTTCGCCACCCGCGCGCTCATCCTCTCGCCCACGCGCGAACTCGCGGTGCAGATCGAGCAGGAGTTTCGCAAGTTCGGCACCGGCTTGGCACTCAACACCGTGCTGATCGTCGGCGGCGTTGGCCGCTCCGGCCAGGTCAACCGCATGTCGCGCGGCGCGGATATCGTGGTCGGCACGCCGGGGCGCATCTGCGACCTGATGAGCACGCGCAACCTGCTGATCGACCAGTGCCAGTTCTTCGTGCTGGACGAGGCCGACCGTATGTTGGACCTCGGCTTCATGCCGGACATCCGCAAAGTTGTTTCGGCGTTGCCCGCGCGTCGGCAATCGGCATTGTTCTCCGCCACCATGCCGAAGGAGATCGCGCATCTAGCCGAAGGGCTTTTGCGTGAGCCGACCCGTGTTACCATCGAGAACGTTGCCACGACGCCGATCCTGGTCGAGCAGCACGTGCATTTCGTGGATGCATCGGGCAAAAAGCACCTGTTGAGTTCCATGCTACGGGACCCTGCAATGACGCGCGCCATAGTGTTCACCCGCACCAAGCGCGGCGCGGACCGTGTTGCAATCCAGCTCAATGCCGAAAAAATCTCCGCCACCGCGATGCATGGCAACCTCGGGCAGAACGCACGCCAGCGCGCGCTGGAAGATTTCCGCGCGGGCAATGTGCGGGTGCTGGTGGCAACCGACCTGGCAGCGCGGGGTATCGACGTGTTGGGCGTCTCCCACGTGATCAACTACGAACTGCCGAACGAGCCGGAAAGCTATGTACACCGTATTGGCCGCACCGCGCGTAACGGCGCCAAGGGCATTGCCGTTGCGTTATGCGATGCAACCGAGTTGACATATCTCAACTCGATCGAGAAACTGACCGGCGTTAAGATGAACGTCGCCAGCGGAGTCCGCCCGGCCCATGCCCAGCCGGCCAAAAAGCCACAGCGCCACCCGGACATGATCGTGCGGAAACCAAAACGCCCGCAATATGGCGAGAAGCGGAATTTTTCGCGGGCGGCGTAGGGAATTTAGGATAGAGGAAATTCGGAATGCTTAATTCTGAATTTCCGCAAATGGGTGCTATCTGTCGGTCTAGTTCATAGCGACAGCCTTCGAAAATTAGACGATTAAAAGGTGCTTAAAAGCGGGCTTGAAGCAGAATGTTTGCTTTGAAAATGTTTCTAGCCGATGCATTCGTTATACACGCGTTTTAAGTGAGGGGCCCGGTGAAGGAACGTAAGATTTCAGAGAATGACGCTCTGGTGCTCTGTCGGCGTGCCGAGGGACATTTTTTCGATCGAAAGGCTTTGATGATATCCGGTCAGAAGCTACAAAAGATCGTAGTTGCTTTCGCGAACGCCGATGGAGGCGAAGTCGTCGTTGGGATTGCAGATGATAAAGACGAGCCTGATCCTGCGAAGCGATGGAGCGGCTATAAGACAGTTGAGCAATTCAATGGCCACCTACAAGCTATTCATCAGCTTAACCCCTCTGTCGATGCACGCTACGAGTTTTTGAAAGCCGATAATCGGGACACTTTCGTTCTGCATATCTTTTTGGAACGAAGCGCCGACGTGAACAGAACGGCCGATGGCAAGGTTTACCAGCGCGCCGGTGCCCAATCCCTTCCGTTGATGCCCGAGCAAATCACGGAGTTGGGTTTCGCCAAGGGTGCACGCTCTTATGAAAACATGAAGCTTCCGGGCCTCAATCCTGAACAGATTGCCGACGCAAAGGAGCTAAAGTTTTTCTTGGCCGACTACTCGCCTTCAACTGATCCGTTAGACTATGTCGTCAATCAGCATCTCGTGGACGCCAAAGATTGGACGCCAATGGTCGCTGGCATTTTGCTTTTTGGCGACAATCCATCGGCCATGCTGCCTCGGAAATGCGGCGTTCGAATTTCTCGATATGAAACGCGCGAGGACAATCCGGAGCGGGATCATCTTAAGGAATCCCACTATATCGAAGGACCCGCTTACCAGTTGATCCACGAGGCCGTGGATAAAATCACCTCTATCCTTAATGGCATCTCCATGTGGGTTGGTAAAGGGACAGAGAAGCAGGGATATCCGCCGGAGGCTATTTGGGAGGTTTTCGTAAACGCCATCGTACACCGCGACTACTCGATCTCTGACGACGTACATGTGACCATCTTCAATGACCGCATTGAGATCACCAGTCTCGGGAGATTGCCTGGCTATGTTCGGGTCGACAACATTTTGGACGCCCGCTTCTCCCGAAATTCGAAGCTAGTGCGTTGCCTCAACCGGTATCGCGATGCCCCGAACAAGGACATGGGCGAGGGGTTAAATACAGTCTTCCAGAAGATGAAGGAGTGGAAGCTAAAGCCCCCCATCATCGAAGAGACCGGCAACTACATTAAAGTCACGATCCGGCATGCTCCCTTGGCGCTGCCAACGGAGGCAATCATGTCGTTCCTTGCAGATCATCCTGAGATTACGAACACCCAGGCTCGCCAGCTAACTGGGATCAAGTCTGAGAATGCCGTAAAGAAGGAGTTTTACAAGCTGCGGGACCAAGGGGTAATTGAACGCGTCCCGAACAAAGGAGGGGGTCACGCGGCTTGGCGGAAAGTGGTGTCGTTGGATGGCGACTCATAGCAATACCTCGTGTGTAATGCTTTACACGGGATTGCCACAGGGAATGGCCATAGACAGTGTTTTCGGCTCACATTGGTCGGCGTCCCGTTCGGGAGATAGCGTGACGCCCTTCGTCTAGTTGGGCCGCGACTTCGATCATGACCAGAAATTCAAATAGACCACTACCGAAATTCCACCTTCTTTAAGCCGCTTCGGCTTCCTGTTCCGCATCGCTGCCGAACAGGAAGTTGATGTCCTCGGCATTGAACGCCATGCCGCCGCTCTCCGAGAAGGCAATGCTTGCAAGCTCGGCCTTGCGCTCTTGCAACTCCAGAATCCGTTCCTCCACCGTATCCATGGCAATGAGCTTATAGACGAAGACCGATTTCGTCTGGCCGATGCGGTGCGCGCGGTCGGATGCTTGGTTTTCCACCGCCGGGTTCCACCACGGGTCGTAATGAATCACCGTGTCGGCGGAGGTGAGGTTAAGCCCGCGCCCACCGGCTTTGAGCGAGATGAGGAATAGCGGCACTTCACCAGCCTCGAACCGGTTGACCGGTGTTGCGCGGTCGCGCGTGTCGCCGCGCAGTTCCACGAAGGGAACGCCAGCCTCAACCAAACGCGGCTTGATGAGGTCGAGCATCGAGGTGAATTGCGAGAACAGCAGAATGCGGCGGCCTTCGGGGATGAGTTCGTTGATCATCTCCAGCAGGTCTTCGAGCTTCGCCGAGCTTTCCGTGCCGCGGTTGGCGCCTAGCTTCACCAAGCGCGGGTCGCAGCAGGCCTGGCGGAGCTTGAGCAGCGCATCCAGCACGATGACGCGGCTTTGCGCCAGCGTGCGTTCGGCCATTTGCTCGCGCACGGTCTCGTAGAGCGTGCCGCGAATCGTCTCGTAAAGCTCGCGCTGGTCCGGGGCCAAGGTAATGCGCCGCAAGATGGTGTGTTTCGGCGGCAGCTCGGTCGCAACCTCGGACTTCGTGCGGCGCAGGATGAACGGCTGGATGCGCTGGATGAGCGAAGCGCGGGCGACCGGGTCACCGTTCTTCTCAATCGGCGTGCGGAAGCGCTTGGTGAAGCCGCGCCTGTCGCCCAGCAGGCCGGGCATAAGGAAGGCGAATTGCGACCATAGCTCGTCGAGATTGTTCTCGATCGGCGTGCCGGAGAGGCAGAGCCGGTGCGTGGTGTTGAGCTGACACACGGCTCGGGTGGCGCGTGCTTCCGGGCTTTTAACCGCCTGCGCCTCGTCCAGCACGACGATATGCCAGGGGAGTTGCTTCATCTCCTCGATATCGCGGGTGAGCACGGTATAGGTGGTGATGACGACATGGATGTTATCAAGCTTTTCGCGGCGCTCGTGCCGCTCTAGCCCATGCAAAATCACAACTTTCAAATGCGGTGCGAATTTGGAAAGCTCGGCGGTCCAGTTCGCAACCAGGCTGGTGGGGACGACGATGAGCGCGGGGGCGGTAAGCCGGCCTTCCGCCTGGTCCACGCAGATATGCGCGATGGTTTGGGCGGTTTTGCCGAGGCCCATGTCATCGGCGAGGAAGCCGCCGAGGCCATGGGAGGCGAGATGCTGCAACCAGTCCACGCCGTGTTGCTGGTAGGGACGCAGATCGCCTTTGAACGTATCCGGCACCAGTACGGGAATGATCTCCGGCTCGCCCCGGAAGCGCTCGACATAGGCCTCGATAGCGGCGGCGTTCTGCCAACTCGTGGTCAGCACGTCTTCGAGTTCCAGCACGGTCGCGGCGGCGCCCACCGGCAGAACCAAAGCTTTTTCAGCGGTGCGGCCCGCGGCTTCGATCAAGTCGCCCATGACGGCGAGCAGGCGGCGGATGCGCTCGGCAGGAAGCTTGATGACGCGGCCATCATCCATGCTGGTGATCAGCTCATCGCCCACGATCTGCGCGGCGTCGATGCCGCCACGGGCGAGCAGATGCTCAAGGATCGGCAGGAGCGGGTGGCGGACGCCGTCGATCTCGATGCCGAATTCCAGCGAGAACGTGCCTTTGTCGCCGTCCTCAACCTGCACGTCGAGATTGCCGATATTTTCGGCGAGTTGGGGGCCGAAATTCGCGTCGATGCTGCTTTGCCAGCCCAATGCCGAAAGCTCCGGCACGCGCACGGCGACGAAATGATGCCACTGCGCGGAAGCGGTCTCGCCCCGGAACACCAGAACCCGCTGGCCACGGGTGGATTTGCCGTCGGCCACGCGCATCTGCACGAAGCCGTCGGGGCGGAGCACATCCAGCGCCGCGGCTTCCGCCGCCGTGTCCCGTCGGATGAAGGCGATGTTGCCGCCGGCTTTGATGCGGATGAACTGGGCCTCGTCAGCGCCATCGACCCGCACGCCGCCATAGTCGAAATCCAGCGTCAGCACGTCGATCATCCGCTGCCGCCCGAACTCGTCCGGGCCATGCAGGCGGCGCAGGCGCAGCACCGGGGTGGCCGGGCGTTCCAGCACGGTTGCGTCCGGCTCCGGCGCTTCCGGCAAAAGAGGCGCGATTTGCGCGGCGCGGGCGCGGCGGCCTGTTGGCCGCATACGGGTGGGCGGTGGCGGAAATGGCCGGTCACGCGCTGGGATGATGGTATCGATCAACGATTTCGGCGCGGCGACTCGCAATACGGGGAAGCGCTCAAGCGCCTTCAGCGCCGTGGCAGCAAGATGCTTGCATTTGGATTCACCGCAGCTGCACTCGCGCTCCGCGAAGGAAACCCGCCTGCCATGCGCGACGGGGGTGATTTTCGTGACCCATTTCGGCCCAAGCTGGTTAGTACCCGTGATGGTGTCGTCTTCCAGCGTTACATCCGTCATCTCCGCCAGGAATCGGCTGCTGGTGAGGATGCGCGAGTCAAAAACCTTCTCAAGGTCTTCGGTGGAATACGGCACAGGCATAGGCAAACCCTTCGTCAAAGTGGCAATCCGGGTTTGGCCCGAGTTTTAAGGCTCCGCGGGTAAGCGGGCCAAAGGGTTTAATAGCGGATATTGCAGGAAAGGGCAGGGGGTTGGCCCCAGTTTTTTGCGTGATGCTGTTATTTGATAAGATTGGTGAATCCGTTTGTCATCGGGTAGCGCCGGTCTCGCCCGAAGGCGCGCGGGGTGATCTTTACCCCCGGCGGGGCCTGGCGGCGCTTGTATTCCGCCCGGTCGAGCAATTTCCACACGCGCAGCACGGTGGCACGGTCGTAGCCATCGGCCACAACCTCGTCGATGCTGGCCTCGCCCTCAACCAGGCGGAACAAGATGCCGTCCAGAATATCGTAGGGCGGCAGTGAATCCTGGTCCGTCTGGTTGTGTTTCAGCTCGGCGGAGGGTGGTTTGGTGATGATGCGCTCCGGCATCACGGCCCCGCGCGGCCCCAGCGCGCCGGGCGGCGTATGGGTGTTGCGCCAGCGGCAAAGCTCGAACACCGTGGTTTTGTAAACATCCTTCAGCACGGAAAATCCGCCGCACATGTCGCCATACAGCGTGGCGTAGCCGACTGACATTTCCGACTTGTTACCGGTGGTTAGCAGCATGTGGCCAAACTTGTTGGACAGCGCCATGAGGATAAGCCCGCGTGCGCGGGACTGAATGTTCTCCTCCGTGATGTCCGGCTGCTTGCCGGCAAAGCTGGGGGCAAGGGCGGTAGAAAAGGCCTCCATCGCGCCGGAAATCGGGATGGTCTCGTAGCCGATGCCCAGCATTTCCGCGCAGGCCGCCGCGTCTTCCAACGAGTGCGCGGAGGTGTAGGGACTAGGCAGCATGACGGCGTGGACGCGCGCCGCGCCCAAAGCATCGGCGGCGACGGCGGCGGAGATAGCGGAATCGATGCCACCCGAAAGCCCCAGCACGACGCCGGGAAAGCCGTTTTTGTTCACATAATCGCGCAGGCCAAGCATCATGGCGCTATAGATCTGCGCCAGGCGGTCCGGCTCTGGGGGCAATGGCTGCGGTTCGCAGACGAGAATGCCATCGCGGCGCGCCCACGTGGTGAGGGTGACGGATTCCTCGAATACCGGCATCTGCACGGCGAGCGTGCGGTCAGCGTTCAGTACGAAGGAGGCACCGTCGAACACGATCTCATCTTGCCCGCCAGTGAGTGCCGCGAAGATATAGGGCAGGCCGGTTTCCACCACACGCTCAACCGCCAGCGTGATGCGCCGGGTTTGCTTGCCGCCCTCGAACGGGGAGCCGTTGATGGACAACAGGCACTCGGCGCCGGATTCCGCGAGCGTTTCGGCAACATCGGGGAACCACCAATCTTCGCAGATCATCAGGCCAAGCCGGAAGCCCCGGAGTACGACCGGGCCGGGGGCAGGACCGGGGGCGAACACGCGCTTCTCATCGAACACGCCGTAATTGGGGAGCTCGTGCTTGGCGCGGCGGGCAATGATCTTGCCGCCATCGAGCACAAAGGCCGCGTTGTGCAATTTCAGGCCGTCGAGCCAGGGCGTGCCGATGATAAGGCCGGGGCCGGTAGCGGTCTCCAGCGCCAGGGCTTCGGCGGCGGCTTCACAGGCGGTGACGAAAGCGGGCTTGAGCACGAGGTCTTCCGGCGGATAGCCTGAGATAGAGAGTTCCGGCGTGACGACGAGGTCCGCGCCCATGGCGGCGGCTTGCGCCCGCGCGGCGCGGATGGCGGCGACGTTTTTCTCAATCGCCCCGACATGCGGATTGATCTGGGCAATGGCTATTTTAAGCACGGGCGCGGCGGGTTTTCATCTCCTCGGCGATGAGAAACGCCAGTTCCAGCGATTGCTCGGCATTTAGCCGTGGGTCGCAAAACGTTTCGTAACGGCTGCCAAGGTCGGTCTCCGAAAGCCCATGCGCGCCGCCGACACATTCAGTCACGTCCTGGCCAGTCATTTCCACATGCGCGCCGCCGGGGATTGTGCCTTCAGCGGCATGGCTGTCGAAAAAGCTCTTCAATTCCGCAACGATAGAATCAAACCGGCGGGTTTTGACTTTTTGCGCGGTGGTGACGGTATTGCCGTGCATTGGGTCGCACAGCCAGACCGGCGCGCGCCCGGCGCGTTTCACCGCGCGCAGCAATGGCGGGAGCTTTTCCGCCACTTTGTCCGCGCCCATGCGGGCGATAAGCGTCAGCCGCCCCGGCTCATTTTCCGGGTCCAACCGCTCGATCAGCCGGAGCAGATCGTCCTCCTGCATTGAAGGCCCGACTTTCATGCCGATTGGGTTGCGGATGCCGCGCATGAATTCGACATGCGCACCATCAAGCTGCCGGGTGCGGTCGCCGATCCAGAGGAAATGCGCCGAGCATGCGTAAGGGTCGCCGGAGGTGGAATCCACGCGGGTGAGCGCCTGCTCATAGGGCAGCAACAGCGCCTCATGGCTCGTGTAAAAATCCGTCTCGCGGATTTGCGGCGCGGAGATGCTGGTGAGGCCACAGGCGGCCATGAAGTTCAGCGTCTCATCGATGCGGACGGCCAGGTCCTGGTAGCGGTTTGCCAGCGGCGAGCGGGCGACGAAATCGAGATTCCAGCGGTGCACCTCGTGCAGATCGGCATATCCGCCGGAGGCGAAGGCGCGGAGCAGGTTGAGCGTGCCGGCGGACTGGAAATAGGCGAACTCCATTCGTGCCGGGTCCGGGATGCGCGCCTCGTCAGAAAAATCCGGTCCGTTGATAATATCCCCGCGATAGGAGGGCAGGGTCTCGCCGCCGATGGTCTCGGTGTCTGAGGACCGCGGCTTGGCGAACTGCCCGGCCATGCGGCCGAGCTTAACCACCGGCATCGCGCCGCCGAAGGTAAGCACCACCGCCATTTGCAGCAGCACGCGGAAGGTGTCCCGGATGACGTTCGCCGTGAAATCGCCGAAGCTCTCCGCGCAATCCCCACCCTGGAGCACAAAAGCCTGGCCGGAAGCCGCCAGGGCAAGCTGCGCCTTCAGCCGCCGCGCCTCGCCCGCGAACACCAGCGGTGGAAAGCGGGTCAGCCGCGCTTCCATCGCTGCCAAGCGGCTCGCGTCCGGATAGCTCGGCACTTGGCGGATCGGGCAATCGCGCCAGCTTGCGGGATTCCAGCCGGAGGTGGTTTGGGCTGGGGTGATCGTATCCATAAGCTCTCCAAATCTTCGCACCCTGGATTATCGCGCGAATTGGGCCGCCGCGCTACTCGGGCGGGCGGTCTTGTCCGACAATCCTGGTTTGTGTGCGCAGGGTAACAAACTCCTCCGCCGCTGTGGGGTGAATGCCGATGGTGCGGTCGAAATCCGCTTTGGTGGCGCCTGCGGTAACGGCGACCGCGATGCCCTGCAGGATTTCGGGCGCGTCCTCCCCCAGCATATGCGCGCCGATGACCCTATCTGTCGCGGCATCGACGATCACCTTCATCAGCGTTTTGCGGATGCGGCCGGTGATGTTGTGGCGCATCGGCGTAAAGCGGGTGAGGAACACCTTGGCCTCGCCGCGCTTGGCGGCCTGCGCTTCGGTCAGGCCCACAGTCCCGATGGGCGGGATGGAAAATACCGCTGTCGGTACGTTGTCCAGGCTTATGGTGCGCGGGTTATTGCCGAACAGCGTGTCGGCCACGGCATGGCCCTCGGCGGTGGCAACGGGCGTCAGGTTAAGCCGGTCGGTCACGTCACCGATGGCGAAGATATGCGGCGCGGTTGTGGCAAGCTTGATGTCCACTTTCACCGCTCCGTCCGTGTTGGTTTCCACACCGGCGGCTTCCAGGTTCAGGCCCGCGACGTTGGGGATGCGTCCGGTTGCGAAGAACACGAGGTCAACATCGAGAACGGTCATGTCGGATAACGTGAGGCAGCGAGCATCGCCATTGGCTGTAATGCTTTTCGGCACCGTATCCGGGTGCAGAATGATGCCGTTCTCATTCATCGCTTCGGCGAGGCCGAGGCGCATGTCCTCATCGAACCCGCGCAAGGGCAAGGGCTGGCGATAGACCAGATGCGTCTCGGCACCCAGCCCTGAAAATATACCCGCAAATTCCACGCCGATATAGCCGCTGCCGATAATGGCGATGCGCTTGGGCATTTCCTTCAAGTAAAACGCATCGTCGGACACGATGGCGAGATCGGCACCGGGGATGTCCGGGCGCGTGGGGTGGCCGCCGGTTGCGATCACGATACGCTCGGCAGTGACGCGCTTGCCGCCGACATCGAGCGTATGCGCGTCGATGAAGGTCGCAGGCGCTTCGAAGATTGTCGCACCCGCTTGCTCCAGCAGCCGCTTGTAAGTCTCATTCAGCCGGGCGATCTCACGGTCCTTGGCGGTAATCAGCGTGGCCCAGTCATGCATTCCCTTGGCGATGTTCCAGCCAAAAGCCCGCGCATCATCCGCCGCGTTGCCGTACTCCGCTGCCATGACCATGAATTTTTTCGGCACGCAGCCGATGTTCACGCAGGTGCCGCCCCAGAACCGTTCCTCAGCGATGCCGACCCGTGCGCCATAGCCCGCCGCGATGCGCCCGCAGCGCACCCCGGCTGAACCGCCGCCGATTACGAAAAGATCAAAATCCACTGGCATACCCCGATACGATGTTGCGCCCATGATGGCGTTAGGGTCTGATCGATTACATGGAATCGTGCCAGCGATTCAATGTAGTCGTGAATCAGCCCCTATCAAATAATTCAGGGTGCGGCGGGTTCGTCAAGCGAGCGCGGGCGCGGCGGCTCCCATGATCCAGCGCTCGGCGAAGCGGCGGCCGGCGGCTATATCGGGCGATGGAGCGGGTGCGATGGGTGATTCTGAACCGCGCCAAGCGGTAATCTCCGCGCCATTGCTGGCTGCGCGCAGCACCCAGTCCAGAATATCCAGCCCGTTGTCATCATCGACCGTGGTGTCAAACTTGCCATAGGTCTGGATGAGGCCGCGCGGCATGGCCAGCATGAAGCCAGGCGGGGCGGCGGATGGAAGTGGGGTTATGCTGCCCGCAAAGGATGGCGCAGTGCGGCGGATAGCGCCGGCAATTGCGCCAGATACGACGATGCGCTCCGGAGGCGTTTCGCTAAGGCCAAGCAGGCCGCCTTGGCCGGGCTTGATAAAAACGAGCGTATTACCGCGCGCCACCGCGGCGCTGGCGTTGCGGCGGGCGGCGAGGGTAGCGCCCGGGGACAATATGTATCGGAGGTTTTGGGCCTGCGTTTGCAGCTTCGCTGTTTGTGAGTCGACGCCATCGTCTGCTAAAATAACCTCTGCCCCTGCCCGGTGCAACGCGGGGACTGAGAGGCGAAGCTGCCGGATTAGCTCTAGTGCGGTGGCATCGCCGCTTGCATCCAAAATTACGCTGAGCGCAGGGGAAGCGAGGCGGGGCAGGGCAAACGCAGGCTGTGGCGCCTGTGGGGCAGGCTTGCCAGCGCGGGCTTGCAGGATACCAGAAAGCTGGCTGAAAGCATTGGAAAGGCGAGCCGTTTTATCGCCTGAATGCGCGAAGCCGGAGGAACGCGCGCCTGCACTGGTTGAGGCCCGCAGCCTATCCAGGCGGGTATCGAGATCCTCGGGTATCGCAAATTCGCCGAAACCTTTTTGCCAAAAAGTGAATCCGGTTTCGCGGTCGCGTGCACTTAAAACCGAGTGCCGCGAAGCCATGGCAATATGCCTGGTAAGCGTGACGCTGAAGCCGTGGTAGCCGTCGCCGTATTTGCGAAACCGCAGGTCTTCCCGGAAACGTGATGCAACCAGCATCGCGGCGGTTCGACCATCGATGAGGATTTCGATCGCGCGGCGCTCCGCCGGATGTGCTGGATTCCAGCACCAGCCGTGCAACACGCCGTCTGCGTCGAGAGCTGCTTCTCCCAGAACTGCCATCGGCGCATTTTGGTTGCTCCGGCCCCGCGCCGCAAGCGCGAAGATTAAACTATTGAAAGGTTTAGGGTTTGATCGTAGCATGAAGGAAGATTTTTTGATTTGGTCCGCTCATTGTCTTCCAATTTTTCTTCACCCGTCTCGCGGGAATTTGCCGTTGGGCTGGTTGACCGGCTTTCGGCGCTGGATGGGCGGCTCCACGTCCTCGAGCGTGAAAAGGCTGCGTTGCGGGCTGATTTGATTGCTTCCTTGTCCCAGCAAATGAGCGGCGGACCGGATTTTGACGTGCCGCGCACGAAGCACGAATGGAAGCTGGCTGACGACGAACGCTGCCAGGCCGATGCGCTTTGGCTCTACGATATTCGCCCGGATGACGCTGTCGTGCTGGAAGGGCGCAAAGGCCAGGCGTTTCTCGCCCGGTTCGGCCTGGAAGGCGGCGCGCCGGATTTTTTTGCGGCTACCGAATCACTGAATGCGCTGCCCAGGCCTGAATCGCCCGAAGTTTCAATCATCATCCCTGTTTATGGCCAGCTTGCCTATACGTTGAACGCCATCGACAGCCTTCTGCGCCACAAAACCATTCATCCTTTTGAGATTATCGTCATAGATGATTGTTCGTTGGATGAATCCGCACTTTATCTCCCGCTGATTTCTAGCATCCGTTACCATTGCCAGCTGAAAAACGCAGGTTTCATCGCGGCTTGCAACACGGGCGCGGCACTGGCGCGTGGAAAATTCCTGGTGATGCTGAATAACGACACGCGCGTCGTGGACGGTTGGCTGGATGCGCTGATCGCCAGCTTCGCGCGCTGGCCGCAAGCGGGGCTTGTGGGCTCCAAGCTGCATTACCCGGATGGGAGCTTGCAGGAAGCGGGCGGGATTGTCGCGCGCGACGGAAGGGCGTGGAATTATGGCCGTGGCGACGATCCCAACCGTCCGCAATATTCCTACGCGCGGCAGGTGGACTACGTCTCCGGCTGTTCCATCGCGCTGCCCACGGAGCTTTGGCGGCAGCTTGGCGGTTTCGATGCCTATTTCAACCCGGCCTATTGCGAGGATGTCGATCTCGCTCTGCGGGTGCGGAAGACAGGCCGGGAAGTATGGTTTCAGCCGCAGTCGCGCATTGTGCATTACGAAGGCAAAACCTCCGGTTTCGACACCAGAAGCGGCGCCAAGGCGTATCAGCTTATCAACTCTAAAAAGCTGTACCTGCGCTGGCGCGAGCATTTAAGCTCGCATCGGCCATGGGGGCAGGCGCAGTATTTTGAGCGTGAGCGGGACGTGCACAAGCGGATTCTCGTAGTGGATGTCTCGATACCAACGCCGGACCAGGACGCGGGCTCGGTGCAGACTTACCTCGCGCTGCAAACCTGTATAATGTTGGGTTATAAAACCCATTTCGTGCCGCAGGATAACTGGCTGTTTCAGCCCAAATACACCACCGCCTTGCAGGCAATGGGCGTCGATTGCGCCTATGCGCCCTATGAGCTTGGCTTCGAGGCCTATATGCAGCGCTACGGCGCGCAGTTCGACGCCGTGATGGTTTATCGGCCAAGCGTGATGGAACAATGCCTGCCGATTATCCGCGCGTATGCCCCGCAGGCGGCGGCATTGTTTCACGTTGCGGACCTGCATTACCTACGCATGGAGCGCACCGCCGCGCTGACCGATGACGCGGACCTGGCGCTCGCCGCCGAAAACATGAAGGCGCGGGAACTAGGCGTGATCGGCCAGGTGGATTGCACAATTACGCATTCCAGCCTGGAGCAAGAGATTTTGGCCGAAGCCGCGCCCGGCTGCCCCGTCTCGCTCTGGCCGCTGATGTTCGAGCTTTTCGGCACCGAAGTGCCATTCAGCGCGCGGCGGGACATCTGCTTCCTCGGCGGCTACCGGCACCCGCCAAATATCGACGCCGTGCTGTATTTTGTGCAAAAGATTTTTCCTATTTTGCGTAAAGCCGAGCCGGGCATCCGGTTTGTCATTGCGGGCTCCTTTATGCCGGAAGAAGTTCAGGCCCTGGCTCGTGACGATATCATTATCGCCGGTATGGTCGAGGATTTGCGGGATTTGTTCGATGCCTGCCGCGTATTCGTCTGCCCGTTGCGCGCTGGCGCGGGGGTGAAGGGCAAGGTAGCATCCGCCATGTCCTACGGCATCCCTATCGTCTCTACCCATGTGGGGGTAGAAGGCGCGGGGCTGGAGCATGGGCGCGACATCCTTGTCGCCGATTCGCCCAACAAATTCGTCGCGGAAGTGTTGCGGGCCTACCGGGACGAGGCGCTGTGGAATCAGCTTTCCGTAAATGGTCAGGCTTTCGTGCGGGAGGAACTTTCATTGGAAATGGGCGCGCGTGTGCTGGCCCAAACCCTGGAAACCGCTTATTCCCATAAGCTGGGCGTACAGGCAGGGTAGCATGGCGGAGCTAAAAGGGGGCATTGAGGCGGTATCCGGGCGGTTGGTCACTGGCTGGATAGATGCCACCGAATCCGGGCAGGCAAATATCGAACTGCTGGCGGATGGACGTTTGCTCGGGGCCACGCTTGCCGAGGCTGATGAGGCGAACGCCCGGCTGGTTTTTGAGTTCATGCTGCCCCGCACTTTGTTCGATGGCGCGGAGCATGAGTTCGCCTTGCGCGCGCACGGACAAGCCGTGGCGGTGGCCAATGGCGTGCACCGGCTCGGCTCGCCCGGCCCCGTTAGCGGCTGGTTGGAAAAAATATCCGACGCGCATGTGCTGGGTTGGGCCTGGTATCCGGAGCAGCCGGAGGCGCGGGTGGAGGTTGAGCTATTGGTAGATGGCCATGTTGCCGGCACGGCAATCGCCGGGCTTTACCGCGCGGATGTGGCCAACGCGGGCAAAGGCGATGGCTGCTACGGCTTCAGCTGGCCGCTGCCTTATAGCGTTCTGGCAATGCCGCGCGACGTGACGATTACGGCGCGCGACAAATACTCTGGCCAGGCGCTGCCGGAGCCGCGGGTCTTCCGCCAGAAAACGGTTGTGGATGCGATGGGCAAGATTGCTTCCCTGGAAAGTGATATTCGGCTGTTGAACGCCACGATTGCAGCGCTTGAGCAGCGCGGGGCGGCGGATGAGCGCGCCGCCTACGAATTGTTCAAAACTGTGGGCGATTTTTTTGCTAATCTCGCATCTGGCGCGGCCCCGGGCAAAAGCGTGAAAGCCGCTGCGGCGGAGATTACGGGCCTTGCACCGATTGTGCTGCCGCCCTGTGCTGCGCCGGAGATAAGCGTGTTTATCGAGTCCGGCGGCACAGTGGAATCGGCTTACAATGCGTTGCGCGCAGTGGCCAGCGCGTTAGGCGCGGCGAAGGCGGAGGTTTTTCTGCTGGATGACGGCAATTGCGACGAGGCGGCGCTGCTGCCATCGGTTGTGCAAAACCTGCGCTACGCCAGCCTGCCCGGCACGGCGGCGGCGCGCTGCAACGATGCGGTGCGCCTGGGCGCTGCGGGGATTGCGGTGTTTCTGGCGGCGGCCACACAACCGCCCGGCGGATGGATGCAGGGGCTTGCGGCGTTTGAAAAGCAGCCGGAACTGGCGGTGCTGGGTCCGGGGGCGGAATGCTTCGCGCTGCGCCGCGCGGCATGGGAAAAGCTGGGCGGGCTGGATGAAGAATGCGCGGATTTGCGTGAAGCCCTGGCGGCATTCGGCCAGCGCGCGCAGGCAGCCGGGTTTGTGGCGCGAGACGGCGAGGGTGGCTCTATGAGTTTGAAGACTTATGCGCCAAGTTTCGTGCCGCTCGAATTGCCTTTTGCAGTTACCTAATCCTTTAGCCGGCGTCGCTTCGGGAACTTAGAAGGAGCATATTGAATTGTCTGTTTCGCATGCCCTATCGAAAAAATTCGAAGTCTATGTCATAAATTTAGATGAAAATACTTCGCGGATGTCTAATTTTTCCGAAGCTTTTCAAGAAAAACTTCAGGGTTATGTGCGGATTTCCGCTTGCCGTGGCAGCACAATACCAAGAATTGGCGAAAAATTGTTAACTACAAGGGAGCTTTCATCGGCCGGCCGGGGCGCGCTAGGTGCCTCGCTGAGTCACATAGCTGTTTGGGAACGGATGGTCGCTGACGAAATCAATCACGCGCTGATTTTGGAAGATGACGCGATTCCTCTGTTTTCCGCTCCATGGACTTTTGAAGATCTGAAAATTCCGGTCGATTCTGACGTGTGTTTTGTCAACGGTCGAATGGTTAAAGAAAGCTTGAGAACGGCGAACCCGGCATCAGAACGAAAATTTTTACCATGTTTGGATGCAATGATGCAATTTGCTGAAAGCGATAATGCACCAGGAGCCGATGGATATATTTTGAGTGCCGCGTCGGCGCGGAAATTGTTGACGTGGTTTTATGAAGACGGTTTTGGATCGTTCGTTGATTGGAGGCTGATCACCTATTGTTTGAAACCGTCCGATGTCAATTGTCTTCCAAAAAACCAAACCGCTAGAATTGTGTTGGATATAATCGGCTCACGAATAAATCGAGAGGACCGTTTGAAAGGGTATGTCATGCTGCCATCCTTAACGGACGCTTTGTTGGGCGCTAGCGATATATCGCACGAAAACTCCATCGGTTGATGTGGCCTTATCTCTCTGATAGGCTTAGGAATTCTCGGCAAAAAAGCCGCTCTGAAGATTGCCGCTCGCTCCAATGATCCCCTGGCTTTCGATAACCATAGAATTCATAGAGCCGAAAACCTGGGTCGATATGTTCATTCATTTCGTGCAGAAAAACGATGTCAAAAAACCTCGGTCTGATTTTGTAAGGTTTTATTGAACGGTCAAAAATACGCAGCGAAATATCCCATGCGCCGGTGAGGACAAATATATTATAGGGAACGTAGCCCGGCGTTTCTCGTTCAGCCTTTCTTTGATTATCAAGATTATTGAAAGCGCTGTCGATCAGCAGATCTAGTACAGGGGTATTCCTCCTGGCTGCCATCGCGCCATTCATTAACTGTAAATCCCCGAGCTCTTTACGTTCCCATTTTTTTTCGAACAGAATGACCTCAAAATTCGCAAGTGCGATAAGGGTTTCGACTAATCGATCTCCATTTCCCGGGCCGACATGAGAATCCACGTATAAACCGCCATGCGCCTGAAGTAAAAGCAGGCGAGCAATATCGGATTTGCAAGCTGGAATTCTGATTTGCAAATAAAGGTCTCGGAGGAATTCGGACTTGATAAGCGGCAGAACGTCGGCATCGCCGAACATCCGAAATTCCGGATATCTCGCTTGCCAGGCTGATACAGAGGGTGGCTGCTGCTGCGCCGCTTGTCCGGTCCAATAGGTAAACAACATGGTCTCTTTTTACCACTTTATTCAAATTTGCAAATTGAATTTTTTCGTTCTTGAAAATCAACCAAAAATACGTTAGGGGCTATATTCAGGGTCGCTATCCACATTTGCCCTCGCAGATGTGGCATAAAGTCTTCCATGGAGTCCGGAATTCCACATCAAACCACGTTATTTGTAATTGCGAATTGTCATTGTCTTCCACTTGCCGAAGCTTTGGCTACAGGTGTACCGCATGCCGCTGCGGATTTTATTGATATTTCGTCTTTGGGCCACTCGCACATGGCCGAAAAAATTGACGGCTGTTTAGCCGGTGATGAAACACTATTTGTTCTTTCATTCAATTTGGCGGATCATTTTGATAAGGTTTCGACATCGGCCCTCCGCGCTCATTTCGGCAACAAGTTGGTAACTTTCACCAACATCCATTTTAACGGTTTGCACCCGGATATGACGTACATCGGCCCCATGGGGCAGCGTATCGCGGGGTTTTTTGGCGATTATCATAGCAAGCTCGTGCTTTTCGGCTACGCTGAACAACGTTCGGTTGATGATTGCGTCGCGCTGTTCAACGGCGCGAATTATGAGAAAATTGGTTTTCTGGGAATGTATCAGAGTTCCACCGCTGAGCTTTTGCAGCGGGATCGAAATTGCGATGTAAAATTCGGCCCGATGTTTCTTGAGATGCTTCGGGTTCAACCATGCCTCTACACGATCAATCACCCCACCGGCCCGGTGTTCATCGAAATGAGTGCAATGCTCGCCGCGCACTGCGGGCTGGAATTTATCACCAAAAATCCTGTGAACTTCCAAAATCATTTGGCGCAAAACTATATCTGGCCGGTCTATAACGAAATCGCCGAATCCCACCGGCTGCAGTACCGTTTACCGCAGTTTTTCTTTAAAGCGAATCAACGTCCATCGCGGGCATTCAATCTCAGGGAATTTGTTGCGGGCTGCTACGCCGCTTATTCCGGTGTCGAGTTTGGTGAATTTTCAGGAATGGTCAAAAATCTTCCATTTTATGCAAACTTCAAAAACGCCCTGGGATGATCGAGTCACCCCCCTTCGACATTGGAACTTTTGCGCTTAGCCCCCGCTTTCCAGCGGTGCGGTTTGGCTCATACGCGGAATTCCAGGAATATTTGAACCAAGAGCAACCCCGGCTCGACGCACGAGAAAGTTATGAAAGCTCGCTCGCGAGCCGGGAACCGGAGATCATCCGAAGCGGCACGTGCGCGCCGTGCCTGCGCCCCGCGGTGTTCACCTCGGCCACAGCCGGGGGAGAGGCCCAAAAGGACGGCAGCATCCTGCCGAACTGGCGAGAGGCGCAGCATTGCGGCTGCCGGGAGCGGCTGAACAGCCGACAGCGGGCGTTGCTGCATTTTGTGCAGGCAACCGGGGTTCTGCCCTGGGCGCGGCTGCTGCTGCTCGGCCCCGCCAGCCCCCTGGATGCGAGGCTAAAGTCGATGGCGGGCGAGACCGTGGCGATGCGGGAGCGGGTTAACCCGGAAGGGGAGGGGTTCCATATGGCCGTCTCGCAGGATCATCTTCACCATGCGCCGCAACTCGATGCCGTGCTGGCGAGCTTAAGCGCCCGGCTGCTGGATGGCGGACGGTTGATTTTCACCGTGCCGTTTCACTTCAGCGCGGCAAAGTCCGAGCCGCTTAAGCCCGGCTGGGACATGCTGGAGATGTTGAAAAACGCCGGGTTCCGGGATGCTGCGGCGTATCTCTATTGGTCGGAGGAGCTGGGCTACCTCGGGCCGAGGAATTTTATTTTCCGCGCCGTGAAATAGTTTTTCGCTTTGCCGGCGGTTCAAGTGCCAGCACTTCCCGGGCGCGCTGCAAAACCTCCGGCCTGGGGAAAAACCGCGCGGGTGTGGCCCCCTCGGCGTGAGTGGCAACCCGCCCGGCGGCGAGATCGTCGATAACCCGCAAAACGGTGGCGGCATCGGCGGGGAAGGGGAACAACACCCCATATTGCGCGGCGCGCACCCGCTCCGCCGGGGCGCCGATATCGGGCAGCAGCGGAATCAGCCCGTGCCGCACGGTTTCCGACAGGGTGTAGGAATAGGTCTCCGGCCAGGAAGGCAAAAATAGCGCCAGCTTGCCGGTGGATTGCGCGAGCAGCCGGGGAAGTTCAAACGCGGTGAACTTGCCGGTGATGGTGACGTTGCCGATGGCCCGCAACTGCTTGTCGATATTGGTGTAGCCGATGACGCGGAAATGCAAATGCGGATGGGAGAGCCGGGCGCGGCGCGCGATCTCCGCCAAAGTGCCAGAGCCTTTATGCGCGCCTATGGCGCCCAGCATGATGATCTCATCGAAGTTGCCGTCACGCGGCTGCGCGGCGACGCCCTCAGCGCTTTCGGGGTGAGGCAGGGTTTCGACGCTCAGCCCGGGGAAGGCGCGGGTGAGATACCCGGCCGCATTGGCGGAAGGTGCGAGAACATGGCGGAAACCGCCCAGTAGCTCCGCGAAGATGGCGCGGTGCTCGGCGGGCGCAAGCTCGGTCAGCCGCGAGTTCTCGTGCGCGCCGCCCATTTCCACGCAGCGGCCGCAGGTGGCGGCATCGGCTACGTCGCAGAAGCGCCCAACCGCGTCGATCATCGTGACGCGCGGGCAGAAGGTATAAAAATCATGCGCGTAGAATACGCTGTGCCGCCCGGAGGCCCAGGTGCCGAAGGCGTTGATAAACCCGGCGGGGAAGCCGAGCAGCTGATGCATCAAAATCTGTCCTGGGGCTGCCGCGTCCAGCAGCGTCATGAGTTCGGGCGCCTCCTCCGGCGTGAAGCTGGCGCGCATGAGCGGATCCTCGCCGGCGAGTTCCAGCAGCCCATCATCGGTACAGCGCAAGGTGAGTTTGGCGGCGGCTCCATAGCCTACGCTGCGCTCGATGTCGGCAATGGCGTGGGCGGTGCCGCCTTCCAAGGCGTTGCTGACCAGCAGCACGAAGGATTTGCCGCTGGCCACGGCGCGGTTCAGCCGGGCGCGGTCTAGCGCCCAGCGGGCGCGGCGCAGGCCGTCCTGGCGCTCGAAATCCATGATGATCGGTGTGTATTCAGGGTAAAGCGTGTTCAGCCGGGGCAGATTTTGCGCGAGCAGGCTGGCCTTTTCGTTCTCGAAAGAAATGCTCTCCTTATGTTCGACGATAACGCCCGCGGCAGCGACGTTGCGATAACCGAGCGCCGCCGCGCGGGCGCAGAAGTCATTCTCCTCGCCGTATCCGCGCCCGAAGGCCTCGTCGAGAAAGCCGATGCGCCGCGTGACCTCGCCTTTGACGAACATGCAGAAGCCGTGGCCGGTTGGAACGTCGGTGAAAAGACCGGTATTTTCCGCGAGCGCTAAGGCGGCGAGCTCGGGCCAGGTGATGTCGATCAGAGCTTCTTGGCGAAGCGCCGCGTGGGGGTAGGAAAATATCGTGGCGTTGTTGGAAAGCGCGGTGACGGAGCCGATTTCGGGTTTCGCGTAGGCAACGCGGATCAGTTCGTCGAACGCGCCGGCATGGACGATGGTGTCCGAGTTGAGCAGCAACACGTCCGCGCCGTTGGCATGGGCGAGTCCGCGATTTACGGTTTGCACGAAGCCAAGGTTCGTTTCGTTGGTCAGCAGGCTCACGTTTGGCTGGGTGGCGTAGAAAGCCAGCATTTTCGCCATCCAGGCGTCGGGCGAGCAATCGTTGATGAGGATGAGCCGGTCGGTTTTTGGGTTGCGGTGGGCCAGAACGGAGTCGATGCAGGCGTGTGTCACCTCAAACCCGCGATAGACGGGAATGATGATGGTATGACGCCATTCAGACTTGAGCGCCGCGCCGGAGCCGAGCTGCTTGGTGGCGGTGAAGCCATTCTCGTCGCGGATTTTGGTAAGGAATGCGCCAAGAGCGAGCTGGATTGCAGCTCGCTCCCCAGCGCCGATGCAGGGCAACTCCATATTCGCAAGGCGCACCGCGCGGTAGGCCGCAGCAACCGCCGCCGCCTGGTTGGCCACCAGATAGGGGCCGTCAAACAGCTCGGCCCGCGAACCGCCGAACCTCAAGGAGATCGTATTCGTTTCCACGGCGGAAGCAGCGGGCGGCAGCGTAGCGCGAAAGCCCGGCGTCTCGCACTCGGGGTAAATGGTTCGCACGTCCTCACGCTCGTGCTCGCAGCGGGCGGTGGCGGCATGCACACCGTTGCGGAATATCTCGATCTCAAATTCACGGCCAGGAGCATCTGGAGAGACCAGCCAGCCCGTGCAGCTTTCGGCTGTTATCGTTTCCAGATTTCCGTTCAGCCGTAGATTGCAGATGCCTTTTCCAACCGGCACCTTATTGGCCATGATTGTAAGTTGCATTCCGCCCGCCCCGAAACAAAGGTCATCGAGTTCGATGGAAAATCGCGCTGGCGTGAACAGCGGATCGATATCTTTCGCGTCTTGGCTGGCGCTGCCGCGGCCAACCACGGTACCGTGCTGATTGATGATCGTGACGGCTGGCAGCACAAAATTGGGGCAACGTTCGGTTATCCAGCCTGTCACCATCGCTTTGTGAACGGTACACTCGGCGTCAAACTGCCCGGCTCCGGTGATGATGGGCGAGCCGGCCAATTCTGCGCCATTCGCTTTTATGTGCAGCACCCGGCGTTTGGCAGAGGGGGGAACAGGGATACGGAAGGCAAAGGTCGTGCGGCCAAGGCCGAGTGAGGCGAGGTCTGGCCGGTGGCGCGAGGCGCGGCCCTTGGCGATGATTTCGTCCGCCTCGTTATGGATCGTGATGGCGCAGTTGCCGGTATCGGGCTCCGCGACGGCCCAGCCGGCAGCGTAGCTGCCCTCCATGCCGTCCACATGTCCTTTAATCGCCATTTTAGCCTGTCCCCAGAATTGCCGCCACGATGCGCCCCGTGTCCATCATAACGGATGCCGGTTCAAGCTATCATTAACAATGCGCTTTTTGCGGAGCAAATCGTGATTATTGCGGTTGCTCGCCGATAGTGAAGTTGATAAGAACCGCCGCCGCGCCAAGCGATATTTCTGATGGAGAAGCTCATGCAGTCCTACAGCTATCTTATGAGCGCCAGCGAGGCGGGGGATGGCCATTACGTCGAACTGCTTGAATCAAAGTTCCATGATCTGCTTCGGCTGCTTCTGACTCAGGTTGAGGTAGATGAAAAATGGTATCGCATGTCGTATCGAGACGTTGACGACGCGGTGCGTACTGGGCTGACATTATCGGCCAAAGCGCATTATATGAGCGCCGGATATTTCGAGAATCGCTTGCCGAGGCCGATCCGTGTTGATGAGAGCTGGTATCTTGCCGAATATTCGGATGTGGCGGCGGCGATTCGCTCCGGCGCGTTCGTCTCCGCATCACAGCATTTCGAGCGGGACGGATTTAAGGAAGGTCGGCTTCCCTCACAGAACTGGTCGCTGCTCGGCGACGCGGCGCTGCGAGACGCTGCCTAGGGTGCGATCCATTTGAGTTTAAGCAGAATTGCTTCCACTCAGATGGTGAATCGCCCCCTTACTTATTGATAGGGTCTGATCGACCATCATAGAATCCGCTCGCGCGATTTCATGATGGTCGATCAGACCCTAGCGTTTTTCGAACTGCTCTGAAACTTCGGCAAGCCGGATGCCGAGTTTTGTAACGATCGTGCGGATCATCACGCTGCCGTCATCCATCCGGTACATCCATTGTTCCATAATCACATTGGCGAGCGGGTCGCCGGGACTGCTCTCCAACACCCAGCGCCAATGAAACTCCCGGCCTGACGCCACCCCGCTGGCGCTGCCTGCCATGTCGTTCGCGGTTGCGGAGAAGCGACCCGAGCCGGTTTGGGAAAGTTCCCAGATGCGGGTCTGCGGCTTGTCTGCGCCCACATGGAGCACCTGGACCATGCGGATACTATTTGGCCCGGTTGAAATACCCTGGCAATCGGTCTGCACAATGGCGACAGGCGCGCCTGCGCGGTTCTCTTGCACACCCCAGGAGGTGACATGGCCTGTGAAAAACTGGAGCGGGTTGAACGGCGGACCGGAATTGGCGAACACCGCCGGGCTGAGCGGCGCAGCACAGCCACCGAGCAATAACAGAGCGGCGCAAGCTAAATGTCTCATTCGGGTAGCCTCATCCATTTGAGGATGCGGGGTTGGATGGGCGCATCGCCAGCCGTTAAGGGCTTTTTCAGCGCATCCAGCCGCAAATTCGCAAGGGCAAGCAGCCCGGCGGAAGAGCGTATAGTGCCAACCTCAACCCCATCGGCGGCGACCGGCGTGCCCAGCCCGGCGGGTATGCTCAAAGCCACCGGCACCAGCCGCCGCTTGACTAGGCCGCGATATTTCGTCCGCGCGGTCAGCTCCTGGCCCATGTAGCAGCCTTTGTCCCAGGCAATGCCGCCGAGTTCATCGAACCCTGCTTCGAGAAGCAGGGTTTTTTCCAGCTCTAAATCCGGCGGTCCATCCGGCAGGCCTAGCCTTAGCCGGTGCGTTGCGTAACCTTCCGGCGTAACGTTTGTTTCCAGCTTGGCTTCACTTATTACGCGGAAGCCTGCTTCGGGCAGGCGCGGGTCGGGCGCGGCGATGCCCATTTGCGGCGGCGATCCATTCCAGACGGCAAAAACCCAGAACTCCTCCGAAACGTCCGTAATCTCCACTGCGGCGCGCAACCGGTATCGCCTCAGCCGCGCAAGAAGGCCCGCAATGCTCTCCCGGTGCACGTCGAGCAGCAGAGTGTCGTCATTGGCGAAAATGAAGAAATCCGCGAAATAGCGGCCCTGCGCCGTGAGCAAAGCGGCCCAAACGGCCAAGCCCGGTGCAGCCTTGGCAACGTCGTTGGAGACCAGCCCGTTCAGGAACATAACCCGGTCCGCGCCGCCGATGGAAATGACGCCACGACTTGGCAAATGCGCGAGGCAGGACATGCGGGCAAAATGGGCGCTTGGCGCGGCGCCCGCAAGGCGTGCTACAGCGTGGCCCGGTATGCGAATATTATTCATTACCTCCTCGCGCATCGGCGATGCCGTCATCTCGTCGGGTATTCTGGAGCGGTTGCGGCTGCAACATACCAACGCACGCATTACCGTGGCGTGCGGCGCTGCGGCAGCGCCAGTGTTCGCCCGCCTGCCGGGGCTCGAACGCTTGATCGTTTTCGAGAAGGAAGGGTTCGACCTGCATTGGCCAAAACTGTGGCTGAAGCTGGCCGCGCATTACTGGAATATCGTTGTCGATGTGCGCGGCTCCGGGCTTTCACTGTTTCTGGCGGCGAGGCGGCGCAGAATTTTACGAGGCGGGCGAAGGCCTGGACGGCGCTATGAGCAGCTGGCGGAAGGCATGGGGTTTTCACCTGCGCCATTGCCGGTGGCCTGGACCTCGCTTGCCGATGAAGCCCGCGCCGCGGCCTTGCTGGGAGAGGGGCCGGTGATCGCCCTTGGGCCCACGGCGAACTGGGATGGCAAGATCTGGGCGGCAGAAGGCTTCGTCGCGGTGTACCATGCGCTTACTGAGAAGTTGCCCGGCGCGCGCGCGGCGGTGTTTGCCGGGCCCGGGCCAGAGGAACGCGCCAGGGCCGCGCCCATCCTTGCGGCTCTGCCGGATGCGCTGGATTTCGTGGGGAAGCTTGAGCTGCCGGAGGTTGCCACTTGTATGAAGCGGTGCAAAATCTTCATAGGCAATGATTCCGGGCTCATGCATCTGGCTGCGGCAGCGGGCGTACCGACGTTGGGGCTTTTTGGCCGCTCGCGGGCGGAGGAATACGCTCCCGCCGGGCTGCACGCCGCTTTTGTTGCCGCGCCGGGGCTACCGGGCGAGGCGCCGATGGAGGGGCTGACTGTGGCGGCCGTCGTTGAAGCCGCGAGGAGCTTGCTTTGCGAATAGCGCAAATTATGGCCGGTGCGCCCAATGGCGGCGCTGAATTGTTCTACGAGCGCATGACCGTGGCGCTGGCCAACGCTGGCCAGGATGTTATGCCGTTGATCAGGCCCGCCCCGCGCAGGACAGTAATGCTGCGCCAAGCGGGCCTGGCGCCCGTTCCTTTGCGTTTCGGCGGGCCGCTGGATTTTCTTACCCGTTCGAATATTCGCCGCAAGCTGCGATCTTTCAAAGCCGATGTCGCAATCGCCTGGATGAGCCGAGCCGCGGCGCATCTGCCGCAGGGCGATTGGGTGAATATCGGGCGGCTCGGCGGCTATTATAATTTGAAATATTTCAAGTCCTGCCAGTATCTTGTCGGCAACACGCGCGGCATCGTGGATTATATCGCGGGAGAGGGGTTTCCGCGCACACGGGTGACGTATCTGCCAAATTTCGTGGAGGATTATGCTGGCACCGAGCCGGTCGATCGCGCCAGCTTGGACGTGCCGGAGGATGCGCCGTTGCTGCTTGGCCTCGGGCGGCTGCATAAGGTCAAAGGGTTCGATACGCTGATCCGCGCCATGGCTCTGTTGCCGGATGCGTATTGCATCATCGCGGGTGAGGGGCCGGAGCGCGCCGTGCTGGAAAAATTGATCGCTGAACTGAGGCTGGCCAGGCGTGTCAAACTGCTCGGCTGGCGCAATGACTCCGGCGCGTTGTTGAAGGGAGCGGATGTTTTTGTCTCATCCTCGCGGCATGAGCCGCTCGGCAATATGGTGTTAGAGGCGTTTTCCGCGCAAACACCGGTGCTTGCCGCGGGCGCGGAGGGCCCCATGGAGGTGATTCGCAACGGGCAGGATGGGCTTTTGGTTCCCATCGACGATGCAGCCGCACTGGCCGATGCCGCGCGGCTTCTGCTGTTCAATGTGCGGCTGCGGGTTAAGCTCTCGCTCGCGGCCAGGCAGCGTTTCATCGAGGAATTCTCGGAACGAACCGTTGTCGCTGCCTGGCTGGAGTTTTTGGGCAGGGTATCGGCGTAATGTGCGGCATTGCCGGTATTCTGCTGCGTCCCGGCCAAGTCATCGGGCCGGAAATGCTCCCGGCGTTTGCAAAGTCGCTGGCGCATCGCGGGCCGGATAGCGCGGGCGAATTTATCGCGAACGATGCGGCATTCGTGCACACGCGGCTTGCCATCATCGATTTGGAAACCGGCGAGCAGCCGATTTTCGACGGCCCGCTCACGCTGGTTGCAAATGGCGAGATTTATAACTATCGCGAGCTGCGGGAAGCAGCGCCGGCGCACTATAGCACGAATAGCGATTGCGAACCGCCGCTGAAGCTGTTCTCCCGCCGCAGCACCGAATATGCGGCCGGGCTGCGCGGCATGTATGCGATTGCGATTCATGACGCCGCGTTTCGCACGCTCACCCTATCGCGGGATTTGTTCGGTATAAAGCCGCTATACTTTGCAAATACTGAAGCCGGGTTGATGTTTGCTTCCGAACCGCAGGCGTTGCTCAGTGCTGGCGTGGCGCGGAACATTGAACGCGGCAGACTGCACGAGCTTTTGAACCTGCAATTCACGACCGGCGCGCAAACGATCTTCACGGGGATTCAGCGCGTGGCCCCCGGCGAGACGCTGACAATACGCGATGGCGAAATTTCGGCGCGCGTCCAGCTTCCGTTTCCAGCGCCGCAGTTGCCGCCCGCCAACATTACAGATGCGCTCAAAAAGCTCGATGCCGTGCTCGAAAACGCGGTCGATCTGCATCAGCGCTCGGACGTGCCCTATGGGATGTTTCTCTCTGGCGGTATCGACAGCGCCGCGATTTTGGCGATGATGGCGCGGCTGAATGCTTCGCCCGTGCTTGCCTATACAGCAGGGTTCGACGAGTTGGGCGTGGCAGATGAACGCGATGGCGCCGCGGCGGCTGCAAAGGCGGTAGGCGCGCGGCACGAGCGGATCGAGGTTACGCAGGCAATGGTCTGGGAACATCTACCGGAGATTATCGCGGCGATGGATGACCCTGTGGCGGATTATGCGATTATCCCGAGCTGGTTTTTGGCGAGACGCGCAAAGCAGAATGTGAAAGTCATCCTTTCCGGCGAGGGCGGAGACGAGATGTTCGCTGGTTACGGGCGTTACCGCGCGGCGTCGCGTTTTCTGTTTCCAAAAAGCATGCGAAGCCGGGGCGTGTTCGACGGGTTGGACGTGTTGCGAGAACCGCCGCGCGGCTGGCGGGACGGCATTGCGGCGTCAGAGAAAGCGCAAACCGGGTCGCGGCTGCAAGCCGCACGCATGGTGGATATCGCGGATTGGTTGCCGCATGATCTGCTGTTGAAGCTAGACCGCTGCCTGATGGCGCATGGCGTGGAAGGCCGCACGCCGTTCATCGACCGCGAAGTCGCGGCGTTTGCGTTCTCGCTGCCGGACAGGTTTTTGGTCCGCAAAGGCATGGGCAAATATCTGCTGCGTTTGTGGCTGGAGAAAAATCTGCCCGCGGCGCGGCCGTTCACCAAAAAGCAAGGCTTCGACGTGCCGGTCGGCGCATGGATCGCGGTGAAGGCGAGGCCGTTAAGCGAATTGCTGGTCCGCCAGCCGATTATCGCCGAGCTGGCAGCGCCGGATAAGGTTTATGCTCTGCTGGAGAATGCCGGGCAGAAGCGCGCCGGTTTCGCGGCCTGGGTGCTATTATTCACCGCGCTTTGGCACCGGCGGCATGTGCTTAATCTGCCCCCGGCGGGCGACGTGTTTGAAACCTTGGAGGCGATATGAGTTTCGATCTTTTGCTGCGAAACGGCACGGTGGTGCTGCCCTGGGGTGAAGCGCAGGCGGATATTGGCGTGCGAGATGGGCGGGTCGCCGCGATTGGTAAAAACTTGCGCGATGCAGCGCAAGAATTCGATGTTGCGCATCTGCATGTGTTGCCAGGCATTATCGATCCCCATGTGCATTTCCGGGACGGCGGGCAGGGTGGTGTGGCGGGCGTTGAGGATATGGAATCCGGTACGCGCGGCGCGGTGCTGGGCGGCGTTACCAGTGTTTTCGATATGCCGAACACCACGCCCGCGGGAACTAGCGCCGAAACGCTGACGCAGAAACATGATTACATCCCCGGCCACGCGCATTGCGATGTCGGGATCTACGTTGGGGCGACCAAGGAGAATATAGAGCAGCTCGGGCACTTGGAAACCATGCCCAGCGTCTGCGGCATCAAGGTTTTCGCAGGGTCATCCACGGGAAATCTGCTGGTTGAGGACGACGCCAGCATCGAAGCCGTGATGCGGAGTGGGCGCCGCCGCATCGCTTTTCATTCCGAGGATGAATATCGCCTCCAGGCGCGCAAGCCGATGTTCAAATCGGGCGATCCGTATTCCAACCATGCCGTTTGGCGCGATGTGGAATGCGCGTTTTCAGGCACGCGGCGCATTGTCTCGCTCGCCCGTAAAACCAGCCGTCCAGCGCATATCCTGCATGTTTCCACCGCCGAGGAACTGGAGTTTTTCAAGGACCATAAAGACATCGCGAGTGTGGAGGTGCTACTCAACCATCTCGTGCAATCAGCACCGGATGTGTATGAGCGGCTCGGTGCCTATGGGGTTATGAACCCGCCGATCCGCGATGCGCGGCATCTCGCCGCTGCCTGGGAGGCTGTAGCGAATGGTATCGTGGATACCATCGGCTCGGACCACGCGCCGCACTCGCGCGCCGCGAAGGAGCGCCCATGGCCGGAATGCGCGGCAGGGCTTACCGGCGTGCAAACCCTGCTGCCAATGATGCTGGAGCAGGTGAATGCGGGCAGGCTAACGCTTGCCCGTGTGGTGGATTTAATGTCCGCCGGTCCGGCGCGCATTTATGGCGCGGTAAACAAGGGCCGCGTCGCCGTTGGCTACGATGCGGATTTTTCGATCGTGGATTTGCGCGCCAAAAAACGCATCGAAAATTCATGGATAGCCAGCCAGTGCGGCTGGACGCCATTCGATGGCGTGAGCGTTACCGGATGGCCAATGGCAACGGTCGTGCGCGGGAGCATCGTGATGCAGAATGGCGAAATTGCCGCACCGCTCATGGGCCGCCCGGTATCGTTCCGGTGAGAGTCGGAAACTCCAGCTTTCCCGTATCGTAACCCAGTGCCCGCGCCCGCGCGTTCAGGCTGGCAACGACGGCGGGTGAGGGACGCGGATCGCGGTCCAGCAACGCGATATTATGGAACGACGGCGTAGAGACAATAAACCAGCTATAGTCGCTGGCGTGGTCGAGCACCCAATAATTCGCCGTTAGCGGAATGACCCAGTATAGCGTGTAATGCACGGTGAATTTGTTGTTCTGGCCTGGATTCAAAATTTTCACAGGGCCTTTAAAAACTTTCACGCTGCCTTCAGGCGAGCCTTTGTGGCAAGCATCCCGCTCGATGAGCTGCCCATCGGCGCGGTGATAAAAATCCGTGGTTCCCGCGACGCAGCCATTGGTCAGGCTCATCGGTGTCCGGGCTATTTCATACCATCTTCCGGTAAAGAAGCGGCTCGGATCAATCGGCTTGAGCGGCTGCGGCGCGCCTGGGCTGCTGGCCGCCGAAGCACAGGATGCCAGGGCAAGGCACATTAATATCCATAAACCGCGCATGATACCTCCTGAGACTTTGTTCCAGATAGGCTTTGAAGGCGGCCGCGTTAGGGCGCTCTTCCAAGAGCACATCACAAGTTCGAGCGCCTTTAATACTTAAGGTATTGCTTATCTGTTTGGCCCGTGATAGTTAAGCGTATGCTTAACCAACTGGACAAGACGTTTCACGCACTATCCGACCCTACCCGCCGTGCGATTGTCGAGCATCTCTCTCGTGGTCCTGCCTCGGTAAGTAACCTTGCCCGGCCGCTTTCAATGTCTTTGCCAGCGGTAATGCAGCATCTCTCCGTGTTGAACGCATCGGGTCTCGTGGTTTCGGAAAAAACCGGCCGGGTGAGAACCTGCCGGATCGATCTGCAAACGCTCAGCCTGGCGGAGACATGGATCAATGACCGCCGCGCCGAATGGGAGCGCCGGTTGGACCGGCTGGGCAATTATCTTTCCGAAATCAGAACCTTGGAGGCAATGATGATTCGATCGATTAAACCCGCGCCTTTGATCATTTCCAAACGTTTTGCCGCGCCTCGCGAGCTTGTATTCCAAGCGTGGAGCAGTGCCGAACACCTGAAAAATTGGTTCAGTCCTGAAAATTATTCTGTGCCGGAAGCTGACATAGATTTCCGTTCTGGCGGTGTTTTTGCCATCTGCATGCGATCGCCGGACGGGCAGGATTTCTGGTCGCGAGGAAAATTTACGGAAGTTTCCGCTCCCGATCGTCTGGCCTTCACTGCCGAGGTCATCATTGATGGCGAACGGAGATTCATCGTCGCCACAATGGCCGCTTTTGAGGAAGACGGTGCGGAAACCTCGTTAACAATCCGGCAGGAGTACGAAGTTTACGATGAGCATTTCATGTCCTCCGTGGAGGGCGCGCCGGAAGGCTGGCGGACTACGCTGGACAAATTGGAATACGAAATTGCGCGCATCCAGGCCAATCTGCATTCGGTCACGCATGGCAGCTTTACATTGGAACGTGTTTATGATGCCTCGCCAGCGCAAGTTTTTCACGCGCTTTCCGACCGGGCCGCGAAAGCCCGCTGGTTCGAGGGCGGTGACGGCTGGACCGCGATAGAACGGTATATAGACGTTCGCCCGGGCGGACGTGAACGTGCGAAAGGGCGTTGGCCCAGCGGGTTGATTACGACTTTCGATGCATTTTATTTTGATGTCATTCCAAATATGCGCCTTGTTTATGCTTACGAGATGCATCTGGATGATCGGAAAATTTCGGTTTCCCTCGCCACCGTGGAACTTACAAAGGCGGGTGATGGGACTAAATTTTCCATCACGGAACAAGGTACGTTTTTAAATGGCTATGAGGATGGTGGCTCGCGTGAGCACGGAACGGGGCTTTTACTGGATCGTCTTGCAGCGTTGTTTTAAATTTTCCAAAACCTGATCACGAATGCGAGCATGATAATCTGCATGATAGCGACGATCAATGCACAGTCGGGCCAGCCGAAGTTGTGCCAAAGATCGGCGGGAACCGCTCCACCCGCGCTGCCGCCGATGTAATAGCAGGTGACGTAAAGTCCGACGGCGGTGGATTTCGCCTCCCGCGCCGCAACGCCGATAAATGCAATCGCCAAAGTTTGCTGCACGAAGATGCCCGAGGCCGCGAGCAGCAGCCCGGCTTCGATTATCCAAAGCGGCGCCAGCAACGTGAGCACCAGCCCGGCGGCGACGACCGCACCTGCAAAAACCGTGACGCGCCGCCGCCCGAAGGCGTTGGAAAGCCGCGCCGCGAGAGGACTCATGACCACGCCGCCGAGATAGACCACAAAAATACCGCCCAGCGCCGCCGGGCCAAGCAGATAGGGTGCCGCCGCCAGGCGAAAATTGATGAAGGTGAAGATGGCGACGAGGCAGAACAGCACGCCGAAGCCAACCGCATAGGTTGCCAAAAGTCGCGCGTTAGACAGATGCAAGGGAAACGCTTGCAGCGCATGGCCAATGCCATGTTGCGGTCGGAAACGCTGCTCGCGCGGCAGCAGCAAAGTCACCATTATTGCCATAGCCAGGGTAAGCGCCGCGATAACGAAAAACGCCTCTCGCCAGCCGATCGCGGATGTCACCACGCCCGCGATGAACCGCCCGGAGAATCCGCCGAGAATGGTGCCGGAAGCATAGGTTCCGGCCAGCCGGGCCGCCGCGCCGCCGCTTGCCTCGTCGCCAACATAGGCAATCGTGACCGTGAAGATGAACGGCAGCATTAAGCCCTGGATGAACCGGCAAAGCACAAAGGCGGTGAAGCTGCCTGCGGACGCTGCTGCTAGAGATGGAGCCAGAAGCAAGAGCGCCGCGCCGCAGATGAACCGCTTTCGCCCGAAGCGGTCTGAGATCAGACCCGCCACCGGCGCCATAATGGCGGTTGCAACCAGGGGGGCGGTGACGCAAAGCCCGGTGCGCGCCTGAGAGATATGAAAGGATGTGGCCAGCACCGGCAAAATCGCCTGCGTACACCACATGTTCACGAATGTAAGAAACCCGGCAGCAAAGACCGCGATGTTAAGGCGCGTGCTAGAACTTCCGCTCAAAAATCGTGATGACATCGCCGGGCTGCGCCAATGCAAATAATGGGGCGCGGTACTGGGCCGGTGCGGCGCCGGTATCGCGGGTTACACCAGCATATGCGGTCACGGCCCGGTCGGTGAAACCGCCGGCGATGGAAATCGCGGTCAGCATGGTCATGCCTGGACGGAATGGATACTGCCCGGGCTTGTTTACCTCGCCAAGAATGTAGAAAGGCCGGTAGGTGGAGACCTCAACCGCCACGCTGGGTTTGAGGATCAACCCCTTGCGCTCAAGCCCGTAAGCAATCGCCGCGGCCAGGCTGTCGGCCGTCTGGCCGGAAGCGCGCACCAGGCCGAGCAGGGGAATATCAATCATGCCGCTATCGTCGATACTAAAACTGCCGGAAAGCTGCGGCTGGTCGTAAATTCTTAACGTCAGCTGGTCGCCCGCCCCGAGGCCGTAAGGGCCGGTGAGCGGCGGCGGCAAAGGTGGAAGAGAAGCTCCCGGCGTTGCCACGACGGCGCATCCGCCAAGCGCCAGCAAACCGCCGATCATGAAACGCCTTTGGATCAATCTGCCTCCCGAATGCGGCACAACTTAACATCGGATTAATGGTCGTGATAGGGCAAGCCATGCAAGACCGTATTATCCTCATCGCCGCCGCCCGCCGTATGGCCGAGCGCGGGCTCAATCCCGGCACCTCGGGCAATCTTTCACTGCGTGTGGCGCAGGGCATGTTGATTACCCCGTCTGCCATTCCTTACGACGAGCTTACCCCTGAGATGATTTCGCTGATGAAGCTGGACGGCGCTTATGGGGAATATGAGGGCGCCTTCCGCCCATCCTCCGAGTGGCGATTTCATTGGGATATTTATGTGGCGAAGCCGGAGGTCGGCGGCATCGTGCATCACCATGCGCCCTACACCACCGCACTCTCCATGGCGCGGCGGGAGATTCTGGCCTGCCATTACATGATCGCGCGGTTCGGCGGCGCGCCGGTTCGCTGTGCGCCCTACGCGTTGTTCGGCACGGCGGAACTCTCCGCACGGGTGCTCGAAGCTCTGGAAGGCCGCACCGCCTGCCTGATGGCAAACCATGGTGGCATCGCGACTGGAAGGGATATCGACGCCGCGCTTGCCACCGCGAGCGAGTTGGAAACCCTGGCCCAGCAATATCTTCTCTCGCTAGGCGCGGGCGGCCCGGTGCTGCTCTCAGAGGCGGAGGTGGCCGAGGCCATCGAACAGTTTGCTCAAGTGTATAAGCCCAACACAGGCAGCTAGCTTGCCTCACTGCGTCCGCTGGTTTACCCCGCACCGCAATCATCTGGAGCAACGCACCATGTCCGCCATTGCCGATATCATCGCCCGTGAAATCCTGGACAGCCGTGGCAACCCCACCATCGAGGTCGACGTGCTGCTGGAATCCGGCGCTTTTGGCCGCGCGGCAGTGCCATCTGGCGCTTCCACTGGCGCGCATGAGGCGGTTGAGCTACGCGATGGCGACAAATCCCGCTACGGCGGCAAGGGCGTGACAAAGGCGGTCGCCGCGGTGGAAACCGAGATTTTGGACGCCATCGGCGGGCTGGACGCGGAACAGCAGATCGCCATCGACAATCTCATGATCGACCTGGACGGCACGCCGAATAAATCCCGCCTGGGCGCGAATGCCATTCTCGGCGTCTCGCTGGCTCTGGCGAAAGCCGCGGCGGCGGATAACGGCCTGCCATTGTACCGCTATATCGGGGGCGTCTCGGCGCGCACGCTCCCGGTGCCGATGATGAACATTGTCAATGGCGGCCAGCACGCGGACAACCCGATCGACATTCAGGAATTCATGATCCAGCCGGTCGGCGCCGCTTCCGTCGCGGACGCCATCCGCATCGGCTCGGAGATTTTTCATGCGCTGAAGAAATCTCTCTCGGAAGCCGGGCATAACACCAATGTGGGGGATGAGGGCGGCTTCGCGCCCAATCTCAAATCCGCCGACGAGGCGCTCGGCTTTATCTCCAAGGCGGTTGAGCGCGCCGGCTACCGCCCCGGCGAGGATGTCACCTTCGCGCTCGATTGCGCCGCTACCGAGTTTTTCAAGGATGGCATCTACAATCTGCACGGGGAAGGCAAGAAGTTCGACGCCGCCGGAATGGTGACTTACCTGGAAGACCTGGCGACGCGCTATCCTATCGCCTCAATCGAGGATGCGTGTTCCGAGGACGATTGGGACGGCTGGAAGCTGCTGACCGAACGCCTAGGCAGCAAGCTGCAACTGGTAGGCGACGATCTCTTCGTTACCAATCCCACGCGGCTGCGCCGGGGCATCAACGCTAATACGGCAAATTCCATTCTCGTAAAAGTAAACCAGATCGGCACGTTGACCGAAACGCTGGAAGCCGTGGAGATCGCGCAGCGCGCGGGCTACACCGCCGTAATGTCACATCGCTCGGGCGAGACCGAGGATTCAACCATCGCGGATCTTGCGGTTGCCACCAACTGCGGGCAGATCAAAACCGGCTCTCTCGCGCGCTCCGACCGTACTGCGAAATACAACCAGCTCATTCGCATCGAAGCGGAGCTTGGCCCGAGTGCTCGTTATAACGGACCGGCGATGCGGCGGGTTTGAGCGCCTTGCGGAACGTGCCGTAACGGCCGGAATTTCCTGCATTGCGGTGGGGCAACAGAATGCTTAAACTAGGAGTCGTGGTGGAGAAACGCTCGAACCCCCATTGTTAGAGTCGTCTGCGCTGCTTGGCCCTGACCCGGATTAAGGAGACTCCCATGACGAGCCTCGCCCTTTCCCACGACACTTCTGTTTCGAACCCGCTCGACCTCGTCGAGCAGGTCATTTCCGCCAACGACTGGGCTTTCGATCGCCGGTCGGATTCCGACATGGCCGCTGAAGCGCCCGGCAAATGGTGCGATTATGGGCTGTATTTCTGCTGGTCGCACGAAATCTCGGTCATGCATTTCTCCTGCTCCTTCGACCTCAAATCCCCGGCGAAGCGCCGCGTCGCACTTTACGAGCTTCTTGCCAAGGCGAACGAACGACTCTGGATCGGGCATTTCGGCATGGATGAAGATAACGGCATGCCGATCTACCGCCACTCCGTGCTGCTTCGCGGCACACCCAGCGCGTCCTCGGAATCCATCGAAGATCTGGTTGATATCGCGCTGACCGAATGTGAGCGGTTTTTTCCGGCGTTTCAGTTCGTACTGCAAAGCGGAAAATCGCCTGACGAAGCCTTGGAAGCGGCGATGCTGGACTGCGCGGGCGAGGCGTGAACCCTCGGCTATGACGGCAATGCCCGGCGAATTGCCCGCGCTTCTCCTTGTGGGGGGAGGGCGCATGGGTTCGGCCATGCTCGCAGGATGGCGTGAGCGCGGGCTTGCTTCCGCCGTAGTGGTCGATCCATCGCCGGAGGCAGCGGCGTTAGCCGGGGCAGGGGTGTTGGTTGTGGCCTCGGCTGGTGAAATCCCGGATGGCTTCGCGCCGGATGCGGTGATTCTGGCGGTGAAACCGCAAATGGCCGGGGCGGCGCTGCCCGCTTACGCAAAATTTGCGAGCCGCGCGGTTTTCATCTCCATCATGGCCGGCAAAACCTTAAACGCGGTCTCGCGGATGTTGGGTACGACGGCCGCGATCGTGCGCGCCATGCCGAATACCCCGGCGGCCGTGCGCCAGGGCATCACGGTCGCGGTGGCGGGTAGCCATGTATCGCCGCAACAAAAAAACCTGGCCGATGCGTTGCTCTCCGCAGTAGGGCAGGTCGCCTGGGAGGAATCCGAGGCGCTGCTGGACCCTGTAACGGCGATTTCCGGCGGCGGCCCGGCTTATGTGTTTCTTCTCGCCGAGTTGATGGAACAGGCAGCACTCGCCCAAGGCATTGCGCCCGGCCTCGCCCGGCAGATGGCCCGCCAGACGGTTATCGGCTCGGCGGCATTGCTGGCTTCCTCGGACGAGGACGCGGCCGCGCTTCGCATCGCGGTCACCTCGCCGGGCGGCACGACCGAGCGCGCGCTTGCGGTGTTGCGCGCCGATGATGCTTGGCCGAAATCCTTCGCCGACGCGATTCAAGCGGCAACGGAACGCTCCCGCGAACTTTCAGGTTGATGGACAGTGGGCGGCACCGTTGCTAAACCGCGCCGGAGCAATACCGGAAAGCTGGACTGAATATGAAAATTGTCGCCTGCAACAGCAATCGCCCGCTGGCTGAAGCTGTCGCCGCCGGTTTGAACCTGCCGCTTGCCAAAGCCTCCGTCCGCCGTTTCGCGGATATGGAAGTTTTTGTGGAAATCCATGAGAATGTCCGTGGCGAGGACGTGTTTATCATTCAGTCCACCTCCTACCCCACCAACGATAATTTGATGGAGTTGCTGATCACGCTGGATGCGCTCCGGCGTGGCTCTGCGCGGCGCATCACGCCGGTTATCCCGTATTTCGGCTATGCACGGCAGGACCGCAAATCCGGCCCCCGCACCCCAATTTCCGCCAAGCTCGTGGCCAATCTCATTACCGAGGCGGGTGCTAACCGCGTGCTGACGATGGACCTCCATGCCGGGCAGATCCAGGGCTTTTTTGACATTCCCGTGGATAACCTGCCCGCGGCACCTTTGTTTTCCCGCGATATCGAGGAACGTTTCGCGGGCCGTGAGCTGATGATCGTCAGCCCGGATGTTGGCGGCGTGCTGCGCGCGCGGGGTATTGCCCGGCGACTGAACTGCGACCTCGCGATTATCGACAAACGCCGTGAGCGCGCGGGCGAATCCGAGGTGATGAACATCATTGGCAGCGTCGAAGGCCGGGACTGTATCATCATAGACGACATCGTGGATTCCGGCGGTACGCTGTGCAATGCGGCGGAGGCATTGATGGCCGCTAATGCGCGCTCCGTGAGTGTTTATGTCAGCCACGGTGTGCTCTCAGGCGGTGCTGTCGCGCGCATCGCCGCCTCGAAGATCGAGATGCTGACGATCACGGATTCGATCGCGGCGACCGAGGCCGTGCGCCTCGCCCATAACGTCCGCCAGCTTTCCATCGCGCCTTTGCTCGCCGAGGCGATGCGGCGTATTTCGACCGAAAGCTCCGTCAGTTCGTTATTCGATTAAACTGGTGTTACCGGGAAAAAGCTTCTGGTTCCTCCGCCATGGGGAGACCGATTACAACGCGGCGGGGCTAAGCCAGGGCGCGCTCGACATTGAGTTGAACGCGAACGGCCGCGAGCAGGCACGATTGGCGGGTCCGGAACTGGCGAGGCAGGGGATCGTATCGATCATCTCCTCGCCAATGCGCCGCACGGTCGAGACCACCGCCATCGTTAATGAATTTCTGAACCTGCCCGTCACCCTTGAGCCCGATCTGCGCGAGGTGATCTTTGGCGGCATGGAGGGCAAGCCTTTGCGCCCCTGGTATCCCGAATGGGTCGAGGGCCGCTATACGCCGGAAGGGGCCGAGACCTTTGTGCAAGTGACCGCGCGGGTGAAAACCGCGATGCAGCGCGTTTTGGCAATGCCTGGGCCGGTGTTAGTCGTAGCACACGGCGGGGTATTCCGCGCCCTCTGTGGCATTCTCGGCATCGCAATGGACGGATACCATACGGCAAACGCCGCACCGATATTTTGTAAACAAACCGAGGCAGGCTGGAAACTCGAGAACGCTTGAATCGGCCGCCCAGTCATTGCAAAGCCGCGTAGCGGCGAGAAGCAATCCATCTTTTATGTCTTAGCCAAAATACTTCATCACCATCTTAATCGTTTTCCTTACCTTGGGGGTGTAAGGCGGGAACAGCATATGCGTGCTGCTCATTTGGTCGCGCAGCACGGCGCGTTCATGCGAGAAGGCGCGGAAGCCGAAGATACCATGTGACGAGCCGATGCCGCTATTGTTCACCCCGCCGAACGGCAGATTGTTGTGCGAGAACTGTAGCACCGCCATATTCACACAAGCGCCGCCGGAGGAAGTTTCCGAGATCACACGGTCGATGATTGGCTGATCTTTGGAATAAACGTAAAGCGCAAGCGGTTTTTCATTGTTGTTGATATGACCGATAGGATCGGAAATATCATTGTAGGGAATAATCGGCAGCAGCGGCCCGAAAATCTCTTCCCGCATGAGCGATGACGCCGGTGAAACCTGGGTCAGCAGTGTTGGCGCGATGAACTTCTCAGCCTCAAAAAGCGCGCCACCGGTGACAATTTGCGCACCGCTATTGGTCGCTTCTGTCAGCAAATTTTGCAACCGCTGGAAGTGGCGTGCGTTGATAATCCGGCAGTAATCCGCGCTCTGCTGCACATCGGCGCCGTACATGTTGGCGATAGCGGATTTCGCGGCGCTGAGAAACTCGGGCAGGATTTTCTCATGCACGTAGAGATAATCCGGCGCGATGCAGGTCTGGCCGTTGTTAAGAAACTTGCCCCACATGAGCGACCTCGCCGCCTTCGCGACATCCGCGGTCGCATCGACGATGGCGGGGCTTTTTCCGCCCAGTTCCAGCGTGACGGAGCTCAGGTTTTTCGCCGCCGCCGCCATGACGATTTTGCCGACAGCCGGGCTCCCGGTGAAGAAAATATGGTCGAAGGGCAATTGCAAAAGTGCGGTTGATACAGCGCTGTCACCTTCAAACAGTGCGACCTCCGCAGAATCGAATGTTTCGGCGATGATCCGTCCAAGTATCGTGGAACAGGCCGGAGAGAATTCCGACGGCTTGAGCATCGCTGTGTTGCCGGCGGCGATGGCGCTGGCCAGCGGGCCAAGCGTGAGGCTGACCGGGTAGTTCCATGGCGAGATGATCAGCGTCACCCCCTTTGGCTCATAGCGGATGCGCGCCTTCGTGCCGAGCATGGTCATGGTGGTGCGGACACGCTGCGGGCGCATCCAACTGCCTAAGTGGCGGATCGCATGGTGAATTTCCCCAAGTACCGGCATGAGTTCGGAAAGATCGGATTCCGGCTCCGGCTTGTGCAAATCGCTCTTCAACGCGGCGTAGATCGATTGTTTATGCGCGTTGATCGTGGCTTCCAGCTTTTTCAGCTTGGCAATGCGCTCCTGGGCGATCGAGGTTCTGAGACGCAAGGCCATGGCGCGCTGGCTGTTGAACACATCGCCGATATTTGCAACCTGAGTTATCGCGTCCATGATTCGTTCCCTTTTGCATTATTATCCGCCAGCACCATACGCGCGGCTTTTTCGCCGATCATCATGCTCGGCGCATTGGTATTGCCGCCAATAAGCCGTGGCATGATGGAAGCATCGGCGACGCGAAGATTGTGGATGCCATGCACGCGCAACCGCTCATCCACCACGGCAGCCAAGTCGTTGCCCATTTTGCACGTGCCGACCGGGTGATAGATCGTCTCTGCCCTGGCGCGAATAAATGTTTCGAGATCCGCATCCAACCCTGGCTGCATCTCGGCGCCATGATTATAAGGCCGCATGGCGCCGCTGCCCATGATCCGGCGGCCAAGTTTCACGCCTTCGACTAGCTCCGCCATGTCGTCCGGATGCTCCAGATAATTCGGCTGGATCAGCGGGTCCGCAAACGGGTCGGCGGATTTTAGCCCGATATATCCCCGGCTTTTCGGGCGCAGCTGGCAGCAATGCAGCGTCATGCCATAGCCCATGATGCGCTCCCGGCCGTGGTCCCGTGATAGCGCGGGTAAAAAATGGAACTGAATCTCCGGCCGGTTGGACTCCGGACTGAGCCTGACGAAGCCGCCTGCTTCCGACGCGTTTGAGGCGAAAACCCCGCTGCCGGATTTCCGGTATTGGAAATAACCCTTTACCAGCGCCGCCAATGTGCGGGCGTGCAGCCCGTACGCCTGGCGCGAGAAGTCCTTGGTCAATATCGCGGCGTCGAGATGATCCTGCAAATTCTGTCCCACGCCCGGCAGTTCGTGCTGCAATGCGATCCCGTGCCGCGTAAGCTCGCTTTTTGGGCCAATACCGGAGAGCAGCAGCAACTGTGGTGAGTTTATCGCCCCGCCGGAGAGAATAACCTCCCGCCGTGCCAGCATCCGCTCCAAGCCGCTGGCGAGCCGCACCTCCACCCCGGTGGCGCGTTTGTTCTCGATCAAGATTTTCGCCACATGCGCGCCGGTATGGATGATGAGATTTGGCCGGGCTTTCGCTTCATCGAGAAATGCGCGGGCTGCGGAAAACCGCTTGCCGTTCTTCTGCGTGACTTGATACATGCCAACGCCTTCCTGCGCCGGGCCGTTGAAGTCATGATTGAAAGGGACACCAGCCTCGGCGCCCGCCTGCAAAAATACCGCGTCCAAAGGGTTGGGGCCGCGCATATCCGCAACGTTCAGCTCACCCTCCACGCCATGCAGCGCATCGCCGCCCCGCTCGTTATGTTCAAGTGCCTTGAAAACCGGCAGTACCGAATTCCATCCCCAGCCGGGCGCGCCCAAGGTTTCCCATTCGTCGTAATCATCCGGTACACCCCGCGTATAGATCATCGCGTTGATCGAGGAGGAGCCGCCAAGCGTTTTGCCGCGCGGCCAGTATAATTTTCGGTTATTGAGCTGGGCCTGCGGCTCGGTATTAAAGTACCAGTTGAAAGTTTTGCTGCCCAACAGCGCGGTCAGGCCGAGCGGCGTGTGGATCAGGGCCGACCTATCTGGCTTCCCCGCCTCCAGCAAACATACCTTGGAAGCACCATCGGCGCTTAAGCGGTTGGCCAGCACGGAGCCAGCGGAACCCGCGCCTATGATGATATAGTCGAATTCGTTCATGACGTTCCGGACCATTGTTGTTATCGTTCAGCCTACGATAACAGCTTTGCCGCAGCTGTCACGTTATTTACGTTAGCGTCAAACCCTCAGCGTGACGGCGACCGGCACGTGGTCTGAGGGCTGCTCCCAGTTTCGTGCCTCTTTCAAAATCTCGTGCTTTAGCAAGCCATGCGCCAGGTCGTGGCTCACCCAGACATGGTCTAACCGGCGCCCCCGGTTGGAAGCCTCCCAGTCTCGGTTGCGGTAGGACCACCAGGTGTAAAGCTTCTGTTCCGGCGGCACGAAGTGGCGCAGCGCGTCGGTAAATCCTTGCGCCATCCAGCCATTCAGCCCCTCGGTCTCTGTCGGCGTGTGGCTGACGATGCTCAGAAGCTGCTTATGGTTCCAAACATCATGCTCCAGCGGGGCGATATTCAAATCCCCCACCAGCACCGCCCGGGCAGGGGGGTAAAGCGCGAAATGCGCCTTCGCCTCGGCGATGAAGTCCAGCTTATGCGCGAATTTTGGGTTCTGCGCGCGGTCGGGAATATCGCCGCCCGCGGGGACATAAAAATTATGCACCGTTACAGGGCCGGCGCCGGTTTCCACCCGTGCCGCCACATGCCGGCAGTCGTTTTTCGCGCACCAATCCGGGGTGTTGTCCACCAGCGTGAGCGGCAGGCGAGAGAGGATGGCAACGCCATTATACCCCTTCATGCCGCGCTTCAGCACATGGCCGAACCCGATTTCTCCGGCAATCACGTCCGGGAAAAACTCGTCCGGTACCTTGGTTTCCTGTAGGCAGATCACGTCCGGCTTAAGCCCGGCCATGAGCTTGTGCAGCAAACTCTGGCGCAGCCGTAATGAATTAATGTTCCAGGTCGCGACGGTAAGTTCCATCTAGCCGCCAGACGGGATGGGCGCGCTGCCGGAATTAAATTGAAAGAGCGAATTAGGATACGGCCCGCCGGGCACGATGTCGTACAAGCTCACCCGAGTCTGCCGGCCTTGTGCGTCATTCACCACCCATTGCCGCAGCTCCAGCGGAGCCGTGCCGAAAACCAGCGTCAGACTCCCAGCCGCGGGCTTGTCCTTGCGGATCAGAGTTATATCGTCCTCCCCCGGCTGGCGCTGAATATTCGTAACCACTACCCCGCCGGAGTTCAAGTCCACATGTTTTGCCAGCAAAATGCCGAGCGGCGTGCTGGCGAGCGGAATGTTGGTGGTCTGGTTCAGGTCGGGGTCGTGATAAACAAGCAGACCATATCCCGCGACCAGCAGTTGCTTGTCTGGCGGATCGTATTCGAAGCGCATTTTCCCTGGCCGCTCCAGCCAAGCTTTGCCCGTGCGGGTGGAGCCATCCGCCGCAACCTGTAAAAAATTGGCGGTTAACCCCTTCTGGTCGTTCAGATACGCCTCAACCTGCGCCAGCAAAGTCTGGCCAGCCGCTGAGAGGTGCAAAGGGGTGGTTTGTGCACAAGCAGGCCCGGCACTGAGGCTCCAGGCGGCGGCAAGCGCCGCAAGGAGCATTCCGCGTATCAGGGGCCTTAGCTTAGCTGGCGATCCGGCGGCTGACGGTTTCGGTTTTATTCGTGGAAAAAGCATCCGTCATGATATGCCGGGTTTCGCGCAGAAAAGCAGCCCCCTTCACCGTGCGCTGCACCAGAACACTGCGCCGGTCAGAGGGATCGACTTTGCGCCGGACAAAGTCGAGTTCGGTAAGCCGGTCCAGCGCGCGGGTGATCGCCGGCTTGGAGACGTTAAGCTCCTGCGCCAGGCCGCGCACCGTGTGGCCACCCTCGTTCAGGTAGCAGGTGAGAAACACGGCAAGCTGCCTCGCGGATAGATCGACACCATCGCGGCGCACAAGCGAAACGATTGTGTCACGCAGAATTCCAACGAGCTGGTCGGATGAGAGTTGTGTTGCCATAGGGCTTTATCCTTAACTTCCTGGTACTATTGCCGTTGCGTTACAGAGATTTACTCGTCAGCCGCTTCGCTTGTTCATATTCGATACGCACTCTACCATGAACAATTTGCCGATCACTAAACTTGTTTCGCCTTTTGACGCCATAACGATCGTACAAGGTCAGAAAAATCCGGCAAACCAATTCGACTTTGCCTCATAATACAACGGAGATATTCAATTATGCCTCGTTGCGAGATCGCACAACCCGTTGAAACATGAAAACATTGCAACTTCGTGTATCAATTATGTCATGGCTCGGAAACTGAATGGCTGCTCAATGTTTCAATCGCTTGTAGCAATGCGCGCAGGCTCTGCGCTTCGCCGCCTTCTGGCCGTCCGGGGCGGCTGGAATCGTTCCAGGCATAAACATCGATATGCGCCCAGGCGGTTTGTTTGTGAATGAAATGGTTTAAATACAAAGCCGCGACTATCGCCCCAGCAAAAGGCTTTGCGGAGACGGTTGAGAGATCTGCAACCGGGCTCTCCAACCAGGAATTGTAACCCTCGAACAGCGGCAGACGCCATAACGGATCGTTTACAAAACGTCCAGCTTCTAGAATTGTTTTGGCCATTGCATCATCCGTGCAAAAGAGAGCGGGAAGGTCCGGACCAAGCGCGGTGCGCGCGGCGCCCGTTAAAGTTGCCGCGTCGATCAACCAGTATGGTGATTCCTGCGCCGCTTCGCTTAACAGGTCGCACAATACCAGCCGCCCTTCCGCGTCGGTATTTCCAACCTCAACGCTCAGACCCGCATGGGTTTGCAAAACATCCGAAGGGCGCATGGCGTGTCCGGAAATACTGTTTTCCACGCAACCGGCACGCAAATGCAACCGCACCGGAAGGTCAAGCGACATCACCGCCTGCGCCAAGCCCAGCAAAATTGCAGCGCCACCCATGTCTTTTTTCATTCGCAGCATGGCAGCACTCGGCTTAAGGTCATACCCGCCGGTATCGAAACACACGCCCTTTCCGCAGAGCGAGATCAGCGGGGCGTCTTCGCCTGCCGCGGAGCCTTTCCAGGCGAACAGGACCGCTTCCGCGCCACGCTCGGAACCAGCGCCTACCGCCGCCATCGCGGGGTAGCGCTGCGCCAGGGCCGCGCCGCTTATCCGAGTCGTGGCCGCGCCGAATCTCTCACCCAGCTCTTCAGCTGCCTGGGCAAGCTCAGTAGGCCCGAGCAGATTGGCGGGCGTGTTGATCAGATCCCGCGCCAGGCACACCGCCGCGGCGATCGTTTTCGCCCTGGATGAAGTCCGCTCAGGCGCCAGCAAGGCCACCGGCTTTTTCTTTTGCTTGAGCGCGTTATAGCGATATGCGCCAAGCAGGAAACCGAGTTCTGCCTCCTCCATATCGAACGCGCCGGGCTCAATGGCCCAAACACTTGCCGTAGGGAGCGCCAGAGCGGCGGCGCCAAAGCCGTGCAGCACCGGCCCGTCGCCGAGCCCAAACAGCGCCGCGCGAAGCCCGCTTTCACCCGGCAACAGCATTACCTCGCCGGCGGCGGCTTTAAAGCCTTGAATCTGCGTGAGTTCTGCCTGCGCCGGGGGAAGCGCTTCAAGCCGCTTTTCAAGCTCGTCAGGCCGCAATGCAAAAAGCGGCAAACCTGCCGTGTTATCGTCCGCAAGGCCTGCAAGGCTTTCCATCGCGCTCCACCCGGTTAAACCGCGCGGATAATCGGATGCCCCGGCGCAAAAGTCTAATTAAGGCGTTGGAGCTCTATCGCCGCAACGCGGCCTTCCCGTTGTTGCAGCGAGAAACGCACCCGCTCGCCCTCGTTCAATTTCCGTAATCCGGCATGTTGAACGGCGCTGATATGCACAAAAACGTCGTCGCCGCCGGTATCCGGCGCGATAAAACCGTAACCCTTACCAGGATTGAACCATTTTACGATGCCCGTAAGCGCGGCTTCCTGCCGCGGCTTCGCTTCCTGTATCGTTTCCATGCCGCCACCTTTCTCAACCGGATATTGTCCGGCTGCGGGTTCTTTTTCCTCCGGTCAAATTCGCCGGTTGCAAAAGCTTACGCGCTTTAAGCGGCAAACTTCAATCAGAAAATCGTCCGGATTGCGGCATGAAAACTTTGAAATGACAGCCAAAATCAGGCGGCATCCTCGCGCCGGTCACGCACACGGACATAAGCGATCGCTGCATGGTCCTCGCAATAAGGCTTGCCGGTTGCGGAAGCGGCATTGCAGAAATGAAAGCTCGGCTTGCCAGGCTCTCCGATAGGCCAGCAGCAAGGGGTGGCGCGCTGGCTATATTTCGGGCCTTGAATGATCGCGCGCAGGCCTGGCATTGGGCTCGCCATCGAGGCGGAAAGCGGCGGCAGGGTCGGCCCCTGGGCACGCTTGGGCACCACCTGGCGCACGGCAGCGGCGGCGCCTTCCAGCCGGCGGATAGGCGAGGGGCGTGGCGGCAGGTTTAGCCGGTGTGCTTTGCCGACCACTGCGTTTTTAGAAATATTCAGCCGCCTGCCAATTTCCGCGGTCGAAAGCCCTTCAGCCCATAGCGCCCGCAATTTACCAATTGCTTCGTCCGTCCACTCCATCTTGTGGTCCTCCCTGCCTTCAATACAAAATACAGTAGAGAGGCTAGGGTTAACCCGCAATATCTTGTGGCGGCTTCACGAGTCCTTTTCTGTGGAAAACTATTTTTAAAATTGCACCACTGTTATTTCACGGCCTCGCCGGGAAAGGCCCCCCAGAAATCCACCCGGGCGAGATAGCCTGTCTCGTTGGCCGTTCCGACTTTACAAAACTCTGACGCAGCAGCGCAGGCAATCAACGCCCCGGTCACGCCATGCGCCAGGTTGGCGACCGTTCCGCCGTCTGAAGCCGGGCGGGCGAGGAGCGCCGCGCGGCTCGACGAGACGTAAAAGGTCCGATGCGCCCGGATCGTCGCTTCGTGCACCCATCCGCTGCCGCCATCGGGGGCGATGACGTGCCGCCATACATCGAACTCGCCGATGATCTCCACCGGCAGGCCGTCGCGCTGGTAAACCCAGGTCACGGGGTACTGAAACCCCGGCCCGGCGCGGAAATTCACTTTATTCGTGCGAAGCGAGACAAAGCGCGGCACCGGCAGCTTCGTCACCGTGCCGAGCCCAGAATTTGGGCTCGGGACCGATGGTGAGGCGGCGCCGAGTAACAGGCCGATGGCTGCCAGCCTTAACCACAAACGGAACATGCCGAATCCTTTGGAAGCCTTATCTTGCGAAACTCCGCGCCCAGCGCGTCCCAAACCAATAGCCATCCGGACATCGAAACGCCGATGCCGCAGATTTCCTTCAGCACCTCCGTCGCCTGCAATGTTCCCATCACGCCCGTCACCGCGCCCAAAACCCCGGCTTCCGAGCAGCTCGGCACCAGCCCCTCTGGCGGCGGCTCAGGGTACAGGCAGCGATAGCATGGCCCATCCGGGTCGGCGTGCGGCTTGAAGGTGGAAAGCTGGCCCTCGAACCGCAGCACCGCGGCGCTGATAAGTGTCTTTCGCGCCGCCACGCAGGCATCGGCCAGCAAAAATCGCGTGCCGAAATTATCCGTCCCGTCGCATATAATATCGTAACCTGAGATCAGCCGTCCCACGTTCGTCGCGTCCAGGCGTTCGTCATAGGTGTTCACCTGCACTAGCGGGTTGATCTGACGCATCGACTCCGCCGCCGATTCCACCTTCGACGACCCAACTCGGCCGGTTTGATGCGCGATCTGCCGCTGGAGGTTGGAGAGTTCCAGCACGTCGCCATCGACCAGGCCAATGGTCCCGACGCCACCCGCCGCCAGATATAGCGCCAAGGGCGAGCCGAGCCCTCCGGCGCCGACGATAAGAACCCGCGCCGCCTTTATCCGCGCCTGGCCCGCGCCGCCGATTTCGCGCAGCAGAATATGCCGGGCGTAGCGCTGAATTTCGGCCTCGGAAAAGTTCAAATCCATTGGCGCTTTATAGAATGTGTATCATGGCGGTCCAATCCCGGTGTAGTTCTCGCGGAATTGACGCGCCGCCACTTCACGCCGTGTATCAATCTGGTAATAGAGAGAACTTTCATAGGGTGCGTCAATCGGGCAACATCACCCGGCCGAGCCAAGGTTTTCAAGACATGAAGCTTATCAACGCCATTCGCATGGGCGGGACCGAAATTCTGCCGATCATCGAAGGCGGCAAAGGTGTCGCTGTGACAAGCGGTATCACTTGCGGCCATTGGGCGGCAAGTGGCGGCGCGGGCACGTTTTCTGCTGTCAATGCAGATAGTTATGACGCCGATGGCAAGCCCATACCGCAAATCTATCACGGAAAAACCCGGCGCGACCGCCATGAGGAGCTTATCAACTACGCCATTGAGGGCGGGGTGACGCAGGCAGAGCGCGCCTATGACATCGCGGGTGGAAAGGGACGCATCCACGCAAACATTCTTTGGGAAATGGGTGGCGCGGAGCGCGTCATTTCCGGGATTCTTGAGCGCACCAAGGGAATTGTGAACGGCATTACCTGCGGGGCTGGTATGCCGTATCGCCTGGCCGACATCGCGGCGCGGTTTAATGTCCACTATTATCCCATCGTCTCCTCCGGCCGTGCTTTCTCCGCTCTTTGGCGCCGCGCCTACTCCAAGGTCGCGCATCTGCTTGGCGGGGTGGTGTATGAAGACCCCTGGCTCGCGGGCGGACATAACGGGCTTTCCAATAGCGAGGACCCGCAGCGGCCTGAGTCGCCTTATCCCCGCGTTCTGGCCTTGCGTAAAATCATGCGTGAACTCGGCCTGGGGGAAACCCCTATCATCATGGCCGGCGGCGTATGGGCGCTGGAGGAGTGGGAGGATTGGATCGGCAACCCCGAGCTGGGGCCGGTCGCGTTCCAATTCGGCACCCGCCCGCTGCTTACTAAGGAGAGCCCGATTCCCGCGAGCTGGAAGGAGCGGCTGCGGACTCTCAAGCCCGGGGATGTCTTCCTCAACAAATTCTCGCCCACCGGCTTTTATTCCTCCGCCGTCAATAACGCCTTTATTCAGGAGCTTCGCGCTCGCAACGAGCGTCAGGTCGCCTACACGCCGGAGCCGGTTGGCGAGCATCTCGTGGAATATGGCGTCGGCGCGCGTAAACGCTCAGTTTTCCTTACCGCGCCCGATTATGCGCGGGTGAAGGACTGGGAAGACGCCGGCTTTACGGATGCGCTGCGTACCCCGGATTCTACCTTGATCTTCGTTGGTCCTGAGAAAGCTGAAGAAATCCATACCGACCAGGTGAACTGCATGGGCTGCCTCAGCCAGTGCCGGTTCTCCAACTGGAGCCAGGAGCCGCCTAATTTCGACAACGGCAAAAAAGCCGATCCGCGGAGCTTCTGCATTCAGAAGACTTTGCAGGATATCGCCCACGCGGCGCCGAATGACGAGAACGCATTGGACCATAACCTGATGTTCGCCGGGCATAACGCGTACCGCTTTGCCACCGATAATTTCTACTCAAATGGCTTTATTCCGACGGTTAAAGAGCTGGTGGAGCGGATTCTCACCGGGAAGTAATTCCGGTACGCCGACTCGGTTTTTGCGGCTAAACTCGTAACGAACCGAGTCGGAGTTATGTCCATGGCTACCGTCACCGCTGAGGCGCGCCCTTACGTCATTGTGCTGGGCAACGAGAAGGGCGGCTCGGGCAAATCGACTACCGCCATCCATATCATCGTCTCGCTGCTGCGCGATGGCTACCGCGTCGGCGCGATGGATCTGGATGCCCGGCAGGGAACCCTTGCCGGGACACTCGCCGCCCGGCGGCATTTTGTGGAAGCCAAAAACATCGCGCTGCCGCTGCCGGATTTCCGCTCGGTCCACCGCTCATCGCTCGATAACCGGCTGGAGATCGAGGCGGATGAGCGCGAGCGTTTCGATGCCGCCTTCAGCGAACTTACCCAAGTCGGCGCGGATGTCATCGTCATCGACTGCCCCGGCGCGGACACTTACCTCTCGCGCCACGGCCACTCCCATGCCGATACGCTGATTACCCCGATCAACGACAGCTTCGTCGATTTCTCAATGCTCGCAAAGGTTGATCCCGATAACCACGACATCGTAAACCCGAGCATCTATTCTGAAATGGTCTGGGAGGCTCGCAAACAGCGTTTCTCACGCGACCGTGGCCGGATGGACTGGATCGTAATGCGAAACCGCCTCGCGGCATCGGAAGCCCGGAACAAGCGTGACGTGGGCGAAACTTTGGAGAACCTCGCCAAGCGCATCGGCTTCCGCACCACAAAAGGCTTTGGCGAGCGGGTGATCTTTCGGGAGCTTTATTTGCAGGGGTTGACGCTGATGGATGTGCGCGAGGCTAACATCGGAATTTCCCTCGGCCTGTCGCACATCGCTGCACGCACGGAGGTGCGTGCGCTGGTAGGCGCGATCAAAGTGCCGCCAGCGGTATTAAGGCTGGTGGCATAGATTTTTACAATTCCGCAATCACCTTGTCCAGAGTTAGCGGATAATCTCGGATCCTGACGCCGCAAGCGTTGTAAACCGCATTCGCCACGGCAGCGCCCGCGCCAGAAATGCCCAACTCGCCCACCCCCTTGCTCTTCAGCGGGTTTGCCTTGTCATCGAGCTCCGGCAGATAAATCGCTTCGATATCCGGCACATCCGCGTGCACCGGCACATGGTATTCTGCAAGGTCATGGTTCACAAAAAACCCGTAGCGTGTATCTACAGCCAAATCCTCCGTCAGCGCCGCACCTATGCCGAACACCATGCCGCCAATCGCTTGGCTGCGCGCGGTTTTTGCATTGAGTATCCGCCCGGCGGCAAAGACGCCCAACATCCGTCGCACCCGTGTTTCGCCCGTGTCCATATCTACGCCGACCTCGACAAAATGAGCGCCGAAACCGGCATGGGTATAGGCTTTTTGCAATTTACCCGGCTTTATTTCTCCATCGGCGCTCAGGCCCCCGCTGCCCGCAAGCTCTGCCAGGCTCTTCGAAACATTACCGCCGCGCACAAAGCTGTCCTCGAACCTCGCGTTTTCGTCCAGCCCGGCAGCTTGGATAATCTTTGCCCGTAAAGCCTCGCAGGCATAATAAACCGCGGAGCCGGAGCTGCCCGCACCCCATGAGCCGCCGGAGCCAGCGCCCATGGGTGAATTCGTGTCGCCAAGCTCAATGTCGATTTGCTCGCGGGCGAGGCCCAAAATCTCCCCGGCGATCTGCATCAAAATCGTATAGGTTCCGGTTCCGATATCGGTCATCGCGGTCTTTATCTGCAATCTTCCATCTGGCGTTAAGGTTGCGGAAGCTTTCGAGGGTTGCAGTATGTTTCCGCGCGCCGCCGACGCCATGCCGTGCCCGATCCAGAAATTGCCATCGCGCATACCGCGCGGCTTTTTGTTGCGCTTGTCCCAGCCGAAGCGCTGCGCCCCTTCGCGCAGGCATTCCACCAGCTTGCGCGCGGAATATTCCGTGCCGTCATCGGGGTTTTTCTCAGGCTCGTTGAGAATCCGCAATTCCACCGGATCCATGTCAAGTGCCACCGCAAGCTCATCCATCGCGCATTCCAGTGCGAGCATCCCCACGGCCTCGCCGGGCGCGCGCATCGCAAAGCTTTCCGTTAGGTCGAGTTCCACCACCCGATGCGCCGTCAACTGGTGGGCGCTTGCATAAAGCATCGTCGTAGCGAGTGCCGCTGGTTCAAAAAAACTTTTGTCCGGCAGATTGGTGACAAAATTCTCATGCGCGAGCGCCAACAACCTCCCGTCTTTTCCCGCACCTAGGCGAATGCGCTGTATCGTCGCGGAGCGGTGTGATGTGTGATTGAAAATCTGCTGCCGCGTGACCGCTATTTTTACCGGACGGCCAAGCGCCTGAGCGGTCAGCGCCGCCAGAATTGCATCGCCATAAACCTTAAGCTTTGAGCCGAAGCCGCCGCCGATATAGCGCGCGATAACGCGCACCTTTTCAACGGGCATCTGCAGTGTCGCAGCAATCGTCTTCCGGCTTTGGTTTGTCATCTGCGCGGCGGTGTAAAGAATAACCTCGTCACCTTGCCATGCTGCCAGCGTCGCGTGTGGCTCCATCATCGCCTGGCTTTGGTTTGGCGTCGTGTAGGTAACATCTACTTTCACTTCCGCCTTCGGAAAATTCGCCTCGAAATCTCCTGTTCCGGTATCGGCCTTAAACGTGCCATCCGGGGGCTTTATCGCTGTACCGGTAAGCGCTGTGAAATTATAGGCTCCATCGGCGGTCTCATACTGCACGTCGATCAACAGAGATGCAGCGCGCGCCTGCTCAAAAGTCTCAGCCACGACCACAGCAATCGCCTCGCCATTATGCATGATGTCCGGGCTGCGAAGTTGCGGCACCGTCTCTTCGCTTGGGTCTGCCTGGGGCGGCGCGTTTTTGTAGGTCCATACCAGCAGCACGCCGGGCGCTGCTTCCGCTGCCGCAGTCTCGATAAATGCAACCTTGCCCTTGCCGCAGCCTGCGGTCAGCAGATATCCATAGGCCGCATCGCCGGCTTCGCGGATTTCATACGAGTATTTCGCATCGCCATGAACCTTGAGCTTGCCATCAACCCGGTCATACGGTTTGCCGACCATGCGCTCATGGTCGATCAGGCTTGCCCCAATCGGTGTATTATATTCCATTGCTCAGCTCTCCCTCGCGTCACGCAGAACGGCCTTTATCGCTCGCCGCGTCAGTGGAATTTTAAAGTCATTCGCGCCATGGCCGACGGCGCCATCGAGCACCGCATCGGCAATTTCGCCAGCATCGGAAAGTGTGTCTGCGGCTTCCACGCGCCAGGGCTTTGTTCCCACACCGCCGAACGCGAGGCGGGATCTATCGCCATCCACAATCGCGGCGACCGATACCAGGGCGAAAGCGTAAGAGGCGCGGTCGCGGATTTTCCGGTAAACCTGCTTGCCCGGCGGCGAGGGCGGCAACACAACAGCGGTGATCAGCTCGCCACGTTCCAAAATTGTTTCCTGCTCCGGCGTCTCGCCCGGCAGCCGGTGCAATTCAGCAACCGGGATTTCACGTTTGCCGCCGTCTGGCTTTGCGGTTTCCACTACGGCATCGAGCACACGCATCGCCACCGCCATATCCGATGGGTGCGAGGCGATGCATTGCTCACTCGTGCCAAGGATTGCATGGATGCGGTTGAATCCTCCCATGGCGGCGCAGCCACTGCCCGGCGCGCGCTTGTTGCAAGGCTTGCTGGTGTCATAAAAATAATAGCACCGCGTGCGCTGCAAAAGGTTTCCGCCAGTGGTTGCCTTGTTGCGAAGCTGCGCGGATGCGCCGGAGAGCAGAGCACGCGATAACACCTCATATTTTTCCCGTACATGCCGGTCAGCCGCCAATGTAGAATTACGAACCAGCGCGCCAATACGAAGGCCACCTTCCGGCGTTTCCTCTATCATATCCAGGCCAATGTGATTGATGTCGATCAGATGTTCCGGCGTTTCCACCTGCAATTTCATCAGGTCCAGTAAATTCGTGCCACCGGCGATAAATTTTGCCTGCGCTCCATTGCTGGCTTCGGCAGTTGCCTGCGCCAATTCAGCGGAGCGCGTGTAGGTAAATGCCTTCATTGCACTTCTCCATGCACCTGTTCTATCGCCGCCACGATGTTGGGGTATGCAGCGCAGCGGCAGATATTGCCGCTCATCCGCTCGCGAATTTCATCGCCGCTGAAGTCGATGTTCTCGATCCCGAGATCGGCGGTTGCATAGCTTGGCATTCCGGAAGAGATTTCAGACAGCATTCCGGCAGCCGAGCAAATCTGCCCAGGCGTACAATAGCCGCATTGGAAGCCATCGTGCTCTATAAAGGCCGCCTGCAAAGCAGTAATGCAGGCATTGTCCTTGGTTTCGATTGTGGTGATCTCATCGCCCTCATGCATTACTGCCAAGGTGAGACAGGCGTTGATGCGCGTGCCGTTTACCAGCACCGTGCAGGCGCCGCATTGGCCATGGTCACAGCCCTTTTTGGAGCCTGTCAGGTCCAGATGCTCGCGTAGCGCGTCGAGCAGCGTGGTGCGGGGGTCGAGCGTCAGACTATAAGAGGTACTGTTAACATTCAGAATGAATTTAGTTTGCTGGACGGATGCCATCGCTGCTCCTTTGCCGCCGGAATTCGCTCTGAGAGATAAGGAGGATGAGCGATGGTGCCGGGTTTGTTGCGTAAAATTTACTTTTTGGCGTGAGGCCTGCTAAAAATGTGCATGGCTAAAGTATTTTTGGTGGGCGCTGGCCCCGGCGATCCAGAGTTGCTTACGTTAAAGGCATTGCGAGTCTTGGGCGGCGCCGATGTCGTGCTGCACGATAGCCTGATAGGCAAGGATATTCTTAAACTGGCCCCGCCCGCCGCCCGTCTGATCGATGTCGGAAAGCGCTGCGGCCGCCATTCCACGAGCCAGGCGGAAATTTGCGCGCTTCTGGTGCAGGAGGCGCTGGCTGGGCATAACGCCGTGCGTCTTAAAGGTGGCGATCCAATGGTCTTTGGCCGGGCATCGGAGGAAATGAAGGTGCTCGCGCGCCATGGCATCGCCTTTGAGGTTGTTCCGGGCGTCACGGCGGCAAGCGGTGCCGCGGCAGCGATTGGCGTCTCGCTGACGCAGCGCGGCGTTGCCCGCTCGCTGCATTTTCTGGCGGGGCATGGTGCAGAAAGCGGCCTTCCTCCGCACGACTGGGTTTCGATCGCCCGCTCAGGTGGGACGCTCGTTATATACATGGGCGGTCAGACGCTTGAGGGGCTGGCTGCGCGTTTGGCCGAGGCTGGTATGCCGGCAGATATTCCCGCTATCGCCATCGAAAACATAAGCCTGCCAAACCAACGAGTTCTTCGAGGAACGTTGGTTAGCCTGCCGGTAATTCTCCGCGCTGCGGCACCCTCCGGCCCATTGCTTGTGCTGATAGGCGAGGCGCTTTGGCCAGGAACACGTTAAAAATCTCTCGGTTTGGATACGAAAACTTAAATATCGCAGATCATACTCCCCTTCAGACTCTCTTCGAAACGCTGCCGAGGCCCTCGATTCTCGGACGCCGGTCAGGAGGAAATACGGAGCTGGGCTGTGAAAAACGTTCCAATTATCGCCAAATTCCTAAGCATTTTGGGATTGTTTGGCATGTTCGCCACTCTCGCGGCGGTTGTGGCGACTGGTGAAATGCGAAGCGTCGCGGCAGGCTTTGAGCGCGTGACGCGAACATCGATTGCCGCGGCGCAGATGATGACGCTTGCCGATTTGGATATAGCTAACATGACCGGCAATTTTACCACTATCGCGGACGCTGCATCTGCCGCCGATCTACGCAACGGAGCAAGCGGTTCGTTGCGCGATCAAAAAGCCTTCGATCAGCACATGGCCGAAGCGGCAAGGCTTTTATCGAGCGATGCCGAAAACATCCTTGCTCTGAAAAGAGACGGCGACTCCCTAATCAACGCGGCGTGCGCCGGACCGATGCAGGCCGCCGTCATCGCTATTACGGCTCAAGCTTATGTCAATGCCCAGCTAAATATCGCGAAGAACTGCACACCATCGTTTCCTTCAGTCATTTCTGAACTCAATGCGGCGAGACAAAAGATGCAGGGTGAAGCAGTTACGGACATGGCTGCCCTTCAACATCGCACCGGAAATGCAATATTGATAACTTTTTCTCTGATTTTTAGTGGCATTTTCCTCGTCACCGCAGTTGGCTTTTTCGCAATCCGTGCTTCGGTTCTCATGCCAATGCAGGCCTTACAAAATGCAATGGAGAAACTTGCCGGCGGAGAGCTTGGTGTCGAAATTTCTGGAACAGACCGGCGTGATGAAATCGGCGGCATGGCTCTTGCGACACAAATTTTCAAGGATTCTGCGCTTGAAAAACAACGATTGGAACGCGAAGCAAAGCTAACCGAAGAAAAATTGGAAAGAGAGCGTGAGCGGACAGATGCAGCACGCGCAGCGGCACTGGAACAGCAGTCGTTTGTCGTGAATTCACTCGGCCAAGGGCTTGAGAAACTCTCAAAAGGTGAACTTCTATTTCGCCTGACAGCGGACTTCGCGTCTGAATACGAAAAGCTTCGTAGCGATTTCAACGACGCGATGCAAAAGCTACAGGATACAGTGACGTCAATCGCATCGAATATTCGAGACGGCTTTGGACTCGGTGCGCTCGGGGGAACTCGCGGCCGGACCAGCAGTACTTAATCTTTTGCTCCGCGCGGCCGATGTCCTGGCGGATCTGGTACGTGCAGCGCGAGAAGGAGGCGTGATTGACGAACGAAAAACCGCCTCGCTGGTCGCGGAATTTAACCAAATCAATCATCATGCTGGCAGCGAACCCGCGCCGCCGCATCTCGACGCTGCAATGGCTCCAGCGCCTGATGCCGCCGGCAAAGCATGGGAAATTACATTCACTCCCAAGCCAGAGCTTTATGCCAAAGCAAATGAGACAGTGCTGCTGCTGCGCGAGCTCGACCGGTTGGGGTTGGCTGACGTTGTGTTGGACGAAAGCAAGCTCCCTGATCTGAACGAGATTGACCCGGAGGGCGCCTATCTGACATGGCGCGTTACGCTCAAATCCGATTCCGATGAAGTGACGATCCGTCATGTTTTCGAATTTGTCGAGGACGATTGTTCGCTGGAAATTCACGAACTAGAACACGCAGAGCCAGCGATGGCACCGGGAACAATCATCAGCGCGCCGAATGGCTTTTCGTTTGAATTTTTTCCACCTCCTGTGCTAGAAGATGAGGACGAAACGGCCATTGAAGCCGCTGCGCTTGAGGCCAAGCCGCGGCAGGAAGCGCTTCCTGCGGCACAAAGGCCGGGGCCGGTGGAGATGATGCCGGCAAAGGCAGAGGCAGCCGCCGCGGTGAATGCGACAATCCGGGTTGATCTCGACCGCGTCGATCGGATGATCGATCTCGTCGGCGAGCTTGTAATTAACGAGGCGATGCTGAGCCAGCGCGTGCTGGAAGCGGGGATTGCGCGCGCTTCAGGGGTGGCGATGGCCCTTGAAGAGCTAGAGCACCTTACGAGAGAAATACAGGATAGCGTAATGGCAATCCGTGCTCAGCCAGTACGCTCCGTGTTCCAGCGTATGCCGCGGCTTGTGCGTGAGGTTGCAGCGCAGACCGGTAAGCAGGTGCGGCTGGTAACGGAAGGTGAGGGCACGGAGGTCGATAAAACTGTCATCGAGCGCATCGCCGATCCGCTTACGCACATGATCCGTAACGCGATCGATCATGGGCTTGAGAGTTCGGAGCAGCGGCTTGCCGTTGGAAAAGCTGCGGAAGGTCTGGTCAGGCTCACGGCACTGCATCGCTCTGGACGTATCGTGCTGGAGGTCGCCGACGACGGTGCTGGGATAAATCGTGCGCGCGTCAAACAAAAGGCGATCGAGAACGGCCTCGTCGCGCCGGATGCACAGCTTACCGACGACGAAATCGACAATCTCATCTTTTTGCCAGGGTTTTCGACCGCAAGCAAGATATCCGATATTTCCGGTCGTGGCGTTGGGATGGATGTAGTCCGCCAATCCGTCGCGGCGCTCGGCGGGCGAATTTCGATTTCGTCTCGCCCCGGGCTTGGCTCAACCTTTACACTCAGCCTTCCACTTACCCTTGCGGTGCTAGATGGCATGGTTGTATCGGCTGCTGGACACATTTTGATCATTTCCCTCGGTGCGATCGTGGAAACGCTGAAACCGCGTGCGTCGGATGTATTTCCATTAGATGGCAGCATCAATGTCCTCCGGCTGCGCGGTGGTTATGTCCCGATGGTCGATGTGGCCATGGCGCTTGGCTACAGCGATACTTTGGTTCAACCCGAAGAGTCTGTGGCATTGCTGGTGGAAGGTGAGGGCGGGGTGCGCGTGGTGTTGCTGGTCGATGCAATCCACGGCCAGCGACAAGTCGTCATCAAGAGCCTTGAGGCAAATTACCGTGCGGTACCAGGCATAGCCGCTGCGACGGTGATGGGTGACGGGCGGGTTGCGTTGATTCTGGACGTGGATACTGTCGTGAAAACAAACCGCAACGAAAATCCGCGAGCGGAATTGGCCCGTACTGAACCTGCCGTGCTGGGAGCGAATTGAGCCATGACCGGAAATGCAGCTAAGTCTATAACCGTGGAACCAAATCAGCGCGAACTGATAGCATTTCGTATTGGGCAGCAGGAGTTTTGCATAAATGTGATGACGGTACGCGAAATTCGAGGCTGGACGATGGCGACGGTGCTGCCGCGCGCGCCGCGCTATGTTCGCGGCGTGATAAACCTGCGCGGCGCTGTGCTGCCGATCGTCGATCTGGCGATGCGGCTCGATTTGCCGAGCACGGAACCAACGGCGCGGAATGTCATCATCGTGGCGCAGGTGGCAAACCAGCAAATCGGTTTGCTGGTGGATGCGGTCTCGGACATTCTCACGACGAATGATCACGCGATCCAGCCCGCGCCGGATGTCACATCCGACCTCGTGCGCTCTTTCGTGAAAGGTTTGTTGCCGGTCGATGGGCGTATGATCAGCCTGATCTCGCTTGACCAGGTTTTGCCCGCGGCGGAACTGGAAGCTGCCTGATGTTCAGCCGTACAGCGCCGAATCTGGCGGAGAGCGCAGAGTTTGAAATGCGGCGAAACGATTATGAAGAGATCGCCAACATCATGATGCAGGAGGCTGGGATATCGCTCAGCGAGGGCAAGGAAAACCTTGTTTATTCGCGCCTCGCCAAGCGGCTTCGGCACCTCGGTTTGCGTGATTTCAGCGCGTATTGCGCTCTGGTGAGAAGTCCATCGGGCGAGGGCGAACGTGAGACAATGGTTGCCGCGCTGACAACAAATGTGACGCGCTTTTTCCGTGAGCCGCATCATTTTGAGCATTTAAAAACCACGATCCTTCCGAATATCGCTTTGGCGATAAAGCAAGGGCGAAAGGTGCGGCTTTGGTCTGCGGCGTGTTCCAGCGGGCAGGAACCGTATTCGATGGCGCTGACGCTGCTTTCGGTCATTCCGGATGCGCTGAAATATGACATCCGCATTTTGGCGACCGATATTGACCCAAACATGCTGGCGGTGGGGGAGGCGGGAATTTATGACGCTGCCGCTGTCGAGGCTGTTCCCGTGCCAATGCGAATCCGTTGGTTCACTACAGCTGGCGACGGCTCCGGCAGGTCTCGCATTGCGGATGATGTGCGAGCACTAGTAAAGTTCCGCAAGCTGAATCTGATCGGAAACTGGCCGATTCAGAAAAGCTTTGACGCGATCTTTTGCCGAAATGTTGTTATCTATTTCGAAAATGCCACGCAGGAAATAATCTGGTCTCGTCTGGTACCTCTGCTGGAGCCACAAGGAGCTTTGTATATCGGACATTCGGAGCGCGTTTCCGGGCCGGCCGATCCGTTGCTGCGAAGTGACGGGATCACGATATACCGGCCGAACCCCACAGGAGGAGCGTCAGCATGACAATCCGGGTTCTGGTGGTGGATGACTCGCCCACGATGCGCGGGTTGATTACGGTCGTACTTCAGTCAGACCCTGAAATCGAAGTTGTAGGCCAGGCGGGTGATCCTAACGAGGCACGAGCAGCTATAACCGCCCTGTCGCCAGATGTCATCACGCTCGACATTGAAATGCCCAATATGGATGGCCTGGAATTTCTTCAGCGCATCATGCGGCTGCGCCCGATGCCGGTGGTCATGGTCTCGACCTTAACGCAGGCCGGAGCAGACGTTAATTTGCGGGCGCTGGAGATCGGCGCGTTCGATTGCGTGGCGAAACCATCTTCATATAATCAAAACAGCTTCGATCAGCTTGCGGAAAAGGTGAAGGCCGCGGCAAAATGCCGCAGGCGGCCAAGAATTATGAGCGTGCCCCGCAAACGGCAAAAAGCTCCTTCGTTCCAGATGGCCGCCTGGTCGCCATTGGTTCTTCAACCGGCGGGGTTGAGGCGCTGATCAGCATATTGTCGAAATTTCCTGAAAACTGCCCGCCGACGATCATTAGTCAGCACATGCCTGCAACATTCATAAAGAGCTTCGCCGCGCGCCTCAACAAGCTGTGCCCGCCGGAGGTGCGTGAAGCAACAGATGGCGCGGCTTTGACGCCAGGCCAGGTATTGCTTGCTCCGGGCAACGCACATTTGGAAATCTCAGGCCTGCTTTCGCCGCGGGTGAAACTGAATGAAGGCGAGAGGGTAAACGGCCACCGTCCTTCGGTAGATGTTATGCTCTCTTCAGTTGCGCGCTGCGTTGGAAGCAGGGCGATAGGCGTAATTCTCACTGGCTTGGGCCGCGATGGCGCTCAAGGTTTGCTGGCATTGCGCCAAGCAGGGGCGGACACGGTCGGGCAGGATGAAGCCAGCAGCGTGGTCTATGGAATGCCGAAAGCGGCCTATGAAATCGGCGCCGTGGCGGTGCAGCTGCCGCTGGAGCGTATCGCGGCGCGGTTGCTCGCTACCGCTAACGCGCAGCGCCGAGAAAAAATCGCATGACGGAACTTAACTATGCGAAGATAGCACAAGAGAAGAAAATCAACATCGTGCAAGGTGAGCAATATGTCGATGAAGATCCCCGCACGATTCTGACGACGATTTTGGGCTCCTGTATCGCGGCTTGTATTTGGGACAGTAAAATTGGCCTCGGCGGGATGAATCATTTTTTGCTCCCTGGCAGCGATACCGGAAAGCAACAGCCTCCGGGCGCGGACGCAATGCGCCTTGGCGTACACGCGATGGAATTGCTGGTGAATGGTTTGTTGCGGCGCGGTGCTGCTCGCAACCGGCTGCAAGCGAAGCTTTTCGGCGGCGCGCGCATGATAAAAGGGTTGACCGATATTGGCGAGTTGAACGCGCGTTTTGCTGAAAAATTTTTGGCATCTGAAGGGATCGCCCTTGTCGGCGGTAGCCTGCGTGGTGAGCAAGGCCGGCGCATTCAGTTCTGGCCGGTTTCTGGCCGCGCGCGGCAAGTTTTGCTGGCGAAGGAAACAGCCTCGATCCTCCAGGCGGAGCGCAGCCGGCCAGCACCGCTCGTGGCTGCGGACACTGGGGCGGTGGAGTTCTTTTAGCATGACGGCGGAGTAAACCATGAACGATGAACATCCACCTGCGCCTCTGATGGAAATCCTTGAAGCTCTTGGTGAGGAGTTTTCAGCCCTTGGACAATTTACCGAGCGGTTCCAAACGTCACTCAGCCCGGCATTGCTGCGCGTGGCGAACGATCCGGAATGTCACCGCAATGTGCAAACATTGGATTTGCTTTCGCAACGCTTGGCGGCACTTTCCACGTATGTACTCACAATCGGCCGGGAAGTGCCGCAGGATTTGCGGATAAATTCACAGGCGGCGCTGCACAATATCTCTCTAGCGGACCTCGCCTACCGGCTGCGCGGCGTGCCGGTTCCTCAACAGCCCGAGATGCAATCGGGTTCTCTGGAATTATTTTAAAGGAAGTTAAAGGTATGGACCAGTCAGAATTGCTCTCCATCCGCATCGGCGCGCAGGAATTCGCGATGGACATTCGCTCTATCCGGGAAATTCGCGGCTGGATTGCCTCCACCCATCTGCCTCATGCGCCGCGATATATTAAGGGCATGATTAACCTCCGTGGCAGCGTGCTGGTGGTGATCGACCTGGCCGAACGGCTCGGCCTGCCGCCGCAGGAGCCAAATGCGGCATCCGTGGTTGTGGTGGTGGAGGCTGGCGAACGCGTTGTGGGGCTTTTGGTTGATGCGGTGTGCGATATCATTACCGTTACGGAGGATATGCGCCAACAGACGCCGGAGACCGGCAACAACAATTCCCGCACCTTTATCGAGGGGCTGATCATGATAGACAGCCGCATTATCAGCATCGTCTCCATCCCCAGCATCATGCCAGACCCCGAATTGGAGGCGCTGGCCATGGCGGAGGTGGCGATTTAAGGTAGAATCCATCGCCCAACAGGGGGCAGAACAGGAGTTCTATCACGTGACATCCGCTTTCCGGCTGCGGTTTGGTTTGCTCGGTCTCCTTGGGGTTTTGGCTGGCTGCGAGATGGGGCCGAACTTCCAGCGCCCCCGCGCCGCGGTGCCCGCCGGGTTTATCAACAGTGCTCCGGCCTATATTTCCGGCGATCCGGTGGACCCGAACTGGTGGAACAGCTTTAATGACCCCGAGCTGACGCGGCTGGAAGCGCGGGCCGTGACGCAAAACCTGGACCTGCAAATTGCCACCCAGCGCCTGGTGGAAGCCGAGGCCCAGGCGCAGATTGAGGGGGCGGTGCTTTACCCCTCGCTCAGCGGTGCGGCGTCTTACTCCCGGGAGGGAATTAGCAAGGAGGGTGTGTTTTCAGCTTTCGGCGGCGGGGGGGCGAGTACAACGGCTTCAACGGTTGCCAATGGCTCTTCCACCTCTGGCGGGCCCGGCCTTGGTCTTGGGGGCATCAGCATCGCGCCGTTCGACCTGTACCAATACGGCTTGCAGTCGATGTACGATGTCGATTTGTGGGGCAAGAATCGCCGGGCGGTTGAGGCTGCGGTGGCGGCTGCCCGAGCATCCGATGAGGCGCGGCGGGCCAGCCTGTTGAATGTCGAGTCGCAGGTTGCCAGCAATTATATCGAGTTGCGAGGGGCGGAGAATATCCTCGGCATTACCCAGCGCAACCTGGGCTATGCGAACCAGCTGGTGAACCTGACGGTTGAGCGGCGGCAGGCGGGGCTCACCACCTCACTAGATGTTGCCAATGCCCGCGCCACCCAGGCGCAGATTGAAAGCCAGATACCGACGCTGATCGCACAGCGGGATGCGCTGATAGGCCAGATTGGGTTGCTGCTGGGCCAGACGCCTTATGGCCTGCCGGCGGAGCTGCTTGCCCCGGCGCCGGTGCCGCTCACCCCGCCCAGCGTGCCGGTGGGGATGCCCGCGGATTTGCTGCGGCGGCGGCCGGATGTTCGGGAGGCGGAGGCCAATTTGCACCAGGCGACGGCGGAGGTAGGGGTGGCGGTGGCGCAGTTCTTCCCCGATTTGACGCTCTCCGGCTCCGTCTCGCTCCAGGCGTTGCAGTTTAAGAATTTGAACGAGCTTGCGGCGCTGACCTATGCGGTGGGGCCGAATATCAGCATTCCGATATTCGAGGGGGGGCAGTTGAACGGCCAGCTTAAGCTGCGGAAGGCGCAGCAGAAAGAAGCCGCGATTAACTACGCTAAAACGGTGCTGACGGCGTTTTACCAGGTGGATACCGCGCTCGCGAACTACACCCAGGAGCACGCCACGCTGGATGCGCTGACGACAGATGTGCAGCAGAGCCAGATTGCGCTGAATTTGGCCGAGGAGCAGTACCGGGAGGGGCTTTCGGACTACTTAACGGTGCTGACCGCGCAGCAGAGCTATCTTGCAGCGCAGCAGAACCGGGCCCTGGCGGTGAGGACGCTGGGGACGGATTTGGTGACGCTATACCAGGCGCTGGGCGGCGGATGGGAAGGAGAGTTTCCGGCAAAATACGGGTGAGATACTAACAGTATGTTAGGCGCTCCACGTGGAGCACCCCATGGTTATCCACAGGCCAGATGTTTGATTTTAGCCGGTTTTAAAAAGTTATCCCCGTGATTAATAGGGTTTATTTTTCTGTAATGAATGTTAGTAGCGAGGCGGCTTGTAGTGATTATACTATTTTGATGGACTTTGATTCCCATTTTTCAACTTCCTTCCTAACTTCAGGAAATTGATCAAGAATACGTCCATGCTGAAGCACGCAATGCTCCAAAAATCCCATAAGTGATTTTATTGATCTGATAAGCTCATCATTACGCGGCGTATACTTGAGCGCTCCACCCCTATAGTCGATTGGATCTTCAATAAAATTTTGACTATTTTTTTTGAAATCCATAAAGTTTTTATCTCTAATAAAGATATCCGGATTCCATTTAAGTTTTTCATAAGCTCCTTTATAATGCGTAGCTGTCTTACGCTCTAGTTCAGCGGTTCCGCTAGCGAGAACTTTGCTCCACCCACGTATTACTTTTGAAAAATACTGATAAGCTGAGCGTTCGGCATAGTGAGCTAAACAAAGCTCCGGGTTGGATATACTCTCCAACCGCTTTCCGTGATATTTTACAAAATGGGAGCCGTTTTCTATTTGTATAAAGTTAAAGTCGAGTGACGCCCGAACCAATACTTTTCCAAGACTATGTTTTGGTCCATCGAATCTCCTAGTAATCCGCTTCGGAACGATCTGTTCTGCATCATTATCCGTTTCAGAACATACGTACGCAACCATCGGCAAGGCAATGCAGTTAATGTCTCGATGCTGAATTTCCGATAGATATCCACGGAGCCCTCCATTAAGGCGTCGGTCATCGATAAATTCGTCACAGTCGAAGCAGAGAATCCAACCTGGATTCAATGTTTTACACGCTTCTTTGTATAGAAACGTAACTGAATCAGCTTCATTATACGTGACCGACCGACTCTGGTACAACGTTAGAGGAATACCCTCCTTCGCTAAGGCCTCTAAAATAGATACGGTTCCGTCGTGGCTTCCGTTATCCATTATGTAATGATGGTCAACGGAAGATGCCGTATGCCGGACAAAGGCTTCTATAATATCGGACTCATTCAGTATTCGCGTTATAGCTACAATCTTCATTTGTTTTTTCCAAGAAAAAGATGCCGAACAAACCCCAAACAACTCTTTGCAAAACTCCTATAGCATTTATAAAATTACATCGTCATTGAGCTTTGAATAATGTGCGGCGAAAGCCTTCGGCTGCGTGCCAATTGTATTGAAAATTAATCCATCGTGTTCGGCATCTATCATTTTGTATGGATAAGACTTTTTTATTTTTTCAATAGCCAAAGTATATGGAATTGGTCCCGTAATGGAAAGAACCCCTTGTTTTCCTTTTCCGGCTGCGCGTCGCCGTATGTTGCTAAGCACATCGATTATAGCCTGTTGCAAAAAGGGATGGCCTGAACTTGCGATAATATGCCAGTTTTGAAATTCTCCCCCCGGGATATGCCCTAATTCTTCATGAATGCCGCTGTATTGAAATTTTTGGCCCGGCGCATTGTTCCATTGCGAGAGAACGTATTGATCTTCCAGGCTAAAAATCCTCTCAAACGGCACGGAAGCGCCAGATTTTAGGTCCAAATAAACACCACCTAGTTTGTAGATGCACAAATATCTAAACAAATCGGCTTGCGCTGCCGGATAGCGTGGATTGATGTGTAGATACAGATCAAGGACTTCATAGCCATACCAATCATAGATTGCGTCATGAATCTCCTTTTTGGTCCAAATCGTATGTTGCCAACCCGGATTGGCAATCTTCAATTCTTCTATCTTTTGAGCGACTTTTTCGGGAAGCTGTGTTTGATAGGGAAGATCCGAAATGAAAATTTGATGAATTGCTTTGGGAATCTCATATTGGCTTCGTTGGCGAATCAGAAGCTTCATATTATCATCGCTTCGCGCCAGTTTGGTGCCGTAGGCATCGGTTATGCTAAGAGGAGAAAATTGTTCCCAATCATAGCAAGCGCGACGATTAATGTTGATCGAATTACTGTGTCCATCAGCACACATATAAAGACCACCGATCTTTATGCCGAACTTATTGTCAAGGATAAATTCAACGGAGGCAGGAAAGTCGACGAGCTTCGAAAGCTCCTCTGACCGCGTGGGAAGAGGAAACGCGCCTACAAATGCGAGTTTTCCCTCGCCCCATTTGAATGCGAGATTCATATTGCACGCCTCGATCGGCTCATGAACAAGAACACCCGACATTGGATCGACGCAGACAATCGTTCCGAACGAGGTAACGAGGACGAAAGGTATTTCTGTCATAAAGTTATTTAGTAATCCTATATAGTGGTTTCAAAATTGGCGAAACGAATGTTTGATAATAGTTTCTATCATACTAGATATTTTTCCCGCCATTCTTCATTCCGGCGTCCCGCCTGCTTATCAAGGCGAGCGTTGTCTGGTTTCACATGAAGGCCAGGAAGGCCAATCATATCACCGACGAAGGATAAAGTTTCCACAGGGTTCCGGACCATTTGCTCGTAAATAACATGCGCGGGGGCAATTCCGTTCCGGCCAAAAAACAGGCAGAAATCGCGATATTCCTTGGCGATGTTGTCAATGATTTTATCTAAAAGTTCACGATCAAATACCGGCTCGATTTTTTTCCCTGAATTATCCATGGTTGACATGAACTTGCCGGTTTGAAACGCGATGAGATGCGAAATTGCCTGCGCTAGTTTGTCGCTCCGCTCGATCAAGACAAAACTGCTCTGGCCGATAATCTGGTCAAGGATGCCGGATTTGCCGAGCAATTCGATATGCGGCGGCGCAATCTTCATGCTTACTACGCCATTTTTTGATGTGTGGTTGACCAGAAAAGAAAAATATTCTTGAAAAGATTTGAAGTGGTTTTTTTTAGAATGTTCAAAGACCGTATCGAAATTAAGGTTTTCGCCTGCTACGTGAATTCGGCCGTCGGTTGCCAGCAGTTCCGCGAGATAATTCGACCCGCTCCGGTTCGTGAAGCAAAGAAAAATAAATTTTGTCGCCGGCGAAATCTGAGCTGGCTTGAAATCCAGCCGCCCAAAAAAACGCGTTACGCCTTCCAGATGGTCGTTAAACGGGACCGTGGGGACGAAGCATTTTTTCGGGCTTTGCATGGGGCGGGTGCGTTAACCCATCGCCTTTTGCAGATTGCTGTCGATCTTGTCCAAGAAGTCCTGGGTGTTGAGCCAGGGGGCGTCTTTGGAGATGAGGATCGCGAGGTCCTTGGTCATGGAGCCAGCCTCGACCGTTTCCACGCACACACGTTCCAGCGTTTCGGCGAAGGCGGTGACGTCCGGCGTATTGTCGAACTGGCCACGGTAGATGAGCCCGCGGGTCCAGGCGAAGATGCTGGCGATGGGGTTGGTGGAGGTCTGGCGGCCTTTCTGGTGCTCGCGGAAATGGCGGGTGACGGTGCCGTGCGCGGCCTCGCTCTCCACCGTGTGGCCGTCCGGGCTGAGCAGCACGGAGGTCATGAGGCCCAGGCTGCCGAAGCCTTGCGCCACGATGTCGCTCTCCACGTCGCCGTCGTAGTTCTTGCAGGCCCAAAGATAGCCGCCGTTCCATTTAAGCGCCGCGGCGACCATGTCGTCGATGAGCCGGTGCTCATAGGTGAGGCCGGCTTCGTCGTATTTGGCCTTGAACTCGGAGTCGAACACCGACTGGAAGGTGTCCTTGAACATGCCGTCATAGGCTTTGAGGATGGTGTTTTTGGTGGAGAGATAGACCGGGAATTTGCGGGTGAGGCCGTAGTTGAAGCTGGCGCGGGCGAAGCCCTGGATGGAGGCGAGCGTGTTGTGCATCCCCATGGCGACGCCGGGGCCTTTGAAGTCGTGAACGTCCAGCATCATTGGCGGGCCGCCATCCGCCGGGTGGTAGGTGAGCTGGACTTTGCCGGCGCCGGGGATTTTGGTCTCGGTGGCGCGGTAGATGTCCCCATAGGCGTGGCGGCCGATGACGATAGGCTCGGACCAGTGCGGGACCAGGCGGGGAACGTTTTTGCAGATGATCGGCTCGCGGAAGATCGTGCCGTCCAGCACGTTGCGGATGGTGCCGTTGGGGCTGCGCCACATCTTTTTGAGGTTGAACTCGGTGACTCGAGCCTCATCGGGCGTGATGGTCGCGCATTTTACGCCGACGCCGTACTGCTTGGTGGCGTGGGCGGCGTCCAGCGTTACCTGGTCGTCGGTCTGGTCGCGGTACTCGATGCCGAGGTCGTAGTATTTAAGGTCGATGTCCAGGTAGGGGAGGATGAGCTTCTCCTTGATGAAGCCCCAGATGATGCGGGTCATCTCGTCGCCATCCATCTCCACGACGGGGGTTTTTACCTTAATTTTGGCCATGCCGCGCGCTCCTGATTATTCTGCGCCGGTTTCTATCATTCCCGGCGTGGCGCACAACCCTCCCGCGAACGCATGGACGGGTTGCGGAAGGCGGGATAGGGAATGAGGGGAAGATAAGGAGTGGGGCATGAGCGGGCGGGCGAGAATTGAGTGGGCGAGCGACTGGGACCGGGACGCGGCGCTGACCACCGCCAAGCTGCTGCTGGAGATAAAGGCCGTGAATTTCAGGCCGGAGGAGCCGTACACGCTGACCTCGGGGTGGAAGAGCCCGGTGTATATCGATTGCCGGAAGATCATCTTTTTCCCCCGCGCGCGGGGGAAAATCTGCGACCTCGCGGTGGAGAAGATAAGCCGGCATATCGGGTACGAGGCGATTCAGGCCGTGGCCGGGGGCGAGACGGCGGGGATTCCTTTTGCCGCGTGGATCGCCGAGCGGATGGGCGCGCCGATGGCTTATATTCGCAAGCAGCCGAAGGGGTTTGGGAAGAATTCGCTGATAGAGGGCGATGTGCCGGAGGGGATGAACACGCTGCTGGTGGAGGATCTGACCACCGATGGCGGGAGCAAGATACAGTTCGCCAAGGCGCTGCGGGAGGCGGGAGCGGTTTGCAACCATACCTTCGTGGTGTTTTTCTACGGCGTGTTTCCGGGGAGCTTTGAGACGCTGGCAGCAATGGATATTTCGCTGCACCATTTATGCACGTGGTGGGATGTGCTGGAGGCGGCGAAAAACCAGCCGTATTTCTCGGAGGCGGCGCTGAGCGGGGTGCGGAAGTTTTTAGAAAACCCGATGGCGTGGTCGGCAGCGCATGGGGGTGTTGCCAATGCGGAAGAGGCGTTAGCGCATAAGAGGGGGAAGTAGGGCCGGTTTGTTATATGTTGGCCGTAGCGTTTTAAGAAAAACGCGTTCAGGCGTCGGCAGCAAGGCGAGCCAATTCATTGCATAATTTCGTGGTCACCCCCGGTTCGGATTGGATATTGGTGCTCCATGCAATAACGCCGATTTTCTCAAAAAGCCGGCCATAGTAAAACTCGGTTGTTCGGTACCAGAAGCCGCTAAGGGTTTCGTGATATGTGATAGTGATGTGCCCGGGAAAGGCGGCTTGTAATTGCTTCCATACGCCTGCACCGTTTACGAGCAACAGACGGATGTTTTCATTCCGTAACTGACTGGCTAGGAAGGAGGCGTCTTCCGCGATTAAATTCTTCGCCGCACGCTCCTAGGATTGGCTCAAATCTGTTGAACCAGCGCCATAGGCGCCGCCGTTCGAAATAGTCGTTACAGTCCTTAAGCACCTGCGAAACCGCAGCGGGCGAGGCGATGGCAAGGCTGGACACGCCCAGTGATGCGTGGGTGGGGAGGCGGCGTTTACCTTCGTTGAACAATTATCCCCGACTTATCCGCAAACTCTATTCGGCTCGGATTGAGCCCAAGGGTTGCCGCGCGCGCAGTGAGAACGTTGCCAAATGCCACGACCGGGGCGGCGCTTGCCTTGCACCGCCGGATTGGGGCAGGCAGGGGCATGGATTTGATCGCCGCCTTGCGGAATGTGCTCGGAGAAAAGGCCGTGCTGACAAAAGCGGCTGACCGCGCGGCTTATGAGACCGATTGGCGGCAGTTGTTCAAACATGAGGCGCTTTGCGTGGTGCTGCCGGAGAACACTAAGCAGGTTGCGGCGGTAGTGAACATCTGTCGCGAAATGAACGTCAAAATCGTGCCTCAAGGCGGCAATACCGGGCTGGTCGCGGGTGGCGTGCCTTCGGCGGCGGGCAACGAAATTATCCTCAGCCTGTCGCGGATGAGCCGGATACGGAGCATCGACACTTTGGGCGATACGATCACCGTGGAAGCGGGCGCGACGCTCGCCGCCGTACAAGACGCGGCGGCGGATGCCGGGCGATTATTCCCGGTGAGCATCGGCGCTGAGGGTACGGCGCAGATCGGCGGTGCGATTTCCACCAATGCGGGCGGGATGCAGGTTTTGAGCTATGGCTCGATGCGCGCGCAGGTGCTGGGGTTGGAGGTGGTTCTGGCGGATGGGCGGATATGGAATGGGCTAAAAGCTTTAAGAAAAGACAATACCGGATTCGATTTAAAGCAGATATTCATTGGCGCAGAGGGAACGCTCGGGATTATTACCGCCGCCTGCCTTGCGCTGCATCCCGCCGTTGCCGCTCGCGCGGCCGCCTTGGCCGGTGTTAACTCGGCGGCCGATGCGCTGAAGCTGTTCCAGGCCATACGGGCGAGCGGAGGTGCCGCGGTGACGCTGTGTGAATTTATCTCTTGCCCGGCGATGAAGCTGGCGGCGGCGCATATAGCGGGCGGGCGCGTCCCGTTTCCGGCGGCCGCCTATGTTTTGGTTGAATTATCCGCGCATGAGGCGGGTGGGAACGTTGATGAGGTTTTAGCCCGCACCCTGGAATTCGCGCTGGAAGATGGCGTTATTTCCGATGCAGCCATCGCGAAATCCGACGGAGATCGCAACAAAATGCGAGCACTTCGTGAGGCCGTGCCGGAAGGCGAGCTGCGAGAAGGCGGGGCCATAAAGCATGATATTTCGGTGCCGTTTGGCGCGATTCCCGAGATGATAGCGAGAGTCGAGACATTATTGGCTGCGAATTACCCTGATTGCCGGTTAAACCTGTTCGGGCATCTCGGCGACGGCAATCTGCATGTGAATGTCAGGCCACCCGCTGGCAAAACGCTTGGCGATTTGGAAGATCGTAAACTTGCGATCACCTCGGACATCGAAAGCCTGGCGGTAGCGCTCGGAGGCAGCTTTTCCGCCGAGCATGGCATCGGCCAGATGCGCTTGGGCGGCATGGCGGTGCATAAATCCTCGGTGGAGCTGGATATGATGCGCGCGATCAAGCAGGCGATCGACCCGGATGGACTGTGCAATCCGGGCAAGGTGATTTCGATGAAAGATGAAGCGAAATGAATGAGTTGCCGAAGTTAGATAATTTTCCATCGCGCACTTACGACAAGCTGCGCTACGGCGACACCGACCGGCAGGGCCATGTGAACAATGCGGTTTTTGTTACGCTTCTGGAGACGGGCCGGGTAAGTATATTGGACTCCATCCGTCCGATGCGTGAGCCGCATTTGAGCTTCGTCATCGCCCGGCTTTGCATCGACTATCGCGCCGAGATTTTCTGGCCTGGAACGGTGGAGATCGGTACGGGCGTCAAATCCATCGGCGCCAGCTCAATCACCTTCGCCCAAGGGTTGTTTCAGAATGGCAAATGCGTCGCGACGGCGGAAAGTGTGGTTGTGCAGGTGGATGCGCGGACTCGTCGCGCCGCGCCGCTGAGTGACGGGCTTCGGCAGGAGTATGCCGCGCTTAAGTAAGCACCCTAGAACCCGCCGCCACCGGCGCCCCCGACATCGCCAGCGCCGCCGCCAAGCCCGCCAGCACCTGCGCCTGCGCCGCCAGCGGCGGCCGCCGTGCCGCCGAGCGGATTATAGCTTCCAACGCCGCCGATGAGCTGCTGAAGGAAGCTGGCATGGCCGCCGGGGACCGGAGTCTGCTTGCCATCCATCGCGACCCTAACGCTGTTTTGCAGGTCGCGTTGTGAGACGTTTCGCAGAACGCCGCTATTGTCGAAGCTCAGCACCACGACATGCTGCTGTTCAACGCCCTCCGTCCGGCCAATTCGCATTTTCGTAATCTGGCTGACGTAAATCCAGTCATTGGCGTTGAACTGCTCCGCAAATGTCGGCGGGCCGAGCAGCGCCTCCGCGTCGGTCTGCGAGGAAACGCCCGGCGTCAGCTCGTTCAGATCGTGCTGCGTGACGAAGATACCGCGATAATGCGGCGCATCGGAGAAGATGGCGCAGCCGGAAAGGGCCAGGCCTAAGCAGAGCAAAGCGGAGAATGGCAGCGGTGCAGGGCGCAAACGACAGTCCTTCAAGACGATATCCCGGCGGTTGCCGTCTCACGGCTGGGGCTTACGTGTCAATGCGCGCGGGCTATAATGGGAGATATGGAGCAGATTTTCAGCCGGCTTATCCGGGCGGGACATATCAAGGAAGCGCCGCAGACGCATATCATCACAGCGGAGCCGCCTGAATGCGCGGCGCTGGCGGCGCTGTATGGGCTGCCGGCCATATCCCTGCTGCGGGGAGAGTTCGTGCTCTCGCACGAGCGGGCAGGGACGATCGCCGCCAGGCTGCGGATGCAGGCGAAGGTGACGCAGACATGCGTGGTCACGCTGGAGGATTTCGAGACGCGGATCGACGAGGAATGCACGTTGCGCTTCGTCCCGGCGGCGAGCCTGCCCGAGGTGGAAGCGGCTGAGATTGCCCCGGAGACGCTCGAAGGCCCGGATGAGATACCGTATGCGGGAGACGCCGTTGACCTTGGCGCGGCGCTGGCGGAGCAGCTGGCGCTGGCGCTGGACCCGTATCCGCGCAGGCCGGGGGCAGAGCTTCCGCCGGAGTTTTCCGAAATGCCTGACAATCCCTTTGCGGCGCTGAAAGCAAAGCGGACTCGGTAGGCGCCGCACTTGCGAGGCGATGACCTGTCTGCTACGCCCCGGCTCTCAATGTTTTTGACCGTATTTTAAGGCGTATCAGTCATGGCTGTTCCTAAACGTAAAACCTCCCCGTCGCGCGCCGGTATGCGCCGCAGCCACCAGGCTTTGCGGGCCGAAGCACATGCCGAATGCGGCAACTGCGGTGAGCTGAAGCGCCCGCACCATGTTTGCGCCCATTGCGGCCATTACGATAACCGGGAAGTTGTTGCTTCCGGCAAGACCGCCAAGGGCGTCGTCCGCGTCTAAGGCGATACCTCTCACCTAATATCGGCAACGGAAACCGCGCCCAAAAGGTATGAAATGAGCCGGAGCAACATACTGGCCGTGGATGCCATGGGCGGGGACAATGCGCCGGAGGCGATTGTCGCGGGGCTGGAGATTGCCGCCGAGCGCCATCCTCAAGCCCAGTTTCTGGTCTTTGGGAACGAAGCGAAGTTGGCGCCGCTGGTGGCCAAAACTAAACGGCTGAAAAACCAATCCACCTTGCGCCATGCCGGGGATGTCGTTGCGGGCGATATGAAGCCGACCGTGGCGCTGCGGCTGCGCGATTCCTCAATGCGGCGCGCGATAGATGCCGTACTGAACAATGAGGCCGCCGGCGTTATTTCAGCCGGCAATACTGGCGCGCTGCTGGCGCTTTCCAAAATTGTCCTCAAGACGCTTAAAGGCATCGACCGCCCGGCGATGGCGGCAATCGCGCCTTCCGCCAAGGGCGACGTAGTGATGCTCGATCTCGGCCTGAACGTCGTTTATGACGCGCGGAACCTGGTTGAATTTGCATTGATGGGCGAGATTTTTGCCCGCATCGCCCTGGGCCTGCCGCGCCCAAGTTTCGGGCTGCTGAACATCGGCTCCGAAGAGGGCAAGGGCGATGAGATTTTGCGCGTCGCGGCGGCAACTTTGAAGGAAAGCCCGATTGGCGCGCAGTTCCATGGCTTTGTTGAAGGTCATGACATTGCGGCTGGGACGGTGGATGTCGTGGTGACAGATGGGTTCACCGGCAATGTGGCGCTGAAAACAGGCGAGGGGGCGCTGAAGCTCGTTGGCGATTTGCTGAAGCGCGTGTTCAATTCCGGCCCGCTTGCCAAGGCGGGCTATGTCCTGGCGCGCGGCGGGCTAAACCGCCTGCGCGAGTGGCTTGACCCCAGGCGCTATAACGGCGCGGTGCTGCTGGGCTTGAATGGTGTGGTCGTGAAATCCCATGGCGGCACGGATGCGGAAGGCTTTGCCCATGCGGTCGATGTCGCGATGGACATGATCGGCAACGATTTCAACAACCGCATCGCCGAGGGGCTGGTGGCCATGGACCGCTCGATATTGGCCGCCGAGCCGGAGGAGGAGCGTAATGCCTGAAGTTCGCCGCCGCGCCGTGCTGACCGGGGTTGGGGCTTACCTGCCCGAGACGGTTGTGACCAATGCCGAGATGGCGGAGCGGGTCGATACGTCCGACGCATGGATCACCGAGCGCACCGGCATCCGCCAGCGGCATTTCGCCGGGCAGCATGAAACCGCCGCCTTCATGGGCGCGCAGGCCGCGCGGAAGGCGCTGGCGATGGCGGGCGTGGCGGCTGAGGCCGTTAGCGCGATTATCCTGGCAACTTCAACGCCGGACCAGGCCTTTCCCTCCACCGCTGTGCATGTGCAGGCCGCCTTGGGAGCGAAAAACGCCTTTGGCTTCGACATATCGGCGGCGTGTTCCGGCTTTATTTATGCGCTCTCGGTTGCCGATGGCATGATCCGCTGCGGCCAGGCCGGCAACATCCTCGTCATTGGCTCGGAGGTTTATTCGCGTATCCTGAATTTCGAGGACCGTGGCACCTGCGTGCTGTTTGGCGATGGCGCGGGCGCGGTGCTGCTTCAGGCGCGGGAGGGCGGCGTGGATGGGCCGGGGGTGCTTTCCACGCATCTGCACTCCGATGGCGCGCTGGCGGAAATTCTATATGTCGATGGCGCGGTGGGCCAGCGTGACAGGCCAGGGCACTTGGTGATGAAAGGGCCGGAGGTGTTTCGCCACGCCGTGACGCTACTGGCCTCCGCTGTGAATGAAGCATTGAGCGCCAATGGCCTGACTTCGAAGGATATTGATTGGCTGGTGCCGCATCAGGCGAACCGGCGGATCATCGATGGAGTAGGCCGCAAGCTGGGTTTGGCGGGGGAGCGGGTTGTTATCACGGTCGATAAACATGCCAACACCTCGGCAGCCAGCATCCCGCTGGCGCTGGCGGAGGCGATTGGGGATGGGCGCATCCAGCCCGGGCAGCTCCTACTGCTGGAGGCGCTGGGCGGTGGCTTGACCTGGGGTTCGGCGCTGCTACGCTTGTAACCAAAACGATTCGCCAAATTTTTGTTGCAAATTAAGGTCTGTAGCGCGTCAAGCTTGTTGACCGCCGTAAAACGCGTGCTAATCTTGTAAAATGAACACTTTGACGCGCGCGCAGTTGACCGAGGCTATTTATGCCACAGTCGGCCTGTCGCGTAACGAATCGGCGGATTTGCTCGAGCTGATGTTGTCGCGGGTCGCCGATGCGTTGACCAGCGGTAAGTCCGTTAAAATCAGCGGGTTCGGTACGTTTTCGGTGCGCCAGAAGGGCCGCCGCGTGGGCCGTAACCCAAAGACCGGGATCGAAGTTCCGATATTGCCGCGCCGGGTTCTGGTGTTCAGGCCCAGCCAGATGCTTCGTGAAGCCGTAAACAAGCGCGCTCCTGCACCCGCCGGGCAATGAGACTATGATTGGTGGGCCTGATGGTGGATGAAGACTATCCCGAAGATGACGATGCGCCGCAGCATACGCCGGCGGATGGCGCGCGGGTGCGGCCGCGGAAAACCGCCGATGCGTTTCGCACGATCAGCGAGGTAGCGGACGATCTTCATGTGCCGCAGCACGTGCTGCGCTTCTGGGAGACGAAATTTCCGCAGGTGAGGCCGCTGAAACGTGGCGGTGGGCGGCGATATTACCGGCCAGAGGATGTGTTTCTGCTGCGGCGCGTAGCCGACCTTTTGTACACCCAGGGCTATACGATAAAAGGCGTGCAGCGGCTTTTGCGGGAGGGCGGCGGCGCGTTGCAGGAGAATATCCCGCCTGCCTCGGCTGAGGAGCGCATGGCGGCGGAAGCCGAGCGCGGGGCTGTGCCTGTAGCAGAACCAGCGCCGAGGCGGCCCGCGCCCCCGCAACTGCCGATGCCGGGAATTTTGCCGCCGGAGCGCGCTGAACTCGCCGCACGCCCGCAACCAACCCGCCCTGTGCGCCCGCGGCCGGAGCCGGAGGCCGAACGCATGAGATCGCTGCTGACCGAGACACTCCATGCGCTCGAAGAACTTCGGCGGCTGATCGGGTAGCTATTGGCCTCTCGGCTTTAACTTGCTACAGCCTGCGCCATGGCCGGAGCGTAGCGCAGCCTGGTAGCGCATCAGTCTGGGGGACTGGGGGTCGTGGGTTCGAATCCCGCCGCTCCGACCAATTTCACCGCCGCCGCAGAGCCGGCAACACAAACCAAGCCCCTAATTTTATGGTAAAACTGAAACTTCAACGCAACGTGACGGCAGTTTAACCTCGTCCGGTCTTTTCGGTGGCGATTATGTTCACAAGATATGCGTTGTGAACCGAAACAAAGTGAGGTTCAAAGCCTTTCAAACAGAGCAAGTTTCAGGAGAGAACGCAGATGAAATACGGGCTTATGGTTGGTACTGCCGCATTGGTTCTGGTCGCCGGAACCGCGCTGGCGCAAACCTCGTCTGAGACGACGACCACGACGACAACCGCGCCCGCCATGGTAGCGCCGCCGCCGCCCGTCGCGGTCATGCCGCCCCCGCCCGGCACGCTGAGCACGACCGAGACGCATCGCGCCGTCGATAGCAATGGCAATGAATATAACTCGACCCGCACCACCTATGGCACGCCGGGCGGCCCCGCCACGACGACCAGCAGCAGTTCGAGCACCACCGTGGCTCCGCCACCGCCGCCGGTGCCCCAGGCCATTATCACCACGAAGAAGATCACGACGACATCGACGACGAATTAACGGGGAAACATCATGCGCTTTTCCAGCAAAATGCTCTCGTTATCGGCGATTTTTCTGGGCGCTCAGCTCGGTGCCGCGATGGCGCAGACCGATACCGGCATCCGTCCTGGTCATGCGCCAGGCGAAGGGCCTTCCTACCCTATGGCTCCGCAGGATAGTAATGTGATGCCGGGCGATACGCATTCGGTTATAGCGCCAACGCCGCCGCCTTCCGCTGCCGGGCCGGATGGCAGCGTGCAGGCGCAGCTCATCGCGGCGAACCAGGCGATTGCCGCGCACCAATCCGGCACGGCTGATGAGGCGTTGGAGAATGCCGAGACGCAGATCCTCACTCGCGCGGTGCCGCAGACCCAGGCGGACCAGACCAGCAGTAATCCGGTCGTGGGTCAGATCGAGCAGGCGCGCACCGCGCTTGGAAAGCATGACAAGGCGGGTGCGACGCAGATCATCAATCAGATTTTGGCGAGCAACGCGCCGGAGCTTGCCGATTAGATATTGAGCCGCTTGGCGAGGCGGTGAAGCCCGTAAAGGGTTACCGCGCCCAGCGCCCAGGCGGTGAATTTATGGCGGTCGGTGAACATTTCCCAGCTCATGTTGCGCGCCTCATTACCGAAGGTGCCGTGCGCGCCCTCGTTGCCCGGCACGGGTTCGAATAAGTTATTTGGCGCGTCCTTCGGCTTTTTCGCTTTCAGCATCTGGCCGGAATAGCCGTTGCGGGCAAGATACCAGTCTGCGAAGCCAGGAGCGATGCGGTTGGCCATGATGGCAACCACGGTGGGGAAGCCGACCCAGGTCTCCCGCCGCCGGACCTTCGAGGCAAACAGAATGGCCCGCGCTACAACCTCCGGCTCATACACCGGCGGTACAGGCCGCGCCTCATGGCCGGTTTTGTTCCGCGCCCAGCCGAACTGCGGCGTGTTCACGGCGGGCAGATGCACCATGGTTAGGTGAATGTTGAGCTTGTCGTGGATGATTTCCGACCGCAGGCTGTCGGTAAAGCCACGAATCGCGGATTTTGCGCCGCAATAGACCGCCTGCAATGGCACTGAGCGGTAGGCCAGCGCCGAGCCGATGTTGATGATCGTGCCGCGGTTGCGGCTCCGCATCTTTGCCAGCGCGATCTGCGTGCCATGCACCGTGCCAAGATACGTTACCTGCGTCGCGCGTAGAAACTCCTCGGGCGTGGTCTCGGCAACGGGCGAGAACACCGTGGCCATGGCGTTGTTGATCCAGACATCGATCGGCCCAAGTTCATCCTCGATTTTTGAGGCGGCGGCCTCGAGCGCCGCTGCATCCGATGTATCGGCGGCGGCAGCGACCGCCAACACCCCCATGCCGCGCAACTCAGTGGCGGCGGCCTCGAGCCGGGCCGCGTCCCGGCCGATGAGCCCCACCCAGTCGCCATTTTTGGCAAATTCGCGGGCGGTAGCGCGTCCTACCCCGGCTCCAGCGCCAGTAATCACAACTATTCTCGGCATAATGTGCTCCCTTGGTACAGCGGAGACATAGGAAACAGGTTTGCCGCTTGCGTTAAATTCCAGGCTGATTAAGCATTGCGAATATGTAAGCTCGGGTGCGGAGATGAGCGGCGCTGCGTTAACGGTCTGTGGTCTGACCAAATGCTTTGGCCGCAAAATCGTGTCGGGGCTCGACCTCACCATCGCACCGGGTGAATTCTATGCGCTGCTCGGGCCGAACGGTGCGGGCAAAACCACGACCTTGCGGATGATCGCCGGGCTGATACGCCCGGATGCGGGCAGCATTTCGGTCTTTGGGCGGGATGTTCTGGCGGACCCTCTTGGCGCCAAGGCGATCATGGCGTGGCTCCCGGACGAGCCGCTGCTCTATGACCGTTTGAGCCCGATGGAGTACCTCGCGTTTGTCGCCGGGCTCTGGCGTGTGGAACCGGCGCTGGCAAAAGCCCGGGCGGAGGAATTGCTTGAAGAGCTCGGGCTATGGGCGCACCGGAATGAGCGTTGCGAGGGGTTTTCCCGCGGCATGAAGCAAAAGACCGTGCTGGCGGGTGCGCTGATTCACGAGCCGAAATTCCTGCTGCTGGACGAACCTTTTACTGGGCTGGATGCAGCCGCGGCGCGGCTGGTGAAGCGGATGCTCGCCACCCGCGCGGCGGCGGGTGCGACGGTGATCTTAACCACGCATATTCTGGACGTGGCGGAGCGGCTGGCGACGCGTATCGGGATACTCTCCGGCGGCGCGCTGCTGGCAGAGGGTGATTTGTCCGAGCTGCAACTGCATTCCGGCGTGTCCGCAGGCTCGCTCGAGGATGTTTTCCTGCATCTGACCACCGCATGAACCTCGCAGCGCCCGGTTTCCCCTGGCTGTTCTGCCAGGAATTGCGGGTGCTATGGCGCGGCTCGATTTTGGTGCGGACGCGCAGGCATGTGCTGGTGCCGATTATCCTGGTGGCGCTGGTGTTTCAGGGCGTGGCACTTATCCTGGCATCGCAGATCGTCAAGCATCCATTGCCGCTGCCGGAGATGCTGCTGGTGGCAAATCTCAACCTGTTTTTTGTGTTCGTGCTGATGCTCTCACGCGCCATAACGGCGGCCGTGGATGCAATGTACGCGCGTGGGGATGTGGATTTTCTGCTGGCCTCGCCGATACCGCCGGGGCGCATTCTGGCGGCGCGGATGGTCGGGGTCGCTGCCAGCGTTGCGGCGCCCTGGGTGCTATTGGGCGGGGTGCTGGCAAATGCGCTGGCAATGTTCGGGCAGTTCTGGGCGCTGGCGGCCTACCTGATGCTGCTGGGAGAGGGGCTGGTCGCCGCGTCCATCGCGTTTGCGCTGGTGGTGTTGCTGGTAGGCTGGGTTGGTCCTGGCATGGCCCGCCGGGCGGGACACATACTGGCACTGTTCATGGGCGTATTTATTTTCGCACTAGGCCAGGCGCCGCGCTACTTGGCCCCAGCAACCGTAGGCAGATTTTGGCAGGCGATGATGCCAACGGATGGCGGCTTTAGTGTGTTATTCGCCCGGGGTTTGCTGGGCCAACCGGGGCCGCTGCTTGCTAGTGCCGGGTTCAGCTTGGGGGTGTTCGCTTTGGTTTGGGCGGCGTTAGGCGGACGGTTCGGCTCCGGCGCGATCAGCGCCGCGGCGCATCGGACCGCAGGGAAAGCGAGCCGCCAAAGCGGAGAATTTCGGGCCGGCCCGTTCGCGGCGATGTTCATGAAAAACCTCCGCCTGCTGGCGCGGTTTCCGGGGCTTGTCACCCAAACTGTCTATCGCTCGCTCACCCTGGTGCCGGTGATGATGATTCTGGGCGGCAGGCTGCATACGGGTGGCGGGTTGGCGGTGGTGCCGTCGCTGCTGGTGTTCCTTGCGGGGCAGCTTGGGTTGTTTTTCGTCTCCGTGATTATCCTCTCCGACGAGTCGCCTGATCTCGCCTCCAGCGCGCCGGTAAGCGCGGCGTTCTGCCGCCGCGCGGCGCTCATGGCTGCGGGTTACGCCACGGCGTTGTTGATGGCCCTGCCGGTTATCGGCGTTGTATGGCGGGCGTCTGGGCTGGTGCCGTTGCTGCTCGTTGGCACGGGTGGCGTGCTGGCGAGCAATCTGGCGCTGGGGTTTCGTTTTCCCATTCCGCTGGTTCGGGGCGAATTCGGTAAATCCCAGAAAGGTACATTGCTTGGGCTAATTCTTGGCGTGGGCGTGAGCAGCGCCTGGGCGCTTGGTATCTGGCTATTTGCCGCGCTGGTCTAAACGTCAAAAAACTGGCACGTTATCGAGCAGCCGAACCCGGCCAAGCTTCACCGCCGCGATGAGTCGTGCGGGCTGTGTCAAAGTTGCCACAGGCTCCAGCGACTCCGCATCGACGAGGGCGATATAGTCCGGAATCATGCCCGCCTTCGCCAACTCCTGCCGGGCAAGATGCAGCGTGGCGGCGGGTTCCTTGCCTGCGGCGATATGTTTGGCGGCGCGAGTGAGGGAAGCGAATAACGCGGTGGCGGCCTTGCGCTCAGGCGGTGCCAGGAAGCGGTTGCGCGAGGAAAGTGCGAGGCCATCGGCCTCGCGAATGGTCGGCACTGGGACGATTTGGACCGGGAGCAGTAGGTCGGACACCATGCGGCGGATCACCTGAATTTGCTGCCAGTCTTTCTCACCAAAATAGGCTGCCGCCGGGCGGATCTGCCCAAACAGCTTGGCGACGACGGTGGCAACACCCGCGAAGTGGCCTGGCCGGGAAGCGCCTTCCCAGCGCAGCGCAGGCCTGGCAACCGTAATGGTCGTAGCGCTGCCAGCGGGGTACATCGCCGCGGCTTCCGGCAGCCAGACAAGGTCGCAACCGGTGGCTTCAAGCGTTGCGAGATCGCCCGCCTCATCGCGCGGGTATTGGCTGAAATCTTCCTTCGGCCCGAATTGGGTGGGATTGACGAAAATACTGGCAATCACGGGCCGCCCCGCCGCCTTCGCCGCCGAGAGAAGCGAGACATGTCCATCGTGCAAGGCACCCATCGTCGGTACCAGGCTAGTGGCGCTGAGCCCCGTAAGTGCTTCGTTCAATTCGGGCAGGGTCCGCGCGATTTTCATGCTTTGCCCTGTTGACGATTTTGCGACGGTCGTCCAGCCCTGTGCAGCGCAGCACGCAGCCGCTAGTTGTCCAGCCCTGTGCAGCGCAGCACGCAGCCGCTAGTTAAGGACACCATGAGCGCGAACGCCAAAGACTGGATTAAGGCGGAGCAGAAAACCGCGACCGCTGCCGCCGGGTTGCCGGTGCTGCTAGGTACGGCGCAGGCGGCGCTTGGTATCTTTCAGGCGTTTTGCGCGGCGCAGCTTTTGGCGGCGGTGTTGCATTTGGCCCCGCGCGGTGGCGTCGCGGCGGGGTATGCGCTGGGCTTCGCGGCGTTTGCCGTGCTGCGCGCCGGTGCGGCGATGCAGGCCGAGCGCCTGGGTTTTGAGCGTGGGGCGGCTGCGAGACGGCGGCTGCGGAACAATGTGCTGGCGACGCTGCTTGCCCTGGGGACCGCCGGCCTGCGGGGCCGGCACTCAGCGGAGCTTGCCGCCACGGCGGTCGATCGCGTGGAGGCCATGGAGGGATTTCATGCGCGTTGGGTCGTGGCATCCAAGCTCGCCGCGATCGGCCCCGCCCTGGTGGGTCTTGCCGCGTTGCTGGCGGATTGGCGCAGCGGGTTGGTGCTTTGCGTCGCGGGTTTGCTGGTGCCGCTGGCCATGGGCGTGGCGGGCATTGGCGCGGGCCAAGCAGCAAAAAACCAGTTCCTGGCGATGACGCGCCTTCAGGTGCGGTTTCTTGACAGGATTCGCGGTATTTCCACCATCGTGCTCGCGGGCCGCGCGGCGGATGAGGCTCGGGCATTGTCAGCAGCGGCGGCGGAACTAAGGGCGCGCACCATGCGGGTGCTGCGCGTGGCATTTTTGTCCTCAACCGCGCTGGACCTTGCGGCGGCGGCGGCGCTGGTCGTCATCGTGTTCCGGTTTATTGGCGTGGTGCATGGGCATTTGGCGCTCGCCCCGGTGGCGCTATTCATTCTGCTCCTGGTGCCAGAGTTTTTCGCGCCGTTGCGCGCGTTCTCGGCGGTGTATGCGGACCGCATGGCGGCGGAAGCCGTAGCAAGTGAACTTTCGGCGCTGCCCGAAGCCCCTCCGGCGATTCCCGCGGTTGAGATACGCAGCGTCGCGGCGCGCGGGTTGACCTTGGCGTTCGAGGATGTGTCCTTTGCCTGGGAGGAAGCACGTGGCGCGGTGCTGGAGCATCTGTCGTTCCGCGTGAACAGCGGGGAGATCTTGTTGCTTACCGGAGCGTCGGGTGCTGGCAAATCCACGATCATCGACCTCGTGCTGGGCTTTATCGCGCCGGATTCGGGCAAGGTGACGATCAATGGCGTGGATCTGCCGGTGCTGGTGCCTGCGGCACGTAACCGGATGCTGGGTTGGATCGGCCAGAAGCCAATGATATTTGCCGGCACGATTGAAGAAAACATTCGTTTCGCCCGGCCGGAAGCGGGTGAGGAGGAGTTTGCGGAAGCCATCCGCCTGGCGCGATTGAGCGATCTCATCGCCACATTGCCATTGGGGATGAAGACCCAACTTGGCGAGGGCGGATTTGGCCTCTCCGGAGGGCAGGCGCAGCGCATCGCCATCGCACGCGCGTTTTTAAGGGATGCACCATTGTTATTGCTGGATGAGCCGACGGCGCATCTGGACCCGGCGATTGAGCGCGACGTGCTGGAGAGCATCAAGCGCCTGGCGGCGGGGCGGACGGTGATTCTGGCGACGCATTCGGCGGTGGCGATGGAGTTCGCGCGTAATTCCGGCGCCAAGCGGCTGGATTTGGACGCGCTGCGCCACGCCAGGCTGCGAGGGGTGGCATGAGCCCTGTAGCACGCATCCTTTTGCTGTGGCGGGCGCAAGCGCTCTGGCTGGTTTTCGGCGCGCTGCTTTCGCTGGCTGCCTTGGCGGCGGGCGCGGCGCTGATGGGGTATTCCGCGCGGACGATTGCGGCCTCACTGCTGGGTGGCGCGCTGCTGTTCCCGGCGGCGTTGCAGTTCACCGGCGCCGCCAGGGTGGTGCTGCGGTATTCCGAGCGGGTATTTACGCACGAGGCAACGTTCCGGGCGCTGGCGCGCTTGAGGGTATGGCTGTTCACCGGGCTGGCGCGGAGTGCTGCGGGCGGGCTTGGCTTCCGCCATGCGGGTGATGCCCTGGCGCGCCTGATGAACGATGTCGATGCGCTGGATGGGCTGTATCTTCGCATAATCGTGCCGGTGCTCGGCGCATTTATGCTTCTGCCAATCCTTGCCGTGCTGCTCTGGCACGAGCAGGCCTGGGCGATTATTGTTTTGCTGCCGTTTGGTTTCGTGGCGTTTTACCTGCCGCTGCTGGCGTCCCGCATCGCGGCGCGCAACGCCCAAAAAGCCGGGCTCGCCATGGCGGGGTTGCGGACGGCGGCGCTCGATGCGCTCTCCGGCCTGCGCGAGGTTAAAATTTTTGCCGCCGAGGGGCGGATGCTGGCGACCGTGCAGGCGCGCGAGGCTGGGCTGCTGGGGGCGCAGCGTGAACTCGTCGCGCAAACCTCGGCGCTGAATGCCGTTGCTTTCATCACCGCGCAGGCTGGTATTTTAATGGCAATCCTTATTGGTCTCGCCGGTGCGCCGGTCTCGGCGCTCATCGCCGTGTTCGTGCTGGTGGTGGCGTTCGAGGCTGTGCTGGCCTTACCCCGCGCCGGGCTGTTGTTTGGCCAGGCACAGGCCGCAGCTGCGCGGGTGGTAGAGGCGGGCGAGGCAAGACCGCACGTCGCCGACCCCGTGCATCCTTCGGCAATGCCGCCGGGCAACGCGATTGCGTTTGAGAATGTCGGCTTTCGTTATGCGCCCGATTTGCCTTGCGTTTTTGAGAATTTGTCGCTCCAGGTTCCCGCCGCCGCGCGCACGGCTATTCTGGGGCCATCTGGTGCTGGTAAATCCACTATCGCGGCGTTGCTATTGAAGCTGGTGGCGCCGGAATCCGGCCAGATACGGCTGGGCGGCGCGGATATTACTGCGCTCCCGGCTGAGGCGGTGCGGGGCCGGATCGCCTATCTCAGCCAAGCCACGCATCTCTTTGCCGATTCCATCCGCAACAACCTGTTGCTGGGCGACCCGTTAGCGGATGAGGCGCGGCTGTGGGTGGCGCTGGACGCCGCGCAGCTGTCCGAGACCATTCGCGCGCTGCCCGATGGACTGGATACATGGCTAGGCGAGGGCGGGTATAATCTCTCCGGAGGCCAAGGGCGGCGGCTGGCGCTGGCGCGCACCTTGCTTTCGCCCGCGCCGATTTTGCTGTTAGATGAGCCTTGCGCAGGGCTGGATGCCGCGACGGAGATGGAGTTTCTGCGCGTGCTCAATACCGCGACCAAGGGGCGCACCGTGCTGCTGATTCTGCACCGGCTGACAGGAGTGGAACAGCTGGACAGGGTATGGCGCTTCACCGGCGGTAGCCTTATCCCCGCCATGGGGTAATAATGCCGGTATGACAGTACGAATCGGCATCGCAGGCATTTCCGGGCGCATGGGCAGGCTGCTGGCGGAGGAGGCTGCCGCGAGCGCCACGTTGGTTGGGGGCACCAGCCGCTCCGGCGAAACGCCTTTCGCCGATATTGATGCCCTGGCGAGGGCGAGCGATGTAATCATCGACTTCACCCACGCGAGTACCGTTGCCGCTCATGCGGAGGCGCTCAGCGCAGCTAAAACTTCCTGGGTTTTGGGCACCACGGGTTATTCCGCCGCCGATGCCAAGGCTGTCGAGACCGCGGCGAAAACCATCCCGGTTATTGCCGCGCCGAATTTCTGCACCGGGGTAAATTTGTTGCTCCTGCTGGCGGAGCGGCTGGGCGCTGCGCTGCCCGCGGCGCAATACGACGCCGAGATTCTGGAGATGCATCACCGGCAGAAGGTCGATGCGCCATCCGGCACCGCTTTGGCCTTGGGCCGTGCCGTTGCCGCCGGGCGCGATGTGCAGTTGGACGATGTGATGGTGACAAGCCGCTCCGGCCATACCGGCGCGCGGCGTGAAGGCGAGATTGGGTTCGCCAGCCTGCGCGGCGGGCAGGTCGTTGGCAGCCATAGCGTGATGTTCACTGCAGGCGACGAGCAGATTGCACTCAGCCACCATGCCTTCGACCGCCGGGTTTTCGCATCCGGCGCGGTGCGTGCTGCGCTCTGGCTGTATGGGCGGAAGCCTGGGCTTTATTCCATGCGAGATATGCTGGGCCTCTAAACCGCTCCGCTCCCTTGACCCTTCGGCACAGATAAGCCATCCGAACCGCAAGACTTAAGGGAATCTGCATATGCGCGATAAAGGCGAGTTTCTGTTCACCTCCGAATCCGTCTCGGAAGGCCATCCCGACAAGGTTGCGGACCGGATTTCCGACACCGTGGTCGATGCGTATCTTGCCGCCGACCCTTATGCGCGCGTGGCCTGCGAGACGCTGGTGACGACGAACCGCATCGTTCTGGCAGGTGAGACCCGTGGTCCGGATACCATTACGCGCGAGCATTTGGCACACCTCGCGCGCCTAGCGGTGCATGACATTGGCTACGACCAAGAGGGTTTCTCCTGGCGCAATGCTAAGATCGACGTGCATCTGCACGCGCAATCCGCCGACATTGCGGTGGGCGTGGACGCAGCAGGCAACAAGGACGAAGGCGCGGGCGACCAGGGCATTATGTTCGGCTATGCCTGCACCGAGACCGAGGCGCTGATGCCCGCGCCGATCTATTATTCGCACCTGATCTTGCGCCGGATTTCCGAGCTGCGGCGGGCGGGCGACGACCAGGCCAAGGGGCTGCTGCCGGACGCCAAAAGCCAGGTGACGCTGAAATATGTTGATGGCAAGCCGGTGGGCGCTACCTCCGTGGTTGTGTCGATTCAGCATGAAGAGGGTATGACGGCCGGGCGAATTAAAGAGATGCTGAACCCGATTGTTAAGGCAGCGCTCCCCGCCGGCTGGATGCCGGAGCAGAACGAATTCTACGTGAATCCGACAGGCAATTTCGTCATCGGCGGACCGGATGGCGATTGCGGGCTGACCGGGCGCAAGATCATCGTGGATACGTATGGCGGGGCGGCCCCGCATGGTGGCGGCGCGTTCTCGGGCAAGGACCCCACGAAGGTTGATCGCTCGGCGGCGTATGTATGCCGGTATCTTGCCAAAAACATCGTCGCCGCCGGGCTGGCGGAGCGTTGCACCTTGCAGCTCAGCTACGCCATCGGCGTGTCGCAGCCGCTCTCGCTTTATGTCGATCTGCACGGCACGGAGCGCGATGTGGACCATTTGCGGCTGGAAAAGACCCTGCGGCATCTGGTCGATCTCTCCCCGCGCGGTATCCGCGAGCATCTCCAGCTCAACCGGCCGATTTATGCGGTGACATCCGCCTTCGGGCATTTCGGCCGCACGCCGGATGCAGACCTTGGCACGTTCACCTGGGAAAAGACCGATCTCGTCCCGGCGTTGAAATCCGCGTTTGGACGCTAGAGCCGGATGACATGAAGTGAAATCGGTGCGCGATTTCACTTCATGTCTAAATCCGCCTCTAAATCATAAAGTTAGGGGGCAATTCAGACATCAGATCTACCCGCAAAGCGGGGCGTTCTGATGCCATCGCACCCTAAACCGCCGCCCGACCGGCTTTACGGCAGACAAAAAGGCAAAAAACTTCGTCCGCGCCAGGAATGGCTGCTGGCGGAGTTTCTGCCGCGCGTGGCGTGGCCGGTGCCGTTCGGGATTACCCCGCGCGAAATATGGCTGGAGGTCGGCTTCGGCGGCGGCGAACACGCTTATGCGTTAGCGGATGAAAATTCGGATGTTGGCATCATCGCGGCGGAAGTGTTCGAGAACGGCATCTGCTCACTGCTCTCAAAGCTGGCACCCGATGATGTAGCGAAGCCGCAGCCTCCGGCGAATTTGCGATTGTTTACCGATGATGCGCGTTCGTTGTTACGGGAGATGCCGGATGGCTACCTCTCAAAGCTGTTCCTGATGTTTCCGGACCCGTGGCCAAAAGCGCGCCACGCCAAGCGCCGGTTTGTTCACCCGGAGCTTGTGGCTGAAGCCGCGCGGGTGCTTCGAGTGGGCGGGGAGTGGCGGATTGCGTCGGACGACCCGACGTATAAGGCCTGGACCGATGAGGTGCTGGCGGTGCAGACGCAGTTTACGGTCAGCCGCACGGTAGATAGGCCAGTAGGTTGGCCGCCGACGCGCTACGAGGCAAAGGCGATAAAGGCAGAGCGGGGGCCGGTGTATTGGCGGTTGGTAAGGGGGTAGGGTGGCGATTATTCGCTCCCATTGCGTTTCGCTTGATAACCGTTCTCGGAACGGTTTGGTGACGTTTTGCAGTTGACGCAAAAAAACTGTCCAACCAGATTTTGGTTTGTTGCAATCACTGCTGCCATTTTGTGCCTGTATATACTGTTTCTGGCCGCCAATGTTTTTGATATGATTGCGATGCATAGCGCCGCTCATGCTCAGGTTATGACGGCGACATCAGAACTGCCGCAAGCGGATTTTGCAAGATTTTGGTTTGCCGGGAAAACTTTCAACATGGGACCGGCTATTCCGTCACCATGGTTTGTGAAAACTTTTCAAATCAATATTCTCAGCCCTTCGGCGGGTAAGCTCATCTGGCTGTATCCCCCAACAATGAATCTACTGGCCATCCTATTTGCCAAGCTACCGCTTGGAACAAGTTTTTGGGCGTGGCGCGCTTTTTCTGGGGCGGTCGCCGGGCTTCTGCTTCGCTATGCCGGGTTGCCTTGGGTGGTGATTGTTGCAGGTGTGCTTAGCCCAGCTGGGCTGCATGACACGCTGGGCGGTCAAAACGGCACGTTTATTGGCGCTCTGGTTGTCAGCGCTTTATTGATTATGGATCGCAATCCTCGCATTGGCGGTGCAGTTGCCGGGATGCTTTGCATCAAGCCACAGGCTGCGCTGATTTTTCCTTTGATCTTACTGCAGAAGCGCCAAAAAGCTTTTTGGAGTTGTGCGATCATCGTGGCGGGAATGATAGGTGTTTCTCTCCTGGTCGAAGGGATGAAACCATGGATTTGGTTTTTTACTGTGGCGCAGCAGGTATCGCGGCGCATTCTGCAAACGCCGTTCACGGAATATTTCCCTGCTGGCGGCTGTACCGTTTTCATGATGGCGCGGAGCCTGCATGCATCGCTCCGCTGCGCGTGGGTGGTTCAGGCATGTTGCGCCGGCGGAGCCAGCGTCCTCGTTTGGAATTTGTGGCGAAAACAGAATGAAAATCCGGTAGCGGCGATGGCCGCAACGGTCTCGCTGGCTGCCCTCATCACGCCATATGGCTTTCTGTATGACCTGACGGGCTTTGCGATTGGTATGGCAGCGATGATCTTTTCTGCGCCAATGTGCCTGAAACCAGTTTTTGCGCTTCTCTGGCTGGCCAGCGGGTATATCTTGACGGTAGCAAACCTCACCGGACTTTTGCTGTTTCCAATGGTAGCGCTCGCCGGGGCCATCCTATCGTGGATTCTAATCGAACCCTTTGGCTGAAAAAATATAACCAGCGGTACTCACACCGGCACATAAATCTGCCCACCCGCCTCCGCAAAACTTTCTTTTTGCGCCTCCAGCCCGGCGACACGTTCCGCCTCCTCACGGATGTCATGGCTGATTTTCATGGAGCAGAATTTCGGCCCGCACATGGAACAGAAATGCGCGGTCTTATGTGCTTCCTTCGGCAGCGTTTCATCATGGAAGCTGCGCGCCGTATCCGGGTCCAGGCTCAGGTTGAACTGATCTTCCCAGCGGAACTCGAACCGCGCGCGGGAGACGGCGTCGTCGCGGAGCCGGGCGGAGGGATGGCCTTTCGCCAGATCCGCCGCATGGGCAGCAAGTTTGTAGGTGATGACACCGGTTTTCACATCCTCGCGGTTCGGCAGGCCGAGATGTTCCTTGGGCGTGACGTAGCATAGCATGGCGGTGCCGAACCAGCCGATCATAGCGGCACCTATGGCCGAGGTGATGTGGTCATAGCCCGGCGCAATATCGGTCGTGAGCGGCCCGAGCGTGTAGAATGGCGCCTCGTGGCACGTTGCCAGCTGTTTATCCATATTGGCTTTGATCTTGTGCATCGGCACATGGCCAGGGCCTTCGATCATCACCTGGCAGCCTTTTGCCCATGCAGTTTTTGTCAGCTCGCCCAAGGTGTCCAGCTCGGCGAATTGCGCGGCGTCGTTGGCATCGGCGTTCGAGCCTGGGCGCAGGCCGTCACCCAGCGAGAACGACACATCGTATTTGCGCATGATGTCACAAATGTCGCCGAAATGCTCGTAGAGAAAACTCTCGCGGTGATGCGACAGGCACCAATGCGCCATGATGGAGCCGCCGCGTGAGACGATGCCGGTGACACGCTTCGCGGTAAGCGGAATATAGCCCAGCCGCACGCCGGCATGGATAGTAAAGTAATCTACGCCCTGTTCCGCCTGCTCGATCAGCGTGTCTTTGAACACTTCCCAGTCGAGCTTTGCCGCATCGCCGCCGACCTTTTCCAGCGCCTGGTAAATTGGCACAGTACCAATGGGCACTGGCGAATTACGCAGTATCCAGCTGCGGATATTGTGGATGTTGCGTCCGGTGGATAGGTCCATCACCGTATCGGCACCCCAGCGGATCGCCCAGACGAGTTTTTCAACTTCTTCAGCCGCGCCTGAGGTTACGGCGGAGTTGCCGATATTGGCGTTGATCTTCACCAGGAAATTGCGCCCTATGATGACAGGCTCAAGCTCCGGATGGTTGATGTTGGCGGGAATGATGGCGCGGCCTGCCGCGATCTCCGCGCGGACGAATTCCGGTGTGACAAATTCCGGAATCGCCGCGCCGAAATCCTCGCCATCGGCGCGGAAGTCCGCCGCCTGGCCGTGCGCGGCAGAGCGCCCCAGGTTTTCCCGGTGCGCGACATAGATCATCTCCTCGGTGATGATCCCGGCGCGAGCGAATTCATATTGCGTGACCAGATGGCCTGCTTTCGCCACGCGGATTCCATGCGGGGCAGGGCAGAGGGGCACCAGCCTGTCCTCCGGCGTGAAACCATTATCCTCAGGCCTGATCCCGCGCCCGGCTACGCAGAGAAAATCGCGCGCCGCAATCCATGGCGCGCGGGGCTTCGGCAACCCGGAATCAAGGTCGATGCTTGCGGCGGCTTCAGTATAGGGGCCAGAGGTATCGTAAAGCCGCAACGGCGGTTCGTTCGCGGTTGGGTGCAGCACCACCTCCCGGAACGGGACCAGAATATCAGCGCGGCAGGGCGTCGCGGAATAAATTTTGTGCGAGCCAATGATCGGCCCGGTGGTGACGGTTTGCAGCTTCTGTTGAATGGTCACGCTCGACGCCCTCCAAAAAACAGAGAGCGGGTGCGAAAAGTTCCGCAAACTCCGTCCCTCCGCCGGTATGACCCGGATCAGGTTCAAAGGGTTTATCGCGGCGGGCCTATCCCATGGCGATGTCTCAGTTCCTTCACGGAACACCCCTCGGTAGGAGCAGGACACACGCTTATGGCGGCGTTGTCAAATTTCGATTGCTTAACTGCCTAGCAGCAAGCGTGGCGGCGGTTCCGCATTCAGGCAGGCGCACAAAATCACCAGCGCCCAGAGCAGAATCGAAACCACGCCAGCCAGCTTTCCCACAGTGGTCAGCCCGGTCGCGGAAATCATTTGCGCGGGGAGGTAGGCGATGTTGAACCAAGCGGCGTTCAAGAACGCCAGAGCGATGAAGAACAGCTTCGGCGTCAGCCAGTCATGGCTGCCCACCTCCAGCGGATCGTATAAAAACAGCACGACCCCGCTCGCCATCGCCAGGGCGAAACTGGCATACACCCAGGGCAGCGTAAGCCGGGCGAGGGCTCTGAGGGGAATTTCCTTCCCGGCACCTGCAAGCCGCAAGTCCAGCACCAATATGCCGCCAAAAAACACGGAAACCATGAGAACATGGAACGCGCGGATCAGGAATTCGTAGGGTTGCAGCGCAATATGCACGGCGCGGCTATCGATCGCCACCAAAACTGAGAAAGGTATTCTGAATGAATTCAAAGCGTTGGATAACTCTAGTCCAAATGTCATCAAAATTCCTTTTAAGCCCTCAACACCCCGCCGCCGGGCTTGCTATTGCGAATAATATACATTATCAAGATCGTGCGTATTAAGAACTATTCTTAACATCGCACTTTTACCAGGGTTTGGCGGATTAATCTATGAGGCGGCAACGATGTGGCGGCTAAAATTTTTGTCTTGGCTATTGATAATAGTTCTTATTCTTAGTGTGGCGAGCCCATTGGCAAAGGCAGCCCCGGAGCCCGTTCATCTCACGCTGGCTGGCCATAAATTTTCGGCGGATCATATCACTGTGCCTTCTGGTGTTCGCTTCAGTATTCAAGTGACAAATAACGATCCGACGCCAGACGAGTTTGAAAGTCCGGCGTTGCGGGTGGAAAAAATTGTCGTGCCCGGTCAGACGATCACGGTCTTCGCCGGGCCGCTTAGCCCTGGGTCTTATAAATTCTACGATGATTATCACCCGGAGACGGCGCACGGCGTCGCGGAGGCAAAGTAATATGCTTGCGAGTTTCATCATCGTTTTCCGGGAAGTGCTCGAGGCTGGGCTGATCGTCGGCATCGTGCTCGCTGCGACGGCGGGCATCAGGCATCGCGCGCCGTATTTATGGGGGGGTATTGTGGCTGGCGTTGCGGGCGCCTGCGTTGTCGCGGCGTTTGTCGGTGTGCTTTCCCGCGCCTTCTCGGGCAACGGGCAGGATGTGTTCAATGCCGGAATTCTTTGTTTCGCGGTCGTTATGCTGGGCTGGCACACAATCTGGATGGCGAAACACGGCCGCGAGATGACCCGGCAAATGAAGGAGCTGGGAAGGTCGCTGGTTGCGGGGGAAAGCTCTCTGCTGGCGATGGCCGTTGTGGTCGCGGTTGCAATTTTGCGGGAAGGTTCAGAGGTCGTTCTGTTCCTCTATGGTATCGCCACCGCTGCAAAGCTTACCGCCAGCGCGATCATCATGGGTTCGATTTTTGGCGTGGCCGCGGGCGCCGCCGTTGCGTGGCTGCTTTACCGCGGGCTTCTCGCCATTCCGGTCAGCCGCCTGTTTGGCGTAACCTCATGGCTTATCGCGCTGCTGGCTGCCGGCATGGCGGGGCAGGCGGCGGCATTGCTGGCCAACGATAATCTCATCCCGGCTTTAGGTTATCAGCTTTGGGATACTTCCTGGCTGCTATCGACCGGCTCAATTCCAGGCCGGGCGTTGCAGGCTCTGGTTGGCTATTCCGACAGGCCAATGGGCATTCAGCTGCTCGCCTATCTCGTGACGTTATCGACGCTGATTCTCGCGGCAAAATGGATCAATCGAACGAAACCAATCTCAATCAAACAGGAGTCTTCACATGTTGCGTAAAATAATGCTCACGGCGGCCGTTACGTTGGTGGCGGGGCAAATGGCCCAGGCCAAGGAGTATTACATCGGCGGCCCGGATTACCAGGACAATATGGAAATCGTCAGCAGTTACCTGCTTGGCGTGCAAATGGACCCGATGCCGCCGGACATGCCGATGGGCGCGGATACGATCCATCTGGAAGTGGATTTGCACGCCACCGCGAACAATCCCTGGGGCTACGACAGCCAATCCTGGATACCCTACGTGACGATCGATTATGTTCTCACCAAGGCTGGCACGCCGTGGAAGGCGACGGGCAAGCTATTGCCGATGAGCGCAAACGACGGCCCGCACTACGCCGATAGCTTGAAGATGGACGGGCCCGGAAAATACGACGTGGTCTATACGTTCGAGCCGCCATCGGTGAATGGCTATTATCGGCATACCGACGCTGCCACCGGCATACCCGCGTGGTGGAAGCCTTTTACCAAGGGGTTTTCATTCACCTACCCGGTGAAATCGTGACGATACCCTCGCCGAGCAGGCTTCGTGCCGTGTCGATAATCGCATCCTCATTGCTGCGCGGCGCCCAGCCGAGCTCGCGTTTCGCTTTTCCTCGGAGACGGGACGTTGCTTATTGAGCTCGAACAACCGGCCACGCACGGCTGGATCGGCAATGGACGACAGCCGCACAAGCCAACTATGGACGCGGCGGCTGGGGATTTTGGCCGCCACCTCAGGCACGCGCTCGCGCAGCACGCGCGCGATGTCTTCCATCCAGTAGAACGGGGCTAGCCCCGATGTAGCGCTGGCCGGCGGCGGTCGGCGCGCGTAGTGCACGGACATGCAGGTCGGGATGTCCCTCATCGGTTAGCGGCCAACCGAACGGCGGCAGGCCGGGCAGCGAACCGTCGATCAGTTTTTTGACGATATCGAGCGAGGCCGAATAGTCTGCCTCAAGCACCGGACCGAGCAGGGCAGCGGGGTTGGCATGAAGGTTTGGGTCGCGGCGGCTAACCGCTGACACATTATGATGCGAAGGCGATAAAGGCTGGGCGGGAGGGTATTGGCGGTTAGTGAGAGGGTAGCAGTTGTAAAGATCGCCAGAGGTTGAGATGTTTGTAGATGAGGTCAATGCCGGGAGCCGTTATGCGTGTTTGGGTCGTCATTCTGGCCGTTCTATTTCCGGTTGCGAAATAGACTAGAACAGGGCATCGTTGCCTTACATCAAGGGGCAAAGATGCGGCGTACCAGTATCATAAGGCAGCTTTTTGGATTTCAGGGCGGCTTAGTTTCGGTGGGTTCCTTGCGGTCCTCTCGTTGGATTTCGGAATAGATCGTGCGCTGGGTACGGTTGCCTTGGACGAGGCCAGAAATTTAGCAAGCGATTCGACTGAACGCCTAAAAAAAGTTTTTTGGATTTATACAGCAGTATCGCTCGGCATGTCACTTTTCGGGTGCCTGTTTTTTGTTCGTAGCGCAGAAACGTTCAGGGCTGAGATTTTTCAAGTCAAGCGGTGATTTTCCGGCCGCGCCTGGATGTGACGCTTTTATGGATAGTCGGGCCAATCCTCTACTGGGTATGATCGACAAAAGAGCGAGCTCTTTCGCTAATGTGCACAATTATGTTGAATGCGCGATGCCGGTTGGCCAAGATCGACAATTTACCTATGTTTTGAGATCATATAAGGCAAAAAGCGTTTGTCCCGCGGGCGAAACGGTACAAAAGGTTACATGAGGATAGCACCGAGGATGTTTCGCCTATCCATCCTTTACCCCTCTTCCTCGTCCTTTTCTTCCAAGCCAAATTGCTGCGCTTCCTCGTCATATTCGAACAATTCGGCGTATCGTCCCCAGGCGATGACGGTGCGTAATGTTTCTTCCGCATATTCGGGGGACATGTGGTCCTCCAGCTCGTCGCGGAATCGCACCGCCGAGGCGCGGTGGTTGGAGCGCTGATCGATGACCTGGCGGATGGCGTTGATGAGCGGCACATGCGCGCGCAACTGCTCGGCGAAGATCGCCTTGCGGTCATCGGTCTCGGCCTCGGCGAACTTCCTGCCGGTATCTGTCAAAATCAAATCGCCTTCTTCCAGCACCGCGAAGCCCAGTAGGCTCAGCGTCTCGCCCAAAGGCAACAGCTCATCGGCTTCGTACTGCAAAGCCGCCGCGAGGGCGGGTAGGTCCGCCCTGCCGGAATAAGGCGCGTTGCACAGGGTTTCCATCAACCCGGCCATCAAATTCGTACCCACCGGGTGCAGCGGCGTGGCGAATCCGGTTGGTGCAGCGGCTGGTGCCGTGGCTACCTCCTTCACCACGCGCCGGGTCATGATACCGTAGATATCATCCACCATCTGCCGGAATGCGGGGTCGAACCGATTGCGCGGGTGCGCGAAGGGAACTTTCAGCTCATGCGCTACGCGGCCAGGGTTGGATGAGAACACGAGCACCCGGTCGCACATCAGCACCGCTTCCTCGATATTATGCGTCACCATCAAAATGGATTTTACCGGGAGTTTCTTGTCCATCCACAGGTCGATCAGATCCGTCCGCAGCGTTTCGGCAGTCAACACATCCAGCGCCGAGAACGGCTCATCCATCAGTAATAAATCCGGGTGCACGACCAGCGCCCGCGCCAGGCCCACGCGCTGGCGCATACCGCCGGAAAGCTCCTTGGGGTAGGCCGTGTCGTACCCGCCGAGGCCGATGAGGTCGATTGCCGCCTCCGTGCGCTCCTCGCGCTCTGCTTTTTTCACGCCCTGGGCTTCCAACCCTAGCTCTACGTTCTCCTGCACCGTGAGCCAGGGAAAAAGCGCGAAGCTCTGGAACACCATCGCCACGCCCGCCGCCGGGCCGGTTAGCGGCTTGCCTTGCCACATCACTTCCCCCGCAGTGGGTTTGAGCAGGCCGGACACGATACGGAGCAATGTCGATTTGCCTGAGCCGGAGCGCCCAAGCAGCCCGACGATCTCGCCGGATTGCAACGTCAGCTCGACGTCCTCGAGCACGATGAGGTCGGCGCTGGCCTCCTTATGATAGGACTGGCGGCAGTTGCGAACGGTGACGAGCGGCGCTTCGATGTTCATTTCTCTCACCCCAAAGTGGTCCGGCGCGTTGCGTAGGCATAAAGCGGGCGCCAGAGAATCCGGTTGAACACGATGACGAAGCCGGACATCACCGCAACGCCCAGCACCACGCGGGGCGTGTTCCCCGCCGCCGTGGCCTCCGCGATATACGCGCCCAGCCCTTGTGCCGCGAGCCTGTGGTTGCCCCAGCTCGCCACCTCGGCGACGATAGAGGCATTCCACGCGCCGCCGGATGCGGTAATCGCCCCGGTGATGAAATAAGGCAGGATGCCGGGGATCATCACCTTGCGCCACCACAGCACGCCATCCACGCGGAAATTCGCCACCGCCTCCTTCATGTCGCCCGGAAACGCCGCAGCGCCGGCGATGACGTTGAACAGCACATACCATTGCGTGCCGATGAGCATGAGCGGCGTCAGCCAGATATTCGCGCTTAAATGAAAATACACGATGGCCAGGACAAAAGGCGGAAACAGCAGGTTGGCCGGGAACGCCGCGAGGAATTGCGCGACCGGCTGGGCGATGCGCGTTGCCTTGGGCCGCAGGCCTAGCCAGACGCCAATCGGCACCCAGATGAGGGCGGCGATGATCATCAGCACGATCACACGGGTCATGGTGTAGGCGCCCATGAGTACCGCGGTGCCGAGGTCTTCCCAATGCAGCGACCCCGCAATAAACGACACCACCTTCCACGCCACATAGGCGGTGATGGCCGCGATGGCGGCATACCAGAGCCAGTCCAGCACGCGGGAGGGCTCGCGGTTTTCATCAATCTGTACGGAGGATTTAACACTCAGGCGCAGCCTGAAGATGCTGCCCACGGCGGCGCCGAGCATGTCGCCAGCCTCACGGAACAGTGCGGTGCGGCGAAGCAGTTTCAGCATCCACGGCTCGGGCGTGGGAGAACCCGCCGTCGTCTCGAACCGGAATTTGCCGGACCAGGCCACCAGCGGGCGGAACAGCAGCTGGTCGTAGAGCAGAATCACCACGAGCATGGTGAAGATCGCGTAGAAGATCGCGCGCAGATCCTGCTTTTGCAGCGCCATCGCCACGTAGGAGCCGATGCCGGGCAGGGTGAAGGTGGTGTTGCCGACCGTCACAGCCTCCGACGCCACCACGAAAAACCAACCGCCGGACATCGACAGCATGGTGTTCCAGATGAGCCCCGGCATGGCGAAGGGCACGTCCAGCCGCCAGAATTTCTGCCAGGCCGAAAGGCGGAAGCCGCGCGCCACCTCCTGCAAATCGGCCGGGAGCGTCGTGAGCGACTGGTAGAAACTGAAGGCCATGTTCCAGGCCTGGCTCGTGAAGATCACGAAGATTGAGGCAAACTCCGCGCCCATCACCTGGCCGGGAAACATCGCCATGAAAAACGTGACGGTAAATGTAAGGAAGCCCAGGATCGGCACCGATTGCAGGATGTCCAGAATAGGGATGAGGATCATTCCCGCGCGGCGGCTTTTGGCGGCGAGCGTGGCGTAGGTGAGGGTGAAGATGAAGGAGAAAAACAGCGCAGCGAACATCCGCGCCGTCGAGCGCAAGGCGTAAAACGGCAGATAGGAGGGGGCGAGATGAATTGGCGTGTTCTGGATTGCGGCGATGGGGGTCGAGATCGTGCCGCGCCCGACCTCGATAAGCCCCACCAGCAGCCCCATGACCATCAGCGTCGCCACGCCGTCCCAGCGGTTTGGCGCGCGTTCCGCCAAGCGCTGCCCGGCCAGGGCGGGAGGGGTAAAATTGATCATGCTCCGCCTGGCGCTAGGGGTTAAATGCCTTTCCCCTTAACCATCGCCCGCGCCTTTGTCACTCGGCTGCGTGTTGCACTTCCATGGCAAAATCCAGGCCGTAATGCCCGGTCAGTTCGGTCACATGCGCCTCCATGGAGCGGAGCTGGGGCGGGTTTTTCCAAAAACCAAGGAGCTTTTGCTTGTCGCTGGCAAAATTTTCGATGAGGTCGAGAAAGCCCAAGGTATCGCCCGCTTTGAATTCAAAATCTGGGTTGGAGGCGATTTCCCGCGCGCCGCCGAGGTCGGATGTGACGATGGGAACGCCATTGCAGACGAACTCGATCGCGACCTGGGGCAGGGAATCCTCCCAGACGACGGGTACAATCCCTAGATCGACATTGCCTAGCAAATCGGCCAGTTCCGCATGGGTATAGCCATTGTGGATTGTCATGCCCTGTATTTTTCTGCCCAAGGCGGAGAGCCTTGCCGATGCGGCACTGTCTAACCCGCGTGCGGCAATAAGCAGATCGAGTTTTGCCAAAAGCGCGTCGGGGCACTGTTCCAAAGCGGAAAGAAGGAATTCAAATCCCTTCAGCCGGTTTGCGTAACCGAGATAGGCCAGCCGGAGGACAGGTGCTTCCGCCGGGATGTGAACCGGTATAGGGTTTTTGTAAAACCCTGTTCCAATATAACTCACCTTGCACTTATCCGGCGAAATCCCGGCGGCCAGCGCGAGCGTTTTTACCCGCTGTGAAACACATAGAACGGCATCAAAACTATCATTGATGATGTTCACCATTTTCTGCTCTCGCGTTGCGAAATACGCTGGAAGTTCCGGCGGCTTGGCCTCGAATGCGAGATTGCTTCCGAACCTGCGCCGGAGTGCGGTGAGCATTTTATGTGCTTTAGCGGTGCGGAGCGTCTTTCTTATGGCCTTGCGAAGAAAACTTCGTTTTTCTCTCGCCCTTCCGCCAAATACCGCGCCGGATATAGCCTCAAGGCTGGCCGTGTCGCTTGCGCGAGACCCGTGTGGGATGCACGCGATACAGGCGTTGCCGTTTTCCTTTCCATCGCAATTTCGCGAATTGTTTTTCCATAAATACACCTGCGGGCACATCGGATAATAATTATGCAGGGAAAACACGAAGCGCGTTTGCGGGAAATGTCCACGCAGAACGGGCAGAACGGCGGCGGGCAGTCCTTCCAGATTGTTGAAATGAATCGCGTCGTAGGGACCATTTTCCGTGATGAATCCTAGCAGCGCATCTTCCACCTTTTTATCGGCGGCTGCGCCTGCGGTTATCTGGTTGATGAAAAACGAGCTTTCCGTCGGCGCTGTGACAGGAGAATTCACCAGCTCGAAGGCTGCCGCAAGTGCCTGTTGAACGTAGGGATCGCCACCGAGCAGATCGTAAGCCAGGCCGCCCGAAAGGCTATGAATGATCCAGCCACGTTTTTTGAAATCGCTGATGCAATTATTCTGGTAAACCGAAACGCCCCCGCCTCGCTTTTCCGTATCGAACGATGGAACCCAGTTGTAGAAAAGCACCTTTGGAACAGCGTAAAGAGCCATAAGTAGTAAACCTTATGTTCGAAACCGTTATGTAAGGAAACCCCCGCTATTTGAACTTAAGGTTTTCTTACTTATAGGAAATTCGTTGGTCTATCCGATCATTTTTAAAAGATGACGGAGAATTCGAATGGGTTTTACTTTCTGGATTTCATTCGGGTTCGAGATCAAAAGATCCTTTGCAATCAACGGCGCGGCCGACCATGTCGAAAGCCTTTTTCCGGATGTATGAATCGCGGAATATATACGGATTCTCGGAACTTTCACGCCATCGATCTGAGATTGCGTATCGGCATCGGTGTTGCTCAAAGTTTCAGACATTTCATCCAGACTGTTTGGACCGCCGGAATTTTTGATGAATTTTTGCAGATTGCCGCCGATTGGCCGCGTGTGGGTGACACAAACAGCGTCGATAATAGCGGTATTTTGATTTCCCAATTCCGCGGCGAGCGTTGGCCAGACAAAATCCAAGCCAAACCCGCTTCTGGTATTATTAAACGTCGGCAAAGCTTTCGCCAGTAATGCCCTGCTGAGAAACGGCACCATGATCTCGACGAAATTCGTGTACCGAAGCATGAAGCTTGAATTTCTTCGCGTGATGACGTGCGAATAATAAGAGCGTTCGTCCAGTGCCGGTTGGAACAGGTCTAAATTGTATTTGCGACCCATTTCCACCAGCGCGCTGACATCGCCGGGGCTTGAAAGCACATCGTCATCCGGGAACCAGAAAAAATCGTAGCGATCGGCCAAATCCGGGAAGGTTTGGAAAAATTCGAAAAGTCCGTCCCATTTTCCGCCTTTCAGGCGGTGCACGAAATCGGCTTCGGGAAACTGCCGTTCTGCATCGTTTCCAAAATAGCTTACCGCAACGTCGAATTCGCGTTCGCCATTTGCCCAGCTGGTGTGCAGGCTGTGGTCGCCGCACCTGACCACCGCAAGCATACGGGCGCCTTGCACGGTCATTGCGATGACTTGATCCATTTGGTGACGTTGACCAAAGATTGATTAATGACCTGGTGCATGTCCAGATATTGGTACGTTCCGCAGCGACCGATAAAGCTCATCTTCGGCTCGCCTGCGGCGCGTTCCGCGTATTGCTGATACAGCCGGTCATAGCGCCCATCCGCTGTTTTCACCGGATAGTAGCGCTCCAGCTGATTGTCCTTGTAATCACAGGGTTCTTCGATCGTTTTCAATACATGGGAGCCTCGCGATTTATCGTGTCCCGGAAAATTATGCCACCAGGTTTCACGGGTTTGCGGTTCGGCATGGGTGTAATTGATGACAGAATGCGAGGGCGCCGCCTCCCTTGGCTGCTCGCTCAGATGAAAGCGAATTGAGCGATACGGGAGTTCACCAAATTCAAAATCGTAATACTCGTCGATCGGCATACTGTTGAAACAATAGTCATAATCCTTGATCGTGTCTCGATTGAAGTTTGTTCCGAGCCGGACGAATATTTTTTCGTGATCGAATATCCGCTCGAACAAAGCCGTATAACCATTTGCCGGCAAGGCCTGAAAATCATCATTGGGGAAATACCGCTTATCCCTATCGGACCGGATTTGCAGGCGGCGCACCACCGCGGCGTCCATCTCCGACAAATCCATGCCCCACATTTTTTTCGTATAAGGGCGGAAAAACAAATTAGTGAGTTCCGGGCCGATTGTCGCAAATAAATGGTCCTCGGCGCTTGCAACCGGGTCGCGCGCGACTGCTTGAGATTTCAAAAAATCGCAGACTTGTGCTTTATCGGTTAAATTTGTGTGAAATACAGCGTTCACCGTATCCAAATTTACCGGAACGGGGACGAGCCTGCCATCCGGCAACACGGCGACGACTTCGTGCTCGTAAGGCAGCCATTCGGTGAAGCGGGAAAGCCATTCGACCACCTGGCTGTTCGACGTATGAAATAAATGCGGGCCGTATTTATGAATCGCGACCCCGCTGCCATGCACATAATCGAAGCAGTTGCCCGCAATATGGTCACGCTTGTCGATAACATCGACCTCAAAACCGGCCTCCGCAAGCTCGCGCGCGTGCACCGCGCCCGCGAAACCGGCGCCCACTATCAAAATCCGGCCCAAAACTGCCTCCGAAATCAAAAAATTTTTAGTGCCCGGTACTGCCAAAACCCCCGGTACCGCGCGCCGTCTCGTCCAAGGCCTCAACCTCCGACCAACTCGCGCGCAGCACAGGCGCCAATACCGCCTGAGCAATTCTCATGCCGCGCGTGACCGTAAAAACTTCATCGCTCGCATTTAGCAAAATCACCTGTACCTCGCCCCGGTAGTCTTCATCCACTGTCCCAGGGGAATTTGGGACTAAAATCCCGTGCTTCAATGCCAAACCGGAACGCGGCCTGATTTGCATCTCGAATCCCGGCGGGAGGGCGATGGCAAAACCCGTGGGGATGAGCGCCCGGCCCAACGGGGGAATCGCCACGGATTCGTCCACCGCCGCCAGCAAATCCATGCCCACAGCACCCGCCGTCGCGTAATCTGGCAAAGCAAGCCCCTCGCCATGGTCCAGGCGGCGGATCTGTATGCTAATGCTGCTCATGTAAATATTTTTCCTATCCGTTCCGCCAGTTTTTGCGCCAATTCGCGTTTGCTCATCCGCGGCCAGGCTTCCGCTCCCTCCGCCGTGACCAGGATAACCTCATTTTCATCTCCGCCCATAATTCCGGTACCCCCGACATCATTCGCAACAATCCAGTCGCAGCCTTTGCGTTGCCGCTTGGCTTGCGCGGTTTGTTCGAGGTTCCGGGTCTCTGCCGCAAAGCCCACCACGAGCCTGGGGCGCGCCGCGCCGCTGCTGGAAATCCGGGCCAGAATGTCTGGGTTTTCCTGTAATCGCAGGGCAGGAGGTTCGTCCGATTTTTTGATTTTATGGCCAGCCGCTTCCGCCATGCGCCAATCTCCCACGGCGGCGGCAAACACGGCGATATCGGCAGGCAGCGCCGCCTCCACAGCCGCCAGCATCTGCTCCGCCGTTTCCACGCGGGATATTTCCGCGCCTAGCGGGCCGGGAATGTTTACGGGTCCGCTTACCAGCGTCACCCGGCAGCCAAGCGCCGCCAGCGCCGCCGCAATCGCATGGCCCTGCTTGCCGGAACTGCGGTTGGCGATGTAGCGCACAGGGTCGATCGGCTCATGCGTCGGGCCGGAGGTGACGATTGCGTGTTTGCCCTTGAGCGGGCCTGTTGCGCCCAGCGCCGCATCGATAGCAGCTAAGATAACCGGCGGCTCGGCCAGCCGGCCTGGCCCGTACTCCCCGCAGGCCATCGGCCCTTCATCGGGCGGCACCACCAGCACGCCGCGCGCGGCCAAAAGGGCCAAATTCGCGCGCGTTGCCTCATGTTCCCACATCCGCACATTCATCGCGGGTGCGGCCAGCACGCGCTTGTCGGTCGCCAGCAGCAAGGTTGTAGCCAGGTCATCGGCAATACCCGCCGCCATTTTTGCCAGAATATCTGCCGTTGCGGGTACCACCACGACCAGATCGGCGGCGCGGGAAAGCTCGATATGCCCCATCTCGCTCTCGTCGGTGAGCGAAAACAAATTGGTATAAACTTTCGCGCCGGAGAGGGCTTGCAGCGAGAGCGGGGTAACGAACTCAGCCCCTGCTTTCGTCAGCACGCAGGTCACGCCATAGCCCGCTTTCGTGGCGAGCCTTATCAGTTCCAGCGCCTTATAGGCCGCAATGCCGCCGCTGACGATGAGCAGCAGGCGCTTCAAAGCCGGTAGCCCTGGTGAATCGCCGCAATGCCACCCGAGAGGTTGCGATATGTCACACGTTCCAGCCCGGCTGCCTCCATCATGGCCTTCAGCGTTTCCTGGTCCGGGAACATGCGGATGCTCTCCGCGAGGTATTGATAGCTGGCGGCATCCCCCGCCACCATCTGCCCGATGCGCGGCAGCGCCTGGAACGACCAGGCATCATAGAGCTTCTCTAGCCCGGCAATCTGCAATTTCGAGAATTCGAGGACCAGAAACTTGCCGCCGGGCTTCAGCACCCGTCGGGACTGTTCCAGTACTTTATCCTTGTTCGTACAGTTTCGCAGGCCGAAGGCGATGGAAACCCGGTCCACCGAGCTGTCGGGCAGGGGAATCGCCTCCGCATCCGTGACCAAAAACGTGATCTCGCCCAGCGTGCCGTTGGCGATCGCGCGGTCCCGCCCTACCGAGAGCATGGAGGCGTTGATGTCCGACAAAATCGCCGGGCCGCCGCCGTTTTTCAGCCAAGCGAAGGTGATGTCACCCGTGCCGCCCGCAAGGTCCAGCAGGGTGCGGTTCGGCCTTGGGTCGATGGCGGTGCAGAACTCGCGTTTCCAAAGCCGGTGTACGCCGAGCGACATGAGATCGTTCATGACGTCGTATTTGCCGGCCACCGAGTCGAAAACGTCGCGCACCAGTTCGCGCTTTTTGCCGCGCTCGACGGTGGTGAAGCCAAAATCCGCGGTGTCCGGCTTGTCGCTTGTCATGAACGCAGTATAGCCATGTTTTGAGATATGCCGGAACTCCCCGAGGTTGAGACCGTAATGCGTGGCCTGGATGCGCGGCTGACGGGCCGGGTCATCACCCGCGCCACGCTTCATCGCCCGGATTTGCGCTGGCCGATCCCGCCTTCGCTGCCCAAAATCCTTACTGGTGCTGCGGTCTTGGGCTTCCGCCGCCGCGGCAAATTCATGCTTATGCGTCTTAATACCGGCACTTCCGTGCTCATCCATCTCGGTATGTCCGGGCGGATGCTCATCGATGCGCCATTCACGTTGCACGAGCATTTAACCATTGAAACGAATGACGGCGGGCGGGTCGGCTTCGTCGATCCACGGCGGTTCGGCGCGCTGGACCTTTTGCCGACCGAGGCGGAGGACTGCCACACGCTGCTCGCCGGAATGGGACCGGAGCCGCTTGGCAATGGGTTTTCCGCGCCGGTTTTGCTGGAAGCGCTCGCGGGCAAGGCTACATCTATTAAAGCCGCGCTGCTCGACCAGCGGGTAGTGGCGGGCATTGGCAACATCTACGCGAGCGAGGCGCTGTTCCGCGCGCGCATCAGCCCGCGCAGGCTGGCGGGCGCGCTTGGCCCCGCGCGGATAAACCGGCTGGTGCCTGCGATAAAGGACACGCTCATCGAGGCCATCGCCGCCGGTGGCTCTTCGTTGCGAGACTACGTGCAGCCGAGCGGCGAGCTGGGATACTTCCAGCACGCCTGGAAAGTCTATGGCCGCGCAGGCGAGGCCTGCGAGCGGTGCCCAGGGCCTCCCAAATGCGCCGGAATACGCTGCATGACCCAGGCGGAGCGGAGCAGTTTTTTCTGCCCGCTCACCCAGCGCTAGAGCGCGATGACGTCAAATCGATCCATTTATGGTTCGCTTTGATATCTGAATCGCCCTCTATTACATGTGTAGCGCCGGATTCAAATTTCAGATGGGATCGCAACGCGATTCCATCTGAAATCATCCGGGTCTAAACCGCCAGGGCTTCTGCCACGTCCTGCATCGCAACCTTGTTGCGGCCCAATGCTTTTGCCTCATACAGGCTCTGGTCGGCCGCTTGCACCAGCGCTTTCACGCCTCGTGTTGCATCCAGCCGTGCCACGCCAATGCTGACAGTGAATTTACGGTGCGGAAAATCCGACCCCGCCACCTTTGCCCGTATTCGCTCCGCCACCAGAAAAGCATCGGAGAGCCCTGTTGCCGGAAGGATGATGACGAATTCCTCCCCGCCATAGCGCGCGAGGAAGTCGTAGGAGCGCAAGCTCCCCTGCAATACGCGCGCCACCGATTGCAGCGCCGAATCCCCAGCGGGATGCCCGAAGGTATCATTATATTGTTTGAACAAATCGATATCGATCATGAGCAGCGACATCGCCGTGCCGGTGCGTTTCGCGCGCGCAGCTTCTTCTGTCAGCTTCTGGTCATAGGCCCGCCGGTTCGGGATCATGGTCAGGGCATCGGTCAGGCTCTGCTGGCCAAGCCGTGCATTGGCAACTGAAAGACCGATGACGGTGCGCCGCATCTCCAGCAGCTCCATCACCTGCCGCGCCAATGTCTCCAGCGCGCTGGCTTGCTCTGTTGCCAACGCGCGCGGGCGCTTGTCGAAAAGGCTCAAGGTGCCAAGCACCTCTCCGGCAGGCGCTACTACCGGCACCGCGGCGTAAAACCGCATCCCGTCATCGCCGCTGGTTAATGGATGATCGGCGAAACGCTGGTCCTCCGCCATCTCCGCTACCGTAATCGTTCGTGCGCCATTCTGAATGGAGAGATCGCAGAACGCATAATCCTCAAGCGCCATCAGGCGCGCGGCTTCCTCGCCATCCCGCAGCAGATTAGTTGCAACGCCGCTAGAAGGCGCCCCCCGTCGAAACGTTAGAATCTCGTTCACCGCATCAACCTTTCCTACAAGTAATGCGACGATACGGTTTCAATCGTTAATTCTACGCAAAGATTTGTCGCTCTCGCGCGATTTTTAAGATTTGAGCGCTTGCACGGCCTTCGCAACGTCCGCCGCATGGCCTTCGACCTTTACCTTCGGCCAGATTCTGGCGATTTTGCCAGTCGAATCGACCAGGATGGTCGAACGTTCGATGCCCATGTATTTCTTTCCGTACATGGATTTCTCAACCCAGGCGCCGTAAGCGGCGATGGTTTTCGTCTCCGGGTCGGAGGCGAGCGGAAAAGTGAGCTTGTATTTTTCCGCGAATTTTTCCAGGGCTTTGATCGAATCCTTGGAGACGCCGATAACGGTGACCTCTGCCGCGCCAAGCTGTGGCAGCGCTTCCTCGAAGGCGCAAGCTTCCTTCGTGCAGCCGGGCGTATCGGCGCGGGGGTAAAAATACAACACGAAAGGCTTTCCCTTCAGCGCGCCCAGGCTGACCGTGCGGCCGCCGGTGGCGGCAAGCGAGAATTCCGGGGCGTACAAACCTTCGCTGATGCTCATGGCGATATTCCTTTTTCAATATAGTTTTCAAAACATTGGCGCACGGCCCGGCTGGCCTCTGCCATGGCGTTGCGTAAGGCGGCAAGCTCCGGCGCACCGGTTGCGCGCAATAGCGGGGCCAGCATGGCCTGGGCAGGGTCAGGCTCGCTCTCCCGCAGCCCGGTGATGCGGTTGATGCCCTGAACACTGCGCCAAAGGAAATCGGCGCGAACGAGTGCTTCAGCGTCTTGCGGTGCCACATGCCCTGCGGTGGCTAAAGCACCAAGCGCATCGGCGGTGTTAGGTTGGAACACGCTGGGGTTCGCCGGGCCATGAACGAGTTGCAGCGCCTCGGCGATGAATGCGAGCTCCATCATGCCCCCGGAGAGCGCTTTAACGTCGAACGGGCCGCGCGGCGGCATTTCGGCTGCCAGCCGGTCGCGCATCGCCACAGTGTCCTGGCGGATTTTAAACCCCGCATCTGGGCGCGCGAGTGCGGTAGCGATTTCCCGCCGCACCACGGCGGCAAAGCCCGGTGTCGCGGCCAGCACCCGCGCGCGCGTCAGCGCCAGGCGCTCCCACGTCCAGGATTGTTCCGAATGGTAGCGCCTGAAGGCGGAAAGCGAGACGGCGACGGGCCCCGCATTTCCGGAGGGGCGCAGCCGCATATCGACCTTATAGAGCGGACCTTCCCGGCCTTGCGCCGTTAATGCGCCGGTAAGGGCATGGCTCAGCCGCACAAAATAAGGCGTGGGCGCCGGCTGCATGGCTGCGTGGTCATAGATCATCATCAGGTCGAGGTCCGACCCCGCCAGCATCTCGCCGCTCCCGGCTTTTCCCAACGCAACCACTGCGAATGCCGCGCCCGGAACGCGGCTATAGCGCGCGCGGTGCTGGCGAATAACCGGTGGTAGCAATATCTCGATTGCAGCCATGGCGAGGTTGGCGCGGGCAAAGCCCGCCGCATTGGCATCCAGCCTGCCTTCCAGCGTCGCGACGGAAAGATGAAACTCCTCCCGCCGGACAAAATGCCGAGTGAGGGCGACGGCCTGCTCAAGATCCGGTGCATCGCGCAACATGCGACGCAGGGTGGACTTCGGCGCGGCAAAGCGCGCGGTGGGAACGAGCAGGGCTTCCAGCGCCTGCGCGTCCTGCGCCAGATGCTCCGCAAGGGCGGGCGCGGCGCCGAGCACGGCGGTAAGGCGGCGCAGCAATGCCGGGTTGCGCTGGAACAGCGAGAGCAGCTGTACCCCAGCCTGCTGGCGCGCGAGCAGCGTGTCGAAAAGCGCGAAAGCCTTGTCCGGCTCCGGCTGCTGCCCGAGCTGCTCAAGCAAATGGGGTAGAATTTCATCCAGCAACTCCCGCGCGCGGTCCGAGCGCAGGGCAGGCATCGTACCCCCCGCCCAGGCGCGTAAACGCTCGGCAATATGCTGGATGTCGTGCAAGCCGAAAGCGGCGAGCTGAGCCGAGAACTGGGCTGGCGGCGGCCCGTCCTGCCCTGGGTCGATACGTTGCGCCGCGTCTGCCGTTTGGAAAAAACCCTGGAAATGCCGGTGGACGCGGTCGAGCAGCTTTGGAAACTCCTCAAAAAAATCCGCATCGCCGAGAAATATCGCGAACACATCCAGCGCCTCCTGGCTCGCGGGCAGCGTATGCGTCTGGCGGTCCGCAACCATTTGCAGCCGGTGCTCAACCCGGCGAAGCTCCCGGTAATCGTTGCCAAGCTCTCGCGCGGTGGCGGCGGGCAAATGGCCGGTTTTTACCAGAGCGGGGAGGGCATCCAACGTCGCGGGGATGCGGAGCTGCGCATCCTGGCCGCCCCAAACCAGACTTAAGGTCTGCACGATGAACTCGACCTCGCGGATGCCGCCCCGGCCCAGCTTTACGTCGCGGCCGAGCAGGCCATCCGCGCTGTGCCGTGAGTCGATCTGCCGCTTCATCTCATAAATATCGTCTATGGCCGCGAAATCCAGATGTTTACGCCAGATGAAGGGGCGAATCGCCGCGAGAAAACCGGCGCCGAGGCCAACATCCCCCGCGATGGGCCGCGCTTTGGAAAAAGCGGCGCGCTCCCAGCTGCGCCCGTGGCTCTCATAGTACCGGAGCGCTGTTGGCAGCGCGACTACTGGCGGCGTCGCGGAAGGGTCTGGCCGCAGCCGCAGATCGACCCGGAAGGCGTAGCCCTCCGCATCGCGATGCGACAGCAGCGTTACCAGATCCCGAGCTAACCTCGCCATAATGGGTTGCGCTTCAGGCGAATAAACGGGAGCGTCCGGGTCGAAGAGCAATACGAGGTCGATATCGGACGAATAATTCAATTCCCTGGCGCCAAGCTTGCCGAGAGCCAAAACGGTAAATCCCGAACCGTATTCAGGATCGGTGGGATGCGTCAAGGCAATCTGCCCGGCATTATGCAGGCCGGACAGCAGATGCCGGACGGCGACTCGGACAGCCGCTTCCGCAAGCTTGGAAAGTGCCCCGGTTATCTGGACCAGCCCCCAGATGCCGCCCAGATCCGCGATGGCGATGGCGAGCGCCGCCCGGCGCTTGGCCCGGCGCAACGCGCTTGCGGTTATAGCCCGTGCCGCCATGGGCGAAATCTCGCGCAGTTCGCGGATGAGCGTCTCAAGCATTTCATCCGGCCCGTCCGTCATAACCCGCAAAAGGCAATCCGGCTCCATACAGGCAAGCTCGGCGAGGTAGGGCGCGTTGCCGCCAAGGCAGCCGAGCAGCGCCTGGCCTTCCGCTGTGTTCGCGAACGCCAGTTCCTTAGCCCCAAGTGCTGCAAAATCCTCCCGCAGCCGTTGTCCCGCGCCTATATCGGCAGCGGCGGGGAAATTCAGTTTCGGGGAGCGGCTTTGCATCACGGCGGCACAACAAGATGAAGCGGCGCGGCGGTCAAGCGGGCCGAATATTGGGCGAGGCGTTTCACCAGATCGGGAATCTCATCCTGGTACTGTTCAGCCTCGCCTTGTTCGGGGTTTGCCTATTGGGTCTCCGGCTTTCCCGCGGCCCGTTGGAGGTGCCGCATCTCGCCTCAATGCTCGCCACCGCCGTCTCCGGTCAGGGTATCAGCGTTGACATTCAAGAGGCCGAACTTGCCTGGGCCGGATACACCCAAGGCGGCGGCGTGCCGCTTTACCTGCGGCTGGGCGGTATCGCAGTCCGCAACAAAGAGGACATGCTGCTGGTGTCTATCCCCGGTGCGCGGCTACGCGTCGTGCCTTCCGCTTTGTTCGGTAGCCATGCGCCAATCGACGTTAGCGGCAATCATGCGCAATTCGTCGGCTCCGCGGTCCCGGTCTCGTTGCAAGCGGAGCTCCGGCTAGGCGTCGGGCTGAAGCTTTCGCACGCCCGGTTGCAGGTCGTGCTGGGGGCGGGGCGGCTGGGCGCGGGGCCGATGAGCCTGCCGATCAGCAGCGGCGGCTTCACGTTGGATATAACGCCGCATACGGCGGCACTTAAGAATGGTGTCCTGATCCTCACGCCCGTGGGCCACAGCGCGCCGAAAATTGGTTTTGCGGGCAGCGCCGTTCTTAACGCACAATGGCAGGGCGGCGTAACGCTGACAGCGGATACGGTGCAGGCGGCAGATCTGAGCGCCTATTGGCCGCCGCTGCTCGCCCCGCATTCGCGGCATTGGGTCACGAAAAACATCGTGGCCGGGACGGCGAGCAATGGCTTGTTCAACTTCGGCCTGGCAGCACCGCGCAACCTTTCTGCGGTTCATGTTACCAGCGCCAGCGGAAGTTTTTTGGGACACGGGCTGACGCTGTTCTGGCTGGACCACGCGAGGCCGATCACCGGGCTCAACGGCCAGATGAAGATTCTGGACCGCAACACTGCGTTGATCACGTCGGACTCCGCACGGCTCGGCGGCCTGGGGCTTTCTTTGGGCAGGCTAAAGATTGTAGGCCTCAGCGCGAAAGACCAGACCGGGTATCTGTCGCTCAACGTTAACGGCACAATTCAGGACAGCTTCGCCATTCTCAATGCCGAGCCGATCAACCTTCTGGCCAAGGCCCCGCCCGGGCTCGCATCGGCCAAGGGAATCGTCGCCGCCAACGTCAACGTCATCATTCCTTTTATCGATAATCTTCCCTTCGCCGACATTGGCCTACACGTGGCGGCGAACTTAACCAGAATCGAGTTAACTTCGCCCGTGGCGGGGCTGAAGTTTACGGAGGGCGCTGGGCGGGTGGACGCGACCGGACAGGATTTGAAGTTTGCCGCGCGCGCCATATTCGCAGGCGAACCTGCCACGATTGCGCTCGAGCAAGGGTTTACGGATAGGTCGCAAAATTTCACGCTCGCCAGCCGGGCCGGGCCGGTGCTGCTGCGCGAGCTTGGGCTGGATGAGCAAACCGCTCTCGCGGACCCGGTGGGCGGTATCCTGCCCTACACCGCCACCGTGTCCGGCGATCCCGAAGGCGCGCAAAATCTTTCGATTGATGCAAACCTCACCCCAGCTGAAATTTCCTTGCCCGGTTTCGCCTGGGCAAAGCCGGCCGGGCAGGCGGGGCGGCTCAATATCCGTGCGAAGCTCAACAACGGCGCGCTTAAGAGTGCCGTAATCATTTCGGCCACGGCCCCTGAGCTGGATATCCAAAGCCAGCTACGCGGCACGGAGTTAATCTTCCCGGTCTTCGACATCGGCGGCACGAAGGCCTCTGGGACATTGGACTTTCCGAAGACTGGAGGCGTCTGGTCGGCATCGTTCAGCGGGCCGGTGCTGGATATGCGGGCGAACATGCTGTCGAAAGCCAACGGCGGTTCCAGCGCGCCGCCTTCCGGCCCTGCCTGGCGGTTGAGGCTTGCTTTCACGCGGCTGCGCCTCGCATCCGCTCCAGCGCCGGAGTTGACTGGTTTTAGCCTGGCAGCAAACGGCCAAGGCGATACGCCGCTACAGCTGCACGCAGCGGCGCAGGGGGTGATTCTGGCGCTTAAGCCGCTTACGCAAGCGCGGCGTGCACTGGCTCTGCAAGCCCGCGACGCCGGAACATTTCTCAAAGCCACCGGCGCCTATGGCGGGATGCGAGGCGGCACGCTCGGCCTGAACGCGGACTTCGGCGGTGCACAGGCGGCGAGCGGCACGGTAAACATGGAGAAATTCCGTATCCTGCAAGCGCCGGCTTTTGCCAAAGTGTTGCAGGGGCTCACGGTTTATGGCGCGCCGCAGGCGGCTTCCGGCCCTGGCCTCGAGTTTAGCCACGCCGTGATCCCGTTCAGCATCGCGCACGACACGCTCAGCCTGAATGATGCCCGGGCTTATTCCGCGTCGCTCGGCTTCACGGCGACAGGCACCATCGCGCTTGCCGATGATGATGCCAACCTGAACGCCACCATCGTTCCCGCTTATGCGTTCAATGCGCTACCGGGCAAAATCCCGGTGCTCGGGCGATTGTTCACAGCGGAGAAGGGCGGGGGTTTGTTCGCCGTCCGCGCGAAAATCACGGGAAAACTCTCAAACCCGAAAGTCGCCGCCAACCCGCTTTCGGCGCTTACCCCAGGCGTGCTGCGAGGGATTTTCGGGCTACATAAACCGCCTGCAAAATAGTGGTCAGGCAGCTTTAGCCACGACCACCATGCCGGGGCGCAACAGGCGGCCATTCAGGAGCCATGTCTGGCTCCAGGCCTGCAACACCGTGCCGGGCGGGTGCTCCGTGGTCTCCTGCTCGGCCATCGCCTGATGCAGATTGGCGTCGAACGCAGCGCCCATCGGGTCCACGCGGGTAATGCCGTTGCGCTCCAGCAGCGAGACGAAGGAGCGTTCGATACCCTCGAACCCGTCCCGCAATTTGGTGACGATTTCCGGCTCGCTTTCCTCGCGTCTGGGCAGGCTGTCGATGCCCCGCTTCAGGTTTTCCGCCGCTTCCACAACATCCTTGGCGAATTTCTGCACGGCGTAGAGCCGCGCGTCCTCAACCTCGCGCTTCGTGCGGGCGCGCAGATTGGCCATCTCGGCTTCGGAGCGGAGCCATTTATCCTTCATTTCCTGTAGCGAGCGTTCCAGCTCCTCGATGCGCTTATCCGGCGCTTCCAGAAGCTGTTCCTGAACGTTTTCGAGATCGGGTCCGGCGTTGTCTTGATGTTCACTCATGGCGATGGAATTAGGCGGAAACGGGCTGGCAAACAAGACTATCGCGGGCGGGGCGGAGGGAACCAAGGTTCCGTTAAGCCGCAGCCTTGACGAATGTTCCTGGAGGGGGCCCGCGCGCCAAACGGCATCAGTCCCGCTGCCAGACCCGCCAGGCGCCAGCGGCCTGTTCGGCTCCTGGCCGTTCCGCCGCCATATCCGCCAGCCGCAGCGCAATCGCGGCATGTTCAACAACGGAGCCAGGGTCATCCCCGCTGCCTGCCCAGCGCGGCGCGACGCCCACGGTGATCATCGCGCGCTCCGGCAGCAAGGCGGGCAGCTGCGTGCAGAATTTCGCGGCCCGTTCGCCGCCGGTCAGATGGTCCATTCCGTCGCACCATAAAGCGATGGTCGTTTGGTCGATACGGCCAAGCAAATCCGTTGGCCGCACGATCTCGCGCAGTTCATCGGCCAGCCGCATGGCAATCGGGCCCTGCAAAAACGCGGGCGCGCGGCTGAAGCCGAGGTAGAGCAGTGTGCCGGGAAGCTCCTCGACATCCAGCCGGTCGAACCGACGGGCGATCTCGTCCCGGAAGGTGCGGCTGGACCACAGCCCGGTTCGGCGTCCAGCATCGGGTGGTGCCGCAAGGCCGGGTCGTCCGCGCGCCCGGCGTGGCTGTCCGGCAGCATCAGCTCCGGCGCTTCGAGGTCGAAGAGCATTCCGAAGGTTCCGATAACCGAGCCGCCCGCAAGCCGGGGCGCGAGCGAGAGGCGGAAAACGCCTTCACCCCCGCCCGGCAGTGAGAGCCGCACCTTGCCGTGCCAGGCGACGCATTCCATGCATATGGTGGTGATGATGGAGCGGAACTGCGCCGCGCTTAGCGCCTCCTCCTCAACCGGGCCGGCGAGAAGGCTTGCAGCCTCCACGCCGAGAAGGTTGGCGGCGGGCTGACCTAGCACCTTGCCGGGGCCAAAGGCGGTGAAGCACCCCATCGCATCGGTCTCGAACGCAAGGTCCGTGAGCATCGCGGCGACGGCGAGCCAGTTGGCACTGGCGGGGCTTAGGGTGAATTGAGCAGCGTGGGGGGCGGGTAGGGATGTCATATGCCATAGATAGTGCGGCGTGGTGAATATCGCATTAACCACTATGAAGCGCGGCTCGTTGACATTGCACAAGCCGACCCCGATGGTCCGCCGCGACATGGATTTACGGGAATAAAGATGAGCGGCACCGATAACACACAACTTCAACAAGCCATCGAAAGCGCCTGGGAGCGCCGGGGCGAGCTTTCAGCCGCCACGAAAGGGGCGGATCGTGACGCGGTGGAGGCAGCGCTCTCGCTGCTCGATTCAGGCGCGGCCCGTGTGGCCGAGCCTGAAAACAACGGCTGGGCTGTACATCAATGGCTGAAGCAAGCGGTGCTGCTCTCCTTCCGGCTCAACCCGAATGCGGTGATGCAGGGCGACGGCGCACCAGTGTTTGACAAAGTGCCGATGAAGTTTGCCGGCTGGGACGATGCGCGTTTCGCCGCTTCGGGCATTCGCGCCGTGCCGGGTGCCGTGGTGCGGCGCTCGGCGTTTATCGCGCCGGGCGTAGTGCTGATGCCGTGCTTCGTAAATGTTGGTGCGCGGGTGGGTGAAGGCAGCATGATCGACACCTGGTCCACGGTTGGCTCCTGCGCGCAGGTAGGTAAAAACTGCCATATCAGTGGCGGCGTCGGCCTGGGCGGCGTGCTGGAACCATTGCAGGCGAACCCGGTGGTGATCGAGGATGATTGCTTCATCGGCGCGCGGTCGGAGGTTGCGGAAGGCGTGATCGTGGGCCGGGGTGCTGTGCTCTCCATGGGCGTGTTTCTCGGCGCTTCGACCAAGATCATCGACCGCGAAACCGGCGAGATATTCTCGGGCCATGTGCCGCCATATTCCGTGGTGGTGCCGGGCACATTGCCGAGCAAGGCGCTCCCGAATGGCGCGCCAGGGCCGGGCCTTAGCTGCGCGGTGATCGTGAAGCGCGTGGACGCGCAGACGCGCAGCAAAACCTCGATTAACGATCTCTTGCGGGCCTAGAGCTCGGTATGAGTCGCGCTCGCGCTCACGCGCGTCAACCTCAACCGATCGAACTCTTTTTTGAGAGGCCGATTAACGCTTTCGGTCAACGCGCTTGTGCGCGTCAACCTCAAACGATCGGACTCTAATGGACCCGTTGCCGCTTGCGCGCGAGCTGCTGCGATGCCGGTCTGTCACCCCGGCGGATGGCGGCGCGCAGGCAAGCTTAAGCGCTGCGCTGGAGCGCGCCGGGTTCAGCGTAACAAGGCTCCGGTTTGGCGGGATAGAGAATTTATTCGCCGAGCGCCCAGGGCCCGGCGCCAGATTATGCTTCGCGGGACACACCGATGTGGTTCCGCCGGGCGATGGCTGGCGGCATGAACCGTTCGGCGGTGTTGTAGAGGGAGAAACGCTGTACGGCAGGGGGGCGGTGGATATGAAGGGGGCGATCGCTGCCTTCGTTGCCGCCACGACGGAAACAACAGGCCATATCTCGCTGCTGATCACCGGCGATGAGGAGGGCGAGGCGAAGGACGGCACCGCCCGCGTGCTCGAATGGATGGCTGAGCGGAACAAAATCCCGGATTTCTGCGTCGTGGGCGAGCCGACCAGCCGCGCGGCGCTGGGCGATGTGGTGAAAATCGGCCGCCGCGGCAGCCTGAACGCGCAGATCACCGTGACGGGGCGGCAGGGCCATGCGGCCTATCCTCACCTCGCCGATAATCCGATCCACCGGCTTATCCCCGCGTTGAATGCGATGATCGCGCATCGGCTTGACGCTGGCACCGAGTGGTTTGAGCCGTCCTGCCTGCAAATCACCTCTGTCGATGTCGGGAACTCGGCCACGAACGTGATCCCAGGCGTTGCGCGTGCAAAGCTCAACATCCGGTTCAACGATACGCATACGGGCGCCAGCCTTGAGCAATGGCTGGCGCAATTCCTGCCGGATTGCGAGCTTGAGGTGCATGTCTCGGGCGAGGCGTTTTTAACACAGCCGGGGAAACACACTGAAATCCTCGTCAAAGCCATCGAGCAAATCACGGGAGTCACTCCGGAGCAGAACACGGGCGGCGGCACTTCCGATGCGCGGTTTATTGCGCGCTATTGCCCGGTCGCGGAGTTCGGCCTTGTAGGGGCGACAATGCACCGCACGGATGAGGCCGTGCCGGTGGACGAGCTGCGCCAGCTCACGCAAATCTATCAGGCTCTGATCGAAGGATTCTGCAAGTGATACTGCGCGGCTTGCTGCTGCTCGCGCGCGGGCAGAAGTCCGGTATCGTGGATTTTCGCAATACGATGGATGCGTTCACCGCCTCGCTGGCGCCGCTGATCGCTTTTCCATTGGTCGGCGCATCGCTCTCTGCCCTGGGCGGCCATTGGCAGGTGGCGCTGGTGGGGTTTTGCGCGCGGCTATGCGCCGTACTGGTGCTGCCGCTGCTCGCCTATGAATTCGCGCGCCTCGCCGGGCGGGAGACGCTCTGGCTACGCACTGCCGCAGCGCTGGACTGGTCGTTCTGGATGATGATTCCGGTGCTGTTCATTCTGGCGCTCATTTCCTCCGCCATGGTCGCGATGGGCCTGCCGATGCAGATGGCGATCTACATCATTCTCGGCGCGATGGGCGTTTACCTGCTCTGGTATCATTGGGTTATCGTGCGCGCCGGGCTTGAGGTAAGCCATGTGCAGGCGGCTTTGTTCGTGATTGTCAGTGATTTTGCGGTCGGAATTTTAAGCCTTGGACCGGCGCTGATCCATTTTGCTTTTTACGGGTTCGCCGCGCCTATTTAGAAATGGTGTTCACCCGCCGGCAGAACGGCACGGCGAGCCACCCAATGATGAGAAAGCCGGCGATGAGCCACAGTATCGCGGCATCGGCGCCAGGCCAGGTGAAGCCAAGCCCTTCGCCCACCCAGAATGTGCCGAGCGCCGAAAGCACGCCGCCAACGATGAATTTAAGCATATTTTCCGGCACGGCTGTCAGCGGTTTGTAAAGCACGGCGCCAAGCGCCGCCACCACCAGCAGCGCCGCGAGCGCGCCGAGGCTGGCGAGGCGCAGCAGCCCGGTGCCGCCGCCCGCGCCGATGCCGATAACAATGAAAACGACCTCCATGCCTTCCAGCATCGTGATGTTGAACGTGGCGGCAAAAGCGAGCTTGTCCCATCCGGCAGCGCGGCCATGCTCGCGCATCGCCGCCGATTGCTTGGTGAAGGAGGCGGCTTCGTCGTGCAAGGGGACTATTCCGGCGGAACGCAAAACGGCTTTCCGCAGCCAGCGCAGGCCAAAAAGCAGCAGCAAAAAGCCGATTGCGAGGCGCATGGCCCCGAGCGGAACGCGCTCAAGCAACGGCCCGAGAATGGCGACAATGGCACAAAGAACCAGCAGGGCCACGGCCGCGCCGCTTAATGCCGTGCGCCAACCGCGAACACTCCCCACCGCGAGGATAACTGTCAATGCTTCGACGAATTCGACGAAGGAGGCAAGAAACGCGGCAAGGACCGGGGGCACAGCATGAAGCAAAAACTTACTCCGCCATTGCCGAAGCGTCCGAGCGGGTAGCCCCTACGCGGGCGGCGAGCGATGCAGCCATGAAAGGGTCCAGCGCGCCATCCAGCACCGCGCCGGGGTTGCCGGATTCATGATGAGTCCGCAAATCTTTCACCAGCTGATAGGGAGCAAGCACGTAGGAACGTATCTGGTGGCCCCAGCCGATATCGGTCTTCGCGGCTTCGGTGGCGGCGGAGGCGGCCTCGCGCTTTTGCAATTCCATCTCGTACATGCGCGCTTTCAGCATGTTCATCGCGGTGGCGCGGTTGCGGTGCTGGCTACGGTCCGTCTGGCAGGCGACGATGATGTTGGTGGGAATATGCGTGATGCGGATGGCGGATTCGGTTTTGTTCACGTGCTGCCCGCCTGCGCCGGAGGCACGGAACGTATCGACTTTGAGGTCCGCCGGATTGACCTCGATTTCGATGGTATCATCGACCACGGGGTAAACCCAGACGGAAGAAAAGCTCGTATGCCGCCGCGCGGCGGAGTCGAAGGGCGAGATTCGTACCAGCCGATGCACGCCGGATTCGGTCTTCAGCCAGCCATAGGCGTTGGCACCCGTGATCTGCATCGTGACGGATTTTATCCCGGCCTGCTCGCCCTCGGACTGGTCCAAAATCTCGACCTTGAAGCCGCGCGCCTCGGCCCAGCGTGAATACATGCGGGCCAGCATCTGTGCCCAGTCCTGCGCCTCCGTCCCGCCGGAACCGGCGTTGATCTCCAGGAAGGCATCGCGGCCATCGGCCTCGCCGGAGAGCAGGCTCTCGATCTCGCGCTGCTTTGCCTGTTCCGCCAAGGCTTCCAGCGCCGCCATGGCGTCTTTCACCATGGCTGCGTCGCCCTCGGCTTCGGCCAGCTCGATCAGCTCCAGCGTGTCGGCGGTCTCCCGCTCCAGCGCGCGCACGCCATCGACGAGTGAGGCGATACGGCCGCGCTCGCGCATCAAGCTCTGCGCGGCTTCAGCGTTATTCCACAGGGATGGGTCTTCGGCGCGGGCGTCCAGCTCCGCGAGTTTTATAAGTGCGGCATCCCAGTCAAAGATGCCTCCTCAGCAAAGCGGCGGAACGGCCGATCTGCTCGTGTAACTGGTCTGATTCTGCGGACATGGGCGCGTTATAATCCAGTGCTGGAAGCTAATACAGCCCGCCGAGCGATTTATCGATATCAGCGGGCACGGCTGGCGCCGCTGGCGCGCCGGGAGCGGTTGCCGCGGGAGCCGAGGTTTGCTGCCCGCCGAGCAGGCTGCCGGAGTTTTGCGCGCCGGGGGTCTGGCCGGGCTTGAAGGCCTCAGTCACCATCTCGCCATCCGGCTCCGCGGCCTTTTGCAACGTCATTCCGTCGGGTACGGCAAAATCCAGGTCCGGCTGCCTGGCCAGGGCGATTTTCATATATTCGTTCCAGATCGGCCCGCATACATTGCCGCCGGTCTGGTCCTTGCCCAGGCTCGCCGGGGTGTCGAAGCCGATCCAGCAGCCCGTGACCACGCCGGGTGTGAAACCGATGAACCAGGCGTCGTAGAAATTGTTGGTCGTGCCGGTTTTGCCGGCGACGGGCTGGTTAATGCTCACGATAGCCGGGGTGCCCGTACCGCGCTGCACGACGCCCTTCATCATCGTCACGATCTGGAACACTGAATTCGGGTCGGCCAGCTGCGCGCCGGAATAGTCGATGACGGGCGGCTGGTTGGGGTCGCCATTCACGCAATTGTCGCAATTCTGCCCCTGCGCCTGGTACAGAACCGAGCCGTCCGGGTTGGTCACGCTGTCGATCAGCGTCGGCGTGATCTGCCGCCCATATTCGTCCAACTCCGCGTAACCCGCCGTCATGCGCCACAGGGTCGTGTCGATCGCCCCGATGGCGGAGGGGTAGTAGGGCGGCATCTTGTCAATGATCCCAAAGCCCTCGAAGGTCTTGGCGACATTGCCGAGCCCGATCTCGCGCGCCAAATGCAGTGTCGCGAGGTTGAGCGACTGCTCCAGTGCGTGGAAGATCGGCACAGGCCCCTGGAAGGAGTTTTCGTAGTTGCCGGGGCGATAGTAGGTGCCATCGGGCATTCGCTCCACGAAGGGCGCGTCCAGCACTGGAGCGTCCGGCTGGATGCCCTGCTCCATGGCGGTGAGATAGACAAAGGGCTTCACCGACGAGCCGGGTTGGCGCTGCGCCTGGATTGCCCGGTTGTAGGGGCTGATGTCGTGGCTCCAGCCGCCCACCATGGCGAGCACGCGCCCGGTTCTCGGGTCCATAGAGATGAGCGCGCCCTGGATTTTGGGTATTTGCTCCAGCGACAGCGTTTTGTCGCCCGAGACCATGATGATGTCGCCGCGGTGCAGCACCGCGGCCCGCGCCCAGCGCATGTTGGCAAGCGGGAGCGTGCCGGATTGCGGCTTGCCGTCCGACGGGTCGATGCTGGCGATGCGCTCGCTCGCCCCCTTGGCCTCCAGTACAACGCCAAGTCGCCAGTTGGCGCGCATCCCGGCCGGGTTCGCCTGCTTCGCCAGCAGCTTCTGCCAGTTCTGGCCGAGATCATCGCTGTCGAGATGCGCCACTAACCCGTGCCAGCCGTCATAGGCGCGGTCGTAACGCTCCAACCCATTTCGCAATGCCTTTGTGGCGGCTTCCTGTAGCTTCGGGTCCAGGCTCGTATGCACGATCAATCCGCCCTGGCTCGCGGCGTCCGCTCCAAAGCGTTGCACCAGCGCATTCTTCACCGCATCGGCGAAATAGCCGGTCTCCGGCAGGGTGCGTGGCTCGCCGCCGGCGCGGGGCAATAATGGTTCGGCGATGGCAGTCTGGGCCTGGGCGGCGTTGATCGCGCCATCGGCCAGCATCCGGGAGATTACGAAATTGCGGCGTTGCAGCGCCTGCTGCGGATGGGAAAATGGGTCGTAGCTGCTGGGCGCCTTGGGCAGCGACGCCAGAGAAGCCGCCTGCGCGATGTCGAGCTTGTTCAGCGGCAGGTCGAAATAGGTCTGCGCCGCCGCCGCGATGCCATAGGAATTATTGCCGAGATAGATCTCGTTCAAATACAGCGTGAGCACCTGCTGCTTGCTCATCGCGGCACTCACCCGCATCGCCAGAATCGCTTCCTTTATTTTGGCCGCGAAGGTGATGTGGTTATCGAGCAGCATGTTCTTCACCACCTGCTCGGTAATGGTGGAGGCGCCTAAGGGCCGGTGGCCGGAGCCCATGCGCGAGACATCCGTGAGGGCGGCGCGGATGATGGAGAGAGGGTTGATCCCCGGATCGACCCAGAACAGCCGGTCCTCCGCCGAGATGAAGGCCTGGGAAACCAGCGGCGGAATCTGATTGTAGGGGACGTAGATCCGGTGCTGGTTCGCCAGCTCCGAGATCAGCTGGAAGTTATCGGCATAGACACGGCTCTCCAACGGCGGCTTGTAGGTCTTCAGCGCGTCCACGCTCGGCAGGCCGGAGGAAAACACTAGAAACCCGGCGCCACCCGCCAGAATTGCCAAGATGACCGCGACAAACACCAGCCGGTACAGGCCGAAGACAAAAAACCCGGCGATGATCCGCGCGGTCCCGCGCTTGGCCCGCGGCTTGCTGGGGCCGCGTGGCGGGCTTGGCTTGCGCGGGGTCGGGCTGCGGCGGGTCGGTGCAAGGCGCTCGCGCGGGGGAAAAGGGTCGTTGGAGTCGGGCATGGCGCGCTCCTTAGCACCGTGCTTTTGCCACCGCGAGGCTTGAGCCAAAATTAGCGGTGGATGGATTTTTAAATGGCTAAGGCGCTATCCGCGTGGTTGGCGAAATAACGGTCGATCGCGACGGTCAGCCGCTCCGCCATATCGCGCTGATGCGAAGGGCTTTTCAGCAGCGCCTCATCCAGCGGATTGGTCAGGCAGCCCATTTCCAGCAGGGTGCTGGGGGTAGAGGGGTCGCGCAGCACCGCGAAATTCGCGCTGCGGTGCGGGTCTGGCAGCAGCGGAACGACGCCTGAGAAAGAGGCCTGAATATCCTGCGCCAAGGTTTCCGAGCCGATCCGCGTGGCGCGGTTCTCCAGGCTCGCCAAAATCCCAGCAACCTGGGGCGAGACGCCTGCGAAGCCGCGCGGACCACGGTCCACGCTGTTATCCTCCTGCGCCAGACCGGCGGCCAGGCCATCGGATGCTGTGTTCGAGAGCGTGAACACCGAAGCGCCGCGCAACCCCGGCTCCGGCAGATGGTCGCAATGCAGCGCCAGAAAAAGATTGGCCCGGGCGGAGACCGCATCCGCCACCCGGCCGTCCAGCGTGACGAATACATCGGTCGAGCGTGTCATCTCCACCTTGTAGCGGCCAGTTGCGAGCAGCGCTCGGCGCAGCGCCAGCCCGGAGCTTAAGGTAATATGTTTCTCGAACACGCCATCCGGCGCAATGGCGCCTGGGTCATGCCCGCCATGGCCGGGGTCGATCATGACGACCGGCAGCTTTCTCGCGGCAATGGCGGGGGCAGCGCCGCCAGCATACGCCGCGGCCAAGCCCAAGGCGAGCGCGCCAAATCCACGCCGGCCGACTCGGCAATTCATGCACATGCGCTGTTTTTACCATATCGCTTCCGCGTATGGCCAGGACAAGTTGATAATACGCAGTTTTTTCCAAGGCGTGTTTATTCTGCGCCACATCTTGCGGCGGGGCCGCGCGTTCAGCTATAGGGTGGCGCAACGGAGTGTAGCTCAGCCTGGTTAGAGTACTGTGTTCGGAACGCAGGGGCCGGAGGTTCGAATCCTCTCACTCCGACCAAATTAAACCGATATTGCGCTGTTAAAAATCCCGGTGCAGACTATTTCGCAAATGCCTCGTTTATGGCGCGCGAATTAGGAGGGAACATGTCCGGGACTGTCGTTGAGGATACCAAGCGCTCGCGCAATGTCGTTATCGCCGCCACGCTGAGCTGGACGCTCGATGCGTTCGACTTCTTTATCCTCATCTTCGTGTTCGACAATGTCGCCACCACCTTCGGCCTGCACGGGCCTAACGCCGCAACCAAAGCCACATTCGCGATTACGCTGACGCTGGCGACACGGGCTATCGGCGCGTTCATCTTCGGGCGCCTCGCCGACAGATATGGCCGCAAGCCGATCCTCATGCTGGTCATCCTGCTCTATTCGATCTTCGAGGCTGCCAGCGGCCTGGCCTGGTCGTTCAGCGCCTTCCTGGTCATTCGCGCGCTGTTTGGCATCGCCATGGGCGGGGAATGGGGCGTCGGCAGCTCGCTCGCCATGGAGACGATCCCCGACCGCTGGCGCGGCTGGGTCTCCGGCCTGCTGCAAGCGGGCTATCCGGGCGGGTATTTCCTCGCCACCCTATTGTTCAAATTCGGCTTCCACGATCTCGGCTGGCGCGGCATGTTCTTTGTTGGCGCGGCGCCGGCGCTGCTCATCTTCTTCATCAACAGCCATATTCAGGAAAGCCCGGCCTACCAGCGCATAAGCTCCGGTCCGCGGATGCCGATCATGCAGGTGCTTCGCAAGAACAGCGGGCTGGTGATCTACGGCGTTATTTTAATGGCCGCGTTCAACTTCTTCTCCCACGGCACACAGGATATTTATCCGAAGCTGTTCCTCGGCAAGCAACTGCACTTCGCGCATAACACCATCGCTAATATCAGCCTGATATATAACGCTGGCGCAATGATAGGCGGCATTGCCTTCGGTTTTCTCAGCCAGAAGATCGGCCGGCGCTATGCGATCATCGGCGCCTGCGTGCTGTCGCTCATCGTGCTGTATTTCTGGTCGCATGGCACCACGCCGCTGGAGATCGCGCTTGCCGCCTTCTTCATGCAATTCGCCGTGCAGGGCGCATGGGGCGTGGTTCCCGTGCATCTCAACGAGCTTTCCCCATCCGAGGTGCGCGCGACATTTCCGGGCTTCGTTTACCAGCTCGGTAATTTCGTGGCCTCGCTCAACGCGCCAATCCAAGCCTATATCGCGGCGCATAATGGCGGGGATTATGGCTATGCGCTCATGCTGGTGGCAGGCATCGTGGCGGTAATACTTATCGTGCTGATGATCTTCGGGCCGGAAGCGAGGAACGTCTCGATGGCGGCGCGGACGAAAGCGTAGCGAAGGCATACCGCGCCCTTCAAAGCTTACAATTTCGACACATATATGGCCTGGCGGTGGACATCCACGCGCCGGGCCAAATGTATCACCGGGCACGAAGGTGCCAAGGCACCTTGGGGAGAATTGTATGTCGAGAAGCAAAGGCGAGACGGCCCCAAGTTTTGGCGCGGACGATGATATGGCAAGGGCCGAGCTGGCAGCGGGATTGTCGCGATCCCAGGCGGTTATCTCGCCTAAATATTTTTACGATGCGTTAGGCTCGAAACTGTTCGAGGCGATCTGTCAACTCGATGAATATTATCTGACGCGCACCGAGGCGGAGATTTTTCAGGAGCAGGGCTCAGAGATCGCGCGCATGGTGGGGCAGGGCACGGCGCTGATCGACCTCGGTGCCGGGAATTGCGAAAAAGCGGCCGGGCTTTTCGGCGTGCTTAAGCCGCAGGCCTATGTGCCGGTCGATATATCGGTCGAATTTCTTCTTGGCGCGGTGGAAAACCTCCGCAAAAAATATCCCGGCATTGCCATGCACCCGGTTGGGCTGGATTTTTCCGAAAGCCTGAACCTGCCGGAGGCGGTGCGGCGGCGAAGCAACAAGCTGTTTTTCTACCCCGGCTCATCGCTCGGCAATTTCTCGCCGTTGCAGGCGGCGCAGTTCTTGCAGCGCATCCGTGAGCACGACGCGGCGGTGCTATTGGGGATCGATCTGACCAAGCATGACGAAACGCTGGAGGCGGCGTATGATGACGCGTTGGGTGTCACCGCCGCGTTCAATTTAAATGTGCTGCGGCACGTGAACCGCATTTTGGGCGGTGATTTTGCGCTCTCTGGCTGGAGGCACGAGGCGGTCTTCAATGCCGCGCAAAGCCGGGTGGAGATGCATCTGGTTGCGCGGGAAAATATGCTGGTGCGATGGTCCGGCGGGTCTCGGAATTTTTCCAAGGGCGAGCATATCCATACGGAGAATAGCTATAAATATTCGCAAAACGCGATGATCGAACTTTTGCAGCAGGCGGGATTCGGCGATATCCAATGCTGGACCGACGCTGCTGAAAAATATCTGGTGTGTTATGCTCGATCGGTCTGAATTTCCGCGCATCTCCGGGGCTGATTTGAGCGAGCGCTTCGCGGCGGTCCGCACTGCTTCAATGGTGCTGGCGGCGCCTCTCTCGGATGAAGACTGCGCCGCGCAATCCATGCCCGATGCCAGCCCGATAAAATGGCATCTCGCGCATACGACATGGTTTTTCGAAACCTTCATCTTGGAGCGATTCGAGCCGGGTTTTACGCCGTTTCATCAGGCGTTCCGCGTGTTGTTCAACTCCTATTACAATGGCGTGGGGGAAAAACACCCGCGCCCGCAGCGGGGAATGCTGACAAGGCCATCACGGCGCGAGGTGGAGGATTACCGAAGAAATGTGGATGCGCGGATGCGCGCGCTTTTGCAAAATCCGGTGCCCCCAGAGGTTTTGATGCTGGCCGAGCTCGGCTTGCAGCACGAGCAGCAGCACCAGGAGCTGATGCTGACGGATGTGATGCATCTGTTGAGTGTGAATCCGCTTCATCCCGCGTATCAACCGAACGCGTCTGTCCCCGCCGCCGCGCCGCGCGTGGAGTGGCGTGAGTTCGAAGGCGGCATCGTGCATATTGGCCATGACGGAGAAGGCTTTTGTTTCGACAATGAGACGCCGCGGCACAGGCAGTTTCTGGAATCTTATCAGCTTGCCTCGCGGCTGGTGACATGCGGCGAATATCGCGCGTTCATCGAGGATGGCGGCTATAACGAGCCGTCATTCTGGCTGTCGGAGGGCTGGGATTTCATTCGCGCCAATAATCTCTCCGCACCGATGAACTGGCATTGCGGTGGCGGTGAATGGCAGGTGTTTTCTCTCAACGGCTTGGCGCCGCTGCAAAAGGATGTGCCTGCGCTCCATCTTTCTTACTACGAGGCCAGCGCCTACGCTCAATGGGCCGGGGCGCGGCTACCGAGCGAGGCGGAATGGGAATACGCGGCGAAGCATCGCGTTGGGCTTGAACAAATGTTCGGCACGGCGTGGCAGTGGACCAGCAGCGCCTATGCGCCTTATCCCGGTTTTAAGGCGATGGCGGGTGCGATCGGCGAGTACAATGGCAAATTCATGGTGAACCAATATGTGCTGCGCGGCTCATCGCTCGCAACACCGGAAGGCCATTCGCGCGCTACCTATCGAAATTTCTTCCCCGCCAGCGCGCGCTGGCAGTTCAGTGGGGTCAGGCTAGCTCGCTGATCCGCCGCCGCGCCATGAGCCAGTAAATCGCGGCGCTGAAAACGGCGATGCCGCCCGCGAGCAGAAAGGCGGGGATGAACGACCCGGTTGCCTGCACAACCGCGCCGGTGATGAAAGGTGCGAGCGCACCGCCCGCCGAACCGCCGATGTTCTGAATGGCCTCCAGGCTCGCCACCGCATTGCCGGGTGCTACCACGGCTGCCAGCGCCCAGCCGCAGCTGGATGCCACATTGGCCCCGAACAACCCAGCCGCCATAAGCGCGATAGCCAGGCCGGTGCTGCCAGCGAGCGCGCCCGCCACGGTGCAGATTGCGGCCAGAAGCATCCCGCCGATGATTGGCAAGCGGCAGGCCGCGCCAGCCTCCATGCCCATGTGCCCCAGATGATCGGAGATGAACCCGCCCGCCACTGCGCCAACAAATCCGGCAGCCAGCGGGACGGAGGACCAAAGCCCGGCGCTTGCGACCGAAAGATGCCGCTGCGTCTCCAGATATCCGGGCAGCCAGGTGGCATAAAGCCAGGAAAGATAGACAACGCCGAAAAACCCGAGAAACATCGCCCATGTCGTGCGAAATTTCAGCAGCCAAAGGATCTGCGACAGGCCAGAATGTGAAACATTCACCGTATCGCCAGCGTGAATCGTTGCGATGTCCTCAGCCGGTATCCCGGCCTGCTCCGGCGCGCGGTAGAGCGCGATCCAGCCTGTCGCGACGAGAAGTCCCGCCAGCCCGGCGATGAGGAACATCGCGCGCCAGCCGAACGCCAGCATCAGCAGCGTGAGCAAGGGCGGGGCGACGGCGGGGGCGAGTGCGGAGGAAGAGTTGAAAATACCGATGGGCAACGCGCGGTCTTTGAGCGCGAACCAATCCGCGCAGACCCTTGTGCCGCCGATATACATGGGAGATTCACCCAGCCCCAGGCCGATGCGCGCGGCGATGAACTGCGCCAGAGAGCCAACGAACCCCGCGCCCAGTTGTGCGAAGGACCAAAGTACAAGCCCGAAACCTAAAGCACGCCGGGGGCCGAAACGGTCGATAAGCGCGCCGGCGGGGATTTGCGCTAGCCCGTAGGCCCAGGCAAAAGCGGCAAGCAGCAGGCCCATCTGGCTGAAGGAGAGATGAAGCGAGGCGCGGATTTCCGGGTTGCCGACGGCGACGGCGGAACGGTCCAGATAGTTCACGCAGCCCGCGACCACGAGCAAAACAACGGCGGTGTTCCGGTGCCGGTGCGTGGCGGTGCTCAATGAATGGCGCATGAACCAGCCTTGTAACCCGCCGCTGCGCTTGGCAAGAGAGAAGCCATGCGCCCATGGCTTCGTATTGTGATTTTCTTCGGCATGCTTGCGGTGCTGTTTGGTATCGTGTTGCTGGTGTTTCCGGTTTTTGCCCGCAATATCCCGCGTAATGCTCTTATTGTTTCGGGCCGTTTTACCCCGCTTCTGGTATGCCTGAATGAGCTGGTGCTTTTGCTCCCCGTGCTAGGTGCGACCATCGCGATGTCGCGGCTGGAAAATTGCGGATTTGGCGCCTACGGCCTGCGCGGGCCCCGCCGGTTCCGGCGCCTGGGTGGCGGGCTTATTAGCGGGTTTGCAGCGCTCAGCCTGGTTGCATATGTTTTGCTATTAACGCGGCATGGCGTTATCGCGCCGAACCGATCGAATATCCGTTACGGTATCGAATGGCTCGGCGCCAGCCTGCTAACCGGTTTTACGGAAGAACTCGCCTTTCGCGGCTATCTATTAAAAACGCTCGGAGACGCCATTGGCTTCTGGCGCGCGGCGCTTATCACAAGCGTTGTTTTTGCCGCGATGCACGGGTTCAATCAGGGCGAAACCATTGCCGGGCTACTTGGCCTTGCGGCGGCGGGCATGGTGCTTTGTTTGGGTATCCGTTGGACGGGATCGCTCTGGTGGGCCATCGGCTTTCACGGAGGCTGGGATTACGCGGAGAATTTTGCTTTCGGCACGCATGACAGCGGCAGCGCCTGTTACGGCGCGTTGATGAACTTCACACCACGCGGAGATGCATTGCTCTCAGGCGGGGCAGCGGGGCCGGAGGCCAGCGTGTTCAATCTTTGTGTTCTGGCGCTTGCCGGAATTGTGTTATGGCGTATCTCCGCATGAGCGAAGCAACGCTTTTCCAACGGCTGCGCGCCGATGCCGGAGGACATTGGCAAAATTATGTTCAACATCCGTTCGTCCTGGCGTTGGGCGACGGGTCTCTACCGCGTGAGAAGTTTGAGCGGTTCCTGGTCCAGGATTATTTGTTTCTTATCCAGTACGCGCGGGCTTACCTGCTGCTGGCCTATAAGCTGGATGAGCCGGAGGACATGCGCGCAGCACTGGATACCGCAGAGCTTCTGCTGAATTCTGAAATGCCCCTGCATGTGCAGTATTGCGCCGGATGGGGCATCACCGAGGCGCAGATGGCCGCCGCGCCGCAATCGCTCGAACTCCTGGCATACACGCGCTATGTGCTGGAGGTCGGCCACGCGGGAGACGCGCTGGACCTGCTGGTGGCGCTCTCGCCCTGCATCGCAGGCTATGCGGAAATCGGTGCGATGCTGGCCCCGCACATGCAACCTGAAAATCTTTACGCAGCTTGGATCGAAGCCTATTCCGGGCTGGATTATACCGCGCAGGTGAATGCGGCGCTTGCCATGCTGGAGCGGGTTGGTAAGGCGCGCGGCGCTGCTTCACGCTATTCCAAGCTTACCGAAATTTTTGTTACCGCAACAAAATGTGAAGCCGCATTTTGGGAAACTGGCTGGCGCTGAGATGGAGTTTATATTTCCCTCGTATTCAAAGGCGGAGCGTCTCGCGGATGCGCTGGTGCATTGCATCGGGGTTCCGCTTGGGCTGGGAGCCGCCGGAATGTTACTCGTACGCGCCTGCGGCCATGGCGCGGCTGAAATAATCGTTGTAGCGGTTTACGCCGCCGGGCTGGTGGGAATGCTCTGCGCCTCCGCGAGTTATCAACTCTGCCCAGCAGGTTTGCTAAAAGAGCGGCTGCGGCGTCTCGACCGCGCGATGATTTTTGTGATGATCGCGGGAACTTACACGCCGGTGAGCGTGACCGTGCTATATGGCCGGTTCGGCCTGATGCTCTGCCTGCTGCTTTGGTGCCTTGCCGCCGCAGGGATTTTTCTAACGCTGCGGTTTCCGCGCAGGTATGAACGGGTGTCGCTGGCGCTCTATCTCGGAATGGGCTGGATGCTGCTCGTTCTGATCCGCTACTGCTTCGCCTTGCTCGGGCCGCATGTGCTGGCGCTCATCATTGCGGGCGGGATTGCTTATACCATCGGCGTCGTTATCCAGGCCTCAGAAATAAAATTCCATAATCCCGTCTGGCACGCGCTTATCCTCGTCGCCGCCTCGCTGCATTATGCGGCGATCAGCCTGCAACTCACGGGCGCAGTTTTTTAAATTTCTCACGTTGAGCCGTGGAGCCCAACGTGAGGTGCAAAATTCAAGGCGACGTCTGGGTATTGGTCGTTCGCGTCGTCACGGAGCCAGCCGCTGGCATCGGCGGCGGCATCGGCGCGGGTGCCGGTGCAGAGGTCGTGGTCTGCTCATAGGAGCTGGATGTGGTCTGCGGCGGCGGTGGCCCGCCACATCCAGCCAATGCTGCCATCGAGCCAATCGCGGTGGCCGTGGCCATTGCGCGCAGTGTTGTCGGCGTAAATTTCATCTCTTGCTCCTTTAATCGGAAGTTGAGGTTGAAGACCGGGTCGTCGTCGTGGAAACTGGGGGCGGCGGTGGAGCCGCAGGGGTGACGGTCGTGCTGGAACTTTCGCTGCCCGAGCCATAGGCGTTACCGTAGGTCGCCTTGTGAGAAACGGTTTCATCACCGTTGCTGTCGATCGATTTACGGCTCTCGGACGTTGCCATGGAGCCCGGCATCGGCGCAACGGGTGCGGCCATGGAAGGCGATGACATGGTGGAAGTGGTTGAATCGGTAGAAGAGGTTTGGGCAAAGGCTACTCCCGCCAGCAGGGTTAACGCACAAGCTGACCCTACGAGGTATTTTTTCATATTCTGTCCTCCATAATCCTGTTGTGATCGAGGCGATAACGTTGGGGTTTCAACATTGATCCACTCGGTCCGGAAGATTACTTGGTTGCCAGCCGCCACCGATACAAGTTTCCAAAATATTGCAGCTATGCAATGAGGCGGTCTTTCGTCATTGCGAGCGAAGCGAAGCAATAACGTTCTTAATGTTTGGCAGGATCAATTTTTATGGATTGAAAGTTGCTTTATCCAGCGCCGCCATCGCCTCGCCGTCCATTTTCAGCGTCGCGGCTTTCACCAGGTCGTCGAGCTGCGAGATGCTTGTTGCACTTGCAATCGGCGCGGTGATCTCCGGTTTGGCAATCTGCCAGGCCAACGCCAGTTGCGCCGGTGTGGCACCCAGCCGCTTTGCCTGCGCGTCCAGCGCCGCCAGCACCGCCATTCCTTGCGAGTTCATGTATTTCTTTGCGCCAATGGCCCGCTGCTTGCCGGCGAGATCCTTCTCGCTGCGGTATTTGCCGGAGAGAAACCCGGATGCCAGCGCGTAATAAGTGATCACGGCCAGGCCTTCCTCGCGGCATAGCGCCCCCAGCGCGTCCTCAAAACCCTGGCGCTCCACAAGGTTATAGTGCGGCTGAAGTGATTCATAACGTGGCAGGTTGTGCTTTTTGGAAACTTCAAGCGCCTTCTTCAATCTCGGCGCAGTATAGTTGGAGCAGCCGATCGCGCGCACCTTGCCCTCTTTGATCAATTCGCCGAACGCTTCCAGTGTTTCTTCCAGCGGCGTCGCCGTGTCATCCATGTGTGCCTGGTAAAGATCGATATAATCGGTCTGCAAGCGTATCAGCGAGGCTTCCGCCGCATATTTTATACGCATTTTTGAGAGCCCGCTTTTTCCCGGCCCAAGGTCGATGCCGACTTTGGTTGCGATGATCACCTTATCGCGGTTGTTGCGCTCTTTCAGCCAGACGCCGATAATCGCCTCGGACTCGCCGCCCTTATGCCCTGGCACCCAGCGGGAATACGCGTCGGCGGTGTCGATCGCGTTCAGCCTCGCCGCAACCGATGCGTCGAGTAATTTCAGTGAATCCGGAACATTCACGGTCCAGCCGAAAACATTTCCGCCAAGCATGACTGGAGGCAACGCAATTCCGGACTTTCCAAGTGGTTTTGTTTGCATGTTAGAACCCTTCCAGCACGATCTTGCCGCATACAGAACCTTTCTCCACCGCCTCATGCGCGCGCTTCAAATTCGCCGCGTTTATCGTGCCGAAATGCTCTTTCATCGTGGTTTTCAGTGTGCCGTTATCGACCAGATGCGCGATAGCCTCCAATGTGCGGTGTTGCGCGGAGATCATAGGCGTTTTCAAAATCCCGCGCGCGAAAACATATTGCGTGTGCAGCGTGCCGGATTTGCGTATGAGTGCGGAAATATCCATCGGCCCAGAATTGGTTTCGATGATGCCGATCGCACCTTCCGGCGCCAGTAACTCGCTAAGTTTTTTGAAATGCTGCCGCTCATGCGTAACGCAGAAAATGTATTCCGGCGGCAACAGGCCAAACTCCGAGAATTGTTCGGCCAAATTATGATGATGGTTGAGCACATGATGCGCGCCGAGGTTGCGGCACCAATCGGAGCTCTCCGGGCGGGAAGCAGTGGCGACGATGGTGAGGTCGGTGAGTTTCGCGGCAAGCTGCACCGCCATGGAACCAACGCCGCCCGCGCCGCCGACGATAAGCAGCGTACCGGGGACCGCCTGGTCACGCGGGATTTTAAAGCGGTCGAACAGCATTTCCCAGGCGGTGAGGGCGGTGAGAGGCATTGCGGCCGCCTCCGCAAAATTCAAGGATCTCGGCTTATGTCCGGCGATGCGGTCATCCACGAGATGAAATTCCGCATTTGTGCCGGGCCGCGTCGGCACACCAGCATAAAACACCTCGTCGCCGACAGAAAAATTCTGCACGTCCGGGCCGATGCCGCGCACGATCCCGGCAGCGTCGAACCCCAGAACCCGGCGCTCACCCAGCGGCTCCACATAATATCGCAGCTTGGTATCGGCGGGATTCACTGACACGGCTTTTACCTCTACCAGCAAATCGTGGCGGCGCGGCTCGGGGACGGGAAGGTCGAAATCCTCCAGCGAGTCGATATGAGAAATGGGCCGGGAATGGGTAAAAGCGACGGCTTTCATGAGACGGGACACCCTTTTCGATATGTGTTCGCCTGCAAAATATATGCGCGCTCAGCCGATCCTCAACAGGGCCTGGCCGTTGCTTCCCAGCCATGCGGTTGCGGCGCGGCGGTGGGGGGTAAGCTGCTCCGTCAGCGCCCAGAAATGCTTGCCATGGTTCATGTGGCGCAGATGCGCGACCTCGTGGCCGGTCACGTAATCCTGCACAAATTCCGGCGCGCAAATGAGGCGCCAGCAGAACGCCAGCGTGCCATCCGGCGCGCAGCTGCCCCAGCGGGTTCGTGTGTCCTTCACCCGCACGCATTTCGGCGCCAGCCCGGCCAAGCGCGCTTTTTCCGTCGCCAGAGCGGTGAGGCGTTGGCGCGCCAGCCGCTTCAGGCAATCCGTTACCCGCCGCGCCAGAAATTCCGGGCGGCCACAGACGAGGATTTCGCCGTTTTCCACCCAGGCGCCGCCGCTGGCGTTATCCAACGGGCGGATGATGTGCGGCTGCCCATGCACAGGCACGGTGGCGCCAGCAAAAAAGGGAAGGGCGCTAGGCAGTGCCGCCAGTTTTTCAGCCGCCCAGGCTTCATGCGTTTGCAGCAGCGAAAGCCCGGCCCGGCGCGATGCACGGGCAGGCAAGGTGATCACGATGCCGCCATGCGCGGCATCAACCCGCAGCGAGATTTTGCGCGCTCTGCCGGAGCGGCGGAATGTCACTTGCGCGAGCGCGCCCTGCACTGGCACCAGCTCGGTGGTCAGCGCCGTCAGCATCGCTTCCGCGCTTTTGGCATCTGGCCCGGCCATTCCACGATATGGTGCTCCAGCGGCCCGGCATCGCGCTCACTCAAGGCGCGCCCGGCGACGCTTATCCCGGCCTCCGCCACGCTCTCCGCCCGGCCGGAGACGAGCGGATGCCAGGCGAACAAATCCTTGCCCTCCTCTATCAATCGGTAGGCGCAGGTTGGCGGCAGCCAATCGACGGTTTTCAGCTTTTTGGGCGTAAGCTGCACGCAATCGGGGATTTTCACTCTTCGCCGCGCATAATCCGAGCAGCGGGAGGTTTTTAGGTCCAGCAGTCGGCAGGCGACATTGGTGAAGCTCAGCTCCTCGGTGTCCTCGTCGCGCAGTTTATGCAGGCAACAGCGGCCGCAGCCATCGCACAGCGATTCCCACTCCGCCCGGCTCATCTCCGAGAGCTTTTTGCTGCGCCAGAATCCCATGCGAGCCATCTTAACGTGAAGCGATAAAACGAGCCAGATATTTACCTATACAAATCCTTTGGCCAGCGCCGGTGCAGCCACAGCCATGCGCCGGGTTTTTCCCGAATCCAGCGTTCGAGCGTGCGATTCATCTCCGTGGTCAGCGTCATCACGTCGCGCTCCTTGTCCCCTGTATCCGGCAGCGCCATCGGCTCCTCGAAGATAACATGCAGCCGGGCAGGGCCAACGCGCACGGAATAAGCAGGCAGCACTGGGCAGCGGAATTTAAGCGCGAAGCTCGCCATTGCGGGCGCGGTCATCGCCTCGCGGCCAAAAAACGGCACGGAGATGCCGTTGTCGAGCTTCTGATCGACCATCAGGCCGAGATTTCCGCCGCGCGACATATGCCCATAGGCCTGCCGCGCGCCGGTGCCGCCTTTCGGGAACATCGTTACCTTGCGCTTGAAGTTCGCTTCGCGCAGCTTGAGGATCATGTCATCGACCAGCTTGTTGCTGGCGGCGCGGTACATGAACGCGACATCCGAACCACGTGCGAACCCGGCGGGAGGAATGATCTCCCAGTTGCCGATATGGCCGGTGAAAAAAATCGCGGGGCCGCCCTTCGCGAGTTCAGGCGCCACGTTCTCTTCCCAGCCGGTCACGAAATAGCCGGGGCCGGAGGCGGTTTCGTGCAAATCGCCGATCCGTGCCAGCTCCGCCGTAGTGCAACCCAGATTTTCCCAGCATTCGGCGACAATCTTCCGCCGCTCCGCCGCGTTCAGCTCCGGCATCGCCATGCGGAGATTTTTGTCCGCGGTTCTGGAAGCTGGAATAAGCGGGCCGACCAGGCGCGCGACATTCCCGCCCAGTGCCGATGCCGTGGCGGGGGGTAGCCTGCGTAGAATGCCCAAGGCGGCGCGCACCGCCAAAGCTTCCAATCGGTACCCGGGCATGGTCATTTCAGCAACTCGTTCAGCGCCGCCTCATTCTCCCAGCTCAGGCGAACACCCACCATCACGGCCGCCGCCCGAAGGGCTGCCGGCAGCTTCACATAATCCTTCGCGGTCGTTACCAATGTTGCCCCCTGCCGCGCCGCCTGGCCAAGCAGCCGCGCCGAATCCCCCGCAGTATACACATGATGATCGGGGAAAGCGTGGGTCGCCACAATCTCCGCGCCCAAGGCCAGCACGGAGCGGAAGAATTTTTCCGGGCGCCCGATGCCCGCGAAGGCGATGACGGGGCGGCGGCCCATCGGCTCGTTGCAGTCTGGTACAAGTGCCGCCCGCAGCACGGTCAAATGCGCGGGCAGGCGTCTCAGCGCGCCGGTCTCGTCATCGCCGATGAGCACCGCCGCCTGGCAGCGCGCAGCTGCCGCTTTCACCGGCTCTCGCAGCGGCCCGGCTGGCAGCAGCAGCCCGTTGCCGAAGCCGTAGCCGCCGTCGATCACGAGCAGGGAGAGCGTCTTTTTCAGCGCCGGGTTTTGCAGGCCATCGTCCATCACAATCTCGGTCGCGCCCTCGGCCAGCGCCAGCCTTGCCCCGGCGCCACGGTCGCACGCCACGATGGTTGGGGCGCAGGCAGCCAGCAGCAAAGCCTCGTCGCCCACATCTTCCGCACGGTGGATCGCCCTGTTGACCAGCACCGGGCCTTGCAGCGCGCCGCCGTAACCGCGCGTCAGCGCAAATTTGCAACCAGGCAGCCGGTTCAAAATATCCAGCGCCACGGTAGTTTTGCCGGAGCCGCCAACCCCCGCATTGCCGACGCAGATCACTTTGATGCCCGGCGCGAAGCCCGGTTTTTTCACTCGCCGGGCGGTGGCAACCCGCGTGACCAAGCCGAGCGGGGCGAGCAGCAATGCAAAAAGCCCGCGTTTGGCCCAGAATGGCGGCGTCTTCATGCCAGCGCGCAATCGGAAATGAGCGCTGCCAGCCGCTCCGGTAGATCCCCCGCGCCGCTGAACATCGCTTTGGCCGCTTCGCCCGCCGCAACCGCCGCTGCCGGGTTATCCAGCCAGGCGCGCACGGCATTCGCCAGCGCCCCTGCATCAGCCACCTCGATCAGCGCGCCCGCATCGCGCAACCGTCCGGCGGCTTCCAAAAAATTCTCGTTATGCGGGCCGGTGATAACGGGACGAGCCAGCATCGCAGGCTCGATGACGTTATGCCCGCCAAAACCCGCCAGCGAATTACCGATGAACGCGAACGGAGCTGCGCGGAAAAACAACCCCAGCTCGCCCAAAGTATCGGCGATATAGATTTTGCCCGGCTCCGGCGCCTGGCCCAGGCTTCGCCGGGGTGCTGCGGCCAGCGCCGCGACCTCCGCCCCGCGTTCCGGGTGCCGAGGCACGATTATCGTGACCAGCGCAGGGAAATTTTGTAGCAGTGTTTCATGCGCTTGCAGCATCAACGCTTCCTCGCCAGGGTGCGTGCTGGCGGCGAGCCAGCTCCGGCCTGGCAAAGCGGCCCGAAACGCGGCCAGCTCCGCTTCATCCACGGGCAATTCCGGCGCAAAAAACTTTAAATTTCCCCATTCGAGGATGTCCTGCATTCCCAATCCGCGCAGGTTTTCCGCATCACCGCCGGATTGCGCGTGAATATACCGGAACAGCCTTAGTACACGCCCCGCCAGCCCGCCCGCGCGCCGCCAGTTGCGCGCCGATTTTGCTGAAATCCGAGCGTTGATCAGCAGACGCGGGATACCGGCGGAATCGCAGGCATCGAGCATCGCGGGCCATAATTCGCTCTCGACGAACACCACCGCATCCGGCTGCCAGTAACTTAGAAACCGCGCCACCCAGCCGGGATGGTCCAGCGGCGCGAACTGATGCCGGGCAAAACCAGGAAGCCTTCCGGCGGCCAGTTTTGCGGAGGTCAGCGTGCCGGTTGTCAGCAGCACCTCGGCCCGCCCGGCCATCGCTTGAATGACCGGCAGAACCGACATCGTCTCCCCCACGCTTGCCGCGTGGAACCATATAAGCCGGCCTTGAGGGCGGGGAAGGCTCGCGATGCCGAAACGCTCGCCGAGACGCGCCGGGTCTTCCTTTCCACTTGCTGCGCGGCGCGCAACCATGCGGCGCAGCCATGGCGCGGAACATTGTCCGGCGGTCTGGTACAGGCGCAGAGCGATCATAGCAGGGCTTCCGCGCGGTCCATCGCCGCATTAAGCGCCGCTGTCACAAGGGGCAGGGCGGCTTGCCAATCCTCGCGCGGCGCTGCTACCGGCGCACTGCACACCAGCGCCCCCCGGCTGAAGGGCAAAGGGAGCCGCATTTTATCCCAGGAGCGCAGTGTTTTTGCACGCGCGATTCTCACGCCGCACGGCAAAATACGGCACCCGCTCAGCGCGGCCAGCTGCACCACGCCCGGCGCACAAACCCGGCGCGGTCCGCGCGGCCCGTCCGGCGTCAGCCCCACATTCGCCCCCGCCTCCAGAGCCTTGAGCAGCCCGCGCAGCCCCGCAGCCCCACCGCGCGAGGACGATCCCGCTACCAGCCCGATACCCATGTGCCGTACGGCCCGGCCTATCAGCTGGCCATCGCGATGCTGGCTCGCCAGCACAACCGCCGGGCGGGTCATGCCGAACCGCTTCGCCCGCAACCATAACACCGGCATGGAAGGCAGCGCCTCGTGCCAGAATACCACAATCACGGGCGGCTCTTCCGCCATGGCCTGTAAATTCGCCTTGCCTTCAACCCGCCAGCGCACCGTGCAGGCCACGAACAGCACGTAACGCGCCGCTGCCCATGCAGCCATCGCGCGAGCCGGCGCAGATTGGAGAATTTTTTTCACGCGGCGGCGGTAGCATTAACGGCCGCTACCGCCAAACACCGTCACGCTGGAACTTGCTCCCAGTTGATTTGCAGCTCCTCGCGGAAGGCAAACCGCACCAGATGCCGCACCACCACATCCATAAGCTGCGGCATTGCGTCTTTCGCCGCGTCGAGACGCAGCGTCAGCTGCGCCGCATCGGCCTGCATTTCGCAGTTTCCCATCGGGAAATGCACCGTGCCGCTGATGTTATCCTCCGCCAGTTCGACTGGGATTTTATGCGCGAAGTGCTTCGCGAACTGCCCCAGATAGCGCTTGGCGCTCGTGGTCTCGATATTCGCCATGGTTTGCATATTAAAGCTCCTCGATCTGCCGCGCCATTGCGTCCAGCATGTCCGCTATTTTGCGTGTCATTTCCGGTGCTGCCTCCTGACGCCCCAGTTTCAGCCGCAATGCCGTCTTCAAATTCTCCATCGCGCGGATGACCGGCGCCGATGCCTCGCGCGGTTGCGCGGATTGGATTTTGGCGAAAAGCAGATCGATCGCGGCCTGATTCTCTGCCAGCGCCGCCTTCCCGGCATCGGTGATCGAGAAGCGTTTCCGGCTGCCTTCCGCCATGCTTTCGATCTGACCGAGTTCTTCGAGCATGGTCAGCGTCGGGTAAATTACGCCGGGGCTGGGCGCGTAGGCGCCGCCCGCCAGGTCTTCGATCGCCTTGATGATCTCATAGCCATGCCGGGGTTTCTCGCTGATAAGGCGGAGCACCAGCAGCCGAAGATCGCCGTGCTCCAAAAACCGTGCCAACCGCCCGCCGCGGCCAAAGCGATGATGGTGCGGGCCGTGTTCATGCTCATGCCGGGCGAAGCGGCGGTCATCGCAAGGGTGTTTGAAAAAGCGCATGTACTCTAACTCCAACATTCGATAGGAGTTAGATATATCTAAATACAATCTAACGCAAGGGGTTTACCGATCCATCTGCCCGTTCTGCTGCTCTTCTTCCTGTTCGCGCAGCTGTTCCTTGCGATGCTTGGCCATTTCATGTCCCGCCACGCAGCCGCCCACAGCGCCCAGCACGGCATGGTGATGCGCGTAATGCCCGACAACCGCGCCACCCGCAGCGCCGGAGACGCAGCCAATAGCGTGGGCGTTGCTCATGCCGACGCCGCCCAGGCCGATCGCCAGCGCTGCCGCAAACATTATGTTCCGAACCATTCTCAACTCCCTTTTGGTTTAAGCCACCGAGGCGAGGCTTTTGAGCTGCCCGCAGGCGGCCAGAATATCCTGCCCGCGCGGTGTTCGCACTGGTGAGGCATAGCCCGCCGCCATCACGATATCCACGAATTTCTTGATCGACGCCGGCGTGCTGGTCTCGTAACTGCTGCCAGGCCAGGGGTTGAACGGTATGAGATTTACCTTCGCGGGCAGCCCGGCGATTAAATACACCAGCGCCCGCGCATCGGTCTCGGAATCGTTGATCCCCTTCAGCATTACGTATTCAAACGTAATCCGCCGCGCATTGGAGGCGCCGGGATAGCGTTTGCAGGCCGCGATGAGCTCCTTGATCGGATATTTCCGGTTCAGCGGCACGATCTCATCACGCAGATCGTCCCGCACCGCGTGGAGCGAGACCGCGAGGTTTACCCCAAGCTCCTCGCCCGCGCGGTCCATCATAGGCACCACGCCGGAGGTGGAGAGCGTGATACGCCGCCGCGAAAGCCCAATGCCTTCGCCGTCCATCACGATCTTCATCGCCTTCGCGACGTTCTCGTAATTATACAGCGGCTCGCCCATGCCCATCAGCACAATGGTCGAGAGCAGGCGAGGGGTTTCGCCTTTCGGGCTTGGCCATTCGCCATAGGCATCGCGCGCAGCCATGAACTGCCCGACGATTTCGGCCGAAGACAGGTTGCGTGCCAGGCGCTGGGTGCCGGTATGGCAGAATCGGCACGAGAGTGTGCAGCCGACCTGGGAGGAGATGCAAACAGCACCACGGTCCTCAACCCGGTCGGGGATATAGACCGTCTCCACCGCCTCGTTATCACGGAACCGGAAGAGGAATTTGCGCGTCTCGTCTTTGGAGAGCTGGTCCAGCGAGACTTCCGGCCGGCCGATGACGAACCGCTCGGCCAGTTTCTCCTGCAATGGCCGCGCGATGTTGCTCATCGCGGAAAAATCCCGCACGCCCTGGTGATAGATCCAGTGCCACAACTGCTTGGCGCGGAAGGGCTTCTCGCCCGCCGATTCAACCTCGGCGGCCAGCTCTTCGCGGGACAGTCCCACTAGATCCCGCTTGCCATCTGCCAGCACATTGCTGGGCGGGGCGAACATCACCGCCTTGGCGAGAATACGCTCGCGCTCGGAAGCGGTGAGTTCTACGGACATGCGGCGGTAATCGCGGCATAGGCGCCGGAGAAGCCGGAAAGCGAGAAATCGTCGGTCACGGGATGCCCATGCGGGCCGGTCGATTTCGCGGTCGCCGTCGAGCCATTCTTGAACGCCTTGATCGCATCGCCGCCGCTTCCCGTGAAGGCCGTGCTGCCCTTGGTATAGAAGCTGACATTCGCGGAACCCACGGTTAGCTCCACGCTGCCTTTGGGCGGATAGACATAACCCGCGCTCAGCGTGACCTCATCATGCGTGCCTGGCCGCTCTGTCACGGTCAGCATCACATCACCCCGGCTTTTAATCGCCGGGTTTGAGTGCTGGGCATTTGTAAAGGCGTAGCAGGCCTTGGCGTGGCCGCTGCCATAGGTAGCCGCGGTCCAGTCACCGAACTTGCCGTTATTAGGCCCGAGCGGCGTAGGGCCGCCAGCGGCGAAAGCCATCGTGGGAGCTAGGAAAACAGCGATTGTGGTAAGTTTTTTCATGCGCCGAACATAGCTATGCGGCCAAGCCCCGGCAAGCGGATCACCGTAGATGTCCGGGCAGCGCCAGCAGGGCGAGGCTGATCGCCAGGCCCAGCAAAAAACCGACGATCGTGCCGTTCACACGGATATATTGAAGGTCCTTGCCGACCCTCAGCTCCAGCTTGTCCGTTATTGTCGCTGCATCCCAAGCGCCGACCACCCGCCCGATGAACTTCGCCCCTTCTGCCTGCGCCTGCGGCAGCAGGCCCAGCACCATCGTTTCCACCGCCCGGTTTACGCGCGCCTGCGCGGTGGCGTCCCGGCCCAGCACTTCGCCCAAACTCCCCAGGCTGGATTCGATGATGGAAACCGAGCGCCCGTTGGGCAGCGCCGCATCCGCTTCCACCGCGCGCCGCAGCCGCATCCATACGTCCCAGGCCCATGCCTTCACCGTGCCGTGCGAAAGCAGGCGCTGCATCGCCCGGCCTAGCTCCGCCGCACGGCCTGGGTCGGTCTCCAGCCGGGTAATTTCGCGCCTCACCCATTCATCGAAGGCATCGCGCATCTCGGAGCTATCCGGGCCGATGCGCTCAAGCTCCGCGTTCACAGCGGCCAGCACCCGCTTGGCGATATTTGCGCCGATGGCCCAGCCAACCAGCCGCCCGCCCTGTTCGCTCACCCGCTCCTTTATCGCCCCCTGCAAAAGCTCCTCTCGGGAGGCAAGTGTCTCTTTCAGCTGATTTAATATAAAGGAAAAAACCTCCTGGTGCTGACCGCCTTCCACCAACCCGCGCAAAGCCTGAGCGACCACCACCCCCGCCGCCTTGCCGCCAACGAGGCGTGGCAGCAGATGCCCGATCAGCCGTCGCGCCCGCCCGTCCTCTACGCCTGCCAGCAGCTTCGGCAGCATCCCGGCCAGCGCCTCGGATATTGGGCGAATGGACGGCGTGTCGGTCAAAAACCGGCGCAAAATCCCCGGCGAGTCCATATTGCCAAGAAACTTGCGGATGTCAGCCTCGGTGAATACGTGGGTCGCGACAAATGAGCCAAGTGCGTTGCCAAGGCGCTGTTTCTGCGCGGGCAATATGGCCGTGTGCGGAATGGGCAAGCCAAGCGGATGGCGGAACAGGGCGGTAACGGCGAACCAATCCGCCACGCCGCCGATGAACCCGGCTCTCGCGGCATCGCGCAGCAACCCCGACCAAAGCGTGAGCGGCAGCAAATAGCCAACCGCGGTGAGCACCGCCATCAACACCAGAAGCGAGGAGGCAAACAGCCTGTGCCGATTGAAGGAAGCGCGCAGGCTGGCATCCGGGTCAAGCGTCATCCGGGCAGGTTATAGGGGAGGCACGGCAACACGCAATAACGGAGGATTTCTGTTGCGCGTTCCGTGCTTTAGGGTGCATAACTCCCAGCCCGGATGACCCACGCTAAAACACGGGTCCAGCTTCGAATATTCGAGGTATAAAGCTATGAATTTTAAACAAAACCAGACGTTTTCGGCACAGCCCGGCCCGATGCGGCGGCGGATGCGGCCCCATGCGGAGCGGCCAAATTTCCTGGCGGCGGGTCTGGGCGTTCTCTGCGCCTGCGGGGTTTTAGGCGCGCTCGGCCTGCTGTATTCTTTTAGTTAACCTCCTGCCGTTTACATCATGGCCCGTAGCACGGCATGATGCGGCATGGCCTTTTTAACCGAACCGGAGCCGCCACGCGGCGAGCCCACGCAAATCCTCCCCGGAATTCGCCGCATCGTGGCGCGCAACCCGAGCATCATGACCTATCTCGGGACCAATACCTATCTCATCGAAGGCAAGGACGGGCTGACGATCCTCGACCCCGGTCCCGACGATGCCCAGCATGTGCGGGATATTCTGACCGCGGCTGGAGAAACGCCAATACGGCGCATCCTGCTAACCCACACGCATAGCGACCATTGGGGCGCGGTCAAGGCGCTGCAACAGGCGGCTGACCTGCCCGTGCACGCCTATAAAACCAGCGCCAAGCCGGAATTCACGCCGGATATTCCGTTGGACGACGGCGACAGCATTGCCGGGCTGACGGCTGTTTACACGCCTGGCCACGCCGCCGACCATTTATGCTTCGAGTATTTTCTGCCGGACGGCACAAAAATCCTGTTCAGCGGCGATCACGTCATGTCCTGGTCATCTTCCATCGTCAGCCCGCCGGATGGCGACATGCTGGAATATTACCGCTCGCTCGAACTTCTGCTTGAGCGCGACGAAACCTTCTACCTCAGCGGCCACGGTCCCATCCTGCCGGAGCCGCGGCGCCTGGTGGCGGAGCTGCTTGCCCATCGGCAATATCGCGAGAAAAAAATCCTCGACGCCATGCAGGACGAGCGCTGGGCCGTGGCACCGCTCGCAGCCAAGCTCTACCATAAGGCCGATCCGTTTTTGAAAATTGCCGCGCAGCGGAATGTGCTGGCGCATCTGCTCAAGCTTAAAACCGAGGGCGTCGTTGCGGAATATGAGCCGGATACTGTTCAGCACCCGGATAATCTCATCTTCGCGCCGCCGCTGGGCCAGGTTGAGAATGAGAGCGGCTCCCGGGTCCGTGGCATGAACGCGGATGCCTTGCGTCGGTTTGGAATTGCGCGGGCGGCTTAGCGCCTAATGCCCGAGAAGAGCCCAGCCACGCTAACCCACCGGATGCTGTTCATCGGGTTTTTTCAGGCGGGGATCATGGGCTTTGGCGGGGTTCTTCCGATTGCCCGGCGGTTGATCGTCGATGAGCGCAAATGGATGGATCAGGCGCAGTTCAACGATCTGTTTGCGCTCTGCCAGTTCATGCCGGGGGCGAATATTGTGAACTTCGCTTTTGCCTTTGGTGCGCGGCACCGTGGATTGAGCGGCGCGGCTGCGGCGGTTTTGGGGTTACTGGCGGCTCCGGTATGCATCGTCATGGCGCTGGGGGCCGCGTATTCGCGCTATGGCAGCCTGCCGGAAGCGCGTCATGCTTTGGGCGGCTTGGCGGCAGCCGCGGCGGGGCTGGTTTTGGGCACCGCGTTTCGAATCGCCACGCCGGTTTTTTCGAGCCGCATAAATATTGCTCTGGCGATCAGCGTCGCCGCGCTCGTGTTGCTCGCACATTTCTCTTTGCCGCTGACCATGCTGATCGCGCTGCCTGTTTCGCTTTTTTATGCGTGGCGGACGGGCTGAATGGCTAATATTTTAGCGCAGCTGGCCGCGATGTTCGGCCGGCTCTCGCTGCTGGCCATCGGCGGCGTGAATAGCACGGTGCCGCAGATCGCCCGTGACGTGGTGACGAACCGGCATTGGCTAAGCCCGGCGCAATTCGTGCAGCTCTACGCCATTTCCAACGCGGCGCCCGGCCCAAACGTGATGATTTCAACGGTGATCGGCGCGCATGAGGCGGGAATTGCCGGTGGCGTCGTCGCGACTCTGGCGATGATTCTGCCCGCAGGTATTCTGGTCATGATCGTCAGCCGGGCGTGGGAGCGTTATCGCGAGAGACGCTGGCGGCGAATCATCCAGAGGGCGCTTCTGCCGGTTACTGCCGGACTTATCCTAGCTGCCGCCGGGATACTTTCACGGCAATCCGACACTAGCGTTCCGCTACTTATGGTCACGCTTGCCTGCGGCGTGGCTGCATGGCGGACAAATATCCATCCGCTTTGGCTTTTGGGTATAGGCGCCGCTTTAGGGCTTATGTTTTAGCGCAAAAATCTTGCAATGCATCGGCAGAAAGCGGGCGCGAGAATAAGAACCCTTGCCCGTGGGTGACGCCCATTTCCCGCATGGCGTCGCGAATGGCGATGCTCTCTATCCCTTCGGCGATGATGTTCTGGCCGCTGGCGCTGGCACGGGCAACCATCTCGCGGACAAACCGCAGATCGGATTTTTGGGTGCTGATGACCACACTGCGGTCGAGCTTGATCGCGCGGATCGGCATCTCCATGAGCAAGGGCAGGTTGGTCATGCCCGGCGTAATATCGTCAAGCGCAAGGCCGTAGCCCGCATCGCGCAGGCTGGTGATGATGGCGCGGGCGGCCTCCAGATCGCTTACAGGATGCGTCTCGGTCAGTTCGAAGCGGATGATTTGCGCGGGCAGATTGGCGCGGGTGCGAATTTCTTCGATTCGCGGCAAGAGATCCGGGTGAACCATGGCATCCAGCGGAAGGTTGAACGCGACGGGCAGGTTTTGTGCAGCGAAGCCGAAAAGCGCGTATTCGGCAAGCGTCCGCCGCATGATGCTCTCGGTCAATTCCAGCGAGCGCTCCGCGCTCGTCATGGCATCCACAACCGTTTCTGCCCCGCACAAAACCCCTTCCGGCGTCTGCGTGCGCGCCAGCACCTCGACATAATCCGCGCGAAAATCCGCCAGCCGCACCACGGGCTGATAAAAAATACGGATCGAGGCCATCAGCGCTTGATCGGGAATCATGTCATGCATCGTCTAAATATTCGCGCTCGATCATAAATTTTGTACCGAGGCGGATTTATCATCTTTTCGAAAGAAATGCGATTAAAATTTCACCTTTTACCGGGCGTTCGCCAATGAACCGCTCCGGCGCAGCCGTTGCGCCCCAAGGAACAATAAAATCGGCGCCGCGATAAAGATTGAGGACGACGTGCCGACGACGATTCCGAACAGCATGATCCAAGCAAAGCCTGCCAAAGCCGAACCGCCAAACAGCGCCAGCGGCAGGGCGGCGAGGAAAACAGTGCCGGAGGTGCCGAGCGTGCGGTTCAACGTCTCGTTGATCGACTGGTCGATGAGCTCCCGCAGCGGCATGGTTTTGTACTTGCGTAAGTTTTCCCGCACCCGGTCGTACACCACGACTTTGTCGTTCGTGGAGTAGCCAATGATCGTGAGGATCGCGGCAATGGTTACGAGGTCGAACGGAATGCGGGTGATGACCATGAAGCCAATGGTCTTGGTGGTATCCAGCACCAGAGTCGTCACCGCGCCCACCGCGAACTGCCACTCGAACCGGAACCAGATATAGGCCAAAATCATCACGAAGCTGAGGCACAGCGCCTCCAGCCCCTGGGCGAAGAGCTGCTGCGAGACGCTCGCCCCAATCGCCTCCGTGCTGAGGATTTTCGCACCCGGCGCGGCGCTTGCCAAAGCGGTTTCTACCTCCGAGATCGCGGTCTGCGTCTGGTTGGCGTTCTCCCGGCTTTCAAGGCTGATCAGCACGCCTTTGCCGTTGTGGCCGAAGCTCTGCAACGCCGCATCGGACAATCCCGCTTTGGCCAATGCCGCGCGCAGCTCGGCAAAATTGGCGGCCTGCGGCGTTGCCACTTGCAACACCACGCCGCCACGGAAATCCAGCCCAAGGTTGAGCCCGGGATAAAAGAACAGAATGATGGAAGCGCTTGAGAGTACCGCCGAGACGATCAACCCCGCGAATCTTCCGTTCATGAAGCGGATTTTTGTTCCGTCAGGAACAAAGCGGAGCATGGGTTTCATAAACATATTGGACTCTCAAACGGGCAATGCAGAAGGACGCCGGGATATATACCAGCGCGAGGTGATCAGCCGCACCAGCACGGTGGCGGTAAACAGGGTCGTGATGATGCCGACGCAGATCGTCACCGCAAAGCCGCGCACCGGCGGGGAACCGAAAATAAACAGCGTGACGTGAGCCAGCAGAGTGGTCACGTTACTGTCGATGATGGTTCCGTAGGCGCGCTTGTACCCGGCTTCCAGTGCGGCCAAGGGTTTGCGCCCGTTCTTCACCTCCTCGCGCACGCGCTCGTTGATCAGCACGTTGGCGTCCACCGCCATGCCAAGTGTGAGCAGAATGCCGGCCATTCCCGGCAAAGTGAGCGTGGCGCCCATGAAGGACAGAATGGCCAGCATGATGATCAGGTTCATCACCAGCGCGATATTCGCGAACCAGCCGAACAGGCCGTAAAACACCGCCATGAAGGCCAGCACTAGAACAAACCCGGCGGCGAGCGAGAGCGCGCCGTCGCGGATCGCATCCGCCCCAAGCTCCGGCCCGACGCTCTGCTCCTCCACGATGTTCAGAGGGGCGGGCAGGGCGCCCGCGCGTAGTAAAAGTGCCAAGTCAGTTGCTGATTGCGCGGTGAAATTACCTGAAATCTGCCCCGACCCGCCGGTAATCGGCTCGCGAATAACCGGCGCCTCAATAATCTTGCCGTCCAGTACGATGGCGAACAGCTTGCCGACATTCGCCGTGGTGACATCCGCGAACTCCCGCGCGCCGACGGAATTGAGCGTGAAGTTAACCACCCACATGCCGCTTTGCGGGTCGGTCGAGGCCTGGGCGTTATCCAAATTCGCGCCATCGACCGCGACGTTGGAATAGACATCCATGCTCTGCTGCGGGTTGTCAGCCATCGGCAGTTGCTCATCGCCCAAGGGCGCTGCCTGCCCTGGCTGCGCGGAGGAATCCACCATCTGGAAGGTCATATGCGCGGTCGTGCCGATGAGCGTTTTCACCCGCTCGGGGTCGGAAATGCCGGGCAGCTGCACGACGATCTGGTCCGCGCCCTGCCGTGCGATGGATGGGTTGAGCACGCCGGAGCCGTCGATCCGCCGCTGGATGATGGTAATGGATTGATCCACCGCCTGCGTCTCGCGCGCCGCCAAGGCCTGGCGCGGAATGCTGATGAAAATGCTGCCATCCGGGTTTTGATCGATGGCGATGTTCGCGACACTCGCCCCTGGCGCGTAGGTGATGAGCTTATTCAGCGCCGCCAGCGCCGCCGATGCCTGCCCGTTGAGCGGATTGAGAACGGCGCGGTTGTTGGGAATATCCGCATGCAGCCCGGTATAGCCAAGCCCGGCGGTCCGCATGGTCTGCCGTATCTGGTCCACCAGCGAGTTGAGATCCTGCTTTTCCACCGCCGCGAAGTCGATCTGCAGAAGCAGGTAGCTGCCGCCGCGTAAATCCAGGCCCAGATGCACCTGCGTCCAAGGCAGAAAACTGGGCAGGAATTTCGGCCGGGCGCTGATATTCGGCAGGCTTAGCAGAATGCCGAGCAGGCAGATAAGCATGATCCCAATCGTCTTGCCACGGGTAAAATAAAGCACGTCCGCTCCCAAAAGCCCTGAAACGACAGCGGTATGACCTTGCTCCCCGTTGCGCGCAACCCCGGCTGGCGATACCAGCGAGCCATGGGAGAACGTTTAGAGATTGGCCTGATCGGGGCCGGGCATTTTGGCCGCTACCATGCGCTTAAACTGGCGGCGTCACCGCGCGCGAAACTCATCGGCCTGGCGGACCTGGATGCGGAGCGCGCCAAGGCGGTGGCCTGGGAAGCAGGGTGTCCGGTAAAATCGGTAGAGGAGATTCTGGCGCAAGCGCGGGCGGTGATCATCGCCGCCCCGGCGGAGCTGCATTTTACCCTCGCCGCCCAGGCTCTACGCGCGGGCAAGCATGTGCTGGTGGAAAAACCCATTGCGGCGACGCTCGTCCAGGCGGGGGAACTTGCAGAACTCTCCCGCGCCCAGGGGCTGGTGCTGCAAGTTGGCCATTTGGAGCGGTTCTCAGCGGCGCATGGCGCGCTCACCGCCCGCATGGGCAAGCCGCTTTATATCGAGGCTGTGCGAATCGCACCCTTCAAGCCCCGCGGCACGGATGTTTCGGTCATTCTCGACCTGATGATTCATGACCTCGATCTGATCCTGGCGCTGACCGACTCGCCCGTTGAACATGTCGAAGCCGTGGGGGCGCCGGTCGCAAGCGCGCATGACGATATCGCCAATGCCCGCATCCGCTTTGCCAACGGCGCGGTGGCAACCATCACCGCCAGCCGCATCTCGCTCAAAACCGAGCGCAAGATGCGGATTTTTTCGCAAACTGGCTATCTCACGGTGGATTTCGCGGCGCGCAAGCTCACCCTCATCGGGCGCGGCATCGGCATGAAGCTTCCGGGCTTCGAGGAGTTTGGCGTGGAACAGGCGGGCTGGCAGGACCATGACGCGCTCGCCGCCGAGCACGAGGCGTTTTTCAACTCGGTGCTGGAGGGCGCGCCGGTTATGGTAGATGCCGCCGCGGGTACCCGCGCGCTTGCCGCCGCCCTGGCCGTGAGCAAGGCGATTGCCGATAGCCGGGCGCAGGCCGAAGCCTCCGGCCTATTGCCGTTTAGCGGGCTACCAGCACTTTAAAGCTCCCGGTATTGGCGACCGTCGGGTTGTTCGTGCCGAAAATGTCGTCGTTGATGCCAAGCTGAAGCTGGCTGGCGCCGGGTGGAATGGGAAGGCTCAACGGGCCGTCGCCCACCGCGAAGGGCGCGCCCAGGATATTGCCGTTCGCATCCGTGAACGCGCCTACCAGCGCGCCGAGGTTGATCGGGTAGGGTTTCATGTACGCGCTGGGCAATGGCTTGCCGGAGACGCCATTGCCGCCATTGGCGCTTTGCCCGGCATAGCCGCGCGCATCCGTCGCCGGGCTTCCCGGCCCCAGTTCGATTTTGCCGCCGGAGTAACTTATCGTCAGGCTCTCGCCGGGTTTCGCGTTGATGCTCGCCAGCCTCACCACCGCCGGGCCTGTGCCGTCATCTATGCCGAAGCGATAGGCATCGTTGATGCCCCCGCTTCGCCAGTTCCATGGCCTCGCGGTCGCCAGCACGGTAATGCTGTGCCCTTGCGGCGCTGGGGGCGGCGCGGGAACGGGAGCAGGCGCCGCGGCGGCGGCGGCTTGCGGGGGAGAGAGCGGCTGGTTGAGCCGCGCCTGAAGCACCGTGGTCCGTTCGGCCGTGACCTTGGTCTTGCAGGCGTAATCCATGACGTGATGATGCCTGCACGTGCCGGTGCGGGCGATGATCCAGGCAAGCTCCTCCTGCTTCAGCTGCGCTTGCCCATCCGGCGTTAGCTGTGCCGACAGTTTGTTATAAGATTCATTGAGCTGCCGGTCTGCTTCGATATAGTCCGGCGGGGTGGCGCGAGGCGGCGGTGCTGTCTGAGCGACCGGTTGCTGCACGCCCAACGCACTCTGTCCTTCTGCCACCACCTCGTTAAACTGCTGTGGAAAATTCGCGCAGGCGCTTAACGCCGCAACGCTTGAGACCAGCAACAGAGAGCGAACGATCGTCACCACGAATTTGTCTTTGGTTAATTGTTGAGTTGTTGCTTCACTGCCTCGTTCACCAGCGCCGGATTACCCTTGCCGGCCATCGCCTTCATCACCTGCCCCACAAAAAAACCGAACAGCTTGTCCTTGCCGGATTTATACTCCGCCACCTTATCGCCATTCGCCGCCAGTACCGCCGCCACCGCCGCGTCGATCGCCCCGGTATCCGTCACCTGCCGCAGGCCCTTCTCCTCCACAATCGCGGCGGGGGATTTGCCGCTCTCCACCATCTCCTCGAACACATCCTTGGCAATGCGTCCGTTGATGGTCTTGTCCGAGATCAGGTCGATCAGCTCGCCCAGCGCCTCGGCGGAGACCGGCGGATTTTCAATCGACCCGCCGGTGCGATTCATTGCGGCAAAAAAATCGCCGGATAGCCAGTTGGCAGTGAGGCGCGCATCGCGGCCTTTCGCCACGCTCTCGTAAAAATCCGCGATTGGCTGTTCGGCCACCAGCACCCCGGCGTCGTAAAACGGAATGCCATAGTCCTCGCAGAAACGACGGCGTTTTTCGTCCGGCAGTTCCGGCAACTTCGCCTTTAGCCCTTCTACCCAGGCCTCCTCCAGCACCAGCGGCAGCAAATCCGGCTCCGGAAAATACCTGTAGTCATGGGCATCTTCCTTGGAGCGCATGGAGCGTGTCTCGCCGCGCGCCGGGTCGTATAGCCGCGTCTCCTGGCGTACTTCCTCGCCCGCCTCCCAAACCGCGATCTGCCGCTGCGCCTCGGCCTCTACCGCGTGCATCACAAACCGCACCGAGTTCACGTTTTTAATCTCGCAGCGCGTGCGGAATTCCTCGCCAGGCTTGCGGACGGACACATTGACATCCGCGCGCATGGAGCCTTCCTCCATATTCCCGTCGCAAGTGCCAAGGTAGCGCAAAATTTGCCGGATTTTCCGAAGGTAAGCCCCGGCTTCTTCCGGCGAGCGGATGTCGGGCTCGGAGACAATCTCCATCAGCGCTACGCCCGCGCGGTTGAGGTCGATGACGGATTTTGAAACATGCTGGTCGTGCATGGATTTTCCGGCATCCTGTTCCAGATGCAGCCGCGTGATGCCGATATGCTTGATCGTGCCGTCCTGTAGCTCGATCTCGACATCGCCCGTGCCGACCACGGGATGCGCGAATTGGCTGATTTGATAACCGTTCGGCAAATCCGCGTAGAAATAATTCTTCCGGTCGAAGCGCGAGAACAGATTGATCTGTGCTTTCAGCCCCAGCCCGGTGCGAACCGCCTGGGCCACGCATTCCCGGTTGATGACCGGCAACATGCCGGGAAAGCCTGCATCGACGAAACTGACATGGCTGTTCGGCGCGCCGCCATAGGTGGCCGAAGCGCCGGAGAAGAGTTTGGATTGGGAAATGACCTGTGCATGGACTTCCAGCCCGCAGACGATCTCCCAGTTTCCGGTCTCGCCTTTCAGCATATAAGTGCTCATGCGCGTATCTCCGGCAATGCGGAAAACCCGGCGGCGCGCTCCAATGCGGCGGACACCGCAAACACTGTCTCTTCATCGAAATGCTTGCCGATGACCTGTAGCCCCAAGGGCAAGCCTTCCGCGCTCAGGCCCGCCGGTACGCTCATCGCTGGTACGCCCGCGAGCGATGCGGGGACGGTAAACACGTCGTTCAGATACATCGTCACCGGGTCGTCCATCTTCTCCCCCAGGCCGAACGCCGCCGATGGAGCGGTGGGCGTGAGGATCGCATCCACCTTGGCGAAAGCCTCGGTAAAGTCCCGTAAAATCAGCGCGCGGATTTTCTGCGCGCGCAAGTAATACGCATCGTAATATCCGGCGGAGAGCACGTAAGTCCCGATCATGATGCGCCGCTTCACCTCCGCGCCGAACCCGGCGGCGCGGGTACGCTCATACATGTCGATCAAATCCTCGCCATCAACCCGCTTACCAAAACGCACCCCATCGTAACGCGCGAGATTCGAAGACGCTTCAGCCGGTGCCACGATATAATAAACCGGGAGGCCGTATTTTGTATGCGGCAGGGAAATATCGATAATCTCCGCGCCTTGTTCCTTCAGCCAGGTAATGCCTTGCTCCCAAAGTGCAGAAATCTCCGCGCTCATCCCGTCCATGCGGTATTCCACTGGAATGCCGATCCGCAAACCCTTCACGCCGCGCGACAATGCGGCGCGGAAATCCGGCACCGTGCGTTCGGCACTCGTGGAATCTTTCGCGTCGAACCCAGCCATCGCGCCGAGCAATATCGCGCAATCCTCTACCGTGCGGGCCATCGGCCCGGCCTGGTCCAGCGAGGAGGCGAACGCGATGATGCCAAAGCGTGAACACCGCCCATAGGTCGGCTTTATGCCAGCGAGGCCGGTAAACGCCGCCGGCTGGCGGATCGAGCCGCCGGTATCGGTGCCCGTAGCCCCCATCGCCATGCGCGCCGCTACCGCCGCCGCAGAGCCGCCTGATGAACCGCCTGGGACGAGTTTTGCGTCCGAGCCGTTACGCTTCCACGGGTTCTCCACCGGGCCATAACCTGAAGTAATGTTGGAAGACCCCATGGCGAATTCGTCAAGATTGGCTTTGCCGAGACACACCGCGCCCGCTTCCAAGAGCTGTGCGGAAACCGTGCTTTCATAGGGCGGCACAAACGGCTCCAGAATTTTGCTCGCGGCCGTGGTCCGCACCCCGGCGGTGCAGAACAAATCCTTTATGGCCAGCGGAATGCCCGTCAGCGGCCCGGCATCGCCCGCCGCAACCCGCGCATCGGCGGCTCGCGCCTGTTGCAATGCCAGCTCCGGCGTGGGCGTGATGAAGGCATTCAGCCTTGGATTAAGCGCCGTCACCGCCGCGTTATGCGCCGCTGCCAGCTCCACCGCCGAAATCTTTTTCGCCGCCAAAGCCGCACCGGCCTCGGCAATCGTCATATCTGTAAGGCTCATTCCACAACTTTCGGTACGGCGAAAAACTCACCCGCACGGTCCGGCGCATTGGCCAGGATCAATTCGGGGATGCCGCCATCGCTCAGCGCATCCTCGCGCAGTCGCATGGCCATCTGTGCGCCGCCGGAGAGCGGCTCGACGCCTTCCACATCCACCTCGTTCAACTGTTCCACATAACCAAGAATCGCGTTGAGTTCGGTCTGCAACACCACAACTTCGGCGTCATCGACATGGATTCGGGCTAGTTTCGCAATACGGCGCACCGTTGCGGGTTCAAGCGGCATCAATATTCCCTTGGGTTTAGTTCACAGCCGGACCATAACCGCGCGCATGAAGCTCTTCAACCTCACGGATTTGTGCGGCCAACTGGCGCCCGGCGCGCGCCTGCTCGGGCTGGACCCCGGCTCCAAGCGCATCGGGGTGGCGCTGTCCGACGTCAACCGCCAAATCGCCAGCCCCTATGCTACGCTCGCCCGGGCCAAGCTAAAGCAAAATGCGGCGGAAGTGGCCACCATCGCAACTCGGGAAGGGGCAGGGGGGCTTATCATCGGCCTGCCGCTGGACGAGCTTGGCCGCAGCGCCCAGGCCGCCCGGGACTGGGCGCATGCCATGGCGGCTGCAACCGGCCTGCCCGCGGCGCTGATCGACGAGAGCTTCACCACCGCCGATACCCATGAACGGCTGATCGGCGCGGGGATAAGCCGGGAGCGGCGCGGGGAAATTATCGATAAAATGGCCGCCGCCGCAATTTTGCAGGCGGCGCTGCATGCGCTCAGCGCGTCACCGTAACCTGCACCGGCGGCACGGCGCCCGGTCTCTCGTACATTACAGTGGTTACGGTATAGGTTCCGGGAACGCGCGGAATGATGTCATACTCCACGCTGTCCGCTACTTGCAGAATGACCCGCACGCTGCCGCGCTTCGCGCCGGGCCGTTGCGAGACGCTGCCAAACAGATTGGTCACAAAATCATGAGTCCGGCCGCCGCCATTATTAAAGATCAGCCGCACCGGCTCATCCATACGCAGCGATATTTTGCCGGGGCGGAAGAAACCCACGGAGAGCGTGAGCTTTACCACCGGCGTTTGCTCCCAGTTTATGCCTGGGGGCACCGGGGCGTGCGGCTGAGCCGCGCAGGGGCCTCCCAGTAGCGCAAGACTCACGAGAACGCTTGCCACAAAACCGCGGTTCATCTTTTGCCTCCTTGCAAACGGAAACGGCGGAGCAAAATGCCCCGCCGCTTTTTCATCCAGCGATGCCAGATGCTACTCTTTCGCTTTATCCTTCAGCCCGCCAACAGCGTTCTGAACCTTGCCTTCGGCCTTGTCGGCCTTGCCTTCAGCTTGCAGCTTGGCATCGCCGGTGATCTTGCCAGCGGCATCCTTCACGGCGCCCTTGGCTTGCTTGGCGGCGCCTTCCATACGGTCGTTATTCATCTCAATTCTCCTTTATTGCGGCGTGTTTTTGCGCCTGGTGAAAACCTTACGAGTGCGGGCTGTTGGGCGCATTCGCATTCGCGCTATTGGTAAGCGCATGGCCGCCCTGCGATACATCCTGCCCGACTCCTGCCGTGGTGTGGCAGGCGCTTAAAATCGGCGCCGCTCCCACCAATACGGCAAGGGTGAATGCGAGGCGGAAAGATTTGGTCATTCGGTTGGGTCTCCTTGTTGCCATCTCAGCCGGTTATCATTGCCGGCTGCTTGATGGTTGCGTTAGTAAAAGCAACATCGAAACGAGCAGCGGAAGTTTCAACGCAAATTGCTCAGCATTGCGGTTTTGACAGGCGGCGTTCATGAATAGATGCCAAACTCCTTTGCCAGAAGCGCGTAAGATCTGCGCCGGGCATCGGTGTCATAAGCGGTGGTGGTGACCGCCATTTCATCCACCCCCAGCGCCTTGGCCAAATCGCTTAAACGCGCGGCAACATCCGGTGCCGTGCCGGAAAATGCCTGCGCCTTTGCCCGCTCCATTTCCGCGCGTTCGGCCTCGTTCATGGGGAATAAAGCTGCCTCCGCCGGGGTGGGCAGGGAAATATACTGCCCCCTATCGCGCATCAGCCGCGCCACGGCGCGGGATGCGTAGAAATAATCCGCCTCCTCCTGGCTTTCGCCCGCAAAAGCCCAGACGGTGATGGCGCAATGCGGTGTGGCGAGGATCTCGGATGGCTTGAACATCTGCCGGTAAATATCCAGCGCCTGTTGCACCCCCGCGCCGTCGTTGAAAAAATAGGCGAAGCAATAGGGCAGCCCGAAATGCGCCGCGAGTTGCGCGCCGTAGTTGGAGCTACCGAGAATCCATAGCTCCGGCGGGTAAGGCCCGGTGGGGTGCGCTTTCACCGTGCGAAACGGGTGATCGAGCGGAAGCTCCAGGCCGGCGCTCCAGGCGCATAGATCCCGCACCTGGGCAGGAAATGCATCAATCGCCCGCGCGGCATTCGGGTTGAGCGCGAAGGCTGTGCGGCCATCCGAGCCCGGCGCGCGCCCGACGCCAAGATCGATCCGCCCCGGTGCGATGGCCTCCAGCACGCGGAACTGCTCGGCAATTTTTAACGCCGAGTAATGCGGCAGCATGATCCCGGCGCTGCCGATGCGTATCGTTTTCGTGGTCGCGGCGATCGCCGCCATGAGAATCTCCGGTGCCGTCCCGGCTACGGCGTCCGAGCTATGATGCTCGGAAAGCCAGTAGCGGTGATAGCCAAAGGATTCGCAGGCCTGCGCCAGTGCGATGCTCTCGCGGATGGAAACATCCGGCGAGATGCCGCTGCGGATGGGCGATTGGTCGAGGACGGAGAGCTTCATCGCCCCTATATGGGGGTGCCAAAAATCCTGCCAAAATTGCGGGCGAGCGCAGTGTCCACATCTTCCATGCTGGCATCCACCCCCAACGCCGCCAGGCTGGTCACGCCATGCTCGGTTATGCCGCAGGGGATGATGCCCGTGAAATGCGCGAGGTCCGGCTTCACGTTCAAAGCCATGCCGTGCCACGTCACCCAGCGGCTCACCCGCACGCCGATGGCGCCGATTTTGTTCTCCTCACCGCCGTTTGCCACCCAGATGCCGACCCGCCCGGGGCGGGTTTCGCCCTTGATGCCGAACTCGGCCAGGGTTGCGATCATCCATGTCTCGAGCGCGGCGACATAGGCCCGCACATCGCGCACCGGCACGCTGCCGTGCGGCTGCAAAAGATCCAGCATGGCATAGACCACGCGCTGGCCGGGGCCATGATATGTCCATTGCCCGCCGCGCCCGGCGGAATGGGTGGGAAAGCGCCCCGCGTCCTGCAAATCCTGGGGCTGAGCAGAGGTGCCGGAGGTATAGAGCGGCGGATGCTCGACCAGCCAGAGCATCTCGGGCGCGGTGTCCTCGCGAATCGCTGCGATACGCTCCCGCATGAGGGAAACGGCGGGTTCGTACTCCGTTAGCCCCGGTTCCACCCGCCATGTTGCCGGTCGTTTAAGCATGGTCTATAGGCTCCGCACTCGCGCGATGCGGTCGTGGCGAAATGGTAGACGCGCAAGCTTGAGGTGCTTGTGGGGGAAACCCCTTGGAAGTTCGAGTCTTCTCGACCGCACCAATTTCTTCTCCTGAATAGCTAACTGGTTGTCTCTCATTACCGCATAGGCCATGAAAAGCCGACAATAGCGGGGAGAAGAACCATGGATGAAGATTTACGCAAGGCGGCGCTGGAATATCACCGCTGGCCGCGCCCCGGCAAACTGGCCATCACCGCAACCAAGCGGATGGAGACCTCCCGCGACCTGGCACTTGCCTATTCCCCCGGCGTGGCAGCGGCCTGCGATGCCATCGTCGCAGAGCCGGATTCGTCCTTCGACTATACCTCCCGCGCCAATCTCGTCGGTGTTGTCACCAACGGCACGGCGGTGCTGGGCTTAGGCAATATCGGCGCGCTGGCCGGCAAGCCGGTGATGGAGGGCAAGGCCGTTTTGTTCAAAAAATTCGCCGGCATCGATTCCTTCGATATCGAGGTGAATGAGCGCGACCCCGACAAGTTCATTGAGATCGTGGCCAGCCTGGAACCTACTTTCGGCGGCATCAACCTTGAGGACATCAAGGCGCCCGAGTGTTTCAAGATCGAGCAGACGCTGCGGACGCGGATGCAGATTCCGGTGTTTCATGACGACCAGCACGGCACGGCCATTATCGTCGGTGCGGCGGTGCTGAACGCGATGCGGGTACAAGGTAAGAACATTGCCGATGTGCGGATCGTCACTTCCGGCGCAGGTGCTGCGGCACTCTCCTGCGTGAATATCTTGCATTCGCTTGGCGCCAGGCCCGAACATATTACCATGACGGATATCGAGGGCGTGGTTTATAAAGGCCGCCCGAAGCTGGACCCGACACTGGAGCATGTGGCGCGCGATACCGATGCGCGCACATTGCCGGAAGTGCTGGAGGGGGCGGATATTTTTCTCGGCCTCTCCGCGCCGCGCGTGTTGAAGGAGGAATGGCTGAAGCTGCTGGCGCCGAACCCGCTGATCCTTGCGCTGGCAAACCCCGAGCCGGAAATATTGCCCGAAATCGTGCGCGCCTCCCGCCCGGATGCGATTATGGCAACCGGGCGCTCGGATTTTCCAAACCAGGTGAACAATGTGCTGTGCTTCCCGTTCATTTTCCGGGGCGCTTTGGACGTGCGAGCGACTGCGATTACCGAGAGCATGAAGCTGGCGGCGGTGGAGGCGATTGCGGAACTCGCACGGGTTGAAGCCTCGGACACCGTGGCCGCGGCCTATGGCGGGCAGGCGCCAATGTTCGGGCCGGATTATATCATCCCGAAACCCTTCGACCCGCGCTTGATTTTGCACATCGCGCCAGCCGTGGCGCATGCCGCGATGGAGGCGGGGGTGGCCCGCAAGCCGATCGAGGATTTCGATGCCTATAAGCACGAGCTGGAGCGTTTTGTGTTCCGCTCCGGCCAGCTATTGCGCCCGGTTGTCGAGACTGCGCGCAAGGCGTTCCCGCGCATTGTGTATGCCGAGGGCGAGGATGAGCGCACCTTGCGCGCCGTGCAAAGCGTGGTGGATGACAAGATGGCGCAGCCGATTCTGCTGGGGCGGCTGGATGAGATTACCGCGAAAATCTCGGCACTCGGCTTGCGGATAAAACCAGGCCATGACGTGAAAATTCTGGATTTCGAGCAAGACCCGGCGATGTTCGAGCGGTTGCTGGAGGCTTACGCCAAGCGGGTTGGGCGGCGCGGCGTGCCGCCGGATGCCGCGGCGCGCGGTTTGAGCCGTCGCCCTACCGTGGGGGCGGGCATGGTGCTTGCGGCCGGGGAGGCTGATGCTGCGATTTGCGGGGGCACCGGCGACTGGTGGCGGCAGTTCAAATACGCGCTGCCGCTCATCCCGCGGCGGGCGGGCCTGAGCCGGGTTTATGCGCTGACGGCGCTGATCTTGCAGGCGGGCGTTCTGTTTTTCTGCGACACGCATGTGAATGTGGACCCTACTGCCGAGGAAGTTGCCGAGATGACAAGCCTCGCGGCGCAGACTGTGCATCGCTTCGGCATCGCGCCGAAAGTGGCGTTGCTGTCACATTCGAATTTTGGTGCTTCCAGTTCGCCCTCCGCGCGCAAAATGCGCCATGCGCTCGGGCTTATCCGCGAGCAGAACCCGGATTTAGAGGTGGACGGCGAAATGCACGCCGATGCCGCGCTGGTCGAGCAAATCCGTGCCCAGGCGCTGCCGGATTCTACACTCTCCGGCACCGCGAACTTGCTGATCTTCCCGAATATCGATGCCGCAAATATCGCGTTCAATTTGGTTAAGGCAAGCGGCGAGGGCGTGACGGTGGGGCCGATTCTGCTGGGGTTGGACAAGCCGCTGCATATCGCGGTGCCGAGTGTCACCGCGCGGGGAATTGTGAATATCTCCGCTGTGGCGGCGATGGAAGCCGCTTTAACGAGCCGTTAGAATTTCCTGCGCGGCGGCGGAGGAGGGTGTGCCGGACGGCGCTTGTAGCGTCGCCAATGCGGCAGCGAACCCGGCGCGCTGTTTGGCGGCGGCGTTGGGACTTTTCAGTAGTTCTCCGACTGTGGCTGCAAGCCTTTCCGGCGCACAATCCTGTTGCAGCAGCTCCGGTACCAGCGCGCGGCCTGCCAGCAGATTAATCATCGCCACATGCGGCACTTTTATCATCCGCCGGGCCAATGCAGCGCTGACCGGATTCACCCGGTAGGTCACGGCCATCGGCACGCCGGCCATCGCGAGTTCCAGCGTCGAGGTGCCAGATTTGGTAAGCGCCGCGCGGGCCGCGGCAAACGCATCGTAACGCTCGGCCACGTCTCGCACGATGATCGGGGCAACCGGCCAATCCCGTGTGTGTGCGGCCACGGCGTCCGCGATGCCCGGTGCGGCGGCGACAACGGGGCGCAGGCCGGGCGTTGTGGGCTTGATAATTGCCATGGTCTGCCGGAAGACGGGGAGCAGCAGCGCGGTTTCTGTGATCCGCGAGCCGGGCATGAGCACCACCGGCACAGCGTCGGGCGTAAGGCCATGGGCTGCGCGGAAGCGCGCGGCATCACCCTTGTCAGCACCCGATTCCAAAACCGGATGGCCAACAAATACCGGGTTCAATCCATGCGGTGCGAAGAACTCCGGCTCGAAGGGCAGAAGGCAGAGCAATTCGTCCCACAGCCCTGGATAGTGCTTCACGCGCGCCTGCCGCCAGGCCCAGACCTGAGGCGCGACGTAGTGAACACGCCTCGTACCCGTGCCCGCAATGCCTTTAAGCACCCGCAGGCAGAAGCCGGGGCTGTCGATGGTGACGACGATGTCCGGGCGCTGGGCTTTTATGGCCTCGATGGTCTGGCGGATGCGGCGCTGCAAGGCCCGGATGCGGGGCAGGATTTCCATGAGGCCCATCACCGCCAGTTCTTGCATCGGGAAGAGCGAGGTGAGTCCGGCTTCCGTCATGCGGGCGCCGCCGATGCCGCAGAAGGAGATCTCGTCCCGCTGCGCGCGCATCGCGGTCATCAGCCGCGCACCCAGCACGTCGCCGCTGGCCTCGCCCGCGATGATGAAAACGCGCGTCATCGGAGTTGCACAACCGGCGCGGGGTCGATGGCGGTTGGCCAGTCCCGGTGGTTCAGCACACTGCCAGCGCGCCGCACGGCATCGATCGCATTTAGCTCTATGCTGGTAAAAACGAGATCGGGCGTGTCCATCTCGCCCATGGCCTGCACCCCGTTGGGTGGGAAGCCATGGTCGCAAGGCGTGTAGAGCGCGGCATAGCCATGGTTCTCATCAATCGCGCCGGACCACGGGGCCGAGCCCACCAGCGGGATGACGGCGGTGAAGCATTGGTTCTCAACCGAGCGGGCACGGGCGGAGAGCCGCACCCGGTTGAAACCCGCGATGCTGTCTGTGCAACTGGGAATAAGGATGAGCTTGGCCCCCGCGTTGACCTGCGCGCGGACATGCAAAGGAAATTCGGCGTCGTAGCAGATTGAAACGCCGATGCGCCCGAGCGCGGTCTCGAACACGCTTGGTGCATCGCCGCCCGTGATGCCCCATTGCTCGGCCTCGAACCGGGTCATGGATTGTTTGTCCTGAAAGGCGATGGCCCCCGATGGCGCGATGAAGGGTGCGCGGTTGAGGACGGCGCTACCAGCTCGCATCGGCACCGAGCCGCCAAGGATGTGAATGGCGTGCCGCATGGCGATCTCGCGCAATGCGGCGATGAGCGCGTCCGCCAGGTCCACCACGGCGGAAAGTTCGGCTGCGATGTCTGGCGTTTTGACGGTTGCGCCCGCCAGCACCATGGAGAAATATTCCGGTAACGCTAGAAAATCTGCCCGGCCAAGGGCGGCTTGCCCGGCGAGGCGGTCGATGCGCGTGGTGAAGGCTTTGAAATTCGGCGGCGGCGAGACGCCGAATTGCGCGAGGGCAAGCTTCATAGTTTTTTGGTCCAGAATGTCAGCGTCTTTTCGGTAGCCTCTGCCTCGCCAACATCGCGCCAGGCCATTTTACAAAAAAGACCGGGCTGCTTCGTATATCCGCGCCGGGTCCAGAACGCATCGAGCGGCGCATAGCCCGGCGGGCGCAACGGATGGTCCGGCGGCCTTTGCACGGCGCAGAAGCATGTCGCCGCATAGCCGGTGGCGCTGGCCTGCGCCTCCCGGCCTGAGAAAAACGCTACCCCGATGCCCTGGCCGCGATAGGCGGCATCCAGCACGCTTTCGCCGAAGTAGAAAATCCGTCCTACGTTATGGCCGGAATCGAGGAAGGGTTGCTGCACGTTCGGTGTTTCGGCGCTGAGCGGCAGGCAGGTGGAAGCGCCGACGATCTCGCCGTCATCCTCGGCGATAATAACGGCGGCGTCCGGCGCACGGGCGTAGGTTTGCAGATAGTCTTCCTCATAGGCCGCGTTGCCATCGTAGAGATACGGAAACTCCCGGAACACGGAAATGCGGAGCCGTGCGATGGCGGGCAGGAGCGGCAATATCGCTGCTCCCGTTATGGTGCGGGTATGCGCCTTACTTTGCCGCGGCAACCGGCGCGTCGATCAACGGCTGCGCTCCGGCGACGAAATTCTCCAGCGTGGCGCGTTTGCCGGCATCGCTCAGGCCGGACTCGTGCGCGACAACAGGGCAATAGGCGGCCACAAGCTCGTTGGTAAGGTCCGTGTTGCTGATGCTGCTGTTGCTGGCGCGGATACCGGCGATGAGCGCGCGGGTGCGGTTGGGCAAGGTGGCTGGTGTCGCGCCGTCATAAATCTCCAGCAGATTGCTGCCCGGGTCGATGATGGAATTGTTGCTGCCGCTACTGGAGACATGCGGGCAACCGAACTGGTCGGAGGCCATGTCCGCCATCTTCGGCACGTCCGCGATGCTTCGCAGGGACATCACCTCATTCGGCGTCGTGTCGGCGGTGGCGCTGTTGCCCCATGTGGTGCGGACGTAGTTCGAGACGGCGGCAATCTCGTTATCCGAAAGCCCGGCGGCGAAGCCCGGCATTGCGGGGCCGGTTTTCCAGGGCGGCAGGCCGCTCAGCACCGCGCCGATGACGTTATAGGGCTCGGAGGCCATTACTGAATCATTGCCCGCGAGGTTGGGAATGATCGGGCTGCGGCCGGCGCCATTCTGCCCATGACACCCCGCGCAATTTGCGGCATAAATGGTTTTGCCCAGCGCCACGGAGGCTGCAACATGGGCCGCTGCACCAGTGGGCGGCACGTTCTGCGGCTTGGTCTGTGTTTGCAGATAGGTGGCGATATCCACAACGTCGGACTGCGGCAGCTTGCCCAGCGAATCCAGCACGACCTCGCTCATCGGGCCATAGGCCGAGCCTTTGGTCATGTTGCCATCGTCATGAAGATAAGCAACAAGATCCGCTTGGCTCCAGCCGCCGATGCCGTATTTTTTGTCCGACGATATATTGGGCGCGAAGAACGCGTCGATCGGCGCACCGGCATAGGCCTGGGAGAGAATAAGCCCGCTCATGAAATTGCGCGGCGTATGGCATTCGCCGCAATGGCCCAGCGCCTCAGTTAAATACGCGCCGTTTTTCTGCGAATCGCTCCAGTTCGCGTTCATGTTCATCGGCCCGGAGCGAAAGAACAATATGCGCCAGGCCAGCAGCACCGGGCGCTGGCTGAAGGGGAATGCCAGCGTGTTAGGGGTTTGCGCCACGCTCACCGGGGCGAGCGAGAAGATATAGGCTTTGATCGCCATCACATCCTGGTAGGAGAGCTTGGTGTAGGAGGTGAAGGGCATCGCCGGGTAGAGGTAGTATGGGAACACGACATAGGTGCTGCCCCAGCCGGTGCCGTTATGCAGCGCGTTCCAGAATTCCTTATCCGTCCATTTGCCGATGCCGGTAGCTTTGTCCGGGGTGATGTTGGGCGAGGCGAGTCCGCCGAAGGGGGTGTTGAGAACCAGGCCGCCAGAGAACGGCGCATGGCCGGGGCCGGTGTGGCATGGCATGCAGTCCGCCGCCTCGGTAAGGTATTTGCCGCGCGCGATGAGCGCCGCCTGGTCCGTTGGCAAAGTCAGGCTGGCCGCGGGGTAATCCTTGGTATTGTCCGCGAGCGCGATCCGGCTCAGCGCCGCGGCGCCCAGCACCAGCATAAGCGCGGATGCGGCAAGCAGCGGGCGAGCGAGGAGGAATTTAGGCAGAGCGAAGCGCATGAACGGACCCATCAAATTTCTGGACCCTTATTTCGCCAAAATCAAAAATCTATCAAGTGCTTAAGCGCGTGGGGATTGTGGGGCGGCCGCGCGCCAAAAAGTGCGCGCTTAGGTCTCCAGCAATGCCTGCACCCGCGCCGCCAGATGGTCGAGCTGGAATGGTTTGGTCATTACCTCCATCCCATGCTCCAGCGAGCCATTGCCGACCACCGCGGTCTCGGCATAGCCGGTGATGAACAGCACTTTCAGCCCTGGCCGGTGCTGGCGGGCGGCATCGGCCATTTGCCTTCCGTTCATGCCGCCGGGCAAGCCGACATCGGTAATCAGCACGTCGATCTGCGCGCCGGATTGCAGGATCTTCAGCCCCGAGGCGCCTTCAGCGGCTTCCAGCGTTTTCAGCCCCAGTTCTTCGAGAACTTCGACGACCAACATTCGGACCGCCGGCTCGTCATCCACCACTAGCGCCGTGGCGCCGGTTTTCTCCAGCGCGGCGAAGCGCGCGGGCTCGGATGAGGGCTGCGAGATGGATTCACCGGTAGCGTAGCGCGGCAGAAACAGCCGCATCGTGGTGCCCATGCCCTCCGTTGAGTGAATGCGGACCTGACCGCCGGATTGCTGCGTGAAGCCGTAGATCATCGAAAGCCCGAGTCCGGTACCAAGGCCGATGGGCTTTGTGGTGTAAAACGGGTCGAAGGCACGGGAGGCGACCTCGGAGTTCATGCCGATTCCGGTATCGGTGACGAAAATTCCGGCATAAGGGCCGGGGAGCATGTCGCGTGCTCTCGCCTGCCGTTCGTCGAGCATGACATTGGCGGTCTCGACTGTAAGCGTGCCGCCATCGGGCATGGCGTCGCGCGCATTGAGGCAGAGGTTCAGGATAGCGTTTTCCAGCTGCCGCGCGTCGCAGAGAATATCCCACAGATCTTCCGCCAGCCGGGTGCGGAGCTGGATTTCCGGCCCGATGTCGCTGCGGATTTGTCCCTCCATCCCGGCGATGAGCGTATTCGGCTGCACCGGCTTTGAATCCAGGGTCTGGCGGCGCGAAAAGGCCAGCAGCCGGTGCGTGAGCGCCGCGGCGCGGGTGGCGGAGGTTTGCGCGGCGGTAATGTAGCGCCCGGCCTCGGCGGCGCGGCCCTGCGCAATGCGGGTATTGAGCAGATCCAGGCTGCCGGAGATGCCGGTGAGAAGATTATTGAAGTCATGCGCCAGGCCGCCGCTGAGCTGCCCTACGGCTTCCATTTTTTGTGCCTGGCGAAGCCGCTCCTCGGCGGCGCGGGAATGGGTAATGTCGAGAGCCTCGGGCATGATGGCGAAGATTTTTCCCTCGGCGTCGCGCGCCGGGCGCAGTGAAAAATCGAATAATCTCAGGCCGGAAGGCAAAGCGATGGAAATCTCCCGGCGGATGGTCTCGCCGGCTGCGGCGCGTGAGATGTCCGCTTGCACTTGCCCGGGCATTCCCGGCGTGCCGGTAAACCAGGGACAGTCCCATAGTTTTTTGCCGCGGACATCGGCAAGAGCCACGCCAAGGATTTTCAGCGATGCCGGATTGGCCTCCCAGACCTCGCCTTCCACGTTGAGCAGCCCCATGAGATGCTGGCTGGTATCGAAGATCGCGGATAAGCGGTTGCGCGTAAGCTCGGCCTTGGCCTGCTCGGCGATGCGGGCGGCGAGCCGTTCATTTGCGTCTTGCAGCGCCTTCACAGTTTCGATCTTGCCCTGCGAGATCAGCAATACGCCGCCGATGCCGCCCGGCGAGTCCAGGTCGTCAATGGGCGTCAGGCTGTAGGTCCAGCGCGCGGTTTCCAGCCGTCCGCCGCGCAAAACAGAAACCGGCTGGTCCTCGTGCCAACTGCCAGGCCCGCCGGCGAGAATGCGTTCGATCTGCGGGCTGATCACATCCCAGGCTTCCGGCCAGGCCTCCGCGCCGCGTTGGCCAAGTGAGACGGGATGTCGGCCTGGGGTAAGTGATGGGACATGCGCGTCGTTATAAAGCTGGATGCGATGTTCCCCCCACCAGATGAGCATTGGGTGCCCGCTGCCGAGCATGAGCCGTACCGCCGATTGCAAGCCCGGTGGCCAGACAGGGAGCCTACCCAGCGGTGTATTGCTCCAATCGAACCCCAGAATATGGCCCGCCATCTCGCCATCGCCGGTCAGGAAGCTCGGAATGGTGTCGGGACTCATAGGCGGCGGCGGAAATCAGGCATAATGCCGGACATAGCCCCGTCATCTCAGCGTCACGAGAGGAGAAATGCGAAACGCCGCCATTGTGGATAAGTCTTCACCGGCGCTTTATTGCCCCTTATATAGTTGCTCCGGCGCGATGACGGGTTTTGCGATTTCCACCATGGCATTGCCGCGCCAGGCGGTGAAAAAACAGCTCCGCCGCCCTGTGTGGCAGGCGACGCCAGTTTGCTCGACCAGCAGCAGCAGTGTGTCGCCATCACAATCCAGCCGGAGCTCCACGAGCTTTTGCATCTGGCCGGAGCTTTCCCCCTTGCGCCAGAGCTTGCCGCGCGAGCGGGACCAGTAGCAGACCTGGCCGGTGACGAGCGTCTCTTTTATCGAATCGCGGTTCATCCATGCCATCATTAGCACTTCACCCGTACCGTGCTGCTGCGCGATGGCCGGGATCAGCCCATCGGCGTTGAAGGATAGCGTGTCCAGCAGCTCGTTCATGATGCGAGAAATCCATCGGTGAGGCATGATTCGTCGAAGCGCCGGAGGATGGTGTTGTCGGCCTCGTGCGGCGCGGCCTCGGGATATTCGACGCGGGTGATGATGTCCGCGATGACGGCGAGGCGGGCTGCTTTTTTGTCGCCCGCGCGTACCACCACCCAGGGCGATGTGGCGCTGTCGGTCGCACGCAGCATGGCATCGCGCGTCTTGGTGTAGTCGCTAAAATGCTTCAGCGCCTTCTCGTCGATCGGGCTGATCTTCCACTGCTTCAGCGGATCTTCACGCCGCGCCGCAAGGCGGTGTTTCTGTTCTTTGCTGGAAATATCGAGATAGTATTTAAGCACGGTGATCCCAGATTGTGCCAGCATCGCCTCGAACACCGGCACATTGCGGAGGAAATCGTGATATTCATGCTCCGTGCAGAAGCCCATGACTCGCTCCACCCCGGCGCGGTTATACCAGCTGCGGTTGAACAGGACGATCTCCCCCGCCGCCGGGAGATGCAGCACGTAGCGCTGGAAGTACCACTGTGTCGCTTCCACGTCCGAGGGTTTCGGCAGTGCCACGACGCGGATGTCGCGGGGCGAGAGATGTTCGGTGATGCGCTTGATCATGCCGTCCTTGCCGGCGCCGTCGCGTCCTTCCAGAATGATAAGGATTTTGCGGCCATTGGCGATGACGTGGCGTTGCAGCTTAACCAGTTCGATCTGTAGCTGTTGCAGCTTTGCGCCGTATTTTGTGTCCTTGCTCATGCGGCATCATAGAGTTGGGATGTGCTGGATGTAAAACCGGCGGCAAAAGTGCCGCCGCGTAGGCCGCATTGTCGTGCAGCAGGAAGGCAGCCGCAGTGACATCGAGATTGCCGCCGATATCGGCCGGGCATTGATCACGCACCGCGAGGATTTGGTCCACCCCAGCGTTGGCGCGCGTGGCGCGCGCTTGCGCCAAAGCCTGCGCCATCAAATTCTCGCCGTTACGCAATGCGCCCATCTGGCTTTCCAGCGCAGCGGCCCCCAGGCTGGTGCAAACCTGGGGCATGACGCCCAGCGTTTGCAGCGGCCAGCCGCGCGGCGCCAGTACGCGGCTCCAGGTGATGAACAACTCGCCGCCATCGGGCAGGCTTGTCACGGTCTGCACCAAGCCCTTTCCCAAAGTCTCGGAGCCGACCACCACGGCGCGCCGGTTGTCCGACAATGCCGCCGCCAGAATTTCCGCCGCACTCGCCGTCTGGCCATCGACCAGGACGATTATTTTAATGCCTTGAGCAAGGTCGGAGCCTTCGGCGCTAAAAACCTGGGCGGCATCGGCGTCGCGCCCCGCGGCTTGCGCGATCAGCCCGGCGGGCATGAGCGCATCCGCGACTAGCACCGCCTGGCGCAACACCCCGCCGCGGTTGCCGCGCAGGTCGATCACCAGCCCGGCTGGTGGCGCACCTGCAGACATGGCAGCGGCGAGGGCAGAGGAAAACTGGTCGCCTGTGCCTTTATCGAACGAGGAGATTTTGAGCGCGATTGCGCCGGGTGTGGGTGGCAGTTCGGGGAATATCGTATTTTGCGGAATGAACGCGCGCACGAGCACGATAGTTTGCGGCACGCCGGGGTTTTCCGGGTCCGGCATTTGGAGTGCGACGCTGGTGCCAAAAATGCCGTTCATGGTGTCGTTCAGCCGCGGCACCTCGCCGGGGTAAACCGGCGCGCCATTCACCGCCAGCACAACGCCGCCCGCTGTCAGCCCGGCATTTTCCGCCGGGCTATCTGGCGCGATGCCGGCGATGACCACATCGCCTGCCTGCGCCGCGAAGGTGAGCCCGGTTCCAGCCAGGCCGGTGATCATCAACTGGTCTCGCGCGGCCTGCAATGGCGGCTCGTAGCGGGAATACGGGTCGAAATGGTTGAACAACTCGTCGAAAAAGTTGCTGATGATTTCCTGCGTTCCAGCCTGCCGCAGAGCCGGTGAGGCATCGTAGGCGGCATCGGCAACCCGCGCGGCGACTTTACCCCAGGCGGCCGCGTCATCCGGCTGCGGCGCGGGGACCGCGATGATCATCTGCTCCGGGCCGTAAAGCTCGATCTGCCCATCCCGCAATGTAGTGCTCAAATCCGGGTCCAACGCGGCAAGGCCGTTCAACCCCCAGATGGTCATTTGCGGAATCGTCAGGGATGTAAGCGAACGCGGCTCGATATACGCCAGCGCCGCGCCCCAGACGGACGCAGCCGCCGCGGTTTGAAAGGCTGGCGTGCTGGCGCTCTGCCCCCACGCCGTTCCCGGCAGGACGAGGCAGGCCAGAACGAATAGAGCGATGCGCGTCACCTGCGGCGTTTCGTCTTGTGTTTTTGCCCTCGCTCTGCCGTGCGGCCCGGCTTGCGCGCCGGGGCGGGCAAGCCCCCCGCCAGGGTGAACAGCAGGCCGCCGGTAACGGGCCGCGCTTCCGCCAGCCGCACGTCCAGCGTTTGCGCCATTTGGTAGGTTTTGCGGCTACGCTTGCCGATCAGGCTCTGGGAGGCTTCATCGAGCATCCAGTAATCGTCGGGCAGGTTAGCCATGCTCAGAAATCCACTCGCGCCATTCTCCGGCAGCGTGACGAAAAGACCGAATTTCGTCACCCCGGAAATTCGCGCGGTGAATGACTCTCCCACGCGATGTTGCAAATAGAGCGCAAGGTAGCGGTCGGTGGAATCGCGCTCGGCCAAAGTGGCGCGGCGCTCGGTCGCGGTGATCTGCTCGGCGGCGTTCTCGAACCGCGCAATGTCCTCCGGGCTGAGACCATCGCTCCCCAGTTTAAGCCCGGTGATGAGCGCGCGGTGTACGAGCAAATCGGCATAGCGGCGGATCGGCGAGGTGAAATGCGCGTATTTCGTCAGCGCCAAGCCAAAATGCCCGATGTTCTCTGGCGAGTATTCCGCCTGGGATTGGCTGCGTAAAACCGTCTCGTTCACCAGCTGGGCTTTTTCCGTCCCCGCGACGAGTTTCAACACACGGTCGAGGTCACGCGGATGCAGCTGGTCGCCGGGTTGCAGCGAAATATCGAGCGTTGCGAGAAAGGAACGCAGATTGTCGAGCTTCTCGGCACTTGGCGGCGCGTGCACGCGGTACATGCACGGCTGGTGCTTATGCTCCAACTCCTCCGCCGCGCAGACATTCGCGAGGATCATGAATTCCTCGATCAGTTTATGGCTATCCAAACGCGGACGGGGGGCGATGTTTTTCACCTGGCCATCCTCGCCCAGCTCCACCTTGCGCTCGGGCAGATCCAAATCCAACGTCCCGCGCGCCTCCCGCGCGGCCTTCAGCGCCGTGAACGCGGCGTAGAGATGCGCGTGGGTTTCGGGGTTTTCCTCGAACTCCGCCTGCACCTGCTCGTAGGTTTTGCGCGCCGCCGAGCGCATCAACCCGCGCCCGAATTTATACGACCGCTTATGGCCATGCACGTCGATATGTATTTCCACGAACATGCAGCCACGATCCTCAAGCGGCTTTAAGCTGCACCAACCGTTGGAGAGCGCCTCCGGCAGCATCGGCACGACGCGATCCGGGAAGTAGCAGGAGTTGCCCCGTTCCCGCGCGGATTTATCAAGCGCCGAGCCAGACTTCACGTAATGCGCGACATCGGCGATGGCGACGATCAGCCGGTAGCCATGCTCGGCAGGTTCGGCGAATACCGCGTCGTCGAAATCCCGCGCGTCCGCGCCGTCGATGGTGATGAGCGGCGTGCCGCGGAGGTCGGTGCGCTTGCCGAGTGGCGCCGCTTTGGCTTTTTCCGCTTGCGCCAAGGCGGCATCGGAAAAATCCATCGGGATGCCATGCGTGGCGATGGCGATGAGGCTGACCGAGCGCGCATCGGTGGAAAGCCCCAGCCGCTCGGTGATCCGCGCCGGTTTAGGGCCCATGAATTTTGCACCCGGCAGCGGCTCGGCGCGCACGATCTCATCATTGAGCGCGCCCATCGTCTCGCCCAACGGCACGGTCCATTCCGCTTTCTGCCGGCGGTCGGTAGGCTCGATGCGTCCGCCCTGGGGGTGCGCGTGGAACACGCCGACGATGCTGCCCACCTGTTCCGCGAGGCGCTTGATCGTGCGGCCTTCGTATTTATCGCCGCCGATGGGCTTGAGCCGCGCCAGCACGCGCGCGCCGGGGGCAAGTGCGGCCTGGCCGCGCGCTTCCGCCGCCATGAAGATAATCGGCGGGCGCCCTGGGCCGTCCCACACCACCGGGCGGGCCAGCGCCTCGCCGTCGCGGTCGATGCCGGTGACTTCCACCACCGCGTTTTCCGGCAGCCGGCCCGGCGCCGCATATTGCTTGCGCCCCGCGCGCTCCACCACGCCATCCGCCTCCAGCGATTTCATCATCCCGCGCAAGGCTTTTTTGTCATCTGGCTTAACACCGAAGGCGCGCGCCACCTCGCGCAGCCCGATTTTGCGCTCAGCCTCCGCGATGAATTTTTTGACCGACTCGCGACTCGGCAAAGCCGCCGGTTTTGCAGGCTTTACGCGGGGTTTCTTGTGCGCGGTCTTCATCGCCGCATTATGGGCCGAAGGCGCGCTAGCAGCCAGGGTTCGCTGCAACCATCACCTAAGGTTGTTTTGGTTATGAACATTATGTAACTTTCAGTTATGACCAATCGACTCGAGATTACCGCGCCTGCAACCATTACCGTGCTGGGCGGAAGCCCGACGCTTTCCTCGCTTGGCGTGTTGCCGCCGGGCATCGCTGTTTCCGGCGCGGCGGCGGGGACAGTAGAGGTGCAAGTGCAGGCTGCAAATGCGGGCGCTGTGCTTTCCGCCAGCGGCATCGCTGGCGCCACGGTCTCCAGCGGCGGCGGAAGCCTCGCCATTACCGGTACGGCGGCCGAGGTGAACGCCGCCCTGGCAAGCTTGGAGATTACCGAATCCGCGCTGGCATCAACGGACGTGCTGACGCTCACGGCAAGCGAGGCGGGGCTGCTGCCGGGGCAGACGGACATTGCGGTTGACGTTGTGCCCAGCACCGGTCCGGTATTCGTAGCACCTCCGCCGCTCGTGACCATCCAGCCCGATGCGCTGGATACGCTGCCATTCCTCACCCTGGCCGACCCGGTCGCGAGCGACCTCGCCGCGATGGGTTTGGGCCGGGAGGAAACGCTCAACCTCACGCTGGGCGTGCCTTCGGGGGTTTTGTTTTTGCCCGGCTTTACAGATGCGAGCGCGATTTCCGCCACCGGCCTCGGCACCGGCGAGATCATTCTGAGTTTCACCGCCGATGACATTGGCGCGGTGAACACGCTGCTTGCAGGGCTCGAATTCGCGGGCCCGGCGCTTGCCGGCAACGAGCATCTTACCTTCACGGCCAATAACCTCTCCGGCGTGCTGCCGGCGGCGGAGACCACCGGAAATGTGTACCTCAACATCGTAGGCACGCCGGGGCTTAACGGAGTTTTCGCGGCGGGGTCGCAGACACTGATCGAGGGTGGGGAGACGCTGGCCGGCACTACCGTCATCTCCAATACTACGGCCTTGCTCGGCAACATCAGCGGGTCAGGCTCAGTGGAGATAACGCCCACGGGCAATCTTGAACTGCCCGATGATGCGCTGTTCCTGGGCGGCACGAGCCTGGATTTCGGCACTATAAATGCCAGTGAGCTTGGGTTGAACGGCAATCTGCTCGCCGCTTCCGGCGCGGCCTTCTCGGGCGAGGAGTGGCTGGAGCCTTCCGCCACGCTGGACTTCGACGGATTGCTCACCTCCGATGGCGCGGAGGCGCAGGATTTCGCGCAGGCGGTTTCATTGAGCGCCGGGGCGGTGCTGACGGGCAACGGCACGCTGCTCGCCGGAAATTTCTCGGAATCGGGGATGATCACCGGCCCCGGCACCATCTTCGCGGGCAGTGGCGAGACACTGACGATCGCGGCGGGGAGCGTGGGCGGTGGCGCAGACCTGGCCGTTGGCCCCGGCGGCGTGATGGTGCTGGGCCCGGTGGAACCGCTTTACGGCATTTTCAACGCGACACCGCTTACCATCGACAACTCCGTTACCCTGAACTTCCTTGGCGGTAGCGGGCTGTCGCCTGTTGGCGGCGAATATGCAGGCACATTGGGCGGCGATGGGGGCGCCTTCGTCATCAATGGCCCGCAGGTTCTCTCAGGCTCGATCGTTGGCTTCGCGCCCGGTGACGAGCTGGTCTTTCCCGGGCTTTCCGGGCTGAACATTCTCGCCTCCGGCCGCAATACCATCTCCATCGCGGGGGAGGATGGAAACGGCAATAGCGTTGTCTATACTTTCGGGGCGCAGATCCCCACCGGCGATGTGCTCATCACCGGCGTTGACGCAGGAGGTGATGATGTTGTCGAGCTGCGGCCCGCCGCAGCCGCAATGACCGAGACCGGAGAGCTGGCGTTCAGCGCCAATGTGGCGCAGCCGTTGCAAGGGCTTGAGTTACAGCTGTTCACGGCTACGACGCAGAGCCTGAGCCTTACACTTTCCGTCCATCATGGAACCTTGAGCGATGGCATAGTTGCCAGCGGCGCTACGATCACGCTGACGGCGGGCAATGTCGCGGCGATGAACGTTGAGCTCGCGGGGTTGAGCTATACCGGCACGGGCGCCGCGGATGCGCTGACGATCGTGAGCGGCGGCGCTGCGCTTGAAAATCAAAATTTCAATGGATACAACGACTTTGCGCTCATCCCGGTACTTCCCGGCACGATAAACAGCGGGGCGGTGGCTGCTTTCAGCGAGGCGCAGATCGCCTCCTTCGGCCTGAACGGAGGCCTCGGAATGGAAAGCGCGCCGCTTGCCGCCGGCGAGCTATGGGTGACGGGCACCACCGATTTTGAGGATTTAATTCAGGCGAGGGGCGTTTCAGGAACGTCCTTGCTGATAGACGGCGGCGGTACCGCAATTTTCAATGATTCCGCCAGCGTGTCGCTGGGAGGTGGCGTTACCATCGGCGATGCAGGCGGCGCGGGAACCCTCGTGATCGCTGGGCAAGATTTCACATCCGCTGGCAATCTCACGCTCGCCGCGGCTGCGAACGGCGCAGGCAGCGCTGCTTACGTGCTGGGCTCGCTTGGGCTGGCGGGTACGCTTAACGCCGGGGCGGCCGGGGCAGCAGTATTGGAACTCGGTGGCAGCTTGTCGGCTGGCGCGGTCAGCCTGGGGAGCGCCGGAACCATTTTCGGAATTGGGACTGCGAGCGCCAACTTTGGCAATGTCACCGGCAGCGGCACGATTATTCTGGACGGCTCCGCGCAGGCGCAAGCCAGCGGCGTGCTGCTGACCGGCGGCACGCTCTCCTTGGGCGGCACATCGAGCCTGAATGTTGGCGGCCTGCTGCAAATGCTGGCCGGTTCCAGCATCCAGATCGGCGCGGATAATCTGCTGGAGGCCGGGACGCAGGAGCTATGGGGGTGCGCCTTAACGGACGCCGGAACGCTTGCCGCCGCCGGGACGATCCAGCTCGATAACAGCGTTACGCTGAATGGCGGGACAATTACCGCTTCCACAATCCAGATGGGCGAGACTTTGAGCGGCTACGGCGTTGCCGAGGCTGCCGCTATCTCCGGCCAAGGGGTCATTCTGGCGCAGGGCGGCACGCTGATATTGGGCGGAAGCCTCTCGAACAACCTGGAGTTCGGGATCGGGACATCGGCGGCGCTCGATCTTGCAGGCGGTTTCGGGGGCGCGGCGATTGCGTTCAACGGCCCGGCGGCGTTGCTGACCCTGGACGACCCGGACGAATTTACCTCCGGCGTGTCGAATTTTACCGCGACCGATGCGGTGGACCTCGTTGGCGTCGCGCCGTCCCTGGTGTCGTTTTCGGCGATCGTCGCGAATGACCCCGCGGTCCAGGGTGTCGCGATGTACGTAAGGGACAGCCTGGGCAACACGATCGCAATGTCCGGGGTTCAGATCGCGCCTGGGCAGCCAGGGTTGAGCATCGTCTCGGATGGGGCAGGCGGGTCGCTCGTCACGCTCGGTGGGGAGCTGCCTTGCTACGCGCGTGGCACCCGGTTGCTCACACCGCATGGCTACCGCCCGGTTGAGGATTTGAAGCCCGGCGACCCGCTGATTACGGCCTCAGGCGCTGCCAAGCCGGTGCGATGGATCGGCCGACGCACGCTGGACCTTGGGCAACGGGCGGCGAAGGCGGCGTTTCCGGTGGTGATTCTGCCCGGTGCGTTCGGGCCTGGTCTGCCGGCGCGCCTATTGCGGCTTTCCCCACTGCATTGTGTATATGCCGATGGGGTGCTGATCCCCGCCACGCATCTGGTGAACGGCGCTACGATCATCCGTGACACCACGGCGAAGGCGACAACCTATTACCATGTCGAGCTCGACCGGCACGATATTCTGCTGGCGGAAGGGCTGCCATGTGAGTCATATTTTGACTCCGGCAATCGCGGCGGACTGTATCACGAAACCGGCCGCCGCTCCCCCGCGCGCAAGCCGTTTGCCGAGAGTGTGACGCGCGGGGCGCGGCTTGCCGCCGTGCGCCGCCGCCTGCATAGCATCGCGCTGGATGCCGGATTCTCTCTGACATATTGGCCAAGCCTGCGCGCGGTGGGCGCGGGGCAGAGCGCGCTGCCGGAGATGATCGGGCGCACGGCCAGGTTTGTCTTTAAAAGCCCGGTGCGGGAGATCACGCTCATCTCCGGCGTCGCCAGCCCAGCGGACACCAACCCGCAGTCCGAAGACCGCCGGGAGCTTGGCATCTGCTTGAGCGCAGCAGGTGGGATCCGGTTCAACGCCGGATTTTACCCACGCGGCCCCGGCGATGCGGGAAACTGGGCGGGCAAGGTCGCCGCCTTGGCACTTGATAAGCCCTCAGCGGAAGTATCGCTCCCGCTCGCCGCCATTGTACAAAGCTGGGTGAAGCCGCTTGACCCTGCACGGCGCGGCTTGTAGAGGGCGCGGACGTTGCCGGGAACGCGGACAGGCGGTGGTCGCCTGCGCCCGCTCTTTTTGCTTTTGCAGAGAGGGACTACTGGCGGAATTTTAACAGAAAAGGCAAAGCGCCATGACCAAGCGCACCGAGAGTAAGTATAAAATCAACCGCCGTTTGGGCGTTAACCTGTGGGGCCGCGCGAAATCGCCGGTGAACAAGCGGGAATACGGCCCCGGCCAGCACGGCCAGCGCCGCAAGAAGCCATCCGACTATGGCGTGCAGCTGATGGCGAAGCAGAAGCTGAAGGGCTACTATGGCAATATTTCCGAAAAATCCTTCTACAAATATTACGAGGAAGCCGTGCGCCGCAAAGGCGATACCTCGGAAAACCTCATCGAGATTTTGGAGCGCCGGCTGGATGCGGTGATCTACCGCCTGAAATTCGCCGTGACACCCTTCGCGGCGCGGCAGTTCGTCAGCCATGGGCATGTCATGGTCAACGGCCAGAAGGTCAACATCCCGTCCTATCTGGTCAAGGATAACGACGTGATCGAGGTGCGGGAGAAATCCAAGCAGCTCGCCGTGGTGCTGGACGCCGCGCAGAGTGGTGAGCGCGATGTGCCGGAATATATGGAAGTCGATCATCGCGCGATGAAAGGCCGCTTTCTGCGTGCACCGAAGCTGAGCGACGTGCCGTTCCCTGTGCAGATGGACCCGAACCTGGTGGTTGAGTACTACTCGCGGTAATTCTTTCAGGAAGCAGATCGAACGGCGCTCTCACAAAGGGCGCCGTTTTTGTTTTGGGCGGTTACGCCGCTGATATTAAAGGGTTACAATCTTCGCGCATAAAACGCCGGTTCAACAACTGGAGTTTTCTAAGATGCGCCGTTCTCTTGCCGCCGCCCTGCTCAGCTTTACCATTCTGCCCGGATTCGCGCTGGCGCAGGCTGCGGCCAGCCCGCCCGCTGCTCCGCATGGCCATCATGGCCACTGCGGCCATCGCCACGGCCCGATGATGTTTCTCGAGAAATTTTACGCCGCCAATACCACCCATGACGGCCATCTGACGCTGGCCCAGGCCAAAGCCGGAAACATGCCCCGCGTTGCCGATAATTTTACCGCGATCGACACGCAGCACCGGGGTTATGTGACGCTTTATGACATCCAGGCCTGGCATATGGATAAATTTGCCCAGAGGCTTGAACAGCGGGCCAGCCAACTCCGCGCCAAGGATTAGAGCCCGATGACATCAAATCGACCCATTTATGGTTCGCTTGGATGTCTGAATCGCCCTCTATTACATATGTAGAGCCGGATTCGGACTTCAGTTGGGATCGCAACGCGATTCCATTTGAAGTCATCCGGGTCTAGTTCCTTCCGCCCCGCCCTTTCGGAATCGCGGCGCCGGGCTTTTGGCCCGGTGCTCCGGTTACAAACATCTCATGCAAAATCCTGGCGCGGGGCAGGGCCGGGTTGAACAGGTGGATCACCTGGCCGGAGGGTTTAGGTGGCGGATCCGGCCTTGCAGAAGCAGCGGCTGCCACAAGCAAAGCCGACAGGCATAGCGCTAAGCTTTTAATCTTCAAATAATCGGTCCTTTTTCTAAATCATAACGGCGTTGAAACTCGCCGAAGTTTCAAAATCCCTATATGAAGCTGGCAATGAATATCCTCGCCCCATTGCCGGCGCGGCTGGTCATCGAAATCGTCTATGATTTCGTTTGCCCCTGGTGCTACCTCGGCGTCAAACGGCTCTCCTTTCTGTTGCAGCGGCGGCAGGATCTGGGAGTTGAGCTTGTCTGGCGGCCGTTCCTGCTCAACCCGGACATGCCACGCGCCGGAATGTCCCGTGCCGATTATATGATCCGCAAATTCGGCGCGGAAGACCGCGCGCGGCGGCTATACGCTTCCATCGCCGAGCTGGGCGCGGCGGAGGGCATAAGGTTCAATTTCTCCGAGATCCGCCGCACGCCGAACAGCGTCGATGCCCACCGGCTTATCCGCTACGCCGGGCAGACCGGGGTGGCCGACGATCTGGTTGACCGTATTTTCACCGCTCATTTCATCGAAGGGCTGGATATCGGCAGCCACGCGGTGCTGACGATGCTGGCGGCGGGGCAGGGGTTGGACGCCGCCGCGACGGCGGAGTTTTTGAAGTCCAGCGAAGGGACCGAGTTCGTGCATTCGGAGAACCTGCACGCGCATCGGCTGGGGATTAACGGCGTGCCCTGCTTCCTCATCGACGGCGAACACGCCATCTCCGGCGCGCAGGAAAGCGAGGTGCTGGAGCGGCTGATCGACCTCGCATCCTGCACCGCGCGGGAACGCTGAATTTACATCTTGCATAATCCGCCGTTCATGCCGATTAAACATGCATGAACAAAATCAGCAGCCTGCGACTCTCGGTCCTCCCCGCGCTCACCTTGGCAGCGCTGCCCTGCGCCGCCTGGGCGGATAGCCCGCCGGCGGACCCAGGCAGCATCGTCACGCTGCAAGTAGAGAACGACGCGGCCTCGATCCCCGGCACGGATGAGCTTTACACCTCCGGCATCCGGCTTGGGTACGTAACCCCAACCGGCGATGTGCCCAGTTTCCTCAGCCAGTTCGGCAACCAGATTTTCGGGGAGGGCACGCAAAGGCTGGAATTCGACCTGCAACAGGTGATTTTCACCCCCACCGACACGCAGGCTTACGACCCCAACCCGCATGACATGCCGTACTCGGCGCAATTGGCGCTGCATACCACGTTGATTCAGGATACCACGACGACGCGCAGCCTGGCGCAGGTGAGCATCGGCGTCGTCGGGCCGGACGCGCTGGGGCAGTCCGTGCAGAATGGTTTCCATGAGGTCATAGGCGACACTCCCAACCGTGGCTGGCGCTACCAGTTGCATAACGAGCCGACTCTGGATTTCATGGGCGGGCGGATCTGGCGTGAGGACATCGGCAGCTTTGGCCCCATCGGGTTTCAGGTGTTGCCGCAGGTTACGGCGCAGGTGGGAAATACGGAGATTTATGCCCAGGCGGGCGGCATCGTCCGCTTCGGCCAGGGGCTCGACTCGGACTTCGGCCCGGCGATGATCCAGCCCGCGATGACCGGGACAGACGCCTATACGCCGACGCAGAATTTTGCCTGGTATGTCTTCGGCGGCCTGGATGGGCGGATCGTGGCGCATGATATCTTCGTGCAAGGCAACGACTTCCAGAGCAGCCGGGGCGTGCCGCTCACGCCGCTGCAGGGCGATGCCGAGGTAGGGGCCGCGGTGCTGCTATACGGCTTCCGCCTGACCGCGACAGAGGTTTTCGAGACGCCAGAGTTTCATAATTCCGCCCCGGCGTTTCAGTACGGCTCGGTGGCGATCTCGGGGCGGTTTTAAGCGCGGCGAAGCAGGCTTTCGTCATCCGCATGTTGCGGCGCGGTGCCGCGCCGTGGCAATGTCCCGCCCATGCACAGGCGCACCCTCCTTTCCGGCATTCCCTTCGCTCTTGCCCTGCCGCGCAGGGCGCTGGCGCAGGATTTCCCCAGCTTTCTCGCCAGCCTCCAGGCCCGCGCGGCGCGGGACGGTATCCCCGAGGCCATTATCCAGCAAACCACCGGCAGCCTCACGCCGAATGCCGATGTGCTGCGGCTTGACCAGCATCAGCCGGAATTTACTGAGACCTGGGCGACCTATTCCTCGCATATCCTCAACCCCACGCGCATTGAGGCGGGGATAAACAAGGCCGCCGCCAGCCAGACCTTGCTAAATGCGGTCATGGGCCGGTTTGGCGTTGCCGCAGCACCCCTGCTTGGTATTTGGGGTATCGAGACGAATTACGGCACCACTCAAGGCGATTTTAACGTCATCGACGCGCTGACGACGCTTGCCTGGGACCGCCAGAGCAGCTTCTTTGGCGGGCAGGTGATCTCCGCCATGCGTATTGTCGCCAATGGCGATGCGCCGGGCCAAAACCTCATCGGTTCCTATGCGGGGGCGATGGGCCAGCCGCAGTTTATGCCGAGTGTGTATCTCTCCACAGCCATTTCCTTCTCGGGCTCCAAGCGGGCAGATATTTGGGGCTCGGACGCCGACACCCTGGCCTCCATGGGCAACTACCTCGCCAAGGCCGGCTGGCAGCCGGGCCAGCCATCGAGCGAGCCGGTGCTGGCGCCTGCCAGTATCAACGTGGCGCTGACTGGGCGCGCCTTTGTGCAGCCGCTGGACCATTGGCTCGGCACAGGCGTGCAGCGCCTGCCGGGGGCGATGGACCTGCCGATGGACACGCCCAGCGCCTTACTGCTGCCGGACGGCGCGGGCGGGCAGGCGTTCCTGGTGTATGAGAATTTTAACGTGATCCGCCGCTATAATGCCTCTGATTACTATGCGCTGGCGGTGGGCGCGCTGGGGCGCATGGTGCTGGTCGCATGATCAACCGTTATATCCTCAGTCTTTTCGCTGTCCTGGCCAGCTGCGCGCAACCGCCGCCGCCTCCGGCGCCCCCAGCGCCAGGGCCTGTAACGTTCACCATCGGCAACCCGTATCAGGCCGGAGGGGAATGGCGCTATCCGCGAAATTTCAACAGCTACGATGTTACCGGCCTTTCCACCGTCATCAGCCCTAATGCCCCCCCCTACACGGCGGATAACGAGCTTTACAGTCCGGATGCGCTCGCTGCCGCCAGCCCGGTGCTGCCGCTGCCCTCCATCGTCACGGTCACAAACCTCGTGAATGGTTACTCGGTCGATGTGCGGGTGAATGACCGCGGGCCAAATATCGCAGGCCGGGTGATCGCCGTTTCGCTGCATGTCGCGCAGCTGCTGCATTACCCGCAGGGCGGCGTGGTGGAGGTTGAGGTGAAGCTGAACCAGGACGCATCCGCGGCTTTGGATGGCGCTTTGGGTGCAGGGCCGAAGATGACCGCCGCACCCGTGGCGGGCATTACCGCGCAGAGCCTGGGAGCACCGGGTTCGGCTGGCGGGGCTGTGCAGAACCTTAACCCCACGCAGGATAACGCCGCGCAGGCTCCCGCCGTGCAGCTTTCCGGCAACGTCTCCATCACATCGCCCGCGCCCGGCCCGCTCTATGTGCAAATTCCGGGCTATGGCAGCCGCTACGACGCCTACCGCATCGAGGCGCGGCTCGGTGGTATTCCGGCCAATATCGTGCCGGTTTTTGCCGGGGAGCGCACGCTTTATTCGGTAAACGCCGGGCCGTATCATTCCGTGGCGGATGCGGACGCGGCCTTGCAGCGGATTTTGAGCCTCGGCATTCCGGACCCGGAAATTATTGTTAGATGATTAAGCGGCCAGGGCTTTTCATTACGCTGGAAGGCGGGGAGGGGGCTGGCAAATCCACCGCCGCGGCACGGCTTGCAGCCATGCTGCGGGCTGGAGGAGACGATGTCGTGTTGACGCGCGAGCCAGGCGGTACGCCGGGGGCGGAAGCAATTCGCGTTCTGTTGTTGGACGCAGAGCTTGACCTTGATCCGCTGGCGCAGACCCTGTTGCATTTTGCGGCGCGGGCGGACCATGTTGCCACGGTCCTGCGCCCGGCTTTGGCGCGGGGCGCGGTAGTGATCTGCGACCGGTATTATGATTCGACGATGGCCTACCAATGCTACGGGCAAGGGGTGGATATCGGGGCGGTTGCCAGCCTCATCAGGTTCGTCGGCCTGAACCCGGATGTCACCTTTATGCTGGAAGTTTCCCCCGAACTGGCGAAGGCCCGGCTGACAGCGCGCGCTCAGCCTACCGACCGTTACGAACGCATGGGCCCAGCGGTTATGGCCCGCATTGCGCATGGTTTCCGCTCCATCGCCGCGGCCGAACCTTCCCGCTGCGTGATAGTGGATGGCGCGCAAGCCCCGGAGGCGGTGGCGGCGTTTATGCGCGAGGCGATACGCGAGCGGGCGGGGCGTTGATCGAGCCGCGCGGTAATCCGGCGTTCAAGGGGCATGAGGCGGCGGTAGCATCGCTGTTTCATGCCGCCGGGTCGGGTAAGCTCCACCATGGCTGGCTGATCTCCGGCCAGGCCGGAATCGGCAAGGCCACGCTGGCGTTTCGCTTCGCGCGCTGGCTGCTGGCGGGCGCCGCTGCACCGGATTTATCGGTGCCCAACAACCATCCGGTTTTCCACCGTGTCGCCGCTGGGTCGCATCCGGATTTATTCACGATCGAACGGCGGATAAACGAGAAAACCGATAAGCTACAGTCGGAGATTGTGGTCGCGACGATACGTGAAGCCATTCATCGGATGCACCAGACGGCTTCAGAGGGTGGCTGGCGCGTCGCGGTGGTAGATGGCGCGGAGGACATGAACCCGAACGCTGCCAACGCGCTGCTGAAAATGCTGGAGGAGCCGCCGGAGCGAACGATTTTGTTGCTCACCACCTCCGCACCTGGGCGCTTGCTGCCGACCATCCGCAGCCGCTGCCGCAGCCTGGGGCTTGCCGGTCTTTCGGATGCTAATGTGGACAGCTTGCTCGCGGACTTTGCGCCCAGCCTGGGAGCGGATGAGCGCGCCCGGCTGGCCGGGCTGGCGGAGGGAAGTATTGGCACGGCGCTTAGTCTCGCGGCGCAGGGCGGGTTATCTCTCGCTGGCCTGGTGGAGGAGGCGCTGGCTGGCCCCGTGGCGCCGGAGCGCGTGCAGAACATCGCGGATACGGTCGCGAAATCCGTGGAGGGCGTGGATAAATTCGCCCCGTTTTTCGCGCTGCTGCGCGGCGGTCTGGCCTCCCAAACCCGCGCCGCCGCAAGGTCTGGCCAGCCGCCCGCGCGGCTTGCGGGCAATGTTTCGCTCTGGCAGGAGTTGGGCAAGCTCGAGCGAGAGGTCATCGGCCTCAACCTCGACAAACGCGCCGCGGTTGTCGTGGCGCTCAGCCAGTTGCACGGGACATGACCAAGCCAAAATTCTATATCACCACGCCGATTTATTACGTGAACGGCGCGCCGCATCTCGGCCACGCCTATACCTCCACCGCCGCCGATGTGCTGGCGCGGTTCAAGCGGCTGGATGGCTATGACGTGTTTTTCCTCACCGGGACGGATGAGCACGGGCAGAAGGTGGAGGCGGCGGCACGTGCGGCCGGCATCGACCCGCAGAGCTTCACCGACAAAGTGGCCGCGGACTTCAAGGACATGGCTCGGGCGATGAACATCTCGAACGATGACTTCATCCGCACCACCGAGCCACGGCATAAAGCCGCCACGCAGGCGCTTTGGCAGCGGCTGGAGGCGGCGGGGGCGATTTATCTTGGCGCTTACGAGGGCTGGTACGCCGTGCGCGACGAGGCATTCTACGACGAGGACGAACTGGTCATTGGCACGGACGGGACGAAAAGAGCGCCCAGCGGCGCGCCGGTGGAGTGGGTGGTCGAGCCGTCGTATTTCTTTAAACTCAGTGTGTTCCAGGATAGACTTCTGGCGTTTTATGAGGCGCATCCGGGCTTCATCGCGCCCGCCGCCAAGCGTAACGAAATCTTGTCCTTCGTGCGCGGGGGGCTGAACGATCTTTCGATCAGCCGGACCAGCTTTTCCTGGGGCATCCCCGTGCCGGGGGACGAGAAGCATGTGATGTATGTGTGGCTGGACGCGCTGGTGAATTATCTCACCGCCTTGGGCTATCCGGATGAGGCAGCGCCGCGCTTTGCCTACTGGCCGGCAAGCCTGCACCTGGTGGGCAAGGAAATCATCCGCTTTCACGCAGTTTACTGGCCGGCTTTCCTCATGGCGGCGGGCCTGCCGCTGCCGGAGCGCGTGTTCAGCCATGGCTGGTGGACGGTCGAGGGCGAAAAGATGAGCAAATCAACCGGGAATTTTATCGACGTTCGGCCACTGGTGGATGAATTCGGGTTGGATACGGTACGGTTTTTCCTGCTCCGCGAGGTGCCGTTCGGCAATGACGGGGATTTCTCACGCAAGGCGCTGATTGCCCGGACCAATGCCGAGCTGGCGAATGGCATCGGCAATTTGGCGCAACGCACGCTCTCCTTTATCGCCAAAAACGCCGGTAGCGCTGTGCCGCAGTGTGGGGCGCTGGTTGAGGCAGATAAGGCGCTGCTCGAGACCGCCACGGCGCTGCCGGAGAAGGTGAGGGGCGCTATCGAGCGCCTCGCCTTCCATGAGGCGCTCGACGAGGTGTGGAAGCTGGTTCGCGCCGCCGATGGCTATATCGACCACCAAGCGCCCTGGAGCCTGCGGAAAACCGACACGGCGCGCATGAACACCGTGCTGTTCGTATTGGTTTCCGTGCTGCGTGTTGCCGCCATTCTGCTTCAGCCATTCATGCCGGACAGCATGGAAAAACTGCTGGACCAGCTTGGCGTGGCGAGCGGCGCGCGGCAGTTTTCGGCGTTGGAGGAAGCTTTGGTGGAAGGCTCCGCGCTCCCGGCGCCCGCCGGGATTTTCCCGCGCTTTGTCGAGGCCGTTGCCTAGTGCTGGTCGATAGCCACTGCCATCTGGATTATTTTTCCCAGCCGAGTGAGCAGGCAGAGGTGATTGAGCGCGCGCGCCTGGCCGGGGTGAAAGAGATGGTGACGATCGGCGTGACGCTCAACCAGTCCCGCCAGGCCATTGAGATTGCGGAAAACCACAAGAATGTTTGGGCCTGCGCTGGCGTGCACCCGAACCACGCGGCGGACGGGCCAATCGCCACGCCAAAGGCGATTGCCGCGCTTACTAAACATCCCAAGGTCATCGGCATTGGGGAAACCGGGCTGGATTATTTCTACGACAAGGCGCCGAAGGATATTCAGCAGGAGAGTTTCCGCGCGCATATTCGCGCCGGGCAAGCCACCGGGCTGCCGGTTGCAATCCACGCGCGGGACGCCGATGACGATATCGCCCGTATTCTGGCCGAGGAACGGGCAGGGGGCAGGGATCTCCCTTTCCTGCTGCATTGTTTTTCCTCAAGCCGAAAACTGGCCGAGGCGGCGGTGGAGATGGGCGGGTATATTTCATTCTCCGGCATCATCACCTTTCCAAAATCCTTGGAATTGCGGGAGATAGCCGGAAATATTCCGCTGGAGCGAATTTTGGTGGAGACGGATTCGCCCTATCTCGCGCCGGTGCCATTCCGAGGTAAACGCAACGAGCCGGCGCACACACAGCATACCGCGAGAAAGCTCGCAGAGATCAAAGGGCTTTCGTTCGAGGAAATCGCCGCGGTCACAACGACTAACTTTAGGAATTTATTCCGTAAGGTCGTTCTAGGAACAGATTCCTAATGCGCGTGACGCTGCTCGGTGTCGGCGGCTCCGCCGGCTCGCCGCAAATCGGTGGGGAGGATGGTTACGGCGATTGGGGCGCGCTCGACCGCAACGAGCCGCGCAACCGCCGCACCCGTGCCAGCATCGTTATTGCAACGCCGGAGGGTAAACGGCTTCTGGTCGATACCGGGCCGGATTTGCGTTCGCAACTCACGGCGCAGGGCTTCGGGCGGATCGACGCCGTGCTCTACACCCATTCCCATGCGGACCATATCGCAGGGCTGGATGAAATCCGCATTCTCAACCGCTTGCTGGGCGTGCCGATGCCAGCCTATGCCGATGGCAAAACCTGGGCAGAGCTGCGCCAGCGGTTCGACTACGCCTTTGCGCCCTATAACGGGGGGTATTTTATCCGTCCGGTGCTGGAGGCGCATACGGTACATCCTGGCGAAACCTTTGATATTCTAGGGTTGCCGGTGCAACTCATCGACCAGGACCATGGCTATACGCGCTCGCTTGGCCTGCGGGTGCATGACTTTGCCTATTGTACGGATGTCGTGCGGCTTGATAATGCGGCGCTGGCCGCGCTGGAAAATCTCGATGTTCTGGTAATTGACTGCTTTACCAGCGGTGGCCGCCACCCGACCCACGCGAATTTGGAGCAGATTCATGAATGGGTTCACAGGCTCAACCCCCGGCGCACTATTCTGACGCATCTCGGGCCGGATATGGACTACCGGAGCCTCGTGAAATCGCTACCGCCGCATATTGAACCGGGGTTCGACGGCATGGCGATAGATTTTTGAAAGGACGAGAATATGGCACGTAAACTCCCGGTGCTGGTGGCCTTGGGCGTCGCCGCTGCCGCAGCCTGGGTGGCGGCGGATTACCGCGCCTGGCGTTCGCTTGGCACTGGCGGCCTGCCGCCGACCTTTAAAGGCTGGCTTAAAACGACGCAGTGGCGGTTGATGAAGCGCAACCCGCTGGCGGAGCACGCGGAGGCTAACGGCTTGCATATGCTGGCCGATTTACCCCAACGCGCCGGAAGGCGCCCGCGCATCGGCCCGCACCCCGTGCCGCACCGGCAGCTAAGCCAAACGGCGGATGCAGGGCTTCGCGCGAAGCTGAAAGCAGTTTTCGACGCCAAGGTCTCCGCGCGGGAGGATGTTCTGTATTATCAGCTGAGCTACTTTGAGAAGCATAACCCGGCGATTACGCTGCGCTGCCCGGAATGCGGCCATCCGGATGCGCTGGCGAGCCATGGGGAGATAGGCCATATTCACCCGTCCGATGGCTCGATGCACATGATCCTAAGCACCGCTGACGCCAACGCCGCGATTAAGGCCGGCTGGGCGGAACGTCACGGGCTGGCAGGCGTCACGCTCGGGCTGCCATCAACCTATATGATGGTCTATGCGCCGCGTGATGAAGCCGAGATCGCGGTGATCGACCGGCTGATCAGCGCGGCCATCGCGCATATGAGCAGCCCGCGGGATCAGATGGCGGTGTAGCCGCCATCTGCCATGATCAGCGCGCCGGTTATGAAACTGGAAGCGGGCGAAGCGAGAAAGGCGATCACCTCGGCAATCTCGAATGATTGTGCAACACGGTCGATCGGGTGCGCGTCTCCATAGGCCGCCAGTGTTGCACGGCTATTTTCAACGCCGGTGCTTTGCAGAATATCGGTCTCGACAACACCAGGCGCCACGGCATTGGCGCGGATGCGCTTGCTGCCATACTCAGCGGCAATGACCTTCACGAGTTGCGTTATTGCGCCCTTGGAAGCTGCGTAGGCCGACATTTCCTTCATGGCGACCGTGGCGACCACCGATACCACCGAGACGATTGCGCCGCCGCCGTTCGCCGCCATAACCCGCACCGCCTCGCGCGAATGGACGAAATTTCCCCGTGCGTTGGTCGTGAGCACAGCATCCCATTCCTCGACGCTGGTTTCAAGCAATGGCTTGTTGAGCGTGCGGCCGGCATTGTTGACCAGGATGTCGAGCCGCCCGAACCGCTCACGCGCGAGGGCGACTGTCCGGCGGGCGGTATCCTCGTCTGCAACATCGCCGGTCAATGTGGCGTAGCCATCGCCATTTAGCTCATGCACCGCCTCGGAAAGGTCGCTCGCCACAACGCGCGCACCGCGCTCGTGCAACAGTTCGGCAGTGGCACGGCCGATACCGCGCGCCGCGCCGGTGACGATCGCGACCTGACCATCCAGTAACCAGCTGTGAGATGTCATGTTCAAAATCCTCTCGGGAACGGTTATGCCGAGCAGCAGATGGCGCGCATGAACCGGGGCATCAAGATATTTTCGATTCCCATTGACTTTCCATAATATAGATTCTGCGATTTTAAGCGGGCGTAATTTTCTCCGCCTATCTCGCCGCTTCAATGTCGGTTTTGGGGCCGTTGCATAATTTGCTCAAAATCGGGCGCACCTCAACGCCAGGAAGTGCCACGACGAGTTCGTGTGGAGGCGGTCGCGGCGTTAAAACGCCTCCCAGAAGCCGGCGAACTGGGCGATACGGCCGTTCTCGTCAAGGCGTGCATAGCTATGCGCGGTAATAAGCTCGGAACCGTCGCCATTCAGTTGTGACCACTCTGCGAGCACTTGACCGTGCTGCTGACGTAACCAGTTGATCCTGAAACACCCACCGGGGAAATGCTCCTGGAAGCGGGTAATGTGCGTCAACAGGCTGTCTAGGCCATGACCATCCACGCCAGGGTTTGAGAAAGCGACGTTGTCAGCAACACTTGAGCGGAGCATCGCCTCCCGTTCAGTCGCGGAAACGACCGCGAAGGCGGCGAGTACGTCTGGAAAGCAGTCCGCGCGTCCACGTCACTCAATGCGCCTTCACTCCGATAATGGGTATTTGCATCCGATGTATCTCGTCCATTTAACGGACCGTTTCAATCGAAACTTGGCGCCCCCCGCCCTTTGGCGTATTTCGCCCAGGCGAACAAAGGAGGCCAGCATTGGGCGCAAGATTAGAGAGCCGGTTCGATTTCGGCGACAAGGTTTATATCGACCACGATAAATCCATCAAAGGCGTGGTCATCGGGTTCAAATGGATGACGCAGAACGCGGTCGTTATCGAAGTTGCCTGGATGGCGAATGGTTCGGCGCATGAAGGCTGGTTCGACGACTGGCGGCTCAGCTTTTCCGACTAGCCCCCAATCTCGATCAGCACGCGGCGCGCGGATTGCGCGGGCGTCCCGGGGGGCGCCGGAGCGGGCGCGATGCCGTCTCCGCGCGGATAAATCCGATGCGGCGAAACACCATCGGCGGCGAGCGCATCGGCTACCACCTGCGCCCGGGTTTCGGAGAGGTATTTGTTGGCCTTAATGCTGCCGACGCTATCCGCAGCGCCGATGACCCTGACGCGGGCGTTAGGGTCGGCATTGGCCATTTTCGCGGCGCTGCCGATGGCGGTGAGTGCCGAATCGTCAAGCGCCGCGGAGAAAGTTTGGAAAAATACCGGCGTGGCCGGCATCTGTGGTGGCGGTGGTGCCATGTCAGTCATTTGTTGCAGCGAGGCGCAGCCGCCAAGGCCGCACAACATGCTGACGATCAAAAAGTTTTTCATCCCGCCTCCAAGCGCTTTCTCACGCTTCATTTCGGCACCCGCTGCGGTTGTGTCAATGATTTTATCCGCGAGCGCTCTTTCCAGAATACGCCGGAATATGGTCTAACCGGGTTTTAATGACATCCTTCAGGCATCTGCTCGGAATCGAGGGGCTAGACCCGGTCTCCGTCACGGCGTTGCTGGATCTGGCCGAAAGCTATGTGCTGCTGAACCGCTCCGGCAAGACCCAGCGCGATTTGCTGCGCGGGCGCACGTTGATCAATTTATTTTTCGAAGATTCAACCCGCACGCGCACGAGCTTCGAGCTGGCCGGCAAGCGCCTGGGCGCGGATGTCATCAATATGTCCGTCTCCACCTCCTCCGTGACCAAAGGCGAGACTCTGCTGGACACAGCTGCGACGCTGAACGCGATGAACTGCGATTTGCTAGTGGTGCGGCATAACCGCTCAGGCGCCCCGGCCTTGCTCGCACAAAAGGTCGATGCCGCGGTGATAAACGCAGGCGACGGCACGCATGAGCACCCGACCCAGGCGCTGCTGGATGCGCTCACCATTCGCCGCCGCAAAGGGCGCATCTCTGGGCTTACGGTCGCTATTTGCGGGGACATTGCACATTCCCGCGTCGCACGTTCGAACATCCTGCTGCTGACGATGATGGGCAATTTCGTGCGGGTTATCGGCCCCCCTACCCTGATCCCTGCCGGGATCGAGGATGCAGGCGTGACGGTGCATCACTCAATGCACGAAGGCCTGGAGGGCGCGGATATCGTGATGGCGCTGCGCCTGCAAAAGGAGCGCATGTCGGGCGGGATGATACCCTCATCGCGGGAGTTTTTTGCCTATTACGGGCTGGACCGGAGCAAGCTGGCATTTGCCAAGCCGGATGCGCTGGTGATGCATCCCGGCCCGATGAATCGCGGCGTTGAAATCGACAGCGACATTGCCGATGATCCGGCCCGCTCGGTGATAAAAGAGCAGGTGGAGATGGGCGTGGCGGTTCGCATGGCCGTGTTGGATATGCTGGCGCGCAATCGATGATATTATTTCGCAAAATCAGATATTTAGACAGCGCGGCGCAGGAACTGCGCGAGGGCGAATTGCTGGTGCGAGAGGGCATGATCGCGGATTTTGGCGCCTCACTGGGCAAGCCGGATGGCGCGGAGATTATTGAGGCAGAGGGCGCGGTATTATGCCCTGGACTGGTTGATATGCGCGCCTCATTGGGCGAGCCGGGCTTTGAATACCGCGAGACCATCGCCAGCGCCGCGGAGGCCGCCGCCGCGGGGGGTATCACCACAATCGCCGTGCTGCCAGACTCAGTCCCCGCCATCGATGACCCCGCTCTGGTGCGGCTGATTGCCACGCGCGGGGAGGAAACGGGCAGCCTCACCCTTTTGCCCTACGCCGCCGCGACGCGCGGCTGTGAAGGCAAGGAACTGGCGGAATACGGGCTATTGAAGGCAGCGGGCGCGGTTGCCTTCACCGATGGCTGCAAAACCATCGCCTCAGCGCGGCTGATGCGCCGAGCACTTTCCTACGCCAGCGGCTTTAACATGCGGATTGTGCAGCACCCCGAGGATGCCGAGCTGGCGAATGGCGGCGCCGCGACGGAAGGTGCGCGTGCCAGCTGGATGGGCTTGCCCGGCATTCCCGCAGCCGCTGAAGCTATTTGCATCGCGCGGGACATAAGGCTGGCGGAGCTTACCGGCGGCGCGGTGCATTTCGCGCATGTTACCACCGCCGAATCCTGCGCGCTGATTGCCCAGGCCAAGGACAAGGGGTTGCGCGTCACCGCTGATACCGCCCCGCCCTATTTCGACCTGAACGAGACCGCGATCGGCGATTACCGCACCTATGCGAAACTCTCGCCGCCGCTACGGGCGGAGGCTGACCGTCAGGCCATTCTCTTAGCACTTGCCAACGGCACGATCGACGCCATCGCCTCCGACCACCAGCCGCGCGATGCGGATGACAAGCGCCTGCCCTTTGCCGAGGCCTCACCCGGCGGCGCGGGGCTGGCGACGCTGCTGGGCGTGACCTTGGCGCAGGTGCAATCCGGGCATCTCACTTTGGCGCAGGCGTTGGCTCTGCTTACCGCCCGTCCGGCGGCGTGGCTGGGGGTTGCGGCGGGGCGCTTGGCCAAGGGAGCGGCAGCGGACCTTTGCCTGTTCCACCCGGAGCGCTCCTGGCGCGTAACCGCCGGGCAGCTTCCCGGCAAGGCGCAAAATACGCCGTTCGACGGCAGGGCGCTGGAAGGCGTGGTGCTCGGCACCTGGAAAGCCGGCAAAAGGGTATTTGGATGATGCATTTTCTATTGGTGGTGTTCGCCTATATGGTGGGCTCCACGCCGTTCGGCCTGCTTTGCACCCGCGCCGCCGGACTAGGGGACATTAGGCGCGTCGGTTCCGGCAATATCGGTGCCACCAACGTGCTGCGTACCGGCAACAAAGGCGCAGCACTCGCCACGCTGCTGCTGGATGCGGCAAAGGGCGCGCTGGTGGTGGCTTTCGCGCGGTATTACAACCATGGCGGTGTGTTTCTGGCGGCGGTAGCGGTGTTTCTGGGGCATCTTTACCCCTTCTGGCTGGGGTTCAAGGGCGGCAAGGGTGTGGCCACCGGCTTTGGGGTGTTTTTCGGCGCGTGCTGGCCGCTGGGGGCGGTGTGCTGCGGTATCTGGCTGGCGGTCGCGGTTTTGTTCCGCCGGTCCTCCGTGGCGGCCCTGGTGGCCTTCGCCGTCTCGCCCTTGCTGGCCTGGCATTTCCAGTCCTGGAAAACCGCCGTGCTCGCTGTGGTCATCGCCTTGCTCGTGTTCTGGCGGCACCGCGCGAACGTCGCCCGGCTTTTCGCGGGCACCGAACCGCGCATCGGCCAAAAAACCGCGTGAGCCAGGAGATCGACCGCCTGCGCCTCGTCCGCGCCGAGGGCGTGGGGCCGATCACCTACCGGCGGCTAATGACGCGGTTCGAGACGGCGGCTGAGGCGATTTCGGCCCTGCCCGATCTTGCCCGCGCTGGTGGCCGCACGGTTGCGCCCAGAATCCCCACACGTGGCGAGGCGGAGCGCGAGCTGGAAGCCCTGCGCCGGAAAGGCGGGCGGTTTATTTTTCTCGGTAGCGAGGATTATCCGCCGTATCTCGCCGAACTTAGCGATGCGCCTTCCGCTCTGGCCGTGCTGGGCGATGTCTCGCTATTGTCCGCGCCCTCCATCGGCATCGTCGGGGCGCGCAACGCCTCGGCCAATGGGATGCGCTTCGCGGATGCCATTGCCGCGGAGTTGGCCGAGCATTTCGTCATCGTCTCCGGACTGGCGCGGGGTATCGATGCCGCCGCGCATACCGGCGCGATCAGGGCCGGCAGAACCATCGCCGTAATCGCCGGCGGGCTGGACATGCCCTACCCGCCCGAGAACGAGAAGCTACAACGCCAGATCGCCGAGAATGGCGCGGTGGTGGCGGAAGCCCCGCTCGGCACCGCGCCGCAAGGGCGGCATTTCCCGAAGCGCAACCGCGTCATCGCCGGGCTGGTGTTGGGGTTGGTGGTTATTGAAGCCGCACAACGCTCCGGCTCGCTGCTTACCGCGCGGCTGGCCAACGAGGCCGGGCGGGAGTTGTTTGGCGTGCCCGGCTCGCCGCTGGACCCGCGCGCACGGGGTGCCAACGACCTCATCCGCCAGGGCGCGCATCTCACCGAATCCGCCGCCGATGTGTTCGATAACCTGCCCGCGCATTTTGCCCAGCGTGGCCAGGCCCGCCTGCCCGGTTTGGCCGAGCCGATTACAGATTGGGAAGCCCCCGCCGAGGATGAAGCTGCGCTCGCCCGAGGCAGGCGTGAGGTCCCCGGCTTCATCGGCGCCGAACCGGTCGGTGTTGACGAGATCGCGCGGCGCTGCCAGTTGTCGAGCGCCGCTGTAACGGCGGTTCTCCTTGAACTTGAACTTGGCGGACAGGTGGAAACCCTAGCCGGTAACCGGGTGGTACGCCACGCAGACCCAGATTGGAACGGTTGTTGACTGATATCGTCGTCGTCGAATCCCCGTCCAAGGCGAAAACCATCAACAAATACCTTGGGGATTCTTTCAAGGTTCTGGCCTCCTTCGGCCATGTGCGGGACCTGCCGCCGAAGGATGGCTCCGTGCGTCCGGATGAGGACTTCGCGATGTCCTGGGAGGCCGACGAGCGCGGCAACAAGCATATGGGCGAGATCGCCCGCGCGCTCAAAGGCGCCAAAACGCTCTATCTTGCAACCGACCCGGACCGCGAGGGCGAGGCGATTTCCTGGCATGTCCGCGCCATGCTGGAGGATAAAAATGCGCTCAAAGGCGTGAATGTGCTGCGGGTCACGTTCAACGAGATCACTAAATCTGCCGTAAAGGCCGCGATGGCGGCCCCTCGCGCGCTGGACCAGCCGTTAATCGAAGCCTACCTCGCCCGCCGCGCGCTGGATTATCTGGTCGGCTTCACCCTCTCGCCCGTGCTGTGGCGCAAGCTGCCCGGCAGCCGCTCGGCGGGGCGGGTGCAATCGGTCTCGCTGCGGCTCATCTGCGAGCGCGAGGCCGAGATCGAAGTGTTCAAGGCGCGCGAATACTGGACCATCGAGGCGGGTATGGTCACACCCAGCGGCGCACCCTTCCCCGCCCGGCTCACGCATTACGCCGGTAAAAAGCTCGACCAGTTCGACCTGAACGATGAGGCTAAGGCGCTGGCCGCCAAGGCCGCTGTGCAGGCGGGCAGCTTCACCGTCTCCCAGGTCGATAAAAAGCGCACCAAGCGCAACCCGCCGCCGCCTTTCATCACCTCCACCTTGCAGCAGGAGGCCAGCCGCAAGCTTGGGTTCTCCTCACAGCAGACCATGCGGCTCGCCCAGCAGCTCTACGAGGGCATCGACATCAGCGGCGAGACCGTTGGCCTTATTACTTATATGCGAACGGATGGCGTGCAGCTCGCGAAGGAAGCTGTCACCGGAATCCGGGGCCAGATCAAAGCCGATTTCGGCCCGGACTACGTGCCGATGGCGCCGCGCGAATATATCTCCAAAACCAAGAACGCGCAGGAAGCGCATGAGGCGATTCGCCCGACGGACATCGGGTTGAAGCCGGAGCGCGTCGCCAGGATGCTGAGCAGCGAGCAGGCGCGACTGTATGAGTTGATCTACAAGCGCGCCATGGCTTGCCAGATGCAGGCCGCCGAGCTGGACCAGACCAGCGTTGATATGACCGACGGCAAGGGCCAGACTTTGCGCGCCACCGGCTCCGTACTGGCATTCGACGGGTTTCTCAAACTCTACCGTGAAGACCTTGATGATGCGGCAAATGACGACGAAGATGCACGTATCCTGCCGCCAATTAACAAGGCCGACCCGGTAAAAACCGCCAAGGTGGATGCTTCCCAGCATTTCACGCAGCCGCCGCCGCGATATTCAGAGGCGTCGCTCGTGAAAAAGATGGAGGAACTCGGCATCGGCCGCCCCTCCACCTATGCCTCCATCCTCACCGTGCTGCGGGACCGCAACTACGTGCGGCTGGAAGCCCGGCGGTTCATCCCGGAGGACCGCGGGCGGCTTGTCACCGCCTTCCTCACCAGCTTTTTCGCCCGCTATGTCGATACCGGCTTCACCGCCTCGCTTGAGGAACAGCTAGACGAGATCGCCGAAGGCAATGCCAAATGGCGGGACGTGCTGCGCGCCTTCTGGGCGGATTTCTCGGATGCCGTGGCGCAGACCAAAGACCTGAAAATTTCTGACGTGATCGACGCGCTGGACGCCGATCTAGGCCCGCATTTCTTCCCCCCGCGGGAGGATGGCTCCGACCCACGCTCCTGCCCGGCCTGCGGCAATGGGCGTATCGGGCTAAAGCTCGGGCGTTATGGCAGCTTCATCGGCTGCTCGAATTATCCGGCCTGCCAGTACACGCGCAAGCTGGCGATTGATGGTGGGGAGAATCCGGACGATACGCTGAAAGACGGAATGCGCGTGCTGGGCCAACACCCGGAAACCGGGGAGGAGATCACGCTCAAGCGCGGGCCATACGGGCTTTACGTGCAGCAGGGCGAGCCGGACCCGGCGGATAAAAAAGCCAAGCCAAAACGCTCATCCCTCACCAAGGGAATGGACCCGGAGGCGATGACGCTGGAAGACGCGCTCGGCCTGCTATCGCTCCCCCGGCTCATCGGCTTGCACCCGGAAACTCAAGCGAAGATCGAGGCCGGGGTTGGCCGCTTCGGCCCCTATGTAAAAATGGGCGCGATTTACGCCTCGCTGGACCGTGACGACGACGTACTGCATCTCGGCTTCAACCGCGCGATGGACCTCATCGCTAAAAAGCAGGATTCCATCCGGGATTTGGGGCCGCACCCGAAAGATGCCGCGCCCGTGGTGGCCCGCAAAGGCCGCTTCGGCCCTTACGCGCAATGGGGCAATATGGTTGCGAATTTGCCGCGTGGAGTGGAGCTGGCGGAGTTCACGCTGGAAGAGGCGGTGGCGCTGCTGGTGGAAAAGGGCAAGGTGATTACGCCCAAGGGCAAAAAGGGCGGCAAGAAACCAGCCGCTAAAGCCAAGGCAGCACCGGTGGTGAAAGACCCGCCGCCGAAACTGAAACCCAAGGCACGCCCCAAGCCAAAGGCAAAAGCCAAGCCTAAGGCCAGGGTTTCGGCGTAACGCGATGGCAGACTGGTTCACCGTCGTCATTCCGACACGGGACAGCGCCGCCTGGATCGGCACGCTGCTCGCGCATTACCAGGCGCACGGCGTCACGCCGGTAATTTTGCTCGACTCCCGCTCGACCGACGCGACACGGGAGATCGCCGAAAAAGCAGGCGCGCCGGTGGTGGATGTGCATGGTTTTTCCCATACTGAAGGCATCGTTCAACTCACGAAATCCTGTGTGACGACGCCCTGGGCGCTGTTCATCCATGACGACGAAGTGCCTTCCGGCAAATTGTTCGAACGGCTGCGCGGGCCGCAGCCGCCAGCGGCTGTGCAATCCGTCGCCATCCCGCGCCGCTGGGCCTGGTATGAGCCGGGCAAGCCGCTGGCGTACGGGCGCTCGGACCATTGGAAAGACCGCACGGATCAACCCGGCTCGGATTACACCTGGCGGCTTTTCCGGCCGGACCATGTTGAATACACCTCCGCGATGCACACGGAAGGATTCCTGATCGATCGATGGTCGCGCTTTCCGCTGGACACATATTACGTCCATTTCGAATGGGTGATCCGCAGCCATAACCAGCGAGAAGCGAAGCTCCGGCGCTACGACGAACATCGTTACGGCCACGGTAGATTTTTTCAGAACATGTATCTGCCGGAGAGCCAGGCGCCGGGCATTATCGAGTATATTCCGTTTGAAACAAGCAGCTATGATGCGCTGGCAAAAGCGTATTTTGCGGCGCGCGGGCCGGACCGCCCCCTGCCCCGCCGCAGCCTGCGCGTGCAATTCATCCGGGCAAGAAACTACATTCGGGACAAGATCAGAACCCCTAATCTGAAAGCCGTAGCAAAGGACCGGAAGGGACTCGGCGTGCAGCGGGAGCGGGAAGTTCCCGACCCTAATTCGTAATCTTCGCGAGCTGCGCGACGATATAACCGCCAATTTGAAAAACATGTAGCGGCTGACCGAACTTCGCCTTCACCGCATCCAGGGTCACGCCGAACAGATTTCCCGGCTGGATAACCACGAATTGCGGCGGCCAGCCTTGGTCGAGCCGCGAAACATCGCATAGCCAGCCATACGCCACCAGGCGGTTTTGCTGCACCGCGACAGGATCGGTGATGACCGCGTTGCGGCTCAGCGCCAGGATCATTTGCGAGGTCCAGTAGTCGCTTACGCCGTAGGTGAAGTGATGCCGCGCCAGCCACGTGGTGAGCTGGTATTGCGGAGCCTGGCGGTAGCCCGGCGGTATGAATACCATTTGCGCCGCCACCGCGCCCGCGAAGACCAAGAAAATTCCGGCGGCAGCGATTGCCGGAAGAATAACCGCCCAGCGCAGCCGGCGGGATAAGGCTCCGAACAGCGCCTGAGCCTCGATGACTGCCGCGACCGACATGAAGACATAGATTGGCGTGACGTACCGGACGGCGCCGTTGGGAAAGCCAGGGCCATCGGAAATCCCCATCGTAAAACTATCGCTCATGACATCGATTGCGGCGAGGCAAGTGGCGCCAAGCACCAGCCATTGCGCGGCACCGCTTTGCGGAGCGCGCGGGGCGCGCCAGATGATGAACAAGCAAAGGCCGATGACGATACAAACGGTGATAAAGCGAATTGCCGCGACGATGGAATGCCCAAACACGCCGGGCAGAACAATGCTGCGGGCAGAGAACAAAATCTGAATCGCGCCTGCCACCGCATGGAAATTCCGGAGAGCGCTTCCGGCGGAGGGAACGAAATCCAACGTGAAAGCGGAGCTTGTCGTAAATCCGCCATGGTGGCCGACAACATCAGCAAAGCCGGCGCCCAGAGCGGTTGCGGCGAAGGCGCATCCGAACAAAACCCACTCAGCCAGACGGAATTTGGAATACAGCCAGGCGCGCAAAACCACCAGGAAAAACAACGGCACGATGCAGAAGATGTCGGCCAGCGGATCACTCGCCGCGACGCAAAAAATACACAAAGTGAACGGCACGAGCAGCAACCAGTTAGCACGTTGCCCAGAAAGTGCCGGTTGCGCGCACAGCACCGCATAAAGGCAGAGGGCAATGGTTCCGGCATGGTAGGCGGATTGCAGCAAATATTCATGCACAAGGCCAAACGGCAGCCCGAGCAGAAACAATATCGCGAATATCCCAAAAATACGCTCTGAATTGCTTTGCGCGGCGCGCGCGGCCAGCAGCAAGCAACCCGCCAGAAGCAAAGCAAAAACACAAAACGGAACGATATAGGTAAGATTCAGACCGTGTCCGAAAATAAAACCGCCAACCACATAAAACGGCAAATCAGTGAAGTAAAAATTGTCATTGGATAGAATCCAATGCGGCAACAAAAAATGTCCGGCGCGGGCGGAGGAAAGCTCGTTATAGATCCGCATACCATCCGAATCGGGAGTATTCGACCGGGCGATAAAAAAGTCGCAAACCAGGCACAGACACAAAACGGCCACGAAACATAAAATGGCCTCGCGACCGGCTAAAAATTTACGAAATTTCAAATTCAAACCCATCACGCAATTATTCGCATGGCCTATCTTCGCATTTCAGGCGGGCGATGTCGCGTCTTTTTTCAATAATGCTTTCGTCTGAATCGCGATTTCATTTATTCTGAATGGCTTACGAAGGAACGCCGCAGCTCTACCTAGCCGAGCATCGGCGTTCATGACGCATCAACGCGAGCGGACCGAATTGATTGCGAGATTGTACACTTTTTACGGCCAGATGCGCGCGAAAATTCCATCGGGCACGAGTGCCGGCTTGCTTCCGGCGGCTGCGCCCGCAAACCATTCCTGCGGCATCGGCAGCGGGTGTTTTGCATCCGTCACCGGCACGCCGCCATCCCAGGCATTGAAGTTGATCGCGAACACGACCGGGCCGTTATAGACCGGCATGGGCTGCACAATTTCCGCCGCAATCTTTATCTGCAAAATCAGGTCTTGCGAGAAGTGATTTTTGCCTGTCACGACCCACGCCTCCCGGGCAAAGCCGGGCGGCTTGATCCCGATCACCACCGCGCCGCTCACACCCGGCTCCAGCGGCAATTTTTTGAACGTCGCCGCCAGGCTCTGGTTGATGCGGCTGATATAATTCGCCATCCCCGCCGCGCCGTTTGGCCCAAGCCGCGCAACGAGCATCTGGTTCGGCTGGTACAGCACGATCGACTTCATCTGGAAAACCGAATTTTCAATCAACCCGGCGGGCGGATCGACCGGCACCAGAAAAACGAGTTTATGCTGCGGCATTGCGGGGGAAAACGCGCCAAAGTTGATATTGATCAGGTGACCAAGCACCGCCTGCTCAACCGGCTGCGGCTGGCTGGACCGCACCATGAAGCCCTTTTCCACAAAGCCGTTGGGATCGACCACCAAACCAACTTGAAGCTGCTGCTGCACGTGGAAATTGGCTAAAATCTGGCCTAGCGTTGGGTCCAAGCGGACGGTTTGCAGCAATGCCTCTCCATAGGCGCCAGCGGCGGCGGTCTGCTGAGCGGCAACCGGTTCGGGCACGGGGGTTGCGTATTGCGCCGGTGGCGGAGCTTGCGTGCAGCCGGCCAGCAACTCGCCGAATACAGCCAGTACAGCAAATTTAAACATATGTTCCCCTCGCCAAGTAAGGAAACATCTAACTTTGAAATGAATTTTCTACAATGATACCGCAATAAAAAAGGGCGGCGCATCGCTGCACCGCCCTCCCATTCGCAAGCAGCTTTTTAGCCGGCTTGCAGATTTTCCGCCGAGAGCTTGCCCTGCTGGCCGCTCTGAATCTCGTAACGGATCTTCTGGCCCTCGTTGAGGGTGCCAAGGCTGGAGCGCTCGACCGCCGAAATATGCACGAACACATCTTTCGAGCCATCGTCGGGCTGGATGAAACCATAACCCTTTTGCGCGTTAAACCACTTCACAGTACCTGATGCCATGTCGCATCTCCTAACAAACAGCGACCCATAACACACGGGCCGAAATACTCTTCAGATTGTTGGGGAAGCGCCGAGCCGAAAGGCAGAGTAAGCACGCAACAACAGACAACGAAAAGCGCCGTAGCGCGTATATAGGCCAGTTCCGCCCCAACTACAATCTTATTCAGGAACCCGGCGCGAAAGGCAGCTTGGCCTGGATTTTACCCGGGCTCGGCAGCGCGGCAGCGGTAAAGCCGCCGCCCAGATCCTCGAACAGCGCGACGCTCGCCAGCAGTCGGCTCTCCTGCACCTGTAGCGCGGTCTGCTGGTCGCCAAGTAGCGTGAGTTGCGCCGTTACCACGGTGGTATAGGCCACCGTTCCCGCCTGATATTCGTTCAAGGCAATCTGCACCCCGCGGGCTGAGGTCGCCACCGCCGCATCGAGCACAGGTGCTTCCTCGCCGAGGATCCGCAAGTCGGAGAGATCCGTTTCAACATCCTGGAAAGCGGTCAGCACCGTCTGCCGGTAATTCTCCACGCTCTCGTCATAGGCAAAGCGCGCGGCCTCCACCGCGGAGCTGCGTGTCCCGCCCTCGAACAATGTCCCGGAAACGCTCGCCCCCAGCGACCACAGGCTATCGGCAACCGAGAACAGACCGCCGATCGGGTCCGCCGAGTAGCCGCCCAAGGCCGAGAGGCTTAAATCTGGATAATACGCGCCCACCGCCACCCCAACCAGCGCGTTCTCTTCCGACATGGTTCGCTCGGCGGCGGCGATGTCCGGCCTGCGCTCCAGCAAGGTGCTCGGCACCCCGGCGGGCGGCACCGGCACGGTTTGCATTAGCGCGCCCGTGGGGATGGTGAGGTCCGCCGGCGCATGGCCCGCCAGCACCGCGATCGCATGTTCGTATTGCGCTCGCGCTTCACCAGCGTTGATCAGCTGCGCTTGTGCGCTTTGCAACTGCGCCTGCGCCGTCACGACGTCGGATGGCGCCGCGACGCCCGCGTTCAGCTGGTTTTCCGCAATTTGCAGGCTGCGCCTATCCGCCTGCACGGTCTGGCGGTACAGCGCAATCGCCGCGTCGGAGGTTCGTAAGTAAACATAATCCGTCGCCAGGGTCGCCTGCGCGCTCAGCGTTGCATTGGCGAGGTCTGCGGCACTCACCTGCGCCGCGTTCACGTCGCTCTGCACCTGGCGGCGGATTTTGCCCCAGATGTCCGGCGTCCAATCTACGCTGCCCTCGAATGTGCCGGAGGTGCGCGGGCCACCGCCGAGCGAACCGGTGCTGACCTGCGTGCCGGTGCCTCCACCCACCGTTGTTCCGGTGCCGCTATTGGTTCCCGTTCCCGTTCCGCCCGCCGTCGTACTGGTGCCGGTGCTGATCGTGCTTACCGCGCCCCGGTCGCCGCTGCCCGCACCGCCGCCTTCCCGCGTCACGCTGCCGTTCAAGCCCACGGTAGGGAAAAGTCCGCCGCGCACCTCTTGCACAATCTCCACCGATTCCTCGTAGGCGTAATAATCGGCCTGCACCGTGGCGTTGTTCACCGCGACCAGCGGCTCAAGCTTATCCAAATCCGCATCGCCGAACGCCGTCCACCACTGGCCCTTCGGCGCGGCGGCGGCGGGCGCTGCGGGAATCCACCCCGCTGCCTCTTTGTACCCCGGCGGCACAACCAGCTTCGGCTGGTGATAATCCGGCCCCACCATGCAGCCAGAAAGGCCAAGCAGCATCAGGCCAGCGACAGGGAATCTCATCATGCCTCCACAATACTGCCGGAGCGCGGCGGCGCGGTATCCCCGCGCCCGCGCAGGCGCGTGGCCAGCCGGTCCAGCCCAATATAAACCACCGGCGTGGTGAAGAGCGTTAGCGCCTGGCTTACAAGCAACCCGCCGATAATCGTGATGCCTAGCGGCTGGCGCAGCGATGCCCCCTGCCCCAGCCCGACCGCGAGCGGCACGGCGCCCAGAATCGCGGCGAAGGTCGTCATCATGATCGGCCGGAAGCGCAGCATCGCGGCGCGATAAATCGCCTCCTCCGGCGGAAGATGCTCTCCGCGTTCGAGCTGCAGCGCGAAATCGATCATCAGAATCGCGTTTTTCTTCACGATGCCGATAAGCAAAATCACGCCGATGAGCGCGATGATGGTAAGCGGCACATTCAGCACCAGCAGAAACAGTGTCGCCCCCACCCCCGCGGAGGGGATGGTGGAGAGAATGGTCAGCGGATGTATCGTGCTCTCATACAGAATACCCAGCACGATATAGACAGCCATAAGCGCCGCCGCGATCAACAGCGGCTCGGTGGCGAGCGACGCCTGGAACGCCGCTGCGGTGCCCGCGAAGCTGCCGGTGATGGTGAGCGGCACGTCCAGATTGCTCATGGTTTTTTCGATCTCGGCGGAAGCCGTGCCGAGCGCCACGCCCGCCGGCAGGTTGAACGAGATTGTCGCCGCGATGCGCCCGCTCTGGTGCTGCACGGAAATCGGCGTGGTGCCGGGCGCATAGCTCGCGAAGGCGGAGAGCGGCACCATCGTTTCCGCATGGGTGCTGACCGAAGTGCCGGAGGAAGCAGCGGATTTGCCGCTTGATGCAATGGAGTTGATCGCCTGGTTGGTGGCGGAATCCAGCGCCACCGTGGTTTCGTTGGTGGTGGCGTTGGCCGCGGCGGTGCTTGCCACAACCGCGCCCGCCGCCAGATTGCTCTGTGAGGTGCCGGAAGCTGAGCCGCCGGAAGTGCTGACGTAAATCCGCTTCAAATCCACCGGCGTCTGCTGGTATTGCTGCGCCAGTTCCATCACCACCTCGTACTGGTTCAGCTCGTTGTAAATCGTGGAAACATTGCGTTGCCCAAAGGCATCGTACAGCGTGTTATCAACCTCGCTCGGCGTGATGCCGAGACGCGACGCTTCCGCACGGTTTATCTTCAAATCCGTCTCCAGGCCGCCTTGCTGCAAATCGGAGTTCACATCCAGCAGCGATTTATCCTTCTGCAAGGCCGCGACGATTTTCGGCACCCAGGCATAGAGCGTCGCGGAATCATCGCTTTGCAGCGTGTATTGGTATTCCGCACTGCTCTGCCGCCCGCCGACGCGCAGATCCTGCGCGGGCACCAGGAATATTCGCGCGCCTGCAATACGTGCCAGCGGCCTTCGCAACCGGGCGACAATCGCGGTGGCGTTCACATGCCGCTGCGCCAGCGGCTTCAGCGTGATGAAAAGAAAGCCGCTATTGGTCGCGCGCCCGCCAGTGAAGCCCGCGACCGCCGCCACGCCTGCGTCGTGCTGCACGATGCTCTGCAACGCCGTCAGCTTTTTTTTCATCAAATCAAAGGAGATGCTCTGGTCCGCCTGGATCGTGCCGATGATCAGCCCGGTATCCTGCTCCGGGAAAAACCCTTTCGGTACAATAACGAACAGGAATACGTTCAGCATCACCGTCAGCACCAGGCCAACCGCCACTAGCCGCGCATGGGCCAGCGCCCAGCGCAACGATCGCCCATAGCCAGCGAGCATTGCCGCAAACCCCTGCTCCAGCTTCAGCAAAAACCAGTTGCGGGGCCGCTCGGCGCTCTCCCGCCGCAGCAGCAGCGCGCATAGCATGGGCGTTGCCGTAAGCGAGACCACCAGCGAGATGAGGATGGTGATCGACAATGTTTCCGCAAATTCCTGGAACAATCGTCCGATCAGCCCCGGCATCAGCAATATCGGCAGAAACACGGCGATGAGCGAAAGGCTCATCGAGAGTACGGTGAAGCTAACTTCCGAGCCGCCGCGCAACGCCGCAGCCATCGGCTCCATCCCATCTTCCAGATGCCGCATGGTGTTCTCCACCACCACCACCGCGTCATCCACGACAAAGCCAGTGGCGATGGTGAGTGCCATGAGCGAGAGATTATCCAGCGAAAACCCCAGCAGATACATCGGCCCGAAGGTGCCGACGATTGAGATTGGCACCGCCAGGCCGGGGATGAGGGTCGCGCGCGGCGAGCGCAGGAATAGAAATACCACGCCAACCACCAGCAGCACGGCGATGAACAGCGTGCGCTCGGTATCAGAGAGTGCGGCGCGGATGGACTGCGAGCGGTCCAGCGCCACGCCGAACTGGATGGAAGGCGGCAGTGCCGCGCGCAACGCAGGCAGCATCGCTTTCGCCTGATCCACGGTCTTGATGATGTTCGCGCCGGGGCTTGGATAGAGGATCACCAGCACCGCGGCCTTGCCGTTATAAAGCCCGGCATTCTGGATATTCTCGACCGAGTTGTTCACCTGCGCGACATCGGAGAGCTTAACCGCCTGTCCGTTGCGGTACGCAATCACCAAATCCCGGTACTGCGCCGCTACCGTGGCTTGGTCGTTCGTGTATATCTGGTAGCGCTGGCCCTGCACATCGAAATAGCCTTTCGGCGAATTCGCATTCGCCGCCGCCAAAGCCGCGCGCACGTCCTCCAGCCCGATGCCGTATTTACTGAGCGGCCCGGGCTCCAACTCCACCCGCACGGCGGGCAGCGCCGCGCCGCCCAAGTCCACCTCGCCTACACCGTCTATCTGGCTGAACTGCTGCTCCAATATCGTGTCGGCGGAATCATAGAGCTGCCCGGGGGTGAGGGTGCTGGAGGTGAGCGCCAGCACCAGGACCGGCGCATCCGCCGGATTGACCTTTTTATAGGTCGGGTTGCTACGCAGCGTCGTCGGCAGATCCGCCCGCGCCGCCTGTATCGCGGCTTCGACATCGCGCGCCGCGCCATTAATGTCCCGGTTCAGCCCGAATTGCAGCACAACCCGCGTGGTACCGACGCCGGATTGCGAGGTCATCTCCGTCACATCCGCGATGGTGCCGAGATGCCGCTCCAGCGGCTCCGCCACGGTCGCCGCCATCGTATCAGGGCTTGCACCGGCCATGTTCGCGGTTACTGAAATCGTCGGGAACGCAATCTGCGGCAGCGGCGCCACGGGGAGTTTGAAATACGCGAGCAGGCCCGAGAGCGCGATGCCGATCATCAGCAACGTTGTCGCCACCGGGCGGCGAATGAAAATCGCGGAGAGGTTCATGCGCCTTTGGCCCCCGCCGCCGTGTTCGGGCGGTTGCCGAAGCGCCGCGCCAACCCATCGAACGCCAAATAGATCACCGGCGTGGTGAAAAGCGTGAGCACCTGGCTGACCGCCAGCCCGCCGACGATGGCAAGGCCCAGCGGCTGGCGCAACTCCGCACCCATGCCGCCGCCCAGCATCAGCGGCACGCCGGCCAGCATCGCCGCCATGGTCGTCATGAGAATCGGGCGGAAACGCAACAGGCTCGCCTCGTAAATCGCGTCGTGCGGAGATTTGCCCTCGTTACGCTCGGCGTGCAGCGCAAAGTCGATCATCATGATCGCGTTCTTCTTCACGATGCCGATGAGCAGCACGATGCCGATGATGCCGATGACATCCAGCCCGTCGCCCGCAAGCCAGAGGAATATCAGCGCGCCGATGCCGGCCGAGGGCAACGTCGAGAGGATCGTCACCGGATGGATAAAACTCTCGTAAAGAACGCCGAGCACGATATAAACCGCGATCATCGCCGCGAGAAGCAGGAACACCTCGTTGCCGAGCGAGTTCTGGAAGGCCGCCGCAACACCCTGGAACGCGGTTGTCACCGATGCCGGGAAATTCAACTGCTTCTCGGCCCGCGTAATCGCATTCACCGCACCGCCAAGCGACGCGCCGGGGGCGAGGTTGAAGGAGATCGTGGTTGCCGGAAACTGCCCGAGATGCTCGATCACCAAAGGTTCTGGCTGCACGGCGAAGGTTGCAATGGCCGAAAGCGGCACCTGCCCGCCCGCCGCCGAAGAGGATGGCAGATAAACCGCCCCCAAAGATGCCACGCTGGTCATCTTCGCCGGATTTACCGTCATGATCACGCGGTACTGACTCGTCTGCGTGAAAATCGTGGAAATGATCCGTTGCCCGAAGGCATCGTAGAGCGCGTCATCTACCGTCGCGGGCGTTACGCCAAACCGCGCAGCATTGGTGCGGTTGATGTCGATATACACCGATTGCCCGGCGCTTTGCAGCTCGCTCGCCACGTCGGTAAGCTGCGGCAGCGCCTGCAATCTCGCCATTAGCTGCGGCACATAGGTGTTGAAGTCGCTCGAATTCGGATCTTCTAGCACGAACTGATACTGCGTGGGTGCTACCGTCGTGTTCAGTGTAAGGCTTTGCACCGGCTGCATGAACAACACGATACCGGGGACCGCGGCGGTCTCATGTTCCAGCCGCGCAATCACCTGCGTCACGAACGGGCGCTGACCCTTGGGCTTCAAGTTGATGAGAAACCGGCCTTCGCTCAGCGTCGTATTGGTGCCATCCACGCCGATATACGAGGAAACACTGGCGACATCTTTGTCCTTCAGTATCGCATCGGCAAGTTGCTGCTGGTGCAAGGCCATCGCGGCGTAGGAGGTGCTTTGGCTGCCCTGGCTTATACCCTCGATAACACCAGTATCCTGAACTGGGAAAAATCCTTTCGGAATAAAAATATAAAGCACGACGGTCAAAATCAGTGTTAATACCGCGACCAGCAGCGTCAGCCGCGCATGGGCAAGCACCCAGGTCAGCCCGCGCCCATAGCCCGCGATCAGCCGGTCGAACTGCCGCTCGTTCCATGCCTCGAAGCGCGTTGGGTGCTGCTCGGCCTTGGCTTGCAGCAAATTCGCGCACAGCATGGGCACCAGCGTCAGTGCCACAATGGCGGAGAGAATGATCGTCACCGCCAGCGTGATGGCGAATTCCGAGAAAAGCCGCCCCACCACATTGCCCATGAACAGCAGCGGGATCAGCACGGCAATCATCGAGATGGTAAGGGAGATGATGGTGAAGCCGATCTGCCCGGCGCCTTTCAAGGCTGCTTCGAGCGGATTATCGCCCATCTCGATATAGCGCGAGATGTTTTCGATCATCACGATCGAATCATCGACCACAAATCCGGTCGCAATGATCAGCGCCATCAACGAGAGATTGTCGATGCTGAAGTTGCAGAGATACATGACCGCCAGCGTACCGACGAGCGAGACCGGCACGGAGATGCTGGGAATGATCGTCGCCCGTAAATTCCGCAGGAAAATGAAAATCACCAGCACGACGAGCGCGACGCTCAAGCCCAGCTCGAACTCGGCATCGGACACCGAGGCGCGGATGGAGGTCGTGCCATCGCTCATCACGCCCACTACCATCGCCGCCGGTAGCCCAGCGGTAAGCGCCGGCAGTTGCGCCTTTATCGCGTTCACCGTCGCGATCACATTGGCACCTGGTTGGCGCTGGATGTTCAGAATAATCGCGGGCGTGCGGTTCGCCCATGCGCCCAGTTCTGTATTTTCGGGCGCGGAAATAATGCTCGCCACATTGCCAAGATAAACCGGGTTGCCGTTTTTATACGCCACCACAAGGCTCGCATATTGCGATGCTTCGGTAATCTGGTCGTTATCGTTGATCGTATAGCTCTGCGCCGGGCCGGAGAAACTTCCCTTCGGCGTATTCACGTTCAAATTGCCGATATCGGTGCGGATGTTGTCAATACTCAACCCATACGACGCAAGCGCCTGCGGATTTACCTCCACCCGGACCGACGGTGTATTCCCGCCGCTGATACTGACCAGGCCGACACCTGCAATCTCCGAAATCTTTGCCGCGAGCCGTGCATTCGCGAGGCTTTGCACATCGGTCAGGTTCATCGTTTTGGAGGTGATCGCCAGCGTCATGATCGGCGCATCCGCCGGATTCACCTTCGCGTAGATCGGTGGCGCGGGCAGGTCGCTGGGCAGCAGATTCCCCGCGGCATTAATCGCCGCCTGCACCTCCTGCTCGGCAATATCCAGGCTTAACGCCAGGCTGAACTGCAAGGTAATCACCGACGCCCCGGCGGAGCTTTCCGACGACATCTGGTTCAGCCCCTCCATCTCGCCAAGCTGGCGCTCCAAGGGTGCGGTGACGGAGGAGGTCATCACCTCCGGCGAGGCGCCGGGGTAGAAGGTCTGCACCTGGATGGTCGGATAATCTACGTCCGGCAGGGCGGAGACAGCTAGGTATTTGAACGCCACCAGACCCACCAGCACCACGGCGATCATCAACAGCGATGTCGCCACCGGCCGTAGGATAAAGAGCCGGGACGGATTCACTGCTGGGCGGACGCCGTGGTTGCGGTGCTACGCCTGTGGCGGCGTTTGCCTTTTGCCGCCGCCTGCCCCGCCGGCGCCGCCCCTGGAACAACCACCTTCGCGCCACCGGTCAGCCGGTCCACGCCGTCCGTCACCACCGTATCGCCCGGTGCAACGCCCTTGGTGATCACCGTGTTGCTGCCATCCGTCGGCCCGGTCGTCACCGGCTGCACCTTCACCGTGTTGTTGGCGTTCACCAAGTAAACATAGCTTCCCGGCGCGCCGCTCTGCACCGCCGGGCTCGGCACAAGCGTCGCGTTCGTCAGCGTGTTCACCAGCAGATGCAGGTTCACGAACTCATTGGGAAACAATGCATTATCGGCATTCACGAAGGTCGCGCGCAGCTTTACCATGCCGGTGCTGGTATCGACCACATTATCGACCGCCGTCAGCACGCCGTCTTCCAGCTTGGTCACATCGTCGCTGGCATAGGCCGTGGCGGCAAGCTGCGCCCCCTGCCCCAGCCGCACCAGCACGGGGGCGAGGTCGTTCTGTGCCACCGAAAATTCTACCGTGGTCGGCGCAAGCGTCGTGATCACCGCAATCCCCGTCGTGCTGCCGGATGTCACGTAGTTGCCGACATCGACCAGCCGTAGCCCGATCCGCCCCGCCACGGGGGCTACAATGTGGCAGTAAACCAGGTTCAGCTTTTGCGTATCGATATTCGCCTGGTCCACCTTCGTCGCCGCGAGGTCCGCCGCGACCAGAAACTCCTGGTCCGAAACCTGCTGCTCGGAGATCGAGTTTTGCGCGCGCAACCGCTCGTAGCGGGCGAGGTCGGACCGCGCCTGCGCCAGCGTCGCGCTGTCCTTCTCCAAGGTCGCCTCGTCCATTTCCAGCGCGATCTGATACGGGCGCGGGTCGATCTGCGCGATCAACTGCCCCTTTTTCACAATCTCGCCCTGGGTGAATGGCACTTCGGTCAGATATCCGCTGATCTGCGGCAGCACCGTCACCGTCGCCATCGGCGTCACCGTGCCCAGTTCGTCCAGCGTTACCGGCATTGCGCCCGCCACCGCCTTTGCCACCCCCACCGCCTGCGGCGGCAGGCCGTGCTTTTTAGCCCCGGAGCCGGAATGCCGCACCCAGATGAACGCGGCGAGGAGAATGATGAGGATCAGGAATATCCATCGCTTGCTGAAACGCCTTCGCCGCACGACTGGTTCGACCACGCAAATTCTCTCCTAGAGCCCCGATGGTCTATAGCCAGTTACAATCGGCTTGTCCCGCGCCGCCGTTTACCCCTTCATCACAAAGAGTAACCCGCGCCACTGCCCCCTCGTCATTGCGAGCGGGATCATACGAACGCGCGCATCCGCGCGACGAAGCAATCCATCTTGCTACCCCGCTTCAATCCGCTCCAGCCCGCCCATGTGCCCAAGCAGCGCCTCCGGCACGGTTACGCTGCCATCCGCATTCTGGTAATTCTCCAGCACCGCGATCAGCGCCCGGCCTACTGCCACGCCCGAGCCGTTCAGCGTATGCACGAACTCTGGCTTGCCCTGCGCGTTGCGGAACCTTGCATTCATCCGCCGCGCCTGAAACGCCCGGGTGTTGGAGCAGGAAGAAATCTCCCGGTACATCCCCTGCCCCGGCAGCCAGACTTCGAGGTCATAGGTCTTCGCCGCCGAGAAACCCGTATCCCCGGCACACAACAGCATCCGCCGGTAGGGCAAGCCCAGCCGTTCCAGAATCACCTCCGCCGCGCGCGTCATCCGCTCATGTTCGGCGGCACTCTCCTCAGGCCGCGTGATACTCACCATCTCCACCTTGGTGAACTGGTGCTGGCGTAGCATCCCCCGCACATCCCGCCCCGCCGACCCGGCCTCGGACCTGAAACATGGCGTGAGTGCCGCGAGCCGCATCGGCAGCCGCTCGGCGGCGAGGATTTCACCCGCCACGAGGTTCGTCAGCGACACCTCGGCGGTTGGGATCAACCAGCGCCCATCCGTCGTTTTGAACAGATCATCCGCGAATTTCGGCAACTGCCCGGTGCCGAACATCGCCGCATCGTTCACCAGCAGCGGCACGTTTGCTTCAACATAGCCGTGCTCGGATGTGTGTACGTCCAGCATGAACGCACCCAGCGCGCGCTCCAGCCGCGCCAGCGCGCCACGCAGCACGGTAAAGCGCGACCCCGCCAGCTTCGCGGCCGCGCCGAAATCCATCAGGCCCAGCGCCTCGCCGATCTCGAAATGCTCTTTCGCCTTGAAACCCAACTCCGGCTTGCCGCCCCATTCCTCCACTTGTCTGTTGGCGGTCTCATCGCGCCCATCTGGCACTTCCGGCTCCAGAACATTCGGCACCGCCGCAAGCGTCTCACGCAGCATCAACTCAAGTGCCGGCACGCGCGCCTCGCCCTGCTCCATGCTGGCTCGCAGCGCGGCACCTTCCGCCTCCAGCGCGGCGGTATCCTGCTTCGCCCGCTTCGCCTCGCCAATGCGCTTGGCCAAAGCATTGCGTTCCGCCTGCAAGCTTTGCAACCTCGCCACCGCCTCGCGCCGCGCATCGTCTATGCCCGCCACATCAGACGCTATCGGCAAAACAGCCCGCCGCGCCATCGCCGCGTCAAACCCTGCCGCATCCTCGCGGATGGCCTTCACATCATGCATGTCTTAGGCTTCCGGCTCAGTTTTCGGCTCGACAATCCGTACGGCGATCACCGACAATTCGAACAGCACCACCAGCGGCCCCGCCAGCAAGCATTGCGTCATGATATCAGGCGGGGTCAGCACCGCTGCGACAATGAAGCACCCGACATACGCATAGCGCCGGTATTTTTTTAAACTGGCCGACGTGATGATCCCCACCTTGCCAAGCAGCGTCAGCAGCACCGGCAACTCGAAGCTCAGGCCGAACGCGAAGATCAGCTTCATCACGATATTCAGATAATCGCTCACCTTCGCCATCAGCTGAATATGCACATCGGCGCCAGGCGCTGTGTTCTGGAAGCTCAGCAGAAACTTCCACGCGGTCGGGAAGATAACGTAATACGCCAGGGCCCCACCTGCGAAAAACAGAATCGGCGTCATGATGAGAAACGGCAGCATCGCGCGCTTCTCGCGCCTATAGAGCCCGGGGGCTACAAAAAACCAAAGCTGTGTCGCGATAACGGGAAAGGAAATGAACGCCGCGGCAAAAATCGCCACTTTGATATAGGTGAAAAACGCCTCGTAGAGCGCGGTGTAGATCAGCTGCGGCTTCTGGCCGCGGGCCTCCAGTGCATGTGCGAGCGGCGCGGCCAGAAAATCGTAAATTCGCGGCGCAAAGTGATAGCAGGCGAGAAAAGCGATGACGAACGCTACCGCCGACCACAGCAGCCGCTTACGCAGCTCTGCCAGATGCTCGAGAAGCGGCATCTCCCTGTCGTTTATCTCGTCCTGCGGTGTTGCGTTATCCAATGCTCATTGCCCCCAGCGCTTTATGCCCGGCGGCAAAAATGCCGGCAAAGGCTGGCGCCGCCCAATAGCGGGCGGGATGAACTCCGGCGAATCCGGCAGTTCCTCCTCCACCGGTACAACCGGCGCCGAAGCGTTCCGTATCATGGAGGTCCGCGTCATCACCGGCGTGGTGGCCAGCGGGTCCGCCACACTCTCCCGCAGCGCACCGTCCGGGTCCACCATCTTCTCGGCGGCGCCTTTAAAGTCGAACTGCCGCATTTTGTTGATCTCGGTCTTCACATCCGAGAGATTCGCCTCGCGCATCATCTCATCCACATGGCCCTGGAACTCGGCGGCCATGCCGCGCGCCTTCTTCAGCATGGAGGTCACGGTGCGGATCGCGACAGGCAGATCCTTCGGCCCGATGGCCACCAGCGCCACCGCCATGATCAGGCCAATCTCACCCCAGGAAAATCCAAACATGGCGCGTTCGTTAGCAGGGTCTCATGGCTTCGGCAAAGCCGCGGCAATACGCCGTAACCCTGCATCCTCCAGCCCCAGCTCGACGAGATGCGCCAGCGTGTTCTCCAGATATTCCCGGCAGGTGCCGAGCGCGCCGCAGCCCGTGGCGATAAGCGTCGCCGTTTCTTCCACGCTCAGCTCTCGCGTGTAGCGCGGATGCGCCCGGTTGATCACAAATGTCATGGCCCTCAGCCTTTCCGCCCCAACCCGCAAGCTCACCCAGCGCGCATGGTACGCGCCGCCATACATTTCGCGGCGCCAGAGCAGGCCCAGCTCCTCCTGCACTTGGCGCCCCGCGATGCGGTACGCGACGCCCTTGCACGCGCCGCCACGGTCAAGCGCCAGCATCAAACCCGGCGCCTCCGGCGTGCCGCGCCCCATATACATCTTCAGGCAAAACCGACGATGCCAGCCCTGGGCCACCGCCGCGCGTTTCTCCACATATTCGAACGCCGGGTTCCATATCAGCGAGCCATAGCCGAACACCCAGATATCCTGGGACTCGTCATGCCCGGCCAAAATTTCCTCCAAAAGTGCGGCCATCTCGGCCTCGGTGCGGTGCGGCGTGTCTTTGTATGTTTCGGCATGGGCACGGACGAGTGCCTGCATCGTCCCGTCCATCAAACTCTGGCGGGTGATCTTCAGCGTCATGCTTCCGGCTCGGCCTCCACGGGCGGGGCCACCGCCGGGCCGGTGGGGTCGATCAGCAATTCCTCGCGCTTTGGCAAATCCCGCAAATCGTTCAACCCGAACTGCGCGAGGAATGCCGGGGTCGTGCCCCATAACGTCGGCCGGCCGGGAGATTCCCGCCTGCCCTTCGGCGTCACCAGCCCGTTTTCCAGCAGCAAATCCAGCGTCGTCTGGGAGAGTGCGGCGCCGCGTATCTCCTCGATCTCGGTTCGCGTGACGGGCTGATGATACGCCACGATCGCCAGCGTCTCCATCGCCACGCGCGGCAGGCGGCGCGGCAGCTCCACCACTTTCCGCAAAACCGGGGCGATGTCCGGCGCGGTGCGGAACTGCCAACCGCCCGCGACCTGCACCAGCCCCACGCCCCGGCCTTCATATTGTGCGGCAAGTGCTTCCATCACCGCGTCCACATCCGTGTCATCGGGCAGCAAATTGGCCAGCACCCGCGCCGTTACCGGCTGTGTGGCGGCAAACACCACGGCTTCCGCCAGCCGAATCGCCTCTATCTCACTCATGACGCCAGCCTAACCCGGCTTTTCCCGTCATGCCAGCGGAACGGCTCGGGATTGCTATCGGCCCTGAATAAGATACATATTGCATAACCAAACAGTAATTAGCGGGCCATCTCCCAAGAGGAAAGTTACGATGAAAAAAGCTTTTATCGCCGCCCTCCTTTCGGTTTTAGCGCTACAGGCACACGCGCAAATGCCGCCGCAAGACCCTCTGGCTCCGGCTGAAAACGCATTCTCCGTGGATTTGTATGGTAAGCTCAGCCAGACCCAAGGTAATCTGTTTTTCTCTCCTTACAGCGTCGCAACGGCGCTCGACATGATTTATGCCGGGGCCAAGGGATCAACAGCCGACCAGATCGCCCAAACTCTGGATTTGAACATCCTGAACAGTCCCGCCAGCAATCTCGGCTTGCAAGCGGCGTTATTGAACGCCGTGAAAGAACAACAAAATCTTATGAAATATCAGCAAGGCGGCTTCACGTTTGAAGCTGCGAATGCCTTATGGGGGGACAAAGGCTACAGCTTCAATCCGGCTTTTATAGCAAACATTAAAGAGAGTTTCGGCGGCGATTTGCAGCCGGTGAATTTCAAGCATCCGGAATGGGCGAGCGCAAAGATTAATGCATGGGTCGCCCAGCAAACCAAGGGCAGAATTCGGAACCTTGTTTCACCCGAAATGCTTCAGCACGATCCGCCGATGGTGCTGACGGACGCTGTATATTTCAATGCCTTATGGCATACAAAGTTTGACCCCTCGGCAACGAAACAGGCCAAGTTTCATGTATCTGCGGGGCATGACGAGATGGCCGATATGATGAATATGACCATCACAAATATGCGCGATGGGTTGCCTCTCACGCAGGCGGATGGCGTTAAGATTTTGAGCATCCCCTACGGCGATTACTCCACATCCATGGTGATTATTCTCCCCAACGACCCGAACGGCCTCTCGGCTGTCGAGGCAAGTTTGAGTGCCGAAAAACTTAATGCCTGGCTGGCGAAAAGCCAAAATGTTCCAGAAATCATCTCGATTCCAAAATTCCAGATCGATAGCGAATTTGATCTGAAGAAAACTCTTATATCATTGGGTATGAATGCGGCATTCGACCCTGAGAAAGCTGATTTTACGGGAATTGCAAATGACCCCGGCCGGCCGATTTATATTGAAAAAATTGTTCACAAGGCTTTTGTTGAAGTTGACGAACAAGGCACCGAGGCGGCAGCGGCGACCGCAATCGTGGAGATTGGAATCGGTGGCATTGAACCGCCGCAACCGCCGCCGCCGCCGCCCGTGCCGTTCATCGCGGATCACCCGTTTATCTATCTGATTCGCTCAAACTACAGCGGCGATATTCTATTCATGGGTCGGGTGGACGATCCCACGAAATAAGAGAAGAGGACGCTCTTACTCGCTCTTCCGCACCAAAATCGGCCCGAAACTCCGCTCCTGCCGCAAGCTCAACTCGCCGCCCTTGGCCATTTCCAGCCCCGCCACCAGCGTGGCCGAGAGTGCCGCCCGGCGCGGCAAGCCATCTTCCAGCCCTTCCGGCAGAAACCCTTCCAGCGTGGACCAATCGGGCATCGACCCGACCAGCCGCGCCAGCCGCTCCAACGCGTTCTGCACCGAAAAATACACCATTGGCTTGGGCCGGTATTGCTGTTTCGCCCCGGCCCGCCGCCGCGCCAGCAAATAGGCGCTGAGCAACCCGCTCATCTCCAGCCGCAACCGGCTGCGGTCCGTCTCGATGAATTCTTCCGGGATGCCGCGCGCGAATTCATCCCAACCCAGTTGCGGGCGCTTGCCCATCCAGGCCGAAGCCGCGCGTACCGCCTGCAAATCCACCAGCCTTGCCGCCAGCATTTCCGCCGCCGTTTCCGCGTCTTCCGGCTCACCCATTGCTGGCACCAGCAGGCGGGACTTGAGCCAGGTCAGCCATGCCGCCATCACCAGCCAGTCCGCCGCCAACTCCAGCCGCACCCGCCGCGCGCCCTCGATCACCGCCAGGAATTGCTCGACCAGCGCCAGTATCGAAATTTTCGCCAGATCGACTTTCTGGCTTCGCGCCAGTTCCAGCAGCAAATCTAGCGGCCCCTCGAACCCTTCGAGCTGCAAGACCAGCGACTCACTCTCCATTGCCATGCCCCGTAACCCATAAAACCTGGCTCTCGCCCCAGCCGAGCAGATGTGTCATCCCGGTTTGAAACGGGTTGGATTTTATCCCCGCCTGCCCAAGCACCGCCGGTAGCACGAATAACAGCAGCAGTACCGCCACAATCCCGTATCGCTCCGCCCGCGCCCATACCCGCGCCAGCGGCAGCGGCAAAATCCCCACCGCGATCCGCCCGCCATCAAAAGGCGGAATTGGCAGCAGGTTGAAAAACCCGATGGTGAGATTGACCAGGATAAAATAGCTCAAAAACAGCGGCGAGATTTGCGTGTAGAGCAACAGCCCGCCCGCCAGCGCCAGCACGAAATTCGTCAGCGGCCCCGCCACCGCAACCACCGCCATCAATTGCCGTGGGTGCGCCACGCCGCCTAGCCGCAATGCCATCGGGTTTACCGGCACCGGCTTGGCCCATCCGTACATGAAATCCACCCGGCCAATGGCCGCCAATTGCCCCGCCGCCAACACCAGCGGCACCAAAATGCTGCCCCTCGGGTCGATATGCTTAAGCGGATTCAGCGTCAGCCGCCCGGCGCTTTGCGCTGTTCTGTCGCCCAGCAGCCGCGCCACCGCGCCATGCGCCAGCTCGTGCAGCACCATCGCAATCGCCAATGAGATGATGATGTCGATGGTGCCGGGACTCACAGCGCCTCCAGCACGGCGAGGTTCCCCGCCATATCTCCGGGGCAGTACAGCGCGATATCGCAACCCGCCTCGAGCGCCGCCACCGCCCGCTCCGCAGGGGTGCCGGTCAGTGCCTGCATCGCCAGATCGTCGCTGAGCAGCGTTCCCTTGAAACCGATCATGCCGCGTATCACGCGCTCGATCACGATTTTCGACAATGTCGCGGGATGTTCCGGATCAATCGCCTCATAAACAATATGCGCCGTCATTGCCCAGGGGAGGTTCCGGCACGCCTGGAATGGGTAAAAATCTGCAGCCAAATCCGCCTCCGCCACGCGCGGCAGGGCAAAATGGCTGTCCACCTTTGCCCGCCCATGCCCGGGTAGATGTTTCATCACCGGAATCACACCCTCGGCGATGATCCCTTCCGCTATTTTGCCGCCCAATTCCGCAACCGCTTCCGGGCCGCTCGAGATTGCCCGGTCGCCGATGACATCGCTCGCTCCCGCATGGTGTAAATCCAGCACGGGTGCGGCCGCCACATCAAACCCCGCTGCCCGCACCATCTCGCCCAGCGCGCGGCCATGGGCAAAAGCTTCGTCCGCCGTTTTCAACTCCCCCGCAGCAGCAAGCTCCGGCCAATGCGGCGGGCGCAGCCGCGCCACACGGCCGCCCTCTTGGTCCACCATCAGCACAGCGCCCGCTGGCAGCGCCGCACGCAACTCTGCCATAAGTTCTGCCAGTTGCGCCGGGTCTTTTATGTTCCGCCCGAACAGAATCACGCCCCTTGGGCCGTGTCCCCGCAGTAAATCCCGTTCCTCAGCCAGCAACCGCAGGCCCGAAACACCCAAAATGACCGGCTTCAAAACGCCGCCACGGTGCAGGCCGCGCCCTTCGTTGCCAGTCGCGCGCAGAACGCCTGTGCCTCCGCGTTACTGGCAAAACCGCCCAGGCGCAGCCGCCACAGGCTCTGGCCTTTCACCACCGCAGGCACAATTTCCGGCGTCTTCCCAGCCAGCAAATCCGGCATCTTCGCCTTCAGCCTGTCCCACGCCGCCTGCGCGCCCGGCTCGTCCGCCGCCGCCGCGAGCTGCACCATCACCTTCCCGCTCGGCACCGGTGCTGGCACGGAAACCACAGGCGCGGGCGGGTTCAGCCCCGCCGCCTGGTCCAACCCCTGCAAATCCGGCGCGTCGCCCGTTGGCGCCAGGCCCAAAGGTTGGGAGGCATCATCGCCGGACATGATCTGCACGCCCGCTTCCGGCACGGTCAGCCCGCCTGGATCAACCGGCGCCACCCGCAGCGGCCCCGGCGGCGGCAAAATTAACGGCGGAGGGCCGAAGCCGGTGCCGCGCACACCGCTCCACAGCAGGGCCACCACAATCACCAGCGCGGAGATTCCCCCCGCGCCCAGCGCGATCCGCTGCACCGCGGGGTCCACCGGGCGGCTCGCCCCCCTGGCCCGGTACACAAAATCATCGTCCCGTGGTGCAGCCAAGCCTATCTCATCTCCTCAACCGGCGTCACGCCCATCACCGCAAAGCCCGACCGCAGCACGGTCGCGGTTGCCGCCACCAGAGCCACCCGCGCGGCTGTTTCCGTGGGCTTTTCAGCCTGCAAAAACCGCAACGCCGCATCGTCACGCCCCGCATTCCACAGCGCATGGAAATCCCCCGCCAGTTCATACAGGTAAAATGCGATTCGGTGCGGCTCACGTGTTTGCGCCGCCTGCTCCACCATGCGCGGCCAGCCAATCAACCGCCTTATCAGCGCCAGCTCCTCCGGCGCATTCAGCGAGGCGAGTTCCGCGCCCGCATCCACATCCCCCGCTGCCCGCAATACGCTCCTGCACCTTGCATGGGCATATTGCACGTAAAACACCGGGTTATCCCGCGTCTGCGCCACCGCCGCGTTCAAATCGAAATCCATCTGCGCGTCAGATTTTCGCATGAGCATGATGAACCGCACGGCATCCGGCCCAACCTCGTCGATGAGGTCGCGCAGCTCCACAAATGTCCCGGCACGCTTGCTCATCCGCACCGGCTCGCCGTCTTTCACCACGCGCACAATCTGGCACAGCAGCACGTCCAGCCGTGCAGCTTCATCCGTTGCCAATGCACGCACTGCCGCCTGCATCCGCTTCACGTAACCGCCATGGTCCGCGCCCCAAACGTCGATCATCGCGGTGAAGCCGCGCGCCATCTTCTCCGCATGGTAGGCGATGTCATTCGCAAAATACGTGTAGCTGCCGTCAGATTTCGCCACCGGCCGGTCCACGTCGTCGCCAAATTCAGTCGAGCGGAATAGCTCCTGCTCGCGCGGTTCCCAATCCTCCGGCGTCTTGCCTTTCGGCGGCTCCAGCACGCCCCGGTAGATCAGCCCGCGCTCGCGCAGGCTCTGCAAACCCTGTTCTACCCCACCCGCCGCCACCAGCGCGCGCTCAGAGGAGAACACGTCATGCTTTACCCCCAACGCCGCCAGATCCTCCCGAATAAGCTTCAGCATCTCGGCCACCGCAACCTCGCGGAACTTATCGAGCCAGTTCGCTTCCGGTGTTTCGGCAAAGGCATCGCCAAATTCCGCCGCCAGCGCCTCGCCGAGCGGCTTTAAGTAATCTCCGCCATATTGCATCCCGCCCGGCACGGTTGAGATATACGCATCCGGCGACAGGCCCAGCGCCTGAAGATACCGCACGTAAACCGAGCGCGCCAAAGCTGCTACCTGTGCCCCGGCGTCGTTCACGTAGAACTCTTTCGTCACCTCATGCCCGGCCTTGGCCAGCAGGTTCGCCAGCGCATCGCCCACCACCGCACCCCGGCAATGCCCCACATGCAGCGGCCCTGTCGGGTTGGCCGAGACATATTCCACATTCACCCGGCCTCGCGCCGCACCCTGGCCGTAGCCCTCCCCTGCCGCGAGGATTATCGGAATTTGCCGCAGCAACAGCGCGGCATCCAGCGTGATGTTCACAAAACCCGGGCCAGCAGGTTCGGCTTTGGCAATGCCTTGGCGCGCGGCCAGCCGTTCCGCCAACGCACCCGCAACTTCGCGTGGATTTTTGCCCGCGGGCTTGGCCGCGACCATCGCCGCATTGCTCGCCATGTCGCCATGGGCCGCATCGCGCGTCGGCGTCAGCTCCACCCGCGCCAGCACATCCCCTGGCAGCCCCGGCAACAGCGCCGTTAGCTCCTCCAAAACCCAGGACCGCACCAATGCAAACAAATTCTCAGACATCAAAACTCCTTAGGCCGGTACCGACGGATCGGTGAGACGCGCGTATTCGTCCATGGCGAAACGGTCGGTCATCCCCGCCACATAATCGCGCACTGCTACCGCGGCGCTCTCGCTTTCCGGCTTGCCGGCGCGCACCCGCCAATCATCCGGCAACAAATATGGCCGCTCCAGAAACAGCGTTCCCAGCGCCTTGGTCACAATCCGCGCCTTGTGAGACATTCGGTTCACCCGCCAATGCCGGTACATCCTCTCGAACAGAAACGCCTTGATGCGCTGGTTCGCTTGCGCCATCGCGGGCGAAAACCCGACGACCGGCTCTGCCGCGTCACGAATCGCCTCGGCATTTGCGGGGGCCAAAGCCTCCAGCAGCGCCTCGCTCTGGCGGATCACATCATGCACCAGGCCGTTGATCACCCGGCGGCTCAACTCATGCCGCACCCGGTTGGTTTGCGGCGTCAGCGCTCGTGCCTCGCGCAGCGCATCACCCACCATCGGCAGGTCCGCGATATCCTCAAAGCCGAACGACCCCGCTCGCAAACCATCGTCCAGGTCGTGCGTGTTATACGCGATGTCATCGGCCAGCGCCGCGACCTGCGCCTCCGCCGAGGGCTGGCGCGACAAATCCAGCGGATATTCCGCATCGAACGCCGCAATATATTCCGGCGGGTTCCCGAGCGGCCCATTATGCTTGGCCAGCCCCTCCAGCGTCTCCCAGCTCAAATTCAGCCCATCGAACGCCGCGTAGCGATGCTCCAGCAACGTCACCACCCGTAGGCTCTGCGCATTATGGTCGAACCCGCCAAATGCTGCCAAGGCCTCATTCAACCCCGTTTCCCCGGCATGGCCGAACGGCGGGTGCCCCAGGTCATGCGCCAGCGCCAGCGCCTCGGTCAGGTCTTCATCCAGCCCCAACCGGCGTGCGATGCTGCGGCCAATCTGCGCCACCTCCAGGCTATGCGTGAGCCGGGTGCGGTAAAAATCACCCTCATGCGTCACGAAAACCTGAGTTTTATATTGCAGCTTGCGAAAGGCCGAGCAGTGCACCACCCGGTCCCGGTCCCGCTGGTACGGGCTGCGATTGTCAGACGGCGCCTCGCCAAACTTCCGCCCCCGCGAATCCTCCGCTCGCACCGCATAACTGGCCTGTTTCATGCCGCGAGGCTTTACCGCATCACCGGCCTTAACTCCAAGGGCCACCCGCGCTATGTTACGGCTATGAGCGAAACTTTGGCCCCCTTCCGGCTCTCACCCGCCGCCGCCGCCCGCGTTGCGGAAATTTTGGCATCCGAGCCGTCGGCTAAGGCACTCCGGGTAGAGGTGCTGGCTGGCGGCTGCTCCGGCTTTCAGTATAAATTCGACCTCACTTCCGAGTGGCAAGCGGATGATCTCACCATCCAAGCGGGCGATGCCACCGTGTTCGTCGATCCCATCAGCCTTGAACTCCTCTCCGGCGCAGAATTGGACTACAAAGATTCGCTGATGGGCGCGCATTTCACGGTGAAAAACCCCATCGCCACCTCCTCTTGCGGCTGCGGCACGTCTTTTTCCGTTGACTAAAATCGCGACCTGGAACGTCAACTCCATCCGCACCCGCGAATCCCATGTCGCGGATTTTCTTGCCCGCGAGCAGCCCGACATTCTTCTGCTGCAAGAGATCAAATGCGAGGAGCACCAATTCCCCGCCCTCGCCTTCTCCTCGCTCGGCTACCAATCCGCCGCTGTCGGGCAAAAATCCTATAACGGTGTCGCCGTCCTGCACCGGGAGCCGGTGGAGATCACGCTCCGCAAACTCCCAGGCATGACCGAGGCCGACGCGCATTCGCGCTATATCGAAGTCAAAACCGACAGCATGACGATTGGCAATCTTTATCTGCCGAATGGCAACTCCGGCGGAGATACAGGCTATGCCTATAAGCTCGAATGGATGAACTGCCTCCGCGCCCATGCTCAAGGCTTGCTGGACGCTGACGAGGATTTTATCCTTGCGGGTGACTACAATGTCTGCCCCACGGATGCCGATTTCGCGCCCCGCACCCTGCCCGCCAACGACGCACTCATTAGGCCTGAAACCCGCGCCGCTTTCAACGCGCTAGTCTGGACCGGCCTGACCGACGCCATGCGCGCGCTGCACCCAACGGAAACGCTCTATACCTTCTGGGACTACCAGGCAGGCGCCTGGGACCGTAACTGCGGACTGCGGATCGACCACGCGCTCCTCTCACCCCGCCTAGCCGAACGCCTCGCCTCCGTCACCATCAACAAATCCGAACGCGCAAAACCCCAACCGTCAGACCATGTGCCGGTGACGGTGGAGCTTCTTTAATCGTCATGCCGGCGAAGGCCGGCATCCATGACTTTTTCCGATCAATTTTTATTTCAGTGTTATATCGCAACAAACCCTACCAAATTTGGGCGCCGGGCGAATTATATGCTGTACTAACAAATCGTTAGATAGCGAACTTCATAAGGCGTTCCACGTGGAACATTATTTCCGCCCGCGCACCAGCTCGCTAACCACGCCGTGCATCGTGTTCAACTCCTGCCTTGTCACCTCACCCCGATTGAAGAAATGCCGAAGATTCCGCACCATTCCAGGACGTTTCTGCTCATTCTTCAAAAACCCGGCGGCATCGCATTCACGAATCAAATGCGCCATAAAATTATCCAGCTCCCCCTTCGTCGCGGGCGAGGTCTCATTCGTCTGCAACGCCCGCACCGGCAACTCATCCTGCCTTGCCAGCCACCATTCGTAACCAAAAATCATCACCGCCTGCGCCAGATTCAGCGACATGAATCCGGGGTTCAAATCATACCGGATCAAACTATCGGTACAGGCGATGTCGTCATTATCCAGCCCTGCCCGCTCCGGCCCGAACAACACGCCACAGCGCAAGCCCCGCGCGCCGATCGCCACCACCTCCGCCGCACCGCCCCGCGCCGTGAGCACCGGCTTGATGATATGCCGTGGCCGCGGGCAGGTCGCGAACACCCGGTGCAAATCCGCCACCGCCGCCGCCACACTCTCAAAAATCTCAACGGAATCCAGTATCCGATGCGCCCCCGATCCCGTCCGCCAAGCCCGCTCCTGCGGCCAGCCATCGCGCGGCGCCACAATCCGTAGATGGAACAACCCGCCATTGCCCATGGCCCGCGCCACCGCGCCGATATTCTCCGCCAGCTGAGGCCGCACCAGAATTACAACGGGAGAAGGCTCGATCGGCTCTAGTTCCGCGCCATCATCGCGGCCGGTCATGCTTTTCTGACTCCCGAACTACCACCGGGACCATCCTCAACAATGAGCCCTAATTTTTCAATTTCATGGCGAAGCCGGTCAGCTTCTGCGTAATCCTTGCGTTGCCGGGCTGCAATTCTAAGGTTTATAAAATGATCCAGCTCAGCTTGATCAAAATCATCGCCGGTCAACCATTGATCGGGAGTCAAATTGAACAGACCAAGTACTTCGCCTGCAGCAAGCAGACCACCAACTGCTGACATGTCGCCAAAAAAGACTGCGTCAGCTAAACTATGGAGTCCTGCAATTGCTGCCGGTGTGTTCAAGTCGTCAAGCAACGGTTCGATCACACATGCCGGAACCTCATCCGAGGCCAAAACATCAGGATGTTTCTTAATCGCCCGATAAAACCGATCCAACTCCCGCCTTGCCTCCACTAGCCCCGCATCGGAAAAATCCAGCGTGGAGCGATAATGCGAGCGCATCAGCAAAAACCGCACCGCCTCCCCCGGCGCCACGTCCAGTACATCCCGCAGCACTTTAAAATTCCCGAGCGATTTGCTCATCTTCTCGCCGTTCACCAGCAGCATCCGGTTATGCACCCAGACATTGGCGAAACCGGAACCTGGAAAGGCGCAGCAGGATTGCGCGATCTCGTTTTCATGATGCGGGAAAATCAGATCATCCCCGCCGCCATGAATATCGAAATTCTCGCCCAGATGCTTCCAACTCATCGCCGAGCACTCGATATGCCAGCCCGGCCGCCCGCGTCCCCAGGGCGAATCCCAACCCGGCAGATCATCCGATGACGGCTTCCACAGCACGAAATCCCCGGCATCGCGCTTATAGGGGGCCACATCCACCCGGGCGCCGGCGATCAAATCCTCCGGCGTCCGGCCCGAGAATTTTCCGTAATTTGTGTCGGAAGCCACCGAAAACAGCACATGCCCCTCGGCCTCATAAGCGTGGCCACCGGCAATCAGCCGCTCGATAATCCCGATGATCTCCGGGAGATGCTCAGTCGCCCGCGGCTCGATATCCGGCGCCAACGCAAACAGCGCGCCCATATCGGCATGGTAGGCTTCAATCGGCCCCTGCGTGACGGCATCGATGCTGGTCCCGCATTCCTTCGCCCGCGCGTTTATTTTATCGTCGATGTCCGTGATATTCCGCACATAGGTCACATGCGGGTAAATCCGCCGCAGCAGCCGGACCAGAATATCGAAGATCACGACATTGCGGGCATTGCCGATATGCGCCCGGTCATACACCGTTGGCCCGCATAAATAGGCCCGCACATTCGCCGGGTCGATTGGCCTGAAGACCTCTTTGGCCCGCGTCCGGGTATTGTGCAGCGTCAATTCCATCTGCTGCCTATTCGGCGAGTTCAGCGCCCGAATCAAGCCGCATTGATTTTTGCCCCAAACCGCACCCAGATAGCGCCATGGAACAAATTCTGAAGCATATCGACGACAACCTGTCCGCATCGCTGGAGCGGCTGTTCGCGCTGCTGCGTATCCCCAGCATCTCAGCCCAGCCGGCGCACCGGGCGGATTGCCTGGACGCCGCACAATGGGCGCGCGAAACACTGGAAGAGATGGGTTTTGACGCAAGGTTGTCGAATATCTCCGGCCTACCCGGCGTCATCGCAACGCATCACGCCGCCGGGCCGGATGCGCCGCATGTGCTGTTCTACGGCCATTACGACGTGCAACCAGCCGATCCGCTGGATCTATGGCATTCTGATCCTTTCGATCCGCAGCTTGTGGATGGCCCCCGCGGCAAGCGCATCGTCGCCCGGGGGGCTGTGGATGACAAAGGTCAGGTCGTCAGCTTCATGGAGGCCTGCCGGGCGCATCTGGCCATCAATGGCCGCCTGCCGGTGCGGCTGACGATATTGCTTGAGGGCGAGGAGGAATGCGGAAGCCCCTCGCTGGCAGAGTTGCTCAACAATGAGCGCGAAAACCTGAAGGCGGATTTCGTGCTGGTCGCCGATACCAATATGTGGAACTTCGAAACGCCCGCGATCACCACCTCCCTGCGGGGCTTGGCCGGGGTTGAGTTGACGATCCACGGCCCGTCGCGAGACCTGCATTCCGGCCTGTTTGGCGGCATCTCGCTCAACCCGATCAACGAGCTTACACGCGTTCTCGGCGCGCTGCGGGATGATCATGGGGAGATCAAAATCCCGGGATTTTACGATGGCGTTATGCCAGTACCGCCGTCTTTAATAACCTCTTGGGGCGAGCTTGGCTTCAACGCGACAGAATTTTTGGGCGATGTCGGCCTGCAATATCCGGCTGGCGAGACCGGCCAGCCACCTTTGGCCCAGCTTTGGGCGCGGCCAACCGCAGACATCAACGGCATTTACGGCGGCTACCAGGGCGATGGCGCAAAAACCGTGATCCCGGCAAAAGCCACCGCAAAAATCACGTTTCGCCTCGTACCCGGCCAGAATCCGGAAAAAATCATCGAAAACTTCAAGCGCTTTATTACTGATCGCCTGCACCCGGACGCAAAGGCGGAGTTCAAGCATTTCGGCGCCTCGCCCGGCTTTGCCGTGCGGCTGGATGCGCCCTTCATGCGCGCCGCCCAAGCCGCATTGGCCGAAGAGTTCGGCAAGCCGACAGCGCTCATCGGCTCCGGCGCCTCGATTCCCGTGGTCGAAGCCTTCAAAACCCATCTGGGGCTGGACACGCTACTCTCCGGCTTCGGCCTGGATGACGACCGCATTCATTCGCCGAACGAGAAGTTCGAGCTGGCTTGTTTCCATCGCGGCGCCCGCGCCCATGCGCGGCTGCTCGCCGCGTTCGGGGCTAGAGCGCGATGACATCAAATCGATCCATTTATGGTTCGCTTTGATGTCTAAATCGCCCTCTGTTACATATGTAGAGCCGAAGTCATCCGGATCTAATGATACCAGATAGCGTTCTCGATGTGTTCAATGGTGCCATTACTGACCAACGCCACATCAAAGCGCGTTTCTGGCCGTTGCCAATCTTCATGCGTGGCCAATGCAACGTTGGCGGCTTTGAGCAGCCTCGCCTGCTGCCTCGGGGATACGGCGTAAGCCGCTTCCATCATAGACCGCCGTGCCTTTACCTCAACGAAAACCACCGTGTTGTCATCCGCAACGACGAGGTCGAGTTCTCCGGCGCCGGTCCGCAGCCGTTGCGCGAGAACGATGAAACCCTTGGCCGCCCAGGCCTCCGCCACATCGTCTTCCGCACTCCGCCCAAGGCTTTCGGCGGCTCTGCGTTTAACTGCACCTGTCGTCTGAACTTCCATTCCGCCTCGTTAACCCAAATAAGTTAACAATTTACAAAATTACGGCTGCCGCCACGCCCCGCGCGGCTGGCCGGCGAATTCCTCCGCCACGGCGACCCCAAGGGCCAAAAGCACCGGGCCCAAAAAAATTCCCAACGCGCCAAAGGCGATCGCGCCGCCCAGCACGCCGATCAAGGTAAGCGCATAGGGCAGCGATGCGCCCCTCGCGATTAACAAAGGCCGCACGATCGAATCAGCCCCTCCGACCACGACAAAACAATAGATCACCAGCAAAAGCGCGATAACGGCATGGCCCTTTGCCAATAAGTAAAGGCACAGCGGGACATATACGACGATCGCGCCTGCCGGCACGATCGCGAGCAGCCCGGCCAGAGCCGCCAGCAGCAAAGCTTGCGGCGCTCGCGCAACCTCAAACCCTATGGCGTAGAGCACTCCCTGCAATGCAGCGGTGCCGACAATGCCGAAAACAACCCCACGTACGGTGCTGGCGACCAGGCTCAGCAAATCCTCCACCCGGTTCTCATTCATGATTCGCACCAGCAGCATACGCATTCGCAGGATGATCTGCGCACCGGTCAGAAAGAAGAAATAGGCGATGAACAGCGCGACCACGATTCCGATTAGCCCGTGCGTAATCTTCTCCGCCAGCTTGAAACCGGAATGCGCCAACGTGCCCAGCAAGGGTTGAATGGTACCGGTGACGCCCCCCAGGTCATCCGCCGAATCATTCCAAAATTCGGTCAACACACTGCCGAGCAGTGGAATTTTCGCCAGGAACGCTGGTGCTGGGGGGAGCCCGTTTTGCATCGCGTCCTGTACCCAACTGCGGCTGGCGCGCGCTTCCTTTGCCGCAAGCATCGCCAGATGCACCAGCGGAACGAGGACAATGGCCGCGGCGATAAGGGTAATGAAAAATGCCGCGAAGCTCGGCCGCAAGCGCCGCGTCAGCCCGGCGTAAACAGGCCAGAGGCAATAAACCAAGATCGCCGCCCAAAGCATAGCTGGTAGAAAGGGAAGGAGGATCAAGACGCACCCAATTCCCAAGGCGACGGCTAGCGCCAGCAACAGAATTCGTTCAGATTTCATGAATGTCTGATGCACGATGAGTCGCCTTAACTGCAAGGCCACTTACGAATGGGACAAATCTCGTGGCCTTAAAAATTTTGTTGTATTTTTCGATATTTATGCTTCAATCGTCATAATTCGGAAGCTTTATCGGTTTCTGAGATTATGCTAAGAACACGTACCAATGGTCCCGCGGCCTATCGGGCGACGAAATAAGGGGATTGAAACGATGCGGTTTAATGAAATCGGCCAGCAACTACGCGCTTATCGGATGGAATCCGGGCTGAAGGCGGAAGAAATTTCAGCCCGGCTTGGCGTTTCCCGCGCCGCACTCTACCGGTATGAAAAAGGTGAGGTCATCAAGCTCGATACCGTCAACCGGCTGGCGGAATTGCTCAAAATCTCACCTCTCACCCTGCTCGGGATCGGCGTGGAATACTACGCCAAGCCCATCGGCTATATGGAGCGCATCCGGCAGATCGAGGAAACCTCCGACCAAATTCTTCAGGTATTCGGGCCAATCTGCTACCTTATCACCTCTGAACAATACGACTCCTTGCTGGCCCAGCTCTTCGAGGAGAACGCCGAAACCCTGGGCGCGGACCGTGCCATTGCCCGCGCCGCCGCCGAGCAGCTGATGGGCGTGATGATCTCGCGCAAACGCATGTATGCGTCGCGCCGCCCTTCCATCATTGCCATGCTTACCGTTGGGTCGACACAGAAATTCCTGAGCGAAGGCCTGGCCGCCGGCGCTCTGGTGAGCGAGCGGCTACGCCATGCGGCGCGGGACATGGCCGCGCGCGAGATGGAACACGTCGCGAACCTGATGGAGAGCGAGCCGATTGGGCTACAGCTTGGGCTGATGGCCAGCGGCGAACCAAATGGGCCGTTCACATTGCTGCGCTCGCGCGAGCGGGCCACGCTGGCGATCAACCCCTTCCCCGCCGATGCAACGCCCGGTACGCAATCCGGCGTTGCTATGATTACCGGGGCGGAAGACGCGGTGGCGGCACATCAGCGCGTCTCCGAGGGCGCCTGGCGCGAGGCGATTAAAGGCGCGGCGGCGGCGGAGAAAGTGCGCGGGCTTATCGCGGCGGCGCGCGGATGACACTGCCTGTCGTTTCAGCGTCCTGGCTGCGAACGAATCTGGAACACGTTGTGGTGCTCGACGCGACCTACTATCTGCCCGCTGAGGCCCAGGACGCGCGCGCGCTGTTCCTGGAAAGGCATATCCCCGGTGCGCGGTTTTTCGATATAGATGCCGTGTCGGATCAATCCTCCGCTTTGCCGCACATGCTGCCGCCACCAAAAGCTTTTGCCGAAGCCGTTGCGGCGCTTGGCGTGAACGCCTGGAGCCATGTCATCGTCTATGACCAGCGCGGAATTTTTTCTTCAGCGAGGCTGTGGTGGATGTTCCGGGTGTTCGGGCACGATAACGTCTCGGTTTTGAATGGCGGCCTTCCAGGATGGATCGCGGCCAGCAACACGGTTGAAAAAGGCGAGCCGCCGCCAGCGCATGGCAACTTCACCGCTGGGTTCCGACCGGCGATGGTGCGCGGGCTGGATGACATGCGGCGAAACCTGGAAACCGATGCCGAGCTGGTGCTGGACGCGCGCTCTGCCGGGCGGTTCAACGGCAGCGTGCCAGAACCAAGGGCGGGGATGCGGAGCGGACATATTCCGGGCTCGCGCTCCTTGCCGTTTAATGAGTTGCTGGAAAACGACCACTTGCTGCCGTCGGAAAAACTCAGGGAGGTTTTTGCAAGCCGGGGCGTCACCCGCGCGTCCAAAACCGTCGCGAGCTGCGGCTCCGGCGTCACCGCCGCCGTGCTGAGCCTGGGGCTTACCGTCGCCAGCTTGCCGGAAGCCGCGATCTATGATGGTTCGTGGTCGGAATGGGGCGCGGCAGACGATACGCCCATCGAGGTTTGAATGCCTGAGAAGCCTGAAACCGCGCTGGTCCATGCCGGGCGAAACCCCACAAAATCCTATGGCTATATCAACCCCAAGCTGGTGCGCGGCTCGACCGTGTTGTACCCGGATATGGCGGCTCGCATCGCCACCGGCAAGCGCGTGCTGGAGCCGGTCGATATTTATGGGCTTTACGGCAACGAGACGCATTTTGCGCTGGAGCGTTGCGTCGCGGAGATCGAGGGCGGGACGCATTGCCAGGTGGTTGGTTCCGGCCTGGCGGCGGTAACGGTGCCTTTGCTGGCGTATTTAAAGACTGGCGATCATCTGCTGGTGCCTGATTCGGTCTATGGCCCGACGCGGAATTTCTGCAACAATATGCTGCGGCGGTACGGTGTTGCCACGAGCTATTACGACCCGATGGTTGACGAGGCGGCTGCGCGCGCGATGCTTCAGCCCAATACGCGCGCGTTGTTCACCGAGAGCCCCGGCAGCCATACGTTCGAGGTGCAGGACTTGCCCATGCTCGCGCGTGTCGCGCACGAGGCGGGGGTGAAGGTGTTCATGGATAATACTTGGGGCATTTATCACTTCCAGCCTTTCGCGCATGGGGTCGATGTCTCCATCCAGGCGCTGACGAAATATGTCGGTGGCCATTCGGATATCATTCTCGGCGCCGTCACGGTGAATTCCGATGAGGACTGGGCCTGGCTGCGGCCCGGCGCAATGGAGCTTGGCACCTATGCCTCTCCCGATGATTGCTGGCTGGCGCTGCGTGGTTTGCGAACGCTGCATGTGCGGCTGAAGGCGCAAGGGGACGCCGCGCTACAAATCGCGCGTTGGTTTGCCGCCCGGCCGGAGGTAGCGCGCGTGCTCCACCCGGCATTGCCCGGCTGCCGCGGGCATTCGTTTTACAAGCGGGACTTCACCGGCGGCTGCGGCCTGTTCGGCGTGGTGTTCAAGCCGGAATATTCAGCGCAGGCTGTGGTCGCGATGGCCGATGCGTTGCAGCTTTTCGGCATTGGCGCGAGCTGGGGCGGCTACGAGAGCCTGGTGCTGCCAACCACGGGCACGATCCGCCGCTCTGCGGGGACCGGCGTGTTCGAGGGCGAAATCGCACGCTTTCACATCGGGCTGGAAAACATCGAGGATCTGATTGCGGATTTAGAGAATGGTCTGGCGGCGCTGCGGGCGGCGTAATTCATAATTTATCCAAAATCTTCTTCGTCAGCGTCAACGGCGGCAGGCTTGCGTCGGCGGTAATCGCCATCTCCGCTGCATCTGGCTCTTCCAAAGTCGCCAGTTGGCTGGACAGTAGCCGCACCGGCATGAAATGTCCTTTTCTGTGCAGCAGGCGGGATGCCAAAAGGTCGCGCGGCGCCTTTAGATAGACAAACAGCACGTCATCCTTGCCCGCGCGAATTTTCTCCCGGTAATTCCGCCGCAGCGCGGAGCACGCTATAACGCCATAGGCATCTTCCGCGCGCCATCGCTTTAACATGCCGGCAATCGCTTCCAGCCAGGGCTGGCGGTCGGCATCGTCGAGCGGATGTCCTGCGCGCATCTTCTCCACGTTGGCAGCGGGATGAAGATCATCGCCATCGGCAAACTTGCACCCAAGCTTTTCCGCCAGCAATTTTGCGATAGTGGTCTTACCAGAACCAGAAACGCCCATGACGACGAGATATTTAGTCTCCGGCATGGGTGATGATCGAAAGATAGCTTATTGGCTTTACCAGAAACTCTTCCGGGCCATGCGGGGCAGCGGAGTCGAACAGCAGCGAATCGCCGGGTGCGAGATGGAACGATTGCTCGCCGTGGCGATACCTCACCTCCCCCGTCAGCATGTAGATGAATTCTGTGCCAGGATGCTGAAAAACCGAGCTTGGAGTCGCATCCGCATGGAGCGCGATATGATACGGTTCTACCATGATGGAACCGCCGATGGCATGGCCGAGCAGGCTATATTCATGCCCCGCCTTACTGCCACGGCGTTCGGCTACAACGCCGGTTCCGGCTTTAACGAAGCAGCAGTCACGTTTTTCCTCAAATGTAGCGAAGAAGATGGTAATTGGAACATTCAGCGCGGCAGCCAGCGCCTGTAGGCTGCCCAGTGAGGCGGAAATCTGGCCGTTTTCGATTTTCGATAACATGCCGACGGAGAGCCCGGCGGCAGCGCCGAGTTCGGAAACCGTGATGCCGATGCGGTGCCGCAACTGGCGGACCTGAACACCGATGGCTTGTTCGAGGGAAAGGTCAAGCACAGCAGCAGGGTTGGCTGCCCTGCCGTACGCGCTCAACGTGTTTTTTCTCCCCATATGAGCATAATATTACGCAGAAGTTGAAAAAGCCAGTTTTGTTTCCGTATCGCGATCAGTTTGTTGGGACTATTTCACATGCTCGATCCGCTTTGCCGCGGTAAGCGTGTTGCGAAGCAGGCAGGCGATGGTCATTGGCCCAACACCACCCGGCACGGGGGTGATAAACCCGGCGATGGGCGCTGCCTCGGCATAGGCAACATCGCCCACGAGTTTGGTTTTGCCGTTCTCACCCGGGACTCGATTGATTCCGACATCAATCACCGTTGCACCCGGCTTGATCCAATCGCCTTTGATCATTTCGGGTTTGCCTATGGCAGCGACGAGAATATCCGCGCTACGGCAAATTTCAGGCAGGTTGCGCGTGCGGGAATGCGCCATCGTCACCGTGCAGTTTTGTTGCAGCAAAAGCTGCGCGATGGGCTTGCCGACAAGATTGGAACGCCCGAGGACGACCGCGTGCAGGCCGGATAAATCACGCAAACGGTCCTGCAACAGCAGCAAACAGCCGAGCGGCGTGCACGGCACGAGCCCTGGCAGCCCGGCGGCGAGCAACCCGGCATTCGTCACGGTCAGGCCATCCACATCCTTGGCCGGGCTGATCGCAGCGATGATCTCTGCGGCATCCAGGTGCTTTGGCAATGGCAGCTGCACGAGGATACCATGCACCGCCGGGTCTGCGTTCAATTCCTGCACCACGGCGAGCAATTCGGCTTGGGAGATTTCAGCCGAAAGCCGATGCTCGAAGGAGGCCATGCCCGCCAGCACGGTCTGCCGGGCCTTGCTCGCCACATAAACCTTGGAGGCCGGATCGTCGCCCACCAGCACCACCGACAGGCCGGGGGTGAAGGAAAGCGCACCTACCTCTTCCGTGATGGAAGCAAGCAGGCCCGCCGCGAAGGCTTTTCCGTCGATGATTTCGCTCAACTTCTTATCTCCGAATCAAGTCTCTTTTACGCTTCGCCTTACGGGTTGAACACCACCGTCTTTTTCCCGTTCAAAATCACCCGGTCCTCCAGGTGGTAGCGCACGGCGCGCGCCAGCACCCGGCGCTCGATGTCGCGGCCCTTGCGGATGAGGTCGTCGGGCGTGTCGGCATGGGAGATGCGCTCGACATCCTGTTCGATGATCGGGCCTTCGTCCAGTTCGGTGGTGACATAATGCGCGGTGGCGCCGATGAGCTTGACGCCGCGTGAATGCGCCTGATGGTATGGCCTGGCACCTTTAAAGCCAGGTAGAAACGAATGGTGGATGTTGATGCATTTTCCCGCGAGTTTGGCGGCGAGCGCGTCTGACAGAACCTGCATATACCGCGCCAGCACCACAAGCTCCGCACCCGTTTCGCGCACCAGCGACCATATCTGCGCCTCCTGCTCCATCTTCGTATCGCGCGTAATCGGCAGATGATGAAACGGAATGCCCACAATATCCGCACGGGCGTAATTCTCCGCCGCGTGGTTGGAGATGATGCCGACGGGCGTCATGGCAAGCTCACCGATGCGCCAGCGGTAGAGCAAATCCGCAAGGCAATGGTCGAATTTGGAAACCAGCAGCATGACGCGGCGCGGGGTGACGTGGGTGCTGATTTTATGGTTGAGCGCAAAAGCCTCTTTGATGGGGATAAAACCCTCGCGCATGGTTTCGATATCGATTCCGGCTGCGATGTCGAAGGCGATGCGCGCGAAGAAATCGCCGGTCTCGGTATCGTCGAACTGCTGCGCCTCGCGAATATCCGCGCCCTGCTGGAATAGATAAGTGGTGACGGCGGCGACGATACCAGGGCGGTTGCGGCTGGAGAGTGTGAGCACATAGCTCGGCTGTGGCATTTGTCTGAGTTCCGGTGGGGTTACGACACTCTTCTTACAAAGTAGAGGCGAATTCAAACTCGAGCTTGAAATTGCGGAGCGATTCAATCTCAAGTCATCCGGCTCCAGGCATACAGCCTGTACCGCGTCGCCTTCAACCTATGCGTTGAGCTCCAATATTCCGGGCCGGAACATCACGACCGGGCCGCCGCCTTCCTCCCGGTAGCCGCGCGGGGCGGAGACGAGCCGAATGCCATGCTCCGTGCTCTCATGCCGGTGGTGCGTGTGGCCGTGAATCCAGGCCGCGAGGGGCTGGTGCGCGAACTCGATCAGCAGGTCCGAGCCATAGGCCGGGCCGATCGCGCCGCTGCGCATTCCCAGTACCATCGCACTCGGCGAATGATGCGTGACGATGATGTTTTGCGCGCCTGGGTCGGCCTTTTGCAGCCGAGCCAGGGTTTTGTGCAGCCATTTGCGCGAATGCTGATGCCGCGCCAGCGCAATTTCGGGCGTGAAACGCGCGCCTTTGAAGCGGATATGGACATGGTCGTTCAAGCGCCGTGCCGCCTCGCGCATCGCGGCGTTGGCATCGCCGTTCAGCCGGTAATCCGTCCACAGCGTGCAGCCCAGCACGTTAACCCGCACCCCGCCGAAATTGCAGCGGACGACGTTATTTTCCAGAAAATACACGCGGCCATTGGTCTGCGTCGCGGCGCTGTAGGCCTCCGGCAGCAGTTGTTCCATATGCTGGCTATAGAATTCGTGATTCCCCGCGACATAGGCGACGGGCACGTTCAGATATTTCGCGACCTGATCGGCATAGGCGATGCCGCGCAAGCCGCCGTGTATATCGCCCGCCATCACCACAAGATCGACCTTGCCGAGATCGTCGAGCTTCGGACCACGCGCGGGATGCTGCGCCTCTGGTTGGGGACGCGGCTTGAAGCCGGGTAAACGCGGGATTGGCAAACCCCGGTCTTCGAGCTCCAGATGCAGATCGCTCATGTATACAATGCGAATCATGAAACGGCGCGTGTTTATCCGCCTCGGTTGAGAGCCGGTATCCAAAGCACGTCCGCCGCGCCACTACCGTTCAGCGCGCGGGACATCACAAAAAGCAAATCCGACAGCCGGTTGAGATAAACCAGCACGAGCCGGTTTACCGCCTCGCTCTCCAGCAGATGCACGACAAGCCGCTCCGCCCGCCGCACGACCGTGCGCGCCTGATGCAGAAACGCTGCCGCCGGCGTGCCGCCGGGCAATATAAAAGAGGACAAGGGGGCCAGGCCGTCATTGATGCGGTCGATCTGCGCCTCGAGCCAGTCGATCTGTTCCTGCGTGACCCGGAGCGCAGGGCGGCCCTGAGTTTCCTCGATAGGGATGCAGAGGTCCGCTCCGACATCGAAGAGGTCGTTCTGGATTCTCGCCAGAACCTGATCCTCCGTGCCGCTGGTGTGCAGCCGCGCGATGCCGATAATGGCGTTGGCCTCGTCAATATCCCCATAAGCAGCAACGCGGGCCGAGGATTTTGGCACGCGCGCGCCATTGCCCAAGGAAGTCTCACCGGTATCGCCGCCGCGCGTGTAGATTTTATCGAGTTTCACCATGGCGGCATTGAGGCACGGGAAAATGGCCGCAGCAAGGCGGCGAAGGTTAAGAGTTTCTAAGGTAAGGTCGTTTTCCGTCATTGCGACATTTCATCTTTCCTTAACTCTCAACAAAGATGAATTGCTTCGCATTCGCTCGCAATGACGATGAGCTCGCGGTGTTAGAAAGCCATCCGCAGGTTGCCGGAAAACTCATGATCCGCGCCGTCGGACCGCGCGACGGTGGTGGAAAACTCCGCATCCACCGCCAGGCGGCTGTTGATCGCGGTGGAGACACCGCCTGAGATTTCTCCCCAGGTTTTGGCCACGTTCGGGTAGGTCGTGGTGAGTGCAACGGTGGGTTCGTCGGTGAACACGCTATCGAAATTCCCGCCATTGCCGGAGAATAATTTATCCAGTGTCGCGGTGAGATGCGGGTGCAGCACCAGGCCACCGACCGGCAGACTGGTCGAGGCCGTGGCGCCGACATCGCCGATGAGCTGGTTGAAGCCCTGGGAATTGACCGCCTGCGTGAGTCCGGGGTCGCCGCTCTCCGCATACGCGCCGAGGCTGGCGTGGTAGATGTTCAGGCCAATCACCGGCCCATAGGCGACCACACCGGCATTCAGGACATATCCGGCCTCCGCACCGCCGGTAACGGTGTTGCCGGTGGGCTTGGAGGTGATCGGGCCGCCGACCACGCCGGGCCGCGTATTGTTATAATTATCGAAGCCATAGGCGAAATTCAGCGTGAGGTAATAGCTCGGCTGGTAGAACGCGGCATAGGCGCCGAGTTGATAGGCATTCGCCGAGATTTTGCCATCCTCCACCACATTGCCGTGGTCCGTGCCGTAGCCGAGTGCCGCCCCAATCGCGACGCCGTCCGCGACATGGTCATCCACACCCGCCGAGACCGTGCCGATGTTGTAGTTGAAACCGTTATCCGCGCCGATGGTGTTGCGCGAGCCGTAATCGTAGCTGCCGTTCAGCCAGCCGGAGAGATTGCCGCCGCCGCTGACCTGCCCCTGCATGTTGCCTTGCGGCAAATCGACAGAGAAGCCCGAGGCGCCCGCGCGCAGCGCATCCAGCCGCTGATCGACCTGTGTGGCAAATGCCTCCGCCCCGAAGGCCGCGATTTGCGCCGGGGCGGCGAGTCCCGCCAGCCCGTTCAGCGCCGAGGCGGCATATTCCGCGATGATAAGATGCGTGCCGGTGGTGGGATGTACCGTATCCCAGAACACATAGGTATTTTGCACCGCAACCGGGGCGGAGACGCAGGATGGCGTGTCGATACAGGCATCGGTCGTGTTGGTCTTGCCATAGGCAGCGGGGTCGGCGAGCAATTCGTTAAAAAGCTGCGCCTCGTTCATCACGATGATATTCGCACCCGTGGCAGCATGTTCACTCGCCATGGCCGCCGACAGCGCCGCGTCATGCTCCGTCGAGATGCTATCGGCCAAGGCGCCGATGACCGGGCCATCAGCATTGAAGGCCGGGGTATTGCTCAGGTTCGGTAGATTAAAGACGACGAAGCGGTGGCCGCCCATCGCGACAAGCTCGTTCACGCCCTGCTGGGTTTGCGCCGCCACGGTTTGCACGGCGCCAGGTATGGCGCTCAACCCCGCATCCCCGGCCTCGATGAGATCGACCGTGGCGAAGTAGTTATTGGCGCCCACCCACACGCCCACGACATCTCCGCTACCGAGCCTGTTGCCGGTGGCGGCGAACTCGCGCACCTGGCCAAGAAAATCCGGTAGGCTGACATTAAACCCAGGCTCGCCCAGGCTTGGCGGCAGCGTTTCGATGTTGGTGTAGGTATTGCCCAGAATATCCAGCGGGCCGGAGAACGCGCCGCCAACGGCGTAATCGTTGGAAGGGACAAAGCCAAGGCCGGTGAGCCCGGGAAAATACTCGGCCCATACAGGGCCGTTGGAGAAACGGTTGCCCACATAGGGCGGCGGAGGATAGTCGAGGCCGCTGAGCCGGGGAATATTGCCGTTATCGACGAGGCTGTCGCCAAAGGCGTAGAAATTGCCCGCATGGGCGGGGGCAGTCAGGCATCCGCCGGCAAGCATGGCGGCACCGAGCGTCTTTATTGCGGTTTTCATGTTCCCCCCTTTGTTGCGCCCAGCCTAACGCAAACGTCAGGCCACGCATAGAAATTATATCAGGGCCGGTAACAGGGCATGGGGTTGGCAGCGGCCAATAGCTCCCAGTTTTGCAGTATCAACGTAATTTTATCGAACACGAGCGCCAGATCCTCGAATTCCCGGGCAAGCCGCGCATCGGCGGCGAGACCACGATGCGCCGGTTCGCCGGAGATAAGCCGCGCCCCGGCGGAGACTCGTAACGCGCCTTGCAGCCCGTGGCCGCCCGGTTGCGGCAGCGGCACCGGCTGGCCGATGTGGCAAATGCGCGCCGCAACGGATGCGCCGTGCGGCAACAGTCCGGAAAGATCGGTGTTCAGCCAAAGATAGACCGATCGGGCCTCGTCCGGGCTGAGACATCGTGCCGAGTCATGCGGCGCGCGCAACGAGAAGGTGAAGATGCTTGACAGCCGTTCCCATGGCGCATCCGCCGCGTGCCGGGCAATGGGAGGTGCCTCCAAAAGTTCCAGCGCCGGGTGCCTGGCGACGGCGGCGCGCACCGTATCGCCAAAGCCTTGCAGAATTTCGGCTCGGCGCAGGAGCGCGACACGCGACAGCGCCCGGATTTCCGCCAGTGCCGCGTGCCAGCGCAGCGCCAGCCCATAATTGCCAATGGCGGGAAGGCCAGAGGCCGCATGGCAACGGGAGGGAAAATCGTCCCGGCCAAAATAGGCATCCAGCCCGGCGGGGAGTTTTGCATGTTCCAGCCGTGCGGCGATGCTGGCGGGCAGTATCGCCGCACCGGCAAAGGGCGGGCCTGTAAAGAATTTCGAGCCGGTGATGAGCACCATGGCATCCAGCGCCAGATATGCACGCAACGATGCGGGCGAGAGCCGCGCTTGGCAGGCATCGACCACGATATCGAAACTGCCCCCATAGGCCGCGCGCAATGCCGCGAGAAATGCTGGCCGCGGCGCCAGCAACCCGGTCTTGGAGAGGTCCAGCACATGAAGAATGACGCGGCGCCCCTGCCCTAGCCCCATTGCGACCGTGCTTTCGATATCCGCTTCCACAGCTGCAATAGCGCGCAGCTCGCCGCCGCGGTCGCGCAGCGCGATGTTGGCGACCTGCGTATCCGGACGAAAGCCGGCAATGGGCGCCTGGGATGTAACATCGTGGCCAAGCGCGGTATCGACCGCGAAATGCACGCCTCTGGCCGCCATCGGCACGCCGCGCCCGGTTTCCTCCGGCGCTATGAGGATGTTGAGAATCGGCGCTTGGCCGCCATCCAGATGCGTGATGGCCAGCGCCAGCAATTCGGTATCGGTGCCGGAAGCGGCGAGAATAATTTTATCGCCTGGAGGCAGGCCAAAGGCGTTGCCGATGCGGTGGCGCACGGCACCCAAGGAGCGGCGGATGGCAATGCGGCGCGGAGTGCCGCGCAGCAGCTCCAATGTACAATGCAACCGGGCGCGGTCGGCTGCCTCAAACCCGCGCTCGGAGGATGAGGACGCGGTGGAGGAGGCAAAGGTGATCGCCCATGGGCGCGGGCGGTGGCTGCACCCGTAGCCATTCAGCGCGGTACGCGGGTCGCGCGCCAGGCGAATGTCGCCGCCGGTTTCCATCAGCGCATCGGCCGTGTCCAGCAATGCCCAAATGCCGATTATATGCGCGATTTCCTCATGGCTGGCCGTAAAATGCCGCGCAATGGCATCGGCGGCGGGAGCGGCATCGCTTGCCATTACCTTCATCCATTCAGGCAAAGGAGAAGCGATATCTGCCAGCGCGAACCTTGCGGCAACGCGGGCTGCGGCAAGCCGGGCAAGGCTCGGGGCAACGCCGCGCTTTATATACCAGGCGGCTTCCAGCCCCAGGCGCAGATGCAGCGGCTCCGCCGCCTCCGCATCCTGTCCCTTGAATACCGCGAATTCCGGCGCGGAACGAATTGCCGCTTCGCCGGTTGAACTTGAAATCATCGCACTCTAATAGCGCCGGACGAGCTTAGGAGTAAAATATTGGCGACGATATATACCGAGACGGTGCTGACCGTCCGGCACTGGACGGACACGCTCTTCAGTTTCACCGCGACGCGCGACCCCGGCTTTCGCTTTATCAGCGGGCAGTTCACGATGATCGGGCTACAGGTGGAGGGAAGGCCGCTGTTGCGCGCTTATTCCATGTGCAACGCCAATTACGAGGAGCAGCTGGAGTTTTTCTCGATCAAGGTGCCGGATGGGCCGCTGACGTCGAAGCTGCAAAAGCTTACCGCGGGCGATGAGATTGTGGTTGGCGGCAAGCCGGTCGGCACGCTGATCCAGGACAATCTGCTGCCCGGCAAAAACCTCTATCTGCTCGGCACCGGCACCGGGCTGGCGCCCTTTGCCAGCATTATCAAAGACCCGGACAGTTATGAGCGCTACGACCACGTTGTGCTGGTACATGGCTGCCGGGAGGTGGCGGAGCTTGGCTATGGCGAGCTGGTGGTGAACCGTGTTCTGGAGGATGAGTTTTTAGGCGAGATCGCGCGCGAAAAACTGCTGTATTACCCTACCGTGACGCGGGAGCAGTTCCGCAATACCGGGCGGATCACCACCCTGCTGGAAACCGGCAGGCTGGAGGCGGATCTGGGCCTTACCCGCTTAAACGCGGACAACGACCGAGTTATGCTGTGCGGCAGCCCGGCGATGCTCGAAGACCTCGACAAATTCCTGAAAGCCAAGGGGTTAGTTGAAGGTAATCATCACGAGCCCGGGCATTTCGTCATCGAAAAGGCGTTTGTGGAGAAGTAAGCGCCAAAGCCGATTGCGTGCCGGAGTTTCTCGGCCCGTAAAGAGCTATGATAATCCGGTACCCCGCCACCTGCACGATTTTTGGCCGGCCGAGCGCCTGCGCGCCGTCGAAAAATTTGGCAAGCGCCTGGCGTTGGCCACTCTGCCCGGCGTGGCCATACACGGCCCAGACGCGCTTGCCCTGGAGAATTGCCTGCTCGGCGTGGGCAAGGCCGCCCTTCGCGTCATCCAGCACCACGGTTTTAGAGCCGGGCGGCAGATAGACACGCAAAATCGGTAGCGCGCCCGAATCGTAGAGATACACGACATCGCCCGGCGCCACGTCCTGCGCCAGGATTTTCGCCGCGATGTCCCATCGCGGCTTGGTCTCCACATGGTAATACGGCGCCATGTTCGTAAGCAGCAGCACGGCGGCCAGGCTCACCGCCGCCACGCGCAAGCGGAGGGAGAAAAAATCCAGCAGCGCGCTTGCGCCTATCCCGGCCAGAATTGCGAAGGGCGCGGCGCTCCATAAAATATAGCGCGGCAGCATGACCGGATGCCAAAGCGAGACGAGGGTGAAGGACAGCGGCAGAAAGAACAGGGAGACGCCCAGCACCACGAGCATGGCCGGGCGGCGGCGCAGCGACCATGCTGCGGCAACTACCGCGCCTGCCAGCCCAGCGTCTATCAGCCAGACCAGCACGCGGGGCGTCGGCACGGCCATGAAGTGAAAGGTCACGGCATCCGCCACGCGCATGAAGTACACTGAGCCGAAATCGTACCAGAGACGGGAGAGGTTAAGCGGCGGGATCCACTCCGTGCTTTCGATGAAGCCGGTGCTCTGGTGCATCAGCATCGCCACATAAAACGGCGCGCAGCAAAATGCGATGATGACATCGGCTATCGCGAAATTAGCCAGCAAGCGCCAGCGGCTCTGGCTCTGCAACAGCAGCAGGCCGCCGATGATATTCGCCGCGATAAGCCATGGCAGGCTGTCGCCCAGCACATCCAGCGCTGCGATGGAGCCGATGATGTAGGCCGCCCAGCCCGCGCGGGCGCCGGGCGCGCCGAGACGCAGCGAAGCCGCGGGAAGGTCCAGCGCCAGCCGGGTGATGCCGTAAAGTGCCACCAGGATGAGGCACATTTCCAGCGTGTAGGACCGCGCCTCCTGACTAAAGGCGAGTGCCGCCGGCGAAAGCCCAATGATGAGTGCGGCGATGATGCCCGCCATGCGGCCCGCGATCCGCGATCCGATCATGAATACCAGCATGACGGAAAGCGCGCCGAATACCGCCGAGGGGAAACGCAGCCAGAATTGCGGATGCTGCAAGCCGGTGAACGGCGAAAGCAGCAGGAAGAAGCTCGGCATGTGATGATTGTAGAAGGAATTCTGCACCAGCGCGGCAGGCTTTAGCGAGGCGCGTTGCAGCGTGAACACTTCATCCAGCCAGAAAGGCCGGGTACCTAGGCCGATAAGGCGCGGCAGGAGCGCCAAAAAAGCCACAAGCGTGGGCAGCCTGGCCGCTTCCAGCCCAGCCAAGGCACTCAATTTAAGCTTTTGGCCATCTATCTGCACGGTAGGGAGATAGTCGCGCAAACCCATGGCGGGAATATGGCCGCCGGATTTTTATGAAACAAATATTAACGGCGGAAGACCGGCCGCACGCCCGTGTTCACGTAAAACCGCTTAAGCCGGTGGCGCGCGATGAAAAACCCGGCCACGCCCAGCACCAAAATTACCGGCAGCAGGAAAAGCGCGGTCCAGAATGCAACCCATATCATCCCCAAAAAGATCGCGAACATCGCGAGGCGGATGAGGATCGTGAGGAAACTGGGTTTCGGTGGCTCGATGAAGGCGCCATCGGGGGTCATGTCGATGACCGGTCCGTTTGAATTTGCCATCGGGTGAATATAGCCAATCCCGGCCTATATTCAACCGACGGCCCGAGCTGGGCGCTTCAGGAGGATAAGGCATGTCCAAAACCTATAAATTCGGACCCCGCAGCGTAAAGCGGCTTGGCTACGGCGCCATGCAGCTTGCGGGGAAAGGCGTGTTCGGCCCGCCAAAGGACCGCGATGCGGCGCTGGCGGTGCTGCGGGAGGCAGTCGCCAGCGGGGTGGACCACATCGACACCAGCGATTTCTACGGCCCGCATGTCACCAACCAGATCATCCGCGAGGCGCTCGCGCCCTACCCGGAAGATCTCCTCATCGTCACCAAAATCGGCGCCCGGCGCGGGCAGGATAGCTCATGGAACCCGGCCTTCTCGGCTGAGGAGCTGACCCAGGCGGTGCATGACAACCTCCGCAACCTTGGCCTGGACGTGCTGGAAGTCGTCAACCTTCGCCTCATGTTCAGCCAGCATGGCCCGGCGGAAGGACCGATCGAAGCGCCGCTGAGCGCATTGGCGGAGCTACAGCGGCAAGGGCTGGTGCGCCACATCGGGCTCAGCAACGCCACGGCAAAGCAGATCGAAGAAGGCCGGCGGATTTGCGAAATCGTTTGCGTGCAGAACCAATATAATATCATCCATCGGGATGACGACGCGCTGATCGACGCTCTTGCGCGGGACGGCATCGCCTATGTGCCATTCTTCCCGCTCGGCGGGTTCAGCCCGGTGCAGTCGTCCACATTGTCCCAGGTCGCGCAGCGCCTCAGCGCCACGCCCATGCAGGTGGCGCTTGCCTGGCTGCTCCGCCGCTCGCCCAACATATTGCTGATCCCCGGCACGTCATCCGTCACGCATCTACGGGAGAACCTCGCCGTAGCAGAGCTTGACCTGCCGGATGACGCGATGCGCGAGCTTGATTCTCTTCGGGATGCCAAATGAACTGGATCATCGCCTTTGTCAGCGTCCTGGTTGTCATGGGCGTGCTCGACGGCGCCTGGCTCAGCTTCGCGGTCAGCCGGCTGTACCGGCCCGGCATCGGGCATTTGATGGCGGACAAGCCCAAAGCCATCCCTGCCCTGATATTCTACATCCTCTACGCCGCCGGGGTCACGTATCTCATCGTGCTGCCAGCCCTGGCAGGTGGCGGACGGACCGGCGCGGCGATCCGCGGGGCGGTGCTGGGGCTAGTGGCTTACGGCACCTACGACCTCACCTCGCTCGCGATTTTGCGCGGTTGGGCCGTCCGGGTCACCGTGCTCGACATGATCTGGGGCGCTATTCTAACCGGTGTCTCCGCCGCCGTTGCCGTGGCCGTGACGCAGCACTTTGGTTGAACTACATTCACCGGATGCCCGAGGATGACCTTTTTATAACGCCGGAGGCCACGCCTGCCGCCGCCAGCCAGCCGCTGGCCGAGCGCCTGCGGCCCAAGGCGCTGGCAGACATCGTCGGCCAGGAGCTTCTGCTAGGGAGCCAGGGCTCGCTAAGCGGAATGCTGGCCCGTAACTCGCTCGCCTCGATCATCCTCTGGGGGCCGCCGGGCGTAGGCAAAACCACCATCGCCCGGCTGCTGGCGTCCGGCGCCGGGCTGCATTTCACCCAAATCTCGGCGGTGTTTTCCGGCGTCGCGGACCTTAAGCGGGTGTTCGACGATGCGCTTAAGCTGAAACGCGCCGGGCGCGCCACCCTGCTGTTCGTCGATGAAATCCATCGCTTCAACCGCGCGCAGCAGGATGCGTTTTTGCCCGTGGTGGAGGCGGGCACGGTTGTGCTGGTGGGGGCGACGACGGAAAACCCGTCTTTCGCGTTGAACGGCGCGTTGCTCTCCCGTTGCCAAGTGCTGGTGCTGCGGCGGTTGGACGATACCGCGATGGAGCATTTGCTCGAGCGCGCAGAGGCCGAAACCGGGCAAACACTTCCCCTCACCCCGCAATCCCGCGCCATGCTGCGCGCCATGGCCGATGGCGATGGCCGGGCACTGCTCAATATGGCCGAGCAGTTGTTCGCATTGCCGGAAACAGCGCCGCTGAGTGAGGAGCAGCTCAGCACCCTGCTCTCCCGCCGAGCGGCACTCTACGACCGCGACCGGGAGGAGCATTACAATCTCATCTCCGCTCTGCATAAATCCATGCGCGGCTCAGATGCTGATGCGGCACTCTATTGGCTGGCGCGAATGTTCGCAGGTGGGGAAGATCCGCGCTTCATCGCCCGGCGCATCACGCGCTTTGCCTCGGAGGATATCGGGCTTGCCGACCCGCAGGCGCTGGTGCAGGCGCTGGCGGCGTGGGAGGCTTATGAGCGGCTGGGCTCGCCCGAGGGCGAATTATGCATCGCCCAGGCGGTGATCTACCTCGCCACCGCGCCGAAATCCAACGCCGCCTACCGGGCGCTGGGTGCGGCCAACCGCGCCGCGAAGGAAACCGGCAGCCTGATGCCGCCCGCGAATATTTTGAACGCGCCGACCAAGCTGATGAAAAACTTAGGCTACGGCGCGGGGTATGAATACGACCACGACACCGATGAAGGTTTCTCCGGTGCCAATTACTTCCCCGAAGGCATGGGCCGCCCGGATTTATACCGGCCCGTGGAGCGGGGATTCGAGCGGGAAATCTCCAAGCGCCTCGCCTATTGGGCAAAACTGCGCGAAGAGGGCGCATGATATTTGAAATCACCGAAAACGAGGCCGACACACGGCTGGACCGCTACCTTCGCCGCCAGGTCGATGGCCTGACGCAAGGCATGATCCAGAAATTCCTGCGCGGAGGGAAAATCCGCGTGGACGGTAACAAGGCGGAGGCGAACACGCGCCTCGCCGCTGGCAATGTCGTGGAAATGCCGGAGATAACGCCGCCGAAAGAGATGCCGAAAGAGCGGCACGTGATGGTGATGGACGCGCACCAGATCCGCGATTTGGAAGCATCCATTCTGTACCGGGACGACGCGGTGATCGTGCTGAACAAGCCCGCTGGGCTCGCAAGCCAGGGCGGCAAGGGCATCGCCGTGCATCTGGATGGGATGCTGGACGCGCTGCGCTTCGGGGGCACCGAGCGGCCCAAGCTCGTACACCGGCTGGACCGCGATACATCCGGCGTGTTGCTGCTGGCGCGTGGGGTGAAGCCGGCCTCACGCCTCGCCACCGCATTCCGCGGCCGGGATGTGGAAAAAACTTATTGGGCGCTGGTTTGGGGTGTGCCGGATGTGCTGGAAGGGCGTATCGACCTGCCGCTGGTACGGGTCGAGATGGGCGGCAGCTCCCGCTCTGAACCCGCCGGGCGCAAAGACCCCGAGGCACTGAAAGCCGTGACGGAATACAGGATGCTCGACTACGCGGGAAAAAAATTTGGCTGGGTGGAGTTGAACCCGCAGACCGGGCGGATGCATCAGCTGCGCGCGCATATGCTGGCGCTCGGCACGCCAATTCTGGGCGATGCCGCCTATGGTCAGGCTTTCGCCGATGGCTTCGCGCCGCAGCTGCACCTGCACGCGCGGCGGCTGACAATTCCGCACCCGGATGGCGGGTTTTTGAGCGTGGAAGCGCCGTTGCCCAACCATATGCGCGACAGTTTTTTACATTTGGGCTTTACCATTCCGGACGTGGCGAAGCCGAAACGGGTTAAGTGACCCATGCGGCGTCGGGCAAAACATCTTGTCGCCGCCATGGTCTTGGCTCTGGGCCCGGCGGCATTTGCGTCCGACCCTGTGGACTACACGGTCAAGTTTGTCCCCAGCGGTGATAAACATCTGGACGCGCTGCTGAAGCAGACCTCCGCCCTCGTCTCCCTACAGAAAAAACTGAAACCCGCACCGTTTGCGCTTATTGGCCGCGCCCAGGCGGATGCCCAGCAATTCGCCGTCGTGCTGCACAGCCTGGGTTATGATGCCGGGAGCGTATCCATCACCATCGACGGCGCGGCGATGAGCAGCCCAACGCTGCTGGATACTCTGACGCAGAGCAGCCAAGCAGCCACGGTGCTGGTTACGCCGCACCAGGGGCCGGTGTTTCTGCTGGGCCAGGTGGCGGTTCCCGGCCTGCCCCCAGGCTTCAAGCCGCCTGCAATCGTACAGCCGGGCCAGCCCGCGCTTGCCGCGCCCATCCTCGCCGCCCCCGCCACGCTACGCAACGCTTTGCACAATGCGGGCTATGCCTATGCCACCGTGAGCGATCCGCTGGCCATCGCGCGGGCCGCCGCACATCTTCTGGACGTGACTTACACCGTGAACGCCGGGCCACGCGTCGATATTGGGCAGATCAGCTTCAGCGGTTTGAAGCGCGCCAATGCAAATTTCCTCCGCCGCCATATCGCTTTGCAGCCAGGCCAGCGATATTCCGACACCGCGCTGGCCGATGCGCGAAATTCCCTGCTCGGGCTTGGCATTTTTGCCTCGGTGACTCCGGTGCCGGATACAGAGGCCACGAATGGCGAGGTGCCGATCGTCTTCCACGTCGCCGAGCAGAAGCGCCACGCGGTCACGGTCAGCGGCGCCTATGCCACCGACCTTGGCCTGACCGTCGGCACCTCCTGGGAGGACCGGGACGTATTTAGAAACGCGGAGACGCTGACGTTTTCCATCGCGGCAAACGGGCTTGGCGGCACTGGCACCACCGCGCCGGGTTACGACTTGAAAGGCGTGTTCGCCAAGCCGGATTATTTGTCGCGCGGGCAACTCCTCAGTGTTTCGCTGGAGGCTTTGCAGCAATCCCTCCCCGCTTACGACCGCACTGCCTTTCTAGCGGGTGCCACGCTCTCGCGGCCGCTTACTCCGCATCTGGCGCTCACCTACGGCCCGGCGTTTGAGGACGAACGCGCATTGCAAGAATATGTTAGCCGTGCCTACGTGCTGCTGCAATTTCCGGTCACGCTCGCATACAACACGGCCAACAACGTGCTGGAGCCAACACGCGGCATCAACGCCAGCATCACCGTCACGCCCACCGAACCGGTGATCGGCGGCAGCGGCGCATTTGTGATTCTGCAAGGCTCCGCCGCGACCTATCTGCCCGTGGAGGCGAATGCGCGCGGGATCCTCGCTTTGCGCGGCCAGCTCGGCAATATCCAGGGCGCACCGCAGTTTGGCGTGCCGCCGGACCAGCGGCTTTACGCGGGCGGCTCCGGCACGGTGCGCGGCTATACCTACCAGACCATCGGGCCGTTATTTCCCAGCGATGAGCCGGAAGGCGGCCTCTCGATGGATGCGGTGAATGTCGAATTTCGCCAGCGCATCGGCAAGAGTTTCGGGATCGTGCCGTTTGTCGATGCAGGCCAGGCAGGTGCTTCCAGCACGCCGTTCACCGGCAAGTTGCGCGTCGGCGTGGGGCTTGGCGCGCGGTATTACACCGGCATCGGGCCGATAAGGGTGGATTTCGCAGTGCCGCTTAAACGCATCGCGGGCAGCGGCGCCTTCGCGTTCTATGTCGGCCTCGGCGAGTCATTCTGATGCTGCGAATCCTCCGTATTCTCGCAAGCCTGGTGGTGCTGGTCGTGGCGATCGTTCTCGGTGTTTGCGTGGCGCTGAACACCGGTGCGGGGCGCGCTTTCGCAGAAAAGCAGATCAACCGTTTTCTTGGGCCGCAAATTGTCATCACCGGCCTCGCCGGGCATTTCCCCGCCGACATCAAACTCGCAAGCCTCACCCTCTCGGATAGCAAAGGCATTTACGCGACGGGGCTTGGCTTGGAACTCCGCTGGATACCACGGAAGCTTTTGCAACGCGATGTTTATGTAAGCTCACTCACCGCAGCCTCGCTGGATGTGTTGCGGCAACCGGCGCCCCCGAAGAAAAAAACAAGCCCGAAAACTACACTGCCGAAATTTCGGCTGGATGTGGATCTTCTCGCCGTGTCCGCGCTGCATGCGGGGGCGCCGCTCGCGGGCGAGAACATCACGTTGAACGTAACCGGCGCCACGCATTTTGCCGATGAAACGCATGGGAACGTTCTGCTCAACGCCACCACGCCGGATGGCTCGGCGCAGTATCATTTGGCCGCCGGAATCGACCCTGAAACCGTTGTGCTGAGGGCCCAAGTGGCGGAGCCGCCGGACGGACTGCTCGGGCATTTCGCCGGCCCGCAAGTGCAAGCACCATTGGCTATCGATGTTTCGCTGCACGGGCCGCGCGACAAGGCGGCACTGGTCTTCAACGCCGCGCTGGGTAATGCAAAGCTGAGCGGCACCGGAACGCTCGGCCTGAACCCCGCGCATCCCAGCGCGGATGTGGTGCTGCACATCCCTGCCCTCACCCCTTTCGCCGCCATCGCGCATCAAAACATCGCGGGCGATACCAGCCTGCATCTTATCGTCGCGCATAGTAGTTTGGCGCTCGATGGCAACGTGGCGCTGACCCAGGCGCCCGGGGGCGTGGCAAAGCTTGTAGGAAGCAGCGGCAGGCTTTCGCTGCTTGCCAATCTGCATGGCAAGACCGTCGAACTCCAAAAACTCGACGTCTCCGGCGCGCAATTCGCCGCTGCCATCACCGGCAGCGTTTCCCAGGCCGCTGTTGCTTTGCAAACCCAGATCAAGCTGGCGCAAGTCTCCGCCATCTCGCCGGGTATTTCAGGAAATATTGAAGCAGACGGCACGATCATCGGGCCACCGAAGGATTTTGCCGTAAATGCGCGCCTTACCGGCAACATCAGGCAGCGGCAAATACCCTCCGGTCCGTTCAGCATCACAATCAAGGCGCAGCATCTGCCGCGCACGCCCATGGGCACTATCACCGGCTCCGGCGCGTTGGAGGGCCGGCCGTTGGCGCTTGACGCCGCCTTTGCCAGGGACGCAAACGGCGCCGCCACGTTGCAACTCAACAGCGCGCGCTGGCGCTCGCTGGATGCAAAAGCTAGCCTCGCACTCGCGGCGGGGGCAAAGCTCCCAACGGGAACAGCGAATTTCAAGCTCGGCAGCCTCGCGGATTTCGCGGCGTTCTCGCCCGTGCCGCTGGCAGGCAGCGTGGCGGCGAATTTCACCCACGCCGCCAACGGGACTTTCAACCTCGCCCTCGTTGCGAAAAACCTCGCCGTGTCCCCAAGCCTCGGCGCGATCAACGCCACGCTGAACGCCAACGGCCCGCAGAAAGCGCTGGCCATCCGCGCACAAGCCAGCGTCGCCAAGCTGCTTACCGCCCCGGCGCGGCTGGCGCTGGCCGGTGTATTGAACCTGGAGAATCGCTCCGCCAGCCTCACAGTGTTCAGCGCGGACTGGCGGCGGCTTAACGTCGCACTCCTCAGCCCGGCGCAGATCTCCACCAAGCCCGGCATCGCGGTGCGGCATCTGGCACTTGGGCTGAGCGGCGGGCACATCGCACTGGACGGCACGCTTACACCGAAGCTGGACGCCAGTCTTACACTTCAAAACCTGCCTGCAAGCCTTGCCAAAACCTTTGTGCCAAGCGTCGATGCGAGCGGTACCCTTTCCGGCAGCGCCACGCTCACCGGCAGCCGCGCTTCGCCAAGCGGGCGAATCGCGCTTGCCGCCAGCAATATCCAGCTGCATTCCGGCCCGGCGGAGGCGCTGCCCGCAGCGAACCTCACCGCAACCGCGATCATCCAAGGCAAAGCTACCAATATCGCCGCGAAGCTTACCGCGGGGGCAAATGTCTCGCTCGCCGCCAGCGGTGCGGTGCCTCTCACGAAATCCGGTATGGCCGATCTGAATCTCACCGGGCGGACGGATCTGCGGCTGCTCGACCCCATCCTTGCAGCGCAGGGCAGCGTGGTGCGCGGACTTGTCGCGTTGAACGTCACCCTCACCGGCAATGCTGCGTCGCCGCGCGCGGATGGCGGCGTTACCCTCACCGGCGGCAGCGTGGAGAATATCGGCTCAGGGCTCAACCTCACACATATTACCGCCAATCTCCGCGCTCTGGGCAAAACAATCGATTTGCAAAGTTTTCAGGCATCCGCAGGAAAAGGCACGATCAGCGGCGATGGCATCATCAACCTTGCCGCGGCCGCCATCCCGATCGAGCTTTCACTCAACGCGCATCAGGCGTCCCCTATCTCGTCAGATATCGTGACCGAGACCATAGACGCGGCGCTTAACATAAAAGGGGCCGTTCGCGGCAAAATGGCGCTTGGCGGCACGGTGAAAATCGACAACGCGAACATCAATATCCCGAAATCCCTGCCGCCCAGCGTCGCCAACCTCACCATCATCAACGCGGGCGAACCGCCGCCGCCGCCGCCAGCGCCGCGGCCGCCCATCGCCATCGATCTGGAGATTACCGCGCCCAACAAAATTTTTGTGCGCGGTGACGGGCTGTTCGCGGAGCTTGGCGGCAAGTTCCGCATCACCGGCACGGCGGCCCACCCAAATCCAGAGGGCGGGTTCACGCTCATCCGTGGCGATTTTTCGCTCGCGGGAACGGCGCTGCAATTCACCCAGGGCACGGTCAGCTTCAATGGGGACGGGTTCATGCCAAGCCTGGACCTGGAGGCGACCAGCACCGCCGCCAACAACACCACCGCGACGCTGATCGTGGGCGGCACGGCGGCCAAGCCGACCATCACCCTCACCAGCTCGCCGCCGCTGCCGTCGGATGAAATCCTGGCCCAGCTGCTGTTTCATGAGAGCGCCTCCAGCCTCAGCCCGTTCCAGGCGGCATCGCTGGCGGCGGCATTGGCGCAGCTTTCCGGGGTAGGGAGCGGGATCAACCCGCTGGACAAGGTACGCAACGCGCTCGGGCTGGACCAGCTCTCACTGGGGGGCTCGGGCAACGGCCCGCCCTCGTTACAGGCCGGGCGATACGTTGCGCCCGGCGTTTATGTCGGCGCCGCCCAGGCGACCAACGGCCAGGGAACCTCCGCCAATGTCCAGATCAATCTTTATAAAGGGTTGAAATTGCAAACCTCGACCGGCGCATCCAGCACCGGAACAGGCGATGCCAGCAGCGTCGGGCTCAGCTATCAGTTTAATTATTAACTGTATTTACCCTCGTTCCGCTAACCATTTGGCAATATCCAGCGTCTTAAATTCGCGATCTAACCGCCGCAACGGCGAAGAGGATCAGACAGGGCGCCATGGAAACGATTGCGGATTTTAATATGTTGCGGGTCGATCCTGTCACCGGCTTGCCGAACCGGCGGCAATTCACGGCCGACTATCAGCCCGCACCCGTCGCGCAGTTGGTTATGCTCGGCATCTCCAACGGCAAGCAGTTCAACCAGCTTTTGCGCGCTATCGGGCTTGAGTATGCCGACGAGTTTTTACGCTCTGCCGTGGGCCGCCTGAGGGAGATTTTGCCGGCCGATTTCACGATTTATCATATCAGCCTTCTCGGCCTCGTTTTTGTGCTGCCCGGCGGGGTCGAGCCAAAAATCCTTCGAAAAATCGGTGAAAACTTTTCCAAGCCTCTGGTCTGCGCGGGCATCCCCGTCGGCATGAATATCGCGCTCGGATATACCGACTGCACCGATTCCAACCCGGACAATGTGTTGCGCGCCGCCCTAGCCGCCGCGCAGGACTGCCGCAAAAGCGGCGCCGAATGGTCGAAATACGACCGCAAAACGGACACGGCGCATCAGCGCGGCTTCGTGCTGCTCTCGCATTTAAGCGCTGCGATAAAGGCAAACGACCAGCTAAGCCTGAACTTTCAGCCGAAATACGACATGGCCACTGGCAAGCCGACAAGCGCGGAAGCCCTGCTGCGCTGGCGGCATCCGGTATTCGGCAACATTTCTCCGGCGGAGTTTATTCCCCTGGCGGAGGCAACGGCGCATATTCACCCGCTCACGGATTGGGTGCTCCGCACCGCGATCGCTCAAGCCGGCGCCTGGGCAGCCAAGGGCATAAACCTAAACATCGCCATCAATGTTTCCCCGCGCAACCTGGCGCGCCGCGGCTTTGCACAGCGCACTGCGGAGATTCTGCGTGCCTGCGGCGTCAGCCCGGCTTCCATCGAACTTGAATTTACCGAAGGCGTGGTAGTGAGCAACGATCCGGTGGTGGTGGATGAGTTGCGCGCATTGCGGGAAACCGGCATCCGCATCGCTTTGGATGATTTCGGGACAGGCTTCGCCAATTTCAGCTACATTACGCATCTCCCAGCAGACATCATCAAGATCGACAAATGCTTTATTCAGAAAATCGGTTCGGATGAACGCTCCGCGATGGTCGTGCGCGCACTGATCGACCTCGCTCACCGGCTGGATTACAGCGTAGTGGCGGAGGGGATCGAGACCGAAAAGACATTTTCCATGCTGGCCGGATGGAAATGCGATGAGGGACAGGGATTTTTCATGAGCCCGCCATTGGATGCGCTGCGCTTCGTTGAGAAAGTTGAGTGCCGCGCCCCCGCTTATGTAAATTGATCCATCAGGCTCAACCCAACCGCCTCCGCGACCTTAACCCCATCCACACCGGCTGAGAGAATGCCGCCCGCATATCCCGCGCCCTCGCCCGCCGGATATAGCCCGCGCGTGTTAAGGCTCTGGAAGTCGCGCCCGCGCGTGATCCGCACCGGCGATGACGTGCGCGTTTCCACGCCGGTCAGAACCGCATCCGCCCGCGCGAAACCAGGGATTTGTTTGTCGAACGCAGGCAGCGCTTCGCGGATCGCGGCAACCGCATAATCCGGCAGGCACGCTGATAAATCCGTCAGCGTCACACCGGGCCGGTAGGATGGCAGGACATCGCCAAACGCGGCGGACGCGCGCCCGGCGAGATAGTCGCCGACCAACTGCCCCGGCGCTGCATAATTGCTCCCACCGGACACAAATGCCGCAGCCTCCCAATGGCGCTGAAATTCCACCCCCGCCAGCACGCCGCCCGGAAAATCCTGCGGCGTAATGCCCACGACGATGCCGGCATTGGCGTTGCGCTCGTTGCGAGAATACTGGCTCATGCCATTGGTCACGACGCGCCCCGGCTCGGAGGCCGCCGCCACCACCGTGCCGCCCGGGCACATGCAAAAGCTATAAACCGAGCGCCCGTTGCTGGCATGATGCACGAGCTTGTAGTCGGCCGCGCCCAGAATTGGGTTGCCCGCAAACGTGCCGAAGCGATGCTTGTCGATCATCGATTGTGGATGCTCGATGCGGAATCCAACCGAAAACGGCTTGCTCTCCATGAATACGCCGCGACGGTGCAGCATCTCGAACGTGTCGCGCGCGCTATGGCCGATGGCGAGCACTAAATGCCCGGTCTCGATCCGCTCGCCCGATTCCAACAGCACGGCCTGCACCGCCCCGTCGTCAATCTCGATATCCACCGCCTTCGCGCCGAAGCGGTATTCGCCGCCCAACGCCTCGATGCTGGCCCGCATCGCCTCGACCATGCCGACGAGCCGGAACGTCCCGATATGCGGCTTGGCGACGTAGAGAATTTCCTCCGGCGCCCCTGCGGCCACAAACTCGGTGAGCACTTTGCGGCCCAAGTGCCGCGGGTCTTTGATCTGCGAGTAGAGTTTGCCGTCCGAGAATGTGCCCGCCCCGCCTTCGCCGAATTGCACGTTCGATTCCGGGTGCAAAACGCCGCGCCGCCACAATCCCCACGTATCCTTCGTCCGCTCCCGCACAAGCTTACCGCGCTCCAAAATGATCGGCGCGAGGCCCATCTGCGCCAGCACGAGCGCGGCGAAAATCCCGCACGGCCCGGTGCCGATAACAACCGGGCGGCGCGCGGGCCGCGCAATGGCGTGCGTGACAAATTTATACGACACGTCCGGCGCGGGCTCGCCCGCCACTGTTACGGCCAATTCGGCATCAATCGTATAGACAAGCGTGATATCGCTTTTTTTGCGTGCGTCGTAGGCGCGGCGGAATATAGTGAGGGCCAGCAGGTCCGAGTCGTTTATCCCAAGCCGGCTACAAACTACCTCCCGGAGATCGGCCTGATCATGCGCCAAAGGCAGTAGAACCCCCGTTAATCGTAAATTTTTTGTAACCATACGTTAAATTTTTGCCATCTGAGGTTGATTGTGCATACGGATTGCGCCTTAAGCAGGCTATAGCCGGAAATCGCTGATTACCCCATGCCTGCCCGCCTCATTATCGACCTGCGTTGCTTGCAAGACCCGAACTACGCTGAACGCGGCATCGGCGGTCACGCCCGCGCCATCGTCACCCGCGCGCCAGGCCCGTTCATCGGCATCATCGACCCGAAACTTCCGCCCTTGCAGGATGAGATCGCGGCACTCCCCGCTGAGTTCCTATCACCTGAAGCCGCTTTTGCGCCCGGCTCGGCGTTCCTCAACCCCGCCCCGATGATCCCGGACCAGAATTACATCGCCCCGCTGCTGCTGAACGTGGCGATAACCAAAGCCGCCTGCGTGTTCGATTTCATCCCCTTGGTCAATCGAGGCGCCTACCTTGCCGCGACGATACCGAAGCTCGACTATTACGCATCCCTCGCCTGGCTGAAACGATACGATATGTTTTTCCCAATCTCGGAAGATACCGGCGCGCGGCTGCAAAATCTTTACGGGCCGGTGCGCGCGCATGTTACGGGCGCGGCTCTACCCGCCTGGGCGGAGAATAACGTTTCGGCGCCCCCGCGCCATATCCTCATGGTGGGCGGCGAGGATGCGCGGAAAAACCCAGAGGTGTTGATCGCCGCCCATGCCGCCAGCGATATTCTTCGCCATATCCCGCTGGTTATCACGGGCGATTATTCCGAGACATCCATCGCCCGGTTGCAGGCCCTGGGGCCTGTCCTGATGCCCGGCAGGCTTTCTGACGCCGGGCTGCGGAGAGCTTATGCACAGGCGCTGGCCCTCGTCGCGCCCTCCAGGGCTGAAGGCTTCTCTCTCCCCGTGATTGAAGCGATGGCGGCCCGCACCCCCGCCATCGTCTCCGATATTCCGGCACACCGCGCCTTGATCCCGGAGATTGGGGCCCGCTTTGCCCCGGATGACGCTGTGCGGCTCGCTTCGATCCTCGAGGACATTGTTGAAAATCCAAGACGCCGGAGCGCGCTGGTCGCTGCCCAACAGGACGGCTGGCGCTCCTTCACCGGCGACGCGATTGCATCAAAAATCTGGGGGGCGCTGGCCCCGATGCAAACGCGCCGCGAGGCGCTGCCGCATCCGGCCACGCTGCTGCCTGTAAGCGCCGCGGCCTAAAAATCGCCTCTAGACCCGGATGACTTCAGATGGAATCGCGTTGCGATCCCAACTGAAGTCCGAATCCGGCTCTACATATGTAGTAGAGCGCGATGACATCAAAGCGAACCATAAATGGATTCGATTTGATGTCATCGCGCTCTAGGTTTCACGGTCCGCTTCCCCGTGGTTGAGCGCGATCGTGAGCAGCGCGGATTGCATCTGCCGCGCCAGTGGTTCCAGCTCTTCGCGCCGCGGCATCTCTGCGCGCAGCGCCGCAAGCTCCTCGCGCAATGCCGCCACAACCTCCGCATTGCGCGCGGTTTCCATCCGCAAAGCTCCAAGCTGCGCGATCAACTCCGCCTGCATGAAACCCCGCAACCGGAAAAATATCCGCTTAAGCATCCACCCGCACCAGCACGTGCTGCTTTTTGCCAGCGGAGAGCTTAATCTCATGCGCGGGCGCGATCAGCTGGCCTTCATCTGTAATCACCACGTCGTTCAACCGCGCCCCGCCGCCCCGGATGAGCCGGCGCGCCTCGCCATTGCTGGCCGCCAGCCCGGCGCGCACGAACAGCGAAAAGGCCGCGACCCCCTGCCCGAATTCCGCCGCAGGGATCGCAACGCTTGGCAGCCCCGCCGTTGCCGCACCTTCCGCAAACACCCGCCGCGCCGTCTCAGCGGCTTCCTCCGCAGCCTGGCGCCCGTGCGCGAGCGCGGTCGCCTCGGTCGCCAGAATAATTTTTGCGGCGTTGATCTCAGCACCGTCCAACGCCTCCAGCCGCGCGATCTCATCCAAGGGAAGGTCCGTAAACAGCCGCAGGAACCGGCCAACATCCGCATCCTCGGTGTTCCGCCAGAACTGCCAGTAATGGTACGGGCTCAGTTTCTCCGCACTCAGCCACACGGCCCCGGCGGCGGACTTGCCCATTTTGGCGCCGGACGCCGTGGTGATCAGCGGCGTCGTCAGCCCGAATACGGTTTTCTGGTCCGTCCGGCGCACAAGGTCCACGCCCGATACGATGTTGCCCCATTGGTCGGAGCCGCCCATTTGCAGGCACACGCCATATTGCCGGCTTAGCTCGCGGAAGTCATAGCTCTGCAAAATCGAGTAATTGAATTCGAGGAATGTCAGCCCCTGCTCGCGCTCCAGCCTGGAGCGCACGGAGTCGAACGACAGCATCCGGTTGACGGAGAAATGCACCCCAACCTCGCGCAGCATGTCGATATAGCTCAGCCGGTCCAGCCAGTCGGCATTGTTGGCCAGCACCGCATCGTTCGGCCCGTCACCAAAATTGATGAAAGCCTCGATGTTTTTGCGAATCCCCACCAGATTCGCCGCGATCTGCGCGCTGGTCAGCAACTGCCGTGCTTCCTCGCGGAAAGACGGATCGCCGATGCGCGTTGTGCCGCCGCCCATGAGTGCTACGGGCCGGTGCCCGTGCCTCTGGAACAGCCGCAGCAGCATGATGGGGATCATGTGCCCGACATGCAGGCTTTCCGCCGTGAGGTCGAACCCGACATAGCCCGCGACAGGGCCTTGGGCGCAGGCATCGTCCAGCGCCGCCTCGTCGGTGCATTGGAACACAAAGCCCCGCGCCTTGGCCTCCGCCAGAAATTCGCTTTTCGCCATATTTCAATCCCCTCCGGCGCGGGGTAGCACAGCGGTATGACAGCGCAAAACCTCCGCAGCGGCGCCTGGCTTACCCGCCGCCGGGCAAATGCTTATCTGCGGATTTTTGCCATTGCCAATGTCATCGGCTTCGCACTCGCCATTTGCCGTGCCGAGGGCTGGTTCATTCCGGCATATCCGCATTTCGCCACCGAGTTCCTGAGCTTTTTTTCTGCCGGACGGCTTGTGGATGCGGGTAATGCCGCTGCCGTTTATGCGCCGGGCATTCCGGCCCATGCGTTCATTCCCTCCTTCAACATTCCGCCCGCGCATGGCGCAATGGGGCAGGCGCTGACCCATGACCGCCACATCATGTATTTCAGCTTTTTCTATCCGCCGGTTTACCTGCTGCTTTGCGCGCCGCTCGCGCATCTGCCCTATTACGTTGCGTATGTGCTCTGGGTCGGGCTGACCGGGCTATTGCTGGCAATATGCCTGCGCTTGCTGGCGGGCGGCTGGGCGCGGCTCTGGCCGGCATTCGCCTATCTCGCCATTATCGAGAACGCCGCCGTGGGGGAAAACGCCTTCCTCTCGGCGGCCCTCACCGGCTTCGGCTTGCTAAATATCGAGGCGCGGCCAGTGCTGGCGGGAATCTGCTTCGGCGGGCTGTGTTACAAGCCGCACTTCATGCTGCCGGTGGTTTTGTTCCTGCTTATCGGGCGGCATAGCCTCGCGTTGCTCAGCACCATCCTCACCTCGACGGCATTGTGCGCTGTGTCCGCCGCCCTGTTCGGCTGGGAAAACTGGGTGACGTATTTTTCCGTCACCGTTCCGCACGCGGAGTGGGTCTTCGCCCATGCCGGGGTTTCCTACGCGCTACAGGTAACACCGGGCTCGGCGGTGCGGCTGCTCGGCGGCGGAATGCTCGCGGCCACGCTGGTGCAAGGCTGCGGAATGGTTTTCGCCTTTTATTGTCTTTTCATCACGCGCAAAGCCAGCCTGAATCTTCGCGCGGCGATGCTCTGCGCGAGCTTCCCGATGCTGCTCTCGCTCATGCTCGGTTACGACCTTACGCTCTGTGGTCTCGCAATATTGTTCATGCTGCGGGAGGCTGGGGAGACCGGCTATCGCGATTATGAGAAAACCGCGCTTGCAGCGATGTTTGCGTTGCCATTGGTTACGGAAGTCCTCCGTACCCAGCTACATATCCCGCTGGACCCGCTGATCCCGGCGGCGCTGATGCTGCTGCTGGCGCGCCGTGCTGAGCCCGCTGCCATGTCCGCCATGTCGCGAGTGCTACGATTACCGGCGTGAACAGAATGCCAGTCGCGGCAACCACGACCGGGCAGAGTGCTGGCCAACACCAGAAAATCACATCCAGAAAATCGATGCGCCAGCCGCGCTTTTGCGCCAGCATGGCAAGTGCGACGGAATAGCCGATCATGTAATCGACGCCGCCATAGGGAGTGGCGAGCAGGGAAAGGAACACGCAAAGCGCGATTCGGTCGGTCTCACCCATCTCGCTGCGCCAGGCGCGCCAGGTGAGCAACACAGCCGCCAGCGCCGCGACGCTTTGCGCGGCTCCACTGGCGCGAAGCCCGGCGCCGAGCGACAAGGCCATGTTGAACACGGAAAGCCCCCAGGGTGCGGAGCCCGGAATCAAAGGCAGCGTATCCAGCATGTGCTTCGACTCAGCCAACCCCTTGCTCATATATTCCGGCCAGACCGGCCAGCCCAGCAACATGATACTGACCAGAACCAGCAACACGCCGGTGCCAAACGCAGCCAGCAAGGCGCGCCAGCGGAATTTCGCCAGCAGCGCCACGGGAACGAGCAATGCTGACTGCGGCTTCACCGCCAGCAAGCCCAACGCAACGCCGGAAAATCCAGGCCGCCGCGCGGATGCGAGCAGGCCCGCCACGAGCAACGCGCCGCAAACGACATCGAACTGGCCAAGCTCCAAGGACCACACGGCCGCCGGGCTCAATAGCCCCAGAAAAATCACCTGCCAGGACAGGCCCGCGAGCCGCAACAACGCGGCGGTCAGCGCCAGCAGCGCGCCCGTCCAGGCCCAGAACGCCAGCTCGAACGGCAAACGGGAAAGCGGCAACACGGGCAGCAAAGCCGTGGGCGGATAATACCAAAGCAACGGATCCGCCTGGAGCGAGAACAGCGCCTGCCGCAACGCCAGAAACTTTGAGGCGTCATAAATCCCGCCCGCCGGGCCATGCGCCGCCATGGCTCCCGCCTGCCAGAACACCGAGAAATCGCACAGCGGGCTGGCGCAGGGCAGATCGTTCACCCGCATCCCTGCCTGCGAGAGATGCTCCAGTCGCGCGCCCATCTGCCGCAGGAACACCACACCGAACCAGCCCCACCAGATGACCAGCGCCGGCCAAGTGGCCAGAGTGGAGAAGGTCGTTCCGAATTGTTTCAGCCGGTTGAGCATGTATCACCCTTGAGCGATTCCCGCCTCCGCGCGTAACACTGTTTGCATGGAGTCGAAACCAATACGCGCCATCGGGCTGATGTCCGGCACCTCGCTCGACGGAATAGACGTTGCGTGGCTGGAGACCGACGGCGAGAGCATCGCGCATTTCGGCCCCGCGGCAACGCTGGTGTTTGAGGATGACCTGCGCGGCGATCTACGCCGCCTGCTGGACCTCGCCCCAACGCTCAATCCGGACAATCCACTTCTTCGGCAAGTCGAGCATCGCCTCACGCAGGACCATGCACTCGCCGTTGGCCTTACCGGGCACACGGCGGATGTCATTGGTTTCCACGGCCAAACCATTTTGCACGCACCGGAGCAGCGGCGCACCTGGCAGATTGGCGATGCGGCTTTGCTGGCAAAAATCTGCCGCATCCCAGTGGTGCACGACTTCCGGGCTGAGGATGTCGCGGCGGGTGGCCAGGGCGCGCCGCTCGCGCCCTTGTTCCATGCGGCGCTGGCGGCCAACATGCCGAAGCCGCTGCTCATCGTGAACATCGGCGGCGTTGCGAACATCACCTATCTCGGACCCAATGGCGATATTCTGGCTTGCGACACCGGGCCGGGCAACGGCCCGCTCAATGACCTCGCGCAAAAACATCTTGGCCAGGCTTACGACAAAAACGGCGAGCTCGCGGCGGCGGGGAAAGTGGATGAGGCCAGGCTCGCCACGCTGCTGGCGCATCCGTATTTCGCGGCACCTGCGCCGAAATCGCTCGACCGGCTGACGTTTTCGGCTTTGATCGCGCAGGCCACGGCGGGGTTGAAACCCGAGGACGCCGCCGCGACGCTTACCGCGTTCTGCGCCGCCGCAATCGCCAGCGCGCCATTGCCCGCGCCGCCCTTGCGCGTGCTGGTGGGTGGCGGCGGGCGCAAAAACCCGGTCATCATGGCCGGGCTGCAATCGCATTTTAACGTGCCGGTGCAGCCGGTGGAGGCCGCGGGCTGGGATGGCGATGCGCTGGAGGCGCAGTGCTTCGCCTTTCTCGCCGTCCGGTCTTTAAAAGGCCTGCCGCTCTCGCTGCCCGGCACAACCGGCGTGCCGAATCCGCTCACCGGGGGCCGGCTCGTCTCTCCGCCGTAATTCCCGCCACGCTGAAAGCGCCGCAATCCCAACTACTATCGGTGTCAGAAGCACCCCGGTTGAATGCGTAACGATTGCGGCATAGCCCGGCCAAAGCCATAACAGGCCATCGAACAGATTGACCCGCCAGCCCCGCCGCTGCGCCAGCACCGCCAGGGCCACGGAATAACCCACCATGTCCACGCTGAAACCGTAAGGTGCAACGAAAAGCGATAAAAACATCGTCAGGCTCGCCTGGCGCAAAACATCGCCCGGCTTTCGCCAGAGGCAGAACACAGCGAACCCTGCAAAACACGCGGCGACTATTTGTCCCGCATAGGCTCCCGGCACAGCCATCCCAAAACTTCTGAGCATCCAGAAAACCGAGGTTCCGGTGAGCTGATAGCCCTGGCCGAATTTCGCCTGCACGAGCGCCACGGCCATGGTCCGGGAACGGGTAAGAAACAAGCTCCAGCTCGCGGGGCCGAAGCACAAAACGGGCAACACCGCCAAAACGGCTGTTACCGCGCATGAGGTTGCAATCGCCCGCCATCTGCGCGACGCCAGCCACGCGGCGGGAACCAGCAGCCCGGTTTGTGGTTTGCAAGTAACCAGCCCCAGCATGATCCCTGCCGCGACCGGCCTGCGCGCGCCCAGCACAAGCCCCGTGAAAACCAGGCAGCTGATGATCCCGCCATATTGTCCGTAGATCAAGCACAACCACTCCGCCGGGCAGGTAACGCCCAGCAACACCGCACCCCAACCAAGCCCTGCAAACCGGAGCAGCCAAACCATCGCCGCCATTGTTCCGGCGTTCCAAAGCAGAAAGCCGGCCGGAATGGGCAGAAGCGAAATGACTGCTCCCAAGGGCAAAACCAACGGCGGGTATATCCAGTCGTCGCGCAAAACCGCATGGCCAAACTGCATCTGCTTCCAGCCGGTAAAGGCATCGCTCGCGTACAAAACCCGCAGATGACCAGCCCGCGATAGGCGCCCCGCGCTCCAGAGATTCGCAAAATCTCCGGTGGGGAGCCCGAACAAACTGTCCGGCGCGGCTTTTGGCATTAATTTCACGCATTCAATGTCGCAGCAGAACGCCAGCAGCAGCGCCACAAGGCAGGCAAATATCAAAACCTGCAACACGCGGGCAAATCTCATTCGGCAATACGATACAAGCGCCAGCCGGACGCATCATTGCCCGCCGGTTGCAGCCATTGCGGCGGTTTGTCCGCCTCCAGCGCATCCCAAAGCGTATCCGGGGGTATATCCGATACCGGCAGGTAGCGGCCCGGCTTTGGACAGAACAGCACGAACGCCGCACCCGTTGCCTTAACTGCCCCTGGCTCCGCCGCTCCAGGCATGGCTCGCCAAGCTTCGCGGCTCCGCAAAAAGCCCGGCACGCCGTGCTGGTAGAGCGACCCAACGGTTTCGGCTTGGGACCGATACAATATCTCCGGCGTATCCTGCGCCTCCGCCAGTACGATTTTTGAACCCGCAACCGCCAGCAATGGCGCGACATGACGCAACGAACAGGAGGGAAATTTTTGCGGCGCTGCCTTGGGGGAGCTTGCATGGGCAAACTCTGCGCCCACCGGGACGCCCAGCACGGCGATGAGTACAGCCACTCGCGCCAGCGCCGGTACGCCAGAGAGGCTCGCCTCGCTAAGCGCCACCGGCAGCAAGGCCGCCGCCATGCAGGCCGAAAACCCTATAAAAAGAATGAATTTAGCCCCCAGCGCCAGCGCCACCAGGGTGCAAACCGCGACATAAAGCCAGACCCAGCGGCCCCTTTGCCCCCACGCCCGCCAAAGCGCATAGGCCACCGCCAACGCGCCGGGCGCCAAAAACACCATTAGCGCGGCGCCGCGCACCGTCTGCAATTCCAGCATCACGCCAAAGAATTTCCGCATGTCCTCGGGCGACATGATGCCATACGGCCCCATGGCCACGTTCGGGAACATCGCGACCCAGGCGATGATCAGCACTGCCATCAATGCCAGCCCGGCGGCCCTGCGGAGCCTGCCGGGCCGTGTATCCATCCGCAACAATGCCGCCGCGCCGCCCAGCAACAATATCGCCAGCACGACATAAACCAGAGAAAGCCGGTCAATTTCCGCCACACCATAACCGCCATGCGGCGGGTCGATCGCCAGGCCGAAGCCCAGAACATCGAAAAACCCTGCGGCGCAGGCCAGCAGCGCCGCGCCAATGCGCGTTTGCAGCCAGCGGAACAACAAGGCGCCGAAGCACATGAGCACAAACGGCATCGTCTCCGGCGTAAGCCAGATCGCGAAGCCGCCGCTTAACCCTGCCAGAAAGCCGTTCCACGTATCGCCGCCCCAGGCCCGGACCACGAATCCCGCTGTGGCAGCGATCAGCGCGAGCAGCAAGATGTGGTAATGCACCACGCCGGGCAGCGCGAATGTCAGCAGCGCCGGCAAAATCGCCGCCGCCACTGCGGCGCTCCACAAAAACCGGCGTGCCGCAAACGGCTCCACAGCCCAGGCCAGCGACAGCCCAAGCACACCCACGCCAAGCGGCCCGAGTACGACGCCCGCGATGAACAGCGCCTTGTGCCAGCCGATGACCAGCGCCATGGGCGCGGCCATGAGCCAGAGGAGCATATCCAGAAGCCGGGACCATTCCACCATAACCCCCGCGCCGGAATCATCCCGCGCCACGACCGTGACGAGATGCCCCGCACGGATGCCCTGTTCCAGCCGCACCAGGCGCATATAGCTGTCGGGGTCGGTCAGGCTGCCACCCAGCACAGCGGCCCAGCCGTGCACGCCCAGCAAAACGTTCAGCCCCGCGCTCAACAGAAACAGGCCCGGAAACAGGCCGCGCTCCGATAAACTCCGCAGGGTCAATGAAGCCGCTCCCCAGTTTCGGAATCGTCTCTACCCCAGCCTGTCGCTTGACGAAACCGCCCGACATGGGCCATACGGCGCGCTTCTGGAGAGTCTTATCATGGCAAAGTCGAACGTCGTCCAAATCAAACTAATTTCCACCGCGGATACGGGTTACTTCTATGTGACCAAAAAGAACGCGCGGGCTCAGACCACCAAGCTCGAACTCAACAAATACGACCCGGTTGTTCGCAAGCACGTTAAGTTCAAGGAAGCGAAGATCAAATAGAAGCTCCGCCCGGCGGGGCCATGGAAATTCCGGCCCGCCCGCAAAAGCTGCTGCCCGCCATCCAGGGCCTTCGCGCCCTCGCAGCACTCTCGGTTGCCTTTGTTCATTTTGGCCACGATGCCATTACCGGCGGCACGGACCCTTCCGGCTGGCTGAACGCCGCTGACAATTTTCTTCCCTGGGGCGCCGGTGTCGATATCTTTTTCGTCATTTCGGGCTTCGTCATCGTTCACGCCTCCGCGCCGCTTTTCGGCGCCCGCTCCGGCGCGGGCATCTTCCTGCATCGCCGCCTCGCCCGCATCGTCCCGCTTTACTGGCTCATGACCGCGCTGTTCGTCGCGGTTTTGCTGGCGAGCCACGCCGCCATCCATGGCGACATTGGCGGCCCGGCCTACATCGCCGCGAGCTTCGGGTTCATCCCGTGGCCCCGGCCCGACGGGCTGATGCAGCCCGCTTTCGGCCTGGGCTGGACGCTGAACTATGAGATGTTTTTCTACGTGGTTTTCACACCGTTTCTGGTGTTACGGCGCAACGCCGCCGTGGCAGCCGCTATCGCCGTTCTCGGCCTCTTCGTGCTGGTTGGCCAGTTGCACCCTTTCGCCAACCAGCAACTCGGGTTCTGGGCAAATCCCATTATTCTCGAATTTTGCGCTGGAATGCTGCTCGCTCAAGCCTTTGCCGCCGGGGTTACGCTGCCTCTTGGCGCGCGCATCGTTCTTCCCGCCGCCGCCGTCATCGCGCTGCATTTCAGTGCCGCCGCCGCGCCGGTGTTCCGCCCACTTGTATTCGGCATCCCGGCGCTCATGCTTGTCGCCGCCGCGGCACTCGCCCCAGCGCCCGCTGCCCTTTCCCGCGCCGCCCGGCTGCTGGTGCGCTTAGGGGATGCCTCCTACGCCATGTACCTCGTCCACCCCTTTGTCATGCGAGCTTTATCGATTTCATGGCATAAAATTCACGCGCATACGGAGCTTTCCGGCATCATATATGTGGCTGCGGGGCTTATTACCGCTCAGCTTTGCGCGCTAGCGATAAACCGCAAATTTGAACGTAAATTAAACACGCTTTTGCGTGGCAAATCTGGGGATAAAAATGAGATCGTTCGCGTTTCAGCAATGCAGCCCGGCCGGATTCTATAGCGCCGTACCGCCGGAGCAGCCGCCGAGCGAACCTCCGGCGCCGCCAGGCCCATCGCCGGTCAAACCGCCTGTCGAACCGCCCCCCGCCGAGCCGCCAGAGGCGCCCCCGCCGGTGGAACTGCCGCCCGCCGAAATTCCGCCATTCCCCACGCCGGGCGAACCGCCGCCGCTGCGGCTGGGTATTTTACGTTAAAAATGCCGCCAGCCTTGTTTCTCAAACATCATCACCGTCCCCGCATCGCTGATGACATGCACGCCCTCGCCGGGCTGAAACATGCCGATTTCAGTGACCTGTAGCTCACCGCAAGCCGCCTTCAGCGCATCGCTCTTGCCTGGCGGCACGGCCATCAGCAGCTCGTAATCATCGCCATCGGTAAGCCGCGCTTCCAGATACTCCGGCCCCAGCGCCGCAGCCTCGAGGGAGGTTGGCACCAATCCCGCACGGATGACCGCACTCAAGCCAGCGCCTTTGCACAAATGGCCGAGATCCTGCACCAGCCCGTCCGAGACATCGATCGCAGCGGAAACCACCCCCGCCAACGCCAGCCCCACGCGCGGCTCCGGCAGCATGGAGCGCGCGATGAGATACCCAGAGTCGTCTCGCAACTCTCCCCGCCGCGCCTTCAGCCCCAGCGCCGCATCGCCGATGGTGCCCGTCGCCCAGATGCCATCGCCCGCCTTAGCGCCATTCCGCCCGAGCGCCGCGCCGGGTGCAACATGCCCAAGCAGCGTCGCGGTCAGCGAGATTTTGCCGGGGCTGGAGGACGAATCACCGCCGAAAAGCTTGATATTAAAAGTTTTCTGGTCCGTTTCCAGACCCTTAGCAAACCCGGCCAACCAATCCTCTGGCAGTTTCGCTGGGAGCGCCGTCGTCAGCAAATAGCCGAGCGGCGTGGCTCCCATGGCCGCCAAATCCGACAGATTCCGGCGTAGCAGCTTGCGTGCGATCATATCCGGCGCATCGCCAGGCAAAAAATGCACGTCCTCGATCATCTGGTCCACGGTGAGCACCAGCTCGCGGCCCGGTGGGGGAGCCAGCACCGCCGCGTCATCCGTCAGTTCCCTGCCCTCAACCCCCGCCAGCGGCGCAAAATATTTCGCGATGCGGGAGAACTCGTCTCCCATCACATCGGCTGGAATTCAGCCGGCCGCAGCAGATGCGCTAGCCGGTCCAGAACGCCGTTCGCCATGCGCGGCTCATCGCCCTGGAAGAACCCATGCGCCACATCGAGATATTCGTTGATCACCACCTTCGCCGGCGGCCCGTCGCTCATCCACAGCTCCGCCCCGCCGGCGCGCATCACAGCGCGCAATACCGGGTCGATCCGCGCGAGCGGCCAGTTCTCGGGCAGCGCGCTCACCAGCATTTCGTCGATTGTGTCCTGCTGCTGCGTCGCCGTGCGGACGATGCGCGCAAATAGCGGCACCTCCGCCTCCGCGAGATTTCCCTCGTTCATATCCCCACGGCCCGGCACATCGCCGATGCGGTGCCGCACGAACTGGTCGATCACCGTTTCCGGGCTCTGCGCCGCCTGCTCGGCCTGGTAGAGCGCTTGCACGGCGGCGACGCGGGATAAAGTTCTCGCTCGCTGCTTCATGCGGCGAACTGCCTGGCAATACCGATCTGCTTCAGGCAAGCGACGGCGGCTTCCGCACCCTTGTTGGCACCCGTCTCATGGCTGCGCGCCACCGCTTGCGCCAAGGTGTCCACAGTAAGCACCGCCGTCCCTAAGCAAATGCCATGATCGAGCACGATCTTCATCAACCCCTCCATGGTAGAGGCGCAAATAAACTCATAATGGTCGGTCTCGCCGCGCACCACGCAGCCCAGCACGAGATAGCCATCGAACAGCGCCTTGCCCCGCACCGCAATCGCCAGCGCCTGCGGCAGCTCGAACGCGCCGGAGACCTCAACAACCGTAATTTTGGCGCTCACCTGTTCCAGAATCTCTTGCGCTGCCGCGAGCATTCCGCCAGTCACATGGGCATAATAGGGCGAGTTGACGATCAGGATTTCCGGCGGCGGCCCCGTCAATTCGGGTGCTTTCGGGGCGGGCGCGTCGGCGGTGCTCATTTGGCCTCGGTTCCCTCGATCATGCGTTGCTCAACCACGTTCAGCCCATAACCTTCCAGCCCCACAATGGTCCGCTTGTGGTTGGAAAGCAGGATCATGTCCTTCACGCCAAGGTCGAGCAAAATCTGCGCGCCGATGCCGTAGTCGCGCAGCGCTGGTTCCGGCCTCGTGCCGGCCACCATGTCTCGGATACGTTCCGAGATTGCAGTCGGCCTGGATTCTCGGATCATCACCACCACGCCCCGGCGGGCAGTGTGGATTTGCTCGATAGCGCCATGCAGGCTTCCAAAATGCTCCCCGCCCAGCAGGTCGGTGATGGTATCAATCGCGTGCATCCGAACCAGCACCGGCTCTGGGCTAGTGACATCGCCCAAGACAATCGCGAGATGCTCTACGCCATCAACCTTGCTGGTATAGGCGATCACGCGCACTACGTCGTTACCGCGCGGGCTTTTAACCAGGCCTTCCTCGGCCCGCCGCACGAGCCGCTCCGTCGTGCGGCGATGCGCGATAAGGTCCGCGATAGTGCCGAGCTTGAGGTTGTGGCGCTGCCCGAAAGCAACCAGATCCGGCAGCCGGGCCATGGTGCCGTCGTCGTTCATAATCTCGCAGATCACGCCCGCGGGGATAAGCCCGGCGAGGCGGGAGATATCCACCGCCGCCTCGGTATGCCCGGCCCGCACCAACGTGCCGCCATCACGCGCCATCAGCGGGAAAATATGCCCCGGCGTGACAATATCCTCGCGGCCCATCTCCGGGTTCACCGCCACAGCCACGGTGCGCGCACGGTCGGCGGCGGAAATACCGGTGGTCACACCCTCCCGCGCCTCGATGGAAACGGTAAACGCAGTTTCGTGCCGGGAGCCATTGGCCTGGCTCATCAACGGCAGGCCAAGCCCCTCCACGCGGCTTTTGGTGAGCGCCAGACAGATAAGCCCGCGCGCGTGCTTGGCCATGAAATTGATTGCATCCGGCGTCGCAAACTGCGCCGGGATGACGAGGTCGCCCTCGTTTTCGCGGTCTTCGTCATCCACCAGGATAAAGATGCGCCCGGCCCGCGCCTCCTCGATAATCTCGGCAGCGGACGAAATGTAATCGTGCAGCCCGGCGGTCTTCAATGTGCTCTTCAGGCCTTCCATCAGGCTGTTCCCTTCTGAAACTGTAATTGCCGGGCGACATACCGCGCTAGCATATCGATCTCTATGTTCACGTTATCACCCACCACGAGGGCGGAGAAATTCGTATGCCACGCCGTATGCGGAATGATGTTTACGCCAAAATTCAGGCCCTCAACCTCGTTCACGGTGAGCGAGACGCCGTTGATCGCGATACTCCCCTTGGGAGCCACGAAAGTTGCCAGATGTTCCGGCAGGGCGAACACCCAGCGGGTCGAGCCGTTCTCAGGCGTCGCCGAGACCACTTTGGCCAGCCCATCGATATGGCCGGAAACCAAGTGTCCACCCAGCTCATCGCCCAGCCGCAGCGAGGCTTCGAGATTGATCCTGCTCCCCCGCCGCCAATTACCCAAGCTGGTGAGCGACAGAGTCTCCGCCGAAACCTCGACCGCGAAAAAATTCGCGCCATGCTCAACCACGGTCAGGCAGCAGCCGGAACAGGCGATGGACGCGCCAAGCTTGATCGCGGCGCCGCGCCATTCATCGTTATCGGGCGTTTCGACAACAAAACGCGCGTCCCGGGCGGCGCCAATCGGCTGTACCTCCCGCACGGTTCCAACGCCGGTTATCAATCCCGTAAACATCAGTGCGCCCTTCGATACGTCGTGAGCATGTCGTCGCCAAAGCGCTCCTGGGCAACGGGGGTAAAGCGCGGCATGTCGGCCAGTGCAGTGATGCCAAAGCCCTGCGCCGCCGGCCAGCCATCGCCGCCAATAATGCCAGGGGCTTGGAACCAGGCCAGCCGATCCACCAGATTCTCGCGCAGCAGCCCGGCGGCGAGCGTGCCGCCCCCCTCCGCCAGAACCCGCGTCAGCCCCGCTTTGGCCAGCGCCTGCACCGCGGCCCGCAGATCGACCCCGGCGGAGGCGGCAGGCAGTTCGATAAGCTTAACCCCCGCACTTTCCAGAGCCTGAGCGCGCAGCCTGTCCGCACCGTCGCGATGCAACAGCCAAAGCGGATGCTCCGCCGCGCCACGGACCAATTTGCTCAGCAACGGCGTCCGCAAATGGCTGTCGATAACGATGCGGACCAGCGGGGCGGAACGGAACCCTTCGATGCGGCAAGTCAGCTCCGGGTCGTCGGCCAGCACCGTGCCCACGCCCACCATCACCGCATCATGCCGCCCGCGCATCGCATGTGCGGCGCGGCGGGAGGATTCACCCGTAAGCCATTGTGATTCACGCGTTGCGGTGGCGATTCTGCCATCAAGCGTGGAAGCGGTTTTAAGCCGTAACAATGGCCTATGTTCTGCCGCCACCATGGCGAAACCGCTTATGACCGCAAAACACTCAGATTGAAAAATATTTTCCGTCACCTGAATCCCTGCCGCGCGAAGCCGCGCCACCCCGGCGCCGTTCACCTTTGGGTGGGGGTCCGTCGCGCCAACCACCACTCGCGCGATGCCAGCCTCAATCAGCGCTTCCGTGCAAGGCCCTGTTTTGCCGGTAAAATTGCACGGCTCCAGCGTAACATATGCCGTCGCCCCTCTGGCCGCGCCGCCTGCCATGGCCAGCGCCTGCACCTCGGCATGGGGCCGCCCGCCTGTCGCGGTGCGGCCACGCCCCACCACACTGCCATCTTTCACAATCACGCAACCCACGGAGGGGTTCGGCGCAGTCTCACCCAGCCCCCGCCGCGCCAGCGCCAGGGCAGCCCGCATGTGGTCCAAATCGTCAGGGCGCATCGCCCATGCCGCCTAAAAATATTTCAAAATCCTTGGTTTCGCGGAAATCCCGGTACACCGAGGCGAAGCGCACATAGGCCACGGCATCGACCTCCTTCAGCGTCTCCATCACCAGCTCGCCGATCTCGTGGCTGGCAATCTCGGTCTCACCGCTGGCTTCCATCTGCCGGACGATCCCGTTCACGATCCGCTCAATCCGCTCCTCGTCCACCGGGCGCTTCCGTAGCGCAATCCGCACGGAGCGGGCGAGCTTGTCCCGGTCGAACGCTACCCGGCGCTGGTCGGCCTTCACCACGGTAATCTCCCGCAGCTGCACGCGCTCTATCGTCGTAAAACGCTGCCCGCAGTTCGGGCAGTTACGGCGGCGGCGGATGGCGCTGCTGTCTTCCGTGGGCCGGCTGTCCTTAACCTGGGTGTCAGCCTCCCCACAGAACGGGCAACGCATGGTCTTTGTCCTTTAGCGGTAGATCGGGAAGCGCGCGCAAAGCGCCTTAACCCGCGCGCCCACTTTGCATTCCGTCGCCTCGTTGGCGCCGTCGTTGGATCTCGCCAAGCCATCCAGCACCTGTCCGATCATCAATCCGACCTCCTTGAACTCCGCCGTGCCAAAGCCGCGCGTCGTCGCCGCCGGGGTGCCGAGACGGATGCCGGAGGTGATAAATGGCTTCTGCGGGTCGAACGGAATCGCGTTTTTGTTCGCGGTGATATGCGCCCGCTCCAGGCTCGCCTCCGCCGCCTTGCCCGTGAGGTTTTTCGGGCTGAGATCGACCAGCAGCAGATGTGAATCCGTGCCGCCGGTAACAATGGCTAACCCCTGCTCGACCAGCGTCGCAGCCAGCGTTTTCGCGTTCGCAACCACCGCTTTTTGATAAACCGCAAAATCCGGCCGCAGCGCCTCACCGAACGCCACCGCCTTCGCGGCGATGACATGCATCAGCGGGCCGCCCTGCAGCCCAGGGAAAATTGCCGAGTTGATCTTCTTCGCGATGTCCTCCTGGTTGGTCAGCACCATGCCGCCGCGCGGCCCGCGCAAGGTTTTATGCGTCGTTGTCGTCACCACATGGGCATGCGGCATCGGCGAGGGGAAAATGCCCGCCGCGACCAGCCCGGCGAAATGCGCCATATCGACCATGAAATACGCGCCCACCTCATCGGCGATAGCGCGAAAGCGCGCGAAATCGATAAACCGTGGATAGGCCGAGCCGCCGGCGATGATCAGCTTCGGCTTATGCTGACGGGCAAGGCTCGCCAGCTCTTCATAGTCCAGCAGCCCGTCCTCTTTCCGCACGCCATACTGCACGGCATTGAACCATTTGCCGGAGAGGTTCGGCGCCGCGCCATGGGTGAGATGGCCTCCCGCCGCCAAGGACATGCCCAGAATCGTATCGCCATGGTTCAACAGCGCCAGCAGCACCGACTGGTTCGCCTGGCTGCCGGAATTTGCCTGCACGTTCACGAACCCAGCGGCGAACAGCTTCTGCGCGCGCGCAATCGCCAGGCTCTCTACCAGGTCCGCCGGGCCGCAGCCGCCATAATAGCGCTTGCCCGGATAACCTTCGGCATATTTATTGGTGAAAACCGAACCCTGGGCCTGCATTACCGCGGCACTCACGATGTTCTCGGACGCGATCAGCTCAATCCCGTCCTGCTCGCGCACCAGCTCCTTCTGGATAAACCCGGCGATCTCCGGATCGGCATCCGCCAAGGCGGCGTTGAAAAACCGGTCCAGGCTCGGGCTGATCTGCTGGTCATTCATGGGTTGGGTTCCGTCTGCATGGGGTTGAGTTTAGCAAGCCTGCGGTCGTGCCGCCCGCCCTCGTAAGGCGTTGAAAGAAACGCGCCCAGAATGTCCAGCGCCACTTCCTCGCCGGTTATCCGCGCGCCGAGCGCCAGCACATTGGCATCGTTATGCGCCCGGGTCAGCCGAGCCGTTGTTACGTCATGCACCAGCCCCGCCCTTATGCCGGGGTAGCGATTGGCGGCGATACTCATGCCGATGCCGGTGCCGCAGACAAGAATCCCCAGGTCAGCGCGCGTCTCACTCACCGCCTCGCAAACGGCCTTGGCAAAATCCGGGTAATCCACGCTCGCGGGGCCATCCGTGCCATAATCCAGCACCTGGTGGCCGCCTTCGATCAACACGGAGGCGAGCCGGTTTTTAAGGTCAACTCCGCCATGGTCAGCACCCACGGCCACGATCAATGAACGGGTCATGCGCTCCGTTTACCATGGCCGGGGTGCTGAAGGAAACATGCCGGAAACGAAGCTGAGCCGCAAAAAACGCTTACGGCGCGGCCTTCCACGTCATCGCGGCATTTTGCGCGGCTGCGAGTTGCGCCGGGCTAAGCGGCGGGCTTATCTGCCCGAGTGCGGTGGAGCCTTGTGCATCCCCCCGCGCCAGCGCCAGCAGATACCATTTTGCTGCCGCCACTCTATTCGGCTTTACGCCCCGCCCCTGTGCATAAAGCAGTCCGAGGTTGACCTGGGCCGAAGGCAACCCCTGCGCCGCCGCCGCCGAAAACCACCGGAACGCCTGTGGATCGCTTTGGCCCACGCCAAAACCTTTGAAGTACAGGAATCCCAGCCGCTCCTCAGCGTCCGGCTCGCCTTGCGTGGCAGCCTGCATAAACCACCACGCCGCAAGCGCATAGTTCTGCGCCGCGCCAAACCCTGCCTCATACGCGGCGCCCAGATTATTCTCAGCCGGAGCCAGCCCCTGCGCCGCGGCTTTTTTATACCATTGCACCGCAGCCGCGCCGTCGCGCGGAACGCCCAGGCCGGATTGGTATATATTGCCAAGGCTGTTTTGCGCGTCCGCCAGGCCGGCGGTTGCTGCCAGGCTGAACCAGTGCGCCGCCATGGAGTCACTAAGCGCCACGCCATGCCCGGTTTGGTACGCATGTCCAAGGTTGGTCTCTGCCGGTGCAAAGCCCCGCCCCGCCGCTGCCTGATACATAGCCGCCGCCGCCGCGTTATCCTTCGGCGTCACGGTCTCGCTTTTCATGAAATCGGTGTCCAGCAACGTCCCGGCATCGAACGCCGCCGCGGCGTCGCCATGGGCAGCGCGCTTGAGCAGGCGGTGATATGACGCCTTATCCGTCATTGCCTGTGCGTAGAGCCGGCCGGTCGAAACCGGCTTTATTCGCGACGCCACAACCCCGAACGCAACCAGAATAACGATTGCAAATGCACCAAGGATATAAACCCAGCTTGACCGCTGCTTCGCCTCCTCCTCGACCGCGAATATTAGCGGCTCTGGCCGCGCCTGCGCCCGCACATCCTGGAAAATCGCGGTGACGATGGCATCATCCAGCCCCATTGCCGCGCGCAATGCCGCGACAGTGCCGCCAGCGGGGAGATGCACGGCCTCCCCGGCGAACGCCTGCGCAAAAATTGCCCGAAGCGTTTCCTCGGGAGAAAGCGCGCGTAGGGTGAGATCGTTCAGCATTTCAGTTCGAAGCTTAAACGATGATTCCGATTCGCAAACGGCATTAATTTCGTGTGGTTCTTTATTGCAAAATCGCAGCGTATCGGCCTATCACGCCTCAATCTGGGAGCAAAACAATGCGATTCGATTACGCTGGTCTGGCCATTGCCGCATGGCTTGCGATTCCGCTGGCAACCGCCCGTGCACAACCGGCCGCCTCTCTCATGGCCCAGAACACCTATAGCGGCAACGCCGTGCCAGGGGACGACAGCATCCTGCCGCCCGGGCCGGACCCTTACATCGCAACGAACGCGCTTGCCGCGGCCCGGCAGGAGGTGGAGGCAGCGGAGACGAACCTCAACATCAGCGCGGGCGTTATGCATACGCAGTACCACGAGAACGCCACGCCCGGCTCGGGCGACGACGAGAATGGCTTTACCGGCGGCGGCGGCGTGGGCGCCAGCGTGCTTTTGCCGGAGCGCGGGCTTTTCGACGGCGCTGATTTTTATTCTGCGATCGCTTTCAATCTATCCGCGGGAAATTTGAATTATGGCGGGCATTACCTTGCCTCCGGCCTGCCGTTGCAGGCCACGGAGCGTGCGGTTTTCATGCGGCTTGAGGCGCGGCTCGGCATTGGCTTCCAGATGATCGGCGGCGCTGAGCTTATTCCCTTCATCGCGGGCGGCTACCAGAGCTGGAACCGTAATATCGACGTGCAAGGGCATCTCGGCACCGATGAAGACTACGACTCGGCCCTGCTCGGCGGCGGCGTGAAGCTGGACTATCCGGTTACGTCCCGCCTGGTCCTCTCCGGCACAGCTGAGGCGCTGGCGCTGGTTGCGGGCAATGTTTCATTCAATGGCGTCAACATCAACCATGGTCTCGGCGGCTCGGCGGAGGAACGCATCGAGCTTGGCGCCGATTACGACGTAAACGGGCCATTCCATGTGTTTGCGACCGCCGATTGGCAGCATTTCAACTACGCGGGCAATAAGCCGACCTTGAGCACCTATTCCACAAGCTGCCCATCGAGCCCAGCCTGCGAATATTACGAGCCGCTCAGCACGACCACGCAGTTCGGCGTGAACATCGGCGCTGCCTACAGTTTTTAGGAAACAACAAATCCGCTCAAGCCGCCGAACACAGCAAAGACGCAGGTGATAACGCTTATTACGATCACCACGATCTTGTAATTCCCCTTCAGCCGATACGCTTCCGGCAGGGCCACAATCGCGAGCCGCACCAAAAACCCCAACACGAGCGGCAGCAGCAGCGCGTTCATCACCTGCACCGCGACTCCAAGCGTAACGAGGTTCGGCGCGAAACCGACCAGCACCGCTCCGCCAATAACGCAAATCGTGTAAACACCGTAGAACCAGCGGGCCTGCAAAGGCTTGTATTCGAGCGAACGCTTGTAACCCGCGACCTCGCCCAGCCCCCAGGCCAAAGCCAGGGAGGCGACGATGGCCGCGACCATGCCAGCGCCGATTACACCCAGGCCGAACACTGCGCGGCCGATTTGCGGCCCGAGGTATGGCGTCATCGCCTGGCTCATCTGCCCGACCGTGTTGAGCGCAGCGGTAGGCGCATGGGGGCGGATGGAAGCGGCAGCGGCGATCAAAATCGCGGCCATGACTAACTGCGTGACAACCGCGCCGATCGCGGTATCCCATTTCGCCGCGGTATAATGCTGCGGCCCCAGTTTTTTATCGGCCACCGCGGATTGCTGATAGAAAACCATCCAGGGCATGATCACCGCGCCGATATTCGCAGCGACGAGATATTCGTAGCTCGTATTGAAAACCGGAACGCGGATGGCCTCATGCGCCATCGTGGCCAAATCCGGCCGCGCCGCCCACGCAACAAAAAAGAACGCGAATTCAAACAGGCCAATGATAATGGCGACACGCTCTACCCGCCGGTAGGAGCCGGTGAGCACAACTGCGAGCAACCCCGCCACCGCCAGCGGCAGCGAGACGATATGCGGCACGCCATATAAATCGCCGATGCCGGCCACGCCCGAGAATTCCGTCAGCAGCGCGCCGATGGCTGCTACCGCCAGGCCCGCAGCCGAGAGCCAGCCCCATTTGGGGCCGAAAGCCTCCCGGATCAGTTCGCCATGGCCACGCCCGGTGAAAATGCCCAGCCGCACAGTAAGCTCCTGCACGATGTAGAGAATCGGCATGAGGATAACCTGCACCAGAAGCAGCTTGTAACCCCATTGCACACCGCTTTGGCCGGCGGTGATGATCGAGCCGACATCGGTATCGGCCAGCATGACCACGATGCCGGGACCGAAAACGGTTAGGAAAGGCAGGCGTGTGAAAATGTTTGAGCGGCAGGAATGCTCCACGCTCGTGTTATTGCGGGCCGGCGGTGGCATAAACACTTCACTCCATACAATAAAACTAATTGCAACTGATAGTCATTCTCATTTTATGAGAATAGTTAGCCGGTCAACCAAACGCCTGTCAACCACTCGCGCCAGCAACTCTGGTAGTGTGCGGCTCGCCCGCCCAAGCGTGCCCGAAAAACCGACCAGGGCCTGTCTGAGCGCCGGGCACAAGCGGTTGCCGCTCAGCTGGTGTCAGACGGTGTCGCAGTCGGAAATCTCAATCCATGCCTATGGCGAGACGCATCTTCTGGTGCCAACCGGCCCGGGCGTGCGCGAGCCGCAGAACCGCCGCGTGGAAATCGTTCTCCAGTAAGCCTGACGCAGCTGGCCAAAAAAACCCCGGTGGAAACACCGGGGGTTTTTATGTGCAGGCTAAATGGCTCGCGTTGGGGGCGCAAACCGCATAACCTCCCGGCATGACCGAACGAAACTTCCCCCAAACGCGCCTGCGCCGCAACCGTTACGACGACGCAACCCGGCGCCTGGTGGCGGAACACAGGCTCTCCGCCGATGATTTGATCTGGCCAATTTTCATCCGGGAGGGCGATGGCGAGCCGGAAGAGATTTCCTCCATGCCTGGCGTGTTGCGCTTACCGCTGGCCCATTTGCCCAGGAATGTCGAAGAAGCGGCGCGGCTGCGTATCCCCGCCGTCGCGTTGTTCCCGGCGACTCCTCCGGACCTGAAAAACGCCGAGGGCACGGAGGCGCTGAACGAGAATAACCTTATGTGCCGGGCTGCGCGGCTGTTGAAGGCGCAATTTCCACAAATCGCTTTGGTGGGGGATGTGGCGCTCGATCCCTACACGGACCACGGCCATGATGGCGTGCTGCGCGGCGGCTACGTAGCGAATGACGAGACTGTGGAAATTCTTACCCGCCAGGCAGTAAACCAGGCGGCAGCGGGCATCGACATCATCGCGCCGTCGGACATGATGGACGGGCGCATCGGCAGCATCCGCGCCGGGTTGGACGCTGCGGGTTTTATTCACACGCGGATCATGGGTTACGCCGCGAAATATGCCTCGGCGTTTTACGGCCCGTTCCGGGATGCCATCGGCACCGGCGGCGCATTGAAGGGCGATAAGAAAACCTACCAGATGGACCCGGCAAATTCGGACGAAGCATTGCATGAGGTGGCCATGGACATCGCCGAGGGCGCGGACATGGTGATGGTGAAGCCGGGGATGCCGTATCTGGACATTATCCGGCGGGTAAAGGAGCGTTTCGAGGTTCCGGTTTTCGCCTATCAAGTTTCCGGTGAATACGCGATGATCATAGCGGCGGCGCAAAACGGCTGGCTGAATAAAGATCGCGCGATGATGGAGAGCCTGCTTGGTTTCAAGCGGGCGGGCTGCTCGGGCGTGCTGACCTATTTCGCGGTTAACGCCGCAAAAATTCTGGAGGCTTCAAAATGAGCAAATGGACTCCGAAGGACATCCCCTCGCAGGCAGGCAAGCTCGCCATTGTGACGGGTGCGAATAGCGGGATTGGCTATTACACCGCGCTGGAGCTGGCGCGGGCCGGGGGGCAAGTGATTCTCGCCTGCCGCAGTGCCGCCAAGGGCGAAGCGGCAGTGGCGGCGATAAAGGCCGCTGTACCCGGCGCGCTGGTCAGGTTCGAGGCGCTGGATCTGGCAAGCCTGGCTTCGGTGCGGGATTTCGCCGCGCGGATAAAAGCTGGGTACGGCGCGCTGGATATTCTGGTGAACAACGCAGGTGTCATGGCATTGCCCCGGCGCCAGCTCACTCAGGATGGCTTCGAGATGCAGTTTGGCGTGAACTTCCTGGGGCATTTCGCGCTCACCGCACTTTTGCTGCCGGATTTGATGAAGGCGCGGGCGCCGCGCGTAGTGCAGCTCTCCAGCATCGCGCATAAATTGGGCCGCATCGATTTCCAGAATTTGCAGGCCGAGCAGAGCTATAAGCCCAACGGCATTTACCAGCAGTCCAAGCTGGCGATGCTGATGTTTGCGCTGGAATTGCAACGCCGCAGCGATGCCGGGGGCTGGGGGTTGTTCTCGGTCGCGGCGCACCCGGGTGTGGCCACCACCGAGCTGATGGCGAACGGTCCCGGCACCGGCGGAGTGCAGGGTTTTGGGATGAAGGTTTTCGGGCCGATTTTCATGCATTCCGGCGCGGATGGCGCGCTGCCAACCTTGATGGCCGCGACCATGCCGGATGCGCGGCCCGGCGGATATTACGGCCCGCAAGGATTCATGGACACCAAAGGGCCGCCTGGCGTCGCCAGAATCTCGCTGCGGGCGCGAGACCTGGGCGTCGCCAAGGCTCTGTGGGAAGCTGCAGAGAGGCTGACGGGCGAGCGCTTTACACCCGGCCCGTGAGTGCCGCGCGGAGCACGGCAAATTTATCGCTTAAGCTTCGCGGCGCGTTGCGTTTCCCCAGGTCACGTCTGGCGAACACGGCGGGCAGCGCCGCCGCCAGGGCAGCACGCGGCGGCTGAGCTGCCAGAAGCGTTCTGGCATAGGCGATGAGGGCCGACTCCGGTGTTCCGTCCGCCGGGAGCACTGCGCGGCCCTGGGTGGCAAGATACGATGCGGCGCGGAGGATGCCGGAAATACCATAGGCGGTGCCGAGATCCTCGACCGCCGCCGAATCCGCGCCGAGATATTTTCCCGCGGTTCGGGCGAGTTTTCCGGCGGTGTTGCGGGCGTATTCAAGGAAGGCGGCCAAGTCCGGGATTTCCGGCTCGGCCTCCTGCTCTCGCGCGGTGATCAATTCCAGCAGGTCCGGGCGCGCGAACCAGCCGTCATTAAGCGCGGCGCTTAATGACGTGGCGATTTCATGGTGTTTCGCCTGGCCCTCCACCACCTCCCGCCACCAGTTGAGGCGGATGAGCGCCAGCACCGGCTCGCTCGCCACCTCCCGCGCGCGGGCAAGCTCGTGGTTGAAAAGATACAGCAATGCGAGGCCATCGCGCTTCTCGCGCGGCGCGAACAATGTGCAGAAATACCGGTCGGGGTCGGCCCGGCGCAGACGCAACAGGAGGTCGCTTGACGGGGGCATGTGCAGTCCATAGCTAATCCGCGCGACGAAACAAGTTTTAACAGGAGACTGCCGATGGCTTTCGAACTCCCCGCCCTCCCCTATTCCAAGTCTGCCCTTGCCGGTGCCGGCATGTGCGAGGAAACGCTGGAGCTGCACCATGACAAGCACCACCAGGCCTATGTGACGGCGTTGAATGGTTTTGTTGAGAAAAACGCCGATCTGCAGGGCAAGTCGCTCGAAGAGATCATCAAATTCTCCCATAACAAGCCGGATCTGGCGCCGGTGTTCAACAATGCCGGGCAGCATTGGAACCATAATCTGTTCTGGCAGAATATGAGCCCGAATAGTGGCGGCAAAATTCCTACCAAGCTGGAAGCCAAGTTGAATGAGGATTTCGGCTCGGTGCAGGCGTTCAAGGATGCGTTCAAAGTCGCGGGTGTCGGGCAGTTTGGTTCCGGCTGGGCCTGGCTGGTGATGGGACGTGACGGCAAGCTGAAAGTGACCAAGACCCCGAACGGCTCCAACCCCTATGCGACCGATGAAGGCAAGGCGCTGCTGGGCATCGATGTTTGGGAGCACAGCTATTATCTGGATTTCCGCAACCGCCGGCCGGATTACATCACCAACTGGCTGGACAAGATCGCGAATTATGAGTTCGCGGAGGCGCAGCTCGTGGCTAGCTAACGTATTTTAAATTTTGGCGCCTATTTGGCCGGCGGCCATGAATACCACTTTCCGGTTTTGGAAAGGAAACCCCATGACCGCCGGACCTGTTGTATATAGCCCTAATTTTGAAAAGCCGGAGCCGGACGAACAAAAGACTCAAGGCGAGATAAACGAAAACCTGCAAAAAATTCGCGAAACGACATTGCGTGATGGCGGCAGGCCGTTGCGAGGTGTGCATGCGAAAAGCCATGGATTGCTGCGTGGCGAGTTGACTGTGCTGGAGAATCTGCCCGCAACATTGGCGCAAGGGCTGTTTGCGAAGGCTGGGAAATATCCTGTGGTGATGCGGCTTTCCACCGCGCCTGGGGATGTGCTGAGCGACAAAATCTCCTCGCCGCGCGGGCTTGCGATTAAGGTTATCGGCGTTGAGGGCGAGAGAGTTGCAGGCAGCGAAGGCGATGTGACGCAGGATTTCGTGCTAGTGGATGGTCCGGCGTTCCAGGCGCCGAATGCCGCGAAATTCCTGGGATCGCTGAAAATGCTGGCATCGACGACCGATAAAATGGAGCCTGCAAAAAAAGCCTTTTCAGCCGTTGCGCGTGGAACCGAAGCGGTACTTGAGGCGGTGGGCGGGGAGAGTGTCGCGCTGAAGAGCATGGGCGGGCATCCCATGACCAACCTCCTGGGTGAGACATATTATTCTCAGGTGCCGGTGTTATTCGGGAAATATATCGCCAAAATCGGCGTGTTTCCGGCGGATTCCGGATTGCAGGGTTTGACCGATGCCAAGCTCGAGAACGCTGGCGATGAGAACGCGCTACGGGATGTGGTTCGCGAGTGGTTCAAAACGCATGGCGGGACGTGGGAGGTGCGCGCACAGCTCTGCACCGATGTGGAAAAGATGCCGATTGAGGATGCCTCGGTGGTATGGCCCGAGGATGAGAGCCCGTATGTGACGGTGGCGCGGATTACCGCAGCCCCGCAGGAAACGTGGAACGAGGAAAAACTGACAGGCATCGACGCGGGCCTGTCGTTCAGCCCGTGGCATGCGCTGGCGGCGCATCGGCCGTTGGGCTCGGTGATGCGGGCGCGCAAATCGGCCTATGAACTCTCCGCGAAATTCCGGGCGGAGAATAATCACAAGCCGGTGACGGAGCCGCGACGAATCGAGGATGTTGTTTAATTAACAGATAGTTAGCTAAGTTCCACGGGAAACACCCCTTGTTACCCATAGGTTAAGGCATTGAAACAGGCCGAGACAAAAAAACTTATCCCCATAATCCACAGGGAGTTTGTTTTGACTTTATAACGATGTGGTTTGGACCATGGTTGCGACTCCGCAGATATGGGCAATCATCGCCCATGTCCGGCCATTTGAAATACATCCCGCATATCGACGGCTTGCGCGCCGTCGCCGTGCTGGCGGTGATCACATATCACCTCAACCCCGCGTTTCTGCCCGGTGGGTTTACCGGCGTCGATGTGTTTTTCGTGATTTCGGGCTTCGTCGTCAGCGGCTCGGTGGCGGGGCTTGAAGGCATCGGCCTCGGCGCGTTTTTGAAATATTTTTATGCAAGGCGGGTGTTCCGCATTGGCCCGGCGCTTGTTGCGTGTTTGTTGGTCACGACTTTAGTTTTTGCGTTGTTCATCCCGATGGCGTTGCAGAGCCGCGCGATCCAGCGGGCCGGATTATCCGCGTTTTTCGGCCTGAGCAATTTTTCTCTGGCGCGGACGGAGCATGATTATTTCGCGCCGATGGCCGGGTTGAACCCGTTTACCCATACCTGGTCGCTGGGCATTGAAGAGCAGTTCTATCTGCTGTTTCCCTGGATTTTCATCCCTTTTCTGGCCGGGCGCAAGCAGCTTTCCATTGGTCTGGCAATGGCTGGGTTCCTGGTGTCGATGGGGTTTGCCGCCTGGCTGGGAATGAAGCAGCCAGCTTTGGCGTTCTATATGATCATCAGCCGGTTCTGGGAGCTGGCGGCGGGCGTTTTGCTCTTTCAACTCAGCACCCGGGCCGATGCGCCGCGCGAGCGCAGCATTTTAGCAGCCTGGGGAGCGTCAGCCGCCGCGGTGGTGCTCGCAGCGGGGCTGGCCACGGCGAGGCCGGATAGCACACCTTTCCCCGGCGGAATTCTGCCGAGCTTGGGCACGGTTGGGTTGTTGGGGCTGTTGCCCGCGAGCAGTGGCCCGGTGCGGGGGATGCTGGAACATAAGGTTTTTCGTTTTATTGGGCGCATCTCCTACTCGCTTTACCTGTGGCACTGGCCGGTCTTCGTATTCTTCCGCTGGACCGCCGGGTTGCGGAGCTGGCCCTGCTATGTGGCCGCGCTGGTGGTAACTTTTGGGCTCGCGGTGGCCTCGTATTACTGGGTTGAAACGCCGCCGCGCCGCTGGCTGGGCAGCACCCGGATAACGCGGGGCAAAGCCGCGATTGCGGGCGTGGTGGCGCTGGTGGCCGGGTATGGCGTGGCCCAAGGGGTTTGGGCGGCGCAGCCGGTGATCTCGCAATCGACCGTCGCGCGCCATGCTGGCGATTGGTACGCTTACGGCGCGGATACGAATGCCGCTTATCCTGGCTGCCGCATTGAATCCCGCCGCGTGATGATGAAGACCGGCAGCTATTGGGATTACAGCCGCGCCGGATGCGATACGCCCGTGACGTTCCCGCACCGGATTCTCGCCATCGGCGATTCCCATAGCTTCGCTTATGAGGCGATGCTGAAGCAGATTACTATGACCACCGGCGCGGAGACCGCGATATACTGGGAAGGCGGCTGCGCGTTCATCGGCGTGGCACAGCCCCCCGCATCAGGTTGCGTTGCCTTTGATGCCCAGGCAATGCGGGACGTGCTGCGCCGCGTGAGGCCGGGGGATGTGGTGTTTCTCGCTTCCCGCAGGGTGCCGGTGGGTGAGACCGCGGGGCTGGCGGCGAATGCCGCGGCGGCATTGCCCTTGTTGAAGCCGCTATCGGAACACGGCGCGGTGACCGTTTTTGAGGCGATGACGCCGGAGTTCGGCTCACCCGCCTTCCGCTGCGCCGATTGGTACGACCGGCATAACCCGGCCTGCCTGGGAGATATGGAGCCGCGCAAGGTTTTTGAGGCTTTGCGCGCACCGGTGCTGGCTGAGATGGCGAAATTACAAAACGAGGTGCCGCATGTTTACGTGTGGGATCCGGCCGCGGCGCTATGCGATGCGGACACATGCTTCCAATATTTGCATGGGCGGCCACTGTTTTTCGATGAAAACCATTTGAGCGGCTATGGCGATGCGGTGCTGGAGCCGGGGTTTATGCGGTTTATAAGGCGGGCTGAGGGTCAGTAAAGTCTGCTCGGCCATCATGAACCAGATTTTGGATAAATAAAGGAGACTTGGATTGCTTTCCCTGGCCTTCGCCGTGGTCGCAACGACGGCTGATGGATGGCGGGCTGATTTGCTTATGCTTGGGTTATCACGGTTTTCATAATCATGTCGAACCGCGCGAAGAAAGCCGCGTTGCTGAAGCGCAGCGCGGTTTGTTGTGCAGCATGGCCAAGCTGGTTGCGAAGGTTTTCACTGGCGGCCAGCATGTGCATGGAAAGCGCAAGCAATTCCACATGCTTCGGCGGAAACAGCACGGCGTTGCGGCCATGTTGAAACACATCGCGGTAGCAGGGAAGATCGGAGAGCAGCAGCGGCTTTGCCAGTAGCGCTGCCTCATAGACCGAGAGCGCCTGAGTTTCGCTGCTTGAAGCGAGGCAGAACATGTCGGCGGATTCGACCCAGGCCATGACCTCGCCATCGGCCAAGCCGTGCAGCAGCCGGTATTTTTCCGGCTCCCCCGCGACGATAGTTTTTGCGGCCTCGTCGAGCTCATAATATTTGCCGCAAATGATGCATTCCATGTCCAACCGGCTATGATGAACAGCGCGGATGAAATCGCCGGGGCGCTTACGAGGCTCGATAGTGCCTACCTGCACGGCGCGAAGTTTGCGCGATTTGGGCGGGACTTTATCGCGGGCGATGGTGGTGGGATCCAGATCGACGCCGAAAGAGGCGGTGTGGAATTTTGTAGGATCTAGGTGGTAAGTGAAGGAGCGGAAGACATCATGCTGGAACGGCATGTTGTAGATGACCGCCGCCGCATGGACGAAAGCCCGCGCCAATGCCGGATTTTGCAACAGAATGTTCAGAGCGATTTCAGCCTCATTGATGAACCAGATGGTAGGTAGCTTCGGCGCGATTTGCAAAACCACAGATGCGTTGCAGATGGTATTGGCTATGGCGAGGTCGAATTCTGCCAGCACCGCCTTGGTGACGAAGGGGATACCCAAGGCCTCGTAGCGTTGCTTGATCGGCCCATCCGCCGAAATTAACGGGGCCAAGCTAATTTCGTGTCCCTGGGCTTGTAGATGCGCCGCCAGGCGAACGAACGCCATGCTGGAACCGGTCACCGTGAATTCGTGGTTGACCATGAGAATACGCATGGTGTTTCAGGTAATACGCTGGAGGGCCGCGGTGAGGCGGGTAACTTCGGCTGCAAAACTCTGCTGGCGCTCACGGTGTTCTTCCAAAATCGCCTTCGGCGCGCGGGAGGTGAAATCCGCGTTGCCGAGTTTTTGCGTCACCTTACCGAGTTCGGCTTCGGCCTTGGCGAGATTGGTTTTGAGGCGGCCGCGTTCGGCGTCCAGGTCGATGATGCCGGCAAGCGGCAGGATGATCGTCGCCTCACCCAGCACGGCCTGGGCTGAGCCTTGGGGAGTTTCGCCCATCAGCGGTCCGATTTCGCTAGCGCGGGCCATGCGGGAGAAGGCTTCCTCCCAGGTTTTGGCAAGGGCGAGGGACTCGGGCGACGCGTCCTGTAGAAACACCGGAGATTTGATCGAAGGCGGCACGTTCATCTCCGAGCGCACGGTGCGGATTTGGCTGATAAGCGCCACCACCCAAGAGATTTCCCGCGTTGCAGATGCGCGGTTTTGCACTTCCACCTGCTCCGGCCAGGGGGCCGTGATGAGCAAGCATTTTGGGCCGTAGCCGAAGTAATCCCAGAGTTCCTCTGTCACGAATGGGATGAGCGGGTGAGCCAAGCGCAGCAGCACGCTGAGCACATAGGCGGCGGTATCGCGGATTTCCGCAGCGTTCGGTGAGGCGAAGGCCGGCTTGGCGAATTCCAGGAACCAGTCGCAGAAATCGCCCCAGGCGAAGCGGTAGCAGGCTTGGGCATAGTCGTTAGGGCGGAAAGCATCGAGCGCCATGGTGGCGTCTAGAATGGCATTGTTTGCGGCGGCTAGAATCCAACGGGAAAGCGGGAGGCTGGCATTGGCGGGATTGAATTCGGGGTTGGGTTTGACGCCGTTCATTTCCAGGAAGCGCGCGGCGTTCCAGATTTTGGTGATGAAGCCGCGATTGGTCTCGACGATTTTGGCGCCGAGTTTTACATCCCGCCCCTGCCCCGCCGCGGCGGCGACGGAGTAGCGCAGGGCATCCGCGCCGTAAGAGTCGATGAGGCTAAGCGGATCTATGACATTGCCCTTGGATTTGGACATTTTCTGCCCGCGCTCGTCGCGCACCAGGCCGTGGATATAGACCGTGCGGAACGGCACATCGCCCATGAAATGCAGGCCCATCATCATCATGCGGGCGACCCAAAAAAAGATGATGTCGAAGCCCGTGACCAGCGTGTCGGTGGGGTAGTATTTTGCAAGCTCGGGCGTTTGCGCGGGCCAGCCGAGGGTAGAAAAGGGCCAAAGGGCGGAGGAGAACCAGGTGTCGAGCACGTCCTCGTCCTGGGTCAGCACCACACCTTCCCCGGCCTGGACCTGGGCCTCAGCTTCAGTTCGGGCGACATAGACCGCGCCGTCCGGCCCGTACCAAGCGGGGATGCGATGGCCCCACCAGAGCTGGCGGGAGATGCACCAGGGCTGAATGTCGCGCATCCAGGCAAAAAAAGTGTTTTCCCACTGCTGGGGGACAAATTTGATGCGACCCGTTTCGACAGCCCTAACGGCGGGCTGCGCCAGCACTCCGGCGTTGCAGTACCATTGCACGGTGAGCAGCGGCTCGACCGGCACGCCGGAGCGGTCCCCATGCGGGACCGCGTGGGCGTGAGGCTCGATCTTTTCCAGCAACTCGAGGCGTTCGAGTTCCGCGACGATGGCTTTGCGTGCGGCGAAGCGATCCTGGCCTTCGAGGCTTTGGACGAATTCCGGCACCTCGCCAAGTTCAGCCAGCGTGATTCGACCCTGCCGGTCCAGCATGGATGGCATTGGCAGGCTGTGGCGGCGGCCGACCTCGAAATCGTTGAAGTCGTGCGCCGGGGTGATTTTAACGGCGCCCGAGCCTTTTTCGGGGTCTGAATATTCATCCGCGACGATGGGAATGTGCCGCCCGGTAAGGGGGAGAATGACCTGTTTGCCGACAAGATGCCGGTAGCGATCATCAGTGGGGTTCACGGCGACAGCGGTGTCTGCCAGCATCGTCTCGGGCCTTGTGGTGGCGACGATGATCTCGCCACCGCCCTGGATGGGGTAGCGGATGTGCCAGAGATGGCCTTTAGTGTCGCGGGATTCGACTTCCAAATCCGAGATCGCGGTTTGCAGCGCCGGGTCCCAATTCACCAGCCGCTTATCCTGATAGATCAGCCCTTCCTCGTGCAGCCGCACGAAAACCTCGCGCACCGCGACGGAGAGGCCGTCATCCATAGTAAAACGCTCGCGCGCCCAATCCGGCGAGGCGCCGAGGCGGCGGAGCTGCTGGGTGATGACACCGCCCGAGGTGTTCTTCCATTGCCAGACGCGGGAAAGGAAGGTCTCGCGGCCCAGGGCCTTGCGCGAGGTTTTCTCGGCGTCCAGCAGGCGTTCCACGACCATCTGCGTGGCGATGCCCGCGTGGTCCGTGCCGGGCTGCCAGAGCACGTCCTTGCCCCGCATCCGCTGGTAGCGGACGAGAATGTCCTGCAAGGTCATGGTCAGCGCGTGGCCGACATGCAGGCTGCCGGTGACGTTCGGCGGCGGGATCATGATGGTATAGGGCGCAGCGGGGCTTTCCGGATGTGCCGCGAAGGCACCGGATTTTTCCCAGCCCTCGTAAAGCCGCGCCTCGGCTGAGGCCGGCTCGAAATGTTTATCCAGCAAGTTAGAACCCGATCGGCTAGACTTGGGAGCGGTCGATCACACGCCCGATTTCGGCCCGCACGATGCGTTCGACCAGGCTCGGCAGGTTGGTATCCAGCCACGCTTTCAGCACCGGGCGGATTTCATCGCGCACGATGTCCTCGATGGTGATGCCGCCACGCGACACCGCGACGGAGCGGTCGGCGCTGATGCTGGTGATGAGCGAGCCGATGGTGCTGGCAATGGCGTGGCTTGCGTCGTCGCCGACCAAGCCTTCGGGGGATTGCACGTGTTCTTCCATAGTGGGTTCCATTTCAGTCTGTGGCGGGGCGGGTTCCGGTTCCGGGGCGGCTTCGGGCGCGGCGTAAATTTCAGGTTCAGTTTCGGGTTCGGGCAGCGCTTCCTCCGGCACATGGCTGTCGATCGCCGGCTCGGAGACGAAATGCACCGGCTCGGGCGTTGGCTCCGGCGCGGCAATGGTCTCGGGTTCCGCAGGCAGCGCAGTGGCGGTCGAAATATCAGCCGGGGTGGCGATCATTGAGTCATCGAGCACCAGCACATCGTCATCTTCGTCGAACGCCTCGGCTACCACCTGGCTGGCGTCGTCCTCCTTCAAAATCCGGCGGATAGAAGCCAGGATTTCTTCCATGGAAGGCTCGGCGGCGCTGCCGGGACCGGAATTGTTCGAGATGTCATTGCTGTAACTCATTCGCTTACACTTTCAAGGAGCGGGCGGGCCGTCCTGCAACGTTCCGGCGTCCAGCAGCGTGCCGTTGGGCGAGACCCCTGCCCGTTTATCCGCCGATTCGCCTGTACCGAAGCCCGCATATTTCACCGATCTATAATACTTAAGGTCGTCATACTGCTTTACCGGCAGCCCCAAATCTGTCGCCGTAAGGCGGCCGATGGCGGAGGCGACGGAGTAGGAATTATTCACGAGAGTCGCGATATTCTGGACCTGTTGCACCTGGGAATTCAACAATAATTGTTGGGCGTTCAAAACATCGAGCGTTGTCCGCGTGCCGACCAGGTCCTCGCGCTCCGTACCATCGAGCGCCACGGCGTTGGAGCGGATTTCCACATTGGTGCTGATGATGGCGGCGCGCGATGCGACCAGCCCTTCCCAGGCTTGCGTCGCCTGAGCGTAGGCGGTGCGCTGCTGGGTGATGATCGCCGCGAAACTCTCCTGCGCGGTGGCGCGGGCCTGGCGGATGGCGGCGTATTCCGACCCGCCCTGATAAAGCGGCACGGTAAGTTCACCTAGAACCTGCCCGCCGGTAAGCTTGGTATGCGGGCCGGACGGATCGCTCTCGCTGAAGGCCGAAGCCTGGACGCTAAGCTGCGGCAGGAGATTGGAAAACGCGACATCTACCGCGTCGCGGTTCGCAGCATGGGTGAACTCGGCGGCGATGACATTCGGGTTGTTGGTGTTGGCCAGCGCCGCGGCCTGCAATTTGGAGTGCACCGGCAGGGACAAGGGCTGCGGCGGGGCGATATGCGCGGCGGGGTAATCGCCCACCAGCTCACGGAAATTCTCCTTGGCGATTTGCAGATTGCCGATGGCGACCTCTACCTGTTCCCTGGCCTGGGCAAGCGAGGCCTGGGCCTGCGCGACGGAGGTAAGTGTGATCTCGCCCACGTTGAACTGGCTGTTGGTGGCACGAAGCTGCTGCTCAAGCACCTGCACATTGCTTTGGTCCAGGGCAAGAACCTGCGAGTCGGTGATCACCGTGACATAGGCGTTCTCGACGTTCAGGAATACGGTTTCCTCGGTTGCGAGCAGCTGCGCGCGGGCGGCATAAACAGTATTTTTCGCCTGCCGGGTCTGGGCCACGGTTTTGCCGCCGTTATAGATCGGCTGCGTGACCTCCGCCTGGCCGATGGCCTCGTTGCGGGTTTCCGGGAGTTTTACGGTGGATTCCCCTAAAAGACCTGGAACCAGCTCGGTCTCGCTGCCGGTGATGCGCCCGGCAGTGCCGGTGAATTCCACTGTCGGGCGCCAGCCGGAGAGCGCGGTCGGCACGTCTTCATCCGCCGCACGTAAAGTGGCGCGCTGTTGTTGCAGCGTCGCGTTGTTGTTGTAGGCCTCGGCTAGCGCCTGGGTAAGCGTTGCGGGCTCGTCCGCCAGCACGGCGGCAGGAGCAAGCGCGATGCCAGCGCCAAGGGCGATGCCAGCGAGGAGAGACGTCCGCATAAAGGCAAATCCATTCATTTTGGCTAGAAACTAAAGGCAGGCGCAGGGCGGAAAGACGGCAGGATCCGCGCGGTGCAGTCGAACATTCTTGCCGTGGCGAAGCTGTTGCCGGAAAGCTCGGCGATCACAGCCCGGCCAATGGCCGCCGGCTCCGCGCTGTCGGCCAAAACGGTGATGACGCGCCCGCCGGGAACGAGCTGTGCGCCGAAGATTGGCGGCACCGACGGCACTGCGCCCTCGATGAGGATGGTGTCGTAGGGGCCACCGGCGGCCCAGCCCTTCTCCAGTTTTCCGCGCACAGGTTCGGCATTGGGCGCATAGCGCGCCAGCGCGCCGGTATCGAAGCGGTTATCCTCCTCCAGCGCCACAACCTGAACGCCGCAGAGCGACAGGACGGCGGCGATATAGCCGCTGCCGGAGCCCACTACCAGCACATGCGCCGGGTTGTTGGCCATGACGAGCTGCGCCAGCCGAGCGCTGAGCGAAGGCGCTAGCAGATAGCGCCCCCGGCCGAGATTGATGTCCAGATCCGCATAGGCCAGCGCCCCGGGAGGAGCGAAATCCTCCCGGGGCAGCGCACGCATGGCGCCGGTGATGCGCCGGTCGTTCACCTGATTCGGCCTTACCTGGCTGTCCACCATCTTCTCACGCGCGATGCTGGCGGCGGTCGGGTTACTCATGAAGGGCCTTCTGCCAAACGGGTTGGACGCGCTTATAGCGGGCTGCGGGGGCATAACTCAACCGCGCGCGGCTGTTTGCAGGTTGAAAGCTTGACCGGCGGGGTTGGCCCGGGGATATACGAGGCTAAAGCGCCCCGATGGTCCGGTGGCAGAGTGGTGATGTAGCGGACTGCAAATCCGCGTATGCCGGTTCGATTCCGGCCCGGACCTCCATACTCAGGGTATGCGGCGAAACAGACTTAAGGAACGCTTTCCATGAATACGGTGAAATACCGGTGGTTCGAACCGCGCCTGAACCCGCGCCGCACGAAAGTGGAAGTTCCCGGCTGGGGCGGCACCAAGGAGCCGCGCCGCGACGGCAGCCACGAGCAGGCCTGGCACTGCCTGCCATTCATTGAAGGCGCGCAGGGCGGAATCGAGATTTTTTATCCCTTTGAGAACGAGATGCGCGTGAGCAAGCGCGACGGGAACATTGTTTTCGAAGGCGATCTCGGCCTGAATCCGGAGACCGGTATTGAGTGGCCGCCGTTCAGAACGTTTGGTGAGAATTATTATACCTATCAGCTCCTGCTGGACCTGAAGGTGGAGGAAGGTATGGCGGTCCGGGCCGAGCCGCATCCGCGTTTCTACACCACACATACGCAGGACGTGCCGATTGCCGTGCCGGCATTGCTGCGTACCGGCTGGTGGCCGATGATTTCCTTTGTCGTGTTCAAAGCCCCGGCTGAGGGCGGCACGCATGTCTTCCGGCCCGGCGAGGCGTTTATGCAGTTTGTGGTTCTGCCTGCGGAAATACCATTCCAGTTGGTGCCGATGGAGGAAGAAGAAGCCGCCGAGCGCGAGCTACAAGGGCGGCGCATCCATGCCAGCCGCGCCACGCTGGCGAAAGACACGACCTGGTGTTCCTCGACCAATACGGTGTTCGACGGCACCTACCGGCATATCCTTGGCGCTGCGCGCGCCAAGGATAAAACGGAGATTTAGCGGTTCAGGCTGCTAATCTGTACGAAATCCGCCAACACCGGGCACAAAAATCGTCGCGCCGTGATGATGGTGATGATGGTGGTGGTGGTGGTAATAGCGGTGGTGATGATGGTGGTGATGGTGATAATATGGCGGCGGCCCGCCGTAATATTGCACCTCCTCCAGCGTGGCACCCGGCACGGAAGCCGCGTTTTGCGCCTGCTCCGCATCGCTTGCCTTCAGCACTACGGACGCATTGGGGATCGGCGACAGCAGCTCGGCGTACGAGGAAACCTGTAATGCGTCCCGCGCGGCTGGCGCCGGATTGATCGCGGCCTGTGCGGTATTCATTGTAGCCAGCCCGGCGATGACGCCCAGCAAGCCGGCAGTCTTCTTCTCCATAACTTCCCCCAAAAGGTTGATGTCCGAACGTTACATATAAACACGGAATTCGACTTTTCCATGGCGGAGCCCGGGCCGGAAATATTTGACTTTCCTGAAAAAAAAACGGTTCAATGATCGGCGGCGTTATTAGGAGACTCGTGATGTCCGAAACGTTTAACGTTGAAGCCTTTGGCGCTTGCGGTGAATGTGCGGGCGGCATTGCGCCGCCCTTTCCGTTCGCCATGGCGTTTCAGCCGATTGTGGATATCCGAAACCAAAGCGTTTACGCTTTCGAGGCGCTGGTGCGCGGCCCCATGGGAGAGCCTGCGGGAACGGTACTTTCCCGTATCGATGTACAAAATATCTATGCATTCGACCAGTCTTGCCGGGTGAAGGCGATTGAAACAGCATCGCGGCTGGGGCTGCTTGGCACCGGCGCGGCGCTGTCGATCAATTTTTTCCCTGGTGCGGTGTATAAACCGGAGACCTGCATAAGAGCGACTCTCGCCGCCGCGGCGCGCGAGCAATTTCCGGCGGACCGGCTGATCTTCGAAGTGACCGAGGGGGAAAAGGTTGTTGACCGCGCGCATCTGCGCGGCATTCTGGAGGAGTACCGGCGGCAGCGGTTTAAATCCGCGATTGACGACTTCGGCGCGGGCTATGCGGGCTTGAACCTGCTGGCGGAGTTTCAGCCGGATATCATCAAGATCGATCTGGATCTGGTGCGTGACATCGATGCCAGGCCGGTCAGCCAGAAGATTGTCGCGGCGCTGGTTGGATTATGCCGCGAGCTTGGGACGGAGGTGATCGCCGAAGGGGTAGAAACGCGCGCCGAGCTGGCCGTGCTGGCGCCGATGGGGATTCATCTGTTCCAGGGGTTTCTATTCGCCAAGCCGGGGTTTGAGGCGCTGCCGAAGCCGGTGTTTTGAATGAATGTGAAGATGGATTGCTTTGGCGGCTAATCGCCGCCTCGCAATGACAGGGTTCAGGCAGCTTTGGCTTCGCGGCGGCGGCGGGTTAGGATGAACTCGGTATAGCCGTTGGGCTGCGTGCTGCCCTCGAACACGAGATCGCACGCGGCGGCGAAGGCCGGGCCGTTATAGCCGGGTCCCATTGGCTTGTAGTTGCCGTCGGACGCGTTTTGCTTATCGACCACCAACGCCATGCGCTTCAGCGTTTCCATTACCTGCTCGCGGGTGACGATGCCATGGCGCAGCCAGTTGGCAATGTGCTGCGACGAGATGCGGAGCGTGGCGCGGTCTTCCATGAGGCCGACATCGTGAATGTCCGGCACTTTGGAGCAGCCGACGCCCTGGTCGATCCAGCGCACGACATAGCCCAGCAGCCCCTGGCAGTTGTTGTCCAACTCCTGCTGAACCTCGTGCGGGTTCCAGTTCTGGCCTTCCGCGAGCGGGATGGTGAGAAGATCGTTCAATTTCGCGGGCGCACGGGATTTCAGCTCGTCCTGCCGCGCGGCCACATCGACCATGTGATAGTGCAGCGCGTGCAGCGTGGCGGCGGTGGGGGATGGCACCCAGGCGGTGTTCGCACCGGCTTTCGGGTGGGCAATTTTCTGCTCCAGCATCGCCGCCATCATGTCCGGCGCGGCCCACATGCCCTTGCCGATTTGGGCGCGGCCTTGCAGCCCGCATTCCAACCCGAAATCGACGTTGCGGTCCTCGTAGGATTTAATCCAGGGCTGCTGCTTGATCGCGTCCTTACGGATGAACGCCCCGGCCTCGAAGGAGGTATGAATCTCATCGCCCGTGCGGTCGAGGAACCCGGTGTTGATGAAGACGACGCGGGATTTGGCGGCGGCGATGCAGGCCTTGAGGTTGGCGCTGGTGCGGCGCTCCTCATCCATGATGCCCATTTTCAGCGTATTTGCGGGCAGATTCAGCAGTTTCTCTACCGCGCCGAAAAGCGCATTGGCGTTGGCCACTTCCTCCGGCCCGTGCAGCTTGGGCTTCACGATATACACCGAGCCGGCGCGCGAGTTGTTGCGGGATTTGAGGTCGTGCATAGCAATAAGCGAGGTGATGACCGCGTCCATCACGGTTTCGGGGATTTGCGCCCCCTGCCCGTCCAGTATCGCGTCGGTCAGCATATGGTGGCCGACATTGCGGACTAGCATGAGCGAACGGCCATGCAGCGTGACTTTGCCCTTGCCGTCCGGGGCGGTGTATTCGCGATCCGGGTTCAGCTTGCGCTCGAAGGTCTTGCCGTTTTTTTCGACCGGGGCGGAAAGTGTTGCCTGCATCAGTCCGAGCCAGGCGCGATAGACCATGACCTTGTCCGCCGCATCGACCGCCGTAACGCTGTCCTCACAATCCATGATCGTGCTGATCGCGGATTCCAGAATGATATCCGAGATGCCTGCTTTGTCATCGCTGCCGATCTGGCTCTGCCGGTCGATGACGATTTCGGCATGGAGGTTGTTGTGCTTGAGGAGGATCGCGCTGGGTTGCTTGGCATCTCCTTTATATCCAATAAACTGTGCTGGGTTTTTAAGGGCGATTTCGCCGCTTGGGAGCGTGGCCGAGAGCTGGCCGTTTTTAATGCCGTAGCCGGTGGCATCGCCATGGCGGCCGGATGCTAGGGGGAAGCTCGCATCGAGGAACGCCCTGCCCCGCGCCACGACCTTGGACCCGCGCATTTTATCGTAGCCGGAGGTTTTCTCAGCCTCTGGCGGCAGCGCATCGGTGCCGTAGAGCGCATCGTACAGGCTACCCCAGCGGGCGTTGGCGGCGTTCAAGGCGTAGCGAGGGTTGTTCACCGGCACGACGAGCTGCGGCCCGGCGATATGCGCGATCTCGTCATCGACATTCGCGGTGACGATGGTGAATGCCGGCGGCTCCGGCAGCAGATAGCCGATCTCGCGCAAAAAAGCCTGGTAGGCGGCATGGTCGTGCGCCTGGCCTTTATGCTGCTTATGCCAGGCGTCGATTTTGGCTTGCAGTGTGTCCCGCTTGGCCATGAGCGATGCGTTGGTGGCCGAAAATTCCATAATGAGTGTGGCGAAGCCTTCCCAGAACCTGGGCATATCCAGCCCTGTGCCGGGCAGCGCTTCGCGGTTCACGAAGTCGTACAGCACGTTGGCAATGGAAAGGCCGCTGGCGGTGGTTCTGGCTTCGGACATGGAATTCTCCTTTTAGATAATATCGTTCGGACGTTGTTTCAGGGCATCCAGGCGTGGCAGTCAAACCAGATGCGGTGCAGTTGCGGTTCCGCTGCCTGCCAGAGCTTTTCCAGCCCCTCGAAATCGACCCATTCGCCTGGGAGATCGCGCCCGAACGGGCCGGAGGCATGGCTGAACTCCGGCCAGGAGATCGCCCCGCCCTCCGATTGATGTTCCGGCAGTTGGAAGCCGCCGGGCGAATTCTGGTCGATGAGCTTGAACAGCCCGTAGCCGAGAGCGTGCAATGCGCGGGCGGGTGCAAGCGAATAACATTCGGCTGAAATGAAGCTGGGCAGCGGGGAGTTTGGGGCAGCACCATTGAGGAAAGCGACTTCATGGCCCTCGATGTCGATTTTCGCGTAATGCGGGACACCGTATTTTTCCGTCAGCGCTGTCCAGTCGATCGTCATGACATGGTAGGATTCATAGCCGGAGGCGAATTCGCTCCGGCTGTTCGAGAGGCCGGAGATGCCCTGCGCCTGGTTGTGGTGAAAGAACTCGACGATTTCGCCATGACGGGCGCCCGCGGCGAGGTTGAGCAGCACGAGCTGGCTGGAGGCGATTTCCGCCGCGAACCGTTCCTGTAGCGCGTAGAACATCCGCACATCCGGCTCCAAACCAACGACGCGGAAGCCCTTGGCGAGATAGAACGCGGTGTCGTTGCCCTCAGACATGCCGATGTCGAAGATGAGCTCCGGAACGGGCCGCTGCGATACACCGCGCGCGATGGCGGCGAGCTGGGCGCGCAGGCGCGGGACGAGGCGAAGCGGAGCTGTGTCTTCTACTTCGTTAATATCATAGCGCTGCCAAAGCCCAGGCAAGCTCTGGAACTGTGGGCGCTTTTTCAACCGCTCGATAAAATGCTCCATGCTGCGGCATTGGTAGTGCATGAGCTTGGCCACGGACCAGTCCGGGTCTTTATCAATAATGCCCGGCTCACCGCTCCAGTTGGGCCGCTGGCCGTTTGCCAGAACGCGTTTTTCGGGCGGGATGTTGAAGCAATGCACGTTTACCCAATCCGGCCCTGCCTTGCGCGGTCGGACAAAAGATTTGACATGCCGGTTGATGGGCTGGTTCGCGGCACGGTGCCAGGTATAGGCCTGGATGGGCGGCTGCCTCGGCTTAAGGTAATGGCCGCTGCTTCCGTAATTGCACCAGTTTACCGAAACCTGATCCGCCTCCGGAAACCGCGCGAGAAAAGACTTTACGGATTTATCCTGGACCAAAGACAAGTATTCGTCAGCGTCAAAAAACGCGAGCCATTCAAATTCATCGACATATTCGGCGAGCGCGAAGCGGTACGATTCGACCTGCCGGACCTGATAGGATGTGTCTCGCGGCCCTTTCGTGCGGTACAAATGGATATTTTGTACCCGCGACGCGACGGACAGCATCTCGTAAGTACCGTCGGTCGAATGGTCATCGAACACGATGCAGGCATCGAACCCGAGCAGATGATACCAGGCAAGCCAGCAAGCGATATCGGCCGCCTCGTCCTTTACGACCAGCACCACGGCGCAGGTTTTCGGGATAATCGCGGCTGCCTCGCTCAGCAGGCCCGACAGCCGGGGAGCGGCGCGCCTTGCGCTGTCGTCGAATACCTCGTTGCGGTCATAGGTGTGAAATTCTTCTGCGGTCCTGGGCGTACCGAGATTGCCGCGCGCTAGCCGGGCCTGCCAATGCGCCCGGGAGCGGGTGAAATAATGGTGCAGCTTCGCGCCGTCATAAACCGGGGCTTCAGCCAGCAATCCGGGCTCGCGCAGCGTTACCTTCCTGCCGAACATATCCACCGGCGTTTGCCCGCAATCGAACGCATGGGGGTTTAGACAGGCGCGCATGGAACTTGGCCGAATGATGGATTTTATGTGCCGGTTGGGCGGAAAGCCGGGTTGGCTGCGATGGACAAAATTTGTGATGATCAAGCCGTCTGGCGCCTGGACGTGCCCGGAAGAGCCGAACATGGCCCAGGGGACGGCGATATTGGATTCGGGCCGTGCGGCGAGCAGCCGGCGCAATTCCAGCCCTTCGTCCAGCACCAGGAACTCATCGGTATCGAAAAACGCCAGCCAGTCGAACTCATCGGCGAGCAGCCGCGCGGCGTGCTCGTAGGCTCTGGCCTGAAAGCCCTGCCCATCGCCCGGCCAGTCCACCACGCGTATGTCGAAGCGAGAAGCAAGAGCGCGCGAGATTTTCGCAGTGGCATCCGTGCTGGCATTGTCGAGCAGAAAAACCGTATCGAACCCCAGCAAAAATTGCCAGACCAGCCACTCGGCGATGTGGTTTTGCTCGTTTTTGACGATGGCGACACAGCCGATCTTACCCAAAGCCGCTCCGGTTGGTTCGTTTCGCGCCCTTCTGGCTGGAAAGCCGAAGCCGGACAACCCCTTGCGGAACGGCGGTAATTGGGCCATCAACACTGACAGGTGCTCGGATACGAGCGATGCCAGGCCGGTTTGGCCGGTTTCGCATAAGGAGCCCTGGAATAACCAACTGGCCGAGGGCAAAACCCGGCCTCACGAGATCAAGGACCGATGACCGCTTCGCCGACCGACCAATTATCATTCCGTTCGGAGATGGCGCGGCGCTGGTTCGACCCCGTTTTTTCACCCAAATATCGCGGCCAAGCAGCTTTGAGCGCAAGTTCTGCCTCATCTTCGCCAGCATTCGCCGCGCACCGGAGCTTTTATTTTTATGACGAAAAAATTGTTAATCGACGCCAGCCATGCGGAAGAGACCCGCGTGGTGGTACTGGACGGCAACCGGCTTGAGGATTTCGACGTTGAGACTGTCAGCCGCAAGCAGATAAAGGGCAATATCTATCTCGCCAAGGTGATACGGGTTGAACCCAGCCTTCAGGCGGCGTTTGTGGAATATGGCGGGAACCGGCACGGGTTTCTGGCCTTTGGCGAAATCCATCCGGATTACTACCAGATCCCCGTAGCGGACCGTAAGCGCCTGCTGGCGCTGCAAGCGGAGGACGCCGCGGAGGAGGAAGCGCAAGAGGCTGCGCCTGAGACGGAAGTTGAGGCAGCGCAGCCGCTGGAAATCCGGCCCATCGAGATTTTTGAGTCGGCCCCGCCTGCCGAAGAAGGCGATGTTGCGGCGGAAGCCGAAGAACCAGCCGCTACCGAAGCGGTGCAGAGCGAAGCGGAGTACGCGCAGGCCGCTGAGGGCGATGACGCCGCGCCGCAGCTTGAGCAGGTGGAAGGCACGGAACTGCTGGAGCCAGAGGCAGAGCAGAGCATGGCGCCACCGCCCGAGCATATCGGCGGCGATGGCGACGACGCAGCGGAAGCGCGCGAGCGCCGCCAGCGCCAGCGTTTCCTTCGCAGCTACAAAATCCAGGACGTGATCCACCGCCGCCAGATCATGCTGATCCAGGTGGTGAAGGAGGAACGCGGCAATAAAGGCGCGGCGCTGACCACGTATCTCTCGCTCGCCGGGCGGTTCTCCGTGCTGATGCCGAACTCGCCCACCGGCGGCGGTGTGTCACGCAAGATCACCTCCGTGGCGGACCGGCGGCGTTTGAAGGAGGCGATGGCGGAGCTGGACGTGCCGGAGGGCATGGGGCTGATCGTGCGGACGGCGGGCGCCAACCGGCCGAAACCCGAGATTACGCGCGACTGCGAGTACCTGCTGCGGCTTTGGGACGATATTCGCGACCGCACGCTGGAATCCACCGCCCCGGCGTTGATCTATGAGGAAGCAAGCCTGATCAAGCGCACCATCCGCGATGTCTATACGCGCGATGTCGAGGAAGTGCTGGTCGATGGCGAGGAAGGTTTCCGCGCCGCGCGGGACTTCATGCGGATGCTGATGCCGAGCCACGCGCGCAAGGTGCAGCTCTGGACCGAGGGCCAGCCGTTATTCTCGCGCCATCAGGTGGAGGCGCAACTTGACGCGATGCTGAACCCGATCGTGCAGCTGCGCTCCGGCGGCTATATCGTCATCAACCAGACCGAGGCGCTGGTTGCGATCGACGTGAATTCGGGCCGCTCGACCCGGGAGCGCAGCATTGAGGATACAGCGATCCGCACCAATCTGGAGGCCGCCGAGGAGGTGGCGAAACAGCTGCGAATGCGCGACCTCGCCGGGCTGATCGTGATCGATTTCATCGATATGGAAAGCCGTCGCAACAATGTGGCGGTGGAGCGCAAGCTGAAGGACGCGCTGAAGAACGACCGCGCGCGTATCCAGATGGGGACGATCAGCCATTTCGGGCTGATGGAGATGAGCCGCCAGCGGTTGCGGCCCTCCCTCACCGAAGCCTCGCTGATCACCTGCCCGCATTGCGCTGGGATGGGCCATGTGCGGAGCCCGGAGAGCGCCACGCTGCATATATTGCGCGCGATTGAGGATGAGGGCGGCAAGTTCCGCGCCGCCGAGATTGCGGTGGTTTTGCCGCCGGAGATCGCGTTCTATCTGTTCAACCATAAGCGCGAGCGGCTATCGGCCATCGAGGCGCGGTATTCGATGCGGGTGATCTTCAACCCTGACGCGGCGATGACGGGGACGAATTTCAGGATCGACAAGCTGAAGGTGCAGACCGCGACGGCGCCGGTAGCGCCCCCGGTGCGCCAGACGATGCCGGAGCCTGTGGACGTGGCGGAGGAGGTTGAGGAGGACGAGGCTGAGACGCCGGAGGCGAATGAAAGCGCCGAGGAGGCCTCCGCCAAGCGCCGCCGCCGCCGCCGCCGCGGCAAGCGCAGGCCGGAGGGTGCGGCAGAGCCGGTGGCGCCCCCCGCGGATATGGATGGCGGCCCGTCGCCGGTTATCGCCGACGACCAGCCATCGGAATTCGACCTGATTCTGGCGGCTGAGCTTGGCGGAGCGGGTGAGGAAGTCCCTGCCCCCGCCGAGGCTGAGCAGCCAGCGCCACGCCGCCGCCGCGCCCGCGGGCCGCGCCGCCGCGATGCCGCGCCGGTGGAAGAGGCAGCGCAAGCCCCTGCGCCGGAGCCGGTTTACAAGGACGTCGCGGATATTTTCGAAGCCGCCGAGCGGGCCGAAGCCGATTTGCGGCGCACCAGGGAGCTTGCCCAGGAAGTGCTGGAAGCCGCTGGCGAACTGACGGTGACGGAGCCGGTTGCCGGGCCGGTTGCTGAATCCGAGCCGCCGCCAGCCGAGCCGCTCGTGAAGCCCATGGTGATTGGCGCCGATGCGCCGGTGGCGGAGAAAAAACGCGGCTGGTGGCGGCGCTAGAGTCTGATCGTTTGAGGTTGACGCGCTCTGGCGCGTTAACCGAAAGCGTGAATCAGCCTCTCTTAAAGAGATCGAGCGCGCTGCAACTTGGCTCGGTAGCGTCAATTTGAAGCTATCGCGCTCTAGGGTATGACCCATTGGTGATCTGCCATGATTTCGGGCAATATGCGGTTTGACTTGAATTTAAGCTAAAATAGGCGAAGATGAGCGTGGGGCTTTCAGCCACTTAGGAGTTAAGATTCATGGCTTACAATCCAAACGGCAATTCCTATCGCACGGCGCAGACGGGTTACGCCGCTGCGGGCAGCACGGCGCTGCTCGACGAGGGCCTGCGGAGCTACATGCTGCGGGTTTATAACTGGATGGCGTCCGGGCTGGTGCTGACCGGCCTGATCGCCTTCGCGATCTCCCATACCAGCGCGATCAACGCGTTTTATCCGCTGGTGCAGACCGCCAGCGGCTACGCGGTTCGCGAGCCGTCGATCCTTGCCTATGCCGCGATTTTCGCGCCGCTCGTGTTCGTGATGGTGTTGAGCTTTGGCGTGAACCGGCTCTCGACCACGGCCGCGCAGACACTCTTCTGGATCTTCTGCGCGACGATGGGCGCCAGCCTGACCAGTATCTTCATCGTTTACACGCAGCAATCGATCTCGGAAGTGTTCTTCATCACGGCGGGAACTTTCGCCGCGACCAGCCTTTATGGCTACACGACCAAGCGCGACCTCACGAGCTTCGGCAGCTTTCTGATCATGGGGCTGATCGGCGTGATCATCGCCATGGTGGTGAATATCTTCCTGCACTCGCCGGCGGTTGCGTTTGCGGTTTCCGTGCTGGGCGTGCTGATCTTCGTGGGGCTGGCTGCTTACGACACGCAGCGGATCAAAACCAGCTATTTGCAGTTCGGCTCGTCCTACGGCGTGCAAATGGCGGCCAAGCGCAGCGTTTACGACGCGTTGACCCTGTATCTGAACTTCATCAACCTGTTCATGTTCCTGATGCAGCTGTTTGGGCAGCGCAACAGCCGGTAAGCCGCGGCATATCGGCGGGTGACGCTACGCTCACCCGCTCTACCGTCCAACAGCTAAATCGCCGCTGAAACCCGCTCGATAACGCCAGCCCAGTCGTAAGCGCGGGCTTGGCGGAACAGCCGCACGGATTGATACCAGGGTGTGTCGTCCCGGCCCAGCAGCCAGCGCCAGTCCGGCGCGTGGGGCAGTACCAGCGAGGTTGGCGCGCCGATGGCGCCCGCGATATGCGCGACGGACGTGTCGATCGTGACGAGGCGCTCGACATGGCGCAGGATCGCCATGGTGTCGCCGAAATCCTCGATCTCGGGCCCAAGGTTTATGAGCGGCGCGCGGCCGAAATACCCCCCCGCCTGGGCAATCTGGTCGCCCTTCTGCACGGTGATGATGGCGAGGTCGTCCCGCGCGAAGAGCGGCGCAAACTGCTCCAGCCGCATGGTGCGCTTGCGGTCGTTTTTATGCGTGGGCCGGCCAGCCCAGACGAGGGCGATGCGGCGTTTGCCCTTGGGCACAAGCTGGTCCAGCTTTTCCCCCCAAGCCGCGACGCGGGCGGGGTCGGGCGCCAGGTAGTTATCCGGCGGCACATTCTCGGGCGTGATGCCAGCCAGGCGCGGCAGTCCGGAGAGCGGGATGTAGGCCTCGTACTCGCCGGTATCCTCCCAGCGCGTGATGATTTTGCCGATGCCGGGGATTTGGCCAAGGATGGTGGTAAGCTCGCCCGAGCAGGCCAGAATGGGCTGCGGGCAGAGCAACGCCGCCCAGGGGATGAGACGGCCAAACTGGATGCAATCACCGAAGCCCTGGTCGCCGATGATGAGCAATTTGCCAGGCGGCAGCGGCTGACCGTTCCATTGCAACTTGTCGGTTTTGGGCAACATGCCCTCGGCCTGCTTCAGCTTGAAGCGCCACTCATAGCTCTCCCAGCCTTCCTTCAGCCGCCCGGCGAGGAGCAGGGCTTCGGCTTTCTCGAAATGCGCCTCGGCGAATTCCGGGTCCAGCGCCAGCGCCTGGTCCGCGACGGAGATGGCGTCGTCGAGCTCCAACCGCTCATAATGGATGAGAGCGAGGTTGAAATAGGCCCGCGCATCCTCCGGCGCGAGCTCGATGGCGCGGCGGCCGGAGGCGGCGGCATCGTCCAGACGCCCGGCGCCGCGATACACCTCGCACATGTTGCGCGGGTAGAGCGCAACATCGGGCGCGATCGCCTGGGATTTTTCCATGCGCTCCAGCGCCTGGTCCATGCGGCCATTGCGATAGGCGACGATGCCGGCGAGGTGCAGGATATGCGGATGCTCCGGCATGGCGGCGAGCATTCGGTTGGCGAGATCGTCGGCCTCCGCCAGCTTGCTCGCCTGCTCCAGCGCCGAGAGCTTCGCCAAAGCCTCGGAAAGCGGCATGACCTGCTTGGCCCCCTCGCCGCTCATGGTGCGGCCTCGTAGCCGAGCCTGGCGATCCAGGGGTTCAGAATTTCCTCCACTTCGGCGAAGAGATTGGGCATGGCGGCGCGGTATTCCCGGTAGCGATACAGGCCGCGCGTGTGCAGTGCCTCGCGCACCGCGTAATGCGCCGGGGTGGGGCTGGGCGGCGCGGCGGCGTTGGTGCGGAGCTGCTCTTCCGGCGGCAGGGCGGCGGTGTCCGCGCCGATAAATTCCAGCACCCGGGCCAGCGTGGCGGCGGGCTGTTCCACAAGGTCCTCGTAGCGCACCGGCAGGTAGCGCAAGGTAAGCTGCCCCCGGTAATGGGCGATCATTTCCATGGTAAACGCGTAATGCCGGGCCGTGGCGGCCATGGAGACGTGGGCATTGCCTTCGAGCTTGCGCTCCTGTCCCAGCACCGAGAGCATGATGTCCAGCGGGTGGCGGATGAGCTGGATGATCGGCGCTTGCGGGAACAGCAGCTTGATAAGGCCGAGATGCCAGGCGTTGGTGGGGTCGCGGTCGGTGACGAAGCGTGCATCGGGGCTGGCGCTATCGTAGCGGGCACGGAGCTGCGCCGAAAGGTCCAGCCCATCTGCCAAGAGAAAATGGTCCAGCGCCTCGGGGTACGGCGCATCGGTGCTGGCGAGGCGGGGGATGAGGGGAATGAGGCCCGCGACGGGTGCGAACTCCGCACGGCAGGCGAAGCCCGGGATTTGCGCCAGAAGCTGCTCCAGAAGGCTGGTGCCGGAACGCGGGAAGCCGAGCAGAAAGATTGGCTGCTGCGGCGCGGCGAAGGCGTTTGCGTGGGGCAGCGGCAGAATGCGATCCGCAGTGAAATACGATTTATAGGCTTCTGCTTTTGCGGCATATTCCGCCGCTTGATACACAAAGCCGTTGCGCTCTCGCAGAATTTTTTTCGCCGTTGCAAAACTCGTTACGGCATCGGCTGGCAGGCCAAGCCGCGCCTGCGCTTGGCCGCGCGCGCAGAGCTCGGCGGCGAGCAGTTTCTCCGGCGAATCGTTCAGGCGCTCCAGCACCGCGTCGGCATTGCCGAGGGACAAGTCCGCCAAAGCCCGCAAGAGCCGCAAGGTGCGCTCCTCCGGCCAGCGGAAGCGGGCTTCGTCGAGCAGCGAGACGGCGCGGGCAGTGTTACCGCGCGCCATTTCCACCTGCGCCTGGCCGCCGGCGCCGCGCTTATTCTCCGGGCGGATCGCCAAAGCGTGCTCATAGACCGCCGCCGCCTCGTCTAGCCTGCCCTGGAGCTTCAAATTCCAGGCGAGGTTGGCCAGAACCAGCCCATCCTCCTGCCCCAGCAGCTTCAGCGCGCCGCGGTAATGCGCCTCACCCTCAATGAGTTGCCCGGTCTCGGTAAGGACAACGCCAAGCACATGCTGCGCGGTAGCGTCCTTCGGCGCTGCCATCACCGCCCCAGCGGCGGGGCCGAGCGCATCGGCATGGCGGCCCAGGCCGATGAGGTATTGCGCGAGCTGAAGGTTCGCAGCGGCGCGGATAGCGGGCGCGCCGGGCAGGCCGGCCAAGCGGCGAGCCAACGCCTCCGCGGCCTGCGTGCGATTCTGCGCCTTGCGGATTTCAAACAGCACCCGGAGTGCTAGGCGCTGGTTTGGGGCGAGGTCCAGCAGTTGCAATGCCAGGGCTTCGGCCTCGGCGTATTTCTTTTCGTTGAAAAGTTTCGTGGCTTCCTGCGCTTGGCCGTCCAGCAGCGCGGCGTTGCCGGCCTGCGGCAATGCGGCCGGGTCCATGCCGCAGCAACGCGCGCTGCGAAGCCCGCTACCGCAGGAACATAAGCCGATGTCCATTTTTGCTCCGCTCACCGTCTCATGCCATCCTGTTAAGAGACTATTACTTGCTTTGGGCCGCGCGGCAAACGCGAAAGGAATGATGGATGCGTGACTTTTCTCAGCTTTCGGAGCGGGAAGTTCTGGCGCTGGCGATCGGCGCCGAGGAAGAGGACGGCAGGATTTACAACGACATCGCGGAGCGGCTGCGGGAGGAGTATCCCAGCTCCGCAAGCGTGTTCATCGCCATGGCAGGTGAGGAAAGCGAGCATCGGCGCAGGCTGCTGGACCTCTACCAGGAGAAATTCGGCGAGCATATTCCGCTCATCCGCCGCCAGGATGTACGCGGGTTTTTGAACCGCAAACCTGTCTGGCAGCTGCCGAAGCCGAGCATCGAGGATGTGCGGAAGCTGGCCGAAAGCATGGAGCATGAAACGCAGCGTTTCTACCGGCTGGCGGCCTCGCGCACCACGGATGTTTCGATTCGCAAGCTGCTGGGCGATCTGGCGGAAGCAGAGCAGGAGCATGAGCAGCGCGCCGATAAACTCTCTAACGAGAATCTTTCGCCCACCGACCGGCGCGACGAGGACGCCCATGCCAAGCGCACTTTCATGCTGCAATATATTCAGCCTGGGCTGGCGGGGCTGATGGACGGATCGGTCTCAACCCTGGCGCCAATCTTCGCGGCGGCATTTTCCACCGGGCATCCCCATGCGGCCTTCGTCGTGGGGCTTGCGGCCTCCATCGGCGCCGGAATTTCAATGGGGTTTGCCGAAGCGCTCTCCGACGACGGCAGCCTGACCGGGCGGGGCACCCCCTATGTCCGTGGCGCGATTACCGGCGCAATGACGGCGCTGGGCGGGATTGGACATACCCTGCCCTTTTTGATTCCCAACCTGCACCTGGCGCTGGTGGTGGCATTTTGTGTCGTTATCGTGGAGCTGGCGGTGATCTCCTGGGTGCGCTGGCGGTTTATGGACACCTCACCCGTGCGGGCAAGCCTACAGGTGGCTTTGGGCGGCGCGCTGGTATTTGCCACGGGGGTGGTTATCGGTGCAGGGTGACGTATAGGGCAACGTAAGAGGTCGTCATGTCACTGCCAGAAGCTTTGCGGGGGCGGATGGCGCTGCCGGTTATCGGCGCGCCGCTGTTCATCATCTCCAACCCGGCGCTGGTTATCGCGCAATGTACGAGCGGGATTGTGGGAGCATTTCCTTCGCTCAATGCGCGCCCGGCGGAGCGGCTGGATGCTTGGTTGAGCGAAATATCCGGCGCGCTGGCGGCATGGGATGCCGCGCATCCTGAGCGCCTGGCCGCGCCCTATGCGGTGAATTTGATCGTGCACCGCTCCAACGCGCGCTTATTGCAGGATTTGCAGGCCTGCGTGAAGCATCGGGTACCGGTGGTAATTACCTCTTTGGGGGCGCGGCCGGAGGTGTTCGAGGCGGTGCACAGCTATGGCGGCATGGTATTGCATGATGTGATCAACAATGCGTTTGCCAAAAAGGCAGTGGAAAAAGGCGCGGATGGATTGATCGCCGTCGCGGCCGGCGCGGGCGGCCATGCGGGGGTGATCTCGCCCTTCGCGCTGGTGCAGGAGATCCGCGAATGGTTCGATGGCCCGCTGGCGCTCTCCGGCGCGATTGCCAATGGCGGCGCGGTGCTGGCGGCGCAGGCCTGCGGGGCAGATGTAGCCTATATCGGCTCGGCCTTTATCGCGACCGCGGAGGCCAATGCGGCGGCGGCGTATAAACAGGCGATTGTTGATGGAAAGGCCGAGGATATTGTGTATTCCAGCCTGTTTACCGGCGTGCATGGCAATTATCTGCGCTCCAGCATTATCGCCGCCGGGCTGGACCCGGGTAATCTGGCCGAAGGCGATGTAACCACGATGAATTTCCACGAGGGGGCCACGAAAGCGTGGAAAGATATTTGGGGTTCTGGCCAGGGAATCGGCGCGATCAAGAACGTGGTTCCGGCAGGGGAACTCGTGGCCCGGTTGCGGCGGGAATATGAGGCGGCGCGCGCAAGGTTATGTATGCGGGTTTAGCTCGCACTGATACCGGATTTAGTGATGGCCGCCGCCGAAGCCGCCGCCATGACCGCCACCGAAGCCGCCGCCATGACCGCCACCGAAGCCGCCGCCATGACCGCCACCGAAGCCACCGCCACCATGGAAACCGCCACCATGGAAACCGCCACCATGGAAACCGCCACCGTGCCAACCACCGCCATGCCAGCCACGCCCATGCCAGCCGCCGCAGCAACCGCCGACATATACGCCATATGACCCGTAATATGGGTAGCCATAGCCGTAGCCGTAATACGGATAGCCGCCGTAGTAACCGTTTCCGTAGTAACCGTTTCCGTAGTAACCGTTTCCGTAGTAGCCGTATCCTGGCCCGACGACGCAGCCCGCAAGTGAAGCGGCAAGCGCGCAGCCTGCCGCCAGCCTGGCTATTTTACTTAGTTTTGAACCTAAAAATCGCATGGCATGATCTCCCCACCTTGCGCTCACGATTATTAAGATGGTGATTCAAAGGCGGAAAGTCAGTGGCTTCGCGCCGTCGTGAAGCGGGTCAGCTATCCGCGCGCGGCAGCCAGGGAATGCGCGCGATATTGATACCATCGTCAGCCAATGCCTCGGCCTGCTCGGCGGTGCTTTCGCCATAGATCGCGCGGGGCTTACTCTCCCCGCTGTGAATCCGGCGCGCCTCATCCGCAAAATTTTGCCCGACATAGTCGCAGTTTTTCTCGACCTCGCTACGGAGCTTGGTGAGCGCCGCGCGCACGGCATCAGGTATGACACCGCCTGCTGCGGGGGCGGCTGGTGCGGGAGCGGGCGCTGGAATGGCGATCTCCTTGCGGGCTTTGCGGGGAATGCCGGGGGCCATGAGCGCGCGGGTGACGCGCGTGTCGGCGCAGCTTGGGCAGGCTATGAGGCAACGCTCGGCCTGCTTCTCGAAAGCCGCGCTGTCCTTGAACCAGCCGTCGAATTCATGCGCCGCGCCGCAGCGCAGCTGATAGTGGATCATATGCCGAGAACTGCATCCAATTTGCCGGAGCGGTCCAGAGCCGCCAGATCGTCCGAGCCGCCAAGCGGCGCGCCATCGACGAAGATTTGCGGCACGGAGGATTTGCCGCCGGAACGCGATTGCGCGTCCGCCCGGGCGGCTGAACCTGCGGGGGCGTCGATGTCCTGAAATTCCACGCCTTTTTTTCGCAGCAGGCTGAGCGCCCGCGCGCAGTAGGGGCAGAAAAGTTGGGTGTAGATTTCAACCTTGGGCATTTTTTTCATCTAGCCGAGCGCGGGGTTAATGCAAGGGCTGAGCTGTTACTCCAGGCGCGGATCGGCCACGCGCGCGGCGGTGAGCACATCGACCCGGGCGGCGCCGGCGGCGAGCAAAGCCACAGCGCAGGCGTTCGCGGTGGTGCCGGAGGTCATGATGTCGTCGATGAGCAGCACGCGCTTGGACTTGGGCCGGATTCCGGGGCGCAGCGCGATGACGTTGGCCAGTTCCGCCTGCCGGGCCTCTAGCCCCAAGCGCGCCAGCGGGGCGGTGGCGCGGGTGCGAAGCAGCGCATCCGGAATGCAGGGGCGGCCAGCGAGCTGGGCAAGCGCCTTTGCGAGTAAAGCGGCCTGGTTGTAACGCCGCTGGCGCAGGCGGGAGCGGTGCAGCGGCACGGGGATGAAGACATCCGCCGCCGCGAGCATGGCAGCCCCTGGCCGCAGCATGAGCCGGGCGATGCCGCGCGCTGCTTCCGGGCGGTCGGCGTATTTGAACGGCAAGATGAGGCGTTTGGCGATATCGTCGTAGCGAAGCGCGGCGCGCGCCTGGGTGAAGGCGGGGGGTGCTGCCTCGCATCGCGGGCAATGCCCCCCTGCGTCGGCTACCCCGATATGTGGCAGCGGCAGGCCGCACTGCGCGCAAAACGGAGCCGAGATGAAACCCGCGCCCCGGAAGCACGGCAGGCAAAACTGCCCGTCCGCTTCCACCGGCGTGTCGCAGGCGAGGCAATTTTGTGGCAGCAGCGTATCCAGCACGCCGCGCAAAAGGGGCTTTATTTGGAACAGGTTTTTGATTTTCACGCGATGCGCCTGCACCGGGACCGCGCGGCGGGGCGGATTACGGCAGTAGCGCCCGTGCTGGACGAGCTGGCGGCGCGCTTGCTGGACCGGCTGGAGGATACGAACCGGTCCTTTGAGAAGGCGCTGGATTTCGGCGGGCGGGGCAGCATCGCATCCGCGCTAAAGGCGAGCGGCATGGCGGTGGACTCGGCGGATTTTTCCGCACGAATGGCGGCGGTGGCGGGCGGGACGCCTTCGGTGCTGCCGGGTGAGGATTTCGGGCTGGGTGAGCGGAAATACGACCTCGTGGTGGCGCATCTGGCGCTGCATTGGCTCGACGATCTGCCGGGGGCGCTGATCCAGCTGCGGCGGGCGCTCAAGTTGGAGGGGCTGCTTCTGGCGAGTATGCCGGTGCTGGGGACGCTGGCGAATTTGCGCGCGGCGATGCTACAGGCTGAGGCAGAGATAAGCGGCGGGGCAAGCCCGAGGGTATCGCCATTCCCCGATTTGCGCGATTGCGCCGGGCTGTTGCAACGCGCGGGGTTCGCGCTGCCCGTGGCGGATGTTGAGGAGATTGAATTTTTATACGCCTCGCCTTTGGCTTTGTTGCATGAGCTGCGTGATGCGGGCGAGACGAATGCGGTGGCGGCGCGGAGCCGGAGGTTCGCCCCGCGTGCATTGTTTCCGGCGGCTTTGGGTCGCCTGGAGATGCGCGACGGCCGGTTTCCCTTCATGCTGCGGATGGCGGTGCTGACCGGCTGGGCTTCATAATTACAAAAGTCCAGTTTTTTTGAAGCTCAGCCATTCGCCATTGCCGACGATGATATGGTCGTGCAGCGAGATGGCGAGCGCCTTGGCGGCGTGGTTGATCTCCCTTGTCATCTCGATATCCTCGCGGCTAGGGGACGGGTCTCCGCTTGGGTGGTTATGCACCAGGATGATCGCGGTGGAATGCAGGTCCAATGCGCGCTTGATGACCTCGCGCGGATAGACCGGCGTGTGGTTGACGGTGCCGGTGCTCTGCGCCTCATCGGCCAGGAGGCGGTTGCGGTTGTCGAGAAACAATACGCGGAACTGCTCGATCTTCTCCCGTGCCAGCACGGCTTGAAGATATTCCATCAGCCGCTCCCAGTTGTTCAGCACTGGGCGGTAGAGCACCTCCGCCTTCGCCAGGCGCTGCGCCGAGGCCCGCACGATTTTGAGCGCCGCCACGCCGGACTCGCCCAAGCCCTCGATTTCAAGAAGGTCCGGCACGCTGGCGGAAATGGCGTTGGCGTAGGAGCCGAAGCGGGCCAGAAGCATCCGGGCGATCGGCTTCGTGTCCCGCCGCGGCAGGGCCAGAAACAGGATCATTTCGATCAGCTCATGGTCGGCGATGGCATCCCCGCCGCCTTTAAGGAAGCGGGCGCGCAAGCGGGAGCGGTGGCCTTCCGCGCCTATGGCGAGCCTGGTGGGGCGGATTTCAGGCGAGAGTGTGTCGAGCAGCGAGGCGTCGGCAAAACCTTGAGTAGCGTAGCGATTCTTCATGACACGTTAAACGTGCCACGGGCGGGGCATTATGGAAAGCTTAAATTACGCGGGTTTGGTTTCTGCATCGCGCTTGCCGGAAACAACGATATACACCGCCGGAACCACGAAAAGCGTGAACATGGTGCCGATAGCAAGGCCGCCCGCAATGACCACACCCATGTTGAACCGCGCGGCAGCCCCCGCGCCCGTGGCGGCGATGAGCGGCGCCACGCCCAGCACCATGGCGGCGGTGGTCATGAGGATCGGGCGGAGCCGGATATTGGCAGCGTATTCGATCGCCTCTCGTTTGGATTTGCCCGTGAGGCGCGCCTCGTTCGCAACCTCCACCATCAGGATGCCGTGCTTGCTGACAAGGCCCATGAGCGTGACCAGCCCGACCTCGGTATAGATGTTGAGCGTAAGCGAGCCAAAGCCGAGATAGATGAAGATGAGCGCGCCGGCGATCGACATCGGCACGGAGACGAGGATAATGAGCGGGTCGCGGAAGGAGTTGAACAAAGCGGCGAGCGCCAGGAAGATGATGATGACGGCGAAGGCAAATGTAAAAATGAAGCTGTTGCTCTCCTGCACATATTGCCGCATCTCGCCGCCGTAATCGACCGAATCATCCTCCGTCAGAGTTTTCGCGGCGATTTTTTGTAAAGCGGCTAACGCGTCCGCCCCGCTGACGCCGGGTGCGGGCACGCCCTGTATGGTCGCGGAGTTTTGCTGCTGAAAGTGATTGATGGATTCTGGAATGACGCTGTTGTGAATGCTCGCGATAGAAGAAAGCGGCACGTTGATGCCATTCACCGCGGTGATGTAATAATTGTCCAGATCCGAAACGTTCAGCCGCGAGATGCGCTGGACCTGCGGTATGACCTTATACGACCGCCCGGACAGGCTGAAGTAATTCACATAACCGCCGCCGAGCGCCGCACCCAGTGTGGTGCCGACATCGGACATGTTGAGGCCGAGTTCAGAGGCTTTCGAGCGGTCGATGACAATGCTTGCCTGTGGCTGGTCGAACTTGAGATCGCTTTGCAGGAAGAAGAATTTGCCGCTGGCCAGCGCCTGCTTGAGCACGGATTGCGAGACCGGAAAGAGCCGCGAAAAATCATCGGTGGATTTGATGACGAATTGCACGGGCAGGCCCTGACTGCCCGGAAGCGGGGGCGGCTGGAAAACGGCGACCTGCTGCCCGGCATCCCCTTTGTTCGCCTGGGTTTGCAAAATCGTTTGCAGCTGGGCGGCGGATTCATTGCGCTTATTCCACGGTTTGAACACAACGCCCATGAGATCCGTTCCAGGAAAGTCAATCGCGAAGGTGTACGTGACCTGCGGGTGGCTGAGTATCATCGCGTTGAGGTGATCATCCCACATGGCGTTCTGCGTTATCGTGCCGTTGGGCGGGTTCGTCATGAACATGAAGACAGCACCCTGATCCTCATTCGGTGCAAGTTCGCTCTTCGAGCCATCGGCAAGGAAAAAAATGCTGGCAAGGATGATCGCCGCGAAAACGATGGTGACGGGGATCGTGTTCAGGCTGCCGCGCAACAGATAAAGATATAGCCTATGAACCTCGTCGAAGCGCCGGTCGATGAAGCCAACGATCCAGGACTCGAAATTATGCTCGGAGCGGTCGATCTGGTGCAGGAAACGCGAACTTAGCATCGGCGTGAGGGTGAGCGCGATGATGGCGGATATCGTGACGGCGCCCGCGAGGGTGAAGGCGAATTCCGTGAACAAGGCGCCGGTAAGACCGGATTGGAAGCCAATCGGCACATAAACGGAGATGAGCACCACTGTCATGGCGACAATCGGGCTGCCGAGCTCCGCCGCGGCCATGCGCGCCGCGAGCAACGGCGGCTCGCCATTGTCCAGATGCCGGTTAACGTTCTCCACGACGATGATCGCGTCATCGACCACCAGCCCTATAGCGAGCACTAGGGCGAGCAGCGTAAGCAGGTTGATGGAGAAGCCTAGTGCCGACATCATCGCGAAAGCGCCCACAAGCGAGAGCGGGATGGCGATGACCGGGATAAGCACCGAACGCGGCGAGCCGAGGAAGGCGAAAACCACAAAGACGACGATGAGCAGCGCCTCGACGAGCGCGAAGATAACTTCGTGGATCGAGACGGTGACGAATTGCGTTGAATCGAAGGCGATCATGCCTGACATGCCAATTGGCAGATTGGCGAAGACGGATGGCAGCCTGCTCCGCACGCCACCGATAACGCCGAGCAGATTGGCGGCGGGCGCGACCTGAATGCCGATGAACACCCCGGGATGATTATTGACCGCGACGTGCTGTTCGTAGGTATCTGCGCCCAAGGTTACGGTGGCGACATCCTTCAACCGGATGATGGCGCCATTCGCCTGCTTTAGAATGAGGTTGGAAAACGCGGTTGGATCGCTAAGGCCCGTGCTGGCGGTCAGCGTGGTTTGCGTCATCTGCCCTTTGGTATTGCCGATCGCCGCGACAAAATCATTGTTGCCAAGTGCGGCATAGACATCCGTCGCGGTGAGGCCGTAAGCCGCAAGCTTTTGCGGGTTCAGCCAGACGCGCATGGCGAAGTTCTGGCCGCCAAGGATTTCCGCGATCTGCACGCCGGGCACCGATTGCAACTGCGGCTGCACCACGCGCGTCACGTAATCCGTCATCTGGCTGGGCGTGAGAACCTTGCTGCGGAAAGCGATATACATCGCATCCGTCGTTTGGCCGGATTGCAACACCAGCACCGGCTGCTGCGTGCCGGCAGGAAGACGATTGAGGATCGAGTTGACCTTGGCGCTGATCTCGGTGAGCGCCGCATCCGGGTTGTAATTCAGCGTGAGATTGACGGTGATGACGCTGGTGCTGGATTGGCTGGTGGAGGTCATGTAGTCAATGCCGTTGACAGCGGAAACGGCATTTTCAATCGGCGTGGTGACGAAGCCCGCGACGACATCCGGCGAGGCGCCGGGATAGGTGGTGGTGATGGTGATCGTCGCATTCTCTGTTTGCGGATATTGCTGAACAGGCAGCGAACCGACCGCCTTTACCCCCAGCACGAGGATGAGCACACTGACCGCGATGGCGAGAACGGGCCGGGCGATAAAAAGATCGGTGAAGCGTTTCATCGGCTGCTACGCGTTCGGCGGGTTAGGGTTGGGGTTGTTCGCCGGCTGCACGGAATTATTGATCGCGACTGGCGCGCCGTTGCGAAGCTTCAACTGACCGGCAGTAACCACGACATCGCCCGGCTTCACGCCCTGTAGCACCGCAACCTGGTCGCCCCGCGTATCGCCAAGCGTGACGAAAACTTGTTGGGCGGTGGAAATGTTTTTGCCCGCTTTGTCTCGCCCATGGTTCACGAGATAGACCGTGTCTCCATAAGGGTTATACGTGATCGCCGTTTGCGGCAGGGTGACGAGGTTTTGCGGAGCGCCGGTGCCGATGCTGACGGTTGCGAACATCCCGGGCCGCAGCTTTAAATTATCGTTCGGGAGCGTGGCGCGCACCTGGATGCTGCGGGTGGTGCTGTCAACATTTGCGCCGATCGCGCTGATTTTCGCGGTGAAACTCTGGCCGGGAAAGGCATCAATCCCGACTTGCACATCCTGGCCGACGCTGAGCTGCGAGAGCGCCTGCTGCGGCAGGTAAAAATCTACAAATAGCGGGTTTAGCTGTTGCAGACTGACGATTTGCGCCCCGACGCCAAGATATTGCCCGAGATTGACCTGGCGGATACCCAGCCGCCCGGCAAACGGCGCGCGGATAATCTTCTCCGCCATGAGCGCCTGCTGGCCCTGCACCTGCGCCTGTGCCGCCGCGAGATTGGCGCGATCCGTATCCACCTGTGAACGGGCGATGGCATCCGCCGCGAACTGCTTGCGGTCACGGTCGTAATTCACCTGGTCGAGTGCTGCTTGCGCCTGCAACTGCGCCAGCACGGCAGGGTCGTTGTTCGGGCGCAGCGTGAGCAGCAGCGCCCCCGCTTTTACATCCGCGCCGGATTGGAAATGAATGGTATCGACGATGCCGGGAACTTCCGCCGAAAGATTGGCGCCGTTGACGGCGGTGACACTTCCGACCGAGCTTAAGCGCGACTGCCAAGGTGTATCGGTGGCGGTGATGGTGGCAACCGTCTGCGTCTGGTTGCCAAAGCCCGCCAGGAATTTGCCGATGAAGTAGCTCCGCACCGCGCCATAGCCGAACACCAGGCCGAAGACGAGAAATATGCCAAGCAGCATCACGATCATTCGAATCGTCGTGGTCCGCGCCGTGCTCATGCTCTCAACATCCTCATGGAATCAATCCGCAGCATTTTGTAACAACATCCGTGCGGTGCCACCAGCCGCCGCCGAGCGCCTGGAACAGCGCGGCCGTATCCGACAACCGCGCGGCTTGCGCCCTCACCTGGGCGATTGCCGCGTTCTGGTAGGTGGTTTGTGCTGTAAGCACGGCGGTGAAAGGCTGCGCGCCGAGCCGGTAGGCGTTTTGCGTGACGGAGAGGCTTTGCGCCGCCGCGTTGAGCGCGGCCTGCGCGGCGCTGAGCGTGATTGCGTCGTATTGCAAAGCCGCAAGCACATCCGCGACATTCTGGAAGCTAGCGATGACGGTGCTCTGATATTGCGCGCCGGAGGCTCGCAGCGTGGCCAACGCGGATTTGCGCCGGGCAGAGAGCATGCCGCCCTCGAAAATCGGCTGGGTGATGCCGCCGACGAGGCTCCATAGCATCGTTTGCGGGCTGAACAATGTACCGGCGCTCAGCGCCTCGCTCCCGACATTTGCCGAAAGGGTGATCTGCGGCAGCATGTTGGCTGTGGCAACGCCGAGATTGGCCGAAGCCTCGTGCAGCTGCGCGCTCGCGGCGGCAATGTCAGGCCGCTCGGCGATGATTGCCGACGGTAGGCTGACGGGCAGAACCTCTGGCAGGTGCAGCGATGCGAGGGTGAAATCCGCCTCGTGAAAATTGCCGGGGAATGCGCCGACATAGGCCGCGAGCTGGTTGCGCGCCTGGGCCAGCTGGCTTTGCAGTGGCGGCAATGTCGCTTCCGCCTGCGCCAGCGTCGCTTCCTCGTTGATCACATCGGCCTTCGCCACGCCACCCAGGCTGACCTGGGTGTTGAGGATGGCAAGCTCGTGCTGCTCGGCACCAATAACCTGTTCGGTATCCGCGATCTGCCCGCGTAACGAAGCCTCCGTTACCGCGGAAGTGACGATATTGGAGGTAAGCGTGAGGTAGGCGGCTTCCAACTCGTAACGCTGGTAGAGCGCCTGCGCGGCGAGGCTTTCCACTTGGCGGCGTTGCAGGCCGAAAACATCCGGGGAATACGAAACATTCAAGGAGGCATCGAACAAATTGAACGGCGGGATGGTGGCGCTGCCGGCGGCGGAACCAGCGCCGAAGCTCGCCAGTTCCGCCGAGGAAATGCGCTGCCGCTCCGCCTGGAAGCTGCCCGAGAGGCTGGGAAAGAAATTGCCCTCCTGCGCGCGCACATTCTCCTCCGCCGCCAGCAAGGTTGCCTGGCTGGCTTGCAGGGTCGGGTTGTTAGCGAGTGCGGCGCCGATCAGCGCATTGAGCTCAGGACTATGAAAAAGGCTCCACCAATCGCCAGAGATGTCTGCTGCCGAGATGAAATATTGCGCCTGGCCATCGGCGGTTTGCGTGGCAGTCGGCAATGGCGCGGGGGTGAGTGCGGCCTCCGGCGCGGTCGGGGTGCGAAAATTCGGCCCAACGGCGCAGGCCGACAAGATGCAGGCGGCCAGCGCCGCGCCAATTCCAGGAAGGAAACCCAGTGGTTTCATTGCGCCCAAGTAAAACGATTTTTCGCCGTCGTCAAGCAGCGAAGAAACTTGACGGTTTCCAAAAGCTTTCTATGATGCCGGCATGGCGGGACACGCAACAACAACAAAAATGCGGAAATTCACGGATTTGTGCGAGCCGGCGCGCATGGCTGCGTTGATCGGCGCAGCGGAAGATATTTTCCTGGCGAAAGGATACCACGCGGCGACGATGGACGATGTGGCGAAGGCCGCCGGCATGTCCAAAAAAACTGTTTATACAATCATCGAATCGAAGGCGGAGCTGTTTGCGGCCCTGCTCGCCCACCATCAATCCCTGCTGCAATTCCCGGAGCCGGAGCCGGGCTGGACGATCCGCGACATATTGTTTGCCAACTGCATGTGCCTGGCGAGGTTCCTGCTTTCCCCCGGGCAGATCGCGATATTGCGGCTGATTATGGCGGAATATACGCATAGCCCTGACCTTGGCCGCTTGTTTGTGCGGTCGCGCGTGGCCAAGGCGAAAACGAAACTGGAAATCTGTTTGGGCGAAATCGCGTTAAAGCATGGCAGCCCTGCGATGGATACAAAGGAGATGGCCGCGATGCTGTTCGGCATGGCGATCGGGGAGTTTCACTTGGGCGTGTTGATCGGCTACCGCTCCCTGCCCAGCAAACAAGTTCTGGAAAAACGCATCCGGCGGGCAGTCGATATTTTTGTTAACGGCTGTGGGGTAACGGGCGGAGCATAATCCGCCGGGTTGTTTTGCCCGCATTCCGCTCTATGTCCGGCGCTCCGCCGTGATGGAGCAGAGCATGAGCCATGAAGCACGTAACGCTTTCGCCAAAGTGCCGGAAGTCACCCTCCTTTTCTGGGTGATAAAAATCGCCGCAACCACGCTGGGTGAAACAGGCGGCGATGCGGTGACGATGACGATGAAGCTCGGGTATCTCATCGGTACCGTAATTTTCGCGGTAATCTTTGCGGCGAGCGTGAGCGCGCAGATTTCCGCCAAACGCTTTCATCCCTTTCTGTACTGGTTCACGATTGTCGCCACGACGACAGCCGGGACTGCTTTGGCTGATTTTCTGGATCGTTCCTGCGGCATTGGCTATATCGGCGGTTCTTCCGTATTGTTCACGCTGCTGATGGCCACACTTGCCACGTGGTATGTCACGCTCGGCTCGGTTTCCGCGCATTCCGTCACCTCGCCAAAAGCAGAGACATTTTACTGGTTAGCGATCATGTTTTCCCAAACATTAGGGACAGCATTGGGGGATTTTCTGGCGGATACGACAGGGCTTGGATATGAAGGAGGTGCGCTGGTATTCGCATCCGGGCTGGTAGCTGTTGCCGCGCTGTATTTCTTCACAAAAATCTCCCGTACCGCTTTGTTCTGGGCGGCATTCATCCTCACGCGCCCGCTCGGTGCCACGGTAGGGGATTTTCTGGACAAGCCGATCGCCAATGGCGGGCTGGATATAAGCCGCTACACCGCGTCGGGCATTTGCGCGCTCGTTATCATCGCCCTTGTGCTTTTGCTGCCGCAGCGGCCCATGCGCGCTGGGGCGGAGGCTGGTTAGCCGCCTGTAACCGACATATGCCGCGCCACGGCGGGGCGGCGGTGTTCGCGGTCGATGATGAAGTCATGGCCTTTCGGCTTGCGGGAAATCGCTTCCAGGATTGCGGCGTCGAGATTCCGCCCCGCGCGCAATGGTGCGCGGAGGTCTGCCGCATCCTCCTGGCCCAAACACATGTATAGCGTGCCGGTGCAGGTAAGCCGCACGCGGTTGCAGGATTCGCAGAAATTATGGCTAAGCGGGGTGATGAAGCCGATGCGCCGACCGGTCTCCGCGATGTGCATGTAACGCGCCGGGCCGCCGGTGGCGTAGGTGGAAGGGGTAAGCGTCCACTCATCCTCCAACCGGGCGCGGACCAGCGAGAGCGGGAGATATTGCGCGACGCGGCTGGTCTCCACCTCGCCCATCGGCATGGTCTCGATCAGGCAGAGGTCGAAGCCCTGGGTGCCGCACCATTCGATAAGATGGCTGAACTCATGTTCGTTGAAGTCCTTCAACGCGACGGTGTTGATTTTAACGGCAAGCCCGGCGGCTTTGGCGGCTTTTAGCCCGTTCAGCACCGCGGGGAGCTTGCCCCAGCGGGTGATCTCGGTGAATTTTTGCTCGTCCAGCGTGTCCAGGCTGACGTTGATGCGCTTGACGCCAGCCCGCGCCAGCCCCTCGGCGTGTTTGGCAAGCTGGCTGCCATTGGTGGTGAGGGTGAGTTCTTCAAGCCCGTTGCCCAGCCGCTCCCCCAACCGGTTGATCAGCCACATCACGTCGCGCCGGACCAAAGGCTCGCCGCCGGTGAGGCGCAGCTTGGTCACGCCCAGGCGTATGAACGCACCGCAAAGCCGCTCCAGCTCCTCAAGCGTCAGCAGGTCGGCTTTTGGCAGAAACACCATATCTTCCGCCATGCAATAGGCGCAGCGAAAGTCGCAGCGGTCTGTTACCGAGACGCGGAGATAGGTGATTTCGCGGCCAAACGGGTCGATCATGAGTTTAATTTCGGACTAATGCGGTCCGGTTGCAAGCTCAAGGAGCGTCAACCCTGTCCAGCGCCACGGTAGCAGTGTCGATGATGACTTTTCCCGCGTTTTCGAACATTACGGTCACGCGCTGCCCGATGGCCGATTGCACTTGGCCCAGCCCCCATTCCGGTTTGCGCGGGTGCCGGACATAGGCACCGGTTTCGAAATCAGAGCGCATCAAGGCGGCAGGCTTTCAGCTTGGCAAGCATATGCGGGGGCACCGGGGCGGTTGCGGAAAAGGGCTGGGACAAGGGCAAATGAATGGCGCGGGCGAGCAGATGCAGCGCCCCTGCCCCGCCGCCATAAACCGCATCGCCGATGATAGGATGGCCGATTGCGGCGGCATGGGCGCGGATCTGGTGCGTGCGGCCGGTTTTGGGCGTGAATTCCAGCCAGGAGATGTTATCGCCGCTGCCCAATAGACGCCATTCCGTGACGGAGGGTGGGGCCGCTTTGTCCGGCGCCATTTTCCAGGCGCGGTTATGCGAGGTTTTGCCGAGCGGAAGATCGATGATGCCCGATGGCTCGGCGGGGATATCGCGCACCACGGCCCAATAGGTTTTATGCACCTGGCCATTGGCGAATAGCGCCTGCGCGGCGATGAGTGCGGATTTTTTGAGCGCGATGATGAGGCAGCCCGCCGTGTCCTGGTCCAGCCGGTGCGCGAGCCAGGGGCCTTGTCTGCCTTTGGCCCAGAGGGGAAAGAAATCCTCGATGCTAGGGCCGCCCGCGCGCCCGGCATGAACCGGCAGGCCGGCAGGCTTGTTCACCGCGAGGAAACGGCCGTCCTGGGCGAGGATTTCCGGTGCAAGCCGTGGATGCGAACTGTCCTGTTCGCGCGCTGTTCGCGCGACGCCGGCATGACGATGGAGAAGCGTATTCACCCGAGGAGATGCGCGGGGATGCTTAGCCCTAAGTGGCGCGGGATGTCCCAAATCTCTTGCGCGCGGCGCGTTTCCCTAAACCCTGCGGCGAGGTAGTTCGGCAATGCACGGGGGTGGTCCGCCGAGCAGGTGTTCACGGTCATGCCGCGCAGGCTGGAGGCGCCGAGAAAAACAGAATCGACCGCCGCATCTAGGAGCGGCCGGCCCAGCCCCTTGCCGATGAAACTAGGTTTGAGGCCGAAGTAGTTAAGGTTCACATCCGGCCAGTGGCCTGCATCTGTCTCGAAAAACCCGGCGACTTCACCATTCACGCGCAGCAGCTGGATGGCCAGCGCCGGACTGGCGAGATGGCGCGCAAGAGCCGCATCCGGCATGATCCGCCGCAGCCACCACAGCCAGGGCGCGCCGATTTCCTTGTGCAAGGCTCGATAGGCTTCCGGGCCGAGCCGCTCGGGCCGCAATTCCACGCCCAGCGGGAAAGTGGCACGGGAACGATCCGGGCGGTGGTTCATCCGCAGAAACACCACGGTCACAATGGCGCGGTCGCAAGGCTCATTCGCGGCGATATAAGCCTGGGCGTTCAACCCTAGAGTCCGATCGCCCGAGGTTGACGCGCTTTTGCGCGATGACCGAAAGCGTGAATCGGCCTCTCAAAACAAGCTGGAGCGCGAATCGAATTGATGCGAAGCTTCAATTTGAACATCTCGCGCTCTAGTCGTCCAGAAAGCTGCGGAGCTTACGCGAGCGCGAAGGATGCTTGAGCTTGCGGAGCGCCTTCGCCTCGATCTGCCGGATACGCTCGCGGGTGACGTTGAACTGCTGCCCGACTTCCTCCAGCGTGTGATCCGTGTTCATGCCGATGCCAAAGCGCATCCGCAGCACACGCTCTTCGCGCGGGGTGAGCGAGGAGAGCACGCGCGTCGCGGCCTCGCGCAAATTCGCCTGCACAGCAGCATCCAGCGGGATGATCGCGCCTTTGTCCTCGATGAAATCACCCAAATGCGAGTCTTCCTCGTCGCCAATCGGGGTCTCTAAGCTGATTGGCTCCTTGGCGATTTTCAGTACCTTGCGGACTTTCTCGAGCGGCATCCCGAGTTTTTCCGCCAGTTCCTCGGGCGTCGGCTCGCGGCCAATTTCGTGCAGCATCTGGCGCGAAGTACGGACCAGCTTGTTGATCGTCTCGATCATATGCACGGGAATGCGTATGGTGCGGGCCTGATCGGCGATGGAGCGGGTAATCGCCTGCCGGATCCACCAGGTTGCATAGGTGGAGAATTTATAGCCCCGGCGGTACTCGAATTTATCCACGGCTTTCATCAGCCCGATATTGCCTTCCTGTATGAGATCCAGGAATTGCAGGCCGCGATTGGTGTATTTTTTGGCAATGGAGATCACGAGGCGCAGGTTGGCCTCGATCATTTCCTTCTTGGCGCGGGTGGAATCGCGCTCGCCGCGCGAGACGGTAGTATAGACCCGGCGGAATTCCTCGATGGGCAGCCCGGCCTCGCTCGCGACCTTGCCGATTTGCGAACGCAGCTCTCCCACCTGAGTGCCGTGCTTCTTCGCGAAATCCTTCCAGCCTTTGCCCGCCAGGCTGGCGATGTCGTTCATCCAGTTCGGGTCCATCTCCCGGCCCCGGTAAGCTTGCAAAAACTCCTCGCGGGAGACTTTCGCACCTTCAGCCAGCCGCAAAATCTGACCTTCCAAACCATTCAGGCGCTGGTTCAGCACCTTCAGCTGCGCCACCAGCTCCTCGATCCGGTTATTATGCAGGCGCACCTGCTCAACCTTGGCAACCAGCTCGTCGCGCAGCTTTTCGTAATTTTTCTCGGAGCGGGAATTGATGTCTCCGCCCGCCGTCAAATTATCCAGCCGCTTCTGCTGAATTTTTCCCAGCTTGTCGTAGAGTTTTTCGATGTCTTCGAAATATGTGAAGATCTCGGGCTTGAGCTTTTCCTCCAGCGCGGAGAGCGACATGCCCGCGCCCTCGCCGTCCTCGTCTTCTTCAATCTCCTCGGCGGCGGCGAAACCATCGGCGGGAACAGGCTCATTACCCGCCTGCATGGCTTCCAGGTCGATCACATCCCGCAGCAGCACGCGGCCATTGTTGAGAGACTCATGCCAGGCGATAATGGCGCGGAAAGTGAGCGGGCTTTCACACAGGCCGCGGATCATCATGTCCCGCCCTGCCTCGATGCGCTTGGCGATGGCGATCTCGCCCTCGCGCGAGAGCAGCTCGACCGTGCCCATCTCGCGCAGGTACATCCGCACCGGGTCGTCCGTGCGGCTGACTGAGGATTCCGAGATATTGCCGGCAGGCGCGTCCTCGTCCTCCGCCGCCTCTTCCTTCGGCGCGGCGGCGGCTTCGGGGTCTTCCCCCTCCTCGCTCTCCACCACCTGTATGCCCATCTCCGAGAGCATCGCCATGATGTCCTCGATCTGCTCCGAAGAGTTTTGCTCGGCGGGCAGGACGGCGTTCAGCTCATCGAAGGTGATGTAGCCGCGCTCCTTGCCCTTCGCGATAAGCCGTTTTACGGAGGCGGATTGCGTGTCGAGCACATTGGCGTCGGCTTCGGCTTCAGGTGCGGGGGCTTCAGCGGTGGTGGTAGCGGGCTTGGTTGCCATGGTCGGGGCGGTACTCCGGGAAACTCGGGATGGTATTATTTGAATTTGTGTTAGCTAGGCAATGAGTCTGGTTAAGGGTCTGGACTGCTTGTCTCGCCGGACATGGCCTGGATCAGCAATTCGTTGTACTTAACCAAGCGCATCCACGCCGCTGCATCGTCCTGATGGGCGGACCAGTATTGCTGCTGCTCGTCGCGCTGAGAGCGCAACATATCTATGCTGAAATTCATCAGAATATACCAACTCCACCAGGTTTGCGCGATCTGGGACAGGCTTGCATCCGGGTCGGGATGATGATCCACGGCCGCGGCAGCCGCGATTAATCTTGCCTCCTCGGAAAGCCCAAGCTGGCTCAAGTGGTTGAACAGGCTTTCAGTGTCAAGGGTTTTTGCTGTCGCCGCAAAGGAGCTCAGCGCATCGCGGATGGCGGCATAATGCGCGGGCAGCTTCACGCGCGCGAAAGCTTCCTCGACATCCGGGATGAGCGAGGGGTGGGAGATGAGGGCTACAAGCATAAGGCGGGCGCGAGTAAGCTCGGCGCTGGCGGCGTCCGGAGCCATGCCGTTGCGTGAATATGCGGGTTTGACGGTGGTTTTCCCGGGCTTAGTGCGGCGTTCCGCGAAAAACCGCTCCAAAAGCATGGAGCGGTATTCGGATGACAGGTTTTTATCGGGGATGCGGGCGGAAACTTCAATCAGGCGTTGGCGGAAGCTCGCCTTGGCTTCCGGCGTGGAACGGGGCGCGCCTTCTGCCAGCATGTCGTAAAGTGCGGCGGAAATGGGCTTTGCGGTGGCGAGGCGCGCTTTGAACGCCTGCGGCCCATCGCGCCGGATGATGCTGTCCGGATCGTCTTTCTCCGGCAGGCTGAGGAATTTGAGCGAACGGTCTGGAGCAAGGGCGGCGAGAGCGAGATCGGTGGTTTTGAGCGCGGCGCGGCGGCCTGCGGCGTCGGCATCAAAGCAGATGACGGGTTCGGGCGAGAGGCGCCAGATTTCCGCCAAATGGTCATCGGTGAGCGCCGTGCCGAGCGGGGCAACCGCGCCGCCAAACCCGGCCTGGGCCAGCGCGATAACATCCATATATCCCTCGACGACGATGAGCGCCGCGCCCTTGCGCACGGCATCGCGCGCGAAATTCAACCCGTAGAGCGAGCGGCGCTTTGAGAATACCGCGGTTTCCGGCCCGTTGACGTATTTTGGCTGGCCGTCGCCTAAGATTCGGCCGCCGAAGCTGATGAGATTGCCCTTGCGGTCCGTGATGGGGAACATCACGCGCGAGAAGAACATATCGACCGGGCCGCGATCGCCCGCTTTCATCAACCCGGCCTCGATGAGCTGGTCCGGCTTGATGCCCTGGCCGCGCAAAGCCGCAGCAAGTGCGCCCCTGCCTTCACCCGACCAGCCGAGGCCGAATTTTTTTATGGTGGCATCGGTGAGGCCGCGGGTGCGGAGGTAGTCCAGCGCAAGGCGGCCTTCCGGCTCGAACAGCCATTTCTGGTAGGCCTTCGCGGCGTCTTCAAGAACCTCCGAAATCCCGGCGCGCTCCCGCTCAGCTTCGGCGGCGCGGGGGCTGCTTTTAGGCACCTCGAGCCCGGCTTGTTGGGCCAGATCTTCCACCGCCTCCATAAATGGCGCGCCGGTGCTTTTCATCACAAAGGTGATGACATCACCATGCGCGCCACAGCCGAAGCAGTGAAATCCGTCGTCATACACATAAAACGACGGTGTTTTCTCTCCATGGAAAGGGCAGCAGCCCTTTTGCTCCTTGCCCGAGCGGGTGAGCTTAACCGTTTTGCCGATAACCGCCGCGATGGGCGTGCGGGCGCGCAGCTCGTCCAGAAAGTTGGCGGGAAGCGCCATTCTACGCGAGAAAGGCTTTCACGGCGGCGGAGGTGGCACCCATGTCCAGCGCCGAACCATGCCTTATTTTAAGCGCGGCGATGACCTTGCCCATATCCTTCCCACTCGTGGCGCCGGTCTCCGCGATGGCGGATTTGATCGCGGCATCGAGCGCGTCCCCGGCAAGTGTTTGTGGCAGAAATTCTTCAATAACAGCAATCTCCGCCTCTTCCTTGGCTGCCAGCTCCTCCCGGCCGCCCTGGCGGTAAAGCGCCACGGCATCGCGGCGGGATTTGATCATGGAGCGCAGCATCGAATAAATTTCGTCATCCGGCACAGCGGCAACGCCTTTCGGACGGGCGGCGATATCGGTATCCTTCAATTTGGATTGGATCATCCGCAGCGTGGAGGTGCGCTCGGCATTGCGCGCCAGCATGGCGGTTTTTACGGCGGCGGTAATATCTTCACGCAAACTCAATAGGTCGCTCCTTTTGGAAAAAATTTCCGGCGGTCGGATTTCAAGTTGAAGCCGGAGGTAAAATCCGTTAGCAGATTTGCATGTCAATTTCCATTGCAGAGATTATCGACCGGCTTGGCGGTGCAGATGCCGCGGCCAGTTTAACAGGCGTTTCGGCGGATGCCATAAGGAAATGGCGAGCGGCGGGGGTTATTCCCTCCCGCCACTGGCCCGCGATAAGTGCGGCGACAGGGATCGGCATGGATGCATTGCCGCGAGCGCCGGGCGAAGGCGACACGCCGCCGGGCGCCACCGCCGCATTGGTGCTGGCCGATGGCACGGTATTCTGGGGGCGGGGGATTGGCGCGTTCGGCTTGAGCAAGCCAGCGGAGCTGTGCTTCTGCACCGGCATGACGGGCTATCAGGAGACGCTGACCGACCCTTCCTACGCCGGGCAGATCATCACCTTCACCTTCCCGCATATCGGCAATGTTGGGGCGAACAAAGAGGATCTGGAAGCGGCGCAGGCGTTCGCGCGCGGGCTGGTGGTTAAGGAGGATATTACCGAGCCTTCCAACTACCGGGCGGATTCGGGGCTGGACGAGTGGCTGAAGCGCATGAACGTGCCCGGCATATCCGGCGTCGATACTCGCGCGCTGACGCTGCGGATACGCGACCAGGGCGCGCCGAACGCGGTGCTGGCTTATCCGGCGGATGCTAAGTTCGACGTGGCGGCGCTTAGCGCGGCAGCGGCGGCCTGGGGCGGGCTGGGTGGGCTGGATTTGGCGGCTGAGGTTTCCTGCACGCAGAGCTATGAATGGACAGAGGGAACCTGGGACTGGGCGCATGGGTTTGCCAAGCCTGAGGCCGTAAAGACCGTGGTGGCGGTGGATTATGGCGCCAAACGCAACATTCTGCGCTCGCTGGCCTCCGTCGGGTGCCGGGTGATTGTGGTGCCGGCGGCAGCAACGGCTGAGGATATACTACGGCATGAGCCGGATGGCGTGTTTCTCTCCAACGGGCCGGGCGACCCAGCGGCGACAGCGCGTTATGCGGTGCCCGCGATAAAAGGCGTGATGGAGGCGGGCAAGCCGATTTTTGGGATTTGCCTCGGCCACCAGCTATTGGCGCACGCGCTGGGAGCGAAGACCTACAAGTTGGACCGCGGCCACCGGGGCGCGAACCAGCCGGTGAAGGATCTCGCCACGGGCAAGGTGGAGATTACCTCGCAGAATCATGGCTTTGCAGTGGATGATGCGTCCTTGCCCAAGGGGGTTGAGGTGACGCATGTCAGCCTGTTCGATGGCTCGAACGAAGGGATCGCCTGTAAGGGCAAGCGGGTATTTTCCGTGCAGTATCATCCTGAGGCATCGCCTGGGCCGAGCGATTCCGGGCATTTGTTCGAGCGGTTTGTAGGGATGCTATAGAAAATTTACATGAATATACAGTAAACGTGATATAAATTGGTAAATTGACTATAATTGGAGTTGTATGGACGTCCTTCGTAACCCGTTCGCGCCTGGAGCAGGAACGCCGCCGCCTGAGTTGAGTGGGCGGGGAGAGCTTTTGACGCGCGCCGGAAATGCCCTAGGCCGCGTACAAAATGGCCGCTCTGAAAAAGGGATGGTGCTGGTAGGCTTACGGGGCGTCGGCAAAACCGTTTTGTTGAATGAGATACGGAAACATGCGGACAGCCTGGCCTTCCGAAGCTGTCTGATCGAAGCGCATGAAGGCAAGTCACTGCCTGCATTGTTAATTCCGCAGTTGCGGCGGATTTTGCTGGACCTCGACCGGATAGAGGCGCTGAGCGAGCATGTGAAGCGGGCGCTGCGGGTTTTGAAGAGCTTTATGAACGGCGTGCAGGCGAAATTCGGCGAGGTTGAATTTTCGCTCGATATTGATCCTGAAACGGGTGCTGCGGATAGCGGAGATTTGGAGGCGGATCTTCCCGAGCTCATGGCAGCCATTGGCCGAGCGGGCCGGGCCAGGGGTAAAGCGCTGGCGTTGTTCATCGATGAAATCCAGTATTTTCCAGCAATCGAGCTGAGTGCGCTTATCATGGCCATGCACCGCGTGGCGCAGGAACAATTACCGGTGATTTTATTCGCGGCGGGTTTGCCGCAGGTGATCGCGCTGTTCGGTAACTCGAAATCCTATGCCGAAAGATTGTTCGATTTCCCGCAGATTGGCGCGCTACATCCGCCCGACGCCTATGACGCGCTGCGTAAGCCCGCGCGGGATGAGGGGATCGATTTTTGTGAAGATGCGCTCGCCGCGATTTATCTGCAGTCGCATGGATATCCTTTCTTCGTGCAGGAATGGGGCTACCATGCGTGGAATGCCGCCACTGCTTCGCCTATCACGGTTCAAGATATTGATGCCGCAACCAAAATCGCTGTTGATCATCTGGACCAGGGATTTTTTCGTGTCCGCTTCGACAGGCTGACGCCACGTGAGAAAAACTATCTTCGCGCGATGGCGGAGCTGGGGCCGGGCGCGCATCGCTCGGGAGAGGTTGCGGCGCAAATGGGCAAGCGAACATCAGAGCTCGGAACACTGCGGGACGGCTTGATCGGGAAAGGCATGATTTACGCACCGGGCCATGGCGATATAGCGTTCACGGTGCCGCTGTTCGACGAATTCATGCAGCGCATTATGCCAAAGGTTGCGCCGTGAAGATGATATTTTTCATCGCTTTCATGAGCTTTGCTTCGGCGGCGCAGGCCACGCCGGGCGCTGGCGATGTTTTGCGTAGCGTGCTGGCGAGCGACTTTTCGGGCCAGGCAAAAGGACGCATCGGGATTGTACTGTATGCGCCTGGGCAAAAAGCCTCGCCGTTGGATTGCGATTGCGGGCAGGATTGCGGCGGAGTGCGCTGCGAGATTTATTTTCTTTCCGCCGATGAGCTTGTAATTGTCGATGATCGGAAGATTTTAGGCGGACCAAAAATGCTGGGCAGTGGCGAGGCGCAGTTCAAGGTTCGCTTCCGGGAGCTTGCGGTCACGCATGGCATCGGGATTTCCCTGGCCTCGCATCCGGCGGGGCGGGAAATCGAGAAACTGCCGAAGCCACTCGACGCGGTTGTGACCTATCGGTTGAAAGATACGCCCGAAGGCTGGGAAATTTTCAATCCGCCAGCGCCGCGTGTCAGCCTCGCGGTGATGAAGCATTATTTCGCGATGAATAATGCGGAATTTCCGCAGATGCCGGATACGCCGGACAAGCCGGTCATGAAAGCCTGGACGCTGCGCCAGATCGCCGTTTTGAATTCTCTCCATTAAACATTGCATCGGGTTTTAACATGCCAAAACGCACCGACATAAAATCCATCATGATTATCGGCGCAGGTCCGATTGTTATTGGGCAGGCCTGCGAGTTTGACTACTCCGGCGCGCAGGCCTGCAAGGCGCTGCGGGAGGAGGGCTACCGGGTTATTCTGGTCAATTCCAACCCCGCGACGATCATGACCGACCCATCGCTGGCGGATGCAACCTATATCGAGCCGATTACGCCGGAGATGGTGGAGAAGATTATTCTCCGCGAAAAGCCGGATGCGCTGCTGCCGACCATGGGCGGACAGACAGCACTGAACACCGCGATGTCGCTCGCCAAATCCGGCGCGCTGGAGCGGCTCAGTGTGGAGTTGATTGGCGCGAAGGCCGATGTGATCGATCGCGCCGAGGATCGGCTTAAATTCCGTGACGCGATGGCGGAGATTGGCATCGCCGGGCCGAAATCCGCGATCGCGCATAACCGGGAAGAGGCCGCGACGGCCCTGGAATTTGTCGGGCTGCCAGCAGTCATTCGACCCTCCTTCACGCTGGGCGGAACCGGCGGCGGCATTGCTTATAACCGCGAGGAATTTTTCGAGATCGTGCTCTCCGGGATCGACGCCTCCCCCACCGATGAGGTGCTGGTTGAGGAGTCTGTGCTGGGGTGGAAAGAATACGAGATGGAGGTGGTGCGCGATTCTGCCGATAATTGCATCATCGTTTGCTCGATCGAAAATATCGACCCGATGGGCGTGCATACCGGGGATTCTGTTACCGTCGCCCCTGCCCTCACGCTGACCGATAAAGAATACCAGATCATGCGAGACGCCTCCATCGCCTGCCTGCGGCGCATCGGCGTGGATACCGGCGGCTCCAACGTGCAATTTGGCATCAACCCGGAGGACGGGCGGATGGTGGTCATCGAGATGAACCCGCGCGTGTCGCGTTCATCAGCATTGGCCTCGAAAGCAACGGGCTTCCCGATTGCGAAAATCGCCGCCAAGCTCGCGGTGGGCTATACACTCGATGAGCTGAAAAACGATATAACGCGTGCCACACCAGCAAGCTTCGAGCCTGTGATCGATTACGTGGTCATTAAAATTCCACGTTTCACTTTCGAGAAATTCCCCGGCACGCCTGCGCTGCTTTCCACCTCCATGAAGTCCGTCGGCGAGGCGATGGCGATTGGGCGGAATTTTGCCGAGGCGTTGCAGAAGGGTTTGCGCTCGCTGGAAACCGGCTTGTCCGGCCTGGATGAAATCGAAGCGCCAGGCGATGGCACGGCGGATGCGTTCCGCGCCGCACTTTCTACGCCGCGGCCGGATCGGCTGCTGATCGCGGCGCAGGCTTTGCGCGCGGGTATCAGCGTCGAAGATATTTTCGCTGCCTGCAAATACGACCCCTGGTATCTTCGCCAGATGCAGGACATCATCGCCGCCGAAAACGACGTGAAGAAAAACGGCCTGCCGCGCGATGCGTTCTCGTTCCGCAAGCTAAAATCCTTAGGCTTTGCCGATAAGCGCATCGCTGAACTCTGCGGGCAGAAGGAAGCCGCGGTGAGTGCCGCGCGGCTCAAACTTGGCGTGACGCCGGTTTACAAGCGCATCGACACGTCGGGGGGCGAATTTTCCTCTCAGGCCGCGTATATGTACGGCACATATGAAGGCTGCTTCGGCGCGCCGGTTTGTGAATCCAACCCCACCGAGCGGAACAAGATCATCATTCTCGGCGGCGGACCGAACCGTATCGGCCAGGGGATCGAGTTCGATTATTGCTGCGTCCATGCCGCCTATGCGCTGCGCGAGGCGGGCTATGAGACCATCATGGTCAACTGCAACCCGGAGACGGTTTCCACCGATTACGACACCTCTGACCGGCTGTATTTCGAGCCTTTGTTCGCCGAGGATGTGCTCTCACTGATCCGCACGGAGCAGCAGAACGGCACGTTGCTCGGCTGCATCGTGCAATATGGCGGCCAGACGCCGCTCAAACTCAGCCAAGCGCTGGAATCCGCGGAGATTCCCATTCTCGGGACTTCGGCGGATGCGATTGATATTGCCGAAGACCGCGAGCGCTTTCAAGTGCTGTTGCAAAAACTTGGCCTCCGGCAACCGGAAAATGGCATCGCGCGTTCCGCCGAGCAGGCGGAGGCGATTGCCGAGCGCATCGGATATCCAATCATCATCCGCCCATCGTATGTTCTCGGCGGCCGGGCGATGGAGATTGTGTACGACCGCACGGCACTGGCGCGCTACATGCGCGAAGCCGTGCGCGTTTCCGGCGAAAACCCGGTGCTGATCGACCGCTACCTGAACGAAGCCTCGGAAGTGGATGTGGATTGCATCTGCGATGGGCAGACCGTGTATGTCGCGGGGGTCATGGAGCATATCGAGGAAGCGGGCATTCATTCCGGCGATTCTGCGTGCTCCATTCCGCCTTATTCGCTCTCCCCCGCGGTGGTGGCGGAGCTGCGGGCGGAGACGGTGGCGATGGCAAAGGCGCTCAACGTCGTTGGGCTGATGAACGTGCAATACGCCATCCAGAACGATCTGATTTACGTGCTGGAGGTCAATCCCCGCGCCTCGCGAACCGTGCCGTTCGTCGCAAAGGCAACCGGCGTGGCAGTGGCAAAGATCGGCGCGCGGGTGATGGCGGGCGAGAAGCTTGCGTCCTTCAAGCTCGATGATTCGGTAGCGCTGCGCCATGTGGCGGTGAAGGAGGCGGTGTTCCCCTTCGCCCGCTTTCCCAATGTCGATACGCTGCTGGGGCCGGAGATGAAATCCACCGGCGAGGTGATGGGGTTGGACACGAATTTCGCCCGCGCCTTCGCAAAGGCGCAACTGAGTGCCGGCGTTTCGCTGCCGCTCAAGGGCACGGCGTTTCTTTCGGTAAAGGAGTCCGACAAGGCGGCTATCGTACCCGTGGCGCGTCGGCTGGCGGAGCTGGGCTTCAACATCATGGCGACCGCCGGCACGGCGCGGCATATCGCGGCAGCGGGGATTGCGGTGAAGCGCGTGAACAAGGTGCTGGAGGGCCGGCCGCATTGCGTCGATGCCATCCGCTCGGGCGAGATCCAGCTTGTGATCAACACCGCGCATGGGGCCCAATCGGTGACGGACAGCTTCGACATACGGCGCTCGGCGCTTACGCATGGGGTGCCGAACTTTACCACCATCGCGGCGGCACGGGCTACGGCCCATGCGATTGCGGCCCTTATTTCGGGCAGTCTTGAAGTTGCGCCGCTTCAGTCGTACTTTCCGCAGCCTTTCTAGCGCCGCTTGCCGGCGCCGGAGGCGATTCGGCCAACCCCAACCCCATCGGAGCCTGGGCTCTGAGGAGACGCAGTGCAGAAATTTCCTATGACGGCCCCTGGCCTGGCGGCGCTTGAAGAAGAGCTACGGTTTCTCAAAGGTCAGGAACGCTCCGCCATCATCCGCGCCATTGCGGAGGCGCGCAGCCACGGCGACCTTTCGGAAAACGCCGAATACCATGCGGCGCGGGAGCGCCAATCCTTCGTGGAAGGCCGGATTGCCGAGCTTGAAGAGATAACTTCCGCTGCTGAAGTTATTGATCCTGCAAGTCTTTCTGGCGATACAGTGAAATTCGGCGCCAGCGTGCTGCTGGTGGATGAGGACACCGAGAAAGAGGTGACGTACCAGATCGTCGGCACGCATGAGGCGGATGTGAAGCAGGCGCGGCTCTCCATCACCTCCCCACTCGCCAAGGCGCTGATTGCCAAAAAGGTGGGTGATACCGTGGCTGTACCTGCGCCGGGTGGGGACCGCTCCTACGAGATCCTCAAAATCACTTACGGCTGACATGATAAGCCTGGACGACGTGCGGGCGGCGGCTTGGCGGATAGAGGGTGCGGTGCTGCGCTCGCCGTTTTTGCGCTCGGACGGGCTTTCGCGCCTCACGGGCGCCGAGATTTACCTGAAATACGACCATTTACAGGCGACCGGCGCGTTTAAGGAGCGCGGGGCGGCAAACCGCATTGCGCTGCTGACACCGGAGGAACGCAAAGCGGGCGTGGTGGCGATGTCCGCGGGGAACCACGCCCAGGCGGTGGCGCGGCACGCACAGCTGGCCGGGATTGCGGCGACGATCGTGATGCCCGTGCATACTCCGGCGACGAAGGTGACGCGCACGGCATCATGGGGGGCGAAGGTTGTGCTGCATGGCGAAAGCCTGGCGGAAGCTGCCGCGCACGCACATGAACTCGCGGCGAGCGAAGGACTGCTGTTCATCCACCCCTATGACGACGAGGCCGTGATGGCCGGCCAGGGCACGATGGCGCTGGAAATGCTGGAAGACGTGCCGGAGCTGGACGCGATGGCGATTGCCACCGGCGGCGGGGGGTTGATCTCCGGCTGCGCCACCGTAGCCCGCGCGCTGCGTCCGGAGTTGGAGATTTTCGGCGTCGAGGTAGAGAATTATTCTGCTTTCGCGCAGGCTTTGGCGGGCAAGGAGATTTCGGTTGGCGGCCCGACCGTGGCTGAGGGTATCGCGGTGCGCGACATAGGCCAGAAGCCGCTGGCGGTGCTGCGCGCGCTGGGTGTGGAAGTATTGGTCGTCTCCGAACATCATGTGGAATGCGCCATCGCGGCGCTGGTTGAGAACGCCAAGCAGGTCTCCGAAGGTGCTGGTGCGGCGGGGTTGGCGGCGGTGCTGGCCTACCCCGAGCGCTTCCGAGGCAGACAAGTTGGCATCGCGCTGTGCGGCGCGAATATTGACTCGCGGATTCTGGCGAATACGCTGATGCGGAACCTGCTGCGCGACGGGCGGATTATGCGCGTGGTGCTGGAAATGCCGGACCGGCCCGGGATGCTGGCGGAAATCGCCTCGCGGATTGGCGCGCTGGGGGGGAATATTATCGAGGTCGCGCATCACCGGTTGTTCGCAGCACCATCGGTGCAGGACGCGCAGCTGGAAGTGATGATCGAGGCGCGGGACGCGGCGCATGGTAACGCGATCGAGGCGTCGCTGGCGGAAGTGTTTGTGCTGCGGCGCGTTTGAAGGGCCGTTAATTGGCATTGTAAGCGATGGGCCTCGCGGGTGGGCGCCAACATGGTATGTTTCGCCATCCTGGTCATGTTTCATAGTGGAGCATTTGGATGTTGACCTTGTTTTCCTACCCGGGCCTGTATGGCGTTGCGGACAATAACCCCTATGGGTTGAAGGTGTTCGCTTTTCTGAAATTATGCGCCGTAGCTTTCCAGCATGAGCATGTTTTCGATGCGAGCAAAGCCCCACGCGGGCAACTGCCTTATCTTCTCGACGGCAATGAGATGATCGGCGATAGCGATAATATTGTTGCACATGTGATAAAGCGGCAGGAATTGCGGATTGATGATGGGTTGTCCGCAGGCCAGCGCGATATGCATCTTCTTGTTAGACGATTGCTCGATGATTTGTACTGGGTGATGTCTTATTCCCGGTGGAAGGACCAGCACTTCTGGCCGCTGTTCAACCGGGCGATTTTGACGGCACACCCCGAGGTTACGCCGGAAGCGATGGCGGCGGCGCGGGAGTATAATTTTAAACGCTACCATTTTCAGGGGATTGGGCGTTATGAGCCTGATGCAGCGTATGCGAGGGGGATTGCAGATTTAGAGGTGTTGGGGAACCTGGTCCCCGCAGATGGATTTTTGTTTGGCGCTTCGCCAAGCAGCATAGATGCGGCTTTGTACGGGTTCATCGCGAATATATATTATTATGACATAGAAACACCTTTGAAGAGTTTTTTACTCTCCCGGCAGAATCTTGTGACGCATTGCCGGGCGATTCATGCGAGAGTTTAGGGGTGAGTGTTTGCATATGATGGTTCACCGTTTTCTTTGTGGAGATTGGGTGGTGCATGATTTGCGAATTTTGTAAAAACTGATGGGTGGAGAGAGGGGGGATGTAGGACATTCGCAGCTTTCAGTCATATAGATTGACCGTGAAGAAAAATGTTCCGCCAGGGATGCGTTGCGCCGGTAATCGGTTATTTCGTAACGAGTATAACAGAGTCGGGGGCAATCGGTAGCGGTCGATACAGGTTGAGGGTAGCCTCCATAACGGGACGTGTTGACGATGGGCTTGCTGGCGGCGGTGTTTGTGCTGCGGTGGATTTAGGTCCCAGCTCAGCGTAACCGCGTCGTTTTCAGTAATCTCCTCCCGTCTTAGATGCTATGGTGATAGCCATGAGCCAAGCCCAACCGCATTTTGACCCTGACCGAGACTGAGCGCCAGCTTCTCGAGGCTGCAGTCGCTGAGGCGCGGACCGGTACACGCATGTCCGTGCCACACGATCAAGTATGCACCCGGCATGCTTCACGAGATCGAACTCTGAAGCGCAAAATCGCAACGCACTGACCGCCATGACGGACGTGAAGGTCGAATGGCGTCCGAATGCGCTTGATGATCGGGATGCGATCATCAAATATCTTGAACCCCTAAATCCCCACGCCGCCGTCAATCTGCTGCAAGCCCTGGTCCTAGCCGGCGACGCATCGCGGCAGTTTTCCATACAGATGAAGTCGGCAAAATATTCGATCTCAGGCAGCGTAATTGCGGATTAATCAGCGGAAAGTTTGAAACATTATTTCAGCTCCGCGTCGGCGTCGGATCTATGACGTTTGCACAGGTATCCGTTGGCGCCGCCGCGACCTGCCCAGCGACAGGAACGATTTTCAGGCCGCCCGACGCGATTCTGCATGGCGCTGCAACAAGGCCGCAGCCCGAAAGCAGCAGCATTCCGGCGAATACGAATAACGCAAAGATGGTTTTCACACTGATCTCCTTAGCCGTAAACTAATTGCCGCTCATTTCCACACGAAATCCATTACCGAAACCATAGCCTACGCTGCCGCCGCCAATGGGTGACGGGTTTGACGGTGTGAACGGTCGATCCATTGCTGGCTGTGAAGACTGTTTCGCAGAGCTCCAGCTACCCTGGTTCGCTATTTCAGCGCCGCTTCCGAGGCTGACATACGGGCCTATAACGGGTTGAGCATGCACGCCAAGCGGCAGTGAAAGGCATAGAACGAAGCAGGTTGCATGTAATTTCATTGACGATAGCATCTCGATGTCAGGCCTTTAGTCAAGAGTTTCCATCGCTATAGAATTGTAACGCAGGGTCTCGCTCACTTGAAAGCATAGGATGGGTATTTTACAGATGGCATCTTGCCCCTCACCCGCATTTTCCAGTCCCGGTCAGGCCGCCGCCCATTCGCGCGGGTGGGCAGTCGGAAGCGATGGGCCGTTCGGAAACGATGGGCTTCGCTGCGCTCAGCCCATCCTATCCTTGCTACCTTGCTGACTATATAACCTCAAGCGCACCGCGGCTGAGGAGATGTTTCCCAGTTCGGTTCAAGGAGCCGTTTCCCCGCCCCGGCCAAATTCAGAACCCCGGAATGCGCGCTGGCCGTCAAAGGATGGCCGAACACCGTCGACAATATGCTCCCCTAAATCAATTGCGCTATCCGCGTCTTCTAACAAACATTTTGGATCGGCTTCACAATGATTAAAAAGATATTTAAAACACTCCGCAGTCACAGTTACACGTTAGTTCGCCTTTCGCAATCTTTCCGCAAACGCCTTCCGCATTTTTGCTACCTTCGGCGCGATGACCGCCTGGCAGTATCCGGCATAAGGGTTGCGGGCGAAGTATTGGTCGTGCTCCGGCTCGGCGCGGTAAAATTCCGGCGCGGGGGAGACTTCGGTGACGATTTTTTTGCCCCAGGCGCCCGAAGCCTCGAACTCGGCAATGATTTTGCGCGCGGAGGCCTCCTGCGCCGCATCCGCATAAAACACCACGGAGCGATATTGCGTACCCGCATCCGCGCCTTGGCGGTTCAGCGTCGTCGGGTCGTGGATGGTGAAAAACACCCGCAGCAGATCCTCGTAGGAAATCACCGCCGGGTCGAATTTGAACTCCACAACCTCGGCATGGCCGGTGCGTCCGGTGCAGACCTGCTCATAGGTCGGGTTTTTTATGTCACCGCCGGCATAGCCGGACTGCACGGCCTCAACGCCTTTAAGCTCGGAAAACGCCGCCTCGGTACACCAGAAGCAGCCACCGCCTAGAATTGCCGTCTCGCTCATTTCATCCCTCCCAGCGCGCAAAGCTGCGCCCAATGCTCGGCGCTGACCGGGGCCACCGAAAGCCGGGAGAGCCGCACCAGCGCCAGATCCTCGAATTTAGGGTCGGATTTGATAACGCCAAGGGGAACCGGCTTCGGCAGAGGCTTTACCGCCTGCATATCGACGCAGACCCAATCCCCCGCCTCGGCGGTCGGGTCCGGATAAGCCTCCCGCGCCACTTTCACGATGCCGACGATCTCCTTGCCGATGTTGGAATGGTAAAAAAACGCCAGATCGCCCTTTTTCATGGCTTTGAGGTTGTTCTTCGCCATGTGGTTGCGCACCCCGGTCCAGGGCTCGACGCGATTTTTCACCTGGTTTTCCCAGGAGAAGGCGTCGGGTTCAGATTTCACCAGCCAGTAATTTGTCATGGCGCTGCTTAGCCCGAAAATGCGGCGCTTCAAATTCCGCCGGGAGTGGCTTATGAGACGCGCATGAGCGGAAATGTCCTCACCCCCGCGCGCATTGGCAAAACCGGCGCGTGGTTTCACCGTTACGCCAATCCGGGGCGTTTCCTGCGGCTGGTGCGCCCGGCACTGCCCTGGCTGGCGGCATTTTCCATCGTCCTCACCGTCACTGGCATTGTATGGGGCTATGCCATTGCGCCGGGGGATTGGCAGCAGGGCGATGCCTCGCGGATTATGTATGTGCATGTGCCCGCCGCCTGGGTCGCCATGGCGGGATATGCCGCGCTGGCGGTTTGCTCGTTTTTCTCAATCATCTGGCGGCATCCGCTGGCGGACTTGGCGGCGGAGGAGATCGGCCCGGTGGGCGCCGGGTTCACGCTCGTTTGCCTCATCTCCGGCGCGCTATGGGGCCGGCCAGAATGGGGCGCCTATTGGGTGTGGGACGCGCGGCTGACCTCCGTGCTCGTGCTGTTTTTCCTCTATCTTGGCCATATCGCGCTCATCCGGGCTTTCGATAACCCGGCGCATGGCCACCGCGCCGCCGCGATTCTGGCGCTGGTGGGGGCGATCAACCTGCCGATCATCGTATTCTCGGTGCAATGGTGGAACACGCTGCACCAGGGCAACAGTATTTCCCTCACTGGCCCCTCGAAAATCTACATCACCATGCTCTACCCGCTGCTTATCGCCTCGTTGGGGTTTTATTTATGCTTTCTCACGCTGGTGTGCGCGCGGATGAGTGCCGCGATTATGGAGCGCCGCACGCGCGGGCTGCTGCTGGCGGCGGCGGAGCGGATGTCGTGAACGTGTGGCCGTTCATCAACGGCAGCTATGGCATCACCGTGCTGTTTCTCGCCGGGATTGGGGTGCTGACTTTTGCCCGCTACCGCCGCGCCGCCAAACGCTTGCGCGCGGTCGAAACAAGGTAATGCGCGCGCCCAAAAAACGCCGGTTATATCTCGTGCTCGCTTGTGGAATTTGCCTGAGCGCCGCGACGGGGCTGTCGCTCGCCGCGTTCTCTTCAACGCTCACCTATTTTCTCAGCCCACGCGAGGTGTTGGCGAAAAACCCCGTGCCGGGCATGAGCTTCCGGCTTGGCGGCATCGTGCAGGCGGGAAGTGTTGCGACCAAAATCAATGATGGCACACCCACGACTTTCTTCCGCGTGACCGACGGCCAGGCGTCCGTTCCCGTGTCGTTCATCGGCCTGCTGCCGGATTTGTTCCGCGAGGGACAAGGCGTGGTCGCTATTGGTTCGATGACACCGCAGGGTTCGTTCTCGGCGGATGAAGTGCTTGCCAAGCACGGCGCTTCTTACATGCCGAAAGACGTAGAGCAAGCGTTACAAAAAGCTGGCAAATGGAATCCGAAATTTGGGCCCGCGCCGGATGCGAGCACGTGGAATATGATGAGCGTGAAGAAGGCGGCATCATGATGATAAGCCGATTTGAACAACAATTTTTAAAAATTTTTATTGCTTCGTTTGTCACTTTCGCCACAGGGCACTATGCGAGGGCTGCCCAGCAGGTCGGCTACAAGCCGGCAATCGCGCATCTCTCAGGAATCATCGTCGTTCAACAATTTTATGGACCGCCGAATTTTGGTGAGAATCCAAAAACCGACGCGAAAGAAAACGTGCTGGAGATTAAACTCGACGCACCGATAAATGTCATCGCGCATCCAGATATGAAAAGTCATTTGCACGCGCCGCACAATAGCCGGGCCTACATCGATAGTTTTATAGACGCGGACTCATATTACAATGTTCGCCGTATGGAACTTGTCGATTTAAATTATCCTGCCGAGCACTTGGATAATTTCGTCGGAGAGCATGTCGCTATAACTGGCAGGCTATATGAGCGGCAAGACGGAATGCAATTTACGAACGTTCTTGTCATCGTCGATCATATAAGCATTGCGGGCAACAAGACATGATCCCTGAACTCGGCCATTTTGCTTTGTCCCTGGCGGTGGCTTTGGCCTTCGCGCAGGGGGTTATCGGCATTTTCGCCCCCGGATTGCGCGACGCCCGTGCGATGCGCGCCGCCCCTGCCCTCGCGCTCAGCCATTTCCTAGCCATCAGCGCTGCGTTTCTGGCGCTTATTTACGCAGGCGTGGTGTCAGATTTCACGGTCGAGAACGTGGCGAATTTCTCCTCCTCTGCCGTGCCGCTGATGTACCGAATCTCCGGAACTTGGGGGAACCACGACGGCTCCATGGTGCTGTGGTGTTTCATCCTTTCGCTCTGCGGCGCCACGGTGGCGATATTCGGCGGGAATTTGCCAGCCTCGCTGCGCGCGCGGGTGCTGGGAGTGCTGGGCCTCGTCTCCGGCGGATTTTTGCTGTTCACGCTTACCGTCTCGGACCCCTTCGTCCGGCTCTGGCCGCCGCCGCTGCAAGGCGCTGGCGTGAACCCGATTTTGCAGGACCCCGGCCTCGCCTTCCACCCGCCGGTTTTATACACGGGCTATGTCGGGTTTTCCGTAGCGTTTGCCTTCGCCATCGCCGCACTCATCGAGGGGCGGATAGACGCGGCGTGGGGGCGCTGGGTTCGGCCCTGGGCGCTGCTCTCCTGGTGCTTCCTCACCGCCGGCATCGCGCTTGGCAGCTGGTGGTCTTACTACACGCTGGGCTGGGGCGGGTACTGGTTCTGGGACCCGGTGGAGAACGCAGCACTGTTGCCCTGGCTCACCGGCACGGCACTTCTGCACTGCGCCATTGTCGTGGAAAAACGCGAGGCTCTGAAAGCCTGGACCGTGCTGCTGGCCATCGCCACCTTCTCGCTTAGCCTCTCAGGGACGTTTCTGGTGCGTTCGGGCATTCTCAACTCCGTACACTCCTTCGCTGCCGCGCCGGACCAGGGGTTGTTCATTCTGGCTTTGCTGGGCATCACCATCGGCGGCTCGCTGCTGCTGTTCGCCATTCGCGCGCCCGTGTTGGCTGCTGCGGGCATCTTCGCGCCGCTCTCGCGCGAAAGCGCGCTCGTGCTGAACAACATCTTCCTGTGCTCCATCACCGCCGTGGTGTTCACCGGCACACTCTATCCACCGTTCGCGAACCTGCTGTTCGGCATTCAGCTTTCCGTCGGTGCGCCATTTTTCAACCAGACGGTGCTGCCGCTTACCGCGCCGCTCATCGCGGCGATGGCAGTGGGGCCGTTGCTGCCCTGGAAGCGCGCGGCACTCGGGCCCGCACTCGCCCGGCTGTGGCTGGCCTGCGGCGTGGCGCTCATCGTGTTCCTCGCGGTGGCGGCAACGCGGCACGTTATCGCCGCAATTGGGCTGGCGGGCGGGTTGTGGGTAGTGTGCTCGGCCTGCACGGATGTCGCAGAACGGATACGGCTATTCCGCGCGCCGCTCGGTACGTCGCTCAGCCGGGCGCTGGTGCTGCCACGCGCCGCGATAGGTGCTACGCTCGGGCATATCGGCTTTGGCGTAACGGTGCTCGGCATTGCCGGGATGACGCTTGCCACGCAAAAGGTGATCGTGTTGCAGCCAGGCCAATCCACGCAGCTTGGCGGCTATACATGGACGCTGAACGATATTCATGACGCGCCGGGGCCGAATTTTTCGCAGCGCGTAGCGGATGTTACGTTGAGCCAGAACGGCCGTGCATTCCTCACGCTGCATCCGTCGCGGCGGAATTTCACCGCGCAGAAAGTAATCACCAACGACGCGGCGATCCACACCAACGGGTTTCAAGATATTTACGCGGTGTTTGCCGCCGAGCCTGCCGGGAGCAACGGCGCGGAGCTGCGGTTGAACCGGCATCCGCTCGCGCCCGAGATATGGTTCGGCGGGCTGATCATGGCGCTGGGTGGCGGTATTTCGCTATCTGACCGCCGGTTGCGGGTAGGCGCGCCCTCGCGCAAAAAGCCAGCCGGAGCGGTTGCTTAGGGCGCGATATGTTCAAAATGACGCTTGGCATAAATTTACTTCGCGCCCTCCCTTATTTTGAGAGGCCGATTCACGTTTTCGGCGGGTGTGCAAAGGGCCGCCCGCCTCAAACGATCGGGCTCTAGCCCATGTCTCCGCTTCGCCGCCGCTTGTTGTTCGGGATACCGCTCGCTTTGGCCATCGCGGGTGGTGAAGGATTTTACATGATCCTCCGGCGGATGCAGACGGATAATTACGATCCGCACGCCCTGCCCTCACCGCTCATCGGCAAGCACCCGCCTGCGTTCTCCCTGCCCGGGGCCGATGGGATGCAGGGGTTTGCCAATACAGACCTTGCCGCGCCGCCGCGCCCGATGCTGGTGAACTGGTTTGCCTCCTGGTGCGCGCCGTGCTTGGAGGAAGCCTCAATGCTCGCCACGCTCGCCAAATCCGGGTTGGACATATGGGGCATCGCGTATCAGGACCAGGCGAAAAATTTGGCAGCATTTATCAAGCAAAATGGCAATCCTTACACAAGGCTGGCGGCGGATGCGTCTGGCCTCGCCGCAATCAACTGGGGCGTTTACGGCGTGCCGGAAACATATCTGATCGACAAATCTGGCATCGTGCGCTGGCGCTACGCAGGCGCGCTGACCGATGATGTGGTGAGCAACACATTAAAGCCTTTGTTAAGCAAATACGCATGAGAAAGTGGATTGTTCTGCTAGCGTTAATACCCATGCTGGCGTTCGCCCAAAGCGTGATACGTGACGGCGTGACACTCACCCAGGCGCAGGAAGCGCGGTCGGAAGCCATCGGCGACCAGCTGCGCTGCCTCGTCTGCCAAAACGAGAGCATCGAGGGTTCGTCCGCCACCCTGGCGCAGCAGTTGCGCGTAATTATCCGGCAGCATGTGGTCGCGGGGGATTCCGATAAATCCATCATGAATTACATGGTGCAGCGCTACGGGATTTTCGTGCTGCTGAAGCCGCCTTTCATGCGCCTCACCTGGCTGCTTTACGCCTCGCCATTTTTGGCGCTCATTTTAGGGTTCGCCGTATTCTGGTTAAGCCGCTGGAACCGCACGCCGCCCCCGGCGCCGCTAACCGATGCCGACCGCGCCCGGCTGGATGAATTGCTGCGATGATCTACCTATGGATGCTGGGCCTCGCGATGCTGCTCATGCTGCCGCTGCTGCTGGTTCTTTTTTCGCGCAAAAACGGGGCGCGCAACCGGCGTGAGGCGGCTCTTGGCCTACATCGCGCGCAGTTACGCGAACTTGAGCGGGATTTAGGCGACGGGCGGATTGCGGTCACGGAGTATAACGCCGCGCGGCTGGAGGTGGAACGCAGGCTTCTCGCCGCCGATGCCGGGCGTGAGCCGGCATTGGACGGCAATGCTCGGCTTTTACTGGCCGCGACGGTGCTCGCCGTGCCGATCATGGCCTTCGTGCTTTACTTGCCCGGCAGCACGCCGGGCGTGCCTTCCGAGCCCCATGGCCAATGGGTCGCGCAGCAAAAGGTAATGAACGCGCGCTTGAACGGGATTATCGCGGCGATCCGGCAGCACCTCGCCCGCGTCAATCCAAACTCAGCAAACGCGAGCGAGGGTGAGGCCTATCTGGGGGAGGCGCTGTCCGAACAGGCCGGAGCAGTCACGCCGGAAGCGCTGGGGTTGTTCCGGGAATCGCTTGCCAACGCACCGGCGAATGCCACATGGCGGTCGCTGGACGAGAGCCGCATTGCTCAGATGTCGCAATAAGAGTGCGATGACATTAAATCGAACCAAATGGTTCGATTTAATGTCAGAACCGCCCTCTATCATATTTGTGTAGAGCCGGATTCAGATTTTAGAAGGATCTCGAACCGCGATTTCTTCTAAAATCATCCGGGTCTAACGCATGAATAACTTGCGAAACCCCAATTAATTTACCACATATGTCCCATGGACAGCCAAAAAAACCATCCAATCACCGACAAACCGGCAGCGCCGGCGCCTGGAACTGTCCTTCCGCCAGAGATTGGCGGCCAAAAAGGCCCGGAACCCACACGCTATGGCGATTGGGAGAAAAACGGCCGTTGCACGGATTTTTAGACCAAAGGAACCCATAGCATGAGATCAGTCATCGGCGTGATCATTATCCTGATCGCGATATTCTTCCTTGTCCCCATGGCGGTTGGTGGCAGCACCAACATCTGCCAAGCCGTGGAGAAGCATAATGTCAGCAACACGGCGGCGAGCGTCGCGGGTGGGCATAGCGGCCCGGTTTACGGCGTGGTGAATACCGTTGGCCAGGCGGGCGCAACCGGCCAGGCTGCTGCTACCAATGCCGACGTAAACCACCCGAACCTGCCGTCGCCGATCGGCTGCGCGGTTTCGTTCTGGAAGAATATTTAAAACTTTCGTTTTAACCGCGGCCTAAAAAGCCCAGGTTAAACCTGGGCTTTTTTATGCCGCTTCCTGCAAATTCGCCAAACGCCGCAGGTTTTCCAGCACGTCGCGCGCAATGCCCGCACGAGCCGAGACTTCCATGTCCCGCGCCACGACCAGCTTCTGGTCCGGGCGCACTTTCAGCGTGCCGCCGCGCGAACCGATCCAGGCGATCAGCCCGCCGGGGTTGTTGAACTCGTTTTTGCGGAAGGAGATCACCATGCCCTTCGGCCCGGCATCGAGCTTTTCTACCCCCGCTTCGCGGCAGGCGCGTTTTAGCGCCACGGTTTCCAGCAAATTCTCCACCTCCGAGGGTAACGCGCCGAAGCGATCCACCAGCTCGGCGGCCAACGCCTCACTCTCGGCGTCGTTCGTCAGGCCGCCGATGCGCCGGTACAGCCCAAGCCGCACGGGCAGGTCGCTCACGTAATTCTCAGGGATTAGCACGGGGAGACCGAGGTTGATGTTCGGCGTCCAATCACGTTCCACCGGCTTTTTGCGGCTGCCCTCCGCGCGGATGGCGTTCACCGCATCCTCCAGCATCTGCTGGTAAAGCTCGATGCCCACTTCCCGAATATGGCCGGATTGCTCGTCGCCCAGAAGATTACCCGCGCCGCGCAGGTCGAGATCGTGGGAAGCGAGAGTGAAGCCGGCACCCAGCGTGTCCAGCGTCTGCATCACCTCCAGCCGCTTCTCCGCCGCCAGGGACAAGCGATGATGCGCCGGCCAGGTGAGATAGGCGTAGCCCCGCTGCTTGCCGCGCCCAACACGGCCCCGCAACTGATACAAGCCCGCCAGGCCGAACATATCCGCGCGGTAGATGATGAGCGTGTTCACCGCAGGCATGTCGAGCCCGCTCTCCACGATGTTCGTGGCCAGCAGAATATCGTAGCGTCCCTCGCCGAATTCGGTCATCACGCGCTCAAGCTCGGTCGGCGCCAGCCGCCCATGCGCGGTGATGCAGCGAATATCCGGCACGATCTCGCGCAGCCGCCCGGCCATGGGCTCCAGGTCTTCGATGCGCGGGACGACGCAGAAAATCTGGCCGCCACGGAACTTTTCTCGGGCGATGGCCTCTTTTATCACCAATGAGTCGAACGGCATGATGAAGGTGCGGACCGCGAGGCGATCGACCGGCGGGGTGGTGATGAGCGAGAGGTCGCGCACGCCGGTGAGGGCCAGTTGCAGCGTGCGCGGAATGGGCGTTGCGGTAAGGGTCAGCACATGCACATCGGCTTTCAGCTGCTTCAACCGCTCCTTATGCGCGACACCGAAATGCTGTTCCTCATCCACGACCACGAGGCCAAGGTCTGAAAATTCGACCGACTTCGCCATTAGCGCATGGGTACCGATGACGATGGAGATGTTGCCTTCCTTCAATCCCGCGCGCACGGCGATCGCATCCTTGGCCGTTACCATCCGGGAAAGCTGCGCGACCTTCACTGGCAGCCCCTCGAACCGCGCGGAGAACGCCCGGAAATGCTGGCGGGCGAGCAAGGTGGTCGGCACCACAACCGCAACCTGCGACCCCGCCATTGCTGCGACAAAGGCCGCGCGCAACGCCACCTCGGTTTTGCCGAAGCCGACATCGCCGCAGATGAGCCGGTCCATTGGCCGGCCGGTGGCGAAATCTTCCATCACATCGGCAATGGCTTTGGCCTGGTCCTCGGTCTCGGTATAGGGAAAGCGGTCGCAGAATTCGGCAAAAGCGCCGTCATCGGCGGTGAGCATCGGGGCTTCGCGCATCTGCCGCTCGGCGGCGAGGCGGATGAGGCCCGCGGCCATATCCTGAATCCGGTTTTTCGCCTTGGCCTTGCGCGCCTGCCAGGAGGCACCGCCCAGCTTGTCCAGCGAGACGCCGTCGGTCTCCTGCCCAAAACGCGAAAGCAGGTCGATGTTCTCGACAGGCAAAAACAGCTTATCGCCTCCATCATATAACAACCGCAGGCAGTCATGCGCCGCCTCGTTCACCGTCACGGTTTCCAGCCCATCGTAGCGGCCGATGCCATGGTCCTGATGCACCACTAGGTCGCCGGCGGCGATTTCTGTGGCATCCGCGATAAACTGGTCAGCGCGTTTTTTGCGCTTGGGCGGGCGGGCGATGCGTTGGCCTAAAAGGTCTTGCTCCGCGACCAGCGCCAGCCGGTCCGTGATGAAGCCGCGCTCAATGCCCAATACCGCCAGCGCCACGCTGCCCGGCGCCAATGCCCGCGCCTCATCCGCCGTGGCGATAGCTTTGGCGTCGCGGATGCCATGGTCGCGCAGCATGAGCGCCAGACGCTCCCGCGAACCGGTGCTCCAGGCTGCGACGATGACCGTGCGGTGAGAGGCCGCCCATTTACCGCGCAAATCCGCGAAACCGTCGAACGCCGCCATCGGCTGGCCGGCCAGAATGGGCCCCGGACGCGCGCCGAAATCCACCCCCTCCCCGCCATCCGGCTTGCCAAAGGGCGAGAATTCAAAACATGGGGCTTGTCCAAGTGCTGCATCCCAGGCAGCACGGTCCAGGTAGAGCATCTCCGGCACAATAGGACGATAGGGTTGCTCGCCCGTGCGCGCCGGGCCGCGCCGCTCGGCGTAATGGTCCGCGATAAGCTCCAGCCGCGCCGCGACCGCCCCATCCGCCCGGTTATCCAGGCTGATGGAGGCGCCTGGCACGTAGTCGAAAATCGTCTCCATGCTCTCAGAAAATAAAGGCGCATAATGTTCGATGCCGGGATGACGGTGGTTTTCGCTGACCGATAAATACAGCGGATCATCGACCGCCTTGGGGCCGAAGATGTCCCGCCAGGCAGCGCGGAAGCGCGCGATGGAAGATGCGTTGAACGCAACCTCCGAAGCCGGGTGGAAATTCAGCTCCGTCACCGCCTCGCCGCTGCGTTGCGTCTCCGGATCGAACCGGCGGATGCTCTCGATCGTGTCGCCAAATAAATCCAGCCGCACGGGGGCGGGTTCGCCTGCAGGAAAGACGTCGATGATGCCGCCGCGCAGAGAGAATTCGCCCGGCTCCATCACCGTGCCGGTGCGGTTATAGCCATCGGCATCCAAATACGCCGCGAGTTCGTCTTGGGCGATGCTGTCGCCAACAGCCAGGCGCATCCCCGCCCCGGCAAGCGCCGCGCGGGGTGTCACGCGCTGCAACGCCGCGTTCACCGTGGTCAGCACGATGCGTTTTTTATTGGGCTCCGCCGCCAGGCGGCTGAGTGCCGCGATGCGTTCGGCGATGATCGCGCCGTTGGGAGAAACGCGGTCGTAGGGAAGACAATCCCAGGCCGGGAAGGCGATAACCTCGATCTCAGGGCCGAAAAACCCGATTGCTTCCGCCAACTCCGCCAGCCGCCCATAATCCCGCGCGATATGCAGCACCGGGCCTTTTTGCTCGCCCAGGCGCCGCACCAGCGCCAGCGCGTCCGCACCTTCCGGCACGCCATAAAGCGGGATCATGCGCGGGCCAGCGCCGCGGCGCGGATGCGCTGTAGCATCGGGCTATCCGCATGGGGCGGAATGGGCAGGCGCCCGGTCAGCCAGTCGGCAAGTTCGGCATCCGGGAATTCCATCACGGCTTCGATCTCGTCCAGTTCAGCCTCGGACATGGCGGCGATTCGCGCCTTCACGAAGCCGCCGATGAGCAGGTCGTTCTCGTAAGTGCCGCGATGCTGGGCGCGGAAGATCAACCGGCGGCGGCGGTTGTCCAAGGGTGCGGAGGCCGGATTGTCACGTTCAGTCATATTGGGTTGCGGTATAGGCATCGTTTGGCCAAGAGTCAGCATGTGGCATTAGAGATTCTTGACCCCCTGCGCGCGCCGATAACCAGCCTCACGGGATTGGGACCGAAGCTGTCGGCACTATTGGGCAAGCTGGTGGGCGGCAATACGCTGCGCGATGTGCTGTTCCATCTGCCGGTCGATTTTATCGACCGCAGGCCAAGCCCGAAAATCCGCGATGCGAGGCCGGGGATGGTCGCGACATTGCGGGTTGAGGTGATTCGCCATGAGTCGCCGGCCAAAAAATCGCAGCCGCACCGGGTCGTCATCGGCGACGGGACCGGGTTTGCCGAGATCGTGCTGTTTCATGTGGCGCGGCTGGTGCAGTTCCCCATCGGTGCGCGGCTTATTGTCTCTGGCAAGCTGGAGAGATTCGCCGACCGGCTGGTAATGCCGCACCCGGATTATGTGGCGTCGCAGTTGCGGGAAAAGGAGTTTCCGTGGATCGAGCCAATCTGGCCGCTTGCCGCCGGAGTTGTGCCGCGAACCATGCGCTTGGGCGCGCTGGGCGCGCTGGCACGGCTGCCGGAGTTGCCGGAATGGCACGACCAAAGCGTTTTGGCCCGGCGCGGCTGGCCCGGCTTCAAGCACGCTTTGCGGGCGCTGCATGCGCCGGAGGAAATACCAAGCGATAAGCCAGCCGAGCGGCTGGCTTATGACGAATTGCTGGCGCGGCAGCTCGCCTTTGCCATTGTACGCGGCTTGCGGCGCAAACGCCCTGGCCGCGCGCTGGCGGGTGATGGGCGTTTACGGTCGGCGGCGCTGAAGCGCTTCGGCTTTGCCCCAACCGCGGGGCAGTTGCAGGCGCTGGCGGAGATAGACGCGGACCTTGCCGCTCCGCACCGGATGCTGCGGCTGCTACAAGGCGATGTCGGCTCCGGCAAAACGCTGGTAGCGCTGCTGGCGATGCTGCGCGCGGTGGAGGCCGGCGCGCAGGCGGCATTGCTGGCGCCGACGGAGATTCTGGCCAAGCAACATTATGCAACCTTCAGGAAGCTCTCACCTGTGCCGGTGGGGCTGCTGACGGGTAACGTGAAGGGCCGCGACCGGGCCGCGATTCTGCGAGAGCTTGCGGATGGCTCGCTGCCCATTGTTATCGGCACACACGCGATCTTTCAGAAGCATGTCGAGTTCCGCGATCTTGCTATTGCGGTGATCGACGAGCAGCATCGTTTCGGGGTCGATCAACGTTTATCCCTGAGCGCCAAAGGCGACGCCACGGACCTGCTGGTGATGACCGCAACGCCGATTCCGCGCACCTTGCTGCTTACCCACTGGGCTGAGATGGATACCAGCCGGATACGGGAAAAACCTGCCGGGCGGCAGGCGATTACCACCACCATGCACAAGCTCGGCGAGCTGGAAAAAGTGCTGGACGCCATTGCCCGCGCGATTAACGCGGGTGGGCAGATTTATTGGGTCTGCCCGCTGGTCACGGAATCCGAACTGCTGGACATCACCGCGACCGAGGTGCGTTTTAAGGCGCTGCGGGAGCGCTTCGGCACGGCGGTAACACTCGCGCACGGGCAGCAGGAGGCGGCGGTGCGCGATGCGGCGTTGGCGGACTTTGGCGCGGGGCGCGCCAAGATACTTGTCGCGACCACGGTGATTGAGGTTGGCATGGATGTGCGCGCGGCGAACGTGATGGTGATCGAACATGCGGAGCGGTTCGGCCTGGCGCAGCTGCACCAGTTGCGTGGGCGGGTCGGGCGCGGGGATGCAAAAAGCTTCTGCCTGCTGCTGCATGACAACAAACTGGCGGAAGCCGCGCGCAAGCGGCTCACATTGCTGCGCGATACGGAGGATGGGTTCGCCATCGCGGATGAGGATTTTTGCCTGCGTGGTGCTGGTGATTATCTCGGCACCAAGCAATCCGGCCTGCCGGGATATTTGCTGGCCGACGCGGAAAAACACGGTGCGTTGCTGGATATGGCGCGGCAGGACGCGGTGCTGCTGCTGCAACGCGACCCGAAGCTGGAGGGTCCGCGCGGCCAGGCGGTGCGGATTCTGCTGAATTTGTTTGAGCAACGCGACGCGATCCAGACGGTGCGGGCCGGGTGAGGCAGTATCTCAGCGCGCCTTTAGTCGGCATCGGCATTGTGCTGCTGCGCGGGGATGAGGTGCTGCTGGTGCGGCGCGGGCGGCCGCCGGCTTTGGGCGCGTGGTCCCTGCCCGGCGGCGCGCAGGAGCTGGGAGAAACCGCCGCGGAATGCGCCCGGCGCGAATTGTTTGAGGAAACCGGCCTGACCGCCGGGCCGCTCAGGCTTATCGCCCATGTCGATTCCATCCATCGGGACACGGCGGGACGCATCGAATATCACTACACCATCCTCGATTTCGGCGGACGCTACACAGGCGGCGAGGCGGTTGTGGGCGATGACGTGACGGCGCTCGCCTGGGCGCGCCCGGAGCAGTTCGACGATTACGCGCTATGGGACGAGGCGCGGCGGGTTATCCTCAAAGCGTTCGCTGAATTGCCGCCGTGACTTTTTTGGCATCCGGCTTGGCCAGGCTGCTGAACCAATCCTCCAGCGCGCCGTGCTTGTTAACCAGATATTTGAAGAAATTCCAGCGCGGCCTGGCGAAAAACCCTGCCTCCGCGGCGGCCCATTTGAAGAAGGGATGCGCCTCAGCCCCCTTCACATGCTCCTTGCCCATCACCGGAAAATCCACGCCGTAGTTCAGCTCGCAAAACTGCGCGATCTCCTCGTTCGAGCCCGGCTCCTGCCCCGCGAAATCGTTCGAAGGTACGCCGATAACGACCAGCCCCGCGTCCCGGTTTGCCTTCCACACCGCCTCCAGCGCCTTGTACTGCGGGGTAAAGCCACATTTGCTCGCGGTATTCACCACCAGCAGCGGCCTTCCCGCAAGGTCTTTCAACGGATACGGCTTGCCTTGAATGGTCGAAAAACTGAAGTCATAGGCGCTGGCCATTTACCGCTCCTGAATTTAAAGAACATTCTTCATGAGCACTGAACCACCGATCACGGGCCTTATCAATGTCATGGCGGCACTCCGCCACCCGGAAACGGGCTGCCCCTGGGACCGTGAGCAAACTTTTGCCACCATCGCCCCCTATACGGTGGAGGAGGCCTATGAGGTGCAATCGGCCATTGCGGACGGTGACCCGGCGCAGTTGAAGGACGAATTGGGAGACCTGCTGTTTCAGGTCGTGTATCACGCGCGGCTGGCTGAGGAGCGCGGCTGGTTTGACTTCAACGATGTCGCAGGAGCGATTACGGACAAGATGATCCGCCGTCACCCGCATGTGTTCGCGGATGAAGCCGGGAGAGACGCGCGCACACAAACCGCTGCGTGGGAGGCGCAAAAAGCCACTGAACGGCGAAAGCGGGCCGAACACGGCGTGCTCGGCGGCATCGCCACGGCTTTGCCCGCGCTGCCCCGCGCGCAAAAGCTATGCGCCCGCGCCGCAAGGGTGGGCTTCGACTGGCCAGACGCAGCCGCCGTGCTGGATAAGCTGGAGGAGGAGGTGGCGGAGTTGCGGGCGGAGCTCCACCAAGCCGAGCCTGCGCGCCTGGCCGATGAGCTGGGCGATACGCTGTTCGTGCTGGCGAACCTCGCGCGCAAATTTGGGCTGGACGCGGAACAGGTTTTGAACGGCGCGAATGCGAAATTTACCCGGCGCTTTGGCTATGTTGAGGGCGCCCTGGGAGCGAGCGGACGCACGCCCGCCGAAGCGAGCCTGGAGGAGATGGAAGCTTTATGGATCCAAGCGAAGGAGGCGGGGCTATGAAGCCGCTGCTAGAAGGTTACGAACGTTTCCGCAACGGATACTGGAAACGCCACCAGGAACGTTTCTCCGCTTTGGCGCGGGATGGCCAGGCGCCACCCGCCATGGTCATCGCGTGTTCTGATTCGCGCGTGGCGCCCGAGCTTATTTTTGACTGCGCGCCGGGCGAGATTTTCGTTGTCCGCAACGTGAGTGCGCTCGTTCCGCCCTATGCGCCGGACACCAGCAACCATGGCACCTCCGCCGCGCTGGAATTTGCCGTAACGGGACTGAACGTGCGGAGCATCGTGGTGCTCGGCCATAGCCAATGCGGCGGCATCCGCGCGCTGGTGCAAGGCGGCAAAGGCGAGCATGGCGATTTCATCGCATCCTGGATGGCGATAGCCGATAAGGCCCGCGCGCGGGTGTGCGATTCACCGGACGCGGTCGGGCAAAGTTTCGAGACGCTGTGCCATCGTTGCGAGACGGAATCCATCCGCGTATCGCTGGACAATCTCATAACGTTTCCATGGATCGCCGCGCGTGTGGCGGAGGGAAAGCTGACGCTCGCGGGGATGCATTTCAATGTGCAAACAGGAACATTGAATGCGGTAGCCTGACCTGTGCTGTTCTACGAGCCACTTTTTCTATTTCTTTTTTTCCCTCTGGTACTCGCCGCCTTTCTGGCGGTGCGCCGCCATGCCGGGCCGCGCGCCTGGGTACTGCTTATCTCCAGTGTGCTGTTCTACCTTTGGAGCCAGCCGCTTTTCGTGCCCGTCGTGTTCGCAACCTGCATCACCGATTATCTGCTGAGCCTGTTCATCGCGCGGCATGGCAGGGGCACGGGTGCTGCGCTCGCCATCGGCATTCTCATCAACCTTGGCGTACTGGTCTATTACAAATACACTGGCTTCGGCATCAGCAATCTTGACATCCTGCTTATCCATGCGGGCTACGCGCCGCTGCACTACGCGGGCGTGGCACTTCCCATTGGCGTTTCATTTATCACCTTCGAGAAGATATCCTATCTCGTCGATATTGCGCGGCGGCGCAGCAAGCCATCGCCGAATTTTCATACCTATCTGCTTTACGTGTTTCTGTTTCCCAAGCTGCTGGCCGGACCAATCATAAAATACCACGAGCTCGAGGCGCAGCTGCTGGAATACGGCCATAGCCGCGCGGATGATCTGGCCGAAGGTTTTGCGCGCTTCATGCGTGGCGTTGTTAAAAAAACCATTGTGGCGAACACGCTGGGTTCGGCTGCGGATATGACCTTCAACGCCAACCCGCATCTGCTCGGCTGCGCCGATGCCTGGTGGGGCGTGCTGTTTTTTACGTTTCAGATTTATATCGATTTCAGTGCGTATTCAGATATGGCGATAGGTCTTGCGCGCATGTTCGGCTTCCGGCTGAACGAGAATTTCAACCACCCTTATATCGCAACGAGCGTAACGGAATTCTGGCGACGATGGCATATCTCGCTCACCACCTGGATACGCGAATATCTCTATTTCCCACTCGGCGGCAATCGCGTCGGGCCGGTCCGAACCTATTTCAACCTTTGGATATGCTTTCTGGCGAGCGGGCTATGGCACGGCGCGGCATGGCATTTCGTCATCTGGGGTGCATATAACGGCGTGTTTCTCGTCATCGAGCGCATGTTTCTGTTGCGGCTGCTTAACCGCGTGCCGGCCGTGCTTGCCAACGCATTCACCTTCCTGGTGACGGTCATCGGCTGGATCGTTTTCCGCGCAACCTCGCTGGGCCAGGCGGGCGCGTTTTTCCATGCGATGCTGCGGCCAGGATTGGCAGGGCAGGACTACAACATAGCGCGCACCGGCCCGATGCTCACGGCAGCCGCCATCGCGGCAGTCATGTCATTTTTGCCGCGTGTTCCGGGCTATTTTCGCATCGCAGGCGGCGTGATGAGCTCTCCCGCAGGGCGAACGATCGTGAATTCTACGCTGCTGCTTCTGTTCATCTACGCGCTTTCCAAGGCGCTTGCCGATCCATTCCGGCCCTTTCTGTACTTCCGGTTTTAACGATGAAGGAAACCCGCCCCCTCGCCTTCTCCAACCTGCCGATTGGCCTCGGCGCGCTGGTGATTTTCGTCGCGAGCCTGTTGCTTATCATCAACGCCGCCATGGGCGAGTTTTTCCACGGCAAGCAGATGAAACTCTTTCCAACGCTCAATGGCGCGGTATTGCAGGACAATGTTCCCGCCTCGCTCGAGACGATGCTGAACGGAACATATCAGGCATCCTTCGCCCGGCGCGTCGGCTCGGACGATCCATTCTACCCGTTTGCGATACGGTTGAGCAACCAGGTGCAATATTCGCTGTTCAATACCTCCGCATTGCCGATGGTCGTTGTCGGCAAGCATCACGAATTGCTGGAAACCGCCTATATTACCGATTATTGCACGCGCGACGTTCCGGTTTTCATGCAAACCGCACCGGCCTGGGCCGCGAAGATACGGCAGATGCAAAACGAGACCGAGCGGCGCGGCCAGAGTTTTCTCTACGTGCTTTCGCCCTCGAAAGTCGCGCAATACCCTCAGTTTTTGCCCGCGGGGCTGCGCTGCCCTTCGAGCCAGGCAAACCGCCTTGGCTTGCTGCCTGCCTGGATGGCACTGGTGCGAAAGGACGGCGTGCATGAGGTGGATACCACGAAAATAATGTGGGACGCACACGGGAAATATCCGTTCAGGCTCTACCCGCACGGTGGAACGCATTGGAACAGCGTGGGCGGCGCGCTCGCCTCTCAAGCCGTGGAAGCGAATCTTGAATCGCAGCGGGGCGACGGCACGTTCACCCCGTTCAGCTTTACGTGGGTAATGTCATCGAAACCGGTCGGGGTCGATGTGGATCTTGCGCTCTTGATGAACCTCTTATTCCTACCAGACCATTACGATGTCCCCGTTGTTCTCCCTACCCAGGCGCCAGCACCCGCCGCCTGCCGACCGGTGCGTGTCGTCATCATCGGCGGCAGCTTCATGCACAATATCGGCGACGCGCTCACAAATCTTCCCTGCGTCAGCCATGTCGAGGAATTTGAATATTGGACAGCTTACGATATTGCGTGGACCCGCGGCGTCGAGACGATCAGGCGCGGCGTTGATCCCGCGCACCGGGATGCAGAATTGCAGGCCGCCGATGTGATCATCTACGAGGAGAATGAGCAGACATTGGGCCGCTCGATCCACGGCCCATTGCTCTATCAATGGCTGTCAGAACATCCCATGCGGCCTACCGCAAAATAGCTTCCGCCAGCGCCTCCCAGCTTGCCGCGTTGGGTGCCAGAAGCAGCCCGCCATCGGTCGAAGATGGTACATATTCCGAGCCATCGAAATGCCGTCCGAACCCGCCTGCCTCCTGGTGCAGCAGAAACCCCGCCGCATGGTCCCATGGCAACAGCCGGCGGAACATCTGCGCGTGGCAATGCCCCGCGGCCAGCATCCGGTACTGGTGCGCGGCGCAGCGGTAGTCTGTTACGGCTGCCAGCCCGTCCAGCCGGTGCAGCACATGGCTTCGCAGGGGTTCGGCAAGGTAACGCCAGGAGATCGAGCCGGTCATGCGGTTCACCGGCACGGGCTCCGCCACATGCAGCCTGCGGCGCGCGCCGTCCGCCGCAACCAGCCATGCGCCGCCGCCAGCGGTGGCGATGGCGGTATCATCTCCCACCGGGTCGTGGATAAACCCGGCGAGTACACGATCCTCCTCCACAAGCGCCGCCATAACGCCGAACAGCGGCAGCTCAGCCGCATAATTCGCCGTCCCGTCTATGGGGTCGATCACCCAGACCCGGCCTGGCTGCTTCAACCGCTCCAGCAGCGAAAAATCGGCGGAAACAGCTTCCTCGCCCAGAATATCGTCACCCGGAAACAGCGTGCGAAATCCAGCGCAGAGCGCACGCTCAGCAGCCTCATCGGCGACGGTTACAGGGTCCAGCGGGCCGGATTTGGTCCATACATCCCCAGCTGCGAGGCGCTTGAAGCGCGGCATGATCTCGGACTGGGAGACCGTGCGCAGCAACGCAATCACCGCGGCGATCTCGGCCTCGGTCATAACTGCTCGAAACGCGCTTTATCCGCCGCACTCATCCGCAGCTGCAATTTCACATGCGTCTCGCCATCGTCGCGGGCCAATACCTCGCCATGCTGGTAAGCCCAAGCGATTTTCGCGCCGTCCGTCACGGGGATGGAAACATCCAGCATCTCCATGGCGGCGGCGAGTCTTGCGTCGATCTCCGTCAGCAGGCGCGGCAAGCCCTCGCCCGTAAGGGCCGAAACGCCAACCGCATCGGCCTGCACGATATTGGCAACACCCCCCAGCAGGTCGGCCTTGTTCAGCACTTCCAGCGTGCGGTCCTGCCAGGCCTCGTCCAGCGTGCCTTCCTTCGCCATGCGGTTCAGCACGGCGCGCACATCCGCCGCCTGCGCCTGGGCATCCGGGTGCGCCACGTCCCGCACGTGCAGCAAAATATCCGCTTCCGCCACCTCCTCCAGCGTGGCGCGGAAGGCGGCGACCAGCTCGGTCGGCAGGTCTGAGATAAAACCCACCGTGTCCGAGAGGATGATATTACGCCCGGAGGGCAGCGTGAGGCCGCGCATGGTCGGGTCCAGCGTCGCGAAGAGTTGGTCTTCGGCCATTACCGTTGCACCCGTAAGCGCGTTGAAAAGTGTGGATTTTCCCGCATTGGTATAGCCCACCAGCGCCACGACCGGGTATGGCACGCGCTTGCGCGCGCCCCGGTGCAGGCCGCGTGTGCGCCGTACATCCTCCAGCTCGCTCCGCAGCCGCGTGATGCGGTCGCCGATCAGCCGCCTGTCCGCCTCGATCTGGGTCTCGCCCGGGCCGCCCAGAAACCCGAAGCCGCCGCGCTGACGCTCAAGATGCGTCCAGGAGCGCACAAGCCGCGAGCGCTGATATTCCAGATGCGCCAGCTCGACCTGCAGCGAGCCTTCCCGGGTCCGCGCGCGTTCGCCGAAAATATCCAGGATCAACCCCGTGCGGTCGATGACCTTCGCGTTCCAGGTGGTCTCCAGGTTGCGCTGCTGCACCGGTGTGAGAGTCGCATCGACCACCACGACATCGACCTCGGCATCCTTTAATGCGGCGGCAGCCTGTTCTACCTGCCCCTTGCCAAAAAGTGTTGCGGGGGTGACGCTGCGTTGCAGGAACACATGTTCGTGAACTACAACCAGCCCTATTGAGGCGACCAGCCCCACCGCCTCCGCCAGCCGTGCCTCCGGAGAGCGGGCTGCGGCGGAAAGCCTCGCCACCGATTTATCCCACGGCAGCAGAATGGCAGCGCGGCTGGGTGGCGGGGCTGTATCCCGCATCACGCCCTAGTGCCCGTCAGCCTTCCATATCCGGGTCATATTGCGGCTCGGCGCGCTGCAGTTTCAAAGTGCTGGTAGGATCGGCCGGCGCCGCACCTTCTGCAGCCTTCGAGGCATCGAACAGCATAATCGGTGCGCCAGGCATGACCGTGCTGATCGCGTGTTTATAGACAAGCTGCGTGTGGCCATCCCGGCGCAGCAGCACTGAGAAATTGTCGAACCAGGTGATCACACCCTGGAGTTTCACACCGTTCACGAGAAACACCGTGACCGGTGTTTTGCTCTTGCGGACGTGATTCAGGAAAACGTCCTGAACGTTCTGGGATTTTTCATTGGCCACGGCGGTTATCCTTTGTTTTTGTCGTCATGAACTTGACGATGATTGCGTTAATCGATCCTAAAAGCCAGAGTTTACCCCTGCCTGCGTGGCGCGCGGCGGGGGGTTCCGAGTGAACTATATCGAATTTGTGCGTCGCGGCAACCGCTGCAAGGGGTCAGACAAGACTCCATAACAGCGCCACGTTAAACATCAGGATAAGGCCGGTAACGCTCCACCCCGCCCCGCGCAGCCAGGCGGGCGGCCGAAAGGCGCGCAAGCGCGTGACGAAGATCATCAACGGCACCATGGCGAAGGGCAGTTGCAGCGAGAGAATCACTTGGCTCAGCACCAGCAGATTATTGATCGCGCCCGGTCCCGCCACCGCCAGCACCGCCAGCACGGGCAGCACCGCCAGCCCGCGCGTAAGCAACCGGCGTGCGGCTGCTGGCAGCTTTATGTGGAGAAACCCCTCCATCACCACCTGGCCGGCGAGCGTGCCGGTGACGGTGGCATTCAAGCCAGAGCCCAGCAAAGCGATGGCAAAGATAACCGGCGCGATATGGCTCCCGAGAATGGGAGCAATGAGCGCGAAGGCACCCCCGAGATTTTGCACATTGCTATGGCCATGCGCGTGGAACACGCTTCCGGCCATTATCAAAATCGCCGCATTGACGAAAAACGCGAAAATTAGCGCGGCGGAGCTATCGACCAGCGCCCAGAATATCGCGCTGCGCCTCGCCGCTTCACCTTTATCCACCCGGCGCGTCTGCACCAGCGCGGTGTGCAGATAAAGGTTATGCGGCATCACCGTGGCCCCGATGATCCCGACGCCGATATACAACATGCCGGGATTGGTAAGCAGCGCCATATGCGGTGCCAGGCCTGCGAGGATCGGCACCACCGCCGGGCGGGCCATGATGATCTCCGCGAACAGCGCGGCGGCGATGATCGTGCAAAGCCCGATGACGGCTGCCTCCAGCAGCCGCATTCCCCATCGTAGCAGCAAGAGCACCACGAAGGCGTCGAGAATGGTCAAAACCGCGCCGATCATGAGCGGGAGATGAAACAGCAGTTGCAGCGCAATGGCGCCGCCGATCACCTCCGCCACATCGCATGCGATGATGGCACTTTGCGCGCAAAGCCAGAGCGCAACACCCCAGAACGGCGAAACGGCATCGCGGGTGAGTTGCGCCAGGTCTCGCTCCGCCGCCAGGCCAAGCCAGGCGGCAAGCGCCTGAAGCACCATCGCCATAATGCTCGCCAGCAGCACCACCGCCAGCAAGTCGTAGCCATAGGCAGAACCAGCGGCGAGATCGGTCGCCCAGTTGCCAGGGTCCATGTAGCCAACGGCGATGATGTAACCCGGCCCGAATGCCGCAAAGAAGCGCCGCCATTTGCCGCCGCGCGGCGCGCGCACGCTGCCATGCACATCCGGCAGGGAAAGATCAGCGGTCTCGGCGCTTGTGTTCATCCTGCTCCAACATGTAGCCGTGGCTACACTTTCGTCAACCTTGCAAGCATCATGTTTTTCGGGCAGGCTTGCTCACTTGTTGGAGAGCCTCCCGTGCCGAACGCCGCTTTGAAGCCATCCGCCCCGCCGATGCCGGCGGAAACCTCCCAGGCCCGGCGTTTCGGCAAGGCGCGCGCGGCGCAAAGCCAGATTATTCTCGAGGATTACGCGGAGCTGATCGCGGACCTGCTGGCGGCGGACGGTGAGGCCAGGCCGACAGACATCGCGCGCCGCCTCGGTGTTTCTCACGCCACCGCGATCAAAACCATCGGGCGGCTGAAGCGGGAGGGGCTGGCAACTTCCCTGCCCTATCGCGGCGTGTTTCTCACCGCCGCTGGGGAGGCCATGGCGCAAAAAGTGCGTACCCGCCACCGGCTGGTGGTGGAGGTGCTTACCGCCATCGGCGTGCCGAAAGAGGCTGCCGAGCAGGACGCCGAGGGCATCGAGCACTATATTTCCCCTGCGACACTGCGGGCGTTCAGCGCGTTTTTAAAAAAACAGAATTAGCGCTTTAGCTTTAGCCATTCCTTGTCCAACGCCGCGTTCAATTCGGCGCCGAATAGCACGACATAGGCGGTGAGATAAAACCACATCATCAGCCCGATGAGCGTTGAGAGCGGGCCATATGTCGCGCTATATGCCGCAAAACGCCCGACATAAAGGCCAAAGGCCCATGAGACGAGCAACCATGCGACCGTCGCGACGGTTGCGCCGGGCGCATAAAATATCCTGCCCCCGCCCGCCGGGCCGAAGCGGTAGAGCAAGCCCAGCGCGATGAGGACGAATGCGATCATGGCCGCAAAGCCCAGGCCCGCCGCCAGCAGCGCGTAACTGGATAGGCCTACGAAGGAGATGAGGATGGGGATGGCCACGAGGATACCGATGGCGAGGGCCGCACCCAGCACCGCCAGCACAGTCATGCCGAGCGCGATCAGCTGGAACCGGATCATCCCTCGCTCATCCGTCTCGCTATAGGCTAGCGTCAACGCGTTCAGTACGGATTTTGTCCCCGTGGAGGCCGACCAGAGCGAGATCGCCAGGCTCACGACAAAGCTGATCCCGAGCCCCTTGGCAGGCTGGGAGACAAGGCTGTGAATACGGTCCGAGATGAGCGAAAACGCTGGCGGCGGCATGAATCGTTGCAGATAATGCAGCTGCGGCTGCACCGTATCCGGGTTATATACCAGCCCGTAAAGAGAGATGAGCATGGTGATGGTGGGAAACAGCGCCAGCGTCGCGTAAAAGGCGCATCCCGCCGCTACCAGCTCCACGCGCTGCGACCCCGTGGCAATACCCGCCCGGACGACCGCGCGCTTCAGCAAAGGAACATGCGCGCGATCCAAAACCTTTGGCATGAGCTTGATGTAATGAAACTGACCTGCGGGTTCAATCACGCCTCAGGATTTAAGCAGAAACGCCTTCACCGCCTCGATGGATGAAGCGTCCATCAACGCGGGAGCGTGACCCGCGTTTGGCACCACATACGCTTCCGAGCCTTCGGCCAACATGCGCTCGAATGTGTCTTCCAGTAAAAGATCGCTCCCGGCGCCCCGGATCGTTAAAATGGGCGCCTTTATCATCTCCCAGAGCGGCCACATATCGGCATCAATGGGCACGGAGCTTCGCAGCGGCTCGATGATCTTCGGGTCGTAATGCATGGCAAACGCCCCGCCGCCCGTCTGGTCCAGCACCGTGCGGAAGGAAAACCGCGCCAGATGCCGCCATTGTGCATCACTCAGCTGGCCGAAGGGCGCGTGGATGTTTCGCAGATGTGCCTCCAGCGCCGCCATCGAGGCGAAGCGTTCAGGCGCTGCGGTTGTGTAGTCGCGGATACGCTGCAATGCGGCAGCGGGAATATGCGGGCCGACATCGTTCAGCACCAGCCGTTGGATCGGCGTATTGGCCGCGGCGGCGATCATCATGCCGCAAATCCCGCCCAGCGAGGTGCCGACCCAGGAGACCGGCTTGCCGATGACCGCCAGCAGATGTGCGAGCGCCACCACGTAGCTTGCCGGCTGGTAAGCCGCCGCCTCCTCCAGCCAGCCAGACTTTCCGCGCCCCGGCAAATCCGGGCAGAGCACATAAAAATTCTCGGCCAGGGCTTCGGCCAGCGGGTCGAAGTCCCGCCCGTTGCGCGTCAGGCCATGCACGCAAACCACCGGCGGCGCGGCGGGGTTGCCGAATTCAACATAGGCTATTTTATGAAATTTCGCGCCGAGCAGATATGTCACCGTATTCGCCCGCGCCATCACCACCATCCTTCGCGTATGTCCTAGAGCGCTCTATCATATATGTAGAGCCGGATGCGCCCATAGATGACATTGTACCCTGCGATAACCAAGGCCGCGCTTGCCCCCAAGCTGTCAAACGGGGCAGTATCACTGCATGAGCCAAACGTCTTTTCCGCAGCCTAACCCCGAATGGCTACTCACCCGCGGCGTCCTCGCCCGGCGGTTTCTGGCTTTTCTGGCTGATCTTCTGCTCATAAGCGTGGTTTTCTGGGCCGCCGCGCTGTTCATCGCGATATTCGGACTGCTGACGCTCGGCCTCGGCTGGCTTGCGTTTCATATCCTGCCCTGGCTGCCGTTGCTCTACTTCACGTTGCTGGTTGCCGGCTCGGGCGCTACGCCGGGCCAGCGCGTCTTCGGCCTCAGGCTGCGGCAGGATTCAACGCTATTGCCGCCCACCATGGCGCTGGCGCTGGTATGGTCGCTGCTCCTTCTGGTCAGCATCGCGTTTTCATTCATCCCCTTCCTCGCGGTCTTCACAAACTCGAGGCACCGCGCGGCGCATGACCTGCTTTCCGGCCTGGTTATTATCCGCCAGGCGCAAATCCCTTATTGACCGCAGGCCCAGGAAGCCCAAACATAAGACATAATGAATTTCAAGCCCGCCCGCCGCCGCCCGCATTTTTTCTACACCACCGCGCCGCTGCCCTGCCCCTATATCTCCGGCCGGGTGGAGCGCAAAGTCGTGACGGAACTCACCGGCGCTTCGGCGGAGGCATTGCACGACCGGCTTTCCCGCGGGGGCTTCCGCCGCAGCCATAATATCGCTTACGCGCCGGTTTGCCCCGCCTGCACCGCCTGTGTTCCCATCCGCATCCGGGCGCGGGATTTCTTCCCCAACCGCACGCAAAGGCGCATCCAGCGGCTTAACGCCGACCTTAGCGTTCAGGAACTCCTCCCCCACGCCACCGCCGAACAGTTTCATCTGTTCCAGCGCTACCAGCAAATCCGCCATGGGGATGGCGACATGGCGACGATGAGTTTTTATGATTACCGCGCGATGGTGGAAGACACGCCTATCGAGACCGTGATGCTCGAATTCCGGGATGCGAGCGGCACGCTGGTGGGCGCCTGCCTTACCGACCGGCTGGGCGACGGGCTTTCCGCCGTATATAGTTTTTTTACCACCGGCATGGATGAACGCTCGCTCGGCACCTATGCCATCTTATGGCTCATCTCGTGCGCAACTTCCCTCGGCCTCCCGCATGTCTACCTTGGCTATTGGGTCGAGGAAAGCCGCAAAATGGCTTACAAGGCGAAATTCAGGCCTAGCGAGATCCTGCGCGGCGGACAATGGACTCCGCTTACCGAGCGGGCACCGTTAACCCGAGCAAACGCCGCGGTGCTGGAGAAAGTCGAGAGTTGATCACGTCATTGCGATCCCGGGGAAGGCCGGGGAAGAAATCCATCTTCTTTCAGCCGCCACTACACAAAAAGGGCGCCGCAGCGCCCTTCGTTATGTCGCGAAGCTTTTAATAGTTATCCCGCAGCCGGCCGCCGATAGCGCCCGCAACACTTGCGATGAACGCGCCGATAAGCAGCGAGATGAAAGTATAGATCGCGCCGGCAGAGGCGGATTTACGCGCCGCGTCGGTCACTTGCTTCACCTTCACCACATCCGCATGTTCCCGGTTCAGCACATCCGTTACCCGCGTCTGAGCATCGGCGGGAGCAAGGCCGGTTTTTTCGGAGACAAGCTGCGCCAGATAGACGCGGTCCGTGTTCGGCACATCGTTATTGAGCGCGCCTTCAGCCAAAATCACGCTGGCCTGCTGGCGAATATCCTGGTCGCTCATCCCAGGCGCTGAAACGCCCGTCGCGACCGCGCCATTCGCGCCCGCGTTCTGGCGGAGCAGCAGGTTCACGTAATAGTTGTTCGCCGTGTTGGTGCTCTTCGCCACGGTGTCAGCTGCCTGGGTACCGTTGCTCATCACCGAGCCGCCGACCCCGCTCAAAACGCCGACGACCAGCAAAGTGCCTAACGCCCAAGCGAGAAACCCATGCGCCGTGTCACGGAAGAACACCTCATCGGTATGCACCGCGGTCCATTTCGTGCGTAGCCGCCCGGCCATGTAGCCGCCGAACCCGGAGGCGATCCACTGCACGATGATCAGCCAGATTGCCGCCAAGGCCGTGAACGTGCCCACGCCCATGCCCGAGCCGCGCCAGGGCGAGACCGAGGCCAGGCCAAGCCCGAGGCCGAGCACAAGCAGAATGACCGAGAGCGCAGCGGCTGTTACTCCGCCCGCGAAAACCGCGCCCCAGGTAACGCCGGATGCGGTTGATGAGTTGTCGTCCACCGCCGCCAGGGATGTTCGCCCCATCGGTGTGGCATAGCCTGGCCCTACGGCCTCACTTGGCGCCATTTTCCGGTTCTCCGATCAATGCCAGAGGAGAATGATCAAAATGATGATGGGAATTGGCACGCCGAGAAGCCAAAGAAGAATCGCGGGCATCGTTAAACCTCCTGATAATTGTTTTGTAACCTCCCAAATCTCGGAAAGGTTTCATAACAATTCAAGGAGATGTGCTTAGCATGACGACTATGTCATGTTCCTGTTAATTCAAAATCCGAACATATGGTCAAAGGAAAATCCTCCGGCGCCGTCGTCCACACCGTGAAAACCGAACAGACGGCAGGCCGTGTCGCGGATCAGCACATATCCGGTCTCAGCCGCCGCAGCCAGCTCACGCGCGCCGAAGTAGCGTTCAGGGTTTATGATTGCCGAGCCCGAACAGGCGATTGCAACCGTTGCTGTAGCGATGCATTCGCCCGCGCCGTCGTAAAGCTCCAGCATGCTGCTGGATTTTTCTACCCATGGCGCGGAAGCGGGATAGATCAGCACACAGAAACTTTGCCGCCCGCCAAAGCCGAGCTTGAGGAACAACCGCGTGGAAAGGCCCGGCGGTTTGCCGTTATAACTTTGCGGTTCATTTTTATATGTCATTGCCGTATTGAAGATATGCGCGCCGAAGCTGCTCTCCGCCGCGTGGCCGCTTGCCCTGTCCTCAAACCGGAACAACGCATGCAGCCAGCCGTTGGCATCGCCGCCGTCGCGGAAGTCATAGGCCAGCTCTGCATGTCCTCCATCGGCCAAAATGCCATCGCCCAATACGTCGTCAAGATCGATAGCGGCGTTATGCGCGCGTGACAGCACGCCCAGGAAACGCTCGGCGATTTTCTTGCCATCAGGCGCAAACACATCCAGCCGCAGCGGCATGTTCTGCTCCGCTATCGCCATCGGCGTCGGCTGCACGATGGTTTTGAAGCGGCTGCGCGGCAGAATGGGGAATGGCAGCAGAAAACCACGCCCCATCGTTGGATGCAAGGTCTTGATCCCGGGGTCTGGCTGAAGATCCGAACGCTCGACATTGACATGGGCGATGCGCGTCCGGCCTTCCCGCGTCACCTCGTAGCGCGGACGCACGAGGTGCCGCCCGGCCCGCAGTTCGATCTGCGCGGGCCAGTGCAGGCCGGGGAAATATCTGGCGATGTCCAGCGGGCAGGTCGCGAAAGGTGGGATTTCCGCGTCAATCAAAACCGGGGTCTCGGCACCCATACGGTCCAACGCCATCGCACCGGCGGGGATCGGCACAGCGTGGCTGTTCTGTAGCCACAGCACCACGCGCTCATCTTTGCCAGGCGCGGGCAGGCCTGCGAAACGCTCCGAGGGCCACGCATTAGCGTCATGCGTACAAGAGAGCGACGCGCCATTGTCGCTGGCATAGGTATCCAGCGCATATTTCACCACGTCATGCCCGGCAACCCCTACGGCATGGATGAACAATTGCCCGGTGAATGGCCCAAGCCCGAAGCGCGCGCGGACCTTGCCGCTGTCCAGCACAAAGCCTCCCGGCCCGGCGGGTGCGGCATCTTCCCACGCCGCCAGCACCGTCCCCCCGGCATCGTACAGGCGGCAGCAGAACCGCACCGCCCGCGCGCCATAGCCGGCCCAGTAATTTGCCGTGGTCAGCCTTGTGCGCAAATGTCCGTCATCGCGGAAAAACACAAAATTCGTCGCGAAATTCACGGTATCCAGATAGCGCGCCGGGTTGGTCCGCATCGCTTCGGGTATTTTCGCACCGTCCAGCGTCGCCAGCTCAGCACCCGGGGGCAGAAACGCGGCGAGCCGCGCCAACATGCGCCCGACATCGAAGGCCGCGACGAGCACGCTATCCGCCCGCGCCTGCGGCAATTCCGTCAGCGCCTGGGCAACGTACCCGCCCCGAATTTGCCCGATCGCCAGCGTATCCTGCACATACACCCCCGCTACGTCAAAGCCAGGGCAAAGAGCCAGCAGCGGCCCGGCAATGCCATCGGGATCGAAAATCGCCACGCGCCCCGCTTTTGCCGCCATTTCGGCCAGTGCCATTGCCGCCAAGGGATGCGCCAGCGCCTTATAAACAACGTTGCCGCCGCGCGTGTTATCGAAGGTCTCAATATCCAGCATCACACCAATCCCAAGCGGCGGCGCAGCTCAGCGCCCGCCATCGCCGTGTCGTCCAGCGGCTGCGTATCCCACAGCTCCAGCCTTCCGGCAAAATCCCGCACCCTTCCATCCGCGGCCAACATATCCATGAACATGCCGATCCGCGCGGATTTACCCGGCAAGCGCACCAAATAAACCGGCGCGGATGTCGCCACCGCCTCGGACACCATCGAGACCGAATCCGCGGTGACGATAATCGCATCGGCACAGGCCAGCATCCCGAAATACGGGTTTTCGCCGGTCCCGTCCCATATCCACGCGCCGAGCGGCGCCAAAGCATCCCGCAGCACGCGCATCTCCTCCGGCCCGGTCCGGCGGGAGGGGGTGATGACCATTCCCGCGCCGCTCTGCTGCATCATCGCAGCCAGTTGCTCCGCCAGCATCCGGGCCTGCGATGCATCGAACCGGTAGCGCCCATTGCTGCCGCCGAGCAGCACCGCCGCCAGCGGCCGCTTCTGCGCCGCGAATACCGGCTCCCACACTTGCTTCTCCGCCGCCAGCCGCGCTTCGGTCGCGCGGTGCAGCGCCGTGCGCGTAACGATCACGTTATCGCCGGCAATCCCGTCATGCCGTGCCGCCAGCACAAGGTCGAAGCGGTCCAACGCCATGCGCGGGTGTTGCACCGCAACGGCTTTAACGCCGGGCCGCCGGAGCGATGCCGCGACCCGCGCTCCAGCACCACCGCAACCCATCACCACCGGCGGCAAGGGCTCGGCGTAGGGCAGCGCGCCAACCGCCCAGCGCGGGTTTAACCAGAAGGGAGTCGAAAGACTGTCCCACGGAAAGCGCGGGCGCAGCGTACAGAGCTCTGGCTTAAGCCCTGCGGCTTCGGCCAGCCCCAAGGCCTGGGCCCGCAAACCCGCCAGATCCGCGCATAATATCCGGACAGCAACCATGCGGCGGCTTTGCGGCTGGCGGGGGGTCGCGTCAACCCATCCGTTATTCTGCGCGAGGCCGCCCCGCTAGGCCCGCGCGCAGATTGCACCCTTTTGTAACCTGGTTACACTGGGTACATGTCATCCGCCCTGCCCCCGGCTGATTCTACCTTGCTGACCCCGGCGACAGCGCCGGGCCTGCCGCATTTTCCGGTAGAAATCGAGTTGCCGGACATCTCCCCCTTCTTGCACGGCAATACCGGCATCCAAGGCTTCACCACGCGCGATTCCGGCTCGCCCGGCCCGCATGTCGTGCTGGTCAGCCTTATTCACGGCAACGAACTTGCCGGTGCCACCGTGCTGAACACGTTGCTGCACGGCGGTTTCATGCCCGCACAGGGGCGGCTAACGCTGGGTTTCGCCAATCTCGCCGCCTTTGCCGCCTTCGACCCATCGAACCCACTCGCCTCGCGCTGCGTTGAGGAGGATATGAACCGCGTTTGGGACGATGCTCAGCTTTTCGGCGTGCGCCGGTCATCCGAGCTGGACCGCGCGCGCGAGATCCAGCCGCTAATCGACACCGCCGATATTCTGCTGGATCTGCATTCCATGCTCTGGCCATCAGAGCCGCTGCTGCTTTGCGGCCCCACAGCGCGCGGAAAGGCGCTGGCGGCGAGCCTTGGCGCGCCTTCCACCATCATCGCCGATACCGGCCACGCAGGCGGCAAGCGGCTGATCGACTACGCCCGCTTCACTGGCCCCAACGGCACCGCCGCCGGGGTTCTGGTGGAGGCGGGGCAGCATTGGCAGCCCGGCACGGTAGAGCAAACCCGCGCCACGGTACGCGCAACGCTGCGCCATGCCGGAATGCTGGAGGACGCCGCGCCATCCGGCCGCATCACCTTTGCTGAAGTCTCTCACACCATCACCGCGCGCACCAACCGCTTCGTGTTTGCGCGCGACTACCGGGGCGGCGAGTTGATCGCCAAAGCCAACACGCTGATCGCGCATGATGGCGATACCCCTGTCCGCACCCCGTTCGCCAACTGCCTGCTGGTGATGCCAAGCCTGCGCGTCGGCCTTGGCCACACCGCGGTACGTCTGGCGCAAATTCGCTAGAGCGCAATAAACTTATATAGACACAGTTTTCTAAGGGATGACCCCTATAGAGCGCGATAGCTTTAACTTGACGCTGCCGCGCCAATTTAAAGCGCGCTCTATCTCTTTTAGAGAGGCTGATTCACGCTTTCGGTTAACGCGCTAAAACGCGTCAACCTCAAACGATCAGACTCTAGTTTTTGCTCTTCGGCGGAACCGCGCCAATATCACCGGGCGACGGCTTTGAGCCATGGGGAGCAGCTTTGGATGCGGCGTCTTTTGAAATTTCCTTGCCAGCATCTAAATTTTTCTGCATCGCCTCACCCGCTTTCGAAACGGTTTCCTGCCCTTGCGCGACCGATTTGTTCATCATTTCGGTGCCTGCATTCGATGTTTTGTTGAACATCTCGGCTCCCTTGCCGATATTCGTTTTCATTGCCTCGGAGGCCTGGCCAATCGTTTCCTGCAACTGCTGGGATGCACCTTCGCGCAGCATTTGTGAGGCTTCGGCAAAGCCGCTTCGCAACTCCTCCGTCACTTCGCGCATCAAGAATGTCAGTTTCTCAATTTCCTGCGCGGGCCCGGTTGTGCGCTGTTCGCCATTGGCGCCACCCCATTTCAGCATCGCGAGACGATTTTCCATCAGTTCCCGGCCGAATTGCATCTCCAGCCGCGCCACGCTGGCAACGCCTTGCAGCATACGCTCCTGTGCGCGCAAAATACGCAAGCCGGTCTGCTGCCAGTTTTTTAAAAACACTTCGGCGGTAAGCGCGTTTGCACTGCCGGTATCCTGGTTGCGGTTTTCCATCTGTAATTCCTTGGCTTGGGTGAGAGCGGGATTATAGCCGGATTACGCAATCGTGCGCGTTACGAACGTGCTTTTCCAAAACTTTAACAAAGTTGAAATTCGCGGTTAAGCTTAAGCCGGATGACTTTACTATGAAAGAAGAGGGTGATTCAGACTTTGACGTATTCGGCAGGCTTGCCGATAATGTTTCTATGTTGATATAAACTTTCACCAGAACAATCGGGGAAACAAAACATGATCGGGCTTCATATCACCTTGACCACGGCCGGCATCCTTGGGCTGATCTACCTTGTGCTTTCCTTCAACGTGTCACGTTCGCGTGGCGTGGCGGGTGTGAATCTCGGCGACGGCAGCAATGCACCCGGCGCGGAGCCACTACTGGTCGCGATCCGCGCGCATGCCAACTTTGCCGAATACGTGCCGCTTGCGCTGATTTTGCTAGGCGGCATCGAATATGCCGGAGCGCCACGTTCTCTGCTGATAATCCTCGCCATTTTGCTTATTCTCGGCCGCATTGCACATCCGTTCGGCATGTACCAGACGGGACGCAACGCGCCGCGCGCTGCCGGGGCGGTCCTTACCTGGGGCGTCATTTTGATAGAAAGCATTACGGCGCTGGTGCTGGCGCTTTGATGTTTGGCGCGCGGCCGCCCCACCACCCTTCGGAGCTTTTCCAACGGCGCTTCGCGCCGCTGGAACCTTTGGCCCCTGCGCCCCGCGCGCGATACCAAAGGCCTATATGGCCTTTGGTATAAGCTTCATTACTGTCCCCAGCCGGTCCGCCTCGGCGGCCGGTTTGTCCATCCGCAGCCGCAAAATGCGCGGAAACCGCAGCGCCACGCCGGATTTATGCCGAGTGGAGAGCTGCGCCGCGTCAAACCCCACCTCGAACACGATAGATTTTTCAACCTCCCGTACCGGGCCGAAGCGCGCGATTGTGTGGTTGCGTATCCAGCGGTCCAGAATCAGCAGCTCGGCATCGGTATAGCCGGAATAGGCCTTTCCGACCGGCACCAGCTCACCGTTTTCCGCCCATACGCCAAAGGTGTAATCGGAATAATAAGATGAGCGTTTGCCGTGGCCGCGCTGCGCGTACATCAGCACACCGTCCAGGCTCAGCGGGTCGCGCTTCCATTTCCACCACAGCCCCTTCGGGCGGCCAGCAACATAGGGCGCATCCGCACGTTTTATCATCAGCCCCTCGATGGCCGCCTCCCGCGCCCCTGCCCGCAGCGCCGCCAGCTCATGCTGCGCGTCAAAGGCGATCAGCGGCGAAAGTTCCATGCGCGCGGGGCGATGCGCCGCAAACCAGCCCTCCAGCCGGGCGCGGCGGGCATCGAATCCCAGCGCCCGCACGTCTTCTCCGTCATCGAACAAAATATCATAAAGCCGCACGCCAGCCGGAAATTTCTCACGGAATGCAGCGGTGACAACCTTACGCCCCAGCCGCTGCTGCAAATCGCTGAAAGGCGCGATGACGCTATCCCGCACCACCAGCAATTCGCCGTCCAGCACGGCGTGAAAATCCATTGCCTCCAAAATTTCCGGGAAGGCCTGGGATATATCGTCCGCCGTGCGGGTATAAAGCCGCTTGCCGTGCGGTGTCGCAACAAGCTGCACCCGTATGCCGTCCCATTTCCACTCGGCCCGGTGCGCGGACCAGTCGAGCCGCAGCAAGTCCGAATCCTCGATCGGATGCGCCAGCATCACCGGGCGGAACACCGGCACATCGCCTGGGTGCGGGCGCGGTCCGTGGCCTTCCAGCCAGGCGAACATCTCCGTGTATGGCGGCGCCAGCCCGTGCCAGATCTCCTCGATCTCGTTCACATTTACCAGCCCCATCTCTGCCAGAGCAAGCTTGGCCAGGCGCAGCGAGGCACCGACCCGCAAGCCGCCGGTGATGAGCTTGATCAGCGCGATGCGCGTCGAAGGGTCGCAATCATCCAGCCAGCCCGCGATGATGCCCGGGATGGCGTCCCGCTTGGCGTGGCGCAGGGTTTCGATTACCTCCGGCAATTCCGGCGGTGCGGCGCCCATCCCCGGCCAGATGAGCGCGATGGTTTCCGCGAGATCGCCGACAAAATCGTAGGAAAGCGCGAATAATTCGGCGTCGGAGCGTGCTTCGGCCAGCGCCTTCAACGCCGCAGGCTTGGCGCCGGGAAAGTCCAGGGCCCCCGCGATGGCTGCCAGTGCATAGCCGCGCTCCGGGTCCAGACGGGCGGCAAAATAAGCCCGCAGCAGCGAGATTTTCGTGTTCCGCCCTGGCGCGTAGAGCAGCCGCTCCAACAGGTCCGCAAAAGCCTTCAATCGTCTTCCCCATACCCAACGAGTGACAGCGCCCTGGCCCTTATCTGCATCCGGCTCGCGGCGTGAATCAGCGCCTCTTCCGCGCCATGCGTCACCCAAACCTCCGGCGCCTGCGTTTCCCGTATCGTCCGCAGCAGATCATCCCAATCCGCATGGTCGGAGATGATCAGCGGCAATTCCACCCCGCCCGCCTTGGCGCGCTGGCGGATACGCATCCAGCCGGAGGCCATGCACACCACCGGGTCTTCCAGCCGCCGCGCCCAACGGTCCGCAATGGCCGATGGGGGCGCCAGCACGATCGCGCCCTTCAGCTCCGCCTTGGCCGCGACGGTCGCCGGGCGCAACTCGCCCAACTCAACCCCAAGCTCCCGGTACGTCTCGCACACGCTCATATGCGCGCCGTGCAGGTAAATCGGCGCATCGTAGCCGCATTGGCGCAGCGTCGCGATAACACGCTGGCATTTGCCCAGCGCATACGCGCCAACAACATGCGTACGTTCCGGAAACAGCGCCACCGAGGCCAGCAGGCGGCGAATTTCATCGCCGGCATCCGGGTGGCGGAAAACCGGCAGCCCGAACGTCGCTTCCGTTACGAACACATCGCAGCACACCGGCTCGAATGCGGCACAGGTTGGGTCCGGCTGGCGCTTGTAATCGCCGGAGACTACCGCCCGGCAGCCCTGGTGTTCCATCAAAATCTGCGCCGCGCCGAGTACATGCCCCGCCGGAAACAACGTCACCTTCACCCCGTTCACATTAAGCGGCTCGTGATACGCCAAAGCCTGCTGCACTTCCCCGGCGCGTTCAGCTCCCATCCGCGTCCGCATAATTGCCAGGGTCTCTTTCGTCGCCAGCACATGCGCGTGGCCGGGCCGCGCATGGTCCGAATGCCCATGGGTGATGACCGCACGCGGCACGGGCCGCACGGGGTCGATGTAAAAATCTCCCGGCACACAGTACAGGCCCTCGGGCGTGGTCCTCAGCCAGAACCGCGGGTGTGGGTTGGAACAAACCATGAAAACACCATATGGTGCGCTATGGTTTTGCTGCCAGATAATTTCGCCCGCTGGTTCGCTGAAAAATCCTGGACCCTGCGCGCGCATCAGGCCGCCATGCTTCAGGCAGCACAGGATAATACCGACACGCTGCTCATCGCCCCAACCGGGGCCGGCAAAACCCTGGCCGGGTTTCTGCCCAGCCTCGTCGCCCTGGCGGATGGGCAGCACAAAGGGCTGCACACGCTTTATGTCAGCCCGTTAAAGGCGCTCGGCACGGACATAGCGCGCAATTTGCAGGCCCCGGTGCAGGACCTTGCACTGCCCATTACTATCGAGACCCGCAGCGGCGACACGCCCGCGGACCGCCGTGCCCGCCAGCGCATCATTCCGCCAAATATCCTGCTTACCACACCGGAATCGTTGCTTCTGTTACTCAGCCAGGAGGACAGCTTCGCCTATTTCGCCAATCTTTCGTGCGTCGTGGTCGATGAAATCCACGCCCTCGCTGGGACCAAGCGCGGCGACCAGCTTGCCCTCTGCCTCGCGCGGTTAAAATCGCTCTCAAAGGCCCGCATCGTCGGGCTCTCCGCAACGGTGGCGCACCCCAAGGCCATTCTCGCCTATGTCGGCGCCTCCGCGCGGCTGGTGCTGGCTGAGGACGGCGCGGCCCCGGTCGTGGAGCTGTTGCTGCCGCCGGGCCGCATCCCCTGGTCTGGCCATATGGGCATCGCCGCCGCGCAGCCGGTGCTGGAGCGCATCAAAACCGCCGCCATGACCATCGTCTTCGTCAACACCCGCGCCCAGGCCGAGCTGATGTTCCAGGCGATCTGGAAGCATAACGAAGATAATCTTCCCATCGCGCTGCACCATGGCAGCCTGGACATCGCCCAGCGCCGCAAGGTGGAAGCCGCGATGTCGGAGGGCCGCCTGCGTGCCGTTATCGCCACCTCCTCGCTGGACCTGGGCATCGACTGGGGCGGGGTGGACCAGGTGCTGCAAATCGGCGCGCCCAAAGGGGTGTCGCGTCTGATGCAGCGGCTTGGCCGCGCCAATCACCGGCTGGATGACCCCTCCCGCGCCGTGCTGGTCCCCGCCAACAGGTTCGAGGTACTGGAATGCGAGGCGGCGATGGCTGGCGTCACCGCGAAGGCGCTGGACGGCGACGCGCCCGGCCCCGGCGGGCTGGACGTGCTGGCCCAGCATATTCTTGGTATGGCCTGCGCCGGAAAATTCCACCCGGATGATCTCTACGCGCAAGTGATCGCCGCCGCGCCCTATGCAACGCTGCCTCGAAAAGACTTCGACGACGTGCTGCGCTTTGTCGAGGATGGCGGCTACGCGCTCGCCGCCTATGAGCGTTACCGCAAACTGTTCCAGGACGCTGAGGGCTATGTTTATGTGGCCAATGCCCGCGTTGTGCGCCAGCACCGCATGAATATCGGCACCATCGTCGAGGCACCCACGCTCAAAATCCGGCTCGTCGGGAAAAAGGGCGGGTTCGGCACCGGCCTCGGCGAGGTTGAGGAATATTTCGTCAACATGCTGACCCCCGGCGATACTTTCATCTTTTCCGGGCGGGTTTTGCAATTCCTCCGCCTGCGCGAAACGATTGTGGAAGTGACCGAAGGGCGGGGCAAGGAGCCAAAAGTCCCGGCCTATGCAGGTGCGCGGATGCCGCTCACCACGAACCTCGCCGCCCGTGTGCGGGCCATGCTACACAACCCGGAATGCTGGGCGAGCTTCCCGGAGGATGTACGGGAATGGCTGACGTTGCAGAAACACCGCTCGCGCCTGCCCGGCCCCGACGGGCTGCTGGTGGAAACCTTCCCGCGCGGCGGGCGTTGGTACATGGTGGTCTACGCGTTCGAGGGCCGCAACGCGCACCAGACGCTGGGCATGTTGCTGACCAAGCGGCTGGAGCGCTTCGGCTTCGGCCCGCTCGGGTTTGTCGCGACCGATTACGTGCTCGCCACCTGGTCGGCCTTGCCGCCGCGCAATGTGCACAGGCTGTTCGAGCAGGACATGCTGGGCGATGATCTGGAGGAATGGATGGAATCGAGTTCCATGCTTCGGCGCAGCTTCCGCAATGTCGCGGTCATCTCCGGCCTCATCCCCCGCTACCAGCCGGGCGCGGATAAAAACCGCCGCCAGGTCACGATCAATTCGGACCTGATTTACGAAGTGCTCCGCAAGCACCAGCCGGACCACGTGCTGCTGCGCGCCACGAGGGCGGACGCCGCGAGCGGGTTAATCGACCTCTCCCGCATCGCCGCGCTGCTTGCCCGCGCCAAAGGGCGGATTACCCACATGGTTTTAGGCCGTGTCTCACCGCTGGCGGTCCCGGTGTTGCTGGACATCGGGCGCGAGAATGTCGCAAACGGCGCGGGCGAGGAATTTTTGCTGGCAGAGGCCGAAGCTTTGGTGGCCGAAGCCATGGAAGCGAATGCCAGTGATGAAAAATTTAGCAATAGTTTATTCGGCGATAATATGCTTATCCACGCGCCATGACCGCCGCTCCGATTCACTTTCGCGATGAACGCCTGATGCTCGACCCGGCAGGCGCTGCCTTCTGGCCTGCCAAGCGCGTGCTCATCGTCGCCGATTTGCATTTCGAGAAATCCTCCTCCCTTGCCGCCCGCGGGGCGCTGCTGCCGCCTTACGACACGAAAGCCACGCTGGAACGGCTCAACCGCCTGCTGCGGCTGTACCGGCCCAACAAGGTCATCGCGCTCGGCGACAGCTTCCACGACAAGGACGCTGCCGCGCGCCTTGCGAAAGACGACCGTGCGAAGATCGAAGCGATGGCGCGCGAGGCCAGCTTTATCTGGATTATGGGCAACCACGACGCCACGCCGCACGGCCTGCCGGGCGTTTGCGTGGCCCAATACCGGGAGGGGCCGTTCACCTTCCGGCACGAGGCCGCGGCGACGCTGGGGCCGCGCGAGCTGGAAATTTCCGGGCATTTCCACCCCAAGGCCAGCATCGACGCGCGGGCCAAGCGCGTCAGCCGCCCCTGCTTCGTTACCGATGCCAGCCGCCTGATGCTGCCCGCCTTCGGCGCCTATGCCGGCGGGCTGGATGTGCGCGATCCCGCCATCGCGCGCTTGTTTCCGCGCGGCTTGCGCGTATTTCTTCTGGGCCAGGACCAGCTATTCAGCTTTGCGCTGGAGCAACTGGGCCGCATGGCCGAGGTGGCATGAATTCAAATATCGTATGGTTCCGTAACGACTTAAGGCTCGAAGACAACCCCGCGCTGGCAGCCGCCGTGGCGGCAGGCAACGTGCTGCCGGTCTATATTCTGGACGAGCGCATGGGCGGTGCCAGCCGCTGGTGGCTGCACCACTCACTTGCTGCCCTTGGCAAAAGCTTTTCCGAACGGGGCGGGCATCTGGTGCTGCGCCGGGGCAAGCCAGAGACGATCATCCCTGAGCTGGCGAATGAGATCGGCGCGCAGAGCGTCCACGCGGCGCGCAGCTTCGAGCCTGCGATGCGCGAAGCCGATGCCAAGGTCGATGCCGCGCTGAAAACGCATGACATCGGATTCCATCGCCATCTCTCCACCATGCTTTTCGCGCCGGAGCGGATAAAAACGCAGAGCGGCAACCCTTATGGCGTATTCACCCCTTTCGCCAAAGCCTGCGCGGCGGCAGGCGTGCCGGATGATTACTGCCCCGCGCCTGAAAAAATCCCTGGTGTTACAGCGGTTGAAAGCGACAAGCTCGCGGACTGGCATCTGCTGCCCGCCAAGCCGGACTGGGCGGGCGGACTGCGCGAAAACTGGACCCCCGGCGAGGCCGGGGCAAGGCAACGCCTGGATGATTTTCTCAAAAACCTAGTGAAACATTACAACGAGGCGCGGGACTACCCCGGCAGGCAAGGCACCTCCATGCTCTCGCCCCACGTGCATTTTGGCGAAATCTCGCCCCGGCTGGTCTGGCACCGCGCCGCCCGCGCGGGCAAATCCGCCAGCGTGCAAACCTTCCTGCTGGAGTTGCTGTGGCGGGAGTTTTCCATCAACCTGCTCTGGCAGCACCCCGCTTTGCGCCGCGAGCCGATCCGCGCGGAATTCGCGGATTTTCCCTGGGAGAGCAACAAAACCGCGCTACAAGCCTGGCAGCGCGGGCAAACGGGCATCCCTATCGTCGATGCCGGAATGCGCCAGCTCTGGCAAATGGGCTGGATGCACAACCGCGTCCGCATGATCTGCGCCTCCTTCCTCATCAAGCACCTGCTTCTGCCCTGGCAGGAGGGTGAGAAATGGTTCTGGGACACGCTGTGCGAGGCTGACGAGGCCGCGAATGGCGCCTCCTGGCAATGGGTGGCAGGCTGCGGCGCGGATGCAGCGCCCTATTTCCGCATCTTCAACCCGATTTTGCAAGGCAAGAAATTCGATACCGATGGCGCTTACGTTCGCAAATACGTGCCGGAACTCGCCGGATTGTCTGACGAGCACATCCAAACGCCATGGGAGGCCGGCGAAGAGATTCTCACAAACGCGCGCGTGACGCTTGGCGAAACTTATCCGCGCCCCATTATTGCGCTTGGCGAAGGAAGGGAGCGGGCACTCGCGGCATATGGACGGATCAAAAAACGGTAAACAGAAGATCGCGATCATCGGCGCGGGCATAACCGGGCTATCCGCCGCCTGGATGCTGCGCGACGCGTTTGACGTGACGTTGTTCGAGGCGCAAGCCCGCGCGGGGGGCCATGCCGATACGCAAACGCCGATGGTCGATGGCGTTCCCACGCCGGTCGATACCGGCTTTATCGTGTTCAATGACCATAATTACCCCAATCTTGTCGGGTTTTTTAACGCCCTTGGCATTGCCACGCATGACAGCAACATGTCCTTCGGCGTTTCAAAAAACGACGCGGCCTATGAATATGCGGGTGGCGAGCTGAAGCAGCTCTTCGCTCAGCCCGCGAACATCTTCCGTCCGCGCTTCCTCCGAATGGTGCGGGATATTCTTCGATTCAACAAGGCAGCGCCATTGCTTTTGCAAACCGATTCGGCGCAAAGCCTGAGCGATTATCTGGCGGAGTATAAATACAGCGCCGGATTCATCGAGGATTATATCCTGCCCATGGGAGCGGCGATCTGGTCTTCTTCGGTGCGTGGCATCAAGGCATTTCCAGCACGCAGCTTCATCCGGTTTTTCGTCAACCATGGATTGTTGCAACTCACCGGCCGGCCGCAATGGCGCACCGTAACGGGCGGCTCGCGGGTTTATGTGCAGCGTGTGCTGCGGGATCTGCCGCAGGTGATTTTCGCGCCGGTAACCAGCGTACGGCGGCTGGCGGAAAGCATCGTGGTTGAAGCCGCCGAGATTGAGCGGCATTTCGATCAGGTGGTTTTCTGCGCCCATGCGGACGAGACTTTGGCGATGCTCGCTGAGCCGAGCGCGCTCGAGTCCAGAATCCTCGGCGCGATCAAATTTCAGGACAACGAGGCGGTTCTGCACCAGGATACGAATTTGATGCCACGCCGCAAGCCCGCCTGGTCTTCCTGGAATTATATCTCGCGCGGCAACGCCGACCACGCCCAGGCCGTTTGCCTCACCTACTGGATGAACCTACTGCAGGGAATGAAAACAAAACTTCCGCTTTTTGTCAGCCTCAATCCAGCTCTGCCCATCGAGCCCGCGAAGATTCTGTTGCGTAAAACCTACCGCCATCCGCATTTCGATGCCGCCGCAATAGAAGCACAGGAGGCCTTGCCGCAAATTCAGGGCCAGGACCGGCTATGGTTCGCCGGCGCCTGGACCGGCTGGGGATTCCATGAAGACGGCATCACCTCGGCACTCTGCGTCGCCAATGCGCTCGGCGTAAAAGCCCCATGGCAGAGATAGCAACTTTATACGCAGGCCGCGTCTCACATATAAGGCACACGCCGTTCCGCCATATATTTGCCTACCGCGTCTGGATGATGGCCGTCGATCTCGACAGCCTCGATGAACTTGCAAAAACCTCGAAGCTGTTCGCGCATAACCGCGCCGCGTTGCTTTCAATTCATGACAAGGACCACGGCTTCCGCGACGGCAGGAAGCTGCGGGCCTATGTGGAATCCGCTTTGGCGGAACAGAATCTGTCGCAATATTCTACAAAAATCACTTTTATCACGATGCCGCGCTGGCTTGGCTATGCCTTCAACCCGATCAGCTTTTATTTCTGCCATGATGCTGATGGAAAACTCGGCGCGGTTCTGCATCAGGTAAAAAATACCTTTGGCGGACAGGTCGGCTATCTCATGCCGGTTAATGACACTGCAAACATCCGCCAGTCCGCGACAAAACACATGCATGTCTCGCCGTTTTTCGACATGGAAGGCGGCTATCGCTTCGCGCTCAACGCACCCGGAGAGCGCTTCAACGTCGCGATAGAATACGGCACGCCCGGCCAAAAACGCATGACTGCTGCAATGTCTCTCCAAGCGCGCCCATGGAGCGATGCATCACTTTTGCGTTTATGTGTTGAAATGCCCTTCACGCCGCTGAAAGTGATTTTCGCAATCCATTGGCAGGCACTAAAATTATTCCTGCGGGGCGCAAAATTTCACCGTGCGCCGGAACCAGAACACAAAGCCGTGATTGCCGGAGAAATCGATGAATGAGTTTGCCACCGCCGCCGACCGGCTAGACTTCATAGTTTCCCCGCCGCGAGACCGGCGGCTGCGGCTCGCCCTGCAATTCGCGCGGATGATCCAGGCGGGGCGCCTGAACCTCGTTTTGCCGGATGGCAGCACACATTATTTTGAAGGCCGCGAACCAGGCCCTTCCGCCAGTTTCATCGTGAAAGACCCGCGAATGGTCGCCCGCCTCGCTTTCGGCGGCTGCCTTGGCCTGTGCGAGAGCTATCTGGACGGCATGTGGGACAGCCCGAACGTAACCGAAGTGTTGCGCCTCGGCACCGCGAATGAAATGGCGCTGGATTCCATTCTTCGCGGCAAGCCCTGGGCGCGCTTCGCCTCCTGGGTCATGCACCGGCTGCGCCCCAACACGCGCAAAGGTGCGAAGCGCAATGTCTCCGACCATTACGACCTCGGAAATGATTTCTACGCCGAATTCCTCGATCCTTCGATGAGCTATTCCTCCGCATTGTTCGTTGAAGACAATAAGGACCTGCAAACCGCACAGGCAGAGAAATGCCGCGCCCTCTGCCGCGCGTTGCAGCTGGAACCCGGCATGAGCGTGCTCGAAATCGGCTGCGGCTGGGGCGGTTTCGCGGAGCTTGCCGCATCGGAATTCGGCGCCAACGTCACCGGCATCACCCTCTCGCGCGCGCAGCTGGCCTTTGCCCAGGCGCGCATGGAACGCGCAGGGCTATCAGGCCATGTGACATTGCGTTTGCAAGACTACCGGGACACGAAGGGAAAATTCGACCGCATTGCATCCATCGAGATGTTCGAAGCAGTGGGCGAGGAATACTGGCCCGCATATTTTACCACGCTCAAGGAGCGGCTCATCCCCGGCGGGCTGGCGGGTATTCAGGTCATCACCATCGCCGACCGGCTGTTCCCGGATTACCGGAAAACCGCTGATTTCATCCAGCGCTACGTGTTTCCCGGCGGAATGCTGCCCTGCCCTTCGCGCCTGAAAGCTGAAATCGCCAAAGCCGGTCTCTCGCTTGAGCAGCAACATTGGTTTGGCCGCGACTATGGCGAAACCCTTCGCCGCTGGCAGCAAAGTTTCCAATCCCGCTGGGATAAAATCGCGTCGCTTCACCCGCAATACGACACACGCTTCAAGCGGCTATGGGAATTCTATCTCGGCTATTGCGAGGTCGGGTTCGATGCGGGCTTTACCGACGTAGGGCAAATCATCCTGCAAAACGTATGATCTCTCCCGACCAGGGTTTGCGCGTGGTGGGCGATGTGCATGGCGACACTAAAGGCTTTGCAATGGCAGCGGAAACCGACCGCTTTATCATCCAGCTCGGCGACCTGGTGGATGATGGGCCGGACACGCCGGGCGCGCTGGCGCTCATGTTCCGGTTGCTGGATGAAAAACGCGGATTGTTCCTGCTTGGCAACCATGACTTTAAGCTGGCGCGGGCACTGCGCGGCGACTTCGTGAAAAAGGGCGAAAGCCTTGATCGTACCTTGGGCGAACTTTCTCCCGCATTAAAGGACCGCGCTTTGGCCGAAATTCTGCAAGCCCCCCCATGGCTTACCGTGAGGCAGAATTTCTTCGTGCATGGCGGGTTCCATACCGCCATGCTGCACGAGCGACCGCCGCCCTTCCCGCCCGGGCGGCCCGAGCCCTTGCTGGCGCGCGCGCTCTACGGCCAGACCACCGGGCGCGTTACCAGCATGGGCAAGCCCGAACGCCTGCTGCGCTGGGTTGATGATATTGCGCCCGGCATGAGCGTTTATTGCGGCCATGACCGGCGTAGCCAGAATGGCCGGCCCTATATCAAAACCAATCGCGATGGTGGCCGGGCTATATTCTTGGACACTGGCGCCGGCAAAGGCGGCCATTTGTCGTGGATAGACCTCGATGCGTGACTAACGAATAAACGGGTTGCTACGCTTCTCGGCACCTATCGTCGATCCTGGACCATGGCCGCAGATAAATTTGAAATCATCCGGCAGCACCAGCAACTTTGTTTTAATCGCGTGGATCAGCGCATCGGTATCGCTATAGGGAAAATCTGTACGCCCGACCGAATTGCTGAACAGCACATCGCCAAAAATGCCGAACTTTTCAGCGCGGTTGACGAACACGACGTGGCCTGGCGTGTGGCCAGGGCAATCCAGCACCTCGAACGCCACACCGCCGATGCTGATCTCATCGGCCTCGTTCAGCCACGCATCCGGCGCGCAGTTCTGCCCTTCCAGCCCGTATTGTTTCGCCTGATCCGCGTTTGCGTCCAGCAGAAACTTGTCCTGAATGCCGGGGCCGGTGATTTTTACCTTCAGCTTTGCGGCAAGCTCCGTCGCACCACCGGCATGGTCGATATGCCCGTGCGTTAGAAAAATATCCCGCACTGCCACGCCATTTTGCTCAATCGCCGCAACAATGCGCGCCACGTCTCCACCGGGGTCGATCACCGCGCCCGCTTTGCTCGCATCGTCCCATATCAACGCGCAATTTTGGCTGAATGGTGTAACCGGAATGATTTCGATTTTTAAATTCATTATTCTACTCCTACTCGATTGTCTCCTGAGATTATAAGCTATTGTTTTAACGTTGAAAAATATTTTTTGTAACAATAAATACCGTCACGAATACCGTCACCAAAATGGTCATTTGAAATTCGCCAAAAATCGAGCGGAATGCGTGGCATCAATCCTAGTCCATCAATTGTTTTACTGAATGTCCAGCGAGATGACCACACTCGCCCCATTGATATAAGTGAACGTAATTCTTTGATTAAAGACGTTCGGCCGAGCAGTACCGTTTCTCCGAAGCGGCCATTCATGGGCGCGGCGGCAAATGGCAAGGAAGGGTTGTTTCCAGTCCCTTTGCTTGCTGTCGTGGATAGATGGTCCTAGGCAGATTATTGGAACGCATAACCGAGGAGCACATGATGCCGAACGAGCAAGTCGCTATCCGGACGCGCGATGGGGATTACCCTTGCCATGTCATGATCCCGGCGAGCGGCGGGCCATGGCCTGGGGTGATCTTCTACATGGACGCTGGCGGGATACGGCCGGCATTGCTCGACATGGCGCAGCGGCTAGCGGACAACGGCTATGTCGTGCTGCTGCCAGACCTCTTCTACCGCTACGGTCCGTACGGCCCGTTCGTGCCCAAGGAGGTCTTCGCGGGAGACTTCCGCGCCATCCTAGGTCCATTGATGGCCACGACCGGCAACGACAAGGCCGCTGAAGATACAGAGGCATTGCTCGCCTATCTCGACACGCGCAACGACGTTGCGGGCCGCCAGGTCGGCGCGGTCGGCTTCTGCATGGGCGGCGGCATGGCGCTTGCCGCTGCGGGAACCTATCCTGATCGCTTCGCGGCGGTAGCCAGCTTCCATGGCGGCAATCTCGCGACCGACGCGCCGGCAAGCCCGCATCTGTTTGCGCCAAAGCTTAAAGCCGAGGTCTATATCGCCGCCGCCGAGAACGACCGCAGCTATCCGCCTGAGATGGCCGAGCGGCTCGAGAAGGCGCTGACCCAGGATAATGTGCGCTACAGCACGGAAACCTATCCCGCCGCGCACGGCTGGATGAAGCCGGACTTCCCCGTGTACGATCATGCCGCCGCCGAGCGCGGCTGGGTCGAGATGCTCGCGCTCTTCGCTCGGAACTTGCGCCACGGGGGTGATTGCTAGCTTAGCTGATCGAACGTCCGTTTTAGCGAGCACTTCCTGCACTCTTCGGGGCAGCTATGGTCGAAACCGGCGGAATAGTTAAGGCGGAACGAGCGGCAGGTTTTAGGCCCCAACCTCTCGCGAGCTCCGAGGTTCGGCTAGTCGGCCCTGCCGCTTAGCGCCTCTTCTCAGTCGATCAGAGTCCTAAACTACTTCCCCAGAAGCCGACTTTCCGTTAATTGTAAGATTCGCGGTCGCCTGACGGTCGCGCGCCAAATTCGGCTACCAAGGTGGAGGGAGACTTTTCTTAGAGAGACGGGAGCACCCCGGTCTTGAGAGCACCACGGGAGTTCGCCATTCTTCCCTGATTGGAGATAAGGACCTCATCATCAGTACGCTCACGCCCTCCGAAATCAGGCTCATCACGGACCTCGTTGAGTATCCACGTGGATGGGCTACGTGCTTGATCTCTCCGACCGCACCATCCGCGCGTTTTTTGGCGAGATGGATATCGACATCGACGCGGCCATCTATCAGATAAATGGCACTTCGAAGGGAAATCGCGTCCGCACCTGCTCAGGAACACGGACGATGCAACGGCAGCCGCCATCCTGAAGAAGCTGTGGAAGTGTCGTGCGGAGATACTGGCTCGCACCGGAGACACGGATCCTGCCCCACACTCACAAGGGCGCTTCCTAAACTATGCTGCACCGTCTGTTAGGAACTTGAGCAAATGGAACTCCACCAGCGTGCCGGAGAAGATTGTAGCATGTGTATCTATATGACTATGTATCCACTAAACAAGAGCGCCGCATGGCGCGCAGTTTACGACCGCGGACAGAGAGATGTCGGCGTGCCTGACACTCCTGTTCGCGCGGCGTGGTCAGCTGACCACTCTCGCCTCTGCTTTGATTTGGCCGGCCAGGCGCCGCCGCACCCGGATTGCGCCGGCATCGGCGACCGCGGATAGCTCCCGTTCGGTGTTGCCGTAACGATCGGCATAGCTCTCGATGATAGTGAGTGCCTCGAGATCCTGGCGCAGAACGTCGATATTCTGACGCTCGAGCGCGGCGGATAGCTGGTTGTCCTCAAGGCGGAAGTTCCGCGCATTGGTTGGAAAATAATGCGTCGAGTGCGGCGTCTCCGGCGTAATGCCATGAAGGAAGTTGATAGTGCCGAGCGGCTCCCCTCGCACGCCGTCCTTCGAAGCAAACCAAAGGACTGCCGCATTGATGATCGCTGGGCTTTCGTATACGGAGCGAAAGACCTTGTCCACTTTCCCTTGGTAAGCTGGGAACAGGAATTGCTCGAACGGGCTTTTTTCAAGGGTCCTAATATGGTGCTCCACTAAAATCTGTTCTCCTTCCTCAAGCACCTTAGTCTCCGAAACGTTCGGCACGTTGGACCCAACGGAGGTTTCGTGTATGAAGCCGATATGCGTAAGATCGAGGAGATTATCGATCAGCAGCGTGTAACGCGCCTGTAAGTGTAGCAAGGGAACAGGGTCAGCCCGCCAGCCGGATGCGCCAAGCCCCAGCGCAGCGTGATCCGGGATCTTGGTTTCGTCGGCCTCGGCTGGATCGCCCATCCAAATCCACAACCATTGCCAGCGTTGGGCCAGCGGATAGGTCCGCAGACGGAACCGCGAGGGCACAACGTCCTGCGAGGGGATCGCGACACAAGCGCCCTTCGTATCAAACGTGAACCCATGATAGCCGCAACGAACATTATCACCGACAAGGCAGCCCTTATTGAACGGGTAGAGCCGGTGCGGGCACAGGCCGGCGATCGCGACCGGTTCACCAGCTTCGGTACGGTACAGCGCAACGACGTCGCCAAGGATACGTCGCTCAAGGATTTCGCGAGAAACCTCATGGTTCCAAGCGGCAATATACCACCGATTACGTTGATAGACGAGACCTTCAGGCAATGGATACATGTGTCCTCCTATAACGACGAAGTGGCTTGGTCATCCGGAAGTCCTTGGTTGGCGGTCGCCGCCCCTTGGGACCATCGACGGTGCGCCCAAGGGCTGCGCATAACATTAAAGTATAGTCGTAACCTATTTTGATCACGATCAGTTAGATATCATACTTAATCCTCTGTCAAGCTGATGTCTGGCTTTGCTTAGACCGTCACCTTGTTTTACAATCATGTCCGTTGTCGCACTCAGTATTGCACGTGTTGAAGGGCATCGCTGGCCTGCTCGCTTAAAGCATTTTTGTGGGCAATTTCCTGCTCAACGATTTCAAGGTACATATTCGGTTTGGTTTTCGTTGCCAATGTGACGATCCCAACGGACGATTTTTGGATCATCAAATAAGCCGGCCCGGGTAAAAGGGTCAGCCTCATGAAACCGCAGTGCAACTTCAAACGAGTTGGCTTCAACGACGAGAAAACTGCCAATGTTACTAGAGGGGTAGTCTCCCGCACACATGGGACCGCCCTGTACTACTTTGACGCCATTTTTTGCGGCGCCGACGTAAGAACCGATATATTCTCGATGGCTTTTGAGCATCTTAGTGCGCAACTCGCCGACATCTTTTCTGTCAAAACAAATTCGTATGTATAACATTTTTTCTCCTCCATATTACTTTTATTCAGGATTCACCGCTCGCGATCTAAGCAGGAAGTCTCCAAAAGAGAGCCAAATCGTTGAAACCTGCGGCATGGCGGCTAAGGGTCCCTATAGCGCAATTTTTGGCCTCAAGCCGCTTAGCATTACTCAAACCCAGATACCCCGAAAAGCTAAACTCGTTTAGAAAGCTATGGCAGCCCTCTTAGCCGCATTCACTCTCGAAAGAAAGCTTTTGGATTGTGATCGAAAAAGGTTTGGTACATAGTCTATAAGTCGCGTACGTCTTCTTTCGAATTGGGCAGTCTACGCAACCGCGATGCCGAATCTCCAAGACACCGAAGCGATCATCAGGCTATTGCCGCCATTTTGACCATGGCGCGAAACAGAACCAGTATAGGTTCGACGCGGCCCGCGCATCGATACTATAGCAGTTATGGTCGGCCATGATCATACAAGTGGTCGCGCGCACGGCTTTTTCGACAAAAGCATCGAAACGGGCCGCATAATTTCATAAGGCTGGCACGCTCTCCTAAAACACCGACTAGATGGCGTGCGTAGAGTCGCCCGCCACCGCCAGTTCCTCGAAGGCACGCCCAGCAAGACCCGCAATTTTAAAGGCTTAACGCCGATCGCTTAAAACCCTCCGGCTTTGGCCGCCAACTCGCCCGGCGTAAAGAAGGACGCCGGTAATTCCGGAATGCGTTTCAACTGGGGTTGCGTTTCGGCGTCAAAATGACCGTCGACGCCATAATTTCCCGCATGCAAGTCGTAGGTGCAGTAAAACTGGAACGTCTGCAAACATGGAATATCAGGATAAATGCAGGGATTACCATGCTGAAACTTCCACAACACGTTTTGCGCGTCATAAACCTCAGCCATTATGGCGCTGCCCGTGTCCTCATCGCAATAGATGATTCGCCGCGCGTCGACATTGCGCGCCCCAGGCTTCAACGTCATCTCCACAACGCGGCAACGGTGCAATTCCCACCGCATGAGGTCAGGATTTACGAAATGTGGTTGGAACTGGTCCGCGACAGCCGCGTGATTGATCCGATTAGAGTTATATGGAACATACATCTCCCTGATACCGAGGTATTTACAATCATATTGAACCAACTTACCGAGGAAAATATCAACTTCGTCCCAGTTCTCGGTGCCACCGGAAATCGTATCGGGCGTATCGTATTCCAGTTCTGGTGCGCGACGCGTACGGCGTTGACCTTGCAGGTAGACCCAACCCTCTTGCGGCATGATGACCGGATTAACCGACTGGAACGCTAGAATCGCTCCACCCGCCTCGTAAGGAGGTGCTATCGGCAGTAAAAATCCTTCCAGATAAATACCCTGAAACCGCGATTCACCATTTTCAAAATAATACGGAAATTGCTGCCAGGAACGCGTGCGGGATTCGAAGACTATTTCGCCGTCATGTGCCATCAAATGGTCATCCGACACAAAATAAACGGTTTTGCCCTGCCAGGATAACAAGTGGTTCCACATCACCTCGTACCCATCTTTCGGAATTGGGAACGGAATTCCGCCATATGCACCCGAGATCGTATTCCCTCCGTCACCCGTTTTCGCGTTCGTCGCGTTTTTCTTAATGTAATCATAAACGTATTGCGGCGCGATTGCCGTCCGATGGGTCGGATATACTTGGATGCTGTAATCGGGATGCTTTTGAAAAAGCCCCAGTTGCCCATTGGACAGTTTGTCCTGATGTTCTGAGAGGTTCGCAGAAGTAATAACCACTACAGGCTTTTCATCCGGGAAAGGAAGCGGCCGCGGGTCGCCTGACTGATAACCTGCTGGTAACGGCAAATTTTCACCAGTCCAGGCGGGGATGCTGCCATCCGCATTTCCGGCCTTCACCGCGCCGAACGGCGTCAGCTTGCCACCGAGATCGTCTGGTGTATATTGGCCGGGCAACTCATACGTCGCGTTCTGCGCCTTAGAAATTGCGGGCAAAGATACTGCTGTAAGGCTGGCCGCGGATGTTTTTAACACCGCACGGCGGTTTGCTTTAATCATTTTTTTTCCTTTCCTTTTATTTTCTGTACACGATTAAAACGTGCGTTCGACGTTAAAAGACACGAAATCGCGGTCAGCATACGGGTCACGCGCCGGCGGCGCGATGTAGCGTGTATAACTAATTCCACCTGTCCATTTGTTCTGATATGTACCGGAAACACCGACGGTAAGGTCGCCGCCGCGATCAATCCCGGTATTGTTAAAGGCGTCGGCATCAGGCGATTTGCCCATAAAGTTCCAGCCCAGACCGATATTTGGGCTGAGATCCAAACCCGACACGACTTGAAAATACGTAACAGTGGCAACGGTTCGCAAACCCAGAGCCATGTGGCGAGAATCCACCCGATCGAAATTATCCTTGTTTGCGGAAATCGCGAAGAGGTTCTCACCGGCCACTTCGCCGACAATATTCGATGCATCCCAAAGTCCGGCTTCTCTCGGCCCGAGATAAATTTCAGAAGCCTGATAATGCGCCACGTCGCCGATGGCGTAGAGCGCGTGGTTCGTATTATTCGGGGTTTCATACGGCCCAACCGTCACTGTGCTTCGCAAATCCTCGTTCGCGCGGACAGAGGCTTCACCAGCAAAATTGAAAGGTCCGACAGTTGTACTAGCCGAAACACCGTAAATCTGAATGCCGTCTGCATAAACCGTTTGGTAGGTTCCCAAAGCCAGCGCGGTCGGCGAACCGGGGGCCGTACCGGAGACCGGCGTCGGGATCACCGTTGGAACGCGGTTTATGGTAACGAAATGCGGCTCAGTATAAATCTGAGGCTGGGAATCGTTATATTGCAAGGCATAAAAGCCAAAATCGAAAGTCGAGCCTACCGGTTGATAATGCAGCTCAAGACCGAACTGTCCAGTATCGCTGCCCTTGATGTCATTGGCCCGATAGAAATACAATGCCGAACCGGGATTCGCCGGGCTGATATACGGCGCACCCGTGCCGGCATAAAGCCTTTGAGCGCCTTCATCCAACAAATCCACTATCGAAAAATAGCTGCCCGCCGGGATAAAATTAAATTTCTCCCACTCGAATTGATAATACGCGCTTACTGAAATGGAATTCGTAAGCTGCGCGGAAATAAGCGCCTGGCCCACGGGTAGAAACAAATCTTTCGCCTGAGTATTAGGCACACTGCTGGCGCGCTCTATATCGAGGGGCGCCATGCCATAAGCAATACCATTTTCGGCAAAGAAGAGACTTTCACCAAACAAGTTAACCAAGCGACCGACACGCAGCGTGACGGGAACGCCGCCGATATTTTGCGTGCCATACACAAACAAGTTTCTAAGTTCGATGTTGCGTCCTGCTTGCGTCTGGGTCGCTGACGTAAATTTATCCGCAGGCTGCTGCGCCGGGTTATAGGTTGCGCCGTTCGTGTTTTGCGTCTTCTGATTGTAAACCGTGTCATAGAAACTATCGACCGTGGTATCGACGCCATAACCGTTATCGCTGATGTCGAGCTTGGTGAGCAAATCGACACGATTGGAGACAATGCCCGCACGCAGATTATCGTCGCCATCATTGGTGTTCTGCGCAGCACCAACCTGCCCTCCGAGCGTTTGACTCAATGGCGCGACCCGCTCGGTCACTGAATACTGAATCGTGTTGTCGAAGCGAACATCGATGCCATTGTCGAATTCGTAATCAAATGCTCGCGCTGGCTGGCAAGTGCAGAAGAGCCCAGCACAGGCGACGCCAGACAACAGAATAAAACGCATATTAAACTTATTTTTCATTGTTAACCCCCATCAAAGAATTGTTTATTTTTTTATCTATCTTAGAGCTCAAGCGAGAAAGCTCTACGATATTATCCCCGTTTCTATCTTTCCTAAGCAATGACGCGAGCGAAGACGCCACCCGTCTACGTATGTTTCTGGATCTCCCAATGCTCGGCCTGCGTGTCAGGTAGTTGCGATGCGTGGGACGAGGCGGCTTTCATCCCCTCTCTTTCAAAGGTCGACGCGTAACGTTGGAGTGACGGATCGAGAGCAGCAAAGTGCAACCTGCTTGTTAGAGGCTTTCTCTTCTTCGCTTTGCACGAGATCCCGGTGATCGGGGACACCCTCGAGCACATCAGTCAAGCATGCCCCGCAAATCCCCTGCTCGCACGAGACGGTGAGATCGATTCCAGCCGCTATCAGCACCTCAGCCGCGCTCTTGCCGGCTGGAATCGTGAAGCGGCGGCCGCTTCGCGCCGCGATCAATTCGAAGCTGTCGCCCTCTGGATCAGCCGCAGCATCGAAGCTTTCGGAGTGCAACAGATCGTCTGGCCACCCCGCACGTCGCGCTTCGCCGAGTACGTAATTAATAAACCCGGCCGGCCCGCACACATAGATATTGGTGCCGCGATCGGCTCCCGCCAATAGCTCGGAAACGATGAGACGCTGCTCTGGCGCACCGTCATCGAAATGCGTGATGGCTTGCTGCGCCAGTGGACCGGCCTCGAGCTCGTCGCGGAACGCCGCGCGCGACGGGTCTCTCACGCAATAGTGCAATTCAAAGTCGCTGCCTTTGGCCTTCAACTCATAGGCCATGGATAGCAAAGGAGTGATGCCGATCCCGCCACCAAACAGGAGCGTGTAACAAAAAGGTGCCTGGAGCGGGAAAAGATTACGCGGGACGCCGACCTCGACAAGATCGCCTTCGGTAAACCCAGCATGAATCGCTGAAGACCCGCCACGCGAATTGGGATCGCGCAACACGCCCAGTCGGTAGCGGTGCCGCTCGCTTGGATCGTTGCTGAGCGAATACTGACGAACCAGGCGATCCCCGGTGCGCACATCGACGTGCGCACCGGCGGCGAAGAGAGGGAGTGGCGCGCCCGTCGGGTCGACAAGGTCGAACGTTACAATATCGCGCGCGGCGATTTGTCGATTGGCCACCCTTAGGCGCAGCCACTTGGTCTTTTCGTCAGGCTTCGACGGCAGAAGACCTGGCGGAATAGATGATGTTTGTGCCAAGCGACTACTCGCCGCCACCCTTCGGAAGCAGCCCTTCCGGCCGTTCGAAGGTACGCACGGTGCCTGTCTCAGCCAGCGAGGTCAGTTCCTCGGTGTAGAGCTTTCGAATAGCGACAATACCGACGTCTGTTGCTCCGAGGTGCTCGACGCCCCGGCGCCGGTCAGCGATCACGCCTTGCCCAACCTGTACCACTTCGTCCTGGGCGAGCGGCACGTGGTGGCACAACTCGGCGATCTGGTTGTACTGAAGTTCGCCGCGAAGCACCTTCTGCGCGATTTCGTGCGCTTCCGCTTCCGCATTCGCGAAGTCCTTCCAACGCTTCTTGGATTCCTCGCTCGGCTTGCCTTTCGAGAACACCGCAATACAATGGACCTGGAGGTGGGAGAAATCGTCTACCGGCACGCGGTAGTCCAGGAACATCTGCCACGCGGTTTCCTCCGCGTTCGCCTCCTCCCCTTGGCGCTTCACATTGTCCGGATGCACCGCGAACATACAGATGTTGGGCATACCGAACTGCACAATGCGATCGTTACCATCGTCCTTTTTAGCGACCATCCGCAGGCCCCACGCCGTCTTTTCGCATGACAGCTTGGGCAGCTTGGACAGATCGAGGCCCTCGAGCGCGGAATTTTTGTGGGTAAACCAAACGTGGGCTTCGTCCTGGTAGTTCTCAATGTTCTGGAACCAATTGCACGCGCGCGTATCGATCTGAGGTGACACGAAAGGCGCGTTTTCCCACTCGGGATAGCGCTGGAACTCGGGCGGTTCGCCCTCGCCCATATACACCCAGATGAAACCCAAATATTCCTGGGTCGGATAGCCGCCGATCCGAACGTTTTTGGCGAAACCGGCAGCTTCCATGGGCTGTTCCACGCACTGGCCAGTCGGGCCGTAGGCCCATCCATGATAGGGGCAGCGGATCACGTCACCTTCAACCCAACCAGTGCTGAGCATCGCGCCGCGATGAGCACAACGGTTCTCGACGCAATGTACCTCGCCCCCTTGGCTTCGATACAGTGCGAGCTTTTCGCTCATGATCACCAGCGGCTTCGAGTGACCAGGCTCCAGGTTGCGGCTGCAGTAAATCGGATGCCAGAAACGGCGTAGATAGGTGCCGGCAAGAGTGCCGGGTCCAGTCCGGATATAGTCAACCGTTCCGGGATCGGTCAGCGGCGGCGTGTCCAGCTGGATCCTGACATGCTCATTCATTGTTTCTCTCCTTCAAATTGCGGCAAGCTCCATTGCGCAGTGCTCTGTGCAAGTTCATGAGCCAGATCCAGGTTGTGACAGTGAACGCCAATTGCGCCGGCAATGCTCGCGCCGACACGGAAAGGATATCCGCCAGGCAGAGCAAGCATACGGTACGGAACAACGTCCATCAATTTATCTAAAGCGCCGGCGTAGTGCTTCTGAGAAGCAATCTCCGCCGAAGCGATGCCGAAATTGATGGCCGCAACGGCGGTGGCTGCGGCGATATCCACACCCATCGGCGCCGCGCCATCCATACGATCAAGCGTGACCACGTCACCCGCGGCGTCGACAATGGCGATCGACGCCCGCTCGTCTCGCTCCGCAGCTAGGCCCATCGCATAGTCGGCGATGGCCCGCGCGCGATCCAGCTCATCCTGCCTGCTTGCCGGGGAAACAGGGTCCATGGCCGTGCCTTTCAGCGCCGGTTCCGGCGGAGAGCCGTAAGCCTCCGTCCAGCGTGCCAAGTCGTCGCCGTGCTGTGGGTTGTACGAACTGCCCAATGCGTAACTGATGATTACGTCCTCGAGATTGGCGGGCTTGCCGTCGACGATTAGCGCGGAAGGCTCGACGCCGGGCAGCTTGACGAAGGGTCCAATGCCTAGACCGGTCGCGATCGCGCCAATGATCCGATCATTTCTCGTGACCGGGACGCCGCCCGCTCCCGGAAACGGCTGATCGCGCATAACAGCCTGATAGCTAGCGAAGATCCCGGGCGCGAATTTAGCCATTCGCGCGGCGAACCGCTGGCTAGGCTCTCCATTCACTGCAGTGCCGAACGCCTTTGCACGAACGAGCGGCAACGCACCTGGTGCGCAACCATCCATTCGCGCCGCGCTTACTGGCGCTCCCGATGCGTCCATGACGATGAACGTTCCCACTTGCTGCAGCGCCTCGCATTTAGCGACCGCGCGATCCAACAGAACCCGGGCGCTAGCTAGTGAAAGCGTGCCGGAATCTCTATATTGCGCCCAGCTTTGCATCGGACATAACCTTTTTAGATTGCAATCGGATATAAGGTTGCTTTGCAACCAGTGTCAATAGCGCCGACATCACTCGCTCTCGGCCAGAAAGGACATCCGCCAAGGCAGCGTATAATCGCGTTGTCCTCGCGGGAACGCACGTCAGCGCCATGCCGAATCATGCCGAGAGCCGTCAGCGTAGACGCGATCCAAACGAGCGCGCACGAAGCTGTTGATCGGCTCGCCGGTAATGCCACCAGCCCGGCTGAAATCACGATGGGAGTTACCATCGCTCGCGCTCTTCAATGTTCTGCACGCTACGCCACAATATTGCTGAGTGTCCCGATTCGTTCGATCTCAACTTCGATCCGGTCGCCGGGTCGCATGAATACGGGCGGGGTGCGCGCATATCCAACAACAGACGGCGTGCCTGTGGCAATTATCTCGCCCGGCTCAAGTGTCATCGTTTCCGACAAAATCGACCAACGTGGTTGCGTCGAAGATCATGTCGCCGGTGTTGCTATCCTGCATCACCGCGCCATTAAGCCGTGCGACAATTCTCAGCCCAGTAGCGCCCGGGACAGCTCATCGGGCGTGGCAAACTCCGGACCAAAAGCACTCGCACTGTCGAAGTTCTTGCCGATCGTCCATTGGGTGGACTTACGTTGATAATCCCGTAACGTCCCATCATTGAAGCACGCATTATCCGGCGATATAGTCCAAAGCATCTGCCGTTTTAACGCCTTTCTCGGTTTTTCCGATAACGATAGGAAGCTCGGCTCGATGCATTCAAGGACGATATTTCGCGTTACATGTGGCTTGATGTCCCGCTTGACATTGAGCAGGAGCGATTCGCCGGGCCGCTCAACACGAATTCGTTATCGAACTCGCACCTCGCCATTTTGCGGGCGTAAGCGCCGCCCTGGCGGCCGGTCGGGATATTACAATGCGCGCCGTTGGATATCAGTTTTGCGGGTCCTTGGCATGAGCGCCGATGATGCAAAGCTTGTCAGAAAGTGACGGAACCGGAACTTGTTACCCGGCGGTTTGACAAAATCCCAGCAGCGGCCAGCGAGTCTCCGATAGGCACAAGAACAACTAACGCGCCGTAGCGCTGAGCGTCAGGCCCAGCTAGACCGGGATGATTTTAGAGGACAATTTAGACATTGAGGCAGATCACTTTACGATTCGGCCTGATGTCATCCCGCTACTAGACTAGAAAGCCCGAAGATACGCTCGGCATTCGCATGTGAAATGAGCCGTCGCTCTTCCTCGCTCAGCGTCGCAGATTTCAAGAAAGCGACTGCCTCTGCGTCGTCCTCATAGGGAAAATCCGCCGCGAACATGATCCGCTCCGGGCCGAGCATATCGAGGGATAACCGCAGCGCTGGCATGGAAGTGACACCGGCGGTGGTGATGTAGAAATTATTGAGAAAATATTCACTCGGCAGCAGCGGAAGTTTTTCCACGGCCCCGATCTTCACTTGCAGCAAATAGCGGTTGTCGATCCGCTGTAGCCAGAAGGGGATGCCCTCGCCCATATGACCAAGAATGATCTTGAGCTTAGGGAAGCGTTCGAACGCCCCGGACATGATGAGGCGCATGGCGTGCAGGCTGGTTTCCGCCGCGAAACCCCAGCCGGCAAAATATAGCCCGTAATCGAGATACGGGCCGACCATTGCTGGGGATGGCTCGCGCGGGTGCAGATAAAGGGGGAGCTGCGCTGCTTCCAGGGCTTCCAGCAGCGGCGCGAATTTCGGCAGGTCGAGATATTCGCCGAAGGTGTGCGAATTGATGATGACGCCGCACAATCCGAGTGATTTGAAGCGGCTGATTTCCTTGGCCGCCGCCGCTGGGTCTTGCGGCGCCACCGCGCCGAGACCCGCCAAGCGCTTAGGGAAAGCCCGGACCGCTGTGGCCAGTGCGTCGTTCGAATCCCGTGCCAGGGCGGTCGCCAGATCGGGCTTGAAAACCTGCACGCCCGGCGATGTGAGCGACAGAATCTGCATGTCCACGCCAATGCTGTCCATGTGGTCGATCCGGCCCTGCCCGATGTCGAGCAGCCGGCTGTGCAGCGTGGCGTTGGCGGGCGTCTCGGCAAGAATGGAATTTCCCATGGCTTTGAAGCCAGGTTCGCAATCGCTGCTGTGCAGCACGGGTTTCCAGGCGGCGGCGATCTCCGCGGTCACGAAGGCTTCTTCAACGGTAATGCATCTCGTCAAGCGGCGCTCCTCCAAATTTTGTCCGTCTCTTTGAACTTTCCCATAAAAACTGTCCAGTTTTCGGGACCATTCTTAAATCGCGGGCAGCGCAGTCGGCGCTTTCATTCCGACAAAGAACGGTGTGAGTTCATTTATTTATCGATAACGGGGCCGGGCGCAGAAAAAGCGGGAGGTCAGCGGCAAAGCCTATTGGACGGCGATATCATCTCTCAGGGCGCGGTGCGCTCCGCTAGAGCGGTTTTACGCTGAGTGTGAGTATCCGAAGTTCTGTAGATAGAGCTTTTTTCTATCTTAGTGAAGCGATTTCCAAAACGCATCTGATCTGATTCATTCACAGCCGGCTCGCTGTCTGTTCGAGCGAAGAAAGGTTTTACAGAATCAGAATCCAACGCGATCCGCTCCTTTTAGGTTCAACACTGCGCGGGCCTCTTCCGGCGTGGCAATTTCATGGTCGAGCGATTCCAATACCGCGCGGACCTTGCGGACCTGCTCGGCGTTTGAAGCCGCCAGGTGATGCGAGGCAGAAAGTCCATGAACAGCTTCGGGTCTGGAGAAGGCCGGCCGTCGCGTTGATCGCGCGCATGGAGATGCAGTATTGCCGGAGCTAAGGAACAGAATGCGCATCGGTTGCGTGTTCATCGAGGTTGGGCCGAACTTGGCAATTTCGTACGCTGCTTGGAGCAGCTTGTCGCTGACGGGGTCGGGACGCCACCCGTTTTGCGACTGCGCTTCCGTGAACAGCCTCGCAAGCAACACCTTATCAGTATCAGACATGCACGACTCCAGATTAGAATGAATTAAAGCTCACGCGACGAGCGCCTCGGCGAGCTTCTTCGTTACGCCCGGTTCGATATCGTCATAAGCTGCTCATCTGGATCACATGAACGACGCCGTGACCCTTCACCGCCCCGATGTGCAAATGATCTGCATTGAACCCAATAAACCTTATTGTGCCGTCTGTCTCATCCCCATCACCGCAGCGCCGTGGCTTGCGGGTTCAATTGCCCTTAGGACGTCAAACATGTTATATCAAACCTGGCCCGCGAGTGGGACGACGCTTGCTGGCGCGTCGGCAGAGGGCGTGTAGGTGGCTTTAACCGCGGGCCGCTCGCGCATTCGTGTCAGCCAAGCGAGCGTGCGCTGCTTGCTATTTCCCGCGCCGAGCACGTCGGGAAAATAAAACGTCACGCGGTCCACGTAGGGCAATAGGTCGATGTCTGCCAGGGAATAGATGTCCCCCATCAACCAAGGTCCTTCGCCGATACCAGCTTCAATCTTCTCGACAATCCGCGTCGCTGCCGCTCGCGCTTTATCGTGGTCCTCCGAGGAGAAGCTGTTGTCCGACGCTTTTCTCCATTGTTCGCGCCGCTCTGCCGTGGGTACGTTGGCGATCATATGTTCAAATTCTGTCGCGCTCATCTTCGACAGGAGTGGCTGATAATAGGCCCAAGTATTCGGCACGACTGCGGCCAGCCCATAATTGTCGGCAAGCTTGGTCCATAGCCGCATGCGTGCCAGTTGGAGCGGATCGTTCGGTCGCAACGGCAGGTCCGGAAATACGGCGTCGATATACTCATTGATCAGCATCGACTCGATGATTGGTTCCCCGTCATGCACTAATGTCGGAACGACCCCGTTGGGATTGATCGCCAGATATTCCGGCCGGTGATGCTCGAACTTACGCAGGTCCAGATAGTGGCTACGGTAGTCCAGTCCCTTTTCCGCAAGGCAAAGCCTCACCTTCTTTGAACACGTCGTTAAACCGGCATGAAAGAGTTCTAACACGGAATGTCTCACCTAAGTTGGTCGCCAGATACGCGGCGAGCTAGATAGCCCCTAACGGCGTATGTGCTCTTGGAGTAGCTCGGCAGCTGATCAACGGCACGATCTTAGCCTAGATCAGTTTGAACCGACCCGTCGCCAGGCCCAGTTCAATCGTCATTTTGCCTTCGTTCACGAGCCATGGGCGAACACGATAGGTGCGCGCGCCGCTGGTATGCATTGGATCCTTCGCCGCGATGCTCTGCGCTTCCGCGAGCGAACCCGCACGATAGACTACCAGCCCATCGCCCTCCCAATTCTGCTCATCGTCCGTCCAGTTAGGACCTGCCGCGAACATGATACCCTCGTTCTCGAGCTTTTCCTGAAAGGTGAGGTGCGTAGCGAGATTTTCCATTACCGGTCCGATACCGTTGGTCGGCATCGTGAATACGACGAATAACTGCTTGGCTAGGTAGCCGCGATTGCGACATTCATTCACGATGGATTGGGCACTTACGGAGTCGTCAGACATCTTTCAAACTTTCTTTAAACGGAGAGCGTTCAAGTTCGGGAGCGGACGAACTAAAGCTCACAATCTGGATTAACTGAACATGACCTAATATGATCTTGATCGATTTTTGCCGGCTCGTCAATAGTGATGCGCGACTCCCGTCGACCTTGTCGCCAAGCTTCTTCGGCGCCCTACCCCACCCGGACGACCTGGTCCTGGGAAACATGGCTAGGGTGCCGCTTTTGTGCCTTTGCCTCGAGACGAGGTAGAACGGCACGGACGACAATATCTGCGCGAGACAATATCTGCGCGAGTGGCTTTCTGCGGAAAGTCCCGCGATCTCGTCTGTCGCCATCTGGAAGCTGACAGCAGCAGCGGCGATCTGCGCAGCAACGTCGACCGCCAACCATGGACGCCTCGCCTACAACAGGGCATCTCGTTATGCCTACTCGTTACGCCATCCTCCGACCAACCGCGCCAGCAAAAACGGTTCAAGTCTGATTGCCAAGTAGCGTCGGTCCTTTTTAGATCACGATTGTTTTGGGACAAGGGGTTGTTTTTCGTCATCGTAGACGACAAGATTGTTAAATCGGTCGATGCGGCCACGAAAGGACAAGAAATGCAGTCTGGTCTCCGGGAGCGGCGCAAAGCCGAGAAGCTTACCGCCATCACCAGGGCTGCCCGCGAGCTGTTCATGACCCATGGTTTCCATGAGACGCCGATGCGAGAGGTGGCTAGGCTGGCCGATGTCGGGTTCGGAACTGTCTCGGCTTACGCCACGGACAAGGCCGGGCTGGCCGCAATGTTGTTCGTAGAAGATCTTGAGCGCCTAGAGCCGGTCTTCACTGTCGTCAAGCCGGACGAACCTTTGCTAAACCAAGTGATAGATTATTTCTCGTTCACTTTCAGGTTCTGGGCGAACAAGCCGGAGTTGAGCCGGATCGTCCTTCCCAAGCTCGGCAATACCGATAACCCTTACGTGGCCACTATCCTCAAGCGTCGGGCCATGTTGCGAGCCGCTCTGATTTCCTGGCTCTTTCAGGCTAAGCAGATGCGAATGATTTCGGCCAACTGCAACATAGAGCAAGCCGCGGAACTGCTGTTCGCTTTGTACATCGGTTCCGTGAACGAGTGGCTGCGCTCGGACCTCGATGACGTTCAGAGCGGGATCGATCGGCTGCGCTATCTCATGGAAATCCCTATAAAGGCACTTTGAGCGCATACGCGCCCGTTTTGATCATCTGAAACGGACATCGACCGCTTAGTGTCGCAATGTACTTAACGATGAGACGCGAATTCAGCTAAATCAATGATTTATAAGAATGGAAACATGAGACAAACTGACGTTAATGGTGAGAAATGACTCGCTTTGCAGTATTCAACGTGAGACGTTGAATTCAGCCACGTTGCGGTCACATAGTATGCGTCAGCCAGTGGCCGCGCTGTCTATGCGGCCAGCTTAACTTTCTGCTGTTTCCAATTCCACGGCAAAAGTTCGCTGAGCCGATTTATGGGATGACCTTTGGCCATACGGTCGATTACATCTGCGAGATAGGCTTCGGGATCAAGTCCGTTCAATTTAGCTGTTTCAAGAACGGTATAAAGAACTACGGCGCGCTCCCCCCGGCTTCTGAACCGAGGAACAGAAAATTTTTCCTGGTCAGGGCGATACCTCTTATCAGCTCTCCTGTGGCTAACCTATGTCCACGTGGCCTAGCACCTGCGGGCGCTTTCCCACAAAGGATCGAATTTCGGGAATGCGGGTTTGCTGCTACTTATTGTTGTGGAGTGGTATTCCGTGACGGTATAGTGGTCAGCGCTGACAAGATGAGTGCTGTGAGCAGCAGTAGGATCTGAATGGTCCTCGTCTTACCGCTCGGCTTGGATCGCTGCAGCTATCATCCGCCTTGCGCGCAGCGCACCCGCATCGGCCGCCGCAGAGATCTCGCCGGCTAAGCTTCGTTCGCATATGATACGTCGCTCGATTGCCTCGACGGCGACCACGTCTTCGCCGCGCACGATCTGATCCGTTTCGAGGAAATGCGCGTCGTAAGCCGTGTCGCCGACACATACGTCGCGCGAGAAGCCAGCGAAATAGTGCGTCGAGGTCGGCGTCTCGGGTGTGACGCCGTGCAGAAAGCGGATCGTTCCGAGGCGCTTGTCGGGCTCAAGATAATGGCCCGCATGCCAGCAGTCGAAGCCGCTAACGAGCAGCGCTGGACTGAGCATCGTCGTAAGCGTGTCCGTGTCCAAACGCGGATCCGGCAAAGCATCGATCACCGCCTCGCCGAACGCCCGTCGGTCGAATGGGGTCACCGGTGAGTTGCGCAGTTCGCGTATCACGCTGATCTCAGACCCGTTTTGACGAACCTCCGGCGGCGTCTTGAACATGATCCGGCTCTTGATGGAATTGCCGTGAATGAAGTTGAGATGGGTCAGATCGAACAAGTTTTCGATCAGCAGAGGATATCGCGCGTTGAGATGTATAGGCCCTTAAGTAAGCGTATAATATTCTGGTCCAAGTGCGGCTTGCTTATAGTCGGGGAGCGGCGTTGTCTCGGCCAAGGCGTCGTCGCCAGTCCAGATCCACACAAAGGGCGGCCGCTCGACGAGCTGGAACGTCCGTGTCCGGAAGCCACTGGGAAATTTCTCCTGAGATGGGATCGAGACGCATTTCCCAGCCCCATCGAACCGAAAGCGATGATAACCGCATGCAATGGTGTCCCCAATCAGTTCACCTAGCGCGAGTGGGTAAAGCCGATGCGGGCACAAGCCCATCAAGGCAACGGGCCGTCTTGCCTCGGTGCGAAAGAAGACCACCAACTCGCCTAGGATCCGTCGCTCGAGCAACGAGCGGCCGACTTCGTCGCTCAGTGCGCCGATCCACCACTGATTGCGCGGATATTCCAGACCGTTACCAAAGGGGTACATCTTGGTCTCCTGCCAAGCGAAGTTCCGGCCTAGATATCCCCTTGGGGGGTACTTGACGAACTGTTAGATACACCATGCTAACGAAAATTCCGATGGATCGTCGATGCGTTTCCGCAATCTCAATCTTAACACCCTGGTCGCGCTCGACGCCCTCCTCACCGAGACAAACGTTACGCGGGCGGCTGACCGCCTCAACATGGCGCAGACGACCATGAGCGGCATACTGACACGGCTGCGGGCTCATTTCGACGACGCGCTGTTGGTGCGGTCGGGCCGTCACCTCGTTCCTACTGCCTTTGCCGAACGTATGCGCCATCCGGTCCGCAGCCTAGTCCTGCAACTCGATACGCTGGCGCTCGGTCGTCTCGATGTCGAGCCGGCCTTGATGAGAGGAACCTATTCGGTTCTGGCGCTCGATGCCATCCACACCATCTTTCGACCCGCGTTTGCCGGCGTCTGGCATGTGAGGCACCGAACATCGCCTTGTCGCTCGTTCAGCTCTCCAGCTTCGCCGACAATCGCCGCCTTGCGAGCAACGATATCCAACTGGTCGTCGGTCCGTCCTTTGCCATCGATCCTAACCAGCCCTCCGTGAGCCGGTTCGAGGAGGACCTGGTATGTATCGCCTCACGCGACAACCGCACGATCGGTGATACGATCACCCTCACCGATTTTTTGGCAGCGAAGCACGTGCTGCCGCGCACCTTGGCAGTCAGCGGGTTCGAAAGCAGCGAGACGACGATGCTGCGCCTGATGGGTCATCCACGTCTTACCGGGGTCTCGACGACGAGCTATTTGCTCATGCCGGAACTCGTCGCAAACAGTGATTTTATCGCAACGATGCCGCGGCGGCTGGCAATGCTGACAAATCCGGCACTGAATTTACGTGTCCTTGAACTGCCCTACGATGTGCCGCCGATTTCGATCCATCTGCAATGGGATCGCGCCTCGGAAATGGATCCTTCCATTCGCTGGCTGCGCGCGCTCTTCATCGACGTTTCTCGCGAACTTAGGTAACATCGGCAATCCGGACCGCGATGTCTACAACATCGACCGCCTGGTCTTCCACGAACGACGAACGCCATGGGATAGCCGCGCCCGGCGAAGGGCGCTTCCCGGCATCGGCAGCCGGAAGCGCCGCTTTCAAACCAGACGAGAGGCGGACTACGCTTTCGCTGCCCCGCCGCCGGCACCACCGCCATGTTGATGTGGGCACCCAGCTCGAAGCCCCGATGCTGGCGCGGTTTATGGACACCGACCGCGGCTTTTGTCGTCGCAGGGGGCAGGGCGGCTAAGCCCCGCCGCCTTCAATGCCCCATGAATCTCTTGAAACGCTCACGGCCTTCCGTTTCGGTGAAAGCCTGTTGGGCGTTAGGGCACTCGTTGCCCCCTGATCGAGCCGTCCCGGCGGCCTGCGACGATCCGTCGCGCTTCGTCGGGATGTGCCGCGAAATACTGCGTTCCGCGCGCCTCCGCCGGAGGTGTCGATTTCTTTCACGGTAGAGAACCTACCGGCCCAAGCCTCGCTTCTTCACCGGTGTCTGGAACTTAGCGTGACTGTGCAACCCTTTACCTTTTTCTTCGAGTTTTTGCCAGTATTCTGCTTGTATCTCTGATTTGCCTTTCTTTTAAGCCTTTTGGGAAGGTGGTTGCCGGCAGGAGACCGGGGTACGCCGAGGCGTTTGAGCCTGGAACGAAGGGTGGTTCCCTGCCGGTAATCGGGCTGTTTATCCCGAACATTCACGAGGGTCACTGCAAGAGGAACCCGAATGTGCAAGCGCGGGTTAAGGCCCCTCTCATGGCGGAGGCTGCTATGTCTGTCGGCGTTGATGTTTCCAAAGATCGATTGGACGTTCATATCCGCCCTAGCGGCGAGGCTTTTGCGGTGGCGCGCAATGGCGATGGGCTTGAGGAGCTTTGTTCAAGGCTGCAGAAATTGTCACCTAAATTGGTGGTGCTGGAAACAACGGGTGGGTTTGAGATTACTGTGGCGGCCGCCCTCGTCGCAGCAGCCCACGAATTTGGCAATCTTGTTGTAGCATGCGCCAACTTGTCGAGATGATCGTGATGGAGCGCAATCGCGAACGCCAGGCGCGGATGGCGACGCTGATGTCATGCGCCTCGGCATTGGTCGGTGCGCTGACCGATAGGGTAAACCCAGGACGATCCGGATTTGCCGCCCGGCGTTGCTCCCAAAGCTTAGCGATATAGGCAACGGCTTCACGATAACCGCCCGGTGCGATCCGCAGTGTGCCGTTCACCTCCTTGCGCCGGAGCACTTCGGCCGTCTGGCCGTTGCGGAACATCAGCGCCTTCTCACGCTCCTCAGCGTCATTCTGACGTACCGAGCTTGCCAACCTCCGGCATGCTGTTTTTGCCCAGCGCCCAGCGTAGCAATTCGATGACGGACCCGGCTTCAACCGCCTGCATCTGCTTCGGATCACCAATCATCACCAGTTGAAAGCCGGTCTTCTTCTGAACCGCCAAAATATCGTTGAGCTGCCGGGTACCCAGCAGGCCGACTTCGTCCACCACGACCACTGAATTGCGGTCGAGAGCAATTTTGTCCACCTTCACGCTACACAGGAACGAGGCAACAGCTTGCGTATTGAACGCGGAGATGCCCGCTTCGGCGAGATCATCGGACTGCCGCCAAGCCAGGGCAACGCCGAATACCATGCGGCCGTCATCCTGCCAGGCCTTGACGAGAGGCTTGAGCAGCGTGCTCTTGCCGGAACCGGCGACACCGATGGCCAGACCGATGCGCTACTTCATGGAGCGGAAACCTTCGCTATCGGCAGATTCATCGATTTCTGCCTGTCGGTCTGACGCTGGAGCATTATAACCGATCCCGCTCCGATGATCATGCTAATGCCGAGTAAGACATAAACTTCAGAAAGCTGCCAATGATGCAGCAGGGCTAGGCTGGTCAGCAAAGGCACGATTACCTGTCCAAGCCTCCCAATGCCGCTTGCCCAGCCGAGCCCAGTTGACCGCATGGAGATGGGATAGGTAACTGCTGCCAGCGCGAGGAGGCCCGCGGCACTCAATCCACCAACGCATGTGCCGAGAAAAATCACATCGATCAACATGGCGTCCAGCGAACCTGCGAAATAGCCCACGACTGCGGTGGATAGGCCGCCGAGAATCATGGCAGGAGCCAATATCGCAACTGCCCCAAATTTTTCCATCAAACGCCCCGCGCTCGCCGCACCGAAAATTGAACCGATGCCGCTAATACCGAGAACAATGGAGGCCTTCGGTAAGGAAATCCCGTGTTCGTGCATCAGACTCGGAATCCAAAGCACGCCCGATGCAGTCCCGGAAAGAACAACAAACGGAATCCAAAGCAGCACGGTTCGTACCGCCTCGCCGTTTATAAAAAGATTTTTGAATGGCGCGCCCCCGGTTTGTTCGTCACTTGTGATAATCTGCTCGTTTGAATTCAGGCCCGGCACAATACGACCCGCGATGCGATGAATATCTCTCGAATTCCGGTTTTTCACGAGCAAGAAGCGGATGGATTCTGGCAGCCACAAGATGAGTGCCAGGAAAGCGAGCATTGCAAGGCCGCCGCCCACAACAAAGATCGAATGCCAACCGAAGCGTGAAAGCAGCCAGGCATTCAAAAACGCGCCTAAAATTCCGCCCGTAGGATAAGCGGCCCAGACAAAGCTCGTAACCATCGCACGGTGCGAGTTTGGTGCATATTCAGAGGCGAGCGCGATAAAGCATGGCACCGCACCGCCAAGTCCTATGCCTGCAAGAAAGCGAATTGCGATCAGGCTCTCAAATGATGCCACGAAAGCGGTGGCGATCGTAAACGCGGCGAACAGCAGCGTCGCGATGACCAGCATGCGCTTACGGCCGAAGCGGTCGCCAAGCGAGCCGAAACTGAGCGCACCCAGCATTGCGCCAAAAATTGCCGCAGAAAAAATCGGCCCGAGATGTGCTGGCGATAACTTCAAGGCAAGAATAATCAGCGGAGCTGTAAGGCCAATGGAAGTGGAGTCCAACCCGTCTAAAAACGCAACCGCGCCGCATAGTACGATGATGCTGACGAGAAATGCGCTGAAGGGCGCCTCGGTAATTACACGCGTGATGTTTACGGAATCTCTCATTTCTTTTGACATATTTTTCCTTAAACAAAAGCGAAGACGCGACTGTTTACCATCTTGCTGATGTAAATAATTTTGTTTTCGATAAACCGGACGAGTTTCATCGAAAATCTTTATCAGAAATTAGTCTGATCTGCACCTTTTAAGCGTAGTCTGTTGCGGGCTTCGTCTGGTGTGGCGATGGCGTAGCCCAGCTCGCCCAGAATACGCTTGATCTTGGCGACCTGCTCGGCATTGGAAGTGGCGAGATGGCCGCGGTCGAGATAGAGGCTGTCTTCCAGCCCGACGCGCACATTGCCGCCAAGCAGCGCATTATGCGTCGCCATCGGCATCTGGTGCCGCCCGGCGGCGAGCACGGACCATTCTACATCGGGCCCGAACAGCCGTTGCGCGGTGCGGACCATGTGCAGCAGGTGGTCGATCTCTGCCGCGATGCCGCCCATGATGCCCATGCAGAACTGGATGAACAGCGGCGGCTCGTAGAGCTTCTGGTCCAGAAACCATGCGAGGTTGTGCAGATGCCCGACATCGTAGCATTCAAACTCAAAGCGCGAGCCGTGGCCTTCGCCCAGACGCTTCAACACCGATTCGATGTCCGCGAAAGTATTTTTGAAAAAACTGCTGCGCGTGCCTTCGAGGAACGGCTTCTCCCAGCCGTAGCGCCATTCCTTTATCTTATCCGCGACCGGGAACAGCGCCATGTTGATGGTGCCCATGTTGAGCGAGGTCATCTCCGGGCTGGCCCATTCAGCGGCGGCGAGGCGCTCGTCGAGGCTCATGCCAGGACCGCCGCCGGTGGTGATGTTCACCACCGCGCCGGTGGCCTGTTTGATCCGTGGCAGGAACTGCTTGAATAATTCCGGCGAGAAGGCGGGGCGGCCATCCTGCGGGTCGCGCGCGTGCAGATGCAGGATGGTCGCACCCGCCTCCGCCGCCGCAATCGATTCGGACGCGATTTCATCCGGCGTGATGGGCAGATGCGGCGACATGCTGGGGACATGCAGCGAGCCGGTGATCGCGCAGCTGATGATAACGGATTTTGCCATGTTAATTTCCCTATGTCAGTGCTGATGCCCGCAGCAGCTTGCGGCAAATTTGCCGAACAGGCGTGTTGCGTTGCCGGAGCGGACCATTTTCTGTTCATCCGGCGTAAAGTCCAGCGCCTGGAAAGCGGTTTCCGCCATTCGCACCACGGCTTCCGGAGCGAACGGAAAATCCGTGCCGTAGAGAATTTGCGATGCCGGCGCCAAAGCACGAAGTGCGGCGATTTGCTGCGGCGTGACCGCGAGCGCGGTATCGTAATGCAGCCGGGCGAACGCCGCCATCGTTTCCTGCATGGGGATAGAGCGCTCCCCTAAGGCGGGCAGGCTGCCGACCATGGCAATGCGCGGGGCGAGCATGGGCAGCGTACCGCCGGCATGGGGCAGGATGAAATTTATACCGCGATGGCGCAACAATGCGCCGGAGAACATCAGGCTGGCAGCCGTCCTTGTGGTGTCGAACGGGAACTCGATCATCGGCGCGGGCAGTTCCAGCCCGAACGCCTCAAAACAGCAGGGCGAGGTGGGGTGGATGAACACCGTGACCTTGCGTTCGTCCAGCATTTCCAGCAGCGGCGCCAGCTTTGCATCGCCGAGATAAACGCCTTCCGCATTGGTTGGCAGCGCCACACCATCCAGCGCCAGCTCATCCAGCCCGCGCTCCAGCTCCGCCAGACTGGCGACAATATCCGGCAGCGGCAGAATGGCATAGGCGCCGAAGCGGGTGGGGTGGCGGCGCTTGACCTCGGCGGCATAATCGTTGACCGACCGGCAAAGGGCTACGGCTTGGGCAGGCTCCAGAAAGGCCACATGCGGCGAGGAGATAGAGAGCAGCGCGCCGGTGACGCCGATCTCGTCCATGCTGGCCAGCGCGCGCTCGGGCGACCAGTCCGGGACCGGGATACCGCCATCCAGGGTTTTAAGGCCCGCGGTCTTCAGCGCCTCCAGATAAACGGGCGGCAGAAAATGCGCGTGGACATCGATCGTTTGCGGTTTTGGCATGGTGTTTCCCGTTGATATTTGTAATTACGCTGCCGTGTTTGGGGCTGCGCGCGGCCGCCGCAAAATTTCTTCCGCGGTCTGCGCGGCGATCAGCAAGGCTTCGGCGGGGGCAGGCGCTGCCAGAGCTTGCGACCAGGCGGCGGCCAGATGCCCGGGCTCGCCGGTGCCGAAGACATAACGGTCTGGCCGTACCAGAACCGCCGCAACGCCGTGCGCCGCCAGCCAGGCCGTAACCTGCTCCCGGAATAAAGCCAAGCGGGCATCATCCAGGCTTATGGTAAAAACATCAGGCGCCGCGGCCGCGGGCGAAGCCGCGATAAGCCAGGCGCCATGGCCCAGCGCATCGTCCAGCCGCAGCGTCTCGCCGTCACGCTCCGAGACGGGTTGGGGAAAGAGTTCGCCTGCACCGGGTGTACCTTCCAGAATGCACGGCCCGCCCAGCGGCGGCGGCACGGCGGGCGGAATGGGGGTGATCCCGGCACGGCGGGCCGCGAGCATCTGTTCGTCCCGCTGCCGCGCCAGTTCGGGGTCTAATGTGCAGACCACCTTGCCCATGTCGATGGCAAGCTGGATATAGGCGCGGGCATTCGGCTCACGCTCGATCTGATAGCTGTCCAGCAGTGTATCGGCGGCGCCCCCGCGCAAAATCGCGGCCAGCTTCCAGGCGAGGTTGGCAGCATCCCGGATGCCCGCGCACATGCCCTGGCCCGCGAAGGGTGGAGTTTGGTGCGCGGCGTCCCCCGCGATGAGCACCGGACCGACCCGCCATTTTTCCGCGACAAGCCCGTGAAAGCGATAAACCGCCTTGCGTTCGATCGCGACATCCGTCTCCCACTTCGCCAGCAGCCCCGCGATGAAATCATCGTCCAGCACATCCGCAGGCTTCTCGCCCGGCAGCATCATGAACTCCCAGCGATGCCGGCCAGGCCCCATGGGTACGCAAGTGGTCGGCCGGGCAGGATCGCAGATTTGCAAGTTCACCTCCGGCAGCTTCGCGCCGGGGCGGGGAATCGCATCGACGACAAGCCAAGGCTCGTCGAACTGCAGATCCTCCAGCCGGCTGCCGACCGCCTCGCGCACCGGGCTCCACGCGCCGTCGCAACCGACAACGTAACGTGCGATGATGCTGACCGGACCGTCAGGCCCGGCGGCCTCGACGTTTACGCCGTCCGCCTGGACATGAAGATTTTCAAAAGCCGCGCCGAGCAGCAGCCGGACATTTGGCAAGGCTTTGAGCTTGGCGCGCAACGCGCCCTCCAGCCCCGGCTGGTTGAACATGAAGCCCGCGGCCCAGCCGGACGGGGCGAGGGTTTTTGCCATCGCCTCGAAGCTGACCAGTACCTCGCCGCTGGCGCTGCGGAATTCATAGCCGTTGGGGACGCGCGCGTGTTGCAGAACCTCCTCCGCCACGCCCAGTTCCTGAAAAATCCGCATGATCTCATGGTCGAAATGCGCGGCCCGGGGCAGCGGGAAAATTTCCGTGGATTTGTCGATCGCGAGCACATCGATGCCAGAGTCGCCGAGCAGCCCGGCGAGCGTGGCGCCCACCGGGCCGAGGCCCACGATCAGAATTTCGCAAGAGAGCGTTTCAGTCATCTTGTTCAACCCATATGCGGCGGGGCCGGGCCCCATTGTACGGCCAAAAGGTCGGAAAGCGGCGCGACGCGAGAGCCATCCGCGGCGGTGAAAAGATCGCCATCGGTCCAGTGCTCGAGCGTGTTATCCCAGGGGTCGCGCCAATAGTCGAAGATCTGGCTGCCGAGAAAATGCCGGCCGACGCCCCATTCCGGCTTATAGCCCGCCTGGGCGAGCCGGACATGGCCCGCATGCAGATCGTCCACATCCACGACCTCGAACGCCGCATGATGAAAGCCGACTCCGGCGGGGTTTTGCATGAGAAACAACGTGTGATGATCGGTAGGTATTTCACCACGGTCGCAGCGCAGGAAGGCGCCGATGGAAACCTCCGGCGAGGCGGCGATCTCGTCCGATGTGATGAAGCCGAAACGCTCCTTGTACCAGCGCTCCGAGCGCCGGAAATCCGATACGCTCAGCACGCAGTGACCAAGCCGTACAACATGCGCCGCAGCCTGGCCGGTACGCTTGGGCTTACGCAGCCGGGCCTTCTCCCGCGCGCTGTTCCAGCCGTCGCTGTCGGGCAAGGTTTGCGTCTCTACCGGCGTCTGCCCGGCCAGAACTTCCACGAGATAGCCATCAGGATCGCGCAGCGTGACCGCCATGCCGCCGCCGGGGCGCGTGACAGGCTGCGGTTCCACGCCCTCGGCATGGCCAAGCGCGATCACGTCCTCAACCGAGGCCGCGCGCAGGCCAAGACTCGCGAAACCCGGCTCGCCCTGCTCCGTAATATGCACATAAGGTGCTGGCCCCAGACCGCGCGCATAAAGACGATTGTTCTCATGCGTGACGGACAACCCGAAATCTACAAGAAAACGCTGCATCTTAGCCAAATCCGGCGCGCGGAACGCAACGTGGGATACATCTTCGATTTTGATCATGCTAACGCTTTCCCAAGAGATGGTTTGGCCCATGCCGCTTGGCAATAAAGCCCGTTCGTTACGTTTTTAGCCAACTACTTCGACGATCAGCTTCGCCACGCCGCGTAACGTGTTATGCGGTGTACGTTGCGATTCGATGATGCGGAACCGCTCAACCTTGCGGATGAGGATTTCCAGCAGCGTGGTAATCTCAAGTTTTGCAAGATGCATCCCGGCGCAAACATGCGTGCCATAACCAAAGCCAAGATGGTCGCGCGCCTTGCGCTCGATGTCATAGCGTTCCGGGTTTTCGAAACGGCGTTCGTCCCGGTTAGCGCAGGCATAGAGCATGAGTGCGCGTGAGCCTTCCTTCAGCGTTACGCCGCCAATCTCGAAATCCGTTGTGACATAGCGGGAGAACGCGCGAATCGGCGACTCCATGCGAATCGTCTCGTCGATCGCGCTTGAAATCAGCGCCGGATTGGCGCGCAGCTTGTGCCATTGGTCCGGGTTGTTCGCCATCAACTCGATCAATGCGGAGGTCGCGTTGATCGTCGTATCCAACGCGGGGGTAAGATAGTCTATCAGCATCGCCTTTGCGGAAGCATGGGTAATCTTGCCATCGTCGGCGGCGCGGAACAAAGCCGCACCCCAGCCGTTCTGGTCCAGCTCGCTGCGATCGAGCCGTTCGATATAGCCAAAGGCCTCTACCAAAATCTCAAGGCCCTCGATCGTCCGGGGGCTGCTTATCGGGCCGAAGGCGTTAAAGATGGCCGCCGCCCAGCCGAGCATTTTCTCCTTACCCTCTTCGCTGAGTCCAACCAACTCGGTCACGACCGTGAGGGGGAGAAAATGCGCGAGGTCCAGCACCGCGTCAAAGCGTTTGCGCGCCACCAGTTCGCTAATCCGCTTCTCGGCCAGTTCGGTAAGCCGGACTTTTAACGGCGCCAGCGAACCCGGTAGCAGCGGCTTCGCGAACACCCGGCGCAGCTCTAAATGTTTTGGATCATCTGTCGTGAGCATGACGCCTTCGGCCCCCTGGTTCGCGGGCTCGTTCATCGTACAGCCCTTGGCGGAGGAGAACACCTCGGCATTCAGCAGCCCGTCCCTCACCGTCTCAAACCGCGTCAATGCCCAGGCATTATGCCGGCTCAGCCACACGGCAGGCCCGGCGTCGCGCAGTTTCTGATAGTACGGGTAAGGATTGAGGATGACTTCATCTGACCAAAAATCACCGTCGAATGTCGGGATCGAAGCAGCTTTCGGATAGATAGCGTCATTCATCGGGTTTTCCTCAATTGTCATATATTACAAACGGAGAACTTTGGTCGTAGCGATGACGTAGACATTCTGGATCATATCAAAACTTTTTTGTCTCAAAAAAAGAAAAAACGCGCCACGATGACTTGTGGCGCGTGCGTAGTTTTGAACTAGGTTAAAATGCTCCAGATGCGGTTACGAGATGGCCCGCTGTGAAGAAAGATGCCGGCAATTCCGGGATCACTTTCCAGTGTGGCTGTATCGCTGCGCTAGCATGATCGGTAATCGAGTAATCGCCCGCATGAAGGTCATAGATCGTAAAATTCTGTGCTATGTTGCACGCAGGCACGTCTCCATAAATGCATGGAATCATATGAGCGAATTTCCAGAGCGAGCCGCTGCCGTCGTACACGTCGCTCAAAACAGCGCTGCCAGTGTCTTCATCGCAATACATAGTCCGTCGCGCATCAACATTGCGGGAACCTGGTTTCAATGTCATTTCAACAATACGACAACGATGCAGCTCCCACCTGATAAGGTCCGGATTGATAAAATGTGGTTTGAATTGATCATCCGGCGACGCCTCGCTAAATTTGTTCGAATTATATGGCACGTACATTTCTTTTATGCCGATATAATTAAAGTCATATTCATTGAGCTGCCCGTAAAACAGGGCGATCTCGTCCCAGTTCGACGTGCCGCCGGTCAGGGAGTCTGGCGTATCGTATTGTAGCTCAGGCGCCCGGCGTACCCGGCGTTGCCCAACAAGATATTCCCAAGCCTCGACCGGCTGTTTGCCTTGGTTAAGTGTTTGCAAGCTCATAATGGATCCACCGGCCTGGTATGGCGGGGCGGTCGGCACGCCAAATGATTCGAAGGTAATTCCTATAAAGTCCTTCTCGCCGTTTTGGAAGTAGTATGGAGCTTGAAACCAGGCCTTAGCGCGGGATTCAAGTACGACTTCGCCCTCTGCCGTAATGAAATGATCGTCGGCGACGTAATAGGCGGTTGTCCCCGCCCAGGCGAGTTCGTGGTTCCAGATCACCTCATGGCCATTTTTCGGGATCGGGAAGGGGATACCACCATAAGCGCCGCTGATCGAATTCCCATCCGCCGAGAGCTGAGCGTTGGTCGCATTCTTGTAAATATTGTCATAAACCCATTGCGGCGCGATGGCAGTGCGATGCGTCGGAAAGATTTGCATCGTAAAATCCGGACGCTTCTGAAAAAGTGCTTGCAGCGCCGGAGATAATTTATCCGCATATTGCGCCATATTTTGCGACGTAATTACCATTGTCGGCTTCTCATCCGCGAACGGAATCGGTCGCGTATCGCCCTGCTGGTAATCGGCTGGCATCGGGTATCCCCCGCCCGTCCAGGCCGGAATGCTGCCATCCACGTTTGCCGCTTTCACCGCACCGAACGGGGTCAACTGCCCTTTCAAATCTTCCGGCGTGTAAGCGGGCGGTGTAAAAACAGCCTGTGCGTTAGAGAGCTTTGGCAGAGCGGCGGCGGCAGCCGTGGTTGCCGATGCCATCAAAACAGAGCGCCGTTTCATTTTTATCATTTTTTCGTTTCCCTTAAAAAGTACGTTCGACGTTGAATGCGACGAAGTCACGGTCCGCGAATGGGTCGCGCTGCGGCGGCGCAATATAACGAGTATAGCTGATCCCGCCGGTCCATTTATTCAAATAGATGCCCGAAACGCCGATCGTCAGATCGCCACCACGGTCGATGCCCGTCCCGTTGAACGCACCCGAATCCGGCGACTTGCCCATGAAATTCCAACCAAGGCCGACATTTGGACTAAGATCCAGACCGGGAATTACTTCATAATACGTTGCTGATGCGACACCACGCAGCCCAAATGCCATATGCTGAGCTGCTGCTGTATTGAAATTTTCCTTGTTCTTGATGATCGCAAACAGGTTTTCGCCAGCAACTTCGCCCAGCACCGCTGACGAATCCCATAGGTCCGGTATTTTTGGTCCAAGATAGATTTCCGAAGCCTGATAATGCGCGACATCGCCAATGGCATAAAGCGCATTATGTTCGTTGTTGCCGGCATTTTGGCCAGGTGCCACCTGAACCGTGCTAGTAAGATCCTCATTAGCACGCACGGAAGCTTCGCCCGCGAAATTGAAGGGCCCGACAGTTGTGCTTGCCGAGGCGCCGTAGATTTGGATGCCATTCGCGTACACCAGTTGATATGTGCCAAGGCTAAGCGCAGTGGGGGAGCCTGCCGCAGTGCCAGGCACAACCTTGGGGGCACCAGCGCTGAGTTCAACATAAGTTTCCGGCTCGGTATCATTGTATTGCAGGGCGTAAGCTCCGAAATCCCAGTTCGAACCGGGCGGATCGTAATGCACGGCAGCACCGAATTGGCCCGTATCCGAGCCGCTGATGTCATTCGCACGATATAGATACGCAGCGGCGCCTGGGCTCGACGGGCTCATATAGGGCACGATCGGCGCCAAATAAATGCGCTGACCCCCTTCGTCCAAAAGATCGGCCGGAGACAAGAAGCTTCCCGCCGGGATAAAATTGAATTTATCCCATTCAAACTGATAATACGCAGTCATCAATATCGATGGAGTAATCTGCACGGAAACGTCCACCTGCCCTACGGGCAGAAATATGTCTTTCGCCTGGGTATTTGGTACGCTCGCGCCACGCTCGGCATCGATCGGCGCATTCCCATAGGAAATTCCATTACCCGCAAAAAACAGGCTTTCTCCAAACAGATTTACAAGTCGGCCAACGCGCACCGAGACGGGAATTCCTGCAATCGTGGACGCGCCGTAGATATAAAGATTACGAAGTTCGATGTTACGTCCGGCCTGAGTCTCCGTCGCGGTCGTAAATTTATCCGCCGGCTGTGACGCCGCGTTGTAGGTGGCGCCACTCGTATTTTGTGTCTTTTGGTTATAAACTGTATCGTAAAAACTATCGACCGTCGCGTCGAAGCCGTAGCCTTGGTCGCTAATGTCGAACTTGCTGAGCAGATCGACACGGTTGGATACGATACCGGCGCGTAAATTGTCATCACCGTCATTCGTGTTTTGTGCCGCCCCGGTCTGCCCACCAAGATAAGAGCTGACTGGCGCGGTTCGCTCCAACACCGAATACTGTAATGTATTGTCGAAGCGAACGTCCACGCCATTATCAAATTGGTAATCGAACGCATGAGCCGCTTGGCCCGCGCAAAGCAACGCCGCGCAGGCAACACCCGACATCAACATAAAACGGCTGGTTCTTAGACTCATTTCCACTGTTTCCTCCCTAGTTTTTTAATGCAAATCTCATAACGGCCCTATTTCGGCGTTTCACCCAAAACCGACCATTTCGATGCAATAATTCTACCTTGAACCACTCCCTGTTGGATCGATTCCAGGAGCATCATCATATTGCTCCTGAAATACGAAATTTTTGCTCGGCAAAACCTGACCCGACAGTCCGAGATCTCAGGATGCCGGTTTACTCGATGCCGGGCTATAGAAGGTTCCCGACGGTACGCGGATCACTTCCCTGCCCGGCTCGAATCCGAGATTGATGGGATCCTCGCCATTCATGACCTTCTTTATCTCGCGGCGCAGCACGCGGCGCTGTAGGCCAATACCCTTATCGGTCGTTACCAGATGCTCCTGCGAATGGCTGGGGAAGCCGTTGGGGCCCTGTGTTGCCTGCGCTTCGTAGTCGTTAGGCGCGTCCTGATGCTCCTCGAAGGTCATTTCGGTCCAAGGTTTCATCTCGGCGAGCCCGGTGCCTTCAAACGGCCGTTTATAGTCGGGACCTACCCGCGAAAGATTGATGGCGCGCACGTGATTATCATCGACCGGAACGAAGATGGAGATATGTCCGTTGCTGCCCTCGACCACGCCGGGATTTACCGTAATGTTCGGCGCCACCCAGGTTAAAATACGCAGCATGTCCCGTCCGTCCGGCAAGGATCTGTGCGCTTTGTAGATAACTCCCACATCGACTTCCTCCCAATCCACCTTCGGCAAAATAGCCGCAGTGGTGGTGAAGTGCGTCGTCCCAAAATTTGAATGCAGGTAATACGCATGGAACGGGTCCATGTTATTGTCATTTATGTTCAGCCAGGAATAGGGCGCAACATCCGGGCCATTGAGATCGGCGTGAGCCGAAAAGCTGTTGTCGAGCACGTTGTAACGCTCGTCCGGGGCGAGTTCTTCCATGTGCTCGAACACTGGGAGCAGCGGCATCTTGTCCGGCGGTCCCATGTAGGTCCAGACAGCGCCATACCGCTCGCGAACTGGATACCAGGGCTGCCGGGCGGACGCGCGGTTCATTCCGCCTTTTGGCTCGCAGGGCTGATCAAGGCAGTTACCTTCGACATCGAATTTCCAGCCATGGTAACAGCATCGAATCCCGTCATTCTCTACATGGCCGTAGATCAGAGAGGTGCCGCGGTGCATGCAATGTGGATATAGGAGACCAGGTCGGCCTTCCTTGTCGCGAAAGAGGATGAGATCTTCGCCCAAAATTCGAATTTGTTGCGGCCGCTCCGTGACATTGTGCGAGGCGCGGACCGGTTGCCAGTATCGCCGCATAAACTCTCCGCAAGGCGTGCCAGGCCCGACTTCGATAAGCAAGTTCTCCCAGGTGGACTGAGGACGACCATAGGCTGTTCCCTCTAGCGGCCGCGCAGCGTAAGTCGTGTCGTTCATAATAACTGCCTTTCAAGTATGTATCCACGTTATTAACGTCGTCGTTTACAAGCCGCTAATGCCTTTATTGCTGATCTAATGCAGGAACCTTATAGGTTGGGCTGCAGCGCTTGCGTTAAGCTGGAATGAGCTATTCGACGGAATCAGCCGTGGCGTCTTTCGTAATTAGCTTAGTGAGCACGCGCCTGGCGAGGACGCCGGCCGTGTCGCTTTGAAGGAGAATAGGTTTCAAACTCCAGAAATCCGTATCTCCCATCATCGCCTGCTGGGCCTCGATCATTGGCTTGTCTTCGTTTCCGAACGCCCTCTCAACAACGCTCAGCAGCCGCTTGTCGAGCGCGGGTTCGTCAATCCTGAATGACCGAGTGCCTGCCCAGAAGTAGTGCGTTGACCGGTCGGTTTCGGGTGTCATGAAGTGAAGCGTGCGAATTTCGCGTGCTTTTTCGCGGGGCGTTCCCACTGGGGTCAACCCGAAGATATGGATCATCAGCCCTGGAGGATCCCAAATTACGTCGCTCCAGCCGTCGACAGGTTCGTTAATTTCGAAAAGCTCGCTAAACATTGGGCTGGGACGCTCCTGGCGCCACGAACGCTCATAGTAAACGCGCGTATCCTCCTGGCGAGCGCGCGGTTTGATTGCGGCGCTTGCCTCGTCGGCAGCGAACGTCGCGCGATGGACAAAAGCGACATGGGAAAGATCGAGAATATTGTCCGACATCAGCTCATAATTGGCTTGCACATGCACGTATGAAGCCATGTGGGCATATCCTGATTCCGGCCGGAGGAAGAACAGGTCGGGCAGCGTCGAGGCGTCGGCTAAGGCTGGATCACCCATCCAGACCCAAAGGCCGCCGTAAATCTCGATCAGTGGATATTTTTTCAGCCTGGCAGCGGGCGGAGTCGCACCGTCTGCCTGCGGATTAAACACGCATTTCCCTTGCCCGTCGAATTGGAGCCCGTGGTAGGGGCATTGAATATTATCTTCCCGCACCTCGCCCAAATGCAGTGGCGCAAACCGGTGAGGACAGCGATCGGATAACGCGACGGCGGTTCCATCGCTTGTCCTATATATCAGGACCTGCTCGTTCAGGATGATGCGCGCGAATGGGGTGGCCTTGATCTCGTCTGACCAAGCCGCCAGGTACCAGCAGTTTTTAAGGAAGGCCATAAGTAACTCCGTCATGTGCCAAGTCAATTCTTGAGCGATTCGTCCCGGTTCTCGCTGTGTCCAAGTCACGCGTTAACGCCGCAGTCCTCAGGCCGCTAATGCCCTTATTGCCGATCTAATGCAGAAAGCTTATAAGCTTGGACGTTATGAAGCTGAGCCAAATCAGAAGTTTCTTGGCTGTCGCTGAACGGGGGAGCGTGCAGGGCGCGGCGCGTCAGCTGGGCATCACCCAGCCGGCGGTCACTCGGAGCATCCACGACCTGGAACGGGCATTAGGCGCACCGCTTTTCCAACGCTCCGGCACCGGTATGACGTTGACCAGCATCGGAAAAGCGGTTCTTCGGCGGGCTGGCGGTGTCCAGGCAGAACTCGACCGAATTCAGGACGAAGTCGCGCAATTGGCAGGCCGCCAATCCGGCACGGTGGCCGTCGGCCTGTCCTTTGTGGCGCATGCGGGTTTGCTCCCGAAGGTCATAGGCCCTTTTCGGCGGCAGGCTCCGGAGGTTCAGCTGGAAATCAGAGAAGCGTTGTTTAGCCAGGTTGAAGCCGATATTCATGCAGGCAGCATTGATTTTTACGTAGGCCCTATGCTGCCGGAACAGAGCTTCCACGGCGTCCTGTCGATAGAGCCGTTGTTTAAAAACTGGCGTCAGATATACTGTCGCCGGGGCCACCCCTTGGCGAATGCGGGCTCGCTTTCGGATTTGGAAGGTGCAGATTGGATTACGACTTCCAGTGCATCAAACTCCACCAATGAGTTAGCGCTTTTGTTCAAGCACTACGGTCTTCCGCCACCCCACGTCGCAGTGAAGGCGCAATCGATGTTGAGCATGACGTTTATCGTGGGATCGTCGGATTTGCTGGCTGCCATACCGCGGCAATTTCAACAATTGCTTAGTATCAGAAGCACATTGGCACGCATACCAGTATCAGAACAGCTTTATTCTACGACGATCTGCATCGTTAAGCGAGCCTCTGTGCCCCTCACCCCGGCAGCAGAAAAGTTGAGTGATATGTTCCGAAGGGCCGCGATTGCGCATGCAGGCACTTTACCTGACACACCATCACTCACCCGATAGTTATGCGGGGCCTGGATTTGGGGCAGCATAGACCCCGAGCGAAAAATCGGTGTGCTGAAATCAGGCGCACAGAACCCGCAAAGCCAAACCGATGACGTCAATGATCTCGCCCCTTGGCATAGAACCGTGGCGTCGCTTAGATGCGCGCATCGCAGCATGCTGCGCGAACGTGGCAGATGTTCTCCTCAATTTTAATGTTTTTACGAAAATTGAGATTTTTTACCGACATCGTTTGTCTAGGCTCAGGACCCATTAATATCTTGTGTCGGCGCGGCGAGGTGTGATTCTGGGATGGCAAAAGGGAGTTTCGCCATGTCTGATTTATTCTTGCTGAATGAGCGTCTATTGGCTCGCATTGCACCGCATTTCCCGCTGTCGCATGGCGTGAAGCGGGTTGATGACCGGCGTGTGATCAGCGGGATCATCTACGTGATCCGAGACGGGCTGCAATGGAAAGACGCGCCAAAAGCCTATGGCCCGCACAAGACCTTATACAATCGCTTCGTCCGTTGGAGTCTGCTTGGTGTGTTCGACCGCATCTTCACGGCCCTAGCCAAACGGGGCGGGAAGCCTGAGCAGACCATGATCAACGCGACGCATCTGAAGGCACACCGCACGGCAGCCAGTTACCGTCAAAACAATCTGGTTGCCACCGATAGCTACCGATAGAAACCGCGAGTTTTCACTTTTTGTTTCAATTGTTTAAGGGGTAATTTCGATAGTCCAAGATACCCTTCGAAAGACGTTATTTCATTCCCACTCGATCGTTGCCGGGGGCTTGCTCGTAATGTCATAGGTCACGCGGTTTATCCCCCGCACCTCGTTCACAATCCTGTTGGAAACTCGGCTGAGAAATACCATGTCGAACGGATACACATCCGCCGTCATGCCGTCCGTGCTCGTCACCGCACGCAGCGCGCAAACCTGGTCATAAGTCCGCCCATCACCCATCACGCCGACGGATTTCACCGGCAGTAGCACGGCGAATGCCTGCCAGATTGCATCGTACAATCCCGCAGCGCGGATCTCCTCCAGATAAATCGCATCCGCCTTCTGCAAAATCTCCACCGCCTCGCGCGTCACCGCGCCCAGAATGCGGATGGCCAACCCCGGCCCGGGGAAAGGATGGCGGCCTACAATCGTCTCCGGCAGGCCAAGCTCGCGGCCCAGTTCGCGCACCTCGTCTTTGAAAAGTTCCCGCAACGGCTCTACAAGCTTTAGCTTCATAAACTCCGGCAATCCGCCGACATTATGGTGCGACTTGATCGTGACACTTGGGCCGCCCAGCGCACTTACCGATTCAATCACATCCGGGTATAGCGTGCCCTGCGCGAGAAAATCCGCACCGCCAAGCTTGGTTGCTTCCTCGTCGAACACCTCGATAAACAGCCGCCCGATAATTTTGCGCTTCTGCTCCGGGTCCGTCACCCCCGCCAACTCGCCCAGAAACAAATCCGACGCATTGCGATGGATGAGTTTGATGTTGAACTGGTCACGGAACACCCGCACGACCTCTTCCGCCTCGCCGCCGCGCAGCACCCCATGGTCCACGAAAATACACGTTAGCTGGTCGCCGATCGCCTCATGGATCAACGCCGCCGCAACGGAAGAGTCCACCCCGCCCGAAAGCCCGCAAATAACTTTGCCGGAACCAACCTGGGCACGGATTTTAGCAATCTCCGCCTGGCGAAACCCGGCCATCGTCCAATCGCCCGATAACCCGCAAACCTTATGCGTGAAGTTTCGCAGCAACTGCGCGCCATGCGGCGTATGCACCACCTCCGGGTGGAACATCGCACCGTAAAACCGCCGCGCGTCGTCGGCAATCAGCGCGAATGGCGCGCCTTCGCTAACCGCAACGGTGCGAAACCCCGGCGGCGGCGCTGAAATGCGGTCGCCATGGCTCATCCACACCTGCTCGCGCGCGCCCACACTCCAAATGCCATCGAACAGCGCGCAATCTTCCACCACTTGCACATAGGCACGGCCAAACTCCCGTATGTCCGCGCCCGCGACATCACCGCCGAGCTGCGCGCACATCACCATCTGGCCGTAGCATATGCCAAGCACCGGCACCCCGGCCTGGAACACATATTCCGGCGCGCGGGGGGAACCCGCATCCGCCACGCTGGCGGGGCCGCCCGAGAGGATAATCCCCATGGCGCCAAACCCGGCAATCCGCTCCGGCGCAGCATTGTAGGGCAATATCTCGCAGTAAACGCCGCATTCCCGCACCCTTCGGGCGATAAGCTGCGTTACCTGGCTGCCAAAATCGAGGATCAGTATCTTTTCTTCATGCATAAGCGGGACTAGCCCATCAGGCGTCCACATCCAACAGCGTTTCTATGGGGTCCCACGCATAAGCGGTCTGCGGAATGCTCTCCCCGCCCACATGCGTCATGCCAGTGGCAATCTGCTTGCCGCCCAGCCGCTTATAGAAAAATCCAGCGGGATTGGCGCGCAGCACCCAGGCATAGGCGGAGCGGCAGCCAAGCCCTGCGAGATGCTTGGCTGATGCCCGTAGCAACATCTCGCCCAGCCCCCGGTTTTGCCAATCGTCCAGCACGTAAAGCGTTTCCACCTCGCCGTCGCCCAGGCTCTCGCCCCGGTTGCGCCGTGCGGTCGAAAACCCCAAAATCGGCGGCCCGGGCGGCTGGCCTGAATTCGCCGCCACAAAAACCCCAGCCCCAGCGCGGATCGCGCGGTCGTATTGCGCGGTCAGCCGCGCGCTGGAAAGCTTGGCCAAAACATCGTCCGGCAGTACGCCGGGGTACGCGCTCCGCCAGGTCGCCACATGCACGGCGGCGATACCAGAGGCATCCCCCGCCCGCGCGCGGCGAATCGCGATCACTCCTCCCGCTCCATCACCGCCGCGAAAAATCCGTCCGTGCCATGCGCGCGCGGAGAAAGCCGGAGATTTGGCCCATGCAGCGCCTCCGGCGCCGGTGCGCCAACGGGGCTGCGCTTGAAGACTGGATACCGCGCCAAGAACGCCTCCACCTGAGCTTCGTTCTCATCATTGAGCAAAGAGCAGGTGGCGTAAACCAATTTCCCGCCGGGCTTTGTTAATTTTTGCGCCTGGTCCAGAATCAGCGCCTGCTTGGCCAGTAATTCCATCAAATCCGTCTCGGTCAGCCGCAACCGCGCATCGGGGTTGCGGCGCCAGGTGCCGGTGCCAGTGCATGGTGCATCCACCAGCACGCGGTCGAATTTGGCTGCCTGCCGCTTGGTCCATTTGTCCCCAGCTTCCAGCAAGTGCCGCTCGGCATTATGCACCCCCGCCCGGCGCAGGCGTTTTATCGCACCTTCCAGCCGGGGTGCTGAGGTGTCGCAGGCGACGATATGACCCTTGTTCTCCATAGTCATGGCAATCGCCAGCGTCTTGCCGCCAGCGCCCGCGCAATAATCCACAACGCGCATTCCGGGCTTCGCATCCACCAGCAGCGCGATCAGCTGGCTGCCCTCGTCTTGGATTTCCACCAGCCCATCCTGGAACGTCCGCCCTTGCGTGATGGATTGCCGGTTGGCAAGCCGCAGCCCCCAAGGGCTGAATTGCGTAGGCCGCGCCTGCAAATCCTCCCGTGCCAGCGCCAGCATCGCCGCCTCGCGCGTTGTCTTCAGCGCGTTTATCCGCACATCCAGCGGCGCAGGTGTCGCTAGTGCCGCCATCTCGGCCTCCAGCGCCGGGCCAAACTGCGCCTTCAGCCGTGGCAAAATCCAGTCCGGAATTTCGTACTTCACGGCATCCGGCATATTCGGGTGCTCGAGCGTATGGCCCGCGAATTTCTCCAGCACGATGCTCTCGGCCTCGCTGAGCGGCGGCGGCCCGTACCGCCCGGCGCTAAACGCCATGGCGATTTTGTGGAGCGTCATGCCGGAGAATATCGCCTGCACCGCCAACAGCAGCCGGGGCGTCTCTGGCGTGCCAAAATGCTCCAACCACCAGCCGAGATGCCGCCGCGCGCGCAGCACCCCCCATACCAGCGTACTCACCTCCCGCCGGTCTCCCGCGCCAATAAACCGCCTTGTGCGAAAAAAATGGTTGGCGATGGCGTCCGCCGGGCGGCGGTCGGCCTCAATCTCCGCCAACAGATCAATCGCGGCGGCAAGCTGTCCGGCTGGGGTCAACCCTCTTGCCTGTAATTCGGCGCTTCCCGCGTTATCGCCACGTCATGCACATGGCTTTCGCGCAGCCCCGCCCCGGTAATCCGGCGGAACTTCGCTTCGGTCTGCAAGGCATTGATGTCCGCCGAGCCGGTATAGCCCATGCCCGCGCGCAGGCCGCCGACCAGCTGGTGCACCACCGCCGCCATCGGCCCCTTGTATCCCACCCGGCCTTCGATCCCCTCCGGCACCAATTTCAGCGTGTCTTTAATCTCCTGCTGGAAGTACCGGTCCGCCGAGCCGCGCGCCATCGCCGCCAAGCTTCCCATACCACGGTAGCTTTTGTAGCTACGACCTTGATATAAAAACACTTCACCCGGCGCTTCATCGGTTCCCGCCAGCATGGAACCGACCATCACTGCATCCGCCCCGGCAGCCAGCGCCTTCACCAAGTCCCCCGACGCCCGGATTCCACCATCGGCAATCGCCGGCACGCCATGCCTGCGGCACTCCGCCGCTGTCTCCAGCACGGCGGAAAACTGTGGCACGCCAACGCCTGCCACCACACGCGTCGTGCAGATGCTTCCCGGCCCGATGCCGATTTTCACCCCATCCGCGCCCGCATCGATCAGCGCCCGCGCCCCCTCCGGCGTCGCGACATTGCCCGCGATGATCTGCACCGCGTTGGAGGCTTTTTTAATTCGCGTCACCGCCCGCAGCACGCCGTCCGAATGCCCATGCGCGGTATCCACCACCACCACATCCACACCGGCCTCGACCAGCGCCGCCGCGCGCTCGGCGCCATCATCACCCACGCCGGTCGCTGCCGCCGCTCGCAACCGCCCCAGCTCATCCTTGTTGGCGAGCGGATGCGCTTCGGCCTTGTCCATATCCTTCACCGTCATCAGCCCGATGCAGCGATAAGCCTCATCCACCACCAACAGCTTTTCCAGCCGCCGCTTGTGCAGCAGCGCGCGCGCCTCATCCGCTGAAACCCCGGCCTTCACCACGGCCAGATTATCCCGCGTCATCAACTCGGAAATCCTCGCCTTCGGGTCGGTCGCGAACCGCACATCTCGGTGCGTCAGAATCCCCACCAGCCTGCCGTCGCGCTCCACCACGGGGAAGCCGCTGATATTATGTGCCGCCATCAGCGCGCGCGCATCGGCCAATGTCTGGTCGGGGAAGATCGTCAGCGGGTTCACCACCATGCCGCTCTCGAACTTCTTTACGCGCCGCACCTGCGCCGCCTGCTCCTCGATGGTAAGGTTTTTATGAATCACGCCTATCCCGCCCTGCTGCGCCATCGCAATCGCCATGGCCGCCTCCGTCACCGTATCCATGGCGGCGGAAACCAGCGGAATGTTGAGCGAAATGCCGCGCGTCAGCCGTGTCGCGGTGCCAACCGAAGTCGGCAGAACCTGGCTGAAGGCAGGCACCAGCAACACGTCATCAAAGGCCAGCGCCTCCAAAACCCGGTCGCTGAAATTTGGTTTACTCGTATTTTCGGGAGCCATGGCCGCGCTTTCAAAAAATGACCTTGGCGGCCCTAACTAACTGCCGCAACGCCACGGCGCAAGACCAACTCTATTCCGGCCGGAATCCCGCCGCCACCACATACATCTCTTTGGAATCCTTGCGGCTCGCGGGCGGCTTCGCGTGCTTCACGGATTTAAACCGCAACTTCAAAAGGTTGAGCATGTCCCGCTCGGCACCGCCCTGGAACAGCTTGGCGACAAACACCCCGCCGGGGTTGAGTATCTCTATCGCAAACGCCAGCGCCGTCTCCGCCAGCGCCATAATCCGTATATGGTCCGTCGCCACATGCCCGGTCGTATTCGGCGCCATGTCGGAGAGCACGATATCGGCCTTGCCCCCGAGCATTTCCATCAGCCGCGTATCCATGCCCTCGGCCAGAAAATCGCCCTCGATAAACTCTGCACCCGCTACAGGGATGATCGGCAATAGATCGATCCCCACGACCTTCGAAGCCCCCCGCTGCAACGCCACCTGCGCCCACCCACCGGGTGCCGCGCCCAGATCCACAACCCGTGCTTCCTTGCCGATGAGGCCGTATTTCTCATCCAGCTCGATCAGCTTGAACGCGGCACGGGAGCGATACCCTTGCGCCTTCGCTGCCTGCACATAAGGGTCGTTCAGCTGGCGGGCGAGCCAAGCCTGGCTGGATGTGCTGTGCTTGCGCGCGTTTTTCAGCCGCACGGCTTCGCGGCGCGGCGGCACAGACGGGTTTTCGGTCATTCCGGGAGTTTAGGGCCGCACCAAGAGAAAATAAACTACCGCGTCCCGCGCATCAGCCGCATCAACATCCCCTCGCGCAGGCCCCGGTCCGCCACCAGCAGCTCCGGCACCTGCCATAGCTCGTGGATCGCCGCGTAAATCGCGCAGCCAGGCAGCACGAAGTCCACACGGTCAGCGCCGATGCATGGGTGGCGGCTCAAGCCCTCCCGCCCCAGCGCGCGGGCTTCCGCCAACGCGGCATCCACGGCGGGGCGGTCCAGGGAAAGCCCATCCACCAGCCCGCGCCGGTATCGGTCCAGCTTCAGCGAGACGCCCGCCAGCGTCGTCACCGTCCCGCTGGTGCCGATCATCAACACCCCGCCTTGGCGGATCTCCTGCCCAATCCGGTGCACCGCCTCGAATGGCCGCAGCATCGCCGCGATATCCGCCACCACATCCGCGAACCCATCCTCGGTATAGCAGGCCTCAGCGCAACGCTCCGAGAGCGTGACCACGCCCACAGGCAGCGACAGATACCCGATCAGCTCCGGCGCCGAACCATCGCAATTTACCCGGACCCAGGCAATCTCGGTCGAGCCGCCGCCAATATCGAACAGCAGCGCCCGCCGCCCCGCCTTGCAAATCAGCGAGGCGCAGCTCTCCACCGCCAGCTCCGCCTCCTCGCGCGGGTTGATGATCTCCAGCGGCAGACCTGTTTTTTCCCGCGCTAGAGTGACAAACTCCGCGCCGTTTTCCGCCTGGCGGCAGGCTTCCGTCGCAATCGCCCGCAGCCGCAACGGGCCGGTGCCGGTGTCCGCGGCCCAGCGCCGTGCCCGGTCAGCGCAAACGCTTAAGGAGGCAATCGCCCGCTCCATCGCCACCGCCGAGAGCCGCCCCGTCTCATAAAGCCCCTCCCCCAGCCGCACGACGCGCGAGTAGCTATCCAGCACATGAAAACCCCGGGCCGACGGCGTACCGACCAGCATCCGGCAGTTGTTCGTGCCAAGATCGATCCCGCCAAACACCGGACGCCGCGCGCCTCGACGCATTGTGGCGCCGTATCGGGGCTGAAAATAGGTCTGGCTGGCCATGGATTTGTACTGTCGCGCTTTAATGCCCCGTTCGGCAAGCCGGAAACTACCTCAGCCCCCTGCCCGCGGGTTAAATTTGTGACGGTGCGATGGCAATCGCGATATTGCAGCCGCGCCCTCGCGGTGCTAACGGTGCTGCGCTGTTACCGTTGGGGGATAGTTTAGCGGTAGAACTCCTGGCTCTGACCCGGGCAGCCTTGGTTCGAATCCAGGTCCCCCAGAATCCTTTTGCAATCCTCCTAGAGCGCGATGACATCAAACTAGAGCGCGATGACATCAAACTAGAGCGCGATGACATCAAATCGACCCATTTATGGTTCGCTTTGATGTCTGAATCGCCCTCTGTACATATGTAGACCCGGATGACTCACCCTTCTTTCAGGCTGCGCCACCCGCAACCGCTACGGCTATCATAACACCTTCACCTGCTCCCGTTACATTCGCTCCCCCGCCAAGCCCAGCTCATTCCCGGGTCGTCGTTTCCAATGGCGGCAGTGTTTTAACAGTATCGGGCATATTGGCCGGTGTCTCCGGTAACCCGATCAAAGTCGGCTTCTTTCAGGATCCACAAAACCCTGACTGCACTCAAACCGGGGAGCATACCGTCTTCCGGCTCACATCCAACCCGCAACACGGAACGGTGCACATTCTCCACGAAGAAAATTTTCCGAAGCACAACGAAAAAAGCATCGACTACAAACGCGATACGATGCGAACCCCCGGCGTTGATGTAACCTACAGCCCGGCGCCTGATTATGCCGGACCGGACGCAATCTCCTTCGATATCTTTGTTCCGGATGGTCGTGAAATGGTGGTCAATGCCTCGATTAACATCTCGCCTTGAGCGGAAGCTAACGGGACTTAAAGCACGCTAACTTCCCCGGTTCTAGCGGAAGTCCTCCGCAGTTCCAAAAGCAGAACGGAGGTTGCCGCCAGCAAGGGCGCAACTCCCAACAGCTGGAAGATTGCATCCGGCCCCCAGCCAAGGCTCATCAAAAAACTCACGAGCAGTTGCAGCAGCACCTGGCCCAATCCGCCCATTCCCATCGCCCAGCCGATCCCCGTGGATCGCATGGCCGTGGGATACCGGATCGCCGCGAGCGCAAGCCCGCCGGAAACACCGATGCCGCCGACGCAAAACGAAATAACCGCCAGATCAGCCGCCATCCACAAAAGCGAATACGACGCATAGCCCACCGCAGCCGTCCCCGCCCCTCCGATGATGAGTGCGGGAACCATCGTTGCGATAGCGCCGAATTTTTCCTTGAGCCATCCAGCGTTTGCAGCGCCAAACAACATCCCCATGCCGCCGCAGCCCAGCACAACAGCGGCGCGCGGCAGCGGAATACCATGGTTATGCATCAAGGTTGGCGCCCAGAAAAAAATTGTCGTTCCCAGCCCCACGGTCACAAAAAACAAAACCCAGAGCAACAGCGATTCAACAGTCTTGCCATCGGAAAACAGATTGCTCACCGGCGAGCCTTTAAGAACAATCTCGTCGTTTACGAGCTGAACATCCGGCTGCACGCCCGGCGCGATTCGCGAGACGATGCGCCGCATCTGAGCGGAATCACGCTTCTTGGTCAGCAGAAACCGGATCGATTCCGGCAGCCAGACCATAAGGATGAGCACGGCAACGATCGGAAACGCGCCGCCGATCAGGAAGACCGAATGCCAGCCGAGCCGCGCGAGGATGATGGCGTCCATGATCGCCCCGGCATTTGCGCCAATCGGCCAAGCCGCCCACACCAGGCTCGTCACCACCGCGCGATGCTTAACCGGCGCGTATTCCGAGGCGAGCGCGATAAAGCAAGGCGTTGCACCGCCCAGGCCGACACCACCAATAAAGCGGATGATGAGCAAGGCGCTGAACGTGTTCGCAAATGCCGTCGCGATGGTAAAAACACCGAAGATAAGCGTCGAGAGAACCAATATGCGCTTGCGCCCAAAACGATCAGCGAGCGATCCCATCACCGGCGTCCCGATCACAGCGCCAAAAAGCCCGGCGGAGAATACCGGCCCCAGATGCGCCTGCGTCAACCGCAAACTATCGGCGATGAGCGGCGCGGAAATACCGATCGACGATGTGTCCAATCCATTGAGGAAAGCGACCATCGCGCATAAGGCGGCGACCTGGACCAGCAACGAGCCAACCGGGCGTTCGTCGATCGCCTTCGCAACATGAAAAATCTTGGCCGATGCGTCCATCGTTTTCTCCCTTACGTTACGCTGCCGGTTCCCAAACCGCGTGTGCATCCCCGCGTTTCAGGCGGCCCAGGTTTGGCCACGGAAAATGCGGGGTGAAACTCTGCCAGCCCGGCTCCAGAAGCATTGCGATAAGCTTGTGCCGTGTTTCTACGGCCAGGTCAGGGTCCATGTCCATCGGGTTGTAAACATGCGGCGTCTGGATCGACACCGCCGAATCGGCGATGGCATCGGCCGTGAACAGTAGTTTTTCATTGCCGCTTGAGAGAATGTAGCCCATTTGGCCGGGTGCATGGCCAGGCAGCAAAATCGTGCCGATACCCGGCAGCACCTCCTCCCCGGCGCGAAAGGTTTTCAGCGTATCGCCTGCAAAGCCCAGCATCCGCTTCGCATGTTCCGCCATCTGAATTTTAATCGGCGGCGGCGATGCGGTCCATTGCAGGTCGAGCGGCTCCTGGCTCCAGAAAGCCAGCTCCTCAGCGCCGACGTAATAGGTCGCGTTCGGATAAAGCTTCGCGCCGTCGCTGCCGTACATGCCGCCCACATGGTCGGGGTGGATATGCGAGATGAGCACGGCGTTGATCTCAGCCGGAGAAATGCCCGCAGCTTTGAGTGACGCGGGAACGCGCCCCACGGTGCGTAACGGCTGGCCATGGCTCATCGGATTCAATCCGAAGCCAGTGTCCATCAACACCAGTCCGGTACCGGGCAGCCGAACCAGCAGGCACGAGAGCGGCAGCAACACAAGGTCTTGGCCCGGCACCGGCGGCCTGGGAATGCCGCCATCGCTAAGCGCGATACATTCGATCTCGCCAAATTGAAAGCGATGAAAGCGCGGCTGCGCGCCGGGCAATGCAACAAAATCGTCCATTGCGCCGGTTTCGGAAGTCTTAGCGTTCAAGTGATATCCTTACTTTCAAGTGGCCTGCTCGCAAGCTCGCAGCGAGCAGGCGTTTATTCCAGAACGCGTGGGACCAGAATTAAAACCCTCCGGCTTTCGCGGCCAGTTCCTGCGCTGAGAAGAAAGAATCCGGCAGCTGCGCGATGATCTGATAAGATGGCCGGCTTGAAGAATTGGTCGCAGAGGTAATCGAACAAACATTGGAGTGCAGATCATAGGTTATGAAGAAAGAGCCAGCGACATGGCAGGGAATGTCCGGCATGAGCGCCGGGACCATATGCTGGAATTTCCACAAGCCGTTTTGGGCGTCATAAATTTCACCCAGCAGTGCAGCACCCCCGTCTTCATCGGTATAGACCATACGCCGCGCATCGACATTTCGTGCGCTGGACTTCACTGTCATCTCGACGACCCTCACACGGTGAAGTTCCCACCTCACGATATCCGGATTAACGAAATGTGCTGAAAACTGCGTTCCCGGCTCCGCATTCCATGCCTTATTGGAATTATACGGAACAAACATCTCCTTTACGCCGAGATAATTGCAGTCGTATTCATCGAGCTTGCCGGAAAAGATATTAAATTCGTCCCAGTTCACCGCTCCGCCGGTAAGCGAGTTTGGTGTATCGTATTGCAACTCCGGCGCGCTACGCACCCGACGCTCGCCTTGGAGATATTCATAACCCTGAACCGGCGTGAGATAAGCATTCAGCGGCGTCCGCGTAACTATAAAGCCGCCGGCTTCATAGGGCGGCGCAATGGGGTCGAGAAATGCTTCGAGGTAAAGGCCGCCCCAGCTGTTCTGTCCATTTTCGAAATAATAAGGATATTGGACCCACGAACGGTTCACACCTTCGAGAACAACTTCCCCAGAGGCGGTAATCGTATAACTAAACGTTTCGTTCTTGAACGTTGTTCCAGCCCAGGCAAGCAGATGATTCCACATAACCTGATGGCCATTTGCCGGAATCGGGAAGGGGATGCCGCCATAGGCGTTGGCAACCGCGTTACCATCATTCGTCAACTGCGCGCTTGATGCGTTTTTATAGATGGAGTCATAAATCCATTGCGGCGCGCCGGAGGTACGATGTGTCGGGAATACCTCCATTTTATAGTCCGGAAATTTCTGGAACATCGCCAACTGCCCTGGCGATAGCTTGTCCTTGTACTGCTCCGCGTTGGAGGCTGTAATGGTGAACAGCGCTGCGTCATTCAAAATTGGCGGAATGGGCCGCACCTCTCCCGATGTATAATCAGGCGGCACAGTGGTGTAGCCGCCGGTCCATGCCGGGATCGTGCCGTCTGCATTTCCGGCCCGCACTGCCCCAAACGGCGTCAGCGCACCTTTCAAATCATTAGCGGTATACTGCGCCGTTTGCGCGCGGGACAGCTTCGGCGCAGCCGCAACCGCAACCGCAACCGTCGCGGCGGAAGCCATAAGAATAGAACGTCGATTCATTTTTACCATTTTTGCTTTCCTCCTTGGAATATTCTCAGAACGTCCGCTCGACGTTAAACGAAACGAAATCGCGGTCGGCTGCCGGGTCGCGAGCAGGCGGCGCGATGTAGCGCGTGTAGCTGAATCCGCCCGTCCATTTGTTCAGATAAATACCAGATACTCCGATCGTCAGATCGCCGCCGCGATCGATGCCGGTACTGTTAAACACAATCGTATCTGGCGCGCGGCCAGAGAAATTCCAGCCCAGGCCAATGCTTGGCGTGACTTCCAAACCCGGCAGAACCTCAAAATAGGTAACCGAACCAATTGTGCGCAGACCCTCAGCCATGTGCCCGGATTCGGCCCGGTCATAATTCTCTTCATTCTTCGTGATCGAGAGCAGACTATCAGCCGCGGCCTCGCCAATCACCGACGAACTATCCCAGAACGACGTTTTCGGCCCCAGGTAGATTTCCGAAACCTGGTAATGCAGCGTATTGCCAATCGCGTAAAGCGCATGATTTGAGTTGTTGGCTTGCTCCCCTGGCGCCACGCTCACCGAGCTATTGAGGTTTTCGTTCGTCCGGATGGAAACCTCGCCCGCAAAATTTACCGGGCCATACGTCGCGCTCGATGACGCACCAAATATCTGAATACCATCGGCATAAACCACTCTATAAGTCCCGAGCGCAAGCGCAGCCGGTGAACCTGCCGCAGTACCAGCGACGGGTTTCGGTCCGGTCGGGTTGACATAGGTATAAATGGTCGGCGCGGTGTTATTGAATTGCAGGCCATAGAGGCCAAAATCCGCCGTTGTATTATTTGGGTTCCAGTGCAATGAACCGCCGAACTGCCCGGTATTGGATCCGCTCATATCCTTCGCGCGATAGAAATAAAGCGCCGAGCCGGGCTTCGCCGCGCTGATATAAGGCGAAGCACTAGCGGCATAAATGCGTTGAGCACCTGCGCCGAGGACATCGGTGAAGGAGAAGTAGCTACCAACCGGCGCCAGCAGTTCGCTTTCCCATTCAAATTGATAGTACGCGCTGACTGCGATCGTCGGAGTAAGCTGCACGCTTAGCGATGCTTGACCGACCGGCAAAAACAGGTTTTTAGCCTGCGTGTTCGGCACGCTGCTCGCGCGCTCGATGTCGATCGGCGACTGGCCAGCGGCAATGCCGTTCGCGGCAAACAGCAGACTTTCGCCGAACTGATTTACGAAGCGTCCAACGCGCAAAGTGACCGGCACCGGGCCTAGATTACCGGAACCATAAACAAACAGGTTTCGCAGTTCGATGTTGCGGCCCGCCTGTGTCACCGTCTCGCTGGTGAATTTACTGGCAGGCGTCGAAGCCGGATTATAGGTCGAACCGTTGGTGCTTTGCGTCTTCTGGTTATAAACCGTGTCGTAGAAACTATCGATCGTGGTGTCGAAACCAAATCCATTATCGCTGATATCGAACTTGGAAAGCAGATCGACGCGATTAGAGACGATGCCCGAGCGCAGGCTGTCATCGCCGTCGTTAGTGTTTCCAGCGTTAACCTTAGGGCCGCCAACTTCAGGGTTAAACGGGGCGACGCGCTCAACTACGGAATACTGCAAAGTATTGTCAAAGCGCACATCCACGCCATTGTCGAACTGATAATCGAACGCGTGCGCGGGATGCCCCAAGGCGAGCAAAGCCACGGAGGCAACGCCTGAAAGCAATAGATTTTTCTTTTTCATCGACATATCTCCCATTATTTTTGTCCTCGTTAAGTCCGGCTAACCTGAATCTCTCGCAAAAACGTAAACGCGATACGAGAATGAGTTTGCGGAAAATCCCGGATGTTGTTTCCTCAATTTCGCTTCGTCATTATTCGTTAAAAATTTCCTACCCCCACCGCCCGATATGTGTAAAATAGATATTTGCATCATGGCCTATAGGAAATCTCAATGTCCAAGCCTCCTGAGCCTTCCGCCGCGCCTGAGCTTTCGTTGCGCGCCGTCAACCTCAACCTGATCCCTATTCTGCACGGGCTGCTGCGGGAATGCGGCGTATCCCGCGCTGCAAAAACACTCAACCTTGCACAACCAACGGTGAGCGCGGCACTCGCACGCCTGCGGGAAATGTTCGACGACCCCCTACTGATGCCAGACGGGCGCGGCATGGCGTTATCGCCGCGCGCCAAAGCCTTGCTTCCACATGTGGAAGAAGCCTGTGCAGCCCTCAAGCTCATCTGGGCGCCGGAAGTGTTCGAGCCCGCCAAGGCCAGGCAGAATTTCACGATCGTGGCCCTGGATTACGGGCCGCTTGTTGTCGGTCCGCAACTCATCAACGCTCTGGCGGAACACGCGCCCGGCATCTCCGTGCAATTCATCAATCCATCGGAGGAGGCGTTTGAAAAAGTCCGCAACGGAACGCTGGATTTTCAGCTCATTCCCAGCAGAATCCTCAACCGGCCGGAACTCTCCGTTTTGCACAACGCGCGGCTCCTGCCGGATAATTACGTCGCCGTCGTCGGGCCGCGCCATCCGCTCTGGTCCCAGGAGAGTGTCTCGGACTCGGAAATTTCCAGCCACCGGCATATTTCCTTCTCGCCGTTTTACACCTCGCTGCTAGACCCGGTTTTTGCCCCGGCGCTCGGCACGCCATTGCCCAGCTCTCTAAGCCCCTTGCAGGAACGCACGGTGGTCGCCAGGGTAGAGCAGCTTACGGTATTGCCGATGCTCGCGGTGTTGACCGACTCGGTCGTTTTCGTTCCCCGGCGCCTGGCGATGCAATTCCAGCCTTATCTGAATCTGAAAATCATCGGAACCCCACGCCCGAGCGGCGACATCATGCTGGTTTGGAGCGAACTGAAACAATCCGACCCCGCGCATCGCTGGTTCCGCGAATTCGCCGTTCAGGTCGTCAAGGACGACCCAGCTTAAGCTTCTATTTTCATCCCGGCCCACGCAAACGCGGCGCGGTACAACGCATTTACCGCGTCGGGCCTGTCATCGCCGAAGAGATCGTCCTTTATCGTTACGCCCATCGTGTGCAGGTGGTAGCCAACAAAACGGTAGCTCGGGCGAATGCGCGCAATAACCGCGGTATCAACCCGCAACTGCACTCCCGGAATCGTTGGCGCCATCGTATCGCGTTCATAGATCGCATCCAGGCTGGCAATCTTCCACACGCCGCCGCGTTGCTCCACGCGGTAAAGCAGCCTGGAATACGCCGTCAGGTCGATTTCGGTGTCATGAATCATCGTCCGCGCTTCCGCACAGCACGGCAGCTCAACAACCGCCCGGCTTTCTCGAGCATGGATGACCGGCGGCGAGAGCCGGTGCAGCACCTTGTTGCCCCGCTCGCTCATCTTCTGCGACCCCGCCGTAAAGTCATAGCCGTTGCCGTCAAACCAGCTCAACCGGACCGTCGAATCCTCATGAAAGCAGCCGCGCATCTGCGCCCACCAGGCGCGGTCCCGCCCCTGCCGTTCCTGCAAAACCAATTGGGTTATCTGGTCAATATCGCTCATTTGTTCCCCCTGTTATCTTCGTTTGCCGGATGCTTCTTGCTGAAATCCGGCAATGTGAGGGTGTTTTAAGTTATTTGTAAAATAGATAATGCTATTATCCCATATAGAAACAGTCTATATAGCGCTCTCCTCATCAATGAACAGTAAATTAAACTTGGTGCGTGTACCGCCGCCGTGCTGCTAAACGTACGGTTGTCTGGCTATATTTGCTTTTCCCTTCCCGTCAAAAAGGTGCACAACCGCATTCAAACCTCGCATTGTTTCTGTTCCAATGGTAAGGTATCGTCCATGATCGTAATATTTCTTAAGGTTTCCAGCCGTTCCGCAACCTGTGCCTAAGCGCGCGGAGATCATTTAGAGCTTGATATGACCCGAATGCAGGCGCCCACCATCCTTATCGTCGATGATAGCGTCACCAACAGGCGTATCTATTCAAGGCTGGCACACAGGTTGAACGCCGAGGTCAACGTGCTTGCGTTCGGCCACCCGCAAGAGGCGGTGGACTGGCTCGCCCATAGCTCCGCGGACCTCATCATCACGGACTATAAAATGCCGGGCATAACCGGCGATGAGCTCGTGCGCCGGGTCCGCTCGGGCCATCGCGACCCGGACATGCCGATCATCGTCGTTACCGCCTATGACGACCGGCAGTTCCGCGTCATGTCGCTGGAGGCCGGGGCGACCGATTTCCTGCTAAGCCCCGTCGATCATACCGAGTTCGTGACCAGGGCGCGCAACCTTCTCAAGCTCAGGATGCAGCAGCAAATGCTGGTCCAGCGTGCCGATCTGCTGGAACAGCGGCTGGAGATCAGCCTCACCGCGCAGGAGCAGCTGTTGCGGGAAAGCCGGGAAGCCTTGGCGCAGGTGATCGACACCGTACCGGCGCTCATCAGCGCCGCGGACCGGGACGGCAAATGCGTTTTCGTCAACGCCTCTCAGGCCGCCGCCGCCGGCGCATCGCCTGCCGAGCTCGCCGGCAGGCCGGTGGATCTCATTTTCGGGGCAGATCGCGCGGCATCCAGCCGGCGGCTGGACAGCCTGGTGATCGAAAGCGGCCAGCCGGCCCCGATGCGGGAGGAGGAAGTTCCCGGCGGCGCGGGGGAAATGCGCGTCTATCTTACAAGCAAGGTGCCGCTGCGCGACAGCAAGGGGGTCACCACCAGCGTCCTCACAACCTCAGTCGATATCACGGAGCGCCGGGCTGCCGAGCGGCGTTTGCAGCACATGGTTAACCACGACTCATTGACCAGCCTGCCCAACCGCACCATGCTGCGGGACCGGCTGCGGCGGGAGCTGGCCAGGGGGCGCCGCGGCGACAAACAATTTGCCCTGCATTTCATCGATCTCGATCGTTTCAAGGCGATCAACGACGGGCACGGCCATGAAGGCGGCGACAAGCTGCTCTGCCGCGTCGCCGAGGCGCTCTCCAACATCGTGGGCGAGAACGACACGGTCGCGCGTATCGGCGGGGATGAATTCGCCATTCTCCAGCCCGGCATAACCGGCCCGGAAGGCGCGGTGACGATGGCCGGCAAAATCATCGCGGCGCTCAACCAGCCGGCCGACAAGCCCAATGCGCTCTCGGTCGGCGCCAGCATCGGCATCACCCTCTCGCCGCAGGACGGCAACGAGCCGGACGCGCTGCTCAAAAATTCAGATCAGGCGATGTATTCGGCGAAAAAAATCGGCGGCAATACCTGGCGTTTTTTCGCGGCCGAAATGCGTCCGAAGGCGAGCCAGGGCGCACAGCTGGAGGCCGACCTACGCGGCGCGCTCGCGCGGCAGGAGTTTGTGCTGCATTATCAGCCGCAGGTCGATCTGCGGCGCCGGGCGATTGTCGGCGCGGAGGCATTGCTTCGCTGGGAGCGCCCTGGCCACGGGCTGCTGCGGCCGGAAAGTTTTCTCGGCCTGGCGGAGGAAACCGGCCTCATCGTGCCGATCAATGAGTGGGTGTTGAAGACCGCCTGCGCGCAAGCCGCGGCCTGGGAGGCGGCGGGCATCTCCGGGCTTCGCATGTCGGTCAACCTCTCGCCTATCCAGTTCCGCCGCCGCAGCGCCTGTAGCGCCGTCGCGGTGGCGATCGCCGATACGGGCGTGACGCCATCCCTGCTGGACCTCGAACTCACCGAGAGCATCCTGCTGGGAGACGCGGAGGACGTCGTCGCGCAGCTGCATGGCTTGCGGGCGCTCGGCGTTACCCTCTCGCTGGATGATTTCGGTACAGGCTATTCCTCCTTCAGCTACGTCCGCAACTTCCCCATCGACCGGCTAAAGATTGACCGGTCTTTCGTGCAAGGCCTGGGCAGCAATGAGAGCGATCTCGCCATCGTGCGGACGATCATCGACCTTGGCCATATCATGCGCCTGCGCGTGGTGGCGGAGGGTGTGGAAACCGCCGCGCAATCCGCGCTTTTGCTGGCGGAGGGCTGTGACGAGGTCCAGGGCTTCTATTTCAGCGAGGCCGTGCCGCCTGAAATTTTCCTGAAACGGCTGCTGGCGCGGCAAATCGGCATCCATGCCCTTTCCGCGGCGGCGGCTGGGTGAGAATGCTTAAGCAGATCGCGCTGCCTTTACACTGGGCCGCAAGCCGGCTGCGCGGGCGGCCGGATAGCGAGCACGAGATGAGCCTGAACCGGCTCGTCGTCGCCATCGTCATCGTTTTCGTGCTGCTGGCAAGCTCGAACATCCACGGAACCTCCGGCGCGCTCATCGGCATGGCGGTCTATATCGCCCTCGCGCTTGCCGTGCTCGGCCATATTTTGCTCTACCCGAACATCTCTCAGGCCCGGCGGCTCTTCGCCTTGCTGCTCGACTGTAGCTTTCTCTCCCTGGAGCTGCATCTTGGCGGCGGCGTCGCGGCGCTGTTCTTCCTCATCTATCTCTGGATTGTTCTCGGCAACGGCTTTCGCTTCGGCCTTGGCTTTCTCGCCGTTTCGGCGCCTGTCGCGGCATTCAGCTTCGGTGTGGTCGTGGCCACAACCCCGTTCTGGTACCGGCAGATGCATCTGTCGGAAGGCCTGCTCATCGGCCTCATCGTCCTGCCCGCCTATGCCGGAACCCTCATCCGCAAGCTTTCCCTGGCCACCCGCGCCGCTGAGGAAGCCAGCAAGGCAAAAAGCCTCTTCCTCGCCAGCGTCAGCCACGAACTTCGCACGCCGCTCACCGCCATAGTCGGCATGACCGGCCTTCTGAAATCCGCCCGGCTCGATGCGGCGCAAAAAGAGATGGTCGAGACAATCGGCGTCGCAACCCGCTCGCTGCAATCGCTCATCAATGGCCTGCTAGATCTTTCTCGGATCGAGGCCGGGCGTATGCCGAGCGCGGCGGAGGAGTTCGACCTTCCGGCCTTGCTGGACGATGTCCGCCGGATGTTCGAGACCCAGCTGCAAAGCAAAAAGCTAAGTCTGGACATCCAGATATCGCCGCGCACCCCGTCTCACCTGCTGGCAAGCCGCCAGCATCTGCTCGACATCCTTCTCAATTTAACAGCCAACGCCGTCAAATTCACCGCAACGGGCGGAATCACCATCACGGTCGATGCCGAGCGGGGCGAACCAGAGAACCATATCCTGTTGAAGATCGCGGTTTCCGATACCGGCATCGGCATCGCGGCTAAGGACCAGGCGCATATCTTCGAGAATTTCACCCAGGCGAATGAGACGATCCTGAACCGCTTTGGCGGCACAGGCCTTGGGCTGGCCATCTCACAGCAGCTTGCCGGGCTCATGGGCGGGGCTATCACGGTCGAAAGCGAACTCGGCAAAGGCAGCGTCTTTCGCTTTGCCATCAAGGCCCAGGCAATCGCATCGGCGGAAACCCAACCGGTCCTTGCGCCCGTCTCTGAGTCCATCGCAACCGCATCACCGCAACGCCGCCGCGTGCTGCTGGTCGATGACAACCGGATCAACCAGCGCGTCTTCTCCCGCATTCTGGAGTCTGCCGGGCACGACGTTCTCGTCGCGGAAAACGGTGAGCTCGCCCTCGACATCCTCGAGGAAGAAGCCAAACACCTCGATATCGTGCTCATGGACTTCAACATGCCGGAGCTGGACGGGCTGGAAGCTACCAAGCTGTTCCGCGCCATGTCCATCGGCGACAACCGGCTGCCCATCATCGGTCTCACGGCGGATGCGGCGGCATTGTCCGATGGCCGCTGGCGCGAAGCGGGAATGGACGGCTGCCTGATCAAACCTGTCGATCCGGCGGCTTTTCTGGCCACGGTCGAAACCATGGCACGCGCCGCCGTCTATCAGCCCGCCAGTCCGGTAATGGCGCTGCACGAGCACCCCCGCTTCCGCCCGGCAAGCGTTCCGGCACTGGACGAAATGATTCTTGGCAATTTGCGGCAGCTGGGAGACGATGCGTTTATCGACGAGTTGATGTCGGACTTCCTTTCGGATGCAGCCGATCTCATCGATACGCTGGTGCAGGCGGCACGCCGGGGAGACAGCCCAGCCTTCCGCAACCATGCCCATGCGCTCCGGAGCAGCGCCGCCAATGTCGGCGCCACGGCGCTTGGCGAATTATGCGCGCCCTTCGCCGGCCAGCGCGGCGGCGAGCTTCAGGCGCGGGCGGCTGACTTTGCCAGCCGCGCGCAGGCGGAACTCTGGAGGACGCGGGAAGCGATTGCCTCCCTTGATTCCTCCCGCCGGGCCTCTAATCAATAATAGCCGACCTGACCCGGCTATATTTTTCATTCCGCCGCCATCATCACCGGCAGCGCAGGGTGCGTGGCCGCCAGGCGACGGTCCTGCGCCGCGCGCAGCCGGTCCATTTTGCGTAAATCCGCTTCCGTCAGGTTCAGCGCCGCTTCCGCCCAAATATCCACGACATCGCGCAGCTCATCCAGCGTTACCGGGTTTACCCGGCGGCGGGCCTGGTAAGTCGCCCGGTGTGCGTTGAACTTGCGATTATGCCGGGCGATATAATCCTGCACCGCCTCCGGGCCCTGGCCATCCTCCGCCAGAACATCCACCACGCCCATCTCATGCAGTTCCTCAGCGGTATAAATCCGCCCTGAGAGGATCATCGCCTCCGCCCGCGCACGGTCCATTCGGCGGGAAAGGAAGCTGTAAGCGCCCATGCCGGGAAACAGATTGAACAGAATCTCCGGCAGGCCCATCTTCGCGCTCCGCTCGGCCACGATCATATCGAACGACAAGGCATGTTCAAACCCGCCGCCGAGCGCGTCGCCCTGCACCAGCGCCATGGTCACAACCGGCACGTCGAAAGCGACCGTATTGCGATGGATAGCCTCGACCGCGACATGGCCGTAGCGGCGCAACGCCCCCAGGTCGCCCTGGCGAATGCGCTGGGCGAAATGCCCTAGGTCGCCGCCCAGGTTGTAAATTCCCGGCACGGCGGAGGCCATGACAAACCAGGAGAACGGGCGCGGCGCGCCGGTTGGCACGGTAGCGAAGGCGCTGCCGATCGCGTGCTGCATCTCGCTTACGTCATTCATCAACTCATGCGTATAGGTCGGCAGCCCCTGGGGCCGCATGAAGCACCAACAGGTCTCGGCCTGGGTATCGATTTCAAGTTCAAGGTTGTCGTAACGTCGTTGCGCCATCTCCTGCGCTGGGTTCCACTGGGCATCGCTGCTCTGCTGGGCAAAGCTCGTTTTGCCAAGGGCCGTAAGGTTGGTTGCTGTTCGTACAAAAGTCATCCCGGTTCTCCATGTTTGCGCGCTAACTTCACGGAGCCGGACCATCCTCGCCCGCCCTTGTTAGCTGCGGGTTAACTTAGTGCGCGAAACAATGTTTGGAGAAGGAAATATTTATTACCTCTATTAAATAGTACGCCGCAGCTCCGTAAGCTCGAAAAGCGTTTCATATTAATGAAAGACCTTAACCTGATGAACTTGCGTGATTTGAACGAAATCGAGGAAGTTTCAGTCTCGCGGGAAGGCGTGCTGGGGCGCATCCGCCTCAACCGCCCGAAAGCGCTGAACAGCCTCACCCTTCCCATGATCCGCGCGATAGCCTCAGCCTTGGCGGCATTCGAGCAGGACTCCGCCATCGCGGTAGTGCTGATCGACGGTATCGGCGAGCGGGCATTCTGCGCCGGCGGGGACATCCGCGCGCTGTATGAGAGCGGCAAGCGTGGCGACGCCGCCGCGGCGGCATTCTGGGCGGAGGAATACGCGCTCAACGCCGCCATCGCGCGCTTTCCCAAACCCTATGTCGCGTTCATGGATGGCATCACCATGGGCGGCGGCGTCGGCCTCTCCGCGCACGGCAAGCACCGCCTTGTTACGGAACGAATCCGCCTCGCCATGCCGGAAACCGGCATCGGATTCTTCCCGGACATCGGCGCCACCTGGCTGCTCCCGCGCGCGCCGAGCGAAACCGGCATGTATCTCGGGCTAACCGGCACAACCATCAACGGCGCGGATGCGATCTACGCGCGCCTGGCGGATATCGAAGTTGCCTCGGCCGCGCTACCGGAAATCGTAAAGGCCTTGTCGCTCTTGGCCCCCGGCGCGCCAGACGTCACCGCCTGCCTGGCACAATTTGCCGGCCCTGAGTTATTAAAAGGGGCGCCAGCATCGCATCTCGCGGAAAACCGCAGCGCAATCGACCATTTCTTCGCAGCCCCCAGCCTACCGGCGCTGTTCGCAAACCTCGAGCGGGACGGCTCGCCGTTCGCACAAACAACATTGCAAACCTTGCAGCAAAAATCCCCAACTTCGCTCATCCTCACGCATCGCCTGCTCCGGCTCGGGGGCCAGGCAACATCCCTCCAGCAATGTCTGGACCGCGAATGCACCGCCGCGGCGCGGATCATGCGCGGCGTTGATTTCTACGAGGGTGTCCGCGCCGCGATCATCGACAAGGACCGCAACCCCCATTGGTGCCCGGCAAGCATTGCCGAGGTGGACGAAGCCGCTCTCATGGCGGAGTATATTCCCGGCTAACTCGCTGCAAAGCTAAAACAGCTCCATCTCGCCCCCGGCCTGCTTCGCGCGCGCGATGCTGCCGTCTTCCACCAGCAACTCATAGCACTGCACCTGGTTGCGCCCCCTGTGCTTAGCGACATACAGCGCCTCGTCGGCCCGGCCAAAGGCGCAAGCCCCCGTGTCCCCCGGCAATATCATGCTAAAGCCAATGCTCACCGTCACCTGCCCCACCTGCGGAAACACCGCCTCCTGCACGGCGGCACGGAAACAATCCAGCGCCACCAGGGCCTCCTCCTGGCTGGCATCGCTCAGCATCACGACAAATTCCTCCCCGCCGAAGCGGAACAGCCCATCGCGCCCCGGAAAACTCTCCGCGATCAGGCGGGAGAGCAGAATCAGCACCTCATCGCCGTAAGGGTGGCCGAACTGATCGTTAATGCGCTTGAAGAAGTCGATATCCGCCACGGCAATCGCCGTCTGTATTCCGCTCCCGGCGCCATTCTGCTTGAAGAATGCGTTGAACGTCCGGCGGTTCAGCAGCCCGGTCAGCTCGTCCCGCGCGCCATAGTCCAGCAGGCCGAGATGGTTGCGATAGACCCGCACCAGCCCATCCACCAGATGCTCCTGCAACTTCTGCAACGGCGAGGGTCGCAGCACCTCCAGCAGCCCCGTCACCTCGCGGTCGTTGCATAGCGGAAACACATGGCGCGTCATCGCTGCCGCCGCCGGGCCCCATATATAGCGTTGCGCCGCATAGCACTCGCGCCATTCCGGCGGCGCATGGGCCAGGAGTATTTCTTCGCCCGGCTTATGCCCCCGCGGCAGTGTCAAGCGCTCGCGCAGCCACCGGCCTTCTCCGCCGCCCATCGCCCGCCACACCGAAAGCCTGGCCGCCCCCGCCAGTTCAAAAATCGCACGGGCGAGCGACGCCTCCAGCGCGTCATGGTCACGTAGATGCGTCAGCTCCGCCACGGTGTCGATAAGTTCTGTCATCTCACTGCCACAACCCTAGCGCGAAATGATTAAAGACCTGCCAACGAACACAACCAGCCCCACCGACCCCAGCATCGCCGCCACGCCAATCCCAAACAGCAGCAAATAACTTCCGCTCACATGAAAAATGCTGGAAAATCCAGCCGCCGCCAGCGCCTGCACCACGGCATAGGCCATGGTGGCCAAGCCCCATTCCGCCGCCAGCCGGTCTGGCCGCACCATGCCGGCCAGCGCGCCCGCCACCAGCATTACCGCCCCCAGCGCCACCGCGCCCACCCCAATGGCTGAGGCAACCAGCGCCGCCGCGCTGTCATCTATCAGCGGCGCCGCAACGCAGAGTGTCATCACCACATAGCCCGCCGTCAGCGTCGCGAGGAAGCCGAACCGGTCCGCCACCCGGCCCAGCACCACCGGCCCCACCGCCGCCGCCACGCCGAACCAGGCTGAAACCTCCGCCCCCGCCACAATGCCCCGATGCAGCCCAATCGCCACGAAACTCGCCAGGAAAAGCATATGCGGCACAAACCCCAGCGCCGAGAGCGAATACGCCCCCACCAGCAGCAACACCGGGCGGCTCATCTTTTCCCTTGCCGCCTGCTCCGCCCGCACCGGCACGGTGGAGCGCGGCATCAACCCCCATGCCGCCGCCGTCGCCGCCACCCCGGCAAGCCCCAGCGCCTCCCAGGTGAACACCAACCCATGCCCCAGCAGCAGCGGGATCAGCAGCGAGCTCGCGGCGAAACCGGCGCCCATGCCGGAAAACGTGATCCCGCTAACCTTTCCCCGCGCTTGCGCCGGGGCGCGGCCGACGACGGCGGCGGCCATCAGCACCATCAGCATCCCGCCCGTTACGCCCGAGGTCAGCCGCCACAGACCGAACCAGACCATCCCCCAGCCCAGCCCGGAGGCCAGCAACGAGACCGCGGTGGCCGCCATCAACCCCAGCACCAGCGGGCGGGCGGGCAGGCTCCCGCGCCAGGCCCGCATTCCCGCCGCGCCGATGAAATAGCCCAGCAAATTCACCGCCCCCAGCCAGAACGCCTGCGCCGCCGTGAACCAATGCGCCGCGACGAGCGCAGGCACCAGCGGCGCGTAGCCGAACCGCGCCACGCCGATGCCTAAAAACATCGCCAGCAGCCCGGCAAACGCCGCGCGATAGATCGGGAACTTGGGGCTATCTTCCATTCCCTCAGCCATAGCCTTGCGCGCCGTTGGTTGGTATAGACCCGCCCGAGGGGTCTGATCGCGCCCTGGTAATCTGAAGGACTATTCATCCATGGCCCGCCGCCGGCAGCTCTATGAAGGCAAAGCAAAAATCCTGTTCGAAGGCCCGGAACCCGGCACCCTCGTGCAATATTTTAAGGACGACGCCACCGCGTTCAACGCCCAAAAAAAGGGCACCATCACCGGCAAGGGCGTGCTGAACAACCGCATCAGCGAATTCCTCATGACCAAGCTGGCGGAAATCAACATCCCCACGCATTTCATCCGCCGCCTCAACATGCGCGAGCAGCTTATCAAGGAAGTCGAGATCATCCCCATTGAGGTCGTTGTCCGCAACGTCGCCGCGGGCAGCATCTCGCAGCGCCTCGGCATACCGGAGGGCACCCGTCTGCCCCGCTCCATCGTCGAATACTATTACAAAAACGACGCGCTCAACGACCCGATGGTGGCGGAGGAGCACATCACCGCCTTCGGCTGGGCCACCCCGCCGGATATGGACGACATCGTCCACCTCACGCTTCGCATCAACGACTTCCTCTCCGGCCTGTTTCTCGGCGTCGGCATCACGCTGGTCGATTTCAAGGTCGAATTCGGCCGGCTGTACGAGAACGAGGATATGCGTGTTGTCCTCGCCGACGAGATCAGCCCGGACAACTGCCGCCTGTGGGACGCAAAGACCAACGAGAAAATGGACAAGGACCGTTTCCGCCGCGACCTAGGCAAGATCGAGGAAGCCTATCAGGAAGTCGCCCGCCGCCTCGGCATCCTCCCTGAAGCCGGCACCCGGGACATGAAAGGCCCGGAGACGATGCAATAGGCCCCAACACCGTCATGCCGGCGAACGCCGGCATCCACGACTTCCTACTCTGGGAACCAAAAATGAAAGCCATTGTCACCGTAATGCTTAAGGACGGCGTGCTGGACCCGCAGGGAAAGGCCATCGGTCACGCGCTCAACAACCTGGGCTTCCCCCAGGTGGGCGATGTCCGCGCCGGCAAAATCATCGAACTGGACCTTAATGAAACCGACGCGCAGGCCGCTAAATCCGCCGCCGAGGATATGGCGAAAAAACTCCTCGCCAACACGGTCATTGAAAGCTTCCGGGTCGAGATCGCCGGTTGAGGCTCCCCCGCCTCACTTCTTTAAAGCTGCTCGGCAACCGCATTTATTCGCGCGGGCGTCTCGACCTCTGGTTCCCGCAACTCCCCTTCGCACTCGCCGTCGGCATCGCCGGCACGCTGGCCCTCCTGCCCACCATCCGCCGCTACGCGCAGGAATATTTCCACCTCCAGCTCTCCGGCCTGTTCAACGCGCTGCACCCGCTCTCCACCGGCGTGCCTCAGCTCATCCTGCGCGGCGTTCCCACCGCCATCGTCGGCTCCCTACAAATCTTCATCGCCATCGGCCTGCTCTCCAGCTCCCGCCTTGCCTGGATCTCAGCACTCCTCATCACCTTGGCACAACTCGCCCTGGCAATCGGCTTCAGCCACGAGGCCTGGGATTCCGGCGCCGTCATTTACATCTTCGCGCTGTTCATCGCGCTGGCGCTCTCGGGCGATTCGTTCAAAAAATCCTCCCTCGCCGCCGGCACGCTTTTCGCGCTCGCAGCCAGCATCCTGCTGCTGGTCTATGGCGTGCTGGGCTCCATCATCCTGGGCGCCGGTTTCGCGCCGCCCATCGTCTCCCTGCCGCAGGCGATCTATTTCACCGTCGTTACCATGTCCACGGTCGGCTATGGCGACATCATACCTAAAAGCGACAACGCCCGGCTGTTCGTCATCTCGCTCATCGTCGTCGGCATCACCGTCTTCCTCACCTCGCTCACCGCCGTCGTCGGGCCTCTGGTCCAGGGGCGCCTCAGCCGCATCATCGAACCGAAGAGAAAACGCATGAAACGCGTCAACCATTACATCATCACCGGCGGCGGTCCGCTCGCGCACAACACCGCGCGGGAGCTTCTCGTCCGCGGCAAGGCGGTCGTCGTTATTACGGATACCGATGACACCGGCTTCGGCGATGCCGAAATGGTGCATGGCGACGCCACGGACCTTGAAATCCTGCGCCGCGCCGGGGCCGAGAACGCCTACGCCGTGCTCGCACTCTCAGGCGACGACGCGGAAAATGCCTTTGTGATCCTCGCACTTCGCGAGCTTACTACCGAGGCCAAAAAGGTCGCCGCCGTCAGCGCCCGCAAAAACCTGGACCGCGTCCGCCGCGTGCAGCCGGACATGATACTCGCCCCCAATGTCTTTGGCGGCGAGGTTCTGGCCATGGCGCTTACGGAAGAGAAGATCGACGGCGAAAGTCTTTTAGAAAAATTCCTGGACGTAAAACCGTAGGGCGGGTTAGCGAAGCGTAACCCGCCACCCTACCCCTCAAAACTTATAAACCGCCGAGACCACGCCCACCGTATCGTATTTCGTCTGCGTGATCGGGCTATCCGCGGCGCTGTTCAGCAGCCTTTCCACCGCGCCATCCACATTCACAATGAAATGCTGGGTGACGAAATAATCCGCAGACACGCCAAGCCCGGCGGATTTAAACCCGGCCTGCGCGTGATAACGATGGTAGTGCGTACTCGCCGCCTGCGTCCGGCTAACCCCAAAATACGCATTCATGTAGCGCGCATCGGCCACCGTCACGGTCGGCCCAACAAACCAGGCGAATTTCTGCGAGCTTCCCGGCATCGGCAAATACGCGCCGACATCGCCAACATAGCCATTGGTAGCGCCAATCTGCTTGCGCGCATCAACCCGTATGGTTAGCGGAAAGCTTTTGGAAACGACGGTCGTCGCGAATATCTTAGCCTCCGGCGCCGCGTGGATTGTCCCAAGCCCGGTCAGAATCTTCCCATCGACATGCGGCGAGCGGCCCAGGTCATAGGTAATGGCAGCCCCCACGCTTATGTGGCGGAAGCTGAACAGGTTAACGCCGATCCCCTCCCCGGATGAAGCAAAGGCGATGTCTTTATAACGTATGTCGATCACCGGGCCTGGCTGCACCTCGTAGCGGCTAAGGCCATAAAACCCTGGGGTTAACTGCGCGCCAAGCCCAAGCTCCACCTGCCAGGTCGGCACGGTAGGCTCGAACAGCCTTTGCAGCTGGATACCCGAGGAATATTGCCACTCCGCCAGCGGGGATGGCGTTTGCGCCTGCACCGGGCGCAGGCTCAGCAAAATTGCCGTCGCGCCTAATAAAAAGCACCAGGCCCTGGCCCGGCCCGAGATCGAAATTTTACCCATTGCCTGTTTTACCCTGTTGATCGTGGGCATGAGGATAGGCGCAAGATTCACCATCCGCAACGGCTCGCCATTGCCCACCCCGTCATTGCGAGCGCGACGCGCGAAGCAATCCATCTTCTCTTGAACCACCTCCAGCCGCGCCCTCACGCACCAGCGGCACGCAAAATCCATCATCTCCGTCGGGCGCAAAATCCGGATGCAGCGCCACCAGTTTTTCATTCGATGTGGTGATACGTGACCCGTTCGCAATCTTCTTGGATTATGCTGAAACCATTCACCAGCGACGCCGCCGTGAACAATAACCCGTCCTGATACACCGCATGTTCGGGCGAGAGCCGCAAATCGCGCTCCGGCGCGAAAATGGCGCCGCGATTGGTAACGGTGCCGCCGCTGACATCAGCCGCGTTTCCGCTGGCGCCTTCGATCGTGCCTTGGTCATGCGCACGCCACTTCGAGGCGAAGCCGAAACAATCCATCTTTTTCCTTGCACACCCCCTACGCAAGTATTGTTATTTTCTCGCAACGAAACCCTGTGAATTACAGGCATAACTTTTTCAAACCTATCTTTATCAATGCCTTGGCCTGTGGATAACAGGGGGGTGTTTCACGTGGAACAGTCCTCACTTTATGTTAAATATACAAACAAAATCTATCCCGCGCGCCGCCCTTTACATCCCGCCCGGCCCAAGGCAGGAGAGCCGGGATATGAAAGCAGGCATCCTCCTCCTCCCCGGCATCAACCGCGAGCGCGACATGGCCATCGCCGTCCGCCAGAGTTTCGGCCACGAGCCCCGGATCGTCTGGCACAAGGAGACCGACCTCACCGGCCTCGACCTCGTCATCATCCCCGGCGGCTTCTCATTCGGCGACTATCTGCGCTGCGGCGCCATGGCCGCCCAAAGCCCGGTGATCCAGGCGGTCAAAACCCACGCCGCCCGGGGCGGCTACGTGCTAGGTGTCTGCAACGGCTTCCAAATCCTCACCGAATCCGGCCTGCTTCCCGGCGCGCTGCTCCGTAATGCGTCCTTACGCTTCCTCTCGATGGACACGCTCTTGAAGGTCGAGCGCAACGACACGGTCTTCACCTCGAAATTTCAAAAAAACGAGACCTTCCGCGCCCCAATGGCGCATGGCGACGGCAACTACACCGCCGACCCCGCCACGCTGGACCGCCTGGAAGGCGAAAACCTCGTCGCCTTCCGCTACGCAGATGAAAACCGTAACGGCTCCGCCCGCGCCATCGCGGGCATCTTTTCGCCCAATCACCGCATCCTCGGCCTCATGCCGCACCCGGAGGATCTCGTCGATCCTTTGATGGGCGGCACCGATGGCAAACCTCTGTTCGACTCCCTGGCGGCCGCATGAAACAAGTCGATGAAGCCCTGGCCAAATCCTTCGGCCTGAACACGGAGGAATACGCCAAGGTCCTCTCCATCATGGGCCGCACGCCAAGCTTCACCGAGCTTGGCATTTTCTCGGTCATGTGGTCGGAGCATTGCTCCTACAAATCCTCCCGAATCTGGCTGAAAGAGCTGCCCACCAAAGCCCCCTGGGTCATCCACGGCCCCGGCGAGAATGCGGGCGTCATCGACATCGGCGAGGGCCTGGCCGCGATCTTCAAAATGGAATCGCATAACCACCCGAGCTTCATCGAGCCCTACCAGGGCGCGGCCACTGGCGTCGGCGGCATTTTGCGGGACGTATTTACCATGGGTGCCCGTCCCATCGCCAATCTCAACGCGCTGCGCTTCGGCGACCCCAAGCTGCCCGTGACCAAGCGCGTGGTCGATGGCGTGGTGCGCGGCATCGGCGGCTACGGCAACTGCGTCGGCGTTCCCACCGTGGGGGGCGAGGTGAATTTTCACCCCGCCTATAACGGCAACCCGCTGGTCAACGCGATGACCGTCGGCATCGCGGCACAGGATAAAATCTTCCTCTCCGCCGCTGCCGGCATCGGCAATCCGGTGGTTTATGTCGGCTCCAAAACCGGGCGGGACGGCATTCACGGCGCAACCATGGCAAGCACCGAGTTCGACGCCAATTCGGCGGAAAAACGCCCTACTGTGCAGGTCGGCGACCCGTTCACCGAAAAGCTCCTCATCGAAGCCTGCCTGGAACTCATGCAGACCGACGCCATCGTCGCAATTCAGGATATGGGCGCGGCGGGCCTCACCTCCTCCTCAGTCGAAATGGCCGGCAAGGGCGGTGTCGGCATCGAACTGACCCTCGATAACGTTCCGCAGCGCGAAACCGGCATGACGGCCTATGAGATGATGCTCTCGGAAAGCCAGGAGCGGATGCTTCTGGTATTAAAGCCCGAGCGTGCCGAAATGGCCCGCGCCATCATCGAGAAATGGGATCTGGACTACGCCATCATCGGCAAAATCACCGATACCGGGCGCATCGTCATCACCCATAACGGCCAGACAGAAGCAAACATTCCCCTGGCACCGTTGTCCGACGCAGCACCTTTATATCGCCGCCCTTACACCGAGGCCGCCAAGCCCGACCCCATCGGCCCAGTCACCTCTCCCATCGGGCTGGATAAAGCCCTGCTCAAGCTCATCGCCTGCCCCGACCTCTGCTCCCGCCGCTGGATCTTCGACCAGTACGATTCCACCGTCGGCGGACAGACGGTCAAGCGCCCGGCGCAGGCGGATGCCGCCATCGTCCGGCTGGAGGGCACGAACCGCGCACTGGCGATCACCACAGATTGCACTCCGCGCTATTGCGTGGCGGACCCTGAGCAAGGCGGCGCGCAGGCGGTTGCCGAAGCCTGGCGCAACATCACCGCCACCGGCGCGCTGCCCCTTGCCGTTACGGACAATATGAATTTCGGCAACCCGGAAAAACCCGAGATCATGGGGCAGTTCGTCGGCGCCATCAAAGGCATGGCGGCGGCCTGCATCGCGCTGGATTTCCCGGTCGTCTCCGGCAATGTCTCGCTGTATAACGAGACCGAGGGGCGCGGCATCCTTCCCACCCCCGCCATCGGCGCGGTGGGCGTACTCGAGGACGCGGCCAAAGCCACCGGCATCGGCATCGGCATCGGCCAAAGCCTCATCCTCATTGGCGAGACAAGGGGCGAGCTGGGCCGCTCGCTCTGGTTGAGGGAAATTCTAGGCCAGGAGACCGGCGCGCCGCCGCATGTCAATCTCACCGCCGAGCGCCACAACGGCGATTTCGTGCGCGCGCAAATTCTCTCGGGCGGGGTTGCCGCCTGCCACGACGTCTCGGACGGCGGCATCCTCATCGCCGTCACGGAAATGGCGCTGGCAGGCGACACGGGCGCAGCGCTCACGCTGGATGGGGGGCACGCCTTCTGGTTCGGCGAGGACCAGGCCCGCTACATCCTTGCCGTGCATCATGGCGACAACTTGCTCGCCGCCGCCGCTGCTGCCGGTATCCCCGCGCGGTATATCGGCTCTGCCGGAGGTGAGAAGTGTTTGACACTGCCCGGCGGCATTGCCATATCGCTGCCACAGTTGCGCGATGCCCATGAGGGTTTCTTCCCCGCCTGGTTCGCCTGAAGGACTTTTTGCAATGGCTATGCCAGCCGGTGAAATCGAAGCTCTGATCAAATCCGCCTTTCCGGATGCGCAGGTCACGATCGAGGATTTAGCCGGGGATAACGACCATTTCGCCGCTACGGTCATCTCCGAGGCGTTTCGCGGCATCTCCCGGGTCCGCCAGCATCAGATGGTTTATAACGCACTTCAGGGCCGCATGGGCGGCGCACTTCACGCCTTGGCGCTGCAAACCGCAGCCCCCGAATAGGAAAATATCATGGAAAACAATCCCGTTTTCGCCGAAATCCAGTCGCAGATCGACGCTTCGCCCGTGCTGCTCTTCATGAAAGGCACGCCGATGTTCCCCCAATGCGGCTTTTCCGCCCGCGTCGTCCAAATACTCAAGCACGCGGGCATCCCGTTCAAAACCGTGAACGTGCTGGAAGACCCGGAAATCCGCGACGGCATTAAAGCTTTCTCCAACTGGCCAACCATTCCGCAGCTCTACGTTAAGGGCGAGTTCGTTGGCGGTTGCGATATCATCAGCGAGATGTATCAGGCCGGCGAACTGCAAACTCTGCTGGCGGATAAGGGCATCACACAGGACCACGCCGCGTAATCGCCAAGCGCTACGTCTTCGTCACCGATGAATTGCCCCGGCCAGGCGTGGCCGGGCATTTGGCGCTCAACGCTGCCATCATCGAGTTTCTGCTCGGGCTTGGGGCCAGCGTCACGGTGCTGCTTGTAGGTTCACGCATTACTGCGCCCATTTTGCGTTACGGCCTCGCCTCAGTTGCCGGGCCAAACATAACCTCAATAAGCGGCATCATTTTCGCCAAAAGTCCCGCCGGAATAGCGCAAATAGCCGCCAAAGCAGCGATAAAGCGTCTCCCTCCCCGCCTCGCCACCCGCCTGCGCGCCACCCGCCATGGCGCGGATGCGGTGCTGGGCAGCTTCCCATCCCAGCCTGACCTCGACTGGTGCGCGCAACACATCGCCCGCGCCAAACCCGATGCGGTGCTGATCGACACGATATTCCGCGCCCCTTTGCTGGCCGATCCCAGAGTTGCCGGCGTCAACAGCGTCATCATCGCGCATGACGTGTTCTACCGCCGCCATGCGGCTTTGATGAGCGCAGGCTATTCGGTGAAGCCAGAAAAACTTACCCGAGAAGACGAGGCGGCAATGCTTTCGAAAGCCCGGCATATCGCCGCGATCCAGCCGGAGGAAGCCGCGCGCATCGCCAGCATGTGCCCGGCTGCGAATGTGTTCACAGCCCCCATGCCCGCCACCCCCTGCCCGCTAACATCCCCCGCCATTCCCGGCAGGCTGGTGTTCGCGGGTAGCGCTACGCTACCGAATCTCGATGGGCTTCGCTGGTTCCTCGCCCATGTCTGGCCGCTGCTTGCACGCCGCGGCGTCACGCTGGACCTCGCGGGTGATTGCGGCGCGGCAATGGGCACACTTCCGCCGGGCGTCACAGCCCTTGGCCGCTTACAGCACCTTGCCCCGGTTTTACACCGCGCCATGCTTGCCATTGCACCGCTCCGGATAGGTTCGGGCTTGAAGATCAAACTGCTGGATTACGCGCGCCATGGGCTGTTCACCGTCGCTACCCCGCAAAGCCTGGATGGTTTTGCCTCAGACCCTGCCGCGCCCTATATCGCCGCTGAAACCCCCCAGGAATTTGCCAGCGCGATTCTGCGCCAACTCGAATCGCCCGGCGCGCCCAGCCAGGCACATGGCTACGTCACCCGCCATTATGGAACCGAGATATGTTTCGCTGGACTGAAGCAGGCGATCGGATAACCCTATCGAAACCTCCCCCAAATCCTTGCCTAAATATATAAAAATAAGTTTTCCCTCCCGTTAAGCATCTGGGCCGCAGTTTCGCGGCCATGTTCGATCCACCTTCCCCACTTCGCGACGAAGGCTCCGTCCGAGAACTTCGCCAGCGCAATGCCCGGCGCGAAACCACAGAGCGCCGCCGCGTCACCCAGCATCTGCGTCATGCTCTGGCCGATGACGGGTTCGTGCTACAGTACCAGCCGTTGGTCTGCTTAAGCTCCGGCCTCATCCGCGGCGCGGAATCGCTCCTCCGGCTCAGGCATCACCGCCGTGGCCTTGTCTCCGCCAGCCATTTCATGCCCATCACCGAGCATTCCGATGTCATCACCGGCATCGGCGGCTGGATACTGCAAAACACCTGCCGGGACGCAGCCAGCTGGCCGGATTGCGTCTCGGTCGCCGCCTCTCTTTCCCTCCGGCATTTGCGGAGCGGGCAGCTTGTCCGCCAGTTGCTCGAAGCCGTCGGCGCCTCCGGCCTCGCGCCGCACCGGCTGGAATTGCAACTGACGGAAGCCATGCTGATCGACGACAACGAGGATGCGATCTTCAGCTTGCGAGCTTTGCATGGCATCGGTGTCCGGCTGGCGCTGAATAATTTCGGCCTGGGCTATGCGAGCCTTAGCGCGGTCAAGCGCCTGCCGCTCAGCACATTGCGGCTGGACCGCTCATTGATCCAGAGCCTCGGCGAAATGCCGGACAATACCGGCATCATCCGCGCCGCGATCGAGGCCGGGCACGCGCTCGGCTGCACCGTGCTGGCAGATGGCGTGGAAAACGAGGTGCAGTTCCAGCAGCTCGGGCGGCTTGGCTGCGACGAAGGCCAGGGGCCGTATTTCGGCCCGGCGGTCTCAGCGGGCGAGATCAGCGCCATGCTCGGCGCGCCACACGAATAACAAGGCCACCAGCAGCGCGCAGAGCACCGCGCCGCAAAGCCAGGCAAACCCGCCGCGCAGCAAATCCCGCCCAAAATCCCGCCCGCCGTGGCGCCCAGTGCGGTCGTGGCGTTAAGCAGGCCCACACTTTCCGCCCGGTGCGCAGGCGAGAGCGTGACTGCCAGCGTGTTGCTGGCGACCGAGAGCAACGGCCAGCCAAGCTGCATCAAGCCAAAGCAGACCATGATCGGCAGCACGGCAGCGCCGCTGTGCAGCGCGGCAAAGCCGGTCATCACCGCCACCAGCAGCGCGCGGATGCCCAGCCCCCAGCCCAGCACATGCCAGGGGCCGTAGCGCGAGTCCCATCCGCCGACCAGACGATACAGAAACAGGCCGCAGCCGACGCCGATGGCATAGGCGGCGGTGGGATATGTCGCCGGCAGATGAAATTCCCGCACCATGGCGACCGCGAACATCACCGAGAGGCCGTTGGTCGCCATGTAGGAGACCAGCCAGGCGGCGGTGAACGTGCTGAGCGCATTGTGGCGCAACGCCAATATCGCGCGCCAGCTCACTCCGTGGAGGGAGCGCTGCAAGCCCATCGGCACCGCATCGCCGCCCTTGGCCGGGCGTGGCGCCAGGCTCGGGCGCGCCACCTTCACGAACTCCCTGGGCGCGAAAGCCAGCCCCAGCGGCACGCCGAGCAGCAGCAACCCGCCGCTTAAGCGAAACGCGGCATCCACGTGCCGCAGCCCCAAAAATCCCGCCACCAGCAGCCCAACGAGTTGCCCGCCGCCGATGCAGGCTTGCAGCGCGCTGGTGCGATTGTCCCAGAATGCCTGCGGCTCAGCCTCGACGATGAACATCATGCCGACCGTGCTGGCGCTGGACACACCGAGCCCGATGAGTGCTGCGAGGAGCATATGCTGCGCGATGCTGCCCGGCAGGGTGTTCGCCAGCAACGCAATGCCCGCGAGAGCCAGCCCGCACACCAGCGTCAACCGGTGCATCTGGCGCCTGTCGCTCCACGCGCCGATGAAAGGCGCTGCCATGCCTGTGGCGGCGAAGGCAGCGTAGGTCAGGCCCGACGCCGGACCCGGCTGTGCGGCCAGCGGCAAAATGACCGGCACCATGCCGTTCTGCACCAGCCCAAGCAACATGTAGCAGAACATCCAGCGCGGCATCCCACCAGGATGTAACGCAACGGCGCGGGCGGACAAGCTTTCGCTCCGGCGCGGCTTTGGGCATAAGGCGCACATGAGTTCCGACCCCGCCGAAGACGCGATAATGTCCCTGCTCGCCACGCGCGGCGAAAAGTCGATCTGCCCGACCGAGGCGGCGCGGGTACTCGCCGGCAACCCGGCGGATAACAGCTGGCGCGCCAAGCTCTCACCGGTCCGGCTGGCGGCGCAGCGCCTCGCGAAAGCCGGGCGGATCGAGATTCTGCACAAGGGCAAGCCGGTTTCGCCCGAGAACGCGCGCGGCGTGCTGCGCCTGCGCTTAAGCCGGCCTGAATAATGCGCCTTTGGCCGTGGATTTTGAGCCTCGTATTTCCGCTTTGTGCGACGCAAGGAAGCCAAGGCGTCGCCGTACCGGGGGTGGTGAATTTCTCGCATCTTTCCCGCGCGCGGCTTTCCTCCGCGTTGATCGCGCCGCCGGGCTTGGCGCCCAATCCGGATTTCATCGCACCTGTGTTCAACGAGAGTGCGGAAAAGCTTTTCGCGGATATGCAGGCGGTATCACTCACACAACCGCGCACCACGCCGCTCGGCATCCAGCCACTGCATCTGCAAATCTCTTTTGTTGTGCGCTCGGCGGCCGCGAATTTTCCGGATGTGATCGAACTCGCGGCGCTCCCCGTAGGAACTAACCAAAGCACCTATGTGTTTTATTCGCATTCGGTTTATGGCGGTTACGCCTGGGGCGTGAACTTGGACCGCGCGAAATACTGGGCCGCCGCCTTGCAGCAAAGGGTAGGAAAATAATGCGCGGAATTGCCAATTTCATCGCGGGCGCTCGGCAGGCCTGGGGGCTTTCCCGGCCTTATTTCTCGTCCGAGGAACGCTGGGGAGCGCGCGGGCTGCTGGCGGCGATCATCGCGCTCAACCTGCTGATGGTGTTCATCAACCTCATCTTGAATTATTGGAACCGCGATTTTTTCAACTTTCTCCAGCAATACAACGAGAAAGCGCTTATCGCCCTCCTGTTCAGCTGGCAGCCGATGCCGGGAATGTTCGGCTTCATGCCGGGCTTCGTCGAGATCGTCACGGTCTATGTGTTTGTCGCAGTCTATTCCACCTATCTCACGCAGATGCTCTCCATCCGGTGGCGGCGCTGGATGACAACAAAATATGTCGATAACTGGCTCTCCGACCGCGCCTATTACAATGTTAGTTTACACAACACCCACGCGGTGGGGATGGACAATCCGGATCAGCGTATCTCCGATGACCTCCGGTTTTTTACGCAGAACATGCTGAACATCGGCATCAGCTTCCTCAGCAATCTCGTCACCTTTTGCAGCTTCGTCGCCGTGCTGTTCGCCATCTCCGGCTCCATCAGGCTGTTCGGCGTCACCATCCCCGGCTACATGCTCTGGGTTGCCGTGCTCTACGCGATGTTCGGCACGGGCCTTACGCATCTCATCGGGCGGCGGTTGATCCCGCTCTCGTTCTTGCAGCAAAAGCTGGAAGCGAATTTCCGTTATAATCTGGTGCGGGTGCGCGACAATCCGGAGGCGATCGCGCTCTACGCTGGCGAGAATGACGAGAAACTGGGCTTGGGCGAGCGATTCGAGGCCGTGGTCACAAATTTCTGGGCGATCATGCGGCGCACCAAGGCGCTGAATTTTTTTACCGCCAGCTTCGGCCAGGTGGCGATCATCTTCCCGCTCGTCGTGGCGCTCCCACGGTTTCTCTCCCACGCCATCGGGCTTGGCGGCCTCACGCAGATTCAGGACGCCTTCGCGCAGGTGCAAGGCTCGCTCTCCTGGTTCGTCAGCGTGTATTCGGATTCCGCGACAAACCAGGACCTCGTAAATTTGCGCGCGACCATCGTGCGTTTGCATGGCTTCAAGGAGGCTGTGGCGGCTGGGCGTGCCGCTTCCGGCGCCGGGCCGCAAGTGCAGGGACAAGGCAGCGCGCTCAACATCGAGAACCTCACGCTGAGCCTGCCCGATGGCCGAAAACTATTGCAGAACGCTAGCCTCTCGCTGCCGCCGGGCGAGCCGGTGGTCCTCACCGGCGCTTCCGGCTCGGGCAAATCGACATTGTTTCGCGCCATCGCCGGCATCTGGCCATTCGGCGAAGGTCATGTCTCACGCCCCACAGGCTCCGCGATGTTCCTGCCGCAGAAGCCGTATTTTCCGCTGGGCTCGCTCAGGCGGGCGATTACCTACCCCGGTGCGGAGACTGGCGCGTCGGAGCCGGAGATTACGGCAGCACTTGCCGATGTTGGGCTGGAGCATCTTACCCCCCGGCTGGATGAGACGGAGAACTGGAGCCAGATACTTTCGGGCGGCGAACAGCAGCGGCTCGCTCTCACCCGCGCGCTATTGGCCCGGCCGGACTGGCTGTTTCTGGACGAGGCGACCTCCGCGTTGGACGGCCCGATGGACCGGCAAATTCAAGCTGTGTTGAAGAACAGACTGCCCGGCACCACCGTTGTCGCGATCACACATCGGGAAGGCCTCGCCCCTGCACAGCGGCATATCACGCTGGCTGGCGGGGTATTGAGCACGAGCGAACTAGCCGAGACGGATGCCAATCTGGCGTGAGGCGATGCGGCTACGGATGGCGGCGAGGGCCGGGCCGCCGAGGCAGAGCGGCGCGCAGCTCTCCGCCTCCCGCCGCTGCTGCATGAGTACCGGGTGCGCGATGACGGCGCTCTCGGCATTGTCGAAAATGCTGCGATGGCCGGTGTCGAGGTAGCTCTCAGCGGGCGCGCCATCGGCGAAGATGACGCCGTGGGATTCAAGTTCGACATGATAGTAGATGACATGCAAAGCGGCGGTGTCCTGGCGGATGCTCGTCCAGTTCAGCAGCTCCTTGGCAGGCACGAGAACGCCATCAATGTACAGCGCATGGTCCGGCGAGATTACCAGGCGGCGATATGGCACGCCATCGGCCAGGGCATCGGCTTCGATGAATATCGGGCGAACGGTGCCGGGCTGGCGATGGCGGATAATATCGATTTTGCGCTGACCAATCCAGACGACCGGCGCTTCGTCCCCCGAATGGGTGATAAGGATATCGCCCGGTTGCAAATCTTCGACCGCGACCTCGCCGAGAGTGGTCAGGATGCGTGTACCTTTGGCAAAGCAGGGGTTGATCGCGACATCCGTGGTGATCATCATGTCGATGATCTTGTTATCGCTGTTGGGGTTCTGGCGCTCGTTGAAAGCAAAATCCAATGTGGCGCCTGCCGCCGCCGCAGCGGTGCCGAACAGTGCCGCGCCGGTTTCCTGGATCACCAGATCCTGCGCGGCGTCGAGCGTGAAATTATCGCTGGTCGGAACAAAGACCGTGCCGCTTGGCTCGATGAAAATATGTCCGCCGCTCTGCCCGGCGGCGGTAATGTCGTTGACCAGGCCAATGTAATCCGGGTTTGCCGTGCCGCCGGGCATAAGCTCGGCAAAAAGATCCTTCACCGCCTGGATGGTGATCTGGTCGCCGCCGATCCCGTAGGACGGCGGCTGGAAGTTCGAGATGGTCCCGCCAATATAGGCGAAATAGCTGGTGGAGCTGGCGTGAGTGCCGGTATTGAAGGCGCTGCCAAGGGGCGCGTCGGTCAGGATCAGGACGCCGCTGTCGGTACCACCGTCGTTCGAGAAAGTAATATTCTGGCCGTTGGTAAAGGTTGAAAGCGTATAGCTGCTCGTGGTCCCGCTTGAGGTGATGGTGATGTCCGACATTCAAATTCCCGCCATTTCGGTGCATTATCGGCGAAGCTGAGACGGCATACAATATGAAGTTTAAATTCTTGTTAATGCCGCAATCACACGATGTAGCCGCCGCCCAGTATGCGCGAGCCGTCGTAGAAAACCGCCGCCTGGCCCGGTGCCGCGAGCGCGGGTTCATCCAGCGTCATAAAGCCATCGGCCGTGACCGAGGCGGCGTGGAGCGAATCCCGCGCGCGCAATTTGGCGTGGGTCCGTAGCACCGAAGTTGGCGCACCGCAGAGCCAGTTCATGTCCCGCAGCCGGACTTCCCTGCTGGCGTCCGTGCGCGGGCCGATGACGATGCGCCGCGTGGCGGGGTCGATTCGCTTCACCACTTGTGGCTGGCCGGCGATTTGCGCGGCGTTGCCGAGGCGCCTGGCCTGGCCGACCGTATAGCGCGCGATGCCCTGGTGGTTTCCCAGCACGACGCCGTCCTCCGAGACGATGTCGCCGGGGATTAAAGCGTCGGGACGGAATTTTTCCACGATTTCAGCGTAAGAGCCGGTGGGGACAAAGCAGATGTCCTGGCTATCGGGCTTTGCCGCCACGGCCAAGCCCATTTCAGATGCGATCGCGCGGACCTCCGCCTTGGCGCCATAGTCACCGAGCGGGAAGCGGCAGAATTCCAGCTGTGCCTGCGTGGTGGCGAAGAGGAACCAGCTCTGGTCTCGTGCTTCGTCCACCGCCCTGTGCAGCTCCGCACCGTCCGGCCCCTCAACGCGCCGCACATAATGGCCCGTCGCCATCGCCTCCGCGCCGAGGTCGCGCGCCATGGAAAGGAGATCGCCGAATTTGAGGTGCTGGTTGCAAGCAATGCAGGGCACGGGGGTTTGGCCGCTCGCGTAACTATCGGCGAAGGCGGAGATCACGCTGGACCGGAAACGCTGCTCGGCGTCGATCACGTAATGCGAAATGCCAAGTGTGTCCGCGACGCGCTTGGCGTCCCGAATATCCGCCCCGGCGCAGCAGGCGCCCTTGCGCGCGGATGCAGCGCCATGGTCGTAAAGCTGCAACGTTACGCCAATCACCTCGTGCCCGTCGCGGTGCATCAGCCCCGCCACCACCGAGCTATCGACCCCGCCGGACATGGCGACCACGACGCGCATTCTACTTACTGGCGTTCCGCACCGCACTCGGCAGGCGCACGATGAGGCCGTCCAGCGCCTCCGAGATCACGATCTGGCAGCCAAGCCGCGAGGTTTTCTCCAGCCCGAAGGCGAGGTCCAGCATGTCCTCCTCATCCTCGCTGGCGCGGGAGAGTTTGGGCGCCCAGGCGGGATCGACAATGACATGGCAGGTAGAGCAGGCAAGCGAGCCTTCGCACGCGCCCTCGATGTCCACACCGTGCTTATGAGCAACCTCCAGCACGGACAGGCCAACGGGGGCCTCGACCTCGCGCGACTGGCCATTACGCTCGATGAAAGTCATTTTCGGCATCGCGGGACCTTGAGACGATTTAAGCGGTCCTTCAAGCGCAACGGGGGGGCGCGCGCAAGGCGCGGGCGGCCATGGCCTCGTATGCGTTGCAGAAGGCCGGGATGGATTTCGGCGCGCAATTCCAGGGCAGCGAAACGCGGATCGCCTGCCCGGCCAACTCACCCAGGCCCATGGCGGAGAGCACATGGCTGGCCCCCAGCTTGCCGGAGGAGCAGGCCGAGCCTGCGGAGACCGCGAAGCCCGCCATATCCAGCGCGATGAGCTGTGTGTCCGCCCGCACGCCGGGGAGTGCGAGGCAGAGCGTGTTGGGCAGGCGCGGCGCGGACGCGCCGACAAGAACAGCGCCGAGGCGGATGCAGAATGCCTCTATTTCATCGCGATAGGTGGCGATGCTTGGGGCATCGTAAGCCCCGCCGAGAGCCGCCGCCATGCCCGCAATGGCGGGGAGCGCCGGCGTGCCGCCCCGCCTGCCCTGCTCCTGCCCGCCGCCGCGAAGAGCGGGATTGATGTCGCGGCCATTACTGACGATAAGCGCGCCAGCACCCATTAGGCCGCCGAATTTATGCCCCGATATGGCGAAGCTGGCAGCACCCAAAGCGAGCCAGTCCTGATTGCAGCGGCCAACGGCCTGCACGGCATCGACATGCAGCAACGCACTGTGGGCGGCACAAAGTTTTGAGGCCTGCGCGATGGGGTGGATCACCCCGGTCTCGTTATTCGCCGCCATCAAACAGACCAGCGCGCCGGGGTTCTGGCGGAGGCGTGTTTCCAGCGCGTCCAAATCCACCGCGCCATCGGCCAGCACGGGGATGATGGCGGCATCGGGTGCGGCGGCGCGCACCGCATCATGCTCCGTGGCGCCGATGAGGATGCTCCGCCCGGCCCCAAACGCATGGATCGCGAGCCCGTTGGCCTCCGTCGCGCCAGAGCAAAAAACAATGTCATCCGCCCGCGCGTGAAAATGGCGGGCGAGGGATTCCCGCGCCTCCTCCAGCACCCGGCGCGCGGCGCGGCCCGGCTGGTGAATCGAGGAAGGGTTGGCGAGCGCCATCGCCGCCATCGCCGCCTCGCGCGCTTCTGGCCGCAACGGCTCGGTCGCATTGGCATCCAGGTAGATCATGGCGCTAGATGATATAGTCCTCGTTGAGCTGCGGCAGGCGGGCGAGGCGGTTTTCCAGCTCCGTCAGCTCGCGGCGCAGCAGGTCGACCTCGTGCAGCAGCGGGTCCAGGCAGGGCTCGGTGGGGGTGCCGTAGGCATCGAAACTGCCAGGCTGCCGATGGATACGCTCCACTGGACGGGCTGGGACGCCCACGACGGTCGTCTCGGCAGGCACGGGAGCGACCACCACGGCGTTGGAGCCGATTCGGGCACCCTCCCCGATCTCGATCGCGCCCAGCACCTTGGCGCCTGCGCCGATGATGACGTTGTTGCCGATGGTGGGGTGCCGTTTGCCGTGCGAGAGGCTGGTGCCACCTAAAGTTACCTGGTGGTATATGTAAACGTCATCCCCGATCTCCGCCGTCTCGCCGATTACCACCCCCATGCCGTGGTCGATAATCAAGCGGCGGCCAAGCTTCGCGGCGGGATGAATCTCGATGCCGGTAAAAAAACGCCCAAGGTGCGAGAGGAATCGGCCAAACGTGAAGAGCCGGTGCCGCCAGAGAAAGCTCGACGCGCTATGGATAACCACGGCATGAAGTCCCGGATAGCAGAGCAAAACCTCGAGATTTGACCGGGCGGCGGGGTCGCGCTCCCGGTAGGCACGCATCGTCTCCGTTAAAAACATAAGGGCCATGCGACATTTCCGTGGATTATCGAGGTCGAAGCAGTCTATATTATCAAACCCAGGGGGAAACCCGAATGTTAATCCATCCGCAATGTTCACCCAAAGGCCGTAGGAGCAATTAGGTATCCGGACCGCATCGGTCAACTTTATGATGGATCAACTCAGACCCGACCGCGCCGCAAGGGGCGAGGGGCTGATTTTAGTATCATGGTAATGATGAAAGACGAGTTACAGAATGCCTGAAGTGATGTTTGCCGGGCCGGAAGGCCGCCTCGAAGGACGTTACCACCATGCCAAGGAGCGCGGCGCGCCGCTTGCGCTGGTTCTGCACCCGCACCCGCTGCATGGCGGCACGATGAACAACCGAATTACCTATTCGATGTACCAGGTGTACCAGCGTCTGGGCTTCTCCGTCATGCGATTCAACTTCCGTGGCGTAGGCCGCAGCCAGAGCAAGTTCGACGGCGGGATGGGCGAGATTAACGACGCCGCCGCGGCGCTGGACTGGATGCAGGCGCTGAATCCAGGCCATGGCGGGCTGTGGATCTCCGGCTACTCCTTCGGCGCGTTTGTCGGGATGCAGCTATTGATGCGCCGACCGGAGGTCTCCGGCTGGGTATCCGTGGCGCTGCCCGCTGCGGGGTACGATTTCGGCTTCCTGGCCCCCTGCCCCACCGGCGGCTTGATCATCCATGGCGATGCCGATGAGCTGGTGCCGGAAAATTCCGTGCGGAAGCTGGTTGATAAGCTCAACCTGCAAAAGGGCGTGGCGATCGACTACCGGGTGTTCGAGGGCGCGGACCATGTGTTCGCCAACCATGCGGACAAGGTGACAGAGGCGGTCGAAGGCTATGTCAGCCAGTCGATCGCCCGCAAGCAGATGGCGCTGGCGGCGGATTAACCATGTTTGGGTAAAGATGGATTGCTTAACCCCCGCCATGTGCGGGGGGGTCGCAATGCCATCAAGTGGCCAGAAGCGCCCGGGTTTTCGTATCCTCCAGCGCCATGGCGAGCGAAGTGCCATCAAGCTCATTCGCAATGGCGTCTCGCACGCGGCGCATGACCTTGCGGATCTCGCAGGCTTGCTCGTCCCGGCAATCGTCGCAGCGGCGATAGTAATTCACACTGACGCATGAGAGCGGGGCCAGCGGCCCGTCCATGATCCGCACGACCTGGCCGAAGGTGATGAGATCCGCCGGTTTGGCCAGGGCATACCCCCCGCCCCGGCCCCGGCGGCTGCGGACCAGCCCGTTGCGGTTAAGCTCCAGCAGAATCGCTTCGAGGAATTTTTTCGGCAGGTTTTCGCGCTCCGCGATGTCGTTCACGAGGAGCAATTCGTTAGAATTCTCCTTGGCCAACACGAGCAGCGCCTGCAAGGCGTATTTGCATTTTTGCGACAGCATTCTCAAAATTCCTTCCGCGCTACCGGTATTATAGCACAGTTTGCCGATAGGAAATGGGGTTAGCTTGCGGGTTGCGCTACGGCTGGCCCGGACGATAGGAGGCGCCGGGATTTGAGGCTGAGAAAGGGCTTCTCGATGAAGGTCCAGCTGAGAAAGGCTGCTATCAGGCTGAGGATGAAGGCGAGCGCCATTACCTCATAGGGGGTAATGTGGCGGATTTCGGCGATGAGAATTTTCTGGATTGGCCAGGCATAGAGATAAACGCCGTAGGACAGATCGGTTTTGTTGAAGAACTTGGCGATGGAGAAGGGCTTTACGTGAAGCGCAAACCAGACGACCAGATAGCCGCCGAAGATGGCGAGACCAGGCTCCGCAAGACGTTTGGAAAAAAGACAGCAGCATAGCAGGGCGGCCGCCGCCAAAGCGTAGCGGCGCTTGAAGGGAATGCTGCCGCGGTAGACGTAAAAGCAGCTTCCGGCCAGAAATACAGCAAAGAGTTGAATATCGTGGAACGGCGTTTGCACCAGCACGCCAAGGATTTTGTGTAAAACGCCGGTGCCGGGCGTTGCAGCCGCCGGAGTTGTGTCCAGCGCGTAAGGCCCAGAATAGATGAAGCCGTAATAGAGAAGGCCAGTGGTGATCGCGGCCAGCAGCCCTTTTTTCCGGAAGATGCCGAGAAGCCCGAACAGCATAACCATGATATAGCAGCGGAACTCATAGGAATAGTCCACATCGGGCCGTCTGCCGCTGCCCAAAAGGAACCTGGATAGGCACCGGGGACGGAGGGCTGCTGTAGAAAGATCAAATTACTAAAGTTGGAGGAGAAATTTTGGTAGGGGTGCAACAGGCCTGGGGCGAAGAAACACTGGCACACGAGAAGCGAGAGCATAAACGCGACGAGATATCCTGGGTATATCCGCAAGACCCGCTTGGCCATATAGTCGAAGCGTGAGGAGGATACATAACTCTTTGTGATGAGATATCCGCTGACCAGAAAGAAACCGTCAACGGCAAGATTTCCGAACGTGATAGTTCCGAAAATGCGCGTAAGAATCTCGCGCGAGTTGTTGCCGTCGATAATTTCGACGGAATGGGAAATGATAACCAGTGACGCGAAGACCATGCGGAGCAGGCTGAAGTTGTTCAGCCGGGAATACGTGACTTCGCGCTCCAATGTTTTGTCCTGCTAATTTTAGCTTGCAATCTAGGGCAGCAGAGGCGGTGAAGGCAAGGGGATGCGCCCCCCTCGCCTCCGCTGGGTTTAGAAGATGGATTGCTCCCCCTCGTTTTTGCGAAGGTCGCAATGACGAAAAAGCCGCGGATGCCGGCCTGCGCCGGCATGACGGAAAACCGGGCTTAGAACTGGTTCATCGTGTTATGCGCGCCGCCGGCTTTCAGCGCCGCCTCGCCCGCGAAATACTCCTTATGGTCGTCGCCGATGTCGGAGCCGGACATGTTCTGGTGCTTCACGCAGGCGATGCCCTGGCGGATTTCCTGGCGCTGCACGTTCAGCACATAGCCCAGCATCCCCTGCTCGCCGAAATATTCCTTGGCGAGATTATCGGTGGAGAGCGCTGCCGTGTGATAGGTCGGCAGGGTGATGAGGTGGTGGAAGATACCGGCGCGGCGCGCGGCGTCCGATTGGAAGGTGCGGATGCGCTCGTCGGCATCGGCGGCGAGGTCGGTACCGTCGTAATCCACGCTCATCAATTTCGAGCGGTTGTAGCGGGACATGTCCTTGCCCTCGGCGGTCCAGGCGTCGAACACCTGCTGGCGGAAGTTCAGCGTCCAGTTGAACGAGGGCGAGTTGTTATAAACGAGCTTGGCGTTCGGCACCACGGCGCGGATGCGGTCCATCATGCCGGCGATCTGCTCGACATGCGGCTTCTCGGTCTCGATCCAGAGCAGGTCGGCGCCGTTTTGTAAGGAGGTGATAGAGTCGAGCACGCAACGGTCCTCGCCGGTGCCGGGGCGGAACTGGTAGAGGTTGCTGGGCAGGCGCTTGGGGCGGAGCAGTTTGCCGTCGCGGTTGATGATGACGTCGCCGTTATGCGCATCGCCGGGGGCAACCTCCTCACAATCCAGGAAGGCATTGTACTGGTCGCCGAGGTCGCCCGGCTGGCGGCTGACGGCGATCTGCTTGGTCAGGCCAGCGCCCAGCGAATCCGTGCGGGTGACGATGACACCGTCCTCCACCCCGAGTTCCAGGAAGGCGTAGCGGCAGGCGCGGACTTTGGCGAGAAAGTCCTCATGCGGGACCGTGACCTTGCCGTCCTGATGGCCACACTGCTTCTCGTCCGAGACCTGGTTTTCGATTTGCAGCGCGCAGGCGCCGGCCTCGATCATCTTTTTGGCCAGCAGGTAGGTGGCTTCCGCATTGCCGAAACCGGCGTCGATGTCGGCGATGATGGGGACGACATGGGTCTCATAGTTCTCAACCGCGTCTAACAGCGATTTTTCTTTCGCGGCGTCGTTGGCGGCGCGCGCGGCGTCGATCTCACGGAACATGCCGCCAAGCTCGCGCGCATCGGCCTGGCGCAGGAAGGTGTAAATCTCGCCAATGAGTGCCGGGACGGAGGTTTTCTCGTGCATCGACTGGTCCGGCAGCGGGCCGAATTCCGAGCGCAACGCGGCGACCATCCAGCCGGAGAGATAAACATAGCGGCCCTTGGTGGTGCCAAAATGTTTTTTGATGGAGATCATCTGCTGCTGGGCGATGAAGCCATGCCAGGCGCCGAGGGACTGGGTGTAGTTCGCGGGGTCGGCGTCGTAGGCGGCCATATCCCGGCGCATGATGGAAGCGGTGTAACGGGCAATGTCCAAACCGGTCTGGAAGCGGTTTTGCAGACGCATCCGGATGACGGATTCGGCGTTGATGCCATCCCAGGCGCCATGTTTGCCGTTAATGAGCTGGGTCAGCTTGCTGGTATGATCTTGGAAGGACATGGGCTGGGTTCCGTTACATGGGTGATATGTTGCACTGCACCCAATATAGAACGGTTTACGAATAGGGTAGGCCCGTATGTCTGCAAAACGTCATTATTTTCACATGAAGCGCGTAATGATGTGTAGAGCCAGTGAAAGTTTTTGTATTTTAGTAAAATTTTTACCAACTAGCGCCTTTCCCTTGTCGCGGAGAAGGTTACTTCCGGGAAATTTTCTTTCATCCGATTAAGTTCCCAACTATTACGGACGAGATAGACTGGCGCGCCTTCACGGTCCTCGCTCATCGCGCTTTTGTTCAGCTCGATGAAGGTTTTCAGCCGCGCGGCGTCTTCGGAGAATATCCAGCGCGCGGTGTCATAGGGCGCTTGCTCGAAGGCGACGGGGACGGAGTATTCCTGCTCGATGCGGCTGGAGAGCACGTCCAGCTGCAATGCGCCGACGACGCCGACGATCCATTCCGCGCCGGTCATGGGGCGGAACACCTGAGTCACGCCCTCCTCGGCCAAATCTTCCAGAGCTTTTCGCATCTGCTTGGCTCGCATCGGGTCCGCCAGGCGCACCCGGCGCAAAATCTCCGGCGCGAAATCCGGGATGCCGGTGAAGCGCAGGCGCTCGCCCTCTGTCAGCGTGTCCCCCACCCGAAGCGTGCCGTGGTTGGGGATGCCGATGATGTCGCCGGGAAAGGCAACTTCTGCCAGCGAACGGTCCTGTGCGAAGAAGAAGATTGGCGCCTGGATGGCCATGGGTTTTTGTGTGCGTGAGTGGATGAGCTTCATGCCGCGCGTGAATTTGCCCGAGCAGATGCGGGTGAAGGCGATGCGGTCCCGGTGCTGGGGGTCCATGTTCGCCTGCACCTTGAAGACGAAGCCGGTGACGGGGGCTTCGTCCGGACCGACGACGCGGGCATCCGCCGCGCGGGGCTGCGGCGCGGGCGCGTTGGCGACGAGGCCCTCCAGCAACTCGCGCACCGAGTAATCCTTCAGCGCCGAGCCGAAATAGACCGGGGTAAGATGGCCTTCCGAGAAGGATTGCAGGTCGAACGCTGGGAAGGCGGCGCGGATGAGTTCGACATCCTCATCGAGCTGGGCTTTTTGCTCGGGCGGAATGGCGAATTTGGCGCCCGCCGGGTCCTGGCCGGGTTTCACCGCCGAGACGAGCCGATCCTGCGTTAAATCGAAGCAGCCGCGGAACAACCCGCCCGTGCCGATGGGCCAGACCATCGGGCAGATGTCCAGCGCCAGCGTGTTGGCGATCTCGTCCAAAAGTTCGAACGGATTCTGACCCTCGCGATCGACCTTGTTGATGAAGGTGGTGATGGGGATGTTGCGGAGGCGGCAGACCTCGAACAGTTTCTTGGTCTGCAGCTCGATGCCCTTGGCGGCATCGATCACCATCACCGCGCTATCGACCGCCGTGAGCGTGCGGTAGGTATCCTCCGAGAAATCCTCATGGCCCGGCGTGTCGAGCAGGTTGAATACCGCGCCGCCGAACTCGAAGGTCATGACAGAGCTGGTGACGGAGATGCCGCGCTGCCGCTCGATCTTCATCCAGTCCGAGCGGGTTTGCCGGCGGTCCTGCCGGGCTTTCACCATGCCGGCCTCGCGGATGGCACCGCCGAACAGCAGAAGCTTTTCCGTCAGCGTGGTTTTGCCGGCATCCGGGTGGGAGATGATCGCGAAAGTTCGCCGGGGCGGGATTTTAACGTCCACCCCAGGGAGGTTGAGAGTCTGGTCCATGGGCGGGGCATAGCAATTTTACGGGCGCCTCACCACCGCCCGCTGTTTATGGCGTGGCGTTGGAGCCGCCGGATGTTCCACCGCCATTGCCGGGCGGGCCGCCCGCGCCGCTGTCCGGGTCGCTGCCATTGGCGCCCGCGCTGCTGGCAGCGCCCGTCGTCATGCCGGTGGTGCCGGTGGTTTTCCCCGAACTCGTGCTGGTAGTGCCGTTGCCGGGCGGCGACCCGTTTGAGCCCATGGTGCTGGATTGTGCGAACGCCATGCCGGAGCATAGCACAGAAAGGCCGAACGCGGCGGAAAAGACAATTCTGGGCGACATTTTAGCCTCCTTACAAAGTAACCGAAAGAAGGAGTTGGCGTTTGTCCGGCGCGTCACCAGCGCGGCTTGGGTAAAAATCTCATGTTAAAGCGGTTAGGCGTTTTGAGAGGCAGAAAGATGGATTGCTTCACCCGCTGCCGCAGGTTTCGCAATGACGGCTCAGGCTTGCTTCGTCACGTATACCTGCTCGCCGAGCCCCTGTACGCCCAGCTTTATCTGCTGGCCGGGGCGGAGGAACACCGGCTCTGGCTTAACCCCTAACCCCACGCCCGGCGGGGTTCCTGTCGCGATGATGTCGCCAGGATATAACGTGATGAACTGGCTGACATAGCTCACCAGCTTTTCCACCCCATAGACCATTGTGCGTGTGTTGCCGTTCTGCATCCGCTTGCCATCGACCTCCGTCCAGAGATCGAGGTCATGCGGGTCCGGCACCTCGTCCTTCGTGACCAGCCACGGCCCGACCGGGCCGAAGCTGTCGCACCCCTTGCCCTTGTCCCACGTACCGGACCGCTCGGACTGGTATTCCCGCTCGCTCACATCGTTCACCGTGCAATACCCGGCGACGTGGTCCAACGCCTGCGCTTCGCTCACGTAGGACGCCTTGGCGCCGATGACGACGCCGAGTTCCACCTCCCAGTCAGTTTTTCTGCTACCGCGCGGGATGAGAATATCATCGAACGGGCCGGAGAAGGCGGAGAGCGATTTGAGAAAGACGATGGGCTCCTTCGGGATCTTGGCTCCGGTTTCTGCGGCATGGTCCGCGTAGTTCAGCCCAATGCAGACGAAATTCAGCGGGCGGGGAATCGGCGGCCCGATGCGCCGCTCGGTCATCAGAATGGGCAGTTTTTCCGGGTCCAGCGCCTGCAAATGCGCGATCCAGTCCGGGCTGAGGATGTTGTGCGTGACGCCGACGAGCGCGTCCTCCAGCGTGCGGATTTTGCCGCCGGAGTCGCGGATGCCCCATTTTTCCAGGCCTGGGTCGCCATAGCGGATGAGTTTCATGCGTCGAACTCCTTTTTAGGCAGTGATGAGCGGAAAGCTCAAAGCTGGGTGGCAAACATATGCCATGTCAGCGCCGCGATTCCATTCTAGTCATTTTGGCATGGAACTGCGCCGTTCCAGGTTTTGAAGAGAGTTTTACACATATGCCACTTTTTGTCCTCCATGCGATCGACAAGCCGGGCGCCCTGCCCATCCGGCTCGAACAATATGCCGCGCACCGGGCGTTTGTGGAAACGCACGAGGCGCACGGCATCTCCATTGTGCTTTCCGGTCCGCTGCAATCCGACGATGGCGAGGTTATGACCGGCTCGCTGTTCATTATCGAGGCGCCAGACCGCGCCACGATCGAAGGATTTGTTCAGGCTGACCCGTTCCAGCAATCCGGCGTATGGGGGCATGTCTGCATCACGCGGTTTCACCGCCGCAAGGGGTAAAAAAAAGGCCGGTCGTTTTGACCGGCCTTCAAGCACCTGTTCCGGTGCGAATTTGGAGCTCCCTAAACTTGGCGGCTGACACTCATGCTGTGCGTGTTTCAATCACACTTTATTCATGCCACGCTAAGAAATGTGGCTGAAAAAAGACGGCCATGCAAGCCGCGTCATGTAATATCCTGCCGGTTTTCACCGCGAATCGGATTTATTTTTCGCAATGTATCATTTATAACACTAATCATTATGTGCACCGCCAGGCGAAGCTCCTCAGCGGCCTGCGATGAAGGCGCGGCCTCGGTCACGCCCAGGCCCTCTGCAAAGGCATTGGCATAGCCCGCCCGGTTGGCGAGAGTGGCAGGGAGCAAAACCAGCCCGCGCGCTGCGATCTCCGCCTCCATGCGCTTGCGAAGCCGGGACGCCGCCGATGCGCGGTTGAAGATGAGGGCGGTTCTGCGCTTCTCCTCTACCGCCAGCTTCAGCGTGCCTTCCGCCGCCCAGAGGTCCGGCGGCGATGGGTTGAGCGGGATGAGCACGAGGTCGGCGGCCCGAATGGCGCGCCGCGCGTCGCTGTCGATCACCGGCGGCGTGTCGATCAGCACGTAATCATGCGCGGCTTTAAGCTTCTCCAGCTCCGCCCCGAGCCGCCAGCCGGAGATCTGGGAAATGGTGAGGCGAGCCACGGCCCTGGGCGCTGAGGCGCGCAGCTTTCCCCATATGCTCAGGCTGCCTTGCGGGTCGATATCGAGCAGCGCCACGCTCGCGTTTTCGGCAAGGGCAACGGCGAATTGCGCGGCCAGCATGGTTTTGCCCGCCCCGCCTTTTTGCTGTGCAACCGCGATGACCTTGCCCATATCCCCATTCATGGCAGATTTCGCTGAAAGACCAAGGATTTTAATGAATGAGCTTTTAACGCCCAGCGAGATGGCGAAGGCGGATGCTCTGGCTAAAAATCCAGAGACGCTGATGGCGGCGGCGGGGCGGGCGGTGGCGCGGGCGGTGATGCAGCGATACGCGCCATGCGGCGTTTTAGTGCTGGCGGGGCCGGGGAATAATGGCGGGGACGGCCGGGTGGCGGCGGCGGTGCTGCGCGACGCGGGGTGGCCTGTGAGGTTAAGGCGGTTCGATGCCGCGACGGTGGCGGAGGTTACCCGGGCGGAGCTTGTGGTTGACGCCGTGTTTGGCGCTGGGCTGAAGCGCGATGTGGGCGATGCGGTGGCGGCGCTGCTGCGTGCGGCGCGGCGGGTGGTGGCGGTGGACATCCCCTCCGGTGTTGATGGCGCGACGGGGCAGGTTCGCGGCTACGCGCCCCAGGCCGAGCTGACGGTGACGTTCTTCCGCGCCAAGCCTGGGCATTATCTCTATCCCGGACGGGGCCTGTGCGGCGAGCTGCTGGTGCGTGACATCGGGCTGCCGGGGGCGGTTCTGGATGAGATAAAGCCCCGGACCTGGCGGAACGGACCGGAGCTGTGGTCCCTTCCACAGCGCGCGGCGGACGGGCACAAGTACGCCAGTGGCGACGTGACCGTGCTGTGTGGCACGATGCCGGGGGCGGCGCGGCTGGCCTGCGCGACGGCGCGGCGGGCGGGTGCCGGCATGGTGACGCTGGCGGCGGACACGCCGATGATTTTGCCAGAGGCGGGCGTGATTATGCGGAGCGACCCGCTGGATGTTTTGCTCCAGGACAAGCGCCGCAAAGTATGGGTTTGCGGGCCGGGGTTGGGCAGCGACGCGGGGGCGAAGCTGGCGCGGCTGATAAAGGCGGGAGACCGGAAGATCATCGCGGATGCCGACGCGCTGGGTGCGTGTGCTGGCGCGCCTTCGAGCCTACGCGGGGCGAGTATCATTACGCCGCATGAGGGCGAATTTACGAAGCTGTTCGGGCCGGTGGGGCCGGACAAGTTCGCCGCAGCGCGGAAGGCGGCCGAGGTGACAAGCGCGGTGGTGGTGTTGAAGGGCGGCGATACGGTGGTGGCCTCGCCCGATGGGCGCGCCGTAATCAACGCAAATGCCACGCCTTGGCTCGCTACCGGGGGGACCGGCGACGTGCTGGCGGGAATTATCGCGGCGCTGCTGGCGGGTGGAATGGAGGCGTTCGAGGCCGCCTGCGCCGCCGTTTGGCTACACGGCGAGGCCGGGCAGCGCATCGGGCCGGGGCTGATCGCGGAGGATATTCCGGAGATTTTGGGGAAGGTTATGGCGGATGCGGCTCGGGGGAGATTGGTATAAAAGTCGTAGATGCCGGCCTTCGCCGGCATGACGTTTTTCTAGGGTGTCTCAAGAGGCGGAAGGCCGCAGGAGCCGAGCAGCCCCGTTAATTCGCGGATGACCGGGAAGACCTCCTGGTTCCAGTTTGCCCCTTGCGCGTCGTGCGCGGCTTGTTCGGCCTCGACGATCCAACGGTCTTCTTTAAAAATCCGCTCCGTGAAGGCGACGAGGAACGGCCAGCCGATGCCAAGCAGGCTGCGGCCGAGGATCCCGCCGGGCTTATGGATGGAGAGCAGGCCGAAAGTGCGGATGGTTTTTTGCTCGGCATCGAGCGGGACATAGACGATCCAGAGGTCCATGACCGGGGCTTTCGCGCCGCCGGGGAGGATTCGCAGGCTCTGGTAGGGGTAATCCGTGCGGATGGTCATGACATCGCCGTCATTGGCTTCGGCCGTCCGGCGCCCGCCGAACACCGCCGCCTCCCCCAGCGGCTGCTTACCGCCGGTGCGGGCGAAGGTATATTGCACCTCCAGCCAGTCTTCCCCTAAGCGCCGGCCAAGGTAGCGCGGGCGGATCTGCCCCATCTGCCGGCGATGAAGGAACTGGTGGTTCATGTCCATCAGGTTCTCGTGCATGAAGGAGTAATGGCAGGCGACTTCCCGCCCGAAGCGCCGTGTCCGGTATTCCGGGTTGGCGGCGGCAGAGAGATCCGGGAAGTTACTGGATTTCGCCGGATCGCCGGGGAAGATGAACACCAGCCCCGCTTCCTCCCGGCAGGGATAGGATCTCACGCCATTCGGCAGCTTGCCTTTGCCAAGGTACGGCACGTCGATGCACTTGCCGGAGGCATCATAGGTCCAGCCATGGTAGCAGCAGCGGATGGCGCAGCCGGAGACCACCCCGGCGTCCAGCGGCACCTGCCGATGCGCGCAACGGTTCTCCAGCGCGAAGATAGGCCCTTGTTTTGGACGCACCAGGACAATCGGCTCGCCCGCGAAGCGCACGGCGCGCGTTTTGCCGGGCTTCACCTCCCGGCTCCAGGCCACAGGGTACCAATGGTCCGGGTGGATTTTGACCCGCCTGGTGTCGATTGCGGACGGGCTTACCGGCGGCGGGACTTCCGCCGTGTCGTCCGTGTTGAGAAGCATCGAATCCATGCAGAATTTTCCTTGAAACGCTCGGCTCTCATTGCAGTATTGCCCTGGTTGGGTCCAGCGGAAGATAGGCAGGCCAGCTAAAATGTAACAAGGGGGTTCGGTTCACAATATTTCCTTACATTTCACCCGAACGCCCAACATGATTTCGCCCCTTTTGGGCTTATTAATAACCGCATCGGCAAGGAGAAGTTACATGACGCGGTTACGTTTCCTGGTTCTCGCTTTGGCTTTCGCAGCCCCGTCCCTTAGCGCCGTGGCGGCGCAGGCGCAGGTTTATCACCCCCGCCATTGGCAGAGGGGGGACCGTTACACCGGTCCCCGCCATGTCGTGGGAGATTGGCGCCGCTATCATCTCTCACAGCCGCCGCGCGGCTATGCCTGGGTGCAGAATGGCAGGGGCTATCTTCTGATCGGACCTAATGGCATGGTCACTCGCGTCTGGGGCGGCTGAGTTGCTAAACCGGAATAAACAAAAGAGGCAAAAGGACATAAAATGAAGCGTTTTTCTCTGAACACCGTTAGCGCCGGCCTGGCTTTGGCGATGATGGCTGGCTCGCTCGCCGTGGCGCAGCCGGTTCGTCACACAATGACCCGCACGCATGTTGTTACCACGCACCGCGTGGTGCCGATGCACCGGGTTGAGCGCCGCCACGTGGTCGTGACCCACCACGTCGTGGTCCGCCACGACAACCATTAGATCGTGAAATGCCGTTCATATCAGGCCAACCGGTTTGGCCCTGATATGAACGGATGAACGCGATCGCATGAATAATTCTTCCCTCTACAGCCAAGATTTTTATGCCTGGGCAAATAAGCAGGCAGCGCTACTGCGCGCCGGAAAATCATCTGACGCGGACATTATGAGCATATCGCCGAACCGACAGGCCGTTGCAGCGCACAAAGGCTCGCGGTACTAGGCGCGGCGCGGAAAACGAGTCTGGACCTAAAAACCTTTCCTGCCCTCTGCCCATGGGCATTCGAGCAGATTGCCAGTGCGGATTTCTGGCCCACAGAGGCTTAAACAGCCGATTCCCAACCGGACGTAATTCATTTAGGCTCGGCTTATGAACGAAATACGGCCGATAGAACCGGAACTCGGGAAGCTGGAAACGCTGGCGCAGGTCGAGCGGAAATTGCTCTGGCTCTCCTCTTGGATGATCCATAACGCGAACCATCTGCGGCCAAACCGCGACGGGCTGAAGGTGGGCGGGCACCAGGCCTCTTGCGCCTCTGTCACCTCCATCATGGCGGCGCTGTATTTCGATATTCTGCGCCCGCAAGACCGGGTGGCCGTGAAACCCCATGCCGGGCCGGTGCTGCACGCGGCGAACTATCTGTTCGGGCGGCAGACGGTAGAACAGATGATGGGGCTGCGGCAGTTCGGCGGCGCGCAGGCCTATCCGTCGCGCGCCAAGGATGGCCCGGAGATCGATTTCTCCACCGGCTCGGTCGGCCTTGGCGTAGCGCTCACCTGCTTTGCCTCGCTGATGCAGGAATATGTGCGTGCGCGCGGGCTTATGGCGCCCTCCGCACCCCATGCGCGGCATGTGGCGATCGCGGGCGATGCGGAGCTTGATGAAGGCAACATCTACGAGGCGCTGCTGGAAGGCTGGAAGCACGATGTGCGCGATGTCTGGTGGGTGGTCGATTATAACCGCCAGAGCCTGGATTCGGTGATGCCGGACCGGCTGTTCGGCCGGTTCGAGGGGTTGTTCCGCGACATGGGCTGGCGGGTGGTCACGCTGAAATATGGCCGCCAACTGGAAGCCGCGTTCAAGCGGCCCGGCGGCGAGGCGCTGCGCCACTGGGCCGATGAATGCCCGAACTCCATCTATTCCGCGCTCACCTTTCAGGGCGGTGCGGCTTGGCGGCAGGCGATTGAAGCGGATTTGGGAAAATCCCGCGGCATCCGCCGAATCGTCGATGGCTTAAGCGATGCGGAGCTGGCCGGGCTGATGACCAATCTGGCCGGGCATGATCTGGGCACGCTGACAAGCGCGTTCCGCGAGGCGGCGCTCTCCAGCCAGCCCACGGTATTTCTGGCCTATACGGTGAAGGGCATGGGCCTGCCGTTTGCGGGGCATAAGGATAACCATGCCGGGATGATGACCGCCCCGCAGATGGATGCGTTCCGCCAGGCCATGAACATTCGGCCCGGCCATGAATGGGACAGGTTTGAGGGGCTGGCCGCCCCGCGCGCGGTTGAATGGTTTGTGCAGGCGGCACCTTACGCCACCCCCTTGACGCCGGATGGCCGCCGCCTGCCCGCCGCCCCCATTCCCGTGCCGGCCGCGCTGCCGCAGCCGAAGATCACCGGCAGGCGGATGAGCACGCAGGCGGGGTTTGGCGAGATTCTCTCCGAGATTGGGCGGGCGAAAGGCGAGAGCGCGGCGCTTTCCGCCCGTATCGTCACTATGAGCCCGGATGTCGCGGTTTCAACCAATCTCGGCCCATGGATAAACCGCCGTGGCGTGTTCGGCCGGCACGCGCGAGAAGATGTGTTCCGCGACGCCGCACTCGCCAGCCCGCAGCGCTGGGGAACGAATAGCGAGGGCCAGCACATCGAACTTGGCATCGCCGAGCAGAATTTGTTTCTGGCCCTGGGCGCGGCGGGGCTGAGCCATGACCTTAACGGCGCGCGGCTGCTTCCCATCGGCACGGTGTATGACCCGTTTGTTAACCGCGGCCATGACGCGCTGTTTTACGCCTGCTACCAGGATGCGCGGTTTCTTTTAATCTCAACGCCTTCTGGCATAACACTCGCGCCGGAGGGCGGGCAGCACCAAGCCACCAACACGCCGCTGCTGGCGATGGTGCAGGACCGGCTGGCGAGCTTCGAACCCGCCTATTGCGATGAGCTGACGATTTTGCTGCGTCATGCTTTTGAGCACATGCAGAAGCCGGATGGCTCGGCGGTGTGGCTGCGGCTTTCCACCCAGGTGCTGCCGCAGCCGGAACGCAAGCTGGATGCAGAGCACGTGATCGCGGGCGCGCATTGGGTGACGCCGCCGGAGCCTGGGGCCTCGCTGGCGATTGCCTACCAGGGCGCCGTGGCCGGCGAGGCTGAAAAGGCTTTTGCCCTGGTGCGGGAGGATGTGCCGGGTGCCGGGCAACTCGCCATCACCAGCCCGGACCGGCTTTATGCGGGTTGGCGCGAGGCGCAACGCAAGCGCCGCTCCGGCGCCCCCGCGACCTCGCATATCGAACAGATTTTAGCGCCGCTGGCCCCCGGCGCGGTTCTGGTGAGCGTGCTGGACGGCCACCCGGCGGCCCATGCCTGGCTGGGTGGCGTGCACGGCAGCCGGATCATGGCGCTAGGGCCGGATCATTTTGGCCAGTCCGGCGACATCACGGATTTATACCGCGAGTATGAGATCGATGCCGCCGCGATTCTGGACGCCTGCGCCGAGGGATTGTTGAAGGGGTAGGTTATTGCGTCTGATCGTTTGAGGTTGACGCGTTTTCCGCGTTAACCGAAAGCGTGAATCAGCCGCATTTAACCTATTGCGAGCGCGGCGGGATCGGGCTGCCCTGGCCTTCATTGCTGCCAGGGTTCGCCGTCCCGCTGCCTGAAGACGCGCCCATGTTGCCGTGCATGGAGCTATTCGTTCCTTCGCTGGAGCCATTGCCCGTGCTGCTTTGGTTGGTCCCGGCGGACATCGCCGACCCGCCCTGATCGCCGTTGACAGTTCCTTCGCTGTTGCCGCCGTAGCTGCCGGAAGGCGTGCCCGTGGACATGCTCTGTGCGAAGGCCATGCTGGCGAGGCTGAGGGAAATCGCCGCTGCCGCTCCGAGAATTTTGCCGGTCATTAAACGCTCCTTTGTCGATGAACCTTGGTTCAGATAAGGAGCGCCGGGCCAGGATTAAGCAATTTTGCGTGACATTTTACTTGCATAACGGATAATTGCGTTCCGGAGGCAGCAGCGGATAGTAAATGCATCGCATGAAAAAGGTCATTCATCCCTGGCCGTTGCGGCTTACGCACTGGGTCAACGTTGTCGCCATCATCATGATGATCGGCAGCGGCTGGCAGATTTATAACGCTTCTCCATTGTTCGGCTTCACCTTCCCGCCGCAGATTACCATCGGCGGCTGGCTGGCGGCGGGGATTGCCTGGCATCTGGCGTTCATCTGGCTGCTGGTGGGCAATGGGCTCGCGTATTTCATCTGGGGTAGCGCCAGCGGCCACTTCCGGAAGTTTTTCCCTTTAAGCCCCCGGGCGGTGCTGCGGGACTTCTGGGCCGCCGTCACCTTCAAGCTGCCGCATGAGCTTGGCGTTTATAACGCCGTGCAGAAGCTGCTCTATCTCGGTGTGCTGTTGGCAGGCGTGGTGATTGTGGTCTCTGGCCTGGCCATCTGGAAGCCCGTGCAGCTCTGGTTTTTCTGCGACGCGCTCGGCGGATATTTCATCGCGCGCTACGTGCATTTCTTTGCCATGGCCGCGATCGTCGCGTTCATCATCGTGCATATATTGCTAGTGCTTATGGTGCCGAAAGTGCTGCCGCCGATGATAACGGGCGGAAGGCAGGAGCCGTGAACCGCCGCGATATTATGCTCCGCGCCTTGGCGATGGGGGCGACCACCATCCTGCCCGGCTGCAATTATGAAGACCCGAAGCATCCGGACCTCGCCGATGATTTTCTGCGCGCGATGTCCAGCTGGAACGATAAGGTGCAGGCGGCTTTGTTCAACCCGCATACGCTGGCGCCAAGTTTCCGCCCCGAGCAGATCACGAACCCGCCCCGCTTCAACGCCTTCTATGCGGAAGCCCAGGCCCCGGTGGTCGATCCCGCGACGTATAAGCTCGAACTCGGTGGGCAGATACAGGATAGGATGCCCTGGACGCTGGCCGCGCTGAACCAGCTGCCGCAAAGGAGCCAGATCACCCGGCTGGTCTGCATCGAGGGCTGGCGCGTGATCGGCCAATGGACCGGCGTGCCGCTTGGGGATTTTTTGCGACGGGTGGGCGCGGATACGCGCTGCCGTTACGTGTCGTTCAAATGCGCGGATGGGTATTATTCGAGCATCGACATGGCGTCCGCCCTGGCGCCGCAGACGATTTTGGCGTTGAACTTTTTGAACAAGCCGCTAACCGCGCCGTTTGGAGCGCCGGTGCGGCTGCGAATCCCCACCAAGCTCGGCTTTAAAAACCCCAAGTCGATCATGCAGCTTGCCGTGACGAATGTGTATCCGGGCGGGTATTGGGAGGACCAGGGATATAATTGGTTCAGCGGGTCGTGAGGTTTGCCCTGGCTCTAGCCTTGATACTGATTGGCCCGGCGGCTCAAGCGCGCCCGGTTATGGTGGAAATGTTTACCTCGCTTGCCTGTTCATCCTGCCCGCCCGCCGATGCGCTGCTGAGGCAACTGGCCAAAAATCCGGATATTTTACCGCTCAGCTTCAATGTGACCTACTGGAACAGCCTGGGCTGGACGGACCCCTACGGACTGCAGGCCACGAACGCTCGCCAGGCCTGGTATGCCGGTGTGTTGAACACCGGGGATGTTTACACGCCGGAGGCGGTAGTAGACGGCAGGTCAGCGATGGTAGGTTCCGACAAAACGAAAATTGTCTCTGCCATTGCCGCCGCGAAGGCAAAACCTGCCGGAGATACCAGTATCACCATTTCTGACGGTCCGAGGCTCAAGCTTGCCATCGGCGGGGGGCCGGGGCGCGGCGAGATATGGCTCTTCGGCTTTGACGCCAGCCATACAACGGCGGTGGGCGGCGGCGAAAATGGGGGAGTTACGATTACGGAGACGAATCTCGTCCGTAGCGTCACCAACTTAGGCGCGTGGAACGGAGAGGAGGCCCGAGTGTCCATGCAGAAGCCCGCCGGCGAGCATATGGCCGTGGTGTTGCAAGCGCCAAGCGGCGCGATTTTAGGCGTGGCCATGGAGTAGCTTGCGCAATCCGGCTCGGCGCTTCATGCAACCGGCATGAAAGCTGCGGTTTGGGTTGTTGTGGTGGCGTGCGCCTTCCGGCTGGTTTTTGCCGGGTTCACCGGGCTCGGCATCGACGAAAGCTATATGGTGGCGGCATCCAACCATTTTGCCGCATCGTATTTCGACCATCCCCTCGCTTCCTGGTGGCTGGAGCTTGGCAGCCGATGGGTGTTCGGCAGCATGGCGCCGATTGTGGTGCGGCTGCCGTTCGTGGCCTTGTCGGCGGTGTCATCCTGGCTGACTTATCTACTCACGGCGCGGCTGTATGGCGCCCGGGCGGCGTTCTGGGCGGTGGTGGCGTACAGCATATCGCCGGTGTTTTCACTCGCCTTCGGCTGCTGGGTGTTGCCCGATGGCCCTTTAGACGCCGCTTTGCTCGCGGCGGCCTATGCGATGAGCCGTGCCTTGGGCATCGCCGAGGTGCCGGAGGCTCCCGCCCCGCGCTGGTGGTGGGCTGCGGGGCTGTTCGCGGGCCTGGCACTGTTGAGCAAGTACAATGCAGCTCTCGTATTGTTCGGGGCCGTGCTGGTGATCCTGACGGACGGGCTCTCGCGGCGGGAGTTGCGGCGGTTTGCCCCCTGGGGCGCGGCCTTGCTGGCGGTGCTGCTGTTCACGCCCGTTATCTGGTGGAATTTCGCGCATCACTGGCAGTCCTTCCATTACCAGGGCGGGCGGGCCACGGGGCTGCGGCTGCATCCGCTCGCACCGCTAATGATATGGGGCGGTGAGGCGCTGTTCGTTTTGCCCTGGCTGTGGCTGCCGATGGTGCTGTTGATGCTGGGCGCATTATGGCGCGGGCCGCTGGAGCGCCGGGGCTGGATGCTGAGCCTTCTGGGCGTGGTCCCGGTGGTGCTGTTCGCGGTCGTTGGCATCTGGTCCTCGACCAAAATCCTCTACCACTGGGCAACGCCCGGTTATTTGATGCTGCTGCCGATGCTGGGGAACTGGGCCGCGGGCTTCCGGCCACGGCTACGGGACGCAGTGGCGAGGTTTTCGGCGGTTCTGCTGGCTTGTGCGGCGATGTTGATCGTGGCGGAACTGAACTTCGGCTTTATCCCGGATTTGAACGATCATTTTCCGCCCGGAAAATCACCCTTGTTACAGGCCGTGGATTGGGATTCGATCCGGCAGGAGATGCCACCCAATGTGCAGGCGGTGGCGGCCCTGCGCTGGTATGATGCGGGAAAGATTGGCTACGCGCTGAGCGGCCGAATGCCCGTCACTGTATTCGGGCAGGAGCCGCATGAGTTCGGCGTCTCCACCCCGCCCGCCTCGCTGGTCGGAAAGCGGGTGTTGCTGGTGGCGATGCCGGGCGATGTGACGCAAATTCACGATGAATACGCGCCGTATTTCCAATCGCTCAACTCCGGCCCGGCGCTGGTGGTGCGCCATGGCGGCAGCGTGTTGCTGGTGATACCCACATGGGTTGGAATTGAACGGAAAGTGCCATGAGCCAGTTTTACGAACCTGAAGAAGCCAGCGCCGCCGCCGCGATTGAAGCCATCGGCGAGGAGCTGGGCGTGTTCGACGATTGGATGGACCGTTACCAGTTTATCATCGAGCTTGGGCGCAAGCTGCCGCCCTACCCTGCTGAATGGCAAGACGAGGCGCATAAAGTGCAGGGATGCCAAAGCCAAGTCTGGCTGGCGGCGGACGATGGGGCTGAGGCGATGAAGTTCGCCGGGGCTTCGGATGCCGCCATCGTCTCCGGGCTGGTCGCGCTGGTATTGAGAGTTTATTCCGGGCGGAGCCGCGAGGAGATTTTAGCCACGCCAGGAAAATTCCTTCACGATCTTGGGCTTATCGGCGCGCTTTCAACCAACCGCGGAAACGGTGTGGCCGCGATGGTGGAGCGGATTCAGGAGATGGCGAAAGCCGGTTAACCAGCCAGCCGCTTGCGGTTGGCGCGGACCTTGCGGCGGTAAAGCTGCATCACTTTATCTGCGCCGTCCTGCTTGCCGCCCAGGGCAGCCATCATCATCATCTGGCCGCCTTCCGTCATGGTCTCCAACTTTTCCGAGACCATAAGTTCGGCCTCGCGCTGAACATCCGGGCCGCCCAAAGCCATTTTAGTCAGCCGCATCGCGATCACCTGCTGCGCCTCGATAGCGAGCATCGTGCCCTGGAATGCCATGCTGGTGAGGCCCATGTCCGGCCAGCCGAAAAACGAGGATTTTTTTGCCATGTCCGTGAAGCCTTATCATGCTGGACCTCATATGGGCCGGGTTAACCCGAGCGGCAAGTGAATTATGCTGCAATGCAACAATGCTAACATTACAACATTACAACAGCCTTTAGTCGCAATGGATGGTTGAAATCGGCTTCGCACCATCGATCAGGCCACGGTTGCGACCGAGATACTTTATTCTACAACTCGCGGTGGTGCTTGGAAGCTTGCGCTTTAAAGTTATGACCGTCTGAGAGTAATGACATCCGACCCAAATCCCAAGCTTGCGATCGAGAGATGAAAAATGCCAAATCGCCTCCGACCGTTTATCTACATCCGGAACGAGCGAAGCGAGATTTTCAGGCTTTCCGCTGAAAAACTCGACAAAAGTTAAGTCTCGCGGGCCATTGTGAGACGTCCATATTTCAAAGCCCGGCAGAACATTGTTTGCTTGCTCGGCGACATTTATCGCCGGCGGACAGATCGGAGCGGACCATGACGCGGCGGGGTAAATCAAAACCGCGCTCATCAGCATGGGCAAACGCTTCACAACTCCACCCCGAATTTCCCCGATTTCGGGAATCCCTGCGGCGGCATACGCCCTGCTTGCGCGCGGGCACCCTGCCATTCGGTAAGCTTGGTCTCGGTGCGGGTTTTATCGCCAAGCCGCCATGTTAGCCCTTGTGCAAGGGTAAACACTTTCGCGTCACCTAGCCCGCCGTCTTTGTACTTCTGCAACTGCACGCCCGCGCCACGCGGCATTTCCGGGATTTCAGCAAGCGGGAAGACGAGCAACTTGCGATTTTGGCCGATGACTGCGACGGAGTCGCCGCGCGCCTGCGTGCAGATGGCCCATTCCTCACCGGGCTTTAACGACAATATGGCTTTGCCGGCCCGCCGCTCGGAGGTAAGCTCAATACCCGGCAGCACGAAACCGCGCCCGGAAGACGAGGCAACGAGATATTTGCCCAGCATGTCCGGCAGGAAGAGGTTTAGCACGCCGTCCTCGTTCGCGAGTTCGATGAGTAGGCGGATCGCCTGGCCGTCTCCCCTGCCCCGTGGGATGTCCGACGCCTTGATGGTGTAAACCCGCCCGTTGGTGGCGAGCAGCGCGATGCGGTCGGTGGATTCGCAGCGCAGCAAAAACGCGAGCTTATCGCTCTCCTTGAATTTGAGCTCCGCATCGTCCGCGAGATGGCCCTTCTGCGCGCGTATCCAGCCTTTTTCCGAAAGGATGATGGTGATCGCCTCGCGCTCGACCAAAGCCTCGGCGGTGATTTCCAGCACCGGGGCGGCGGCGCTAATGACGGTGCGGCGGGCGCCCAGCGGGCCGGAGCCGAATTTCTCGCGTATTTCGGCAATCTCGGAGGTGATTTTCTCCCAGCGTTTGCCCTCGTCCTTCAGCAGCGCCTGGAGCGATTTCTGTTCCGTGCTGAGCTTTTTATGCTCGTTACGGATCTCCATTTCCTCCAGCCGGCGGAGCGAGCGCAGGCGCATGTTGAGGATGGCTTCGGCTTGGGTATCGGTGAGGCCAAAGGCTTTGATGAGCGCCGGTTTCGGCTCGTCCTCGTGCCGGATGATGCGGATGACCTCGTCGATATTCAAATAGACAATGAGGTAGCCGTCGAGGATTTCCAGACGCCGGGCGATGGCCTCCAGCCGGTGCGTGGAGCGACGGATCAGCACCTCGTGCCGATGGTTGAGCCAGCATTGCAGAAGGTCTTTCAGACCCATCACGCGCGGGGTGCGCCCGCCGTCCAGAACGTTCATGTTGAGCGCGAAGCGGGATTCAAGCGCGGTGGCCCGGAACATCGAGGCCATCAGCATCTCGGCATCCACCGTGCGGGATTTTGGCTCCAGCACCAGGCGGATGTTCTCGTCCGATTCGTCGCGGATGTCGCCCAGGAGCGGCAGTTTTTTATCGTTCAGCAGCAGCGCCACCTGCTCGATCAGCCGGGATTTTTGCACCTGATACGGGATTTGCGTCACCACGATAACCCAGGTGCCGTTTTTTTGCGGCTCCTTCACCCAGCGCGCGCGGGTGCGGAGCGAGCCACGCCCGGTCTCGTAGGCCGCGAGCAGGGTGGCGTCATCCTCCACCAGCTCCCCGCCGGTCGGGAAATCCGGCCCGCGAACATGCCGCAATAACTCGGCGGTGGTGGCTTTGGGGTGTTCGATGAGATGCATCGCGGCGGCGCAGACCTCAGCCGCGTTATGCGGCGGGATGGAGGTCGCCATGCCGACCGCGATGCCCGCGGCGCCATTGGCCAGGAGATTCGGGAAGGCGCCAGGCAGCACCACCGGCTCGCTCTCCTCGCCGTCGTAGGTCGGGCGGAAATCCACCGCGTTTTCGTCGATGCCGCGCAGCAAAAGCTCCGCGATCTCGGTCAGGCGGGATTCCGTGTAACGCATCGCCGCCGCGTTATCGCCGTCGATATTGCCGAAATTCCCCTGGCCCTCGATCAGCGGGAAGCGGGAGGAGAACTCCTGCGCCAGCCGCACCAGCGCCTCGTAGATCGAGGCATCGCCATGCGGATGGAACTTGCCCATCACGTCGCCCACCACACGCGCGCATTTTTTAAAGCCGGAGCGGGGGTCGAGCTTTAGCTGGTGCATGGCATAGACCAGCCGCCGGTGGACCGGCTTCAACCCATCGCGTGCATCAGGTAGCGAGCGCGACATGATGGTGGAGAGGGCATAGGCAAGGTAACGCTCGGAAAGCGCGCTGGCGAGCGGCGCGTTTTCGATATTTCCCGCAACTTCGTCACGCATTGTCTTGCTCCGCCAGCCTGTCCGCGATCAGGTCATAAAGACGCGCCCGCGCCGTTGGAAGGGGCCGATGGCGCGCGCCGAACACGTCCCGGGTGAAAAAATGCCCGGTGATTTTCAACCCCGCGAGGCAATCCGCCAGGCTTGGCTCGGAATCATCCAGCATGAACTGTGGGAGCGGAAACAGCCTTTCCACCCATTCCCCCGCCTGGGAGAGCGTGACGGCCCGCCCGGTGCGGGGCGAGACATAGGCCAGCCTATCGTTGCCGCCGTTTGGCGTCGAAAAATCCAGCCCGAAGCCGAGTTCGCGCAGCAACGCCACCTCCCACCGCACCAGGGCCGGGAGCGCGTGGCCCTGGATGCCGATGCCCGCCAGTAGCCGGGCGAGTCCGGCAAAGGTATCCGGGTGCGCCTCCCGCTCCGGCAGCGCGCCCGCCGCCAGGGCGCAGGCGGCGTTCAACACCGCGAGGCTGTCACGCTCCTGCATCGCCAGCGCCGCCGCCGGGTGCACGAGCTCACCGGTGAGCGCACCCAACTGCTCACTGAGCCGCGCCACCCAGCGGGCCGAGAGCAAATTGCCCGGTTGCCAGATGGCGTTTTTGCTGCGCGATGCGCCGCCCTTGGCCAAGCCCCGCCACGCGCCGATGGGGGTGAGCACCGTGGCGACGGTGTCGCCCTCCCCATGTACGGTGGTTTCCAGCACGATGGCGGGTTCCTGCCATTCCATCACACAAAGGCGGCGGCGATAACCTCCGCCCAGGCGCCGGCGTTTGAGTCCCAGAAGCCGGGCATTTCGGTGATGAAGCGCACTTCGCAGGGGCCATTGTACGGCACGAGCGGCAGCACCGCCGAGCGGGTTTCGCCACCCTGCAAAACCTCGGCGGCGGAGAGAATTGTCTCGGATGGCCCGCTCACCGTCACGGAGAACCGCACCGGCTTGGACGAGGCCGATACAACGCGAAGATTGAGATGCAACTCGCTGTAATTGCGGCATGCGTGCGAAAGCGTAAGGCTGGCAACGGGAGCGTTGGAGGTGTTGGGGTGCAGGCGGAAGCCATGCGCGCCGATAGGGAAAAACCCCGGCGGCTCGGCGGCGACATTTTCCAGCTTAAGCGTCTGCGGCGGCCCTTCCGGGTTGAAGACCGGGACGGCGCGCGGGGGCGCCAAGGAGAGATCGGCATCCCGCCGGTGCAGCAGCACATAATCACCCTCGATCTCCGTGAGAAATTTATCGTCCGGAAAAAACGGCGTCGTACCCTCGTGCAGCGGCGCCCCGCCGGTCTCCACCGCGATGAGCCGCACGCAATCCGGCCATAGCCCGCGCAAGAGATGATCGGAGGCGGAATCCATCGTGATGATGACGGTGTCGAACGGGTTCCAGCCGCGGCTATAGAGGAAGTTCTTCAGCGGCGTCGCGGTAATGGTCCCCTTCTCGTCGCGCTCCAGAGCGATCCGCCCGGCCTCACCCTTGCGGCCACTCCATCCGTAGCGGGCGTTATCGGTGCTCACCGTGAGAAAGGCGGCGCTGATGTTGCGGTAGGGCAGCGTGTTAAGCAAGGCAACGCGCTGGAAGGCGGGGTCGGATTCGGTGGTGAGGATTTCCGCTTGGCTCCAGGCATGGGCGAGTGCCACGCTGCGATACCCGGCACCCGCGCCGATTTCCAGGATACGGCGCGGCGTGTAGGGGATTTTCGGCACGGCCCCGAGCGATTTCAGCGCCGCCGCGGCGTCCTCCGTCGCACCGCGCAGCCAGAGCGGGTGAAAGCGCTCATCGAGCTGCACCTGCACCAGCCCGGCGAGGCCTGCCACGGCGGCGGCGATGCGCTCCGCGCTGGAGAGCGGCCTGGGCGCGGGCGGCGTGGCGGTGATGACGGCGGGGCGCGCAGTGGCCGGCACGAAATCGCCAATCTCCAACAGCCCGGCGAGATAGACGCGCGTCTCCTCCGGCAATGGCGTGGTGGGAACAAATTCCATAGGCTATTGTTGCGGCGGGCAGGCAAGAATGTCGAGACGGGGCGTGAAATGGCGAGCGTGATCTGGATAGAGCCGCTCGGCAATGTGGGCAACCGCGCGCTGCAATACCTGGCGGCCCAAGGCATTGCGCGGCTCGTCCCAGGCGCTGAAATCCGCAACATCCGCCTGCCCGAATGGGGAATGAACCGCGCGGATGCAAAGCCGGAAGGCCGCGTGGTGCATACCGGCCTCTACCGTTACTGGATGGATACCGCCGGGATGGCGGACTGCCTGCGGCGCAGCGTGATGGATGCACTGGCCATCGACGGGTATTGTTTCCACATCGAGCATTACCCGCCGCGCGAGGTCTGCCGGGCGCTGCTCGGCCCGATGCAGGGCGGCGAGGATGCCGTGGGCTTCGGCCCGGAGGCGCTGGTGTGCAGCGTGCGGGGCGATGAAGTTCTGCGCGCGATTCATCCGCGCTATCTGGCGCTGCCGCCGGGCTATTACGCAAAGCTGGCTGCGCAGACCGGGCTGGAGCTGGTATTTTATGGCCAGCTTGGGGAAGATCCCTACAGCCGATCGTTGCGCGCGGCTTTCCCCGATGCGCGGTTCATCTCCGGCCGGAACCCCGGCTTCGACTTCGAGACCCTGCGCCGGAGCCAGAACATCGCACCCAGCCTGAGCACCTTCGCCTGGTTGGCGGCGTGGCTGAGCGAGGCCGCACAGATACACCTGCCCGTCGGCGGGATTTACATGCCGCTGCAACAGGGCAACCAGGGGTTTTTGCCCTATGACGACCCAGCCTACAGCTTCATGCTCCTGCCGAAAGCCGAGGCGATCAACGTGTTTCACCGTACCGATGCTTTTCTGCGGCAGCAGGAGCATATCGGCGCTGCTTGCCAGCCGCTCACCACCGGGCAGGTGCGGAAAATCTGCAAGCTGGCGACCCAGGTAAAACCCTACGGGCCAGCCTTGAATGGATTCGACCCGGATTTTTATGTCACCCAGGCAGGGCCCAAGGCGGCGGCAAACCCGCTTGAGCATTACATGCGGACCGGATGGGAAAAGGGATTGAAAATCGCGCTTCGATTGACCCCATAACGTGCGATATGTCAAAGTGACAAAAATTCCAGTCCCACGCAGCATAGAGATGAGGAAAGCCCAATGAGTGATGTGATTGCCCCCGAAACTGCTTCGGTTCCCACATTCGACGGCGATTTCTGGTCCGATGAGGTGATCCTCAACCCTTATCCCTATTACCAGCAGCTGCGCGATGCCGGGCCGGCGGTGTGGCTGAGCCGGCACAACGCCTGGGCGCTGACGCGGTTCGAGACGGTGCGTGACGCGCTATTGAACGCGGCGGTTTTTTCCTCCGCGCATGGTTGCATGATGAACGAACCGGCGAACAAGGGGGCGGAGGGCATCATGCTGTGCTCGGACGACCCGAAGCACCAGGAGTTGCGCCGGGTGTTCGCAAAACCCTTGCTGCCCGGCTCGCTGGCGCCGTTGAAAGTGCGGCTGACCGAACTGGCTGAAAAGCGGATCGATGACCTCATCGCGCGCAAGCGATTCGATGCGGTGCTCGATCTCGCGCATTTCCTGCCGCTGGCGGTGGTGACGGAGCTGGTCGGCTTAAGCGAAGAGGGCAAGGAGAAAATGCTGGCCTGGGCGGCGGGCATTTTTAACGCCTTCGGGCCGGAGAGCAGCCCCCGGACGATGGAAGGCATCGAGATCATGGTCGAGGCCCTGGGTTATATTGAACGGCTCGACCGCAATGAGCTGGACCCAAATGGCTGGGGCGCGGCTTTGTTCCGAGCGGCAGATGACGGCAAGATCACCCATGCATCAGCCAAGGCGATGCTGACGGATTATCTCACCCCTTCGCTGGACACGACGATCAACGCGACCTCCGCGCTGATCGAGCTGATGGCGAACAACCCGGACCAATGGGACAAGTTGCGCGCCAACCCGGCGCTGATTTCAAGTGCGATCGACGAGACGATCCGCATGGAATCGCCGATTCGCGCCTTCTCGCGTTATGTGACGCGGGATCTCGAGATCGGCGGCGTGACGCTGAAGGCGGGGTCGCGCGCGCTCATGCTCTATGCCTGTGCCAACCGCGATGAGCGGCGGTTCGAGAACCCGGAGCGCTACGATATTGAGCGCAAGGCGCGCGACCAGCTCGGCTTTGGCTATGGCACGCATGTTTGCGCCGGGATGCATCTGGCAAAGCTCGAGATCACCACGCTGCTGGAGATCCTGACACCCAAGGTCGAGCGGTTTCACATTATCGAGTCGCAGCGCACGCCGCATAACACGCTGCGCGGCGTGGCCCGGTTGATCGTGGAAGTTGATCCGGCGCGGGCGTAAACTTATCGATCCAAAGCGGCCAGCATCTCCGTCCATTCGCGCTTGGAAAGGCCGGAGGAGGCTTGCTCCACTGGCTCATTCGCCAGTAGTTTTTTCAGCACCTGCATCATTTTGGCTGAGAACGTGACCGCGCCTAAGCGATAGTCGGTAAAAGCCTGGGCCGAGAGCGGCACCCAGGCTTTTACCGTCTCCAGCATCGCCTCGGCATAAACCCGGATTTCGTACTGGGCGTGGGCGTCTGCCCGCAGGCGCAGGAAGTGGAAGAGGTTGTGCAGGTCGGTCTTCCAGTACCACTGGGTATAGGTGTTAAGCGTCAGATTCATGCGGGCGAGTTCCCGCGCCAGGCCGATGCCGGATTCGTCCAGCATTTCCTCGTAATGGCCGTAGGTCTGTTCGGCATCGTCGCGCAGCAAGCCCAGCACGCGCTCAGCGGTGACGGCATCCAGGATCTCTCCCCTGCCCTGCCGGTTGGATGCCGATTGAAGCGCAAGCTGTTCGGGCGCGGGGAGGTAGAAATCCTTGTCCATGATCGAGTACCGGGCGGAATACTCGTTCACGTTGGCGGTGCGGTGACGAATCCACTGGCGCGCAATGAAAATCGGCAGTTTTACGTGGTATTTTATCTCGCACATCTCGAACGGCGTGGAGTGGTGGTGGCGCATGAGGTAGCGGATCAGCCCCTCGTCCTCGGTAGTTTTGCGGGTGCCGCGGCCATAAGATACGCGGGCGGCCTGCACCACCGCGGCATCGTCGCCCATGTAATCCACCACGCGGATGAAGCCGTGGTCCAGCACCGGAATGGCCGTAAACAGAAGCTCCTCCAGCGCAGGAACCGTGGCGCGGCGGGTGGGCTGGCTGCGCTCGCGGGCGGCTTCGATCTCGGAATTCTGCTCCGCCGTCAAACTCATGTCGGTCACTCTTTCATACACGCCTCGAATACCCTATATACCGGGAGCCGGTTCACCGGCTACGGCGATAAACGATGCGTGGAATAATCGTTGTGGACCCGGGGGCAGTACCCGGCGCCTCCACCAGTTTATTCTGAATAGGCGTTCTGATGACGAAGCGGCAAAGTCGCGTTGTCTCAATCAGGCCGCCCGGCGTCCCGATGATGGAGCAGCGAAGCTGCGAAATCTGAATCGGGCCGCCCAGAATTTATGGGGGCGAAACAGACTCGACACGCGTGGTAAAGACCCATCTTTCGCTCGGCATTGTACCGCCGTTATCGGGCTATATTATAAATGCGAACGATAACAACGTAGCATTCGCGGTCGCTGCCTAAACAGCAGCTAAGCGCGGTTCGGGGGGCACCGGGCAACAGAAGCCCCCTACTTCTACTGTGTTGGCGATCCGACGCGCTTTTTCGTCGTTAGATGCGCCAGCATCTACCTTTCCTCCCCATGCGACCGCATATTGGCAACGCATCGCAACGGAGGAAGCCAATGTCCCAGACGGAAGATGAAGTGCATGTGTTCGCGACCCTGGTGGCGAAGCCTGGAAAGGAGGACGAGCTCAGGAGTGTGCTGATGGAGCTTGTTACCTGCACCAAAAGCGAGCCGGGAAATTTATATTACCTGCTGCACGAAGACCCGAAGGCGCCGGGAAGCTTCTATTTCTTCGAATCCTACGACGACCAGGCGGCGCTGGACACGCATATGAACTCGCCACATCTGGCGAAGGCGTTTGAGAAGGCGGGCGAGATGCTGAGGGAGGCACCGAACATCACCGCGACCAAACTGGTGGCTGGGAGTTAAAAAAAAGGCGGCGCATAAAGCGCCGCCAAGTTTAGGGAGGAAACGTCCATAGGAGAGCAAGCTCATCCTATGGGTTGAGTATATAGCCTATGGGTTAATACTTAGCCAACGCTTTTTTCCGCAGTGCAGCATTGCTGAATTTACAGAGTTCATGAAGTTTCGTTCACGCCCCGCCTGCACCATTTTGCCTAATCGGGCAGCAGCACGATCACCGCCGCCTGCGCCCCAATCCCCTCGCCCCGGCCCGTGAAGCCCAGCCGCTCGGTCGTGGTGGCTTTAACCGAGACCTGATCGATCGAAACACCCAGCAACTCGGCCAGCCGGGCGCGCATGGCGGGCGCATGGGGGGTGATTTTGGGCTGTTCGCAGATGATGGTGACATCGGCATTGGAGAGCTTACCTCCACGCGCCGAAATCCGCTCGGCCGCATGGCGCAAAAAGCGGGCGCTGTCGGCGTCTTTCCAACTCGCTTCCGAAGGCGGAAAATGCCGGCCGATATCACCCTCCGCCAACGCGCCATAAATCGCATCGCAAAGCGCGTGAATGCCGACATCCGCATCCGAATGACCTGCGAGGCCTTTCTCATGCGGCACGATGACGCCACAGATGATCATGGGCCGGCCTTCGGCCATGGCGTGAACGTCAAAGCCGGTACCGATGCGCGGATTCATGATGTCTCCTGAACAGATTACGCCGCAGATGTGACGGGACGAGGCAAAAGCGTCAACCATTTGCATGGCGCCGATTGCGCCAGGCGCGGGGCGGCGGTAGTTTGCACAAATCATGAGCAATTTCTCTTCTCCCCTCATCCGGCCCATCACGCTGGGCGAAGGGCCTCGCGCCGTGACGCTGGAGACGCCGGTGATCCTGGCGCCGCTCTCGGGCGTAACTGACCTGCCGTTCCGCGCGCTGGCGAAAGCGCAAGGCGCCGGGCTTGTGGTTTCCGAAATGATCGCCTCCTGGGCGATGGTGCGGGAGAACCGTAACACTATGCGGATGGCCGAAGTCGTGGCAGGGGGCGGCCCGTCATCGGTGCAACTTGCGGGCTGCGAGCCGGCGGCGATGGCTGAGGCGGCGCGCATCGCGGTTGGCCAGGGCGCGGATATGATTGACATTAATTTCGGCTGCCCGGTTAAAAAAGTGGCGGTCGGGCAATCCGCCGGCTCGGCGCTGATGCGCGATGAGGCGCTGGCCGGGCGGATTCTGGCGGCGACCGTGCAGGCGGTGGATGTGCCGGTGACGCTGAAAATGCGGATGGGCTGGGACCGCGAAAGCCTGAACGCGCCCGCACTGGCGCGAATCGCGGAGGATATGGGGATCACCATGGTGACGGTGCATGGCCGCACCCGCCAGCAGTTTTACGAGGGCGACGCGGATTGGGACTTCGTTGCACAGGTGAAGCAGGCGGTTCGCATTCCGGTGATCGTGAACGGCGACATCACCACGGAAGCCAGAGCGGCCGACGCGCTGCGCCGCTCCGGGGCGGATGGCGTGATGATCGGCCGCGGCGCCTATGGCCGCCCGTGGTTTTTAAAACAGGTGGCGGATTACCTGACGTCCGGGCGGCTGACCGCCCCGCCTGGCCTCGCGGAGCAGAAGGCCATTCTGCTGCGGCATTACGCGGCCATCCGCGCGCATTTTGGCGAGCGCGCCGGGGTGCGGCTGGGGCGCAAGCATGTCGCCTGGTACAGCCACGGGCTGCGCGGCTCCGCCGCCTTCCGCGCGCAGATGAACCGGCTGGACGAAGGCCAGGCGGTCGAGGCGCTGATCGATGCGTTTTACGACCCGCTGATCGCGGACGGGTTCGTGCGGCAGGATGAAATGGCGATGGCGATGGCAGCGTGAGGGGAACGGAAAAAGCCGTGGATGCCGGCCTTCGCCGGCGTGACGGGTTTGGGGCGGCGCAGATTTTGGGCGCGGTGGCCGTCGCGGTTGCGGTGCTGGATGCGCGGGATGTGTTCTGCTTCGTCAACTACGCGGCGGAGGAGTTTTTCGGATCCTCAAAGGCCTTGATGCTGCAAACATCGCTGAGCGAACTGCTCCCGGCGGACAATCCGCTGTTCATGGTGCTGGAGCGCGCCCGCCGCCAGGGGCTGAGCGTGGCCGAGCACGACATGATTCTTGAAAGCCCCCGGCTCGTGCGCCGCGGCTGCTCGGTACAGGCGGCGCCGATGCTGGAAATGCCGGGCCATGTGGTGCTGACGCTACAGGATGAATCCACGGCCCGGGCGCTGGACCAGCAGATGTCCGCCCGCAACGCGGCGCGCAGTATCACCGGCATGGCGGCGATTCTCGCGCATGAGGTGAAAAACCCGCTTTCCGGCATTCGCGGCGCGGCGCAGCTGCTTGAGGCCAACGCATCGCCGGAGGACAGGGAACTCGCCGTGCTGATCCGCGACGAGGCGGACCGCATCCGCGCCATGGTCGAGCGCATGGAGACATTCGGCGAGAAGAAGCTGGAACGCCAGGCGGTGAACATCCACCGGGTGCTGGAACATGTGCGGAAACTCTCAGGCTCCGGCTTCGCATCTCGGGTTAAGTTCATCGAATCCTACGACCCCAGCCTGCCGCATGTGCTGGGCAACCGGGACCAGCTTATCCAGGTGCTTCTCAACCTTGTGAAAAACGCCGCCGAGTCGATCGCCGGGATGGAGCGGACGGACGGCGAAATTCATATCTCCACCGGCTTTCAGCACGGCGTGCGGCTTACCGCCTCGGGCCGCAGCCGGGCCAACCTGCCGCTGTTTGTGGCCGTGCGGGACAATGGGCCCGGCATCCCGGATGACATCCGCCGCCATCTGTTCGAGCCGTTCATCACCACCAAGGCAGCGGGCAGCGGGCTTGGCCTGGCGCTCGTCGCCAAAATCGTTGCCGACCATGGCGGGCTTATCGATGTCGATAGCCGCCCCGGACGCACGGAATTTCGCATCCATCTACCGGTGTTCGAGGAAGCCAGATGACCCTGCCAACCGTTCTCATCGCCGATGATGACCGCTCGATCCGCACCGTGCTGACCCAGGCACTGGGGCGCGCGGGCTACCAGGTGCGGGCCACCGCCTCAGCGGCGGCGCTTTGGCGCTGGGTGGAGGATGGCGAGGGCGATGTGGTGATTACGGATGTGATCATGCCCGATGAGAACGGGCTGGACCTGATCCCGCGCATAAGGCGCATCCGCCCGGAGCTGCCGGTGATCGTGATGAGCGCGCAATCGACGCTCACCACCGCGGTGCAGGCGACGCAACGCGGCGCGTTCGATTATCTGCCGAAGCCCTTCGACCTTGAGGATTTGCTGGCGGCGGTGGACCGGGCCTTGAAGCAGCCTCTGGCAGCGGTGAACACGGCGGCGCCCAAGCCATTGGCGGATGACGGCCTGCCGCTGATCGGCCGCAGCCCGGCGATGCAGGAGATCTACCGGATCATCGCCCGGCTCACCACCACCGACCTCACGGTGATGATCAGTGGCGAGAGCGGCGCCGGCAAGGAGCTGGTGGCGCGGGCGTTGCACGATTATGGCCGCCATCGCGCCGGGCCGTTTGTCGCCCTTAACATGGCAGCAATTCCGCGCGAGCTGATCGAGAGCGAGCTGTTCGGGCATGAGCGCGGCGCATTCACGGGTGCGAACAACAGGCTGACCGGGCGGTTCGAGCAGGCGAACGGCGGCACGCTGTTTCTGGATGAGATCGGCGACATGCCGCCGGAGGCGCAGACGCGGCTGCTGCGGGTTTTGCAGGAGGGAGAATTTACCACCGTCGGCGGCCGCCAGCCGATCCGAGCGAATGCCCGCATCGTCGCCGCCACGCACCGGGACTTGCGGGCGCTGATCCGCAACGGGCAGTTCCGCGAGGATTTATATTACCGGCTGAACGTTGTGCCGATAAGGCTGCCACCACTGCGTGAGCGGCCGGATGACATCCCCGCGCTGGCCGAGCATTTTTTGCACAAGGCGCAGGCGGAGGGGCTGCCCGCGAAAAGCATCGACGCGGGCGCCATGGCCATGCTTTCGGCCTATCGCTGGCCGGGCAATGTGCGCGAGCTGGAAAACCTGATCCGGCGGCTGGCCGCATTGGTTCCGCAGCCCGTAATCACCGAGTCGATTCTGGCGCAGGAGCTCAATGATTCCGTGACGCGGGAGGAACCTCAGCCGATCGTCCGTGCGGAGGATGGCGGCACGATGACCGCCGTGGTCGAGCGCCATGTCGGGCGGCTGCTCGCCGCGATTCGAGAAAGCGGCGAGGAAGGCGTGCTGTATGAGCGTGCGCTGGCGGATCTCGAAGAACCGCTGATCCGCATGACGCTGGCGGAAACACGGGGCAACCAGATTCGCGCCGCCGCCTTGCTCGGGCTCAACCGCAACACGCTGCGTAAAAAAATCCGCGAGCTCGGCATCGGCGTGCAGCGCCGGGTGGGCTGATGGATTTCGACGAAACGCCCTCCCGGACATGGCCGGGCTATCTGCTGGATGTCATGCTCGGGCGTGTCTCCACGCTGGTGTGGGCCTCGCTCACCTTGGCGCTGGGCATTGCATCTTTCGCGATTTTGGCCGGGCGGGTAAAGTTCGACGTGCATTCCGGCGTTACCGTCGGGTTGATGGTGGCCGATTTCGCCTCGCTGCTGCTGCTGATTCTGGTGCTGCTGGGCCGCGTGACGCGCGTGGTGCAGGAGCGCAGGCGGGGCGCCGCGGGGGCGCGGCTGCATGTGCAGCTTATGTTCCTGTTCGGCGGCGTCGCCTCCGCCCCGGCGCTGCTCGTCGCCATCTTCGCCATCGTGTTCTTTAATTTCGGCATTCAGGCCTGGTTCAATCAGCGGGTGCAAACGGCGCTGGATGAAAGCGCGCAGGTGGCACAAGGCTATTTGCAAGAGCATGACAACGAAATCCGGCTCGACGCGCTGGCGATGTCGAACGATCTTTCGCAGAACGGCACGGTGTTTTTCGGCGATCCGAACGAATTTGCCTCCTACCTCGTCTCCCAGGCGGCTGTGCGCGGGCTGACGCAGGCCGTTATCTTCGAGCCGCTGAATGGCGAGATCGTCGCCTCCGCCGGGCTGTTCGCGGGGATGGCCGCAACCGTGCCGTCCGCGCGCTACGTCGCGGTAGCGCAAACCGGCCAGGTGCCGGTGATCAGCCCGCCGGGCAGCACGACCGAGCAGGCGGTGATCAAGCTCGACATGACGCCGCCGATGATGCTGATGATCGAAAAGCCGGTCGATCCGGCGATTTTGGACCATGTAACCAAAACCAAGCAGGCGGTGGCGGAGTATCAGCGGCTCTCCCGCCACCGCGCGGGGCTGGAGATTTCCTTCGCGCTGATCATCGTGATTCTCACCTTCTTCGTGCTCTCCGCGCTGGTCGGCTTCGGACTCGTCATCGCCAACCAGATCGCCCGGCCGATCGGCCACCTCATCCGCGCGGCGGAGAATGTGCGGGAGGGCGATTTATCCGTGCGGGTGCCGGAGCGCGCCACGCGCGATGAGATGTCCGGCCTGTCGCGCGCCTTCAACCGCATGACCGCACAGCTGGCGGCGCAGCGCACGGAGCTGATGGAGGTGAACGGGCAGCTGGACGAGCGGCGGCGGTTTACCGAAACCGTGCTGGCCGGCGTTTCCGCGGGCGTTATCGGGCTGGACAGCAAAGGGCGGATCGAGCTCCCCAACCGCGCGGCCTCCGAACTGCTGGGGATCAATCTTTTGCCTAAAATCGGCCACACGCTGGCCGAGGTGGTGCCGGAATTCGAGCCGCTGATGGCGGCAGTGCTGGCAGCACCTGAGCGCCCGGCAACGGCGGAGGTGGAGCATGGCCCGGCGATGCACCGGCGTGTGCTGCTGGCGCGGATTGGGGCAGAGATGAAGGCGGGGATGCCGGATGGGTTTATCGTGACATTTGACGATGTGACCGAGCTGCTTTCCGCCCAGCGCAAGGCGGCCTGGGCGGATGTCGCACGGCGCATCGCGCATGAGATCAAAAATCCGCTGACGCCGATCCAGCTCTCCGCCGAGCGGCTGAAGCGGCGCTTCGCCAAGGAGATCACCTCCGACCCGGATAGCTTCACGCAATGTGCGGATACCATCGTGCGGCATGTCGGCGACATCGGGCGCATGGTCGATGAATTCTCCACCTTCGCGCGGATGCCTTCACCGGTAATGCGCCCGGAACCGCTGGAGCGGATCGCACGCGAGGCCATGGTGCTCCAGCGCGTGGCGCATCCGCGAATAAAGTGGGAAGTTGTGATCGATCACCCCTTGCGCGCGGTGTGCGACCGGCGGCTCATCGGCCAGGCGCTGACCAATCTGCTCGCCAATGCCGCGGATGCCGTTGCGATGCGGCCGGGTGCGAGCCATGTCACGCTGCGCCTTTCTGCCGCGGGAGAAGACGCGATGCTGAGCGTGACGGATGACGGCATCGGCCTGCCGGAGACCGATAGGGCAAAGCTTACGGAACCTTATGTTACCCACAAGCCGAAAGGCACGGGGCTTGGTCTTGCCATCGTCCGCAAGATCATGGAGGACCATAGCGGACGGGTGGAACTGGAACAGGCGCCGGGTGGGGTAGGTGCGAAGGTGAGCCTGGTGCTGCCGGCGCTGGCCGCGGATTCTGGAACCATGAGCGAAGAGATTAAGGAGTTTCCCGCACGATGACCGAAATCCTGATCGTCGATGACGAGCCGGACATCCGGCTGCTGGTCGAAGCGATTTTGCGCGACGAAGGGTTCGAGGCGCGCTGCGCCGGAACCTCCGACGAGGCGATTGCGGCCTACCGCGCCCGCCGCCCGGCGCTGGTAATTCTCGACGTCTGGCTGCAAGGCTCCAAGCTCGATGGCATCGGGATTTTGGATGTGCTGCATCAGGAGCAGCCGCGCGTGCCGGTGGTTATGATCTCCGGCCATGGCACGATCGAGACCGCCGTCGCGGCGATCCAACGCGGGGCCTACGACTTCATCGAAAAGCCGTTCAACTCCGACCGGTTGCTGCTGGTGGTGCGGCGCGCGCTGGAAGCGGCGAAGCTGGCGGCGGAAAATGCCGAGCTGCGCCTGCGGGCGGGCGGCGAACCGGCGATCATCGGCGAAGGCAACGGCATTGCGGGCTTGAAATCCGGGATTGAGCGCGTCGCCCCCACCGGCTCGCGCGTGCTGATCACCGGTGCGCCGGGCGCGGGCAAGGAGACGGTGGCGCGCATGATCCACGCAAAATCCCGCCGCGCGGAAGGGCCGTTCGTCGCGCTGAACTGTGCGATATTGGCGCCCGAGCGGTTCGAGACGGAGATATTCGGCGTCGAGGCGGGGGTGGATGCCCATGCTGCGCCGCGCCGCGTCGGCGTGCTGGAGCGCGCGCATGGCGGCACGCTGCTGCTGGACGAGATTTCCGAAATGCCGCTGGAAACGCAAGGCAAGATTGCCCGCGTGTTGCAGGACCAGAGTTTTGAGCGCGTCGGCGGCACGGGCGCCAAAGTGAAGGTGGATATCCGCGTGCTGGCCTCGAGCACGAAAGACCTTACAGCCGAAATCACCGCCGGGCGGTTCCGCGAGGATTTATTCTACCGCCTCGCCGTGGTGCCGCTGCATGTGCCCGCGCTGAGGGAGCGGCGGGAGGACATCCCTGCCCTGGCCGCGCATTTCCTGGCCCGCGCGGCGGAGACCTCCGGCCTGCCCGCGCGCAGCCTGGGCTCGGACGCGCTGGCGGCGCTGCAAGCGCATGACTGGCCTGGCAATGTGCGGCAGTTGCGGAACATCATGGACTGGCTGACGATCATGCGCTCGGGTGAGACGGAGATGTTCCGCGCTGAGCATCTGCCGACCGAGCTTGCCGCCCATGCGCCGATGGCGCTGGCGATAGACCCGGCCGCGGATGTGATGGCGTTGCCGCTGCGCGAGGCACGGGATGTGTTCGAGACGCAGTATTTGCAGGCGCAGCTGTTGCGGCACGGCGGCAATATCAGCCGCACGGCAAACTTCGTGGGCATGGAGCGCAGCGCGCTGCACCGCAAGCTAAAGCAGCTGGGGATTGGGGCAGAAGACCGGGTGACGGTTTAGGCTTGAAAAGGCCCGCCATTTGATATATATCTTTGCTATATCTCAGAGGTCGTGATGGATTTAGCAAAGATATTTTGGTCCGGCCGGTCGCAGGCGGTGCGCTTGCCAAAAGATTTTCGGTTCGAAGGCGAGGAGGTTCGCATCCGGCGGCATGGAAGTGCTGTGATTCTGGAGCCGATTTCCCATGGCTGGGAATGGCTTGCAAACGTAACCGGGCCGGTGGATAACGACTTCGCAGCGGCGGCAACGGAACAGCCCGAAGAACAGAAGCGTCCGGGCCTCGATATATTTGAGTGAAATATCTGCTCGATAGCAACGCCGTCATAGAGATGATGCGCGGCAACGGCACTGTTACAGCGCGTTTGATGCAGCATGAGCCCGGAGACTTTGCGATCTCAGCGATTGTCGCCCATGAATTGTTTTATGGCGCATACCGAGGCAAGCGCCGTGACGAAAATCTGCGGCGCATCGAGGCGATGCAGCTGGAAGTGCTGAAATTCGACCGGGAAGATGCGCGCTACGCGGCGGAAATTCGCGCTCACCTCGCGGCGTCAGGAATGACGATCGGACCCTATGACGTGCTTATTGCAGGGCAAGCAATGGCGCGATCGTTGATATTGGTCACGCATAATCTGCGGGAGTTCAGCCGGGTTCAGCGGCTGGTTTATGAGGATTGGCAGGTTCCGATGTGATAGTGTTTGTTGCAGGCGGGCCGTAAACAATCCTCGCCCGCTTCATGAAGGCGTTGACCATAAGCCGCACGGCCTCGGTGAACACCGCGCCGATGGCTTTTTGCAGGACGAAGTTGCGGAACTCGAAATCCACGAAAAAGTCCACCAGGCAACCTTGGCTATGCGGCGTGAAGTTCCAGCGGTTGTGCAGGTATTTGAACGGCCCGTTCTCGTACTGCACTTTTATGGCACATGCGCCGGTGGCATCCGGCGGGATCAGCTTCACGCGCGAGGTGAAGCTTTCGCGGAACGGGCCGAAGCCGATAGTGAGGTCCGCCACCAGATCGTCCGCCACTTGGCTGCGGATGCGCGCGCCCACGCACCAGGGCAGGAAGCTCGGGTATTTGCTGACATCCGCCACCAGCGCGAAAAGCTGCGCCGGGGAGTAAGGGACTATTTTCTTTTCGGTATAGCTGGTCACGCAGCGAGCGCCCGTGCGCGGGCTTCGCGCAGCGCCGCGAAGTCTGAATCCGCGTGATAGGAGCTACGGGTGAGCGGCGTGGCGGAAACCTGCAAAAATCCCTTGGCGCGGGCCATGGCGGCGTAATCCTCGAACTCATCGGGCGGCACGTAGCGGTCCACCGCCGCGTGCTTAACGGTAGGCTGGAGGTATTGGCCGATGGTGAGGAAATCCACATCCGCGATCCGCAGATCATCCATCACCTGCCCGATCTCGGGCCGCGCCTCGCCCAGCCCGACCATGAGGCCGGATTTTGTGAAGATCGTGGGATCAATCTGCTTCACCCGGTCCAGCAGGCGCAGGCTTTGGTAATAGCGCGCACCGGGGCGGATGGTAGGGTACAGCCGGGGCACGGTTTCCAAATTATGGTTGAACACATCGGGTCTCGCCGCCACCACGGCCTCAACCGCGCCGGGTTTGCGTAAAAAATCAGGGGTGAGGATCTCGATGGTGGTGCCGGGTGCGGCGGCGCGGATGGCGGTGATGACGGCGGCGAAATGCGCCGCCCCGCCATCGGAAACATCGTCCCGGTCGACGGAGGTGATGACAACATGGCGCAAGCCGAGCGTTGCCACGGCTTCAGCCACACGCTGCGGTTCCGTAGCATCCAGCGCCGCTGGTAGCCCGGTGCTGACGTTACAGAAGGCGCAGGCGCGGGTGCAGATTTCCCCCATGATCATCATGGTGGCGTGGCGCTGGGACCAGCATTCACCGATGTTCGGGCAGGCAGCTTCCTCGCATACGGTCACGAGGCCCTTGGCGCGCATCAACTCCCGTGTCTCCAGATACACCGGATGCGACGGCGCCTTCACCCGAATCCAGGCCGGTTTGCGGCTGATCGGGTTATCTGGGCGGCCCTGCTTCTCCGGGTGGCGGACCCGGTGGTCGATTTCGATGCGGGTGTTCATACGGCTAGAAGTGAATAACCCGGCCATAGGCGTCAAGCACCGATTCGTGCATGGCTTCACTGACCGTGGGGTGCGGGAAAACCGTTTCCATCAGCTCAGCCTCGGTACTCTCCAGCGTGCGGGCGATGGCGAAGCCCTGGATCATCTCCGTCACCTCCGCCCCCACGAGATGCGCGCCCAACAGCTCGCCGGTTTTGGCATCGAACACGGTTTTCACCAATCCCTCCGGCTCGCCCATCGCAATCGCCTTGCCATTGCCGATGAACGGGAAGCGCCCGACGCGGACCTCATGCCCCGCCTCTTTTGCTTTCGCTTCGGTTAACCCCACAGAGGCAACCTGCGGGCGCGCATAGGTGCAGCCGGGGATGTTGCCAGTGTTCATCGGGTGCGGATGCAGGCCAGCAATGGCCTCGACGCAGACAATGCCCTCGTGGCTGGCTTTATGCGCGAGCCAGGGCGGCCCGGCGACATCGCCGATGGCATAGACGCCCGGCTCGCCGGTACGTCCGAAGCCGTCCACGACGATATGCGTTTTCTCAACCTTTACCTTGGTATTTTCGAGGTTGAGGTTTTCCACATTGCCGACGATGCCAACGGCGGAGATGACGCGCTCCGCCGTGATCTGCTGCGTTTTCCCGGCAAACTCCACCGTCGCGGTGACATTGTTCTCGCCTTTCTCAACGCTTTTTACCGTCGCGGAGGTGAGGATCTTCATGCCCTGCTTCTCGAACGCCTTGCGCGCGAAAGCCGAGATTTCCGCATCCTCCACGGGGAGAATACGGTCCAGCACTTCCACCACCGTCACCTCCGCGCCCATGTTGCGGTAGAAGCTGGCGAACTCGATGCCGATGGCGCCCGAGCCGATGACGAGCAGGGATTTCGGCATGGTCTCCGGCACCATCGCCTCAAAATACGACCAGATGAGTTTGCCATCGGCCTCGATGCCAGGGATTTGCCGTGGCCGCGCACCAGTGGCGAGGATGATATGCGGCGCATGGAGCTGGTTTTGGGGCTTCCCGCCGCTATGAACCGCGAGATGGCCGCCGCCCATCAACCGCCCAAAACCGTTATAGACCGTGACTTTGTTCTTTTTTAGCAGATGCGTGACGCCGGAGGAGAGCTGCTGGGAAACAGCGCGGGAACGCTTCACGATCTTGCCAAGATCGAATTTGATGTTCTCCGCAGAGAAGCCGAACTCATCGAGATGATGCAGCAGGTGGTTGATCTCCGATGAGCGCAGCAGCGCCTTGGTCGGGATGCAGCCCCAGTTGAGGCAGATGCCGCCAAGGTGTTTTCCCTCGACGACCGCCACCTTCATTTTCAACTGTGCCGCGCGGATTGCCGCAACATAGCCGCCCGGGCCGCCACCGACGACAATAAGGTCGAATTCTTCCGCCATTTTCCGCTCCTTCTACAGCATCAGGCTGAGCGGGGATTCGATAATCCGCTTTAGCGTGGCCAGGAATTGCGCGCCGAGCGCGCCATCGACGACGCGATGATCGCAGGAGAGTGTCACCGTCATCATCGTCGCAATTTCAATGGCGTCGTTCTTCACCACTGGGCGTTTTTCTCCAGCGCCCACCGCGAGGATTGCCGATTGCGGCGGGTTGATGATGGCGGAAAACTCCGGAATGCCGAACATGCCGAGATTCGAGACGGAGAAGCCGCCGCCCTGGAATTCCTCGGGCTTAAGCTTGCCGACTTTGGCGCGCGTCCCCAGGTCGCGCATGGAATTACTGATCGCGCCTAAACCCAGCGCATCCGCCTTGCGGATGATCGGCGTGATCAACCCATCCGGAATCGCGACCGCGACGGAGATATCGACATCGTCGTACTGGATGATCGCCTCCTCCGTATAGGTGGCGTTCACCTGCGGATGCCGCCGGAGTGCCACCGCGCAGGCTTTGATGACGAGATCGTTCACAGAAAGCTTGAAGGCGCCAGGCCCATCTTTCGGCGAGGCCGCGTTCAGCTCACCGCGCAATTTTAGCAGCGCGTCGATCTCGATATGCGACGTAAGGTAGAAATGCGGGACATTCTGCTTGGATTCGAGCAGCCGTTTGGCGATAATTTTCCGCATCGAGGAGTTGGGGATTTTTTGGTGCGGGGCGCTGATTTGCGGCGCTGCTGCGGCAGGCTTGGGTGCGGCGGCAGCGGCGGGTTGCTGCGCGGCCTGTGGCGCGGCAGCGGGCTTGGCCGGGGCAGCGTCCAGGTCGGCCTTCATGATGCGGCCATTCGGCCCGGAGCCTTTGATGCTGGATAAATCGATACCCGCCTGTTTCGCCATGCGCCGCGCCAGCGGAGATGCGAAAACACGCTCACCGGAATCCTCATGGACCGCAGCGGCGGCTTGCTTTGGCGCTTCGGCTTTGGGCTGTTCCTTGGGCGCCTCTGCTTTGGGCTGTTCCTTCGGCGGCGCGGGTTTTGCTGGCGCGGGCGCATCAACCTTCTCACCCTTCGCTTCCGTCAACACGCCGATAACGGCGTTCACCGCCACGCCCTCCGTGCCATCCGGCACGGTGATCTTGGCGAGGAAGCCTTCATCGACCGCCTCGACCTCCATCGTCGCCTTGTCGGTCTCGATCTCGGCCAGCACGTCGCCGGATTTCACCTCGTCGCCCTCTTTTTTCAGCCAGCGAGAGAGCTTGCCCTCTATCATCGTGGGCGAAAGCGCGGGCATTAAAATATTCGTGGACATGTTCCCTGCCCTTTCAGAAAAGTTTCTTAACCGCATCCACAACCCAGCCGGGCTGTGGGAGTGCGAGTTTCTCTAAGTTCGCGGCATAGGGCATCGGCACATCCATGCCTGCCACGCGCACCGGCGGCGCATCCAGCCAGTCGAAGCAATGCTCTGTCACCGTCATGGCAATCTCCGCGCCGATGCCGGCGAAAGGCCAGCCCTCCTCCACGCTCACCACGCGGCTGGTTTTCTTCACGCTGGCGACGATGGTTTCCACATCCAGCGGGCGGATGGTGCGGAGGTTGATGACCTCGGCGGAAATGCCCTGCTCGGCCAGCGCATCGGCGGCCTTCATGGCAACATCGACCATGATCGAGAAGGCGACGATGGTAACGTCCGTGCCCTCGCGCTCAACCTTCGCCTTTCCGATGGGCAGGATGAAATCCTCCGAAACCGGGCAGTCGAAAGTGTGGCCGTAGAGAATTTCGTTTTCCAGAAAGATCACCGGGTTGGGGTCGCGGATGGCAGCCCGCAGAAGTCCCTTGGCATCGGCGGCGGACCAGGGGGCGACGACTTTAAGGCCCGGGCAGTGCGCGTACCACGATGCGTAACACTGGCTATGCTGCGCGCCGACCCGCGCCGCCGCCCCGTTCGGGCCACGGAACACGATGGGGCAGCCCATCTGCCCACCGGACATATACAGGGTTTTTGCGGCGGAATTGATGATCTGGTCGATCGCCTGCATTGCGAAGTTGAAGGTCATGAATTCGACGATCGGCTTCAGCCCGTTCATCGAGGCGCCTACCGCCATGCCGGTGAAGCCGTGCTCGGTAATCGGCGTATCGATGACGCGGCGCGGGCCGAATTCATCCAGCATCCCCTGGCTGATTTTATACGCCCCCTGATATTGGGCGACCTCCTCGCCCATGAGGAACACGTCTTTATCGGCGCGCATTTCCAGCGTCATCGCCTCGCGCAACGCCTCACGCACCGTCATCGGCTTGGTCTCGCCCCAGTCCTTCTCGGGCTTCTCCTGCGGCGTCTGTTTCGCGGTCTCGGCTTTTTTCGCCTCCGGCTTGGCCTCGTTCTTCGCTTCCGCCGCAGCGGCGGCCTTCGGCTCCTCCTCGGATTTATTGGCAGGCGCGGTATCGGCGTTCTGCGCCGTGGTTTCGGGCGGCGTGGCTGCTGGCTGGGCGTTGGCCCCGGCGTTTTCGCCCTCCGCGCCCAAGGTGGCGATGACGGTATTTACCGCAACCCCTTCCGTGCCTTCCTCCACCAGTATTTTCAACATCTTGCCTTCATCGACCGCCTCGACCTCCATGGTCGCCTTGTCGGTCTCGATCTCTGCGATAACATCGCCGGATTTGATGTCATCGCCAGGGTGCTTCAACCATTTCGCAAGCTTGCCCTCGGTCATGGTGGGGGAGAGGGCGGGCATCAGAATATCGGCCATCTTACTTCGCCTCCACCAGAATATCGGTCCAAAGCTCGGCGGGGTCCGGTTCCGGCGAGGATTGCGCGAACTCCGCCGCCTCCGCCACGCGGGCCTTCACGCTGTCGTCAAGCTTTTTCAGCTCGGCTTCGGAAACACCCCATTCCTCCAGCTGCTTTTTGGCAAGGTCGAGCGAGTCATGCTCGGCGCGCATCCGCTGCACCTCCTCGCGGGTGCGGTACTTCGCGGGGTCGGACATGGAATGACCGCGATAGCGGTAGGTCTTCATCTCCAGCAAAAACGGCCCCTTGCCCGCGCGGCAATGCGCCACGGCCTGTTGGCCCGCCGCCTTCACCGCCATCACATCCATGCCATCCACGCTCAGGCTCGGCATTCCCCATGGCGCGCCATTCTGCGAGAGATCGCGCGAGGCCGAAGCGCGCTCCACGCTCGTGCCCATGGCGTAGCGGTTGTTCTCGATGATATAAACCACCGGCAGCTTGAAGAGATTGGCGAGGTTAAAGCTCTCGAACACCTGGCCCTGGTTGGATGCGCCCTCCCCAAAATAGGTCAGGGAAACGCGGTCGTTTTCCCGGTACCAGTTGGAGAATGCGAGGCCGGTGCCGATGCTGGCCGGCACGCCGACGATGCCATGGCCGCCGAAAAACCCTTTCTCCTTGCTGAACATGTGCATGGAGCCGCCTTTGCCGCGTGAATACCCGCCCGAGCGGCCCGTAAGCTCGGCCATGACACCCTTGGGGTCCATGTCGCAGGCCAGCATGTGCCCGTGGTCCCGGTAGGAGGTGACGACCTCGTCGCCGGGTTCGATGCTGTGCTGCATTCCCACCACCACCGCCTCCTGCCCGATATACAAATGGCAGAAGCCGGCGATCAGCCCCATGCCGTAGAGCTGCCCGGCTTTTTCCTCGAACCGGCGGATGAGCAGCATTCTGCCATAGGCGTCGAGCAACTCGTCCCTCTCCATCGAGGCTTCGGGCTTTTTGGCTTTTCGGGGTTTGTCCGGGGTCGCGGCCATGGGTCAAGCTCCAGTGCTGGGTGTGTCTGCCCCCAGCTATGGGCCGGTTTTTTTCCCACGCAAGCCCTGACGTTTACGAAAAGCGCTATTCCGCACTGCAACAAAACGAATTAACCAGAAATAGGTTAATTTGATCTAAGGAACTGCAAGACCATTTTCCCTCGCGCAACAATATTTCGTTTAGGCGCGGATTCTGTGATTGAAACGCTGGGATACGGGGGAAAATAAGCGGATTATTCGCCGGTTTTCTTGGCCGGCAATTCGATGACGAGATCGTTCGGGTTGGCGAGGTTGAGCACCTGCCTCGCCTGTCCGTCCAGCATGTCCCCCGCGATGGATTGGCCGGAGAGATCGGCGATCTTCGTCTCCCATTGAGCGCGGGCGGCATCTGCGCCGGTGAAATCCTGTTTCGCCTGGGCAAGCTCCTTGCGCTGGGCGGATTGCGCCTCCAGCCCGCTTTTGCCGTGGATCGCATTCCAGCCGAAGTAATAGGTGATGGCGAGAAACAGCACCGGAGGGGCGATGGCGCGGATGCGATATTTGGCTGAACGAAGCACGATAAATCCTTGAGATTGCGGCCTTGCGCGATTCTGTCCCAGCGGCGCGGGTTTCGCAAGCGTTATTGCGGGCAGCAACAAATTTAAAGCAATTCTTTGTTTCATGCCGCCATGATTTGACCTGATTTTGGCCGTGGCACGAACACACTGGATTACCTATATTTACCTTATGAGTTCTGGAGGCTCAGAGACATGAAATTGAAACAGATGGCGCTCGGCGTCGCGATTTTCGGCACAATGGCGCTGAGCGCAGCTCCTGCCATGGCGGACTGGCATGGTGGCGACCACGGCGGCTGGCACGGCGACCGTGGTGGTTGGCATGGCGGCTATGGCTGGCAAGGCCATGGCTATTGGGACCGCGGCCGCGTTTGGCACTGGTACGCAGGATACGGCCCCGGTTACGGCTATTACGGGCCGCCGCCTGTGTATTACGCCCCGCCGCCCCCGGAATATTACGCACCACCGCCGCCCGTTTATTACGCGCCTCCTCCGGCAGTTGTTATCGGGCCTGGCGGCGTCGGCGTCGTTCCGTAAATACGCTTAAATCAAGGCCACTTTACTTCCGGCGGCAAGGACATGAGGATCGCCTCGGTATTGCCGCCGGTTTTCAAGCCAAACGTGGTGCCGCGATCGTAGATCAGGTTGAACTCAACGTAGCGGCCTCGGCGGATCAGTTGGGCTTCCCGCTCCTCGGGCGTGTATCGTTCATTCATCCGGCGGCGGACGATGGCAGGATAGCAGTTGAGAAAAGCCTCTCCCACGTCGCGTGTGAAGGCGAAATCCTCCGTGGCGCTTCCTGAATCAAGGTGGTCGTAGAATATCCCGCCCGCGCCGCGCTGCTCTCCCCGGTGCGGCAAATAAAAATATTCGTCGCACCATTTCTTGAACTTCGAATAGTATTCAGGATCACGTCTGTCGCAGGCGGCCTGATAGGCGGCATGAAAGAATGCTGAGTCTTCGGCCGCCGCCGCCGTGCCGGGTTGCAACGGCGTGAGGTCGCCGCCGCCGCCAAACCAGCCCTTGGTGGTGACAATCATGCGCGTGTTCATATGCACCGCCGGAACCTTCGGCGAGCGCGGATGTGCCACCAGGCTGATGCCCGCCGCCCAGAACGCCTGTGCGCCCTCCCCCGCGCCATGTATTTGCGTGGCAAAATCGGCGGAGAAATTTCCCTCGACGACCGAGATGTTCACCCCCGCTTTCTCGAACACCTGTCCGCGCAGCAAGCTCATTACGCCGCCGCCGCCCTCCGGACGGTCCCAAGTCGTGCGCTGGAAGCGACCCGGATTGGGCCCGGCTTCTTCCTCAATATCCTCGAACATGCGGCAGATCCGGTCACGCAGCGCGGCAAACCAGGCGGCGGCGGGCGCTTTCAAAGCATCGTGCGGCGGGCGTGGCGTTACGGTCATGCTGACTGCCATAGCGTTTTGCCCGGCGGCCATCCACTCTTGAAATTTTCCGGCGTTCCCGCCATGCGTGTTCCGGAACAGTTTGCGCGGCAGGAGACGAGATGGCTGAGACGTCGGTAGATATGCTGGGTGAGGAAGCCCATTCGCGGCGCGGGTTTCTGAAAGTCCTGACCGTCACGACCGGCGTTTTCGGGGCCTGTGCTGTCGCCTGGCCGTTTATCGACGCGCTGACGCCGGATGCCGATAGCGAGGCGGCAGGTCATCTGATCGTCGATGTCGCCGGTATCGCGCCGAACTCCGCCATCCGTGTCACCTGGGGCGGCTTGCCGATCTATATCCGCAAGCTTACGCCGCAGCAGATCGCCGATAACGAATTCACGGTGCAGAGCACGCTGCGCGACCCGCAAACCTATGCCCAGCGCGTGAAGCCCGGATATGAGAGCTATGTCGTGGTCGTCGGGCTGAATACCGGAACCCCCTGTGAGTTGCAGGGCAACGACCCCTCCGAGCCGCGCGGTCCGTTCGACGGCTGGCTCTGCGCCTGCGACGGCAGCGTGTATGACCCGCTGGGCCGTGTGCGGAGCGGGCCGGCCAAGAAAAACCTGGCGATTCCACGCTTCAAATTCCTGAACAACGCGCAAATCCAGTTCGGCTGAGGACAGCATCATGAGCACTAGCGTAAAACCATCCTGGATGGCGTCCCGGCTGCCCGGAATCGGGCTCTGGCGGGCCCGGCTAACCAGCCCGATGCTGCCGCCCCGCGCTCCATACCTTGCCGCCCTGCCGTGGCTCATTACGGCGGCGCTGGTATTCCTCACCGCCTCGGGCTTTGTGCTGGCGGTGTATTACAACCCGGCCCATGCGTTCGATTCGCTGCAGTTCATCGACCGGAATGTGAACAACGGCTGGCTGATCCACAGCTTCCACGAGACCGGCGCCACGATGATTTTTGGCCTCGTCTATCTGCTGCTATTGCGGGATTTCCTGCTTGGTTCCTATCGCGCGCCGGGTGAGCTGGTCTGGCTCTTCCGGGTGCTGGTTTTCGCGCTGCTGCTTTTTGTGGGCTGGCTCGGCTTTACCCTAACCGGCGGGGCGATGAGCTACTGGAGCCTGAATGGCGCCGCGAATGGCGCGGCGGGGCTTACCGGCGTACCGGGCGCGCTGGGCACATGGTTCTTCGGCGGGCCGAACGGGGCGGATACTCTGGGCCGCGTCGTTGTGTTCCACATCGTTCTGGCGCTGGCGATTTTTGGTGTGCTGGCATTGCACGCAGCCGCGCGCAACGCCGTAGCGGTGCGGCGGATCGACAGGGCGGCGGTGGGCTTTCACCCTTATTACACCGCGCAGTATTTCGCGGCGCTGGTGGTGTTCGCGCTCATCTTCGCCGTGCTGGTGTTTTTCGCCCCGCATTTTGGCGAAAGCCCGATGAACGCGCTGCCCGCGAACCCGATGGTGGTGCCGGGCAAAATCTTCTTTCCGTGGTATCTGGCACCTATCGCCGGGCTGGGCGACACGTTCCCCGGTGCGTTCGGCGGGATTTTCGGCGTGCTGGCGGGGCTGGGAGTCGTGTTCATCCTGCCCTGGCTGGACCGTTCCCGCCCCGAGCGCAGCCATGGATGGCTCTACCGCGCGCTGGTTGGCGTGCTGGCGCTGGATGTGCTGGGCCTTGGCTGGGCGGCGAACAGCGATTCCGGCGCCGCGGGCATTTTGCTCATCGTTTTCACCTTCTGGTATTTTATCCATTTTCTTCTGCTCACCCCGATTGTTACCGCCATGGAGGCCGAATGATGCGCCGGATATTTGGCCCCGCTTTGCTCGCTCTTGGCCTGTTTGCCGGTGTGGCAAATGCTGACGATACGTTAACTCCGCTCCACTTCCAGTCTCAAGGCGCGTTCGGCAGCACGGATAAGGCGGCGGCGCAGCGCGGTTTTCTCGTGTACCAGACCGTGTGCGCGAGCTGCCACGCCGCCAGCGCCCTGCATTACCGGGATTTGGAGGCGCTGGGCCTGACGCCGGACCAGGTGGCGGGCATCGCTTCCAGCGTGAAGGAGCCGGACGGTTCCGCCGCGACGCTGAACAGTGTGTTCAAAAGCCCGAACGCCCCGGCTTCCGCCTTTGGCGGCGCGGTGCCGCCGGATCTCTCGAACATCGTGGCGCAGCGCCCGGATGGGCTGAACTATATCTACGGCCTGTTGACCGGCTACGAAAAAGCGCCGGATGGCGTGACGCTGCTGCCCTCGCATTATTATAACGTGAATTACCCCGGCCAGCAGATTGCGATGCCGCCGCCGCTGAAGGGCAACGACGTTGCCTATGCCGATGGCACGAAGCCCACGGCGCAGCAGGAGGCGGCGGATGTGACGGCATTTCTCGCCTGGTCGGCGCATCCGAACATGGATGTGCGGCACGAGGTCGGGCTGCGGGTCGTGCTGTTCCTGATCTTCCTGAGCATTATCGCGATTGCCACCAAGCGCAGAATCTGGCGCGAGACGGTATAAAATGGCGGAGACGATCACGCCGGTCATCGGCATCATCGGCGGCTCCGGGCTTTATCATATCGAGGGGCTGACCGATACGCGCTGGCAGCGGGTGGAAACCCCCTGGGGGATGCCTTCCGACGAGCTGCTTACGGGCGAATTCGGCGGCGCGCGGCTGGTGTTTTTGCCCCGGCATGGGCGCGGGCATAAAATCTCGCCCACAGGCCTGAACTACCGCGCCAATATAGCGGCGATGAAGCAGATGGGGGTGACGGATATCATCTCGCTCTCTGCCGTAGGCAGCCTGAAGGAAGAGCTCCCGCCTGGCCATTTCGTCATCATCGACCAGTTTATCGACCGCAGCTTCGCGCGTGAGAAGAGCTTCTTCGGCCAGGGCTGCGTCGCGCATGTTTCCATGGCGCACCCGGTTTGCCCAAGGCTTGGCGATGCGCTGGAAGCATCCGCGAAGGAGATCGGTATCCCGGTATCGCGCGGCGGTACCTACCTCGTGATGGAAGGGCCGCAGTTCTCCACGCTGGCGGAGAGCAATCTGTACCGCAGCTGGGGGTGTTCGGTGATCGGTATGACCAATATGCCGGAAGCCAAGCTCGCCCGCGAGGCGGAGATTTGCTACGCTACCGTGGCGATGGTGACGGATTACGACTGCTGGCACGAGGAGCATGACGCGGTAACGGTGGATGCCGTGGTGAAGGTGCTGCTCAGCAATGCCGAGAAGTCCCGCGGGCTAGTGAAGGCGGTGCTGCCGAAGATAAGCGGCCAGCGCGGCCCCTGCCCCGCCGGATGCGACCGCGCGCTGGAACATGCGTTGATTACCGCGCCGGAAGCGCGCGACCCCGCGATGGTGGAGCAGCTTCGCGCGATCGCCGGCCGGGTACTGGCAGCCTGATCCAAAACGGCGCACTCGCCGCCTTTCTGCTCGCCTTTCCGGCGCTGTTCTCCATCGTCAACCCGTTCGGCGGCGCGATTATCTTCAACGAGGTGACGGCGCTGCAAAGCCACGCGCAGCGCGTGGCGCTGGCGCGGCGGGTGGCGCTGTATTCCGCCATTGTAATGCTGGCCGCTCTCTGGGCAGGCAGCTATATCCTCAGCTTCTTCGGCATTTCGCTCAATGCGCTGCGGATCGCGGGCGGCATTGTGGTGGCGGTGCGGGCTTATGAGATGCTCGCCGCACCGGAGGGGCAATCCGCGCGAAAGGAACAGGAAGCCCGGCCTGTCGGCCAGGCGGTAAGCCAGGACCTCGCGAGCTATGCGTTTTTCCCCCTCACGCTGCCCTTCACCACCGGGCCGGGGACGATCGCGGTCGCGGTCTCGCTCGGCACAGAGCGCCCGGATGGGTTTTTGCCAATGATGGCATTTTACGCCGGGGCAAGCCTTGCAGCGCTGGCGATGGCGCTGCTTATCTGGGTGGCTTATACCACGGCGGACCGCATGGCCGCGGTGCTTGGTGCCTCCGGCCGGCAGGTGCTGGCGCGCATCGCAGCGTTTTTGCTGCTCGGCATCGGCGTGCAGATCGCGCTTTCTGGCATCATTCCCGTATTGCATGGCGCGCTGGCCAGATAGGCGATAGCAACGTGATGTAAATAATAAGCTTGCTTATAATATGCTCGGGCATGGGTGAGAACTTCGAACGCGATGTGATGTTTCTGATGCACGATGTGGCACGGCTCATGCGCGTTGAGGCGGACCGGCGGGCGCGGGTGAACGGCATGACGCGCGCGCAGTGGTCGATGCTGCTACGGCTGGCGATAAAGCCGGGCCTGAGCCAGAAAGAGCTGGCGGATCTGCTTGAGGTTGAACCCATTTCGGTTGCGCGGATGATCGACCGGCTGGAGGCGAGCGGGTTGGTTGAGCGCCGTGCCGACGAGCACGACCGGCGGGTGTGGCGATTGCATCTGCGCCCGGAGGCGACCGCGCAGCTGGAGGCGATCAACCGCCAGCGGCAGGAGATGGCGCATTTCAGCCTGGATGGCGTTCCGCCCGCTGTGCGCGAAGCGATGATTGAAGGGTTGATCCGCATGAAAGCGAATTTTTTGAAGACGGGCGAGCCGGGTGCGGCATCGCGGGATCGTGACCCGGCGGCCGGCAACGGGGCTTGCGCGTTGGATGCGCTCGCCGATGTTTCTGGGGCCGGGCCGTTATCGTCAAGGGAGTGTGGGTGATGTCGCAGACGAATATCGTGGCACGGGACCAGCCCGCGAAAGACCGGCCCGGCGGCGCGGCAGCAGTGCGGCGGGCCAACCGCAGCCGTATTTTGCGCCCGGTGTTGATGATCGGCGGCGTGATCGTGCTGCTGCTCGGCGCGCTGATTTTCTGGCTGATGGGCGGCCAATATGTCAGCACGGATGACACCTATGTCGATGCCGCCAAGGTCTCACTCTCGACCGATGTTTCCGGACTGGTGGGCGAGGTTTATGTGCGCGACAACCAGCATGTGCAGGCGGGCCAGGTTTTGTTCAGCCTGGGGCAGTCCAGCTTCGATGTCGCGATTGAGGCGGCGCGGGCGCAGCTGGCCCAGGCGGTGCTGGACGTGGACGCGGCCAAGCGCGGCTATGCGGAGGCGCAGGCGCAGACGGCGGCCCAGCGGGTGCAGATCGCGGAAGATCAGTCGAATTTGAACCGCTATGCCGCGGTGGTCGGCAACGGCGGGGTGACGCGCTCGGTTTACGACGATGCGCGGTATAAATTGCAGGCCGACCAGGCGCAGCTTGGGCAATTACAGAACGCGGCGGGCGTGCAGCTGGCAAAGCTGGCGGGCAATGCGGATATCGCGGCCACGGATACGCCGGAATATTTGAGCGCGCTGGCGAATTTGAACAACGCGCTGCGAAACAAGCAGCACAGCGTGATCCGCGCGCCGTTCTCCGGGTACGTCACGCAGGTGGAGCAGCTGCAGCCGGGCATGTTCCTCGCCGCCGGCTCGGCTGCGTTCGGGCTGGTCTCAGACACCGATGTGTTCATCACCGCGCAGCCGAAGGAAGACCAGCTGACCTGGGTGCGGCTCGGCCAGCCCGTGAATGTAACGGTCGATACGTATCCGGGACAGACATGGAAGGGGGAGGTGGAGAGCATCAGCCCGGCCAGCGGCTCCGAGTTCTCCATTCTTCCCGCGCAGAATTCCTCCGGCAACTGGGTGAAAGTTGTGCAGCGCATTCCGGTGCGGGTGAAGATACTTTCCGGCCCCAAGGATTTTCCCCTGCGGGACGGGATGAGCGCGGAAATCTCCATCAACACAAATCACCACAGGCGCTTCTCGGACCTGTTTTAGAGCGCGATATGTTCAAATTGACTCGAAACATTTTTCCGGTCCGCGCTCTAATTTTTTATGAGAGGCCGATTCACGTTTTCGGTAGTCGCGCTTTCGCGCGTCAACCTCAACCGATCGGGCTCTAATGTCTGACGCCCAGAGCGAAGAGACGCTGCCAAGCCAGAACCGGGGCTTGATCACCGTCTGCCTGATGATCGCCACGCTGATGCAGGCTCTGGATTCGACCATCGCCAACGTGGCGCTGCCTTACATGCAGGGCTCGCTTTCCGCCTCCTACGACCAGATTACCTGGGTGCTGACATCCTACGTGGTGATGGCGGCAATTATGACTGCGCCCGTCGGCTGGCTGGCGAACCGCTTTGGCCGGAAAAACCTGCTCATCGTTTGTTTGATCGGGTTCACCATTACTTCCATGATGTGCGGCGTTGCGACCTCGCTTACCGAAATGGTGGTTGACCGGGCGTTGCAGGGCGCGTTTGGCGCCGCGCTCGTGCCGCTTTCGCAATCGACGCTGCTGGATATCTACCCGCCGCAGACGCGAGGCATGGCGATGTCGTTATGGGGCATGGGGGTAATGGTCGGGCCGATTCTGGGGCCGACGCTAGGCGGCTACCTAACCTACGACTTTAACTGGCGCTACGTGTTTTTCGTGAACCTGCCGTTTGGCATCATTGCCGTGCTCGGCCTGCTGGCCTTTATGCCCACAAGGAACGACCGAGGTGCGAGGACGCAGTTCGATTGGCTGGGCTTCAGCGTACTTTCCATCGGCTTGCTCGGGCTGCAACTGGCGCTGGACCGTGGTGAGGAAAAGGATTGGCTGAGCAGTCCGGAGATCGTCACCTACCTGATCATTGCCGGGCTGGGGCTCTATCTGTTCACCGTGCACCTGATCACCGGGCGCAACACGCTGTTCCCGCGCTCCATTTTCCGGGACCGGAACTTCAACGCCGGGCTGCTCACCATGTTCATCGTTGGGCTGGTGCTGCTTGCGTCATCGGCGTTGCTGGCGCCGTATCTGGAGAACCTCGGCAACTACCCGGTTGCGACAGCGGGGCTTATCATGGCACCGCGCGGCTTCGGCACGATGGCCTCGATGCTGATCAGCGGGCGGCTGACCAATAAAGTCGATCCGCGCTGGATCATGGGGGTGGGATACGTCCTGCTCATGGTCTCGCTTTACATGCAGGAAGGCTGGCTGCCGTCTGAGACGGTATATTACATGTCCATGACGATCATCATCCAGGGCGCCGGGCTGGGATTCGTGTTTATGCCGCTACAGGTTGTTGCGTTCGCCACCGTGGCGCCTGAGATGCGGACGCAAGGCTCCTCCATGCTCAGCCTGTCGCGGAACGTCGGCAGCGCGATCGGCATTTCCATCATGACCGCGCTGCTCGACCACCAGGCGCAATATGAGCATGCAAACCTCGCGGGAAGCATCACGCCCTTCGCGCGGCCGTTGCAGATAGGGGGCGCGGTGAGCCGGATGCTGAACCCGGCCAGCACTGCCGGGGCGAACCTTCTGAACTCGATGATCAATACCCAGGCGCAGATCATCGGCTATATGGACGACTACAAATTCATGCTGCTGCTGACGATTCCGGCAATGGCGTGCCTGCTGATGATGCGCCGGCCTGCCAGCACAGGGGAAAAGGCAGCCGGTGATGGTCATGCGGTGATGGATTAAGTACCCGCGCCAATGCGATGCTGCTAAAGGGGCGGCATGAGAAACAGGGCGGGATAGCGTGTCGGGCAATTTACAGGGCGAGATTTTGGCGATCCGCCAGAGCAGGCTTGTGCTCTCCGCCTGGTATGTGCCGCAGCATAGTGAAATAGCCCCCGGAGAGGATGGGGTAGCGCATTTCTGCCAGACCGGCTGGCGCGAAGGGGCGCGGCCCAACCCGTATTTCGACCCTGGCTGGTACGTCGCGCGCAACCCGGACATCGCGCGTGCCGGGGTGAACCCGCTGCTGCATTACATCGCCTTTGGCGAGGCAGAGGGGCGCGACCCCTCCCCTTATTTTTCCGTGCAATGGTATCGGCAGGCATATGCGCTCGGCCCGAAAGACCCCTGCCTGAAGCACTACCTGGACCGGCGCGTGACCGGGCAGGTGAACCCGGTGCCGGTGTTCGATGCGGCCTATTATTTGGAGAACAACCCGGACGTGGCGGCGGGCGGCGCCGATCCGTTCGAGCATTTCCTCATCTTCGGGGTGGCGGAAGCGCGCGACCCGGCGGCGGATTTCGACATGCGGTTCTATATGAACCGCTATCGCGAGGTGTTGGGCGGTGAGAACCCGCTGCTGCATTATCTGGCGCACCGGGAGTCGGGCATGTTTTTGCCCCAGCGGCCCGAGCAGGAAGGCATGGCAGCCTCCGCCGTGCGCCACGCGGTGCGGCAATCCCCGCATTTCGAGGAGTTCCGCCCGGTAGCGGCGCAGGCAAAGCGAAAAGCGATGCTGCTGGCGTATTACCTTCCGCAATTCCACCGCGTGGCCGAAAACGACGCATGGTGGGGCAAGGGATTTACCGACTGGACGAACCTGGGCCGCGCCAGCCCGCGCTTTGCCGGGCATTTGCAGCCGCGCATTCCACGCGACCTCGGATATTACACGCTGGACGACCCAAACACGCTGCGCCGGCAGATCGAGATGGCCAAGGAGGCCGGTTTGGGCGGTTTTGTGTATTACGCCTATTGGTTCAACCGGCACCGGCTGCTGGAAAAACCGCTGGAGCAGATGCTCGGCGACAAGACGCTGGATTTTCCATTCTGCGTGATGTGGGCGAATGAAAACTGGACGCGCCGCTGGGACGGGCTGGAGCGCGAGGTGCTGATCGCCCAGGAATACCGGGAGGATGACGACGCGGCGCTGGTGGCGTGCTTCGCGCGGATGTTCGCCGATGCGCGCTATATCCGCGTGCAAGGCCGGCCATTGTTCATGATCTATCGCGTCACAATCATCCCCGATGCCACCAGGCGGATTGCGAAATGGCGCAAAATGTTCCGGGAGCTGCATAATGAAGACCCGGTGATGGTGATGGCGCAGAGCCTGGGGGATTATGACCCGGAGCCTTACGGGCTGGACGGCGCGGTCGAGTTTCCGCCGCACAAGCTGAGCCAGGAGACCGCGCGGATGAATGACGGGCTGGATTTGCTGGACCCGGATTTTTGCGCGACGGTGCATGATTACGCGGACATCGCAGAGACATCGCTGACATTGCCGGTGCCGGAATATCCGCTGATAAAAACCATCGTGCCGGGCTGGGATAATGACCCGCGGCGCGAGGGCAAGGGGCTGGTGGTGCATGGCGCGACACCGCAGAAATATCAGGCATGGCTTGAAAACTTGCTCAATTACACCCATGAAAATCCGTTTTTTGGCGAGCGCATTATATGCGTAAACGCCTGGAACGAATGGGCGGAAGGCGCGTTTCTGGAGCCGGATGTGCATTTCGGCGCGGCGTTTTTAAACGCGACCGGGCGCGCGATTTGCGAGCGCGATGTGGCGGAGTTTGCCGCCGGGATATTGCTGGTCGGGCATGACGCGCAGCCGCATGGCGCGCAACTGCTGCTGCTGCACCTGGCGCGTAAATTGCACCGCCAATGGGGCCTGAAAGTGCATTTGCTACTGCTGGGTGTTGGGCCTTTGCTCGGGCCATATTACGAGGCAGCGGAGGTAAGTGTTGCGTATGACAAGACGATCATCGGCAATCTGCTGGATAAATACCGCGCCATGGGCATACGCACGGCGATTGTGAACACCGCCGCCGCCGCGCGCATGGTGCCATGGGCGGAGGCGCGGGGTATTAAATGCACGCTGCTGGTGCATGAGCTGCCGCAGCTGCTGAAGGAGCTTAATCTCGAAATTCAGGCGCGGCTGGGTGCCGCCGCCACAACGAATGTTGTATTTTCCTCAGAATTTGTGAAAGACCGGTTTTTTGCAGCCGTCGATCTGGCCGCCACCAGGCAGGTAATTCTGCCGCAGGGCAATTACCAGGAAATGCGCTTCGACGCCGATGCGCGGGCGCGGGCGAGGCGCGAGCTTGGCGTCAGCGACAATGCGTTTTTGGTGCTCGGCGCAGGGTTTGCGGATTTCCGCAAGGGTTTCGATTTGTTCGTGCAGATGGCGCGAAAAGCGATTGCGGCACGCAAGGATGTGCATTTTGCCTGGGCAGGCAGTTTGCACTTCACGCTGAAAACCTATCTCGGCCCGGAGATGGAACAACTTACCGCGACGGGGAAGTTTCATCATATCCCCTTCACGGATCGCATCGCCGGGTATTTCTCCGCCGCCGATGTGTTCGCGCTTACCTCGCGCGAAGACCCCTACCCTACCGTGGTGATGGAGGCGCTGGCGGCAGGCGTGCCTTGCGTGGCGTTCGATGAAAGCGGGGGGATTCCGGAATTGCTGCGGACGCAGGATGCGGGGCGGATTGCAAAGCTCGGCGATGTGGACGATTTTCTAAGCCAGCTTCTTGGGCTGCTCGACCGTAAGAAACTCGCGAAGATGCGGCCTGTTCTGGCGGCGCTGGCAGCCGAAAAATTCGATTTTTCGGAATATGCGGAAAAGCTGCTGCATCTCGCCGAGCCGTCTCTGAAAAACGTCAGCGTCGCCGTGCTGAATTATAATTATGCGAGATATTTGCCGGAGCGGTTGGAATCGGTGTTCGCGCAGAGCTACCCGGTGGCGGAGGTGCTGCTGCTGGATGACGCTTCAAGCGATGATTCGCTGACGGTTGCGCGCGAGCTTGCCGCCAGCCACAAGCGTGATATTCGCTTGCTCGCCAATGCGAAAAACTCCGGCTCGGTGTTCGCGCAATGGAAGCGCGCGGCGCAAGAAGCCAGGGGAGAATTCATCTGGCTATGCGAGGCGGATGACGCGGCGGACCCGAGTTTTCTGGCGCGGTTGATGGAGGCAATTGCGGGTGCGGAAAATCCGCTGCTGGCGTTCACCGACAGCCGTCCGGTGGATGCGGATGGCCGGCAGGTGATGCGGAGTTACCAGTCGTATTATTTTGAGTCCGGGGTGAAGGAACTTGCGGCATCGGGGGTTTGGGAGGGGAAGGCTTTTACACGGGCGATGCTGGCCGAACGCAATCTGATCCCCAACGTGAGTGCGGTGCTATGGCGGCGGGAGGCTTTGCTTGCGGCGCTGGCTGCGGCGGCGGATATTACCGGCTGGCGGGTCGCGGGGGATTGGCGGCTATACTTGGCGCTTTTAACCGGAGAAAAGGGCAGCGTGGTCTATATCGCCGAGCCGCTGAATACCCACCGGCGGCACGGCGGCGGGGTTACGCAAAGCCTGGACGCGGAAACGCACGTGAAAGAGATTGTGGCGGCGCAGGAGATTGCGGCTGACGCGCTGAAGCTCGGCAAAGCCGCCCGCGCTGCCCAGGCAGAGTATGTGAAAAAGATTGCGGCGCAACTTGGCGCCAAGCCCAAACCCTCCAAAACGGTTGCCAGCAAGCGCAGGAAATGATTGAACGCGGCTTACATGCTCGTTAACTCCAGGACGGTTTATGAAAATCCTTCTCACCGGCGGCTGCGGATTCATTGGCTCGGCGGTCGTCCGGCGGGCCATCGCGGGTGGCTTGCACGAGGTCGTGAATATCGACAAGATGACCTATGCGGCCTGCGAGGAGGCGCTGGAGGGCGCGCTCAACCATCGGCGTCACCGGCTGGTTAAAGCCGATATTACCGATACGGCGGCGATGCGCGCGGCGTTCGAGCAGCACCAGCCGGATGCGGTGATGCATCTGGCGGCGGAAAGCCATGTGGACCGGTCCATCGACGGGCCGGCGGATTTCATCCACACCAACATCACCGGCACCTTTGTGTTGCTGGAGGCAGCTCGGGCATATTTCGCCACGCTGGATGCCACTCGGCGCGAGCGGTTCCGCTTTCATCATATCTCGACCGATGAGGTATTCGGCGCGCTGGAAAATGGCGACAAGCCGTTCGACGAGCATACGCCTTACGATCCGCGCAGCCCGTATTCTGCCAGCAAGGCGGCCTCCGATCATCTGGCGCGGGCGTGGTCGCATACCTATGGCCTGCCGGTGATCGTCTCCAATACCACGAATAATTACGGGAAGTGGCAGTTTCCGGAGAAGATGATCCCGCTGATGCTGACAAACGCAATACAGGAAAAGCCGCTGCCGGTTTATGGTGACGGGCAAAACACGCGCGACTGGCTATTTGTTGATGACCATGCCGAGGCGCTGCTAAAGGTCGTGGAGAGCGGCGTACCGGGCGCGACCTATTGCATCGGGGCAAGGCAGCCGCGGCGCAATATAGAGGTGGTGCAGGCCATTTGCGCAGCGCTGGATGCGAAGCTCCCAAGCCCGCACGGCGCGCGGGAACGGCTGATAAGCTACGTGCAAGACCGGCCAGGGCACGACAACCGCTACGAGATAGACCCCGGCGCGGCGGAAACGGCGCTGCGCTGGCAGGCAGCCCATGATTTCGAGAAAGGACTGGCTGCGACGGTGGATTGGTATCTGGCCAACCAAAGTTGGTGGCAGGGGATTCAGGCCAAGAAATACGCTGGGCAGCGTTTGGGCGCGGCGGCATGATCCGGAAGGGCATCATTCTGGCCGGGGGCTCCGGCACGCGGCTGCACCCGATGACGCAGGCGACCTCCAAGCAGCTGCTCCCTGTTTATGACAAGCCGATGGTATATTACCCGCTCTGTACGCTGCTGCTGGCGGGCATCCGCGAGGTGCTGATCATCTCCACGCCGCAGGACCTGCCGCAGTTCCAGCACCTGTTCCATGACGGCTCGCATCTCGGCATTCGCATCGCCTATGCGGTGCAACCAAGCCCGGATGGGCTGGCGCAGGCGTTTATCATTGGCGAGCATTGGATAGATGGCGAGGGTTGCGCGTTAGCCCTCGGCGACAACCTGATCCATGGCGACCAGCTCTCCGCCATGCTGCGCGCCGCCGCCGCGCGGGAGCAAGGTGCGACCGTATTCGCCTACCAGGTGCGCGACCCGGAGCGCTACGGCGTCGTCACCTTCGACGCCAGCGGCAAGGCCATGAATATCGTGGAAAAGCCGAAGAACCCGGTCTCGCCCTGGGCCGTGACGGGGCTGTATTTCTACGACGAGCGGGTGACGAAATTCGCCCGCGCGGTGAAGCCCTCCGCGCGCGGCGAGCTAGAGATTACCGACCTCAACCAGATGTATCTGAACGAGGACAGCCTGCATGTGGAGCGGCTCGGGCGCGGCACCGCCTGGCTGGATGCCGGAACACCGGATTCGCTGTTGCAGGCGGCGACCTTCGTGCAGACGATCCAGAGCCGCCAGGGGAATCTGGTCGGTTGCCCGGAAGAGGCGGCGTTTCGCATGGGCTATATCGACGCCGCGGCGCTGAGCGTGCGGGCGGGGCTGATTGGCAAGACCGAGCTTGGGCGAATCCTGGGTGACATTGCCAACGGGGTGCATAACGAATGAAGATCGAGCCGCAGAAAATCCCTGAGGTGCTGCTGATCACGCCGCCGAAATTTGGCGATTCGCGCGGGTTTTTTTCCGAGACCTGGAACTCCGCGAAATTGCGGCGCCATGGGTTCGACCAGCTCTTCGTGCAGGACAATCAGAGCTTCTCAGCGCAGAAGGGCACAATCAGGGGATTGCATTGCCAGGTGGCACCCCATGTTCAGGGCAAGCTGGTGCGGGTGATAAAGGGCGCCATCTGGGATGTCGCGGTGGATATACGGCGCGGCTCGCCAACATATGGCCAGCATGCCGCGGCGGTGCTGAGCGAGGAGAACTGGAGCCAGCTCTGGATTCCGCCGGGTTTTCTGCACGGGTTCTGCACCACCGCGCCGGATACGGAGGTGATTTATAAAGTGACTGACGATTATGACCGCGAATGTGAGCGGGCGGTGATTTGGAATGACGCGGAGCTGGCCCTCCCCTGGCCGGTGGAAGCCGGGCAGGAAGTCCTCTCTGAGAAGGATAGGCTTCTGCCGCGGCTGGCGGAATGCGAAGCCTGGTTCAGCACCCCATGATTCTGATAACCGGTGGCAGCGGCCAGCTCGGCCAGGCTTTGCGCGCGCTGGCCGCCGAGCGGGGGCTTGGCTTTACCGCCGTCAGCCGCCCGGCATTCGATTTCGAGCATCCTGAGACGATCGACGCCTGTTTTGAGGCCGCGAAGCCGGATCTTGTCATCAACGCCGCCGCTTATACCGGTGTTGATGCGGCGGAGCTGCATTTTACCGCGGCGCGGGCCGGCAACTGCACCGGGCCGCTGCGGCTGGCCCAGCTTTGCGCGAGCGCCGATATTCCGTTCATCCATGTTTCGACCGATTACGTCTTCGACGGCGAAAAGGGCACGCCCTATGTCGAGACCGATCAGCCGCGGCCCTCCGGCGTGTATGGAACAACCAAATTGCAGGGCGAGAAAGTGATACTGGAGAGCGGCGCCAAGGCGATCATTCTCCGCACCGCCTGGGTATATGCGGCGCATGGCAAAAACTTTGCCCGCACCATGCTGAACGCGGGGCGCAAGCTGTCGAGCCTTAAAGTGGTTGCGGACCAGCGCGGCACCCCAACGGCAGCACCCGACCTCGCCCGCGCTATTCTGGATATTGCGGCGAAGCTACAGCAAACCGGCTGGCACGAGCGATACAAAGGCGTTTATCACGCGACCGGCGCTGGCGAGACGACATGGCACGGCTTCGCCGATGCGATTTTTGAGGAAGCGGCCGCTTACGGCGAGAAAGCGCCTGAACTGCGCGCGATCACCACGGCGGAATGGCCGACCGAGGCACGGCGGCCCGCTGACTCTCGTCTAAATTGCCAAAAATTATCTAGTGTTTTCGGCATCCATCTGCCAGAATGGCGGGTAAGTCTCGGCCCGATTGTGCGCGAATTACTGGCAGCGGATCCGGCGGATTAAAAATTCGCTCCCGGCGTCCTAAACCGTTTTTAATGCTTGTTTACCTGTACGAAACAACTAAGACGGGCGGGTGGTTTCGCAAAGGAGGCAGCGCATGGAGACGATCGGATATGCCGCCGCGCGTCCGGTCATCACGATCCTTCTCTCCACCTATAACGGCGCGCAATATCTGCCCGAGCAGCTACAGAGCATTCTCGCGCAGGATTACCCGGATTGGGTGTTGCACTGGCGCGATGACGGCTCCACCGACGAGACCGCCGCGATCATGCGAGAATTCGCGGGCCGTGCCGGGTTGGCGCGTTGCGTTGAATCCGCCTCCTCGGGCCCGCATCTGGGAGCCGCGCCGAGTTTTCTGCTGCTGCTGAAGGAAAACAGATCGTCGGATGCGGTCGCGTTTGCCGACCAGGACGATGTGTGGCTAAGCGAGAAGCTGAGCCGCGCGGCGGATGCTCTGGCCCAGGCAAGCGGAGCGCCCATGCTCTATTGCGCGCGGCAGGTGCTGGTGGATGCGCGGCTTCGCGGGTCCACGCTTTCCGTCGCGCATTACGGCGCGCCCGGTTTCCCAGCCTGCCTGACGCAGAACATCGCCAACGGCAACACGCTGGTGATGAATGCCCCCGCCACCGCGCTGGTCGCCGCAATGGCTGGGCCAGAAGGCACGGTGCATGACTGGTGGAGCTATATCGTCGTTTCCGCCTGTGGCGGCAGGATTGTTTTCGACGAACGCCCCGCCGTGCTGTACCGGCTGCACAAGGGCAATTTGATCGGCTCGGCGAAGCCGCTCCCCGGACGGGCGCTCGCGGCGATAAAGCGCGGCCCCGGGATTTTCATGACCATGATGCGCCGGCATTCAGACGCGCTGGCCGCCCAGGCGAATTTGCTCTCACCGCAGGCGAGGCGGGATTTGAAGACCATCCGCGCGGCGCTGCATGGCGGATTATTTCCCCGGCTTGCGGCACTGCGATGCCCGAACTTCCGCCGCCGCACGCGGCTGGAACATCTGTTGTTCAGCTATTGGTTCGCGACCGACAGGGCGCTGCTTGCGGAGCGGCAGCAGCCATATTCGAACCTGCCCGCCTGGACGCCGCAGAAGGAATACGCCGCCGAGCCGCCCAGGTTTTAGACCCGGATGACTTCGGCTCTACATATATAATAGAGCGCGATGCCCGCGTCGCGCGAAAGCACGCATTCGCGTGAGGCGGACTCGCAATGATGAGATTTCGTAGATCCCGGCCTGCGCCGGGATGACGCTACTACCGTAAGTCCGGCGGTGTGGCCTCGGCTTTCAGCAAGGCGATGGCATCGGGCAACGGCAAAACTTCCTGCGACGCGCCGCCCAAGCGCCGGATCGCAACGGTGCGTTCCTCCGCCTCCTTGCGCCCGACGACGAGGATATTCGGCACGTGGTGCAGCGAATGATCGCGGATTTTCGCGTTGATCTTCTGGTTCGAGACATCGAGCTCCACGGCGAGACCGGCGGCACGCAAGGCTTCCACCACTTCCCCGGCATAGCCATCGGCATCCGACACGATGGTGGCGACCACGGCTTGCGTGGGGGCGAGCCAGAGCGGGAAGCGGCCCGCGTATTGCTCGATGAGAATGCCTAAAAACCGCTCGAAGCTGCCAATGATAGCGCGGTGGAGCATGACCGGGCGGGCGCGGGTAGAGTTCGAGGTGACGTATTCCGCGTCCAGCCGCTCGGGCAGCACGTAATCCACCTGGATGGTGCCGCATTGCCAGTCGCGTCCGATGGAATCGCGCAGCACGAATTCGAGCTTCGGCCCATAGAATGCGCCCTCGCCGGGGTTGAGGGAGTAGTCTAACCCTGCCGCGTCGCAGGCGGCTTTAAGTGCGGCCTCAGCGCGGTCCCAGTCTGCATCCGACCCGGCGCGCTCAGCCGGGCGGTCCGAAAATTTGATCGCGAAGCTCTCGAAGCCGAAATCCTTATAGACGGAATCGAGGAGTGCAACGAAGCGCACGGTCTCCTCGACAATCTGGTCTTCCGTGCAGAAGATATGCGCGTCGTCCTGCGTGAAGGCGCGCACGCGCATGATGCCGTGCAGCGCGCCGGAGGGCTCATAGCGATGGCAGGCGCCGAACTCCGCCATGCGCAGCGGCAGCTGGCGGTAGGAGCGCAGGCCCTGCTTGAAGATCTGCACATGGCAAGGGCAGTTCATGGGTTTCAGTGCAAGGGTGGATTCCTCGTCCACGACCTCGGCAATGAACATGTGCTTGCGGTACTTGTCCCAATGTCCCGATTTTTCCCAGAGGGTGCGGTCCACGAGTTGCGGAGTGCGGACTTCCTCATAGCCGTTCTGCTCCAGGCGGCGGCGGATATAGGCCTCCACCGTGCGGTAAAGCTTCCACCCCTTCTGGTGCCAGAAGATCGAGCCGACGGCTTCCTCCTGGATATGGAACAAATCCATCTCACGCCCGATGCGGCGGTGGTCGCGGCGCTCGGCTTCCTCCAACTGGTGGAGGTAGGCGTCCAGCTCCTTGGCGTCGCGCCAGGCGGTGCCGTAAATTCGGCTGAGCATGGGGTTGCGATGGTCGCCGCGCCAATAGGCCCCAGCGGTTTTCATGAGCTTAAAACCGCCGCCGATATCGGCGGTGCCGCGCATGTGCGGGCCGCGGCACAGGTCGAGCCATTCGCCCTGGCGGTAGATGGTGATGGTCTCGGATTCAGGCAGGTCGCGGATCAGCTCGGCCTTGAACCGCTCGCCCTTGGCCTCGAAAAAGCCAATGGCGTCCTCGCGCGGCCAAACCTCCCGCGTGAAGGGTGCGTTGGCGGCGATGATCTCCCGCATTTTAGCTTCAATGGCGGGGAGGTCATCCGGCGTGAAGGGTTCGTTGCGGGCGAAGTCGTAATAAAACCCGTTTTCGATAGCAGGGCCGATGGTGACTTGGGTGCCGGGGTAGAGCGCCTGCACGGCTTCGGCCAGCACATGCGCGGTGTCGTGCCGGATAAGACCAAGCGCGGCATCGTCCTTGCGGGTGATGAATTTCACGGAAGAATCTTCCGTGATTTCACGGGAAAGATCCTGCTGCGCGCCGTTGACCTCCATGGCCAGCGCGGCACGCGCGAGGCCGGGGCCGATGGCGGCGGCGATGGCAGCCCCCGTGACCGGCTGCTCGAAGGCGCGGACGGAACCGTCCGGCAAAGTGATGGCGATGCTCATGGCGGCCCTTATGGCAGGCTGGCCAAGACCTGTGCAACGGGGAGGTCGCTTAAGGCTGGGGCGCTTAAAATGGTGGGGAAGCCACCACCGGGATAGCGCGGCGCGGTGAGCGCGGGATTGGACGCGGCGGAGAACAAAACGACGGCGGGGATGCCAAGCGCTGCGGCAAGGTGCATGGGACCGGTGTCGTTGCCAATGGCGAGACTGGCGCGGGCCGTGATGGCCGCGAGTTCCAGAAAACTGGTCTGGCCGGTGAGATTAAGGCCGGGAACGGATTGCGCTTCCCCTGCCCCGCCGATGATGATGCTAGGAAGTTTTAACGAGCGCGCGAGGGCAGCGAAGTTTTGCTCCGGCCAGCGCTTTTCCGGCCGGTGCACGGAAGCGCCGGGGACCAGCAGCGCGAATTTTTCCGGCAGGTTAAAGCGGGAGATGTTAGCGCCGGTTAGCCAGGAGAGATCTGGCTGGATGGTTGAAATGCCTGCGGCGGCGAGCTGGCCGGCGAGGCGCTCGCGCGTATGGATGTGATTGCGGTTTGCGTCAGCATGCGGATACGAGCAGCCCTTGGCGATGCCCGACCAGGAGGGCTTTCCGGCGAGGGCGAAGTAGTTTGAGCTGCGCGCGGAGGTTTGTAGATCATAAACCATATCGAACCCGCGCAGTTGCTCGCGAAGGCGCAGCAGGCCGGGGAGGTTCCAGATCGCCGGGCGAGAATCCGTCTCGATTTGGTCGAAGTACGGGCTCGCCGCGAGGAGCTTCGCGTAGGGCGGGGTGGTGAGGAGTGTGATTTGAGCTTGCGGATGGGCGGCGCGGATGGCGGCCATGGCAGGCAGGCTAAGAACGATATCCCCGAACGCACCGTGCTTAATGACGAGGATTTTCACGCAAGCAACTCGGCATAGACATCGAGGACCGCGTTTTGCATGGTGGCGATGGAGTATTTTTCCACCACATGCGCCCGCGCGCGCTGGCCAAAGGCGATGCGGGCATCGGGCGGCATGTCCAAAGCGGCGTTGATCGCGGCGGCGAGTGCGGTGGCGTCTCCTGGCGGGAAGAGAAAGCCGGTCTCGCCAGAGATGATGGTTTCCGCAGCGCCGCCATGGTCCGCGGCGATGGTGATGCGGCCCATGGCCTGCGCCTCGATGATGGTGCGGCCAAAGGCTTCAGGGTTCGTAGAGGCGTTGATCACGACATCGGCCAGCATCATGGCAGCGGGCATGTCCTCATGGTGCCCGGGCAGGCGTAGCCGCTCCGCCACGCCCAATGCCTGCGCCATTGCAACAAGGCTGTTGCTGTAACGCTCCCGCCCCTGGTCTCCACCCGCGAGGATGGCAATGGCGTCCCGGTGGCGAAGCTGGGCCAGTGCCGCGATAAGGAGCCTCTGGCCCTTCCAGGAGGTGAGCCGGCCAGGCAGCAGGAGGGAGGGCTGTGCCATTGAAACGCGCCAACTCTGCGCCAGGCGGAAAATACGGTCGCCCGCCATGGTGGCGGGATCGAATTTTTGCGCATCGACGCCGCCGTGGATGACGCGGAGCTTGGCCTCGGGCGTGTTGTAGCGGGCCCGGATGAGGGAGGCGATATAATGGCTTACGGCAATGACGCGGTCGCCGCGCGCCATGACGGCATTATAGCGGCGCTTGAGCGCGGAAGTTTCGCCATAAGCCCCATGATAGGTGGTGACGAAGGGGATTTTCGCGCGCTGCGTGGCCCAGTGCGCCGACCAGGCGGGGGCGCGGGAATGCGCGTGGACGAGGCTGACATTACGCTCGGCGCTGAGGGCTTGCAGGCGTTTGGCGTTGCGGCGAATGGCGAGCGGAGATTTGGTGGCGAGCGGCAAGTTGATGATCTCTGCCCCGGTGCGGAGCGCGGCATGGGTTAGCGCGCCGCCCTCCTCGCAGGCGATGAGCGCGATGTGGCCGGAGTTTTGCACCGCCGCGGCAATTTCGATGACGACCCGCTCGGCGCCGCCAGTATCCAGCCGGGGCAACAACTGGAGAATCGTGATGGGTCGATCAATCATGACCGGGGCGGTATCATGGTTTGGGTTGCGAGGGGAGATTGCGATGGCGGAGGTGTTCAGGGTGCCGGGCGTGGCGCTGGCCTATGAGTTTTTGGATGGGCGCGGGCCGGTGGTGGTGTTCTGTGCGGGATATGGCTCCGATATGGGTGGCACCAAGGCAATGCGGCTTTGGGAGATGTGCGGCGCGCGTGGGCAGGCGATGCTGCGATTCGATTATTCCGGGCATGGGGCGAGCGGAGGCGAGTTTGTTGATGGCTGCATCGGAGATTGGACGGCGGATGCGGCGCATGTGGTGGAAGCCGTGGTGCCGGGGCGCGAAGTTGTGCTGGTGGGATCATCCATGGGCGGGTGGATTGCACTGCTGCTGGCGTTGCGGTTGGGAGCGCGGGTGAAGGGGATGGTGCTGGTGGCGCCGGCGCCGGATTTTACGGAGGTGCTGATAAGGCCGGCATTGAGCGACGCCGAGGCGGAGGCTTTGGCAACGCAGGGCGTGATTTATCCGCCGAATGAATATGGCGAGCCGCTGCCGCTGACTTGGAAGTTAATGGAGGATGGCGCGCGGCATTTGTTGTTGGGGGGCAGGATTGGTGTGAAATGCCCGGTGCGGGTGTTGCATGGGATGCGGGATTCGGATGTACCGTGGGGGTTAAGTTTGAAACTGGCAGAGTGTTTGCGGAGTGAGGATGTGCGGCTGGTGTTTGTAAAGGATGGGGATCATCGGTTGTCGCGGAAGGGCGATTTAGAGTTGCTGGTGGGGGTGGTTGGGGAGGTGATTGAATGAGTTAGGAGACTTCAACGACTTTAGTCCAGCGACGGCGGATGCTTGCAGAGGATGGTCGCAGCCGTTTAAAGGAGTTATACGAGGCTTGCCTAACGAGAGGCAAATTACCGATCGAGGTGTTCGATGTCCATTTTTGGCTACGGGAAGCTTCCCACATACAGATCGCTCAAAGATCTCGAAGAGAGACGCGCATCAACCCTTTCGAACTCTCGTGTAATGGAAGCAAGAAAGTCGGTGACAATTCTTCTTATTGACGATGAGGAATTTAGTGCATTGCCGAATCTGAAGAATAATAGTTTTAAAGTTTTTCGTGTCGATGGCGTTGAACGTATCGATGAGGTTCAGGATTATCCCGTCGTTATGGTTGATCTCCAGGGAGTCGGTAAAAGCCTAAATCCGGTTGGCCAGGGGGCGCATCTTATACAGCAGATCAAAAAAGCCTACCCTGAAAAATATGTGATTGCTTATACCGGAGGGGCAACCGCTGCACTGACCACTTTAGCTGTCGAATTTGCCGACCGTTATACGACTAAAGATATCAACGTGGACAAATGGTGCAATCTTCTAGATGTTGCGGTCTCAGAAGTTTCAAATCCCATCGTAGTCTGGGGAAAATTTAGACATCGATTACTTGACCAAGGAGTTACGCCAATCCAATTGGTCGAGTTAGAAGACGCCTATGTTCGTGGCTTGCTGAATGACCCTAGCAGTTTATCACGTGCATTGACGGATCGCGCATCTAGTATCGGTGTCGGGCAAGATATCCGAAACGTAATAGCAGGTCTAATTGCAAACACTATCTTTAGCTTAGCCACAGGTTAGCTTTGGCTATTATCGACGACATTTATGTTCGGGGATTTCCTTTTCCGTGTGCTCTTTTGTTGGAGGACGGATCGATATCCACATCCGGAGGGAGTTTATTTCCGCCACCGTCATGTAGCCTAAATGAATCTCAACTAGAATTTTACCGTAGCCGGAAAAATGGATGGCGTGTTTGCCCTCTCGGGTACGCCGTTTACTCTTTCGAACTCATTCCTGAACGTAACACTTGGTTGGTAATTTTTGGATTGAAAGTATCTGGAATTTCTACAATCCAAGGAAAGAACGAATCTCTCTCAATCAGAACGACCACTGCTGATGTGGAGCGGCTTGCTAAGGCAACAGTAGCTTCAATAGAAGCTGTAGAAGCACGGCTTCAAAGCATCGTAAGTTCAGGCGTACACGAATTCAGAAATGTTAACAATGACTTGTATAATACAGCTTACTTCCTTCAGCAGGCGCTTTCAAATGGAAGTAATATAACTCAAGCGTATGTAGAGATGGCAAAAAGTGTCGTTCAACTTTCGGAAATGATGAAGAGCCGTTCAGACATTTTCGATGTTATCACTAATCCATCGATTGCTAGCATACGCGATCAAAGTATCCATGTTTACCGCGCATTCGATCGGGCTCGAAAAAGTATCATATCATCGTCGGCTTCGCGAAAGCTAAAACTTCTGATTGACGGATTAAGCAACAGTCGTGCAAAGGCCGTTCAAATGTTTGACGTCGTCCCATACATCCTTTTGCAAAATGCTGTAAAATATTCTCCTGATGGTTTGGATGTGCAGATCAATGTTGTGGAAGATGACACCTATATTTATGCTACGGTAAGCTCTTGGGGACCGGTTCTTCAAGAAGGTGAGCGTTCAAAAGTATTTCAGCCTGGGTTTCGAGGAAGCCGTGCCGAGCTTTTTGAATCGCAAGGTTCAGGCATGGGTCTCTTTGTTATAAAGCGACTAATTGATTTTTGTGACGAAGCCTCTGTTTCGATGCGGCAAGAGGGAGCTATTTGCGTTATACAAAACATCGAGTTTCGACAAACAAGTTTTGATCTTGTGCTTAGAAGAGCCTCTTGAGATCATACAAGCTAACCGCCTTATACAAGGTTTACAAATAAATGCTGTATAGCTGCTAGACCCTCACGGTAAGTCGGATAGAGCCACGCAAGATTGAGTGCCGCTTTGGTTTTGGCGTTAGAGACGCGGCGGTTTTCCGCCCAGAAGGACAGCGCCATGGGGGACATGGTTTGCACGGCTTGTTCGTAGGGGACGGGTTCGGGAGGGGGAATTTGCAGAAGGCGGGCGGCTTCCACCACGACATCGGCGCTGGCGGCGGGTTCGTCATCCGAGAAGTTAAAGATACTGACGCCAGGTGAGGCATCGCGGAGCATGGCTTTGAGCACGCCTTGGGCGATGTCCGCCACATGGATACGCCCGAAGAGATGGCCGGGTTTGACGACGCGGCGCGCGGTGCCGTCTCTAAGGTCGTCGAACATGGAGCGGCCTGGGCCGTAAATGCCCGCGAGGCGGAAGATGTCGAGGGTTACGCGAGCCTCATCGTCGTTGCGAGGCGGCGTTGGCCGCCGTGGCAATCCATCTTGTTCGTTGTCCGCGGGGGGGAAGACGTGGATGCCGGCCTTCGCCGGCATGACGGGAGAGGCGCTCGCAATGACAGGAGGGGTGCTCGCAATGATGCACCATGCCTGCTCGGCGGCGAGGCGGCGCTGGGCGCGGGGGGATAGGGGGTTGGGGGGGGTGTCTTCGTTGACCCAGGCGCCGTTATGGTTGCCGTACACGCCGGTGGTGGAAAGGTAGCCGATGTATTTCAGCTCAGGTGCGGCAGCGATTTGCGCCGCGTAGCGGGCGAGGATGGGGTCGCCATGCTCATCCGGCGCGGCGGTGACGATGATGTGGGTTGCGGCGGCGATGGCGGGTTCAGCGGCATCGAAGCGGATGATGCCGGGTTCGCCGTTCGATGTGCGCGAGGTGACGGTAGTGGTGATGCCGTTTTGTAACGCCGCGTTAGCGATGGCGCGGCCGGAATAGCCATTGCCGAAAATGAGGAGGTTCATGGAGAATGAAGGAAAGTCGTGGATGCCGGCCTTCGCCGGCATGACGGTGAGAGGGGAATCAGAAATCGAGGTCGGCATAATGCGGCGGGGGGGCCATGCCGTTCACGCGGTCGGTGAGGATGGCGCGGAAGGAGGGCCGGGATTTCATGCGCGCGTACCAGTCCTTCGCGGCGGGGGAAGCGGACCAGTCCACGTCGCCAATGAAATCCAGCGAGGAAAGTGCCGCAGCGGCGGCGAAATCCGCCAGGGAGAGGCTGGAGCCTGCAAGCCATTTGCGATGCTCGGCAAGCCAGCCGATATAGGCCATGTGCTGCTTCAGGTTGGTGTACCCTGCCCGGAGCGCCCCGGCCTCCGGCGCGCCAAGGCCCATCGACTGCTTCATGGTTTTTTCCCAGAGCAGGTTTTGCGTGACCTCGGCGGCGAATTTCTCATCGAACCAGGCGACGAGGCGGCGGGTCTCGATGCGCTCGCCTAAGTTCCGCCCGAGCAAGCCCGTATCCGGATAAACCTCCTCAAGATATTCGCAGATGACATTGGAATGCGGGACCACAAGCCCGTTATCCTCCACCAGCGTGGGGACTGTGCAGGCCGGGTTGAGCTCCAGATATTCCGGCCTTCGGTCCCATACTTTTTCCACACGAAGCTCAAACGGCAGGCGCTTTTCCGCCAGCACCAGGCGCACTTTGCGGGCGTAGGGCGAAAGCGGGAGGTGATACAGGACTCGCATGGAAAGGTTTATGCCATGCAAGGCCAGGGACTTAAAGCGCGCAGGATGGCGGAATGCGCTGCGCTATTCCGCCCTACAGGTTCACGCGCGTTCGGTCTCGATTTCCTCGGCGAGCGGGTTCGAGAGGTAGCCGATGTAATCCTTTGGCACGATCTGCCAGAAATGCGGGGATTCACGGTCCCAATCGTTCAGCATGGCGGCGGCGTAACGGCTTTCCGTCTCTACCGCATGGCGCTGCACCAGGGTTTTCAACACCCCCTCCCAATGCGGGGTAATCACGCGCTGCCAATGCAGCGTGTCCTTGTTCACGCGCAGCTCGAACTGTTGCGATGGGTCGTACACAAACGCCATTCCGCCGGTGAAGCCCGCGCCGAAATTGTCGCCCACCTCCCCCAACACCACCACCGTGCCGCCGGTCATGTATTCGCAGCCGTTGGAGCCAATGCCCTCCACAACCGCGGTGGCGCCGGAGTTCCGCACGGCGAAGCGCTCGCCCGCGCGGCCTGCCGCGAACAGCACGCCGGAGGTGGCGCCGTAGAGCACGGTATTACCGATGATCGTATTTTCATTGCTTTTGAGCTTGGAGGACGGCACCGGGCGGACCACGATGGTAGCACCCGAAAGCCCCTTGCCGACATAGTCATTGGCATCGCCGAACACTTCCAGCTTAAGCCCAGTAACCGCAAAAGCCCCAAGCGACTGGCCCGCCGAGCCACGCAGCCGCACCGAGACATGATTGGGCTGGAGCTTTACCTTGCGGTATTTGGCGACGATCTGCGAAGAGAACTTCGTGCCGATGGCGCGGTGGGTGTTGCGGATGTTGTATTGCAACTGCATCTTTTCGCCATTGTTGAAGAACGGCGTTGCATCCGCGATCATCTGCGCGTCCAACGTTTCCGGCACCTCGTTACGGCCCTCCCGCGTGCAATAGCGCGCATAGGGGCCGGGGTCCGCCTGCGCCAGAATCGGGTTGAGGTCGAGATCGTCCAGGTAATCCGCGCCTCGGCTCACCTGATGCAGGAGTTCGGTATGGCCGATGACCTCCTTGAGTGTGCGGAAGCCGAGCGATGCCAGGATACCGCGCACATCCTCCGCGATGAAGGAGAACAGGTTGATGACCTTCTCGGGCGAGCCTTCAAACTTCGCGCGCAATTCTTCATCCTGCGTGCACACGCCCACCGGGCAGGTGTTGGAGTGGCATTGCCGCACCATGATGCAGCCCATGGCGACCAAGGACGCCGTGCCGATGCCGTATTCCTCGGCGCCCAGCATGGCGGCGATAACGACATCCCGCCCGGTTTTGATCCCGCCATCGGTCCGCAGCTTCACGTTATGACGCAGGCGGTTGAGCATGAGCACCTGATGCGCCTCCGACAAGCCCATCTCCCACGGCATCCCGGCATACTTCACGCTGGATTGCGGCGAGGCGCCGGTGCCCCCGACATGGCCGGAGATGAGAATGGCATCCGCCTTGGCCTTGGCCACGCCAGCGGCGATGGTGCCGATGCCGGAGCGCGAGACCAGCTTAACGCAGACCGTGGCGTGCGGGTTAATCTGCTTGAGGTCGTAGATCAACTGCGCGAGATCTTCGATGGAATAGATGTCGTGATGCGGCGGCGGGGAAATGAGCATTACCCCCGGTGTCGCATGACGAAGCTTGGCGATAAGTTCAGTCACCTTGAAGCCCGGCAGCTGGCCGCCCTCGCCAGGCTTGGCACCCTGGGCGATTTTGATCTCGATTTCTTTACAATCGTTCAGGTATTCAGCGGTGACGCCGAAGCGCCCGGAAGCGATCTGCTTGATGGCGGAGGAGGCGTTATCCCCATTGGGACGAGGCTGCGAGCGAGCCGGGTCTTCTCCGCCCTCGCCGGAATCCGACCGCGCGCCGATGCGGTTCATGGCGATGGAGAGCGTCTCATGCGCTTCCGGGCTGAGCGCGCCGAGCGAGATGCCTGGGGCGATGAGCATTTTGCGGATTTCCGTAATGCTCTCCACATCGTCGATGGGAATCGGCGTGCGGCCCTCGGTACGAAAATCCAGCAGGTCGCGCAAAGCGACCGGATGCTGCTTGCGGACCATATCGGCATAGCGCCGGTACATCTGGTAGCTGTTGGAGCCGACGGCGGTTTGCAGCAGGTGGATCGCGTTATTGTCGAAAGCATGGGTCTCGCCCGAGCGGCGCAGCCGGTACGCGCCGCCAACATCCAGCGGCACGACATTGCCGTTCCAGGCGGATTTGTGCAGTTGCAGCACCTTATGCGCGATGCCCGGCAGACCGATGCCGGAGATGCGCGAGGACATGCCTGGGAAGAATTCGCCCACCAGCGTGCGGGAAAGGCCAATAGCCTCAAAATTATAGCCGCCGCGATAAGAGGCGACCATGGAGATGCCAAGCTTGCTCATGACTTTGAGCAAGCCTTTATCAACCGATTTTTTATAGCGCCCAACACATTCTTTTAAGGAAAGCTTGCCGAACAGGCCGCGCGCATGGCGGTCCGCGATGCTCTCCTGCGCGAGGTAGGCGTTGACGGTGGTCGCACCCACACCGACCAGCACGGCGAAATAATGCACATCCAGGCATTCAGCCGCGCGGACATTGACGCTGGTGAAGGTGCGGAGCGACTGGCGGACCAGATGCGTGTGCACAGCACCCGTGGCGAGGATCATCGGGATCGGTGCGCGCTCGGGCGACATCGCCTCGTCAGTTAAAATAACATGGGTACAGCCGGCGCGCACACTTTCCTCAGCCTCCCGGCGGATGCGCGCGATGGCGCGGCGCAAGCCGTCCTCGCCGTTGGCGACCTTGAAGGTGCAATCCACTTGGCAGGCATTCGTGCCCATCTCGCGGCGCATGGCCTCGAACTCGGCAGTGGAAAGCACGGGGGAATCGAGCTGCAACAAATCGCATTGCTCGGAATCTTCATCGAGTACATTGCCGAGATTGCCAAGCCGCGTCTTCAGCGACATCACGCGGGTTTCGCGCAAGCTGTCGATGGCCGGGTTCGTGACCTGGGAAAAACTCTGGCGGAAAAAGTGATGCAACCCGCGATATTTCTCTGAAAGCACGGCGATGGGCGTGTCATCGCCCATCGAGCCGGTGGCTTCCTGCGCGTCCTCGACCATCGGGTGCAGCAGCAGCTCCAGCTCCTCCAGCGTGGTGCCAACCGCGAGCTGGCGGCGGCGCAGCGATTCGGCGTCCAGGCTCACCGGCTCCGGCGCGTCGGTTTTGATGATATGGTCGATGACGGTAATGCGCTTGACCCAGGCGCCGAAATCCTGCCGCGCGGCCAGCATGTCTTTTATTTCGGAATCATGATAGAATTTCGCGGCATCGAGATCGACAGCGATGGTCTGGCCGGGACCGACATGGCCCTTTTCGATAATGTCGTCCTCCGCCAGCTTCACCATCCCGGTCTCGGAGCCGACGATGAGCATATGATGCCCAGTGATGGAGTAGCGCAGCGGGCGCAGGCCATTGCGGTCCAGCCCGGCGATGACGAAGCGGCCATCGGTCGCGGCGATGGCCGCCGGACCGTCCCATGGCTCCATGACCGCGTTGCAATAGAGGAACAGGTCGCGATGCGCCTTCGGCATGGTCGCGTCGCTGGCGACTGAAGGCGGGATCATCAGCGCCTTGGCCATTGGCGCGTCGCGGCCGGCGCGGACCAGAAGTTCGAACACATTATCCAGCGAGGCCGTATCCGACCCGCCCGCCTGCACCACGGGCTTCACGTAATCCAGAAACTCGTCCAGCCCCTCGGCGGCGAGGCGCGTTTCATGGCTCTTCATCCAGTTGACGTTGCCGGCGACCGTGTTGATCTCGCCATTATGCGCCAACATGCGGAAGGGCTGCGCCAGCCGCCAGGTGGGAAAGGTGTTGGTGGAATAACGCTGGTGGTAGATGGCAAAGCGCGAGACGAAGCGCTCGTCCAGCAGATCCGGGTAGAAATCCGTGAGGGATGCAGCCAGAAACATACCCTTGTAAATGATCGAGCGACAAGAGAGCGAGCAGAGATAAAGCTCGGGGATTTGCGCTTCGATCGCGGCTTTTTCGATCTTGCGGCGGATGATGTAGAGTTCGCGCTCGAACACGTCTTCCGAAACACCGCGCGCGTTCCAGACCATGATCTGCTCGATCTCGGGGCGGGTGGCGTTGGCTTTCTCCCCGATGCAATCGACATTGATCGGCACCTGCCGCCAGCCGTAGATGCGGTAGCCGAAGGCGAGGATTTCGGTCTCGACGATCTGGCGGCAACGCTCCTGCGCGGAGAGATCGGTTTTTGGCAGAAACACCTGGCCGACGGCGATGGGGCCGTCACGCAAGGCATCGCCTGAACGCAGGATTTCAGCCGCGAAGAAATCGCGCGGAATTTCGATATGGATGCCCGCGCCATCGCCGGTTTTGCCATCGGCATCGACCGCGCCGCGATGCCAGACAGCTTTCAGCGCATCGATGCCCGCCTGCACGATGTCCCGGCGCCTTTTGCCGTCCAGCGCCGCGACCATGCCGACACCGCAGTTGTCGTGCTCCTGCGCGGGACCATAGGTTTCTTTAAGAATTTCAGCGTTCGCGGCCCAGCTTGCGAGAAATTCCGGGGCGGTTTCATGGTTCATGGGATTACTCCGCGGCCTGGGCCATCGCATTGGCCTGAATGTATTGATGGATGGAAGCGGCGGCGTCGCGGCCATCGCGAATGGCCCAGACGACGAGCGAGGCGCCGCGCACAATGTCCCCCGCCGCGAAGACGCCGGGCAGGCTCGTCATGAAGCTGCGCGGATCAGTCTTTAACGTTCCCCAGCCGGTAAGCTTGAGGCCCGGCTCGTTGAAGGCTGCTGGCATATCCTCCGGGTCGAAGCCGAGCGCCTTGATGACGAGGTCAGCTTCTACGTTGAAAGACGAGCCTTGGATGGTCTCGACCGACTGGCGGCCGGAGGCATCCGGCAGGCTAAGATGCATCCGGATGGCGCGCACGCCGGTAACATGCGTGTCGCCCAAAAACGCCTCCGGTGCCGCAAGCCAGGTGAAGACGACGCCCTCGTCCTTCGCGTTCGAGACCTCCCGCAGCGAGCCGGGCATGTTCTGCCGGTCGCGCCGGTACAGGCAGGTGACGGATTTCGCGTGCTGGCGAACGGCGGTGCGGACGCAGTCCATCGCCGTGTCACCGCCGCCGATGACGACCACGTTTTTGCCCGCTGCGTTCAACAGACCGGAGTCGAAATCCGGCACGTCATCGCCCATACCCTTGCGGTTGGAGGTGATGAGATAGTCCAGCGCCGGGACAATGCCGGGAAGGCCGGAGCCGGGACCGGCGATCTCGCGGGGCTGATAGACGCCGGTGGCCACCAGCACCGCGTCATGCTTGTCCCGCAGAGAGGCGAAGGAGATCGCCCCGTTGATGTCGGCATTGAGCACGAATTCGATGCCGCCATCCTCCAGCCATTTCCAGCGGCGGAGCACGATGTCCTTCTCCAGCTTGAAGCCGGGGATGCCATAGATCATCAACCCGCCGACGCGGTCGTGGCGGTCATAGACCGTCACCTTATAGCCGCGGGAACGCAACGCCTCCGCCGCTGCCAGGCCAGCCGGGCCAGCACCGATGATGCCGATGGATTCCGGCCGCTCCCGCGTGGGCGCGATGGGCTTGACCCAGCCTTTCTCGAAAGCCGTGTCCGTAATGTAGCGCTCGACCGCGCCGATGGTGACGGATTCAAAGCCCTTCTCGATGACGCAGTTGCCCTCGCACAGCCGGTCCTGCGGGCAGATGCGCCCGCAAATCTCGGGAAATGTGTTGGTTGCGGAGGAAATCTCATACGCTTCCTCAAGCCGCCCCTCAGCCGTCAGCTTCAGCCAGTCCGGGATGTTGTTGGAGAGCGGACAGTGGATGGAGCAAAATGGAATGCCGCATTGGCTGCATCGGCTGGACTGCGCCTTCGCCGATTGCACATCGAAACGCTTGTAAATCTCGTCGAAATCCGCCCGGCGCTCCCCAACCGCGCGCTTGTCTGGCGTTTTCTGGGGAAGATGGGTGAATTGCAGCATCCGTTCGGCCATGGGTCTGGCAGCGCCTCTCTCATACGATGAAATGCCGCGCGGCATGATGGCGCCGCGCAGCGCGGGAGATGTATTAACGGATGTTTTGGCAAATAACCAGTGAATTATTGCGAATTGGTCAGCTAATGCGACATATAAACCAGAGGTTGCCCCATTCGTTATCTTCTTAGCGGCTTGCAGCGATAGATTTAGGTCCGCTTACGTGACTAATTATTCCTGATACGCAGCCTCGCGTCGGCGGCCGCCCGGCCGGTAACGCGCCAGGTAGGAAGGCAAAATGAGATCCAGCCGGGATGGCGTGATGCCGAGCTCGGCAAAGCCGCGTGCGCCACTGGACACGACGTTATCCGATTGCAGCAATTTTATCTGGTCGCGGGTGAGGAGCTTGCCCGGAAGATGCTCCAGAAACACCGCCTGGAAATTGGCGACGATGCGTGGAAGGTCCAGCACCATCCGGTCGCGTTCGATAATTTTTAGCATAAATTCAATGAGTTGTTTGAATGTTTTGATGTCCGGGCCGCCGAGTTCGAAGGTCTTGCCCAATGCGTCCTCGCCCAAGGCGGCGAGGACCGCGTCCGCGACATCTCCCGCATAGGCTGGCTGGAAGCGCGTGGCAGCGCCAGTGATGGGGATGACCGGCGAAAATGTCGCCATGTTAGCGAAGCGGTTGAAGAAATTATCCTCCGGCCCAAACAGGATGGAGGGGCGCAGGATGACGGCGCCTGGGAAGGCGGCACGGATTTTTGCCTCTCCCGCTGCTTTGCTGCGTGCGTAATCGCCGGGGCTGTTTGCATCCGCGCCGATGGCGGAGACGTGGATGAAATGCTTTGCCACGGAGCTTGCCGCAAGCCGGGCAATGCGCCCTGCCCCATCCACATGGGTGCGAAAAAAATCGCCCTTGCGATTCTCGGCGAGGATGCCGGTGAGGTTGATGACGGCATCCGCCCCCTGGCAGGCACGGGCAACCAAGGCTTCCTCCTGCACCGGCGCGTAGAGCGGGACAATTTGCCCGACATCGCCCATAGGGCGGAGGAACATGGCGGCCTCGGTATCGCGCACCGCGACGCGGACGACATATCCCTTGGCCGCGAGGCGCTTGACCACGTAGCGGCCCAGAAACCCCGAGCCGCCGAAGACCGCCGCTACTTTCGTCCGCCCGAACATAATCGTCTCCATGATATCTGCGTGTGTTGTAAGGTGCGCGGGCGGGTCTTCCAAGCGCGGTTGACGCACGAGGAGCGCGCGGGTAAATGCCCGAAACTCAAGCGTCCCGATGACGTAGCGGCGTAGCCGCGAAGTCTGAATCGGGCCGTTAGAGACAACACCTGCCCAGGTGGCGAAATTGGTAGACGCACTAGCTTCAGGTGCTAGCGATCGCAAGGTCATGGAAGTTCGAGTCTTCTCCTGGGCACCAAAATTTGATGATAAGGCAATATGAGCAATATCCAGCTGCACAAACATGATTTGCCGGCTGGGTTGAGCCTTGGGTCGATGGTGGCCATCGATACCGAAACGATGGGGCTGGACCCAAGACGCGACCGGCTTTGCCTGGTACAACTCTCCTCCGGCGACGGCACGGCACACCTCGTGCAGATTATCCCCGAGGCGCTGGGCGGCAAAGCCGCGGATTGCCCGAATTTGAAAGCGCTCTTGAGTGATAAGGCCGTGACGAAGCTGTTTCACTTCGCGCGCTTCGATATTGCGGCGCTGTTCAACGCGCTGGGTGTTGTCACCGCGCCGGTCATCTGCACGAAAATCGCCTCCAAGCTGGTGCGGACCTATACCGACCGGCACGGGCTGAAGGATTTATGCAAGGATCTCGCGGGCGTCGAGATTTCCAAGCAGCAGCAGACGAGCGATTGGGGGGCCGTCGATCTGTCGCCCGAACAGATGGCCTATGCGGCATCCGACGTGTTGTACCTACACCGGATATGGGAGCGGCTGGAGGCTTTGCTCCGCCGGGAGAACCGGCTGGAGCTGGCGCAGGCGGCCTATGCATTTCTGCCCACGCTGGCAAAGCTGGATCTGCTGGGTTACGGCGAGCCGGATCTGTTCCACCATTAGAGTGCGATGACGTTAAATTGAACATCCGGCTCTAGAAGATAGATCGCTTCGCCGTTTCATCGGGACGCGCGTTACACAGGGTTGCGAAACGATGAGTTGACCGGCGCGGCGGCGCTGTTCATACCCCTTGCATGAGTACCGGCGAACATATGCTGCGCTCCGCGGTTGGCGAGCGCCCGGCTGGGGATTCCCAGCCCGCCAGAGACCTGACCATCGCCCGCGACGTTCTGGCAACCGAAGCAGCGGCGCTGAACGCGATGGCCGCCGGGCTGGGCAGTAATTTTTGCGCTGCGATAGACCATCTCATCGCCATAACTGGCCGTGTCGTTGTAACCGGCATGGGCAAATCTGGCCATGTGGCCCGGAAAATCGCGGCGACGCTGGCCTCCACCGGCACGCCGGCGCTGTTCGTCCACCCCGCCGAGGCGAGCCATGGCGACCTTGGCATGATCATCGCGGGCGATGCAGTGGTGGCGCTCTCCAATTCCGGCGAGGCTGTCGAGATGGCAGCGATCGTGTCCCATGCCAGCCGCATCGGCCTGCCGCTGATCGGGATCACCTCAGTCGCCGAGAGCACGCTGGCCACTGCCGCGACGGTGCCGCTGATTCTGCCCCCAGCGCCGGAGGCCGGGCCGATTGGCCTCGCCCCCACCACCAGCACGACGATGCAGATGGCGCTGGGCGATGCTTTGGCGGTAGTGTTGCTAGCCAGGCGTGGTTTTTCGGCGCGGGACTTCCGGGACATTCACCCCGGCGGCAAGCTTGGCGCCCGGCTGAAGCGCGTGCGGGATTTGATGCACAAAGGCGATGAGTTGCCTCTGGCCCCGCCTGATATGACCATGGACCTGGCGCTGATTACCATGACGGCGAAGCACTTCGGCGCGCTTGGAATCGTAGACCATGAGAACCGGCTGCTCGGGGTAGTAACGGACGGCGATTTACGGCGCGCCATGGGGCCGGACCTACTCAGCCGCAACGCCGGGGATATTATGAACGCCGCGCCCAAAACGATTGCCGGGGACGCGCTGGCGGAAGAGGCGCTGCGCGAGATGAACAGCGCCGCCCGCCCCTTTACCGCCTTATTCGTGGTGGATAACGCGGGCGTGGTGCAGGGTATCCTACATATTCACGACCTGTTGCGGGCGGGGCTGGCATGAGCCCGGCAGCACGGGAGCGGATGCTGGACGGGTTGCGGCGGCGCAACCCGGAAGTGATTTCGGCCATCGCGCGGCGTAGCCTTACCGTGTCGGCCTTGAAGAAAATGCTGCCGCTGGCGGCCGCGGCGTTGCTTGTGGCGCTTGTCGTCGCACCGTCCTGGCGTTCCGGGCCGGATGCGAACCGCGTGACCTACCATGTCGGCAAGGTAGCGGGCGATTCAGCCTCCGCCATGCAGAATGCCAAATATCATGGCACCGACCAGCAGGGGCAGCCTTTTACCCTTACTGCGAACACCGCCGACGAGCAGGGCAGCGACCTTGTGGCGCTGAACGCGCCGGAGGGCGATATCACGCTGAAAGACGGCGCCTGGCTGATGCTCAAATCCAACACCGGCATGTTTCACCAGCACGCGCAGACCCTTGGGTTGACCGGCGACGTGACGCTGTACCGCAACGACGGCACGATTCTGACGGTAGCGAATGCGGATATCGACTTGCACGCGGGTAGTGCTGCCAGCAGCGCGCCGGTGCAGGTCCAGGGGCCGTTTGGAACTTTGAATGCCGCCAATGGGTTTAAGCTTGCCAACCGGGGTGCGGATATATCCTTCATCGGCCCCGCTACGATGACACTGACCCAGGCGCAATGAGGGGCCTCATTCTCTGTGCCGGACTCGCGCTTGCGGGCCCACCCGCATGGGCACAGAGCCTGGATTTCGGCGGCCAGCCCGGCACCGCGCCCGTGCCGATTCAGATCACCGCGAGCCAGGGCATCCAGTGGAGCCAGGGGTCGCAAACCGTAACGGCATCCGGCAATGCAAAGGCCGTGCGCGGCGCGGTGACTGTGGTTGCCGACCAGCTCATCGCGCATTATCGTAAAAAGCCGGGGGCGAAAGCCGCTGCCCCGGCTGCTGCCTCGGCTGACGCGCTGAATCAGGGCGCGGCAGAGCTTTATGAGCTGGATGCCGTCGGCCATGTGCATATTTTCACCGCAACCGACAACGCCTACGGCGACCGCGCGATATATAGCATGGACAATGCCGTGCTGGTGCTGACGGGCCAGCATTTGAAGCTGACGACGCCGCATGACGTGATCACGGCCAAGGATGCGATCGAATATTATTCGGTGAAGCGCGAGGCGATCGCACGCGGCGATGCGCTGATCGTGGCGGATGATGGCCGCTCCATCGCCGCCGATACGCTGATCGGCTATCTCGCACCGCCCGCTGCCAATACAGCCGCCCCGGCGAAGGCTTCGGCCGATGACCTGAGCCAGTCTGGGCAACTGAAGAAAGTGGATGCGATCGGCCATGTGGTGATTCACACCACGACAGACACCGCGACGGGTGATAGGGGCGTTTACCTGCCGCAATCCGGCCGCGCGCGGCTGGGCGGAGATGTGCACATCATCCGTGGCAAAAACGAGCTGGCGGGGAGCGACGCGCTCGTGAACACGAAAACAGGTGTGGCGACGCTGCTGGCGGGGCCTGGCGGACAGGTCGCCGGCACAATTTTGCCGAACACCGCCAAATGAACGGATTAAGAGTGATAGAAGGCAATGGCGGGCTGGTCGCGAGCGGGCTTGGCAAAAGGTTCAAAAAGCGCCCGGTGGTGCGGAATGTCTCGATCTCGGTGAAGCGCGGCGAGGCCGTGGGGCTGCTGGGGCCGAATGGCGCTGGCAAAACCACGACGTTCTACATGATCGTCGGACTGATCGCCCCTGATAGCGGCAACATCTCTCTGGATGGCGCCGAGATTTCATCCTTGCCGATGTACCGGCGGGCGCGGCTTGGCATCGGCTACCTGCCGCAGGAGGCGAGCGTGTTCCGCGGCCTCACGGTTGAGCAGAACATCATGGCTGCGCTCGATGTCGTGGAGCCGGACCGCGACCGGCGCGAATCCGTGCTGCACTCCCTGCTGTCGGAATTCGGCATCTCGCATTTGCGGCGCACCCCCGCGCTGGCACTCTCCGGCGGGGAGCGGCGGCGCGTGGAGATTGCCCGTGCGCTGGCAACGGCGCCAAATTACATTTTGCTGGATGAGCCGCTGGCCGGTATCGACCCGATCGCGGTGGGGGAAATCCGCGACCTTGTTTCGCATTTGAAGCATCGCGGGCTTGGCGTGCTGATCACCGACCATAATGTGCGCGAGACGCTGGAGATTATCGACCGGGCGTATATTCTGTACGATGGCCAGGTATTGATGGAGGGCGCGCCGGATGCGGTGGTCGCGCACCAGGATGTGCGGCGCGTATATCTGGGCGAAAAGTTCAGCTTGTAGAGCGCGATAGCCCTTATGTTCAGTTTAACGGGCCAAATTGATCCGCGCTCCACTGTTTTTTTTAAGGGGATGATTCACGCTTTCGGTTGCCGCACGCGACAACCTCAACCGATCAGACCGTAGGCCATGTCTGACCCGATAGATGCGGCGATGGCGGCGGTGCGGCGGCGGATCGCCTCGCCCGCCTGGGCCGATGATTTTTCGTTGCCCGCGCCGGTTGGCACTGAGCTGGACGGGCTGGATAAAGATCTAAAAGTAGCGGAGTGGAGCGCTGAGCGCCACGCCACGCTGCAAGCCCTCCGCGCGATCCGCCCGGTGCAGAAACTGGCGGTGCTGGCGATGGCGAAAAACGAGGCGCTGCATTTGCCGGAATGGATCGCACATTATCGCGCCATCGGTGCGGATAAGATCTTTATCTATACAAACGACAGCAACGACGGCACCGATGACGTGCTGCGCTGGTTCGCCAACTGCTCGCCGGTGGTGCCTATTTTCACGAAGGTCACGGCAGGCACCAAGGTTCCGCGCAAGAACTACGCGCACGCGTTGTTTATGCTCCCGCAACTGCGGCTCTACGAATGGGTGATTGTCGTCGACCTGGACGAGTTCCTGGTCCCCGGCGCGCAATACGGGCATCATCTCCCCACCATGCTGGCCGCAGCACCTGCGGATACGAGCGCTTTGCTGTTTCCGTGGCGCTGGCGGCTTTGGAAACCTGAATTCGAACGCACACCCGGATTGCTGGCAGAGCGCTTTCCCCACGCTGGCAACAGCGAGCATTGCAAATCGGTCGTGCGGCTCGCCCATGTCAATTCGCTGTACGACATCCATGTTCCTCGCCTCAAACCTGGCAGCGTCCTGCGATACACGGATTTCGGTGAAATTCCGCCGGACCGGGTTTGGGGTCCGGACAAAGCGAAGACTGATAAGGGCGGCTGGATCGACCATTACTGGGGGCGGAGCTTCGAGGAGTTCATTATAAAAAAAGAGCGCGGCGCGAACATGATGGACGCCGCCAACCGGCAATATGACAATTATTTCGATTGGACAGCGCGGCTAACTCGCGACAATCATTCGCCGGTTCCCGAGCCGTTGCTGTCGAAGATGAAGCGCGAGTTGGAGCGGTTTCAGCTAAGGCCCGGTTATGCGGAAATGATGCGCGGCGTTGAGGAGCGTTTTGCCAGACATGCTTTGGAAACGCGCAACGATGCCGAAAAACAGCGCATTTTTGCGGCGGGGTCGGCGCGGTATTTTGCACGGACAAATTCGGGTTGATTTCAGCAGGATTTTGAACCGAGCTTTTGCAAGGCGCTGACAAATCTGTCTGGTAGATGGTCTTCACTGGAAACTGGCTGACTGAGATTAAGCTTGTCTTTTCTAAGCATATTCCATGCCAAAACACTTGCGTTTTAAGCAGTGATGCATTAAATTTTACTCATGGCTCTTGGACCTCGCCTCGATCTACGGCAGACGCAATCGCTCGTCATGACGCCGCAGCTGCGCCAGGCGATCCAGCTGCTGCAATACTCGAACATGGAGGCCAGCCAGTTTATTGAAGACGAGCTGCTGAAAAATCCGCTTTTGGAACGCAGGGAGGAAAGCACTGCCCCGCAGGCTTTCCCTACCCCCGGCGAGCCGCCCGACGCCACCAGCTTTGCAAGCGGCGGCATGATGCCGGGGCCGGAAAACGCACCTCTGGATATCGACGTTTCCAACACCTACGACGCAGGCACGAATGCGGATGGCTATGGCGGGTTCGGCGGCAGCCAGGGGGAGAACGATGACGGCTGGAGCGCCATCGACGCGCTGAGCGGCGAGAAGCCGAATTTGCGCGAGCATCTGGAACAGCAGGCCAGGCTGGCTTTCGATACACGCGAGGATAGGGCGATCGCGGCGGCGTTGATCGCCGCGCTCGACCAGGCGGGGCGGCTTGCCGAACCGCCGGAGGCGATTGCCGCGGCGCTGGGCATAGCGGTGATGCGGCTGGAGAGCGTGCGGAGCAAGATGATGCGCTTCGACCCCACCGGGCTTTTTGCGCGGGATCTGGCCGAGTGCCTCAGCGCGCAGCTTGCGGAACAGAACCGGCTGGACCCGGCGATGGCGGCATTGCTGGCAAACCTCGATTTGCTGGCGCGGCGGGAGATGAAAGCGCTGATGACAGTTTGCGGCGTGGATTCCGCCGACCTCGCGGAGATGGTGGCCGAAATCCGGCGGTTGGACCCGAAGCCCGGCGCGCGGTTCGAGCATGAGCCCCTGCACGCGCTAGTCCCGGATGTGCTCATGCGCCCCATGCCGGTAAAAGCGGACGGGCTGGGCGACTGGATGCTGGAGATAAACCCGGAGACGATGCCGCGGCTGCTGATCCGGCGCGGCTTCCACGCGCGGATGGCGGCTTCAGCCTCGCGCGAGACGAAAACATTCCTGAACGAGCAGATGCAGGGGGCGAACTGGCTGGTGAAGGCGCTCGAATCCCGCGCGCAGACGATCCTGCGCGTCTCGGCCGAGATCGTGCGCCGTCAGGACGGGTTTTTCCGCCATGGCATCAGCCATTTGCGTCCGCTCACTTTGCGCGACATCGCCGCGGAGGTGGAGATGCACGAAAGCACGGTGAGCCGTGTTACCTCGAACAAATCCATCGCTACGCCGCGCGGGATTTTCGAGCTGAAATTCTTCTTTACCACCGCGCTCGCTGGCGCAAACGGCCAGACGCATAGCGCCGAGACCGTGCGGCACAGGGTGCAACAGCTGATTTTGAACGAAAGCCGGCGGAATATTCTGTCCGATGACGCGATCACCGCAATATTACAAAAAGAAGGCATAGACATAGCCCGCCGGACCGTGGCCAAATACAGGGAGGCGTTGCGTATCCCCGGCTCGGCGCAACGTAAGCGGGAGAAAATGCCCGCCTAGCGCATGAATTGTTTATGTGTCCTGATTTGAATTGAGCTTGAATGAGAGGGGAGAAGACCATGCAGTTGACGGTCTCTGGCAAGCAAATCGACCTGTCGGACGCGCTACGTGTTCATGTCGAGCAGCATCTGGACGTCATCACCAACAAATATTTCGACCACGCGCTGGAAGCGCATGTGACGTTCAGCAAGGCCCGCAGCTTTTTCACCTGCGACATCAATGTTCATGCGGGGCGCGGCATTACCGTGCGCGGCGAGGGCGAGGCAGGCGACGCACATGCGGCGTTCGACGATGCGGCGGAGCATATCGCGACACGGCTGCGGCGCTACCGGCGCCGGGTTTCCGCCCATGCGCGCGACACGGCCAACCGCGCGAAGCCGGAACCGGGACGGCAATATGTTTTGCAGACGGAGGAGGCGGAGGCTCATAATGAAGCCGATGCGCTGCATTCGACGGTCATCGCGGAATCGGACGCCGCGATTGAGACGCTATGTGTCCGCGACGCGGTGATGCGAATGGACCTGGCGCACCAGCCGGTGATGATGTTTCGCAACTCGAAAAACAATCAGCTCAACGTGGTGTATCGCCGGGCGGATGGACATGTCGGCTGGATAGACCCAGGGGCTTGAACCAAACGCTATGCCAGGGGGTGATGCCCCTGGCATTTATTCAAGCATAAGGCGGCGCGGTGTGTCCGGCGGGCGAAAGCGTGAAGATTTCGGACCCCGTATCTGTCACACCGATCATGTGTTCGAACTGCGCGGAGAGCGAGCGGTCGCGCGTCACCGCTGTCCAGCCATCTTCCAAAATCTTCACCTCCGGGCGGCCCGTGTTCACCATCGGCTCGATGGTGAAGAACATGCCGGGCTTGAATACCGCGCCCTCCCCTGGCCTGCCGAAATGCAACACGTTCGGCGCTTCATGAAAACGCTGGCCGATGCCGTGACCGCAGAAATCCCGCACCACCGAGAACCGCTGGGATTCGACATAGGTCTGGATCACATGGCCGACGTCGCCGAAGCTGGCGCCGGGTTTTACCACCGCGATGCCGCGCATCATGGCTTCATAGGTCACGTCCAGCAGCCGCTTGGCCCGGGTGTTGGCCCCGCCTGCGACATACATGCGGCTCGTGTCGCCATACCAGCCGTTCAAAATCACCGTCACGTCGATGTTCAGTATGTCGCCGTCGAGCAGCTTCTTCTCACCCGGAATGCCGTGGCAGACGACGTGGTTGATGGAGGTGCAGATAGACTTCGGGAAGCCGCGATAGTTAAGCGGTGCCGGTGTGGCGCCATGGGCCAGGATAAAATCGTGACACAGCGTGTTCAGCCGCTCCGTCGTCACGCCCGGCACAACGTGGGGCGCGATCATGTCCAGCGTTTCCGCCGCCAGCCGCCCCGCCGCGCGCATCGGTGCGAAGTCCTCGGGCCGGTGTATCGTAATCCGCCGGGAGTCGGCGCTGCCATCCATCATCGTAATCTTCCGCTAAATCTTGCCCTACAAGATGCAGATGCGGCCGCCAGAAGCAAGGGCTAGGCTTTCCCTTCGATTCTCAGAGGCCGCGTCATCTGCTCCGGCTTTACCCAATCGTCGAACTGCGCCTCGCTCAAAACCCCCAGCGCAAACGCTGCCTCGCGCAAGGAAAGCCCCTCCCGATGCGCTTTGAGCGCAGTTTTGGCCGCCGCCTCGTATCCGATATGCGGGTTGAGCGCCGTTACCAGCATCAGGTTTTTCTCAAGGTTTTCGGCAATTTTGTCCCGTGCGGGTTCGATGCCCATGGCGCAATGCGTGTTGAACGCGAGGATGGATTCCGCAAGCAGATGCGCGCTGTCCAGCAGATTATGCAGCATCACCGGCTTGAAGACATTGAGCTGGAAATTGCCCTGAGAGCCGGCGAACGCCACCGCGTGGTCGTTGCCAAATACTTGCACGGCCACCATGGTCAGCGCCTCGCACTGGGTCGGGTTTATTTTGCCGGGCATGATGGAGGAGCCAGGTTCGTTTTCGGGGATCGTGATTTCGCCGATTCCGGTGCGCGGGCCGGAAGCGTACCAGCGCACATCATTGGCAATTTTCATCGCCGCACCGGCCAGCACACGCAACGCGCCGGAGGCGGCGACGATCGCGTCATGCGCTGAGAGGGCCGCGAATTTATTCGGCGCGGTGACGAATGGTTTGGAGGTTTCCAGCGCCACGAACTCCGCCACGGTGGCACCGAAATTTGGGTGCGCGTTCAATCCCGTGCCGACCGCCGTGCCGCCGATGGCAAGTTCGTACAGCCCCGGCAGGGTGGCGCGGATGCCGGCCATCGCGGCTTCCAGCTGCGCGTGCCAGCCGGAGATGACCTGACCGAGCGTGATGGGCGTGGCGTCCTGCAAATGGGTGCGGCCGGTCATCACAACATCCGCGAAAGCCAGGGTTTTGTCACGGAATGTTTGCGCGAGCGTCGCGGCGGCGGGCAGCAGCGTGTTCTCGATAACTTCCACCGCTGCGATGTGCATGACCGCCGGAAAGGTATCGTTGGAGGATTGGCCGTGATTGACATCATCGTTCGGGTTGATCGGCTTTTTGCTGCCCAGCACGCCGCCCGCGAGCTGAATGGCGCGGTTGGCGATGACCTCGTTGGCGTTCATATTGCTCTGGGTGCCGGAACCGGTCTGGAATACGACAAGGGGGAATTCCGCGTCCCAGCGCCCTTCGATGACCTCCTCTGACGCCTGCACGATAAGCCTGACCTTATCCTCCGGCAGCTGTTCCAGCGCCTGGTTGGCCAGCGCGCAGCATTTCTTCAAAATGCCGAAGCCGCGGATGACATCCCTGCCCCAGACATAGTTGCGCCGCCCGATGGGAAAATTCTCGATGGAGCGCTGGGTTTGCGCGCCCCAGAGATGATCGGAGGGGACTTCGACATCGCCGAGCGCATCGTGCTCCGTGCGGGTGTTCGTCATCACAATTTTCCGTTCAAAAAGCCCAGGGCCGGAAGCGGTTTCCAGCGGCGGGGAAGATCCGTGCGGCGGATGGGCTTGACCGCATAGACCGGGGCTGGTTGCTCGGTACGTTCAAGAAATCCGGCGTAGGCCCGGACCTGCGCCTCGCGCCAGGCACGATCCGATAAGGCGGCGGCGCGGCTGGGGTAGATTTCGGCGATGCGGATGACGCGCCCGATGATGGCAACGACGGCCCAGAGCGAACTTTCAGCCCCGCGGCGGTCATCGGATAAAAATTCTGCCATGCATTCCCCTGGTTGCGGGTAGGCTGATGTTTTACCAGACATGATAGGAAGCGGGAATGGATCAAGGCTTAGCGCCGGATGACTTCCAGCTCGACATCTATGATAGAGGGCGATTCAACCCTTATGTTCAAGCGTTAATGCGATTGAACATAAAGTCATCGCGCTCTGGGCTTGCGGCGGAACGTGGCGGCAACCAGCCCGGCCAGAACGCGCGGGTCGGTGAGCAAATAACGGCCCGCGAGCCGCCACGGCTCGTGCGCGAGACGGTGGAGCCATTCCAGCCCTCTCGCGCGCATCCAGAGCGGAGCGCGGCGCGACGTACCGGCGCAGAAGTTCAAGGCCGAGCCGATACAAAGCCCGACGCCCGTGGCCTCCCGCCGCTGCGCGATGGCAAAGGCCAACAGCTCCTGCACCGGGGAGCCGAGTGCGATGAAGGTGAAAGGGGCGTTGGCTTCGCAGGCAAAGTCCTGCGCGCGGTGGAAGGCAGGAAGATTGTGCAGCAGCCCCATGGGCGGCTGGTGATGCAAAAACGTGATTTTTGGGTATCGGGCGGCCAATGCGGTGAACGCTTCCGGCTTCATGCCAATGACGGCGACGCGGAGGTTGTCGAGCTTCGGCAGCAGCGCTTCGGTGAGATCGGCCCCCGTGACGACTGGCGGACGGGCAAGGCCAAGCGGGCGCGCGCAATGGCTGATGAATTGCGAATCCAGCAGGCAGAGCATGGCGCGATGATACGCCACGCGCAGGCCGGGGATACGCCATAGCCGCACGATATGGTCCGCATTGGGCGTCACGACATAGGCGAAACGCGCGCCGCGCGGCCGGACCAGGATGCGTTTGCAGGTTTCCTGCAAGGTATAATTGTTGAATTCCAGCCCAAGCAACTGAACCGTGCGCTGCCTCATGGCGTCCACACCACCCCAAGCGTCACCACATGCTCATTTGCCGCGCGCAGATAGTTCGCCTGCCGGTCGTTGAAGGCGTAATCGCCATCCACCGCGAGATATGGCCCCAGCGGCACGGAGAGACCGGCGTCGCCGCTATAAAGCGTCTCACGCAGGGCGCTGTGGAAATACGCGGCATTGGAGACGCGGGCGGAGAATTTGAACACAGCGTCGCTGGGCAGCTCGTGGTCGAACGCCAGCTTTGCCTGGGTAAGCGTGTAGGCGCTCGCGCTAATCTCGTCCGGGTCGTCGATCTCCCGCGCCAGACTTAGCCGGACGCGATCCCGCTCGGCCGGCATCCAGTCCAGCCGCGCCTCGCTAACCGGGGCGATAATGACGCGGCCAGTATGCGACGCGCGCTGAGCGATGCCGCCGAGCAGGCTTACCGTCCAGAGCCCATCCGCCGTATCGGTCAGCCCGCCTGTTAGCTGATTTGTGCCGGCGTTGAACACCGGCTCCCGGTACCGCGATTGTGTTGAATGCAGCCGGAGCAGAAGCTGCACCGGCCCGCCGGGGATGAAGGTGCCGGTCAGGCCCTCGCGCGTGTCGGTGCGGTTCTGCGCGGCATAGCCCGGAAAGCTGTAGAGCGTGACCGAAGCCTCCGGCTTGAGCGCGAAAAGCCCCAGCGAGAGCTCATCGCTTACCCGGTAGTCCTGCACGGAAAAAGCGATGGGCTGGGTGATGTCGATCGTATCCAGCGCGAAGCCGGTCTCCTGCGTATTGAGATATCCTGTTGATAGCGTAATGGTTTCGTTTGGCAATACGGCACACTCTCCCGCGGCAAGCGTAAAGCCGGAGGTATTTTGCCTGGAATTTTCAGGGTATTCCGAAACATTGCTTGCGAGGAGCGCGCCAAAGCCGAGCAGCGGGTTTGCCACCGCCAAACTGGGCGCGGCGGAGGTGACCGCGGACCCCGCGGCGCCATTGGGAGCTGAGTCGTAGCCCTGGGATAAATCGAGCTCTGGGATGAGCGATAACCCACCCAGCTGGAAGCCGATAAAAGGGGGCAGCGCGGGGTTCTGCGCCGTAACGCCAAATGGGGTGCCGTAGCCGGGAATGCTGGGCGGCAAAAGACTTTCAAGTTCCTGTGCGCGCGCGGACCAGCAGGTTAAAGCCAGGACGGCTGAGATGATTGTTATTTTTACGTCCACAGCGCCCACTTAGCAGGTTGAGTTTACAACTAAAACGGGTATTTAAACTTTTTTTAATTATTTTAGGTTAGAGACAATGCAGCGCAGGGCGGATATCGACCTCGCCAAAGGCTTTGCCATTCTGCTGGTGGTGTTCGGGCATTTGGTGGCGCGGGCAGACCCGGCAAATGTGCATTGGTACGAGCCGTTGCGCCGCGCGGTTTATGCCTTTCACATGCCGTTGTTTTTATATCTGAGCGGGTTGGTCTCGGTGCTTTCCGGCGCGGCGCTGCGGCCCCGCGCGGCGCTGGGGCGGCTGGCGGCAGCGCAGGCAAGGCGGCTGCTCTTGCCGTTCTTTGGGCTTGGTGTGCTCATCGTGCTGGGCAAGGTTTTATGCGGGCAAGTAATGGCGGTGGATAACGCGCCTGCCGGGCTGTGGGCGGGGTTGCTGGGTTTGCTATGGCACACGGCGCGCAGCCCGGCGCTCTCCATCTGGTATCTGTTCGTGCTGTTTGTGGTGAGCCTGGGTACGGTGGCATGGCTGGACGGCCGCGCACGCCGCCTGCCCTGGCTGCTGGCGTTTTTGCTGGCGCTGTATGCGCTGCCGCTGCCGGGTTATTGCTACGCGGACCGGATTGGGACATATGCCGTGTTTTTCGGGCTTGGCCTGAGCGCAGGGGTTTTGGGCGCGCGGTGGAATGCGTTCATGGATCGGCTCTGGCCGCTGCTGCTGGCGTTGTTGATGGTTTGTTTGGCTGGGGTTGCGTGGTTCGGCGCGAGCTGGCCGGAAAAATACGTTTTGCTCCCGGTTGGCGCGTTATCCATGCCGGCGATTCATGGTTGGTTAAGATATGTTGCGGCATCATCGCCTGGGGTAATTTTGCTCCTGCTCGGGCGGTACAGTTTCATGATCTATCTGTTCAACACGCTCTTCATCGGCTTCACCAAAGGGATGCTGCTGCATTTCTGCTCCTGGGATGGCGGGAATTTCCTGCCCTTCGCGATGGTGCTGATGACGGCAGGCACGTTGGGGCCGGTTGGATTGAAGCAGATATTGTTCCGGCGCGTTGGGATACTGGACCGCGTGACGAATTAACCCGCCATGGCGGCGAGCCAGGACATGACGCGGTTTTTACAGCGCCTGCCGCCAGCGGTGGCGGCGCGGTTCGACGATGAGCAACTGGCGGCGGTGGAATTGCACTTCGGGATGCGCCACCGGACGGGCCACGCGATCGAGTGGCGGCGGCGGGTGCGGCTGCCGTTTTTAAACGGCTATTTTGTGGTGCTGGCCGGGAGGGATCGGGCGGGGGAGTAGCGGGTTGCGGCCTGGTTTAATTTCGAGTTATGAATCGGCTTTAGCCCGCCTAAAAACCGGCCGGCGCCCTGCCCCGCCCGGAAGGACTTCTGTGAAAAATTCAGCATATAAATACAATGCCAGCGATGACGGACTGGACGAATATATCAGGCGCTTCACCAGCAGAAATGGCGATGGAAGCGGAGATTCCGAGGAAAATTTCCTCTCATGTTTAAAGCTGGTTGCGTGCTGTAAGTCCGGCCGTGAATTTCTAGATATCGGCACCGGTCTTGGGAGGATTGTCGATATCATCCGGCCGTTCGCTAAACATGTCGTAGCTTTAGAGCCGGATGCGGAACGCTTTCAATCGTGCCAAAATGGTTTTGCCTTCCACCATAATGTCGAGGCGCATAATATAGTATCGTCGGAATACAGGGCGGCGAATCCCGGAAAAAAATTCGACCTTGTTACCTTGTCCATGGTGCTACAGCACGTATCAACCGGGCAATCTCAAGGCATACTTGAAGATATACGGGATTTGCTGGCGCCGAATGGTGTGGCGGTTATCAGCACGACGCATTTTTTCGAGGAGCGGTTTTTGTTTCAGAACAGCTTTGTTCCGGTCGGCCTAAATGAGTTCGATCGCTATGCAGAGGATAGCTCGAGCCAAAAACGAGGTATTCCTGTCAGGATGTTTTCAAAGCAGTCGTTCCAGGATGCCCTTGAGCGCGCGTCGCTCGAAGTGATCGTCTGGAATCAATTTTCATATGTGCGTCCGGAACAGATCGAATTCTTTACAAAGCAGTATAATGTTCCCGCGGATGCTATTCGAGACGTCGCGTACAGCCAGTTTGCCGTGGTAAGGAAGGGGTCTGGTTCCGATTAAACTGGTTGACCCGCTAGCGGTGCTGGCAGGAGGGTGCGGCCGCAAAAAGCTTTCATGCAGCGATGCGTGAGGTGGGAATTGGCTTTGGCATTGCCGAAACGAAGCCAGCCTCGGTCAGTGTGTAAATGCGGCCTAATCCTTCAGAGCAGCCGGGCTATTTTCGTCCAAAATAACTGCACGCATCCCCCTCGCTGTCCCGGTACACGCTCACCCGCACCAGCGCCGGGCATTCACCTTCCAAACTCCGCCAGATCCACGCACAAAGATTCTCAAGCGTCGCAGGCCCAAGGTCTGCGATCTCATCGAGAAAGCGATGGTCCAGCGCATCGCGCACGCGCTCCACCATACGAGTGAACTGCCCGAAATCCATGATCATGCCGGTCTGCTCATCCGGCTCGCCGCGCAGAACGATCTCTGCGCGGTAGGAATGGCCATGGATGCGCCTGCTGGCATCGGCATCCACCGCGCGTTGCAGCGTGTGCGCGGCCTCAAACCGGAATTGCTTGCTCAGCTCAAACATTAAGGTATGCCCAGCATTTTATGCGTTTGCAAAGAGAGCCGCCAGCGCGGGTTGGCCATGCAGAATGCCACCGCCGCCGCAGTGTTCGCAACCTGGTCCGGCCCATCCATCGGTTGAATGAAGAACATCCCAAAATCGAGCGCTTCAAACCGCGCGGGCGGCGCGTCTTTCTGCGGGTAAACGAGCTTGAGTTCCTGCCCGCTTGTTACGGCGAGCGGCGCATCGGCCTTCGGGCTGACGCAAAGCCAGTCGATGCCCTCGGGCGTCGCGATCGTGCCATTGGTCTCAGCCGCGACCTCGAACCCGCGCGCGTGCAATGCCCCGATCAACGCCTTGTCCACCTGCAAAAACGGCTCACCGCCGGTCAGCACCACCAGCCGGTGCGCCGCGCCGCCGCGCCATGCGGCTTCCACCGCATCGGCCAGCGCCTCCGCATTGGCAAAGCGTCCGCCGCTCGGGCCGTCCGTGCCCACAAAATCCGTGTCGCAGAACTGGCATACAGCCTCTGCCCGGTCAGCCTCCCGCCCGGACCATAAATTGCAGCCCGCGAAGCGGCAGAATACGGCGGCTCTACCGGCGTTGCCGCCCTCGCCTTGCAAGGTGTGAAATATCTCTTTTACCGCGTAGCTCATTTGAGGCGATGTATCAGCGCCCCCGATAAAACTGGCAAGGGTCCGTCAGTGCCTGAAATATCCGCCATAGCGTGGCTGGTAGATCTCCGCATCGGCGAAGCCGGAGCTGCCATGTGCCCTTACATTCACGCGGGTGAGCGCGGCACCCGCCAATGTCGCACCCGCCTCGTGCAGGGAGGTTATCGCCGCCGCAATGACGCGGCGCGGCGTGTCCCCCCAGCGGATACAGAGCAGCGCGCAATCGGCCAACCGGGCCAGCACGCGGCCCTCCGCCAGGGCGAAGGCGGGCGGAACGTCCAGCAGAATAACATCGTAGCTCCGGCGCAGCGCGTTCAACCGGCTAGGCAACGCGGGCGAGAGAAAGAGCGAAAGCGCCGCCTGCGCCTGGGTTCCGGCGGGGATGACGCTGAGCGGACTTAGGCTGTCCCGGATGATAACGTCCTCCAGCCTGGCGAGGCCCGCGAGGTTATCGGTGAGGCCAGGCAGGCCGCCGGTGCGAAACACCGGGTCAAAGCTGGGCTGGCGTATGTCGCAGTCTATGGCCAGCACAGCCAAGCCAGAGCTGGCGAGCGAGCGGGCGAGCGCGATGGTGAGCGTGGTTTTGCCCTCGCCCGGCCGCGCGGCGGTAATGGCGATGATCCTGGGCTGTCCCGTCTCCAGGCCTAGGCCGGTTCGCAGCGCGCGGAGTTGCTCGGCAAACAGCGAGAACGGCGCGTCCAGCGCGGCGATTTTGGGCGAGGCGACTTCCGGCAGCAGAGCGAGGCAGGAGAGGCCGAGTTGCGCGCGCACATCCCCGCCGGAGCGGAAACTCGTGTCCAAAGCCTCCGCCAGCCCCGCCAGCAGCAGGCCGGAGCAGAGCCCTAGCGCGATGGCGGCAGCAAGGATAAGACCCCGGCGCGGCGTGCTGGGCGATGTGGGTACGGCGGCGGTGGAGATAATGCGTGCGTCCGGCCGGGTGAGCGAGGCATCCTGCGCCAGCTGGTCCGCTTGCAGCGTCATCGAGCGCAGCATGGCGCGGCCTGCATCGGCGCGTTGCTCCAGCGCGCGGATGGGGGCGGACTCCGCATCCTCGGTTTGCGATTGCGTGCGCGCGGTGCTGAGGGCTGCGGTCAGCGTGGCGATCTCGGCTTCATCCGCCGCCACGTTGGCGCGGGACGCATCCAGCTCCCGCCCGGTTTCGGCGTTGATCTCGGCGGTGATGGCGGAGAAGCGCATCCGCGCGGTTTGCAAATCCGGGTAGTCCGGCCCGTATTCCCCAGCGAGAGACTGCACCTCCGCTGCGAGGTCCGCCTGCTCCTTGCGTAGTGGCAGCAGGTTGGGGGCGATGGCGGCGTTGGCGGCAGCGGCGTCCCCGCCCGAGGCAGCGGCGAGCCGGGCCTGGTTCATCGCGAGGTCGGCCTGCGCCTGCACCAGCGAGGCGGCGAGGCGGCTGGCGGTCTCGGTAGTAAGGCTCGCCTGCGCCCCCTGCACCACCCCGGCGGCGGCCCGGGCCTTCGCAAGTTCCGTCTCGGTCTGGTCAAGCTGCGCCTGCACGACGGCGGAATGAGCTTCCAGCCAGGATTGGGCATCGGTAAGCGAGGCGAAGGACTGGTCGCGCTGATGGTCCAGATAGAGCTGCATCGCGAGGTTGGCGGCCTTGGCGGCGAGGACCGGGTCCGCGCTGGTGAAAGCGACCGTGAGGACGCGCGAGCCAGGCAGCACCGAGACATCGAGCGCGCGGCGGGCGGCGCCTGCCACCTCATCCGCGCCGGAGGGAGGTTGCGGCAGGAGGCCAAACGGCCAGTGCCGGCGCCGGATGGCTGGGTCAAACTCCGGCAACGCCGCGAGGTGGAGCTGCGCCGCGATCGCGCGGGCGGCGGGCAGGCTGGCGATCACCTCGCTTTGGCTGGCGATGATCGTGTCCTGGTTTTCGCTGCCGGTCATAGGGTTGGTGACATCGCCGGGGATGGCTGCGGCTGCCGGGTCGTAGAGCAATATGCCGGTGGCGGTGAATGTCTCGATGACGCGGGAAAGTGCCAGGCCCGCGATGCAGGGAACCAAAAGCACGCAGAACAGCACGATACGCCAGCGGCGGCGAAGGGAAAGAAGCTGCTCCGTCAGGCCGGGCACTGCGGGGGGAGCGACGCTAGTCAAGGCAAAACTCATGAAAAACTGTTAATAAATTATTAGGTAACGAGTCAACGTAGAGTTGTGATTATGTTTGTGAGAGGATAGGGCAATACCCAGGGCCGCGCGCCTTGCACTTGCCGGTCTGTCAGTACCAGCACAACGCCGCCGCGCACCCAGGCGGCGGTGGCGCCATTCTCGAAAACCGAAAAACGGTCGATAATGGGCGTAGCGCCGCAGCCGCCACGCAATGGCTTGGACGAGATAGCCAGCGCCACGCCGGTGCAATCCGCCGGGGTGGCGGAGGTAAGAAGTATCGGGCCAAGCCGGCACACGCTAGTGGTGCATTGCGCCGGAGTAAGCGGCGCCCCGGCCCAAACAGGCGCCCACTGGCTGAGCGTATAGTTCGCGGCCTTCGGCTCCCGCACGAGGTAGATTTGCCGGGCCGAACGGATGGCGATGAGACGGGCATCGGCAGAGACCAGCACATCCGGCGGCTTGGCTGCAGCATAAACCGCGAGCCCCAGCAGCATGACGGGAATACCGGCCAAACGCGGCCGCGTCCGCCAGATGCAAAGCCACACCAGCCCGGCAGCGATGAGCAGAATGGCAGGCGCGGGCATTGGCGGGAGCCGCAGCATGGCGGCGGGCCAGGCGGCGATGTGCGCCGTCAGCCAGACGATAACGGCGATGCCCCAGCCCATCGGCACCAGAGCGATGGCGGCGAGGCCGAAAGGCATGAGCGCCAGCGCGGCCAGGCCAAGCGGCATGACCCAGAAGGCGGTAAGCGGCACCGCGAGAAGATTGGCGGGAATCCAGTAGGGCTGGATTTCCTGAAACTGATAGGCCGCGAAAGGCATGGACGCGCCGCCCGCCAGCAGGCTGGTGAAGGCAAGCGCAGCCACGTGCCGGATAACGCCCAATTGCGCGCGGTGGCGGCCCTGTACCGCCGCGTAGCCCACGATGAGCGCCAGCACGGCGGAAAAGCTCATTTGGAAGCTGACGCCGATGACGGCCTCCGGCGTGGCAAGCATGATGACCATGGCGGCGAGTGCGAGGCCGCGCAGCGAGACCGCGCGCCGCCCGATGATAACACCCAGTGTTACGAGCGAAGCCATGGCGAGGCTTCGCAGAATCGGTAGATGCGCGCCGGTAAGCGCCGCGTAACCCATGCCCGCTGCAAGTGCGGACGCCGCCGCGAGCGGCTTGACCGGCAGGTGCAGCGCCACACGCTCGTGCCGCGTGAGCAAAAATCGAACAGCGCCGAACGTCAACCCCATGACAATGCCAACATGCAGCCCGGCGACCGCAAGGATATGCGCGAGACCGGCGGCGATGAAGTTATCGCGTTCCGGGGCGGGTATTGCCTGCTCGTCGCCTGTTAGCAGCGTGACGGCGACGGAGCCGGTGGGGACTGGGAGTGTCGCCATGATGCGCGCCGCAATGTTGGCGCGGAGGTTTTGCGCCCAGGCCGCAAAGGCATCGGCTGGCGCTGGGCTTGTGATCTTAACGTCTCCAAGCGCGTAGCCGGAAGCCGCCAGGCCGGAGAAAAAATCCTGCCGCCCCTGATCCCAGCCGCCAGGATAGGCCGGGCGGTCCGGCCCGAACAGCATGACGTAGGCTTGCACGCCCTCGCCAATTTTCAGCGTCGTTGCGTCATCGGCGCGCAGCCGGATGCGGATGGCGCGGGGCAGCGGGCGCTCTCCGTCCAGGCTTGGATACGCCAGCGTGATTCGTTGCGCGCCGGGCAGCAGGTCGATGCGTGAAACAGCGCCTGAAACCTCGATAGCGCCGTGCGGGATAACCGCCAGGGCTGGCAGGCTTGCGGTACGGAGTTCCGCCCGCGCAAAACCAAGCGAGGCGGCAAGCGCCAGAGCGGCAAAAAGCCTTGCATATGGATGTCTCCATCCGGCCACAAGCGCGCCCAGGCTAACGGCGGTGAGAACCAGGCCAAGCCAGAGCGGCGGCTCCCGCGCGAGCGCAAAATAGGTCAAAATCGCCGCGCCCATGGCGATGGGCGACAGCAGGATGAACCGCCCGCGCTCGGCCTCGATCCAATTCGCGAATTTTTCGCGCAAGCAGCAACTCCAGGTTGCTTATCCCATAAGCAGCTTGCGCCGGCTGGCACAATGCGGCGCAAAACTGCTAGACGCCGCCCATGAAAATTCGCGCCCGTTTCGCCCCCTCACCCACCGGCCTGCTGCATATCGGCGGCGCCCGGACGGCCTTGTTCAACTTTTTGTTCGCCCGGCATTGCGGCGGGGAGTTCCTGCTCCGCGTCGAGGACACCGACAAGGCGCGGAGCACGCAGGAGGCCGTGCAGGTGATTTTGGACGGGCTGGCATGGCTGGGGCTTAACCCGGACGCGTCGCCGGTCTTCCAATCCACGCGCGAGGACCGGCATGTGGAAGTGGCGAAGCAATTGCTGGCGGCTGGGCGCGCTTATGAATGCTATGCCAGCGCGGAGGAATTGCAGATTATGCGCGAGACGGCGCAGGCCGAGAAACGTCCGCCGCGCTACGATGGCCGCTGGCGCGACCGTGACCCGGCGGAGGCGCCGAGCGGAGTGAAGCCCTCGATCCGCCTGCGCGCGCCACGCGAGGGCGAGACCGTAGTGCAGGATTTAGTGCAAGGCACCGTGCGCGTCGCCAATGCCGAGCTCGATGACATGATCATTCTGCGCTCCGACGGCACGCCGACTTATCTTCACGCTGTCGTGGTGGATGATCATGACATGGCGATTACCCATGTCATCCGCGGCGATGACCATCTCACCAACACCTTCCGGCAGATTCAGATTTATCAGGCGATGGGCTGGAATTTACCCGAGTTCGCGCATATCCCGCTGATCCATGGCGCCGATGGGGCAAAGCTTTCCAAGCGCCATGGCGCGGTGAGCATTTTGGAATTCCGCGAACAGGGATTTTTGCCCGAGGCGCTATGCAATTACCTGTTGCGCCTCGGCTGGGGCCATGGCGATGCTGAATTTTTGGCCCGCGACAAGCAGATCAAGCTGTTCACACTGGAAGGCGTGGGCCGGGCGGCGAGCCGGATGGATTACGCCAAGCTCACGCATTTGAACGGAATGTGGCTGCGCGGCGCGGATGACGGGCGGCTGACGGAAGATGTGACGGCAAGGCTGGTGGCGCAGGGTGTTGCCGTGGATGAGACCGCGAAGACTCGAATCCTGGCGCTGATGCCGGGCTTGAAAGAGCGGGCTAAAACCCTGGTTGATCTCACTGCCTCGGCGGCGTTCCTCGCGCGCACGGCGCCGCTGGGGTTCGAGCCGAAGGCGCAGGCTTTGCTCACCGATGACGCCAAGGCGATGCTGACGCGGCTCATGCCAGTGCTGGAGGCGACGGATTTTTCGGCTGTTGGTGTGGATGCTGCCTTGCGCAGTTTTGCGGAAGCCGAGGGATTGAAGCTGGGCCAGGTGGCGCAGCCGGTGCGCGCCGCGCTCACCGGCAGCACGATGAGCCCTGGGATAGATGCGACGCTTGAAGCCTTGGGCGCTGAGGAAAGCCTGGCGAGGCTGAGAGCTGTTATTTAAGTGTATTTTGATACAATTAAGATACCAATTTTAGAAATCTGATATCGGAATAAAATATGATTTCTCAAAATTCCAACGATGAACAGGCAAAAAACACTGTTCTGGGAGTGATTACAAAAGAGCGAATATTTCTTTTCGCGCTAATCATTTCACGAATCTATGGTTTTACGTTCTTAGCTCTTGGCATTAGCTGGATTATAGGGTTCTTTATCTCGTTTGGTTTGATCAGATATTCTCTCTATCTAACGCGTCTCAATCCGTTTGGATACTTATTACAAGGATTTGTTTAACTCGTTGCTGGCAGTCTGATTATCGGAATCAGCCACCCACTTGCTCGTTTTGCGATAAAAGCTTGAATTAACACACTCGTCGGCAAGTCTTGGTTTCATCTAAGTCTTAGAAGTTTGCGACAGTGCAGGCGTTACCGGCCGCCAGCACTTCGCCACAGAATTTCGCGGCGCTGGCTCGGCTGTCGAACCCGCTGACGCGCAGGCGGTAGAATGTTTTGGTTCCCACGGTCACAGGCTGAATTTCTGGCTCCCTGCCATTGAACAGCGACGGGGCAGCGCCTGAGATATGCCGCCAAGCCCGCTCGGCGTCATCCGGCGTGTTGAGCGCGCCAAGTTGCACACTGCTGCCCCCTGCGCCCACGGGTGCAGTAGTGGAGACGGGCGGCTGGGGCGGCGGGGGCGGCGCTACCGCCGGGACTGGCGGCGGGGCTGAAGGGGGCGCCTCAGGCACGACCAGCGGAACCGGAGCCGCGGCCGGTGCGGGCTGCGGAACCTCTGTCACGGTGGCGGTTTGCACCTGGGTGACGGTGGGCGGCGGCGGCGGCATGAACGGCGGCGGCAGTTGCGACTGTCCGATCAGCTCGGAAAACCCCGCCATCGCGCTGTTCACCTGGTCCGGCGGCAGATCGACCGCCAGCACTTGCCTCGCCTCGCTTGCCCGGCCCGATGCAAGCAGGGCCGCGGCGTAATCCTCGCGGATTTTGGGCGTCGCGCTCTGGCTGGTGGCAAGCGGCCCCAGATATTGCAACGCCTGCGGCCCATCGCCGGAAAGTGCCAGCGAAAGGCCGAGATTGACCTCCGCCCCGGTCATGGTCGGGTCCGCCAGCAGGGATTTCTGGTAGGGGCCAACCGCGCCCGCGAAATTGCCTTGCAGATCGCGCGCGATGCCGAGGTCGTTCCAGGCATCGGCGTTACCGGGGTCATCGCGCACCGCCGCAACAAAAGCGGCTTCGGCGGCATGGGGGTCGGTCTTCAGCAGGCAGCGGCCAAGGCCTGTTTCTGCCGCCGTGGCCTTGGCGTCGTGCTGGAGGGCAAGCTGATACGCCGCCTCCGCCGCCGGGCAACGGCCCAGCGCGTAATAGGCATCGCCCTCATGCACCAGCGCATCGGGATTGCCAGGGTCCGTTGCGAGCACGGATTGCGTGACCGAGAGCGCCATGCTCGGGTCGCCGCCCGCAATGGCCGCATCCGCCACGTTCAGCGTATTCGGGCCGATGGGCGCCGCGTCTCCCGTATTCACGGCCGGCTTGGTATGCGCGCAGCCCGCCAGCGAGAGCGCCACGGCAAACCAAAGCCAAGAACCGGACAGATTATGTTTCATATTCGAAATGTTTCCCGCGCGCCGGAGCGGCATTTCCGGCTCGATAAAATAGCTCTCATTGTTTGCTTTACTTTGGTCCGTGCAGAGTCGCCAAGACATTGATCATCGCCGGACCCGCAACGACGAGAAAAACGCACGGCAAGATGAAAAGAATCATCGGCACGGTCATCAAAGTGGGCAGGCGGCCGGCACGCTCTTCAAAGGTGATGAGCGCCTCCTGCCGCAATTCCGCCGAGAGCGAGCGCAGCGCTGCGGTGAGCGGCGTGCCATATTGCAGAGATTGCGAAAGTGTCGTCGCGAGCCGCTTCAGCGTATCGAGCCCGGTGCGCGAGCCGAGCGACTCCATGGCCTGGCGCATGTCCGACCCGATCTGTAGCTCGCGCGAGGTCTGGGTCAGTTCCATCGAGAGCGCGGGATTAAGCAAGGCAATCTCCTGGCTCACGCGCGCCAGCCCGGCTTCCAGCGCGAGGCCGGCATCGGCACAGATGACCAGCATGTCCAGCGCATCGGCAACGCCGGCCTCAACTTGGGTGAGATGCCGCTTGCGGATATTGGTGGCAATCGTTTCAGGCAGAAGCATCCCAACCACGGCGCCCCCGCCGATCTTCACGCATATCCAGAAAGTCGATTGGCCGAAATGCCGCAGCAGAAGAAAGGCGAGCATGGGGACGACGAGGGCAAGCAGGATTTTTGCGCCGATGAACAGGCCGATGCCCCTTCCCCCGCGAAAACCCGCCGCTTCAAGCGTTGCCGTCATCTCGCCCAAGGTTTTGCGCGAGAGCATCCCGCTACGCATGACGAATACGCCTAGCGCCGAAATGATGCGAAAGAACAGCGGCTCTTCCGGTTTCGCGGCTTCCACCTGAATCTGGTCGCCATTTGTTACAAAGGCGATGCGATGCGAGAGGCGGCTGGCGCGGGAGACTTCATGCGCCAGGAAAAGTCCAGCCACCGCCACCAGCGCGAACATCACGAGAATGCCGCCAAATATGTAGGTTATCGGCATCGTTCAGTCATTTCAGAACATTACTGATCATGAACTGAATCGTCCCGAGCCCCATGCCCATGAGCAGGATAGCGGCGCCGAGCACGGATTCTCCGCTCTTCGTCGTGAAAAGGAGCACCATATATTGCCGCTGCATGAAGAATATCGCGAAGCCTGCGATAAAAGGCAGCGCCGCCAGGATCATGGAGCTCATCCGCGCTTCCGCGGTCAGCGCGTAGCCCCTGTCTTTAAGCGCGACACGCTTACGGATCACTTCCGCCAGCGTTTCCAGCGTTTGGCTGATGCCGCCGCCCGACCGCGCTTGCAGCGTGACCGCTGTCGCGAAAAACTGGTACTCTGTCAGCTTTATCCGCAGCGAAAGCTCGCGCAGCGCGATATCGAGCGGGATGCCGATGGAAACCTTATCCGCCAAAATCGTGAACTCGGCTTTTGTCGGCTCCTGCGCGTCCCGCGAGACGGTGCGGAGCGCCTCGCCCATTGGAATACCAACCCGAACGCAGCGCACCACCGTGCCAAGCGCGTCCGGAAATTGCTCGAGCAGCTTCGTGTTGCGCCGGTTGGTGAACCATTTGAAGGTCATCTTGGTCAGCAGCAGCCAGATAAGCGGGCCACCGATGACTTGCACCACCAGCAATATCGCGCGATGGCTGCCCAGCGGATGCGAAGCCAGAAATTGGATAAATCCGTCGAGAACTAAGGTAAGCGGAGGTACCAGCCACCATTTGATCGGGTAAGTTTCCGACTGGTTGAGATCGACGCCGATGAAGGCCGCCGCTTGTTCCTTTATCTCTTCCGATCGCGTAACGGTACGGGTGAGCGAAATCTCCTCTTCCACCGGATTTGGATGCCGCTCGGCAGGCGAGACGACATTCTGCATACGCGCCGCGAATTTTTTCTCACGGTCCAGCGCCTGGACGACGAAGATAAATGCCACGCCGCTGAGGGCGAAAAGCGTGAGGACAATGATGAAAACAACAAAAAGCTTCTGATCCATCAGGCTTCTTCCAGCGCCGCCGCCCATGACCGGTCGAGGCCGAAATATTGCAGGCGTTCGATGAAGGAGGAACGTATCCGGCTGACCTCGTAGCGCCCTGTCAGCCGCCCCGTCGCGGTCTCGCCCGTAACCTCGAATTTGAAAATATCGTTCAGCAGCTGCGTTTCGCCTTCGATCCCGGAGATCTCCGTCACCTGCGTCACCCGCCTGCCGCCGTCGCGCTGCCGCTCCACCTGCACGATGAGATTGACCGCCGCGACAACCTGCGTGCGGATCGCCTTGGGCGATAGGCCCATGCTGGACATTTGCACCATGTTCTCGATACGGGCGAGCGCGTCGCGCGTGTTGTTGGCGTGGATGGTTGACATCGAGCCATCATGGCCCGTGTTCATCGCCTGCAACATGTCGAACGCTTCCGCGCCGCGAACCTCCCCGATGATGATGCGGTCAGGCCGCATACGCAGTGCGTTTCGCACGAGGTCGCGGGCGTTTACCTCGCCCTTGCCCTCCAGGCTCGACGGCCTTGTCTCCAGCCGGACGATATGCGGCTGCTGCAACTGCAATTCCGCCGCGTCTTCCACGGTGACGATGCGCTCCGCCGGGTCGATGAACCGGCTCATCGCGTTCATCATCGTGGTTTTGCCGGAGCCGGTACCGCCGGATACGATGATGTTGAGCCGGCAGCGCGCGGCAATTTCAAGCACGCGGGCGATCGGCGCGGTCAGCGAGCCGTAGCCGATGAGTTTTTCAAAGTCGATCGGCTTTTTGCTGAATTTACGAATGGAGAGCGAGGGCCCATCGATCGCCAGCGGCGGCAGGATGATATTCACACGCGAACCGTCTTTTAGCCGCGCGTCGCACATCGGGCTGGATTCATCGACACGTCGGCCCACCGAGGCGGCGATGCGCTGACAGACATTCGTGAGATGCGTCCAGTCCCGGAAGCGCACCGGCACCTGCACCAGCTTGCCGCCACGCTCCACAAAGGTATGTTCCGGGCCGTTGACCATGATGTCGTTGATCGTGTCATCCAGCAGCAGCGGCTCCAGCGGGCCAAGCCCTAGCATGTCGTCCACCAGCTCGGTCGCCAGGCTGCGCTGCTCACGGCCGTTCAGCTGCACACGCCGCTCGGTCGCAAGGTCGGAGACGAGCCGCTCAACCTCGATCAGCAGCCGCTCCGGCGCCAGCGAGGCCACGGCGGTCGCATCCATGCGAGTGAGGCAGAGCGCGCGAAGCTCAACGATATCCGCCCGAGTGGTGACGGCGGCGGCCACGGCGGCGGCGGCGGACAAGACCGCGGCTTCAGCCGCGGCATTGGCGGCGCTGCGCGCGGCGACGGCTGGAAGGGGCGCGGCGCTTAACGGTGCTTCCGGCACAAGCAGTTGCGCGAGCGCCGCTTCGTTACGGCGGCGGCCAAAAACAGGTGCGCTGACATCCGTCATCGGAGGCTAGGCCTTCTGACGCCCAAGTTTTTTGAACAGGCCGGAGATGGCGCTCGTTTGCACGGCGGTTGCCGCGCCTGTTTCCTCCCGGCTGCCGACAAAGCCGATCTCGCGCGCAAGATCGACAACTCCTTGCCGGAATGGTCCCCGCGCCACGATCGCCGGTTCGCCGAAACTGGCACTTTCATTCAACTGCTTGGGCATATCGGGGATAACGACATCGATTTTGACCTTGAGCGCTTCCTCGATCTGCTTGCGGGTCAACCCCCCTGGCCTGCCCTGCCGGTTGAGCACGATACTAGGGCTTTGCGGCTGCCAAGGGCCGTTCGGCAATGCGAGCAGACGCAGCGTGTCCCGCACGCTGGCGAGCGATGGGTCCATGACGATGACGCGGTGATGCGCGTATTCGATCAGCTCCCGGTTGCACGGCATCGGCAGGAAGGGCACGTCCATGATGATGAAGTTATAGCGAACCCGTAGCGTTTCGATTAACCGATGTGCGGCGCCGGGCGAATAATGCAGCGGCTCGCTGAGTTTCTCTTCCGAGGCGAGCACTTGCAGCCGCTCGGAAACCGGCTGCGCCGCGCGCTCCACGAACAGCGGGTCGATGCGGTCCGGCGTTTCAAGCGCCATACGCAGGCCCGGCCCGGTTTTGCCTCCCAGCAGCAGCGCGCCGGAGCCCATATGCAAATCCGATTCCAGAAACACCGTGTGGCGCTTAGCCATCACGCCGAGCAGCCAGGAGAGATTGCCCGCGATGGTCGTAGAGCCGACGCCGCCACGCGCGCCCATGACCGCGACAACGCGCCCGCCGCGCGTCGTGTCCTGGGCGGCGTTTTTGCGTGTAACCAGCGGCGCGAAATGCCGCGCCACCGCCTCGCGCGTGATCGGCTTGAAAATATACTCCATTACCCCCATGCCACGGGTGATGTGTCGGTAGAAATCGACGTCATCCGTATCGCCGATGACCAGCACGCGCACGCCGGGTTCCACAACGTCGGAGAGTTCACCCAGCGCATGCAGCGGCTGGTCATCGCCCGCGATATCGACGATCAATACCTCCGGCGTTTGCAGTTTCGCCATCGCAGAAATCGCGTTGCGGATCGTGCCGCGCCTTATATCGATGCCGTTCGCGACATCTCCCAGCCCGTCGCGCAATACCTGCTCGGTTGCCGGATCCCCCAGAAAAGCCAGAACGGTGAGGCGATCCGGCCGGCTGACAAGCCCGCCTTCCACTGGCGATGCACGTGAGCTCAGCTGGTTCATCGGAAACTCCTTGGAGCCTGGTCGAATCGTTCCGGCGTATTAATCATTGCTCGCCGCCGCCACCGGGGTCGCCGGGGTTTGCAGGCCCGCCGCCGTGCCCGCGCCATTGGCGCCCATCGCCTTGTCGATCGCGGCGGAAGCGGCAACGCCGTTGGAGGTAGATTCACCCTGTCCGCTGATCAAATCCGCCGGGTTTGCTGCCTGCTGCGCGATGGTTTCATTCGCCGCACCCGTCTCGGCCCAGTTGCCCGGCCTCTGAAAAGGGTCGAACGCGCCGGCACAGCCGGAGAGCGCCAGCATGGCGGCGGCGCAGAGAAAAGTTGCGGCGCGGATCATTGGACCATGAATCCGGCATCGCCGGGAATGGCGGTGCTTGCCGTATCGGTGCCGTTGTCCCGCAATAGCAAAATGCGTTGCAGATCATTCGCCGGTGTCCAGCCATCGTCTGGCGAGGCAAGCGAGCCGGCGTCATCCACCGGATTGACGATGTAAGGTGTCACCGTAATGACAAGCTCCTGCTGCTCGCGCTGGAACGCATCCCCACGGAATAGCGAGCCAAGCAGCGGCACCTCGCTCAAGCCCGGAACACCGTTATCAACTTGATTCGTTGTATCCTCGAGCAGCCCAGCAATCGCCATGCCCTGCCCGCTGCCCAGAATAACGGTTGTCGAGGCGGTGGTGATGTCGATCGAGGGTACGGAAAGCGTCTCGTTTGAGCCGCCAGACGAAACGATCGCCGAATTGGCCGAATTGATCGAGCTGAGCTGCGGCGCAACCTGCAAAGCGATGCGGCCATCGGAGAACACGGTTGGCGTGAAAGTGAGCAAAACACCATAGTTTTTAAATGTTACAGTGACAGCATTGCTGTTGCTTCCTCCGGCAACCGGGATGGGAAATTGACCGCCAACCTGGAAGCTCGCCTGCGTTCCGCTCAGCGTTGTCAGCGTGGGCTCGGCCAGGATATGCGCGAGATTATCTGTCGCCAACGCATCGATAACGCCCGTGAATGTTCCGCCGGGAAAGGTTACGCCGAGCTGCCCCGGCGTAGTCGTGGAAAGCGAGGCGGGGGACGAGCCTGTCTGTCCGGCGAGCATGAATTTGCCGATGCTGAAGCCGGTGGATGTAACAGACCCCCAATTAATGCCGAGTTCCCGCGTGATGTTGCGGGACATTGAGGCGATGCGGACTTTCAACTCCACCTGGATAGGCTCGCGCACTTGCAGGTCGTTGATCGTCGTGCCGTTTGGCGAAACCAGCTTCGCCTGTTCCATCACGCTGTTCGCCTGCTGCGCTGTTTGCACCATACCGCGTACGATCATCCCGCCTGGTTCGGCTTCCGCCGTTACGCCATTTCCCGGCGCAGTTGAATCTGCCTGGTTTTGCAGCCGATGCGCCGCGAATTGCGAGGGATTTACCGAGACCGAATATTGCGCGATCGGATTTCCCGCCTCATCCGTGGCGACGACATTCGTGGCGCCCACCGCCTTGCCAAACACGAACATCGTATCCGGGCTTGCGGGCCTTACCTCCACCACGGTGGGGTCGGCAGCAAAAAGATTGGTAACGGCTCGCGGCAGCTTGACCAGCTTGCCTGAGCCTACGGCCACGCTAATGCCCGCAAAAACGGAAGGTGCCACCTTCACCGGCTGAGGCGCGGACGGTTGCTGCTGGGCCAGCACGGCGGCCGGGAGCGCCCATATCGCAACGACGGCAAGAAGAAAAGGATGTGACAGAAAGCGCATCAGAAGTTAAAATCCTGTTCCGCTGGAGAGCCTTGAAAAACCTTGACCGTGGAGACGGCGGCGGCGTGCGGTTGGGTGTTGGCAAGCGCCGGCGATACATCCCCCGCCCAAACCGGCTGGCCGGACACCGGAGGCCGCGCCACGCCGTTTTTCTGCGATTGCGCGGAATGCACGATCAAGGACAATCGCCCGAGATTGGTCGCCACGAGGCAACGCGCGGCCTCGTTCGGCGTTACCTCCAGCGTTACCGTCTGCGCCTGCGGCGGCGCATTGGGGCCTGTACTCGGGGCTGTGGTATTTTTGATGAGCTCCGCGCCGGTCGCGATCACCCGCACATCGCTCAATACGATTTCTGACGCGATACTTTTGTCGAGCGGCGCGCTCAAAAGGTTTTCGGTCAGCAAAACATCGACGTTGTCGCCCGGCCAGATCAACCCGTTGGCGCCGGTAACATCATCCACCGCCACCGTAACGGCGCGCATTCCAGGGGCAAGCACGGCGGCGAGAAAACCATGGTCTCCCGGATGAATCACGGAATCACTCAGTAATGGCGTGCCGGCCGTGACCGGGAAACGAACCATGGAACCGACGATCGCCGAGCGGTTGGCCGGTGTATCGACTGAAGCGCCAGCCGGTGCGGCACTGACCAGGACCGGCGCGCCGGTGATATCGGAAGGTTGCAGCAAGCCGCCGCCTTGGACCGCGTCGGCCGCCACGATGATCTGCTCGGTAGCGGTCGGCGCCGCGCCAGCCGCCTGCGGCTTAGGCGCCTCCAAAATCGAAACACCAAAGACCGAAACCGCAATCAGCCCTAGAATAAGCAGCCCGAATACCGCCAGACGGAAAACCATGAGCTACCTAACGCTGAATGTAAGAGGCAAAAGGGTAACAATCGCGCCGCCCGCGATTGCACAGGCGTAGGGAAGCGGCGCTTTCCTGCAAATTCGCCAGGCTTCGGCACGCAATACGCGCCGCAACCTGCCGCCGTTGCGCGAGGCGCGAGGCTTACGCATGAGCGGCCAAAGACAAAGGTAAAAAATAGCCAGAACGCCGCCGAACACGACAACACGCTCAAAAAAAGCGAGCTGGGGCTGGAGCAGCGGGGGCACAAGCAAAGCGGTAGCGGCCCATAGCTTTACATCGCCGCCGCCCATTGCGCCCATGATCCACAGCAGAAAGAGCAATACGAACATGCTCACCGCGACGATCATCCCGCTGAGCAGCGAGTGGTCCGCCAGGCGAGCGCAAAGGCCGAGGGCAAGCAACATGGCCGGCAGCCAGTTCGGCACCGTGCGGGCGGCAAGGTCGTGCAGCGCGGCATACAGCAGCAAAGCCGACGCCAAAACCGTCAACGCCGCCGCTAACATGAAGTTGCTCCGCGAAACCGTATCATGACGCCAATTCAAGCTCCTTCTTCACTCCGGGACCGTAAGCTTTGAACACCCTAACTATTCTACATGTTTTCATCATAATCGCCACTAAAACTTAGTTTAAGCGTCGTTTTATGAAATTCGGGTAACGAAACTGCCGTAATCTTTAAGGAAACGGCCGGGGAGATCGCTCTCCGCCGGCCGCCGCAACGTACCAAACGTGAAAAGACTTTGGTTGCTCAAAGCTCAGTGGAGACACTGTGGAAAGTATTGCTGACGCCAGTACCCAGGCTGGTGACGGCGCCAATGATGACGACGGCAATGAGCGCGGCGATCAGCGCATATTCAATCGCGGTCACGGCGCGCTCATCGCGAACCAGGCCGGGCAGTTTAAGCGAAAGCGCGTTACGGACATAATTTACAAGCATGGCTAAATCCTTTTCGATGTTCTGTTTGTGCCGCGGCGAAACGGCAATGCGAAGCCCTTAATCAAAATGATGAAAAAGCGTTTAACCCCTCTCCACCATGTTAACCCCCTGCGGGTTGAACGCAGCACACGGAATTTATTGGATTTTGTCAATTATTTATTTTTACAACCGGAACGAAGTCGCGGCAGCGCCCGGTGAGACCGGCCAATCAGCCTCTTCGCGCGCTCTTATTGAAGCCTTGTAACATCAAGAATGGTTAATATCGTTTAAAAAACCAGATTGTCCGCTTCTCATGCAGCGTCTTTTAGCAAAAAAGCCTTGTGTCTTTATCTTTTTTTTGATTAGTCTCGAAAAAGGAGCGTATAGCCATTACCGCGATCAAAACTTCGTGATCGACATAGCGACTTTGAGCAACGATGTTTCGGATAGGCCAAACCAAACGAAGCCAATGATTTTTTAGTGCGTAAAGCCAGTGTTCACATTACCGAACATCGCGTTGAGATGCGGCGCAATAGCTGGGACTGTCGCTGCGACTGCGGCGACCATGGCGCAAGCGATCATGGCATATTCAATGGTGGCCACGGCCCTGCTGTCGCGCCACAACCGGGCTGCGGTTTGAGATATTCTGGACACAACCATAGATTGAAAAAAACGAGGCAAAATTAATATCCCTTGCAAAATTCGACCGCGAATCGTTACGCAACAAAATCATCACGGCCCTAAACACAGTTCCGCCAAATTGAAAAGGGATTTTTCAGAAAAAATTTACTGGTGCGGGCGGTCGGAATCGAACCGACACTCTGTCACCAGAACCGGATTTTGAGTCCGGCGCGTCTACCAGTTCCACCACGCCCGCCTGGGATGAGCGCTCTCTAGGCCAGCCGCTCGCCAAAATCAACCAGCCGTCTTGCACCGCCTCCAGGCTTTGGCTATAGCGCGCGGACTGGTCCCGAATAGCTCAGCTGGTAGAGCAAGCGACTGTTAATCGCTCGGTCGTAGGTTCGAGTCCTACTTCGGGAGCCATATCTGTTTTCTGACCAGATCGGGCCCTTGAACCGCTTCGATATCAGCAGCTTCGCGGCACTCCGCTCATCCTCCGCATCCTGCATTCCCGCCGCTTGGGCACGCGCCCGGCTTGCGGCGCTTCGTCCTCGCAGAGAGGTCAGGACCGTAACGCCATGCCGGACCAGCCGGCCGCCAATCGCGCTTCCCATGGCCCCCGGGGCCAGAATGCCAACAGTATGTCCCATCGTTCGCGTCCTTACTGTTAATGTCTGAAATACCGTTCCCAATATCGCTCGTCTGCCCGATATTCATGGGACGCTGTCGAAAACCGTTGCGCCGAATCCAGAATTGGGGATGTATCGGCGCATGACGAAGGGTTAGGTATGTCGTGTCCGACGTACGGCAAGTCCGGTTTTGCGATCTTCGTGGGGTGGTCTGTCTCTTGCTCCTGTTGCTCGTGACGGCTTGCAGTCAGGGTGGGAACATCGGGTACTCCAATAGCGGGACCGCATTTAGCGGCAGCAACACAAGCCCAGCGTTTGCGCCATCACAATATTATCCACCTCCAGGACCGCCTCAGGACCCATGGGGCCCGTACATCCAAGAGGCTGCCGTGCGATACGATATACCGGAACAATGGATACGCGCGGTCATGCAGCAAGAATCCGGCGGCGAGGAACAGGCGGTATCGCCCGTTGGCGCCATCGGATTAATGCAAATTATGCCTGATACCTATAAAGGGCTGCGTGACAGCAACGGGCTCGGCGATGATCCATTCAATCCACACGACAATATTTTAGCGGGTGCAGCCTATATCAAGGAAATGTACGAACTCTACGGTTCGCCGGGCTTTTTGGCCGCCTACAATGCCGGCCCTGAACAGATGAATGATTATCTTGCCGGCACTTCGCCCTTGCCTGATGAGACCGTCAACTACTTGGCCGCAGTCACGCCGAATCTTGGAAACGACGTTCCGCTGTCAGGCCCGCTGGCGCAATATGCTTCAGCTGGCGGCGGCATCACGCCAACAATAAGTGGCTTCGCGACAGGATGTGATGTAAACGCTGCTTACGATCCGGACCACCCCTGCGCGGCCGAAGCCCCGCCGACAGAGATGGCCAGCCAAGCTTTTGCCGGGCAAGCATCAACGGGTGCCTGCGATGCCGACCTCGCTTATGATCCGGATAACCCGTGCAGTGCCGTCTCTTCGACTCCTTCAGGTGGTATCCGATCCGCATCAGTTGGCAGCTGTGACACCGATATGGCTTATGATCACGCCACTCCCTGCACTGCTATACCGCAAACAATACTGTCCACGGTCCAAACCGCTTCGGCTGGCGGCTGCGACCCGGATACCGCTTATGACCCCAGCCGGCCATGTGCGCCGGAGCCGGTTGCAATACAAGCGAACGCACAAATTGCGCCGCCTCGGCCACAAATAACCTCGGCGCTTTATCAGCCTGCCGTCACGTTACCACGGCAAGCGGCGGCCATGCCGAGCACGCCAGCGGTGGCGGTAGCAAGCCAGATGACGCCGCAAGGAAACTGGGCGATTCAGGTCGGCGCATTTGCGAATCCCGGTCTGGCCCGGGCCGTGGCTGAAGGGGCCCGTGCTGAAGCCCCAGGCCAGCTCGATGCTGCCGCCATCGCATTGCCGGCTATGGCGCCTTTCGGGGGGCTGGTCCTCTATCGTGCCCAACTTGTCAATTTGTCGGCTGCCGCTGCTATCGATGCATGTACAAGTCTCAATCACCGGCAACTCCCCTGCATCGTCCTGCCCGCTACTGGCGCCTAACGGTCTTAGAATCTCGCAACCAAAAATGCACTGCCGATCGCCAGCGCGGCGCTCAGGATGCGGCCTCCCCTGCGATCAGGATTGGTTGCGCGCCGATTGACATAAACGCATACGGAGGCTGGCGTATAGCGGGTTCTAGATTACTATCAAACGCCGATAGCTTCGCAATTACGAATCAGGCCTTCCTGGCCTGCAGGCATTCAACTAAATCTTTAAAACTATGGCTTGAACGGTTAAAATCTCTTTCCGGGCCGGCGCCGCTAAGTCGCTTGCGCCGCCCCGCCGCACGCTATACCAACAACAAGCATTCGCAAGCAAAGCGGATGAGGAAAAAGCTGCCGACCCATAATCTAAGCGACGTTAATAACATCATCCAGATTTCGAGACCTTGAAGAGCGTGCCTTCATCCAACGAAGCAGAATCGGAAGAGTGATTCTTTCCGGCTTTAGTGTCGGATAAGCCCATATGCAGATTATCGCGGTCAAGTAAGGCGTTTTGATCAATTGAATGGGTCCTGAGCCTAGGCTCAACGCCTTCGCGCCGGTAGCAAATTCGAATCTCCACACGGGATAGCAATCATTTCAATGATTTATGAATTCTCTGCCGGGCTGCTACGCCAAAATATCCATGAATCGCATGTTTCGGTGCTTCTTTAAACTGGCCGCGTCGCAAAGAGCCCCCGAACTGCGGCGATTTGGATGTTAGGGACGGCGACACGACGCTGGATTTCCCGGCGTTACCTTATCGCTAATCGGCCGCCGTGGAAAACGATTCTCAGTCCACGCGGTAACTTATACATTGTTTGCTTGACCAATAAGCCTTGCGACAGGATGCTGGCAGTATGAATAAGCAGCAACGCATCGTCCCGGAGCGGCGCAGATATAACCAATGGGTCGCCAATCAGACCATGGAGGATTTTGCGCTGCGCTTCACTGCGAGCGAGGCGCGCCGATGGTCTGCGTTCCGCGTAGGCAATACGGCGCTGGGCGGTGTGGCCTTTCTCGCCTGCGAGGCAATCGGCGGCTCGATCACGCTGGCCTTTGGCTTCACGAATGCCATCATGGCGATTATCGCCACCGGCATTTTGATGTTTCTGATCAGCCTGCCAATCTGTCTTTCGGCGACGCGAAACGGCGTCGATGTGGATTTGCTGACGCGCGGGGCTGGGTTTGGATATATCGGGTCCACCGTAACCTCGCTCATCTACGCGACGTTCACTTTTATTCTTTTTGCCATAGAAGCCAGCATCATGTCAGCCGCGATCGTGATGGTGACCGGCATGCCATTATGGCTAGCAAACATTATTTCTGCTTTGGTTGTGATACCGATTGCAGGCTACGGGATTCGCGCGATCGGCCATATGCAGCTTTGGACACAACCTCTTTGGCTGGCCCTGCAATTCGGTCCGCTTCTTTATCTCGCGTGTCGCGGCGTGCCGGAGCTGGCGGGCTGGACCCATTACCGGGGCAATATCGCTGCGAGTGGGTTTTCACTGCTTCCGTTCGGGCTGGCGGCTTCCATTTTGTTATCGCTTTTGCCGCAAATCGGCGAGCAGGTCGATTATCTTCGCTTCCTGCCTGAGCGAGTTCGCACGAGCCGCCGGGCATGGTGGAGCGCGTTTTTTCTAGCAGGACCGGGATGGGTGCTTATCGGTTGCGCCAAATTAACGGTTGGTTCCTTTTTGACTTATCTGGCGCTTCGCCATGGTGCCGCAATTTTTAATGCGGCTCAGCCTGCCACGATGTATCGCCTGGCCTTCAGTAAGATTTTTCATAATCAAGGTTTGGCAGCCTGTATCATGCTCGCGTTCGTCGTCACCTGCCAGATCAAAATTAATACAACCAACGCCTATGCTGGTTCCATCGCCTGGTCGAACTTTTTCTCACGCCTGACACATCGCCATCCGGGGCGAGCAGTTTGGGTTGTCTTTAATGTGTTGCTGGCATTGCTTCTCATGGAGATCGGCATATTCCGCATCATTCAGAATATTCTCGCACTTTATGCGAATCTTGCGGTGGGCTGGATGGGGGCGCTCGCGGCCGACCTGGTGATCAACAAGCCGCTTGGGCTGAGCCCGCCTGGCATCGAATTCAAGCGCGCATATCTATATGACATCAACCCCGTCGGGGTCGGGGCCATGGGGATTTCCGCCGTCGTTTCCACCGCCATGAGCTTCAATCTGCTGGGACAGACGGCGCATGCGCTGGCGCCTTTTTTTGGACTGGCGGTTGCTTTATTGGCAGCGCCGGCCATCGCGTATCTAACGAATGGAAAATATTATCTGGCCCGCGAAGGCGGCAGAAGTCAAAAGACGCCAGCGAGTTTACGCTGTGTTGTTTGCGAGGGCCTTTTCGAACGGCCGGATATGGCATTCTGCCCGGCCTACGGGGGCGATATCTGCTCTTTATGCTGTACGCTGGACGCGCGCTGCAACGATCTGTGTAAGCCGGAAAGCCGGCTTACGGACCAGATAAAAATTTTTCTGAAACGCTTTCTCCCAGAGGAGTTCGTCTCAAAGGCCGATCGCCGCATTGGCGTGTTTTTAGTCGTTTTCCTGCTGTTTGGCCTGGCGGTCGCCACTGTCCTCTCGTTGATCGGTTATGAGTATGAATTGCTCGAACCGGCATCGCGTCATATAATTCATACCCTTTTGCCGGCGGTATTTTTTACCTTTCTTATCCTTTCCGGAATAACTTCCTGGTGGCTTGTTCTGGCGCAAGCGAGCCGGAGAGCCGCAATACAGGAAAGCGTTCATCAAACAAAAATGTTAATCGGCGAAATTAGCGCGCATGAGCAGACGGCGGTGGCGCTGGAGAAGGCGAGAGCCACAGCAGACTCCGCAAACACCGCGAAGAGCCGTTATATCGTCGGAGTGATTCATGAGATTCGGGCGCCGCTGAACGCAATTTCAGGCTATGCACAATTGCTTGAGAACGCGAGCACTCTACGGCCCGGTGACGCCGCACGGGTGATCCGCCGCAGTGCCGAACATCTGTCTAACCTGGTTGATGGCTTGCTGGATATTTCGCAGATCGAGACCGGCTCTTTGCAATTGCACCGAGACCGCGTCAATCTGCCGACGTTTTTGGACCAGATCACCGATATGTTCCGTTTGCAAGCTCTCGCGAAGGGTATCCAGTTTTTTGACGAGCGCCCTGCCCGCCTTCCAGAATATGTTTTTACCGACGAGAAGCGGCTGCGGCAAATCCTGATCAACCTGCTTTCCAACGCAATAAAATATACCGAGGCAGGCAGCGCAACGCTTCGGACCAGCTTGCGCGGCCAGGTTACTGAGTTCACTATTATGGATACAGGCGTTGGAATACGAGCGGAAGACATAGAGTCGATTTTTGAGCCATTTGAACGCGGCCACACACGGGCGGCCGTTGCAATGCCCGGTACCGGCCTTGGGCTGACGATCTCAAAGCTTCTGACACATATTTTGGGCGGTGAAATCACCGTGGAAAGCATTTCTGGGAAAGGAAGCCAGTTTCGGGTCCGGCTATTGCTATCCAAGGCGCCGGAAGATGCCACCGCAACACCACTCGAACGGCGCATCACGGGCTATACCGGGGCCAGACGGCGAATTCTGATCGCCGACGATGATCCTAGCCACGTAGAGTTGTTAAACGACATTCTCGCCCCGCTCGGTTTTATCGTATTCAATACGTCGGACGGTCAAAGCTGCCTGGATATGGCTGAAGATTGTCGGCCCGAGCTAGCGATTCTCGATATCGCGATGCCTGGCATGTCAGGGCTTGAGACCGCCGCCGCGCTGCGGCATCGGTTTGGCGGCAAACTACGTATCATGATCATCTCCGGGAATTTTCACGATGCGTTGCGTATTCAGAATTCAGATAAATCCAAGATGGCTACGGTGCATGATGATTTTCTGGCAAAACCCACCGACATTCGCGCAGTTCTGGAAAAACTGAAAAATCTTCTGGGTCTTTCCTGGGTTTATGATGCCGATCCTTCAGCCTCGCTACCTGCCGGAGCGCGGCTGCCCGGGAGGCATCCCAGAAGAAATCATCTTGACGGCTTGTTAGAGCTCGGCCGCATCAGTTATGTGCGCGGTATCGAGGCCAAGCTCGCCGAAATCGCCGAGGCAGAACCGGATATGACAGAATTTACCGAATATCTGCGCGGTATGATCCAACGGTTTGAGCTCACGCGCTATATGAATTACCTTGAAAACTTGGCAAGCCTTGAAACATGACAACGCCTGAAACGGCCAGTCGGCGCGACACGATTCTCGTCGTGGATGACACGCCCGATACGCTTGGCTTTCTCACTGCGGCCCTGGAGAGGGCAGATATGACTGTTCTGGTTGCGACGAATGGCGCCAGCGCGATAACACTCCTCGCCCATGTTACCCCTGACCTGATCCTCATGGATGCGATGATGCCTGCAATGGATGGTTTCGAGACCTGCCGGCATATCAAAGCCGATGGCGCGCTTTCTCATCTACCTGTTATTTTCATGACAGGCTTGTCCGATACCAAGCATGTTGTTCTAGGACTTGAAGCCGGCGGCGTGGATTATGTCGCTAAGCCCATCGTCGTCGATGAATTGATCGCCCGTATCCGGGTACATCTGACAAACGCGAAAATTGCGAACCGCACTCGGATCGCGCTCGACGCAACAGGACGCTTCCTGCTTGCGGCTAATGAGGCTGGAAGTCTCATCTGGTGTACACCGCAGGCCGAAAAGCGCCTCAGCGATTCAGTTCCCGGATTCTCGGTCTCGGATTTTGTTATCCCACACGGCAATCATGTTGAAGTCCAGGAGCGCCGGCTTACATTTACTTTATTGAGCCGGACTGGACCAGATGAGTATCTCTACCGGCTTACCGAATCGGGCGGCGGCCAAGAAGAGGCTTTTATCCGGCAGTATCTTTCTTTGACCATCCGGGAATCCGAGGTGCTTATATGGATTGCGCGTGGCAAGTCGAATCGGGATATCAGCGATATTCTTGGCATTAGCCCCCGCACTGTGAATAAGCATCTGGAGCAGATTTTTACAAAACTTGGTGTTGAGAACAGGGCATCCGCCGCAGCACTGGTCGTCGGCGCCTTGGCCGCGCGCAACTAAATATTTACCAAATGCGCGATCTCGGCGGCACTCTCCTCATGGGTATTGCCTTGCCGTACAACCCGCCCGCGCTGCATAACGTAGTAGCGCTCCGCAAAAGACCAGGCAAAATCGAGATATTGCTCGACAATGATGATTGTCACGCCAAGTTCGGCCCGGATGCGGCAAAGTGCAAGTTCGATTTGCTTGACGACAGAGGGTTGAATGCCCTCAGTGGGTTCGTCGAGCAGCAGGAGCCTTGGCTGGCCCGCCAGAGCGCGGCCGATTGCGAGTTGCTGCTGCTCTCCTCCGGAAAGCAAGCCGGCCTTGCGCGACAGGATTTCAGTCAATTTCGGGAACAAACCAAAAATGTAATCACCGATGCCGGTTTGCGTAAGATGTTTGCGTCCCTGGAGGGCGGCGAGGCCGACAGTGAGGTTTTCCAGCACAGTCAGATGCGGAAATACATGACGGCCCTGGGGCACGTAGCCTATGCCGTCACGGGCACGCGTGTGCGCCGGCGTTGCGGAAATATCCGCGCCGGCGAACATGATCCTGCCGCTGGCCAGCTTGTGTACGCCAGTAATAGTATTGAGCGTTGTGGTTTTGCCTACGCCATTCCGGCCGATGAGCGCTACCGCACTCCCTTGCGCGATTTCCATGTCGATATCCCAAAGCACTTTGCTCTGGCCGTAGGCGGAGCTGACTTTCTCAAGCTGTAGCAGCATCATCACGATCCGATCTTCCAAGGTAAACAGCGGTGACCTCAGGGTCCCCTCGAATTTCGGCGACGGTTCCCTCCCTCAATATCCGCCCCTGATGCAGGACCGTGACATAGCCGTTCAATGCCTCGACGAAGCTCATGTCGTGGTCGATCACCAGCACGGCGTGGCGGCCAAGCAATGAGAGGATGAGGTCAGCGGTGCGCTGCGTGTCGTGCGGGCCCATGCCGGCGGTCGGTTCGTCGAGCAGTAGCACATCGGGTCCTGTCGCGACGACCATGCCGATTTCGAGCCATTGTTTTTCGCCATGTGCCAGATCGGCTGCCACGATTTCGCGCCGGTCATTAAGGCCGATTTTTGCCAGAATTTCTTCGGCGCGCGTTGTCTCGTCAGCAGGTGTATTCGTTGTAAAAGAGCGCCACCAGGCGCGGTTTTTCCGCGCCGAGACGAGGAGATTTTCCATCACGGTGAGTGTCGGCAAGACACCCGGGGTCTGAAATTTCCGGCATATCCCACGCCGCACAATTTCGTGCTCAGGCAGCGTAGTGATAACTTCGTTCTTGAATGTGATTTTACCCGAGGATGGCCGGACACGTCCAATGATGGTATCGCATAAAGTGGATTTTCCGGCACCATTCGGGCCGATAAGAACTCGTAACTCACCGGGCCTCAGCGAGAGCGATACATCGGTCAGCGCCTTGAACCCATCGAAATCGACGGTAACGTTTTCGATCATCAGAATAGGTGCGGGAATGGCGTTCATTCAGCGGTGCTCAGCTTGCGGCGCGAGAGAATGCGCCGGACGACGCGCTCCTCACCGCTGCCGGGACGGAAAAGCCCGGCGATGCCAAGCGGCATGAAGGACACCGCGAGGATAAAGAGCGCGCCCAGGCCATAGAGCCAAAGCGATGGAAATGCCGAGCTGATTTGATCTTTAGCGAAGTTGACGAGCAGTGTTCCGGCGATCGCACCCCAGAGAATGTTACGGCCACCAACCGCGACCCAGACCACCATTTCGATGGAGGGAACGACACCGACCAGGGCGGGTGAGACAACACCGGAATGCAGCGTGAACAGCGCCCCGCCGATTCCAGCCAGCGAGCCTGCGATGCCAAAGGCGACGACCTTGTAGGGAACCGGATTATGGCCGAGAAAACGCACACGATTTTCACCATCGCGTGTGGCGCGCAGCATGACTCCATAGCGCGAAACGAGCAGCCAGCGCAGAAAGAAATAGGTGGCGACAACCAATACGAACGTAACCCAATAGATAAGCTGCGCTGCACCATTCGTGGTAATGTCATGGCCGAACATCGTCGTAAAATCCGTCAGACCGTTGAAGCCGCCGGTATAGGCTTGCTGGCTGATAAGAAGCGTGGAAAAGGCAAGCGCAAGCGCCTGCGTGATAAGCGCAAAATAAACGCCGCCAACGCGCCTGCGGAAGACGAGCCATGAAAACCCGGCCGCGAAACCGCCCGGCACGATAACGGCGCAGGCGAGCGCGAAAAATGGGTTTGCGAATGGATACCAAAGGGCTGGAAGCTTGGTGACGCCGCTCCAGACCATAAAATCCGGCATATCGCCATTAGCGAGATTAAGACCCTGGAGTTTTAAATACATTGCCAGAGCGTAGCCCCCGAGGCCGAAGAATACACCCTGTCCAAGACTGAGAATTCCGGCTTCGCCCCAGGTGAGCATGATGCCCATGGCGAGGATCGAGAGCGCCAGAAAACGGCCAAGCAGGGAGAGTTCATACGGATTGACAATCCAAGGCGCCCCCGCGCCAACGAGGATCACGGCGGCGCCGATAAGATATTTCGGCGGAAATTTCATGGCTCTAACCTTCCAGCGCGCGGGTACGGAGGGTAACGATGCCCTGAGGGCGGAGCTGAATGAAAATGATGACGAATACCAGCAGAAGTACCTGCGCGACACTGACATCCACAAAAATCTCGATCAGAGCGGTGAACAATCCGATGATAATGGAGGCAAGCGTGGTGCCGACAAGACTGCCCAAACCGCCCAGAATCACCACGAGAAATGCCGGCACGATATAGTTCTGCCCGACCGTTGGAGTCACAGGTCCGAGGAGTGCGAGAATAACGCCTGCAAGCCCGGCAACGCCAGTGCCAAGCGCAAAGACAGTGAGATCAATAAGCCGTGCATTTACGCCCATGGCGGCAGCTGTGGCACGATCTTGGTTAACCGCACGCACATAAAGGCCGAGGCGGGTTTTGTTGAGCAGAAGCGCGATCCCCGCAAGCACGATGGCGGCGACGATAAGAATGAAGATGCGGGTATCAGGCAAGTCCAACCCTTGGAGAAAACCGGAATGGATAGAGATGGTGTGATCAAGCCAGCTGGGCGCGGTAACTTCGACGCCGATCGCCCCGAACAAATTGCGGGCAGCCTGTTGTAGAACCAGGCTTACACCCCAGGTCGCGAGCAACGTATCCAGCGGGCGAGCGGAAAGCCGATGGATGACGGTCCACTCCAGAATACCGCCGAGCAGCGCCGCCCCGAGAAACGCCATTGGCATCGCGACGAGAATGCCGGCAGGGCCAGGCACAATCTGTAACGTCATATATGCGAGGTATCCGCCTAGCATCAACATTTCGCCCTGCGCCATGTTGATGACGCGCATTAAGCCAAAGCTAAGGGCGAGACCAAGGGCCGCCAGAATGAACAGCGAGGCCACGGAGAAACCGTTGAAAACCTGGCCCAGGAGAAATGCGGATTCATTCATGCAGGCGCCCCGATAACGCTGACAAGTGGGACGCATCCGACATCCCGTGTGCCAGTATCTTTTAAAAAATCAGTGCTCGATCATGCAGGTTTTGCCGGGGAAGGTCAGCGGGTCGTAGGGCTGCGGTATGATCGGGCCAGGTGACTTCCAGACGATTTTGAACTGACCATCGGGCTGCAACTCACCGATATAAGCCGACTGCACCATACTTTGATTATCGGCGAATTTTACTTCACCGAGCGGGCTATCTTGAAAGCCTAGTGCTACCGCGGCGTCGCGCACTTTTATAGGATCGAAGCTACCAGCCTTCCGAGCCGCGGCAGCCCATTCATAAACATCGACATAGCCATGGACCATCGGGTCATCGACCACGGAACCGGCACCGTATTTGGCCTTATACGCGGCGACGAAAGCGGCGTTGGCAGCGCCGGGAAGGCTCTCAAAATAATTCCAGGATGTATAGCTGCCCGCGAGCAGGCTTGGGCCCATGGCCTTTGCTTCTGGCTCCGCGATAGAGAAGCTCATGACCGGCAGCTTATCCGGCGTTATGCCAGCCGCAGCCATCTGTTTAAAGAACGAAACATTTGAATCACCGTTCAGCGTATTGATAATGATATCCGGCTTGCTCTGCTGAATTTCAGCGATGATCGAGCTGAAATCCGTACCGCCCAAAGGCACATATTCTTCCCCGGCCAGCTTCATGCCATCATGCGCGATATGTTTTTTGAGAATAAGGTTGGCGGTTCGCGGGTAAACGTAGTCGGAGCCAAGCAGGAAATAGCTTTTATACCCTTTTTGTTCAGCCCAGGTGAGCGCGGGCAATGCTTGCTGATTGGGTTGCGCGCCGGAATACATGATATTCGGAGAACACTCATTACCCTCGAATTGCACAGGATACCACAATAAACCATTGAAACGCTGGAAAACGGGGAGCATTGCCTTCCGGCTGGACGAGGTCCAGCCGCCAAATACGGTAACTACCTTGTCTTCCTCAATCAACTTGGTAGCTTTCTGCGCGAAGGTGGAAGGATCAGACGCGCCATCCTCCTCGACAGGAACAATCTGCTTGCCCAAGACACCGCCCTTGGCGTTGATCTGATCTATCGCGAGCAACTCCGCGTTTTCCAGGGGAACTTCGGAAATCGCCATGGTTCCACTCAAAGATTGAAGAATACCGACTTTCACCGTTCCGCCGGCATGAGCTAATGCTGTCCAGCTCAGCGCAGTTGCAGCCAATAATAAAGCCGTAAAACCGGTATTTTTTAAAGCCATCAACCTCTCCCGTCGTAGCGGCGTCTGCTCGCTAGTTAACAATGGAAGAAGGTTAACGCGCCATTCAGCCCTTGGCCTATAAGGCGTTTGACGTAGATAGCCCGCCCTGTGTTTCGACAAAGCAAGCAATATCGGCAACACCGCTTCCGGCCCGGACGTTGGCGAAGATAAAAGGCTTTTTCCCACGCATACGTTTTGCATCCCGCTCCATTACTTCAAGGTTAGCCCCGACCAGCGGCGCGAGATCGATTTTGTTGATCACCAGCAGATCGCTCTTGGTAATCCCTGGGCCTCCCTTACGCGGTATTTTATCACCGGCGGAAACGTCGATCACATATATCGTCATATCTGCAAGTTCCGGGCTGAATGTTGCGGCTAGATTATCGCCACCGCTCTCGATCAACAGCAGATCCAATTTTGGAAACTGCTTGCAAAGTTGAGCTACCCCGGCAAGATTGATACTCGCGTCCTCGCGGATCGCAGTGTGCGGGCACCCTCCGGTCTCGATGCCCAAAATTCGCTCCGGCGCCAGAGATCCTGCACGGGTAAGAAATTCCGCATCCTCTTTGGTATAAATATCGTTTGTAATCGCGGCAATTTCATATTCATTTTTGAATTTTCTACACAGCGCGTCCATCAATGCTGTTTTGCCAGACCCCACAGGGCCGCCGATACCCACGCGCAAAGGACCTTTTTTTGAAATATTCATGACCGGAACAACCTCGTATATTGTGTTTCATGCCGCATGGTGGCGACTTCCGCGCGCCACGCGGCACCGCCCAGATCCTCCAGCGCCGCATTTTTTGTATCTCTGGTAACAGCGAGGATTACAGCTTCGAGTGCCGCCTGAACGCGCAGCCCGGCATCCTGACCGAGCGGGATCAGCCTTTGCGCGGCAAAAATCATATTGGCTGCCGCAGCGTGCAACAATGCCAAGGCCGTATCGTCTTCACCGACCGAATACGCGGCCGCCAGCGCGCCCACAGCAACGGGATAAGGCAAGGGCATGTCATCAAAGCCAGAGAGAGCCGCGCATGGCCAAGGCTTTGCCGCGGCACAAAATGCCGCGCCCTGCGCCAGGGTCTCCAACCGGCGCTCAGCTGCCAGGGAAAGGCTTGCTCCGAGTCCGGCAAGCTCGTGCAACGCCGTAGCATTATTGGCACGGTAAGCGTGACGCAGCAGGATCGCGTCGCTCCAGAGCGAACCATGCCACAAAACATCCCTAATCCACTCAATCACCTCTGCCTCATTTGTAACGTCGTCTGCCTCCACACTCCATTCCAGCCCATGCGAATAGGCGAAACCACCGGTTGGAAAAGCCGCCGACATCCAGGTCAACAGCCGCAACAGGGCGGTTCCGTCAGCCATGTTGATACGCGCCAGGCTCCGGGTCGAAAGGTGCGGTGATTTGTGCGGCATTTCCGCCCAGTTGCGTGATCATTGCGGCGATGACGTGATCGTCCAGCAGCCGCAAACGCCCCGGCAGAAATTGCACGGCGAGATGCCGGTTGCCGAGATGCCAGGCGAGGCGTGCCAGCGTATCGGCGTCGAATGCCGTGACTTCCAACAAAGCCTCCGGCGATGCACGCACCAGCACGAATTTTCCGTCTTCCAGCGCGAACGCATCGCCATCGCGGACATGCACCGCTTCCGGCAGATTGAGCAGAATATCCAATCCGTCATCGGTGGCAAACCGCATTCGGCGGCGATGCCGGCGGTCGTAGTCAAACGCTACCGTGTCGCACATTGCCTCGACCGACCAATCGCCGGCCCGGCGTACAGCTATCGCCTGAAGGGTCAAAACAGAAAATACCTTTGCGCCATAGGCAATGTTTCCGCAGGCTCACACACTAGAAGCTCACCGTCCGACCGCACCTCGTAGGTTTCCGGATTCACTTCGATCACCGGCGTCGCGCCATTATGGATCATGGAAGCTTTACCGATGCCGCCCCTAGTATTGCTGACCGCCACGAGTTTGCGGGAGAGGCTAAGGGAGCGACCGAGATCGGCGTCGAGCGCGACGCTAGAGACGAAGAGCAACGAGGATTCCACCAAAGCGCGCCCATAGGCGCCGAACATCGGGCGGTAATGCATCGGCTGTGGTGTTGGGATCGAAGCATTCGGATCGCCCATCGCGGCCATCACGATGCTGCCCGCTTTCAATACGAGATCAGGCTTCACGCCAAAAAAAGCCGGAGACCACAACACCAGATCGGCCAGCTTACCGGCTTCGATCGAACCGACTTCCCGCGACATGCCGTGCGCGATTGCCGGATTGATCGTGTATTTGGCGATATACCGCTTCACGCGGAAATTATCTGCGACGCCGTCTCCGGCCAATGCGCCGCGCTGAATTTTCATTTTATGCGCGGTCTGCCATGTACGAATAATCACCTCACCAACCCGGCCCATCGCCTGGCTGTCCGACGAGATCATCGAGAGCGCGCCAAGGTCGTGCAGAATATCCTCCGCCGCGATGGTCTCCTTGCGAATCCGGCTTTCCGCAAAGGCCAAATCTTCTGAAATCGCGGGGTCCAGATGATGACAGACCATCAGCATATCGAGATGCTCATCCAGCGTGTTGACCGTATAGGGCCGTGTCGGGTTCGTCGAGCTTGGCAGCACGTTTCCCAACCCGGCGAGCCGGATGATATCCGGCGCGTGGCCACCGCCCGCGCCCTCCGTATGAAAGGCATGAATAGTGCGCCCCTTGAAAGCCGCAATCGTGTCTTCGACAAATCCGCTTTCATTCAGCGTGTCGGAATGCAGCATGACCTGCACGTCAAAACGGTCGGCGACGCCGAGGCAACAATCGATCGCGGCGGGTGTGCTGCCCCAGTCCTCATGCAATTTTAGCGATGAGGCGCCGGCCCGCACCATCTCCTCCAACGCTGCTGGATGAGAGGCATTTCCCTTGCCCGCAAAAGCGAGGTTTACAGGAAAAGCCTCCGCCGCTTGCAACATGCGCGCAAGATGAAAAGGCCCCGGTGTGCAAGTGGTTGCCGCCGTGCCGGTAGCAGGCCCCGTGCCACCGCCCACCATAGTGGTAATGCCCGAGGCAAGCGCCTCTTCGACCTGCTGCGGGCAGATAAAATGGATGTGCGCGTCGATGCCCCCGGCGGTAAGAATTTTCCCTTCGCCCGCGATGATTTCGGTGCCCGGACCGATGATGATATCGACGCCGGACTGGATATCCGGATTTCCGGCTTTGCCAATTTTATGCACCCGGCCGCCGATGAGCCCGATATCGGCCTTCACAATACCCCAATGGTCGATGATGACGGTGTTCGTGATTACCGTATCGGCAGCTCCCTTCGCGTTACTCAGCTGGGACTGCCCCATCCCGTCGCGGATAACCTTGCCGCCGCCAAATTTTACCTCCTCGCCATAAACCGTGAAATCGCGCTCGATCTCGATCAACAATTCTGTATCGGCAAGGCGGACACGATCACCCACCGTTGGCCCGAACATTTCGGCGTAAGCCTGCCGGCTGATTCTGGCCATTACGGCAGATTTCCCATCACAAAGCCGCGGAAGCCAACGGCCCGGCGCAAACCGCGGAAGGGGATCAACGCGACTTCGCGCCGCTGGCCAGGCTCGAACCGGATCGCGGTCCCGGCCGCGATATCAAGCCTCTTACCCAAGGCCGCCGCGCGATCGAACACCAGCGCCGCATTCGTTTCGGCAAAATGATAATGGCTCCCGGCCTGAATGGGCCGGTCACCAGAGTTGGATACCATCAGCGTGAGGCGAGTGCGTCCTTCATTCAATAATATATCGCCGGGCAAGACTAAAATCTCACCGGGGATCATCGGATCGGCTCATGCACGGTAACGAGTTTGGTGCCATCCGGAAACGTTGCTTCGACCTGAACATCCACAATCATTTCAGCGACGCCCTCCATAACTTGCTCGCGTGTAATCACGTGCGCGGCAGCTTCCATAAGATCGGCGACGCGCCTGCCGTCGCGCGCGCCCTCCACCACAAAATCGCTAATCAGCGCAATCGCCTCAGGATAATTGAGCCTGACACCGCGCTCCAAACGCTTACGCGCGACCATGGCGGCCATGGCGATCAATAATTTATCTTTTTCACGTGACGTTAAATTCACATTACCATTCCTCAGAACTCAACTTTGCCAAACGCGCGGCAATGGCCGGCCGTTACGAAACAGCATCAAGAGCTCAACTACCATTGCGCGGACCAAATATGATGAACGCGCGAGCACACGCACCGATAGAACACCTTCCACGATTGACGCGCCAGCCTCGCAAGACGTATCGTTCAATAACTTTCGCACCGGCTCGAGCCATCTCGCCACGCCTGGAACCGCAAAGATAATCGTCGCCATCGCCGCCGCGCCATTCGCGACCGCTTTGCGGGCAAGCAGGCCATGAACATCGCCTTCAAGGCGAATCATGTCGATCAAAAGAACTTTGCCGTCGCGGTTGAGCGCAACCCGGTCTCGCAGCGTGCCTGTGTGCAGCGTTTCGCCCATGTCGCGTCTGCCGAACACTAGGCTCTCGACCCCAAGGAAGCTTGCGTCTTCCGCCAGTTCGATTTCCAGTGACCGCGACAGCTTGAACCCGTCGAACAGGATCGTCTCCTGCGGCAAATACTCGGCTCGCGCGTCTTTCCCTACCGTAATCGTGGTCGTAATGCAGGCTGCGTCATCCCCGAGCGCCCGATAAATCCGCTCCGCCGCCTGCCCCGCAAAGCAAACCCGCGCTTGGTCGCCTATTACCATGGAGGCTCTCAGATCGTCGCCGCCAGCAATACCGCCCGAAATATTCATCAGCACGGCCTCGCAAAGGCAGGCTCCAGCCGGATGCAGCAATCGGGCTTTTAGGCAACCTTCCTGGTAAAATCTTTCAATACGCGTGAAGCCGGTGGACCGATCGTGCCGGAACGACAATCCAAGGCGGCCAGTTGCCCGCTGCGGTCGCATGGGGCGGAGGACGGGCGGGCTAATTTCGGCCATCACGTTCATGTTGGATAGATGGGCCATGCTAATATAATAGTGCAATACGCCAAACACCGGGGATCGCAGATCAAGCCTGAATTGAGAAAGGGACAAGGTTGCGAACTGCACCAGCGCAAAGCAATCGTCTTGTTCAACATATCGGAGCGGTATATATTGCCGGATGGGCTGGAGCATGTTGCACATAGCCTATATGGCCATCTGCATTGGATTTCCGGTCTGATTTGCATGATACCGCACGAGCACTGTACGGGTAGGACAAGAACCGAGCGGCCGGAACCGTGACAGGTGAAACCGAACCCATGCATAATGGAGGCTGGGCGATTGCAACCGGCTTTGCAGCCACCGCCGCTTCGTGCGAGAGCCGCAATTTCTATGCCGTTTATGCCGGCGTTTCGTTTGGGTATCCGGAGCGCGGCATTATCGCCGTGATGGCGAGCGCGCATCCCGCTCCACCTGGTCATCGCGCCGCTGGGACCACCGCGCAACTCGCCGCGCATTCCCTGGCGGAAGGCTATTTCGGGGCGCAGCGCACATTATCCGCAAGGCGCGCCGCCAGCGTGGCGCTTACTGCGATCAACCGCTGGCTATTCGCTCAGGCACACGGCTTAGGCTATCCCATCCCGGTCACGCTCACTACCGTCATGTTTCATCAATCCAGGGTCGGCCTCGCCTCTATCGGTGCATGCCAAATATATCGCGACCGGGGCGGTACGCTCGTACCCTTGTTGCGGGACCATACAACCGGCGCGCCCGATAGCCGCCAAGCACCCGTCCGTATGCTCGGTCTGGAACCTGACGTTAGCATTGACTACTCTGAAGAAGAAGCCGAACCGGCCGATCGCTATATTCTTCTTACCGGGATAGAGAACATTAACCCGGATGAGGTCCACGCTAGGCTTACCAAACAGCTGAGCTCCCGATTAGGAGCATCCGATTTTGCTTCGGCAATCATGGCCCTGACACCTTCCGCCGACCGTGACATCAGCGTGATGGTACTGGATATCGTGCAAGCCCCTGCTGGATCGACAGCGGCCCACGCCGAGCTCGCGGACCTGCCGCTGCGTCCTGCCCCGCGTGAAGGCGATGTGTGGGATGGTTTCACGATAGGCAAAACGCTCTATCGCGGCCGCTACACCATGCTTAAAGCCGCGTATGACACCATCGGAAAACGCGAGGTTGCCCTTAAAATCCCGCTCCCTTCCATGCTACAGGACGCGGTCTTCGCTGCAGGTTTCATGCGCGAGACGTGGATCGGCGCCACCCTGCGCGGGTCTGGCATCGCACGCTATCTTGAGCTTGCTCCAGACCGCAGGTCCAGCCTTTATCTGGTTATGCCTCTCTACAAAGGTGAGACATTAGAGACGCGGCTGCACCGCACTCCACCCGTCTCTTTGCCGGAAGGTCATGGCATCGCGCTGCAACTTTGCGAGGCGGTACAGGATCTGGCCGCCATCCAGATCGTGCATCGTGACATCAAGCCCGAGAATATTATGCTACTGGAAAGAGGCGAGGTGCGCCTGCTTGATCTCGGCCTTGCCTATCTGCCGGGCATCGATATGGCCGATTCAGTTAAACCAGGCGGAACCATCCGCTATATGGCCCCCGAAATACTGCAAGGCACACCTGCCAGCGCGCGGACAGAGGTATATGCTCTGGCCGTCACGCTCTATCGCATGTACAGCGGTGGCTCTTATCCTTTCGGCCAGCTCGAGGTGGTGCCGCTCGCCCGGCTGCGACCAGATCTACCCCGATGGGTCGGGCAATGCCTCTCCCGCGCACTCGCTCCAAAACCAGCGGATCGCTACGAAGATGCCGGTGAATTCGCCAGTGCGCTGCAATTTGGTCTGGTCAACACTGCTGAGGAACTTCCCACGGTGCACAAGGCCTTTCCGCCGTCTCAATTGCAACTCTGGCAACTCGCGACATCTATTTTTGCGGCTGGCTTTTTATTTCTTCTGCTGCGCCGATTTTTCTAGGCCAGCCAGGAATTCCAACTTTTAAAAAATTTTATAACTGACGGCCGACAGCCGTTTGACATCCAATTCATTCCTTTGCATAATATGAATTAACTCATAGGAATGTTTGTCCCAGCTATGTCAGGCGAACTTTTTTGAAATATTCTGGTTTTACCGTCTTCAAAGAGGCATTGCGCGGCCATAGCGGGTGGAAACCAGTCTGGCGGGACGCCGAACCCAAGCTGGATTATGACATTGTCATCGTCGGCGGCGGCGGCCACGGGCTGGCGACCGCTTATTATCTCGCCAAAAACTATCAGGCCGGGCGCATCGCGGTCGTGGAAAAATCCTGGCTCGGCTCGGGGAGCATTGGCCGCAACACCACCATCATCCGTTCCAATTATCTGCTGCCCGGCAATCTGCCATTCTACGAGCTATCCATGAAGCTCTGGGAGCGGCTCGAGCAGGACATCAACTACAACGCCATGGTCAGCCAGCGTGGCGTCTTCAATATTTTTCACTCCGACGCACAGCGCGACGTTTATGCCAGGCGAGGAAACGCCATGCGCCTGCACGGCGTGGATGCAGAGCTTCTCGACCGCGAGACCCTGCGCAGCAAAATTCCCTATCTGAATTATACCAATGCGCGCTTCCCCATCCAAGGCGCATTGCTTCAAAGACGCGGAGGCACGGCGCGGCACGACGCTGTCGCCTGGGGCTATGCGCGCGCGGCCGACCGCCTCGGTGTCGATATTATCCAAAATTGCGAAGTCCTAGATATTCCACAAAATAAAGGCAGAGTTACCGGCGTTCAAACCACGCGCGGCTTTATCGGCGCAAAAAAACTTGGGATTGCCGTCGCCGGTGCGTCTTCCCTTGTTGCCGCCATGGCTGGATTGCGCTTGCCGATCGAGAGCCATGCGCTTCAGGCGTTCGTGTCCGAGGCGATGAAGCCCCTAGTCCACCACGTGATTACCTTCGGCGCCGGACATTTTTATATTTCGCAGTCGGACAAAGGTGGTTTGGTGTTCGGAGGTGATATCGACGGCTATAATTCTTACGCCGGCCGCGGCAATCTACCGGCAATCGAAGATGTGTGCGAAGGCGGCATGGCGCTGATGCCTATGCTTGGCCGCGCTCGTTTGTTGCGCCACTGGGGCGGGGTCATGGACATGACGATGGACGGCTCGCCAATTATCGATCGTACACCGATTGACAATCTCTACCTCAATGCCGGCTGGTGTTATGGCGGTTTTAAGGCGACTCCTGCCTCCGGCTTATGCTTCGCGCATCTCATCGCCCAAAACGTCCCGCATAAGGTTGCAAGCGCCTACCGTCTGGACCGGTTTGCGGAGGGAAAGCTTATTGATGAGAAAGGTGTCGGCGCGCAGCCGAATCTCCACTGATGCGTATTTCCTGTCCTCATTGCGGCCCGCGCGGCTTGGAAGAATTTCTCTATCATGGCGATGCGACCGTAAAACGCCCGAGAGATGGCGGTACCGCGCCGACGAAAGAATGGACGGACTATGTTTATTTCCGTGACAACGCCACCGGTCCGCACGAGGAATTCTGGTATCATGGGGCTGGTTGCCATGGGTGGTTGATCGTCACACGCGATCTTGCCACGCATGAAGTCTTGAATGTGCAAGCCGCGATGGCACGTACATGACCGCGCATCGACTTCCTTCCGGCGGCCTGATCGACCGTACCAGGCCGCTTGGTTTCACTTTCGACGGTAAGTTCTACCAGGGCTATGCGGGCGACACACTAGCTTCAGCCCTGATCGCCAATAATGTAAAACTCATCGGCCGCAGTTTTAAATATCATCGGCCCCGCGGTATTTTATCCGCTGGATCGGAAGAACCAAATGCACTTGTCGAACTGCGCGCCGGCGCCTGGCGCGAGCCTAATACACGTGCCACCGTTGCTGAATTATTTGACGGTCTTACCGCGGCGAGCCAGAATCGCTTTCCCAATCTAAAATTCGACATTCAATCGATAAACTCGGTTTTAGCCCCGTTTTTTGCCGCGGGATTTTACTATAAAACCTTTATGTGGCCAGCCTCTTTCTGGGAGAGATTTTATGAGCCCATAATCCGCCGCGCCGCCGGTTTGGGCCGAAGTGCCGCGTTACCAGACCCGGATGTTTACGAAAAATCTATGATATTCTGCGATGTGTTGATCATCGGCGGCGGCGAAGCGGGCATTGCCGCCGCCCGAGAAGCAAGCAAGGCTGGAAACCGCGTAATCCTCTGCGACGAAAACGCCAACCTCGGCGGCCAAGCCCTGAACGATGGAAAAATTGCCGAGACCGCCTGCCTGGAGGATGTCACAGTCCTTACTCGTTGTACTGTATTTGGCGCCTATGACGGTGGCGTCTTTGGCGCTGTAAAGCGACTCACTGACCACCTGCAAACGGAAAATGCGCCTCGGCAACGCTTTATAAGAATCGTCGCCGGGCGCAGCATCCTGGCGAGCGGCGCCATCGAACGACCGCTGGTCTTCGGCAATAACGATCTGCCTGGAATTATGCTCAGCAACGCCGTGCGGGGGTATATCAACCGTTACGCAGTGGCACCCGGGCGCCGCGCTATATTATTCATCAATAATGACGACGCAGCCAGCACCATCAATACACTGACTGCCGCTGGTATTACTATTTCAGGCGTCGTTGACTGCCGTCCAGCCAGTTCACGACGTGTGCAATCGCTTGCTGCCGAAGCAGGCGCTCCGGTTTTCGCGGGTGCGGCCATTAACCGCGCACTCGGCAGGATTGAGGTTACCGGCGCGGAAATTTTAACACGGCATGGCAGCGTAATTCATTTGCCTTGCGATCTCATCGCGATGTCCGGCGGTTGGAACCCGGCGCTGCACCTCACCTCGCATCTTGATGGGCGGCCGGTCTGGGATGAATCAATTTCGACTTTTGTTCCCGGTACGCTGCCGCCCAATATGGCCGTTACCGGCGCCGCTGCTGGGCAAAATATCAACACCGATATCGTGCCGTGTTGGCAGCCTGGAAAAACCAAGGCAAAAGCCTTCATCGATTTTCAGAACGATGTCACAGCCGCCGACATCACGCTTGCAAAGCAGGAAGGCTTCGTATCGGTCGAGCACCTCAAACGCTACACCACGCTCGGTATGGCGACCGACCAGGGCAAAACCGCAAATGTCAACGCGATTGCCCTAATGGCCGCAGCCACCGGCAAAACCATCCCGCAGACCGGTAGTACGCGCTTCCGGCCGCCTTACACGCCAGTTGCTCTCGGCGCGCTGGCTGGCACGCATCGCGGGCCGCATTTCAAACCCAAACGCCTTACGCCGACACATGAGTGGGCTGTAACGCAGAACGCAGCTTTCATCGAGAGTGGGCTATGGATGCGTGCGCATTATTTCCCACGGCAGGGCGAGGATTGGGCCGCGGCGGTAAGGCGCGAGGTGAACACCGTGCGCAATGCCGCCGGCATTTGCGACGTCACTACGCTTGGTAAAATCGATATACAGGGACCTGATGCGGCGAAGTTTCTGGAATGCGTCTATGCCAATAGCTGGACAAATCTCGCGATCGGCCGTGCGCGCTATGGGCTGATGCTGCGTGAGGACGGCTTTGCCATGGATGATGGCACCTGTGCGCGTTTAGGCGCTACCCATTTCATCATGACTACCACCACCGCCAACGCCGCCAAGGTCCTCCAGCACTTGGAATTCTGCCACCAGGTGATTTGGCCAGAACTGAATATTTCGATCATTTCTGTCACCGACCAATGGGCACAGCTCACCATTGCTGGCCCGCATTCACGCCGCGTTCTGCAAAAAATCGCCGACAAGCCGGAAGATCTTTCCAACGAAAACTTTCCTTATATGGCAGCCGCTAGCATCACAGTTTGCGGTGGTACCCCGGCTAGACTGTTTCGAATTTCATTTTCCGGAGAACTTGCTTTTGAACTTGCCGTGCCTGCGCGTTTCGGCAACACGATTGCGCAACGCCTGATTGAACTCGGCAAGGACTACATTACCCCTTATGGTACGGAGGCGCTTGGCATCATGCGCATCGAGAAAGGTCATCCGGCCGGCCCGGAGTTCAATGGTCAAACCACTGCACATGATCTCGGCCTCGCCAAACTGCTCTCGAAAAAGAAGGATTTCATCGGTCGTGCCTTGAGCGGCCGCCCAGCACTTACAGACCCCGCGCGGCCCACGCTGGTTGGGCTCAAACCGCTCGATAATATCACCATGCTCCGCGCGGGCAGTCATTTACTCGCGCCAAGCGCCGCAACGAGTCCTCCCAACGACGAAGGTTACATCACCTCCGCCGCGTTTTCGCCCACGGTCGGCCATCCAATCGCACTCGCTTTGCTTGCCAATGGCCCGGCGCGGCTTGGCGAAAATATTCGCGTCTACGATCCCATCCGCAACGGTGATACGCTGGCCGAAGTTGTACCGCCAGTGTTTTACGACCCTTCCGGAAGCCGGCTTTATGCTTGAACCTTCCGCGCCTGTGCTGGCGGCGACATCGATGGTTCAGCCCGTGGCACACCGAAGCGTCGTGAGCCTTGCCGCTTTCCGGGGCCAAACAGGCGCATTGAACCAAGCTCTGGGACTCGAGCTTCCATCCGTCCCCCGCCGCATAGTCAGTAACGGCGCCGCCTATCTCTGGTCCGGACCCAATTGCTGGCTCGTCATCTCGGAAGACGACGCGCTTCTACAAACCATCCGCGGTGCGGTAAAGGAAAAAATTGCCGCAGTCACGGACCAGAGCGACGGGCATTTTCTCATCCGCATCATAGGCCCCAATGCGCGAAAAACCCTGGCAAAACTTGTTCCCATAGACCTGCACGAAAACGCGTTTCCGGCTGATGCGGTAGCCATCACTTTGGCTGGCTATATCGGGGTGAAGATATGGCGAGAAGATAACAGCTGCTGGCTGCTCGCCTGTTTCAGAAGCTATGCCGAGGCGCTAGCCCACGCGGTCATCGAAGCTGCACATGAATTCGAAATCTGGCGTTGAATATAGCACGGCGTAAACTGACGCACCCCGCAACCGCACCGGAACCAAAAAATGCCGCACCCAAGCTATGTACTGACTCTTTCCTGCCGCAACCGCCCCGGCATTGTTGCCGCCGTCACGACCTATCTGTTCCAGCAGGGTGCGGACATCCGCGAGGCGCAGCAATTCGACGATACCGAGACCGGCGATTTCTTCGCGCGCATCGCCTTCGATCTGGCGCCCGGCCTTGAGATCAACCCCGTGTGCGAGGGTTTCACGCCGATCGGCGAGGCTTTCGCGCTTAACCACAAAATCAGCAGCCATATCGTCCCGCGCCGCGTGCTGCTGCTGGTTTCAAAATTCGACCATTGCCTTGTAGATTTGCTCTACCGCTGGCGCATCGGCGAGCTGGCAATGACGCCCGTTGCCATCGTCTCCAACCACGCGCCGGAGAATGTCGCGGCAGCGGACATCGCCGGCATTCCGTTTCATCATCTGCCCCTCACCCGCGAGAGCAAAATGGAGCAGGAAGCGCAGATATGGTCGCTGGTGCGGGAGACGGGGACGGAACTCGTAGTGCTGGCGCGTTACATGCAAGTGCTGTCGGACGCGCTCACGGCCAAGCTCGCGGGCAAATGCATCAATATCCACCACTCGTTTCTGCCTGGCTTCAAAGGAGCGAAGCCATATCATCAGGCGCATTCGCGCGGTGTCAAGCTCATCGGCGCCACCGCGCATTATGTCACGGCCGAGCTGGATGAGGGCCCGATTATCGAACAGGATGTCGAGCGCATTTCCCATGCCGATAGGCCGGACGACCTTATCCGTAAGGGCCGTGACATTGAGCGCCGGGTACTGGCCCGCGCCGTGCGCTACCATTTGGAGGACCGGGTAATCTTGAATGGGAAAAAGACAGTGGTGTTTAATCCGTAGGTCCTGGCCAGCACATCGCAATCCACATCGGATTTGCATGCTAAAAACGCTGGCGTTTTCAACTTCCGCATCATAATACGGTTGTATGGAAACGAAGTCTAAGACCCGTATGCGATCAACGTCTGGGTCTGCCAAAGTCGAGATGAGCGAAGCTTCGTTGCCCGAAAACAGCGCTAACCGTTACGTCACCAGTTCCTCAGCTCAGGCAGTGTCAGAGTTTACTTTAGAACAAGCAATCGGCGCCAAGGTTCGCCAGCTTCGTCGCGGCGTCGGCATCACGGTCGCGGAGCTTGCCGCGTCCGCAGGCCTTTCAGGTGGTATGCTGTCGAAAATCGAAAACGGACAGATATCTGCCTCGCTCGGCAGCCTTCAAAGCCTGGCAACTGCCCTGGATGTGCCCATCACGATTTTTTTTTCCAATTTTGAGGAAAAGCGAGACTGCTCGTTTGTTAAAGCTGGAACCGGCGTGGTGATCGAACGCCGGGGCAGCAAGGTAGGGCACCGATACCGCCTACTCGGCCACGCGCTCGGCGGAGCGTTTAAGGTTGAACCCTATCATATAACCTTACACAAAGACGCGGCACCTTATCCCGCCTTCCAACATCAAGGTACGGAATTTATCTATATGCTGACCGGCGAGGTGATGTACCGCCACGGCGATCAGTCCTATCATCTCACCCCTGGCGACGCTTTAATGTTTGACGCCGCCGCTCCGCATGGCCCCGAAAGGCTCCTGGTCAAGCCTATGACATTTCTTTCCATCATCACACATAGCCGAGAAGCGGATTAAGGGAGAGCCCGCATCGGCGTAAGCCAGTCACATCGCGTCCCGGATAGAAGGATATTTAGTATTTCTCCTTAAGAATGAATCATTCTTATAGGTTGACGATGACCGCCATCTCTGGTTATTCTTTCAACTCATCAACCATGATGGGGCGAATTATGTGCGGCATTGCGGGCATTTTCCTAAAAAACCAGGCAATGGAACCTGAGTTGGGGGGGCTTCTCTCTGCCATGCTGACCGTACTAACCGACCGGGGGCCGGATTCCGCAGGTTTTGCGGTTTACGGTCCCGTTATCGCGGAACATGTAAAATTCACATTGCGCGGGCCCGAAAATTTCGACTTTGCTCAGCTGGCAGCCGAGCTTGGCGCTAATTGTAAAACTCGTGATAATCACGCCGTGCTTACAATTCATGAATCACGCACCTCCGAAATTTCTGCTAAGCTCTCGACTTTTCCAGAGATTGCCATCGTCGCCACTGGCTCCCGTATGGAGCTCTTTAAAGGTGTCGGCCTTCCAGAGCGTGTCTCAAACCGTTTCCGGCTCATGGAAATGTCCGGCAGTCATGCGATCGGACATACTCGCATGGCCACTGAATCCGCGGTTACAACTCAGGGCGCGCATCCTTTCTCGACCGGCCCGGACCAGTGCCTGGTTCACAACGGTTCATTGTCGAACCACAATGACATGCGGCGCCGTTTGATGCGCGAGCACGTGCATTTTGAGACCCACAATGATACCGAAGTCGCCGCCGGTTTCCTGTCGTTGAAAATGCGGAAGGGTGCGAAGTTAAATGAAGCACTCGCTTCCGCAATCGGCGTGCTCGATGGCTTCTACACTTTCGTCGTCGGCACTGAAACGGGTTTCGGTGTGCTGCGGGACCCGGTGGCATGCAAACCGGCCGTCATGGCGGAGACCGAAGATTACGTCGCCTTTGGTTCGGAATATCGCGCACTCGCCAGCTTACCCGGAATCTCCAAAGCAAATCTTTTTGAACCAGAACCAGCGAAGGTCTATTTCTGGGAGCATGCTGCATGAGCATAGCCTTGAAGCGCGGGGAGGCCGATAGCGTCATATTCGATCTGGCGGCCAAACCGCTGCGCACCTTGAATACAATGTTACAGTCACTTAATGACAGCGGCAACGAAACCGCGTGGAGTATCTTAAACCCGCGCGGCGAGCATGCGATTGCGGCCGGTATCACAGCACCTGTTTCCATCCATATCGACGGGCATGTTGGATATTATTGCGGCGGCATGAATGACGGAGCAAAAATTACCATTCATGGCAATGCGGGCGCCGGTGTTGCGGAGAATATGATGTCTGGCGTTGTGCATGTGCTTGGCGATGTAAGCCAAGCCGCCGGAGCTACAGGGCATGGCGGATTATTGGTCGTTGAAGGAAATGCCTCTGCCCGCTGCGGCATTTCCATGAAAGGCATTGACATCGTCGTCAAAGGTTCAACCGGTCATATGAGCGGGTTTATGGCGCAATCGGGCAATTTCGTTATCCTTGGCGATGCTGGTGAGGCGCTGGGCGATTCCCTCTACGAAGCGAAAATTTTCGTACGCGGCAGTGTCTCCAGCCTTGGCGCTGATTGTGAGGAGAAACCAATGACGCCGCAAATTCACTCTATTCTTGAAAATCTATTGCGAAAATCTGGCTCGGACGCTTCTTCGCAAGATTTCAAACTCTATGGATCAGCGCGCAGACTGTATCATTTTCATGTCGATAATGCGGGAGATTACTGATATGAACGAATCCATCGGGCCGCACATTCCCCGCACGTTGCCGCGCTTCTCGGCCACCTTCGATCGGCATGTCATCGCGGAAATCCAGCGCGCGGCAGCAACTGGCATTTACGACATTCGCGGTGGTGGTGCGAAACGTAAGTTGCCACATTTCGATGATTTGCTTTTCCTCGGCGCCTCGGTTTCACGCTACCCGCTAGAAGGCTATCGCGAGCGTTGCGGCACGGAAGTGACGCTGGGCACACGCTTTGCCAAACAACCCATCAACCTCAAAATCCCGGTTACTATTGCAGGCATGTCTTTTGGCGCGCTTTCGGGCAATGCGAAGGAGGCTCTCGGTCGTGGCGCCACAGCGGTGGGTACATCAACAACCACCGGCGATGGCGGTATGACCGAGGAAGAGCGCAGCCATAGCCAGACGCTTATTTATCAATATCTTCCCTCCCGGTACGGCATGAACCTTGCGGATTTACGGCGTGCCGACGCCATCGAAATTGTCATTGGCCAGGGCGCCAAACCAGGCGGCGGCGGAATGCTGCTCGGCCAAAAAATTTCGCCTCGCGTCGCTGCCATGCGCAACCTGCCCGAGGGCATCGACCAGCGTTCAGCCTGCCGGCATCCGGACTGGACGGGACCCGACGATCTTGAGATTAAAATTCTGGAATTGCGCGAGCTCACCAACTGGGAAAAGCCTATCTACGTGAAGGTCGGCGCCAGCCGGCCATTTTACGATACCGCGCTTGCCGTCAAGGCCGGTGCCGATGTCGTTGTGCTGGATGGCATGCAAGGCGGAACCGCCGCAACGCAGGAAGTATTCATCGAACATGTCGGCCTGCCGATTCTTGCCGCTATCCGTCCGGCCGTGCAGGCACTACAAGAGCTCGGCTGCCACCGCCAGGTCCAACTCATCGTCTCCGGCGGCATCCGTACTGGTGCGGATGTTGCGAAGGCTCTTGCGCTCGGTGCCGACGCAGTCGCTATCGGCACCGCTGCCCTTATCGCACTCGGAGACAATGACCCAGAATGGGAAGCCGAATACGCAAAGCTTGGGACCACAGCCGGGGCCTATGACGACTGGCATGAGGGCAAAGACCCCGCTGGCATTACCACACAAGATAGCCTCCTAGCCACTCGGCTTGATCCCGTTAAAGCAGGCAGACGGCTGGCAAACTATCTTTCCGTTCTCACGCTCGAAGCCCAGGCCATCGCGCGTGCGTGCGGTAAAAGCCATCTACATAATCTGGAACCGGAAGATCTCGTGGCCCTGACGATTGAGGCTGCCGCCATGGCTCAGGTTCCGCTCGCAGGGACTAGCTGGATTCCCGGCATAGCAATAGGAGTCTGAATGACCATAGATCTATCGGCGGTGGCCCGCGAGAAGGACATCAAATACTTTCTCATATCTTATACCGATCTGTTCGGCAGCCAGCGCGCAAAATTGGTTCCCGCTGCCGCAATCGCGGGCATGCAGAAAAACGGCGCCGGTTTTGCGGGTTTTGCGACCTGGCTTGATCTTTCTCCCGCCGATGCTGATATGTTCGCGGTTCCAGATCCGGCCACGCTGATTCAGTTGCCTTGGAAACCCGAAGTCGGTTGGCTTGCCTCCGACATTTATATGAACGGCGAGCGCATTGGCCAAGGGCCACGCAACGTGCTGCAAAATGTCATGGCCCACGCATCCGAAGCCGGTTTTGAAATGAAGTCTGGCGTCGAATGCGAGTTTTTCCTTACCTTGCCGGACGGGACCGCGATTGCGGATTTTGCTGATACTGCGACAAAACCATGCTATGATGCCAGTGCATTAATGCGCCGTTATGAAGTTATTACAGAAATCTGCAATGCGATGCTAGCCCTCGGATGGGAGGCGTATCAGAACGACCACGAGGACGCCAACGGTCAGTTCGAAATGAATTGGACCTACGATAACGCGCTCGTCACTGCTGATCGGCACGTTTTTTTCAAATTTATGTCTAAATCCATTGCAGAAAAACATGGCCTTCGCGCTACTTTTATGCCAAAACCTTTTCTCGGCTTGACCGGCTCAGGGTGCCATTCCCATGTCTCGTTGTGGAAGGGGAGTAAAAACCTATTCGAGGATAAAACCGGTGAGCTTGGTGTTTCAGCTCTGGGCTATAATTTTATAGGTGGCATCATCGACCATGCTGATGCGCTCGCAGCTCTACTGAACCCTACCGTCAATTCCTACAAACGTATTAACGCTCCGCGAACCATCTCGGGCGCCACCTGGGCGCCAAACACCGTGACCTATTCCGGCAACAATCGCACACACATGATCCGGATTCCTGAGCCCGGCCGTTTTGAGATGCGCCTCGCTGACGGAGCAGCCAATCCTTATCTACTGCAAGCCGGCATTCTTGCAGCGGGCCTCGACGGCATTGAAAAGCAAACGCCAGCCGGAGAACGTCTGGATATCAACATGTATACCGATGGCCATACGGTACAAAATGCCAAACGCCTCCCGCTTAACCTACTGGACGCCCTGCGTGCGTTCCAATCCTCGACAATGCTGAACGTCTCACTTGGAAAGCCTTTCGTTTCAGCCTATGCCAAACTTAAACATGCGGAATGGTGCGAATACGCGGCGCATCTAAGCCAATGGGAACGCCAGGCAACGCTAGACTGCTAATACAAAAGATTGTCGAGTTGACGAAACTCTATGCAATGTTGCTTGAGTTCGTAAGGTGCATACTGCTGCCGGTCACAGATGGCTGCAACGATCGAAGCGTTTGTTTGAGAGCCTATCCGAGTAACGCATTATGCGTCGTGCTCGGCAACGCTTCGTTCGAATGGGCTACCAATATTCATAATATTCCCTCAGCGACGCTTACGTCCATTTATAAGGCAAATTGAAATCACGTCAGCATAAAATATAATCTAATAAGGACCAACCGCGCCGTTTTTTTACCACTCTTGCTTAGAAATCCGTTGGCATAAAAATTGCTTCAAAAGAAACTGATCTTCTTAACCGTAAACACGAGCGGGAGTCGGTTTTATGTCAGAGCTTCGAAAAGATAGTTTGTCATTTATCGAGACATTGGGGCAATCTGTCGCCAACGTTTCGCCCACACTCACGCCGGCGCTTGCGGTTGCGGTAGTTGCGGGGATCGCAGGGACCGCATCCTGGCTGGTTTATGTTATCGCCACCGTAGCGTTACTAGTCGTGGCGCTCAACATCGCCAAGCTTGCTGGGCGCATCCCAGCAGCCGGATCTTTTTTCGTGTACGTCTCCCGTAGTCTTGGGCCATCTTACGGCATGCTGGCTGGCTGGGCGATGTTGGCGGCCTATCTTTTTACCGCAATGGCATTGACAGTCGCCACTTCTATTTTTGCCAAAACTTTTTTTGCTTCTTTAGGCATCACCTTTGGCATTTCCAACATTTTCATGTATCTTATTCTATCCGCTCTGATTTGGGCGTTCGCCAGCCGCGATATTCGCATTTCTTCGCGGATTGGCCTGACGCTCGAAGCAATTTCAGTCACTATCATTCTCGCTGTCATCGTAGTCACGCTCTCGCATTATAGCTTCAAGCCCGATGCAGCTCAGTTTTCTCTAAAAGGTGCTAAATTCGGCGGCGTCGCGCAAGCAATCGTCTTTGCGATTTTCTCCTACGTTGGCTTCGAGAGTGCAGCCTCCCTCGGGAAGGAAACGCGCAATCCAAAAGAAGTGATCCCTAGAGCGATTATTTGGACGGCCATTTCTTCTGGCATATTCTTTGTCCTCACAACTTATGTCATTACTCAGGGTTTTGGCGATAACGCAACAAAGCTCGGCGCAAGTTCCGCTCCCCTAGGCGATATTACAAATGCTATCGGAAAGTATATGACAGCACCCGTTTATTTTGGTGCCACAATCAGTTCGTTTGCCTGTGCGTTGGCGTCTTTGAATGCCTTTGGCCGCATGCTGTTTTCGCTTGGCCGTTATGGCTTCGTTCATAATTCCATGGGCAATGTACATCAAACCCGCAAGACGCCCTATCTGGCCTTAACCGCAGGCGCAATTGGTAACTTCATCGTTTGCGCCGCTTTCGCCGGCGATTCGGAAACCAATACCTTTGGCTGGTACGGTACTCTCGCCTCCTATGGCTTTATTATTGTTTATTTCCTCTGCTCTGTTAGCGCGCCGATGCTAATGAAGCGCGATGGTGAATTGAAAAAGAGGGATGTTGTCATTGGAGGCTTGGGTGCGGTGTTTATGGTGCTTTCACTGGTAGGAAGCGTCTATCCTGTGCCCGCAGCGCCATATAAATATTTTCCTTATGCATTTGCGGTTTATATGTTGATCGGTTTTGCCTGGTATTCATTCTTAAAAGTCCGCACGCCTCAGATACTAATCGGTATTCAGCATGATCTGGAATCCGTTGTATTACCAGCTGCAAAATAGTCGATGAGTTCACAACGCCTGGGCATTCGACCAGGCTTTGTGATACTACTTTATCTTGCGACCTATTTTTATAAATAGCTCGGCTTGCTGAGTAGCCATTCAAGATGGCGGCGAACCGTTGGCCATTCAGATGCGATTATACTATAAACGACGGTATCACGCAGCGTACCATCGGCGTCGACCTGATGCGAACGAAGAATGCCATCAACTTTGGCTCCTAAGCGCTCTATTGCTCGTCGGCTTTGATGGTTGAAAAAATGAGTGCGGAATTCTACCGCAATACAATCCAAAACTTCAAACGCATGACGTAGTAGGAGAAACTTGCATTCGGTGTTAGCACTCGAGCGTTGGGCGGAACGGCGGAGCCAGGTTGAACCAATTTCTAGACGTCGATTAACTGCATCAATATTCATATAAGTGGTCAGGCCGATAGCGTTCCCGCTTGTTTGGTCAAAAACCGTAAAAGGAAGCATCTTACCCTCCGCATGCAGCTTTAAGCGGCGGTCAATTTCAGCTTCGGTCTGATTCGGCGCTGGAATCGAAGTATACCAAAGCTTCCATAAGTCTCCATCCCGAATACCTAGAGACAACCCTCCAGCATGTCTTTGACTTAAAAACTCAAGCCTAACGGACTTACCAACGAGTTCAACGGCAGGTGGCCAGCTCATAGCAAGCTCCAACTGCAAGCGAAGCACGGGAATACCGACGATATGCCATTGGCGTTCATTGAAATCTCCGGTTCGATATGTTTCCGGCACGACATATTGTCTGGCGTGCCTTCCCTTCTCTATAGACCGCTTTGCGGTATCAAAAAATTCAATTGTGACGCTTCACCGGTAGAAACAACTCAGGAAGCCATACTTACCGGATGTCGTCTCTACCGGGTGCTTTGCAGGCTGGTTCCGCTCACCAATAGTTTGTGAATAACAATACTTAAGACATTGGCCGATAATTTCGCCCTTACCTGCTATATCCATGGCTTTCTACAGCCCTATGCGGCGACACTCCACGCTCAACTTAATCAGCCCAATTCAGTTCAAAAATAGGCCGACAAATGAGCCAATGCTTCTATACAAATGCCTCTACACTAATGCCGGGGAAATCCAGGCTGGCGTCGCCTCTATCAGCCGGGCGATTTCCACCGCCGATTGTGGCTGGCTAATTAGATAGCCCTGCACCTCAGGACAGTGTTCAGCGCGAAGCAGCGCGAGCTGCTCCGGAGTTTCAACGCCCTCCACGGTTGCTGTGATACCGATACTACCGCAAAGACTAATCATTGCTCGGATAATCGCTATACTCTCTGACTCGTTACCAATCCCTTTGACGAAAGACCGATCGATTTTAATGCGATCGAATGGAAAACGCCTTAGGTAGCTAAGCGAGGAATAGCCAACACCAAAATCGTCCATAGCAACCGTGACGCCCAACGACTTGAGCGCCTGTAGCGTCGCAACAACTCGGACGTCATCTGAAATCATCACGCTCTCGGTAATCTCAACTTCGAGACGCTTCGCCGGCAACCCGGACATATCGAGAGCAGCCCGCACCGTAGCTACGAGATCATGATTCAAGAACTGGACCGCCGAGATATTGACTGCTACCCTTATGCCCTTCGGCCAAGTCACGGCTTCCTGGCAAGCCGTTTCGAGTACCCAGGCACCGATCGCCACGATCAAACCGGTCTCTTCGGCAAGCGGGATGAAGTCCTCAGGACCAACCAGCCCGCGGCGAGGACTTCTCCATCGCAGCAGCGCCTCAAAACCGACAATTATATCACGATCGAGGTCAAATTGAGGCTGGTAGTAGAGTTCAAATTCGCCCTGTGTAAGCGCGACGGACAATTCCTGCTCAAGGTCGCGGCGTTCACGCATCAACGCATCCATGCTGGGTTCAAAATAACATGCTCTGTTACGACCCAAAGCCTTGGCACGGTACAGAGCAATATCGGCACATCTCAAAAGATGATCAGCATTGAGCCCATCATCCGGCGCAATTGCGATGCCGATACTGATGCTGGTCAGAATGCGATGCTTATCGACATCGTGGGGGCCAGCGAGATCGAGCAGCAGACGGTCAACAAGAACTTTGGTATCCTTGGTGGCCTCAATGCCTGTTTGAATGATCGCAAACTCATCACCCCCGAGACGGGCCACGGTGTCATGCTTGCGTGTGAGCTTTTGTAGATGGCTGGCTACAATTTTTAGCAAGTCGTCACCGCCCGGATGGCCGAGCGAGTCATTAATCGCCTTGAACTGATCAAGGTCCAAATAGAGCACAGCGCAAGGCTTCCCCCGCTCGGCTTGGTAAAGCGCTTCACAGAGTCGTTTATGAAAGTGAGTTCGATTCGGTAGTCCGGTAAGCGCGTCGTGTGCAGCGGCATGAGCTAGCCGCGCTTCGGCCAGCCTCTGTTCCGTCACGTCGGTAAAAGTGTCGACGAAGCCTCCATCCGAGGTCGGTTCGTGAGCTATCGTAATAATCCTGCCGTCGGCTAGTTCTTGCGTGAACACAGCGCTTTGTCGCCGATCGATTAGGACTGCAAGTTTGGCGCCGATCAATGCACGCTCGTTCGGATCAAGATTATTCTGCTGCGACGGTTGATTACTCGGGGCGGAACTGATCATATCCATGATTGCCGACAACGTCATACCGGGGATAAGAAAATCCAGCGGCAACCGGTACATTTCGGTGAAGCGGCGATTGCCTACAATTAGGCCACCACCCGGACCAAATAAGCAAAGTCCTTGCGACATGTTATCGAGTGCCGTCTCGAAATGCTCCTTCTGTAAACGCTCACGTTCTAGTGAATGAGTGAGGGCTAGTTCGGCTTCCTTGCGTGCCGTGATATCGATCACTGAGCCTTCGTAGTAGAGAAAGTCACCGTTCTGCGCTCGAACCTCGCGGGCTACCTCGGATATCCATATGACCAAACCATCCGCCCGGTAGATTTGGGCCTCAAAGTCTTTAACACACCCGTGCTCGGCCACCAGCCTGGTGAATTCGGTCCGTCGGCCTGAATCGACATAAAGCTGAAGATTGATCGCAGTTAGCGCTTCATACAGTCTCTCGGGTGACCCATACCCATAGAGATATGCAAGGGCTTTGTTAGCAACAATATATTCTCCCTTTTGAGTCGTTCGAAACATACCATGGGGCGAGTTTTCGAACATATCCTGGGCGAGCATCGCTTGTTCCAAAAGTGCCTGATCGGGCAAGGCGGTCATGTCAAGGCGCTATGCCAAGGAGACTGGCTTGGCCGATCACTTGACGTTCGTCCATCGCATCGCGACACTCTAATGTGCGGGAAAGTAGCATTACGGCCCCGATATCTTGCCAATAAGTGAATTTTGCACAACTTAGATTGTGCAGCGCACAAGAATTTCTGCAACCTGTGATTTTAATATATAAGGAGAATATCGAACAATATTTCGTGATAATTGCAGGTAGTTTGATTCCGAGATCGCTGTTAAGATGGTTCAAGTTTGTTCTAGGATTCGAGCGAGTTCACCGAAAAGATAGCAAAGGCATGATTTGAACGTACAATCTTCATATTATCCCCTGCCAGCTGGCCGAATTGTTCTTGCACCCATCCGAACTGTATCATTTGCTCCAGCCGTAGGCGGAAGAAAGCCCCTGGAACGACGCATTTAATTCGATAGTCGTGCACGAAGGGGAGCCAGCCTCATCCATCGTTAGCGCAACGGTTTATCGCAACATTAAAGCGGTGAATCATCGGGATTTTTCCGTTGCATCCTCGTTGCGGCGGCACGACCTCGCCTTTGCCTGAGCGCAAACTGCCTGGGCCGGAACGCTTGAATAAGCGTACCGCTTGGAACGAAGCGATAAGGATAGGTAAATGGCTCAAAATTCGAACCCAGGAAACTTCGCGAACGACCGCGGGAAAGCTTCCGAAGCCGGCCAGAAGGGTGGCCAGCACAGCAGCGGTAATTTTGCCAACGACACTGCTCGCGCCTCGGCAGCCGGAAAAAAAGGTGGTCAGCATAGCGGTGGAAACTTTGCCAACGACCCCGCAAAAGCCTCGGAAGCCGGCAAAAAGGGCGGTTCCCGGTAAATTTGCTTGAATACCAAGAAGGCGGGCGGCTTTGGCCGCCCGTTTCATAATGTAAAAACATGAGGAGCACTTCAAAATGAGGAAATTATTGTTGGTTTCTGCGGCTGCCCTGCTGCTGCCGGTGGCGGCGATGGCGCAGAACACGATGTCCGGGCCTGCCGCGGCGAGTTCGTCGAACTCCGCTTCTGGCATGTCCAGCCTTAGCGACCAGGATAAGACATTTGTGCAGCAGGCCGCGATGGCTGGCATGGCCGAGGTAAAAGCCGGCAATATCGCGGAGAGCAAAGGCAATACCGCGGCTGTACGGGGTGTTGCCCGGCGGATGGTAACGGACCACACCAAGCTGAACGATCAGTTGAAAACCATCGCTCAATCCAACGGCTGCAAGGTTCCAACCAATGTCAGCAGCGACCAGTCCGCGATGATCTCCAAGCTGAACAACATGAGCAGCGGCAGCCAGTTCGATACAGCCTATTTGCAAGGCCAGAAGCAGGCCCATGAACAGGCAATCACCCTGTTTCAGCAGGAAGAGAGCGACGGCACCGACTCGCAGTTGAAGACCTTTGCGACGAAAGCCGTGCCCGTTCTTCAAATGCATCTGAAGATGATCGAATCCGCGATGAAGTGACCCTATATAGCTTCGGTGATCCAACCTCGGCGAAAATCACCTAAGAAAGACACGACAAAGCCGGTCAGCGGGCGCAGCCTGTGGACCGGCCAGCTGCGCTTGGCGCTCGTTTCCATCCCCGTGCAACTGGTCTCCGCCGTAAAATCCGGCGCGAGGCTCGCCTTCCACCAGGTCGATGCGAAATCCCACAAACGTATCCGGTACGAGAAAGTGGCACCCGGCATCGGTCCAGTGGATGCGGAAAACATCATCAAAGGGTTTGAAACCAGCAAGGGCAATTATGTTCTGGTGACGGACGAGGATATCGACTCGGTTAAGCTCGAGGCGCGCCGGACGGTCGATCTCGTGCAATTTGTCGATCACTGCGAAATCGACCCGATCTATTTCGATAAGCCGTATTTCGTTATCCCGGATGGCCGGCTGGCGGAGGAAGCCTATGCGGTGCTGCGTGATGCGATGCGCGCGACCGGCAAAATGGGCATCGGCCAGTTCGTCATGCGCGGGCGGGAATATGTCGTGGCATTGAAGCCCTGCGGCCAGGGCATGATGCTGGAGACGCTGCGCTTCGCCGATGAGGTACGAGAGGCGGCGCCATTCTTCGCCGATGTGGACGACGCTAAGCCGAATGAGGAACTGCTCGATCTGGCGAAAGACCTCATCAAGCGCAAAGCGGGCAAATTCGACGCCAGCCGATTCCATGACCATTATACCGAGGCCCTACGGGCGTTGATCGACGCCAAAACGAAACACCAGGTGGTGGTCGATGAAGGGCCGGTTGAGGAAGAAGGACGCGGCAACGTCATCGATCTGGTGGAGGCCCTGCGCCAGAGCGTGAAAGCGAACCAGGCGCCGCCAGACTCAAAAACGTCGAAGCCCGCGAAGAAACGCCGTGTTGGCTAAGGCCGCGGCGAAGGTTGACGAGGCACTGACCCGATACCGGGAGAAGCGGCATTTTGACATCACCAGCGAGCCGCGCGGCGGACCTGAACCGGCAAAACCCGGCGCGCTGTATTTAATCCAGAAACACGACGCGACGCGGCTGCATTACGACTTCCGGCTGGAGCTGGATGGCGTATTACTGAGCTGGGCGGTGACGCGCGGGCCGAGTTATCAAACCACGGATAAGCGCCTCGCGGTGCGGACCGAGGATCACCCGCTGGAATACGGCAAGTTCGAGGGCACGATCCCGAAAGGCAATTATGGCGGCGGCACGGTCATGCTGTGGGACACCGGCACATGGGAGCCGGTGGGCGATGCGCGCAAGGCGCTGGCCAAGGGCAAGCTCGCTTTCATGCTGCACGGAGAGCGGTTGCGCGGGCGCTGGGCGCTGGTGCGGATGCGCCCGCGCGAAAAGGAGAAGAACGAAAACTGGCTGCTGATTAAAGAGAATGATGAATTCGCGAACACGCGCGCGGATTTGCTGGAGAGCGAGATCACCAGCGTTATCTCCGGCCGGGAGATGGAGGACATCGCGCAGACCGATGACGTCTGGGATTCTAAGGCAAGATCAGCCAATTTACCGGAGTTTGCGGAGCCGATGCTGGCCACGCTGGTTGATGAGCCGCCCGCCGGAGACAAGTGGCTCTATGAGATAAAATACGACGGCTACCGGGCGCTGATCGCCTCCGATGGCGATGCGGTGAAAATCTATACCCGTTCCGGGCTGGATTGGACGAAGAAGTTTACCGGCATCGCGAAAGCCATCGCCGCGCTGAAACTGAAAGCAACGCTGCTCGATTCGGAGATCGTGGTGATCGACAAATCCGGGCGCACGGATTTTGGCGCGCTGGTTGCGGCCCTGGAGGACGGCAAGACTCCCCTCTCCTGCTTCGTGTTCGATATATTGGCGCATGACGGCAAAGATATGGCAAAAGAGCCGCTAGCTAAACGCAAGGGAATTTTGAAGAAGCTGCTGGGTTCGCCGACGAAAAACGCGCCGGTGCAATATAGCGAGGATTTCTCCGGCGACGCCGCGGCGCTGTTGCAGACCGCCTGCGCGCATGGTCTGGAAGGCATTATGGCCAAGCGCGTGGACCGGCCCTACCGCGCCGGGCGTGTCGGCGACTGGCTGAAAATAAAATGCGGCCACGCGCAGGAATTTGTGATCATCGGCTTTTCCGAATCGGATAAGCGCCGCGCCTTCGCCTCCCTGTTGATGGCGGTACGAGAAGGCGGCGAGCTGCGCTACGCCGGGCGTGTCGGTTCCGGGTTTTCGGATACCAGCCTGGAAAAGCTCGGACGCTGGCGCGATGCCCATGCAATTCAGAAGCCGCCATGCGATGTTCCAGCGCCGATGCGGCGCGGTGTGACCTGGGTGCAGCCTGAGCTTGTGGCGCAAATCGAGTTCGCCGGGTGGACGCCTGATAAAATCATCCGGCACGGTCGATTTTTAGGCTTACGGGAGGACAAACCCGCAACCGAGGTGAAACGCGAAATGCCGAAACCATCCGTGACCCACCCCGAGAAGTTGATCTACCCCGATGCGGGCGTGACCAAGGCGGATGTCGCGGCATATATCCAGGCAGCGGCACCGCTGATGCTGCCCTATATGAAAGACCGATTTATTAGCCTTGTGCGCTGCCCGGATGGCGCTGAGGAGAAATGCTTTTTCCAGCGGCACCCTGCGGCGGGATTTGGTGCGGCGTGGCTTACCCAGGAATTTTTGAACAAAGACGGCAAGACGGAGAGTTATATCTATTTCAAAAAACCCGAGGCACTGCTTGCCGCCGTGCAAATGGGCGTGCTGGAATTCCACATCTGGGGCTCCCGGCGAGATGCGGCGGAGAAGCCGGACCGGATCGTGTTCGACCTCGACCCGGACCCTTCGGTCGATTTTACAACCGTGAAGGAAGCAGCGTTGCGCCTGCGCGAAGTGCTGGGTGCGTTGGGGCTGGAGAGCCTGCCGCTGTTGAGCGGCGGTAAGGGAGTTCATGTGGTTGTGCCCGTGCAGCCGCAGCATGAATGGCCGGCCGTTAAACAATTCTCCGCAAACCTTGCCGCCCGCGTCGCCGCCGATGCGCCGCAGAAATTCACCGCAACCATGAGCAAAGCGAAACGCACGGGGAAAATATTTATCGACCATTTCCGCAACGAGGTGGGGTCCACCGCCGTCGCACCCTATTCGCCACGCGCGCGGCCCGGTGCGGCGGTTGCCTGGCCGCTGAGCTGGGCCGCGTTGAAAAACATTGGCGCAGCGCATGAAATAACGATCAACCATGCAATGAAGGCCATCGCCACCGGGGAAAACGGCTGGGCCGATTACGGAAAAATCCGGCAGAAGCTGACCGGCGCGGCGATCAAGGCTGTTGGCGGAGCGTAGCGCCGGCCTTAACAACGGAGGCGAAGCCAGCCCATAGCGCAATAGAGCCAAAGGCAAAGCATCCGAGAATCATGAACATAGGCCCGTAGCCGATTGCCTGTGCGATCCAACCGCCAATAGCCGGGCTTAGCGACGCGCCAACGCCTTGAACGGTCATGACGGCACCTTGGCCAACATTGACCCTGCCGGTGCCGTTGAGAATCCGTGCAACCAATCCAGGCACTGCGACGCTTTGCAACCCGGCGCCTACGCCATCGAGTATTTCCACGGGAAAAACACCCCAATAGGTGATGAGATGCGCCGCGATAAATCCCCGCACGGGCAGCGCCAGAAACGAGATCAGCAGAATGAGCCAGTAACCGTTCTTCTCAGCCATCCGCATTGCGATAAGCGACATTATGATCATCACAGTCTGGGCGATAACAATGGTGGTGGCGATAAAGGTTGCGGGGCCAACTTGTTTTGCCGATACCACCGCCAAACCGAAGAGCGGCAGCATCGCGCCATTGCCGAGATGAAAACATGCAAGCGACGCGGCGAGAATCAGTAGCGGCTTGCATTCGAACAAAACCCGGAATCCGCTGGCCTTTCCAGAAGATTCACCGTTTTCACGCATCCCTCGTGCTATTTGGTTGTCAATCGCGTCGCCAGGAATCATCCACACGGAGATGATTGAAAGCACACCGAAAACGGCGGCGAGCCAGACGATTGCGGGAAGGCCGAATTTCCAACCCAGCAATCCCGATAACCCTGCGCCCACGACGTTGCCCGCATGGTTGAATGCCTGGTTGCGGCCATTTTGCCGCGGAAAGCCTGACTGGCGGACAATGCCCAATGTGATTCCAGCAACCGCGGGGCCGATGGCAGCCCCAGCGATGGCGGTTGCGACCTGCGACGCACTTACCACCAAAAAATTTTGCGAGACCAGAAGCAGGGCAGAGCCAAGAACGGTGAAAATGCCCGCGGCCATCACCACCATGCGCTTATGTTTCGTGCTGTCGATCAACGCCCCGGCGGGCGTGGTGACAAGCATTCCGGCTACGCCGCCCAGCGTCATGACCGAACCGATCAGCCCGCTTTGCCAATGATGCGCGAGCAGGAACACGCCAAGGAACGGACCAATTCCGGCCTGCATGTCCGCCATGAAGAAGTTAAGAGATTGCAGCGGCCATATTCCACGGTGCGCCCGTAGAGAATGCAGCTGGTTAACGTCCGATGCCATTCGCGCTCAGCGCCAGCTGCATTTCATCGCCGTTCAGCTTCGCCGCCGCATAGGTGCGGCCCCGCTCGCCGAGTGCTGAGCGCAACGCCGCATCTTCCCCCAGCGCCCGCAACCGCTCGGCGGCGTGGCCGATATCGGGCTCTGCCCAGACGGCGCCGGGGATGGCTCCATAAACCTTGCTTTCATCCTGCACCGGCACCAGCGTGTAGCTTACAAGGGCAGCGCATGCCTCGTCCATATAGCCCATATTGCCCGACCACCCCGTCGCTATAATGGGCTTGCCGCGCAGCATCGCCTCAGCCGGGACAAAGCCAAAACCTTCCGCACGGTGCAGGCTGAGCACAATATCGGCACAGGCAAGCAGAGCCTCCACCCGCGCCGCAGGCCAGTTCTCGGCGAATATTCGGATATTCGGCGCGCCTTGAGCGAAGATCATCGCCGCCTCTCGCGGGTAGACGGAAGCGCCGGAGAATTTCACCACCAAGATCTGGCCGTCCCGCTTCCCGAACGCCCGTTTGAACGCGGCGATTCCCGCCAGCGGATTTTTGCGCGCGAAGCTTGACCCCAGCGCGAACATCATGACCGTGACGACGGCATCCCGGGGAAGGCCAAACGCGGCGCGGTCAGCTTTGGCTTCCGCCACCGGCAACATGCTGAGCGGAAACGGCACCATGCGAACCTTGCCCGGCATGACCGGCTCCAACGCCGCCGCCATGAATGGTGAGGAAGCCCAGACCTCATGCACATAGCGCGCCCCAACGAACCAGGGCTTCGGCACAACCGGCAATTCCCAGGCCCAGATGCCGATGACCCTGCGGCCTTGCAGGAAGGATTTTTCCGCGCGCGCCAGCATCAAGGCAATGCTTGGGGCATTCACCGCCAGCAGCATCGCCGCGCCTGACGGCGCTTCGCCCTGCGGTTTCCTGCCGACACCTATATCGATCTTGCTATGCGCCAATCCGAGCGCATCCAACCCGCCGGACATTACCCGCGCCGCCTGCGCCATGCCGGTGTTTTGGGAAAACTCGCCAGCCACGGCGAGGCCATGGGAGCGATCCGGCGGAACCGCATCCGCGCGCGGCGCCATCATCCGCGCCACCGCGGACAACGCCGTACGGCGCCCGCCCGCCGGGAGGCTGCGCCAGATTTTATGGCCTAAAGACAGTCTTTCCCGAACCATTCCAAACTCCCTGCTGCGGCTATACACCACGTAAACGATGCGCGTATGAAGAGGTGGTATGGCTAAACCACCGTTCCGCCTGCTTTGCGCCACCCGTTACGGCTCGCTCGGTGCAAGCTCCCGCCTGCGGATTGCTCAATACATCCCTTATTTGCAACGTGCGGGTTTTAAGGTCACGCCGCGCGCCTTCCTGCCGGACCGTTATCTCACCGCGCTTTACAGCGGAAAATCCCGCGTGGTCGCATCGGCTTCGGCCTATCTGCACGCTTTGGGCGCGGCCCGCGCCGCCCGGCAGCACGACATGCTGTGGATCGAGAAAGAATATCTCCCCTGGATGCCGTATTGGCTGGAGCGCCGGGTCATCGGCGCAACGCCTTATATTCTGGATTTCGATGACGCCTGGGCGCTGCGTTACGAGCAATCGCGATTTTCGCCCGTCAGGCTCATGCTTGGCGGCAAATTCCGGCATTTACTGCGCGGTGCGGCGCTTACCATCGTTGCCAACGAGACGCTGCACCAATGGGCGCTGGCCGAAGGTGCCGGGCGCGTGCTGTTGCTGCCCACCGTTGTCGATCTCGGCCACTACCCGCCCAAGCCGCCGCCCACGGGCGTTTTTACGATAGGCTGGATCGGCACGCCGCTAACCGCGAATTACCTCAAGCTTATCGCCGGGCCGCTGCGGCGCCTTGCGGCAGAGGCACCGTTAAAATTGCTCATCATCGGCGCGCCGGATGCCCGGATTGAAGGTGTGCCTTGCGAGAATGCCGCCTGGTCGGCGGAGACGGAAGCCGCGCTGATCAGCCGCTGCCATGCGGGCATCATGCCTCTGCCGGACGATGACTGGGCAAACGGAAAATCCGGATTCAAGCTGATTCAGTACATGGCTGCCGGCCGCGCTGCCGTGGGGAGCGCGGTTGGGGCAAATAATCAGATCATCGTCCATGGTGAAACTGGTTATCTCGCGCAAACACAGGATGACTGGCTGAGTTATCTTGGCACCTTGCGGGATGATCCCGCGCGGGCTGAAGCCTTTGGTGCCGCCGCACGCATCCGGGTTGAGCAGAACTATAGCCTGGACGTCACCGCCCCGGTTCTCATTCGCGAAATTGAAGCTATCGCTGGCAATACCGGTTGACATAGGGGGCGAACTGCCCGCGTAGCGCCTGCGTGCTGATCTTGAATGCTTCCAGCGAATAAGGCGCGTGCCTGCCATACCCGCCACGCGGACGGGCAGCTTCTTGCCGCGATATCGCGGCAATCGCTTCTGGACAAAGGTGCAGCCCAAATCTCCCATAAATGCGTTCGATCACCGCGAGCGGCGCGGCTGTCAGCTCGTCGTAATGCACATGGATTTTCCGCGACGCGGGCACATCCTCGCGCTCGTCGAACGCCAGCAGCATGTTCGCACCCTCGATCCAACGCTCGGAAACCTGCGCCCCGATCTCGCCGGGGTCGATGTTTTTCAAAAACGGCTTCCGCAGCACGCCGGTGAGATGCGCGACGGACCCCAACACGGCGATCGGGTCGCGATGCACGACGACAAACCGCGCATCTGGATAAACCTGCAAAATCGCATCGAGCGAAAACGTATGATCCGGGCATTTCAAAATCCAGCGCGAGGCCACGCCATTTTGCAGAAATTGTAGAAATTTGCGATGAAATTGGAATGCGTCCTGGTGGCCGCGCGCTTCGATCCAGGCAAGGTATTCCGGCACGCGAAACGTCGTATCGAACCGCAGGCTCTGGAATACATGGGCGGTGATCTCGCTGCATTCCTGCGGGCTATCGGCGGTGATGGGGTGCAGTTCATTAAAGCCGGGTGCTAAGCCCGCAAAGGTTTTGAGCTGCGCGTCCACCATGCGCGCCTTTTTGTCGGTCGTTGCATTAAAATTCGCCGGTCGCGGGGCCGGATAAATCGTCTGCCAGTTGCGCGGCACGAGGTTTTCCGAATCCTCCGCCAGCAACCCGTGCAAAAAGGTCGTGCCGCTGCGCGGCAGGCCGAGAATGAAAATGGGCGCTGCAACCTCCGTTGCCCCAAGCGCCGGATTGGCGCGATGCGCGTCCTCCACCAACTGCGCGTTTCGTAACAGGCGGATCATATCCCAGCGCAGCGAAAGCCTGCCGAAAAAGCTCAACTCCGAATCCCGCTCGATCGCGGAGATCAACTGCGCCAGCCCCTCCCGCGCGCCGGCGTCCGGGTTCGTGCGCGAAGCTGCAATGAGCGCGTCTGGATCGGTACGCGGCAACAAGGATCTCGGCACGATTTTGTCCGCGGCGCGGAAAGCAGAACCCAGTGCCTGATACGCCCCTGGCATCTTATTTGCGCTCGATGAGTTCGATCTTGTAGCCATCCGGATCCTCGATGAACGCAATCACCGTTGTGCCGAACTTCACAGGCCCAGGTTCGCGCGCGATTTTTACCCCGGCGGCGCGAAGCTCCTCGCAGGTGGCGTGAATATCCGGCACGCCGAACGCGAGATGACCGAAGGCGGTCCCCGCCTCGTAATCCGTCTTACCCCAGTTATAGGTCAACTCAAGCTCGGTCTTCGCAGGGTCATCGCCGTAGCCTACAAAGCAGAGCGTGTATTTACCCTCCGGTACCTCGCGGCGGCGCAGTTCCTTCATGCCGAGATACCTGGTGTAAAAATCTACGCTTTTCCCCAGATCACGCACCCGCAGCATGGTGTGCAAGTAAGAAAAACGCGCCATTTCAAACCTCTCCTTTAAGGCTGTACGCCGAGTAGAAACATGCCCGCCTCGCCCGCCGCCACGATCATCAATTCCTTCTCGGCCAAGATGGTGCCACCGGCCTCAAATGCCACGCCCCGCAGCCCGGCATTTTGTGCATGGCGAATTGTGCCCAGCCCGAGCGTTGGCAAATCCGCCCGGCGCTCCTGCCCCGGTTTGGCAAGTTTCACCAGAACCCCCGCGGGGCCTGGACGCGCGACGGCTTTGACACGGCTTAGCATGGCGTCCGTGCCTTCCACCGCTTCGACCGCCAGCACAATGCCTTGCTGCACGACACAAGCCTGGCCGATATCCGCAGCGCCGATAATCCGCAGCACCTCGATGCCGCGCTGCACATCGGCCATGGCGCTCGCATCCGGCGTGCAGGCCGTGAGCAGGCCCGGCGGCCCCAGCAAATCGCTCAGGATGTCATGCGCGCCGTGTACGTTGAAGCCATCCTCGCCCAAAACGCGCACCACGGCGGCGAGCAACCCATCATCCCCCGCGAAAGCCGCGCGGCCAATTTTGGCGAGCAGCTTCGCGCCCTCGGCATCCGGACGCAGCGCCAGGAAAGACGGCCGCTTGACCGGCCCGATCATCACGATATCGACACATTGATGGTCGTGCAGGGCCTGACGGATAGCGCCGATGGCGCCCAGGCGGAAGAATGCATGGGGGTAAGGCGCGACGGTGCCAGTTTCCGCGAAGCCCTCAAGCGCTGCGATGAAAACGGGCCGCCCGGCAGCCTGCGCCGCCGCTGCAACCTGGCCAGGCAGCGGGCCGCCGCCTGCGATAATTCCCAGAGGCGTATTGGCTGAGGTCAGCATGGGGCTTGGCAGCGCTTAAGCGTCGCTGTCGCCGTTTTCCCTGGCCAGCGTGGTGATGATGCCGTGGCGGCTGGGCGTTGCCACGAAATCCAACATCTCGCGCACGTAAATATCCTCGCCATATCCGGCGTCCGCGCTCAAAAGCCGCTCCGCGAAGAGGCCGGGACCGCAGAAGATGAATTTATGCGCTGCCAGAATGTGATGCAGCTGCGCCTTTTCAACGCCGCGCCGCCGCAGGCCGATGATGTTCAACCCCAGCATCTCCGCGCGCGGGCCGAATACCCGGCAATAGGGCGTTACATCGCGCGTGACACCTGTAAGCCCGCCGACCATCGCCCCCGCCCCTACCCGCACAAACTGGAGCAGCGCCGCCGCGCCGCCGATAACCGCGCGTTCGCCGATCTCGACATGGCCGCCCAGCACCACATTGTTAGACATGATCACGCCGTCCGCCACCTGACAGTCATGCGCGACATGGACCGTCGCCATCAGCAGGCAATCCGCGCCGATGCGCGTGACGCCCGTGCCGGTGACGGTGCCGCGATGAATCGACGCATGTTCACGGATTTGCGTGCGCGGCCCGATGATCGTCTCGGTATCCTCGCCCTTGTATTTTAAATCCTGCGGCTCCAGCCCCACCGTGCAGAACGGAAACAGCTTCACCCCCGCGCACAGGCGGGTCCGCCCATCGACCGCGACATGCGAGACGAGTTCGACGCCGTCTTCCAGCACCACTTTAGGGCCAACGGTGCAGAACGGCCCGATCTTCACGCCCGCGCCGATGGATGCGCCGTTTGAGACGACCGCGCTTGGATGAATCATGTTATGCAAGGATTTTAACATCGGTTAATGCGACCTTCATTGCGCCAACTGCTCTAATGCTGCCCGGGCGCACCCGCCAGTCAATCATTGTTACGGTCTATTTCGGGTAGGCCGGGCGGAATCACTCAAGCCGGCTTGACGTTATCCATGATCATCGCCGTGATCGAAGCCTCCGCCACTACGGCATTCTCCACGCGCCCGACACCATTGAACCGCCATACGTTGCCCCTCCGCCGGTCCTTCGTGACCGTAATCCGCAGCTGGTCGCCGGGTGTTACGGGCTTGCGGAACTTCGCGTTCTCGACCGACATGAAATATACGATGGGCGTTCCAGCCTCCGGTCCCAGGGTCGAGATGACCAGCGCCGCGGCGGTCTGCGCCATGCTCTCCACGATCAGCACGCCGGGCATGACCGGATGGCCCGGAAAATGCCCCTCGAAAAACGGCTCATTAACCGAGACGTTCTTGATCCCCGTCGCGGAATGGTCGCGCCGCACATCGACCAGCCGGTCGATCAGCAGAAAAGGGTAGCGATGCGGGATCATCGTAAGCAGCTCGTTAATCCCGATGAGCGGCACATCGACCGGCGGAAGCTCGGTTTGGGTCACGTCGTTCATGTGCTTCAGCCACCTGCCTTGTTCGGTTTGCGCCCGGCCTGGGCGAGCTTACGTAATGTGACAACCTCCCGGAAAAAGGCCCTCACCCCCTGCGCCGGGGCGCCAAGAACCTCCTCGCCGGGGCCGACATCCGCCATCACGCCGGATTGCGCGCCGATCTTCGCGCCGTTGCCGATGGTCAGATGACCGGTAAGTCCCGCCTGCGCCGCGATTATAACGCCCTCGCCAATGGTGGTAGAGCCGGAAACGCCCGCCTGCGCCACAATCACCGAATTTGCACCGATGTTCACGTTATGCGCGATCTGCACCAGATTATCGATATGCACGCCCGGCCCGATGATCGTATCCTGCGCCGAGCCGCGGTCGATGGTCGAATTTGCGCCAATCTCCGCGCCGTCGCCGATCAGCACCCGCCCTAGCTGCGGCACGGCAACGAAGCCCCTGGGCGTGATGGCGAAGCCAAATCCGTCCTGGCCGATGCGGGCACCCGGATAGAGCACGACGCGGTTGCCGAGAATCGCGTGCGAGACCGTAGCCTGGGCATGGATGCGGCAGTGCTGCCCGATCACCACGCCATCGGCGATACAGGCGAGCGGCCCGATGACACTCCCCGCGCCGATGCTCGCCCCGGCACCCACCACCGCCCCGGCGTCGATTTCGACGCCTTCGCCAATCTCGGCTGTGGGATCGACAACGGCGGAGGGATGAATTCCCGGCCTCGGCTGAGTTGCGGGGTAAAACAACGCGCATATTTTCGCCCAGCCAACATAAGGCTCTGGCGTGATGAGCGCGCTCGTGCCTTCAGGCAGCCGACCGGCAAAATCCGCTTGCAGAATCACCGCCCCTGCCTTCGTGCCTTCCAGCAACCCGGCATAGCGGCGGTTGTCGAGAAAACTCACATCCTCCGGCCCGGCGGTTTGCAGCGGCGCCACGCCGGTGATCATCCGGCCCGGCTGCTGGCTCTCGGTCCCCAGAAGCTCGGCGATCACCGCGAGGGAAAACGGCCCGGCGCGCCTGAAAAAAAGGGCATCGCCGGGTTTTGCGGGCGCGGACATTGAGCCTACTGACCGTTATCCTGGCCCTGGTCCTGGTCCGGCGGGTTGATGACCATCCCTGGCGTAACGACGCTGGGTGGAACTTTAACGGAGGGCAGCAGCTTGTTGAGCTGCGTTACAACATCGCCTGTGATGTCGAACTCCGCGACATTGAGTGCTACCTGCTCGCGGTGCAGCACCAGATTCATGCCGCGCGCTTCAGCTTCCTGGCGGATCACCGCGATCAGCTCGGCCTCGATCTGGCCGAGCGCGGCCTGGCCGGAATTCTGAATCGCCTGGTTTCGCTCCGCGAATTTCGTCTGTGTCGCCGCGATCTCGTTACGCAAGCCCTGCTCCTTGGACTCAAGCACGGAGTCGCTCTCCTTGCCGCGCTCTTTAAGGATCGCAGCCTCCTCCGCCTGGATTTTGGCGCGGGCAGCCTGGGCCTGCTTTCCAAGCTCGGCCTGGCGCTGCTGGATGATCGCCTGCACGCCCTGGGCCGCGGTGGATTTCTGCATCACCTCCGGCACGCTGAGCACGCCGATGACCGCAACGGGCGGCGCCTTGCCCTTGGGCAAAGCCGGTAATTGCGGCACTGGCGGCATTTGCTGTTGGGGCTGCGCCTGCGCCTGGGCAGCAGGCTCGGCGGCTGGCTCGGCAGCCGGAGCAGCTTCAGCCCTGTGCCGATGCACATGTGCAGGCACTGCGGCGGGCGGCGCGGCGCTCTGGCTCGGCGGCATGAAATAGCCCGGCGAGGACTGCGCGAACGCGGCGGGCGCGCTCAAGCCAAACGCGGCAACAAACAGAAACGAACGAAAACGGGAGGAAAAAACCACTTAGAACCTCGTACCAAAAGAAACGCGGAATTGCTGAATCTGGTCGCCCTTTTGTTTCACAACCGGCTGGGCGAGCGAAAGGTTGATCAGGCCGAACGGCGTGTTCCACGACACGCCGACACCGGCGCCGACGCGCGGCGCGGAGCTGTCATGGATCGGCTCGTTTGCGATCTCCGTCGCGCCGAAGTTCGACCCGACATCGACGAAGGCAAAGCCGCTGACCCCGATATCCGGCGGCACGGGCAGTGGGAAATGCAACTCGCTCGACTGCGTCCACATTTTTCTGCCGCCAATCTGATCGCCCGCTCCGGGGGTGGTTCCCGTGGCATTCTGCGCGACGGACGGCCCGACGCCTCCATCGGCAAAACCGCGCAGCGTATCGCCGCCAAGGAAGAAGCGATCCTCGATCCTGTCCTGATAGCCCAGGATCGGGATGAGATCGCCCGCGCTCGCGGAGAATTTCAGCACCCAGGCTTTGGAGCCGAACTCGCGCTCAAGCGGGATGTAATAGGCGATATCCGGGCTGATCCGGACATATTTCGCCGAACCGCCGAGCCCGGCGAAATCGGTCGTAAAATCGATATCCAAGCCGCTCGTCGGCGCCTGGTCGTCATCGAGATAGTCGAACGTCAAGGTCTGGCTGAGCTGGCTGAGGCTGGAGACACCCGCCTCGTTCTCAATATAAAGGCTGGAAGCCGTGCCCGTTGCCACATCATACACGTCGCGCTCGCTCAGCGTATAGGTGAAGGTCTGGCGCACATGGTCGTTAAAGCGATAGCCAAGCCGGACATCCGCGCCGATATCGCTTTCCTCATAACTATAGTTCGCATCAGCAGCGGTGTAGGAATCCGTCACGGTGCGGAAGAAATCGACGCCCGCGATAAGGTTGCGGTCCAGGAAGTAAGGATCGGTCGCGCCAAGATTGATCTGCGTTCCGCGCTGCGCCAGCAACACGCTGATCGATGTATTGACACCGGTGCCGAGGAAATTGTTCTGGCTCAGGCCTGCATTCACCAACGCACCGAGCTGGGTGGAATAGCCGCCGCCCAGGGAGAGCTGGCCGGTCGCCTGCTCAGTGACATTGCTGTTGAGCACCACCTGCTGTGGCGTTGAGCCCGGCGAGGTCGTCAGCTTTTCATCCTTGAAATAGCCAAGGTTTTTAAGATTTTTGGTCGATTGGTCGATCTTGCTCTGGTTATAGCCATCGCCTTCGGCCACTGTCAGCTCACGGCGGATGACCCTATCCTCGGTCCGAGTATTTCCGGTGATGTCGATACGCTGGATATAAACGCGCGGTCCTTCGATGACATTCAATACGATGGCGATTTTTTTGGTCGCTGGATCGGGCGCAATCTGCGGGTTAACCTGCACGAAGGCATAACCCAGGTTCAGCGCGTGCTTGCTGAGCGCATCGACGCCTTCCGCCACCGCGTCACCGTCGAACCAATCGCCCTTTGAAACCGGAACCAGGCCGCGCAGCTGTTTGGCGTCTAAGGTGCGGATGCCGGAATTGATCTTGACGCTGCTTACCCGGTAACGCGGGCCTTCGGATACATCGAAAACCAGATAGAATGATTTGCGATCCGGGCTAAGCTCGGCATTGGCACTGATGATGCTGAAATCCGCGTAGCCTTCATGCAGATAGAATTTGTGGAGGAGATACTCATCATACTCGACGCGGTCGGGATTATATTCATCGCTGCTGGAAAGGACGCGGAACCATGCGTATTCCCGCGACGAAACGATCTCGCGCAGCTTGGACTGGCTGAAATGCTGGTTGCCGATAAAGTTGATCTGGCTGATCAGGGTCTGCTTGCCGTCATTGCACTGGAAAACCACGTTTACGCGGTTGTCCGAGAGTTGAATGATATTCGCCGTGACGGTTGCGTCGTAATAGCCTTTTTTGGCGTAGAGTTCGAGCAAGGCGCGGCGGTCGGCCTCGGCTGCCGCCGGGGTGAAGACGGAGCGCGCCTTCATGCTGATGCCAGCCTGCGCGTCCTTGTCCTTGATGATCTTGTTGCCCTGGAAGAACACCTGATCAACGGTCGGATTTTCCACAACCGCGACATCAAGGTTATTGCCGTCGCGCGTGATCGAGACCGATTTGAACAGCCCCGTCGCATAGAGCGTTTTCAGCGACTCATTGATCGTCGAAGGGTCGAAAGGCTCACCCGGCTGCACCACCATGTAGGAGGTGATGGTGCTGGAGTCGATGCGATAATTACCGGAGACGTTGATCGCCTGGATCGTGCCGCCGCCCTGTACCTGCTGCGCGGCGTTCGCGGGCGCGCCCTGGGCATGGGCTGCGCCCTGCGGGCCATAGGCGAGCAGAGCCGGCAGCAGACAGCAGGAAGCCAACAAAACCGAACGCGGCTTAAGCAATAGAAATTCTCCCGAACCTTAGAGCCGGATGTATTTTAGCTCATGGGGCGTTTGGCACGGGGCGGGCGGATCGGCAAGGTGCGGGCTTGGGTTTTAGCTACCCAAACAAATGCGAGACCCAGCGCACGGCGCCCAGACGGGTCAGGTCGTTAAATGTTGTCACAAAAAACAGGGTGAGAATCACCGCAACCCCGAAGCGCAGGCCGATGTCCTGCGCCCGGGCTGGGATGGGACGCCGCAGCAGCGCCTCGACCGCGTAAAACAGCAGATGCCCGCCATCGAGAATGGGAATCGGGATGAGATTAACCAAACCCAGGTTAATCGACAGCATGGCGACCAGGCTGACCACGCTGATAAATCCCATCGCCGCGACACGGCCGGTAATCTGCGCGATCCCGAGGGGCCCGGCGAGGTCTTTCAGCCCCTGTTGATGCACCACCAGATTGAAAAGCGTGATGTAGATCACGCGGATATCGTTCCAAACCTCGCGGGCGGCGGCAATAATCGCGGCGGGCGGCGAATAATGCCGGATGCTTGCATCAGCCCCAACCACGCCCAGATGGCCGAGCTTCTGCCGCCCCACCATTGTATCGCCCAGCGTTACCGGCTGCGTGATGGTCTGGCCTTTCCGGCTCACGGTAAAGGGCAAGGTGCTGTCCGGGTGCGCCAGAATGATATTCTGCATCTGCGTGAAGTCGCCGACCGCCGCGCCGCCGATTCGCAGCACCCGGTCGCCCGCCTGCAAATGCGCTGCGGCGGCCGGTCCGCCGGGCGAAACAGTGCTCAAAACCGGCTGCACCACCATCTGGCCGACGGTCATGAACAGCCCCGCGATCAGCACGAAGGCAAGCAGGATATTCGCGGCGGGGCCTGCCGCGACAATGAACGCCTTGGAGGAGAGTGTTGCAGCGGAGAAAGAGCCGGGCAGCGCCGGGGTGCCGTCTTCCGGCGCGCCCCAACCCTGCATTTTCACATAGCCCCCCAAGGGCAGCGCCGAAATTTTCCAGACCGTGCCGGATTTCGCGCGCCAGGAGAATAACGCCGGGCCAAAGCCGACGGAGAATGCCTCCACCACCACGCCCTGGCTGCGCGCCGCCAGATAATGCCCAAGCTCGTGGAAGAACACGAGGACGCCAAGGTCGATGATATAGACCAGCGTGTCGCGGATGGCGGCGAACATCAGGCGGCCTTCGCCGTGGCGAGCTGACCTGCCGCACCGCGCGCCGCCAGGTCCAGCGCCAGCACGGCGGCGAGGTCGGGGATCTCAGGCGCGCCGAATTGCTGCAATACCGCCTCGACGATGCCCGCAATGTCCAAAAACCCGATCTGGCGCGCCAGAAAGGCGGCAACCGCGATCTCATTGGCGGCGTTCAGCACCGTCGGCGCGCCAGCACCCGCGGCCAGAGCCTCCCGCGCGAGCCGCAGAGCGGGGAACTGCTTCTCATCAGGAGCGAAAAATTCCAGCCGCGCTACTATCGTGAGATCCAGCCTTGGCGCGGTCGTTGCCAGCCGCTCCGGCCAGGCAAGGCTATGCGCGATGGGGATTCGCATGTCCGGCGAGCCAAGCTGCCCCAACACCGAGCCATCGGCGTAGCAGACCATGCCGTGGATCACCGACTGTGGATGTACCAGCACGTCGATCTGCGCCGAGGAAAGTGAGAACAATCGTGCAGCCTCAATAACTTCCAGGCCTTTATTCATCATCGTAGCGCTGTCGATGGAGATTTTCGCGCCCATCGACCAGACCGGATGGCGCAACGCCGCCTCCGGCGTCACGCCGGCCATTTCCTCCACGGAATACTTGCGGAACGGCCCGCCGGAAGCGGTGAGAATGATCTTTTCCACCGCCTTGGCGTTGCCATCGGCCATCGCCTGCATGATGGCGTTATGCTCGGAATCCACCGGCAGCAGCGTGGCGCCTGCGGCGGCCACGGCATCCAGCATGACCTCGCCAGCCGAGACCAGCGCCTCCTTATTCGCGAACGCGATCGCTCCGCCCTGGGCAACCGCCGCGAGCGTCGGCTCCAGCCCGGCGAGGCCCGTTATCGCCGCCATCGTCCATTCCGCAGGCATGGATGCCGCCTCGATCACCGCCCCGCGCCCCGCGGCGCAGGCGAGGTTGGTGCCCGCCAGCGCCTCGCGCAGCTTGGGCAGCAGCGCATCGTCGGAGATCACCGTGACCTCGGGCCGGAACCTCATCGCTTGCTCTGCGAGCAACGCCACATTGCGCCCGCCCACCAGTGCGCGCAGGTGATACTGCTCGGGGTTTTCTGCAATAATATCCAGGGTTTGCGTACCAACGCTTCCCGTCGATCCCAAAACGGAAAGCGTTTTTAACCCCATAACGGCAAGCCTCTCTCTACGCTGAGCGCCAGTATCGCAGCCAAAGGCGCTGCCGTCAGGAACCCGTCCAGCCGGTCGAACAGCCCGCCATGACCCGGAATCGTCCGGCCTGAATCCTTAACGCCCAGCCTGCGCTTTATCGCGCTCTCCAGCAGATCGCCCGCCTGGGCAAAAATGCTCAACAAAAGCCCCGCCGCCAATGCACGCCAGACAAATCCATGGAATCCACCTGCTAACAATCCCCCCATAATGCCGCTTGCCAAAAACCCGCCGAAAGCGCCGCTCCAGGTTTTGCCGGGCGATATCCTTGGCGCCAACTTGGGACCGCCAATGAACCGGCCAGCAAGATATGCTCCGATATCAGTGCTCCAAACCACCACGACAAGGAAGAGCATGTCGATGAATCCGGCTACGGGTTGCGCGCGGAGCCATAAAACCGCGACGCCCGCGACCCCGGCATAGGGAATGCCCGCAGCGGCGAACCTGCCGCAAACCAAGGCCGCGAGGACGCACATCGCCAGCACCGCCGCCAGACCGGAAACCCACCCGCCCAGCGCCGCGCACAGCCAAACCACCAGCAGCAGGCAGGACAACATTGCGGGCTGGCGCAAATGGGCGAGCTTTCCCCATTCAAACCCCAGGCCGCACAGCGCCACCGCGATGAACAGCTTCCAGGCCCAGCCGCCATGCCACAGGCAGAACAGCGCAACCGGCGCGAGAACCGCCGCCGAGGCGAGGCGGATGCCAAAATCCGCCCAGGGACCACTGCCCGCCGGGGCGGAGACCTCAGACAGGGCGTGCGCCAAAGCGCCGCTCCCGCGTTGCGTATTCCTGTACCGCGCGGGCGAAGTCCTCCGGCCCGAAATCCGGCCACAGCACATCGGTAAATAGCATTTCCGAATACGCCGACTGCCAGAGCAGGAAATTGGAAATCCGCTTCTCACCGCTGGTGCGGATCAACAAATCCGGGTCCGGGATGGTATCGGTGGAAAGCAGCGCGCAGAAGCTTTGCTCGGTCATCGTCTCCGGCGTCATGCCTGCGGCAAGCGCGCGGCGCGCCGCCTCCACAATATCCGCCCGCCCGCCGTAGGAGAGCGCCATGACGAGCGTGAGCCTGGTATTCTGCGCGGTCCTTGCTTCCGCGCCTGCTAGCTCGCTCGCGAGATTATCCCCGAAACGCTCCCGCTCGCCAATGATTTTAAGGCATACGCCCTGCTCGTGCAGCTCGTTCAGCTCGCTCCGCAGGTAATGCTTCAGCAGGAACGTCAGGTCAGCCACCTCTCCGGGCGGGCGCTGCCAATTCTCAGAGGAAAAAGCGAACAAAGTGAGGTAACGCACCCCCTGTCCAATCGCCGCCTCGATCGTGCGCCGGACGGCCTTCGCCCCTTCCCGGTGGCCGGCAAGGCGCGGCAGGCCGCGCGCAGCCGCCCAGCGCCCGTTGCCATCCATGATGATGGCAACATGCAGCGGGACCGGGAAGCGCGAAATATCAGCCATAATGTGCAGCCATCAGACCTGTCGGATGTCCTTTTCCTTCTCGGCCAGGCTGTCGTCCAGGCGCTTGATCATCGCATCCGTCAGCTTCTGCACCTGCTCGGACCAGTCGCGCTCGTCATCCTCGCTGATCTCATGCTTCTTTTGCAGCGCTTTGATCTGCTCCATGCCATCCCGCCGCACCCCGCGCACCGCAATGCGGGCATTCTCCGCATATTTCGCGGCGGTTTTCGCCAGCTCATTGCGGCGCTCCTCGGTCAGCATCGGCAGCGGCACGCGCACCAGCTGGCCGTCGGGCTGCGGGTTCAGCCCCAGCCCGCAATCGCGGATCGCGGCGACCACGGCATTGACCATCGAGCGGTCCCAGACCTGCACGGTGAGCATCCGGGACTCCGGCACGGCGATGGTGGCAACCTGGTTGACCGGCGTCATCTGTCCATAGGCCTCGACCTTCACCGGGTCGAGCAGCGCGGGGCTGGCGCGCCCGGTCCGAAGGCCGCCGAACTCGCGCTTCAGCGCATCCAGCGCGCCATCCATGCGGCGTGTCAGGTCCGTTTTAAGGGAAGAGATATCGGCTGGCATTGGCGTTATCCTTAAACTTTCGGTTCCACGATCCGGGTGAACAGCCCTTCTCCGCGCATAACCGCGGCAAAGGCTCCCGGCGCGTGGATGTTAAAAACGATGATCGGCAATCGGTTTTCCCGCGAGAGGCTGATCGCGGCGGCGTCCATCACGTTCAAATCGCGGGACAATACTTCCAGATAGGTCAGCTCCTCATAACGCTTCGCATCGGCATCCTTGCGCGGGTCGGCGGAATACACGCCATCGACCTGCGTCCCTTTCAGCAAAGCGTCGCATTTCATCTCGGCTGCGCGCAACGCGGCGGCGGTGTCGGTCGTGAAAAATGGATTGCCCGTACCCGCGGCGAAGATCACCACGATGCCCTTTTCCATATGGTGCTCGGCGCGGCGGCGGATGTAGGGCTCGCAAACCGAAGACATCGGGATTGCGGACTGCACCCGCGTCGGCACTTCCAGCTTTTCCAGCGCCGATTGCATGGCGAGCGCATTCATCACGGTCGCCAGCATCCCCATGTAATCCGCCTGGGCGCGGTCCATACCACCCGCGGCGCCCGCGATGCCCCGGAAGATGTTGCCCCCGCCGATCACCAGGCAGACCTCGACGCCCATATCGACAACGTCTTTCACATCCTTGGCGATCGCCAGCACGGTCTCGTTATCCAGGCCGAATTCGCGCTTGCCCATCAGGGCCTCGCCCGAGACTTTCAGGAGGACGCGCTTGTACTGGGGAACCGGCTTCATGAATGATCCATCTGGCAGACTGCGTTGATGTAGATTGAAACAGCCCCGCCCGGCAACGGCAAGCGCCTTGTAAAAAATAAGAGGCGGTCCGGGCCCACCCAAACCGCCTGTCTTTATTTCGCGCGCGGCCGCCCCACCAGCCCCGCGCGCAACTCAAACATCCGTGGAGTTAAACGCCGGCTGCGGCGGCAACCTCCGCGGCAAAGTCGCTCGTCTCTTTCTCGATGCCCTCACCCAGATGGAAACGCACGAAGCGGGTGATCTTGGCGCCGGCTTTCTCAACCACCGCTTTCACCTTGCTCTCGCCATCATGCACCCAAACCTGCTCCAGCAGCACCACATCCTCGTAATACTTCTTGATGCGGCCTTCGACCATTTTCTCGATAATAGCTTCCGGCTTGCCGGAAGCGCGGGCCTGATCCGAAAGCACGTTCTTCTCGCGCTCGAGCGCTGCCGGATCAACCTCCGCGACGCTAAGGCTCTCAGGCCGCGTCGCCGCGACATGCATCCCGATCTGCCGCCCGAGCGCCTCGATGCCCTCATCCGCCTTGCCCATAAGCCCGACGATAACGCCGATCTTGCCCAGGCCAGGCTTCAGCGCGCCATGGATATAAGACGCGGCAACGCCACTCGGCGCCTCGATAACCGCGACGCGGCGCACGGTCATGTTCTCACCGATGGTGGCGACCAGATGCACCAGTTCATCCGCCACGTTGCGCCCGGTGCCGGGGTAAGCGGCGGCTTTCAGCGCGTCCACGCTCTCGCCCGTTTCCAGCGCCAGCTTCGCGGCATTTTCAACAAAGCCCTGAAAAGCCTCGTTGCGCGCCACGAAATCCGTCTCGGCATTGATCTCGACCATCGCCACCTTGCCAGGGGCAAGTGCGACGCCGATCAGCCCCTCGGACGCCACCCGGCCCGACTTCTTCGCGGCGGCGGACAGGCCCTTCTTACGCAGCCAGTCGATGGCGCCCTGCATGTCGCCATCGCTCTCCACCAGCGCCTTCTTGCAATCCATCATGCCGGCGCCCGTCGTCTCGCGCAGGTCTTTCACCAACGCCGCGGTAATTTCTGCCATTGGTATGGTCCCCTTAATTCAAACAGTGGCTTCGGGCAGGGCTTCCAGCACCGGCTCGGCAGCCGCACCCAGGTCCGCGCCGGAGGATCCCAGCTCGGCGCTGATGCCATCCAGCACCGCGCCCGCGATCAGGTCGCAATACAACGTGATGGCGCGGATCGCGTCGTCGTTGCCGGGAACCGGATAGGTGACACCTGCCGGGTCGGAGTTGGAATCCAGCACCGCGATGACCGGAATGCCGAGCTTGTTGGCTTCCTCAACCGCGAGCTTCTCCTTGTTCGTGTCGATGATGAACAGGATATCCGGCAGGCCGCCCATATCTTTAATGCCGCCTAAAGCGCGCTCCAGCTTCTCGCGGTCGCGCGTGAGGTTCAGGATTTCCTTCTTGGTCAGGCCCTGCGTCTCACCGGCCAGCATCTCGTCCATCTGGCGCAGCCGCTTTATGCTGCCGGTGATGGTCTTCCAGTTGGTCAGCATCCCGCCCAGCCAGCGGTGGTTCACGTAATATTGGCCGCAACGCTGCGCGGATTCCGCCACGTAATCCGCCGCCGCGCGCTTGGTGCCGACGAAAAGCACACGCCCGCCGCCCGCGGTAACGTCCCGCACGGCTTTCAGCGCCTTCTCCAGCATCGGCACGGTCTGTTGCAGGTCGATGATATGGACCTGGTTGCGGACGCCGAACAGGAAGGGCGCCATGCGCGGATTCCAGCGGCGCGTATGGTGGCCGAAATGCACGCCCGATTCGAGCAAATTGCGTAATGATACTTCAGGTAATGCCATGGCAAAACTTCTCCAAAATCCGGTTATGACCTCCGCAGGGCTGAGCCTCTCAGCACCGGACCGTGGGGCGAACCCCAAGGATAAGCGCCCTGCGTGTGAATTACCGGCACCATGCCGGCGGGCGGCATATCGCAAATCGGCTGTGCAAAAGCAAGCGGGCCGGCTTATCTCACCAATAATACAGGAATCTTTGCATAAAAGCTTCTGCCCGCCTGCTTACCTCCTCTGCACCAACCGGAGGAACACCATGCCGAAACTCAAACTCAGCGACAGCGCGGAAATTTATTATAAGGACTGGGGCCAGGGCCAGCCGGTGTTTTTCTCGCACGGCTGGCCGCTCAGCGCCGATGCCTGGGACAACCAGATGATGGTCTTCGGGCGAGCGGGCTTCCGGGTCATCGCACACGACAGGCGGGGCTTCGGCCGCTCCAGCCAGACATGGGACAACAATACGAACGAGCGCTATGCGGACGATCTCGAAGAGCTATTCCAAAAGCTCGACCTGCAAAACATCGTGTTGATCGGGCATTCCATGGCAGGCGGCGAGATCTGCCGCTACGTCGCCCAGCATGGCTGCACGCGCTTAAGCAAAATCGTCATGGCAGCAACCGTCCCGCCGATCATGCTGCAAAGCGGCGTCAACCCGAAAGGCGTGCCGATGGCGATGCTCGACGAGATACGGCAGCACATCCAGGCCGACCGGGCGGATTTTTTCCAAACCTTCTCGAAGATGTTTTTCGGCTTCAACCGGCTGACGCATAAAACCCAACAGGGAATGCTCGACTCCTTCTGGCGCCAGGCGATGATGGCAGGGATCAAGCCAACCTACGACGGCGTGGCGCAATTCGCGGAGGTGGATTTCACCGACGATTTGCGAAAGATCAGCGTACCCACGCTGTTCATCCATGGCGATGACGACCAGACGGTGCCACTCGCCGCAAGCTCCGAAAAAGCCGTGCAGTTGGTACCGGGCGCGGTGTTGCGGGTGTATTCCGGCGCTCCACATGCATTAACGTTAACCCATGCGGAGCAGTTCAACACGGATGTGCTGGCGTTTATCCGGACGGGTTAGGCCAGCAGCGGCCCCCATGACGGGTCTTGCGCGCCGGTCGGGGTATCAACCAAGCGCTCGTTGAAGCCATCGACGCCGATGGTCGCCAGCCGGGAGTCATGCCCGCCCGGGCTCGGCGTCTGGCGGTAGAACATGATGACGCGGCCATTCGGGCAAAAGCTCGCGCCCTCCACCAGAAAGCCCTGGGAGAGAATTCGCTCGCCCGAGCCGTCCGGCTGCATCACGCCGATGGAAAACCCGCCTGACCCCCAGAAGGTATAGGCGATGAGGTCGCCGCGCGGCGACCAGCACGGCTCGGCATATTGGCCATGGCCGAAGCTGATCCGTTTCACGCCCGAGCCATCCGCGCCCATCACGAAAAGCTGCTGGTTGCCGTCACGGTCCGAGTTGAAGACGATTTGCGAGCCATCCGGCGAATAGCTCGGCGTCACGTTGATGGAATTGGAATCGGTCAACTCGGTCATGCCGCCACCGCTCAAGCCCACTTTCACGATCGCGGCCCCCCCGTTGCGCGCAACCGACATCAGCAGCGAATCCCCGCTCGGCGAAAAACGCGGCCCGATGGTCATCTGGCCAAAAGCGCCGACCAGCCGCTGCGTGCCGCTTTGCAGGTCGAACAGATAGACCCGCGGGTTATTGTCCTGAAAGCTCACGAAGGCGAGCTGCTGGCGCGTCGGGTTATATTGCGGGGAGAGCGCCATGGAGGAGCCGTCGGTGAGGAACTGGTTATTCGCGCCGTCGTAATCCATCACCGCCAGCCGGCGGATCGGGCTCGTGACCGGCCCGGCCACGGAAATATAGGCCACGCGGGAGTCGAAATAGCCCTTCTCGCCGATCAGCTGCTGATACACCACATCGCCGATGATATGCGCGATGCGCCGCCAGTTGGCCGCGGTGGTGGTGTAAGCCGTGCCGGTGAGCTGCGATTGCTGCTGCACATTCCAAAGCCGGAACTCGACGCGCAGCTGCCCGCCGCCCTGGTCCGAGACATCTCCGGTGACAAGCGCCTGCGCGCCCAGAATGCTCCAGTTCTGCCAGACCGGCGTGCCGTTCGCGACCGAATTCGGCACGAAGCTGCTCGGGTCGATGGCGCGGAACAGCCCGGAATGGCTAAGGTCGTCGCTCAACACGCCGCTAATCTGGCCGCCGAGGTCCGAGCCGGTGAAGGGCGAGATCGCGATGGGAATTGGCGCGTTCTGCGCCCCGGAGACGTTGATCGCCGGGCCGTTGCCTCCGCCGCCAAGCGCGGTTTGCGCCAGAGCGCTGGGAGCAAGCAGCGTTGCGGCGCCTGCGCCAAGCAGGCCACGGCGGGAGAAAGGCGGCATTTTCAAAAGCGTCATGGATACCTCTTACGGGGTGAAATCGAAACTGAAGGTCTGGTTGTGCCCAAGCATATAGGAGGGCAGCGGCAGGGTCGCGCATTGATAATTCATCACCGCCGCCACGGCGCGCTGGGCAAAGGCATTGAAAAGCGGATCGCCCATCTTGCTCTGGTCCTGTGGCGATACCACGGCGTTATGCACCGTGCCGGAGGCGTCTGTCTGCACCGTGAGGTTCACGCTGAAGCCCGCCAGGCCCGGCGCGCCGGCATCGACTGTCCAGCATGGCCGCACATGGTTGCCGATGGCGTTGCGATCCGCGCCCGAGAGCCGGGAGTTTGCCGTGCTTTGCGTGGAGCCGCCCGCATCCGGCGCGCCGCCCTGGTCGGGGTTGTATTCATGCGTCGGCGCCTTGGTCTGCTTCTGCTGCGCTTCCAGCTTCAGCAGCGTGTTCAGCACGCTCTTGCTCAGCGGCGTCGCGGTTTTCACCACATGCTGCTGGTGCGTTGGCGTTGGCGGCGTGGGCGCGGGCGGTTGCGGCAAGGGCGGCAGCGGCAGCTTCGGCTGCACCACCGTGCTCGTGGTTTTTTGCGGCGGCGCGGGCGGCGGTGGTGGTGGCGTTGGCGCCACGCTCGGCGTTTCCACCGGCGGCGGAGGTGGCGGTGCGGGGGCAGGTGGTTGCGGCAGCACCGGCTGCTTCACCTCCTGCGCCGGTGGCGGCGGGGGTGGCGGCGGGGGCGGTGCCTCGAACGGCGTTGGCTTTGGCTTCTGCTCCGCCTGTGGGGAGTTATTCACCACCGGCGTCGTATCCGGCGCGGGGGTTTTGCCCGGCTGGCGGCCCTGCTGCGGTACAGACGGCCCGACCAGATCGACGCTGACGCTGTCATCCGACGAGTTATCGAGCTTCATCGTCGGCAACGCGATAATCGCTGCCAGCACGATTGCCAGATGAAAACAAAAAGAGATGAGCGCGCCACGGCGCATGCCCCTATCCAAAAACAGATCTCCGCCTATGCGCCCTGGCTATTTGCCCGGCATGGGTTGGTCGGCGAGCAGCGCCACTTTCGTGAAGCCGCCTTGGGTGATCGTCGCCATCACCTGCAACATATCGCCATAGCTTACATCCTTATCGCCGCGCACGAACACCCGCCGATCCGGATTATTTTGCGAAATCTGCTGCAAAGTGCTGACAAGATTAGAAAGCTGCACTTGACTGTTCTGCAAGTAAATCTGGTCCTGCGAATTCACGGTAATGGTGATCGGCGTCGAATCCGAGTTCACCGGCTTCGCATTGGCCTGCGGCAGATTAACACTCACGCCGGAGGTGATGAGTGGGGCAGTGACCATGAACACGATCAGCAGCACGAGCATGACATCGACCAGCGGCGTCACGTTGATCTCCGCCATCGGCCGGTAGCGCCGCCTGCGGCCCGAGCCGGGGCTGATCATGCCGCCCGCCATTTATTTGCGCTCCTCGGTCTGGCGGGAAAGGATGGCGGAGAACTCCGAGCCGAATCCTTCCAGCCGCGCGGCATAGCGCGAGAGGTCGTTGCTGAGCTTGTTATAGGCCAGCACGGCGGGCACGGCGGCCACCAAGCCGATGGCGGTGGCGAACAACGCCTCGGCAATGCCGGGGGCAACAACCGCGAGGTCTGTGTTGTGCATGGCGGCGATGGCGGAAAACGAGTGCATGATGCCCCAAACCGTGCCGAACAGGCCGACGAAGGGTGCCACCGAACCGACGGAGGCGAGGAAGATCATCCAGCGCTCCAGCCGGTCCATCTCGCGCGAGATCGTCACATTCATGGCGCGGTCGATGCGCTCCTTCACCGCCGTATGCGCGACATCCAGCCCGGCGATACGCACGGTGCGCTTCCATTCGCTCATCGCCGCGCCGAACACGGCGGCGATCGGGTTGGTCGGGTCCGCTCCTTCGCGGTCGTAAAGCTCATCAAGGCTGCCGCCGGACCAGAACGCATCCTCGAACCCATCGGCTTCGCGGTTCACCCGGCGGATGGAGATCGACTTCTCGATGATGATCGCCCAGACCCAGACGCTGGCCAGCAGCAGGATGAGCATGACCAGCTTCACGACAATGTCGGCTTCCAGGAACAATCCCCAGAGCGACAGATTTGAAGGCGCTGCCAGTGCAGCCGTGCCAACCGATTGATCCAAAACCTCGTCCCCTTACAACTTAAATTTCATCGCCCACGCCGCCGGTATCCTGGCAGCTCTACCATCGGCAACGCGAACGCAACCCAGGCGCACCTCCAGCACGGCAAGCGAGTCGCTGTCTCGCCAGAAATGCTGAAGAAGTGTTACCGATGCTCCATCTATCGCCCGAAACTCGGTCTCGACGCGAATCACCTCATCCAGCCGCGCCGGGCGCTGATAGTGCAGATTGACGCGATGCACCACAAACATGACGCCAGTTTCGGCAACCATCTGCGTATGCGGTGCGCCTATCGCCCGCAGCGCTTCCGCCCGCGCCCGCTCGGCGAAGGCCAGGTAATTGGCATGATACACGATGCCGCCGGCATCGGTGTCCTGGTAATAGACACGCAGTTCGTAGCGATGGATCAAACTTCCAAATCCATCTGGTCCGGGCGGTTCTGCGGCGGTTTCAGCCCCAGATGCCGCCACCCGGCATCGCCCAGCATCCGGCCCCGGCTAGTGCGAAGCAGAAAACCCTCCTGGATAAGATACGGCTCGACCACATCTTCCAGCGTGTCCCGCGCTTCCGCCAGCGCCGCTGCCAGTGTTTCCACACCCACCGGGCCACCATTATGGTGCTCGGCAAGGCGCCTGAGGTAGCGGATATCCATCGCATCCAGGCCGAGATGGTCCACATCCAGCCGTGTCAGCGCCGCATCCGCCACCGCGCGGTCGATAATCTGCTCGCCTGCCACCGCCGCGAAGTCCCGTATCCGCCGTGTCAGCCGCCCGGCGATGCGCGGCGTGCCACGCGCCCGGCGCGCGATTTCCGCTGCACCCTCGCGGGTCAGGTTCATGCCGAGCTTCTCGCCCATGCGCGAGACGATCCGCGTCAACTCCTCAGTGGTATAGAATATCAACCGCAGCGGAATCCCGAACCGGTCTCGCAAGGGCGTGGCCAGCAGCCCGGCGCGCGTGGTGGCCCCGACGAGAGTAAAGGGTTGCAGGTCGATCCGCACGGTGCGCGCGCCAGGCCCTTCGCCGATGATCAAATCCAGCTGGAAATCCTCCATCGCGGGATAAAGAATTTCCTCGATCGCCGGTTGCAGCCGGTGGATTTCGTCGATGAACAGCACATCGCGCGGCTGGAGATTGGTGAGGATGGCCGCCAGATCGCCGGATTTTTGGATCACCGGGCCGGAGGTGGCGCGAAACCCCACGCCCAGCTCCCGCGCCACAATCTGCGCCAGCGTGGTTTTGCCCAGCCCCGGCGGCCCGTGCAGCAGCACATGGTCCAGCGCCTCGCCACGGGATTTCGCGGCGGCGATAAAGATTTTCAAATTCTCGCGGCTGGCGGCCTGGCCGGTGAAATCCTCCAGGCTTTGCGGGCGCAGCGTGTTCTCCACCGCGTCTTCCGGCGCGCGCTCGGCAGAAGCTAATCTTTCGCTCATTTGGCCAGCGCCTTAAGCCCGGCGCGGATCAGCACATCCAGCGCCGCGTCTGGCCCGTGCGCCTCCCCTGCCCGCGCCAGCGCCGCCTCGGCTTCCGCCGTGCGATAACCCAAATTCAGCAGCGCGGAGAGCGCATCGGCCATCGCACGATTTTGATAGATTGGGCTTGCCGCAAGACCCCCGCCCAAGCCGCCCCGCATCGCGCCAGCCTTCTCGCGCAATTCCGTGCAAATGCGTATCGCCAATTTCGGCCCCACGCCCGGTGTGCGGGTGAGCACGGATTTATCCCCTGTCGCAATCGCGGCGATCAACTGGTCCGGCGAGAGCGCCGAGAGCAACGCCAGCGCCACCCGCGCACCCACGCCCTGCACGGTGGTCAGCAGCCGGAACCAGTCCCGCTCCGCAGCCGTGGCAAAGCCGTAAAGCGAGATCGCGTCTTCCCGCACCTGGGTTTCGACGAGCAGCGTCGCCAGCCCGTTATCCGGCAAGCCGCCCAAAGTGCGCGTGGAACAAAACACCAGATACCCCACCCCGCCGACATCCAGGATGCAGCGACCGTCCTCAATGGCATCCACATGGCCGCGCAGACGCGCGATCATGCCGGCTGCTTCCAAGCACTAAGGCTCGCCCGGTGGTGCGCGTGGCAGATCGCCACCGCCAGCGCATCCGCCGCATCGGCGCGCTTTTGTACGGCGCCGGGGAGCAGGCGGCGCACCATCAGCCCGACCTGCACCTTGTCCGCATTGCCGGTGCCGACAACCGAAAGCTTCACCGTTTTCGCGCCATATTCAAACACCGGAATCCCCAGCCGCGCGGGAGCCAGCAGCGCCACGCCGCGTGCGTATCCCAGCTTGAGCGTCGCCGTGGCGTTGCGGTTCACGTATGTTTCCTCAACCGCCGCCTCCGCCGGAGCGTAGGCCCGCAAAATCTCCGCCAACTCGTCATCCAGCGCCTTCAGCCGCAGCGGCACATCCGCGATATCCGCCGTGGAGATCACGCCGTCGGCCACATGGCGCAACCGGTTGCCGTCGGACTCCACAACGCCCCAGCCGGTGAAGCGGAGGCCCGGATCGATGCCGAGTAATTTTATCAACCGCCCAACTTCTGCATTACGTCTTCCGGTATCTCGAAATTCGCATAAACATTCTGAACGTCGTCGTCCTCCTCCAGAACATCCAGCAATTTGAGCACGGAGGCTGCCTTCTGCTCATCCAGCGTCACAGTCATGTTGGGCCGCCATTCAATCCGCGCCTCAGCCGGCTGGCCGAATTTATGCTCCAGCGCATCGCGTACCGCGAAAAACCCATCCATGCCGACGGTGACCTCATGGCCCTCCGTGTCGCTCACCGAATCATCCGCCCCGGCCTCGATCGCGGCCTCCAGCATCGCATCGGCATTCGCCACCTGGGCGGGGTAGCGCACCGCGCCAAGGCGGCTGAACATGAAGGAGACCGAATTACTCTCCCCCAGCGCACCGCCATGCTTGTTGAACGCCGCCCGGACGGCGGAGGCCGTGCGGTTGCGGTTATCCGTCAGCGCCTCGACGATCACCGCCACGCCCGCCGGGCCATGGCCCTCGTAGCGCACGGCCTCGTAATGCGTTGTTTCTCCCGCGCCGGAAGCTTTTTTAATCGCCCGGTCGATCGTGTCGCGCGTCATGTTCGCCTTCAGCCCCGCCGCCACGGCGGCCCGCAGGCGCGGGTTGAAGGCCGGGTCCGGCAATCCCTCCTTGGCGGAGACCGTAATTTCCCGGATGATTTTGGCGAAAGCGCGGGCGCGGCGTGCATCCTGCGCGCCCTTGCGATGCATGATGTTCTTGAATTGTGAATGACCTGCCATATTCCAGGTTTAGCAGCCCCGGCGCCGCGCCGGAAGGCTTCACGCCTCTTCGATAATGCCTTGGACCTTCGCCATCAGCGCTTCCATGGCGAAGGGCTTGGTGATCATCGCCATGCGCGGCTCCAGAAAACCCAAGGCGAGCGTTGCATTTTCCGCGTAGCCGGTCATGAAGAGCACTTTCAGATCCGGGCGCAGCACACGCGCCGCATCGGCCACCTGCCGGCCGTTCAGGCCCGGCAGCCCGATATCGGTGATCAGCAGGTCGATGCGCTTTTTGGATTGCAGGATTTCAAGCCCTGAAGGCCCGTCGCCTGCTTCCAGCGTGGCATAGCCAAGCTCGGTCAGCACCTCCGCGATCAATCCGCGCACCAGCGGCTCGTCCTCCACCACCAGCACGGTCTCGCCCGCTGAATGTGTGATCTCCGCCGGTGGCGCCTTAGCGTCCTCATCCGGCACCGCCTCATCCAGATGCCGGGGAAGAAAGAGCTTCACCATCGTACCCTGGCCAAGTTCGCTATAGATTTTCGTAAAGCCTTCGGACTGCCTGGCGAAACCGTAGATCATGGAAAGGCCAAGCCCGGTTCCCTGGCCAGTCGGCTTGGTGGTGAAGAACGGCTCGAACGCCTTGGCAATCGTGTCCTGGCTCATCCCGGTTCCGGTGTCGGAGACCGAGATGCAAACATACTGCCCGGGCCGCACGTCCCGCTGGCGGCCGGATCCTTCATTGTCGAGATATGCATTCGCGGTTTCGATTGTCAGCGTGCCGCCGTCCGGCATCGCATCGCGCGCGTTGATCGCGAGGTTGAGCACGGCGTTTTCAAGCTGGTGCGGATCACAAAGGGTCAGCCATAACGCATCGGTAAGCGCCAGCTTCAGCTCGATACGCTCGCCCATTGTCCGGCGCAACAGGTCTTCCATCGAGGCGACCAAAGGATTGGCCCGCACAACGCTGGGGTCTAGCGGCTGGCGGCGGGAGAAGGCGAGCAGCCGGTGCGTGAGTGCCGCGGCGCGGTTGGCAGCACCCATCGCGCCCGCGACAAAACGGTCCAGCTCGCCCAGGCGCCCCTGATCAACGCGCTTTTGCAGTATGTCCAGGCTGCCAGTGATGCCCTGCAACAGATTGTTAAAATCATGCGCGATGCCGCCGGTGAGCTGCCCCACCGCGTCCATCTTCTGGCTTTGGCGCAACGCCTCCTCGGCGGCGCGCTGCTCGGTCACGTTGCGCCCGACGATATGGAAAATCTCGCCCGCCGGCTCGCCGGTCCAGGAGATCAGCGAGCGGCTGCCGTCCGCGTGCAACACCGAATGTTCAAAATTCGTCACTGCCTCGCCCTGGGCGAGCCGCTGAACCGCCGCCCACGTTTTTTCATGGTCGGCGGGATCGACCAGCACCATGAAGGATCGCGCGAATAGTTCCTCCTCAGTATAGCCAAGCAGCCGGGTCCAGGCCGGGTTTACAGCCTTGAGGAAGCCATCGACGCCAGCGGTGCCCATCAGATCATTTGTGGAAGACCATATCCGCTCACGTTCGGCGGTGCTGGCGGCCAGAGCAACGGCGGCTTCATGCTCGGCCGTAATGTCGCGGCCAAAGCCAAAATTGAGGCCTCCCTCTGGCATGATCGTCCAGCAAATCCGCCGCCTTTCACCGGAACGGGTCCGAAATATAGCCAGATGATCCTGCACTGGCTTGCCCATAGCCAGTTGCACCACGGCGCGCTCTCCAGCCTCGCGATTTTCCGGCACAATAAATTCCCGGATGTCGTGGCCGACGCTTTCCGCTTCGCTATACCCCAGCAGGTTTGTCCATGCCGGATTCACCGCATGGATCAGATCATCCATGGTCGATACCATTTTGACCACGGGTGAGAGCTGCCAGGTGCGTTCGATCTCGCGGGTTGCCGCACGCTCGTCCGTGACATCCCGGCCAATCGCGTGGATGCTTCCCGCATCCGCAACGGCGGTCCAGCCGATCAGCCGGTAGCTGCCATCTTTCACCCGCGAGCGCACCTCGAAATTCTGCACGACGCCATCGGCAGTGAGACGCGCCAGCTGTGGTGCCACAAGTGCAAGGTCATCCGGGTGCAGCAGCGCCATGAGGTTACGGCCGATAAGCTCGTCCTCTGCCCAGCCGGAAGTCCGCGTAACCGCCGGATTGGCTGCCGTGATGATACCGCCGAAACCGAAGATAACCATCAGCTCCCGGCTGAGCGACCATATCCGGTTGCGGTTATTCTGGCTCTCCGCCTCGGCCAGCTTGCGGGCGTGGATATCGGTGTTGGTGCCGATCCAGCGCTGGATGTTTCCCACACCGTCCCGTACCGGCAAGGCGCGGGCGATGAACCAGCGATACGCGCCATCGACCCTGCGAATGCGGAACTCGGTCTCATAGGGTGCACCGCTTTGCACCGCCGCTGCCCAGCATCGCATCGCGCCGGGCGCATCCTCCGGGTGCACAAGCTGCGCCCAGCGTTCGCCGGTCGCCGCGTCTCCCGGTTCGCCGGTATATTCAAGCGCCTGGTCGTTGAGCCAATCCAGCTTGCCGTCCGGCTGCGCGGTCCAGACATGAATCGGCATGACCTGCGTGACGACCTGGAAACTCGCCTCCGCATCCCGCGCGAGGCGCTCGGCACTCAGTGCCTCCGTCACATCCGTCAAAATGGCGATGACCCCGGTAGGCTTACCGCCTTCATTCAAAACCGGCGAGTAATCGAGGTTAAGCCAGACCTGCTCCGCGTGGCCGCTACGGTAGAGCGTGAGTTCCTGCTCCCGGTAGGCCAGCGTATCCCCGGCCAGCACAGTCCGCATGATGTTATCGTTGAAATCCGCAACCTCGGGCCAGCCCTCCCGGACCTTGGAGCCCAGCAAGGCCGGATGCCGCGCGTCCGCGAAGATGGAATAGGCATCGTTGTAGATCATTACGCCGTCTTCGTTCCATAGCGTCACAATCGGCACGGGGGAACGCAGCACGGTGGCGATTGTCGTCCGCAGATAGGACGGCCAGGATCCGATGGACCCAAGCGACGTGGCGGCCCAGTCATGGCCCGCGATCAATCGGCCAAGCTCACCGCCGCCTTCAAGGAAGCGAAGATCGCGTTGGCGCCGGCCCCGCCGCTTCAGCCAGCCGCGCGGGGATAAGGGTTTATTCAACTGGTCCAAGATGGGCGGGATTTAACGTTATTTTCCCTAAAAGAGTATAGATGATTTCGACTTTCTTCTGCTCATCCTCTTGCTCCGGCGCATGACGCACCGCCAAACACGCAGAATTGAGCGCAATACGGATGATCGAGCGTCACCTGCGTCCTCATCGCCACTAGCGTGCGGCCTGGGAGCAATGTGCATGGCGCAATTTCAGGTTGCGGCGCATCGCGGCGTAGCACCACCATCCGCGAGGTGGCGCACATCGGCTTTTTCGCGGGCGGCAAAGCTTGCAAAGCGGCGCTGGTAACTTTTGCAACCGGCGTTCGCATATCCATCTCGGGGAACAGGACGAGCCGCGCCGGATTATGGGCGTCTAGCGCGAGGCCGCGTTGCTGGAACAAATGCGCGAAGCCGGCGCGCGTTACCGCCTCGGCCTCCCCCCACGGCGTGCGAGCGGCGACCGAAACTCCCGCGCCCAACGAGGCCAGATTTTGCAGCCCCGCAAGCGTGACTTCGAAACTGCCGCCGCCACGCAGCGCCTCATGGCGCTCCGGCGTGAAATGATCCAGCGAAACCCTTAAGCCCAACTGGCCGGGATAACGCTCCAGCAGCCAGGCCAGCGCATCCGCGTGGCGCTGCATCGGGCGCATGGCGTTGGTTAGCACCAGCGCGCGGCGGCCTGAGGCGAGCACGGCTTCCAGCATGGCGATAATGTCCGGATTCATGAATGGCTCGCCGCCCGTGAAGCCGACCTCACGCAAACCTTCCGGTGCGGCCGCCAGAAGCTTTGCCAGCTCCCGGCGCGGAAAATAGGCCAACGAGTCGTTAGCGGGCGAACTTTCCATGAAGCAGTTTACACAGGCAAGATTGCACAAGGTGCCGGTGTTAACCCAGAGCGTTTCCAGCCGCTCAAGTGCCTGCATAGGTTGCGTGTCCGGCTTCACTTCGTGTCCTCCCGATTGACAGGGGCGCGTCCCCCGGCCTATCCCCTGCCCACCGGGCGCGTAGCTCAGCGGTAGAGCATTCGCTTCACACGCGAAGGGTCACAGGTTCAATCCCTGTCGCGCCCACCACCTCCCCTTTATGTCCGCGCCATCTTCACCTTATGGAACGCGATGATGTCCATAAGCTCCGGCGAGAACGCATCAAAAGCCGGAATGCCCACGGCAGCGAGGCGGGCCCGAACCGCCTGCATGAGCGAGGCGTTAGTCCCGGTTTCGATGACCGAAGACACAAAGCCCGCGAACTCCGGATATGGCGTGTCGCCGCTCACCGCTAATTCCGGATGGATGAAATCCACGCCGTAAAAATGGTAATCGGTATCGTCGATCTTACCGATCATGTGTACGCCGCAACCGGTGCAGGCGTATCGCTTGATCTTTTGGCTGGCATCAACCACGCGGAGCTTCTGCGCGTTGGCGGTGACTTCTGCCGCGCCGGACGCAACCACGGCGGTTTGCGCAAGCAGCGCGCCTTCCGGCTTCCAGCATTTCGAGCAGCCGCAGAGATGATTATGTTGGATCGGCGCGGTGACACGGACTTCCACCGGCTCCGAAGCACAATGGCAGCGCAATGTTACGGAATCGTTCTCCGCGCCTTTTTTGTCTCCGGCATCCACGCGCGGGTGCAGCGCCACCTTCTCTTTCGCAAACCTTTCAGCGCGTTCTTTGAACACCTGATTGAAGCTCTCATAGGCGGGCTTTACGGCGCCTTGAATGAACCCGGCCATCGGCTCAACGCCTGGGCCGTTGAAAATCTCCCTATGAATGAGATGCGTTCCGGTTTTTGTCGGCTGCATTTCGAAAATATGCTCGGCGTTGAACTCCGGATTGGTTGACATCCAGCGGAACTCCCGAGCGCCAACAACACGGTTGATCGTGGGGGCAAGCGGCAGCACCGTATCGCCAATTTTAAGCTGGCCTTGGAGAGCCTGCCCAAGCGTCGTGCGCCCTTTCATTTCCGGCACCACCGGGTTCCATTCCGGATAACGAAAAAAATCGTCCAGCACGCTCCACACGGTTTGCGGCGCAGCTTCAATGTCGATCGAGGTGATGATGGTTTCCATAATGCCTTCCTGGAATCTTCACAAAAAGAAAGGGGGCTGCGAAGCCCCCTTTCTGGTTACTTTAAGCCGCCTTCGCCATGCCGCGCAGCACGTACTGCAAAATGCCGCCGTGGCGATAGTAATTCACCTCATCGGCGGTATCGACGCGGCAGAGTACCTCCACCGTGTCGGTCTTGCCGTTCGCCCGCTTGATCGAGAGCTTGATGTCCATGCGCGGCGAGAGATGATCCAGCCCCAGAATATCGATCAGCTCATCACCCTTCAACTCAAGCGTCTTGCGGTCCATGCCCTCCTTAAACGTGAGCGGCAGCACGCCCATGCCAACGAGGTTGGAGCGGTGGATACGCTCGAAGCTCTCGGTAATCACCGCCTTCACGCCCAGCAACAACGTGCCCTTGGCCGCCCAGTCGCGCGAGGAGCCGGTGCCGTATTCCTTGCCGCCGAATACGACCAGCGGCACGTTCTCTTTTTTATAGCGCATCGCGGCGTCGTAGATCGAAAGCTCGTCGCCGGATGGGTAATGCTTCGTCATGCCGCCTTCGACGCCATTCAGCATTTCGTTCCGGATTCGAATATTCGCGAACGTGCCGCGCACCATCACGTCGTCATTGCCGCGCCGCGCGCCGTAGGAGTTGAAATCCTTCTGCAATACCTGATGCTGGCTGAGGTACTCACCCGCCGGGCCGGATTTTTTGATGTTGCCGGCAGGCGAGATATGATCCGTCGTGATGGAATCCCCGAGGATCGCGAGAATACGCGCTCCTTTGATATCCTCCACAGGCTTCGGCTCCATCGTCATGCCGTCGAAATAGGGCGGGTTCTTCACATAGGTTGAACCGGACGGCCAGCTGTAGGTATCGGTGTCGCCGGAAACCTCGATCTGCTGCCACTGTTTCGGACCTTTGAAGACATCGCCGTAGCGGTCCAGGAACATCTCGCGCGTCAGCACGGAGTGCACGATGTCGTTGATTTCCTTATTGCTAGGCCAGATGTCTTTCAGGAACACATCCTTCCCATCCTTGCTCTTGCCGAGCGAGACGGTGGTGATGTCCTCGCGGATATTGCCGAGCAGTGAATAGGCCACCACGAGCGGCGGGCTGGCGAGGTAATTGGCACGCACATTCGGATGCACCCTGCCCTCGAAATTCCGGTTGCCGGAGAGCACGGAGGCTGCGACCAGCTTGTTGCTCTCAATCGCATCCGCAATCGCATCTTCCAGCGGGCCGGAATTGCCGATGCACGTGGTGCAGCCATAGCCAACGGTCTGGAAGCCCAGCGCGTCAAGGTCTTCCGAGAGCTTGGATTTGTCGAGATATTCCGTGACCACCTGGCTGCCGGGAGCGAGCGAGGTTTTCACCCAGGGCTTCGGCGTGAGGCCGAGCGCGCGGGCCTTGCGCGCCACTAGCCCCGCCGCGACCAGCACATACGGGTTTGAGGTGTTGGTGCAGGAGGTGATCGCGGCGATCACCACGTCGCCATGCGTGATCTCGTAATTCGTGCCAGCAACCTTGGCCTTCGTGCCCACGCCACCTGCGGCAACGCCGAGACCCTTGGTCAGCTCGGACTTGAAAGCCGAAGCGGCATCCTTCAGCAGCACGCGGTCCTGCGGGCGCTTCGGCCCGGCAAGGGAGGGCTGCACGGTGCCAAGGTCCAGCTCCAGCGTATCGGTAAACACCGGGTCCGCATCCGTCCGCCACAGGCCCTGGGCCTTGGCATAGGCCTCCACCAGCTTGATCCGGTGCTCATCGCGGCCCGAAAGCTTGAGGTAATCCAGCGTGACCTGATCGACCGGGAAGAAGCCGCAGGTCGCGCCATATTCCGGCGCCATGTTGGCGATGGTTGCGCGGTCTGCCAGCGCCAGATCGTCCAGCCCCGCACCGTAAAACTCGACGAACTTGCCCACGACCTTCTTGTTCCGCAGCATCTGCGTCGCGGTCAGTACGAGGTCCGTCGCGGTCGCACCTTCCGGCAGGCGCCCGGTAAGCTTGAAGCCGATGACATCGGGGATCAGCATGGCGATTGGCTGGCCGAGCATGGCCGCCTCCGCCTCGATCCCGCCGACACCCCAGCCCAGCACGCCCATGCCGTTCACCATCGTGGTGTGGCTGTCCGTGCCGTAGAGCGTGTCCGGGTACACATAGGTGGCGCCACCGTTCTCGGAGATCCATGCGACCTGCGCCAGGAATTCCAGGTTCACCTGGTGGCAGATACCGGTATCCGGTGGCACCACGCGGAAATTGTCGAACGCCTCCTGGCCCCAGCGAAGAAAACGGTAGCGCTCGCCGTTGCGGTCGAATTCCATCTCGATATTCTTGCCCAGCGCATCGGCGGAGCCAGAGTAATCCACCATCACCGAATGGTCGATGACAAGATCGACCGGCACCAGCGGGTTCACCTTCTCCGGCTTGCCACCCAGCTTCACGATGCCATCGCGCATCGCGGCGAGATCGACCACGCCCGGCACGCCGGTGAAATCCTGCATCAGAATACGCGCGGGCTTGAACGGCACCTCGCGGCTCGACGTCGCCTTCTCCAGCCAGCCGACAACAGCCTTGGCATCATCGACCTTATAGCTGCCGCCATTCTCGAAGCGCAGCACGTTCTCTAGCAGCACTTTCAGCGTTTTCGGCAGCTTGGAAATGTCCCCCAGCGCGTCAGCGGCCTCGGCCAGCGAGAAATATTTGTATTCCTTGCCCTCGACGGACAGGGTTTTCAGGGTTTTCAGGCTGTCTTGGCCAATCGCTGTCATGGGGCAAACCTTTCTGAGCTTGTGATTTGGGACGGCTTAAACCATAGCCATGCCGGTCCGTCCATTCACGCAACAAGGATAGCTGAACCCTGCTTAGTGCAACCAACCTCTCGGTTTTCCGGGGCGAAAGATTGGTTTTAGCCAATGTGAGCTTTTCGTTAAAAACCGGCGGGGTTCTGCTCCTGCGCGGGCCGAACGGCGCGGGAAAATCCACCCTGCTGCGCGCCGTGGCGGGGCTTACGCCGCTTGCCACCGGGGCGCTTTGCTGGGCCGGTAAGGACGCGTTGGAGGATTTCCCCGCGCACGCGCGGCGCATTGCCTGGCTCGGCCATCTGGACGCGGTGAAGCCGGCGCTTACCGCTAGGGAACATGTATCTGATTTGGCTGCCGTGGGACTTGCCGCCTATGCGGATCTGCCCGCGCGGCTGCTCTCGGCGGGACAAAAACGCCGCCTCGCTATCGCCCGCGTGGTGGCATCCGCCAGGCCGCTGTGGCTGCTGGATGAGCCCACGACCGGGCTCGATGCGGCCTCCGTCACGCAGTTCTGTGCGTTATGCGAGACGCACCGGGCCCAAGGCGGGATGATCATCGCCAGCACGCACACGGCGCTGGCGCTCCGCGCGCCGGAGACGCTGAGCCTATGATCGCACTCATTCTCCGCGAGCTGCGGCTATCCCTCCGCCATGGCGCGGATACTGCCGCCGCCTTGCTGTTTTTCATCATCGCCGGAACACTGTTCCCCTTCGCTATCGGCCCTGGCCCGGCAACACTTAGCACCATCGCCGCCGGGGTGGTCTGGGTTTGTGCCTTGCTCGCGGCACTTCTGCCACTGGACCGGCTCTTTGGCGCGGATTTTGAGGACGGCACGCTGGATTTGCTATTGCTCTCCGGTCTGCCCGCCTATGGCGTAGCCTTCGCCAAGGCAGCGGTGCATTGGCTTACGACCGGGGTTCCTTTGTTGATTATCGCGGCACCCTTGGCGGTGATGCTGCGGTTGCCTGCGGATCGCATCTCGCTTTTACTGCTAACTTTGCTTCCCGGCACGATGATCTTGTCCTTGCTGGGTTCCCTCGCCGCCGCGATAACCCTGGGGGCGCGCCGCGCCGCCGTGCTCATGCCGCTCATTACGTTGCCTCTGATGATCCCGACGCTGATCTTCGGCGCTGCCGCCGTCACCTCGCCCCACCCCGCCGCGGCGCTTTATATGCTGGCAGCGATGCTGCTGGCGGCGCTGCCTTTGGCACCGCTTGGGGCAGGCGCCGCGCTGAGGGCCGCGGTGGAATAGCCTGGGCGATAACGCATTGCGAGAGGGAAAGCCATGAAAAATTAGCGAAATGTCAAACAATGAATTGCTTGATGCAATTGGCTGGTCATCCCCTCAACGACCCACACTCTTAGAAGTTCCGCAAAGCAACCCACTCATCCAAGCATCGTCACTTCACCCGTACCCAGCGCATAATATCCTGCCGCGACTTTTAGCTTTCCGTCTTTGATCATCCCCGCCAGCAATGGCGAAGCGGTCGCGATAAGCTCCGCCTGGATTTTCGCGTTATCCTTGATCGCCGCATCGAGATTACCGCCGGATTGCACCACCGCCGGGCGTATCGCCGCGAATAATTCGCTGATCTGCCCAGGAACTGGCTTGGCGGAAATCGCCGCCTTCACCGCCCCGCAATTGCTATGACCAAGCACCAGAATAGCTTTCGTCCCCAACACCGCGGCGCCATATTCCAGGCTGGCGATAATCTCGGAAGTCGCAATATTGCCCGCCACGCGCGTAACAAAAAGCTGGCCGATGCTCTGATCGAACACCAACTCCACCGGCACGCGAGAATCCGCGCAGGAGAGCACGGCGGCAAAAGGCTCCTGCTTAGAGATAGTGTTTTGTTTGAGGATCGCCAAATCCTGACCGCATGAAGCAAGTTGCCTCTGCACAAAACGCCTATTACCCTCTGCCAGCGCCTGCAACGCACTATCGGGCGACATCGCCGTTTGCGCCATTGCTGTTTTTGGACGTATCGCCGCTATCGCCGCCGCGCCAAGACCAGATGCAATAAGATTTCGCCGCGTTGCGCCACCGCGGCATTGGCACATCATTTGATGCTCCATCTCGCTCCCCTTTGTTTTAGAGACAGATGCTAGCAGTCAAAACCGCCCTTTGCGAGCAAAAAACCTCATAGAATGCCTGAAGCCAGCACATCAAAATCTTCCGCCACGACGTCCCAATCCTGTTCCGGCATTAAATCCGTTGTCTGCCCCAGCCCGTGCTCCTGCGCCCGCGGCACAAATGCTGTTTTCAGCCCGCACTTTCGCGCCGCCGCAAGGTCACTATTATGTGCCGCGACCATGCAAACCTCTTCCGGCCGGAGGCCAAGAATTTCGGCAGTTTTAAGGTAGGCCTCCGGCGCAGGTTTATAAGTTTGTACCAGCTCGGCTCCCAGAATCGCATCCCAAGGCAAACCGGCTCGCTTTGCCATATCCAGCATCAAACTAATGTTTCCGTTGGATAGCGGCGCGATGATGTAGCGCGATTTCAACCGCACCAGCCCAGCCACCACATCCGGCCACGGATCGAGCCGGTGCCAGGCCAAATTCAACGCATCCAGGGCTTGCGCCGGAACTTGTGCCGGATTGATGCCAAATTCCGGCAGAATCGCGATTAGATTTTCCCGATGCAGCACGTCCAGCCGCACGAATTCCCGCCGCCCGCTGCGAATTTCCTCCATCGCGGGCACATAACGCCGCCGCCACGCATCCGCGAAAGCGGCAGGGTCTGCATCGCCATACCGCGCCAAAAACGGCGCCGCCTCGCTCATAATCCCGCTGCGCCAATCCACGACGGTTCCAAACACGTCGAAAACCAGCGCGCGCACATGCTCGATGCTAGACGTGAAAACTTTCCCCGCAGCCGCAGCGGCCTTTTTCGTTCGGATTTTCGAAGGTAAACCCTGCGGTAAGCTTATCTACTTTATAATCCATCACGCTACCGATTAAAAACAGCGTGGCCTTGCGATCTACCAGCAGCGTCAGCCCGTGGCTCGTCACCACCTCGTCCTGCGCGCCGGCTGCTTCCACCCAGCCCATGTCGTAGGACATGCCGGAGCAGCCCTTGGTGGAAACCGAAATACGCAACAGCTTGCCCGCCTCGCCGCCCGCATACAGCGCGCGCAAACGCTCGGCAGCGGCTTCCGTCAGCTCCATCAGCGGCGGCAATGCTCTTCGTGCTTTTGGCGCGGAAGTCGTCGTGCTCATTCTTCGGCTCCTCTAAAACATGTTTAGCGAGAGGCGGGCGTCCTCGCTCATCCGGCTCGGCTCCCAGGGCGGGTCCCAAACCGTATCGACCGTAATATCGCCAACTCCATCAATCGCGCTTACCGCCGCACGCACCATTTCAGGCAATTCCTGCGCGGAGGGGCAAGCTGGCGCGGTCAGCGTCATCTCCACCTTCACATCGCCATTTTCCGAAATCTCCACCGCGTAGATTAGCCCGAGTTCATAGATATTCACCGGGATTTCCGGGTCATACACCGTGCAGATTGCATTGATCACGGCATCTTCCGTCACCATTGCTTTCGTCTCGCCGTCCGGCGTCCAGCTCGTCACCGGCACCATTTTCTGCTCATCCATGATGCGCCTCTTTCTCCAATGCCTGCGCCAGCGCCGACCACGGCAGCGTGGCGCAGCGAATGCGCGAGCGATATTCGGACACACCGGCCAGCGCGTTCAAATTTCCAAGCTCCGGGTTCGCATCGCCGGTGCTCACGACCTTCTCGAACGCCGCGCGCAGTGCCGCGATTTCCTGCGGCGTTTTCCCCGCTACCGTTTCCGCCATCAAATCCGCGCTCGCGATCATAATCGCACACCCGCGAGACTCATGGCTCACGCCCTTGCCGTTTATAAACACATGCACATGGTCACCGCACATCGGGTTATCGCCCTCAGCTTCGGCATGGCACTCTTCCGGCCTGCCGGTGAAGCGCGGGTTGCGGCTCCGGTCCATGATCAAAGCCTGATAGAGCTGAGTGTTATTCTCGCTCATTTGAATATCTGCTGAATGCGTTTAAGGCCCGCGCCCAGCGCGTTGATCTCTTCGCGCGTGGTGTACATGGCGAAGGAAGCGCGCGCCGTGCTGGTCACGCCAAGCCTGCCCATTAAGGGTTCAGCGCAATGATGCCCAGCCCGCACCGCAATACCCTGCCGGTCCAGCAGCGTCGCAATATCGTGTGCATGAACACCATCCATGACGAAGGAAATCACCCCGCCACGGTCCTGCGCCGTGCCAAGAACCCGCAAACCTTCAATATCCGACAGCACCGCGAGCGCATGTTCCGTAAGCTCCCGCTCATGCGCTGCCATCGCCTCAAACCCAATCGCCTCCACATAATCAATCGCAGCACCCAGGCCGATGGTCTCGATAATGGCGGGCGTACCCGCCTCGAACCTATGCGGCGGTTTCGCCCAGGATGAGCGCTCGTAAGAGACGCTGCCGATCATATCCCCGCCGCCCAAAAATGGCGGCATCGCCTCCAGCAATTCGCGCTTGGCATACAGCACGCCAATTCCCGTCGGGCCGTAAAGCTTATGCCCTGAGAATACGTAAAAATCCGCATCGATTGCCTGCACATCGACACGCCGGTGGACGATCGCCTGGCAACCATCCAGCAGGATTTTCGCGCCACGCTCATGCGCGAATCTCGCCAGCCTCTCCGCCGGAGTGTAGGTGCCAAGAACGTTGGACATATGCGTGATCGCCAGCAGCTTTACCTTGCCATCCGCGAATTGCTCTTCCAGCGATTCAAAATCCACCTCGCCCGCATCGGTGATCTTCACAATTCGTAGATCGATCCCATGCGCGTCCCGCAGCATCTGCCATGGCACGAGGTTGGCGTGATGTTCCATCTCCGAGACCACGACCGCATCGCCCGGACGCAAGATCGCTCGGCCATAGGTATAGGCGACGAGGTTGATGGACTCCGTGCCATTGCGCGTGAACACGATCTCATCGCGCGATTCCGCGTTGATCAGCGCCGCGACCTTGTCCCGGACGCCTTCATAAGTGTCGGACGTGCGCTCGGACATCCAATGCAGCCCGCGATGCACATTAGCGTATTGCGCCTCCATCACATTCACCATGGCGCCGATTACGGCACGCGGCTTCTGCGCGGATGCCGCGGAATCCAGAAACACCAGGTCCTTGCCGTGGACCTTTTGCGACAAGATGGGAAAATCCCTGCGGATTGCTGCAACGTCCAGGCTCTGCAATACCTCGCTCATTTGCTCACCCACCAGCGTTCAATCGCTGCCTCGAACATCGCGCGCGCATCTTCATGAGTTACCGGCTCCAGCGCCTCGGTGAGGAACGCGCGGATGAGCATCGAGCGTGCCGCATCCTCGGGGATTCCCCGGCTGCGTAGGTAGAACACCTGCTCGGGGTCGAGCGCGCCAATGGTGGCGCCATGGCTGCACTTCACGTCATCGGCAAAAATCTGCAACTCTGGCTTAATGTCCATCTCCGCCGTTGGCGAAAGCAGCAATGCCTGGTTCATCTGGTAGCCATCGGTTTTCTGCGCGGCCCGGTCCACCTCAATCCGCCCTTGGAAAACCCCGCGCGCGCTGTCTGACAATACGGATTTCACGGTTTGCCGCGAAGTTCCGTCCGGCGCGGCGTGATGCACGATGGAGGTAAAATCCCCATGCTGCACGCCGCCCAAAAGCTGCGCCGCATTCAAATGCGTGTTCGCCGCTTTGCCCATCAGGGACACATGAAATTCGGCGCGCGAGAGTCTAGCGCCCAGCACGGCGGTGAAACTCTCATAGCTCGCGCCCTCCGCCACTTTTGCGCGGATCGTCGCCAAATGAAACGCCTCCTCGCTTTCATCCTGCAAGCGGTAATGCGAGAGCGTAGCACCCTCATGCAAAGCGATGTCTGTCACCGGATTATGCCAGTAAACGCCATCGCCCTTGGCGATCTCGATGATCGTGAGCCGCGCGCCAGCGCCCAGCGTAATCCGGTGGCGGGGATGAAATGCGAAAGCTCCACCGCTGGCGTGTGAGACCAGCAACACCGCTCCGGCATCGATCCCCGGTGGAACGCTAATCGTCACGCCATCGCGCGCTTGTTCTGCGTTGATCAATGCCAGCGGCTGCGTTGAGCCTTCCGCCACGACCGAAAAAGATTGCAGATACACAAATTCTGAAGAACGCGCGGCATCGAAAGCGCCATTGATAAACACCAGACGCGGAATACCAAGATCCGGCAAATCGACGCTCGCCGTCATCGCTGGCGCGGCGCTGAAACTAATGCCCCCAAGCGCGCGTAAATCCGTATAGCGCCAGGCCTCCAACTTGCGGGTAGGGAGCGCGGTCATTTACGCGGCTTCCAGTCCGGCATAGCCATGCGCCTCCAGCGTCATGGCCAGCTCCGGCCCGCCGGAGCGCACAATCCGCCCCGCCGCCAATACATGCACTCTGTCCGGCACAATATAGTCAAGCAGCCGTTGGTAATGCGTTATCACCAGTGCCGAAAACTTCTCGCTTCGCAGCGCATTCACGCCATCGGCGACAATTTTCAGCGCGTCAATATCCAGCCCGGAGTCCGTCTCATCCAGAATCGCCAGCCCTGGTTGCAACAACGCCATTTGCAACACCTCGTTGCGCTTTTTCTCACCACCGGAGAAACCAACATTCACATTGCGCTTCAGCATGTCATCCTGCATGGAAAGCGATTTTATCGCCGCCCGTGCCAGCTTTAAAAACGCGACCGCGTCCAGCTCCGGCTCGCCCCGCGCGCGCTTCACCGCGTTCAGCGCCGTGCGGATAAAGTTGGCATTACCCACGCCTGGCAGCTCCACCGGGTATTGAAACGCCAGGAATATCCCCGCCGCGGCCCGATCTTCCGGCGCCAGGCTCAGCATATCCTGCCCGTTATAAATCACCTCGCCGCCTGTTACCTCATAACCCTCCCGGCCAGAGAGCACATAAGAAAGCGTGGATTTCCCCGCGCCATTCGGCCCCATAATGGCATGAATCTCGCCGTCCGGCACCGCCAGATCAACACCGCGGAGAATTTCCTTATCGCCAATCCGCGCCGTTAAATTCTTAATCTCAAGCATTAACCAACAGACCCTTCCAACGACACTGCCAATAGTTTTTGCGCTTCCACAGCAAATTCCATCGGCAATTCTTTCAACACATCCCGGCAAAAACCGTTCACGATCAAGCCCACCGCGTCTTCTTCAGACAACCCACGCGACCGGCAATAAAACAGCTGATCTTCGGCAATCTTCGAGGTTGTGGCTTCATGCTCGACTTTCGCACTCTGATTCCGGCTCTCGATATAAGGCACGGTATGCGCGCCACATGTATCGCCGATGAGCAGCGAATCACATTGCGTAAAGTTCCGCGCGCCAGATGCACCGGGCATAATCTTCACCAGCCCGCGATAGGTATTATTGGAATGCCCGGCGGAAATGCCTTTCGAGATGATCGTGCTCGTGGTGTTTTTGCCCAGATGGATCATCTTCGTGCCGGTATCGGCCTGCTGGTGGTTATGCGTCAGCGCCACCGAGTAAAACTCGCCCACCGAGCCGTCGCCCTGCAAAATGCAGGATGGATATTTCCATGTAATCGCCGAGCCGGTTTCCACCTGCGTCCAGGAGATTTTTGAATTCCGGCCCCGGCAGGCGCCGCGCTTGGTCACAAAGTTGTAAATCCCGCCCTTGCCTTCGGCATCGCCCGGGTACCAGTTCTGCACGGTCGAATATTTTATCTTCGCGTCATCCAGCGCCACCAGCTCAACCACTGCGGCGTGCAACTGGTTCTCATCGCGCATCGGCGCGGTGCAGCCTTCAAGGTAGGATACGCTCGCCCCCTCCTCCGCGATAATCAGCGTTCGCTCGAACTGCCCGGTATTCCGTGCATTAATTCGGAAATAGGTGGAAAGCTCCATCGGGCAACGTACACCCTTGGGGATGAATACGAAGCTGCCGTCCGAAAACACCGCCGAATTCAGCGCCGCGAAAAAATTATCTCCCTGCGGCACCACGCTGCCGAGGTATTTCTTCACCAACTCTGGGTGTTCGCGCACGGCTTCCGAAATTGGGCAGAAAATCACGCCAGATTTTCCCAGCGTCTCGCGAAAGGTTGTGGCAACCGAGACCGAATCAAACACCGCATCCACCGCCACGGTAGGCGATTCAACACCCGCAAGCGCCGCGCGCTCGTTCAGCGGAATGCCTAGTTTCTCATACATGTTGAGCAGATCCGGATCGACCTCATCGAGTGATTTTGGCGCAGGCCCAGAAGGTGCCGCGTAATAATACAGATCGCCATAGTCTATCGCCGGATAATGCACCCGCGCCCATTCGGGCTCTTCCATGTTCCGCCACATCGCAAACGCCTTCAGCCGCCATTCCAGCATCCATTCCGGCTCGTCCTTCTTGGCCGAAATCAGCCGCACGATGTCCTCGTTCAACCCTTTCGGGAATGCTTCCATCGCAATATCGGTGGTGAACCCGTATTTGTACTTCGCCTCGGCCAGCGCGCGCACAGCGTCTTGGGTTTCAAGAGCAGCAGACATCAGGCAACCTCATTCATCGCTTCAGAAACAGGCACACGGAACGCGGGCGGAATCGCCGCCGCAGCCATGTCGCCCAAGGTTATTCCGCGCAACGCATCCCGTATGGCGTCGTTCACCGGGTCCCAGCGCCCCGCCATCGGGCAAAGCGAATGGCTCTCGCAGCTTGCGGCGCCATCCACGCAGGAGGTCAGCGCAATCGGCCCATCCACCGCGACGATGACTTCCGACACCGCGATTTCCGACAATGGCCGCGCCAGCCGGTAGCCGCCATGCGCGCCGCGCGTGGAGGTCACAAGCCCCTGCCCGGCCAGCGCCTTTAGCACCTTGGCAATGGTCGGCTCGGGAATGCCGATTGCCGCGGCGATGCCCGGCGAAGTCGCCACACCCTCGGCGGCGCTCAGGCGAACCAGAGCCACCACGGCGTAATCGGTCAGGCGGGACAATCTCAGCATCTGCGCTCCGGATAACGGACTTGTTTAGTCCTGATTGCCAGATGGTCTATCCCGCGCCCCTCGTCAACCCATTTGCGCGATCAGTCCGGGCAGCTCTGCGGCATTCGCAGCCGTGCAATCCCCACTCGCCAAACCATAGCCCCAAGCCACGAAAATAGCGGGGATTCCGAGGCCAGCGGCAGCCTGCATATCGTTGTCATGGTCGCCGGCCATTATTGCTTCGCCACCGCCCAGCCGCGCCAGCGCCGCCGCCAAATGTCTTGGATCCGGCTTGCGATACGGCGTCGAATCCCCGCCTATCACTGCGTCGAAATACTGTTCCAGCCCTAGACCCGCCAAAACCTCACGCGCCGCCAGCTCCGGCTTGTTGGTGCATACGCCAAGCTTGTGTCCAGCAGCTTTCAACGCCGAGAGCGCCTCCAAAATGCCCGGATAAACCCGCGTCTCCACCACCGCATTCGCCTCGTAATCCGCGATGAACGCCGCCAGGTGCTCTGGCCCTGCTGCTTTCCCCCGCGCGGCAAACGCGCGTTCCACCAGCACCCTGGCGCCATCACCGATCATAACCTTAACCTCTTGCGCCGAGAGCGGCGCCAGCCCGTCCGCCGCCAGCACGCGGTTCAGCGCGGCGCGAATATCGGGCGCTGAGTCGATCAACGTGCCGTCCAGGTCGAATACCACCGTTCCCATGCAACATTCCGCCATATCATGTGATCGCGCGACGCTTTACACGCAGCGCCGCCAAACGCTACCGCCATATCCTGGATATAAGGAGCGTTATGATGTGTGGCATCGTGGGTGTGGTGGGTCTGGCGCCGGCGGCTCCCTTGCTGCTGGACGGATTGCGCCGCCTGGAATATCGCGGGTATGACTCCGCCGGCATCGCTACGCTGGTGAACGGGCATATCGAGCGCAGGCGGGCCGAGGGCAAGCTCGCCAACCTTGCCGCCACGGTGGAACGCGTTGCGCTGCCGGGTGTAACAGGCATCGGCCATACGCGCTGGGCTACCCATGGGGCGCCGACCGAGACCAACGCCCACCCGCACGGCACGCCGCGCGTCGCCGTGGTGCATAACGGGATCATCGAAAACCATTTGGCCCTGCGCGTGGAGCTGGAGGCCCAGGGCCAGGTTTTCGCCTCCGAGACCGACACCGAGACCATCGCACAACTGCTTGACCTTCTTCTCACGCGGGGAATGTCTCCCGTAGAGGCAGCTAAATCCGCCTTCGCCCGGCTGGAAGGCGCCTATGCGCTGGCGCTCATCTTCACCGGCCATCCTGAACTCATCATCGGCGCGCAGCGCGGCGCGCCCTTGGCGGTGGGATTCGGTGAGTCTGAGATGTATCTCGGCTCGGATGCGCTGGCCCTAGCCCCGCTCACGCGCAAAATTGCTTATCTGGAAGACGGCGACTGGGTGGTGGTCACGCGCGAGCAGGCGGCGTTTTTCGGGCGGGACGGCGAGCCGGTGGTACGGGAGCAGAAACTCAACAATCTCACAGGCGCGGAGACCGCCAAAGGCAACGCCCGGCATTTTATGGAAAAGGAGATGAACGAGCAGCCGGTCGTCATCGGCGATCTGCTGCACCGCATGGTCGATCCCGCAACGCGGATGCCCGCTCTGCCTGCGCTGCCTTTCGCGCTGAAGGATATTTCCCGCATCACCCTCAGCGCCTGCGGCTCGGGCTATTACGCCGGGCTTGTGGGTAAATTTTGGTTGGAAAGCTTCTCGCGCATCGGCGTCGATGCCGATGTCGCCTCGGAATTCCGCTACCGGGCGCCGCCCCTGCCCGCAGGCGGGCTTGGCCTGCTGCTCAGCCAATCCGGCGAGACCGCCGATACGCTGGCGGCATTGCGCTACATGCGCGCGGAGGGGCAGAACATCCTTTCCATCGTCAACGTGGCGGAAAGCAGCATCGCCCGCGCCAGCCACGCGATTTTGGATACCATCGCCGGGCCGGAAATTTCCGTCGCCAGCACCAAAGCATTCACCGCGCAACTCACCGTGCTGGCCGTGTTCGCGCTCGCCATGGCCCGCGCCCGCGGCACACTGCCGGATGCCGAGATCGCGCGCCTGACCGCCTGCCTGCTGGAAATCCCTTCCAAAGCCGCCGAGATTTTGGCTCGGGACGCCGCGATACAAAGCCTGGCCACGCGAATCGCAGAAGCGCGGGACGTGCTCTACCTCGGCCGCGGCACATGCTATCCGATAGCGCTGGAAGGCGCGCTGAAGCTGAAAGAAATCAGCTATATTCACGCGGAAGGCTACGCCGCCGGCGAACTCAAGCACGGCCCCATCGCGCTCATCGACAAGTCCGTCCCCGTCATCGCCCTCTGCCCATCCGGGCCTTTGTTCGAGAAAACAGCATCGAACTTGCAGGAAGCCGCGGCGCGCGGCGGGCAGATCATCGTGTTCTCCGATGCCGAGGGTGCCGCCAAACTCGCCACCATCGCCACCGAGACATTTCTGCTGCCGGAAATCGACCCCTTCGCGGCACCGATTTTGTATTCAATCCCCGTGCAAATGCTGGCGTACCATGTGGCGATGCTTAAAGGCACAGATGTTGACCAGCCGCGTAATCTGGCGAAATCGGTTACGGTGGAGTGATTTTTGATACAGTTAATTTGAAATACCACCGCGCCAGACCTTAAGAAAATCCTTGACGCCATAGGGTTTTCCCGTAGGCAAAAATTCTCGTGGAAATTGAAATACGACGAAGCAAAAGACGCCGCGAACTTCGCCAAGCATGGCGTGTCTCTGGCCTTCGGCGCCATCGTTCTATCGGTTCCGCTGGGTGAGATTGAGCATGACCGCCGGGATTATGGAGAGATGCGGCTTACTTTCGGGCTGGTAGAAGGGCGCTTATGTGCCTGTACCTACACAATCCGGGGCGGCGTTATTCGGATTATCTCGGCGTAAAGCAAGCAGACAGGAGCAAAAGACATGGCTACCGTAAAAGTCACTCCGGATGTTATTAAACGCGCTCTGCGGCGAGCGGATTGGGCCAAAATTGACGCGCAAACTGATGATGGCATTGCCCGCAACACCGCCAGCGATCCCGATGCCCCGCCGATTCTAAGCCGCACGCAGATGGCGGCCGCAATAGCTAAAACCGTGCGAAAGCGCCTGGACCTGTCCCAAGTGGAATTTGCCGCCCGTTTCGAGATTCCGGATGGGGAGGTTGCGCGACTGGGAACAGGGCCGCGCACAACCGGACATGCCGACGCTAGCCTATCTACGAGTTATCGCTTCTGAGCCGGAGATGGTTGCCCGCGTGCTGGCACCAAAAGCGGCATGAGTGCCAATGTATGACGACTTGTTTTTGAACGCTTAGAACGACGAATGCCGGAGAGGTGTCCGCCTCTACGTCTATTTTACTCAATATAATCAATACTTATTTTCTCGGCTGAACCAGCCCACGAAATGACCCCGAAATTTGAAGCAATAGCCGCGCACGGCGGTGCACATAACTAAAACGCCGAGGCGGTTTTGAAGCGCGCTACACCAAACGCAACAAGAAATAATAAGCGAAGCGGATGAGGAAGAAGATGCCGACCCATAATCCGAGCGACGTTAACAACATCATCCAGATTTCGAGCCCTCGCCAAGCATGACGTTCGTCCAACGGAGCAGGGTTGGATCGGTGATTCTTTCCGGCTTCAGCGTCCGTGATGCCGATATGCCGGTTATCGCGGTCAGATAAGGCGGTTCTGTGGATTAAATTGCCCATCGAGAACTCCCGACGTCCATTACGGACTCAGATGATCTGGGTGCAACCTAAAATGACTCAATATACCATGATATGCAACTTTAGCAGTACTGGTCGGTGATCAAAATTCCGTTGCCGAATTCACACAGTCGTGAACTTTTGGAGGGATGTGGTCAATTCACGCCGCTAGTCTATTGAGCTGCTGACCAAAACCGGCTTGATGAAAAAAACCCGCCAGCTAGCGCCAGCGGATTAAAGTTCAGGGGAGGACCACGTCTGGAAGACGTGGGGGACCGAAGTCCCGGTTCGGAATGGGAGTTCCGAACACTCCTAACATAAGCATTTAACAGCAACTTGCCTATGAAAATGCTCTTAAACTGTTGCAACGCAGGATTGCGCTAGCTCTCGCCTATCTTCACTGACTCACCCGCTGCTGCCGCACAGCGGTGCATGGGGTTCTGGCGGAAGAGGTGAGATTCGAACTCACGGTACGCTTTCACGCACGGCGGTTTTCAAGACCGCTGCCTTAAACCACTCGGCCACCCTTCCGGCTCTGCACGGCTCGTTTCCTGCTATGTCCCGGCCAAATAATCAACCCAGCCTGGAACCTCGGCCTCCCTACCCCCAATATCATGCCCAGCCGATACACAAGATTAAGGACACCACCATGGGCGAGATGATCGACGGCATCTGGCACAGCGCCCAAAGCGCGGGGCCATCCTCCGGCGGGGCTTTTGTCCGCCCCGCCACGGTGTTCCGTAACCGCATCGAGCCTGGCGGCCGCTTCCCCCCCGAATCCGGGCGCTATCATCTCTACGCCTCGCTGGCCTGCCCCTGGGCGCATCGCACGCTCATCTTCCGCCAATTAAAGGGGCTGGGGAACCTTATCGGCCTGTCCATCACCCACTGGCTGATGGCCGGGGATGGCTGGACCTTCGACCCCGCCGCAGGCGTCATCCCTGACCCATTTGGCGCGCATTATTTGCATGAGATTTATAAAAGAGCGGACCCGCATTACACAGGCCGCGTCACCGTCCCGGTGTTATGGGACGCCAAAGAAAAAACCATCGTCAGCAATGAATCCGCTGAGATCATCCGCATGTTTGGCAGCGCGTTTGACTCTATCGGCGCAGCCCCCGGCGACTATTACCCCGATAAGCTGCGCGAGGAGATCGACGCGCTGAACGCCCGCATCTACGAGACGGTGAATAACGGCGTTTACCGCGCCGGCTTTGCCAAAACCCAGGCGGCCTATGAGGCCGCGGTGACGGCATTGTTCGAGAGCCTGGACTGGCTGGAGAACATGCTCGCCAAGCAGCCCTATCTTTGCGGCGCGACCATTACCGAGGCCGACTGGCGGCTTTTCACCACGCTGGTGCGGTTCGATGCCGTTTATAACGGCCATTTCAAGTGCAATATCCGCCGCCTAACCGACTATCCGGCGCTGTGGGACTATGCGCGATCGCTTTACCAAATCCCCGGCGTTTCCGGCACGGTGAACTTCGAGCATATCAAGCAGCATTATTACCTTAGCCAGCCATGGGTAGACAGCACCGGGATCGTCCCCAACGGCCCGGCTCTGGATTTCTCGAAACCGGGCTCGCGCACACCAAAACCAGACGGCACCCGGCCCAGGATGGTCGGCCTCAACCACATCGCGCTAGAAGTCGGCGATATTGAGAAAGCGCTGGCCTTTTACGGGAAAATCTTCGACGTCCGGCTACGCGGCAAGGCGGAGGGTGCTGCCTTCATCGATATGGGCGACCAGTTCCTCGCGCTCATGAAAGGGCCGGTCCGCCAGCCTGCAAGCCACCGCCATTTCGGGCTGGTGGTGGACGACCGCGCCGCTATTCGGACGCTCGCGCAAGCAGCCGGGGCCAAAATGCTGGAGGGCGAACTTCTCGACTTCCTCGACCCCTGGGGGAACCGGATCGAGGTCGTGGAATATGCCGATATCCAGTTCAGCAAAACAAAGCCGGTGCTCCGCGCCATGCAGCTTGACCTCGAAAAAACCGAGGCTGCAAATCAGGAATTAAGCGCCAAGGGAATGAAGACTTAGGCCAGCCTTACGCCCAGCCGCCCGGCGATGTCCTGAATGAACTGCCATGCCACTCGGCCTGAGCGCCCTCCGCGTGTGACCGACCACTCCACCGCCGCCGCCCGCAGCGCGTCGGTGCTAATCGGCAGCTTATAGGCCGTCGCGTATCCCTCGATCATCGCGAAAAATAAATCCTGGCTGCCATTATGGAAGCCGAGCCAAAGCCCGAACCTGTCAGAAAGCGAGACCTTTTCCTCCACCGCCTCGCCAGGGTTGATCGCGGTCGCGCGCTCGTTCTCCATCATGTCGCGCGGCATCAAATGCCGCCGGTTGGAGGTTGCATAGAACAGCACGTTCTCAGGCCGTCCCTCGATTCCGCCGTCGAGGACGGATTTCAGCGCCTTGTAATCCCCATCCTCGCGCTCGAAGGAGAGGTCGTCGCACAGAATCAGGCAGCGCCGCACCTCTTCCCGCAGCATGTTCAGCAATTCCGGCAGGGTGCGGATGTCCTCGCGATGAATCTCGATCAGCGCGAGGGGAGTTTCCCGGTTCACCTCAGCATGGACCGCCTTCACCAGCGAGGATTTGCCCATTCCGCGCGCGCCCCACAGCATCGCGTTGTTCGCCGGCAACCCGGCGGCGAATCGTTGCGTATTCTCCAGCAGAATCCCCTTCTGCTGGTCGATGCCCTGCAACAGCTCCAGCGCCACGCCGCTCACCTGCCGCACCGGCGCGAGGCTCAAGCGCTCCGGGTGCCATACGAACGCATCCGCCGCGCCCAAGTCCGGCCTAGCCCGCGCCGGGGGTGCCAAGCGGTCCAGCGCCTCGGCGATACGCGCCAGCAATTTTTCATCCATTCTCAATCATCCAGTTGACTGTGTTGCGGCGCAACCTATGGTCCGGCGCAACGCACGGCAACCAGGAGCATCAATGTTTATCACCCCAGCCTACGCGCAGGCCGCCACGGGCGCCGCCGGCGGCATGTCCAACATCATCCAGTACGCGCCGCTGGTGCTCATCTTCATCGTCTTCTACTTTTTGCTCATACGCCCCAGCCAAACCCAGCAGAAGCAGTTGAAGTCGCGCCTGGCTCTGCTCAAGCGCGGGGACCGCGTTGTAACGGCTGGCGGAATATTGGGCGTGGTGAAAAAGGCAACGGACGGCTCGACCGAGCTGGATGTCGAAATCGCGCCGAATGTTACGGTCAGCGTCCTGCGCTCGACCATCAGCTCCGTGGTTACGCCGGAATCAGCGGCAAAAAGCTAGAGCACGATGACTTTATGTTCAATCGTTTCAACGCTTGAACATAAAGTCTGAATCGCCCTCTATCATATATGTAGAGCCGGATTCAGACTTCAGCTGGGATCGCACGCGATTCCAGCTGAAGTCGTCCGGGTCTAAAACCTCCGCGCGCTGGTATAGCGCGCCACATCGGCCAGCGCTTCACGCATCGCGCTGGCGGGAAAAGCCTCCAGGGCCGCGCAGGCGGACTCCACGAACACATCGGCCCGCGCCAGGCTGCGCGGTATCGCATCGGATTTGCCGATCAGCCGAAGGGCGGTGGGCAAATCCGCCTCGCTCTGCTCCCCCGCGCCGATCGTCCGCGTCCAGAAACTCCGCTCATCATCATCGGCACCGGCGATCGCCAGCAGCACCGGGTAGGTCAGCTTGCCCTCGCGGAAGTCATCGCCAACGGTTTTGCCCAGTTCCGCCTCATCGGCGCTGTAATCCAGGGCGTCGTCCACAAGCTGAAACGCCATGCCAAGGTCGAGCCCGAACTTCGCCAGCGCCGCGCATTGTGCCGCTGGCCGGTTCGCGATCACCCCGCCCACCTCGCACGCCGCCGCGAACAGCGCCGCCGTCTTGCCGCGAATTACGTCGAAATATTTCGCTTCCGTGGTCGCCAGATCATTCTGCGTCGTGAGTTGCAGCACCTCGCCCTCGGCAATCGTCGCGGCGGCGGCGGAGAGGATTCGCAGCACATCGAGCGAGCCATCTTCCACCATCAGCTGAAACGCGCGGGCAAACAGAAAATCCCCCACCAGCACGGAGGCCTTGTTGCCGAACACCGCATTGGCGCTGGCGAAACCTCGCCGCAGCACGGATTCATCCACCACATCATCATGCAGCAGCGTCGCGGTATGGATGAACTCGACGCAGGCCGCGAGATTGACCTGACGATTACCCTCATACCCGCACAGCCGGGCGGCGGCGAGCGTCAGCAAAGGCCGCAGCCGCTTGCCGCCAGCCGCCACCAGATGCGCCGCGAGCTGCGGGATCAGCGCAACCGGGCTGTCCATCCGCGCGACGATGGCGCGGTTGGTTGCCTGCATCTCGGGTGCAAGCATCGCGGTGAGCCGAACCAGGGCATCCGTCGTCAAAGGCGTCGCACCATCCAATTTTCTGCGCCCTAACCTGCCAGCGAAATTTACGTTACCCTCCATATCGGGCGGCGGGAAAGACGGGTCAAGGCGGCGGCATGAGCGAGGTAACAACCGGCGGATTACTGAATGGCCGCGTAACATACCGGCAGTTGCGGAGCGGACACCGCACAGGATTCGAGCCGGTGCTGCTGGCCGCGAGCGTGACGGCCAAGCCCGGCGAGCTGGTGCTGGAGGCGGGCACAGGGGTCGGTGCGGCCCTGCTTTGCCTCGCCGCGCGGGTTCCCGGCGTCTCCGGGATCGGGGTTGAACGCGACGCGGCGCTTACCCGGCTGGCGAATGAAAACTTCCAGAACAACGGGTACGATTGCGTGGCGCTACAGGCGGACGCTACGCGCTTGCCCTTTCCGGCACAGAGCTTCCATCACGTGATGGCCAACCCTCCCTGGTTTGGGGCCAAAAACACCGCCTCGCCGGACCCGTTGCGCGCGCTGGCGCACCAGGCCGGGCCGGGCCTGCTGTCGGAGTGGATCGCAAATTTGGTTCGGGCGCTCAAGCCTAAGGGCAGCATCACGCTGATATTGCCCGCGAGCGGCTACCCCGCCGCCGCCTGCGCGCTACGCCAACGCTGCGGCGGCATCACTCTGTTTCCCCTTTGGCCGCGCTTCGGCCAGCCTGCCAAGATAGCCATCATCGCGGCCCGCAAGGGCTCAAAAAGCCCAGATCGCATCCTCCCCGGCCTGACACTGCATGACGATCACGGCATCACGGCGGAAGCGGAAGCGATTCTCCGCGGTGGTCAATTCACCATCGGCGTATCGAACACCGCATAATTTTCCCCGTTCTGATCCTGCGCCCGCACAGTCATGTCCGGCCGGTGGCCAACACCGGAGTAATGCGCGATCAGCGATCGCCGCTCCATTCCCGGCACATTCGGCATCGATCCCCGATGGATCAGCCGCCCGTGCCAAACTAGCACATCACCGCGCCTTGCCAAAAATGGCAAGACAGGCTGGCCGCAGGTCGCGATCTCGTAGTCGATCGCCGGGTTCACGAAGCGCTCGGCATATCTCTCCCAATGGTTGATGCCCGTCTCCGGCGCCTTGCGCGACAATTCCTCCTCCGTGAGAAATTGCCGCACCTTTTCGCCCCGCATCACCGGCCAGCGATGCGAGCCGGGAACATATTCGAACGGCCCGCTATCAGGGTGGATATCGCCCAGCGCGATCCATACCGCGGCGTACCAGGAGTTTACGAAAGGCGGGTTCAGGTAATCATCCTGATGCCAGCCGCGCTCTGAACTCACCCAGCCGGTCAGGCAGAGATGCAACATCATCTCCTCGCCGATAACCTCTTTCAGCTTCGCCATAAGCGGCGGATAGAGGGCGAGGTCGCGCATCTCCGGCACATGCATGTAAGGTGTCGCGATCATCCAGCCTCTCGGCTCGCCATGCGCGTTGCGGCGGGTGATGTAAGGCTCCGTGACTTCGCGGGGGATAAAGCCGCGCAGATGCAGCACGCCGGTCCGCCGCCATTCCGCCTGGGTTGGCGTCAAAGCCGCCTCGTCGATATCCTGCCTGTCTAGATAAGGAATTTGCTCATCAGGCAAATGCTCCGAAAAATCCGCGAACCGTATTTGAGGCTCGGCCAGCGCTGGAGAAGCGGCGCCGCTCTGGCGGCCAAAAATACGTGAGATATTGCCAAGCAGTCCCAAACGAAATCTCCAAAAATACGCGGATCGCACGCAAAATAGCCTGGCTTTTAAAGAATTCGCAATGCGGCTTGCCAACCCCCCGTTCAATAGGGCACCTGAGCCTCAATGCTGAAGCCAGGTTCCAACAAACTCATAAGCCTCGAGATCTGCCGGTTCATCGCCGCGTTCTGTGTCATGGTCGAACATCAGATCTCATTCCTGGCGCTGGAGAAAATTGGCGAACCGCATCATATGCTGGCCGGTTTCGACCTGCCACCGATCACGCCTGTGCTGTTCTTCTTTGTCCTCAGCGGCTTTGTGATGATGACCGCACACCACCAGGATTTTGGCCAGACCAGGCAGTTCTGGCGCTTCGTCTGGCTGCGGCTATGCCGGATATATCCGCTTTACTGGCTTTCCTTGCCGGCATTTCTGTACTTCCTCTGGCCAACCTTCACCCGGCTCTATCTTTATCAAACCTTCACCCTCTCCCCGCTTCAGCACAAATTCTGGGAGCTGAATCCCCCGGCCTGGAGCTTGCGGTTCGAGCTTGCCTTCTATTTCATGTTCGCAATTGCGATGCTGCCGGTTATTGGCCGCGCCTGGCTTGTCGCGTGGATTATTCTCACCGGCTGGATACGCTATCCCAACCTGCTTCCTTTCCATTTCATCAGTGCACTTACCGGCTGGCACCCTGTCGTCTGGCAGCCGGTGCTCTGGCATTTCTTTGGGTTCCACGAAGACTATTTTTTTGCCGGGCTGTTCGTTGGATACGCCTTCATCCGCTGGCGCTCGCCAAACATCGTCAATTGGCCGCTATTAATCTTAAGCATTGCTGGAATAGGCGCCGTTATCAAACACACAGCCTGGGGCTTCCATTACCCCTCTGGCCATTACGCGCCCTTTGCCGCCGTGCCGCTCGCCACATTCATCTTTGCTTTAAGCGCGCTCGAGCGTAACGGCGCATTGCGGATCTGGGACGGCTGGGCACGCCTCGGCATGGTTTCCTACCCGCTCTATCTGTTCAATTCCTCAGTGATTTACCTGATGGCCGTGCTTTTTTATTATCATACAAATCTGCTGCATTTTTTTACGCCACTCTCGATGTTCGCCTTATTGATGGTTTTGACCATTCCGATTGCGGTAGCGATTACGTTTTACATCGACCGGCCAATGCAGCGCGCGCTGCGCAAGGTAACTTTCAAAAGCACGGCCCGCTTCGCGGCCGATTTGCTGGAGAGTCAAGCACCCTGATTACGCCCTTCGCAACACCGCGTCCTGCATCACCAAGGCGATGACCAGCGCCAGCAGCGCCACCAAAGCGCAGGCGCCAAACCCCGCGCCAAACCCATGCCCCAGCAGCATCACCGCCGCCAGCGTCGCGCCAAATGCGCCGCCGATGGCGCGGAACAGCAACATGCACCCCGTGGCGATGCCCACATCGCGCCGTTCCGCCGCGTTCTGGATCGCAACCGTGATATTGGGCTGCACCAAGCCGATACCGCCGCCCAGGATAACGCTATAAATTTCGCACAGAATAACCAGCGTGTGCGCGCCCATGGTTGCCAATAGCGCCAGGCCCAGCACGCACATTGCCAAAGCCACCAGCATCGGCGGCTTAGTGCGGCCAATAGCGCGGGAAATTTTACCGCCAGCATAAGACATCACCACAAAGGCCAGCAGAAACGGTGTGGTGAAAAGCCCCGAATAGGCCGCGCTCGTGTGCCGTATATATTGGAAATATAGCGGCAGCAGCAGCGAGGCGCCGAAGGTACACAGCGAATTAGTAGCCGAAAGCAGCAGCCCGCCCAAAACCGTGCCGTTGGTAAATAAATTGGTGGGGAGCATCGGCGACGCGGCGCGATGCTCCACCCAGGCGGTCAACGCCGTGAACACGACGCCGGCCAGCACCAGCAACAGCGTGATACCTGATGCCCAGGCAAAATCCTGGCCGCCGGAGGAAGCCAGCAGCAGCCAGGCAGTCACCGCGCCCACCAGCAGCGCCGCGCCCAGATAGTCGATCTTCTGCTGTCCCCCGGAATGCGGCGGCAGAACGCGCAGCGCGCGGCTGCTCATCACCCAGGCCAGCGCACATAGAGGCAAATTGATCCAAAAAATTCCACGCCAGGAGACCGAGTCCGTCAGCACGCCGCCGGCCATCGGCCCGGCAATGCTGGCAATGCCCCACATGCCGCTCATATATATCTGGTAGCGGCCGCGCTCGCGCGGCGGTGCCACATCCGCGATCGCGGTCTGCGCGATCGTCATCAGCCCCGCCCCCCCGATGCCCTGCACGGCGCGAAATGCCACGATCTGCCAGAAATTTCCCGCCATCGCGCAGCCCAGTGAGGCGAGCGCGAACACAACCAGCGCGGGCCGCAAGAGCTGCCGCCGCCCATAAATATCCGAGAGCTTGCCGAAAATCGGAGTCGCCGCCGTGCCGGTGAGCAAGTAAGCCGAGATGATCCAGGCGATATGATGCCCGCCCCCCAGATCCCGCGCCATCCGCGGCACCGCGGGCACGATGATCGTCTGGTCGAGTGCGGCCAGCAGGATGCACAGCGCCACGCCGCGCACGACCGGCAATATCTCCTCGTGTGTGAAAGGCCGCGCGGACATGTCAACCGGACTACCGGGCAAAACCGGAGTCGTCATCCGCCGCCGGGCGAGCCGCAGGGTTGCGCGTGATGGAGAAATGGGAACATAATAGAAACACCGGCGGATTGCCTGACGCCTGACTCGGCTCGGAATCTCGCTGCAAAAAATTTCTATGCCAGTCACATGTAGTAGTGATTGCATTACGGGACGACTACATGTTGTAATCGCTACCGGCGTTTAAGAATTGGGGTCTCGGCCAGATGAACATGATGACAAAGCCTGAAGCGGTCCTGCTCGACGACGGCATCCAGATGGTTGGCCGCCACCAGGTTCATATCGACCGCTCGCGCGACGCGCTGCTGACCGATTTCGGCCGCGCCACGCTGGATGACCGCTATCTGCTTCCGGGCGAGAGCTATCAGGATCTTTTCGCCCGCGTCGCCTCCTACTATGGCGACAACACGGCGCACGCGCAGCGGATTTACGACTACATGAGCAAAATGTGGTTCATGCCTTCCACGCCGGTGCTCTCCAACGGCGGCACGGACCGCGGCCTGCCGATCTCCTGCTTCCTCAACGAAACCTCGGACTCGCTCGAAGGCATCGTCGGCCTCTGGAACGAGAACGTCTGGCTCGCCTCCAAGGGTGGCGGCATCGGCTCCTACTGGGGCAATTTGCGCTCCATCGGCGAAAAAGTCGGCCAAAATGGCAAAACCTCGGGCGTCGTTCCCTTCATCCGCGTGATGGACAGTCTCACCCTCGCCATTTCCCAGGGCTCGCTACGCCGTGGCTCGGCCGCGGTCTATCTGCCGGTCTGGCATCCGGAGATCGAGGAATTCATCGAAATCCGCCGCCCCACCGGGGGCGACCCCAACCGCAAGGCGCTCAACCTGCATCATGGCATCCTCATCTCCGATGCCTTCATGCGCGCGGTCGAAACCGATTCCGAATGGGTGCTCACCTCGCCGAAAGACCGCTCGCATGTCCGCGCTATTTCGGCCCGCGCCCTTTGGGTCCGCATCCTCACGGCGCGGATCGAAACTGGCGAGCCGTATCTCATCTTCTCCGACCACGTGAACAACGCACGGCCCGAGCAGCACAAGCTCGCTGGGCTGGAGGTTAAAACCTCAAATCTGTGTGCCGAAATCACCCTTCCCACCGGCCTGGACCAGCATGGGCGGCAGCGCACAGCCGTTTGCTGCCTCTCCTCGCTTAACCTGGAAAGCTGGTTCGAATGGCATAAGAACGAGATGTTTATCGAGGACGTGATGCGCTTCCTCGACAATGTGTTGCAGGATTTTATCGATAAAGCCCCTGACTCCATGGAAAAAGCCAAATACGCCGCGATGCGCGAGCGTTCGGTCGGCCTTGGCGTCATGGGCTTCCACTCCTTTTTGCAAGACCAGAACGTGCCGTGGGAAAGCGTGATGGCGAAGGTCTGGAACGTGAAGATGTTCAAGCATCTGCGCGCCGGCGCCGATGCCGCCTCCAAAAAACTGTCCGCCGAGCGCGGCGCCTGCCCGGATGCCGCGGATTACGGGATTGAGGAGCGCTTCTCGCATAAAATCGCCATCGCCCCGACGGCGTCTATTTCGATCATCACCGGCAATACCTCTCCGGGCATTGAGCCGATCGCCGCCAATGTGTTCCTGCAAAAAACCCTCTCGGGCAGCTTTACCGTCCGCAACCGACCTTTGCAGAAGCTACTGGCGAAATATGGCCGCGACGATGAGGAGACCTGGTCCTCCATCACCACCACCAAGGGCAGCGTGCAGCATCTGGATTTCCTCACCCAGCATGAAAAGGATGTTTACAAAACCGCCTTCGAGCTCGACCAGCGCTGGATCATCGAACACGCTGCCGACCGCACGCCCTATATCTGCCAGAGCCAGTCGATCAATATTTTCGTGCCGGCCAATGTGAACAAGCGTGACCTGCACCAATACCACTACCAGGCCTGGAAAAAGGGCGTAAAGTCTTTGTATTATTGCCGCTCGCTCTCCATCCAGCGCGCCGACAACGTGTCCGAAAAAGCCATCCGTCCTGAGGAGTTCACCGGCACCCCGCTGGACGCGTCGGCCGCCTCCACCAATTATGAGGAATGCCTCGCCTGCCAGTAAGCGGATAAACGCAGCGGCCATCCGCCCCTTTTTCTACAAGGTCACCCATGAACATTTCCAGCGCCAACCAAACCCCGGTCAAAATCGACCTGCTGACCGAAAATCCGGTCTATAAGCCCTTCCGCTACCCCTGGGCTTACGAGGCCTGGCTGACCCAGCAGCGCGTGCATTGGCTACCGGAAGAGGTGCCGCTCGCCGATGACGTGAAGGACTGGCACAAAAATCTCACTTTGTCGGAGCGCAACCTCCTCACGCAGATCTTCCGCTTCTTCACCCAGGCGGATGTCGAGGTGAACAACTGCTACATGAAGCAGTATTCTCAGGTCTTCAAACCGACCGAAGTACTGATGATGCTCTCCGCCTTCTCGAACATCGAGACGGTGCATATCGCCGCCTATTCGCATCTGCTGGATACGGTGGGGATGCCGGAGGTCGAATATACCGCCTTCCTTAAATACAAGGAGATGAAGGACAAATACGACTACATGCACGGCTTCCGGGTCGATAATAAGCATGAAATCGCCAAAACACTTGCCGCTTTCGGCGCCTTCACCGAAGGGCTGCAGCTTTTCGCCTCCTTCGCCATCCTGCTGAACTTCCCGCGCCATAATAAAATGAAAGGCATGGGCCAGATCATCACCTGGTCGGTGCGCGACGAATCGCTGCATTGCGAATCCATCATCAAGCTGTTCCGCACATTCGTGCAGGAAAATCCAGAGATATGGACCGAGGATTTGCGCCGGGAAATCTACCTCACCTGCGCCACGATTGTAGACCACGAGGATGCATTCATCGACCTTGCGTTCGAGCAAGGCGCTATCGAGGGCCTGACCGCCGAGGAAGTGAAGCGCTATATCCGCTATATCGCGGACCGGCGGCTCACCCAGCTAGGCCTCAACGTGCTGTTCCATGTCGATAAAAACCCCCTGCCATGGCTCGATGAAATGCTGAACGCGGTGGAACACGCCAATTTCTTCGAAAATCGTTCGACCGAGTACAGCAAGGCTTCCACGACCGGCAGCTGGGAAGACGCTTTCGCCGATTTTTCAGCCACCGAGGCTGAACCGATATTCTCCATGCAACGATTATCATAAGGATTAAAAATATGTAATTTTTTATAATCGTGATATCTGCTCTTAACAGTTTTGTGATCAGAGAGTTGCAGCGTTTTCTGCTATGATTATATGTGAATTAATTCTCATAAAAATCGAATGTAGCCATCGACATTAACAATAAAATTAGCTTAACCAGCGGATATCCGGGCCTGACCGGACCACTGCCACCTGGACTTAAAGAATTATGACAAGTGCGACAGAAACCGAGGACGAACTAGACGCCGCCGCCCCGAAACACATTACGGGCGCCCCGCGCTACAGCCGCCGTCTATCGGATAAAATCCTCCTCGCATTCCACCATGCCTGCGACCAGGGGGATTACGAGGTCGCGGAGCAGTTGCTGCATATTTTGGAAACCATGCTGACCCGGCGCACTGTGCCGCCGGATGCGAACCGCCGCAAAAGCATCGAAAGCCTGGTCGCGGCGCATGAGCGCCTGTGGCACCTGCGACACCCCGAGACGACCTACGGCTGATCAGACCTCGTTGCCCGCGCCATAAGCGAAAAATAAACCGGCGACGGTAAAATCCGCAAAAACCGCAAAGGCCAGGCGAGCCCGGCGGGAAACGCGATCATAAACCTGCCTGCGTCCAACCCGCGCAAAATCACCCGCGCCGCGTCCTCAACCTCCATCAAATACGGCATCGGAAAGCTGTTTTTCGCGGTCAACGGCGTTTTCACAAAACCCGGCAAAATCGCGGAGATGCCGACCCCTGCCCGGTCCAGGTCGAATTTCAGGCTCTGGCACATCGCCAGCAGGCCTGCCTTGGTCGTGCTATAGGTCACGGAATCTGGCAGCCCGGCCAGACCAGCGAGCGAGCCCACCACGCCGATCTGTCCGCTGCCCGCGCGGATTAGCCCGGGCAGCAACGCCGCCAGACAGTTGGCAGTGCCCAGCAGGTTCACCTCCACCTGCGCTTTAAACCGCGCCACCTCGAAATCAGCGCCCGTATCCCGCAGATAGGTTCCCGCATTCAGCACCGCCCGCGCCACCCGCCGCCCGGCCTCTGCCTCAATTTTGGCGTGGCACGCCCGCACCGCCGCCTCATCGGTAATATCCACGGGTGCGACGATCATCTGGCCAGGATACATCGCCGCCAGGCTTTCCAACGCCTCGCGCCTGCGGGCGGAAATTGCCACCGTCCAACCGGCTTGCGCCAGCTGCGCTGCAACCTCCCGGCCTATGCCGCTGGAAGCCCCCGTCACCCAGGCAACGCCATCCCCCGGCTTCGGTATTTTCATACGATCTTCTCGTAGGTTTCCGTGCCGCGCACATGCAGCTCCAGCCCCGCCCACTGGTCTTTGTCATCGTACCAGACGTTGAAATGGAGCTTACCGGTGAGCTTATAGCGCTGTGCGACGATCGTCCCATCATTCGCGGTTGGCAATTTGTCCCACGCCTCCGGAGTTACCGTCACGATATCGGTATGCGCCGTCTCGATGTTCAAGATAGGCCCGTTGAGCAACGCCTTATTCCAATAGGTAAGCGGCAGGGTGTCCGACGGCGCGATATAGCGCGGCACATGCGTCCCCTGAACCTGGATGCCCGCCGGTATTCTCAGCGCGTGGACTTCGCGCCTGTTTCCACCGTCATCTACCTTGCTGTCGAAGCTCTGGAAAACATCCCCGGTCCAGTGCTCAGTCGCGGAGGCGGTATAGCGATACACTGGAATGCCCGCGAACATCACGACCGCGGCGATATTGAGCGCCACGGTGAGATCCTGGCCTTTCCGCGTGAAACGCAGACTATGTTCGCCCACGGGCGATCCATTGCGGAAAATCCTGAACGCGATCTCATTGCCCGGCGGCACCGGCAGACGATCGGCGAATGCCCGACCCGCGGCGCATACCGCGCCCGTGCTCAACAAAAATCCGCGTCGGTCCATCGTCCCCCCGGTCTAGCCTTTCCATTACTTGACCAGTTAGGGGCGACATGTCCAACGCGCCATGGCACAATCGCGTCATGCATCAGTTGATTCTACTTCGCCATGCCAAAGCAAGCGCCTTGACCGCCGGTATTTCAGATCACGACCGCCCGTTGACCGAAGCCGGACGCCGCGCCGCCGCCGGCATCGCCGCCGCCATGCGAAACATCGGCTTGGCACCCGATGTCGTGCTGGTATCCTCCGCACTTCGGACCCAGCAGACCTTTCAGGCGCTGGAGGGCGCGGGCGTATGGGAGGAATGGCCGAACATCGACTCGCTGCCGATGCTTTATATGGCGACGCCCGAGCAAATCCGCGACATGCTCCGCGAATTGCCGGAAACAGTGCGTAGCGCTCTCATCATCGGGCATAACCCCGGCATCCACGCGCTCGCCTCGGCACTGGCCGGCGATGCGAAATCAAGCCCGGAATTCGCCGCGCTGAAGGAAGGCTATCCCACCGCGACCTTGACCGAATTTTTGATCACCACGCCCTGGCGGCGGTTGAACGCGGAGAGCGCCTCGCTGCAACGCTTGATGCAGCCTCCCGGCCCCTCATAAACACACATTGCTGCACGCGCGAAGGCGTGTCTTTACATGGGCCGAATGTTTTAATAACGCTCTCTTCATTCGCGCCATGCCAGGCTTATCTAGCGTCAACCCTATTCAAAAATCCGATGAGAAGGTGAATCCGCATGAGTCAATCCGCAACCAGCAAGCAGGCCGGCACCGCGACGCTGACCCATGACGGCAAAACGGCCACCCTGCCTGTCCTGGAGGGCTCAATCGGCCCGGCGTGCATCGATATTCGCAAAATCCAGTCCGAACTCGGCGTTTTCACCTTCGATCCAAGCTATGGCGCGACCGCCAGCTGCGAAAGCTCGATCACCTATATCGACGGGGACGCTGGAATTCTGCTCTATCGCGGATACCCGATAGAGCAGCTGGCCGAACATTCCAGCTTTCTGGAAGTCGCCTATCTCCTGCTTTACGGCAGCCTGCCGAAGGAAGCCGAGCTTAAGGAATTCACCCATGGCGTGACTATGCACACCATGCTGCACGAGCAGATCCGCCGCTTCTGGGATGGTTTCCGCCGCGACGCGCACCCGATGGCCATGCTTTGCTCCGTGGTCGGCGCCATGTCCGCCTTCTACCCGGACAGCATCGACATTCATGACCCCAAGCAGCGCGAGATCAGCGCCTACCGCATGATCGCGAAAATCCCGACGATCACGGCCTGGGCCTATAAGTACAATGTCGGCCAGCCGCTGGTTTATCCGCGCAACGACCTCAGCTATGCGGAAAACTTCCTGAACATGTTCCACGCCGTTCCGGCGGAGCCTTATAAACAAAACCCGATCCTGGCCCGCGCCATGGACCGCATTTTCATCCTGCATGCGGACCACGAGCAGAACGCCTCCACCTCCACCGTGCGCCTCGCTGGCTCCACCGGCGCCAACCCGTTTGCCTGCATAGCGGCCGGCATCGCCTCGCTTTGGGGCCCCGCCCATGGCGGCGCGAACGAGGCCGTGCTGAAAATGCTGGCCGAGATCGGCCATAAGGACAACATTCCCGCTTTCATCGCCCAGGTGAAAGACAAGAACAGCAATGTGAAGCTCATGGGGTTCGGCCACCGCGTTTATAAAAACTTCGACCCGCGCGCCAAGATCATGCAGCGCACCTGTTATGAAGTGCTGGAGGCGCTCGGCATCAAGGACGAGCCGCTGCTCGACCTCGCCATGGAGCTGGAGAGGATCGCGCTGGAGGATGAGTATTTCGTCGAGCGCAAGCTTTACCCAAATGTTGATTTCTATTCCGGCATCATCCTCAAGGCCATGGGCTTCCCCACCACCATGTTCACGCCCATCTTTGCGCTGGCCCGCACCGTCGGCTGGATCAGCCAGTGGATGGAGATGATCAAAGACCCGCAGCAGCGCATAGGACGCCCGCGCCAGATTTACACCGGCGCCACCGCACAGGATTACGTTCCGGTCGGGCAGCGGAGCTAGGCTTTTGCCCACTCTGTTCGACCCCCTGGTGCTGGGCGATCTCACGCTGCCCAACCGCATCATCATGGCGCCCCTCACCCGCGCCCGTGCGGGGGCGTCGCGCATCCCCAATGCGCTGATGGCGGAGTATTACGCGCAGCGCGCCACTGCCGGGCTGATCATCTCGGAGGCGATCTCCGTCGCACCGATGGGCGTAGGCTATGCCGACACGCCCGGCCTTTGGTCCGCCGGGCAGGTTGCCGCCTGGAAGCTTGTTACCAGCGCCGTGCATAAAGCGGGCGGGCTCATCTTCGCCCAGCTCTGGCACGTTGGCCGTATCTCCGCGCCAGTATTTCTGGGCGGCGAGGCGCCGGTCGCTCCCAGTGCCATTGCGGCCCAGGGCCATGTAAGCCTGCTACGGCCCAAGCAGGAATTCCCTACGCCCCGCGCGCTGGAAACCCCGGAAATTCCCGGCGTGGTGGAAGCCTACCGCAAGGCCGCGATGAACGCGCAGATGGCGGATTTCGATGGCGTGGAGATGCATGGCGCCAATGGCTATTTGCTCGACCAGTTTTTGCAGGATGGTTCCAACCAGCGTAGCGATGAGTACGGCGGCTCGATTGCCAACCGCGCCCGGCTGATGCTGGAAGTGACCGACGCCGTGACCTCCGTCTGGGAGCCGGGCCAGGTCGGGATGCATCTCGCTCCTCGAATGGACGCGCATTCCATGGGCGATTCCGACCGGCTCGGCACATTCAGTTATGTTGCGCGGGAGCTGGGTGAGCGGGGCCTCGCCTTTATCTGCGCGCGGGAACATAAGGCGCCGGATTGGATCGGCCCGCAGCTCAAAAAATTATTTGGCGGCGTTTATATCGCCAATGAAAACTTCACCCGCGAGGAAGCGGAAGCCGCCCTCGCCGCCAATGAGGCCGATGCCGTCGCCTGGGGCAAGCTGTTCATCGCCAATCCGGACCTCGTCACACGCTTCGCCGCCAACGCGCCGCTAAATGAGCTTAATATGGCGACGATTTATACGGATGGGGCGGAAGGCTATACGGATTACAAAGCGCTCGCTTATTGAGCGCGCCTTATGGGCAAGATCGTCTGGCTCGCCTCCTATCCTAAATCCGGCAACACCTGGTTGCGGACTTTTCTGCACAACTACATCGCCCAGCCGGAATCGCCGCAGAGCATCAACGCGCTTACCGAGTTTTCCGCCGTGGAATGCGCCGCCGCATTTTTCCACAAGCCGGGCGAAACCCTTAACCCGGAAGCGACGCAGCGCCTGCGCCCCGGTGTACACGAATCACTCACCAGGCTGCATGACGATCTGGTTTTCATCAAAACGCACAACGCCAATCTCGCGGTGCACGACATCCCGCTTTGCACGCCGGATCAGACCGGGGGAGCAATCTATATCATCCGCGACCCGCGCGACATTGCCCTTTCCTACAGCGCCTTCGCCGGCAAAAGCATCGATGAGATCATAACTTTCATGGCAAACTCGCGCGCCGCGAATCGCGCCACCAGCGCGCAGGTTTTCGAGTTTCTCTCCTCCTGGTCCAACCACGCGGCAAGCTGGAGCGAGGCCAAAAACCTTCTGTTACTGCGCTATGAGGATCTGCTCGCCGACCCGATGAAGCATTTCGGACGCATCATCCATTTTCTCGGCGGCCCGGCTGAGCCCGCGCGCCTCGCCCGCGCCATCGAATTCAGCGACTTCCAAATCCTTGCGGCACAGGAACGGAAAAGCGGTTATAAAGCGGGCAGCCCGGTCGCTTCCGCGCCATTTTTCCGCGCGGGAAAATCCGGCCAATGGCGCGAGAAACTAACGCTTGCCCAACGCCTGAAAATCGAAACCGATCACGGCGCCATCATGCGAAAATTCAATTATCTGTAACCGTCATCGTGGGCGAAGCAATCCATCTTTTGGAATCTTACGCCGCGGAAAGCTGCAACGCCCCGGTGAGAGAACCCCGCGTCAGCCGGTAATTCGCCTGGTCCGCGAACAGCGCGCGAAGCAGTTGGTTGTTCAGCGCATGGCCCGTTTTGCTGCCGATAAACCGGCCGGAAATCGGCGCGCCGGCGAGTGCCAGATCCCCCACAACATCCAGCATTTTATGCCGCACGAATTCATCGGTGAAGCGTAAGCCCTCGGGGTTCATCACTTTCGCACCATCCACGACAACCGCGTTCGCAAGGCTTCCGCCCTTAGCCAGCCCGGCTTTCCGCAGCGCGTCAATTTCTTCCGCCAGCGTAAAGGTTCGCGCCACCGCGAGCTCGGTTGCAAAACTTTCAGATGAAAGGCTCAGGTTGAATGCCTGAGCGCCAATCGCGGCCGCAGTGAATTCGATCGCGAGCGAAAGCTCGAACCCGGCTCCCCCGAGATTATGCGGCCGCAACTCGGCGAATGCGCCATTCTGCTCAACACGAACCGGGCGCAGAACTTCAATGCTTTCGCGCAGCCCGCCATGTTCCACAACGCCCGCACTCTCGATCAAAAACATAAACGGCGCGGCGGAACCATCGAACACCGGCAGCTCTGGCGCATCGATCTCCACACGCAAATCGTCCAACTCGCAGGCCGCCACCGCCGCCATCAAATGCTCGATTGTACCAACCCTCGCCTGCCCCACGCTTACGACCGTGCACAGCCGCGTGTCGCTCACATGGTCGAACTTCGCCGGAATGCCGACATCCAGATCCGTGCGATGAAACACCACGCCGCTGCCGGGGGAGGCAGGCAACAACTTCAGTGTTACGTCCGCGCCGCTATGCAGGCCACGCCCGACACAGGATATCGCAGCCCGTAGCGTATGCCGCGCACGAAACGGACGCTCCGTGCCCGTGAAACTATATCTGTCCCGCAAAGACGACATTTTGAAGCTGCCCGTTAATAATGTGTTCGCTATGTAGCCTCCCGGCCGATTCACTGCCAGTCAATCATTATTTCTGATTATTTCGCTACAAGGTTTTGACATTAAACCATTTTATTTGAGAACTTTCAGACAGCAAAAAGCCGCTTTCCCGGCTACAGGAAAGCGGCTTTTTGAAGAGGACTTCTTACGAATTATTACGGCGCAGAAAAGCTGGAATATCCAGCGCGATCTCGTCGATCTGTGCCGGGCGCACGGCAGGGCGCGGCGGCTCGCGCATTTCCGGCTGCGGCTCAACATGCATCGCCGGTTCCTGGCGGTGCGGCTGGGGCGCCGGGGCCTGCTTCGGCGCGCCGAAGCCGAAAACCGATTTGAAGATGCTGGAAGCCCTTGGCATTTCCGATGCACGGTGCGGCTCGGGCGTTGCGGGGGCGCGCAACGCGGCACCCATACGCGGCGCCGGGGGTGCTGCCTGCGGCAGCGCCCCAGCGGGTTCGCCAAGCGCCAGCTCGTCGCCACGCCCGGCGTAAGCTCGGGAGAGCAGCGGCGCCGCCGGCGGTTCCGGCACATAGCCACCCTGGCGGGAAGTTGCTGGCGCTGCCTGCATCTGCCCCGGCTGCATCATCTGCGCCGGTTGCATCTGCCCGGGTTGCGCGGCGTATTGCACTGGTGACGGCACAGCCTGCGGCGGGAACGCCACCGGCTCCACTGGCCCGCCATTCACCACCTGCAATTTCGGCATCTGCCCCATCTGCGGCGCGCTGTCGATTCCGGTTGCGACCACGGAGACGCGAATGCGCCCCGCAAGGCTCTCATCCAGCGACATGCCGAACATGATGTTCGCGTCCTTATCAACCTCTTCGCCAATCCGGTGCGCCGCCTGGTCAACCTCGAACAGTGTCACATCCGAGCCGCCGGTGATGTTGATCAACAGTCCGCGCGCGCCCTTCATGTTGGTATCCTCAAGCAGCGGATTGCTGATCGCGGCCTCGGCGGCGCGGATCGCGCGATCCTCGCCCTCGGCCTCACCGGTGCCCATCATCGCCTTGCCCATCTCGGACATCACCGAGCGGATATCGGCATAATCCAAATTCACGATGCCCGGCAGCACCATCAAGTCGGTCACGCCGCGCACGCCCATGTACAGGACGTTATCGGCCATCTCGAAGGCTTCCTTCCAGCCGGTCCGCTCATTCGCGACCTTGAATAAGTTCTGGTTCGGAATCACGATCAGCGTATCGACATAGGCCTGCAGCTCATTAATGCCTTCCTCCGCGGCGCGCATCCGGCGCTTGCCCTCGAAAGCGAAAGGCTTGGTAACAACGCCAACGGTAAGAATGTTGCGCTCCCGTGCCATGCGCGCGATCACCGGCGCCGCGCCGGTGCCAGTGCCGCCACCCATGCCGGCGGTGATGAACACCATATGCGTATCTTCCAGATGCCGCGCCAGCTCGTCCGCCGCCTCATCGGCTGAGGCCTTGCCAACTTCCGGCCGGCCGCCGGCGCCATTGCCCTGGGTGAGGTGCGGCCCAAGCTGAATACGCTTTTCCGCGAGCGAGCGCTGCAACTGCTGCGCGTCCGTATTCGCCGCGACAAAATCCACGCCAGGCAAATTCAGTGTGATCATGTTGTTCACGGCGTTGCACCCGCCGCCGCCAACGCCGACGACCGTGATGCGCGGGGTAAAATCGGTATGCGAGGTCTTCTGAATCGTCAGGCTGAGGGTCATGGAATTTTTCTCCTGGTCAACACCGGTAAAGAACGCGCCGTTTTCATGTCAAACACGATTTTTCAAAAAATCGACGACACCGCGAAACCAACCGGCCCCGCGTTCGGCATCAAAATTAATGTCCTGCATGGTCTGGCCTTCACCCGCCGCGAAAGCGAGCAGCCCGACCAGGGTCGCGAAATTCGCCGCGCTCGCGGCATCCGGCAGACCGATGGGAGCACCCGGACGGCCAAGCCGCACGTTACGGTCCAGAATCTGGCTCGCCAGTTCCCGCACGCCGCCAAGTTGCGAGGCTCCGCCCGTGAGCACGACTCGCGTGCCGCCCGCCTGGCCCAAGCCCGCCGTCTCCAGCCGGTCTTTAACAAGTTCGAAAATCTCTTCGATGCGCGGGCGAATCACGCTGATCAGCATGGAGCGCGGCATTTTCGCGATCTGGTGCTCGTCCTCGCCCACCTGCGGCACCGGCAACAGCTCGCGCTCGTCATCCGGGCTGCCCTGACAATTACCATAAAGCGCCTTCAACCGTTCCGCATGAGCAACCGAGGTCGAAAATCCGCGCGCGATGTCGTTCGTCACATGCATTCCGCCGAGCGGCAGCTGTGCGGTGTGCAGCACCTGGCCATCGGCGAACACCGCCAAGGTCGTCGTGCCGCCGCCCATGTCGATCACCGTCGCGCCAAGCTCGCGCTCGTCGCCCACCATGCAGGCCAGCCCCGCCGCCATGGGCGCCGAGACCAGCGCCGCGATATCCAGTTCGCAGCGCGAGAGGCAGGCATTGAGCGTCCTCAAAGCCGTGTTCCCCGCGTCGATCACATGCAGCTGCGCGGTCAGCGTGTCGCAGAACAGCCCGCGCGGGTCGGTCACACCCGGCGTCTCGTCGGTCGAAAATGTTAGCGGCAGCGCATGGATCGTATTGCGCCCGTCGGACATCGCCCGCGAGCGCGCTTCGCGCACGACACGCTTGATGTCGTCTTCCGTCACCGCCCGGCCATCCACCGGCCATTGCACGTTGAACAGCCGCGACTCCGGCTGTCCGCAGGAGAGATTGATAAAAACCGACTTCAGCCGCATGTCGGCCATATCCTCGGCCGCGCCGACGGCGGCGCGGATAGCCTTCTCCGCCTCGTCGATATCCACGATGCCGCCAGATTTTATCCCGCGGCTCTTCTGCCAGCCGAAGCCCAGCGCGCGCAGCCGCCCGTCGGACTCCGCCCGGCCGATTAGGCAGGCGATTTTCGTGGAACCGAGATCGAGCACGCCAAACGGCCCGGAACGAATATGTCTGTTCCGCACTTGCTCTTCCGGCGGCGGCTTTATCGCCTGCTCGAGCATCGGCATACGGCGCGACATGCTATTCATGACTATGGCCTTTTTTATGGTCATCCTTCGCCGGTGCGGCGGGGGTTGGGGCGGGATATGGGCGCACGACCAGCCGGCCGGGCAGGCGCAGGTCGATCACCTGCACAGGCCTGTCGAGCAACTGCATGGAGGCTTGCAGCGCGCCAAGCTGCGCGATGGCGCCGCTCTCGGTCAGCGCGGGCAGCTTCACCAAGGTGCGGTCCTTCAGCACGAGATCCCAGCGCAACTCATCCACGCGCTCCGCCGCCACCACGCGCGCGAGCACGGCGGGCTGTGCCTGCAACTCGGTCATCAGGCCTTGTGCGTTCTGCGGCGCATCCGCGCCCGCCAGCAGCAGCAGCCAAGGCTCGCGCCGTTTCGCCGCCGCCGCGTCCTGCCCCGCGATTACGTTTCCGGCTTTGTCGATCAACAGAAACTTCACCGGCCTACCATCACCGCCGGTCTGCCATATCGCATATGCCGCGCGCTCGGTGATGTTCACGACAAGCGTGCCGGGCAGTTCGCGCTCCACGGTGGCGCTTTGCACCGCGCCGAGTTCCTCCACCCGGTGCTGCACCTGGTCGAGCGAAAAGCCAAGACTCGGCTCGCCATCGTGCACATCGATCGCCTGTTGCAACGCCGCTATTTCCGTTGCGTGCGCGCCGGTAATTTCTACTTTTGAAATCCGCAGACCCGCATCCGCCGCCAGCTGCGCCAGGCCGAAGCGGTGATGCGTGACGGCAACCGGCGCGGGCGCCATGGCGGGCAGCGACCGCACCAGCTCGAAGATCACGATCAGCACCGTGACTCCACCCAGCACCCACAATCCGGGCCTTATGCTGCGCTTAACACGCCGCCAGTATAGCTTACGCGCGGTCAGCCTGTCCTGCGGCGCGGCTGCTTTTTGCACGCGGCCACGCACCGGCTTGCTTGCCGGGCGGGAGAGAGAATTCCGGCCCACTGCTTCTACACGCGGCATATCGCGCGCTCCACCATCCACGCACAAAGTGCCGCAAAATCCATTCCCGCCAGTGCCGCCTGCTCGGGCAGCAGCGATGTCGCCGTCATGCCCGGCTGCGTGTTCACCTCCAGCAGCACGAGCCGCCCGCTTTCATCGTCGTAGCGCAAATCCGCGCGGCTGGCGCCACGGCACCCCAGTGCCTGGTGCGCGGCAAAGGCAATCTCCTTTGCCCGCTGCGTCACCTCATCCGGCAGCTCGGCTGGCAGCACATGGCGGGAGCCGCCCGCCGCGTATTTCGCATGGTAATCGTAGAACGCTTCACCCGTGACGATCTCGGTCACGAACAAGGCGCGGTCTTCCAGCACGCAAACCGTAAGCTCCCGCCCCGGAATATATTGTTCCACCATCGCCGAGTCAAAATTCCAGCCGCACTGGATTTCCGCTACGGAGTTATCACCAACCCGCACGATATGTACGCCAACCGAGGAACCTTCATTCACCGGCTTCACCACGAAAGGGCGCGGCAGCGGGTCATGATCCCTTAGCTCCGCGATATCGATAATGCGATGCGGCGCCACCGGCAGCCCGGCATGGGCAAACACCGCCTTCGCCGCCGCCTTATCCATCGCCAGGGCCGAAGCCCGCAAGCCGGAATGCGTGTAGGGAAGCCCAAGATAATCCAGCACACCCTGGATCGTGCCATCCTCGCCAAACCGCCCGTGCAGCGCGTTGAACACCGCATCCGGTTTTGGGCGCAACGCGGCAATCAGCGCGCCGAGATCCTCATTCACCTCAACCGGAGTCACCTCGTACCCGCCCGCGCGCAAAGCATCCATCACCTGCCCGCCGGAATGCAAGGATACGTCACGCTCGGCGGACATGCCACCATACAGAACCGCAACGCGCTTCATGCCGGAACCCCGATGCGTTTGATCTCCCATTGCAGCGCAACGCCGGAAGCCGCCACCACACGGCGGCGAACCTCCTCGCCCAGCCCTTCCAAATCCGCCGCCACGGCATCCCCGGTATTTATCAAAAAATTGCAATGAAGTTCTGAAACCTGCGCGCCGCCTCGTGCCAAACCCCTGCATCCCGCGGCATCGATCAATTCCCACGCCTTTTGCGATGGCGGGTTGGCAAAGGTCGAGCCGCCCGTGCGCGCCCGCACCGGCTGGCTGGCCTCGCGGCTTTTTTTTATCTTTTGCATCCGCTCGGCGATCAGCTTTGCATCGCCAGGCTGCGCGCGCAGCCTGGCCCGCACCACCACCGCATCGGCGGGCAAATTCGCATGGCGATAGCTCAAGCCCAGCTCATGCCCCGCCACCCGTACCAGCTCGCCCGAGCGCGTGACAATCTCCGCCCAATCCAGCACTTGGGCTACATCGCCGCCATAGGCCCCGGCATTCATCGCCACCGCACCGCCTATCGTGCCTGGAATCCCCGACAGAAACTCCAATCCCGCCAGAGATGCCGCCGCCGCGTGTTCGGCTACTGTAACGTCCAGCGCCGCGGCACCGGCAATTACGCCGTCCACCTCCACCACAACCTCGCCGAAACCGCGCGCCAGTTTCACTACCACGCCCGGCACGCCGCCATCGCGGATGATGAGGTTGGAGGCAGCGCCGATTACCGTCACCGGCATCTCGGGTGGCAGCGCCTGCAACACCTCGCACAAATCATCCGCGTCCGCGGGACGCAGCAGCACCTCCGCGGGGCCACCGACGCGGAACCACGTCATTGGCGCCAACGGCGCGTTTTCAGCCGCACGGCCACGGGTGGAAGGCAGCATCATCTGCGCGCCCCCGCCAGCCTTGCCGCACCCTGCAACTCCTGCAACGCAGCCGGCAACGCAGCCGCCCAATAAGTGATGCTGCCCGCTCCCAGGCAGATCACAAAATCTCCATGCCGCGCGATTGCATGAACCATCTCCGCCAGATGCGCCGGGTCGGTCAGCGCCACCACCTGCCGGTGTCCACGCTCGCGCAGGCCTTCCACCAAAGCGTCGCGGTTGACGCCCTCAATCGGCGCCTCGCCCGCCGCATATACATCCGCTACAATCACGGTCCCCGCATCGTTCATGCAGGTGCAGAATTCCTCAAACAGGCTCTCTAGCCTTGAGAAACGATGCGGCTGCACCACGGCCACGACATCGCGCGCGCCTGCCTGCCGCGCTGCCTTCAGCACCGCTGCAATCTCCACCGGATGATGCCCGTAATCGTCGATCACCGTAACACCGCCGGCCTCGCCGGTTTTGGTAAACCGCCGCTTCACACCTGCAAAACCCGCGAGTGCGGCCTTTATCTGGCTCTCTTCGATCTCCATTTCGGTCGCCACGGCAATCGCCGCCAGCGCGTTGGACACATTATGGTTGCCTAGCATCGGCAGGCGGAATGGCCCCATGCGCCGCGCCCGCCCGGTCGCGCGGTCGGAGAAGCGCACTTCGAAACTCGCACCATCCTTGCTCGATATAATCCGCTCCGCGCGAATATCCGCCTGCGGCGAGAACCCGTAGGTAATCACACGATGGTCCGAAAGTGAGGGGATCATCTGCTGCACCGCCGGGTGGTCGATGCACAGCACCGCAAAACCATAAAACGGAATATTTGAGACGAACTGCCGGTAGCCCGCCTCCATCGCCTCGCGCGATCCCCAATGGTCCAGATGCTCCGGATCCATATTGGTCACGATGGTGATCACTGCCGGGAGCCGCAAAAAACTCCCATCGGATTCATCGGCCTCCACCACCATCCAATCGCCCGCACCCAGCCGCGTGTTGCTGCCATAGGCGTTGATGATACCGCCATTGATCACGGTCGGATCAAACCCCGCGCCTTCCAGCACCGCCGCCACCAGGCTCGTGGTCGTGGTCTTACCATGCGTGCCGCCAACCGCCACCGCCCATTTCAGCCGCATCAGCTCGGCCAGCATCTCCGCACGCCGCACTACGGGAATCAGCTTCCGGCGCGCCGCGATAACCTCGGGGTTATCCCTCGGCACGGCGGTCGAAATCACCACGACCTGCGCATCGCCCAAATTCGCGGCGTCATGCCCGATCGCTACCGGAATTCCCGCCTCCCTCAGCCGCAGAACATTCCCGCTCTCGGAAATATCACTGCCCTGCACGGTGTAGCCCAGCACATGCAGCACCTCGGCAATGCCAGACATCCCAATGCCGCCAATGCCGACGAAATGAATCGGCCCGATGGAAAGCGGAAGCGCCCTCATGCGCGTGTTCCCGCCATGCTAAGCACCATCCCCGCCAGCCGGTCCGCCGCATCCGCCCGCCCGGCACTCGCCGCCGCTGCCGCCGTCTTTTCCATTAGCCCAGAGTCCATCAATATAGTTTCAATCTTTTGCGCGAGACGCTCAGGGGTAAGCCCGGCTTGGTCCAGCCGCCACGCAGCACCCAATTCCGCCAGCGCATCCGCATTGGCCCGCTGGTGATCATCAATCGCATTCGGTAGCGGAATAAAAATCGCCGGTCTTCCAGCCACCGCGATCTCCGCAACGCTCGATGCGCCTGCGCGCGCGATAACCAGATGCGCGCTTTGCAATCTCAAAGCGACATCGCTGAAAAACGGCGAGAGTTCCGCTGCAATTCCCGCATCCGCGTATATTTTCTCCGCCGTGTCATGCTCCGGCACCCGGCATTGCTGCGTCACTATCAGCCGCGCACGAAGTCCCTCCGGCAGCAGCGCCAGCGCCGCCGGGATCAACGTGCCAAATATCTTCGCCCCCAGCGAGCCGCCCAGCACTAGAATATTGATCCGCGTTCCCGGCGCCGTGTAGCCACCGGCATGCAACACTGCCACCGCCGGGCGCACCGGATTGCCGAGCAGCCGGGTCTCAACACCCTTCGGCACCGCCTCAGTTTTCTCAAAGCTGAGCAGCAACATATCCGCCAACTGCGCCAGCATCCGGTTTGCGCGGCCCAGCATCGCATTCTGCTCGTGCAGCAAAATGCGCGGCCTTGGGCGCAGCGAGAACGCCGCCAGCACCGGCGCCACGGCGGGGTAGCCGCCGAACGCCACAACCGCGCCGGGCCGAAGCTCCCGCATGATCCTCCGCGCCTGTAAAACACCTTTTGCCAACGCGGCACCACCTTTTGCCGCGCGCAGCAGGCTCCGGCCAGAAAGGCCCGCACCCGCGATCACATGCCGCTCGGCATTGGCAAAAACGCTGGAGGCGAGCCCGCCCGAGCGCGCATCAGTGATCAGCACCACGCGCTCGCCGCGCGCCAGCAAGGCGGAGGCCAGCGCCTCTGCGGGGAAAAAATGCCCGCCCGTTCCGCCCGCCGCAATCACAATCGGCGTTTGCACCGGCGCCCTCATGCAAGGTCACTCTGGTGGCGCTTGCGCGTGAGTGCCAGCAAAAATCCCATCTGTATGGAAATCGCCAACACGGAACTGCCGCCATAGGAGATAAACGGCAGCGTCATTCCCTTGGTCGGGATCAACGAGAGCGAGGATGCCATGTTCACAAAAGCCTGCAAGCCGAAACCGACGATCAACCCGCCGGCCGCCAGCACCACGAACAAATTCGGCTCCGCCAGCAGCCGCGCCATCGCGCGCAGCACCACCGCGCCGAACACGAAGATGATAAAGCCACAGAACAGCAGCCCGAACTCTTCCCCCGCCACGGCAAAGACAAAATCCGCGCGCGCATCCGGCAGATAATGCTTAACCTGCCCCTCGCCAGGCCCAAGCCCGAACAGCCCGCCATTGCCGAAAGCCGAGAGCGCGGTGAGCGCCTGATAGGCGGAAGTTTTCGTCGGATGCAGGAACAATTCCACCCGGCTATGCACGTGGCCGATGAACAGAAACGCCCATACGCAGGCGAGGCCCACGACGATTGCCGCGATGCCAACCCATTTCATGTCCATGCCATCGAGATAGAACTGCGAGAACACGACCATGGTAAACAGAAACGTCATGCCGATGTCCGGCTGCATTTTCAGCAGCAGCGCCGTGAGAAAAAATACGCCCAGCGCCGCGCGCTTGCCAGGGAAGCCCGGCGTGCGGCGCGACTCCGCGATCAGCCATGCGGAGATGATGATGAACGCAGGGCGCAAAAACTCGCTCGGCTGAATCGTGAATCCAGGCAGCGAGATCCAGCGATGCGCGCCGTCCACCTCCACCCCGTGCAAAAGCGTGAATCCGGTGAGGAAGAAAAACAAAATCCCCATGCCGAGCGCCGTCAACTTCACCTGGCGCAGCGAGAGCATGGACATTCCCAGCATCACCGCGCCACCGCCACCCAAAAACATGATCTGCTTGATCATCGCCATGGTGCGCGGGTCGGTAATTCGCATGGAAAGCCCCGGCGAGGCGGCAAGCGCCAGCACGTAGCCAATGCCGATCAACACGCCCAGGGCTACCAGCGTCACGCGGTCCACGCTCCACCACCACCGCCCGATTACCGATGTATCCGCGCGCGACAATCCCGGCATCAGCTCAACCCCCGCGCCAGCTCGGTAAATCTCTCGCCCCGCGCTTCGAAGTTCGGGAACTGGTCGAAGCTTGCCGCGGCGGGTGAGAACAACACAACACCGCAGGACGCCGCCACAAATGCGCCCGGTACGGCGGCTTCCAGCGTTCCGGCTATCTCATGCGCCACGCCATGCGCCGCCAGCGTTGCGGCAAAAGCCTTGCCGTCCCGCCCGATCAGATACGCCTTCTCAACGCGCGGAAAATACGGCGCAAGATCATCGATCCCACCGGCTTTGGCGATGCCGCCCGCGACCCACACAAACCGCGCATAGCAGCCCATAGCCCGCGCGGTGGCGTCCGCATTCGTCGCCTTGCTGTCGTTGATGAACTGCACGCCGTTGCGGAGTGCTACCTCCTGCTGGCGGTGCGGCAACCCGGGATAGCTCGCAGTTCCTTCGGCAATCGCAGCATCAGCTACGCCCAGCGCCTGCGCCATCGCACGCGCCGCCGCCGCGTTCTGTGCATTATGCTCGCCCGGCAACGCCTTCGCCGGGCCGGTTGCAAACCCCTTGCCTGAAATCCGTACAAGCCGCGCCGCCTGCCCCTCCAGCCAGTCCGCCATCTCGGCAGAGAGCGCGTCATCCACCCCCACCACCGCCACGCAGCGTTCATTCTGGCGCGCGAAAATACCGCGCTTGGCGCTGGCGTAACCAGCCATATCGCCATGGCGGTCCAGATGGTCAGGGGAGAGATTTAACATTGCGGCCACATCGAAGCGCAGCGTCGCGAGTCTCTCCAACATATAGCTGGACATCTCCAGCACATAAATTCCATCGTCCGGCAGCAACGGCAGGCTCAGCGCCGCCGGCCCCAGATTCGCCCCTGCCGCGTTCGGCACGCCCGCCAAGGTGAGGATATGCGCGAGCAATGCGGTGGTTGTGGACTTCCCATTCGTGCCGGTAATCCCCGCGAACCGCGCCTTGCTGCCACTTGCCCGCACGGCGCGGTACAGCAGCTCCGCATCGGTCAACACCGGTATGCCTTCGCGAATCGCCCAAGCCGCCTCGTCATGCGGCTTCGGCAAGCGGTGCGGAATCCCTGGCGAGAGCACCAGCGCATCCAGCCCGCCCGGCACATCGCGCGGCTTCGTCACGGCAAACCCCGACGCTGCCTCGCGAGATGCCGCCGAATCATCCCACACAAAAACCTCAGCGCCCATCTCGCGCAGCGCCACCGCCGCAGGCAACCCGGCCTTGCCCAGGCCCAGCACGGCAAACCGCGCACCTGCAAATACCTTCCCGAAGCTCATCTTATCTTCAAGGTGGCCAGACCCACCAAGGCCAGGATCATCGCAATGATCCAGAATCGGATCACGATCGTCGGCTCTGCCCAGCCCTTTTTCTCAAAATGGTGATGCAGCGGCGCCATTAAAAACACGCGGCGCCCCGTGCGCTTGAACCAGAATACCTGCACGATGACAGATGCCGTCTCCACCACGAACAAGCCGCCGACAATCGCCAGCACGATCTCGTTTTTGGTCGCAACCGCCACCGCCCCCAGCGCCCCGCCGAGCGAGAGCGACCCGGTATCGCCCATGAACACCGCCGCCGGCGGGGCGTTGAACCACAAAAATCCCAGGCCCGCGCCAATCAGGCTTGAGAGAAAAATCGTCAGCTCGCCGGTTCCCGGCACGAAGTGAATTTGCAGATATCCCGCGAAAATCCGGTTGCCCACGAGATACGCTATGAGCGCGAACACGCCTGCCGCGATCATCGTCGGCACAATCGCCAACCCATCCAGCCCGTCCGTAAGGTTCACGGAGTTGGAAGCGCCGATCAGCACGAACATCGCAACCAGCGGAAACAAAATTCCAAACGGGATCATGAGATTTTTGAATACCGGCACGGCAAGCTCCGTGCCCAAAGGTGCTGGCATCAGCCGCGTCATCCATATCGCGGCACCCAGGCCAATCGCCGCCTGCGCCAGCAATTTCACCCGGCCGGAAACGCCCTTGGTGTTGCGCTTCGTCAGCTTCAAAAAATCATCGGCGAAGCCAATCGCGCCGTAGCCAAGCGTGACGAGCAGCGCCGCCCAGACATACCCGTTTTCTAAATCCGCCCACAGCAGCGTGGAAACGCCGAGTGCGATCAAAATCAGCACCCCGCCCATCGTCGGCGTGCCTTTCTTCTCGATCAGATGCCGCTCCGGCCCATCCAGCCTGATCGGCTGGCCGTGCCGCTGCATGGATTTCAAAAACCGGATCAGTCTCGGCCCCGCCCAGAAGCTGATGATCAGCGCCGTCAGGCACGCGCCGCCCGCGCGGAAGGTGATGTAGCGGAACAGGTTGAAGCCATGCACATAGCCCGCCAGCGGCAGCAATATCGCGTAAAGCATTAGCCCTGGCCTTCAAGAAGCGAAATCACGTCACGCATTCGGCTGCCGTAACTGCCCTTCACCAACAAAACATCCCCACCCTGCAATGCATCGCGCACCAGCGGCGCGAGGCCCAAGGCATCGGGCGCATACGCTCCCTGCTGCTCGGGCGGCAGCGCAATGAACAGGTGCCGGCTCCACGCTCCGCAGGCAAACACAAGATCCGCCGCCGCTGTCACATCCGGCAAAAGCGAGACGTGCTCGGCCTTGGCGTATTCACCCAGCTCCAGCATATCCCCCAGCACCGCCACATGCCGCCCCGGCTGCAATGCCAGCACAGCCAAAGCCGCGCGCATGGATGCGCCGGATGCATTATAGCTCTCGTCCAGCAGCAGCACCTCGCCGCCGCTCACCCGCAACCGCCGCCGCGCCCCGCGCCCTGCAAACGGCGTAAAACCTTCCAGCGCCGCTGCCGCGCGCGCCACATCCAACCCCAGCGCACTTGCAGCCGAGAGCACTGCCAGCGCGTTCATCGCCATGTGCCTGCCCGGCGCTGCCAGCCGAAACTTCACGCCAACCCCGTCAACCCGCGCTGAAATTTCGGAACCTTCAGCATCCGCTTGCATGTTCAGCAAGGAGGCGTCCCCAAACAAAATCTCCCGCGCGCCCGGCGGGACCGCATCCCGCACTAGCGCCAAAAACCTGGTATCCTCCGGCAGCACCGCAGCACCGTCCGGCACCAAACCGGAAAACACCGCCGCCTTCTCTGCCGCAATCGCTTCTTCCGAGCCCATCAACCCAAGATGCGCCCGGTCAATGCACGTGATCAGCGCCACATCCGGCCGCACCAGCTGCGCCAGCGGCGCAATCTCGCCCGGGTGATTCATCCCGATCTCGAACACTGCGTAATCCGCATCGCGCGGCATCCGCGCCAGCGTCAGCGGCACGCCGATATGATTGTTAAAACTCGCCTCGGCAGCATGAACGCTCCCAAATGCGCCCAAAACACAGCGCAGCATTTCTTTCGCCGTGGTCTTGCCGACGCTGCCTGTCACCGCGACAATCTTCGCTCTGGTCCGCGTCCGCGCCGCCGCGCCGAGCCGCCCCAGCGCCGCCAGCGTATCCTCCACCACCAGCACATTGCCCGGCATCTCGCGCGTCACCAGCGCCGCCGCAGCACCCTTGGCAAAAGCCTGGGCCACGAAGTCATGCCCGTCGCGCTCGCCTTGCAACGCCACGAATAAATCTCCGGCGCGCAATGTGCGGGTGTCGATGCTCACGCCGCTCACTGCATACCCGCGCGCCAAACCCAGCGCCGCCGCCAGCGCATCAGCTTCCCACAGCGCACTCACGCCGCACCGCCCAGTTCGCGCAGCACGCCGGCATCGTCAAATGGCAGAATCTCGCCCGCCACAACCTGCCCCTGCTCGTGGCCCTTGCCCGCCACCACCAGCACGTCGCCGGGCTTCAACATCTCCAGCCCCGCCGCAATCGCCGCGCGCCGGTCGCCAATTTCAATCGCTCCAGGCGCCGCCGCCAGAACTGCCGAACGTATTGTCGCCGGGTTCTCGCTGCGCGGATTATCATCCGTCACAATCACCACATCCGCGCCCGCCGCCGCCGCCGCGCCCATCAAGGGCCGCTTGCCCGCATCCCGGTCGCCGCCTGCGCCGAATACGATGATCAGCCGCCCGGAGGCATGGGGCCGGAGCGCGCTCAAAACCCGCGCGATCGCATCCGGCGTATGCGCGTAATCCACATAGGCCGCCGCGCCATTCTCCAGCACCAGTGCGCGCTCCAGCCGCCCGCGCACGCCCTGCAAATGCGGCAACAGCGCCAGCGCATTCGGCACGCCGCAGGCTGCCGCAAGTGCCGCCGCCATCACCGCGTTATCCGCCTGGAACCGCCCTGGCAGATGCAAAACCTCGCACCGCCCGGCGCTGAACACCTCTTGCCCGCCGGGCAGCGGCACCGTCCGCTCCACACTCACGGTGCGGAAGTCCAGCCGCCGCCGGTCTGCCGTCTCGCGCAGCAGTGCCAGCGTCTCCGGCTCCATATCCGCCATTGCCACCGCCGCCGCATCGCGCGGCATCAGCGCCCCAAACAGCCGCAGCTTGGCGGCGCGATAGGCTTCCATCGAGCCGTGGTAATCCAGATGGTCGCGCGTTAAATTCGTGAACCCGGCAGCGCAGAACCGCAGCCCATCCAACCGGCTCTGCTCTATCCCGTGTGAGGACGCTTCCAGCGCCACATCGGTAAATCCTTCCCGCGTCAGCATCGCCAACGTGTTTGCCAGCGACACCGGGTCCGGCGTGGTCAACGAGTCCGCCACCGGCAGGCCCGGCGCAATCATCCCCAATGTTCCCATCGAGGCCGCGCGCCGCCCGGCCAAGATCATCATCTGCCGCAGAAAATCCACTGTGCTCGTCTTGCCATTGGTGCCCGTTACCGCCACCAGCCGCTCCGGCATTCTGCCTGCCAGCTCCACCGCCAGCTCCGCCAGCCGCGCGCGCGGGTGGGGCGCTAAAAACATCGGGCGCGGCGGCACGCCGGGCGGCCACGTCGTGCCTTCAGGCGCCAGCACGCCCACAGCGCCGCGGGCCACAGCATCGGCGATGAACCGCCTGCCGTCCGCCTTCGTGCCGGGGAGTGCCGCGAATAAAAATCCGGGCTGCACCGCCCGGCTGTCTGCGGTTATGCCGCGCGCGCCGATCAACTCACTGCTCCGCAATCTGGTTGTCCAACCCACGGCCGCGCCGCGCCATGCGGCCATGCCGGGCGGAGGACGAAACGCCCGTATCCGGCCCGTCCAACCCCACTGATGCCGTCATCGGCGGCCTCTCCCCCAGCAGCTCATAGGCAAACCCATTCGCCCCCGCCGGCAGCGGGCGGCTTGGCCCGAGCGCGACCAACCCGGGCGGCGGGGTAGGCTGCAACGGCACAGTCAACGACGTATCCAGCGCCGCCAGCGTCTCTCCCGTATCCGGCAAAATCCCCAGCATCGGGCCAATGCGGGCGATAATCCGGCTGACCGTCGGCGCCGCGATATACCCGCCCGTGGTGAACCCGAACGTCGTTTTGTCCGGCTTCGGCTGCAGCACCAGCACGTAGATCACATATTGCGGGTTTTGCATGGGGAATGCCGCCATGAACGAGGCATTATTCGTGTGCAGCAGATAGCGCCCGTTCGGCCCAACCACCTGCGCTGTGCCGGTCTTGCCGCCCACCACATAGCCTGGCACCGCCGCATTCTTGCCCGTGCCGAAAAGCACGACGTTGGTCATCATCTTGCGCATGATGTCCGACGTGCTCTGCTTCATCACCCGCATGCCTTCGGGCTGCGGGCCGTTCTGGTCCACCGCTAGCAGCGTCGGATCATAGCGCACGCCGCCATTCACAATCGGCAGCACCCCCGTCACCAGCGATAGTGGGCTGACCGCGATGCCCGCGCCAAAGGACACCGTCATCGTCGTCGCCAACCCCCAGGTCTTCAGCGGGTGATATTCCGGCATCGGCGGACCGGGAAGCTGGATGTTCAGCGGCTTGAAGAACCCCTGCTTGGAAAGCCATGCCTGCTCAATCTTCGGCCCGAGTATCGTCGCGATACGCGACGCGCCGATGTTGGAGGACACATTGAGAATTTCCGGCACTGCCATCCAAGTGTGCGCCGGTTCAAAATCCGTGATCTCGAACCGCCCGACATGCAGCGGATGCGTGGTGTCAAAATAATCCCACCAATGGATCATCCCGGAATCCAGCGCCATCGAAACGGTCTGCAACTTAAACACGCTGCCCGGCTCGTATTCGCCCTCAACGCAGCGGTTGAATTTCTCATTGCTTCCGGCGGTGCCGAAATCCGTCACATCGTAATCCGGCAGGCTTGCCAGCGCGAGAATCTCGCCGGTCCTCGCGTTCATCACAATCGCGCAGGCGCCTGGCGATTTGAATTCCGCCATTGCGGAGGCCAGCTCGTCATGCACGATGCTCTGTATCCCTGCATCGATGGAAAGTGCCAGCGGTGCCGGATTGCTGGTCAGCCGGTTGTTAAAATACTCCTCGACGCCGGCAATCCCCACCCCGCCGACATTCACCGCGCCCAGAATCTGCGCCGCCAGATCGCCATCCGGATAATGCCGCTTCACGCTGTTCTCGAAATACACACCGGGAATGCCGAGCTGGTTTACCGCAAGCTCTTCCTCCGGCGTCAGCTTGCGGTCGAGATAGACAAAATCCTTGCCCGAGGCGAGCTTCTTCTCCGTCACATCCTCATTCAGCCCCGGCAATACCGACGCCAGTTTTTCCGTCGCACCCAGCGGGTCGGGAACCTGGCGCGGGTCGGCGAAAAGCTGCGCGCCAGGCAGCGAGACCGCCAATATCGTGCCGTTGCGGTCGGTAATCTCGGCCCTGCCCGGCGGCGGCGGCGTTACATCCAGCTGCGGCTGCATCGCGGCCAGTTGCGCCTGCGTTGGCAAAATCGGATGGAGAATCGTGGCGTAAGTGAGCCGCAGAAGCAGAACTGCATATAACCCGACGAACAACAGCGCGCCCATCAACATCCGCCCGCGCGCCTTCTCCAGCGCTGCGCGCTGGTCCAGCTCCGGCGATGTCACCCGCACATGTTCGACCAGCGGCACCGCACCCCGCTCCGGTGCGCCTTGTTTGCGCGAGAGCGGCCTGCCCCCGGGTCGAATCGTCAACGTCAATTAGCGCTCCCGCCCGCCATGTCCTGCGCCATGCCGAGCATTGAGCCGCCATCCATCGGCGCTGCCGAGGCCTGCGCCACCGCACGCACCGGCACCACCCGCGCCTCCATCATCGGCGGCGGCATAGCAACGGAAGCCGCGGCCAGCGCGGAGGGCGCTGCGTAAGCCGGGCGATTCTCGGCATACTCGCGGCCCAGCGCAGGATGCCGCACATGCGCCGCATGAGCCGGAAGGTTACGCAAAAGCGTCTCGACATTATCCAACCGCGCTTCGCGCATAACAGGCGCGGGACGCGTTCTCGCAACATGCGTCACACGCGGCACCGCAACGCTTGCCATTTGTACCGGCTTCTGTACCGGCTTAGCGGGTGCGGGCGCCGCAACCGGCTGCACGGCCGCAACTTCGGTTATTGCCGGAGCCGCCGGGGCTTCGCCCGGCACGGCGCTGCCCGCAGGCGGCAAAGCGCCCTGCAACGCGCTCAGCGTCACCAGCTGCCCGGGCTTCATCGGCTGTAGCTGCGTGAATTTGGCTGAAAGCTGCGCCAGCCGCGAGGGATCAACCTCCAGCGCCCATTGCGCCTGCAACACGCGGATGCGCTGCTCATCCAGCCTTGTTGCCTGCGCGGTGGCGGCAATCTCGCTGTCCAACATCTCCGAGCGATGCTTCACCGCGAAGAGATACGCGCCCGAGAGCACGAACATGATCGCGGTGATGAGCGTGAACGGTCGTATCATGCGGCCAGCCTTTCCATCGCGCGCAATTTGGCGCTCCGCGCCCGGGGGTTCGCTTTCACCTCCGCCGCAGCCGGGGATACCGGGCGGCCCGTGAGCAGCTTGAATTCCGGCTTCGCAACATGTTGCAGCCCGGCTGGGTCGTGCCGCGACGTTCCCTGCCCCCGCCCGGTAGCCCGCGCAAAAAACTGCTTCACGATACGGTCCTCCAGCGAGTGGAAACTCACCACCACCAGCCGGCCGCCGGGCGCCAGCATCGCCGCCGCTTGGCGCAGCGCCGCCCCAATCTCGCCAAGCTCGTCATTCACCGCAATCCGCAGCGCCTGGAAGCTTCTTGTCGCCGGGTCGATGCCCGATTTATCCGGTCTCACAACACTCCGTATCACGCCAGCCAAATCCGCCGTCGCCGTAAAACTCTGGGTCTTCCGCCGCTCGGCGATCGCTTTCGCAATCCGCCGGGAAGCCTTCTCTTCACCAAACTCATACAGAATATCAGCGAGTTCGGATTCGGACACAGTGTTCACCAGATCAGCGGCGGTCTTTTCCGAACTTCCCATCCGCATGTCGAGCGGGCCATCCTGGCGGAAGGAAAATCCCCGCGCCGCATCGTCTATCTGGAAGGAGGAAACACCGAGATCGAACACTGCGCCATCCAGCAGGGTAATCCCGGCCTGGCTCAGCAAATTGAAAATTTCGCTGATTTTTCCATGAAAAAACTGCATTCTTCCGGGGTATTGTTTGGCCATTTCCGCAGCGCGGCGAATCGCTCCGGCATCGCGGTCAATGGCGATCAGCGTGCATTCAGCCATATCGAGGATCGCCCTCGCATAGCCGCCGCCGCCGAACGTTCCATCGAGGTAAACGGCCCTGGCGCGCGGCTCCAGCATCGCCACCGCCTCGTCCCGCAGCACGGAGATATGTGAAAATTTTGTCATGAACGCGGTGTCCCCAACAGCGCCGCCGCCTTCGCTCGCGTCGCCTCGGTGAACGCTCTGGCCGCCTCCGGCTCCCAGATTTGGAAGATCGGCCCGCGTCCTAAAAAGCTCACTGGGCCTCCCGCCTGTAACCCCGCGAAATCCGTCAACTCCTCGGGGATCATGATCCGCCCTTCCCGGTCGGTTTCCAGTGGTATGGCGCCGGTATAAATCACCGTCGCCATCGCCTCACGCTCAGCTGAGAAAAGCTCGTATTGCTCGAGCTTGCGCTCCATGACCACCTCGTAGGCTTGCTTCGGCCACACTTCGACATAGCGCCAATCGCTCGCGTGCGACGGCCGCAGGATCAGCTGTATGGTCTCCACATCCGCCTTCAGCACCGCGCGGAATGCCGCCGGAACGGACACTCTGCGCTTCGCGTCCATCCGGTTCTGGTGGTTGCCGAAGAACTGACTCATTGGGTTGCGACACGAAGCCTTCCACCACTGCTTGGGTATTCATGGGTTTCTCCCCCACTACCATGCACCGACGCGCCACGTCAAAGAGAATCGCATGGATTCTCTACCGATTCGCAACAAACTCTGTTGCCCGAGCTTGAAGATTTTTGAACGTTTTGTTTCTGTTTTGTTCTCTAAAATGCCATCGCATTGCGAGGCAAAAAAGTCCAGACGGTCTGTAAGCCGGGTTTTGTCCACACCCTTGCGGATGCTGGACGGCCATTCCTCTGGGACAGGCGTTGCCGCCTGCCTCGCGCGACCAACCCGGGCGGCGGATCGAAAACACTCCCGCGCCCATGCCCGAAGGCACAACGCCGGCCGCCCCTATTCGGTCTTGCTCCCGGTGGGGTTTACCCTGCCAACCCTGTCGCCAGGGTTGCGGTGCGCTCTTACCGCACCGTTTCACCCTTACCTTGGGCGAACCCTCGGCGGTTTGTTTTCTGTGGCACTTTCCCTGGGGTCGCCCCCGCCGGCCGTTAGCCGGCACCGCATTTCCGTGGAGCCCGGACTTTCCTCCAGCAGGCTTTTATACCCGCCAGCGGCCGTCCAACCGTCTGGATCTCTGGCTCCTGCACCCGCAATCAATCCGGGTCAACTTCCGAAAATGCTTGCCCCGGCGCAGCGGCCCATTCTAGCCTCATTCTGATCCAACATCATAGATGGATCGCACCCTGCAATCGGAGCCGATGCCCATGTCCCAACAAGCGCTGCATCCCGCCACTGCCAGCCATCTGCGGAGAGACGCGCGCTTTATCGGCCTGCTGTTCGCCAGCACCACGAGCATGATCGGCTCCGGCTGGCTGTTCGGCGCCTTCCACGCCGCGAAAATCGCCGGGCCGCTCGCCATGTGGAGCTGGGTTGCGGGCGCTGTCATCATCTTGCTCATCGCACTCTGCTTCGCGGAGCTTGCCTCCATGTTCCCCAAAAGCGGCGCGCTGGTGCACATGAGCCACGCCAGCCATGGCGCTGGGTTGGGGCGCATCTGGGGCTGGATGCTGTTTCTGGCCTATGTCGCCGTTCCGGCGGTGGAAACGGAAGCCGTCGTCACCTATGCCAACAACTACATCCCCGGCCTCATCGTCCCCGGCGAGAGCGGGGTACTGACCGGCGCGGGCTTTGCCGCTTGCGCTATCCTGCTTTTATTAATCGCGGCTCTGAATTTACTCGCGGTTCGCATGTTGCTGAACGTGAACTCCACCATCACCTGGTGGAAGCTGGCGGTCCCCATCATCACCGGCGTCGTGCTCATCGCCGTCTCACTAGGGCACCCGGGCGTCATGGCCGCCGACCCCGGCGGCTATAACGTCACCGGTATCTTCCTGGCACTGCCCTCCGCGGGCATCGTGTTCAGCTTTCTCGGTTTCCGCACGGCGATCGATCTTGGCGGCGAAAGCGCCAACCCGGCCCGCAGCGTGCCGTTCGCGGTCGTCGGCGCGGTCCTTATTGCCACAGCCATCTATCTCCTGCTGCAGTTTGGCTTCCTCCGCGCGCTGCGCCCTGCCGACCTCGCGCATGGCTGGGCACATTTAACCTTCCCCGGCGCCATGGGCCCGTTCGCCGGTCTCGCCTCCATGCTGGGGTTAAGCTGGCTCGCGTTTATTCTGTATATCGACGCTTACGTGTCCCCTGGCGGCACTGGGCTCATGTACCTCACCGGCGGCTCGCGCATCCTTTACGCGGTGGGCGAAATGCGTGCAGGCCCGGCCTGGCTTACCTGGCTCAACCGCGCCGGAACGCCATGGACGGCGGTGGTGGTGATGTGGGTGGTAGGGGTGATCTTTCTGCTCCCCTTTCCCGCCTGGCAGCAAATGGTGAACTACATCACCTCCATCACCGTGCTTACCTATGGGCTCGGCCCGGTCACCCTATTGGTGCTGCGACGTAACATGCCAAACGAGGCACGGCTGTTCCGCCTGCCTCTGGCCTGGATACTTGCCCCCGCCGCCTTTGCGTGCAGCAACTTTGTTATTTTATGGACCGGCTTCATCACCAATACGGTGCTGTTCATTATCGTCGGTGTCGGCTTCATCGCCTATGCGGTCTGGTTCCATTTCATCGCCCGCCGTCCGCCCACGGAGTTCGGCTGGCGCGAGATCTTCTGGCTACTGCCCTGGTTCGGCGGCATGTGGCTGCTCTCGGCCCTGTCCGGCGTCGGCGGCGGCCTTGGCGTGCTTAGCTTCTGGCCCGCTGTCGCTCTCACCGCGGTATGGAGCATGATCGTTATCGCTCTGGCGCTGCGCGGCGGCCTCGCCGCGGCGGAAACCGCCACGATCATGGCCCGGATGATGGAATAAGCACCCGCACCGCCGCCGCGCGGCCCCGCGTCGCCTCGTCGCCCAAGCCGGTCAAATTTTCCGGCAGAAAATGCCGCTGAAACGCGGTGATCACCTCGCGCGCCGTGACATCGTAGCCGATGGCGGCCAAATCCTCCATCAACTCCCCCGGCGGCGCAAAATCATCGGTCCACAGCCCAACACCCTGCCCGGCCAGCCAGCGCCAATCAAACAGCTCGCCGGGATCCTGCTTGCGGTCGGGCGCGACATCCGAATGCGCCACGATATTGCGCGGCGCGATGCGATGCCGCCCGATGATGCTCAAACATAAATCCCGCACCGCCTGCAACTGCACATCGGGAAAACGCCGGTAGCCCCATTCATGTCCAGGGTTAACGATCTCGATGCCAACCGAGACATCGTTCAGCCCCGTATCCCCGCGCCAGTAACTCACGCCCGCGTGCCAGGCGCGGTTTTGCTCCTCCACCAGCGCATAAACCTCGCCATCTTCATCCACGAGATAGTGCGAGGAGACTTTTGCTTCCGCATCGCATAGCCGCGCCAGCGCGTCCGCCGCCGTTTGCATTCCCGTGTAATGCAACACCAGCATCGTCACCGGCCCTGGCCGTAAGTCGAAATTCGGCGAGGGAGCTGCGATCAAAGCTTCCGCTCGCGTTTTATGCTGTCATAGGCGGCGTTTATCCGCGCCACCCGGTCGGAAGCCGCCGCGATCATCGCCGGGGGCACCCCGCGTGAGGCCAGGCTGTCCGGATGGTTCTCACGCATCAGCGTCTTCCAGCGCGTCCGCACAGCCTCATTGCTGGCTTTCCGGTCTATCCCCAGCACGGCATAGGGGTCCGCGCCCCCCTGGCCCACCATGCCGCGCCCGGCGCGCTGCGCGCTGTCCATATCCAGCCCAAAACCATGCGCCACGCGGGCCAAGAAATCCGCCTCCGCCCCGTTCACCGGCCCATCCGCCCGCGCGATCTGGTACAGCCCCGCCAGCACCTGCTCCAAAATTCCCCGATTATCGGAAAACGCCTGGCCAAGCTGCACCGCATAGCTCTCAAAGCCCGCCGGGGAATCCCGCGCGTTGTCGAACAGCCGCCCAACCTCCTGCACGCTCTGCTCCGGTATTGCGAAGCTGCGCTTGAATGCGTCGATCTCCACCCGGCTCACCGTCCCGTCGCATTTTGCGAGCTTCGCGGCCAGCACGGTTACGCTCACCGCGAAAATCTGCTCCCGCCGGCCCAGCAATGCGGCCATCCTGGCGCCATCGAACGGCAGCGCGCGCGCCGCCATACCGTGCAACCCGCTCTCATCCGCCGCATGGCCGAGTGCCGCGCCAAACAGCGCGCCCATCGGCCCGCCCATGGCAAACCCTGCCATTCCGCCGATAATCTTGCCCCAGTAACTCATCGCGCCGTCCTATCATATGCCCGCCCTTGAACCCAAACCACTATTCGGACATCACCTTCCGGCGTTTCCGGGCGGAGGATCATGGCGGGCTGGCAATTCTGGATCGATCGAGGCGGCACTTTTACGGACATCGTGGCGCGCGATCCCCTGGGCAAGCTCGCCACCGCCAAGCTCCTCTCGGAAAATCCGGGCCGCTACAGGGACGCCGCCATCGCGGGTATCCGTCAGTTCCTGAAGCTTGAGCCGGAAGCGCCAATTCCGCCCGGCGTCATCGGCCATGTTAAAATGGGGACCACCGTCGCCACCAACGCGCTTTTGGAGCGCAAAGGCGCGCGAACGCTGCTGCTTGTCAATCGCGGCTTCCGCGACCTGCTTCGCATCGGCAACCAGGCCCGCCCGCGTCTTTTCGACATCGATATCAAGCCCCCCTCCATGCTCTACGAGCGCGTCACCGAAATCTCCGGCCGCATCGCCGTCAATGGCACGGAGATCGAGAAGCTCGACGAGGCGCAGGCCGTACAAATCCTGGAAGCGGCCCACGCCGAAGGCTTTGAGGCTGTCGCCATCGCGCTCATCCATGCCTGGAAATACCCCAAGCAGGAGCAGCGCCTCGGCCAACTCGCAGCGCAGTCGAGTTTTACCCAAATCTCCCTCTCCCATATCGCCAGCCCGATGCTTCGCCTGGTCCCGCGCGGCGACACCACCGTGGCCGACGCCTATCTCTCGCCCATCCTTAAACGCTACATCGCCCAGGTTGCGGATGGCTTAAGCAATGCGCCAATTTCCTTCATGCAATCCCATGGTGGCCTCGCCGCAGCCGGGGAGTTCTCAGGCAAGGACGCCATCCTCTCCGGGCCGGCCGGCGGAATCGCCGGCGCGGTCCGCACCGCTGCGCTCGCCGGTCTCCACCGCGTCATCAGCTTCGACATGGGCGGCACCAGCACCGATGCCGCGCTGTACGACCACGAATACCAGCGCAGCTTCGAGACTGAAATCGCCGGGGTGCGCCTGCGCGCGCCCATGCTTGCCATCAATACCGTCGCAGCGGGGGGTGGGTCGATCCTGGGTTTCGACGGCGCTCGGCTGCGCGTAGGGCCACAAAGCGCTGGGGCCAACCCAGGCCCGGCGGCATATCGCCAAGGCGGGCCCCTTACAGTTACGGATGCCAACATCCTGCTCGGCAAAATCCTGCCGCAGCATTTCCCGGCGGTCTTCGGCTCTGATGGTGATGAGCCGCTGGACGCCGGTATCGTCCGCGCAAAATTCACCGAGCTGGCCGCCAAAATTTCAAAAACCACGCCAATCACGCCGGAATCCCTGGCCGAAGGTTTCATCCAAATCGCCGTCGCCAACATGGCGCACGCCATCCGGCAAATCTCCGTACAGAAGGGCCTGAACCCCGCCGATTTCGTGCTCGCCTGCTTCGGCGGCGCAGGCGGTCAGCACGCCTGCCTTGTTGCCGACGAACTCGGCATGGATACCATCTTCATTCACCCGCTCGCCGGGGTGCTCTCCGCCTATGGCATCGGGCTTTCGGATTTCTCCCGCATCAACGAACAGGCGGTCGAACTGGAATTCACGCCCGAGCTTTGGGCGAACCTTGAACGCACCGGCACCAAAACCTCCGTCCTGCTGCGCTACGCGGGCACGGACACGGCTCTCCCCATTCCGCTCACAACCCATGCCAAGATGCGCCAGAATTTCGAGGCCGCGCACCGCCGCCTCTTCGGCTTCATCACCCCGGAAAGATCGCTCATCGCCGAGGCAGTCATCGCCGAGTCCATCACGCCCGGCGAGGCCATCGACGAGGCGGAAATTCCCGCCAGCCCGCTCCCCGCCCCGCTTGAGACCGTGAAGATGTTCACCGCTGGCGCCGCCGCGCAACACGCGCCGGTCTTCGAGCGAGCCGCGCTCGGCGCTGGCTGCATCATCAACGGCCCGGCGGTGTTGCGCGAGGCCAATGCCACCACAATCATCGAGCCCGGCTGGCAAGCCGAGATCACCGCGCGAAACCACTGCCTGCTGCGCCGCATAGCCCCGCGCACCCGCGTTGCCATCGCCGATGCCGCCAAGCCCGATCCTATCCTGCTTGAGCTTTTCAACAATCTCTTCATGGCCATCGCCGAGCAATCCGGCACCGTGCTGCGTAACACGGCGCAAAGCGTGAACATTAAGGAGCGGCTGGATTTCTCCTGCGCGATCTTCGATGCAACAGGCGCGCTCGTCGCCAACGCGCCGCATGTGCCCGTGCATCTGGGCGCGATGGGCGCCTCCGTCCGGCATGTCATCGCCCAGCGCGGCGGCACGCTAAAGCCTGGCGATGCCGTGGCGCTGAACAACCCGTTCGCGGGCGGCACGCATCTGCCGGACATCACCGTCATCACCCCGGTCTTCAACGATGCAGGCCGGGAGATACAATTCTTTACCGCCTGCCGCGGCCACCATGCCGATATCGGCGGCCTCACCCCCGGTTCCACCCCGCCGTTTTCCAGAACGCTGGAAGACGAAGGCGTCGTCATCGACAATTTTCTGCTGCTTTCCGAGGGTGAGTTTCGCGAAAATGAGTTTCGCACGCTCCTGGCCTCCGCCAAACATCCCGCGCGCAACCCGGAGCAGAACATCGCCGACATCAAAGCGCAGATCGCCGCCAATGCAACCGGCGTTGCCGCGCTACAAGCCGTCATCGCCCGCTACGGCTGGGATGCTGTGCAAGCCTACATGCGCCATGTCATGCACAATGCCGAAGCGGCGATCCGCGGCGTGATCTCAAAACTCCGGGACGCCAGCTTTGAATATGTCATGGACAGCGGCGCGCCCATCAAACTCGCCATCCGCGTCGATCATGCCACGAACAGCGCCACCATCGACTTCACCGGCACCGGACCAGCGGCGGCGAGCAATTTCAACGCCCCGCCCGCCATCGTCACCGCCTGCGTGCTCTACGCCTTCCGCTGCCTGGTCGCGGATGACATTCCGCTCAACGAAGGCTGCCTGAAACCCCTTACCATCATCATCCCTAAGAACTCCTTCCTCTCGCCGCCGCCGGGCAGCGCTGTCGTCGCGGGCAATACTGAAGTCTCGCAGGCCATCGCCGCCGCTTTGCTCGGCGCGCTGGGTGCCTGCGCCAGCGCGCAAGCCACGATGAATAACTTCCTCTTCGGCAACGAAACAACACAGTATTACGAAACGATCTGCGGCGGCGCTGGCGCTGGCCCTGGATTTCACGGCGCTTCCGGTGTCCATACGCATATGACCAACACCCGCATCACCGACCCCGAGATACTGGAGCTGCGCTATCCCGTGCGTGTCGAGGAATTTTCCATCCGCGAAAACTCGGGCGGGGAAGGCGAATTCCATGGCGGCAACGGCGCTGTTCGCAAAATCCGCTTCCTGGAGCCGATGCTCGCCACCATCACGGCGTCGCGCCGGACCATTCCTCCGTTTGGCTTGCACGGCGGCAAGGCGGGTGCCTGCGGTGAGCAGATGATCGAGCGCGCGGACGGACGCATCGAGCCGCTTGCCGGCAGCTCGCAAGCGCAATTAAACGCCGGGGATGCATTCATCATCAAAACGCCCGGCGGCGGCGGCTACGGCAGTTGAATAGAAAACTCCTCTGGCTCGTCCCGCTTGTCCTGGTCCTGGCAATCGCGGCGGCAATCCTGGCCCTGCCGGGTTTCGTGGCCTCGCGCACGCATCGTGGCAATATCGAGGCGCTGGCATCCTCGCTGACAGGGCGGGATGTCCATATTGGCGGCGCGCTCTCGCTCAGCCTCGTGCCCGGCCCGCAACTTACCGCGGCAGATGTCACCATCACCGGGCCGAGGCATGAGACGATCACCGCCCGTTCGCTCACATTGGGGATCTCGGTCGCAGCGCTCCTGCATGGGCGGTTGAGCGCGCAAACCCTCACGCTGGACGCCCCCACCATCGCCTTTCCCTGGCCGTTGCCCGGCGGCCCCAAGGCCATCGCTCCGCCCGGCTGGCTTACTGCCCTGCACGCCAGGATCAACCATGGCGTCATCAGCCTGGGCGCGGCGCGATTCTCCAATGTCGATGCCGATGTGTTTACCAGCGCCAAAGGCATGGTCGCGGCCTTTGGCACCGGCACGCTGCTCGGCCATGGCATCTCGCTCAAGCTGGCGCTCAACGCGGCGGATCTTCAGGGCGGCGCCCCCGTCGCGATGAATGCCAGCAGCGGCAAGGCGTCAATGAATTTTTCCGGTCGCTTGAATGCAAGCAGCGCGCTTTCCGGCACGGTGGAAATCGCCACGCCGCAGCTCTCGGGCTCGGCGGACATTCTCGCCAGTGCCGGTTCCGTCTCCGCCACCGGCCTGCAATTCCGCTACAACAAAGCTGCCATCACCGGCACGGCGAACGTCCGGTTCGCGCCGCTTGCCATCTCAGCCGTGCTGAACGCGCAAAATCTCGACATTCCCGATCTTTCTCAAACGCCCGCGATCCTGCCGGCAATTCCCATCGCGCTCAGCCTGAATGCGGCCAATCTCTCTTTGGCAGGGCACAACATTCCTTCGCTGCAAACGCGGCTCGATATTTCGCCCTCCGGCGTCACCTTCCACGCACTGCGCGCCACGCTCCCCGCCAACGCCGTTTTCATCGCCAGCGGTCAGCTCTCAGCCGCCAGCTCTGTCCAGGGCCAGGCCAGCCTCACCAGCCCAAACCTGCCCGGTCTGCTCAGCACCTACCATCTCTCCGCGCCGGACGGCTGGAACTCGGCAGAATTCAGCGCCACGCTTTCGGGGTCCGCCGCCCGGCTCAGCCTAGCCGACATCGCGGGCCGGATCGGCAACGCGCATCTCACCGGCACGCTAATTCTTACCGGCACGCATGCTGCCGGGGCGCTGGATTTCGACCGGCTGGATCTCCTGCCGCTTATCACCTGGCTCGGCCACCGCCCGGCATTCAAGTTTTCCGCCGATGGCCAGATCACCGCCGCCCGCGCTGATTTTGGCCCGATTCCGCTACAGCATCTGCTGCTGGATGGCGAGCTGGACGGCGGCCTCAACCTCCGGCGCATCTCGGCGGGCGTTTTCGGCGGCATCGCATCGGGCAGTGTCGCTCTGGACCCGGCGGGGCAAGTTACCGCCGCGCGCGGGTTTTTGTCATTGCCCTCCGCAGCGCCGCTCGCCGCTTTGCTTCCCGCTTCGTGGCAACCGCCGCCCGAGTTGGCCGCGCCCCGCCTCGATGCCGGGATTTTCGCGGCAGGCAAGCCTTCCGCGCTTTCCACCAGCCTCATCGGCACGTTGGGCGATTTCACCATCACCGCAGCGCCCGTGCTTAACCTCGGCCAGCTTACTGCCACCGGGCCGCTCACATTGCGCCATCCGGACGCCATCGCCGCGATGCAGACCGTCGGATTTCCGCACGGCCTTGCCTGGCCCGGCCCCGGCTCCATCGCATTGCGCGCAAGCTTCACCGCTTCAGCGGAGCGGCTGGGCCTGCCGGATTTCGTGCTTTCTCTCGGCGCGCTTACCGCCAATGGCCGCTTGCTGGCCGATCACGGCGTGTTCTCCGGACAGATCGACGCCGGCACGCTGGCGCTTCCTCCCGTTGCCGCGAATGAGCAAATTCCCTGGGCGTTGCTCACCGGTGCCCAAGGCAAAATCAGCCTCAACGCCGCCCAGGTGCTTTACGCGGGCAAGGATCTACTCAGCGACGCCGCCGCCAGCATCGCGCTCGCGCCTGGCGCCGCAAGCTTTACCCTTACTCACGCCACGCTTGCAGGCGGAAAGCTTGCCGGAATGCTGGACGCCACTTTAGCCGCCAATACACCGCCCGCGCTCAGGCTCAATTTTTCCGCGCAAAACATCACCGCCGCGCGGCTAAGCCTGCCGCTCCCCTTTCCTTACAAAATATCCAGCGGCGCACTGGCCGGCGCGGGCAATCTTACCGCCAGCGGCTATAGCCCGAAAATCTGGGCCGCGACGCTGGGCGGCAACGCCAGCCTCACCTCTACAGGCGGCGCATTCACCGGCTTCAGCCTGGCCAATCTCAGCCTCGCCTTTACAAAAAAAGTCCGCGCCGCGGCGCTGGAAGCCGCTCTCGCGTCTGGGAACACCGGCTTTGACAGCCTTTCGCTTGGCGCCAAATTCGCCCAAGGCAACGCGACTCTCACAACCGCCAGCCTTACCGGCCCGCAGGGCTCGGCAATCGGCACGGGTAGCATTGATATTTTTGACCGGGATGTAGCGTTGCACCTGCAATTCGCGCCCATCCTCACGCCGCCGGTTGTCATCGGCGCGACGGTGTTGGGGAGCTGGGCCGCGCCGAAGCAAATCCCGCAGCTTAAACCTGCGCTGGCATGGCAGCGGCCCGCGCCGCCGCCTTAACCAGGGTCTGACCCTGGCATTTACCGCTCAGTGTCGTCAGGCTCCGGCTGCACGTCGATATCCGCGTCGATCACATCCGCATCATCGTCGAGATCATCGGCGTCTTCCAGAATATCCTCATCCGCGTCGTCATCCGCGACCTCGACATCCACATCGTCCGGATCGACCGGCGCGGGCTTCACGACTTTCTTCACTTCCTCAGGCAGCGGCGCCTGGCGCTTCAGCCGCGGCTGCTCCGCAGGCTGCTCCGTGGCGCATTTCGGGCAGATCGCCGGGTCTTTGCCGAGGTCGAAAAACCGCGCCCCGCAGGATACGCAGGTATGTTTTGTCCCAAGTTCCGGTTTCGGCATGCACAACCTCTGGATAAAAGCGCGATTTCAACAAGGGCGGCGCGATGCCATGCCCAGCCCGCTATGTCAAACGGCGCACATCATGCTAATCCGCGCGGCATGGAATCGCCGCATCGCCGCCCGCTCACCGCCGCCAAACCCGCCATCCCCATGTCCGGCAACGCCGCTATCCCCGGCGATAAATCCATCAGTCACCGGGCGCTGATGTTCGCCGCACTCGCCATCGGCCAGACGCGAATCACCGGCCTGCTGGAGGGAGAGGACGTGCTCCGCACCACCGCCGCCATGCGCGCGCTGGGTGCCAATATCACGCGCGACGGCGCGGACTGGCTGGTCTCCGGGCGCGGCATCGGCGGCCTCACTGCTCCGGATGATATTCTGGATATGGGTAATTCCGGCACCGCCGCGCGGCTGCTCGCGGGCATCCTCGCCACACATGATTTTTACTCCGTCCTCACCGGCGACGCCTCGCTCCGCAAGCGCCCAATGGCCCGCGTCATCGCACCCCTCTCTGCCAGCGGTGCTGTGTTCACCTCGCGTGAGGGCGGCAGGCTGCCACTGTCCATCCAGGGCGCGCGGGATGCCTTGCCAATCAGCTACCGCCTGCCGGTCGCTTCCGCCCAGGTGAAATCCGCGATCCTGCTCGCCGGGCTGAACGCGCGCGGGATCACTGAGGTCGAAGAACCCGAACCCACCCGCGACCATTCCGAGAATATGCTGCGCCATTTCGGCGCGAAGGTTGACGTCATCCGGGCGGGAGATGGCAAGATCATCCGCCTCAATGGCCAGCCGGAACTGCGCGCCGCCGATATCGCCGTGCCGGGCGACCCCTCCTCCGCCGCCTTCCCTATGGTCGCGGCACTTCTGGTTCCGGGTTCGCGCGTCACGCTCGCCAATATCGGCCTTAACCCGCTCCGCACCGGGCTGTTTGAAACCTTGAAAGAAATGGGGGCGAATTTTACGATCGAGAACGAGCGCATCCAGGGCGGGGAGAGCGTGGGCGACATCACAGTTCAATACAGCGAACTTTCCGCGGTGGATGTTCCGCCCGGGCGCGCGCCGAGCATGATCGACGAATACCCCATCCTCGCTGTCGCCTGTGCCGTTGCACGAGGCATCTCGCGCTTGCGCGGTTTGAAAGAGTTGCGGGTGAAGGAGAGCGACCGTCTTATCGGCACCGCCGCCATGCTGCGCGCGGGCGGCGCGCGGGTGGAGATCGAAGGCGACGACCTCGTCATCCACGGTATGCCCAACCCGCCCGGCGGCGGCACGGTTGAAACCCACATGGACCATCGTCTCGCCATGAGCGCGCTCGTCGTCGGCCAAGTCACGGAATCGCCGATGCAAATCGACGATTCCAGCTTCATCGACACCTCATTCCCCGGCTTCGCATCGCTGATGCGCGGTCTGGGCGCGAATATCTCATGATCATCGCCATCGACGGCCCCGCCGCCGCTGGCAAAGGCACGCTCGCGCGCCGCATCGCGCACGCACTTGCGCTGCCGTATCTGGATACCGGGCTGCTCTACCGCGCCGTTGGCCGCCGCGTGCTGGATACAGGCGCTGACCCCGCCAATCCCGCCGCCGCCGCGCAGGCCGCACTGTCGCTCGACCCGCACGACCTTGCCCGCACCGATCTGCGTGGCGCCCCGGCGGACAAGGCCGCGAGCCAGGTCGCCTCCATCCCCGCCGTGCGCGCGGCGCTGCTGGATTTCCAGCGGCATTTCGGCAGCAAACACGGCGCAGTGCTGGACGGTCGGGACATCGGCACCATCATTTTCCCCAACGCCAACATCAAACTTTTCGTTATCGCGAGCCTGGAGGCCCGGGCGAAGCGCCGCCATGCTGAGCTCACCGCCAAGGGCGAAACACCGGCACTGGATGCCGTGCGCGAGGACCTCGCCGCCCGCGATGAAGCGGATGCCAACCGAACCGCCGCACCGCTTGTTCCCGCAAGCGACGCCATCATCTTCGACACCACCAGCCTGAACGCCGACGCCGCTTTTGCCAAGGCGATGGAGATTATCAAAGGAAAGCTGAAATAGCCTATTGACCACACCTCATTACACAACCAGAATTAACCCGCAGAATTTGGGGTGCAAGCTTTTTCTTTTTGTTTCCTAACAATATGTTAGATTAAAAATCGCGCCAGGTGTTCCACGTGGAACACCTGGTTTTCACCCGCTTGCCTGGCTGATGAACTTGGTCACCAGATATGGCTCCAGCCCTTCCGCCCCATTCTCCGAACCATAACCGCTATCCTTCACCCCGCCGAACGGCGTCTCGGGCAGGGCAAGCCCATGGTGATTGATACCCAGCATTCCCGTTTCAATCTCCGCGCCAAGTGCCGTGGTGGTCGCGGTGGAGCGTGTGTAGGCATAGGCCGCTAGGCCATATTCCAGCCGGTTCGCCTCGGCCACAGCCTCCTCGAACTTGCCAAACGGCATGAACAAAGCGAGCGGCCCGAACGGCTCCTCGTTCATCGCGCGCATCTCTGGAGAAACTTCGGTCAGTACCGTCGGCTCAAAAAAATACCCTTTGTTGCCTGCACGTTTGCCGCCGGTGCGAATCGTCGCACCTTTTTGCACGGCGTCGCCGATGAACGCCTCCATCGCGCTCACGCGCCGGTCATTCGCGAGCGGCCCCATCGTTGTGCCCTCGTCTAATCCTGGCCCCAGCTTCACCGCCTCCGCGGCTTTGATGAACCGCTGCAAAAATGGCTCATACACCTCGTCCTGCACAATGAACCTTGTCGGCGCGATGCAAACCTGCCCGGCGTTGCGAAACTTGTTCGCGGCCAGAATTTTTGCGGCGGCATCAAGATCCGCATCGTTGAAGATGATTGCAGGCGCATGACCGCCAAGCTCCATCGTCGCGCGCTTCATGTTTGCCCCCGCCAGCGCTGCCAGATGCTTGCCGACAGCGGTTGAGCCGGTGAAGGAAATTTTGCGAATGACGGGATGCGGGATGAGGTATTCCGAAATCTCCGAGGGAACCCCGAACACAAGCTGCACGACGCCATCCGGCAACCCGGCATCCACGAAGGCCCGCACCAGCTCAGCGCAGCTCGCCGGGGTTTCCTCCGGGCCTTTGAGGATAAACGCGCAACCCGCCGCGAGTGCTGCCGAGACTTTCCGCACCGCCTGGCTCATCGGGAAGTTCCATGGCGTGAAACCGGCGACCACCCCTACCGGCTCGCGCACGGAAAGCTGGTAAACCCCGGCGCTGCGCGCCGGAATCACGCGCCCATAAGCCCGCCGCCCTTCCTCCGCAAACCAGTCGATCACATCCGCCGAACCCATGATCTCGCCCAATGATTCCGTGAGCGGCTTGCCCTGCTCTGTCGTCATCAACCGAGCGATGGCCTCAGCCCTCTGCCGCACCAGCTCAGCGGCTTTTCGCATGACACCGCTGCGCTCATAAGCTGATGTCTTTCGCCATGTGGCGAAGCCTATCGCAGCGGCGCTCAATGCGGCATCAAGCTCCGCTATTCCCGCATGGGCAAGCTTGCCGATCACCTCCTCGGTAGCCGGATTGACGATCTCCAAAGTCCGGCCATCCGCCGCGTGGCCCCATTTTCCGTTGATATGCAGCAACACGTCCTTATACATCTTGTAGCCCTCCGAAAGATTCGCGCATGACCGATGGCGTTGTTTACAAGATATTGCTGGACCAGGAATTTGCAGCCCTGCAAGCGGGGGATTTTGCTGGCAGCGCGGCAGACATCGCAGATGGATTTGTACATCTATCCACGGCGGCGCAGCTCACCGCGACGGCGGATAAGCATTTCGCCGGGCAGGAGGGGCTGATCGTCGCGGCGGTTGAACTCACACGGCTTGGCGATGCGGTACAATGGGAAATTTCGCGCGGGGCTGAGAAATTTCCGCATTTGTATGGCCGGCTGATGATAGACGCAGTGATGGCGAGCGGCCCGCTGGAACGCGCCGCGGACGGGACGGTGCGGTTGCCCTCACCCACAAGCTGAGACGATCAACGGCCCCAGGGCCCGGTATTCCGCAGCACGCGGGCTGCCTGGCCGCCAGGCGAGCGAGAGGCTGCGCCAGCCGCCCGCCCCTTCCAGATGCCGGAGAGCCACATCCGCCCCTTCCGTAATGCCCGACGTGACCGCAAGGTTCGGCACCAGCGTTACGCCCAAGCCCCCCGCGACCATCTGGATGAGCGTATGCAGCGAGGTCGCGGCAAATTTCCGCTCTCGCGCGATGCCGGTGCCACACGCCGCCAGCACCTGGTCCCGCAAGCAGTTGCCTTCTTCCAGCAACAGAAAATTCTCCGCCGAAAGCGCGGCCAACGGCACGTTATCCCGCGATGCCAGCGGATGCGCGGCAGGCAATGCCGCCAAAAACTCGTCGCGTAACAGCGGAAATGTCTCCGCCCCGCCGCAGTTGCACGGCTCGGCCAGCAGCAGCACGTCGAGCTGGCCGGAATCCAGCTGGTCCAGCAGCCGCTCTGTCTGGTCCTCCCGCAAATAAAGCTTGAGCGCCGGGTAATGCTCCCGCAGCGCCGGCATCAACCGGGGCAGCAAAAACGGGCCGATGGTGGGAATGATCCCAAGCCGTAGCGGGCCGGTCATCGGCGCGCGGGCAGCATCCGCCGCTTCCGCCATGTTGGCGAGTGTCGCCAGCGCCGCTCGGGCCTTGGCTACAAGCTCCAGCCCCAACGGCGTAAATACGGCGTGTTTAGCGGCAGAGCGGTCCAAAATCTGCGCGTTGAGCTGGCGCTCCAGCACCAGAATACCCGCCGAAAGCGTGGACTGGCTGACCGCGCAAGCCGAAGCCGCACGACCGAAATGGCCAGTTTCAGCCAGGGTGACGAGGTAGCGGAGCTGTTGCGGCGTGGGGAGGGGCGTCATCGGTTTAATCGATCATAATATCGCGAATTATTCATTGGCATAATTTGGCTCACTCGGACATATCTGTGCCCCGAACACCACAACGAAGGAAACTCGAATATGTTGACTGTTGGCGATCAATTCCCCTCCTTTTCCCTCACCGCCGTTAAGGGCGGACCCGAGGGCATCAAGCTTGATACCGCGTTCTCCGAAATCACCGACAAGACCGATTCCGGCAAATGGAAAATCGTATTCTTTTGGCCGAAAGATTTTACCTTTATCTGCCCGACAGAAATTGTCGCCTTCGGCAAAATGAAGGGCGATTTCGAGGACCGCGACGCGGTGGTTTACGGCGTTTCGACCGATAGCGATTTTGTGCATCTGAACTGGCGCCTGCACCATGACGATCTGAAAACCCTTCCCATTCCCATGCTGGCGGACGTAAAGCGCGAACTCTCCGAGGCGCTGGGCGTACTCTCCAAATCCGCTGGCGTGGCGCTGCGCGCGACCTTTATCGTCGATCCGGATAACATCATCCGCTTCGTCTCGGTGAACGACCTTGATGTCGGCCGCAACCCGGCGGAAGTGCTGCGCGTGCTGGACGGCTTGCAGAGCGACGAGCTTTGCCCATGCAATTGGCAGAAAGGCGAAGAGACACTTACTCCGGCTCTTTAAAATTCTACTGTGCTGGCCATCTGAGGCGTTTTTCTCAACATTCCGGTGCTCGCGTACTTCAAGTCCGCTGCGCTCCGGGTTTTCGAAAACCACCCCAGCTAACTCAGCACACCGAATTTTAGTTCTTTATCGCCGGAGGGGATAAAACTCTCCGGCTTTTTTTATGGGAGCAGACAAATGACCATCGAAGCTTTGAAGGCGCGGATTCCGGAATATGCCAAGGACATCAAGCTGAATCTCGGCTCGCTCGCGGGTGAAGTTTCACTGAACACGCAGCAGCGCGCGGGAACTTTCATCGCGAGTGCGCTGGCCAGCCGCAACGCCGAAGTGATTCGCGCGATAACCACCGAGTTCGGGCCGCAGCTATCAGCCGAGGCGCTGACCGCCGCGAAAGCCGCCGCCGCAATTATGGGCATGAACAATATCTATTACCGCTTCGTGCATCTGGTGGGCGGGGATTATGAGCGCCTGCCTGCACGGTTGCGGATGAACGTGATCGGCAAGCCGGGCGTCGAGAAGGTGGATTTCGAACTCTGGTCGCTCGCGGTTTCCGCCGTGAATGGCTGCGGCATGTGCCTGACGAGCCATGAGAAAGTGGTGCGCGAAGCCGGGCTGAGCCAGGAACAGGTGCAGGCGGCGGTGCGGATTGCCGCAGTGGTTCACGCTGTCGCGGCGATTCTGGACGGCGAGGACGCGCTGGCGGGATGAAATAGGGGGAAGAGCCTCCGGCGGCCTGGGCGGGAGGCCCCAGATCCCAGGGAATTTGCGTCATGGGTTGGCCACTCGTAGGGCTTTATCTATGCTGGCAGGGATGATCCATGGCCGTTTGATTTTCGCGTCTATCGCGGGCTTTCTTTGTTTTGGATCAGCCGGGTGCTGCCAGAAAACGACCTATGCGCCAACCCCATCTCCTGCCAGCTTTACAACGCAAAACTACGTCTTGACCTTTCGTACGCCGCCCGGATCGTTCAGTTGCCTGCTACCCGCGTCATCAGCCGGATCGGATCATGGCGGCATCTTTTACCTCGTAAGGCCGACATCATGCGATTTCGCAACAAACACCGTTAGCAAGGATAACGGGCAGCAAACACCGAATATCTTGGTCTTTTATAACTATAATGTTGTTCCCGTAGCGCCAGACGACGATCCTCCAACGGTGAGTGCCGACCTGATTGCGAAAGACTGCCGGAAATCGTCAGAAAAATTGCCGATTGCTCTTAACTTGCTGGGCTCGCCGGCCGCCGGATGCATGCAGCGGAACCAAAACGATATCGATGTGATAGTCGAGGCGCTTTATTTTCAGGACAATCCTCTCGCAGGGGAACCACCCGACAGCCGCGTGCTGATCGAGCTCGAAACGACGACCGACCGCCTGCAAAAAGATATGCAAAGCTTCAAAGTCGTTGCCGAAACCATGCGAGTCTATGCAACCGACAATCGGTCGCTGCAGCCAAAGCGCCCGCCATGCCCTCCAACGACCGGCTGGTAACAAACAGCCTCCGCTCTCCGAGCGGCCAACCCACGACCCAACTCCTGGGGTCTGGGGCCCTCCCGGCCCCGGCCGCCGGAGGCTTTTCTTACCCCTGCCGCTCCAGCATCAGCTGCTTGATCTTGCCGATCGCCTGCGCCGGGTTCAGCCCCTTCGGGCAGGTTTGCGTGCAATTCATGATCGTGTGGCAGCGGTAGAGCTTGAACGGGTCTTCCAGCGCATCGAGTCTCTGGCCGGTTCGCTCGTCACGCGAATCCGCTATCCAGCGATAGGCCTGCAACAGCACAGCGGGGCCGAGATAGCGGTCGCCGTTCCACCAATAGCTCGGGCAGGAGGTGGTGCAGCAGAAGCACAGAATGCACTCCCACATGCCGTCGATCTCGGCACGTTCCTCGCGGCTTTGCAGGCGCTCGGCATCCGGCGGCGCGGGGGTTTCGGTTTGCAGCCAGGGCTCGATGGAGCGGTATTGGGCGTAGGCCTGGGTTAAATCCGGCACCAGGTCTTTCACCACCGGCATATGCGGCAGCGGATTGATGGCGATCGCGCCTTTGACGTCCTCGATCGGCTTGAGGCAGGCCAGCGTATTCGTGCCGTCGATATTCATGGCGCAGGAGCCGCAAATACCCTCCCGGCAGGAGCGGCGGAACGTGAGCGAGGCGTCGATCTCGTTCTTGATCTTGATGATGGCGTCCAGCACCATCGGGCCGCAGGCATCTAGGTCGATCTCATAGGTGTCCGTGACCGGGTTTTTCCCATCATCCGGGTTCCAGCGATAAACCTTGAATTCCTTCACGCGCTTCGCACCGGCGGGCGCTTTATACGTGGTGCCTTTGCCTACCTTGGAATTTTTCGGGAGCGTAAATTCTACCATAACCAGATTCCCTTAATACACGCGCTTCTTGGGCGGGAAGACGGATACATCATTGGTCAACGTTTTCATCGTCACGGGACGGTATTCAAGCTTCACATTGCCCTTGTCATCGCAGGTGCTCACCGTGTGCTTCATCCATTCGTCGTCATGGCGGTCCGGGTAGTCGTCATGCGCTTGCGCGCCACGGCTCTCCTTGCGGGCCTCGGCGCTCACCATCGTCGTCATGGCGTTGCCCATGAGGTTGTCGAGCTCCAGCGCTTCCACGAGATCGGAATTCCAGATCAGGCTGCGGTCCGTCACGTCCATATCACCAAGGCCGGACCAGAGGTTTTGCATTTTCGCAACGCCCTCGGTCAGGCTCTTGGAGTTACGGAACACCGCCGCGTGGTTCTGCATCGTGCGCTGCAAGGTTTCGCGTAGCGCCGCGACCTTGGTGCCGCCCTTGGCGTGGCGGGTTTTGTCGAACCGCGCGAGCGATGCCTCACCGGCATTGGCGGGCAATGCGGCTTGCGTGCTGCCGGGCTTGATGAGTTCGGCGGCGCGGTGCGCGGCGGCGCGGCCAAACACCACGAGGTCGAGCAGCGAGTTGGTGCCAAGCCGGTTCGCGCCATGTACGGAAACGCAGGCGGCCTCGCCCACGGCCATCAGGCCCGGAACCACCGCATTCGGGTTGGCGGCGGTGGGGCGCAGCACCTCGGCATGATAGTTCGTGGGGATGCCGCCCATGTTATAATGCACGGTGGGCAGCACGGGGATCGCCTCCTTGGTCACATCCACGCCCGCGAACACCCGGGCGGTCTCGGAAATGCCCGGCAGGCGCTCGTGCAGAATCTCGGCGCCGAGATGCTCCAGATGCAGCAGGATATGATCCTTGTTCGGGCCGACGCCCCTGCCCTCGTTGATCTCGATGGTCATTGAGCGGGAGACGACATCGCGCGAGGCAAGGTCTTTCGCGGTCGGCGCGTAGCGCTCCATGAAGCGCTCGCCCTCACCATTGGTGAGATACCCACCCTCGCCGCGCGCGCCCTCGGTGATAAGACACCCGGCGGGGAAAATGCCGGTGGGGTGGAACTGCACGAATTCCATATCCTGAACCGGCAGGCCAGCGCGGAGCACCATGCCGCCCCCATCGCCCGTGCAGGTATGGGCGGAGGTGCAGGAGAGATAAGCGCGGCCATAGCCGCCTGTGGCAAGCACTACCTGCTGCGCGCGGAAACGATGAATAGTGCCGTCTTCCAGATTCCAGGCCATGACGCCACGGCAGGCGCCTTCCTCATCCATGATGAGGTCGAGCGCGAAATATTCGACGAAAAACTCGACGTCGTGCTTCAGGCTTTGCTGGTACAAAGTGTGGAGAATCGCGTGGCCGGTACGGTCAGCGGCAGCGCAGGCGCGCATCGCCGGCTCCTTGCCGTATTCCTTCATATGCCCGCCGAAGGGACGCTGGTAGATTTTGCCATCCTCGGTGCGCGAAAACGGCACGCCGAAATGCTCAAGCTCATAAATCGCGGGCACTGCCTCGCGGCACATATATTCAATCGCGTCCTGGTCGCCGAGCCAGTCCGAACCTTTCACGGTGTCGTACATATGCCAGCGCCAATCGTCCTCGCCCATATTGCCAAGCGCGGCACCGATGCCGCCTTGTGCTGCAACCGTGTGGCTGCGGGTGGGGAAGACCTTGGTGATGCAAGCGGTTTTGAGCCCAGCCGCGCCCATGCCGAGCGTGGCGCGCAGGCCCGAACCGCCAGCGCCGACCACCACCACGTCGTAGGTATGGTCGATGATATTGTAACCGCCGACGGAGGTTTTCGAAATCGCGTTCATGTTTACAAAAATCCGGTTTTAAAAGGCGAGTTTGAGAACCGAGACGGCGCAGGCCAAAGCGCAGAAAATGATGAGGCCTTTAAGCGCCATTACGCTGCCGATTCGCGCGGCCTCATTGTCCACGTAGTCCTCGACGACGACCTGCAAGCCCAGCGCAAGATGGTAGAACAGGGCCACGATAAGGCAGAGATACAGCACGGTGTTCCAAGGCGTGCCCATGAAGGCCACCATGTCCGCACGGGTGGCGCCGCGCAGCACCAGCACGGAGACGACGAAGTAGAGCGAGAGCGGCAGAAGTGCCACGGCGGTGGCCCGTTGCGCCCACCAGTGATGCACGCCGGTTTTGGCGGCACCAAGGCCCTGCGCGCGGCCCAACTGGCTCCGCATGATGTGAAGAGAGGGAACGCTGTGCTTGTCCATGTTAATTCACCAGACCCAGAAGCCGATAAGCCAGAACGCCGCAGTTAGGATGATCGTTGCCGCAAAAACGAGCCAGCCGGTGCGGTGCATGGTTGGCAGGCCAAAACCGCGCCCCATGTCCCAGCCGAGGTGCCGCAGACCGTTGCACGTGTGATAAAATAACGAGAGCGTGAAGCCGATGAGGATGAGAATGCCGATCCATGAGGCAAGGAAGCCCTGAACGGCGAGAAATGCGTTGTTGTCCGATGCAGCGGTGACTAGCCAGAGGGTGAGCAGCAGCGTACCGGCGCCGAGCGCGCAGCCGGTGAGGCGGTGGGCAAAAGACGTGACCGAAGACATTTGCAGCCGGTAGGCGGTGCCCAGCATGAACGGGGAAATCGGGCGGCGGATCAACCTGCCCTCCGTATTGCGCCCAACCATCTGGGCTTCGCGGACATCCTTCATAACAAACCTTTCTAAGCGGTTCGGGCCATTTATGCTGCGGTTGCTTAGTCCCCGCTCATGGCACGGTCAACGCCGCAAAAAACCCCTAGCGTGGCGCCAGGGGTAGGGCAGTGCAACCGGAATTTCGGGGCTCAGGCGAGCTGGCGGAATTTTTTCGAGGGCATGGCATAGGGGTCATGCGGCAGCCGATGCGCCTCGGAGAGTTCAGCTAGCAATCTCTCAACGCCGGAGCGTTCCCCGGCACGCTCCGCCCAGCGGGACGCGACGGGCCAAAGCACGACGGTAAACTGCATCAACAACGCCACGACGCCGGCGATAGAACGCCCCTCGGCAAAAAACGCGGCGCAGGGGAACATGCGGCTCGGCTTCAACAAAGGCATCTTGCTTCCCTGTGAAAATTAATTTGCTTTATGAAGATGAGGTTAGGCAGGTCGGCCGTCAAGAAAATTGAGTCGGCGCAGACGCACCGCGAAATTCCATAGTTCTCCAATTTTATCTTAAAATTCAGCATGTTGATCTGTGGACAGTCATAAATTGAGACAAAGCTCAGAGCCTGCCTTGCGGCTCCATCCACATTAAGATGTATCGCTTAACCGCTTTAACTTACGTCATTATTCCACAAAAATGCCTTGCAAAAACGCCCGCCTAGCCGACATCGCCATAATCGAAAACGTGCAGATTGATCTTAAAAAAGAAACACGACTGCGACGTTCGATCACGAAATCGTGAACACATGCGACGCGGCGGCGTTATGCTATCCTGAACGAAAACGTTTCATCGCCCGGTTTCCCGTTGCGGCATATCGTCGGGACATATCATCGAGCAGCCGTTGAGCGCCGCGCGCCTCGGCATGGTTCCGGGCAAGCCGCACTGAAACCGGCCACAGGACGATGGTGAGTTGCAGGAGCACAAGTGCCGCAGCCTGCGCGTACTGGCCCGCCGCAAAAAAGCTTTTAGATGGAAACAGGATGCTGATCTCGTCCGCCACTTCACCCTCCGCCCTGGTGAGGATCAAGATCAGTTTTTTCTACCTTAAGTTCAAGAAAATTCTTCCGCAGCCCGGTTAAATTTTTTAAACCACACGGCTTTCACGCTACATTTGGCGGCGGCGGCTCATGCTGCGCGGCCTCCAATGCCGCCACCCGGGCCTCCAGCGCCTCCGCCTGCGTTTTCGCGCGTTGCGCGAGTTCGGCCATGGCGTCGAACTCCTCGCGCTTCACGAGGTCGAAACGGCGCATGGCTTCATCGACCCTGGCGCGCACCAAGGCGGCAAGCTCCTCACGCATTCCGGCCAGAGCGGACATCGCTCCCCCGGCCATGCCGGCGAGGTCGTCGAAAAACTTCGGGCGTTCATTCATGGTGGCGGGGCCTTCTCCGAAAAGATACATCTGCATATAAGCGCCTCCATGATATTGGTCACGGGCGGCGCGGGATTCATCGGGTCAAATCTCCACGCTGCATTAAGCGCGCGCGGGGACGCAGTTGCAATCGCAGACTGGTTGGGGAGCGGCGCCAAGTGGCGCAACCTGCGGCGCCACCCGCCAGCGGAGATGATCGCCCCGGAAAACCTCGACGCGTTCCTGGCACGAGGCGAAAAAATCACGGCGATCGTGCACCTGGGCGCGATCTCGGAGACCACGGCAACCGATGGCGATGCGGTCTGGCACAGCAATGTGAGTTTAAGCCAGAAACTCTGGCGCTGGTGCGCGGCACATAAGGTACGGTTTATCTACGCTTCCTCCGCCGCAACCTATGGCGATGGCACAGCGGGGTTTGAAGATGATGGCGCGCTGGCCGCTTTGCGCCGGTTGCAGCCGCTCAACCTGTATGGCTGGAGCAAGCACGCCTTCGACCTTTGGGTGGCGGGCCAAGCGGAAAGCAACGCGCCCACACCACCCGCCTGGGCCGGGGTGAAATTCTTCAACGTTTTTGGCCCGAATGAATACCACAAGGGCAAGATGATCTCGGTCGTGAAAGTAAAGCATGATGAGGTGACGGCAGGCAGGCCGGTGAGGTTGTTCAAATCCGACCAAGCCGGGCTGGCGGATGGCGCGCAGCAACGGGATTTTATCTATATCGGCGACGCGGTGGCGGCGCTGCTTTTCCTGCTGGACGCGCCGAAGGTTGCCGGGCTGTTCAACCTCGGGACGGGCACCGCGCGCTCTTACGCCGACCTCGCCAGGGCAGTTTGCGCGGCCAACAACGCGCCGGAGCGGATTGAATATATCGACATGCCGGAGGCCCTGCGCGGGCAATACCAGTCCTTCACCCAGGCGCCGATGGCCCGGCTCCGCGCCGCCGGGTTCAACCATGAATTCTGCACACTGGAGCAAGGGGTGGCCCGCTACATCCAGGATTATTTGAGCAAGGCGGACCCGTACCGATGAACCCGATTATCCTCCCCGCCTTCCAGCGCGGCTTTCACATCGGCCCGCTGATGATCCATTTCTACGCGCTAGCCTATATCGTCGCTTTGCTCATAGGCTGGCGGCTGGTGCGGTATCTGGCGAGCCAGCGGCCCATGGCGGCTACCGGCGAGCAGGTGGATGACTTCCTCACCTGGGCAACGCTCGGCATCATCCTGGGCGGGCGCATCGGCTATGTGCTGTTCTACCAACCCGGGTTTTTCTTCCATCATCCAACGGACATCATCGCGGTGTGGGACGGCGGGATGAGCTTCCATGGCGGGTTTCTGGGCGTCACCATCGCCATCATCTGGTTCTGCACCAAAAACGGCATCAACGTGTTCCGCTTTGCCGACCGTATCGCCGTCTCGGTGCCGATTGGCCTGTTTCTTGGGCGCTGCGCCAATTTCATCAATGGGGAGCTATGGGGCCGCCCGGCGCCCGCCTGGTTTCCCTTCGCCATGGTCTATCCGGAGGCCGGACCCGAGCCGCGCTTTCCGTCGGAGCTGATCGAGGCCTGCCTAGAAGGCATCATCCTGTTCATCGCCCTGCTGGCAGCTTCGCGTTCAGAGGCGATCCGCGCCCGTACCGGCACGCTGACCGGCCTGTTTGTCATGGGCTATGGCATCGCGCGGATCATCGGCGAATGCTTCCGGGAGCCTGACCCATTCCTTGGCTTTCTGCCATTCGGCACCACCATGGGGCAGCTGCTTTCCATTCCCATGGTGCTCATCGGCATCGCCATCGTCTGGTACGCCGGGCGGTCCCGCCGGGCGCTGGCCTGATTGGCGGAGCGGTTCGACCATTTCATGGCGCGAGCCAATGCGGAATATTACGCGGCCCAAGATTTTGCCGCGGATTTTTGCACCGCGCCCGAGCTGACCCAGGTTTTCGGCGAGTTGCTGGGCGCCTGGGCGAAAACCGTTTGGCAGATGATGGGCGCGCCGGAGGACGTGATTTTGGCCGAAGCCGGGCCGGGGCGCGGCGTGCTGATGGCCGATGCGCTGCGGGTTTGGCCTGTGGGGCAAGTGCATTTCATCGAGACCTCGCCGCGGCTGCGGGCGGAGCAGCAACGCCGCGTGCCGCGAGCCGTCTGGCACGGCTCGCTGGCCAGCCTGCCAGATGGGCCGCTTATTCTGCTGGGCAATGAATTCCTGGACGCGCTGCCCGTGCGGCAGTTTATCCGGCGCGAGGGCGGCTGGATGGAGAGATGGGTAGAGGACGGCGCTTATGTCGAGCGTTCAGCGGATATGGCGCTTCCCGATGACCCGGTTGGCAGCATCCGCGAGGTGAACGAGGCGGCGAAGACATTTTGCGCCACGCTGGCGGCACGGGATGCGGTGGCGCTGTTTATCGACTACGGGCCGATGCAAAGCGGTGCCGGCGCATCCGTGCAGGCGATCCAAGCGGGGGCCTATGCCGATCCTCTGGCAGCGCCAGGACAGGCTGATATCACCGCGCATGTGGATTTCGGCGCGATTGCAGCAAAGGTGAACACGCAGGGGCCTGTGAAGCAAAATGTGTTTTTAACCGCGCTTGGGTTGTTTCAGCGTACGGATTTTCTGGCGCAAAAGCACCCCAGCAAGGCCGAAGCGCTTAAGCTGGCGGCACAACGGCTGACGGCGCCAGAAGCGATGGGCAGCCTGTTCAAAGCCTTCGCCCTGTGCCCAAAGGGGTTTCCAGCGCTGCCAGGATTTTGAATGATGGATTTTTTGACTGCCTCCCTGCCCGCGAAACATGGGTTTTTCACCCGCAACGGCGGCACCTCCGGCGGGGCTTATGCCAGCCTGAATTGCAGTCTGTCAGGCGCGGACGGACCGGCAAATGTGCGACAAAACCGCGAATTAATAGCGGACGCCATGGGCGTGGCGCCGGAAAACCTGGTGGGATGCAAGCAGGTGCACGGCATTGAGGTGATCACGGTGCACGAGCCATGGGCGATTGGTGGCGGCCCACAGGCGGATGCAATGGTGAGCAATGTGCCGGGCCTGGCGCTAGGCGTGATTACGGCAGATTGCGCCCCGGTGCTGTTTGCCGGCGGCGGCGTTGTGGGGGCTGCCCATGCGGGCTGGCGCGGCGCGCTCGCCGGTGTGCTGGAAGCGACGGCGGCAGCCATGCGCGCGCTGGGCGCCGCAAACATCCATGCCGCGATCGGTCCCTGCATCGCCCAGGCGAGCTATGAGGTAAGCGCGGATTTACGCAGCCCTGTATTGATGGACGACGCGGCGGCGGCGCGGTTTTTCAAGCCCGGGCGGGAGGGGCGTTGGTTGTTCGATCTGCCCGGCTATTGCGCGGCGCGGCTGGCGGCGGCGGGTGTGGAAACCCAGCTACTGGGCCGCGACACCTGCGCAGAGGAGGCGCAATTCTTCTCCTACCGGCGGCGGACGCTGCGCGGCGAGGCCGCGACCGGCCACCAGATTTCGGTGATATGTTCATGAAGCGGCTCGTCGTTCTGCTCCCACTGGCACTTGCCTCCTGCGGCACATTGCCGGAGCCGTTTTACGGCAACTCCGGCCCGGTGGCGGCGCGCCTCGCCATTCCGCCAGCACCGGTTTTGATGATCCCCGCCCCAACGCAGGCGATGCTCGACGATAAATCAGCAAACCTGTTCGCGCAGGATCTCGCGGCGGCGCTGGTGAATTACGACGTGCCGAGCATTGCCGGGCCAGCGGTGAAGGCGAACTGGCACCTGGCCGCCAGCGCCCGGCTGAATGGCAATGCGGTCGTGCCAGCCTACGCGGTAATCGGGCCGGATGGCAAAAACTATGGAAGTGAGAGCGGCGCGCCGGTGCCCGCACAACAATGGGCCAATGGCGACGCCACGGCGCTGAACAACGCCGCACTCGCGGATGCGGCCTCACTCTCCAAGCTGCTCGCCGGGGTTAACGCCAAGGTGCAAGGCGGCAACCCCGAGTCGCTGGAAAACCGCACGCCCCGGATATTCGTGCGCGGCGTGACCGGCGCGCCCGGCGATGGCGATAATTCGCTTGCGGAAAACCTCACCCGTGACCTGCCGGGACCGGACGATGAGGTGGTGAAGGACGCCGCACGGGCGGATTTCACCGTAACCGCGAATATCAAAACTCAGCCCGCGCCGCATGGCCAAGTGCTGGTGGAGCTGGATTGGAGCGTATTCGACGCCAACCACCGCAAAATCGGCCAGGTGACGCAGCTGCATTCGCTCGCCCCCAGCGACATTTCGCCCTATTGGGGGGATGTCGCCGCCGCAGCCGCGAGCGAGGCCGCGACGGGAATTCAGCAGGTTGTGACGAATGCGGTGCTGAAAAAAGGAATCACTCCCGCGCCAGCAGCCGGTCGTTAATGAAACCCGCGAGGGTTCTGGGCTTGTGCGCGGCGCGCAACGCTTCCTCGCTATAATCCTCCCGCACCCAGTCCAGAAACGGCTTCCGCCCCTCCGCCTCGCGCCGGTAGGTGTGAAAAAAAGCGTCCAGTATGCCGGTTTTGGCTTGTTTGATATGCCCGTAGCGCCAGGAAAGCTGGGCCAGGGCCTCGGCCGAGTTGCCGCCCTGGATGAGCATAAACAGCCCGGCAGCGAGCCCGGCGCGGTCGGCGCCGGATTTGCAGTGGACCAGCGCGGGCGCGCGCATCGTGCGGTAGATTTCGGCGAGGCGCAGGATACGGTCCCGGTGCGGGGCGCCGCGCGACTCGAAGGCCATATCGTAAAAATCCAGCCCCAGCCGGGCGGCGGTGTCGCGGGTCAGCGCATCCGAGCCGTTCTTTGCCTGGCCGCGCAGGTTGATGAGGGTTTTGAGCCCGGTTTTGCGTGTAAAGGCGCGCAGATTACCCGGCGTGGGGTGGTTGGAGCGGTACAGTACGCCGGGTTTCACCGTGCGGAAATTGGTCCAGAGAATACGCAGCATCGCATGGTCGATGAACAGCGCATCCACCCAGGCGTTGCGGCGGCCGGATTTGGTCGAAAGATCGCCTTTGTAGATGGTGTCCATGAAGCTGTATTAGAACTATTTGTCGGCTTGCGAAAATATAGCTAACCCCGGCGTCATGGAGCAGGATTTCTCGACCACTTCCCTCGTGCGGCGCCTGTGGCGCGAGCATGTGCGGCACTACCGTGGCCGCATTATCATGATCGTGGTGATGACGCTGGTGATGTCCGGCACCACCGCACTTTATCCGGCGCTGATCGACTGGGCGTTCACTATGTTCGCCCGCAAAGACCCGCGCATTCTGTACCAGGTGCCAGTGCTGGTACTCGTCGTGACCGCGATCAAAGGCATTTCGATGTACTTCCAGTCGGTGCTGACGCAGGACATGGTGCTGCTGGTGATCCGGCGGTTGCAGGTGGGGATGTTCGGGCATCTCTCGAATGCGGCGCTGGCGCGTGTGGAGCGCGAGGCGCCAGCGACGCTTGCAGCACGATTCACCACCGATGCCACCGTGGTCCGAGAGGCGATGACCCGGGCGGTGAACTCGGTGGCCGATGTGGCGACCGTGTTCGGGCTGGTGGTGACAATGATCGTGATCGACTGGAAGCTCAGCTTGATCGCGGCAATATTGTATCCGCTGGCGGGAATCCCTGTGGACCGGATCGGACGGCGGATGCGCAGGGCCTCGGGCGGGATGCAGGAACGCATGGGCGAGGCCGCCGCCATGCTGAACGAGAGCTTTGCCCAAGCCCGCACCGTGCGCGCCTATGGGCTGGAGCGGCATGAGCAGACCCGGGCGGGTGAGACGTTCGACCGGCTTTATAACGCACTGATCCGCATGACCCGCGTGCGTGCGCGGCTGGACCCGATGCTGGAAGTTCTGGGCGGCGTGGCGGTGGCGATGGTCATTGGCTTCGAGGGCTGGCGCAATGCCACGGGCGGCAGCGGCGTCGGCAATTTCATGGGGTTTATCTCGGCACTGCTGCTGGCCTCCCGCCCCTTGCGCGCACTGGGAACGATGAATTCCGCCGTGCAGGAGGGCCTAGCCGGGCTGATCCGCGTGTTCACGGTCATCGATGAACCCGCCGCGATTGCCGACGCGCCGGGTGCGATGCCGCTGCCTGCCGGGCCGGGCCGGCTGGAATTCCGCGCCGTGGCGTTCAACTACCCGGATGGCAGGCCGGGGCTGAAAAACCTCTCGTTCAGCGCAGCACCTGGGAAAATGCTGGCGCTGGTCGGTACGTCCGGTGCCGGGAAATCCACGGCGCTGGCGTTAATTCCAAGGCTTTATACGCCGTCTTCGGGCGAAATTCTGATCGATGGCGCGGGAATTACCGGGGTGACTTTGGCATCGCTCCGCGCCGCAATTGCCTATGTCGGGCAGGATGCGCTGCTGTTCGACGATACCATCGCCGCGAATATTCTGCTGGGGCGGCCCGATGCGTCGCCGGAGGAGGTGGCGGAGGCAGCCAAAGCCGCGGCTTGTGGCTTCGCGATTGAAATGCCGGAAGGATTCAACACCCGCGTGGGCGTGAACGGCCAGCGCCTCTCCGGCGGGCAACGGCAACGCGTGGCCCTGGCGCGCGCAATTCTGCGCGATCCGAGGATTTTATTGTTGGACGAGGCGACGAGCGCATTGGATACCGAGAGCGAGGCCGCGGTGCAGGCAGCACTCGCCCGGCTGCGCCAGGGCCGCACCACAATTGTGGTCGCGCACCGGCTCTCGACCGTGCGGGATGCAGATTTGATCGTGGTGATGGCCGATGGCTGCGTTGTAGAACAGGGAACGCACGCGGATTTGGTCGCGTCGGACGGACAGTTTGCCCGGCTGGTAAGGGCGCAGGCTTTGGCTTAGGTGGCGCTTAGGATGTCAGACGGACTGCGAGGTTTGGGTAGAGCCGAGCGGCATTGCCATGAGCGATAAGGTTAAAGTCCGAATCCGAGAAGCGCCGATCATTGGCGATGGTTTCGATCGCCTCCGGAATCGTGAAATTTGGCATGAAAGGAATGTCCACTCCCATCAATAACTGTGAGACCGGAACAAGGTCCAAAAGACCCGTGAGTTGCACATTCGTGGTGGCTGCGGTGAGGTCGTAATAAAAACTGGCGAGGATCGCTTTAACTTCGTCATACGCTATGGTTTCGCGACCGCGCCCTGGGCCAAAAAGCGTCTCGGTCAGTTGAAATCGCTGCACCAGGAATGGCATGACACCGCCGGCATGTGTCGCGATCATGTTGATGTTCGAGAAGCGCAATTTTGCTCCGGTAATCACCATGTTGGCGAGCATCCTGGTCGTATCGAACATAAACTCAAAAGCTGATGGATTCAGGCCAAGGCTATAGCTGGGAAAAGAACTGAGAAGGGTCGGATGTATAAAGAGCGTTGTTCCGCGCCGGTGCATTTCCGCAAACCACGGATCATAAAACGCCTCGCCCATATATACATCATTGATATTCGTGGAAGTGGAAACACCGTCCATTTTAAGTACGTCCATCGCATATTCCAACTCGGCCAAAGCGCCATCCGGGTCACGGCCCGGCAGGCATGCCATGGCGCCGAAGCGTTTGGGATGACGTTGCACTATGCCTGCCAACGTCTCGTTTACGCGGCGAGCAATCTCGCATGCCTCTCTTCCCTCGGCGACGTTCGCGGCGTGCGGCACTGAAAGCACGGAGGTGGAAATGCCAAATTTGTCCATTAAGCCAAGCGCAACATCCTCTGACCATTCTGGCTGTTTAGCCATTGGTGCCTGGTAGCCGATCGGCAGGATGGCGTGAGAATGTACATCGATAAGTGTGCTCAATTTACGCAAAATAATCTACTCCGACGATTCAGAAGGCTCACTGGAAAAGAGTACCTTATTTCGATGCAATATTGGCAACGGAAGACGAACCAAGGCTTCGGCCCTTTCCTGCGTGATACCGAATCCCCTGAGAATAAGCAGCGTAATTTCCTCGATGTAATCGACACTCACTTCGTTTCGAAGAAGGCTGATCATGGCAACCAAGCCAGAGCCGGTTAAAAGATCGAGGCCGTGGCGAACGCTAGGAATTGTAAAATCTCCCGAATCAATACCGGCTTGTATGGTCTCTGACGCATAACGATAGGTCGCAGCCCCAAAGATCATCGGGCCGTTAAGGCTTATATTTACGATTGCCCATCCCCACTGCTTATCCTGCCAAGCCTGCCGCAGATACGTTCGCAACGCAAAACACGCTCTGGCCGGAGGGTCGCTGGTAAGTTCCAAACCAACATCGAAGTGATGACTTAACTCGAACGAAATCGCATTAAATAAATCCTCGCGACTTTTAAAATAATTGTAAAAAGTGCCCCGCGACATGCTTGCTTTCACCAGCACCTCGTCGATCTGTGCGTTCCGGCTTGCCTCATCTCCGAGCACTTCAAATGTCGCGTACAACAGCGCTTGCCGCGTTCTGGCCCGCTTCATCCGGCCATTCTCTGCTCGCTGACTAAGGATTTTCTGGGGCGATGCTTCAATCATCGAATGCCTTCAATTTTTTCTCTTTTTTTGAATTACCTTCGTTTAGGAAATCAAGAGCTAAGGATCGAAACGCTGGGGCGGACGGCAGACTGAAGTGACCGGTGTTTGGCAATTGCTCTACCCGCGCACGTGGCAATGCCGTCAAGAAGTTTATATCGGGCAATGCAATCGCATCGGCCTTACCGTTGACAATCAATACATCAACGGCGATTCGGCGCAGCCGCACCTGCGTAATAACGGGGTTAGCGGGGCGGCGCAGCACGGCGGCGAGCGCAAATGGATCGCTTTTACTCATCTGCGAATAGGCCACTACGGCGGCAATCGCTTGTGGTGTCTCCGCATTAACACCGTTTTCCAAAACCATTGCAAGCACGCCGCCCGAGTTTTCCGGCGCAAAGATATTATCGCCAACGCCACCGATGACGAGACGGCGAAAGCGCGATGGATGACGGATAGCGATTTCAATCAACAGTTTTCCACCTAGGGAAAAGCCTACCGCATCTAGTTTGCCCTTTGGAAGCCGCTGATCCAAACCGGCGGCAAGGTCGCAATAATCCACCGGATTGCGGGAGGCCGAAGCGATGCCGTGCCCCGGAAGATCGAGCTCAATCACGGATCGTCCGTTCGCCACGGCCGCTTCGCGCCAGCCGCAGCTTCCATAGGTGGCGTCGAACGACCCACCCCAGCCATGCACAAGGGCAATGGGAGGATAATGGTGATCAGGTGTTTTTGGCAACATAGCGTGGCGGCCAAACATTTCTTGGACCTACTGGCTTGGCCGGGATATGGTTGCCATCGAGATCGACGCGCTCGATCGGGTTGGTGATTCTGCCAATGCCTTCAATTTCCACCGCGAGCGGCCCATCCCAAACCTGAAGGTCGAGTTCACGCAAGCCATAGCGCCCCGCAGCGGCGGTGCCGATATGAATGATATCACCTGGCTCAAGCGTGAAGAAGCGGCTGGACCACACAAGAATGTCTTGCACCGTATAGCGCAGATTGGCGGTGTTATCGGCAGTGACCTCCTCATCGCCCATGTAAACTTTCACGGCAAGCCGGTTGGGGTTAGGTAACTCCTCTTTCGTAACGATCCACGGGCCAATCGGACCAAATGTGTCCGTGCCTTTGGAGCGCGCATGATAGGTGAGCTGCATGTCGCCCCATTCGAATCCCGGCTGCGGAGGTCCTTCCTTCGGCTCTGGGAACACGTAAGTGTCTTCAGATTTAAGCGTGATGGAGGTGATGTCGTTAATGATCGTGTAGCCGAATACGGCGTCAAGCGCGTTTTCCCGCGTAAGATGTTTTGATCGTTTGCCGATCACCACGGCGAGTTCTGCCTCCGGATGCGTCAGGCCATATTCCGGGCGGATAACAATTTTTTGCCCGTGACCAATGAAGCATGACGACGGCTTAAGAAAGAACACTGGATTTTTGGGCAGCACACTCGCAAGCCTAGAAACGCCCGAATTGTTGATGGCCGTCGAGAGCACTTTGTAACCACGCACGGGTGGAAGAAATTCGGCTGTGTTTTGCTCAATACCCACGAGCGTTTTCGCTGCGGCATAGGCGGAGTTAAGATCGCCGCTTCCGGATTCTTGGTCCTCGATAAGGGCCAGCATCGTCGTGGGCGCAGTACCGAGTTTTGCTGCCGCATAAGCCTCGGACAGCGGGATCAACCGATCCTCCAAGGCGAAGCCGATGTGCGTCGTAGCACCGCATTTAAAAGTTGCGAGCTTCATGCGGCTGCCTGTCCGGCATGGGCGACAGCCGCACCGACAGCAAGGAAGGTTTTATCGGAATAATAGTCCACCACGGGCTCCGGCCCTCCGGCTGCCATGCCCGCAGCAGCGGCGGCAATCCAGGTCCGCACTTCTCCGCCGCCATAGCCAGCTTCTTTCAGAATTGCCTTATCAGTCCAGCTATCGAAGGCGCTTAAGTCTCCCGACGCAAACAATTTCAGGAAATTCTCATCCCAGGCAGCATTAACATAGGGTTTCATGCGCCCTTCATAAATCTCGCCTTTGAGGTGATCCATGCCTTTATCGACATTCTCGAACCAGACTTCGCGCGTAAGCGGCCCAACGCTGCCGCCATGCACGATGTAGTTCAACGTGTCCTCATCGGGAGCCGTGTCGTATTGCGGGAAAATAAAATCGGTCTGGTGTGACAAGCCGCCCGAGCCGAGGAATGCTATACGCTTGTTCAAACCTACGGCGAACTTCCCAACAGCCTCACCGAGCTGGCGGCACCGCCTTAGCGTTGGGCGCGGGTCGCTGAGAGAGTTGATATGGATCGGCACCACAGCTCGCGCGCCGACATCGCCGCAGAAAGCGGCCAGTGCATTTGAAAACCCATGATCAACCTGCATCGCATGGGAGGTTGCGATATCGAATCCAGCTTCCATCAGAAAATTCGCGCAGGCCATGGAGATATCGCGCGGAATGTTGAGTTTCCCCGGTGTCCCGCCGCAGTCCGGCAGCGCCTCTGCAATCTGGCCCACGACAAAAGTCGGCGCCAGCTTGAGATGCATGCCAGAATAATGGTCGCCGCCGAAGGCGAAAACTAATTCCGGATTGAATGCTTGAAACTCCCGGACACGCGCGTCATAGGCCTCCCACAACCCGGGGTTCCAGCTACGCTCTTGCGTTGCAAGAAAAGGCACGTGCGGCACGCAAGCGACGTAAGTTTGAGCTTTGGCCATGTGTTTCTCCGTATTGTTTAACGCGCGAACGGGGCGGCATTGGCCCCGGCAAAAACAATGCGCCCATGCCGCTGGGCGAAGCGCCAGTTGCCATCTGAGCATCTTACACAGCGATCGATAAAGTCACCGATGGAAGAGGGGGGAGCGCTGGCCAAGGGCAATTCTCCAACGCCCGCGAACACCAAGATCGTGGAACGTAGGATGGCGGCGTCAAGCCCATCCGCCTCAACGAAAAAACCTGACATAATGTGCCTAGTGCGCCGCCCGACCGTTGCTTCCGCGATTTCGCGATCTGCAAAAAATTGGGCAATTTCAGCTTGACCGCGCTTCTCCAGCGTACCGATCAGCATTTCGCCATCCTCGGTATAGAGTTCATGAACAGGTCGATCGGAGGTGCGATCGACACGCGACCAATATTTAGCGGTAAGCTGATGCAGCATGACCCAATCAGAGATTGAAGGCGCCAAATTCAGATCGTTCTCCGAAAAAGCCGCTTGTTGCATTTGCCGTCCCCTCGCCGAAATCCATATGGATCTATGCTAATTCCTTATATTTTGACGATAATGTCAAATTGATATATTTGTCAAGAATATTTAAGGGTTTTATTGTCCTTTGTTTGGTTCACCCGCGGGGCCGGGCCATTTCCCCGCGAAAATTGCGCGCTTGCCGATGTCCCGCCGGCAAAACCCATCGGCCCATTCGATGCTATCGACCGCCGCGTAGGCTTGGGCGACGGCTTCTTCCAATGTTGCAGAGGTTGCATTTACCGCCAGCACTCGCCCGCCATTGGCGAGAATGCCGCCCTGGTCCGCCATCGTACCCGCATGGAAGATATTAACGCCCGGCAGCGCGGCTGCTTCCTCCAACCCGAAAATCTCGCCCCCGGTGGCGTAGGCGCCCGGGTAGCCCTTTGAGCACATCACCACGGTGGCGGAGGCCCCCGTTTTCCAGCGCAACTCAACGTCTTTAAGCGTGCCGTTTGTCGCGGCCAGCAGTGCTTGCAGCAAATCCGATTCCAGCATCGGCAGCACCGTCTCGCATTCCGGGTCGCCAAAACGCACGTTGAATTCGATGAGCTTCGGTCCATCGGCTTCCAGCATTAGCCCGGCGAAGAGAAAGCCCCGGAACGGCGTGCCGCGCCTCGCCATCTCCGCCAGCGCCGGGCGGATGATTTTTTCCATGGTCTTGTCTATGACCGCTGGCGTGGCCCAGGGGGGTGGAGAGATCGCGCCCATGCCGCCGGTATTGGGGCCGGTGTCACCCTCCCCCACGCGCTTATGGTCGGCGGCGCAGCCGAGATAAAGCGCGTCAAGCCCGTCACAGAGCGCGAAAACGGAGATTTCCTCGCCCTCCAGACATTCCTCAATGACGACCCGCGTACCAGCGGCGCCGTGGACCTTGTCTTCCATGATGGCGGTGATCGCCTCGTGCGCGTCGTCCAGCGTCAGCGCCACGACCACGCCCTTGCCGGCAGCGAGGCCATCCGCCTTGATGACGATGGGCGCGCCCATTTCCTCGACATAGTCATGCGCGGCGTCGGCGTCCTCAAAACAATCCCACGCGGCGGTGGGGATGGCGGCGGCATCCGCGACCTCTTTGGTGAAGGTCTTGCTGCCCTCCAGTTGCGCGGCGGCGGCGGAGGGCCCGCAGCAGGTGATGCCGGCGACGGCAAGGGCATCGGCAATGCCCGCGACCAAAGGTGCCTCCGGGCCCGGAATCACGAGATCGATTCGTTTTTCCACCGCGAAGCTGACCAAGCCCGCGATGTCCGTAGTGCGAACGGGCACATTGGTGGCGATAGCGGCGGTGCCCGGGTTGCCGGGGGCGACAAAAAGCTGCGTGAGCAAAGGGCTGCGCGCGATAGCCCAGGCCAACGCATGTTCCCGCCCGCCGGAGCCGATGATCAATACCCGCATATCCGCGCCCCCTGTTACCCGCGCGCGCTCTATCATAGGTTCCATCCATGAGCGACCTATTGCCGAATACGCCCGAGTTCTCCGTCTCTGAGCTGGCCGGGGCGGTGAAAAAAACCCTGGAAGGCGCGTTCGGCCGCGTGCGGGTGCGCGGCGAGATCACGGAATTCAAGGCTTACGGCTCAGGCCATCAGTATTTCGCGCTAAAGGACGAGGGTGCGAAAATCCGCGCGATCATTTGGAAGGCGACCGCCGCGAGGGTGGGACTGAAGCCGGAAAACGGCGTGGAGGTGATCGCGACCGGGCGGCTGACCTCCTACCCCGAGCGTTCTGAGTATCAGTTGATCGTGGAACGGCTGGAATATGCCGGCGCCGGGGCGCTGCTGGCGCGGATTGAGGCGCTGAAGGTAAGGCTGGCGGCGGAAGGGTTGTTCGAGCGCAAACGCCTTCTGCCAATGCTGCCGAGGGTGATCGGCGTTGTGACCTCGGCACAGAGCGCGGTGCTGCAAGACATTAAGACCACCATCGCCAGGCGATTTCCCCGGCCCATCATTCTTTGGCCGGTTGCCGTGCAGGGCGAGGCAGCGGCGGGGCAAATTGCCGCCGCGATCAAAGGGTTCTCGGCCCTGGCGGCGGGCGGGACCATCCCAAAGCCCGACGTGCTGATTGTGGCGCGCGGCGGCGGCAGCCTGGAGGATCTGATGGCCTTTAACGACGAGGCCGTGGTGCGTGCGGCGGCGGCGTGCACCATCCCGCTCATCTCCGCCGTGGGGCATGAGACCGACACGACGCTGATCGATTACGTCTCCGACCGGCGGGCCCCCACCCCCACAGCAGCGGCGGAAATGGCCATTCCCGCCCGGCTAGAGCTGCTCGCGGACCTCGCCCAGAAAACCGCCCGGCTGACTGGCGCGGTGGCGGGCATTAGCTCCCGCGCGCGGCTGCTGCTGGACCGCGCAGGCAGCAAGCTGCCGGATTTGCCCAGCATTATGGGCGCGGCGCGACAGCGGCTGGATGACCGCGGGGAGCGGCTGGCGCTGGCCCTGCCGAATTATGCCGTGACACAGCACCGCAGGCTGGACGGGCTGGCGAACCGGCTGCGCCACCCGCGGGAAATTTTGGCCGGGCATCGCCACGCCGTGCTGGGGCTGGCCGCGCGGCTCGACGCGGCACTGCCGAATCGCCTGCGCGATCATGAAAAGCGCCTTGATACAACGCGTTACCAGCTTACGCATCCGCGCGGCGTGATCGCATCGCGGCGGAATACGTTAACGCTGCTGTCACAAAAGCTCGACGCGCCGCTACCCGGCTCTCTCAGAGAATCAAGGCTGCGCCTGGAAAATGCGGCAGCGCGGCTGGAAGCTGTTTCATATTCAGCGGTGCTGGCACGTGGTTTCGCTCTGATAACAAACGCGAAAAATGTCCCGGTGACAAGCGTATCAAAGGCAATTCCCGGTGTTGCACTGCACATAAAATTCGCTGATGGCAGTGTCTGTGTGAAAGTTGGTCCAAAGCAGGGTATTTTGCCTTTTTAAAGTATTTTTCTTCTAACTTTTGATACAAAAGTAATATCGTATCGGTTAACGAAACCACGATCGTGCCGATTTAATGTTAAACTTTAAGAAATACGCTTGCAATCCGGCGTCATGACATGTTCTTAATCCTCGCGTTAATCGCGTAAAGGATGATGGAATGACTGATTCACTAAGTTCGGTACAAGCTATTTCGACAGCGGATTATCTCGATGGTATCGGAGTCAATACGCATATAGAATATACCGACGGTGAATATGCCAATGTTTCACAGATCATTTCCGATATGCAGTATCTTGGCGTCAACCAGATTCGTGACGCGATCAGCAATGGCGCCAACGGTTCCGCGCCGATCGGCAACTATATTTCGATAGCACAGGCCGGGATCGATTTCACTTTCATGGTGAGCGGCTCGAACAATGCGGATATCGAAGCGCAGTTGCAACTGGTTGACCAGGTTGAAGCCGCAAGGCCGGGCAGCGTAATCGCGATTGAAGGCGCCAATGAGATTAATAATTGGCCGGTAACATTCAATGGCGCAACGGGCTTGCAGGGTGCTGAGGAGATGCAGGCGGCGATTGTCGCGGATGTGCAGGCTGACCCGAATCTTAGCGGCGTAGGCGTCGATTATTTCACGGGCTACGGTTCGGGCGGAGGCGCCGGAACGGATGTCGGCCCGGACCCGGTCGCCAATGGGATGGCGAATTACGACAATCAGCACCCGTACCCGAACTATAATGCTTCGCCGAATTTGCCAGAAGCGCCTGCAACCTGGGTGAGCCGGGCATCGGCTTTTCCCAATACCAGCAATCCCAATGAGCCGGCGGTTTATACGGAAACCGGATATTCCACGGATACCGTAAATCCGAATGTGCAGGCGGTTTACACGCTCGATCTGTTGATGGACACCGCGCAGCAGAATATTTCAGAGACTTATCTGTACGACCTGATGGACGCCTACGCGCCAGGCAGCCCGCAGGGCGACGATGGGTTCGGGTTGTTCGACTACACCACGGCACCGAAGCCTGTTGCAACGGCGATTCATAATCTGACCAGCATCCTGCAAGATAGTTCAGGTTCAGCGAATGTTTCGCCAGGAAGTTTGGATTATTCCATCTCCGGCCTGCCTTCCACCGGCAATTCACTGCTGATGGAAAAGCCGGACGGGGATTATGTTCTCTCCGTCTGGGCTGAACCGGAAATCTGGAACAGCGCAACGCAGAGCGAGGTGGGCGCACCCACCGATTATGTCACGATTTCGCTCGGGAATTCCTTCAATACCGCGCAGGTTTTCGACCCGATGCAAGGCACTAATGCGATTGCGAGCTATACCGGCGGCGACACCGTTACAATCGCGGTCAGCGATTCGCCGATCCTGATCGATTTGAACGAAGCGCCTGCCTCGGACCGGGCGCCGCAGATTGTTCCGCCAACAACAGGTACGCAAATATCCAATGACGCTCCATGTTTTGCAGCCGAAACGCGAATTCTCACCGTGCAAGGCGAAGTTGCAGTGGAATATCTGGCGGTTGGCGATACGCTCATTACGCATTCTGGCGATGAGGCCGCGATTATCTGGATCGGCAAGCGCACCATCGATTTGTGCAGGCATCCAAAGCCCGAGAAAGCGCAGCCCATCCGCATCGCCGCCGATACATTTGGTGAAGGCGCGCCCAGCCGGGATTTGATTCTATCCCCAGACCACGCGCTCTTCCTTAAAGAGCATCTCATTCCGGCGAAAACACTTGTTAACAATGCCAATATCACGCAGTTACAGCGCAAGACCGTAACGTATTACCACATCGAACTGGCGGAACACTCAGTAATCTTCGCCGAAAACGTCGCGGTCGAATCCTATCTCGAGACCGGCAACCGGGGCAGCTTCGAGAATGGCGCTGGCGCGCTCACCTTGTTCCCGGATTTCGCGCAGACGATGCGGGAGGAGAAATCCTGCGCGCCGTTCACGGATAAAGGGCCGGTCGTGGATGCGATTCGCTGCAAGCTGGCCGAGCAACGCTCGGTCGATGCTGGAATGTTTATGGTTGCCTAGCCGGAAATGCTTTGATTTAGCCAGATTAAGCAATCAATTTTCCAGCTCGGAATCCCAGTATAGAAAATCCCGCCAGCTTTCATGCAGAAAGTTTGGCGGGAATCCCCTGCCCTTGTCCTGCAACTCCCAGCTCGTTGGGCGTTTGGGCACATGGCGCGGGATCATGTTGCACTCCCGCGGCAGCTTGGCTCCTTTGCGTAAATTACAGGCGCCGCAGGCGGTCACGACATTTTCCCAACTTGTGCGGCCCCCCCGCGCGCGCGGAATCACATGGTCGAAGGTGAGTTCCGGCGCCGGGCGTTTATGGTCGCAATACTGGCAGGTGAAACCGTCGCGCAGAAACACATTGAAGCGCGTGAAGGCGGGCATCCGCGCCGAGGGGATGAAATCGCGCAATGCAATCACGCTCGGCAGCCGCATGGAGAAGCTCGGGCTGTGAACCTCCTTCTCGTACTCGGACAAAACAGAAACCCGGTCGAGAAACACCGCTTTCACGGCGTCCTGCCAGTTCCATGTCGATAACGGGAAATAGGAGAGCGGACGGAAATCCGCATTCAAAACCAACGCGGGGAAGTTGAGCCCGCCGTCAGGCATTACGCAACCTGCCCCGAAGCGAGGCTAAATGCAGGGGCTGAGCCGCCGAATCCTGCCATATATTGTGGCCGAAGCGAGTCATGCGAGATTTATGACAAAACCAGGCTAGCGCCGCAAGTCGCAAGTGGCGGATGTAAACCGATTGTCATATCGTGGCACGGCATGAGCATCATCACGCGCTTCGCCCCCAGCCCGACCGGTTTTCTGCATCTGGGTCACGCCTTTTCGGCCTGGAAGGCCCGCACGCTAGGGGATGAATTCCTGCTGCGTCTGGAAGATATCGACACCACGCGCTGCCGCCGCGAATATGCGGAGGCAATTTTCGAGGATTTGCGCTGGCTGGGGCTGGACTGGCATGGCGAAATGCGTGTGCAGTCACAACACCTGCCAGAATATCAGGCAGCACTCGGAAAGCTTCGGGAGCGCGATTTGCTTTACCCCTGCTTTTGCACCCGGCGCGAAATTGCCCAGGCGCAATCCGCACCGCATGGGGCGGAGGCAATCTACCCCGGCACATGCCGGCAGCTGTCCAGGGCTGAGCACGAGGCCAGGATCGCAGCTGGCGAACCCTATGCGTTGCGGCTGAATATGCACTTAGCCGCCGGCCAGGCAGGGCCATTGGAATTTTTCGAGGATGGTTTTGGCTGGGTTCAGGCAACGCCGGAGCGGTTCGGCGATGCCGTGCTGGCGCGCAAGGACACGCCGACGAGCTACCACCTTTGCGTGGTGCATGACGACGCGCTGCAAGGCATCACCCATGTCATTCGCGGAGAGGATCTGCGTGAGGCGACGCATATCCATGTGCTGTTGCAAGCATTGCTGGGCTGGCCCACGCCGGTTTATGCCCATCACCGGCTGCTGACGGACGCGCTGGGCCGCCGCCTGGCCAAGCGCGACAATGCGGCGAGCCTGCGCGCGCTACGGCAATCCGGCATCGCGCCCAGCGCGATCATCGAGAAATTCAGGGACGCATGAGGGTCTTGATCGCAAGCCTCGCCTGGCTGGCGGCATTCGCAGCCATCGGCGCTGCGGCCATGCTGGGCCGCCGCCTGGCCAAGCGCGACAATGCGGCGAGCCTGCGCGCGCTACGGCAATCCGGCATCGCGCCCAGCGCGATCATCGAGAAATTCAGGGACGCATGAGGGTCTTGATCGCAAGCCTCGCCTGGCTGGCGGCATTCGCAGCCATCGGCGCTGCGGCCATGCTGGGGTTCGGCTGGGCAGTGTTTCACCATCTGGCGCATATCCGGCTTAAGCTCGCAGGGCTGGGCGCGGAATTCGGCGGCGATCTCTTTGCTTTTGGCTTCTGCTTCGCTTTGCTGCCCGGTGCGCGGCGGCGGCCCGGGGCGCTCGGCCTGGTGCAAGGCATCTGGGCGATGATCGGCTTCGGCATCATGATGGCAGCGGGCGGTGCGCTGCTCGCGAATGTCCTTACCATCGTGAATTTCATCGCGCTCGCGGGGCACAGGCCGCTGCCTATCGATTTTTCAGGACGCCGGTTTTTGCTCGGCACGGTGTGCGTGGGCGAGCTGGCCGCGAGCGCCTGGGCAATCTGGTATTTCTGCCGGTTTGGGCCAGAGCGCCGGGCAGATGGCGGTGCCTCCGGCCTAGCCTGGCGCGCCGCTTCCCCGGCCGCGTATCTCACGGCCACGGCCTGCGCGCTGGGCATCATCGCCGTCGTGCTCACGCTTTACCATTTCATGCCGCCGGATCTCTTGAGGCTGCAAGCGCTGCCGATGGAGAAATTATTCACCGGCTCTCCCGCCATGGTCGCCCCCATCCTCCTCATCGCCATCTTCATCGGCCCGGCGCTGGAGGAGCTGGTGTTTCGCGGCATCGCCTTCGCGGGTATCGCCGCAAGGCTGGGGCCGCTTTGGGCGGGCGTCATTACCACGCTTGCTTTCATGGCGGCGCATACGCCGGAGAAAATCCATTACCCGCCAGGGTTCATCGATGTCGGGCTGGTCGCGGTGGCAACGGTGCTGTTGCGGCTTAGGTTCCGCTCCATCCGGCCCGGCATCGCGTTGCACATTCTCTACAATCTCGGCTCCATGCTGGCTGCATCGCTCTTCCGCTAATCCTTATTTGGCTTCCCGGCCGGATGCGCGTAGAATGCTGGGAACTGTTTGGGCGGAGATTATGAGATGGGTGGATTAAGCATCTGGCACTGGCTGATCGTCATGGTCGTGGTGTTGCTGCTGTTCGGCACCGGCAAGGTCAGCAACCTCATGGGCGAGTTCGGCAAGGGGATCAAAACCTTCAAAGCGAATGTCGCTTCGGACGATGCAAAGCCGCAGGATGCCTCGATGAGCGCGCCCAACGGCACATTGAACGCGCCGCTGCCGGAGCAAAACAAGACGACCGTCAACCAGGGCTGAAATGGTTCCTGAGGGTTTGGCCGCTGCGCTCGCCGAGATCGGCCAGCGCATGGACCGGCGTGGCTGGGTGCCGGGCTCCGCCGGCAATCTTTCCGCGCGTATCGACGATCAGACCATCGCGATCACCCGCAGCGGCGTGCACAAAGGCCGCCTCGCGCCAGCCGACATTATCGCCGTGGACTATGACGGCACGGCGATGGTTGAAGGCCAGAAGCCCAGTGCGGAAACCCTGTTGCACTGCCAGCTGTACCGGCTGTTCCCGCCCGTGGGCGCCGTGCTGCACGGGCATTCCGTTGCAGCGACGGTGCTTTCCATGCAGGGCGCGATCACCTTCTCCAACTATGAGATTTTGAAAGCCTTCGGTTTTACCACGCATGAACTGGATGTGGTTTTGCCGGTCTATGAGAACGATCAGGACATCGCCCGCCTTAGCGCCTGGATCGAGCCCTTGCTGAAGCGCGACCCGCCGGTGGGCTACGCCATCGCGGGGCATGGGGTATATGCCTGGGGGACGAGCGTGGAGCACGCCTTCTGGCGGCTGGAAGCGCTGGAATTTCTGCTGCAATGCGAGCTTGAACGGAGGCGGATGAAATGAGCCGTTTGACGATCTACGAGGACAGCAACCCATCCCAGCCGGTGTTTGTCAGCGAGGACGCCCGGCAGATCGCAGCCCGGCTTCGGCCCATCGGCGTGGATTTCGAGCGCTGGGAAAGCCCGGTAACACTCTCGCCGGAAGATGGCGCGGAGGTAATCCTGCAAGCCTACCGCCCGTATCTCAACACGCTGATGGGGACCAAGGGCGCGGGCTCGGCGGATGTGGTGAAGCTGACACCGGACAATCCGGCGGTACCGGCATTGCGCGAGAAATTCCTCGCCGAGCATATCCACACCGAGGACGAGATAAGGTTTTTCGTGCACGGCAGCGGGCATTTCGTGATGCATGTGGATGGCCACGTGTACGACGCATTGTGTGAGGCCGGCGATCTCATCTCCGTGCCGGCCCAGGTGAAGCACTGGTTCGACGCCGGGCCGCAGCCGTTTTTCACGGCACTTCGGGTATTCACCGACACCTCCGGCTGGGTCGCGCATTTCACCGGCGATGCAATTTCCGCGCGCTTCCCCGTCGCGTGACCATCGCCGCGATCCTCACGGATATCGAGGGCACGACGACGCCGATCGCCTTCGTGCATAACGCGCTATTTCCTTACGCGCGGGCGCGCATGGCGGCGTTTGTGACGGCGTCGGAAAATCATGCGGCCTTGGCTGAGGTGCCCGAGCCACGGCTGGAAACGCTGCTCGGCTGGATGGACCGCGACGAGAAAATCACCGCGCTAAAAGTGATCCAGGGCATGATCTGGCAGGCGGGCTACTCCTCCGGCGAGATAAAGGCCGAAATCTACCCGGATGTAGCCCCCGCATTGCGGCGCTGGACAAAGGCGGGGTTGCGCCTGTTCGTTTATTCCTCCGGCTCCGTGGAAGCGCAAAAACTGTTGTTCGGGCACTCGGTCACGGGCGATCTCACGGCGCTGTTTCAGGGTTTTTTTGATACGCGGGTTGGGGGCAAGCGCGAAGCTGCCAGCTATGCCGCGATCGCGCGCGGGGTGAATGTTTCTCCGGGCGAATTTTTGTTTCTATCGGACATTGAGGCCGAGCTGGACGCGGCGGCGAAGGCGGGGCTGGCGACCTGTCAGCTTGTGCGGGCGCGGGATGAGACAAAGGCTTCCACCCGGCATGAAACCGCGGCAGATTTCGACGAGGCCGCGCTAAAATTCCGGCTGCCGCATGGATAGGGTGCTGCGGGAGATAGAGAGCGGCGGCAACGCGCGGCGGGGCGGCGGCTATGCGGCGCGCGTTCTGGCTTTTCTCCACGCTCATCCGCTACTTCGCGCTTTCCTATGGGGCCTGGCCTCGGCGCTGGCGCTGCCGCCGGTGCATCTGCTACCAGTATTGCTGTTCAGCGTCCCTGCCCTGCTCAAGCTCATCGATGCGGCGCGGACCAAATTTCAGGTGGCCCTAACGGGCTGGCTGTTCGGCTTCGGCCTGGCATTGGCGGGGCTGTACTGGATCACCGAGCCCATCCTCACTGAAGCCGCGAGCTTCTGGTGGCTCGTGCCATTCGCCGCGCCGCTGCTCGCCTGGGCCGTGGCGTTCTACACGGTCATTCCGGCGCTGGCGGCAAGCTTTATCAAGCCCGGCCTGGGCCGGTTGCTGGTTTTCGCAGGCGCCTGGGTACTCTCCAATCTGCTCCAGCAATTCCTGTTCACCGGCTTCCCCTGGAATTTCTGGGGGACGGACTGGACCATACCCGGACGGCTTGGCGATATTTTCATTCAACCCGCGGCGCTGGCCGGGGTGCATGGGCTGACGCTTGTCACGGTCATCCTCGCCGGGTTGCCGCTGTTCCGGCGGCGTGGGTTGGCTGTACTTGCCGCGGCGCTCGTCGCCTGGGCCGCGTTCGGCCTGTGGCGGCTGCAACAGCCCGTCTCACCCGCCGCCGTGAAGCTTGCGCTGGTGCAGCCGGATTTTCCCGTTCCCGGCAGCTTCGACCGGCCAACCCTGATGACGCATTGGCAGCGCTTGCTTGCCATGAGCAAGGCAGGACTTGCAGCCGGGGCGAACGCCGTCGTCTGGCCGGAGGCGGCAAGCCCCTGGCTGCTGGATTCGGACGCGGGCGCGCGGGCCACTCTGGCGACAGCGACTGGCACCGCGCCCGTGCTAGCCGGTTCGCTGCGGGTGCTGAGCAATACAGATTTCCGCAACGCGCTGGTAGTGACCGACGGGCCTGGCCCTGCCGTTGCCGCCTACGACAAATGGAAATTGGTGCCGTTCGGCGAATACATGCCGCGTTGGATTCCGGTGAAGATCATCCCGGATATTCTGGGCGGCGGCTTCACCCCCGGCGCAGGCCCAAAAACATTGCATATCCCCGGCCTGCCGCCGCTCGCACCGGAAATCTGCTATGAGGATGTGTTCAGCGGACAGATTGTGGATGAGCGCGACCGGCCTGCCTGGATGCTCAACATCACCGATGACGCCTGGTTCGGCGACTCGGCGGGGCCACGCCAGCATTTTGCGAATGCGCGGCTCCGGGCGGTGGAGGAGGGAATGCCCCTCGCGCGAGACGCGAACTCCGGCATTTCCGCGATGATCGACGCTTTCGGCCATGTAACGGCCAGCTTACCTCTAAACGCCCAGGGCGTATTGGTTACATCTTTGCCAGGAAGCCTTCCGGAGACGATTTACGCTAGGCTTGGCCTCGTTTTTCCTGCTATACTCGCTATGGTAGTAATTCTCGCGGGTGTGCTTATTTAAGTGAAAAGCCGCCCTCAATATTGGGAATGGCAATAAGTATGTCTATTTAATTAATCCGGGTGGTTAATTTTTGTATTGCCTTATTCGTTAACCGCTGGTAACCAGATTTTGGTATGAAACGGTGGTTTGAGGCTGCTGGGTGGCGATGAGACGCTACCGCTTATTGGAGTTTAAGAACGATTATGGCCGATGAGATTGCCGAAAAACATGAACGTGAAAGCCGGCCCAGCCCTATCGACATCCATGTGGGCTCCCGCATCCGGCTCCGGCGCACGCTGCTGGGCATGTCGCAGGAGCGGCTTGGTGACGCGCTGGGCCTGACTTTTCAGCAGGTGCAGAAATACGAGCGCGGGGTGAATCGGGTCGGCGCCTCGCGCCTGTTCGATATTTCCCGCGTGATGGACGTGCCGATCAGCTATTTCTTCGACGATATGCCCGAGGGGATGAACGAAAGCCCGATCTCCGGCCCGCGCGGGCGGATGTATGGCTTTGCCGAAGCGCAGGAGCCGTTTGCCAGCGGGGTGGATGACCAGCTGACCAAGCGGGAGACGCTGGAGCTGGTCCGCGCCTACTACCGCATTACCGACCCTTCCATGCGAAAGCGCATGTTCGAGTTGATGAAGTCCCTGGCCTCGCCCGAGGCGGCGTTCGGCGAGGCGAGCTAAACTTCGCCATCCGGCAGCCAGAGCACGTCGCGGATGCGTGGCGCGCCGGTGGCCAGCATCGCCAGCCGGTCGAACCCCATTGCCGCCCCAGAGCAGGGCGGCAGGCGCGCGACAGCTTTGAGAAAATCCTCATCCATCGGCCAGTCCGGGCCATGGAGCGAGTGACGCCGGGCGCGGTCGGCGACAAACCGCGCGCGCTGCTCATCGGCATCGGTCAGCTCCACAAATGCGTTCGCCAGCTCCATGCCGCAGCAATAAAGCTCGAACCGCTCGGCGACGCGCGCATCCGTTGGGTCGCGCCGCGCTAAGGCCGCCTGCGCCGCGGGCCAATGGGTGAGAAAGGTGGGATGCGCGCGGCCGAGATGCGGCTCGATCCGCTCCAGGAGCAGACGGAAAAACAAATCTTCCCAATCCTCACCCTCCCGCAGCACCGCCCCAGCAGCCGCGGCCAGTGCCGCCGCGTCGCCAGCGGTGGCCAGCACATCCGCGCCGGTGTAGCGGAAAAACGCTTGTCCCACGGTGATGCGCTCGAAAAGTTCCAGGCTGGTGGTTGTGTCCCGGCACGTCACGGCTGGCGGCAGGGTGGCGCGCAACAGCGCCTCCGTCTCGTCCATCAGCGTCGCCATATCGTCGCGGTCTGAGTACCATTCCAGCATGGTGAACTCGGGCGCATGGGTGCCGGACCACGGCTCGTCCCGCCAGACCCGGGCAAGCTGGAAGACCGGCCCGGAGCCACCCGCCAGCAGTTTTTTCATGGCGAACTCCGGGCTGGTATTAAGGTAAAGCTCGCCTGCTGGCACGGCGCGCAAATGTACTTCCTCTCCCGGCACAGGCACGGCGTAGGGTGTTTCCACCTCCATATATCCACGCGCATTGAAAAATGCCCGGACGGCCTGCGCCAGCAGGTTCCGCCGCCGCAAAGCATGCAGCCGGCCTGCCAGATTCTCCCAGGGTTGAGACATCATCGCTCTCACTCTACACCGCCATCATGCTTCACCGCAGCTTGCGCTCCACGGATGAGCTTATCGCATCCGGGCTCGTAACCGAAGCCATGCGCGCCGGGCTGGATGCGGTGGCGGCGCGCTACGCCATCGCGCTACCTCCGGCATTGGCCGCGCTGATCGAATCGCCGAACGACCCGATTGGCCTGCAATTCATTCCCAATGCCGCCGAGCTGATCACCGCCTTGCATGAAAGCGCCGACCCGATCGCCGATGAGGCACTCTCCCCCGTGCCGGGCATTGTGCACCGTTACCCGGACCGGGCGCTGCTGAAGCCGTTGCTCGCCTGCCCGGTGTATTGCCGGTTCTGCTTCAGGCGCGAGCAGGTTGGTCCGGATGGAGGCGTGCTGGATGCGGCGGCGCTGGCACGTGCTTATGAGTATATCGCGGCGCATCCGGGCATAAGGGAAGTGATATTAACCGGCGGCGACCCGCTGATCCTCTCGGCTCGGCGCCTGCGCGATATTTTGCAGGCGTTAAGCGCGATCCCGCATGTCGAGCTGCTTCGCATCCATACCCGCGTGCCGGTGGCGGACCCGGCGCTGGTAACGGATGCGCTGGCGGACGCGCTGGATATTGAAAAGCCGCTGTTCGTGGCCGTGCACATCAATCACGCGCGGGAGCTTACGGCGACGGCGGTGCAGAGTCTGGGCCGGTTGCAGCGGCGCGGCATACCCGTGCTGGGCCAGAGCGTGTTGCTGGCCGGGGTGAACGATAGCGAGGCGGCGCTGGGCGATCTGTTCCGCGCCATGCTGCGGGCGAGGGTAAAACCCTATTACCTGCACCAGCTGGATGCCGCGCCGGGAACTGCCCGGTTTTTTGTGCCGCCGGAGCGCGGGCGGGAGATTATTGCGGCGCTGCGGGGAAAGATCAGCGGCACGGCGCTGCCGCTTTATATTTATGACCAGCCGGGTGGATTTGGGAAAATCCCGCTATAATCGATAAAATTTTGAATTAACCAAAAAATGGTTAATTTAAAATTTTATCTGCAACGCCCCGGTAACGGTCTGCGACGACCAGTTGCCCGCCACCTGTGCGCCGTAGCGCAGATTCAGTGACCAGTTGCGGCGCCCGGCGCAGAGGCCCGCCATCGCCTGCCCGGCGGCAGCGTCCAGCCTCATGGCGCGGGCGGTAAAGCCGGTGCCGTCCGCAGAGGCGAGATCAACCGCGCCACCAGGGTTGCCGAGCTGATAGGTGACGCCAAGGCTTGCCTGCGGCGTGAAGATGAGTTGGCTGGCGGTGATGAAGCTGCGCGCGACCTCCATGCGAAGATAAGGCCGCAGGCTACCGCCGCCGGAGGAACCCGCGGTGACGGCGAAGGCGCGGTTGGGCGCGCTCTCGCGCACCGGGCCAGCGCTTACATAGGCCAGTTGCAGCCCCGCCTCCGGCGCCAATAAGGCCGCGCCATATTGCATTGGCAATGCCGCCTGCACGGCGCCGGAGACGGTGTTGCCAACACTCCGAGCCAGTGCCCCGCCCGCGCCGGTGGCCCGCGCCGTGCCGCCGGTGATAATGCCATCCAGCACACTGGCGGAAAGCGCCAGGCGGCCAATCGGCAGCGCGCCATAAAGGCCAAGCCGCATGGTGTCGATGCTGGCCGTGCCGCCGGATTTATCGTCGAGCGAAGTTTCGTCATACCCCGCCGCCACGCCGATCCGGGCATCCGTGCCGGCGATTTTCCGGCCGATGCCCGCGAGAAAGCCCGCGTTGCGCGCGCCGTATGCATCGGTCTCGCTCATATCGGTGCCGGAGGCTTCCACCCAGCCGCCTGCCGCGCAAAACCCGCTTGCGAGCGCCCCGGCGATGTTTGCCCGCGCGCCGTATTCGGCGGGCAGGCTGCCCGCCGGGCATGGCGCGGCATTGCCGGTTGCATGACGAAGCAGCGTATCGCTCGCCCGCTCCGCGTCGAGCGCCATGACCTGACCAGCATCCGCGAACAAGGCGGCGTCTCGCGGGGCGATGGTGAATTGCTGCGTGATGACAAGGTCCGCGCCGCGCGTGCTATCGGAAATTTGCAGCGCCACCGGGACGGAGAGGCTTTGCTGGGCGATCTGCTGGCTTGGTGTCTGCGTCGCGCTGACGCTGGCGAAGCTCCCCGTAACGCCGCCGGTTGCGGTGAGAAAGTTTTCCTCCACCGGCGCATAGGCTCCCGGCGCCAGAATATAGACCAGATTCCCGCCGAGTTGCGCAGCGCCGGTGATGTTGAACTGCGTGGTCTGCGATGGCGTGACGAGAACCCGCGTGGTGCCGCCGGGCATCTGGGTGAAATCGCCGGTCAGGCTGAGCGGGGTGCCGATGATGCCCGGTTGGAAGGTGCCGGAGTTTGTGACGTTGGCGATGGTCCAGTTGCCCGAAGCGGTCCAATCCGCATCCTGTGCGATGGCAAGCCCGCTGTTCGCGCCGAAATGCCCAATATTGCTGGTAAGCGCGCCGCTGCCAGCCAGGCTGATCTGGCTCGCTGAATTGCCGCCATCGATATCGCCGATGATTTGCGAGCCGGTATCGAGCTCCAAAAGATCGTTGCCTTGCAGCGCGATGGCGGTGCCCCCAGGAACTGTTGAGGCAATAAGCCCCGCATTGGCGATGGTGATATTGCCGCCGGTGGCGACAATGCCCGTAACACCCGCGATGACGCCGGTATTGCTGAGCGTATCGCTTTGGCCAAGCTCCGCGCCAGCCACGGTATTGTCGAGAATGCTGCCCGCATTGCTGACCGAAACATTATTGCCTGCCAGCAGGCCGATGTCGCCGCCCTGGATGAGCCCGCTGGCGGCGTTGCTGAGCTTGCTGCCCGTGCCGAGCTTCACGCCGATGATCCCGCCAGTGATCGTCCCGGAATTCTGCACCTGCCCGCTTGCGCCGAGCCGCAGGCCGGTATTGCCACCTGTGATGATGCCGGTGTTGCTCACCGAGCCATGGGCGCCGACATCGATGACGCCATCCACCCCGCCGCTGATGCTGCCGGAATTGGTCACGCTGCTGAGCCCGGAGAGATAAACACCGAAGCTGGTGCCGGAAATAATGCCTGCGTTCTGGATGGAAGCCCCAGCGCCGCCGCCGTACACCCCGGAATAGCCGCCGATGAGCTGCCCGGTGGCGGCATTGCTGAAGCTGCCGCCGCTATAGAGGGAGACGGCATCGCCCGTGCGCGAGGTGATGAGCCCGGAATTGCTGACGCTACCGAGGCCGTTGCCCGTATAAACCCCGATATGGCCGCCGGTGATGGTTCCGCTATTGTTGACCGCGCCACCCGCATTGAGATCGAGGCCATTATATCCGGCGGCGATGGTCCCTGCGTTGCTGACGCTGCCGGGGGCTGAGAGCGAGATGCCTACGCCATCCGCCGAGCGGATTGCGCCGGAATTGGTAATGGACCAGAAAGCGCCGCTCCCGCCTTCCACCGCATTGCCCAGAAGCGGCGCGATGGTGGTGCCGGAAGTGATGCCGACCGGCGTGCCGGTGGCGTAATTCGACAGGCTAACCGTGGCATATTGGTTGCTGGAGATGCTGCTCTGCGCCTGCGCCGGGCCTGCGAGACCGATGCCGAGAGATGCTGCGGGGGCGAGCGCCAAAAATGCCGCGACCGCGTTTTGACTGATATTTTCCATCGAGCCAGACCTTTAAACCGGGCGCTTTGGGCTGCGCCGCGTACACTACCTGAAGTAGAAAAAAGGATAGGGCAGAGATGATGAATCGAGCGTTAACCAAGTCGGATTTTGTGGCATCCCTTGCCGAAGCGGCGGCGGGGGGTTAAGCCCCCGCTTCGCAATCCCTCACCTATTCAGGCAGAACCCTCTCATGAAACAGCAGGCTAACCTCATCCGCGCCGGGCAGGTTATTGAACACGAAGGCAACCGCTGGACGGTGCTGAAGCAGCAGATCATTACCCCCGGTAAGGGCGGCGCGTTCATCCAGGTGGAAATGCGGAACCTGAAAACCGGCAACAAAACCAATGAGCGCTGGCGCACCGCCGACACCGTCGAGCGGCTGACCACGGAAGATAAGGACTACACCTATTCCTACACCGACGGCGATAACCTCGTGCTGATGGATGGCGAAACCTTCGAGCAATTCATGGTCCCGGCCGCGATTTTGGGCGACTCCGCGCCGTTTTTGCAGGACAACATGCCGGTCTCGGTCGGGCTGGTCGAGGGCGACCCGGTATCCATCACCCTGCCGCCGCATGTCACGCTGGAAATCGTCGAGGCCGATCCGGTGGTGAAGGGCCAGACCGCGTCTTCCTCCTACAAGCCCGCCAAGCTCTCCAACGGCGTGAAGACGCTCGTGCCGCCGTTTATCGAAGCCGGGGAGCGCGTGGTGGTGCGGACAGAAGATGGTTCCTACGTCGAAAGAGCTAAAGGCTAAATTTTATCATGATGCCCCGACTCTCCGCGCATATGACCGTGATGCACGCTGCCGCGCAGAAGGCGGCGAAGCGGCTGCTGCGCGATTTCAACGAGGTTGAGAATCTACAGGTCAGCGTGAAAGGCCCGGGCGATTTCGTCAGTCAGGCGGATATGCGCGCTGAACAGAGCATACGGGAAGATTTGGAGAAGGCGCGCCCCGGCTACGCGATGCTCATGGAGGAGTCCGGCGCATCGGGCAGCGAGAAATGGGCCTGGCGCTGGGTGGTCGATCCGCTGGATGGGACGACGAACTTTCTGCACGGCATTCCGCATTGGGCGATTTCCATGGCGTTGGAGAAGCGCCTGCCCGATGGCAGTGCTGAAGTTGCGGCGGCGGTGGTGTACTCCCCCGTGAACGGCGAAATGTTCTGGGCCGAAAAGGGCGTTGGCGCCTATTTGAACGACAAGCGCCTGCGGGTTTCCGCGCGGCGGGAGTTGAAGGATGCGGTGTTTGCGACCGGGGTGCCGTTCGCCGCGACCTCTGGCGCGAACCGGCTGGCCTTTGCCCGCACCTTGAGCACGCTGATGCCGCAGATCGCCGGGGTGCGGCGGTTTGGCTCGGCAGCGCTGGACCTCGCCTGGGTGGCTGCCGGGCGGTATGACGGCTATTGGGAAATGGGCATAAAACCCTGGGACATTGCGGCGGGGATGCTGATTGTGCGCGAGGCTGGCGGGTATGCGACGGATGGCGAGGGTAAGGATGTCATCGCGGATACGGTGGTCGCGGCGAACCCAAATCTCCATCCCAGGCTTTTGGAAGTAGTGCAGGACGGTCTGGCGGCGTCCAGAGGTTAAGGCTAGAGTTTTAGGGTGAAACTTTCTTTCGCCCTTTTCATCACATTGGTTTTGTCCCCGGCGCTAGCTGTAGCGCAGGTTAAGGTAAACCAGGCGGCTTTGTTGCAACTGGCGGGGATCTCCATGCCCGCGCCGGTTATGAACAGGCCTGAACCGACAGCATCGCTGCGGCGCGTGGTGCATCGTCATCGTATTATTCATCATCACGGCGTTACGATCGCAGTGGCAAAGCCGGTGCCGGTTCCGGTTCCGGTGGTGGCGCGTGTTTCACCACCCCTTCCTCCCGTGGTAAAGCACGTGCCTCTCGCGCCGTTAGAATTCAAATTCCCCGTGGGCAGTGCCGCGTTGCCCGCCAGCGCCGCCACCGCGCTCAAGCCATTTTGCGTCAGCAAAACCCCTGTTGGCATCAATGCCCGCGCGCCGGGCGATCCGTCTGACCCCTCCATCGCCATGCGGCTTTCGCTCTCTCGCGCCAGGGCTGTGCGCGATGCGCTGGTTGCATGTGGTGTAGCCCCCGCCGACGTCATTCCACGCGCGCTTGGTTCCGTACCTGGGCAGGATGAAAACGAAGCGGTGGTCGGAGCATTGGCAAAATGACGCGCCCGGCCAGCTACCTCATCCGCATGATCGTGTTCTGTGTCGTGGTTTATGGCATCGCGGCGCTCATCTCGCCGCAGCTGGCGCGGTTTTACATGGCCAATCCGCTGGTCAATTCCGTGATCGTGGCGGTAGAAGTTTTCGGCGTATTCTGGAACCTGCGGCAGGTGCAGCGGCTTTATCCTGAGGTGGCGTGGGTCGAGGAGTTCCGCCGCCACCGGCAGAAGCTGCAACAAGCTACACCGCCCGTTCTGCTCGCGCCTATGGCGCGGATGCTGCAAGGCCGCGCGGATGGCGAACGGCGGATCACGCTTTCAGGCCAGGCGATGCGGACGATTCTGGATGGCATCGAGAGCCGGTTGGACGAGAGCCGGGAACTCTCCCGCTATGTGACCGGGGTGATGATTTTCCTCGGCCTGCTCGGCACCTTCTGGGGCCTGCTGCATACCGTGTCCTCGGTCGCGGCAGTGATCAACGGCATGAACCTATCGGGCGGGGATGTGAACGGGATGTTCGCGCAGCTGAAAGCCGGGTTGGCCGGGCCGCTGGCCGGCATGGGCACGGCGTTTTCCTCTTCCATGTTCGGGCTTTCCGGCGCGCTGATTCTGGGATTTCTGGACCTCACCGCCGGGCAGGCGATGGGCCGGTTCTTCAACGAGCTGGAGGAATGGCTGGCCGGGCTGACTCGGCTTTCTACCGGCGTGCTGGGCGGCGATGGCGAGGCCTCCGTGCCGGTGTATGTGCAGGCTTTGCTGGAACAGACGGCGGAAAACATGGATTCGCTCCAGCGCGTACTCAGCCGGGGTGAGGACGGGCGGGCGCAGGGCAACGCCGCCTTGATCTCCTTGAATGAGCGGATGGGCGCGCTCTCCGACACGTTGCGGGCCAGCCAGCAGCTTATGGTGAAGCTGGCGGAAGCGCAGGTAGCACTTGCCCCTGCCCTCGCCCGGCTTGGCGATGCGCGGCACGGCGGCGGCCCGGATGAGGCGGCGCGGGCGCATTTGCGGAATATCGAGCTGCTTTTGGCCCGCCTGCTGACCGAATCCGAGCAGGGCCGCACCCAGACGACGGCGGAATTGCGAAGCGACCTCAAAGTGCTGACGCGGACCATCGCCGCCGTGCGGGACGATACCAGGGCATGAAGCGGAGAAGCGGCAACGGGCTGGACGCCTGGCCGGGGTATGTCGATGCGCTCTCCACCTTGCTCATGGTCACGATTTTCGTGCTGCTGGTTTTCGTGCTGGCGGAGGCGTTTTTATCCTCCGCACTCTCCGGCAGCAATAATACGATCACGCAGCTGCGCGACCAGATTGCCGAACTTAGCCAAAGCCTCTCGCTGGAAACATCGAAAGATGTGAGTCTCACGCAGGAGCTGGCGGCGCTGAACAGCCAGCTCGCGGCGGCGCAGACGGCGAATGCAGGGCTGACGCAGCAACTCGCAGGGGCAAACGGCACGATCGGCAATTTGCAGAGCCAATCAAAAACATTGCAATCGCAGCTGTCGGACGCAGAGGCGCAGGCAGCCTCTGCCACCGGCCGCATTTCCGCCCTGCAAACGCAAATGGAAGCCGATGCGAATGCCGGGCCCGGATTGCAGGAGCAGCTTGCCAAGCAGAAGAAACTTTCAAAACAGCAGGCCGATCAAGTTGCTTTACTGAATCAGCAGATCGCGGCGATGCGGCTGCAACTGGCCGCACTGGCGCAGGCGCTGGATGCGGCGAAGGCAGCCGATACGAAGGACAATGTGCAAATCGCGGATTTGGGGCGGCAGCTGAACGAGGCGCTGGCCCGCAAGGTGGAAGAGTTGCAGCAATATCAAAGCACCTTCTTCAAAGCCATGCGGCAGGCCTTGGCGGATGAGCCGAATCTGCGGATTGTCGGCGACCGTTTTGTGTTCGAGAGCGATGTGCTGTTTCCGGTGGATCAGGCGACGCTCACCCCGGCGGGGCAGGCGGAGATCGCGCAGGTGGCCAAAGCGGTAAAAAATATCGCCGCGAAGATACCGAAAAATGTGAATTGGATTTTGAGCGTGGATGGCTATGCCGACGCGCAGAAGATCACCGGCGGCCCGTACCATTCCAACTTCGACCTTTCCGCCGCGCGCGCACTCACCGTGCTGCATCTGCTGGTGCAGGATGGCGTGCCGGAAGGCCGGATTTCGATTTCCGCTTTGGGTTCGAACAATCCACTGACCAACGGCGCGACAAAGGCCGATTACGCGCAGAACCGCCGGATCGAATTCCGGCTCACGGCCCCTTGAAAATACAAAGAGGCAAGATGGATTGCTTCGGCGGCTTCACCGCCTCGCAATGACAGCGGCTCAAGCCAAAGCCGAAGCGCGGGCGGCAGCGCTGATTGCGCGGGCCGGTTGCGACGCGGCATTGGGGTTGCCGCTTGGCGAGCATGTGCTGCGCGATTGCCCGCCGCCGCCGGGCGCGATCATCGGCGGCTTCTGGCCCCTGCCAGGCGAGATCGACATCCGGGATTTGCTGCACCGGCTGGCGGCGATAGGCCACGAGGTAGCGCTGCCGGAAACCCCTGCCCCTGGCCTGCCGCTGAAGTTCAGAACTTGGGCGCAGGGCGACAGCCTAGTGGCGGGGCGCTTCCGCACCATGCACCCCAAAGGCGCGCTCGTGACGCCAGATTTTATCCTGGTGCCGCTACTAGCGTTCGACAGGCTGGGCAACCGGCTGGGATATGGCGGCGGCTATTACGACCGCAGCCTTGCCGCCCTGCCCCGCGCCTTCCGCCTCGGCTGCGCGTTTGCGGCGCAGGAGGTAGAAGCTGTGCCGGTCGATGCCAACGATTTAAAACTCCATGCCATAGCCACGGAAAAACAGGTTTACATCCCGCCCGGATAATTCGGGCCGCCCGCGCCCTCCGGCACCACCCAGTTGATGTTCTGCGTCGGGTCTTTGATGTCGCAGGTTTTGCAATGCACACAGTTCTGCGCGTTGATCTGTAGCTGCGGCTGGCCCGCATCCGCGCCGACAATCTCATACACACCCGCCGGGCAATAGCGTGTCTCCGGGCTGGCATACTCGTCGTAATTTACGCTGATCGCCTTTGCAGGATCGAGCAGCACGAGATGCGCCGGCTGGTTTTCCTCATGGTTGGTGTTGGAGATGAACACGGAGGAGAGCCGGTCGAAGGTGAGTTTGTTATCGGGCTTCGGATATTCGATCGGTGTCGCGTCTTTGGCTTTAGTAAGCTGTTCGTAGTCGTTATGATTTTTAAACGTCCATGGCGCTTTGCCGCGAAACACGTAAGTGTCGATCGCGGCGTTGACGATTCCGCCATAAAGCCCCCACTTCGCGAAACCGGGCCGGATGTTGCGCGCGGCGGAAAGCTCCGGCCAGACCCAGCTATCGGCAAGCTTATGCGGATAGGCGGTAACTTCCGCTGGGCGGTCGCCCGCGAGTGCTTCGGCGATAGCCTCCGCCGCGACCATGCCGGATTTCATCGCGGTGTGCGAGCCTTTGATCTTCGGCACGTTCAGCGTACCCGCGGCGCAGCCGATAAGCATACCGCCGGGGAAGGTGAGTTTCGGCAACGACTGAAAGCCGCCCTCGTTCAACGCGCGCGCGCCGTAGGAGATGCGCTTCGCACCTTCAAAAAACGGCTTGATGCTGGGGTGGGTTTTGTACCGCTGCATTTCATGGAACGGCGAGAGGTACGGATTCTTGTAGTCCAGCCCAATGACAAAGCTATAGGCCATCAGATTTTCGCCGAGAAAATAAATCGCCGAGCCGCCATAGGTGTCGGACTTCAGAGGCCAGCCGACGCTGTGAATCGTCAGGCCTTTTTTGAAGTGCTCGGGCTTTACCTCCCAAAGTTCCTTGATGCCGATGGCGTAGGTCTGCGGGTCATTGTTCGCGTTCAGATCGAACTGCTTCATCAACTGCTTGGAGAGCGAGCCGCGGCAGCCTTCCGCGAAAATCGTGTAGGTCGCACGCAGCTCCATGCCGCGCTGGAAATTCCCCGTCGGCTCGCCGTTTTTGCCGATGCCCATATCGCCCGTGGCAACACCCGCGACGCGCCCGCCCTCGAACAAAACCTCCGCGGCGGCGAAGCCCGGGTAGATTTCCACACCCAGCTCCTCCGCCTGGGTGCCGAGCCAGCGCACGACATTGCCGAGCGAGACCACGTAATTGCCATGGTTATGCATCTGCGGCGGCGTCGGCAGCTTGTAAGCCTTGCGCTGCGTGAGAAACAGGAAGCGATCCTCGGTCACGGCGGTGGTGAGCGGGATCAGCGCCGGGTCGCATTCGGGGAGCAGTTCCATGAGCGCGCGAGGCTCCAACACCGCGCCGGAGAGAATATGCGCGCCGACCTCGCCGCCCTTTTCCACCACGCAGACCGAAATTTCAGGATTGAGCTGCTTGAGACGGATCGCGGCGGCAAGGCCGCCCGGCCCGGCGCCGACCACCAGCACGTCGAACTCCATGGCCTCGCGCGGCTCTAGGGTTTGCTCTGGCATCGTAAGTGACCTCCTGACTGGCGTGTTTCCGTATAGGTAAACTGGTTCGTTGTTTCCATCAACGCGGGCTTCCGACAATATAGGGGGCATGGATTTGACCTGGGCATTGCGGCTGCAAGCGGAGTGGGGCGCCGACGAGGCGTTGCTAGATGCGCCGCAGGACCGGCGCGTTGCGGCCAAGCCCGCGGTTGAGCCGCCGCCCCGCGTGGCGGCGCGGGCCGCCGCGCCCGCCGCCGGACCGGCTGAGACCGCGCGGATCGCCAATGGGTGCGATACGCTGGAGGCGCTAGAGCAAGCGCTCGCAGGGTTTGCCGGATGCGCGCTGCGGGATACCGCGACCCGGCTTGTGTTTGCCGATGGCGCGGCGGATGCGCCGTTGATGCTGGCGGGAGACGCGCCGGGGGCGGAAGAGGACCGTGCCGGGCGGCCTTTCGTAGGGCCTGCCGGTCAGTTGCTGGATCGTATGCTCGGCAGCATCGGGCTAGACCGCGCCCGCGTGCGGATGACCAATGTGCTGCCCTGGCGGCCGCCGGGGAACCGCCCCGCAACGGAGGCCGAGGTCGCGCTCTGCCTGCCGTTTCTACTGCGGCATATCGCGCTGGTGCGGCCCCGCATGTTGCTGCTGCTCGGCGGCCCGGCAACCAAGGCGGTGTTGCCCGAGCCGGAACGCCAGCTTGGCATCCGCAGGTTGCGGGGCGTCATGCGCGAGGTGCCCATTGCAGGGCTCCAGGCGCCGCTGCCGTGCCTCGCGAGCTATCATCCGGCGTATCTGCACGAAGTCTCCTCCGCCAAGGCCGAGGCTTGGCAAGATCTTCTCAAGCTGCGCGAATTCGCTGAAAACTGGTAACTATCACGGAAACGTGATCGGAAAGCGCAGCGCAACCCGCCCGAGACTCGCCGTCTATGTCTCGTTTAATGAGACTCGTCTCGCGGAAAGGGCTTGCGCCCCCTTCCCCGGCTGTGTACGGGTTTTGCCCATGCGAGGAGCCCTCAACACGCTCTCCCGCCTGAACAGTACCCGGCTGGCTTTTGCCGTAGTATGTGTTTTTGCCTTGGGCTTGGCGCATCCGCTTAGCGCCGGGGCAAAGTCCCTCAATTCGGGACAAGGACCGGGAACGATGCCGCCCCCCTCAGCGCCGCCGAGCGCGACCGGCGGGGACAGCGTGGCCTATGCGGTGCCGCGCAACGCGCCCTCCCCGGATGTCGAAATCGTATTGCCGGAGCCGCTGCCGCCGAGCGCTGTTGCGGTGTATCAACGCATTCTGGCCTTGCAGGGTGCCGGGCATTTTGCCGAGGCGGACCGGCTGATTAGCCGCCTGGACGATAATTCGCTGGTCGGTCCGATCCTTGCAGCGCGCTATCTCAGCCCGATCTACCGCAGCACCCCGGCGGAGCTGCGGGCCTGGGTTGCGCAATATGGCAACCAGCCGGAAGCGCCCGCGATTTTTGCTTTGATGCACAAAAAAATGCCGGGCGAGACATTGCCGCTCGCGCCGCAAATATCGCTTTTGCCGGAGGTGACGATGACCGCCGGAGCGGCTGCGCGCCCAGCCAACGCACCGGACAGCGCCGCGTGGCGGCGGCGGTTCATTTTGGGCATCACGGATTGGCAGAAGGGCGACCTTGCCAATGCCGCCGCGGACTTTAACGCGACCGCGCAGTTTTCCGGCATATCCGATGACGACCGAGCGGCCAGCGCCTTCTGGGCGGCCCGCGCCGCGCTGCGCTTGCAGCAGCCGGGGCAATATCTGAGCTGGCTGCATCAGGCAGCGCAGGCTGGAGACACGTTTTACGGAATGCTCGCCGGGCGCCTGCTTGGCCAGGGCTTCGGCCCAACCGGCATCGCCGCGACGCTGACAGAGGCGGATGTCGCCGCCGTGGACGCAACAGCGGATGGGCATCTCGCCTTTGCGTTGCTGCAAATAGGCGAGACGGATGAGGCGGCGCTGGCGCTGCGCGCGCTCTGGCCGGATATTCAGGCGAACCCGGACCTTGGGCGCTCGGTGATGGCGGTAGCCGCCCGCGCCGGGCTGGTGGATGTGACGATCGCGGTGGCCGGCCAGTTGCCAAGCCCCGTCGATGAAATCGCCGGTGCGCGGCTGCCGCTACCTTCCCTGCATCCAGTTGGCGGGTTCACCATCGACCCGGCGCTGGTTTACGCGTTGGCGCGGACGGAATCCGGCTTCGATGCCAAAGCCGTTTCGCGCTGCGGCGCAAGGGGCTTGATGCAACTCATGCCGCAGACTGCCTCCTATGTGCGGCGGCAGGAGGGGGTGGACGGCTCGCTCAGCAGCGCCTCAGCCAATCTGGCGCTCGGTCAGGGGTATATCCGCTATCTCGGCCAGCAGCCGGATATCAACAACAACCTGCTGGCGATACTGGCAAGCTACAATGCCGGGCCGGGGGCTGCCTCCACCTGGGTCAGCCAGTTGCAGGATGACAGCGACCCGCTGGTGTTTATCGAGACGATCCCCAACGCCGAAACCCGGCGCTTCGTGCATCAGGTGCTGGCAGATAGCTGGATATACGCGGAAGAGATCGGCCTGAAACCCGCCAGCCTGGATGAGCTGGCGGAGGGGGATTTCCCCAGGCTGGGCCTGAGCTTCGCCACCGCTTCCGCGAGCGAATGAGCCGAATCGACCCAACGGCGCGGTTTTTGCCGGTGAAGATCGCGGTCGCGACGATTTCCGACACGCGGGGTCAGCATAACGATACATCGGGCGATGCGATGGCGGCGCGGATTCTCGCGGCGGGGCATGAGGTCGCGGACCGCACGATTTTGCGCGACGATGTTGAGGTTATCGCGGCGCAATTACGCAAATGGATCGCCGACCCGGCGGTCGATGTGGTGATCACGACCGGGGGCACTGGTGTTACCGGACGAGATGTGACGCCGGAAGCCTTCGCCGCCGTGCTGGACAAACCCATTGAGGGTTTCGGCGAGCTGTTCCGGATGCTCTCCTACCAGAAGATCGGCACCTCCACGATGCAGTCCCGCGCCATCGGCGGGGTGGCGAACGGCACCTATTTGTTTGCCTTGCCGGGTAGCACCGGCGCGGTGAAGGACGGCTGGGACGATATTCTGCTGTATCAGCTGGATTCGCGACATAAGCCTTGCAACCTGGTGGAGCTGATGCCGCGGCTAAAGGAAAATCTCAAATAATCCTCGGCCGTATCGACATCTTGCAGCGTCTCGCCGAATGTGACGCGCAGATTTCTGAAATTCTCCAGCGTATCCGCCAGCGCGTGCGGGCCGGACCATCGCGCCTTGGCGAACGGCCGAGACGGGCGGCGCGCGCCCATTGCCACCAGATAAAACCCGCCATCGCGCGCCGGGCCGAACACGGCATCGGCATGGTTGAGGGCGCGGCGGGCAGCGCGGATGTGCTGTGCGTTGAGACTTGGAATATCGGCGCCTACCAGCACGACGCGGCGGCGGGGAAAGCGCCGGAAGGCATTGGCCATGCGCGTGCCGAGGCCGCCCTGCCCTTGCCCCGCGATGCACCACCCCGCCGGATGCGAGAGCTTCGCGCGGCACGGCGTGAGGACGATGATCTTCTCCCAGCCGCGCAAGGCCGAGAGCTCCCGAAGCGTGGCGTTGAGCTGATTGCGGGAGAACCGCAGCGCGGCCACGGAGCCAATTCCGGCGCCGAGCCGCCGCTTCACGCAGCCCAGACGCGGGGCGCGGGCGAATACGATGACGACCGGACTAGCCATAGAGCTTCTTGATGACCCGTGGCGAAACACCGGCGAAATACAGGCAGAGGCAAAGCGCGTTTCGCAGCGGGCGAAACAGGAAGCCATCGCGCGCATAGCGTGCGGCGGAGGTCTTGGCGGCTTCCGGCAACCGCACCAGCCGGTGGCGGCCAAGGCGGCGGGCGAGTGCTACGTCCTCCATCAGCGGCAGGTTTGGCACGCCGCCAATTTGGCGCAACAAATCCATACTGAGCAGCAGCCCCTGGTCGCCATATGGGAGCGAGAGCCAGCGGCAGCGCAGGGCAGCGATATGTTCCACCAGCCGCGCGGCACGGCGAGGACTGGCGAAACGCAGCCGGAAATAGCCCGCCTGACCGGCAGGCAGGGTATCCGCCCAGCCGGAACCTAGCACGGTATCCGCATGGAGCAGCAGCACATAAGGCGCGCTGGCGGCGGCAACGCCCGCGCGCAACTGGCCGCCACGGCTCGGAGCGGCGCGGATTATCTTTGCCCCCGCTGCCGCCGCGATTGCCGCCGTGGCATCGGTGCTGCCGCCATCGGCGATGATGATCTCCGCGGCCCCTGCGACCGAAACAAGGCAGGCGGCGAGCGTTGCGGCAGCATTCAACGCCGGAATGACAACTGAAACTTGATTTCTCATGCAAATGTTCTTATTATGTTCTCACAACCCATAAGTGAAATGATCTTAATATTCTCGGAACGAAGCATGAACATTATGGTGACGACTTCCCGTCTCAAAATCAACCATGGCGGCAACGCGATCAAAGGCCGGGGCACGGCGCTGCAACCGGTGAACCGGTTTGAGCGCGAGCGGCGGGAGGCTTTCGACGACGGCTGGGCATTGGAGGAAGACGAGGTACAGCCGAAAACCAGCCTGATCCGGGACGCAACCAAGACGATCATCGCCCGCAATGACAGCCCGGATCTGAGTTTCGACCGCAGCCTCAACCCCTATCGGGGCTGCGAGCACGGGTGCATCTACTGCTTCGCCCGGCCGACCCATGCGTATCTCGGCTTCTCGCCGGGTTTGGATTTCGAGACCAAGATAATCTTCAAGCCGGAGGCGGCGCGGCTGCTGGAGAAGGAGCTTTCCCGCCCCGGCTACAAGCCGGAGACGATCGTGCTCGGCTCCAACACCGACCCGTATCAGCCCGTTGAACGCAGCCTTGGCATCACCCGCGCGCTGCTTGAAGTACTGGAACGTTTCAATCATCCGGTCAGTATCGTCACGAAGTCCGCCGGGGTGACGCGGGATATCGACATATTGGCGCGGATGGCGGCGAAAAACCTGGCGCAGGTGCATCTCTCGATCACCACGCTTAACCCGGCCCTGGCCCGCGCGATGGAGCCGCGCGCCGCCTCGCCCGCGCGGCGGCTTGCCGCGATTGCGGAGCTGGCGCGAGCGGGCGTGCCTGCCGGGGTGCTCGCCAGCCCGATGATCCCTGGGCTGAACGATGCGGAGCTGGAGGCAATTCTGGAAGCCGCGGCGGCCGCGGGCGCGACGAGCGCGGGGGCGCTGTTGCTGCGATTGCCGCATGAGCTGGGGCAGTTGTTCACCGATTGGCTGAATCAACACATGCCAGAGCGCGCCGCGCATGTGCTCAGCTTGATCCGGCAAAGCCGTGCGGGGCAGCTTAACGATTCCGGGTTTCATTCCCGCTTTAAGGGCAGCGGGCCCTATGCGGAGCTGCTGGGAAAGCGCTTCGAGCGCGCGGCGCGGCGGCTGGGGCTGGATGGCGCGCGGCAAATTTTGGACACATCGGCATTCGGTCTGCCCAATGCAGTGAATGCGCCACGGCAAATGAGCCTGTTTTAAAGCTTCTAGAGCCCGATCGTTTGAGGTTGACGCGCCTTTGCGCTTCGACCGAAAGCGCGAACAAGCCTCAAAAAAGCAGATAGAGCGCGAATCAAATTGATGCGAAGCGTTAAGTTGAACGTGTCGCTCTAATTATGCTGCGGGCCGGGCATTAAAATATTCTCGCCCGCGCCGTCGCCTACGCCCGCGAAAAAGCTGGCGCCGTGATTTTGCTTCTCCGAGAGCATCGGCGAGGCGGATACGCTGCTGGCGCTCGCCACCTGCGCTTTTGGCACAGCCCATAGCGGGTTGAAAGTTTGCGCCGCAGCCAGGCTGGGGATTGCCAGCCCGCATGTGACGACGGCGCCTGATACTAAGCGGAACATGGAAGTTTCTCCGTAAAATCTCGTCATTTCGTCTGCCCCTTGATGCTGTGGCGGTGATGGCGAGGCCTGACGATTGGCGCGCCGCCGCGCGTTGCGGGAACATTGATGCTTTTATCGGTCTGCGGGGGGACGATGACGCCGCTATGGCCGGGCGGGTTTACCGCCACAGGGGCCCGGGCCATGCTTTGGCCCGGCTGGGCGGGAACCGTCGGTGTTTGCGTCTCGCCCGTCTGCGCCGCCGCAAACATTGGGGTTGCAATGCCGCCAGCCAGCAGGAAAGCATATAAAACCTGAGGCATCGGCTACTCCTCGCAATCTGGCAGGACTCGTTCTGCCTGATTGCTACATTGCCACAGCCCGCAGCTTTATCTAGTCACATTCGGCAATACGGCGTGAGATTGGGTGATAATTAATTTAGATTACACCTACAACCTTATCATATCCGTAATATTTTACTTGTGGATCATCGTGCCGATGCCGCCCTCGGTGAAGAGTTCGAGCAGCAGCGCGTGCGGCACGCGGCCGTCGATGATCGTCGCGGCCTTCACGCCCTGGACCACCGCCTGGCAGCATGTTTCCACCTTGGGGATCATGCCGCCGGAGATCGTGCCATCGGCGATAAGGTTTTTGACCTGCGCCAGCGAGAGATCGGTCATCAACTTCTTCGCGCCGTCGAGCACGCCCGGCACGTCGGTTAGCATGAGCAGCCGCTGGGCGTTGAGCGCCCCGGCAATGGCGCCCGCCGCGGTATCCGCGTTGATGTTATAGGTCTCGCCATTCTCGCCCGTGCCGACCGGGGCGATAACCGGGATAAGCCCGGCGCCGGTGAGCGCATGGATGACGCGCGTATCGACAAACGCCGGCTCGCCGACAAAGCCGAGGTCGAGCGCGCGTTCGATGCGCGAGTCCGGGTCTTTCACCGTGCGGCTGAGCTTGCGGGCGCGGATCAGCCCGCCATCCTTGCCCGAGATGCCTACCGCCAGCGCCCCGGCGCGGTTGATGATGCTGGCGACCTGCTTGTTCACGCTGCCAGCGAGAACCATTTCCACAACCTCGACCATCGCCGCATCGGTCACGCGCAGGCCATCGACGAAGCTGCTTTTAATGGCGAGGCGGTCCAGCATGGCGTTGATCTGCGGTCCGCCGCCATGGACAATGACGGGATTGATGCCGACCTGCTTGAGCAGCGCGATGTCGCTGCCGAATTCCGAGGCAAGATGGTCCTGTTCCATCGCATGGCCGCCGTATTTCACGACAATCGTAGCCCCGGCGTAGCGGCGCAGATAGGGCAGTGCGCGGGCGACGGTATGCGCCTGCTCGGCGGCGGATTTTTGCGCGGCGGGGTCCATTTTCTCTCCTATGAGCTCGCAAATCCGGCGACGGCGGCGCGAAGCTCGTCCATCCCGAAGCCGGTGTTGCTGGAAGTGGTGATAACATGGCTCAGCGCGGCGGGGTGCTTGCCAGCGAGCGCCATCACCTGCGCCTGCTTGCGCGCCAGCGCGGCGGGCTTCACGTCATCGGCTTTGGTAAGAATGAGTTGATAGGCGACGGCGGCCTGGTCGAGCAGCTCCATCACCACCTCATCCGAGGCTTTTAGTTCGATGCGCGCATCGAGCAGCAAAAACACCCGGGCGAGGTTGGGCCGGCCACGCAGGTAGTCCAGCATCAGCCCTTGCCAGTCGCGCTTCACCGCCTTGGGCGCCTCGGCATAGCCATAGCCCGGCATATCGACCAGCACGATCGGCGCTGCTTCCATCTGGAAGAAATTGAGCTGGCGCGTGCGGCCCGGCTGGTGCGAGACGCGGGCCAGGGCCTTGCGCGCCGTGAGTGCGTTCAATAGCGACGATTTGCCGACATTGGAGCGCCCCGCGAACGCGACTTCCACACCGTGCGGCTCGGGCAGATGGTCGAGCGCCTGGGCGGCGTAAAAAAACTCGCAATGCGAGGCGAAGAGCCTGCGCCCGGCTTCCAGCTGTTCGGGGCTGAAACTCTCGCCCCCAAACTCTAGGTTTTCACCAGAGCCGTCTGCTTCGTTGTGCCCGCCTGGCGCATGATCAGCCATTGTTGTCCCACCGAGAGAAGATTGTTCCAGGCCCAGTATAGCACGAGCCCCGCGGGCGAACGCGCCAGCACGAAGGTGAAGATGATCGGCATGAACTGGAACATGCGGGCCTGCACCGGGTCCGGCGGGGCGGGGTTGAGCCGCTGTTGCAGGAACATGGTGATGCCCATGATGATCGGCAGCGCGCCGATATGCAGCTCCGGGCTGATCGTGGTGGGGTCGAACGGGAGCAGACCGAACAGGTTGAACAGGTTGGTTGGGTCTGGTGCTGAAAGGTCGTGAATCCAGCCGAAAAACGGCGCCTGCCGCATCTCGATGGTGATGTAGATCACCTTATAGAGCGAGAAGAACACGGGAATTTGCACTAGCATCGGCAGGCAGCCGGAAGCCGGGTTGATCTTCTCGGCCTTATAAAGCGCCATGGTGGCCTGCTGCTGCTTCGCAGGGTCGTCCTTATGCTGCTCGCGGATGGCTTTGATGCGCGGCTGCACCAGCTTCATCTTGCCCATCGAGCGATAGGAGTAGCTGGCGAGCGGGAAGAAGAGCAGCTTCATCCCCACCGTAAACACGATGATCGCGAGGCCGAAATTCCCGAGCAGGGAATTGAGCCAGTCGAGCGCGAAGAAAATCGGCTTGGTGATGATGTAGAGATGCCCGAAATCGACCGCCTTGTAGAGATTGGGGATGCCATATTGCGTCTGATAGGCATCGAGCAGCCGCACCACCTTGGCACCCGCGAAGAAATGGTTCGGCACGGTGGAGGTAGCGCCCGCGGCAACGCTAAGCGGGGCGGCGGCGATGAAGGAGGTCTGGTAGGCGCTGCCATCGCCCTCGCTCCCCGTGCCATAGCTCATCGAGCCGGTGTAGGTCACGGATTGGTCCGGGGCCACGGCGGTCAGCCAGTATTTATCGGTGATGCCGATCCAGCCGCCGGGGCTTGTCTCCGTATAGGCGGTGCCGCCGGGGGCGTGTTCGCCGTCCGCTTTGATGGATTTATACGATTCCTGCTTCAGCGTGTTGTTGAAGACGCCGACCGGGCCATCGTAGAGAATATAGGAGGTCTGTTCTTCCGGCTTGTAGTCCCGCACCACGCGCGACCAGGGAAACAGCTTCACCGCCGCACCGGTATGGTTGACCACTTGTTGGGTGACGGTGAACATGTAGTTGTCATCAACCGCCAGCAGCAGCTGGAAGGTAAGCCCCGCGCCGTTATCCCAGGAGAGCGTGACTGGCGATTGCGGGGTAAGCTCTTGGGCGGAGGCCTTCCAGAGCGTGGTATTGTCCGGCACTTTCACATTGCCCAGCGCCGTCCAGCCAAACTGCGCATAAGAAGGCTTGGCGCTGCCGCGCCGCCCCAGAACCTGCACCAGCGGCGAGTCTTTCGCGATGGTCTCGTGGTAGTCTTTCAGCACGACATCGTCGAACTCAGCGCCGGATAGCGCGATGCTGCCGGAGATTTTCGGCGCGTCGATGGCAAGGCGCGGACCGGAAGGCGGCGCGGGCTGGCCGGTGGCTGGCGCGCCAGCGGCGGCGGCGGCTGCGGGCGTTCCAGCGGATTGCTGCGCTTGCTGCACCGTCTGCGAGGGGCTGGGTGCCGGGTGCGGGAAGTATTTTTGCTGCACGAAGCTGAACACCAGCATGATGCTGATCGACAGCGCGAAAGCGATGAACAGGCGCTTCTGGTCCATAGACTTTAAAAATCCTTATGGGTGGGAACCGGGTCGTATCCGCCCGGATGCCAGGGATGGCAGCGCAAAATCCGCCGCCCGGCGAGCAGGCTGCCGCGCGTGGCGCCATGGGTGCAGATCGCTTCCCGCGCATAGGCGCTGCATGAGGGGAAATACCGGCAGTTCGCGCCGATGACCGGGCGGAGGGTGAGCTCATATACCCGGATGGCGCCGGAAAGCGCGTGGGCCGCCGGGCTCATTTCATTACACCGGCAACTGCCGCGGCAAGGCCGGAGCACAGCGTGGCGAAGGGCACGGCCGCGGTTTCCTGCCTACAGATCAGCACCAGCTCCACGCCGGGGAGTTCCGCCTGGCCGAAGGTGAGCCGGGCGGCTTCCTTCAGGCGGCGGCGGGCGCGGTTGCGGGCCACGGCATTGCCGAGCTTTTTCGTGGCGGTGAAGCCAACGCGCAAAGGCGCATCGGATTCAGAGACGCAGAATTGCATCACAAAGCCGGGCCGGGCCATTTTCCGCCCGCGCGAGGCGAGGCGCAGGAAATCCGCACGGCGCTTGAAAGTTTCCGGGGGCGAAAGCCTGGCCATGTCATACCCTCCGGACGGACGGGTCCGGCGCTTCAGGCAGAGAGTTTGGCGCGGCCTTTGGCACGGCGGTTGGCGATGACCTTGCGGCCGCCAACGGTTGCCATGCGGGCGCGAAAGCCATGCCGGCGCTTGCGGACGAGTTTGGAAGGTTGATAGGTCCGTTTCACAGGCTGCACTCCGGCGGAAGACAATAAAAAACAACATATCGCCGAACCGTCCCCGGCCAGCGCTTCGGTAGGGGCGCATATAGGCGGGCTGGCGGGTTGCCGTCAATGCGGGCGGCGATCACGAGAGTTTGCAACGACGAATGCGGCGGCGGCGGCTAAGCAAGGCGGGAGGGGAATTTTGATGCGGAATGGAATTGGCAGGACGGCCCTGCGGCTGAGCGGGCTTCTGGCCGTTCTCCTGCTATGCGCGCTGGCCTGGAAAACCGGGGTGGTCCAGGAACTCACCTGGCCCTCGCTCGTGGCGCATCACGCGCAATGGCAAGCCGGAGTGGCGCGGCATCCCTGGGAGGCGCCGCTTGCCTTCGTGGTGATTTATGCCGCGGCGGTGGCGCTCTCCTTGCCCGTAGGGCTGTGGCTCAGCCTGCTCGGCGGCCTGCTGTTCGGCATGTTTTTGGGTGCGCTGCTCACCATCATCGGCGCCAGCCTAGGCGCGATGGCGCTGTTTCTGCTGGCCAAGGGGCTGCTCGCGCCATTGCTGGAGGCGAGGCTCCGCCGCCGCATCGGCGGGCTGCGGGACGGGCTGGAGCGCGACGGATTTTTCTATCTGCTGGCGTTGCGGTTGATGCCGGTATTTCCGTTCTGGCTGGTCAACCTTGCCCCGGCGCTGTTGGGAATGCGCTTCGGCCCCTACGCCGCCGCAACCGTGCTCGGCATGGTACCGACCAGCTTTGTGCTGAGCGCCATCGGCGCGGGGTTGAGCAATACGCTTGCCGCCGGGCACAGGCCGAATGCCACCATGCTGCTACAGCCGCAGATTATCCTGCCGCTGCTGGCGCTCGCGGTTATGGCCCTCATGCCAACTTTGTGGCGGCGATGGCGTGCAAAGGCGAAGCTGCGCGCGGCGGGCGTGTGACCTCCCGGTACGATCTGGCGGTCATCGGCGCGGGAGCGGCGGGGCTTTCGGTTGCCTATGGCGCGGCGCGGCTGGGGCTGAGGGTGGCGCTGATCGAACAAGGCGAGATGGGCGGTGAGTGCCTGAATACCGGCTGCATCCCCAGCAAGACGCTGCTCCATGCGGCGCGCAGCGGGGCGGATTGGGCCGAAGCGAGGGCGTGCATCCGCCGCGCCATCGCGGCAATCGCGCCGATGGATTCACGCGAACGCTTTGAGACGCTGGGCGTCAAGGTGTTCGCTGCCACCGCGCGCATTCGCCCTCCTGACCGGATTATCCTGGATGATCGCGAGATAACGGCCAGGCGCATCGTCATCGCCACCGGCAGCCGGACACGAGTGCCGGATTTTTGCGAGAATATTCCATATTTCACGAATGAAACGGTATGGAACATCGAGGCGCTGCCGGAGAAAGTCGTGATTCTCGGCGCGGGCGCGATGGGCTGCGAGATGGCGGAGGCGCTGGCGAATTTGGGCGCCAAGGTGACGTTGGCGGGTAGGTTTCTCCCGCGCGAGGCGCCGGAGTTGGCGGCGGTTTTGCGGCAGGCTTTGGCCCGGCGCGGGGTGGAATTCATCGCCGGGCGCGCGGTCGGCAGCGAGGATGGCGCCACGCTCGTGCTGGAGAACGGCGGTAAAATCCCCTGCCCCGCCTTGCTGCTGGCCACCGGGCGGGAGGTGGATGCTACCGCAATCGGCATCGAGGCTGGCCCCAACGGCTTGCCTACCGACGCCGGGCTGCGCCTGCTGCGGCACAGAACTATCTACGCGGCGGGGGATTGCGCGGACCCGGTAGGGATTGGCCCGCAGCGCTACACCCATATCGCCGGCGCCCACGCCGCGCTGCTGATCCGGCGCATCGCCTTCCGCCTGCCGGCAAGGCTGAGCCCGGCGCCGCCGGTGCGGGTGATTTATACAAAGCCGGAACTGGCGCAAGTTGGGCACACCCAGGGCCACCGCGTGCTGGAGCAGCGCTTTGCTGAGAATGACCGGGCGATTGCGGAGGGCGAAACGGCGGGGCTGGTCCGGCTCGTGCTGGATAGGCGCGGGCGGTTGATCGGCGCCGGGATCGTCTGCGAAGGCGCTGGCGAGATGATCGGCATGTACGCGCTGGCGATCGCGCAACGGACCAGGCTTTCCGCTATGGCCGGGCTGGTGCTGCCCTACCCCACACGGTCTGAGGCCGGGAAACGCGCGGCGGGAGAATATTTTGCCGAAAAGCTGTTCAGCGCCTGGCCGCGCAGGCTTGCGCGATGGCTGGGGCGGTTGCCCTAACGCGCGGCAACGTGCAGCGTAATTGCATGGTTGATTCAGGCCCGACTCGGTCCCGTTTGGCGCTGGCGCTGCAAGGCGGCGGCGCGCATGGCGCGTTCACCTGGGGCGCGCTGGACCGGTTGCTGGAAGATGGCCTGCGGTTCGACGCGGTTTCCGGCGTTTCCTCCGGCGGGATGATCGCCGCCATGGCGGTGCAAGGCTATGTGCATGGCGAGGCCAAAGGCGCACGCGCGGCGGTAGCGCGGCTGTGGCAGCGCGTGGGCGAGGCGAATGTTTTCGCTGCTCTCGGCGGATCGCTGGACTGGATGTGGGGCAGTGACATGGCCTGGGCCGGCATCACCAATGCGATGCGGATGTTCAACCCTGGCCAGCTGAACCCCTTTGGGCAAAACCCGCTTAAGCCGCTGCTGGAAGCGCTGCTGGACATGGACGCCATTCGCGACGCCAAGGCGCCGCGGTTGTTCGTGGCGGCTACCGATGTCGAGACCGGGCAGGCGAAAATTTTTGACAACGCGGCGATGAGCGTCGATGTGCTGCTCGCCTCTGCCTGCATCCCCATGATGTTTCCGGCGGTGCGTATCGGCGGGCGGCATTACTGGGACGGGGGTTATAGCTGCAATCCGGCGCTCTCGCCGCTACTCGCGGCAGATCCAGACCGGCTGGTGCTGATCCGCGCGCAGCCGCGCGCCCGCAAGGGCGTGCCGGAGTCCACCGCCGACATTGTCCACCGCCTGCATGAAATCGCCTTCCAGGCGCCGCTGGACGCCGAGCTGGCGATGCTGCCGCCAAAGCTCCGGCTGACCGAGATCAGCGCCGACGATGCCCTGGCGCGGCATTCGCTGACCTCTAAAATGAACACCGACAAGGGTTTTCTCGACGTGCTGTTCGCCGCCGGGCGGGAAGCCGCCGCCACGCCATGAACCTGCCGCGGCGAGTGAATTTGATACGCCCTGTCAGGTTCGAGCTGTTCGGCCGCAGCCTCTCCGCCCGCGTGCTGTGGCTGACCGTGGTGATCATCCTCATCGTCGAGCTGATCATTCTGATGCCGAGCCTGGGCCGGGAGCGCCAGAACTGGCTTTGGGACCACGTCACCCGCGCGCATCTCGCGGCTTTCTCGGCAACACGGCCTGGGATGCTCGACCCCCAGATGACGCATACGCTGCTGAAGCTGTCGGACGCGATTTCGATAAAGCTCATCCGCCCTGGCAGGCCAGATGTCGTGCTGCAATCGGCGCACGCGGCGCAGCCCAGCCATCTTGTCACCCTGTCGGATGAGACATTGCTCTACAGCACTTGGCGCGCCGATGCGCTGGTGCTCGGTCTCGCCGGGCCGCAGATTGAAGTACGCGCGCCCAGCCCGCTGCAACAAGACACGCTGCTGGACATTGTCGTGAATGGCAACGAACTCGCCGCCTATTTGCGGCTTTACACGGTCCATATTGCGTTGCTCTCGATCATCATCGCGCTCGTCACCGGATTGCTCGTCTTCGCGGCGCTGGACTGGCTGCTGGTGCGCCCAATGCGGATCATCACCGCGAGCATTGTTGGCTTTCGCCAGGACCCGGAGCATGACGAGCAGAGCGGCCTTGCCTGGCTGGGCGGCCGGCGAGACGACGAGATCTCCCGCGCGGCGCGCGAGCTTAAGGTGATGCAGGATGAGATGCGCGCCGCACTCTGGCGCAACGCGCGGCTGGCGGCGGTCGGCACCTCGGTTGCCAAGATCAGCCATGACCTGCGAAATATTTTAAGCTCGGCGCTGCTGGTGGCGGACCGCTTGCAGGAAACATCGGACCCCGCCGCCAAGCGCGCCGCGAACACGTTGATCCCCGCGGTGGAGCGTGCCGCGCAGCTGGTAAGCCGCACGGTGGATTTCGCGCGCGAGGGGCCGCCCGCCATCATCCGCAGCGCGGTGCAGGTGAGCGGGCTGGTGGATGAGGCGGCGGCCGCCGTGCGGCCGGAGGATGGCGGCGTTGCGATCGAGAACCTTGTGCCGGGCGGCCTCGTTCTGGCGCTGGACCGGGCGCAGATTTACCGCGTGCTGGTGAACTTGATGCGAAACGCGGCGGAAGCTGGGGCGGCGCGCATCACGCTCTCGGTAGAAGGCCAGAACGGCGCGACCCGGCTGAAAATGAGCGATGACGGGCCGGGCCTGCCGCTGCGGGTGAAGGAAAACCTGTTCAAGCCGTTCACCGGCTCCGGGCGGCGGGGCGGAACCGGGCTCGGCCTGGCCATTGCGCGCGATCTCATCCGCGCCCATGGCGGCGATCTGGCGCTGGCGGAAACCAGCCCGCGTGGCACGGTGTTTATTATGGAACTAGCCGTGAGCGAGACGCCGGGTTAGCTTTGATGACTAAATCTATAGATTTTGAGTGAGTTTTGCGTTGCAACAAATTCCGGGAAAACGATAAAATATTTCTTTGAACGGGCGGCCGCCAGGAGAATATGTTTATTTTTTCTTAGATATTGATGTCTTTAGAAAAATCCTCTTTTAGAGTGGCATGTTACCCGTTGCAATCAGTCCCGCGCGTTTGCGGCTCGCTTTGGCAGGCGGCGGGGAAACCGCGTTGCGGCGGCTTCGTGCGTTGCGCGCCGCCGGTGCGGATGCGGTGCTGGTGTTCGGCACCGAGACGAATTCTGGGCTGACGCGCGAGGCGGGGGCGCATTTCCAGCCCGGCCTGCCCGATGACGCCGCCCTGGCTGAGCTACAGATGCTCTGGGTGACGGGGTTGGCTACCGGGGAGGCGCGAGCCTTGGCCGCGAGCGCGCGCCGCCTGGGCGTGCTGGTGAATGTCGAGGATATTCCCGAGCTTTGCGACTTCTATTCGGTGGCGGAAGTGCGGCGCGGCGACCTGCTGCTCACGGTTTCCACCGGCGGCGCCGCGCCGGGGCTGGCCGGCACGATCCGCCGGGGCCTGGAGAAGTTGTTTCCGGCGGAATGGGCCGACCGGGTGAGCGAGGTTGCAGCCCTTCGCCGGGGCTGGCAGGCAGAGGGCGTGCCGATGGCCGAAGCCGCCCGGCGGATTGATTCCCTGGCCGCTGAACGCCGCTGGCTATCCATTTTCTCTTAACTGTAGGTTTTTCACCCGCATGACCAAGCTGACCTCCCTTCCCCACACCGCTCCCTTCGCGCCGGAGCAGATTGCAGCACTCGACCAGGTGATCGGCACGGCTTCCGTCGTGCAGCGCGCCTGGCTTTCCGGTTTTTTGGCAGGGCTGGACGCCGCCGAGGGCAAAACGGCGCCCGCGCCTGCGGTCGAGACCGGGCCGAAGCCGAAGCTGTTGATTTTATACGCCACCGAATCCGGGAATTCCGAAGCGCTTGCCAACAAGGCCAAGCAGGATGCGGCCAAGCGCGGCTTTGCGGCGAAGGTGCAGGACATGGGCGACGCCGATGTGCAGAGCCTGAAGAACGCGGGCACGGTCATCGCCATTGTCTCCACCTGGGGCGACGGCGAACCGCCGCAACGCGCCGCGCCGTTTTTCCGCGCTTTGATGAGCGATGCGGCGCCGAAGCTCGATGGCGTGAAATTCGCCGTGCTGGCGCTGGGAGACTCCTCCTACGCGCAGTTCTGCGAGAGCGGCAAACAGGTCGATGCGCGGTTCGCGGTACTGGGCGGTACGCGCGCGGCGGAGCGGATAGACCTTGATCTGGACTATGAACCGGCGGCGAAAACCTGGCTGAGCGAGACGCTGGAAAGCCTGGCGCCGAAGGATGCGGGTTCGGTCATCCATGTCGATTTCCAGAAACCCGGCGCGACGGCGGCCTCGAAAACCGCGCCCTTCGCCGCCGAGATCACCGCGCACCACAAGCTCACTTCCGAACGCGCGGATTCCGAGACCTTCCATATCGAGCTTTCGCTGGCTGGGTCCGGCCTGAGCTACGAGCCGGGCGATGCGCTGGCGATTATGCCGGAAAACGATCCGGCGCTGGTTGCGGCCGTGGCGCGCGCGGCGGGGCTCAGCGAGGATGCGGCGCTGGCCGAGGCGCTCACCCATAGTTACGACATCAGCACGCTGACGGCCAAGCAGATGAAAGATTTCGCGGGCCTGACCGGCGACAAGGCGCTGGCAGTACTTGCGGAAGACGCTGACAAACGCAATGCGTTTATCGCCGGGCGGCAGTTGATCGATTTGCTTGAGACCTTCCCACACCAGATAGAGGCGCAGAAATTCACCTCAATCATGCGTCCGCTGGCGCCACGCTATTACTCCATCGCCTCCAGCCAGAAGCTGGTGGAGGAGGAGGCGCATCTCACTCTCGCGCGGCTGGCGTACAACTCCGCCGGGCGGGAGCGTGTGGGCGTTGCCTCCGGCCTGGTGGCGGACCGGCTGCGGACGGGGGACAGCGCCAAGGTATTCGTGCGCGCCAACCCGCATTTCCGCCTGCCCGCAAAAGCGGAGACGCCGATTGTGATGATCGGCGCTGGCACCGGTGTGGCACCCTATCGCGGGTTTTTGCAGGAGCTTGAGGCAACGGGTGCGGGCAACGACACATGGCTGGTCTTCGGCCACCGGCATTTTCTCTACGACTTTCTGTACCAACTTGAGATTCAGGATTGGGTGAAGTCCGGTGTGCTGGGCAGGCTCGATCTCGCTTCCTCGCGCGACCAGCCGGAGAAGCGCTACGTGCAGCATGTGCTGTGGGAACAGCGCGATGTGCTGCGGAGCAAGTTGGATAATGGCGCGAATATCTATCTCTGCGGCGACGCCAAGCACATGGCGCGCGACGTGGATGCCACGCTGATCCGCATTCTCGCCGATGGCAAAAGCGAAGATGCCGGACAGGCCGTGCTGGATGCGCTGATCAGCGCCGGGCGCTACAAGAAGGATGTATATTGATGCTGGATATCATCGATTCCACCGCCGCCGGAGCCGTGCTGGAGGATGTTATTCTCCACCGTTTTCCTGAAAAAATTGCGCTGGTTTCCTCCTTCGGGACCGAATCCGCAATTCTGCTGCATATGATCTCGGAGATCGACAAGGCGACGCCGGTGATCTTTCTCGACACTGGCAAGCTGTTTCCTGAAACGCTGGCGTATCGCGATACGCTGGTCGAGCGGCTTGGCCTGACCGGCGTGAAGAGCATCCGGCCCAGCGGCGCGCAGCTGGCAGCCTGGGATCCGGACGGCAGGCTGTGGCAGAAAGATGTCGATATGTGTTGCGCGATTCGCAAAACGAACCCGCTGGACAGCGCCCTGGAAGGTTTCGACGCGTGGATAACCGGGCGCAAGCGCAGCCAGGCCGGAACGCGCGCGGCGATGGAAGTGATCGAGACCGGGCCGGATGGCCGGATTACCGTCAACCCGCTGGCCTTCTGGGACGATGCGCGGATCGAGGCGTATTTTGAGGAACATGACCTGCCGCGCCACCCTTTGGAGGCGGAGGGGTATACCTCCATCGGCTGCGCGACCTGCACCTTGCGCCCCCGCCCCGGCGAGGACAAACGCTCAGGCCGCTGGGCCGGGCTGGATAAAACCGAATGCGGTATTCATATGCCGCGCACGCAGGGCGGCGCTCTGGTCTTCGCGGGTTCTGGAATTTGATATGACGGATGAAACAGTAAAACTCTCGCATAACGAGACGATTAAGACCAACAGCCGCTTTTTGCGCGGCACGTTGGAGCAAGGCCTGGGCGAAGTTGCCAGCGGCGCCATTTCCGATGACGACCAGCAGCTGATAAAATTTCACGGCATATATTTGCAGGACGACCGCGACCTGCGGCCGGAGCGCGCGAAACGCAAGCTGGACAAAGCCTATAGCTTCATGGCGCGCCTGCGCGTGCCGGGCGGTGTGATGAGTCGCGAACAATATCTCGCGATGGATAAATTATCGGACGAGCGCGGCAACCGCACGCTGCGGCTAACGACGCGGCAGACGATTCAGTTCCATGGCATTATCAAAACAAATGTGAAGGCCGCGTTGCGGCAGATGGATTCGGTGCTGATGGACACCATCGCCGCGTGTGGCGACGTGAACCGCAACGTGATGTGCACGCCGAACGAATTCGCCGGCAAGGCCTACGCCCAGGCGGAACACACGGCGCGGGAGATTTCCACGCATCTGCTGCCGCGCACCGGGGCATGGCGGGAGATTTTCATCAACGACGAGAAGGTAACAGTTGAGCCGGAGGCCGAGCCGATTTATGGCGCGACCTATCTGCCGCGCAAGTTCAAGATCGCCGTCGCCGTGCCGCCGCAGAACGATGTCGATGTGTTCGCGCATGATCTGTGCTACATCGTCATCGTCGAGAGTGGCGCAGTCGTGGGCTACAATGTTGTGGCAGGTGGCGGCATGGGGGCAACGCATGGCGACCCGGAGACGTATCCGCTGGTCGGCCAGGTGATAGGATTTTGCAGCGTGGAAAACGCGGTGGCCGTGGCGGAAGCCGTGGTGACGACGCAGCGCGATTTCGGCAACCGTTCCAACCGCCGCCGCGCGCGGATGAAATACACGATCGAGGATCGCGGTGTGGAATGGTTCGTCAATGAGGTGAATTCCCGCCTCGCCGTGAAGCTGGAGCCTGCGAAAGCCTATAAGTTCGACGGCAACGGCGACCGCATGGGCTGGCAGGCATCGGAAGACGGGCTGCATCATCTCACCTTGTTCGTGGAGAACGGGCGGATCGCGGATGTGGGAGAGTGGCGGTTGAAGTCCGCGCTGATGAAAATTGCGCAGACGCAGGATGTGTCCTTCATCCTCACGCCGAACCAGAACATCATCATCGCGCGGGCAAGCGCCGATGCGCGGCAGGCGATCGAGGCGACGCTGGCGGCACATGGCGTGCCATTGCGCGCATCCCCGCTGCGCGAGGCAGCGATGGCCTGCGTGGCGCTGCCGACCTGCGCGCTGGCGCTGACGGAGAGCGAGCGTTACCTACCGAGCCTGATTACGAAACTTGATGCGCTGCTCGCGCAAAACGGTTTGGACAAGCAAACGATCACCGTGCGGATGACCGGTTGCCCGAATGGCTGCGCGCGGCCTTATATCGCGGAGATTGGCTTCGTCGGGCGCAACCCCGGCAAGTACAATATGCACCTGGGCGGTGCGGCCGATGGCTCGCGCCTGGCGAAGCTGTACAAGGAGGATGCCGATGAGGAGACGATCCTCGGCCTTCTGGCGCCGATGTTCGCCGATTACGCGAAACAGCGGAACGCGGGCGAAGGATTTGGCGATTTTGTGACGCGGCGTGGTATCGTGGGTTAGGGGATGTAAAGAAGATGGATTGCCACGCTGGCTGACGCCGGCTTGCAATGACGAAAAAAGCCTTATTACGAGGCTACCTTAGCTGGCTGTCTTTATTGCCCCGGCGGTTGAAGCCGGCGTTCACGGAGCGGCGGTCAAGCGCCGATTGGCAACCAACGCAAGTCCGGGCACCCGGCATTGCACGGCGCCGGGCTTCTGGGATCTCCTCGCCACATTCCTGGCAATGGGTTTCGCTCTCACCGGAGGTTATGCGCGCTCGGGCCCTCATCACCTCATCGTTAATGCTGTCGTCGATCTGATCCTGTACGGCCCCGTCAGGAGCCCAACCGGTCGCCATTGTCGTTATCCAATACCGTGCCTGGGGTGTGAGTTGGGTAAACGCCTGGATTTTTCAAGGATTTGTAAATGCAGGAGGGATAAGTGGATGACCAAAAAGTCTTGGATGCCGGCCTTCGCCGGCATGACGGATCACCACCCGAACCCGGTAAGGATTGCCACCGGGTTCAGCCCGGCTGCTCTGGCCTCAGCTGGTGCATCGCCAGGGTGGAGCGCATGGATACCCGACAGCACCCAACACGCATCGATGCCAGCGGCTTTTGCCCCGGCGATGTCCGTTCGCAGCGAATCCCCCACCGCCAGCGTTTGCTCCCGCGCCGTGCCAAGCAGCGCCAGGGTTGGCGCATAGATCGCCGGGTCCGGCTTGCCGCGCTCGATAACGATGCCGCCCGCCGCGCGGTAGTTTTCCGCCAGCAGCCCGGCGCAGATGATGCGATGCCCGTCGCGGATGACTTCGAGGTCCGGGTTGGCGCAGACCATGGGCAGGCGGGCTTTGAGAGCGGCGCGCAACACCGGCGCGTAGAGTTCCGGGTCTTGCGGCCCCAAAATATCATCCGGGCCGGTGTTGAGCAGGAAATCAGCCTGAGCGGGGTCATCTGCCTGCACGAGTTCCAGGGTCTCGAAGACATCGCGGTCGCGCTCCGGCCCCAGATGGTAAAACCGCTGGCCGAGGCTGGCAAATTCGCCCGTGCGGTCGCGGAGTGCGAGATGCACCGCCTCGCCGCTCGACATGATGCCGGTGTAGTGCTCCGGCCCGATGCCCATGGCGGCGAGCGCCTTGCCGACTCCGCTGGCGCGGCGCGGCGCGTTGGAGAGGAAAACCACCGGCTTGCCCGCTTCGCGCAGGCGGGAGAGGCAATTCAGAGCGCCGGGATAGGGCCGCACGCCATTATGCACCACCCCCCATAGATCCACGATGAAGCCGCTGTAGCGCGCCGCCAGCGCGCCGAAGCCACTCATGCCCCAGCGCCCACCGCCTGTACCACGCTGGCAAAACCGCGCGCGCGCAGCAGAGCGGCGAGGCCCGATTTGAGGCGCGGGACGATGGCGGGGCCCTGATAGGCAAAGCCGGTGTAAAGCTGCAGGAGGCTGGCGCCGGCGAGGATTTTCGCCAGCGCGTCCTCCGCCGAAAAAATACCTCCCACGCCAATAAGCATGAGCCTGCCCTTGGCCAGGCGGTGCGCTTGGGCGAGCATGGCAGTGGAAGATGCCATGAGCGGCCTGCCGGAAAGCCCGCCGGTTTGGCCTCTATGTTTGGCCCGCAGTGAGTCGGGCCGGGCGATGGTGGTGTTGGAGATGATCAGCCCGGCGATGTTTTGCTCCAGGCAGACGCCGATGACGGCTTCCAGCCCGGCTTGAGATAAATCCGGCGCGATTTTCACGAAGACCGGCTTGGGCGTGGAAATGGCGGCAAGAATGGAAGCCAGCCGCGCCTCGCTTTGCAAGTCCCGCAGGCCCGGGGTGTTGGGCGAGGAGATGTTGAGCGTGACGTAATCCACATGCGGGGAGACGACGGCGGCGAGCGCTGAGTAGTCCCGCTCCGGCTCCGCGCGGGTTTTGTTGATGCCGATATTGGCGCCGAGCGCGATGCGGGCGCGGTTAGCTTGCTTCAGGTTTGTCAGGAAGGCATCGAGCCCGGCGTTGTTGAAGCCCATGCGGTTGATGACGGCTTGGTCCTGCTCCAGCCGGAACAGCCGGGGCCTTGGGTTGCCGGACTGCGGGCGCGGGGTGACGGTGCCAGCCTCGATAAAGCCGAAGCCGAGCCGGGCCAAGGGATTGATGGCGGCGGCGTTTTTGTCGAACCCCGCGGCAAGGCCGATGGGGTTGGGAAGCACGCGCCCGAAGGCGGAGGTGGTGAGGATCGGGTCGTCGGGTGTTAAATCGCGTCCCGCGAGATTGTGCCGGAGCGCCCAGAGCGAGAGATTATGCGCGGTCTCGGCGTCCAGCCGCCGCAGCACAGGCATCATCGCGGCGGTGAGCATGAGTTATTTCACATAGACCAGGATATTCGCGTCCAGCCCTGCGGTTTTGGCGGTGAGCGTGACGTTCTGAGCCGCGACGCCGTCCGCCACAATGGCTTTGGCGACCGCACTGGCGGTGCCGGAGAGGGCTTTGAGGTTGGCGGCACTCGCATCCGGCGTGGCGGCCTGGGGCGATTGCGCTTCAACCTCGAACCGCGCGCTGGGTTTGATCGCCAGTGCCTGCTTCACCGCGTTCTCCAGCGGGGCGTCGAAATCCGTGGTGCCGGGCAGAATGGTAACGAGCGGAATGCGCCCGGAAAATGCCTGGGTGGCGCTGATGCTGGCGGTGTCCGCCCCCACAGGCTTGGGTGCGAGCGTATGCCTGCCGGGCAGCGAACAGGCGGCGAGGGCAAGCGGGGCTAGGAGGACAATATGGCGCATGGCTTTGGTGTAGCTTTGCCCGGCTTGCGCCGCAACCGCCGCATCGCCAATCTATAGGCCATGAAAACTATACTCGTTACCGGAGCGACCTCCGGCTTTGGTGCGGCTTTTGCCCGGCGGTTTATTAAAGACGGGCACCGCGTGATTGCGACCGGGCGGCGGGGGGAGCGGCTGGAAAAACTCGCCACCGAGTTGGGGGACAGGTTACTCACCGCAAAGCTGGATGTGACCGATTCGGGCGCCGTGGCGGGGTTTTTGGAAAGCCTGCCGGCGGGGTGGCGGGACATTGATGTGCTGGTGAACAACGCGGGCTTGGCGCTGGGCCTTGGGCCCGCCTGGGAGGCGGAGCTGGAAGACTGGGACACGATGATCGCCACCAACATCTCCGGCCTTGTGCACATGACCCGCGCGGTGCTGCCTGGCATGGTGGCGCGCAACAGGGGGCAGATCCTCAACATGGGCTCAACCGCCGGAGAATATCCGTATCCGGGCGGGCATGTGTATGGCGCGAGCAAAGCCTTCGTGCGGCAGTTCTCGATGAATTTGCGCGCGGATCTGGTGGGGAAGAACATCCGCGTGACGGATATCGAGCCGGGGCTGGTGGCGGGCTCGGAGTTCAGCAATGTGCGCTTCCATGGCGATACGGCGAAGGCGGCGGCGGTGTATGAGGGCACTCAGGCGTTGAACCCTGAGGATATCGCGGAGACGGGCTCGTGGCTCGTGGGGTTGCCGGAGCATGTGAACATCAACCGGATTGAGATGATGCCGACATGCCAGGCGACCGGGCCGTTGGCGGTGAAGCGCAACCAATAGACAAATTCCTCGCCTATCCGTAATTTGCCCGCAACTTCAGCGGGTAAAAAATGACCATCGCGCGTGTGAATAGTTTTGCGTTTGCCGGGATCGACGCGCAACCGGTAGAGGTGCAGGTGCAGATTGCGAGCGGCCTGCCGAATTTTTTAATGGTCGGGCTGCCTGACAAGGCCGTGGGCGAGGCCCGCGAGCGGGTGCGTGCGGCACTCACCGCCATGGGGCTGGCGCTGCCGCCGAAGCGCGTGCTGGTGAACCTGGCGCCCGCCGATGTGCTGAAGGAGGGCAGCCATTTCGATCTGCCGGTGGCGCTGGCCGTGCTGGCGGCGATGGATGTGCTGCCGCGCGAGGAGCTGGCGCAGTTCGCGGCGCTGGGGGAGCTTTCGCTGGATGGGCGGATTAACCCGGTAGCGGGGGTTCTTCCTGCGGCGATTGCGGCGGCGGGGCGCGGACTGGGGTTGATCTGCCCGGAGGCGCAAGGGCCGGAGGCGAGCTGGGCCGGGGATTTGAACGTGCTGGCCGCACCCGATCTGCTGTGCATCATCAATCATTTCCGGGGAACACAAATCATCTCACCGCCACCTGCGGGGATGCTGGGCGGGGGCTATAAAACGCTGGACCTGGCCGACGTGCGCGGCATGGAAACCGCGCGGCGGGCTTTGGAAGTTGCGGCGGCGGGCGGGCACAACCTGCTGATGATCGGGCCGCCGGGCGGGGGAAAGTCGATGCTCGCCGCGCGGCTGCCGAGCCTGCTGCCGGATTTAACGCCCCGCGAGGCGCTGGAAGTGAGCATGGTGCATTCGGTTGCCGGAATGCTGGATGACGGGCGGCTGGTGACACGCCCGCCGTTCCGCGAGCCGCATCATTCGGCCAGCATGGCGGCGATAACGGGCGGCGGCAACCGCGCCCGGCCCGGCGAGGTCTCACTCGCGCATCGCGGCGTGCTGTTCATGGATGAAATTCCGGAATTCCCCCGTGCCACGCTGGAAGCTTTGCGCCAGCCGCTGGAAGCGGGGCACACGACGGTTTCGCGCGCTGCGGCGCATATTACCTATCCGGCGCGGTTTCAGCTGGTGGCGGCGATGAACCCTTGCCGCTGCGGGTATTTAGGCGATGGCGCGCGGGAATGCGGGCGCGCGCCGCGCTGTGGCGAGGATTACCAGACCAAACTGAGCGGGCCACTGCTGGACCGTATCGACATCATCATCGAAATTTCCCCATTAACGCCGAAAGAACTTACCCACGCGCCACAAGGCGAGGCGAGCAGCGTGGTGGCGGCGCGGGTGGCTGGCGCGAGAGCCAGGGCCCGCGCGCGTTATGGCGAGGACGGAGCAACCACGAATGCGGAGGCGCTGGGGGATTTGATTATGCTCTCCGCCGAGGCGAAGGCGTTTTTGGAAATGGCGGCGACGAAATTGCGGCTCTCGGCGCGCGGGTTTATCCGCTCCATGCGCGTGGGCCGCACGATTGCGGATTTGGCGGGCAAGGATGAAGTGCAGAAAAGCCATATCGCCGAGGCTTTGGCCTACCGGCACAAAATGCCGGGGCGGCAGGTGTTGCAGGCGCAGCCGTGAGGGACGATACTCAAACGATCCGTCCCATGGGCCTTCGACATAAAGATGGATTGCTTCCCCCGGCTTTCGCCGGGGTTCGCAATGACGAAAATCAACAGGAGTCAGAAGTTTGAGCGTCGCCAGTAATCGACATTAGAAGATTTTCGATATTGCTATTGAATATCTCGAAGGTATTTTCCACCTCGATACGCTTCAAGGTATTTTGCCGGATAGCGTTCCACAAATTCTCTGATTGATACAGCCGCGCGATTTGTTGTGCGAAGGCAAGTGCATCATCTACCGGCGCGTTTAGGATGTCGCTGCCCTGCTCCCAGCCGAGTTGGGCGACGAGCAGTTCCGTCGCCACGCAAGGCAGGCCGAAGGAAGCGGTCTCATAAAGCTTGTAGGGCGTGCCCGCGGCGAAGCGCGTGGGTGCAATGAAAATACGTGCGGCATCGTAAAACGGTGTCAGGTCATCCACCGCGCCATGCAGCGTGATACGCGGGTTGTCCGCAAATTCGGCGAGGTCGATTTCAGGCGCGGTGTAACCCACCACATGCAGCATCGGCGCTTCGCCCAGTATCGCCGCGAGAGACGGTTGGATTTGCTCCTGGTACCAGCGCAGCGCATCGAGATTCGGGCTATCGGCCTGGTGGATGCCAGCGACGAACAACAGCCCCTCGCGCTCCGCGAAGTCTGCGGGCGTGAGGCAAGCGTTGCGCGCCGTGCCGAGAATGGCGGCTTGGGCGAGACCGAGGCCGCGCAGCATTTCCGCTTCCCTCCCGTTCACCGCCAGGATTTTGCGGCAAATTTCCGTTCCTATGAATTCCTCGCGCAATGCCGCATCAAAATCGAAGCCGTCATTTTCGATGATCGCGCGAGCGGCATCCCGCCCCGCCGCGACAGCCTCGGTGTCCAGGATGATCGGCGTTTGCGCGGGATCGATCCCGGCATCCCGCAGCAGCGGCATGACGCGCGTGAAGTTATGTGTGCGCGCGATCCAGATGATGTCGTAAAACGCCGCGCGTTCCGCAAGAAATTCCGTCATGCTGGTGGAATCCCGATCATGCAGGATTTCCGCGCCTTCCGGCATTTCCGCAAACAGGCTCATGACATCCTGCGCCGTGCCGTTGACCGGGAAAACATGCACATCGTATCCGGCAGTGGCAATAGCGTGGACAATGTCGTTGCTTCGTACAAAGCCGGAACCGAGCCGGCGCAGCGGAATCGTGTCCTCGAAGAACAGAACGCTGGGCCGGGAATTCCGGCTGCGCGCTTTGAGCAAATTTGAGTTTGGTGCAGGCTGGTTTTGTAGAAATACCTGGTGTTTGTTTTTAAAAATCCGGCGCCCCCGGCGCATCAGCGCCATCGATGCCTCGGTGGTCGCTGCACTTCCGAATTCCAGATGATGCACGACGATGTCGGGGTCATAGACGATCCTGTACCCCGCTTCGATCATCCGCACGCAGAGGTCGGCGTCTTCGAAATAAGCCGGGGCGAAAGCCTCATCGAAGCAGCCCAGCTCACGCACAAGCGCGGTGCGGGCAAGAAGAAAAACCGCCGAACAATAATCGACATCCCGGACAAAATTCGCCTCCGCCGCGAGCGGCTGGCCGTCGCGCATATAGCCAACCGTCGTGCCGTCGTTCCAGATGATCGAGCCTGCCTCCTGCAATAGGCCGTTCGTTCGGATGATTTTGCCGCCGATGGCACCGATATCGGCGGCGCTAGTGAGGCGCGAAAGGGCGGCAGCGACGGCGCCGTGGGCCAATTCCACATCGTTGTTCAAAAACAGCACTGCGGGCGCGGTTGCCTCGGCCAGCCCAAGATTGCAGGCACGCAGAAAGCCGATATTGGCTGAAAGGTTGATGATGCTCGCGCTTTGCACGTAGGAGGCGATGCGGCGCGTGGCATCCGTTGAGGCGTTATCGACGAGAATAAGCTCAATGGCGCCGGCAAAATTATCGCGCAGCGAGGCCAGCGAAAGCATCGTCAACTCAAAGCGGTTGAACAGCACCATGACGATGCTTAAAACCGGCGGCTGAGCATGAGAAAAATCCAGCTTGCGGCGCGCGAAAACCGCGAGGCTGGCGCGAGCTTTTTTCAGGAACTGCTCGCGCGTTGCGGCTTCGCTGATCGTGGGCTTGGCGTCCGGCGGGGCAAATTTTAGGTTGTCGCCCAAACCGATGAGTCGCAGATGCGCGAAGGCATCGCGCACCTCGCCAGAATTGAGGTCGTCGCGCACACGGGCGTTGATGTCCCGGTAATAGACGAGGTCAATTTCCGCGCGCGGCGCCCGCAGCTCGAACGCGCCATGCTGCACGAATTGCTGGTAGCCGGAGCGGTAGTAGCCGTTTTCGATCGCGGCCTGGATGTCCGGATGGCGGCGGCGATAGAAATGCTCGGAGAATTGCGGCACCGGGTCGAGATGTTCCGGGATTTCGCTGGTGAGGTAGTGCTGAATCGAGGAGGTATAGCGTCCGCGCGAGATGTCGGCCCGCGCACCCGGATGATACTGCACATACCAAAGCGGGTCGAAATAAATCGAGGGAGCGAGCTCGTCCTCCCCGCTGCCAAGCCTGTTGAGGAAATGCACGTAGGGGCCTTGGGCGTCGATCTCTGCTTCTGCAACGCCTGCCGCGATTGCGCGCTCCCGGTAATACGCGCCGTCGAACAAAAAATGCCCCATGCGGCGCTCGCGCTGGCCCGATTTCAGGTAATGGTCGTAGCGCCCGAAACATTGGTGCGCATCGAGATTTTCCAGCGTCATGTCTTCGTAGAGATTGGCGTAGAGTTCGTCGTCGAACAGCCAGTGCGGCGAGACGCCGCGATGCCCGTGCTGGCAGAAATGGTCGAAGCCGGATTGGTAATTGCCGGCGCGGACCAGCTCGGCGATGTCCGGGTTGCGCGCCATGTACCAGCCTTCGTCGAAGATTGCGCTGGGGCTGTGGCCAAGGCGGCCGCCGACGCGGAGATAATACATCAGCGCGGCGTCGGGCGGCTTGCCCTCGCATAGTACGCGCGCATCGGCATGGCGGCGCAGGTACCAGTCGCGGTCGAACACCGCCCAGGCGGGTTTGATGGCGGAGGTTGCTTGCAGAAGCTGGTGTGCGGGCAAAGGCATTATGGCTTGATATCAGCTATGGTTTGGAAGATCGCCTGGCAAAGTTGGCCGAGTTCATCGGGGCTGATGGTGAGCGCGGGGGTGAGGTAGATGATGTTGCGGAACGGGCGGACCCAGACGCCCTTCTCCACCAAAGCCATGCGGAGCGCGGCGGGATTTTCGATGTGGTGCAGCTCGACGACGCCGATGGCGCCGAGGACACGGACATCTTTAACACCCGGAAGCGCGCGGCATGGGGCGAGGCCGGATTCAAGCGCTGCGGAAACAGCATCGGCTTGTTCCAGGCGCGGCTCAGATTCGAACAAATCGAGCGAGGCATTGGCCGCAGCACACCCCAGCGCATTGGCCATGAAGGTCGGCCCGTGCATGAGCGCGGTGGCGGGGCTGGGGGAGAGGAAATCCCCGAACAGCGCATCGGTCGCGATGGTGGCGGCCAGCGGCAGGGTGCCGCCGGTGAGCGCTTTGGAGAGTGTGATGATATCCGGGATTACGCCCGCCTGCGAATAAGCGAACATGGAGCCGGTGCGCCCGAAGCCGGTGAAGATTTCATCGAAGATGAGGGAAAGGCCGTAATGGTCCGCCGCCGCGCGAAGATGATGCAGCGTGGCGGGCGTATGGAACACCATGCCGCCCGCGCCCTGCACCAGCGGCTCGACGATGATGGCTGCGAGCGTGGAGGCGTGCTGTTCGAGGAAGAGGTCGAACGCCGCGATGGATTCAGCGTCGCGCGGCAGCGGCACGACGGGGTGCTCCGGCAGCAGGCCGGTGAACATAACGTGCATCCCCTCCTCCGGGTCGCAGATCGCCATCGTGCCAAAGGTGTCGCCGTGGTAGCCACCATGAAAGGCGAGGATTTTGGTCCGCCCACGCTGGCCCTGGTTGAGCCGAGACTGCACCGCGATTTTAATCGCGACTTCGACCGCGACGGAGCCGGAATCGGTGAAAAACACGCGGTTGAGCAGGGGGGCGAGCAGGCCAGCGAGGCGGGAGGCGAGGCGATAAGCGGACTCGTGCGCCAGCCCACCGAACATAACATGCGGGACGGTATTTAGCTGGCTTGCGACGGCCTGCTGGATGTGCGGGTGGTTGTAGCCATGGCAGGCGGTCCACCAGGAGGCGATGCCATCGACCAATACGCGGCCATCCGCGAGGTGGATGCGGCTACCCTGGGTGCGGACCACCGGCAGCGGCAGCGGCGCTGTCTGCATCTGGGCATAGGGCAGCCAGACATGCTGCCAGCCATCCTCAAGCCAGCTCATTTATGTCTGGCGCGCGGCCGCCCCACCAGCCCCGCGCGCATTTTCTTCCGGCCGCATTCCCAGTCTGGCGAACAGCGCCTCGTCATGGCTGACGGTGGCGTTTTTCGTGGTCAGCAATTTGTCGCCGTGGAAGATGGAATTTGCGCCCGCGAGGAAGCACAGCGCTTGCGCCTCGTCGCTCATCGCCTCACGCCCGGCGGAGAGCCGCACGTAGCTGCGCGGCATGGTGATGCGGGCGGCGGCGATGACGCGCACGAAGTCGAGGGCGTCGATAGGTTCGGCGTTGGCGAGCGGCGTGCCTTCGACCGCGACGAGGGCGTTGATGGGGACGGATTCCGGCGGCTGCGGCAGGCTGGCGAGGGTGGCGATGAGGCTGGCGCGATCCTGTGGCCCCTCCCCCATGCCGACGATGCCGCCGCAGCAGACGTTGATGCCGGCGTCCCGCACGTTTGCCAGCGTGTCCAGCCGGTCCTGGTAGGTGCGGGTGGTGATGACGCTGCCGTAGTATTCGGGCGAGGTGTCCAGGTTGTGGTTGTAGTAATCCAGCCCGGCTTGTTTGAGTCGGGCGGTTTGCGGGGCGTTTAGCATGCCCAAAGTGACGCAGGTTTCCAGCCCGAGGGCTTTTACGCCTTCAACCATGGCGCAGACGTTCTCCAGGTCGTGATCTTTCGGGGAGCGCCAGGCGGCGCCCATGCAGAAACGGGCCGCACCCTTGGCCTTGGCGGCGCGGGCTTCCGCCAGGACGGATTCGACGGCCATGAGTTTAGACGCTTTGGTGCCAGTCTCGTAATTTGAGGCCTGCGGGCAGTAGCCGCAATCCTCCGGGCAGCCGCCGGTTTTAATCGAGAGCAGCGTCGAGATTTGGATGGCGGTGGGGTCGAAATGCTCGCGGTGCACTGTTTGCGCGCGGTAGAGCAGCTCAGGGAACGGCAGGGCCAGCAGGGCGCTCACATCGTCCCGGCTCCAGCGCGGCTTGGTTGCAATATGGCTTTCTGGCACCGGCGTTCTCCTAATCTCGTCATTTTCAGGTTAAACGGATGGGGCAGGCCTGGAAAGGGTGGAAGATGAGCAGCTATTTCGTCACGGCGACCGGCACGGATATCGGCAAGACCTATGTAACGGCTGGGATACTCCGCGCAGCACGGACGGCGGGGCGGAAGCTCGCCGCGATCAAGCCGGTGCTCTCGGGCTACGATCCAGCCGATGCCGGGAACTCCGACCCGGCGATGCTGCTCGCCGCCATGGGGAAAAAAATCACGCATCAGGATATCGCGGCCATTACGCCTTGGCGGTTCGCGGCCCCGCTCTCGCCGGACATGGCGGCGGCGCGGGAAGAAAAGCGGCTGGATTTCGCAGCACTCGTGGCGTTCTGCCGGGCAGCGATGGAGGCATCGAAAGACGGGCTATTGATTGAAGGCGTGGGCGGGGTGGCCGTGCCGCTGGATGGGCCTCATCTGGTGGCGGATCTGGCCGCGGCGCTGCGTATCCCGGCGATTCTGGTGACCGGGACGTATCTGGGCAGCATCAGCCATACGATAACGGCGGTGGAATCGCTGGTGGTGCGGGGCATCCCCATTGCGGCGGTTGTGCTGAGCGAAAGCGCGGTAGCACCCGTGCAAGCGGAGGAGACGGCGGCGGTGTTGGGCCGGTTACTGCCGCATCCGATGCATATCATTCCGAGGGGTGAGAATGACGCGGCGTTTAATGCGCTAGCGGCGACTTTATAGGTTAGCGGCGCAGGGCCATTTTGATCGGTCCCTGGGGGCGGCCATGGGTGAACTGATCGACGACCGGGTCCGGGGTGGTGAGCAGGCCGGAGGCGGGGCCTGACCAGGTGACGCGGCCCTCGTAGAGCATGGCGGCGTTATCCGCGATGCGCTGGGCGCTGGCCATGTCATGCGTGATGGCAACCGAAGTGCTGCCGAGGCGCTTGACGCAATCGACGATGAGTTCGTCGATCACCGCACCCATGATCGGGTCGAGGCCGGTGGTGGGTTCGTCGAAGAACATGATCGCTGGGCGGCTGGCGATGGCACGTGCTAGGGCGACGCGCTTCTGCATTCCGCCGGAGAGTTCAGCCGGCGAGAGATCCGCGACGGCCTCGTCCAGACCGACCTGGGAGAGCACGCCAATCGCGGTATCGCGCGCGGCGGAACGTTTGATCGCGCGTTTCGCCAGCAGGCCAAAGGCGACGTTTTCCCAAACCGGAAGCGAGTCGAACAATGCGCCGTTCTGGAACAACATGCCGATCTGTGACCGCAATTCCCTCGCGCGGCGGCGGGTGGCTTTCAGCACATTTTCCCCGTCGATCTCGATGATGCCGGCATCCGGCGTGACCAGGCCGAGGATGGATTTGATCAGCACGGATTTGCCGGTGCCGGAGCCGCCGATAACCACCATGCCGGTGCCTTGCATAATATCGAGGTCGATGCCGTCCAGCACTTTCTTCGCGCCAAAGGATTTTTTAAGCCCCCGGATGCGGATTTTCGGAATGGTCATTTTACGAACAGCACCTGGGTGAGGATGTAGTCCAATGCCAGGATGAGGATAGAGGCCGCGACCACGGCGGAAGTGGTGGCCGCACCCACGCCTTGCGCGCCGCCGCGCGAGCGGTAGCCGTTAAAGCAGCCCATGAGCGCGATGACGAAGCCGAACACGGCGGCTTTGATGAGGCCGGAGACGACATCCTCGGCCCGCAGATTGGAGAAAGTGCTGATGAGGTAGGTATTGGGGTTGAAGCCGAGCCTGGCCACCGCGACGATAAACCCGCCGAGCACGCCAAGAATATCCGCGACCACCACCAGCAACGGCAGGGCGATGATGCCGGCCACCAGCCGGGGGGCGACGAGGTATTTCATCGGCTCGGTGGAAAGCGTGGAAAGCGCGTCGATTTGGTCCGTGACGCGCATGGTGCCAAGCTCCGCCGCCATGGCGGCACCGGCGCGGCCCGAGACCATGAGGCCCGCCAGCACCGGCCCCAGCTCCCGCGTGACCGAGAGCACGACGACGCTGGCGATGGCGCTCTCCGCATTGAAGCGGGAGAAGCCGGTATAGGATTGCAGCGCCAGCACCATACCGGTGAACAGGGCGGTGAGGGCGACGACGGGGAGTGAGAAAAACCCGATTTCCATGAAGCTGCGGAGCACAAGGCGCGGGTAAAACGGCGGCCGGAAGATATGGCTGAGGCCGGAGAGTGCGAAAATGGTGAGTTCGCCGACGAGGGCGATGGCGCTGAGCACGGCGGCGCCGATGGCTTCGACGGGGCGCAGGATAAGGTTCACGCGCCGAAATACCGGCGCTTATACCGGCGGCCCAGCGAGGTGAGGATCTCATAGCCATTGGTCCCGGCTTCCGCAGCCAGCGTATCCACGCCGTGGTCCGGGCCGAGCAGTTCCAGCATGTCGCCGATTTTGGCCGGGACATCGGTGATGTCGAAGGTCGTGAGGTCCATCGATACCCGGCCTACCAGGGGGACGGGGGTATGGTCAAAGCGCGCGGTGGCGGCGTTGGTGAGGCTGCGGAGGAAGCCATCGGCGTAGCCCACCGCGATTGTGGCGATGCGGCTGGGGCGCTGGGCGGTCCAGAGCGCGTTGTAACCCACCGTCTCGCCGGGCTGGACCTCGTGGATTTGCAGGATGGGGGCCGAGAGCCGGACCACTTGGCGCATCGGGTTGGGGGCGTTGGGGGTAGGGTTGACGCCGTAGAGCGCGGCCCCTGGCCGGGCGAGGGATGAGGCGAATTCAGGCCCCAGAAACATGCCCGACGAGTTGGCGATGCTGGCGGGAACGCCGGGGAATTGCCGGATAGCGGCGTTGAATTTTGCAAGCTGGCGGGTGTTGATGGGGTCATCCGGCGTTTCCGCGCTGACCAGATGGGTCATGATCTGTGTGAGGTTGAGGCCAGCGAGAGAACCGGGGTTATCGCGCAGGGCGGTGAGTTCATCCACGGAGAGGCCGAGGCGCGCCATGCCGGTGTCGATATGCAGAATCGCGGGCAAGGTTTTGCCCAGGCGCGCGGCATGACTGTGCCATAAAGCGATTTCCCGGAGCGAGCCGAGGACGGGGACAAGGTTATGTTCGGCGAAGAACGCTTCCTCGCCGGGCAGAATGCCATGTAGCACGGCGAGCGTCGCGCTGGGAATGTGCGGGCGCACGTATAGCGCCTCCGAAAGATGCGCCACGAAAAAATGCGCGCAACCGGCGGCGAGGAGCTTGGGCGCGACCCGGGCCGCGCCAAGGCCGTAAGCATCGGCCTTGATGACGGCAGAGGTGGCGCCGGGATGGCGCGCGGAGAGGCTGCGCCAGTTTTCAACGATGGCGTTCAGGTTGATTTCGAGAAGTGCGGTCATTCCTGTGTAATGGCGAGATGTTGCTTATGCGATGGAAGTGCCTTGTAGGCAGGCTGGTCATCGTCATGAAACGTATCGAGATCGGCGAAGCGGGTGAATTCGCCCTCGAAGAACAGGTCGATTTTGCCGGTGGGGCCGTGGCGCTGTTTGGCGAGGATGAGTTCGGCCTTTTGATACACGTTCTGCATATCCGCCTTCCATTTCTCCATCGCCTCCTGGTATTTATCGTCGCGGTCGAAGGCGGTGATTTTCGGTTCTCGCTGCTGCAAATAATATTCGTCGCGGTAGATGAACATGACCGCGTCGGCGTCCTGCTCGATGGTGCCGGATTCGCGTAAGTCCGAGAGTTGCGGGCGCTTGTCGTCGCGGGCTTCCACGGCGCGGGAGAGCTGGGAGAGTGCAAGCACCGGCACCGCCAGCTCCTTGGCGATGGCTTTGAGGCCCTGCGTGATCTGACTGATCTCCAGCACCCGGCTCTCAGGTTTGGTCCCTGCCGCCGGGCGCATGAGTTGCAGGTAGTCGATAACCACCAGTCCCAGCCCCTGGGTTCGCTTCAGCCGCCTGCAACGTGTGCGAAGTGCAGATAGAGTGAGGGCGGGCGTGTCGTCGATAACCAGCGGGATGTCGGAGATTTCGCGGCTGACTTTCACGAAATTATCGAAATCGCGCGAGGAGATTTCGCCGCGCCGGATTTTATCGGCGGACACCCGCGCTTCCTCGGCCAGCAAACGGGTGGCGAGCTGGTCGGCGCTCATTTCCAGCGAAAATACCGCAACGCATTTTTTCGCCATGGCGTTCGGGTTCTCGGTGCGCGCATTGGCGAGCAGTGCGCGGGCCGCGCCAAAGGCGATTTTCGTGGCGAGCGCGGTTTTGCCCATGCCGGGACGGCCCGCGAGGATGAGGAGGTCCGACGGGTGCAGGCCGCCCATGCGCTTGTTCAGGTCGCGCAGGCCGGTATCCAAGCCCGAGACCGAGCCCTGGTTTTTGAAGGCCAGGGACGCGGACTCGATGGCGGCGGTCAAAGCTTCTTTAAAGCTCAGCGCCTTGCCATCCGTGCCGCCATGGTTGGCGAGGTCGAACAGGGTTTGTTCCGCCGCCTCGATCTGCTTGACCCCATCCAGCTCCGGCTCCGCGCCGAACGCCCGGTTAACCACGACCTCGCCGATGTCGATGAGCTGGCGACGCAGCCAGGCGTCACGGATAACGCGCCCGTAATCCCCCGCATTAATGATGCCGACCATGGCCGAGAGGAGTTGCGCGAGATAGGCCGTGCCGCCCACCTCATCGAGCACGCCGCCATGCTCGAACTCCCCGCGCAACGTGACGGGGTCGGCGATCTGCCCGGCCTCGCAGCGCCGCGCGATGGCCTGAAAGATGCGGCCATGGATGGGGTCGATGAAATGCTCGGGCGCGAGGAACTCCGAAACCCGCTCATAGGCTTTGTTGTTGGCAAGGAGCGCGCCGAGCAAAGCCTGCTCCGCCTGGGCGTTGCTGGGGGGCAGGCGCTGGGAGAGACCGAGCAAAGGGGAGTCGATGGAGTTCATGCGGGCCATGCTTAGCGCCAAACGCGGCGGCGCGGCAGGGCCAAGGGCTGTGGATAAAGATGTATAGCGGGGACAACGCCGAGCCTCTTGCTAGGCTTGCGCGGCTGTGCCAAGCCTCGCCTCCCCTGCCGGGTGCGTGGCATCGCGCCCGGCTAATGCTCGTCCCGCTTGTGGGTGGTCCAGACCCGGACCGGAGCTGAAAACATCCGAAGGGAGCAAACATGCCGTTATATGAAACCGTGGTGATTGCACGGTCCGAGATTACGCAGGCGCAGGCCGATGCCGTTGCCGATGCGGTGACGACCCAGCTGGAGACCGATGGCGGCTCTGTTAAAAAGCGCGAATACTGGGGCCTACGCGGCCTGGCATACCGGATTAAGAAAAACCGCAAGGGGCATTATATTTTGCTCGGTCTGGATGCGCCCTCCCCCGCCATTGTGGAAATGGAACGCCAGCTGACCTTGAACGAGGACGTGCTGCGCTTCATGACCGTGCGGATTGAGGAAATTTCCGAGGAGCCATCGGTGATTCTTTCCCGCAAATCCGATGATCGCGAGCGCGGCTTCCGCGGGCCGAAGCCCGCCGGGCGCTTTGAGGCTGGCCGCAAGCGCGGCTTTGATGAACGCGAGGAATTCCGAGCGCGCGACGAGTTCCGCGCCGACCGGGATGACTACGGCGTGGAGGAGGAAATCTGATGTCCGACAGTACCGATCTGAACCCTGGGCTTCGCCGCCCGGCCGTGGGCGCCCGCCGCCCGTTTTTCCGCCGCAAGAAATCCTGCCCGTTCTCCGGCCCCGGCGCGCCGGTGATCGACTATAAGGACGTCCGGCTGCTGTCGCGCTTCCTCTCTGAGCGCGGCAAGATCGTGCCTTCGCGCATCACCGCTGTTTCCGGCAAGAAGCAGCGCGAGCTGGCGAAAGCCATCAAGCGCGCCCGCTTTTTGGCACTTCTCCCCTACGTTTTGACCTGAGGGAGCGGAAAAATGGCACAAGTAGAACTGATTTTGCTCCAGCGCGTCGAGAAACTCGGCCAGATGGGCGAAGTGGTCAAAGTGAAGCCCGGCTACGCGCGGAATTTTCTGCTGCCCCAAGCCAAGGCGGTGCGCGCGACCAAGGCGAACCGGGAGCGCTATGAGCGCGAGCGGGTGCAGCTGGAGGCGCAGAACATCAAGCGCCGGGACGAGGCCGAACGTGTGGCTGAACGGGTGCATGGGCTTTCCATTACTTTGATCCGCCAGGCATCCGAAGCCGGTGCGCTTTATGGTTCGGTCTCCGGACGGGATATTTCGGACGCCTGCACGGCGGCTGGGCTGGGCATAGAGCGCAGCCAGGTATTGCTCGTGCACCCGATCAAGTCTCTGGGCATTTCCGCCGTGCGGGTCGCGCTGCATCCGGAAGTGATTATGGACGTGAAGGTAAACGTGGCCCGCAGCGCCGAAGAGGCGGAGAAGCAGGCGCGCGGCGAGACGATTACCGCCGAGCAGGACGAGCCGCTTGAGCTTGGCCCGCTGTTTGGCCAGGAGGAAGCCGCCGAGGGCTGATTATCGCCATCGTCGTGATATTGAAGCGGCCTCGCATCATTGCGGGGCCGTTTGCTTTTGTGCTCTTTTTTTCGTGAGGTCGAATACTTAGTTACCCGTTACTCATTCCGGGAGAGAAAATGTGAACTGGCTCTTCAAAAGACTGATGAACCACATCCTGGGCGGTGCGATGCATCGGGGCGGGTTTCGTGTGATCTGGCCGGATGGGACGGAGAATTTTTACGGCGACGGGCAAGGCCCCCGGGCGGCGATACGGATTACCAGCGCCGCCGTGCTGCGCCAGATGGTGATGAACCCCGGGCTGGTACTGGGCGAAGCCTATATGGAAGAGGGCATCGTGCCGGTCGATTGCACGATTCACGACGTGCTCACTGTGCTGATGAGCAATATTTTCAATCAGCCGGTTCCGGTTTTACAGTGGAATGTGCGGCTGAACCGGCTGCTGCGGCCGATTTTGCAGGCTAACAATGCCTCCCGCGCGCGGCGCAACGTGGCGCATCATTATGATCTGAACGGGCGGCTGTATTCGCTCTTCCTGGACCGTGACCGGCAATATTCCTGCGCCTATTTCCCGCGCGGGGACGAGACGCTGGAAGAGGCGCAAGCAGCCAAGAAGCGGCATATCGCCGCCAAGCTGATTCTGGACCGCCCGGATTTGACGGTACTGGACATCGGCTGCGGGTGGGGCGGCATGGCACTGACCTTGGCGCGGGATTTCGGCGCGCGGGTGACGGGGATCACGCTCTCGGAGGAACAACTGGTCGAGGCGCGGGCAAGAGCCGAGGCTGCGGGCCTCTCGGACCGGGTGAATTTTGAACTGATGGACTATCGGGCGATGGACCGGCCGTTCGACCGCATCGTCTCGGTGGGGATGTTCGAGCATGTCGGCGCGCCGAATTACTCGACGTTTTTCAAAACAATTCATCGCTGCTTGAAGCCCGATGGCGTGGCCCTGCTGCATTCCATCGGGCGGTTCGAGGGGCCGGGGGCAACAAATGCCTGGATCACCAAATACATCTTCCCCGGCGGGTATTCCCCTGCCCTATCGGAAGCCCTGACGGCACTCGAACAATCCGGGCTAGTCAGCACCGACATCGAGATTCTGCGGCTGCATTACGCTAAAACCATCGCGCATTGGCGCCGGCGGTTTAGCGCGAACCGGGATGCGATTGCGGCCTTGTACGATGAGCGCTTCTGCCGGATGTTCGAGTATTATCTGTCCGGCTCGGAGCTTTCGTTCCGGCTCTCGGACCATATGAATTTCCAGATCCAGATTGCGCGGAACCAGGAGGCGGTGCCGCTGACCAGGGATTATATGTTCGAGCAGGAGAAGCAGATCGCGTTCTCCCGCGCGGCCGAATAGCGTCGGCCGTAGTGTTAAGCTAAGACCGGGTGATGAAATTTCCCTGGTCGAAGCCAAAGATACCTGTTGTGGCGCTGCGCGGCATTATTGCCGCCCGGCCAGGTGCGGTGAGCCTGGAGGCTTATACCGTGCCGATTGAGCGCGGGTTCGCACTGGCCAAGGAAGCCAAGCACCTCATTCTGGCGATTGAGAGCCCTGGCGGCTCCGCCGCGCAATCGGACCTTATCGGGCAGTTTATCCGCCGCCGCGCGGAGGAGACCGAGGTGGAAGTGACCGCCGTGATTGGCGATGTGGGCGCCTCCGGCGGCTATTGGCTGGCCTGCGCTGCTGATAAAATCTACGCCAACCGGCTTTCCATCGTCGGCTCAATCGGGGTGATTACCGGCGGATTCGGGTTGGATAAATTCATCGCGCGCCATGACATTGAGCGGCGGCTGTTCACGGCGGGCGAGAACAAGGCGCGGATGGAGATGTTCTCCCCGCTGCGCCCGCAGGATGAGGCGTTTACCCGCGACCTGATCGGGCAGGCGCATGGGCTGTTCAAATCCTGGGTGCGGGAACGGCGAGGGACCCGGCTGACCGAGGATGAGGGCGAGATTTTCGACGGCGGCTATATGTTGGGAGAACGCGCGCTTGCCCTTGGATTGATCGACGGGCTCGGTGATGTCGATACGCTGGTGAAGGAGCTAGGCGGCAAAAAGGCCAAGCCGGTCTGGCTGCGGCCAAAACCGCCGCGCGGGATATTGCGCTTCATCACGCGCGGGGCGATGGAATCGGCGCTGGAAATTGCCGAGGAAAGGTTGATGGCGCCAAGGGTAGGGTGATCGGTACGCTCATAGAACTATCAAATCCGAACGAATCCGGCCCCGCTGAATCGGCGATTAAGCGCGGGACTTAACTCCAGACCGTAAAAATCCCGATGATGATCAACGCCCCGGCGGTCATGACCACGTTCGAGAGCAGGAATTTGGTAAAATTATTCCAGCCCTTTTGTGCGTGGTTGTCGAAGTCCTTCTCTGCGTCGAGGGCTGTGCCCTGGTTCGTTTTAGTCGTCATGCTGTTCCTGGCCTCGTCTGAGCTCTGTTTACGGTCTCAAAGCGGTCAGGACAAGCGGATTTTGCGGGCGAGGTCCGCCAGGGCCTGCGGGTATATCCGATGTTCCTGCGCCAGCACCCGGGCGGCGAGCGTTTCCTCCGTGTCACCCGGCAGCACCCGCACCTCAGCCTGGGCCACGATGGGCCCGGCGTCCATTTCCTCAGTGACCAGATGCACGGTGCAGCCATGGGTTTGCGAGGCGGCGGCGAGGACGCGGGCGTGGGTATCGAGGCCGGGGTATTCCGGCAGCAGGCTGGGGTGGATATTCAGCATCCGGCCACGCCACCGCCCCACGAGATAGGGGGTGAGCAGGCGCATGTACCCGGCCAGGCAGACGATTTCGATATTCTGTTCCACCAGCAAAGCATCAATCGCGCGCTCATGCGCCTCCCGGTCCGCCCCGAATGGCTTGCCCGGCACCGCGACGGTGTGCACCCCGAGCCTGCGCGCGATTTCGAGTGCTGGAGCGTCAGGCTTGTTCGAGAGCACAAGCGCGATCTCCGCCGGGTAGTCCGGATTTTGCGCGGCTTTGATCAGCGCCTCCATGTTCGAGCCACGGCCTGAGCAGAGAATCGCGACGCGCGGCTTCACGCAAACAGGCCCTCGATGCCTTCGATGACGATGCCGGGCCGGTCCGTCACGTGGCCCAGCAAAAACGGCGCTTCGCCCGCCTGTTTCAGCAACGCCATGGCGGCTAGCGCGTCCGGCACGATGAGCGTCATGCCAACGCCGCAGTTGAAAACGCGCAGCATCTCCTGGACCGCCACGTTGCCGGTTTTGGCCAAAAAGCGGAAAATCTCCGGCATTGCCCACGGGCCTTGCAACTTAGCACCCAAGCCCTCCGGCAAAGCGCGGGGCAGATTGCCCGGCAGGCCGCCGCCGGTGATATGCGCCGCGCTTTTGAGCAGCCCGGCTCTGTGCAGGGCCAGCATCGGCTGCACGTAAATCCGCGTCGGCTGCATCAGCACATCCGCCGCGCGCTGCTTAAGTATTTGCGAATCCCAATTCAGCCCGGCATCGCTGAAAATCCGCCGCACCAGGGAAAACCCGTTGGAATGCACGCCGGAGGAGGGTAACGCCAGGATCGCATCGCCAGGTGCCACCCCAGCGGGAAGAAGCGCGCCGCGCTCCGCCGCACCCACCGAGAAGCCCGCCAAATCGTAATCCCCGCCTGCATACATTCCCGGCATTTCTGCCGTCTCGCCGCCGACCAGGGCGCAACCCGAGATTTCGCAACCCTTGGCGATGCCGCCGATGATGCGCTTGGCCGCCTCGACATCGAGCTTGCCGGTTGCGAAATAATCCAGGAAAAACAAAGGCGCAGCACCCTGGACCACAAGGTCATTCACGCACATCGCCACGAGGTCGATGCCCACGAAGTTATGGATACCGGTCTCAATGGCGATTTTCAGCTTGGTGCCAACGCCATCGGTGGTCGAGACCAGAATGGGGTCGGCGAACCCCGCCGCCTTGAGGTCGAACAACGCGCCGAAGCCGCCCAGCCCGCCCAGAACGCCCGCGCGCGAAGTGGCTTTCGCCAAAGGCTTGATCGCTTCCACCAACGCATCCCCAGCCTCGATATCCACGCCCGCCTGCCGGTATGTTACGCTGGTCATTTCAGTCTCCGATGCGCTAAGCCATGGGTATGAGCTTGCGATGCCACACTGTTAGAATACCGCCGCGTTTCAACACAGGCTGTTGCGCCGCGCAATCGCGAGAGTGCGATCCGGCTCCCGGCGCATGAACGAGATAAGGATGGAGAGCACGCGGGCCTATAAAACCCAGTGGCAGCGTCTCGCGCTCATCGCCATCTTTCTGCTGGCGCTGTGGTTCTTCCTGCGGCTGTTTTCCTCCATCCTCATGCCCTTCGTCGTGGCGGCGGGGCTGGCGTATTTTCTGGACCCGGCGGTAAGCCGCCTGGCGAAGCTGGGCGTGCCGCGGCCTATCGGCGCGCTGCTGCTGCTCATCGCCGTGCTGTTGTTCGTCGCATTGTTCGTGCTGCTGCTGTACCCGATCATCGCCAGCCAGGCGACGGCCTTTGCCGCCAACCTGCCAGCCTATATCAAAACGGCGCAGACGGATTTCGGGCATCTCATCGCGGAGCTACAACGGCGCTTAGGCCCTGGGGCGATGAGCCAGAAGCTGCGCGAGGTTGCGGCCAACCAGGCGGGCACGGTGGTGGCTTTCGCGGGAACGGCGGTGCGAAACATCATCGGCAGCGGCTTTGCGGTGGTGAACGTACTGGCGCTGCTCATCATCACGCCGATCGTGACGTTTTACTTTCTGCGGGACTGGCCGGCGATTATCCGCCATGTCGATACCTGGCTGCCGCGCCCCTATGAGGGGGTGATCCGCGCCCAGGCGGTGGAGGTAAACCGCATTCTTGCCGCCTGGATACGCGGGCAGGCAATATGCTGCCTAGTGCTGGCGCTCGTCTATGGCGTCGGCCTTACCATCATCGGGCTGGACCTTGGGCTGATCGTCGGGTTGGCCGCCGGGCTGCTCTCCTTTATCCCCTATGTCGGCACGGTGGTGGGCGCGGTGACCGCGATTCTGCTCTCGCTCAGCCAGAACCCGGGCTGGGACGGCGTGATAAAGGTGATGCTGGTATTCGGCTTTGGCCAGGCGCTGAACGATTACGTGATTCAGCCCCGGTTTTTGGGGGGGCGGGTGGGCCTGCCCGCCGTGTGGGTGATATTTTCCCTGTTCGCGGGCGGGGCGGCGTTCGGCTTCATCGGGATTATGCTGGCGGTGCCGGTGACGGCGATGCTGGGCGTGCTGGCGCGGTTCTGGCTGCGGCGCTACCTGCATAGCCCGCTCTATCTGGATGCACCGCCCGAAACATGAGACAGCTGGCGCTGCCTTTCGCGCTGGCAAACAGTTATGCGGCGGAAGATTTCTGCGAGGCGCCTTCCAACGCCGCGGCGCGGGAGTGGCTGGCCCGGCCCGAAGCCTGGAGCAACAAGCGGCTGGTGCTATGGGGCGAAGCAGGACGCGGCAAGACGCATCTGTTGCATATCTGGGCGGAGGCCAATGGCGCGGAGAGGATGAACGGCGCCGAGCTGCGCGGGTTGCGCCCTGTGGTCGCGCCTGTGGCGATTGATGATGCCGACGCCATGCCGGAGCCGAGCGCGCTGCTGCATCTGCTAAACAGCGCCGCCGAGGCGGGGTTTGCCGCGCTGCTGACCGCACGCCTGCCGCCCGCACGGCAGCGAATTGAGCTGCCCGACCTCGCGAGCCGCCTGCGCGCTTCGGAAGCGGTTGAAATCCGCGCGCCGGAGGATGAACTGTTGACCGTGTTGCTCGCGCGCCTGGCTGCCGAACGGCAGATGAACCTCAGCCCGCAGTTACGGAGTTATTTGCTAAGCCATCTGCCGCGCACCGCCGCCTGCCTGCGCGAGGCGACCGCCCGGCTGGACCGCGCCCTAGGCGGCAGCGGCGTGAAGGCAACGAGGCAACTGGCGGCGGAAATACTGGGGGATTTGATGGATGGATGAAACCAGTCCAGATTAGATACAGGTTAGAGGAGTGATGATGGATCAGGCGGCTGTTGTGCATCCCGGAATTAGCCTGGACGACCCGGCACGCTTCATCAACCGGGAACTCTCCTGGCTGGATTTCAACTTCCGTGTCATCTCGGAGGCCGAGAATCCGCGCCACCCGCTGCTGGAGCGGCTGCGCTTCGTATCCATCAGCGCCTCCAACCTCGATGAGTTCTACTCCGTCCGCGTTGCGGGATTGATCGGCCAGGCGCGCGCGGGAATATTGGAGCGCTCCGCCGATGGCGCGACACCGGCGCAGCAGCTCACCGAGATCAACATCCGCGCGCGGAAATTGATCGCAGCGCAGCAGGCGGCGTTTACCAATGTCCGCAACCTGCTCGCCGCCGCGGGAATCGTGGTGAGTACTGCCGCACAGCTCACGGCGGAAGACGTGCATTTTCTCGACAGCTACTTCATGGAGCGGGTGTTCCCGGTGCTCACACCGCTCGCGGTCGATCCGGCGCATCCGTTTCCCTTTATCCCGAACATGGGCCTTGTGATGGCGCTGACGCTGGCGCGCGATGACGACCGCGGCCAGATGTCGGCGCTGATTCCGCTGTCCGCCCAGATCGGGCGTTTCGTCCGTCTGCCGGGTTCCGGCCATAACATCCGCTTCATGATGCTCGAGGAGCTGGTGCGAATGTTTATGAATCGGCTGTTTCCAGGTTTTCAGGTGCAGGGTTCCGGCCTGTTCCGCCTCATCCGCGATACTGATGTGGAGTTCGAGGAAGAAGCGCAGGATCTCGTGGAATCCTACGAGACAGCGTTGAAGCGCCGCAGGCGTGGGGCCGCCGTGCAGCTCGCGCTGCAATCGGACATGCCGGATAATCTGCGCGAAATTGTGTTGGACGCGATCGACGCGCCCGCCGATGAGGTTTACGCCGAGAGCGGCATCATCGGGCTGGCGGATGTGCGGCATCTGATCGTCGATGACCGGCCGGATTTGTTGTTCGCGCCCTATACCGCGCGCTTCCCAGAACGCATCCGCGACTTCGGCGGCGATTGCTTCGCCGCGATCCGCGCCAAGGATATTCTGGTGCACCATCCGTTCGAGAGTTTCGACGTGGTGGTACAGTTTTTGCGGCAGGCCGCGGCGGACCCGGCGGTGGTGGCGGTGAAGCAGACCTTGTACCGGACAAGCCGGGATTCGCCGATTGTGAAGGCGCTGATCGAGGCGGCGGAGGCGGGCAAATCCGTCACCGCCATGGTGGAATTGCGCGCGCGCTTCGACGAGGAAGCGAATATCCGCCTCTCCCGCTCGCTGGAAGCCGCGGGCGTGCAGGTCGTGTTCGGTTTCGTCGGGCTGAAGACGCACGCAAAAATCTCCTACGTCGTGCGGCGCGAGGGCGGGACGCTGCGGGCATACGCGCATTTCGGCACCGGCAACTACCACCCGATCACGGCGCGGATTTACACGGATTTGTCGTTCTTTACCTGCGACCCGGCGCTGGGGCGCGATGCCGCGCGGCTGTTCAATTACATGACCGGCTATGCACGGCCCGAGGAAATGGAACAGATTGCGTTCTCCCCGCTGACCACGCGCAAAACCATCGGCACGCTGATAGATGAAGAGATTGCCAACGCGCGGGCGGGGCGGCCTTCGGGAATATGGCTGAAGATGAACTCGCTGGTCGATGACAAGCTGATCGACCATCTCTACGAGGCCTCGAACGCCGGGGTGCGGATTAATATCGTCGTGCGCGGCATCTGCTGCCTGCGGCCAGGCGTGGCCGGATTGTCCGAGAATATCCATGTAAAATCCATCGTCGGACGCTTTCTCGAGCACGGGCGTATCTGCGTTTTCGCGAACGGCCATCCCCTTCCCTCCCGCGAGAACAAGGTGTTCATCTCCTCTGCCGACTGGATGGCGCGCAATATGGATGGCCGCGTCGAGAGCTTCGTGCCGATTCATAACCCGACCGTGCACGCGCAGATTCTCGACCAGATCATGGTGGTGAATCTGCGCGACGACGCGCAATCCTCGGAACTGCACGCCGATGGCTCATGGGTGCGTGTGATGCCCGGCGACCCCGCTGCTTCCGCGCATGAGTATTTCATGACCAATCCATCGCTGTCGGGCCGGGGTTCGGCGTTGCACGGCGGCTTGAGTGCTGAAAAGCCGAAAGCGAAATACAAGCGCCGCGTGGATTAGTTTTTTAAAAGTTCCTGCTTGTTGCAATAATTTTCATGCCGCAAGTGATGAATCTTATTTACTCAAAGCCTCATGCGAAACGCCAGGTGAACCCCAGATAGTGCCGTGGCCGATGAGCGGCTAACGAAAAACCTCCACATGATAAAGGGAATTTGAAATGGCAAATACTTCGGGATCACAAGGCGGCTCGCGCGAGCAGCATGTTAAGGCTGGCGAGCAGAGCCACAAGAATACACCGGCGAGCAGCAGTTCGAGCGACAAATCCTCGCACACGGGAACACAAGGCGGTTCGCATGAGCAGCATGTGAAAGCGGGCGAGCAAAGCCACAAGAGCACGCCTGCAAGCGGAAGCTCCAGCGACAAATCGCACACCGGAACGCAAGGCGGCTCGCACGAGCAGCATGTGAAAGCCGGCCAGCAGAGCCATAAGGGCAGCTAGGCGACCACGTTGCCGGCGCGGGAAGAGAACCGCGCCGGCAACGGCTGAAGGATTTTAGAATGCAGATTACGCGCGCAGGCTCTCAGCCATCCGGCAAAGGTCCGGAGGATTGGTTCACGGGCATGGTACGGATCGATCCGCTGTTCCAGGCCGAAGAACCGGCACGGGTAGCGGGTGCTACTGTCACTTTCGAACCGGGAGCGCGCACGGCATGGCATACGCATCCGCTTGGGCAAACCTTGATTGTGACGGCGGGGCTGGGCCGTGTGCAGCGCGCGGGCGGGACGGTGGAAGAAATCCGCCCTGGCGACGTGGTCTGGTTCGCGCCGGGCGAGAAGCATTGGCACGGCGCAGCGCCCAGCGTGGCCATGACGCATATCGCCATACAGGAACGCTTAGGCGGCAAGGCAGTGGATTGGCTGGAAAAAGTAACGGACGAAGAATACGGCGGATAGAGCCGATTGCAGCGCGAAACCTATCCGGCAAGCGCCTTAAGAGGTTTTAGACCCGGATGACATTATGTGGAATCACCCAGCGATTTCACCTAATGTTTGAATCCGGCTCTACATGTGTAATTGAGGGCGATTCAAAAATCAGAGCGAACCATAGATGGATTCGATTGGATGTCATCGCGCTTCAGACTAGAACCTCAGACTTCCCCGAACCGAAGCGTAAACCCCGTTTCCGTAGCCTTGAGCGAACGTGCTCTGGACGGAGGCATAGAGCGAAAGGCGTGGTCCAACAGGAGCAAAGATGCTCGCCGCGACGACACCATGCCTGCGTGTGGCCGTAAGCGAAGGCGCCGCCGACAAGAATGTTGTCCGCGATCTGATCGTCAACGCCAAACTGTGCCCCGCCGAGATTGAAGTCGTATCCTGTGGCGCCTTGCCGGTCCGCGGACCAACCTCCGGCGTACAGTCCTTCGGTGTAGAAGCGCAGGCCGGGATCCATCCCCATTTGAATGTCTTCCGCCCGATCGAGGATGGAGGAAGTGACCTCCCGCGCGGCATCGAGCACGACGTCAGCTGGCGCAGTGGCAGAGGTCTGGCTGGCGAGTTGCGCGGAGACGTAACGGCCGATCAAATTGTAACCCGCCTGGGTCGGATGAATATCCCAGAAAAAATAGGAATCTTGTAGCGCGAGCGGAGCGGCGGCGCAGGACGGGACGTGGGAGCAGCCGTCGGGAGCAGCCGTCGGTTGCGTCCGTGAAGCCGAATGCGGCAGGATCTGCGGCGATACGAGATTCAAGTAGTGGCAAGTCCAGCACCGCGACGCGCGCGCCGACGGCGGCGAAGGGTGCGAGCGTATGTTCGTCGTCAACATATTGCTCGTTGATGAGAGCGGTGGCTATGGGCAGCGGTGGCAGCGGGGTTGAGAGGCCTGCCGGAAGATTGACGAGCGGGACGACGGCCGTGTTCTCGCCCGATATGAAGATAACTGGCGGCCGCCGCGCCCGTAGATCGCAGCGGTGCCAGCACCCAGCACATTAGCGTCCTGTTGCGCCTGGGCTGCGATTTGCGCGGGCGTGGAACTCGCGGACACCAGGAAGGTGTCATTGGTCCCGAGCGATGTGGTGACGACGTCGGAAGGGGACAGCTGAACGCCGGACGCCAAAAATTGAGTGATTTCCTGGGTATAACCGTAAAAAGCTGCATTCAGGTTGCTGGTCGCGTTTTCGAGCCTCTCACCGACCCTTTAATCTTTGTGGTACTGTGGCGTTTTCCCAATGGCAACAAAAACGGAAGAACGAGAATAATCGCAAAAACGCCCGAATCATCACGCACAAGAGATACGGCAGATACGACTTTCTAACGAAAGCGCGTTTCTTCTTAGATTATAGCCGCTGCGACGGCTCTTTTCGTCATAACATTCACCAAATGAGCGCGATATTCCGCGCTGCCATGAATATCGCCATTCAAATCGGCGGAGGAGGTAACAAGCCCTTCCAGCGTCGCCGGTGTAAACGACTTGGCGAGTGCTTTTTCATACATCTGATGCCGGAAAACACCGTTCTGGCCAGCGCCAGTCACGGCGACACGTATGCCCGAGCTCCCTTTCGCCACGAACACCCCGACCATCGCATAGCGCGAGGCCGGGTTCGGAAATTTTGCATAAGCCGCGCATTCGACAAGCGGAAAATATATCTCCGTTATCAATTCGTCTGCATCGAGCGCCGTGGCGAACATCCCTTGAAAATAATCTTCAGCCGCGATCAGTCGCCGGTCCGTTTTTATGACCGCGCCCAATGCCAGCGCGGCGGAGGGGTAACAAGCCGACGGATCATTATTCGCCAGCGACCCGCCAATGGTGCCGCGATACCGCACCTGCCTGTCGCCGATGTTGCTGGCCAGATAAGACAGCGCGGGGATCGCGCGTTTTACTTCGGGCGAGGCAGCCACAGCGCTATGCGGGGTCATCGCGCCGATCACTATTCTGTCGCGCTCCAACCGGATACGCGACAGGCCGAGCCCGCCCAGGTCGATCAATGCCGAAGGCCTATTGAGCCGCTGCTTCAGCACGGGAATTAGCGTCATGCCCCCGGCGATTGCCTTCGCTTCGCTGTCACTCCGCAACGCCGCCACGGCATCAGCGAGCTTTTCCGGTCTTTGATAGTCGAAGTCATACATGTCTCTCTCCGCCATCCGAAGGCTTGCCATGCATTAAAGGCCACGCCGCCAGAATTGCCTTGACGATGTTGTGGTATCCCGTGCAGCGGCAAAGGTTTCCCTCCAGCCCGTGCCGTACCTGTTCCTCCGTCAGCCCGTCCGGATGCGTCTCCACGAGATCAATCGCGCTCATCACCATGCCCGGCGTACAGTAGCCGCATTGCAAAGCATGATACTTCCGAAACATCTCCTGCATCGGGTGCAACGTACCATCCGGCTGGGCCAGGCCCTCGATGGTCACGATGCGAGCACCGTTCGCCTGCACTGCCAGCATGGTGCAGGACTTCACGGATTTCCGGTCAATTTCCACAACGCACGCCCCGCACTGGCTGGTGTCGCAGCCAACATGCGTCCCCGTCAGGCCGAGCTTGTCGCGCAGCAATTCAACCAGCAGCGTTCTCGTCTCTACCTCAGCGGCAATCTCCCGGCCGTTCACGGTAAGCTTAACCTCACGCATCGGCGTTTCCTTTGAACATATAGCGGCCTTTCTTATCGCGGCTGATCGGGCGCGTCGCCCCGCGCGCTTCAAGCCAACGTACGATCTCGCGGCCGTCCAGGCTGCCGGTTGCCGCCATTAACGCCGCGAAGCTTTTTGGCCCGGCCTGCAGCGCCGCGTCGAGAGACTCATAGTGTTCACCATCGAAGCTCGGGGGCGCCGGGACCAGATGCTCAATCGTCCGCGCAGTCCCCGGCGGCAAAAACGGCAGAGTGAGATCGAAACCGGCCTTCGAGGTCAACCGGCCGCCCTCCAGCGAAGGGTCGAGCGGCAGGCCACGAAACTGGCTGCCCACAATGAGGTCGCGATCCGCCTGAAACCGTGTTGCCAGCGCCCATTCCATCTGGCCGTCCGAAAAAATATCGATATCTGGATCGACAATGAAAACATGCTTCACATTGGCCAGCGAGGAAAACACTGCGGCGATGGCATTGCGTGCTTCACCCGGCACCCGTTGCTGCATTGCGACCCGGACATTAAACGTCCCGCCCGCCGCGGGCAGCGCATAAACGCCCTTCACATCGCGCACCGATGTTTCCAGCGAGCGCCACACCACTGCCTCAGTCCGCAGCGCGCAAATTTGCGCCGTGTCGGTCTGCGCCATATTGCGTCCACCAATGGTGAAGGTCTGAAACATGGCATCGCGGCGGTGCGTGATGGCTGTCAGACGGAACAACGGGTTGAGCTTTACGCCGCCATAATATCCGAGCACCTCGCCATAGGGACCTTCGGCTTCAACATGGCCATGCTCGTCCAAGTATCCTTCCAATATGAACTGCGCGTCGGCCGGTACGCGCAGGCTGGAAGTGATACATTTCACCACGCCCATCGGTTCGCCGCGCAATGCCGCTATCAGCTCCAGCTCGTCGCCCGGCATCCGCATGGCGGCGGCCAGATGATCCGCCGGATGGCTGCCCACCGCAAAGGCAATTGGCATCCGCTCGCCGCGCTTCACATGCTCAAGATAAATTGCGCGCAAATCCGAAGCCGCTGTCAGGTCGATGCCCGCAATCCTTCGTCCACGCAGCATTAGGCGGCGGATGCCAACATTCGTCATGCCGCTCTCGGGATTCAGGCTAAAATCGATCGAAGCCGAAATATACGGCGCGCCGTCCAGCCCATGTTGCAGGTGCACCGGCAGCAGCGTCAGGTCGCACTCCTCCCCGGTGAGCACAACTTCTTGTACGGGTGCCTCGCTGCGCAGCACATCGATTAATTCGCCCTTCTGCCGCAGCCTTTTCACCACCGTTTGCAGCAACCCCGCCACACTCGTCTCAAAACCCATGGCGAGACGCTCGCGGCTGGCCACGACATTGCCGCATAGCGGTATGTCGCTACCAGAAGGCCGCTCGAATACGACGGCCTTGCAGTTGCCCTCCAATACCAAAGCCACCGCCCCAAGCTCCGTGACCTGGTCAAGCGTTTCAAGCTCCTCCGGGCCGAGCGCATCGAGAAACCGGCGCAAGCCAAAGCGTTGCAGGTCAGGCAAAGCGGTCACTCGCCTTCCCGGAACCAATCGAACATTCGCATCAATGGCTCGTCAGAAACGCGTAGCAGCACGGCATCACTTTCAACCGCATGGCTATGCTCGTACCAGCTCGGCACAGCGATCATGTCGCCTCTGGCCCAATGGTAAACCCGCCCTTCGACCGTTGAAACCCCGCTGCCTTCGATAACGGTAAATATCTGGTTGGCGGTATTGCGGACACAGCGCCACTCGCTTTTCGTCGAAAGGCGTATCACCACCCGGTCGAAGGTAATTAGTGTCGGCGGCCCCAGCTTCAGCGTTCGCACGCCCGGCGCGATCTCGTCTGCTTCGGCAAGGCGCGGCATGTAATCTGCCGCCGCGAACCGCATTGGTGACGTTTCGCTTATCTCGATGGCGCTCTGCAAGGTTTCGGGGTGGGACTCGAAAAACATCGGGCCGAGATGTTGCACCAAAGGCGCATCGAGAAAGTCGATCCAATACCCCTCGTGCGCGCTTTCGTTTGAATGGCCATGGTAGCAGCCATTCGGCGTCAGCAGAATATCTCCCGGCATCATGCGTATCTTTTTGCCGCCGACCACCGTAAACAGCTCCGGCGAACCTTCCAGCACTAGGCGCATCGCATTGGGCGTATGCCGATGGCTGCGCGCGGATTCGTCGCCCTTCACCATCTGGTAGGCGCCAACCAAGGTTCGCACGGTCGCGTAATCATTGCCGGGGATCGGATTGGCCATGATCAGGTTCCGGCGTTCCGCCAACTCCGTATTGACCAGCCTGCCTGCTGTGTGCAACGCCGCATGCGCGTCCCGATACCGCCAATGCGCGGGCACGAAGGCTTGTTTCGGCTGGGGATACAGCGATGGCGTCGGCTTGGCCCAGCCATTTTTCATTTCCACTCTATCCAGCATCTCGTAGAGTGCGGGCAGATCGCTCGCGGCGCCGAAATCGATTTCGGTTTTTCTGTTCTGTAACATTAAAGCTCCTTGATTGGCACGAAAAGCCCGTCCACCGGCATTTCAGTTTTCAGCAGTCCCTGCTCCGCCATGTAGCGGATCAGGGTGGATAGCGTCTTACGGTTCGCTTCCAGGCCATACGGCCATGGATCATCTCCGAACACGGAATCGAGTTCGTCCAGATCATCGGCGAGCCAGGGGAGCATGTAACGCAACGCGGCCAGATCGCGCATCTTGCGCAGGGCCACGCGCTTCGATTCAGAAAAGGCATTGTACAGCGACTGGCCGATAAAGGGATGCGCCTCATAAATTTCACGGCGGATCGCGATCAGATGCATGATCGGGAAAATCCCGGTACGGCGGAAATACGCTTTCTCCTCCTTCCGGAAATCAGGAAACAAGCGCTGAATATCGGAGTTATGCTTTATCGAATTTGGCAGCGTCGTGCCGATGATCGCATCGATTTCCCCAGCATCCAGCAGCGCACTCAGCGACTTACCGCTGCGGTTGGCCTCCACCCCGACGTCTTTTGCCATCGGCAGCACGCTTGGCGCGCCATGCTTGGCGGTGCCGTTTATGGAGCCTTCCAGCCAGTGGACGCCGGATAAATCCACGCCGTACTCATGCTGCAAATGCCCCCGATTCCAAACCGCCGCGGTCATGGTATAAAGCGGTACGCCGATCCGTTTACCTTCTAAATCCTTAGGGCTATTAATGCCGGAGCGCCGGTTGACGGTAATCAGACCATGCCGAAATGTGCGCGACGGAAACACCGGCAGCGCGACGAACGAATCATCCCCCGCCTCCGCCCTGGTGATAAATTCCGTGCTCGATAACTCGGCAACGTCGAATTCCTTGGCGCCGGACATCCGATCGAAAATGATGCGCGGCGCATCGATATTGATAAAATTCAAATCGATACCTTCAGCCTTTACCTCTCCGGTGTAGAGCGCCTGCATCCGGTCATACAGGCCGCAGGCGAAGCTGATCGGGACATTCGGCTGCTGGGTAACCGTCGCATCTTCTTGAGGCATTCCCACTCCTGATTTCTAGGGCCGTTTGCCGCCCGCTTAGCGTAAAAGCTAATTTGCACAGCAAAATTGTAATTTGACTAGCAAATTACACTGGCTTAAATCGCGTGTCAATAATTTTTGGCATAAGCTAGGCGGGAGATTTGATGAGTAAGGAATTGCTAGCCGAATATCGTGACCGGATTTTGCATGTCACAATCAACCGTCCGGAACGTGGCAACGGTATGTGGGATCAAATGTCGCTAGAATTAACCGAACTGCTCGACCACGCGCATGAAACCGCTGAAGCCGTTGTCCTGCGGGGTGCCGGTAAAGACTTTTGCATTGGTCGGGCCCGCCACCCTGATGCCACGACACCGGCAACCGACGCCTACGCGCGGCGCACGGAATACGATCCCGTGTTCGACTGCTACGCGGCGGTCCGCCGCGCCCAGGTCCCGGTCATCGGCGTCATTCAAGGCCAGGCGATGGGTTTGGGCGCGGCACTCGCTGCATTATGCGATGTTTCCATTGCCAGCGACGATGCCAGCTTCAACATCCCAGAAATGGCGCACAATCTTATGCCACAACCTGCTTAAATACTTTTTAGTCACCAAAAAAGGCTAAGAGGAGCTCATTAAAGATATAATACCTAGCGTGAATAAACGCTTCGTTAAGAGAGACCAGACAAAATAGTTCGGTAACATTAAGTATCACAACATTGCCTGGACTCAGACATTAGAATAATGTCTGAGAAGGATTGCCAATATGAATACGAAAAAAACGAAACTAGCGGAAGCATAATTTTTGGACGAGAACGCAATGCCTCCACGTCACTATCTATCTTTGGTACGCCTATTTTGTCGCTCGAATAGGTTTACCGCGTGATTTTCGGAAAAGTTCCACTAACGCAAGCTCAAGGCGGAATTATGGCACATTCCATGCCCACACCGAACCGGGTTGTTCGCAAAGGTACGATCCTGGATGCCGCTGCCTGCAGTCTTCCTAGAAGCAGCAGGCTACGATGCGGTTACGGTCGCACGGCTTGAGCCCGGCGATGTAGCCGAAGGCGATGCAGCGGCCCGTCTCGGCGAAGCACTGCTTGGGCCCAGTCTACGACGTTCGAGAGATATACACGGAAGGGTTGATTTATTTGCCAAGTTCCGCGGCCTATTTCGAGTGAATGAGAGAAAAACTCCGACAACTTAACCGAATTGACGGGTCGGTGACTTTTGCTACATTAGCTGACCGAACCATCGTAACAGAAGGTAAAAGAGTTGCGACGATAAAAATTATTCCTTTCGCTGTTCCGACCGTTACCATAGACCTGACGGAAGCTTTAGCTGACGAAGGCCGCCCTACCTTGGCGGTTATCCCACTCAAAAAATTAAAAGTAGGCCTAATTCTAACAAAATTACCTCATCTAAAAAGGGAGCTATTAATCAAAACTATCGAAGTAACGCAAAAGCGAATTTTGGCGCACGGTGGCTCTATGTTAAGCCCTATAGAGACACGTCATGAAACACCTTCTTTAGTCAACGCAATAATCGAATTGTTAACATCACGAGTTATATGATTCTTATTTCCAGTGTCTCTGCGGCCACCGATCGCCGTGATATCGCTCCTAAGGCAATTGTTGATGCTGGAGGAATAATCTCTCATTTCGGAATGCTCGTCGATCCTGGTAATCTAATTTGTATCGGAGCTGTAGGCACAAATGCTCAAGCTTACCATCGATCATACAGAACACTTGGCAACGAACTTGATCTATAATGCCACACAAAACCCTCTCGTCCGCCATGGTCTTATGTAAACTTTTTTAAAGTGATATGCCCGAGATATTCATCAAGTTGCGCTGGCTCTAAACTCACAAGGAGAACCCTTCCCATCAATGTGTAATATGCAGGAAAATTTACCTACACCGCAATGAGATGAGGGAGCACCTTTGAACATAGGCGGGCGACGTAATCACCTCGTCGCCGACAAGCACCCCGCGGAACAAGATTTCTCAGCTAATTCAAAAATTTTCGAGATCCAGCCGGGCCACCATTAGCAAAGCATTTCACGCGACACCACAAAATGCCGGCTGGAAAGCGTATCGCCACGGCGCCGCATATTACGCGGGAAAACACGACTTGCGTTCCCGAAGAGCCGAAATCGATCCCCACGCTGATTAGCGCGATATTATCCGCCTGCCAAAAGTCGTCTTCCTTCGGGTTATGTCCAGCGCATAATCATGGTCTTCATGATAATGGCCCTCGCCATTTCACGCGCGAATAATTCAGCAGAAGGAAAGGCTGAAGTTCACTGCTATAACCTCATCCCTTCACCATCCGCAAACCGGGCGACACAGCCCGGCTTGCCCCCAACGCCTTTGAAAGCGCTTCAGCCGCTTCACTCAACGCCGGCAAACAGGACATCAACGTCCGCTTTGTCAGCCGCTGCGCCGGGCCGGCGATTCCAATTGCCGCCGCGATATCATTGCCGCTCGCAAATACCGGCGCTGCGATTGACCGTACTCCAATCTCGCTCTCTTCATGGTCCGTGCCATAGCCCCGAGACTTTACAAGCCGCATCTCTTCGCGGAATGCGTCTGGGTCTATAATGGTGTTTTGCGTCTGCATAACAAGGCCGCGCGCGATAATGCGCTGTGCCTTTTCCTCAGCACCAAAAGCGATCAAAACCTTTCCTTCGGCAGAGCAATGCGGGGCCAACCGCATGCCCATATGCGAGCGGATTCGAATGGCGCTTGGGCTTTCAAGGCTATTCAGATAGATCAAACTTTCATCGCGCATGATTGCAAGATTGACGGATTCACCCGTCTGCTCGCGCAACTCCATCAGGTAAATCTTCGCCTCATTATATATGTTCATATTGCGCCGCGCCCGAGAACCGAGTTCAAACACCGTCAACCCCAAACGGTATTTTCCATTTTCCTTGTTCTGGTCGAGCATTCCAGCATCGAGTAAGGTCGAGGCAAGACGATGCACCGTACTCTTAGCAAGGCCAAGCTGGCGCGAGAGCGCGCCTATCCCAAGCTCGTAATGCTCTTCGCTGAAGCACTTCAACAGCAGCATCGCATTCGCCACAGATGAAAGTCTGCCGTCTTCTAGACTGTTCCGCATAAAAGAACTACCTAATACTATGTGGAACGCTATCATTAGCCCTTTTTAGCGTCAAGATAATTTTCGGAAATATCCGAACTAAAATGACTACTCATTCAAGCATTTTGAGAGGCTATTTCTGTAAATTACTTGATTACATTCGATGTGCGATCACAGATGCTTCGCGTGAAACCGCTTCTAAATCATCCGTTTCGAGCTTTGACTAAGTCAACCTCATCTAACACGTAAACTTCGCTCATTTTTGGCGTAAGGCCTTTTCGCGCAAGCTCATCACCAAAAAGCTCCCGTATAGAAGACGGCTCATCGGCGTAATCGATCTGGTCGCCGCCGTTTCGGCGGCTGATCCAGCCCTTCGGCACGCCCTGCGCGTTGCGGATCGAGACCGACTCATGTTTGAACGCGAGATAACGCGCCGGGGTCGCGCCTGTGTTGAAATGTTGATGGAACCAGAGGTTCGGCGGCACGATCATCCCGCCCACCTCCCAGTCATAACGCTTTGGCGCTTCGCCCTCCGGCCACATCAGCGAATACCCTTCGCCGCTCATGATGATGACGTGAGCCCCAGGGCCATGGCAATGCGCCTTTTTATAGGTCGCGACGGGAAACGATGAGATGTGGCAGTTCATCGACCCTTTCGCGAGTTTGAACCGGATATGCCCTCCCCCGGCACCTCGTTCCTTGGCGCTCATGAGCGGCAGGTTCACTGCATCGGCGACGAAATTCGTCTCCAGCAGAAGCCCCTTCTGCACACCGCGATTGGCGAAATAATCCGGTTCGCCATTGAAGCGATTGTCGAAATCGAAAGCCGTGTTGAAAACAAAATCAACTCGTTCGTACAGGTTGATGATCCCGGGCCCGTTGGTCACGGCGACATAACGGGCAGGCTCAACGCCGCTGCCATTGAAATGCTGGTGCCAGGCGTTCAACGGAATCGCGAACATGGAGCCCTTGCCCCATTCGAATGTCACACAGTGGCCGGCATCGTTCCAAACCGTTGTCGAGCCGCTGCCACTCAAAATATAAACCAGCTCCTCGAAAAGCTGGCGTTGCGGGGCCAGTTCGCCCCCCGCGGGAATTTCGCACACATAGCAATCGCTCGATGTCCGCGACGCCTCGTGATTGATGTAAACCCCGCGGCCGCCACGGCGGCTCCATGGTTTCAGCTCGACCGTATTCAGATTTTTAATGTAATGCGCACTAATGATATCCAGCCCCTCGCTTTCCACCCATCTGATGTAAGGCGACTTTTCGATCGCGAATTTTTTCGCCATTTCGTCGGAAACGAGTGCATCCTTCGACATTAAAAAATAACCCCTTCCATGTTCCCGGTCTATCCCTTTTGGTCCACGACGTATTTATCGCTTTCCGGCACGATCTCCATTTTTCCCAGCACCTCGAGCTGCTCGATATCCGATCTCCTGGCGATAAAAGCGATCGCCACGACGCCCAAAGCGCCGATAAACATCGGTATAGAAAACACCAGAAAGATCTTTTCCAGCGGCCACCCCAAGGAAATGACATAGCCGCCGATCAGCGGGCTGACCATGGAGGCAAGCCGTGCAACACCAAAGGCCCAGCTCGACCCGCTGGCGCGAATCCTCGTTGGATACAATGTCGCGGAGAGCGCGCCCAGCACCAGATTACAGCCTATGGAGCCAACACCGGCAAAGAATATCGGAACGATGAGCGCCGTCACCGACGTCCCAACCAGACCGATACCGATCGTGAAAACGCCGCCGATGACGAAGCACGTCGTCAAGACACGGTAATAGCCGAAGCGGTCGGCGAGGATCCCCATAATGATCACGCCGGTCAGACCGCCGAACTGCAGCGCCGTCGATGTCCGCAACGCCACAGCCTTCAGCATCCCGGCATCCGTCAGCAGGCTGGGCAACCAGCTGTTGAGAAAATTCAAAACCATATAGCCCATCAGCATGGAAACCCAGAGCGATACGGTCAGCCACCGGCGATTTTTCGTAAAAAGCTCTTCTAAATTTCTAATTGGCATAAATTTTGGCGTTGTCTTCGTGCCGCTTTTTCCGACGAAGTGAACATCCGGGGCAAAGGTAAGCGCAGGATTGATCCGACGCACGATCCGCAAAATTTCGTTTCTTGATCCCGACCGCAACGCAAGAAATCTGATCGATTCCGGCATCTCGATCACGGATATCAATCCGAGGACAATGGCAATGCCAGCCCCTGCATAAAACATGGACTGCCATCCATAGAGACGCACGATATGCGCCGCGAGAAACCCGCCCGAAGCGGCACCAATCGCGTAGCCGCAAGTGGTGATCGTTACCATGGTCGCCCGGCGGTGCAGCGGCGCGAATTCATTCGTGAGCACAATGCTAAGCGGCATCAAAGCGCCGAGGCTCAAACCGATAATGAGACGGGCCACCGAGAGGCCGAAAACGCTGCTCATCTGCGCGATGATCACCGAAAGCAGTGCTGAGAAGAAAATACAGCCGAGCAGAACGCCCCTACGTCCGAAACGGTCGGCCAGCACGCCGCCGACCAAACTGCCCAAGGCGACGCCGATGATACTAAGACTGAACACTGGCCCTAAAGCACCGGGGGATAAATGCCAGGCTGTCTTCAGCGTGGGTGCAACAAAAGCGAGGGCCTGAACGTCGAAACCATCCAGAAAAATTAAGAGCGTGCCTAGAATCATGACTTTAATCTGAAAAAGGCCTACGCTTTGTTGATCGATGATTTCCGAAACATTTATTAAATTATTCATTCTTATCCCCACCATTCAACCGCTTCGACTTTTACTCTCAGTAGTTTTTACTCTAAATAATTTTTCATGCTTGTTTTGCGTATCGCTTAAGGAGAATCAATTCCGCCACCGGACTCCAGAAATCGCCCTCACAAAATACTTATTGCTAAAAGATCGCGTCTGCTAAAGTTAATTGCAATGCGAGTTGATAATACGCTTAGCAAATATTGCGGGTTTTATGCCTTATGTCAAGTATAAAGCGCCGATTTGATCTTGATCTCTTCACGGAGCGGAATGTTGGCGCTATTTGTAAAGCGGGTCGCAGATATGAGGTCACAGATATGAGGCTGTGTCCTGGTATAAATGGCCGTTTGTTAGCCCGCCGCCATCAAGCAAAAACAATGTAATCTATGAGGATCTTCTTTCAAAACCAGACTTCAAAGCGTACACGCGCGCTTTGAAGTAAAAATGTCTAATGAGGCTTATATTACTGATGAATTTCTCCTAAATCGGGCATTCGATCACAAATTGCGGCAGCAATTACCGCAACACGTTCTTGTACAGAGCCCGCTAAACTCTTTAAACCATCCGCCGCCATAACTGCCTGGATATTTTGTTCAATCGTACCTTTGCTGAAAGGTTGCAGCTGAGGTGACCGCGCCACCTCGCTTAAAAAAAAAGTCTGTAACATCGTAAGTTGCACATGTTCCGCCTCAAGTTCGGCGCTTCTTATCATATTTAAAAGAACTCCAACATCTCGCCCCAAGGGAACATCTGTCGCTTTAAGCCAGCGTCGCATCCGCCGCAGCGGCTGAATCATCTCGCGGCGCCAACTGCTTGTCCGCGCCTCGGCGCGAACAACGTCGGCCTCGCTGAGAGGCTGGCCACGTAATCCAGCCCATCCAGCAAACAGAAGCAGGTTAACGTCGAGACCGAAATCGTTCTGTAGACAAATACAGGCATCTGCAACACCCTGCTTTGCATAAACCGAACACGAAAATTGCCACAGATCGTCTGCATCGAGTTCACTCATCTGTCACTAACCTTAAACCATCACGTGTAGTATCACTGCAATCGCAACAATCATGGCCAAACCAACCCCGACCCAGATTATTCTGCCCGATTGGTTGAACACTGCTTCCGTTGATTTCGGCAATGCCGCAGCCTGCAGGGCGCTTTGTTGCTTTGCGGGCGGGAAGGCTGCGGTGAATTTCGTGAAAAATTGATCCGCCATGGATTTTGCCGTGGCGTCGATCAGCCGCGCGCCGAGTTGTGCGAGCTTGCCGCCAACCTGCGCCTGTACTGTATAAATCAGCAACGTGCCTTCAGGAGACTCCTGCAACTTAATCACCGCGCCGCCTTTGGCAAACCCCGCAGCGCCTCCCTGCCCTTCACCGGAAATCACGTATCCGTTCGGCGCATCGATCTCCGACAGGGTCACAACTCCGGTAAATCGCGCCGAGATCGGCCCGAGCTTGATCGCCGCCGTCGCGCGCATCACGTCAGGCGATACGGTCTCCAAAGTCTCGCAGCCGGGTATGCAGGATTTCAGAACTTCGGTATCGTTGAGCGCGCGCCAGACTGCCTCTCGCGTAGCTGGAATAAGTCGTTCGCTTTGCATATCCATCATCATCTTCCTTACGCTAATTTTTCGCCGATACTTGCACGGTCAATGCCTTTCGGCATAGGGTGGCAAGCCGATAAACCCGCTGAAGTGATAAGCATCCCATGTATTTTTTGCATTTTTTGAAACTCCGGCGGCCGCGCGATGACTAACCCCGCAGCCTGCCGCCGACTCGTTATCGGCATCAGCGGCGCATCGGGCGCAATCTACGGCATCCGACTGCTGGAAATCCTGCGCGATACGGATATCGAAACCCATCTTATCATCAGCCGCTCGGCGAAAATTACGATCGCGCATGAAGACAACCGCAAAATTTCCGACATTACATCCATGGCGACCGTGCATTACGGGGCGGAGGATATTGCCGCCGCCATCTCCAGCGGTTCGTTTCAAACTATGGGCATGATCATCGCGCCCTGCTCCATGCGCAGCCTGGGGGAAATCGCCACCGGAAACACCACATCGCTGCTCACCCGCGCCGCCGACGTCGTCTTGAAGGAACGCAAGCGTCTGGTCCTGCTGGCCCGAGAGTCGCCGCTGCATCTCGGTCATCTCCGCGCTATGGTTGCCGCGACTGAAATCGGTGCGATCATCTGCCCTCCAGTGCCGGCATTCTACAACAAGCCAGCGACGATTCAAGACATGGTCGATCATACGCTTGGCCGTGCCCTCGATCTGTTCGACATCGACGCAGGCATCGTCAAACGTTGGAAGTCCGGTTCAGACGCTTAAACATTCGTGCAACATCGCGCGCATCCTGGCACCCGCCTGCGCCGCGGCTTCCGCGTGGTAGCGTTCGGCGCGCAGCGAATTGAAAAACCCGTGCCCCGCTCCACCGTGGATCTCGATCTCGACCTTGGCATTCTTTGCCGAACGGCTGGCGATCTCATTGACCAGCTTAAGCGGAATCTGAGCATCGGCCTCGCCAAACTGCAGCAGTAAACGCGACTTCGCCTTGGCGATTTCGTCGACATGCCCTTCCAGCTGCACGCCATAAAATGAAACACCGCAGCCAATATCGCCATGCGCGCCGAGCAGCGTCGCGAGCTTGCCGCCAAGGCAGAATCCGACTGCCCCAACCTCAGCCGCTTTCCTTCCCAGGAGGCGAATCGCCGCATTGATATCGGCGAGCCCCTGGCCGGTATCAAACTCCTGCATCAACTTGCCAGCCTGCGCCCGCGCCTCCGGCGTGTAATCAAGGTCGATCCGCCGCCCGGCGCGCCAAAACAAATCCGGCGCGAGAACCTCGAACCCCTCGGCGGCGAGTTCATGCGCGGTCTGGCGCACGAAATTGTTCACGCCGAAAATCTCCTGCAACACCAGCACAAGCGGCGCGCGGCCCGGGGTTTGTGCAGCCACATGGTAGCCATCCATCGCCTCGCCTTTGGGCAACGGAATCGAAATCCACTTTGCCTCTGTCATGTCCTGCCTTCGAGCGGTTTGTGCGATGCGCCGCAATCGCAGCGCGCCGCGTTCGCGCGGTTACTCCAATACTCCCACGCGCGGGTGTAAACCGGCGAGCTCGGCGCGATGTTCGCGCGTATCGCAATTTCCCCGCGGGAGAGCGGTTTCACCCCGCCCAGGCCCAGTGCCTGCATCAGCACCTTGGCATTGAGCGGCAGATAGATCGAAACCTTCAAAACCTCGGCAAGCGAACGTCCCGCTGCGGTAAAACCATGGCCGCGCATCAAAGCGACGCTATTGCTCCCGAGCATCGCGGCAAGATCGGTTCCCTGCGCCATCGTCTCGACGAGCAGCGTGGTATCGCCAAACCGGTCACGAATATCCCACACCGGCACGCTCTCGCCGATGCCGGAGGCGGTATGCAGCACCGGCACCAGCGGGGTGGTGCTGATGCTGAAGGGCAGAATGTCCTCCGCGTGGCTATGGACGACCGCATTCACATCCGGACGCGCGGCATAAACCGCCGCATGGATAAACCGCTCAAGATAAGGCTGCTTCCCGCCTGGAACGATCGCTTCGCCATCGAAGCCGAATTCCAGAATATCCTCGCGCGTGACGAACTCCGGGCTCAGTGAACGCGAGAGCAGAAAACGCCCCGGCGTTACCGGATGCCTTATGCTGACATGCCCGTAAGCATCGACGATGTTTTCATTGGCCAAAATCCGGTTGGCCGTGACCAGTTCATCTATCGCCTTATCGAGGTTTTCCATAAGGTCACCCTTTCCGCATCGCGATATTGTTCCCGCCGGTCCCCTGCACAACCGGGATCGACATGCGGCCCACCCGTTCGATCTCGATCGTCACCGTGTCGCCCGCCACTAATGGCCCGACGCCGCCTGGCGTTCCCGTCGCGATCACGTCGCCAGGTTCAATCGTCGTTACCGACGCCGCGATCGAAATCATGTTCGGCACGTTGACGATCAAATCCCGCGTATTGGCATGCTGGCGCAACTCATCATTCACCCACAGCCGCATCTCCAGCGCGCTGGGGTCGCCAACCTCATCGGCCGTTATCAGCGCCGGGCCGACCGGGCAGAAAGTATCGTAGGACTTACGCATCACGCGCTCTTCCCCGCCGCGCACCGTCACGTCGATCAGACAGGCATAGCCAAAAACATAATCCAGTGCGTTTTCCGGTTTCACGAAGCGCCCGGATTTGCCGATGATCACGGCAAGCTCGCATTCATGGTGCACGGAGCGGTTCTGCAGCTCAGGCAGGACGATGGGATCACTTGGCCCGCTCAGCGAGGAGGACGCTTTCAGAAAAAAACCATTGAGATCGGCGCGCGAGACCGAATTCATTTCCTCCTTATGTGCGTGATAGTTGACCGGATAAGCAAAGAGTTTGTTCGGCCATACAATCGGCGCATCGAGCTTTACCTGATCAACCGCCGTTCCCTTGCCGCGCGTAAGTGCTTCCAGCCGGTCCCGCAGCGTGTCGAACTTCGCGATCAGCTGCAACATCCCGACCGGCGGCCAGGCGCCAGGGTCATGCCCGAGCAAGCTGTTCGCGTCATACACAACGCCGTCGTGCAAAACGCCAATCGAACCCGAATTATAGCGAACAAGTTTCATGCTGATTTCCCCGTTAAATATTTCAGTTTGCGGTCGCCGCGCCGCGCACAACGTCGAGCAGCCGCGCCACACCTGCTTCGCCGCCGGGCCAGTCATTGCCACGCCAGGCCACATGGCCATCGGGCCGCACCAGAATCAAAGCGCGATCATAGGCCTTTAGAACATCCGGCTCGTTCAGCGCGACAACCTGGAGCGGCATTTTCAGCTCCGCGGCACGCCGCGCGAGTGGTGCTGCATCCGGCGCGGTGGCGCCCAAGCGCAGCAGCGTGAACCCGGCGCCAAACAAATCGAGCGTCGAGCGCCCATCGGCAAGCCAGACATGCGGCGCGCGCCCGCCAGGCCGCGCCGATGGAACATAATGCATCGGATCGTCGGGGATAGCTTCGCCCGCCTCCTGCCAGCAGATCGGCGAAGGATCGTAGCGATACCCAAGATGGACTCCCAGCGTGAACCACTCATTGCGCATCTGTTCTGAAAACTCCCGGCCGACCCGCGCCCGCACGGCTTCACCCTCTGCGTGATCCTCCAGCAGTGCATCGTTGGCGCCGGGTGAGATCATGCGGCCCAGATTACGGCTCGCTTCGCGTACATTGCGCAGCCCAACCGGGCGGCGCTCCGCCTCGTAGGAATCGAGCAGCTTTTCTCCAGCCCAGCCTTTGATGCTGGCGTCCAATTTCCAAGCTAAATCGACCGCGTCTTGAATTCCTGTATTCATGCCAAACCCACCGGTGGGCGACATCATATGCGCCGCATCGCCGGCGATGAAAACGCGGCCCGCCCCGAAGCTTTCCGCCACCAGCTCGCGGCGCACCCAGGGCATCACGCTGATGATTTCGTAGTCGAACTCGAATCCCGTTGCACGCCGTATGGCCGCGCGAATGTCGGCTTCGTCCAACGACTCTTTCCGCTCCGCCTTCCCGATAATGGACATCCGCCATTCATCGCGCCCATTGATCGCCACAATGGTGCCCCAGGTGCCCTCAGGGCCAATGAAGATATGCCGGTAGGCCTTGCCCTTGTCATGACGGGAGACGAGGTCCGGGCAACGGAAGATAACGTTGGTCGTGTAGGTAACGATCGGCCGCCCGGACATGGTAATCCCGAGCTGGTCGCGGACCCGGCTGCCGCCGCCGTCGCACCCAACCAGGAACCGCGCGCGCACATGCGTGCGCTCCCCGCTCGCAAAATCCTCGAGCTCAGCAACAATCTCATCTCCCGCCTCGGAAAACGACACCAGCCGGGTGCGATACCGCAACGCCACCCCCGGCTGCGACGCGGCAAAGCGGCGCAGAATCGGGTCGAACATGTTTTGCGGGCAGCGTTCGCGCTTCTGCGGGCTTTCCGGCGGCGGGCGATCCTCCCCCATCGCGGGAAAGGGCTCGCGTCCCAATTCCCAGCCCGCCAAGCTTGTCAGATAAACATTATCCTGCGGGTAGTCCCTCGGGTAGGGCGAGGCTTCGACATCACCGACAATGCCCCAGCGGCGGCAGAATTCCATTGTCCGGACCCCGACCATATCCATCTTCGGCTGCACGATCGTTCCATCAGACTGTTCCACCACCAGGCATTTCACGCCCCGCCAGCCAAGGTCCCCGGCCAGGGCCAAGCCAACGGGGCCCGCGCCAATAATCAACACCGGCAAGACATCGTTTTCGCTCATCGTTTCTCCCCTTTCGGACATTATGTACAACCGGTGCGGCGCGGTTTTCTTGAATCATTATCTATTTGCTATGCAAATAGATAATTCGCATTTAGCACCGGCAGCGCTTCTTGTAAAGCCGTATTATGCCAAGCTCCGCCTTATGCGCTTGGTTGACATTGCAAATCCTGCCGCATTACAATCTCCAATACTGATTTTGATAACATAACGCCTGCGCGCTACGAAATTCGAAATCATGGCACTCGTAACGCCGAAAATTTTTGTTCGTTTTTGATACGAAAAAATCTCACGGGGGAATCCGCATACATGACATCTTATCTACCTTCGGGCGCAAATTTCCGTCGTGCGAAAATTTTATGGGAGCTTGGCCTCGGCATCGCCGGCAATAAAGCCATCCCCTATGGCGGTAATCGCGATCTCTGCATCACCGTCGGCAGTGGCGCGGGCACCAAGTTTCAGCCATCGCTTCGTATTGCCACAGGCTCGGCCAGTATGGCTTACGAGGTCGCCTCCGGTGGCATCGATATGGCCTTCGTGAATCCATCGGCGATGCTTACGCAAGCCTATCGTGGCGTCGGCGCGTTCGATACCGCTTTGCCCCTGCGTATTGTCGCATCCTATCCAACATTCGACCGTTTCGTGATGGTGATTCGCGATGATATCGGCCTTACTTCGCTCGCGGATTTAAAAAAAGCCCGTTACCCGCTGCAGGTTTCGCTGCGCGAGGACCCGACGCATTCAACCCGGATCCTTGTCGAGCAGCTGTTCGGGTTTTACGGCTTCAGCCTTGCTGAGCTTGAATCCTGGGGCGGGCGGGTGCATCCCGCCGGGCCGCCCCATGACAAGCGGCGCCTGGCTGGCCTGCGCGAGCGGACAATCGATGCCGTTTTTGACGAAGGTATTCGCAACTGGGTCGATCTCGCTTTGGCCAACGGTTTCGTGCCGATCGAGCCGGATGCGGCGGCGTCAACGTATTTGGATCAGCTTGGCTGGAAACAGGCGACTCTCGCAAAGGACCATTTCGTCAATCTCACACGCGACCTTGCCTGTATCGATTTCAGCGGATGGCCACTCTATTGCCGGGCGGATCTGCCAGACGCCGCCGTTTATGAGGTTTGCGCGGCATTCGCAGAGCGGGAAAACCACATGCCTTGGGAAGAAGGCCTATATCAAGGGCTCAGTCATCTTTTCGATGAAACCGAGGCGACGCCACGCGATGTGCCGTTACACCCGGCCGTCGAAAAGTTTTGCGCTAGAGCCTGACCCTTTGAAGTTGACGCGCCTGAGCGCGTTAACCGAATGCGTGAATCAGCCTCTTGTAAGAGTGGAGCGCGCTTCAATTTTGGCGCGGTAGCGTCATTTTGAAGCTATCGCGCGCTAAGCATCGCCCTGCATAAACTGCCAGACTCTCTGGGAAGTTGCCGGCATGGCGATTTCCCGCTCGCCATAATCGCGCAGCGCATCGGCCATCGCGTTGAAAATTACCGCCGTCGCGGGGGTGATGCCGCTTTCGCCGCCGCCTTTTATCCCGAGCGGGTTTCCCGCCGTCGGGTCCTCGCGAAGCTCGATGCTCAACCGCGGCAGGCAGCCTGCGCGCGGCAAGGCGTAATCCATATAAGACCCGCTCAGCACCTGCCCGCTCTCGCGATCGACCGTATATTGCTCGGATAACGCCTGCCCGACTCCTTGCGCGAGACCGCCATGCACCTGCCCCTCGACGATCATCGGGTTTACCGGCCTGCCGACATCATCGACTGAGGCATAGTGCAGTAAATCGACAACGCCTGTCTCAGGATCGATCTCCAGTTCACACACCGCCGCCCCGGTGGGGTGCGCCGGCATCCGGCCGGTAAAATCCTTGGTCACGGCCATGCCGCGGGTCGAAGCATCGTCGGTCAAGCCATTCGCGGCGACATGCCCGGCCACGTCGAACAACGGAGCACGGCGCCCTGACCCTGGAATGACGTAGGCGCCGTTTTCATATTCCAGCTCCGAAGGTGCTGCCTGCAGCAGCATCGCGGCGTTCTTCCGGCCCAGTTCGATAATGCTTTCTGCTGCTTGCATCAGCAACGTCCCCGCCAGCCGCAGCGACCGATCAGAATGCGTGCCGCCGCCTTTGCGGACAAAATCGGTATCGCCCGTGCGCAAGCCAATCGTATCCAGCCGTACGCCCAACAGCTCCGCGACAATTTGCGCGAAGGTCGTTGCGTGTCCCTGCCCGGTTGACTGCGTTCCGGCGACAATGTCGATCCGGCTTTCCGGCAATACCGTCAGGCAAACGCGCTCCACGGGCATGCCGACCGGCGCCTCGATATAGTTGGCGAGGCCAATTCCCCGTAGCCGCCCCGCTTTACGCGCTGCCTTACGGCGGCTTTCAAAGCCGTCCCAATCGGCAAGCTCAAGCACGCGCTTCATATTGCCGTGAAAGTCACCGCTGTCAAATGTCAGCCCCATCGGGCTCACGTAGGGCAGCATCTCTCGTTTAATGAGGTTTCGCCGCCGAATTTCCACGCGGTCCAACTGCAGCTGCGTCGCCGCTAGGTCCAGCATCCGCTCCATGACATGCATGGCTTCGGGGCGTCCGGCGCCACGATAAGGCGCTGTCGGCACCGTGTTCGTCAGCACCGCGCGAATGCGGCCTGCCACAGCCGGGACATGATAGACTGAGGTGATGATCCGCGTGCCATTTGCGAAGGAGGTGTAGGACACGGGGTGCCCGCCCGCATTTCCGCACCATTCATAATTCAGCGCTAGAATTTGCCCTGCCGCATCGAATGCCACCTTTGCATGAACGATGACATCGCGGCCCTGGTAATCGCTGACAAACGCTTCGCTTCTGTCGCCGGTCCATTTCACTGGTCTGCCAACAACACTTGCCGCCCATACCACGGCGAGTTGTTCAACATATAAATTCGTGCGCGAGCCAAATCCCCCTCCGGTATCCGGGCAAATAACCCGCACGCGCGCAGCCGGTACGCCGAGCGCGCTCGCCACCGTCGTCTGCAAACGCACCACTCCTTGGCTTCCGGAAACCAAAGTGTAATGCTGCGAATCCGGATCATAAATGCCAATCGCCGCTCTGGGCTCCATCTGGCAATTGACAATACGGCTGTTGGGGAACCTGCACTCCACGACATGCGCCGCCTCGGAGAATATCCGCGCCACCGCTTCATCGTCGCCGATTTTTACATGGAAGCCGGTATTGCCCGGTGCCTCGTCCCAAAGCTGCGGCGCGCCGGCCCGGATTGCATCGTCCATTTGCACCACGGCGCCCAGCGCCTCATACGCGACCTCTACGCGTTCAGCGGCATCGCGGGCATGCGCCAGGCTATCGGCGATGACCATCGCGACCGGTTCACCAACGTAGCGGACTTTATCGATGGCCAGCGGCCATTGCGGACAGGAAAATACCGAACCGGTCAACGAATTCTTGAACGTCGATTCCTCGAAAGCAACCGCGCCGCGTGGATTTGGATTGTGCTCGATGCCGCGCAATCCGGCGCCCCGGTAGTCCTCCCCCGTCAACACGGCGAGCACGCCGGGCGCTGCGCGGGCGGCCTCGATATCCATGCGGCGCAGCCAGGCATGCGCCTGCGTTGACCTTAAAAAATAGGCGAAGACCTGATCGGCATAATTGATATCATCGGTGTAACTTCCCCCCCCCACGAGAAGCCGTGTATCTTCGACGCGGGGTATGGATGCACCAATCATCCGGATTAAAATCTCAACGTTAGCGTCGTGGCGGAGAATATGTCGCCCTTGCCACCTCCAGCTTCCACCAAAGCTGGTGCCGGCAGCAACACCGCGAAAATTTCCGCCAAGCTAACCCTTGGCGTGAAGGCCCAAGAAGCGTCAAGCTGCGGTATCTGCGCGATCATCCTGCCTTTGATATACGTGTTATTTGACTTGGCATACGGAAGTAAAGGTGCCGTCACATAAATCGAATCACTCAAAGTTTGACGCCAGTAAAAACCATACCAGCCCTTTACGGTAATTTTCGGCGTAAGATGCAGCGTGACGTTAGGGCGAAAGTCTATGAGATTCGTCGCGCCCAAGGTATTCGATGCGGCAAGATATAGTGCGGAGGCGTCGATCGGTTGATAAGCGCCTTCCGTACCGCTTTTATTTAGGCTTCCGCCAGACATTCCGTCAGCCTGGATGCCTAGCCGCGGGGCGAAACGCACGTCTCTGAACGTATAACCCTCCTGCGTGAAATAAGCCCATGCATTGACGCTGCGCCTGCCATACACCGCAGGTCCCGTGCTCGTCGTATCGGGTTCGAATGTACCGCCTTGCTTGAGCCCTTCGATGTCGAAGTCCCAGCCGCCAAACTTCGCGGTCACCCTGGCTCCATAGTCACGCCTGGTATCTGGCCCCTTAAGGCCGGAGGTCAACTTGCCGCCAACATCCCCGTATTCCACCGAGGTATTGTGCCAGGCGAAAAAGAACGGCTGCAATTCGCCGACAACCGGCATGCCGAAAATATGGGTATGGTATCTTTTGCTGATATATAGTCCGGAGAGGGAAATGTCAGCGTTGCCGTAGTCGCTGAAAGGCCGATATTCCATCGTCACCTGATGCGATACAAACCCGTCAATCGTCAGGTCGCCATATTTTAAAAATGGATGGATGACGTCATAGGGTGCCTGGAAATTTGGAAAGTCATTGGCATCGATGATCGTGCCGTTGCCAAAACTGAGCACTTCCCGCCCAATTCGCAGGCCGAGTTGTGCGTGATCGATATACAGACGCGGCTCCGCAAAACCCTGCAGAAGCTGGATCGGGCTCTCGAAGCTCGTTGGTACCTCGCCATGATAAGCGCCCGTATGACCGATATTATTTCCAAGGTCCTGGCCGCTCACGAATTGCACAAACGCCCGGAAATATTTTGTCACGTGCACATCCGCACCGAAGTCGGTGCGGATGGCGGTGAAATTTACCGGACGGCTTTGCGTGTAAATGTTTTTTGCAGGATTTGTGGTAGGGCCCAGCGCGTCGGAATGGGAAGTTTCATTGATGTTTCTTATTCTAAGTTCGCCCAGAAAGGTAACGTAAATATTCTGTTTTTCATTCAGCGGCACAAATTTAAGATCGTTTGGAAAAGTATTCTTTTGCGGTGAATTTTTCAGGAATGACCAATCTTCATTGTAGCGCGTCACCGTGAATTCGCCGAGCCGGACTCGCGCCTGGTCGCTTTTCTTAGTTTCGGGAACTGCGCTCGGCTCGGTTTGAGCAGTTGCGATAAGCGGAGCGAACCCAAGGGTCACGGCGAAACTAAATGCGGTCAGTTTCTTCCTGGATGGCAGCATCCAAAAATTCGGATTATTTGTATTTTTCATTTGGCTCCCCTCATGTGTTATTTTACCGGCTTCAGGCGCAAACCTTTTAAACACGCCAAGGAATACTCACTGCCTACAAACCCAGCGGATTAACCATGATAACTAAAACTCAGTAAAATTATGCCACGCATACAAAGCGTAGTATTTTGCTCTGAACTATTTTCCTCGGAAAATTAAAAAGACTGTTCCTCACATTTTTGTTTTCAACCACCTTTGTCGGCGATCGTTGATTTTGCCAATTATTTGAAAACTCTTTTACTTGCTATGCAAATAGCAAATACGCTATGCAAATTTAGTATTATTTTTTGGCGTTGTCAATACAAATGTGTTTGTCATATTGTTTGCTTTTGAATATTCGTAATCTTGGGCGGCAGGCGTCCCATGCTGGCGGCGGGCGGTTGGGATACGCCGCCTCGGTGAGACGCGCGCCGCCTAGAATACCGAGACTAGTCGAGCGCCCATTCGCCGTCGGGCAATCTTGATACCAGCCCCTGTTCATGCAAGGCGTTGAGTTCGAGCGCCACTTCCCTGCCATCAGTGCTGCCCAAAGCTGTCATCAACTGCATGAAAAAAAGCGGCCCTTCGCTCAAGACTTCACGCACGCTGGCAAAACGTGGCATATTTTCGTTAGTGAAGCGCGGCGCAAAGGCACGGCGATTCTCAATCGTTTTCGCCACCCCATATGGCGCCGTTAGGTCGAAGCCAAGTTTTGCGATACTGTCGCTACTGCCAACGGTCGGGTCCATGTAAAAAGGCGGAAACCGCTCGCCGACGACAAGATCCCTGTCGCTGCGAAACCGCGTCGAGAGAGCCCATTCCATTTCTTCGTCGGAAAATACGTCGACGTCTTCATCGACGACATAAACATGCTTCAACCGCTGAATGGCAAATAGCGCCGAAATCGCTAGCCGCGCCTGTCCCGGCACACCGCGTTTCAACGCCACCCTCGCATGCTGTCGGCCGTTGGCCGCGGGCACGGCGGAAATCGCCATAGGTTCGATGTTCGCCGCGCGCAGCAGCCGCCACATCTGTAGTTCGGCATTCAGCCCGCCGAGATTCGCAGATTCCGTCCAGCTCAGATGCGCCCCGCTATGGCGGACCGTCTGATGCAGTGCATCCTTACGCATTGTAATCGCGGTGACATGGAAAACAGGATCCATATGCACCGGGCCATAGAATCCATAAAACTCACCATACGGCCCTTCCTTTTCACGATAGCCAAGTTCATCGAAATATCCTTCGATAATCATCTCGGCATCGGCGGGTGCGGGCACTCCATTGGTTATACCGCGCACCATCGGCACAGGTTCGCCGCGCAAAGTCGCGACGAGGCCGAATTCGTCGATCGGCAGACGCAAGCCCGCGGCCACGTAATCCAGCGGATGCGAGCCAATGGCGAAGCTGGCAGGCAGCTTCTCGCCACGCTCGACACATGCGAGGTAAATGCGCTTGAGGTCGGAGGGCTGTGATAGATTGGAACGCATCGTCGTCTTGCTGCGGAACATCAGACGGCGGCACCCGACATTCGTCTTGCCTGTCGCGGGATCGATGCAAAAATCGATTCCGGAGGAGATATAGGGCGCGCCATCGAATTCATGCTGTAAATGAAACGGCAGCGCCGCCAGGTCTATCTCCGAGCCGGTCTTCACTACCTGGTGCACCGGTGCATCCTCGGAGTTCACCTCGACGATTTGTTGCGGCTTGCCCATCCGCCTGACATATTCCGCGATCAGCTCCGGTTCGGCCACGCCAAAGGCAGCGGCAATCCGGCGGCGGCTGCCGGAAACCGCGCCCACGATCTCATAGCCTTCAGCGCCGACATTGCGAAACAGCGATGCCTTCGGCGTATCGTCGATGCGAGCGCTGAGCTCGGAAAGTGCCACAGTTTCGTCGTGCACCACAACCTCGTCCATCTCGATCAGTTTTTCAATGAACCGGCGTAAACGGAATTTCTCGAAATCGACCTTGTTCTCTGTCACGGCTGAATCTCCACTAATGGCCTTGTCTTCTCATCTCGCTCGACGAATTCATGGTCGCATGCAGATTTTGCGCGAAATCCACGGCACCCCGGATATCCATGCCCACGCCCGTTCGCATATATTCCTTTACCCCGAGCAACGCCGGGCGCGGCGCGGCGAGCATCGCGACGCATAACTCGGTGCACGCCGTCTCAATTACCGCTTCCGGCACCACCTTACTCACCAGCCCGAAGCCGAGTGCGGCATCCGCGCCGATCTCTTCCGTCGAATACACCAGATGCATCAAAGCCTTACGCGGAACCCGGTCGATCAAGGCTGACATCACCATGGTCGGCAAAATGTTGTGCGCCATCTCGGGAATTTTAAAATTTGCCGTATCGGCGGCGATGGTAATGTCGCACAACGCTGCAATCGCGCAGCCAAATCCGTGCGCCCGGCCGCGCACCAGCCCAATCACTGGAATCTTGGTTTCGCGGAAAGCGTCATAGCAGCGAAAGATGATCTCAGTCTTGCGTTTACGCGCCAAAGCTTCCGGCTGCGCGCCCGAGCGTTTGCCCATTGCCATCCGGCCCGTACAAAAGTCTGCACCCGCGCCGCGCAACACGACCAGGTCCGCAACATCCGCTGCCTGGTCGAGATGGCGCAGTATCTCCATCGCCATCTCATCGGAAACCGCGTTCTCATGCTCAGCATTATCGATCGTGAGTTCGAACACCCGTCCGTTTTGTTTTGCCTTGATCTGGCCTGGCATCTATTTCTTCCCCTTCTTGGCTTGCTCAATCGCCAGCCAGACACGTTCGGGCGTCGCCGGCATTTCGATATGCCGCACACCGAATTCGGCAAGCGCATCGACAATCGCATTGATCGTGACACCGAGGGCTGGCGTCGTGCCGCCTTCACCCCCGGCGCGAATCCCGAGCTTATTGGTAGGCGACGGCACTTCGCTTATTTCGGTGACGAAAGACGGCAAATCCTGCGCTCTGGGGATCGCGTAATCCATGAACGAGCCTGTCAGCAACTGCCCGCTTTCCGGTTCGTAAACGCAATGCTCCATCAGCGCCTGTCCTACGCCCTGGGCAATTCCGCCATGCGCCTGCCCATGTAGAATCAGCGGGTTGATCGCATGGCCCACGTCGTCCACGGCGACATAGCCGACGAGCTCGACCACCCCGGTTTCGGCATCCACCTCCACCTCGCAAACATGGCTGCCGAAGGGATAGCCGCCAACCCGCACCGTTTCATCGCATATCGCCTTGAACGGCGCGCGCAGATCGTCCGGCAGCGAATTCAAACTGGCGGCGATTGCCGCGATCTCGAAAATCCCGAAGCTCTTCTCCGCACTCCTGAACCGCCCGCCGGAGAACTCGATGCTTCCAGCGTCGGCAATGTCCAGAACATGCGCGGCGATCCGCTTGCCCCGCTCTATCAGCTCCGCAATCGCCTCCCCAATGACAATTCCGGCCAGACGCATGGAGCGTCCTGACTGGGACCCGCCGCCCGCTGAAACGATATCCGTATCCCCGGTCACAATCCGCACCTGGCCGATGGAAACCGAGAGCCATTCGGTGATCAGCTGGGCGAAGCTTGTCTCATGGCCCTGGCCACTGGAAAGTGTGCCGATCACTACCTCGACGCGGCCTTCCGGCAGCACTGTCACCTCGGCACGCTCGCGCGGAACGCCCGAGGTGATCTCGACATAATTCGCCACCGCAATACCGCGATGCCGTCCCCGCACCCGCGCCTGCTCCCGCCTGGCCGGAAACGCGTCCCATTTCCCAAGGTGCAGCGCGCGTTCCATCACGGCGGCATAGGCGCCGTTGTCATAAGTCACGCCTAGCGGGTTTGCATAAGGCATAATCTCCGGCGCGATGAGATTACGACGCCGCAGCTCAACGCGGTCGAAGCCGTAATCCCGCGCCGCAAGGTCGATCAACCGTTCCATCACGAACATCGCTTCCGGCCGCCCGGCGCTGCGATAGGAATTGGTTGGCGGTGTGTTGCTGTTCACCGCGCGCGCGCGGAAATGCGCGGCGGCAATATCATAGACACTCGTCATCAACCCAACGCCCTTGGTCAGGGGCACAAAGGAGACGGTATGCGCCCCGACATTGCTGAGGTTGGAGCCTCGCAGTGCGAGGAATTTGCCGTCATCATCCAGGGCAAGCTCGGCCTCAACATAAAGGTCCCGCCCCTGATAGTCGCTGAGAAAAGACTCCTGCCGTTCGCAGGTCCATTTTACCGGCCGGCCGATCCGCCGCGCGGCCCAGGTGACCAGCGCAAATTCCGGATAAAAAGCGTTTCGCGTACCGAAATTGCCGCCCACCTCGCGGGAGACAACGCGCACCGTGCTTTCCTCAACGCCGAGAATGGTTGCAAGCTCGCGCTTCTGCCGCACCACATTGCCGCTCCCGGCGTGCAAGGTATATCGCCCGGTCTTGGTATTGTAGCTGGCAACCGCGGCACGCGGCTCCAGCGGCACGCCGGTCAAGCGCTGAATCCACGTCTCCAGCCGCGCCACATGGCTTGCGCGGGCAAACCCCGCCTGCGTGGCTTTCGCATCGCCAAGCTGCGCGTCGAGCGCGACGTTCACCCCCGCCTCGTTCCATACTAACGGCGCATCGGGTTTGGCGGCGTCTGCCGTCCCGCTCACTACGGGCAATGAATCGTACATTACCTCGACCAGTTCCGCCGCGTCCTTTGCCAAGGCCTTGCTCTCGGCAACCACAATCGCCACAGCTTCGCCAACGAAGCGCGCCCGGTCGGCAGGGAGCAATGAATGCGGCGAGACAAACTTCGCCGAGCCGTCGGTATTATTGAGCCGCACATCGGCCTCGTGCATAATCACCGGCCGGTGTGGGATAGAGACCAGCCCATCGGCCACCACATCGGCGCCCGTTAGTACCGCGAGCACGCCTTTCATCGCCAGCGCCGCCGTCGCGTCAATCGACACGATCCGCGCATGGCCATGCGGCGAACGCACCATATAAGCGTAAGCCTGCTCCGGCAGATTTACATCATCACTGTAACAGCCTTGGCCCTGGAGTAAACGAAAATCCTCTTGGCGTTGCACCGGCTGCCCAATGCCGCCGTCCAAGGTTCCCTGCACAGTCATCCGGCGCTCAAAAGCTTTATCGAGTTGGCCATTCCCCACTCCTCCGCGCTTTTTATGGCATTTCTATTCGCATAGCAAAATTAATATACGCTATGCAAATTATACGCACGCTCGCCTTCGCGTGTCAAGCAAATGGGCGATTCCGTGGCCGCCTATTTAGCGCGATGCTCCAGCGCCCGCGCCAATTTGAGCATCTCAGTGATCTCGATCAGTGACTCGCCGATCGGCCGCAACACCGTCTTGGTAAATACCGAAGCGATACCGCCGCAGGTCAGCACCAGCACCTGGGCCGCGTCTGCTGAGGCAATCGGCACGGCAATGGTATTAACTTCGCGATGCACGATGCCCTCACCCAGCACATAGCCCGTGCTCTGGTAATCTTCGAGCGCTTTTTCGATCAGATGCCGCATTTCAGGCCATGCCTTGCCATATTCCAATTTAAACTCGGCATATATCGCGGCACGCGCCTCCGGCGTAAGCCCGGCAAGCCAGGCCCAGCCCGTGACTGATTTGGCGATCGGCACCCGAGGCTGCTCGACGAACATGACTTTTGGTCCGACGCAGCGTTGCAGATATATGATGTCGTGCTTATCGCGCATCCCAAGCGCCACCGCGCCCTCGCATCTGTCCGACAGGTCTTGCATATAGGGGTAGGCAAGCTTTGCGATGTTCTGGTCGGCTAGTACCGCGTACCCAAGGCCCAGCACCGGGATGCCGAGACGCAGCTTATCGCTGCCGCGCGCCTGTACCAGATAGCCTAGCTTCAGCATGGTATAGCACAGGCGCCAGACGGTTGGCTGAGGCAGGCCGGTCAGCCGGGCAATTTCGCTGGTGCCAAGTTCGGTACGCGCCCGCGCGAAACATGTCAGCACGAGCAGCCCCCGGCCCAAGGCGGTGACGAACTGGCGATCTTTTGGGTTATGATCCGACTCCGATTCTACATCGAATTGTCCAGAACTTGTCATGAGTGTTCCCTGTTAACTTAAGCCGCAGCTTTTAATAAGCCTTAGCAAGTATAGCTTTACCGCGACTTTGGCAAAATCAGTCGTTAGGGGGTTGCGGACACGCCGGTCGCGAGTGAATGAGGCACATTGCTAGTTTGGCCCCTGCTATCTTAGCTACTAACTCTTCTCAGTTGCGTTGATTTCCAAAAATAGCAAGCACTCCAATTGGGTGGCCACCTGAGTGACCGCTTCCCCGGCGCAAACGAGGCCGCCAAAATTTGCTTCCGCTCGCATACCGCCACTTCCACTGATGGATCCTCGCCGTCATAATCATCGCATACGTTATATCGTGTTTTGCTGTGCCCTTAATTTTATCAGTCTTCCGCGGCGGATGTGGTGATATTTGTTTTCCACCGACGGGCGCTGGGAAACTGAACCGATGGCCGAAGTCAGTCAGGGAGTGATGTCACTAATTCAAAAGCGGACAACACAGTCGAAAGACTTCGTACAACGTTACCTGCGTGATTGATGAGTGATTTCAAACCAGATGTGAACGGGAAATCCTCTATTTACAGTTCGTCTCATCTCGTGCTGCCTCTATCCAGCAAATAACTTTTAATCAATTTTATTGGGCCGGAATTTCTTAACATTTCGGGTACTCCATGACGGGCGGCCAAAAGACTCTCTCTTGACCTCCAAACCCGTCTTGAACGTTCCGCCGATGGCGCGACGCCGACGCAGCCGCTAAATCAATAGCGCGCGCCCGAAAAGTCGGCCGTTATCTCCAGAGCATAAAAGCGGCGCTCGTTTTTTAGGCTTGATTCGGTTGAGAACACATTTGCTGGAACTTCCATCCAAAATTGAGTTGATCGACATCGAAACTCCCTTCAGAAGCGATACTTCAATGGTTTTCATAGTTGAAATCATTGGATGTAGCTGAGTCAATTGGGAATCGCCGCGATTCGCGAAACGCATGGCTCATATACGCTCTGCCATTCATACTCGGATAGCAGGTAGGGGACGGGTGAGAATCTACCGTAACTTATATCGAAAATACAGAATTCCTATCATTCCAGACGGACGTTTTGCGTAAAATCATAGGTTTTGCTTTTCACGCTATGCAAATCCCATTCAACTTTGCCATGCGGCCAGTTCTCTCGGATGACGGCGCCCAGAAATTGCAGCAGTTCACCCCACACTGATTGCGCTTCTACTGGCCGGTAACGGCCCGGCATCGTATCGTTTAAAAATCCATGAGGCATGTCTGGAATGACACGCATGCGGTAGCTTATATCCGCAGCTTCGAGGCAGCCGCGTAGGCGAGCGACGTTGTCCATCGAAATCGTATGATCCCGCTCGGCGAAGATGAAAAACATTGGGATCGTGGTCTGGCTGATCATTTTGGCCATGGGCCTGGGTTGCAAGTCGCTACTGGCCCAGTCCCTGTCATGCGCGGCTCCGTAGAGAATGACGCAGGCACAAAGATCATCACGCTCGCTGGCCACAACGATGGGATAGCGCCCGCTTTGGCAGACGCCGAAAAGAATGAGATTCAGTTTTGCCTCATGGGCGAGGCGATGTTTGAGATGATTGATCCAGCACTCAAGCTGGCTGGCGCAGTCATCGTCGGCGATGATCGCCCTCACCTCGCCGCGGCGCAAGGCAGCCTTGTCGCCTGGCCAGAGCGAGAACAGGTCCGGGGTAAGGACCACGTAGCCTGCCTCGGCCATACGCTCACCTATATCTAGCGTGTGCTGGACGAGCCCGTAACGCTCGTGAAAGACGATAATGCAGCTTGCCGGTTGTAGTAATGTTATGGGCATGAAAAGATAGGCTTCGCATCCATTCTCGAGAACGATATGTTCTTTAGTGATCACATGAACCTCATTAACCTGGGTTGGAAAAATATCCGCACACTCACGGCATGATGGCGCCGCCATTGACGCACAGGCTCTGGCCCGTGATGTAGGCAGCCTTGGCGCTGACAAGATACTCGACAGCCCAGGCGGTGTCATACGGATCGCCGATGCGCTGCATGGGAATTTTGGTGCCGCGCGCGAAGAGTTCGGCGTCGGTTATACCGCCATCCTGGCGGGGTTGCGCGGTATCCGAAACACCGGGAATCACCGCGTTGACGCGTATCGAAGGTGCCCACTCGATGGCCAGGGATTTTGTCAGGGAGAGGATACCGGCTTTTGAGGCAGCGTAATGTGCGCCGCCTTTTGCACCCTGCAAGGCCCGCCCGGAGGCAATGTTGATGATAACGCCGCCGCGCTGGGCGCGCATGAATTTTGCGACCGCGACGCTACAGAGAAACGCGCCGCCGAGATTAACGGCCAGCACGCGCTCCCATAAAGCGAATGGCATGTCCAGCGCGGCGGCGCGGGGGTAGATTCCGGCGTTGTTGATCAGCACTGAAGGGGTGCCCAGCATGTTCGCAGCCTCGCTGCAGGCCGCCGTCACAGCCAACTCGGATGACACATCGACTTTGAAATGCGCTACCCTTCGGCCGGCGCGTTGTACGCGCTCGATGAGATCATCCGGCGGCACGTCCAGATCGAAGATCGCGATATCATAACCAGCCTCGGCCAGAACAGCGCAGATGGCTTTTCCGATGCCTGCACTGCCGCCGGTGACAATCGCGATGCTATCATGCATCAAAGAAGTCACTGTCCGTTTACATGAAATGTCGAATTAAACTCGTTCTCGTATTCCGAATAATGCAAGGCCGCATTGGGGTCGCTATAGACGAGATTGTGAGCGGCAGGGTTATAGATGCTCGCGATTTGCGGCACGTCAGAGCGCGTCGGGGTGCGCTGGAACTTCGCGCCGACGAAAGTTTGCGCGTCCTTTGAGATAAGCCAGTTCTCGAAAAATTTTCCTGCGTTCATATGCGGCGCGTTTTTGGTAATGCCGACGATCTGCAACTCGGCCACAGTCGGGTAGGAATTTACCATTACGATGGGTAAATGCTGAGCTTGCGCGGCATAAGCCTTGTAGCCGAAGACGCCAAGCGAGATGGGGAATTCACCGTCGATGAGCCCGTTCATGTTTGTGGTATGGCCATTTCGAAACTGCGGCTCATTCGCGGCTAGTTTTTCCAGTAACGGCTGGCCGGCAGTTTTGGCGAGGGCGTGATACCATTCGTAGTCATCGACCTCGACGGAGAACTTGCCTTTGTAAATTGGCTTGGTAAGATCCTGCAGAGTTTTTGGAGCTGGTAGATTTTCGGCTTGGAGCGTCTTGCTGTTGTAAACAACAGGCAATGTGAGGATGTACTCGCCGACCCAGTAGCCACTAGGGTCCACAGCGGCTTTGATCAAGTTTTGAGCTTCCGGCGGGGTGTAGTCTAAAAGATCATGTGCAAGGGCCAGCGCCGAAACATCCCAGGCGCTCGACGAGACGACGTCCGCGTTGGTCTGACCCGCCTTCATCTCGACCGAGACGCGGATGGGCAGCTGGTTCGACCGCATGACGACATAGGTAAGGTGAACGTTTGGATATTCCTTGTTGAACCTGTCGGCGATGGCCCGCGCCTCTGTCGGCAGCATGGCGACGTACCAGACGACATGGCCGTCCGCCGCAGCCTGTGCCGGGGTTACGGCTTGGCTGGCGAGCGGGCTCAACGTGACGGCAAGAACAAGACAAAACAGATTGACAAGATGCCGCATGGTCCTCACTCCGGTCCAGGTTTGGTTTCGTCTCTATCGGCAATAAAAAGATGCTTCGCACCGGTGGAAGGCGCCGGGGCGACGACGGCCTCCTCTTCATCGGGCAACAGGAACGCATTGGTCAGATGCGCCAGATCGAGCCGGCGGGCCTGCATGAGATCGACATGCGCGATTACGGTCTGCTCGCCATCGCCCAATTGCAAGTGCACGACCCAGTGAGAACCTTGATAGATTTTCGCGCGGATCACCGCTTTGAGGCCAAGCCCCTCATGATCGTGATAGTCGAGTTTAATGCTATCGGGGCGGACATAAACCAACACCGAGCCGCCTTTGGTCACGGCATCGCCGGTGCGAACAGCGGCGCGGATGAAGCCAAACCGCGTGGCCACAATCGCACGAGAGGACGACGGAGTTGCTTCGATCCGTCCCTCAAAAATATTGTTTTTGCCCACGAAGGCCGCCGTAAACGGGTGGCGTGGAGACTGGAAAATATCCTGCGGTGCGCCCACCTCGACGATGCGGCCACGATCCATCACAACGATGCGGGTGGATAGGGCCATCGCCTCGTTTTGATCATGGGTAACGAAAATGGTGGTAAGACCGGCCGAATGATGAAGTTCGCTGATCAGATCGCGCATTTGCTCGCGCAGGCTGACGTCGAGGTTGCTTAGCGGCTCATCTAGCAACAGTAACTTAGGGCGGCTGACCAGCGCGCGGGCCAGGGCGACGCGCTGCTGCTGACCGCCTGAGAGGGCTGAAGGGTCGCGGCCCGCGAAATCGCCCAGACCAACAACGGCCAGCACCTCTTCGGTGCGCTCCTTGATCGCGGATGCAGATAGTTTCAGGCGCCCGTGGCGCAGCGGAAAGGCAACGTTCTGGAAGACGTTCAGATGCGGCCAGATCGCGTAGGATTGGAAAACCATCGATATCGGCCGTAAATTTACCGGAATGTTCACGCGTTCCTGGTCCGAGAACACGGTTCTACCATCGATCGTGATCCGGCCGGTACTAGGGCTCTCAAGGCCCGCGATCATACGCAGTGTCGTTGTCTTGCCGCAGCCGCTGGGACCGAGAAGGGTGATGAAAGCGCCAGCTTCGATCGTAAGGTCGATATCGTCGACTACTGCGACAGGGCCGGCCTTTTGCGAGAACTGCTTATGCAAGCTTTTGATTGTCAGCATGTCGCTCATGGGGATTTACGCCTTTGCATCGGCTAAAGCGCCGCGGCGATGCGGTAGTGGCGGCGAACCAGAGAGAGCGCCCCGAACAAAGCGATGATGAGGGCGACGATCAGAACGCCCAGGGCCGCAGTGGTTGGGAATTCCCCATTTTGCCAAAGGTTGAAAACCGTAATCGAGAGGATCTCCGATTTGGGTGTGTAGAGAAAAATTGCAGTCGAAACGTCCCTAAAAACCGCGATTATCATATAGATAAGACCGGCCGAGAAGGACGGCAGCAGAAGCGGTGCGTAGATTCTGCTGAGAACCGCAAACCAGGAAGCGCCGGAGACGATACCGGCCTCCTGAAGTTCACTTTTTATTTGCAACAAACCTGCAGTCATATAGCGCATGCCGTAGGGAATTTGCGTGGTGATGAGGGCGATGACGATAAGGGTGAGTGTGCCGTAAAGATTGATAGGCAGTGGCAGGATGAGATACCAGAACAATACGCCGATGCCGACGATGACGCCCGGCATTGCGATCGGCAAAAATGCAAAAATGTCGAGCGCAAAACGCCATTTTACCGTAGTTTTGATGACAATAAAGGAGGCAAGGCCCGTCAAAGCCATGGTGATGAAACCGCATGACAATGCGGCGATGAAGCTGTTGAGAAGCGATGTGATGATGTTGGGATAGTGCAAGATACCAGAATAGTTTTTCAGCGAGATATCGTGCAGCAGGGCAAGCGAAGGGACTTGATATTCCGGCAGGAGCGAGGCCCAAGCGAGGGCGGCGAGCGGACCCGCTGAGAAGATGAGAAAACAAAAAATCCAAATGCCACCGCCTGCCCAGCGCCACGCTCCCAGTGCGATGGGTTGCGGGCGGAAGCTTTTGCCCGAGATGGTAGCGAACTTAGCACCCCGGCCAGTGGTAAATTGCACCACGAGGAGGCTAACTACAGAAAAAATCAGAAGAAAGACGCCCAGCACAGCCGCCTGTCCGTAATCAGGCGGGAAGCTCTGAATGGCGGCGTAAACCTCAGAGACAATGACAAAGATGTGGGCGGGCACGCCGATAAGCTGCGGCACTTCGAAGCCGGAGAGGACACGCATAAAGATCAGAAGCGCAACTCCCGTAAGGCCCGGCATGGCCAATCTCAGCGTGATTTTCCGGAAAACACCGAAATGGCCAAAGCCCGCGACGTAGCCGGCCTCTTCGAGTGTGGAATCCATTGATGAAAAGATCGAGACCGCCATGAGGAACGCTAGCGGAGTGTTGTGCAAGGTCTCGACGAAAATCATGCCGGGCAGGGAGTATATATTAAACAGCCGGTAGCCTATCAGGGCTCCCGTTACGTCGTTATAAAGGCCGATTTGCGCGGAACAGAGCAGAACCCAAGAGATGGCATAGAGAACGCCGGGCACGATGAAGGGTATCATGACGCCGACGAAACCCAAACTCTTGAAGGGAGCATCGGTGCGCGCGTACAGCCATCCCAGACCGGCGCCGAGAATCATGGCGAAAAACGCCGTGCTTGTGGCATAAACAAGAGACATAAGCATCAGCCGGCCGAAAATCGGATTCGTTGCAGTCTGCGTAAAGTTTGCCAGCGTCCAGTGGGAATCGCTGCCGAGGAAATCGCTTTGCAGGCTGGAGAAAATGACGGCGATGAGCGGGACGATTACGAGGTAGCCGATAACGGCCATGACCAGCAGGCCGAAAAGCTGAGGCAAACTTAGCCAGCGCGCCCAGGCTCGTATGATCATCCGTTCAGCTCTCCTCGAGCCGTCGCCCCGTTGCCATGGGCTGCGCGGCGCCAGCGCACCGGCGTGCTATGGTGTGCCATGCTTTCCGGTCAGCATATCAAGGATCTGCGAAGTTGAACGCACTCGCCCCATGCGGGGAAATACGCTGGTCATGAAAAATTGATGGCCAGCTATCTGGTGTGATGTGCAAGCGTCCTCGGCGAAGATAAGATTATAATCGAGGTCGCGGGCCGAGAAGGCCGTACTCGCAACGCCAACGTCGGTCGAACCGCCGCATAGAATGATCGTGCTGATTTTCTGTGTCCGCAAGGCTAAGTCGAGATAGGTCTGATGAAAGGCGCTCCAGCGATATTTAGGAATTATGAAATCTTCCGGTCGCGGGGCCAACTCGGCGATGACTTGCGCGCCCCAGCCGCCGGAATGGATGAAATGGCTCTCCACGCCGGGTGCGATAGGTTCAAGCTTGTTGTTCGTATCCCGGATCGCCTGGCCCGTTGTGCGGTTGTCTTCCCGGTGGTTGGCTGCGGCATACGCGATGGGCAGGCCGGAGCGGCGTGCCTGCTCCAGCAGCCGGACGTTGTTCTCAATGACTGGCTTGTAGCGTGTGCGGGTTTCCTCATCGTCCTTTTTGACATGCCCGTTAAGCAAGTCGAAAAAAAGAATGGATGTTGAGGCCGGATCTAAGGTTTCAGGCATATCTGCTCCCGCGTATCGGTCGCAGTTTTGCTGCGACCGTTAATGGCGCATCTCGGCGATGCATCGTAGTCTATAAGATAGGATGCTATTGGGCCGGGGTCGGATTAGGAAGCGCATAAGAGTTATGCAATTTTCAGAACCTTCATGTGCGTAGCAGCGGCGTGGCGATCTCAATGAGAAGAGTAGCCACGCGCCGGGTAGCCAAAGATGGTGCCGCACGCAGAGAGGTGCCCATCAAAATTTTACGCGTGATTTTTGGGTTGACAATCAAAACGGCGGCAAGCCCGGCGTCAGATCCTTGCTTGTGCAGCGCATGCTGGGTGGTGATTGCATAACCATACCCTTCGCGGGCGAGCTTTAAGTAGAGGGCGGAAGTGTCCACTTCCATGACCGGATTGATGGTAACTCCGAGTTGATGCGCAATATCTTCGATGGTCTTTCGCAAGCTGCTCTTTGTGGCGGGCAGAATAAGCGGCACTTCATCTAACTCTTTGAAATTAATAGATTGCCGGCCAAACAGGAATGAGCCTGGCTGGCCGACGAGATAGGTATCGGCTTCGGCGACGGTTTGGGCATCACCCATCATTTGGCCGTTGCCGAAATTTACGGCGATGTTGATCCGCCCTTCATTAAGCCATTCGTCAAGCCGTACGGTCGAGCCGACAAATACCTTAACTTTGACGGCGGGCAGTTCCTGCCGGACACGTTCCAGTAAATTTGAAACGATCACAGTGGAAAAAGACGGCAGCATGCCGAGGCGAACTTCGCCCGATGGGGTGTTGGAAAAGGAATGGGCACTGTCAATGAGCGCATCACACTCACGCGTGATGATTTTGGCTCGCGCGAGAAGGCTCTCCCCCAGCGGCGTAAGCGTCACGCCGTGGCCATTGCGGTTAAACAAGCGGCCACCGAGCCTTTTTTCCAGTTGAGCCAGGCTGCGGCTAATCACAGGCTGGCTTATTGACAAAGCGGGGACTGCTTTGGTCAGGCTTTTCAACTCAACGACCCGCAGGAAGTATTTTAAACTATCAAGATCCATCCGGCATTATCAGACTCATCCGAAGTTACGAGGCAGGCTGGCAGAATGTCGCGAAACCGAAAATATTCGTAGCAGGACTGGTTCTACGGTGGCGATTAATGTCCCAGCAGAATGAGCAAATAGATCTCCTACGATATACCCAGAAAGGATTCTAGCCCCAATATCCATAGTCACAGCATTCGACTGGTCGTCAAGAGCGGCTGTTAATCTTCGCTTTAGGTAAATTTCAGGTAAAGGCCAGGAGAGCTGGATGTCGATCCATTTATGCTGGTCAAAATGACGGCGCTTAACGCTGGGGCCAAAGTGTAAGAGACATTCGTGCCTTGTTGCCGAGACAGGCATCTGGCGAACAATGGCAAAAGATCGAGCAGTTTCTACCAGTGATGTTCGGGGGAAGGAACGCGTCGATCATCGGCGGACGTAATACAAAGACTCACGCAATTGCAGGTATTAGAGGCCGCCTTCTTTCCTTCATCCTGACGGGTGGCGGGAGGGCTTTGTTGAAGGTTATACATCTGTTCATGGGCAGCAATATGGGGCTATGTTGTCATCGCAATCCGTGCCGGTCACCGTATCCGTGCGACCTATACTATAAATCAGCTTTCCACTTCGCTATCAGCGTAGTCTGCTCGGCGATCATATTCAATGTCGCTTGATGGTCGAGCGGATGCAGGGTTGTTTGGGATTTTTTTGCCCAATCCTGAGCAGCCGACGACTTTGCGGCCTCCACAAAGGCCGCCGACAAAGTCGAGGTAATGCCCTCCGGCAACCCCGGCGGCGCGACGACGGGCCGCCAGGCAAAAAATTTGCCAAGGTCCGGCTGGTTGACGGCACGCGCATCTTCGACCCCCGGAATTGAAGAATCTTCCTGAAACACGAAAACTGGCCGTAAAAGTCCGGCCTTCTGCATTTGCAGAATCGTTGACAGTGAATACACGACCGCATCAACATCACCGCGCCTTGCCGCAACAGAGGCATCAGATGAGCCTTTAAACCCCGATATGAATCGCGCCCTCAGGCCAAGTGAGGCGATGAAAACCTTCGTTGCAACATAGGCCGAGTCTATGCCCGTCGTGGCAAAGGAGATCGGCCTTCGAGCCGAAAGCGCCTTCAACTCAGCTAATGACGACACAGGCGAATTGATACCAACCGCCAAGCCAAAGGCGTCGCGGCCCAGATTAGCCACCCAGGTTAAATCCACTACGGATTTCCGAAGTTGCGTTTCGCGTAGAAAAATTCCGGGCACATCAATCAGGCTTATTGCACTTCCATCCGCGGGCGACTGAAAAAGATCGAATATCGCTAATGTTCCACCGCCGCCAGGCTGATTAATCGGCTCAACATTTATGTTGAGGGACTTTGTTAAAAGTTCAGAAAATTCGCGCCCATAGGAATCAAAACTACCTCCCGGACCGAAAGGAATGACAAAGCTTATCGGCCTGGTGAGCATTGCCGCGCTGCCTGCCCTGGCCAAATTTCCCAGGCTGGCGAGCGTAGCCACCCCTAGGGTTTGAAGAGTCCGCCGGCGTGTCAATATTTTATTGGCCATTATTCCTCGCTTTTATAATTGCTATTGTATCAGCAATTCAGTTTTTTTGTAAGATATGAATTGTTTTGCACTCGGTATAACTATATAGCTCCTCAATACTTTCTTCGCTGCCAAGGCCACTGTTTCTTCTGCCGCCAAACGGCGTGCCGTAGAAATGTCCTGAGGCACCATTGATCCAGACATATCCGGACCGAACGGCGTGCGCGGCGCGGATCGCGGCATTAAGATCATTGGTCCATATGGAGGCGGTCAACCCGTATTCGGTCGCGTTAGCAAGCTCATAGGCTTCGATTTCTGTTTTCCATTTTAACACAGATAACACGGGACCAAATATTTCCTCCCGGGCAATACGCATTTTTGCGCCGACCTCTGCAAACACCGTAGGTTCGAGCCAAAAGCCGCGTTCAAACATGGCCCCGACGGGGCGTTTTCCGCCGAACATCAAGCGTGCGCCATCGGCCGTTCCCGCTTCCACAATCGCGCGGACACGTTCGTAGTGCGATTTGGAATTGAGCGGCCCCATGTCACTCTGCTCATCCCGTGGATCGCCCAGCCGTAAGGCTGCAACCTGCTCTACAACTCGGCTCAGCACCGCATCGTGGATCGACTCATGTAAAAGCAGTCGACTCGCGGATCCGCAGGATTGACCCGCCCACGCGAAATTCATGCCCGCAACGGCGGCCTGGGCGACGCGGTCCGGATCCATGTCGGGGAAAGCAATCATAGGATTTTTGCCTCCGAGTTCCAGAGATACATGCTTGACACAGGTCTCCGCCGCGGCCCGCTGAATGGCCAGACCCGTTGCCACCGAACCGGTAAATCCAATGCGTCTAATCGCTGGATGGCGGACAATAAAGTCACCGGTCGAACGGCCCAGTCCAGTGACGATGTTCGCAACGCCGGGCGGCAAAATATCGCTACATATCTGACCAAGTATGCCGGCGGATAGCGGGCTTTGCTCGGGCGGCTTCAATACCACGGTATTGCCCGCCATCAGCGGTGCCGCGAGGCTGTTTGCAGCAAATTTGATCGGATGGTTGAAGGGGATGATGCGGCCGACTACCCCGTAGGGTTCACGTATCGTAAAATGCAGATTGCCGGCACTTGCCGGGATTGTGTGTCCTTTCAGTTCCAGCCCGAGACCCGCGTAATAATCCAACGCCTTACCCGCAGAAGCAACATCGCCCCGGGCTTTTTTGATCGTATTGCCCGTATCGGCAACCTCAATGGCGAGCAACTCATCGGCCCTAGCCGTCAATGCCGCCGCCACTTTGCGAACATATCCGGCGCGTTCCTGCGTCGACAAAGCTGCCCAACCGGGTGCTGCTTTCTGCGCCGCCTCAACCGCAGACTGCACATCGACCTCCCCGGCCGCCGGCATGGAACCAATAACCTCCTCGGTGGCCGGGTTGATCGAAATCTGCCGCTCGCCAGACCTTGCCTCGACGAGGGCGCCACCGATCAATAATTTTCCGCCGTTCATATGCCTATCCATATCCAACCCTCTACTAACCCTGTATGCTTGATTGCATTGTCATTTTTTGCGCTTCTAAAATTCCCCGAGGAGTTTGTCTGCACTTATGAAAACGGGTAGCAAAGCACGTTCAAAACGATTGCCGCGTGGAATTGGTGTGATGCTTCGACGCGCCCATCGGGCCTATGCGCAAGCCCTTCAGCAGCAGCTTTTGCCGTTGAACATTACACTTCCTCAGTATCTTCATCTTCGGGTCCTTTGGGACCAGGACGGCCTGACACAGGTTGAGATTTCCCAGCACGTCGGCGTCGAAAAAGCATCCTCGACGGTAGTGTTCGACGCACTTGAAAACGCGGGTTTTATTCTGCGCGAACGCAGCACGGACGACCGGCGCAAAGTCAATGTCGAGCTGACGTCGGCGGGAAGACAGTTGCAAGAAATCTTACGCCCCGCCGCCCGCCAGGTGGCGGCGGCGGCGGTTGCCGATATCGATGAAACCGATGTCGAAATTTTTTTAACCGTGCTCACAAAAATGATTTCCAGCCTCAAGGCATCGGGCACAGGTGTCACGGTGCCTGAGAACGCCGATACCGAGCGCCGGCGAAAGCCGATCACATGAAGCACGGCTGAACGCATTTATCTTGGGCGATGCGGCGGGCATTTTCAATGTATTGTCTCGCGTTCTTTGGCATTTCGTTAAAAACAATGTTCAGGGCCGCTGGTAACCGGCCTTCCGAAGAATTTCACCGGCCTCGCCGCCAGTATATGCGCTTGTCTGATGCGGCAGTTTCCAGTCCGCGAAAGCCGGTCTGAGGTTAAAAAGTTTGAGCGCGTTCCCGCCCAGAATGTTACGCTTGGCCTGTTCGCTCAGAAACGGCAGGTCATAGATGGTGCTGGGAAGATCCATGTCCCAATGCGGATAATCAGAAGAATAAACTAACTGGGTTTCAGCGTTCATCATCTTGAATGTTTCTTCGAGCATCGAACGGTTGTTCACCATCTCCATGGGTTGCGTAGAGAAAAACATCTCGCGCATATAATCGCTCGGTTTGCGCTTCAGCAAAGGCGCTTCGGATGTGCGCATCATATATTCGTTGTCGAGACGTTGCATCAAAAACGGCACCCAGGCCAGACCGCTCTCGATCCAAAGAACTTTCAGTTTGGGAAATCGCTCGGGCAAGCCATTGATCACCCAATTCGTCAGATGAATCATGTTGAAAAAAGTGAAACCCAGCGCATGCACCGAGATGAAGCGGTTGAGTTGGGACATAGCTTGGTCATTCCAGTTATAACCGGCATGGAACGACAGCGGCAGACCACGCTCCTCAAGGGCAGCATAGACTTTCATGAAAGCATTATCGAACACCGGCCGGTAGCGGCTGGACGTCACCATAAATCCGGTCACACCTTTTTTCTCACCGAACTCTTCGATCATTTTGAGCGCGTCATCTGGTGAGTTCAAAGGCAGGTAAAGCATGGAGCAGAGACGAGGCTGATCGGCGAGCACTTTTTCCGTCATCCAACGATTATAGCCGCGCGCCAATTGTACTTCCATTTCCACCTGCGGATGCATGCCGAGGTGCAACATCGCGGTCGGGAATAGGCAAGCGATATCGACGCCCATCGCATCCATCCAATATTTTGCCAATGACACGTCCCGATGCGGCCCATCCGGCGTCTTTTCGGTCCGGCGCTTGGTATAGCGCGGGATGCGCCCGCCCATATCCTGAAAGCCGAGCTGCCCGGGCATCAGGCCGGAACGACCGATCGACGCCTTGCCGCTCGCGAGCTGGCGGATGGTCGGATCATCGACATATTTGAGGATCTCGCCAAGATGCTCGGTCTCGTAATGATGCGAGTCGACATCGACGATCAGAAAATCTTTGTAATTCCTCTGTTGAGCTTGAAGCGTTGCATTCTTCAAGGTTTGCGCCGTTTCAAATTCATCTTGAGAGGGATCGCGAGAATCCGCTAGAATTTTGCCAACGATGTTATCCATAAACATATCCTTTAAAAACGATAATGATCACATCTGGCTTTGCCAGGACTGCCACAACCCCAGTTCAAAGAGCTGCATGTTAACGGCTTTGAGCATGGCGGAGGTAACGATCGCCACATCCGTCGGCGTGACTGCAGATACGGTATCGAATGGGGCCGCGAGGCTGCCGTTCTCACAGCGCTCCGCGACCAGTTTTACACATTTGGCGAACAGGGAACTCAAATCCGCGTTCGAAAGTACGGTATGGTCGAGTTCGCGCAACGTGTCAGATGGAGACATAGACGCATCCGTTACGTTCAACGACTTGATAACGCCGTAGACGCAACGAACGATCCCCCGCGCATTCTCCGGTGGTCATGCTGTATTCATATCCATGCCAAGGGCAGACAAAATGCATATTGGTCGCGTCGTAGGTCTGGCTATAAGATGTCTTATCCGCGTTCAAAACAGCCAGGACTTTTGGCACCCGCATACCCTCGCAGGCCGGCCCGCCCTGATGCGCGCATAGATTACTATAGGCGTGGTATTGGCCATTATACCTGAAAACACCTGCCTCCCGCGCGCCAGCGGCAACAATTCGTACATCACCGTCGGCCATTTCAGCGGCCTTACAAACCAGAATTTCTACCATACTGCTTTCCGTCACTATTCATATTTTTTAATATCGTATGGAACGATACGATTTTAAGGAAACGGCGTCAAGCGAAATTGCGATGGAGTGCGATATTTTGCGTATAAGGAGGAAACGCAGCGTACGCGGCCGGGCGATTGGGTAGATTGGCTCGGCCATGCAGGCTCATCCCATATGGCCGGACAGCGGCGGCAGCTTTTTGACCATTTTTCGTGACCCTGCAGGCGATCGTGGATGGCCTGGGCGTGGGCGTAGGTCCATTCCCCGCGCTCGCCGGCGATGTTGCCGCGGGCCGCCTCGTCACGCCATTCCCTCACATTTTAATGCCCAGGACGGGATATGTGGCACTTGTTCCGTTCGATGCGGACAAGACAGGATCACTTACCGCATTTATTGAATGGGTCGTTGCAGAAGGAGAAAAGCGGCGCTTAAAGCATATGAAAAAGGATTTTTTCCTCAAAGCAGGTCCACTGCCGCGGAGACGGACCAGAACCTAAAACTCTTCTTCGGTGACAACGCGCCTCAGAGCGTGGCTCACCTGTTCACCGCTTATTAGCCCGTCACCCAAGCGAAACGGTGCCGAATGAGTGCGTGATTCTTGAATTCTGTCGAAATAAGAGGTGTTTCCCACCCATTTTCTGAAATTCTATGATTTAGGGCCCAGTTGCCCGCCGTTTAGCGGCACAAGGAACCTCGTGCCCGTTGGACTTGCGGCCGGCGAAGCCTTCCAGTTCGACTGGAGTGAGGACTGGGCGGAGCTGACCAAGGTTCCAGCGACCCGAAGGGTCGTTGGAAAGTCAGCGAAGGGGATCATTGCCGGCGAGCGGACCAAGCTGCAGATGGCGCATACGAAGCTGTCGCATAGCCGGGTATTCATCGTCCGAGCCTATCTGCTGCAGACCCACGAGATGCTGTTCGACGCGCTAGCTCATACGTTCGGGTGCTGGGCGGAGCCGCCTGAAGGTTCCGGGGACGCGTAGCATCGTGAATTCAGGGAGCTAACTCAGCACGAAGCGAACCGCACTGAGGATATATATAAAATGATTTTCGACAAAGAAAACTTTTGATCCAGCAAGCCAAACGCGGCGCTGGTATCCATGCGATATGTTCCGGGTAGAGCAGCCAGAGCGGAGCATCTTGCGGATAGCTGTACCGCGCCAATATGGAACCTTAGCTATTAAAGGAAATATCACATGACGCAGAGCTTGTTTGCCATTGCGACGATCTTTGCACTAGGCTTGTCCGCTCATGCCGCAGGCGCTGCAGAAATAGCTTCATCTGCCGACAAAGCCTTTATCGCAAGCGTGAGCCAGGGGGGAATGTTTGAAGTTCAAGCCGGGCAGTTAGCCATGAAACAGGGAAGCACCCAGGATATCAGGGACCAAGGCAATACTGAGGCGCATGATCACACGCTCGTCGGCCAGAAACTGAAATCCATTGCCTCAGATGAGGGAGTGTCGTTTCCAGATATCCTCGATCCGGCTTTTCAGAAGGAGCTGGATGATCTGAAGACGCTGCATAACAAAGCGTTTGACACGGCGTATCTCGATGACATGTTGCTCATTCATTATAAGGACGGAGCTTCTTTTTCAAAAGAAGCAGCAGATGGCGGCGACCCAAAACTTAAAGCGTTTGCAGCTCAAACGTATCGGATCGTTGAACGACATATTGGCGAACTCAAGGCGCTTCCGGCAAGTTAATCAGCCGAGTTCGTACGCCGGTAGATACCCAAATTACCAACCGCCTTCCAGACTTTGGCCAGCGCTAGCACCTCGGTGGCGCCATCAACGTCGTAACATGCCTCCCGAGAAACGAGACGAGTCAGATGCATTCATACGTGGCCGCTACAAGTAAACTCGCAGTCGGACCGGAATGGTTTGCTCAACGTTAATTTGATCGGGGGTTTTGATATCTCTATTACTGTCCTCTATAAGAAAACGAGGATCGGAAATGTCAATGAATTTAAGAACTAAGCGAAGCGAGGGTATGTTTTCTTCTGCACACATGCAGCCTACCACTCGCATTAAACCAAAATTATAGCAGAAGATGGCTGGGTTTTTCGCGAGCTTCCAGGCAAACCTGTAGAGTGTATTCGCCGCGATGCAGGAGGAAATATCGAAACCAAGACGCCGCCCAATCAAATCCGGCATCATTATCCCAGCAATTGAAAGAAAAGCTCCGGATCACTCCAAAGCTCGCAAGTTAATTGTTTATGGAAGCATCGTAACGTTAAGTTGCGGCGCGATTTCCGTCAATCACCGGCCACTTCTCGATCACGTAAACGGATTTCATGGTGCCCGGTTAGTTATGGCCTGATCTGCACATGCTCGTGTAGCTTGTCGGCCTTGTCCTTCAGCGTATCGATCACGAAGGCCATCGAGTTCCAGAGGCCGTTCTCCAACGAATGCTCATTAAGCAGAACTTTCAGCGTGTCGGCGATAGCCATTATGCCCTAGGCGAGGGCCGGGATCGTAGTGCCATGCCGGGCAAGGCGGCCAACCGACCGCACTCCCTATGGCCGCGGGCCACGATAACCGCAACCGAGAATTTCATGCGTTGCTGCTAATCTCAGGTGCGCTTGAGGTAGCGGAATGAACAAAAAAAGTCGACCTATCATCAATACAAGCCACAGGAATGGTAACGCAGCACGTCACCGGTTGAAGCAGAAGGCCACCGCATTATGTGCCATAGGGGCCGGCTTTGATGCTGAACAGGATGTCCATCGGTATCATTTGCGCGACCTCTAGTGCAACAGGACCCGGAAGGATCAACCATGGATAATGCACGTCGCGAATTTCTCAAGTTGGGTACGGGTATGGCCGTCGGCACGCTGTTGGTAAGTTCGGCAGCGGCCACACCGGCGGATATCGCCATACCGGCCCAGCCTGGTCCTCATGGCGAGGTTTTGCGGCTGGTCACGTTCAGCCCCGCCGTCAGCGACATGCCGCGCATCGGTGTGGTCACGAGTCAGGGAATGGTCGTCGATATTGGCGCGGCGGCGCGAGCGATGGGCGTTAAACTGAGTTTCGATCCTACAAGCATGATTTCGCTAACCGGCGCGGGACCGGATGGGGTGACGCAGGCGCGCAAATGCGCCAGTTTAGAGACCTCCGTGCCGCTCAGCGGCGTGCGGCTATTCGCACCGATTCCGGTGCCGGCGCGAAATGTGTACGGCGTAGGCTGGAACTATCTTGAGCATTTCAATGAGAGCCTGACGGCCAGAGCGTCGAAGGCGGCGCTGCCGAAGCATCCTGTTTTTTTCACGAAGGATACCCATAGCGTGAACGGCCCGTATGACCCAATCCCCTTCAACCCGGCAGTTTCCACGAAGATCGATTGGGAAGGCGAACTGGCCGTGATCATCGGCAAGCATGGCCGCAACGTGGCCGAAGCCGACGCGATGAATTACGTGTTCGGCTTTGCCGTGATCAATGACACTACGGCGCGTGATATGCAGGTCGACCATGGCGGGCAGTGGTTCAAAGGAAAGAGCCTGGACGGCCATGGCCCGATCGGCCCTTGGATTATTCCCTCCAGCGACATCGATTATAATAATCTGAATCTCAGCACGCGGGTAAACGGCGTGGTAAAACAAAGCATCAACACACGACAAATGTATTTCAAGGTGCCGCGTCTCATCGCCGAATTGTCACTGGGCCTGACCCTGGAGCCGGGCGACATCATCGCGACCGGCACGCCATCCGGGATTGGCGCTGCCCGCAATCCGCCGGAGTTTTTAAAGCCGGGCGACATCATGGAGACCGAGATCGACCGCATCGGCACTATCCGCAACGAGATCCGCCTTGTGACGGTGTAGGCGTGCAATGTTCCTCCCGTTTGTTTCGGCTTGCCGTCGCTATGATTGCCGTGGCGTTTTCATTTGCTTCGACCCGCACCTGGGCAGCGTCAAACGATGGCCCGGTTTACGGGCCTGAGCTGCAAGGCTTTGCTTATCCATTCCCGGTTTTCCAATTCCGATTTCAGTCACAAGGTGAGGCATTGGAGATGGCATATATGGACGTTCGGCCCGTCACGCCGAATGGACGTACGGCGGTGCTCCTGCACGGGAAGAATTTTTGCGCGGCGACCTGGGAACCGACGATCGAAACGCTCGCTGACTCCGGTTATCGAATTATAGCGCCCGACCAGATCGGTTTTTGTAAATCGAGCAAACCGACGCGCTATCAATTCAGCTTTCAACAGCTCGCGGGTAACACCCATGCGCTGCTGGCATCGCTTGGTATCAGTCATGCCATCATTATCGGTCATTCGACTGGTGGAATGCTGGCGATCCGCTATGCGCTGATGTATCCGCATGCTGTTGACCAGCTGATTTTGGTGGACCCCGTTGGGCTGGAGGATTGGAAGGCGAAGGGTGTGCCCTGGCTCAGTGTGGACGGCTGGTATGCGCGGGAGCTTCGGACAACCGCTGACAGCATCAGAACTTATGAGCGAACCACCTATTATGCAGGAACTTGGCAGCCGGCTTATGAACCCTGGGTGCAGATGTTGGCCGGCATGTATCGAGGTGCCGGCAAGGATGCGGTGGCCTACGATTCGGCGCTGCTCTATGACATGATCTACACACAGCCGGTCGTCTATGAATTGGGGCAGCTCTCGATGCCGGTCCTGCTAATGATCGGAGACAAAGATACCACCGCGATCGGCAAGGATCTGGCCTCTCCCGCGGTCAGAGCAACGCTCGGTGATTATCCGGTGATTGGAAAAGCCACCGCGGCTCGAATCCCGCATGTCCGCCTGATCGAATTTCCGGGCCTTGGCCACGCGCCGCAAATCCAGGCGCCGGAGCAATTCCATACAGCGCTGCTTGGTTGGCTTAAACACCCCGAAACGGGTCCAACATCTCCTCCATAATGGGTTCAATGTAACAGCATCAAACACAGGTAACCCCATCTCGGACTGTCTCGATCGAAAATCCGCGCCGTTTCTTTAGCGGTCAAGTACGCCAAAACCTCCGCCGATGCCGTTATCGCTGAAAATCTATTTCCGCAAAGAGGAGTTCGAATTGTGAACAATCTACCGGAAAAATGGCCATCCGACATTAAGTCGGAAGCTGCGATTCCGATGCCGGGCTGGGGCCTCGCTTTGGCGCGCGGACTCGCTATGCGTTGTCCCGCCTGCGGCAGAGCATCCGCCTTTGAGGGCTTTATCGCTGTCCGGAAAAGCTGCCCGCAGTGCGGCGCCCCGCTCGGGCGCGTGCGCCTGGAGCTATTGCCATCCTATCTCACTATCGTCATCGGCCTTGGCGTCTTGGGGACGATCATGTTTCTGGTCGAACAGTGGACACATCTCGGTCTTAAGCCATTTGTTGCGATTTTTATACCCATCTGCATCATATTCGAACTTCTTCTGGCGCGGCCAATAAGGGGGCTGGTGCTCGCGGTGATGCTGAAAATGAACGTCCTCCGAGCGCTAGATGAGCTGCCTCTCGCGGGCTGACTCGTAACAAAAGAGTGCCCGAGCCGTGAGAAAATAGGCTGGAAGACCGAAGCGCCCGCTTGACGGACCGACTCTGGCAAGCGATTGCAAGACACCGACCGAACCGAACTGGAGCCATTATCCCCTTCGTTGACACGAGGAAACGTCATTCGTTGGGCATCAACCGCCTGTTTCCAGGCGCAGCCGGGCGGCTAAGGGTTGCCGCAAGGCATGGGTGGTGAAAACAAAGCCGAAAACCATCATGAATCCGATACTGCCTGCCAGCGTCACGAGCATGCCGGGTTCAAAATGCCAGTCGGTGTGAAACACTTGCCGAATGGTCGCGACTGCTGCGACTGTGCCGAGCGTCGCGGCGGAAAGCCCGGCCACGCCACCTGCTACCGCAAACTCAACAAGCCAGGCTCGCCTAATCTGCGACTGGCTGGCACCCAGGGTCTTCAGAATTACGGCTTCGGCAATGCGGGCTTCGCGCTCGGCCGCGGTGGCGCTTATCAACACAAGTGCACCCGCCAGCAGCACGACCAGTCCGACGATGCTGACGGCGGCGCCAATCTCTCTCAGCAGACCGGCGAAGGTACGAAGGATCTGCCCCACATCAATGCCGGTAACCTCCGGCAACGCATCTGTCACCGCTGCCAGCACCGCGCCTTGTCGTCCCGAATCTGCCTTCACCGTCGCGATTAACGTGTGCGGCGCGCCGGCGAATGGGTCCGGCGTCCCGATCATCAGGAAGTTGAGTTGTAGCGATTGCCACCGGATTCTGTGAAGGTTGGCGATCTTCACGTCGAACTTGCGGCCAAGAACATCGATCGTCAGGGTGTCGCCTATCTTCAAACCCCAGTCGCGGGCGATGCCTGCATCGAAAGAGACAAGCGGCGCCCCGAGATAATTCGGCGGCCACCACACGCCTTTCGCCAGCACCGGACCCGGTGGCGGCGCGGCAGCGTAGCTGAAGCTGATATCACTTCGCAGCGGCCAGTCGCTCTGCTGTGGCGGGTGGAATTGGTCCACTGGCGTGCCCGCCACCGCCAGGATGCGAGCCCGTAGGCTGGGCATCGTTTGCACGTCATGCGCGGCGCCGGTACCGCGCAGCGCCGCCTCAAATTTCGGCAGATCGTCCGGCTGAAGGTCCAGGAAATAGAAGCTTGGCGCCGAAGCCGGCAGCGCGTCGGAAAATTCTGCCAGCAGATTGCCACGAATTTCCGCTACGGCCACCAGAACCGTTAGCCCGGCACCCGCGGATAGCATCATCAGAGGCAACGAGGATGCCGGGCCATACAGCCGGCGCAGTCCAAATGCGAACGCGGTACTAGGGGGCGTCGGTAACCGTGGCAGAAGCCGCATCAGCAGCGCTGCTATGGCACGCAGGAGCAGCACGGTAAGGATTGTGCCGACGCTGAAGCCAAGCACAAGCGAAGGACTCGGCACCGACCACATCGCCAGAGCAACCAGCGCCAGCACGGCTAGCGCCTGGGCTGCCATCAACCGCCAGGAGAACGGCATTTTGGCCGGTAGGCCTGGCAGACGAAACAATGCCGCGCCAGAGATCGCGGCGGCGCGGTGCAGCGGAGGCAACGTGAAGACCAGCCCAACCAGCAGGCCGAACACGCCGGCCAACAGCAGTGGCTCGGGGTAAAGACCGAGATGCGGCGGCAGCGGCAGTTTACCCCGCAGCAGCGGCAAAACAAGCAAAGGTGCGGCCGCTCCGGCCGCCAAGCCCACCAGGATGCCCGGCAAGCCGAGTGCCAGCAATTGCAGCCCGTAGATAAGACCGACCAGTCGCGCCGGGGCGCCGAGGCAGCGCAGCGTCGCGATGCTGCGGGCCCGGGTGTTGAGCCAAGCCTCCACACCATTGGCAACGCCGATCCCGCCCACCAAGAGAGCAGCGAGGCCGAGCAGTGTCATAAACAGTGTGGCCTGATCGAGGAAGCGAGTCAGAGCAGGCGCGGCGGCGCCAAGATCCCGCAGCCGCCATGGATTTTCGGGAAAGTCATGGCGAAATGCGGAGATCACCTGGCGAACAGGAACGCCAGGCGGTAGGAGAGCCTGCAGGCTGAATTTCACCAGGCCGCCTGGCTGGACTAACGGCGTGCCGGCGAGCGCGGCAATTGCCACAAAAGCCTTCACACCGAACAGTTGGGTATCGCCAAGGCTGTCGGGCGAGGCCAGGATGCTGCCGCGATAGATGAGCGGGACGCCACCGAGTGTCACGGTCTCGCCCGGCCGCAGGCCGAGGCTGCGGCCGGCTGTTGGATCCAGTAATAAACCAGGGCGACCATCGGCCCCGCGCGTTAGAGTAGCGAATTGCCCGGCTGGGCTGCTGCTAACCTGCCCGAGCAACGGCCAATTTTGCCCGACGGCGCGAGCCGCCGTGAGCAGCCGGCGCCCTGAGGGCGCAATGAGTATGGAGCGGGTGTCTATCGTTTGCGAAATGCGCGCGCCGTGCTTCACGAACCAGGCGGGCACCGCCGGCGGGAACGGTGTCAGGCCGGTCGAAAGCTCAACGTCGCCGCCGAGGATGCTGCGGCTGCTTTCAGCGATACCCTGGTTTAGCGCGGCTCGAAGCGAGCCGATGCCAGCAATGGAGGCGACGCCCACCCAAAGGCACGCCAGCATGATTAACAGGCCACGTGTTCCGCCCCGCATATCGCGAAGCGCCAGCCGCCAAGCCAGGCGCATCATCTAGCGATCACACCGTCGCGCAAGGTGACCGTGCGGCGGCAACGCGCGGCGAGTACTGGTTCATGCGTGATCAGCAGCAGTGTCGTGCCGTTGGTGGCGCAGAGTTCGAACAGCAGATCCATCACCGCGCGACCGGTATCGATGTCTAGGTTGCCGGTCGGCTCATCGGCTAGGAGCAGGCGCGGCATTGGCGCGAAAGCGCGGGCCAGCGCCACACGCTGTTGCTCGCCGCCGGAGAGCTGTGACGGCCGATGCGTCAGGCGATGTCGCAGCCCCACCCGGTCTAATGCTGTCGTTGCGGTCGCGCCGGCATCGCGGCGGCCGGCAAGTTCCAGCGGCACGGCCACATTCTCCAGCGCTGTCATGCTGGGAATCAAGTGAAAGGCCTGAAATACAATACCGAGATTGGCAAGGCGAAAGCGCGCGCGCGCATCTTCGTCGAGCGGCGCCAGGTCTTGCCCTGCCACCTCGATCGTGCCGCCGGTTGCCCGTTCCAGCCCGGCCAGGAGCATGAGCAGGCTGGTTTTGCCCGAGCCGGAGGGGCCTACGATGCCAACCGTTTCCCCAGAAGCAATATCAAGATCGATCCCACGCAGGATATTGACGGGCTGGGTCGCTGTAGGAATGGTGAGGCGCAGACCGCGAAGCCGAATCATCGGAACAGGCGGGGCGGCGACAAAGGATGTTCGATCATGCGAGGCAGATATGGGACCGTAGTACGGCCAAGCCAACACGCAACGGCCTCGATCGCTCTGATACTCTGCCTCTGGTTCGGGTTGATGGCGAACGCGGTGGCGGCGCCGGTGCAACTGCTTGTCCTGGGCGATTCATTGACCGCCGGATACGGCTTGCCAGTCTCGGAGGGGTTTCAGGCAAAGCTCGCAGCCGCGCTGAAAGCAAAGGGCGCGAATGTGGCGCTTGTAGACGGGGCTGTCTCAGGCGACACCTCGACCGATGCCGCGGCGCGGCTCGACTGGGTGCTGGCGGGCGGACGCATAGACGCTGCTCTTGTCGAACTCGGTGGCAATGATGGGCTGCGCGGCCTCGATCCTAATGAGATGTACCGTAATCTCACGCACATCCTTGACGTTTTGGCGGCGAACCATATTCCCGTGCTGCTCAGCGGCATGATCGCCCCGCTGAGTCTTGGCACCGCTTACGGCGACCGCTTCAAGGCGGTGTTTGCCAAGCTCGGCCAGCGGCCGGGCCTGATCTATGATCCGTTCTTTCTCGAAGGACTCGTCGGAAAGCCAACCCTGGCTCAGTCCGATGGCATCCACCCGAATGCCGCCGGCGTGGATGTGGAAGTGCGACGACTGTTGCCATTGGTGCTGCAGCTGATTGCGGAAGCCAAGCCCGCGACCGGCTGATTCTGCTCGCACGCGATCCGGGCACTCACGGCGCGCTTCGTTGCAAACTCGCACGAAACTATGATCGCGACACACACCGGGCATGGAGTCCTGGCGTGATACTTTGTATTGAGTCAAAAGTGATTCCAGAAACGGCTAAAGCTGTTGGAGTGGACAGCCCGACGGCATCTTGTGCTAAAGTTGAGTTGTAAAACTCAACGAAAGAGTCGGCTGAATGGAATTTTGGCGCATTGCGCTTACTCAAAGAACCTGCTCTTGGGCCGTGCCAGCCCCAAATGCTCGCGCAGCGTCATGCCAGTATATGCCTCTCTAAAAATCCCCCGTTGCGTCAGTTCGGGCACGACAAGGTTTACAAACTCTTCCAGCCCTTGCGGCACGGTGTGAAACATAATGTTGAACCCGTCCGAGGCCCCAGTTTCCAGCCATTCCTGCATCTCGTTCGCGATATCTTCCGATGTGCCAAGCATGGTGAGGCCGCCATAGCCACCGACGATCCGAGCGAGTTCACGCACGGTGAGATTTTTCTGCCGCGCTAGCGCTACGATCGTGGCTTGAGAACTTTGGCTCTGATTGCTCGGCGGCAATTCCGGTAAGGGCGCGTCGAGATCAAAGCCGGACGCATCCACGCCGAGGCGCATGGAAAGATTGGGAATCGAGCTATCCGTATGCACCAAATCGTCGAGCAGCCGTTTTTTCTCCTCCGCCTCTGCTCGCGTGCGGCCGACGATGACGAAGCAAGCCGGGAGGATTTTGAGTGAATCGTCCGCACGGCCCAGGGCGCGCATGCGGGCGTGAATATCGGTGTAGAAGTCGCGCCCTGCTTTGATGTTCTGCGCCGCGCCGAAGATCACCTCCGCCGTTTCCGCGGCGAGCTGCCGACCGGCCTCAGAGGCGCCGGCCTGCACGATCACCGGCCAGCCCTGTATTGGGCGAGCGATGTTGAGTGGTCCGTGTACGGAATAATATTTGCCCTTATGGTTTAGCGCATGCATGCGCGCGGGATCGAAGAAAATTCCGCTCTCCTGGTCACGAAGCCAGGCGTCATCGGCAAAACTGTCCCAGAGACCAGTGACGACATCATAGAATTCCCTCGCCAGGCGGTAGCGCTCATCGTGCTCCATATGGTCGTTAAGCCCGAAATTCAGCGCCGCATCTGGATTGCTGGTTGTAACGATATTCCACCCTGCGCGCCCGCCGGAAATATGGTCGAGCGATGCGAAACGCCGTGCGACGTGATACGGAGCGTCGAACGTAGTGGAGGCGGTGGCGACCAGCCCGATCCGCTCCGTCACCATCGCCAGGGCCGAGAGCAGGGTAAATGGTTCGAAGGAGGTTGCCGTGGCGCTGCGGCGCAAGGCGTTGATGCTCATATTCAGTACGGCCAGATGATCGGCCATGAAAAACGCATCGAACCTCCCGCGCTCCAGGGTTTGGATGAAATGCACGAGATGCCGCAGGCTGAAATTCGCGTCCGGCGTCGCGCCTGGGTAACGCCACCAGCCGGTATGGATGCCGACAGGCCGCATGAACGCACCGAGATGTAATTGCTTGGCCATGGATCCGCTTAGCTCCGTAAAATTGTAACTTTCCTATAATTATGCGGAGCGCTTTTTTCCACAAATAGCCTATGTTCTTTATATGTTCTCTTTTGGCGGCAAGGAGGCAAGGGGAATGGGTAGCGCTTAGCAATTCTGCTAATGACAGGGGTCTACGGCCTGACTAAGGAAGAGGTTGCGCAGGGTTATATCCTCACCTGCCAGGCCAGCCCAAACGGCGATGACGTGGAGATCACCTACGATTTCTGATGCGTCCATCAAGCCTGACGATTTCCGCTCTGTCTGAAATTCAAGGGCACACTGCCGCCTGCATCCGCGCTCTGGCCACCAACCGGAGGCCGGACCTATCTTGGGGCAGCTGTCACCGGGAGGTAGCGGAATTCAAGAGTCTCATGCATTATATTGAAATATAATAGTTTTTATGAATTCGATTTTTGGCAAGGCCCCCGATAAGGCCCCCAAATAGTTCGTTGCAGTTTCGTACGCGGTTCGGTTCTGTTTAGCGGAGTTTCCCATTAATAGTTCCCATGTGTTCCAATCCGGGTCGAGGGTAAACCTATCCTCTATCTTACTACAACTACCGTACTAAAGAACAAAAATTAGCCTCCTGCGTTCTCGGGCTTCAGCAGGGTCCGAAGCGCATGCGCGAAATGATCAAATCTTTCACGACCAGGCTTAAATTTGAACTTCGAATGAGTTATAATAAAAGTGGTTGCGGGGGCACGATTTGAACGTGCGGACTTCAGGTTATGAGGCTTAATCTGCCCACGGACACATTCACCATTCAAAAGACTCCCGATTCTTCGGACATCTTATCGGCCGCCATTATCAGAGCTCTATCGAGGTGAATGTAGTGCTGGGTGACACCGCGGCCGGCGTGTCCCAATAGCCCTGCAATCGTCAGCTCCGAGAAGCCTAGATAAACGGTGTTTTTCTCGCCTAACAAAGTTTCCAAGATTTATTTGCGCTCAAAATTCCGCCACCGCGGATTTTCTACAATCGCCCACTTTAGAATTGTTGGCGAAGCCCAATGCGCTCTATTGTCGGATCACGCATAATGCAAATTGAGGAACGCCACGATGACGCAATTGGACGCTGGTACAGGCTACGGGCGCAAGTCTGGAACTTCCAACCTCGATCTCACGCTCGTCGGTCCCAGAACACCGATGGGCGAGTTAATGCGACGCTATTGGCATCCGGTGGGCTTGTCAGAAGACGCTTCCGCAACGCCAAGACAAGTACGTATTCTTGGTGAAGACCTCGTATTGTTCCGCGACAGGCAGGGTCTCCCGGGCCTCGTTGTCGAGCGATGCTGTCACAGGGGCGCAAGCCTTTACTACGGAAAGGTCGAGGAGACCGGGTTGCGCTGCGCCTATCACGGCTGGTTGTTCGACGTGCAAGGCAATTGTTTGGACCAGCAATGCGAGCCCAACGGCGGACTTGCCAGAAGCAAGGCACGCCAGCCGTGGTATCCATTACAGGAGCGCTACGGCCTGGTGTTTGCCTACATGGGGCCGCCCGCTAAAAAGTCGGTGCTGCCCCGCTTTGCCGCGTTGGAAAATCTCACGGAAGGCGAGCAGCTGATAACTGACGACAACTCATTAGGTGGCGGCGGACCGCAAATCCTGCCCTTCAACTGGCTACAGCACGTCGAGAATATCGTCGATCCGGCGCATATCGAGGTACTGCATGAATCCCACTCCGGCCCACAATTCTCAAATCAAGTTTACGGCCCGCTCGGTAAGACCGAGTTTGAACGCACGCCATATGGGGTGCGCTTCGAAGCCCTGCGCAATTTGCCGGGCGGTTTGACCGAAACCCTCGGTGCCGAGATCGCTAACATCACCCTGCGCATCGTCCCAACTGCCCGCCTGCAACCAACTAAAGAAATGCCTATTGTCGGCGTTGGAGCTATTGGCTGGACGGTACCGATCGACGACACAAATTTCCGGATCTACGTCGCCATTCGTGTTAGAGAAAAACCGAAAGATTTGAAAAAATTTGGAGATCGCCGGGGCGAGAAATTTTGGAGTGAACTAACATTAGACGAGCGCCGGGCGTTGCCTGGCGATTTCGAGACCCAGTCCTCCCAAGGTCCAATCGCCCTGCACTCGGAAGAGCACCTTGCAACAAGTGACCGCGGCGTAGTTATGTTTCGGCGGCTTTTGCGAGAACAAATAGATATTGTCGCCAAAGGCGGCGACCCAATCGGCGTGTCATTCGATCCTGATACGCCCCCGATCCAGTTCCAAAGCGTGAAGAAACTCGTTTTAACGAAACCCCGTATCAGCCAGCTGGCATGAAAGTGCTTTTAATACATTTTTCTAGCATGACTGACACATTCTTCCAGCTTAGTACTTTCGTTGCCGAAAATAAAAGCTTCGCCGGGCTTGTGCTCGACAGCCACGTAATCAATTTGGCTGAAGCGGCCAAGCGTGCCGGAAAGACAATTCCGGCCCATACCGCGATCTCGGACCTCCTTTGCGACTGGGACCGCGCGTTCGACGCGCTGGCCGCGGTCGCGGAACATGCTGCATCGATCGGACCTGCCGCGTCCGGTGCCATGACGCTAGCTGCGGTTAATCCCCGTCCGCCGCTCGGGCGAATGGGCAAGCTGCTTTATGCCGCAGCGAATTACAGCGACCATGTCGCGGGAATGCGTAAGACCTTCACGCCTCCGCTCCCGCATGACGCTGGCGATAAATCCCTGCCTTCCCTGCGCCCCTATATGTTCGGAAAAATGAATGTTCCGACCGGCGCCTATGACGACATCATCCTTCCCGAAGACATCGAGCGGATAGACTGGGAAGCCGAATTAATGGTGGCGATCGGCCGTCCTGGCCGGAACGTCAAGGCCTCAAAGGCCAGCGAGCATATCGCGGGATACATGACGACAAACGACGTTTCCTGCCGCGACCTGACCTGGCGCGAAGATCGGCCCAACATCCGCTCCGACTGGCTCGCAGGTAAAAGCTTTGATAGCTTCGCGCCGATCGGCCCCTGCTTCACGCCGAAAGCCTTCATTCCTGATCACGCAAATCTCTGGATCAGGCTTTGGGTGAATGGTCAAATTAAGCAGGATGGCAATAGTGGTGATATGATCTTCAGCATCGAAGAACAGATCGAATACGCCTCACACATGATGACGCTGCTTCCTGGCGACGTCATCGCAACGGGTACGCCAGCCGGCACCGGGCAGGAGCGCCTCGAATTTCTTAAACCTGGCGATATCGTCGAGACCGAGGTGCAATATTGCGGACGCCAGCGCAACCACGTGGTCGCCGCACAATAGGAACGTCTGATGCTGCCCGAACCACTTCCCCCTGTGCGCCGAATTGTCACCGCAAACGACCCCAATGGTCAGTCATTCCTTGCCGAAGATGGGCCATCCCCGGCGCTGCTTACGGTCCCAGGCCGTCCAGGGTTCCGCAACCACAATATTTGGCGGACGATCGGCGCGCCTGCCCCGGTTAGTGCAGCCGATACCATCCCCGACCACGCTGGTGTTATGCCGCCTGAACGCGGCACCGTATTGCGCGTGATCGACTTCCCGCCGCGGCCCGAGAACCTGGACGAGCGCCGCCGCCAGGCATCCGCATCATTATCCGGCCTGTTCTCCGATGCGGCGCATCAAAGCGACCATCGCCAGTCCGGCATGCATCAGACGCGGTCGATCGATTATGCCATTGTGCTCGCGGGAACCATTACGGCGGTCATGGACAAGGGCCATACCGACCTACACGCTGGCGACATTCTGATCCAGCGAGGAACCAACCACGCTTGGGAGAACCGCTGCCAGACAATGGCCCGTGTCGCTTTTGTCCTCATCGATGGCGAATAATCCTTCAGACGCCCGGCAGCGTTTCGATAATTTCCTTGACTTTCTCCAGCCGCGGTATTGACCGCCCAAACGCTCCAAAAATCAGAACGATGACCGTAACAAGTTGCATGAGGCCAACGCCAAAAAAAGCGCCCTTTATTCCAAATTCATGGGTAATCGGCGCCGTTACGATGGGATTGAGGAATTGTGCCAGGCCAATCACGCTTAAAACCATACCCAGGGCCGGTTCACGTGTCTCAGGCTTCGCGCGGGTGACGATCATCGTCGCGGAGGCGGGCATGATAATGCCCGAGGAAAGACCGATTAGAATATAATACGCAGCAACGTCCGCGCCGCCGCTGGCAAACGCCAGTGCGGTGATCCCCGCACCACCCACCGCCATGGCGGAAATAATCAATTGACGTTCGGAAAACCACGCATAAAGATAACCAAAAAACAGGCTGGACAGCATCGCCACGACACTCGGTATCGCGGTAAGCATACCTGTGGTCGCCGCTTTGGTTAGGCCCATTTTAACCAGCAAAAACGGCCCCTGGATAGCGACCGTGAATTGGCCGATGATAAAAATTACTGTCAGAACATAGATCGGATAGACGGGCATGTGACTTTTAAACAACCCGGAAGTTTGCGAAACCGCGTTTGGGGCTGCAATGACAGGCGGTTCGGTAATGCAGAAACAAGCGATTATCCACATGACCAGCCCGAGCACGAGATAGATTGCAAAAGGCGCACCCCATCCAAACCGGTCCACAAGGACGCCGCCAAGCAACAGCGCCGCAATCGCCAGCGCCAACTGCACCGTGCTGCCGATTCCGAAAAGCTTAAATCGGAGCGGTCCGTGATAATAATCCGTGATCAGAACCAGCCCAAGCATACCGAGAGCGCCACCGGCGAAGCCCAGCACAGCCCGCGAAACTAGCAGGAGCCAGAACACAGGTTCGAAAATACCCACCCCACCCGAGAGTGCAAACAGCATCAGCATGACCAGCACGGTAGGCCGCTTGCCGAAGCGCTTGGCGGTGATCGCAACAACAGGAGCCCCCACAATAGAGGAAAGGCCCGAGATGATCAGAATCATCTGAGCCAGAAAACGCCCATCTGATGCTCCATGGTGGGTGAAGCTCTCCGCAATCCGCGGTATCGCAGGTACAATGGCGAAAGGTACCAGCAAAAATAACGCGCTACAGCTGAGCGCCACCACCATCCTTCCCGCCGCACGCAGCGGATGCAGGTTAGCGCCGCCCTGCTCCGATGTGTTTTCCATGCATCCTCCTTGGCTGAATCTCGTACCAGCAACGCTTTCTTAGGCGCCTAGTTAAACTTATTAGCCTCTCTTGTTTCCACTCCGCCCGTTTATAGCGCGCCTATTTTGGCCAAAGCACAGGAAATTCCGCGCCTTCCAGCGGCGCGCCATCCTCTGGCTCGCTTTTAAATTCAGACAGCGCGAATTTCCTCTTAATCCACGTGGACTTATCCCCGCGAAGCGAATGGTATGCACTCGCCGGCGAGTTCCTTTTGAACTATTTGGCCCTGCTTTATGCAAGGTTAATAGATGGTGGAAAACAACATCGCCGGGACGAACATCAAATGTCGCCGTGGCATAACGATCCGGCTCGGCATCCACGTCCGGAGGGGGACCATCAAATTCAGATTCGGCATGAGACGTCCCCTCCGCAAAGTTAACCGGCTCGAACATTTTGCCCCAGCGATACGAGCCAAGGGTGTAGGACATCGCACCGGAAGCCTCATTCGCCGGATCAAGCGGAATCCAGACGGAGCAATTATTGGGGCCGTTGAGCCGGAAGTACGGAAGATCTTGATGCCAAGGTGTCGGCTCCGGCGCGGAAGGCTCCTTCACAAACATGGCATCGTCGTACACCCGTACCTGGTGGCTGCCCATGACCATCGCCGCCAATTCCGCAATGTTGGAGTCAAAAGTGAACCGTTTGAACCCCTTGTACTTAGTCCATAAGTGCCCATCCACGATATAGGTGGCACCGGGCTTATTGTACTTTGGATTGCGATTTTTAATCGCAACTTCTATGCACTCGCGCAGAATTTCGATATCGCTACTGGCGATGACGCCACGCATACAAACGACACCGTTCTCCGCGAAGGATTTTGTTATGTCTGGACCGATTTTATCATATTCCAGTCCAGCTCTATTTTTTTTATTCATGACATTTTTCCTCTGATTTTCGTTGAAGTACCGGGACGCAAATTCCCCGGTACGTCCCGAGAATCGACCCGGCAAATCAGAACATACCTGCATTGGCAACAAGCTGCCCCGGCGTAAAGAAGGAAGGCGGCAATCTCGGGACTGTTACATATTGCGGAGAATCGGACCCAGTAAAACCATTTGCTGAGGAATAATCTCCGGCATGCAAATCATACGTCATAAAAAATAAAGCGGGAGTGAGGCATGGTATGTCAGGAAAGATAACAGGCATCGTTTGTTGAAATTTCCACAGAGATCCATTGGCATCATAGATTTCGCCTAACACACCGCCGCCAGTATCTTCGTCACAGTAAATCAAACGGCGCGCATCGACATTCCGTACACCGGGTTTAACCGTCATCTCAACGATAAGCACGCGATGTAGCTCCCACCGGACCAAATCAGGATTAACAAAATGCGGTAAGAATTGCTCTTGTGCAGAGGCAGCAAATAGCTTGTTCGTATTATAGGGAATATATATTTCCCTTTTATCGACGTACTTGAAATTATATTCATCAAGCTTGCCCGTAAAAATATCCACTTCATCCCAGTTCGATGTACCAGCGGACAGCGAGTTCGGTGTATCATATTGAAGCTCCGGCGCGCGCCGTACCCGGCGCTCTCCCTCCAGATATTCCCAAGCCGCGGGTGGATTCGTCTCCGGATTCACAGGGATAGTTGTGATAAGAGATGCCCCCGCTTCGTAGGGTGGAGCGGTAGGTTCAACATACACTTCCCCAAAAATTCCATTAAAATCGGCTTTCCCGTTTTCAAAATAATAAGGGTACTGGAACCAAGTTTTTCCTCTTGACGCGAGGACGACTTCTCCACTTTCCGTAACTACATAATTGCTTCCCGCAGCCAACGCCGTTGTCCCGCTCCAGCCGAGCAAATGATTCCATATCACTTCATAACCGCTTTTAGGGATAGGAAACGGGATACCGCCATAGGCTCCCGTTACGCCATCGCCATCGAGCGTTAATTGCGCGCTGCTTGCATTCTGATAAATATAGTCATAAACATATTGCGGCGCGATTGCGGTGCGGTGCGTCGGATATACTTCGATCCGCCAATCCGGCTTCTTCTGAAACATCCCCATGATGCCAGGGGTGAGCTTGTCCTGGTATTGCGCCGCATTCGCTGCGGTAATCACCAGTACAGGCTTTTCGTCCGCAAACGGAATGGGCCGCGGATCGCCCTTTTTATAGCCGGGCAACCCGCCGCCGGTCCAAGCCGGGATCGTGCCATCCGCATTACCGGCCCTTAGCGCTCCAAACGGCGTAAGCACGCCCTTCAAATCGTCCGCAGTGTGGTTTTCTGCCTGAGCAAAAGACCAGTGTGGCATCGTCGTTGCCGCCGCCACACTGGCGGAAGAGGTCTTCAGAATTGAACGTCGATTCATTTTCATCATTTTTATAATCTCCCTTAGAACGTGCGTTCGACGTTGAACGAAACAAAATCTCGGTCAGCAGACGGGTCGCGCTGGGGCGGTGCTATATAACGGGTGTAGCTGATACCACCTGTCCACTTATTCAAATATACGCCCGAAATGCCCATCGTTAGATCACCGCCGCGGTCGATAGCCGTGCCGTTAAAGGCCAGGGTATCTGGCGCCTCGCCCATAAAATTCCAACCTAAACCAATGTTCGGCGTTACATCGAGACCTGGGAACACCTGAAAATAACTGGCTGATGCAACCGTTCGTATGCCAAAAGCCATATGCTTGGATGTGGCGCGGGAGAAATTCTCGGAATTCTGCGTGATAGCATAAAGATTATCACCGGCAACTTCTCCGATCACAGCGGAACTGTCCCAAAATCCAGGTAGTTTAGGCCCTAAATAAATTTCTGATGCCTGATAGTGCAGCGTATCGCCGATCGCGTAAAGCGGGTGCGAAGTGTTGTTCGCAACCTGTCCTGGCAGAACCGAAACCGAACTGTTTAGGTCATCATGAATCCTGGTAGAGACCTCACCTGCAATATTCAAAGGGCCAATGGTTGTGCTCGTTGAGGCGCCATAAACCTGAATACCATTGGCATAGACTGTCTGGTAAGTTCCGACCGCTAATGCGAGCGGCGAACCAGGTGCTGTTCCTGACATCACGACTGGCGCGCCGCTACTCAGGTGGACATAAATTTCCGGCTCGGAATCATTATATTGCAATGCATATAAACCGAAATCCCAGGGTGAGCCGACCAGATCGTAATGCAGTGAAGCACCGAACTGTCCCGTATCCGAACCATTGATATCGCTCGCACGATAAAGATACGCGGCGGCACCCGGGTTTGCAGGGCTTACATAAGGCGCAATGGTCGCCGCATAAAGCCTTTGCCCCCCCTCGTCGAGGGCATCCGACGGGGAGAAAAAATCACCTACCGGGATGAAGTTATACTTCTGCCATTGAAACTGATAATATGCGCTCACCGAAATCGAGTTCGTGAGCTGAGCGGATATGAGCGCCTGACCGACCGGAAGAAAAAGATTTTTGGCTTCGGTATTGGGTACGCTAACGGCACGTTCAGCGTCAATCGGCCCCTGGCCGTAGCTGATGCCATTGCCGGCGAACAACAGGCTTTCACCAAAAAGATTTACAAATCGGCCAACACGGAGTGTTACAGGAATACCATCAATATCCTGGGAACCAAATACGAACAGGTTTCTCAGTTCAATATTCCGCCCAGCCTGCGTTTCTGTCGCACTGGTGAACTTGCTGGCGGGATCACTTGCGGCATTATACGTCGCATTATTCGTATTCTGCGTTTTCTGATTGTACACGGTGTCGTAAAAACTATCGATTGACGCGGTGAAGCCATAATGATCATACGTAACGCCAAATAATGAAAGCAAATCAACACGGTTTGAAGCGATGCCTGCATGTATGTCATTGTCGCCGTCATTAGTGTTTTGTGCGGCGCCCGTCTGGCCACCTAGATACGGGCTAACCGGCGCAGTACGCTCGGTCACGGAATACTGAATAGTATTATCGAAGCGCACATCAACGCCATTATCAAAAGAATAGTCGAACGCATGCGCGGCATGGCTTGCACACACCAATGCTACGGACGCAACGCTGGACAATAGTAGATATCGCCTTGTCTTGAACAGATTTCCCATTTTATCCTCCTTGGGGCTAGTCTTGTTTCTTTGTTTAGCCAAAGTCGTTTGATGTTCTACCGGCCAAGCCGGTGTTATTCTAATCACGCCAAAAGATATCGGCCTTCAAAGATTCCGGGAAATCGTAACAACTGTTGTCTCACACAAGTCCTGCTTGTGGGTTTGCCTCCAACAAAGGCGAGTTCCCTAATTCCGTGTGCCATTTGCTCAGCAGCTTCCGAATTACCGGCTGTTGCCCTGTCATACGTTGCCTGGGACCACTGACGCTCAAAATTATCCGCTGCCGCTGCTCGGCAATCGACACCACGGTGCATATCATTGAGGCGTTTTCCAACCAGAAGCTATCGAGCGTCACAATGCTTTGGCCACGAAGAGATTTAACTTTAGCGATCACCGAGGCCAGTGGCAGTCTTTTGCGATTAAACAAACCGCGCGCAGCGCTGCGCCGGTAGATTCGCTCAACCTTGTCCTCGCTTTCCTCGCTCAACCATACGCAGCCAACGCCCGACGCCACCATCGGGCAGCGGTAAAAATAATCGTTCACTTGGAACGACGGGTCAGGCACGCTTGCCGGAAGCATATCAATCACTTCACTATGCAAATCATTGATTCCCGACACTGCTACCATTTCGCCCGTTACGTCATTTATCTCCTGCATCGCTTGATAGAGACGCCCCTGGCGTGAGATCATGTCCGGCACCCAGGCGCACATGCTTGCCACCCGCATCGACGGCAGATAACTGCGTCGCGAGGGATCAAACATCAGATAGCCATGATGGACCATCGCCTTTAGTAATTCTTCGGCGCTGGACATCGGATAGCCGAACGCCGCACAGAAATCCTTTAACCGAAGCGGGCCGCGGATTTTGTCGAAATATTCCAGTATTTCGAACGCCCGGATGGCCGACTTTACACGTTCATCCCGCATCAGCACATCCCTTGCGCTCTGCTATGCCATCTTGCCGATCGAGGCGTAAGCAACAGTTTTTAACGGGCTCTCGTTTTTATCAAAGCTTATGTTAAGCGGATCGCTTCCGCCTTGTACGTCTTTGATAAGCGATTGCAGTTTACGGCGAATCATGACGACACCCGTATCGGATTTGACGAGATGCTCATTGGCATGGACCGCAATCTTGCCCTGCGTTGACTGGGTCTCGTAGTCACCTGGATATTGCCGGCGCTCCTCTGGCGTGCAATCCACCCAAAGCTTGCCGTTGTGGCGCACAACGCGATTATGCGCTTCCTCCAACGACCGCGTACGAACGATAAAAAATATCTTAAAATGCGTATCGTCGATCGGTACATGCCAGGAGATCGTGTCCGGCGCGGAACCCGCCTGAGAAGGATTGGGAACGATGCTTACGTTGGGCATGATGTCTTCAACAGAGTAGTGCAGTGCGTACTCTCCCCCCATCGGGAAGACCTGCTCGTAGCGCACGCCTTTTTCCGTTTCACTCCAGCTTGTATATTGGATAAATGCGTGCGTATCCATGTCCTCGCGGTAGCGCGGCTCGCTCCCGAATTGATTCTCCTTGCTATGTGCGATATGAAGCCAGATCGCGTGCATCACATCGAGCGTATTTTCATAAGATTGAAGCCAATTGAAATCTAGAACTCCATCGACCGGCGAAGCGTAATCAATTATCGGGTGGGCAAAGAGTTCGCCCTCCTCAAGGTTTTCGAGAATCTCCCAGCGCGGCAGCTCTGGTTTCTTTTCGGATGGCCCGATATACGCCCACACTGCGCCATAACGCTCCTGCACCGGATACCACGGCTGGCGGACGGCGTTCCGGCCCTTGCCGCCCCCGTCTGTTTCACACGCTTGGTCCAGGCAATGTCCCTCCGTGTCGAACTTCCAGCCATGATAGGGGCAGCGGATGCCGTCTTCCTCTATCCGCCCATAGAACAGGCTGGTTCCACGGTGACAGCAGTGCTCATCGACCAGGCCAATGCGACCTTGCTGGTCGCGGAACAGCACCAGATCCTCGCTCAGCAGACGAACCCGCTTCGGCGCGTCGCTCGCCACCTCGACAGAAACGGCGATCGGATGCCAGTAACGGCGTAGCAACTCACCCATCGGCGTTCCGGGTCCAACCTCCGTCAAAAGCGGATCGTAGGTATTGCGCTTGCGGCCATAGGCCGTTCCTTGGTCGATGGCGCCGGGTGCGACAGCTTTTGTTTGTACGTTCATTGGGGCATCCCTTTTTTGGTTTCCTTAAGTCTTCGCGGAGATATATTAGCGCCTAAAGCACCAGCTATGGCATTTTACCGATGGAGGCGTAGGCGACACTCTCCCGCGGAGCGTCATTCTCATCGAAGCTCACGTTGAGCGGATTCTCTCCGGCTTCCATATTATTGATAAGCGATTGTAGTTTACGGCGGAGCATCACCACCCCGGTATCCGACTTAACAAGACGTTCATTCGCATGGATCGCGATCGGTCCCTGGGTGGACTGGGTCTCGTAGTCACCCGGATAGCTCCGCCGCTCTTCCGCCGTCAGTTCCGACCAGGGCTTGCCTTTATGAAGGCCCCCGCGCATCTGCCGTTCCTTTACCTTCATCGCCTCCTCTTTCGTTGGAAAGCGAATGATCACAAAAATCCTGAAATGCGTGTCGTCGATCGGGACATGCCACTGAATTTTATTGAGGGCACCATTTGATGGATTTGGAATGACACTGATATTTGGCATAATGTCTTCGACAGAATAATAAAATCCTCGCCCATCGCCCATTGGAAAGGTTTGTTCAAAACGGGCTCCCTGCTCCGTCTCGCTCCAGCTGGTATATTTTATGAACCCATGCGTATCCATCTCCGGGCGATATTTTGGTTCACCGCCGAACTGATTTTCTTCGCTATGTGCAATATGAAGCCAGACGCCATGCATCGGATCGAGCGTGTTCTCAAATGACTGCAGCCAGTTGAAATCTAGCGCATCTATTGGCCCGTATCCGAACGACGGATAAACAAAGGCCAAGGTTTCGTCTGCTTGCAGGTTCTCTAGCATGCTCCAGCGCGGCAGCACCGGTTTCTTTTCTGGCGCCCCCATGTAGGCCCAGACCACGCCATAACGCTCCCGCACCGGATACCATGGCTGGCGAACAGCGTTCCGGCCCTTTCCGCCCCCGTCTGTTTCGCACGCCTGGTCCAGGCAATGCCCCTTCGTGTCGAATTTCCAGCCATGATACGGGCAGCGAATGCCGTCTTCCTCGATCCGTCCGTAGAACAGGCTGGTGCCGCGGTGGCAGCAATGCTCCTCCACTAAGCCAACATTTCCTTGCTGGTCACGGAACAGTACCAGATCCTCGCCGAGCAACCGCACCCGCTGAGGTACATCGCTCGTCACCTCAACCGCAACGGCGATTGGGTGCCAATAACGGCGCAACAGCTCGCCCATCGGCGTTCCGGGACCAACTTCCGTCAAACGCGGATCGTGGGCATTGCGCTTGCGGCCATAGCCTGTTCCCTGATCGATGGCGCCGGATGCGTTGGGTTTGGTTTGTATGTTCATGGCTTTCCAGGGGCGATAGCCCCTCCTCTCCTACGGCCTTATTGAGAGATTGATAGCGGCGACTCAGAGCTTAGGAAAATCGTAAGCTGTTTTGCCTATCACAAATGTCAGTTGTGGCCATCCACCAGTTGCAAAGACACTTCCTGGAACGCAGTGCGGACGAAAGCATGGGCCGGGTCCTGACTGTTGCGATCATGCCAGAACAAACACTCTTCCAGCCGATCAATCGGCACCGGGCACTCATGCACACGCAAATTGAGCGGACCCGCAAGCACGGTTGCAAGCTTGCGCTGCGCGGTGCCGATTGAAGCGGTACCAGGCAGCATGAAAATCATGGTGGCGAAGCCAGGCGCTATCGACGCGATCTTCGGAACAAGGCCTTGTTGCCGCCATCCGTGCTCAACGATTGTGCCAGCCAGCGCTCCAAATCGGACCAAACTATGCGGCAAACCGCGATACAATTCCGCCGTCAACTCTCCCTTAAGGTCCGGATGCGCCTTGTCAGCCAAGCAAACAAAATCATCCTGAAACAGCGCCTGGCTGCGAACATGCTCGCCAGGCCGGTAAATACCATACAAATCCGTCGGAGACGTTGTCGCGAAAAAATCTAACTCACCATGCTCAAGTTCAAGAAAGCTCTGGTTTTTCAGGCCAGTTACCTCGAGGGTTATCAGCGGTGCCTCTTTAGCCAGCATTCTCAACAGGCGGGGCATAATAACAAAGGAACCATAATCGGAAATCGCGATGCGGAACGTGCGCGCGGCCAGCTTTGGATCGAAGCTTGGCCGGATATGCAGGGCGCTTTGCAGATTAAGCAAGGCTTCATGAAGCGGTGCCACAAGCCCGCGCGCCAGTGGTGTCAGCTCCATCTCTCGCCCGACCCGCACCAGCAGAGGATCGTCAAAATGCTCGCGAAGCCGGCGCAGAGACCCGCTCACTGCCTGCTGCGTGACGCATAAATCGTCGGCAGCTCGTGTCACACTGCGTTCGGTAAGCAGCGCATCCAGAGCACGGAGGAGATTAAGATCGAATTTGCTGAAACGCGTCAGAACATCGGATTTCATCACACCTCAAAATAGGCTCAGCGCGCCAGAGCGCTTGTTGCATTACACCAGACACTAACCGCATCACAACCACAAATCATGATTGTGCCATTTATCGTGCAACATGATTGGCATGGTTGCAACCGGCGCTTCATAAATCACATCCGATGACGCCAATAATTGCGGCAAGCACGAAGCGCGCCGCGACCACATAAAGCAATAGGGACACTAAATGGCCATTATCGGGATTGATACAGTAATCTACGGCGTCAAAGATGTCGAGGAGTCGATACGCTTTTTTGAGGATTTTGGCTTGGTTCTCGAACACAGCGGCAATGACCGCAGCGTTTTCCGCCTGCCGGAAGGCTCCGCCGTTGAGGTCCGGCATCGTGACGATCCGGCGCTGGCGGTCTCGGCAATCGAGGGCAACGGCGTGTGTGAAGTAATCTGGGGGGTTGACGACGCGCAAGCCCTCAACCGGCTCGTTGTAGGGCTGCGCCGCGACCATGAGGTGACCGAGGGAAGTGATGGCGCGTTCCGCTTCACAACCAGTTTTGGGCTGGCGATGGGGTTGCGAATCTTCACTCGCAAGCCCGTGGTTTGCGCGCCGGACCCGCTGAACGCGCCCGGCCATGTGCGCCGCCTAAACCAGCACCGCAAGTGGCGAACCCGCGCGCGCCCAAAAGGCCTCGCCCATGTGGTTTTCGCTATTCCGGACTATGAAGCCGGTTATAGCTTCATGCGGGCCCGGCTCGGATTCCGCCTGTCCGATGATCAGGCGGGCGTCGGTAAGTATTTACGCGCCGACGGCGCCAACAATCATCACAATCTTCTGCTGCTTAACGCCTCGGCGCCATTTCCGGACATGGATGGCAAACACCGCTTTCATCATACCAACTTCATCGTTGAAGACATCGACGAAATCATGATCGGGGCGAACCACATGGTCCGCCAGGGATGGAAAGCGTCACATATCGGCCTCGGGCGGCACCGCATCGACTCCGCTCTATTTTATTATCTTCCCTGCCCGGCGGGTGGAGAAGCGGAGTATGGCGCGGATTCAGATTGTATCGATGACAGCTGGGTTCCACGGCACTGGCCGGTGCCGCTCTTTGCCTACGCGCATTTCACCCATAACCTGCCGCCATTTTTGCAAAATCCGCCGGAATGGACCTTTACTTACCTAACGGAAGAAGCCGAACCTCCACGTACGTCAGCTGGCAAACCGCACGATTGAGCTAGCTGGGAGAGAATCGATGCCGTTCCTCAAAAATGCTTGGTATGCCGCTGCCTGGGAGGACGAGGTAGCACCCGGCAGTCTGTTCCATCGCAAGCTGCTTGGCGAAGAAGTGTTGCTGATGCGCGACAGCACCGGCACTGTTCACGCCATGCAAGACCGCTGTCCTCACCGCTTTGCCCCGTTGCATCTTGGTGAGTGCATTGGCGACACGATCCAATGCGCCTATCATGGGCTGCAATTCGGGATGGACGGCGCTTGCGTCTTCAACCCGCATGGCGACGGGCGATTCCCGCCCAATGCGCGTGCAAAAACATATCCGCTTGTGGCGAAAAACACGCTGTTATGGATATGGATGGGTGATTCCGCAAAGGCAGATCAATCGCGAATACCCGAGCTGATTGGCCTCGATACCGCAAGGTTTGCGATTAATAAAGGCTATATGCACACCCCGGCCAACTACGAATATATCACCGATAATATCATGGACCTTGGGCATATCGAGTTCCTGCACAAGGGCCTGCTGGGCAGCGAGGCAATACGCAGCGCGGAAACCGAGGTGAAACGGGATGGCGATATCGTCCATTCCAACCGGCTGGCGCGCAATGAAATCTTGCCCCCTGCGTTGGAGGCAGTTTTCGAGAGCGGCGGGGCGCCGGTTGACCGCTGGCTGGACGTTACCTGGTATCCGCCAGGCAACATGCAGCTCGTCGTCGGTGTTGCACCCGCGGGAGCACCCGAGCGTATCGGAAAGGAAAGCCCCGGCGTCCATTTGATGACTCCGGAAACCGAAGATACAACACATTATTTCTGGTCAAGCGCGCGGGATTTCCGGGTAGACGACACCCAACTCACCGAGGCCCTTGACCAAGGGCTTCGCTATGCTTTCGAGTTCCAGGACAAGCCCATGATTATGGCGCAACAAGAAGCGCTCAACGGCGAGGATTTCTTGGATCTCGATCCAGTCATTCTCTCCGGAGACGCTGGCGCCATGTGGGCGCGGCGGACATTGCGAAAAATGCTCAAGGAAGAGCAGGCGGCATTGATATGAGCGATGCGGCAAGCCCGACGATGAACCGGCCAGACATCCGTCGCGCCTTCGAGCACCTCGCTGAATGCATGACGCCGGCCCCCGGCGCCAACCCGATCGTGGCTTTACGCGCAGGTGTCGATCGATACGGCGACGCCGAGCCGCGGGGACCGATTGCCGGCGTCACTTTCCAGCCGACCGGCATTCCGGGCGTTGCCGCTGAATGGGTGATGGCACCGGAATCGGACCCCACGCGCCGGCTGGTCTATTTGCACGGTGGCGGCTGGATCGCCGGCAGCCTGCACAGCCATCGCCTCATCACCGCCTATCTTGCGCGGCGGGCCGGTTGCGCGGTGCTGGCCGTGGATTACCGGCTAGCGCCGGAATATCCTTTTCCCGCCGGGCTGGACGACAGCACAGCCGCGATCCGTTGGGCGAGCGGCAACGGACCGGATGGCGTAGATGAGGCGGCCACGCTGGCGCTCGCAGGCGATTCAGCCGGTGGGAATCTGGCCGCCGCCGCATGTGTCCGTTTGATCGAACAGGGAAGCCACGTCCCCGATAAGCTTGTGCTGATTTGCGCCTCACTCGATGTCGCACCACAAGCCGGAGCTACCGGTGGCAATCCAAACGATTTTGTATCCCGCCTGGCGATGTTGATGTCATTATATGCGCCGAATTCAGTGCGCGAATCTGCCGAACTATCGCCTATCAATGCTTCGCCGGCCATACTCCGGCACTTCCCGCCGACACTGTTACAGGCCAGCACGACGGAACATCTGCTTGCCGATGCACAAAACTTTATGGCGCGGATGGCAGCGGCGGGAAACCGGGCCATTTTAAGCGTATGGCCGGCGATGCCGCATGTTTGGCACGCCTTCCTGTCGCTCCTTCCTGAAGCTTCAGCGGCGCTGGATGAAATCACTGATTTTTTGCGTAAATAAATCTAACCTACGCCGATCGGTGCAGATTTGCTCAACCATTCCAATGCACCATCGGCAGGCCGGCAACCGGACTGCGAAAATACGGAATCGTGGTCGAGCGAAGTCCCCCTAGGTAAACCGTATGCAGGTCCGGCCCTCCAAAGGTAACGCTCGCCATCCATGGGCAGACCTTCCCGCCGCAGGCAAGCATGACATCGAATGGCACCGGCTCACCGGTTGCAAACGCCGCCTCAAAAGCCTGCGTTGCCTGTGCATTTCCATCGCAGAATAGCTCAAGGAGATCGCCTTCGGGCGTGATTGCAACAAGACGGTCCGCGTTGATCATCGTCGCCCAAAGATTACCGTATGCATCAAACGCAATTCCGTCGATCACACCGTCACCCAGATTTGATGGTCCGTAAATTTCACGATCGGTCAGCGAGCCATCCGGCAGCACGCGCAAGCGGCTCACCCGCTTGGCGGTCGTTTCGGTCACGTAAAGCCATTCCTCCTGCGCGTCGAATCGTATTTCGTTCGTAAAATGGAAGCTGTCCGCGACGATTCGCGCCCCCTTTTCGTCGAGCAGAACGATATATCCGTCTGCCAGATTATTCCTGACCGCTGCGCTCCAGGGATTCACCATTGTGGAGATCGTAATCCAAATGCGGTCCCGGCGGTCGCGCAGCACAAAATTAACCTTGCCGAGAGGACGACCCTCGATTGTATCCAGCAAAACGCGCGTCGCACCTTCGCGCGTCATCAACTCAAGCCGGTCGGTCCCGAAATTCGAGACCAACAGATCGCCATTGCGGGCAAATGCCATGCCGTTGGGCAGCGTCCCCTCCAGCAGGCTGGCAGACGCATCGCGGGCAAGATCAAAATGCGAATCCACCGCCTGCGTGATAAGGCATTGCGTGCCATCCGGCGCAATCCGCATCACGCCGCCCCGCGCGTCGGCTGACCATAGTGTGCCATCGGCTTCGGCCAGAATACATTCCGGCCGCTGCAATTCACGGCCGATTGTGCTGATCATCGCCTCCTCGACTCGAAAACCAATGAGCTGATTGGGGCCTTTTCCATTCCGGATGAGAGTCATGCGCGCTGGTCCTTCTCAGGCGAAAATCGATCCGCGATCCAGTCACAAATATAGCTGCGGACCGGCTCAACATTGTCCGCGCTCACATGTTCAACACCACCCTCGCGCGGCGTAAATATTTTCAGCTCCCGATCGGGACTGTTCACGGCCTCATCATAGCTCTGATGTGCATATTCAATCGGGATTTGCCGATCGTTTGCGCCATGGGTGATCAGAAAGGGAACCGTGATATTGTTGAGATGACCCACGAGCGACACTTGGGGAATATAGCTCATGAACTCGTCCATATCCTGCTTGCCCCACACCCACATGACATGGTCCCAGTAATGCGGTACTGGCCGGTCGCCCTCGCGCGTGAGCCGGCGCTTCTGTAGTTCGCCCCAGTTGTGATTAGCGCCCCAGACAACACAAAGCGCGAAGCGCTTCTCATACGCGGCGGCGCGCGGTGCGTAATAGCCGCCGAGCGACCACCCCATCATGCCAATTCTGGTACGGTCGATGTCGTCCCGCGTTTCGAGATAATCAACCGCCGCGCCCGCCCACCGTTCGGCATTTGCAATCGCCACGAGTCCGCCCAGACGCAGAGCCTCCCCAACGCCCGGCTGATCTACCATCAAACAAGATATTCCACGTTTTGCAAGCTCATCGCGCATCGTGAGGAAGATCATTTCCTTGACGCTGTCGAGCCCATTGCAAAACACCATGCACGGGCGCGGCCCATCTCCATGGCCCCGGACGAAAAGCGCGGGAAAATTTGACCCCTCGTAAGGAATTTCAACGCGTTCGCAGTTCAGCTTGCCCGTTTTTACGGCGCGCTGCATCGTATTCAGCATTTTCCGGTACATCGTCTGGCGCGGTTCGTAATGCCGGCTCTGCATGCGCTCCGCGGTCATGTAATAGGCGGCGCCCCGGCAGTATTTCTCGCTTGCGTTTGTCTGGTGGCCTGCCGCTTCGGCGTCCTCGCCAAGTGCGAGCAACCTATCCGCCAAAGCACCCCAGGCTGTGAAAAAGGCTTCCGTTCCCTTATCCTCCCCCTCCCGGGCGATCTGGCGCACTTTATCGTTAGCCTCGTCAATCTCGCCCATCACGCCGCCCATGCCGAGGCAAATATTGACCGAAAGATTCCAGACGTAATTTCCGGGAAACGGTTCGTACATTTAATTCAATCCTCTGTGTTCAGAATTCCACACGGTCGCCGCCCTTGAGGCCAAGCGCCGCCCGAGCCTCCGCAGGCGTGGCCGGTTCGTGTCCCATTTCCGCAAGTATACGAACGATTTTTTGCACCTGCGCCGCATTCGAGGCGGCTGGCTTTCCACGTTCGAGAAAAAGACTGTCTTCCAGGCCCACCCGTACATTGCCACCCAGCAACGCGGCCTGGGTGATAAAGGGCATCTGATGCCGTCCCGCCGCCATGACAGACCAACGATAAGTATCGCGGCCAAACAGCCGATCCGCTGTCTGTTTCATGAACATGAGGTTATCAGGATCAGGTCCGATACCTCCCAAAATTCCGAAGATCATCTGGACAAAAAACGGCGGTTTCACCAGCCCGCGATCGACAAAATGCGCCAAGTTATACAGATGCCCGACATCGTAGCATTCATGCTCAAACTTGGTACCGGCGTCCGACAGCGTTGCCAAAATCGTCGCAATATCCCTAAAGGTGTTGCGGAAGACATAATCGTCCGAATTCAGCACATAGTCGCGTTCCCAGCTGTGCTTCCAGCGCGTAATCCGCTTGGCCGCCGGAAAGAAAGCGAAGTTCATCGTTCCCATGTTCAGCGAGCACATTTCGGGCTTAAAGCGGGTTGCCGCCGCCAGGCGTTCCGCGACGCTCATGTTCGCGGCGCCCCCAGTGGTGATGTTCACCACCGCATCCGTGCGCTGCCGTATCACGGGTAGAAAACGCGCATAGACTTCAGGGTCTCCAGTTGGCCGGCCATCTTCAGGCAAGCGGGCATGCAGGTGGATAATCGCTGCACCCGCTTCAGCGGCGGCAATGGACTGGTCCGCGATTTCGCTTGGCGTGATCGGCAACGCATCGGACATGGTTGGGGTATGCGCGGACCCGGTTATCGCGCAACTGATGATAACTTTGCTCATAATCAATAAAATCCCTTAATATTCTTCCATCAGCGTGGTATTCGCCTCGTGGATAAGTTGGCCATGCTGGGCAGCAAAATTCCCGCCGCCGCGCCATTCCTCCATCTCCCACGCTGCCAGTTGCCCAGAGCTATCAACCACAAGCTGCGCGCGCTCGAACCTGCGCCGCATGAACTCATCCAGCAACGTATCAACCGGCGCGTTGCGGGCGAGAAGCTCGCCGAGAAGCACCGCGTCTTCGATCGCCATCGCTGCCCCTTGAGCAAGATGCGGCGTCGTCGCGTGCGCGGCATCGCCAATGATGATAACGCGGCCTTTCATCCAGGGCGCGGGAAGCAGCAGGTTTTCAAGCCCCTTATAGACCACCTTGGCCGGATCGGTGACTTGCTCCCGCAGTTCCGCAACATAACCAGCATAAGGTGACAACCGGTCTTGCATCAACCTGGCGAGCTGGTCCGCCGGCATATGCGGATTACCCGGTTCGGATGTCACCAGAAACATATACATAAGCTCCGGCCCTAGCGGCACGAGCCCAACCTTGCTGTTCGACCCATAATATATCCGGCCCCGATCTACATGCGCGGGGCGATAAAGATTATACCGCCAGACACTCTGCCCGATATTCCTCGGCATAGCAGCTTCGCCGAAGAGACGCCTGCGCGTATCCGAATAAATGCCGTCACAACCGATTACGAGGTCATATCGCGCTTCTGTTCCATCGCTCAAAACAACCGCGACTTCCTCATCCGCTTGGCTCAGCATTGCGATGCGCGTATCCAGATGAATTGCAACATCCGCATCAAGAGCCGCTTCGGTTAGAATTTCGTGCAACTCGGGCCGCGTAATCCCATTGACCGGCGGAAAACCTGGCGCGGCACTGTTGCTGTTCGGCACATCCATCAGAAAGCGCCCCGCCTCATCGTAAATCCGCCAACCAGGAAACGGCGCCCCCGCCTCGACGCATCGCCGCGCCAGCCCGATCTTATCAAGCGCCCGCAGCGTGTTGTTCGGTTGAATGATGCCCACACCATAAACCCCGAGATCCGCCTTTGTCTCGATGAGATCGACCTTGACCCCGGCGCGCCGTAGCGCCACCCCGGCGGCAAGGCCGCCAATGCCGCCACCTATGATCAGCGCATTGTTCAGCGCAGCCATAATCTCTCCTCCCAATCGACCAGTCCAATTTCCGGTCATGTTAAGAGAATGATAGCGGCCTAAAAGATTTCCGGAAAATCGTGACGAATTTTGTATCGCACAATTGGCAGTTGTGGCACCTCTCATTGCTTGTTTGATCTCATTCACTAACGTCTTCATACTCGTTCAATCGGGGTCAAGCCGATGCCAGCGAGGATGCTGGATGCCGGGAGATCGCAGCTGAATCGTTCGGCCGTATCGATGCGCTGTTCAATAACGCCTAAATCACGAAATTTGCCCCGCAACATGCCGATTTCAACGCAATGAACGTGGGGACTTCCTTCAGCTTTATAAGGTTAATGTCATCGGAGCCCTTCAGATGCGTCCAGGCAGCCCACCCTCTCCTGGAAGCCGCAATGGCCGGTGCCGCAGTGGTGAACACCTCGTCTCTCGCGGGCGCGACCGGCAATGGTTCGTCGGTACCGTACGTTGCATCAAAAGGCGCATTGACAACATTGACTTTGGCTCTGGCGCGGTCACTTGCTCCCAAGATCAGGGCGAACGCTGTCTGTCCCGGATTTGTTGATACGGAATGGTTTACAGAATCCATGACCTCCGCGTCTATGGATCGGCTACGCAAAGGCGTGGCCGCAAGTGTCCCGCTTGGCGTCGCCTCGAAGGCAGAAGATGTCGCTGGCGCGGCAGTTTTTCTGGCATCCCCGGCTGCACGTCACATTACTGGCGAGCATTATTCGTGGATGCCGGTATGCACCTCGGCTATTCGCCGCTTTCGATGCGATAAAATTTCTTCAAGGCGCGGTTCTGTCATGATTAAGCAAGTTAAGATGGTTACGGAGGAAGGCAACAAATGAGCCTTGGTCAAATGTCGCACTGAAGCGAATTATAACAAAAGTGGTTGCGGGGGCAGGATTTGAACATGCAATCGTCGGCTATTTTGGGTCTAGCGTCTGAGCGCTTAACGATTTCCGCGTTCCTTTAATTCTTTCAGGTAATCGCTCCACCACTGCGCCATCTCGACACGTTCGGCCCAATAGGCGAATTGATTGTAAATGAGCCGAATGATTCCCGGCACCATATGGGCTAATGCGCGTTCGATGGCGTCCGGGTTCCATTTGCCTGACTCGTTGAGCAGCGATGACGCCGAAATGCGGAAGCCGTGCGCCGTCATTTGGTCCCCTTGGAGTAGCCCATACGCCGCAGATTCGCATTCAACGTATTGTCGCTGATCGGCTTTGCCCTGGTACTTATGGATGGAAAAACGTAACGCCCAGATCCCGACAGGCCGCACATCTCACCGAGGATAGCCACAGCCTGCCGCGACAGCGGAACCGTATGGGGTTCGCGCATCTTCATCCTAGTCGTTGGTATCATCCAAACCGCCTTCTCAAAGTCGATCTCCAGCCATTCCATCTGGCGTATCTCGCCAGACCGCTGAAACACGTGTGGCGTAAGCTTCAAGGCGTACATAACGGCAGGGTCGCCCTGATAATCGCTTATCGCCCTCAACAGGGCGCCAAACTCAACCGGATTAGTGATTGCGGCGAAGTGCTTAACTGTCGATGAAGTCAGCGCCCCCTGGAGGAGCTGAGCTGGATCACGCTCGGCGCGCGCCGTCGCTGCGGCATAGCGAAAAACCTGTCCCGCGAACGCTCGAAGTTGCTTGGCCGTTTCCAGTCTACCCCGCCGTTCGCACTTTTTAAGCTCGTGGAGCAATTCCTGTGGAGTGATGTCAGCACCGGCCGCTTTCTAAAATCCGAACCCAACAATTTTAGCAGCCAGCGTTGCGTATCCAGCGTCATGGTAGACCGTCCTTCACGCGCTTTTTTCTCGATCAACTCCCAGCCACGAGAGCAAAAGTATTCCCCGCGCGGATGGTGGCCTCGATCCGGGCTCGCCGCTTGGCAGCGCTCGGGTCGACCGCCTGGCCCACCTGCTTGCGTGCCGCATCCCGAGCGGCACGAGCTTCGGCAAGCTTAATGTCGGGGTATGCTCCCAATACCAGCTTACGCTCAACCCCGTTCATGCGATATTTGATGCGCCAAAGTTTGCTTCCCCTGGGATTGACGAGGAGGTACAGCCTCTGCAAATCGGCCACCTTATACGGCTTGTCCTTAGGCTTGGCGTTGCGAACGGCTGTATCCGCCAGTGCCCTCTGGGGGCCTCGCATTTTTACGGGGTCCTGAAAAGCCCCAAAAAAGGCCCCCATTGCCTGCGGTTGCGGGCGAACAGGAGCGGTCACTGTCAACCAGAGACTAACCTAAACTACCTGAAAATAGTGGGTTTTTCAACTTCTGACGGCCTTCGCCGCACCGGTATCTGGAGCGGGTAGCGGGAATCGAACCCGCGCATCAAGCTTGGGAAGCTAACAGGCTACCATTACATCATACCCGCCCGTGCCATGCTCTTAATCCGCCGGAGTTGACGGCGCAAGCGGGCCATTTTACCGCATGGATCATGCCTGAAAAGAAATCCGACACGGCGCAACGCCGCATCGCCACCCAGCTTATCCATGCGGGGCGCATCCGCAGCAATTTTGACGAAAACGCCGAGGCGATGTTTCTCACCTCCGGCTTTGTGTACGAGAGCGCGGAGATGGCGGAAGCGGTTTTCGCCAACCATATCCAGCATTACCAATATTCCCGCTTCGCCAATCCCACGGTGGCGATGCTGGAGGGCAAACTCGCCGCGATCGAAGGGGCGGAAGCCTGCCGCTGCACCTCCACCGGCATGGCGGCGGTACATTCGGCGATGCTGAGCGGACTGAAGGCAGGCGACCGCGTCGTGGCGGCGCGCGCATTGTTTGGCTCCTGTCACTGGATCGTCAGCACGCTGCTCCCGCAATACGGGATCGAGACCGTATTCGTGGATGGCGGCGACCTGGCCGCCTGGCGCGAGGCGTTGAGCAAGCCGGCGGCCCAGGTACTGCTGGAAACGCCCTCCAACCCGATGCTCGACATCGTCGATCTGCGTGCGGTGGCAGACATAGCGCATAACGCTGGCGCGCTCGTCGTGGTGGATAATGTATTCGCCACGCCATTATTGCAGCGCCCGCTGGAATTCGGCGCGGATGTGGTGGTGTATTCCGCAACCAAGCATATGGATGGCCAAGGACGTGTGCTCGGCGGCGCGGTGTTGGGCAAGAAAAAATGGATGGAGGAAGTCTTTCAGCCGTTCTTCCGCAACACCGGCCCTGCGCTTTCGCCTTTCAACGCCTGGGTGATTTTAAAAGGGCTGGAGACCATGGGGCTGCGCGTCGCGGCGCAGTCCAAATCCGCCGAAGAAGTGGCGAAATTCCTGGAATCTCACAGCGAGATCGCACGCGCGCTCTACCCCACGCTTGCTTCGCACCCGCAGCGCGAGCTTGCCATGCGCCAGATGTCCGGCGGCGGCACCATGGTCACGTTCGAATGCAAGGGCGGCAAGGAAGCGGCCTTCAAAATGATGAACGCCTTCAAGATCATCACCATTTCAAACAATCTCGGCGACACCAAATCGCTCGCCACGCATCCGGCCACCACGACGCATATGCGAATTGGGGCTGAGGAGCGGGCTCGGCTTGGCATCACCGATGGCACCGTGCGGCTCTCGGTCGGGCTGGAAGATGCCGCCGATCTCATCGAAGATCTGGCGCAGGCGCTGGCTTAATTCTTGGCTTCGGCAAGCCGCGCTGGTAAATATCCGGCAGATAGCGATTGAGAGTTTCCGAAATGCCAATCCATGTCTCTTTTACCCGCCTGCCGCGCGCCGACCTTGGCGAGCTTGTCGAAGCCGCAGCGGATAACGACCCGCAGGCTCTCCAATCCTTTCTTGCGGCCAATGGCACATCGGTGGCGGATTACGATGGCGATGGCGAGGTCTTTTCCGTGCTGCTGCCGGTGCTTTCCGAAGAGTACGACATCGATTTGGAAACCAGCGAAAACGAGGTGGTCGCCGATATCGCCGAATCAACCGAAGCGCTGGTGTTCATCCTCAACGCGGACGACCGGGAGAAATATCTCGCCAAGCTGAACCCGGATTCGTTCTCCGGGGAAGAGCTGGCGGATGCCTATGAGGATTTTACCGACGAGGAAGACGAGGAAGCGGGCGAGATGATGCTGGGCGCGATCAGCGCGCTGCACCAATGTTTAGGCGAGGTGGATGCCGACCATGTCGTTGTCGTCACGGCCGGCTGATCGATTATTTTGTGTTCTGCGCCTCGGCCTGGAGGTCCGCGGCCTGGGCCAGAATCCGGTCTTCCAGACCGCTCGCAACCCCAGGGTCCGCCGGGGTATCCACCCATTGGCCGCCTTGCTGCTCCTGGTGAAACACGCTCAGCTGTAGCGAATTCGCGGTCAGCTGCCGGCTCAAGATATAAGCATTGACCTTGAAGCGCTCATTCGGGGTCGCGGGCGGCACGTACCAGTCAGTGATGATCACGCCGCCAAACGGATCGGCCGAGACCAGCGGCATGAAGGCCAGCGTGTCGAGTGTCGCCCGCCAGAGATAAGCGTTCACCTGAATTTGCGTTGCCTGCTCCGCTGCCGTGCCAGCGCTGCGCTTGCCAAAAGTGAACAGCGAGCCGCCAGCATTACTGGACATCGCGCCCGGCATCGTTGTGGTCTGTGGGTTGTAAATATCCGTGTTCGTCGTGGGCTGGGCACCGCCGCAGCCGCTTAATGCAAGAGCGCCCATCAGCAAACCGGCCGGCACGGCAATTTTCTTAAAAATCCGCAACTGAACTCTCCAAACCCTGAACTGCGCGTTGTTTAGCCTTCATGCCCCGGCGCGCCAAGGGGCTAAACTATTGGCAAGGAAAAAGGGTAGCAGTTACCCGCCACCCTTTGGTTTCTGAAGCCAGTCTTATGGCTTTACCACTTAAACGTGGCGCCGCCCGAAATGAGCTGCGCCTGGGCATTGCCCGTAGCGCTGAGCGCGGTATTACCCGGCTGGTGGCGATGGTCATATAGATATTGGACGAAGAAGCTAAGATCCTTACCGATGACGTAGTTACCGCCGACCGCAGCTCCATATTCGGAAAGTGTCTTGGCTTCCTTCGCGCCTGGCACGTAGCTGCCCGCGGTCTGCTCGTTGAAATAACTGGCGCCGATCACATAAGGGCCAATGACATAAGTGCCCCCGACGATATAGCCCAAAGCGTCACGCGCGCCCTTTGGCTTGAAGACGTAGCCATCCTCAACCTGGCCGGCCTTGATATTGGCGCCCAGCGTCAGCCCGGCAAACGTCGTCTGCGCGCCGGCTTGGTAAACACTTAAGTCGTCATAGCCATATTTGAGCGCGCCCGACGTTTGCACCGGCCCGTCATAGGCAATCGGCGCGCCATGGATGTAACCGCCGGAGACCTTGGTCACGAAGCCGTTGGCTTTGATCGCATATTGCACCATGGCATCAACCGTATTCTTGCGGCGCGAACCGATATCGCCGGGCGTGGTTGAAGCCGCCAAAGCGGCGCAAGTCGAGCTTGCCGTCGCGCAATTGGCATAACCCTCGCGGATACCGTTCGAATTCGGCTCATAACCGATACCGCCGCTCAACCCGCCGATGGAAGGCGTCAGATAAACCACCTTATCGGTCGAGTAGAGCGCGCCCTGGTCGGCATAAACGATAGGATTGGCCGGCACGGCGCCGGATGGGAGAATTTGCTGAGGGCCGCCGTCGTCGTTGAACTGGCCGCCGTCGCCAAAAGCCTCGATATCGCCATCCTGCAATAGGCTGAAAACGCTGTCGGTCTGGCCGAAGCGCGCAAAGCCGGCATAGGGCGTGCCGATATAACCATACGCGCGGCGGATATAGACCGAGCTGGTGCCGCTGGTGCTGGTGCTGTTGTTGCCCACTCCTTTGCTGGCGTTCGAGGTGGTGACGCGGGTTTCGACCTGCACACCGTAGGCGATGTTGGTTAACGTCTCGGCGTCGAAGCCCGGATAAATGCGGACGTCACCGTTTGCAGAAATCGGATTTAGCTTATTTCCTGCAACGTTGTTGAAGGTCGAACCGTAACCTGCAACTTCAAATTGAAAATAACCGTTCAAATGCACTACGATCGTGCCGGGTTCGACCGGCTTGACGGGCTGGGCCATCGCACCGCCCGCAGTGGCGAGCAAAGCGCCCATTGTGGCCGCTGAGGCCAGCAGTAACTTACGCATGAAAATCCTCCAGAAGAGCCGGACGCCCGGCGGGTAAAGCTTAGTGAACGCGCGGAAACTATCCCCGAACGGCCCCGGCGTGGCGCCGGGCCGTTCAGTTGAATCCTTAAAACCCGCATCCTTAAAATGAAGCAATCTCCCGCTGGCGCTTTGTGAATGATTGCCGGAGACTGTGGCCAGATGGCCACATGTATATGACATTGGTGTGAAATTCGTTTTTGGTAAGATTGTGACATTTTAATGAAACTTGAAAAACTTCGGCTGGATTTTGTCGTATTATCTATTTATTTACTAGGCTTATAATTGGTCTGTTTGCCTTTGTCTCCGCCGCTGATCGTTCCGCAACTTTACGCGGTTTTCCTGGCCACAAACGCATCGATCGCCCCCGCCCCGGCACAGCATCCGCCCAGCCGCCGGACGGAGCTTCCATCAATGCCGCCTAAAGCGAAGGGTTTAGCCGGACATATCGCTCGGGCCAATTTGCCCAGCCCGATGATGCCTAGAGGGCGAGCCCCGGGGTGGCTGCGGGTCGCGAAAACCGGAGAGCAGAACAGAATGGAAGCCCTTGCCCGCCGCGCGCGAATCGCCTCCGCCTGGTTATGCACGGAGGCCGTTATCAACCCGCGCCGGGGCAGCGATAAACCCCCATGCCGCCAACCGCCGCGCAAATGCACCCCGGCGTGCAGCTGCGCCGCCAGCCGCGCATCGCCCGCCACCACCAGCGCAATCCGCCGCGCCTTGCATAATTTCGCGAGCTTTGCGCCCAGCGCGGCGCGGTCCGGCACGGCATCATGCCGGAACACCACCCCGCATAGGCCGGGGGGCAGGCGCGCCACCAGGGCGCAGAGATCTGTCGTGCGGTCCGGCTCCGTGAACAGCCATAGCGGCGGCAACGCGGAAAATCGCTTTACGCTGCGGGCCCAGCTGACTAACGCTTGATCCATGCCGGACCCTACGACAATCGCGCGGAACCTCGCCAGCATCCAGGCGCGCATCGCTGTGGCGGCACATGCCGCCGGGCGGCGGCCTGAATCCATTCACCTTGTCGCGGTAAGCAAAACGCATGGGCGAGAGGCTGTTCTGGAGGCGGTTGCAGCGGGGCAGACGCTGTTTGGCGAGAACAGGGTGCAGGAGGCAGCGGCCAAATTTCCGATCCCAGGCGCCCGCCTGCATCTTATCGGCGGCTTGCAGACCAACAAAGCGGCACAGGCCATACGGCTGGCGGCCAGCATCGACTCCCTGGACCGCATGAAGCTCGCAGACGCCATCGCTGTTGCCGCCGAAGCCTCGGGGCATTTGCCGGAGTTGCTGGTGCAAGTGAATATCGGCGATGAGCCGCAAAAGTCCGGGGTGCCGCTGGCGCAGGCCGATGCGCTCATCCGCGCCTGCCAAACCCGTTTCGGCAGGGCGCTCAAAGGCCTCATGTGCATCCCCCCCGCCGGGCTGGACCCGGCACCGTTCTTCCAAAGACTAGGCGCGATGGCGGATGTTCACGGCCTGCCGGTGCGCTCCATGGGCATGTCGGCGGATTTCGAGGCCGCAATCAGCGCCGGAGCCACGCATCTCCGCATCGGCACCGCGATTTTCGGATCCCGCCCGGATGCTACCGGATTTAACCCGCATTAAATTTCTTCCCGAGTCGCGGATTCGCGGCGGCCCGGTCTGTGCGCGCGTTCGAATTGGCTGTAATGCAACGTCTGGTTAACATATTTTGGTGGAGAGCATCCCGGTGATCCGTTTATCGGTTCCGTTCCGGCAGGCGATGTCGCGGTTCACCCTTCCGGTGATGCTGATGCTCTCGCTGGGTCTCGTTCTCGCAGGCCGGGCGGATGAAAATCTCGGCGGCCGGATGCGCTCCGGCCTGGATGACTTTTTGGCGCCTGCTTATCAGCTGTTTTCCGCACCAATCACCGCCGCCGAGCATGGCACCGGCGCCGTCGGGCATTTGTTCGGCCTGAACGCGCAAAACGCACGGCTGCGCGCCGAAAACGCGAAGCTCGAGCAATGGCAGGCGGTCGCCATGGCGCTTGAGGCGCAGAACGACGCCTTGAAATCAAGCCTGCATTACACGCCCTCCCCGGCCCCGCGTTTTTATACCGGGGACGTAGTGGCGGATCTTGGCGGGGTTTATTCCCGCTCCGTTCTGGTCTCTCTGCCGCCGGGCAGCGACCCCGCGAGCGCGACGGGCGCCATCGCCATGGATGGCAAAGGCATCGCGGGCCGCGTCATTACGTCGGGCAACCGTTCGGCGCGTGTCTTGCTCATCACCGACCTCAATAGCCGTGTTCCTGTGGCTCTCGGCACCCGCGGCGCATCAGCGTTGATGACCGGGACCAACGGACCGGACCCGGCATTGCTCTATTGGGCGCCGGGACAGCCGCCCGCCGAAGGCGCGATGGTGCTCACCAGCTCCGTTGGCGGCGCGTTTCCGCCGGGCCTGCCTGTCGGTGTTGTGCATTACGACGCGCAAAACGACCCCGTGGTGCTGCCGCTGGCGGATCTGGACTCACTGCGCCTGCTGCGGCTGTTCTGCTATCCGGATAATCTGCCCGTGCTCACACCGATCCCGCAGCACCGGCCAGCCGCCGCCCACATCCGGCGGCGCTGACTCAAGCCATGAACGGATCGCGCTTCAATATCTGGCGCCAGCTCGATGCCGCGTCCCGCCACGCCTTTCCCATTGGTTTTCTCTTGCTCGGCCTGTTCGTCATCGGGTTGCCGTTCGGCCTGCCCGGCCAGGCGGAGCTGCGCCCGGTTTACGCCATAGCCTGCATCTTTTTCTGGTCGGTTTACCGGCCCGCATCGTTGCCCGCCCCGCTGGTGGCTTTCAGTGGCCTGCTGCTGGACCTGCTCGGCGCCTCGCCGCTTGGGCTATGGGCGGTTCTGTTGCTTATGCTGCAAGCTGCGGTGCTGGTTTCTCGCAGGCGGCTCATATCGCGCAGCTTTTTGCTTGTCTGGCTGGTCTTCGGCTGCTTCGCCGCGGCTGCTTTTGCCCTTGCCTGGGCGCTGCAAAGCCTGCTGCAACTGGGCGCGCTGCCCTTTGCCCCGGCTGCCATGGAAATTCTTTTCGCCGCCGGTCTTTACCCGGCATTCGCGGCCTTTTTCATCCGCGCCCATCGCGGCCCGGCAGCGGTTGAACTGGCGTGAAGCGCGGAGCCAGAGAGCGGGACGCCTTCACGCGCCGCGCGTTGTGCATCGGCACGGCGCAATTCGCCATTTTCGGCGCCATCGGCGCGAAGCTCTATAATCTACAGGTCTCGCAGCACGGCAAATACGCTTTGCTGGCGGAGCAGAATTCGATCTCTGAACGGCTGGTCGCACCTGAGCGCGGGTTGATCACCGACCGCTTCGGCGTGATTCTCGCGGGCAACCAGCAGCACTGGCGCGCCTTGTTCATGCAGGCGCTGGCGCCGGACCCAGCCGCCGTGTTGGATAATTTCTGCCGGCTGGTCGCACTTTCCGACGATGAACGGGCACGCATCGCCACCGATCTTGCCGGCCGGCCAGGTTATATCCCCGTCGTGCTGAAAGATTATCTGGATTGGCCGGACATGGCGGCGATCGAGGTCAACACGCCAGACCTGCCGGGCGTTATCGTCGAGGCAGGGTCGAGCCGCGTTTATCCGTTCGGACCGGATCTCGCGCATACGATAGGTTACGTCGCCCGGCCAAACGAGCGGGAGGCCAAGGCCGACACCGTGCTCGCACTGCCCGGAATGCGCGTGGGCCGCACAGGTGCCGAGGCGGCGCAGGATGCGGCGCTGCGCGGCGCGCCAGGCTTCGTGCAGACGGAAACCAATGTGCATGGCGAGATTGTGCGGGAGGTGGCGCACGACGCCGGTACGCCGGGACAGAGCGTGGCGCTTGGTCTTGCCTCCGGCCTGCAAAGCCTCGCGGTGCAGCGCCTCGCCGGCAAAACCGGGGCTGCCGTGGTGCTGGACGCAACGCGCGGCGAAATCCTTGCCATGGCCAGCACCCCATCCTTCGATCCTGCCTTGTTCGACAAAGGCGTGCCCTCCGCTGTCTGGGCGGGCTGGATGGCAGACCCCGCGCATCCCTTACAGAACAAAGCGGCCTCCGGCCTTTTCGCGCCGGGCTCCACCTTCAAACCTACCGTTGCGCTCGCCGCCATGAAGGCAGGCAGGCTCAGCGCCGATACCGTGCTCAACTGCCCCGGCTTCCTCAAACTCGGCGATCATGTTTTCTGGTGTGACAACCACGTCGCGCACGGATCGATCACGCTTACCACGGCGCTACAGGTCAGCTGCGACGTATTCTTCTATCAGGTGGCGTTGATGACCGGGATCGACCGCATAGCGGAAATGGCGCATCGGATCGGGCTGGCGACGGATCTGCAAACCGATCTGCCCAACGCTTCGCCCGGCCTGGTGCCTACGCTTGAATGGGCGCGCAGCCGCGGGATTCATTGGGCTGAGGGCAGCACCGCCGTGCAGGGCATCGGCCAGGGCTATACCCAGGTGACACCGCTGGCGCTCGCCACCATGATCGCCCGCATTGCCTCTGGCATCTCAGTCGGCCCGCACATCACCCGGCGCATCGGCGGCGATCTGCAAAACGGCTCGGACCCGAACGATTGGCTGCCGCTCGATATCGACGACCGGTATCTGGCGATCATTCGGCAGGGGCTTTTCGAGGTCGTGAACACCAGAGCTGGCACGGCCTACGAGGCGCGGCTGACGCTGCCGAACGTGCAGATGGCGGGCAAAACCGGCACCGCCCAGGTGCATGACGACACCGCCGCCGAAAAGCGCAAGAATTTCAACGATGAGACAATCCCTTGGGCCGACCGGCCGAATGCCCTGTTTGTCGGCTTCGCGCCTTATGATAACCCGCGCTATGCAGTCGCCGTGGTGGTAGAACATGGCAACTGGGGGGCGCAGGCGGCAGCGCCGATTGCGCGCGATCTGATCGAATACGCGATTACGCATGACCCCGCCGGTCGGGATACGCCGCTGGGCGAGGTGGCCGCGTGAACAGTGCCGCCCTCTCGCTGCGCCGCCCGTTCCGGGACCACTCCTTCGGCCTCGCGCAAAAATTTTTGCGGATAAACTGGCTGTTCGTGCTGTGCATCTGCCTGCTGGCCGGGGTTGGCTACGCGGCGCTTTACTCAGCCGCCGGGGGCTCGCCCACGCCTTATGCCAATGGGCAGATCTACCGGTTTTTCGCTGCCATGCTGCTCATGCTCGCCATCGCCATGGTCGATATCCGCATCATCGCCAAAATCTCCTGGGTGTCTTACGCGCTGGGAGTTCTGCTGCTGCTCGTGGTCATGAAATTCGGCCATACGGGCCTCGGAGCCAAGCGCTGGATGACGATCGGCGGCGTCGAGATCCAACCGAGCGAGCTGATGAAACTTTTCCTTGCGCTCGCGTTGGCGGCGTATTTCCACCGCGCGAGCTATGAGCGCATTGGCAACGCGTTGTTCCTGCTGCCCGCTGCCATTGCGGTCCTGCTTCCTGTCGGGCTGATCCTGAAGGAGCCGAATCTCGGCACCGCCGTCATCACGGCGCTCATCGGCGCCACGGTCATGCTCGGCGCCGGGGTGCGCTGGTGGAAGTTCGCGATCATCATCGCCATCATCGCCGTCGCCGCGCCGGTTCTGTATAACCATCTGCATGACTATCAGCGCGCGCGGATCATCACGTTCTTAAACCCCGGCTCGGACCCGCTGGGCGCCGGTTACAATATCATCCAGTCGAAAATCGCGCTCGGCTCCGGCGGGTTTTCCGGCCAGGGCTATCTGCACGGCACGCAAAACCAGCTGAACTTTCTCCCGGAGAAGCAGACCGATTTCGTGTTCACCATCATCGCGGAGGAGTTCGGCTTCATCGGCAGCATGGCCGTGCTCGGGCTTCTATTCTCCATCATCCTCATGGCATTCTACACGGCAATATCGTGCTCGCATCAGTACGGACGGCTGGTGGCGCTGGGCATCGGCACAAATTTCTTTCTCTACTGCTTCGTCAACCTTTCCATGGTAATGGGGCTTATCCCCGTGGGCGGCGTGCCGTTGCCGCTCATCTCCTATGGCGGCTCGGCACTTACCGCCGTCATGCTCGGCTTCGGCGTGCTGATGTCCGTGCATGTCCACCGCGACGTTGAATTCGCCACCTCCGAGTTTTAGGAAATCATGGACCCGGTCATTGCCTCCCACCGCGACAATAATTTCGACACGCTGCGGATACTTGCAGCATTGGCGGTGATTTTCGCGCATAGCGTACCCCTGACCTACGGGCCCGGAGCGCTCGATTTCGTCTGGGGGATTTCCCGTGGCCGGGCGACGCTGGGCTCCATCGCGGTGCAGATATTCTTCATCATCAGCGGCTATCTCATCACCGCGAGCTATCTGCATTCCAAAACAGCCGCCCGGTTCATCCGCGCGCGATTTTTGCGGCTCGTGCCCGCTTTGCTCGTGGTGCTGGCGCTGCTGGCCTTTGTGCTGGGACCACTGCTCACGATTGTTCCCCTGCGCGAATACTTCCATTCGACCGTGCCCTACCGCGCCGCGCTTGGCCTCTCGGACCATCTTCCCGGCGTGTTTACCCATAACCCGTTCTCTTCCGGCATAAACGGCTCGCTCTGGACGCTGCGTTACGAGGGGCTCTGCTATTTTGCCGTGCTTTGCCTTGGGCTGGCCGGACTACTCAGGCGATACGCGGTTATCGGCCTGTTTCTGGGGCTGCTTGCGGCGCGGCTTTATTTCGGCGGTTTCGCGGGGGGGCTGCATTTCAGCGGTTTCGCGGCGGTGGAATTCGGCGCGCTGTTCGCGGCGGGGGCGGCTCTCTATTTCATCCAGCCGCCGCTCAAAGCCGCTTTCGCCATCCCCTGCGCCGCGCTCTGGCTGCTCAGCCTCCGCTACGGCGGCTTCACCCTCATTTCGGACACCGCCGGGGCCTATCTCGTTATTTACCTCGGGCTTTCGCGCGGGGTGAAACTGCCCAGGCTTGCCCGGTACGGTGATCTTTCCTACGGCGTCTATATTTACGCCTGGCCGATCCAGCAGAGCATTTCGCTTTTGCTCGGTAAACATTCAACCTGGGCCATCAACGCCGCCATCACGGCGCCAGTGGCGCTGTGCCTCGCTTTCGCCTCCTGGCATCTCGTCGAATCCCCCGCGCTGCGGCTGAAGAACGCAAAGCTTCTCAAGATTTATGCACCTGCTCGTATTTGACTCCGGCATCGGCGGGCTCGGCGTGGTGCGGGAGATACGCCGCCTGCAACCGGGTGCGCGGATCAGCTATCTCGCCGATAACGGGTTTTTTCCTTATGGCGAAAAATCGGACGACATTCTGCTGCCACATATCACGCGGCTCATTGGCAATGCCATCGAGATGCTGCGCCCTGATGCCGTGGTCATCGCCTGCAATACCGCCAGCACCATCGCGCTGGCTGCCTTGCGGGCTGCGTTTGCCACACCGTTCATCGGCTGCGTGCCGCCGATAAAGCCAGCCGCAGCCGCCAGCCGGACCCGGCATATCGGTGTGCTGGCGACTGCCGCCACCGTGCGCCGGGCGTATTTGCAGAACCTCATCGAAATCTTCGCGCCAGGCTGCACGGTGCACAGCCTCGGCACCCCCACACTGGCCGAACTCGCCGAGCGGAAATTCCGCGGAGAGCCGGTGGATGTCGCATCCACCATTGCGCCTTTGTTCGCGCAGCCAGGGGCGGAGGCTATCGACGCGATCGCGCTCGGCTGTACGCATTACACGTTTTTGCTGCCCGAATTTCAGGCGCTGCGCCCCGGCATCGCCTGGTTCGACCCGGCTTTGCCCGTGGCGAAGCAGACGCTGGCGGTGACGAAGGATTTTCCGCAGGCAACGGACCTAACCGAATGCGCGTATTTCACCGCCGCGCTTGCCGGCGATGCAAACATGCAGGTCCGCCTTGCCATGTTTGGACTTAATCATATTATGGTTTACGATACGCAAACGACGCGCTGATCCTGTCCAACAGATATTGCCCGGCGGTTGTCGGTGGGAATTTTGGCGCTTCGCCCGGCGCCAGGCAGGTAGGCAAGCATTCCACGGGTGCCACAAAATCCGGATCGAAAAAAAATGGCAGGGAATAACGCTCAAGCCCGGAAATGTTGATGACCCTATGTCGCGTCGAGGTGAAAACCCCGTTGGTCCAGCGCTCCATCATGTCGCCGATATTCACGACGAACGTACCCGGCAGCGGCGGCGCTTCTACCCAGCGCCCGGCTCTGTCGCGTATTTGCAGGCCGCCGGCATTGTCCTGCGCGAGAATGGTCAGGCAGCCATAATCCGTATGCGCGCCAGCACCAAGCCGCGCCTCCGAAATCCGCCCCCGCTGCGGCGGGTAACGCAGCGGGCCGAGCGTGGTCATCGGCGTCGTCAACCAACGGTCGAAATAGTTTGGCTCCAGCCCCAGCGCGCTGGCGAAAGCCTGCATCAGACGCCGGCCCAGCGCCTCCATAGCGCCGTAATATTCCTGCATCACCGCGTGCCAGCCCGGCAAGTCCGGCCATTGGTTCGGCCCGTGCAAAGGCGTCGCGGCGCGCACCAGCGGATGCTCGGGTGACAGATCCCGGCCGATTTTGATGCCTTCCTTCAAATCCCCCGCCTGGCCTTGCTTCGCCGGGTCCAGGTTTTCGCCGCCGATGCTGAACCAGCCGCGATGGCTGGCGGATTTCTCGATGGCAATTTCGGCCTTTTGCTTTGAGGGGAGTGCGAAAAACCGCTTCGCCTCGGCAAAGGCCTGGGCGATCAGCGCCTCCGGCACGCCATGGTTCGCCACGTAGAAAAATCCGGTATCGCGGCAGGCACCGCCGATGCGGCGCACCACCTGCGCCGGTTCATCCGCCATGTCGATGACCGGGATTTCGCCGGGCGCGAACTGTTCTCCGGCCAGCGCAGGGTCGAGTTCTATGGCTTCGGGCATGGGCTATGCTAACCCTAACGCGAACCACCATCCAGGGGAAAATCTTGCCGCAATACCTGCTCGGGATCGACCTTGGCGCCAGCAGCCTGAAAGCTACGGTCATCGGCGAGACCGGCAAATTGGTTGGCGAGGCCAGCCAGCCGCTCAGCACGTCCATGCCGCATCCCGGCTGGGCTGAGCAGAACACGGCGGAGTGGTACGCGGCGCTGTGCAGCGCCGTTCCCGCCGCACTTGCAGGCGCTGGGCTGAGCGCGGAGGCGATCTCCGGCATCGGCATTACCGCAGGCGCGCATATTCCCGTGCTTACCGATGCTTCGGGCGCGGTGCTGCGCCCCGCGATACTATGGAGCGACCAGCGCGCCGCGGCACAGGCTTCCGCGCTGCATGAGGCAGCCGGGGCGGAGATTATTGCGCGTTCGCTCAACCGGGTGAACCCGACCTGGACGATGGCGATGTTGGCCTGGCTGCGGGAGAATGAGTCCGGCGTGGCCGCCCGCGCCAAGCGGCTGTATCTCGCCAAGGATTACTTGCGGTTTTGTCTCACGGGCACGTGGCAGACGGATTTTTCGGACGCCATCGGCGCGCTGCTGGCCGATAACGCCACGAAAAACTGGTCGCCGGAACTCTGTGGGCTGGTCGGCTGGGATGTGAGCAAGCTCCCGCCCATCCTGAAACCCACGGATATCGTGGGCAGCGTGACAAGCCAAGCCGCCGCGCACACGGGCCTGGCCGCAGGGACGCCAGTGGTGTGCGGCGCGAACGATACGACCACGGAGCTGTTTGGACTGGGCGCGATAGCCCCCGGCATGGGCGCGATGAAGCTTGCCACCGCCGGGGTGCTGTATCTCGCTACACAGGGCCCCAGCGTCCATCCGCCGATCTCCTGCTACCCGCACATTATCGATGGCATGTTCTATACTGCCATGGGCACGAATTCTTGCGCCTCGGCGCATCGCTGGCTGCGGGATATTATGTTTGCCGATGGCGGGTTCGAAGCGATGGACGAAGCCACCAGTTCCGTTGCCCCCGGCGCGGAAGGCTTGCTGTTCCATCCGTATTTGCAGGGTGAGCGTGCGCCCTATTGGGATCCGCTGCTGCGCGGCGATTTCATCGGGCTGACGATAACGCACGGCAAAGCGCATTTCGCCCGCGCTCTGTATGAGGGTATCGCATTTTCCATGCGCGACCTGCTGGAAGCCGCGCGCGATGCGAGCTTGCACTTCGGCGCGGTCCGGATTGCCGGCGGCGGCGCGCAGAGTACGGCTTGGCGGCAGATCATCGCGGATGTGACAGGGCTCACCATCGAACGAACGGAATGCACTGATGCCGCCTTCGGCGCGGCGCTGCTTGCGGGTATCGGAACGGGGGTTTTTGCAACCCCTGGCCAAGCGGTAGCGAAATGCGTGCACGTCACGGACGTTACCAAACCCGGCGCCGCCGCGCACGATTTTTACAGCAGGCTATTCAAAATTTACAAAGAAGCGCAGGCAGCGCTGGCAAACATCAACCACCGCCTGCATTTTTAACGCGTTTCGGCTTTGCCTTCTCGTCGCTCGAATTTACCGGCGGTGGTGGGAAGCCTCCCTTCGGTTGCGGATCCTCGATGTATTCCAGAGGCTTCTCGTTCCACGGCCCGCGCGCATCCTCCCCATGGCTCAGGTTGAAGACGATGTTCACCGTCTCATCCGGCGCGATGGTGCCGAAATACGGGTCGTCGAGCTTGCCCATCGAATCCAACGCCTTCATGAACATGTTCGCGTGCGTGATCTCGCGCGTCAGCAGATGCGTCAGCGTCTCTTTCGTGCCCTCGTCGGTCGTGTACTTGATCAGCGCCTCATAGGTTTGCCTGGCACCCGCCTCGGAGGAAATATTGGCGCGCAGGTCGCGCACCACATTGCCGCCCTCCTGAATATAGGCGGCGGTCCAGCAGGAACCCTGGCTATCGACAAAATGCGGCCCCACGCCTTTCATTTTGAACAGCGGTGCATCATACACATCGGTCTGGTCAATTTTGGAGGTGTGCTGCGCGATCAGCTTGCCCACCATCTCCAGATGCGAGAACTCCTCCATCGCGATATCCTGCAACATGTCTCGGATAGAGGCATCGGTGATGTGGAAGGACTGCACCCAATATTGCAGCGCGGCGGTAAGCTCGCCGGTCGCGCCGCCAAACTGCTCCAGTAAAAACTGGCCGAATTTCGCATCCGGCATGCCGACGTTAACGGGGCGGATCAATTCCTTGCGATGATAAAACATTTTTGGCGTTCCTATGTACTGCGTGGTTGCACATGGGAAAGCCGCCGCCGCAGATAACCGAAGGCGGCGTAACGAAACCGGCTTTAATCGCCCGGTTATGTTCCAGCGGCGAGCGGCACAGCCAGGCGCTGGCATCTTTTGGCCCGGCGCATGAAGGGCAGTTCCACCGCGTGATGCAGCGCCATTGCCGCTGCCAGAGAGCAAAGCAGCACCAGAGGCAGCCATATCGCAGTAAATCTACCCGCGCCACCATGCGCCCAAGGAGCGAGCAGCATGGCGAGGGCGCGCAGCATCGGCTCGTTCACAAGGTAAAGCGGGTAGGAAATCGCGCCGAGATATTGCAGAACCCTGCCCTCCAGCACCGCGCCCCAACGGGCGCGCTGCGCCAGCATCGCCACACCCCAGGCCAGCGGCACCAGCAGCTTTCCGCTGCCTCCGCTCGTGCCGAGCGCGCAAGCGCCCAAAAGGCAGAAGACGAATAGTTTGGCATCGTTCTGGCGCAGCCACATCGCGCTTGCCAGACCAAGTGCAAAAAACGGCGCCGCATCCGGCAGAAATGCCCGGCTCATCGCCCAGGCGGAGGGCCAGAGCAAATGATACCCAACGCCCGCTGCCAGCATCGCCAGCGCGAAGCCGCCCAGCCGCTTCGGCGCCAGCGCACCCGCCAGCAGGTAGAACTGCCATTCGGTCGAAAAGCTCCAGGCGGACCCGAGCAAGGTAACATAGGAATAGGGCAGCGCCGCCTGCGGAATAATGCCCTGGATGAGCAGGACATGCGCCGCCAGATGCGCTGGCAAATGCGCGGGCAGTGCTGCCTCCATGATGTCCTTGGCCCCCGCACCAACCCAAGGCATCGCAGGCAGCGGATTGCCCAGGCTGAGGAGGATGATGGAGAACGCCAGCACGATGAAATAAACCGGCAGAAGCCGCCGCGCCCGTGCCGCCATGAAAGGCCAGAACGAGCCGCCGAGCCGCTCGAGCGAATGCACGATCACCAGCCCGCTCAGCGCAAAAAACAAATCCACCGCCGCCTCGCCATGGCGGAATATGGCCTGCGCCCAGCCCGGCGCGTTAGAAAACGGCAGTGCGTGGCCCAGCATGACATAGACCGCCAGCGCGCCCCTTAGCCCATCCATGCGCGTCAGCCGTTGCATGGCACAATCTAAACGGGAATATCAGCCCGAACAACCAGCGCGGCGGAGCGCTGAATGAAAATGAACGCGCAGAGCGAGGCAAGCAAGCATATTGCCGCCGCGATGACCATGGCGGCATGAAACGCCACAACCAGCCGCTCCCCTTGCGCGGCCAGCACCGAACCGAGCAAGGCCGTGGCGATGAGACCGCCCGAGCGCGCGATGGCGCTGTTGAAGCCCGAAGCCGAGCCAGTGTAGCGCGCATCGACCGAGCCCAGCACGGCGGTGGTGAGGGGCGCCACCGCGAAGCTCATGCCAAAGGCGATGACAATGATCGCGGGCATTGGGCCCAGCCAGTAGCCGATGCCGGGCCGGATACGGAGCATCAGCAAAAACCCGGCAGCGACGATGAGCGGGCCGATGGAAAGCGGCAGGCGCGCGCCGATGCGCCCTGCCACGGCGCCGAGATACGGCGAGGCCACGGCGAGGATGACGGGAAACGGCAGAAGCGCCGCCCCGGCAGAAGTGGGCGTATAGCCACCTGCCTTTATCAGCACATAAGGAATGAGCACGAACATTCCGCCCAGCGCGCCATAGAGAAACAAGGTAAGCAAGGTCAGGCCGATAAAAGTCCGGGAGCCGAACAGGCGCAACGGCATCATTGCCCCCTCCCCGGCCTGCTTTTCCGCCAGAACGAAGACCGCCAGTGCGGCGGCGGCAGCGCAGGCCGCGATGATGGCGCCGGCTGTCCAACCCGCGCGCCCGGAACCGATGGTGAGCGCCCAGGCGAGGCTCCCAAGGCCAACCGTCGCCAGAATGCCGCCGCGGAAATCCAGCCTATGGCCACCGCTGGGGCGGATGGGCGGAATATAACGCTTTGCCAGAAAAATCGCGGCGGCGGCGAGCGGCAGGTTGATGAGAAAGATGCTGCGCCAACCAACATGGCCGATGAGCCAGCCGCCCAGCACCGGGCCTATGGCCCCGGCGATCGCCCCTGCTGCCGCCCAGATCCCGATCGCCCGGCCTCGGCCTTCACCGGCAAAGGTTTGCCCCAGTATGGCGAGGCTGTTGGGCATTAGCATGGCGGCACCCATGCCCTGCACCAGCCGCCCGATGAGCAAAACGCGCGAACCGGGAGCCAGCGCGCAGGCCAGAGAAGCCAGCGCGAAGATACCGATACCCGTGATTAGAAGCCGGCGGCGGCCATAGCGGTCTCCGGCGGCGCCGCCCAGCAGCAAAAGCGCGCTTAGCGGCAGCAGATAGGCGTTCACGATCCACTGCAATGCGCTGGCATCCGCCGCCAAGCTGCGCCCGATGGCAGGCAGGCCGACATTCACAACCGAGCCATCCACAAAGGCGAGGCTGGAGGCGAGAATCGTGGCCGCAAGTATGAGCCTGGGATGCGGCGGGTCCATTTTCACAATTTTTCACCTTCAAATACCTGGGCTTGCCACGAGATAGGGGATTAAGCCGGATTTCGATATATATTCGCTGGGTAGCATCAATTCGGATTTCCAGGTTCGCACCCCGCGGCCCAATCCGCAACGAGATCGAGGCGATGATGCCTGCGCTGGCCTGGAATACTCGTGAGCTTTGACGGCGATCCGGTTTTCGCGGGGCCGCTGCGCCTGGTATTCAACAGCACCGGCGGCGGCCGTTGACGCGAAAGCCTGTTCGGCCTCGGCAATGGCGTCTTGTTCATCCGCGCCTGCCCGCCGAAGCGAAAAGCGGCGACGACCATTACCCCGGAAGCTATCTCTCCGGCCGCTATGACCGCCGTGTGATGCACGATGGCGGCGGCAGGAAATTTGGCCACGACAGCCTAGTTAATTTACCTAACGCCATGCGGCTGACGTTTCGATTCGAAGATGGTGCATGGTTTTGCGCCCGAAATATCGAGAGCTGCCATGAGATACTCGATATGGCGCGCGGCATGACCGAGCGCGAGATCACCGCGCCGCTACTTCTGGAGTATGAAGGCAGGCGCCACCGCCTTGCGGCGGGAGAAATCTTCAAGGCCGATCAGCCATTATCCTCAAAGCCAGGATAAAGCTTCATGCCGCCATCGACGAAGATCGTTGAGCCGGTGACATAATCCGCCTCTTTCGAGGCAAGCCAGGCAACCGCGCGCGCAACATCATCCGGCTCGCCAATGCGGCCATAGGGAATCAGCTTCAGCAATTTTTGCAACGCCTCCGGTGTTTCCCAGGCCTCGCGATTGATGGGTGTGCGGATGGCGCCGGGTGCCACCGCATTCACCCTGATGCCATCGGGTGCTACCTCCTGCGCCAGCGTCTGCATCATCATTTGAATACCGCCCTTGGATGCCGCGTAATTTACGTGCCCGGCCCAAGGGATAATCTGGTGCACCGAGCTCATGCACACGATGCTGCGGAAAGACGCCTTATTTTCCTTGTTTTCCCGAAACATCGCAATCGCCTCGCGGCAGCAGAGAAATTGCCCGGTGAGGTTGACATCGAGCACGCCCTGCCAATCCGCCAGCGTCATTTTGGAAACCGGCGCGTCCTTTTGCAGACCGGAATTGGTTACGGCAATGTCAAGGCCGCCCAGCGCCTCGCGCGCCTTGGCAAAAATCTCACGGACATCAGCTTCCTTCGATACATCACCGCCGACGGCTACGGCGTGCCCGCCCGCCGCCGTAACCTCCTCGACGAGTTTTTCAGCCGGTTCAGCGTGGCTGTGGTAATTCACCGCAACCGCGGCGCCGGAACGCACAAGCCTGCGCGCAACCTCGAGCCCAATGCCGGAGCTCGCGCCCGTTACCAAAGCACGCTGGCCTGGCAAGAGCGGATAATCGGGACGGCTGGGCTGGGACTGGATCATGCTCCCAACATGGCGCATCGGGCCGCAGCATCAATATCCGGTTCGAACCTCAACCCGGATATTTGGTTTATCTGTCAGCCTGCAACCGCCTGAGCATCATCGAAAATCTCCATCGGGGCGGCCCAGCTGCCTCGCAACGCCTCGCCGACTAAAATCAGCACCGGGCCTGCGGCCTTGCGCTTAGCGTGGGCGCGCGGCAGCGTGGCGATCGTCGCCGTCACGCTGTGCTCATGCGGCAGGCTTGCATTTTCGATTAGGATCGCCGGCATGTCCGGCGGCATCCCAGCCTCGATGAAATGCGCGGCGAGACCAGACAGCGTTTCCCCGCCCATATAGATCGCAAGCGTGCCGCCGGATTTTGTCAGCGCGGCGAAGTCATGCGCGGGCAAGCCGCCCTCCGCCCCATGACCGGAGACGAAGTGCAAGGAGCGGGCAATACCCCGGCGCGTGAGGGAGAGGCTGAGGTTTGCGGCGGCGGCGGTTGCCGCGGTGATGCCTGGGATGATCTCAAAGCCAATGCCATGGTCGCGCAACGCCTCCATCTCCTCGGTGGCGCGGCCAAAGACCATCGGGTCGCCGCCCTTGAGGCGCACGACAATCTGGCCGTGCTGCGCCTCCCGCACCAGCAGATTGCAGATTTCCGCCTGGGAGGCCGAGTGTTTCCCGCAACGCTTCCCGACATCGACAAGCCGCGCCGCCGGGTTCGCCATGGCGAGAATCTCCGGCCCAACCAGGCTGTCGAACAGAACGACCTCAGCGCGGGCCAGAATGCGCGCGGCTTTGAGCGTGAGCAGCTCGGGATCGCCAGGCCCGGCGCCGACCAGAAACACGGTGTTCATATCGCAAGCTCCATGGTTTTTTCAGATTGCAGAATCGTAGCGATTTCGCCCTTGCAGGAGCCGCAATTTGTTCCTGCTTTGCAGGCCCGGCCGATTGACGCGATGTCGCTCAGCCTTTGCTGCTTTATCACCGCGCGGATTTCCTGTTCGGCGACGCGATGACAGATGCAGACCATGCGCCCGGTATCCGCCGCCGGTTGCGCCCCCGCCATGAGAATCGCTGCCCGGCTGCCTTGCCAGTTCGCAACGGTGAACAGTTCAGCCATCCCGGCATTGTCCGGCAACAGCTCCCGCCGGGGTGCGATGAACAGACAGGCTCGCAGCATATTCCTACGCAATATGCCAAGACGATAGATGCCGCGCCCGGCATCGGCAAGCTCTATCCGCTCGGCATCCGCATCGGCGCCGCAGAGCCGCGCGGCCCAATCGGAAAATTCCTCGCCGAATTTCAGCTTTTTCCAACCCGCCAGAGCGAAGCGATGCATTCCGCCCGCCAAGGGCACGCGCGCCGCGCAAAACTGCCCGGTGGGCTGCGCCGCATTGCGGGTCTGCATGACGCCGTGCCAGTCCGTGTGCAGCTTTTGCAGCGCCGCGGGCTCCAGCTTGGAGGCTGGCTGGCCGGAGAGCGGATCACGCTCCGGCCCGATGAGCGTGTTGACAGTGCCGGTGTTGCTGTGCGCGCCGGTCCAGTGCATCGCGGCAAAAATCTCGCCGTCGCGCTGGGCGGCTGAGATTTCCACCGGCAAAACGGCGCTGCCGTGGCGGGTGGTAACGCGCAAAAGATCGCCGATGTTGACGTCGAGCTTTTTCGCATCCGCCTGCGATATTGAAAAGCTTGGCGCGGCGGCGCTTTCCATCAGCGATGGCACGAAACCGGTGCGCGTCATGGTGTGCCACTGGTCGCGCAGCCGCCCGGTGTTCAAAACAAACGGAAAGGCGGAATCGCGCATCTGCGCCCCCGCGAACGCCACCGGGACGAACCGTGCCAGCCGGTCGGCGGTAGCGAAATTGCCACGGCCGAACAGCCGCTTGCCGCCCCAGGCGAACGGCGCCATCGCGTCATAGGATGCATTGCTGAGTTTCGCGCGGCCGGAGATATCGAACATACGTGTGCCTATGTTGCCGCAGCCAGAGAGTGCCGCGTGCTCGCGGAAAATATCCGCAGGCTTTGTATAATCGAATTGCGCGGCGAAGCCCATGCGCTGCGCGGCCTGCGCGATCATCCACCAGTCGGGCTTTGCCTCACCGGGGGCAAGGCGGAATGGCCGCTGCCGCGAGATCGTGCGCTCGGAATTCGTCACCGTGCCGTCTTTCTCGCCCCAGCCCGCGGCGGGGAGCACGACATTGGCAAGCCGCGTGGTTTCCGTCGGCCAGCAATCCGCGACGACGACGAAGGGGCAGGCCTCCAGCGCGGCGCGCACCCGGGCAGAGCGCGGCAGGCTCTCCGCCGGGTTGGTGGCGGCGATCCATATCGCCTTGATGCGGCCCGCCAGCACGGCGTCGAACATGTCGAGCGCCTTGAAGCCCGGCTTTTGAGCGAGGCGCGGCGCGTTCCAGAAGCTGGCGAGCATCGCCCGGTCGGCGGCGCTATCGAAATCCAAATGCGCGGCGAGTTGGTTGGCCAGGCCGCCGACTTCCCGCCCGCCCATGGCGTTGGGCTGGCCAGTGAGGGAGAACGGCCCCATGCCCGGCTTGCCTATGCGCCCGGAAGCGAGGTGCACGTTGATGATGGCATTGACCTTATCCGTACCATGGCGGGACTGGTTGACCCCCTGGCTGAACAAAGTGACGGTGCGCGGTGTTTCGCAGAACCAATGCAGAAACGTATCGAGGCCTTCCTCCGCCAGCCCGAGCGTGGCCGCGGTGATGCGAGTTTCTTCCGCCGCCGCAAGAGCTTTTGCAAAACCCCGGGTATAGCAGCGGATATAGGATGCGTCTGTTTTGCCGAGATGATCGAGGGCGGAGAGCAGACGCAGAAACAGCGCGGTGTCCGCGTCAGGCAGTATCTGCAAATGTAAGTCGGCCAGCGCGGCGGTGGCGGTCCGGCGTGGGTCGATGACGACGATTTTTGTGCCCCGCGCGGCGCGCGCCGCCAATGCGCGCTCAAACAATATGGGGTGGCACCAGGCGGCGTTGGAACCGACGAGCACGATCAGGTCGGCCTCATCGATATCCTCGTAACAGCCCGGCACTACATCCTCGCCAAAGGCGCGGATGTGCCCGGCAACCGTAGAGGCCATGCAGAGACGCGAATTGGTGTCAATATTCGCGCTGCCGATGAAGCCCTTCATCAGCTTGTTGGCGAGGTAGTAATCCTCGGTGAGGAACTGGCCGGAGCCGTAGAACGCTATAGCATCCGGCCCGTGCGCGGCGGCAACCTCGGTGAATTTGGCCGCCACCTCGTCCAGTGCCGCATCCCAGCTTACCGGCTGGCCGCCGCTCATCGGGGTAAGCAGCCGGTTGCTGTCATCGAGCGTAGCCGCCAGCGTGCTGCCCTTGATGCAAAGCCGCCCGGCATTGGCGGGGTGCGTAGCATCACCTTTTATCTCGCGCGCCTGCTCCTCAACGCCGCACCCCACGCCGCAATAAGGACAGGTTGTCTTCATGCAGCGTTGATTGAGAGCAAGACGCGGTCATTCTCGACGCGCACCGCGAAACGCGAGGTGCAGCCTTTATCCAGCCCCAGCGCCTCGCCCGAGTGCAGGGAAATCAACCAGCCATGCAATGGGCACGTCACGGAATCGCCATGCACGATCCCCTGGCTCAACGGGCCTTGGCTGTGCGGGCATTGGTCTCGCAGCGCAAAGACCGCATCATCCGCGGTGCGGAAAACCGCGATGTCCCCCTGCCCAGTTGTAACCGTGCGCGCGCCGAGGCGGGGAATTTCTTCCAAGGCGCCGATATCGACGAAGTTTTTCGCAATATGCATACCGTCCATCATACCAGCTCCGCCATCGCGCTGAATTTTTTGCCCAAAGTTTCGGTGTTCGCCTGTTCCGCCCAGGGATCCGTTTGCGCGAATTTCTGCGCGGCTAGAAAATCCTCGTACAGTGATTGCCGCAGGACGGCATTATCGACGATTTTCTCGCGCACATATTTCAGGCCGACGCGCTCGATCCAGGGTGCGGTGCGCTCCAGATACCGCGCTTCCATGCGGTAGAGTTGCAGGAAAGCGCAAGCATATTCCATCACCTCTTTTTCACTCGTAACCTTGCAAAGCAGATCGGTTGCACGGATTTTAATGCCGCCATTGCCGCCGACATGCAGATCCCATCCCGCCTCGGTCGCGACCACGCCGAAATCCTTGATGGTTGCCTCAGCGCAGTTGCGCGGGCAGCCAGAGACAGCCATTTTAACCTTATGCGGGTGCTGAGAACCCCAAGTGGTTTTCTCCAGCGCAACGCCCATCGCCGTGGAATTCTGGACGCCGAAACGGCACCATTCCGAACCTACGCAGGTTTTTACGGTACGCAGCGCCTTGCCATAGGCATGGCCGGAAACCAGACCCGCGGCATTGAGATCCTCCCATACGGCGCGGAGATCTTCCTTTTTCACGCCCAGCATGTCGATACGCTGCCCGCCTGTGACCTTGACAGCGGGAATGTCGAATTTATCAACCACATCGGCAATCGCGCGCAATTCGCCCGCCGTGGTGGTGCCCCCCCACATGCGCGGGACCACCGAGTAGGTGCCGTCCTTCTGGATGTTCGCGTGCATACGCTCGTTCACAAAGCGCGATTGCGCGTCGTCCGCATATTCTCCTGGCCACGCCGCAAGCAGATAGAAATTGAGCGCCGGGCGGCAGGAGGCGCAGCCATCCGGCGTCGTCCATTGCATTGCCTGCATCACCGCTGGAATGGTTTTCAACGCACCGGCTTTTATCCGCAGCCGGACTTCATCGTGACCATGGCGTGTGCATTTGCACATGGGCTTCACCGCATCGGGCGCGTAATTTGCACCGAGCGAGAGTTGCAGCAACCCCTCCACGAGAGATGTGCACGAGCCACAGGAAGCGGAGGCTTTCGTGCGCGCGCGCACATCCTCAATGCTGCAAAGATCATGTTCAACGATTGCGTTGCAGATGGTAGATTTTTTCACGCCGTTGCAACCACATATCTCGGCATTATCCGGCATGGCCGCCAGCGCATCGTTCGGGTCTCCGGAGGCCATCACCGGGCCGAAGATCATCGTGTCGCGCAGTTCGCCAAGTGGCGCTTCATCTTTCAGGAGCTGAAAATACCAACCCGCATCGCGCGTATCGCCGAAGCAAACGACACCCGCCAGCTGGTCGCCACGCAGCACGAGGCGCTTGTAAATGCCGCGCGCGGCGTCACGCAACACGATATCCTCGGTCGTCTTATCGCCCATAAAAGCGCCTACGGAAAAAATTTCGATGCCCGAGACCTTAAGCCTGGTGCCGGACGCCACCGGGACGAAACCGCTCTCCGCCACGCCGCTGATATGATCCGCCGCGACCTTGGCCATATCCCAGATGGGTGCGACTAGGCCATAGCATTGCTTGTTGTGCTCAATGCACTCGCCGATGGCAAAAATCGCAGGGTCGGAGGTCTGCATGGCATCGTTCACGATCACACCACGGCCGCATTCAAGCCCGGAGGCTTTCGCCAGATCCGCGTTCGGGCGAATGCCGACGGCCATGACCACGAGATCCGCCTGGATGCGACGCCCGTCTTTCAACGTGACGGCACGAACTGCGCCCTCCTCGCCCTCGCCATCGAAAGACTCCGTGTTTGCGCTGGTGTAGATCGTCATGCCACGTGCGCTCAATGCGCGCTCCAGCAGATGCGCCGCCGAGGCATCGAGCTGCCGTTCCATCAGCGTCGGCATCAGATGCACGACGCTGACCTCCATCCCGCGCAAATTCAGCCCGTGCGCCGCTTCCAGCCCCAACAAGCCGCCACCGATCACGACGGCGGTTTTGCCTGGTGCGGCAACGCTTAACATTCCCTCCACGTCGGAGACCGAGCGGAAGGTCATGACGCCGGGGCGGCTCACGCCGGGCAGCGGCAGCACGAAAGGGTTCGACCCCGTCGCCAGCAGCAGAATGTCGTATTGCTGCACGGTGCCCTTTTCCCCCGTTACGGTGCGGGCCGCGCGGTCGATATGCACCACCGGCTCCCAAGCGATAAGCCGGATGTTGTGTTCCGCATACCATTCGAGCGAGTTCAGCACGATCTGCGAGAAGTTTTTCTCGCCTGCAAGCAAGGGAGAAAGCATGATCCGGTCGTAATTAGGCTGCGGCTCGGCGCCGAACACCGCGATCTCGAACATGCCTGGTGCGCGCTCAAGGATTTCCTCTACCGTCCGCATTCCGGCCATGCCATTCCCAATGACGACAAGTTTTTTTCGAGTGCTGACAATCATATTCATGATCTGGTTTCCTTAGACTTAGCGGAAATTAGTGCCCGATCTTTTGAGGCGAACGCGCCCGCGCGTTGACCGAAGCATGAACCGGCCTCTCAGAAGCTATATTTTCACCCGGTTCGATCCGGCATCTTCGCGCGCGAAGCTGGCGCGCCATTCCTTCTTCACGACGTTGATGCCGATGAAAGCGAGGAGCGCGATTCCGGCGAAGATGAGGAAACCGGTCTGATATGACCCGGTCCATTGCTTGGAATAGCCGAGCGAGGATGCAAGATAGAACCCGCCAACGCCGCCCGCGCAGCCAACCAGCCCGGTGATGACGCCGATCTCCCGCCCAAAGCGCACCGGGACAAGCTGAAATACAGCGCCATTGCCGGTGCCCAGCGCTAGCATGGCGACGATGATGGTGATGAGCGCCAAAGTGAGCGACGGCAGGCCAAGGCTGACCAGCACCAGCATGGCGGCGGCGATGAGGTAGAGCACCGAAAGCGAGGCGATGCCGCCGAACCTGTCCGCCGCCCAGCCACCGATGGGACGGAACATGGAGCCTGTAAACACGCAAGCCGCGACCGCATACCCCGCCTGCACAGGGGCAAGCCCGTATTGCGTATGAAAATAAATGCTGAGTGACGACGCCAGCCCGACGAAGCCGCCAAAGGTGACGGCGTAAAACAGCATGAACCACCAGGTATCGGCAATGGCCAGAATCTTGAGGTAGCCCGCCAGTGTCTGCCGGGGTGGCTGCACCGGCGCGTCCTTGGCAAGCACGACGAACAGCGCGAGTACGCCGGTCATCAGCAGCGCCGAGAAGCCGAACACGTTAACCCAGCCAAAGCGCAGGCCCAGCGCCGGTGCGGCAAGAGCAGCGATGACGGTGCCGAAATTACCCGCACCCGCCAGGCCCAGCGCCTTGCCCTGATGCTCCGGCGGATACCAGCGCGACGCCATGGGCAGCGCGATAGCAAACGATGCACCGGCCATGCCCAGCACCACGCCCAGCAGCAGCACGGCGGTGAAATTCGGAACGCCCAGGGCCCAGGCCGCCGCTAGGCCAATAATCACGAAGCTCTGTGCGCCGATGGCCGCCTTTTTGGCGCCAAAGTGGTCGGAGAGGAGGCCGTTGACGATCCGCAATACGGCACCCACGAGCACCGGTGTGGCGACCATGAGCCCCTTATGCGCGGGGTCGAGCGCCAGCGCTTTTGAGATTTGAATGCCAAGCGGGCCGAGCAGCACCCAGCACATGAAGCTGAAGTCAAAATAGATGAAGGCGGCGATGAGCGTAGGAAGATGGCCGGATTGCAGAAAATTCTTTTTGACCGCGAGAGACATGATGATGACTCCTGGCGCGTGCTGAGCGGCACCGCCTGCGAACCGTCCCTTGGCTCGCGAAGAAAATTCCGGGGTCGCCCCGCTTGGTCCGAAAGCAATCGCCATTGACTGCCTCGAAAACAGCATCCGCCGCTTAAGGTGCGGTGCAGCAAAATGCGTGCCAAACAAAAAGCTGAATATTCTGCTTATTTTTCCAGTCTTTGATGAAGCATTTATCAGTTTGCCTTTAGAACAGGCGATAGCAGTGCATTATATAATCATGCTGCCGCACGCGTCTAAAAACAGGTCTGGCCGGGAAAGGTTCGGCACAGTGCTCAATCTGTCCGGGGGCGCCTTACACCAGCGCAGCATTTTGGCTGCAAACCATTTCTCGTCCGCCACTTCTGGCCGCTGGTGCGTAAACAGCGGGCCCCCATCATCCGGGTTCAACGCAAGCTCGAGCAGCGAGGCGGGCAGATTGAGATAGCCCGGTTGCGCGAGCAACGCCGCCAAAGCTGGGCGCTGCTCCGCCTTCGCGCATTTGCGCCCGGATTTATACAAGGCCCGCAATATTCCGGTTACGCCCGCAGGGTCACGCGCCACCAGATCCGCCCGCAACGCCAGGCATTTTTCCGGATGGTCGGGCCATATTTCGCACGATCTCATGGCGATGAAACCAAGCCCGGCATGGGCCGCGACCTGCCCCCAGGGCGCACCGGCGCAAAACCCGTCGATTGCGCCCGCCGCCAGGCCGCTCACCATTTCAGCCGGTGGCAGCACGGTTATCTCCACATCCTTCTCCGGGTCAGCACCCGCCGCGGCCAGCCAGTCGCGCAACAATAGGTCATGCGTGGAGAAGCCATGCACGACCGCCAGGCGCAGCCGTTTGCGTACGGTCAGGCCACCAATCCCAAAACCCAGATAATCACGCGCCAGTGCCGAAGCGAGAGTAATCGCATTGCCATTGGCGCTCAGGCCCATCGGCACCACCAGCTCTGTTTTTCGCCCGCGCAGCCCGGCGACGCAGGCGATGGCAAGCGGCGGCAGCATCACGGCACCGTCCAGCAGCCCATAGCTCAGCTTATCGGCGATGTTCGCCCAGGAGGGCTCGATAAACAGCCGGACACGCACATCTTCGCGCATGAACATCTGCTCGTGGTCCGCGAGGATGACCGGGGCGGCATCGCACAAGCGCAACAGCCCCAGCCGGATCGTTTCAGCCATCAACGTTTCTCCATGCGGTCACGCAGCAGCGCCGCTGCGATCTCGGTTAGTTTTTTCTGTTGCGTCATTGCCCGGCGCTGCAAAAACCGATGCGCGGCGGGCTCGCTCATTTTTTCCTGGGCCATCAGCAAGCGCTTGGCGGCGTCGATCGTCCGCCGCGCCTCGATCTGCTCCTGCGCCTCGGCGAGCTGGTCTTGCAGGGCGCGCATCCGCTGGAACACGGCCATGGCAGTGTGCAAAATCGGCTTGATCACGCTCAACGCCGCGCTGCCGACATGATAAGATGCCACCCCGGCCGCGATTGCCGCCTCCATGAACTCGGGGTCGTCCTCGTCGATGAACATCAGCACCGGCAAGTTCTCCCGTGCGTTCAAGACCCGCACGGAATCCAGCCCATCGCGATCCGGCCGCGCCATATCGACGATGACCACATCGGGTCCAATACGGCGCACGGCATCGAGCAAATTCTCGCCCGGCTGCGCCATGCTGACCGAAAAACTGGTATCTTGCGCCATCAAAAGGGCAACCAGCTTCGGGCCGTGGCCGCCATCATTATCCGCCAACAGTATCTTCAAGCCATTTTACCCGTCATAACACAAGATGAGCAATTATCGCGCCAATGACGATCGGGCGGCGGCTTCTTATTCACGCGCAGGTTTTAAGATTTCTGCACCGGCTAAGTTGCCAATGGTCAGCTTTTGAAAATTTAATTTGAAAATTTAGGCCTATATCTCTATCGATCTAGTTGTAATAAGGAGGGTCAAATGTCCATTGGATCTGAGAAGCAACCGCGCCGCAGCCGCGTCTTCAAAAAAGCATCTTTTGAACCTGACAACGAAATCAAATTCATCAATGAGGACGGTTGGGTTTTCCGTGAACAGCCCGGAAAATCGGTTGAATGTGTTCAACGCTCGGAAACTCCTTCGCAGCCGAATCTCGTCCGCCATGATTACCCAAGCACGTGAGGATTCCGTTTTAGTTGCGATCCACCAATCTAAGCGCGCTTGCGGCATCGCGCGTCAGCGGCGCCAAATGTCCTTTCGGCTTGCCATCGAACCCGAACAATTCGCCACGTCCAAAGATGAGATCGGCGCGCCGGCCCGTTACAAGTTCAAGCTCGGTTACGCGGTCGGTACTGATTTCCGCTTGAATGCTTAAACCTTCGGTTGCGAGCGTCACTCGCGCCCGCGAACCGGAGGCGGCGATGCGCGTGATCGACCAAACGCCTGCCACGTTCGGCTGAACCGACACGTGATCGGGACGCACGTAGGCTTGATAACTGCCGTCCTCGACCGAAGCATTTCCGAGTACAAAACCAGCTTCTGCGGCGATGACACTGCGGTTCGTTACCCGGCAGGCCAGACGGTTGCTTTCGCCCAAAAATTCATGGATGAACGTATCCGCCGGGTCGCGATAAATCTCGATCGGCGTACCCTCCTGGCAAATCCGTCCGGCATTCATGATCACGACCCGGTCAGCGAGTTCGAACGCTTCCTCCTGATCATGCGTGACAAATAATGTGGTGATCGCCATTTCCTCATGGAGCTGGCGCAACCATCGGCGCAAATCGCGCCGCACGACTGCATCCAGCGCGCCGAAAGGCTCATCGAGCAACAGCACCCGCGGCTGAATGGCGAGCGCGCGCGCCAACGCCACGCGCTGCCGCTGGCCCCCGGAAAGCTGCGCCGGATAGCGCGACGCCAACGTCTCCAGTTGGATTAACCGCAGCAAGTCGGTAACACGCTGATGCACCAATGCTTTCGGCGTCCGCCGAACGCGCAGCGCGAAAGCGATATTCTCGAACACGCTCATATGGCGGAACAGCGCGTAATGCTGAAACACGAAGCCAACGCCACGCTCCTTTGGAACACGATTAAGCGCGTCGTCGCGGTCAAACGTAATTTCGCCGGCGTCTGGAAAGTCAAGCCCCGCGATCAGGCGTAACAGAGTTGTTTTACCGGAGCCTGATGGGCCTAGCAATGCGAGCAATTCTCCTGGCCGGACTGCCAGGCTGACATCCCGCAGAACATGATGCTGCCCAAACGAGCGATGTAGGTTATGAATTTCGATCGACGTACCCTTCATGGCGCGCGTTTCCTTCTTGTAACGTGCAGTTCATCGCGATGCCGCCATTCCAGCATCGCCTTTAAAGCCAAAGTGACAATTGCGAGCAGCGTCAGCAACGAAGCCACGGCAAATGCCGCCTGAATTTCGTAGCTTTCGTAAAGCGAGGCGATCGCAAGCGACATCGTGTCGGTCTGGCCAAAGATTTTTCCAGAGACAACCGACACGGCGCCAAATTCACCCATCGCGCGCGCATTGCACAGCAGTACGCCATAAAGCAGGCCCCAACGGATTTTTGGCAGGCTGACCCGCCAGAAAATTTGCAGGCCAGAGGCGCCGAGAGTTGCCGCTGCTTCTTCCTCGTCATTCCCTTGCGCCTGTGCAAGTGGGATGACCTCCCGCGCGACGAATGGAAAAGTTACGAACATCGTGGCAAGGACCATGCCGGGAAGAGCGAAGATGATTTGAATATTATGCGCGCTCAACCAGCCGCCGAAAAGACCGTTCAAGCCGAACAGCAAAACCTCGAGTAAGCCGGCGACAACGGGTGAGATGGAAAATGGCAGATCGATCAGCGTGACCAATAAATTTCGCCCCGCGAAGTCGAAGCGCGCAATGCACCACGACGCGATGACGCCGAAGAGTAGATTGGCGGGCACGGCAATCACCGCGATCAGCAGTGTCAGCTCAATGGCAGAACCGACATTCGGGTTCAAAATTGCCTGAGAATAGTGCGCCCAGCCAAGGGCGAGCGCCTGAGAGAAAACAACGATAAGCGGTAGCGCCACGAACAACGCTAGAAAGCATAGAGCTGATCCGATGAGGACAATCCTACCCGCCATGGCGCCCCCTCACCCATGCTTGCAGCAGATTGATTGCGAATAACAACGTGAACGAAACCGCCAGCAGCAGCGTACCGATGGCCGTCGCACCCTGGTAGTCGAATTGGTCAAGCTTTGAGACAACCAGCAATGGCAGGATTTCAGAGACCATCGGCTTGTTCCCGGCGATGAAAATGACAGAGCCATACTCCCCGAGACAGCGTGCAAGGGCGAGCGCCAAGCCCGTGAGCAACGCGGGAAGGATTGCAGGAAATTGTACGCGCCAGAAAATCTGCCAGCGATGCGCGCCCATGAGCGTCGCTGCTTCTTCCTGCTCCGTCTCCATCTCTTCAATAACCGGCTGCACCGTCCGCACGATGAAGGGCAGCGAGACGAACATCATCGCAACGACAATGCCTGCGGGTTTGAACGCGACCTGCACCCCTATTAGCGCCAGCAATGCGCCAAGCCAACCCTGCGGCGCGTATAGCGTCGAAAGCGCGATGCCTGCCACCGCGGTGGGCAGTGCAAAAGGCAAATCCACGATTGCATCGGCGATGCGCCGCCCCGGAAAGCGATAGCGCGTTAGCACCCAGGCGACGAGCAAGCCGAAGAAAGCATTAAGCAGGCTTGCGGTAAGCGCCGTCCATACGCTGACCCAGAGATCACCCAGCACGCGCGGCTGCCCGGCGACGGCAAAGAAGCCATGCCAGCCGAGACCCGCGGTGAACCAAAGCATCACACCAAGCGGCCCCACCACCAGCGCGGCAAGCCAAAGCAGCGTTATGGCCAGCGTCGGCCGGAAACCCGGCAGAATGCTGGGCCTACGCCAGCGCGCTCCTGCGCGCGCCAGATTGAGCGTTGCAGACATCAGGCGCCGTTTCCATAGACCTGATCGAAGATCCCACCGCTGGCGAAGAATTTTGCCTGCGCCTGCGTCCAGCCACCGAATTGCGCGATCGTCGTCAATTCCAGTTTGGGAAATTGAGCCGAATACTTCGCAACGGCTGCCGCAGCGCGCGGGCGGTAGAAATTCCTACCGATAATATCCTGCGCTTCCGGTGTATAAAGCTGCTGCAAATATGCCGTCGCCAGCGCTGTGGTGCCATGCTTGGCGGCGTTACGGTCAACCACCGCGACCGGCGGCTCGGCCAAAATGCTGAGCGAGGGCGCGACGATTTGATACGAGCCTGGCCCGGCCTCCTTGATCGACAAAAATGCCTCGTTCTCCCAGGCCAGCAATACGTCGCCGATCTTGCGCTGGGTAAACGTCAACGTCGCGCCATGCGCCCCGGTATCGAGCACCGGCACGTTGGAAAACAACGCCTTGAGATACGCCTTGGCTTTATCCGCGCTGCCATAGGCTTTCAGCGCCCAGGCGTAGGCCGCAAGTACATTCCAGCGCGCGCCGCCGGAGGTTTCAGGATTCGGCGTGATGATCTGCACATTCGGCTTTACGAGATCGCCCCAGTCCTTGATGCCCTTTGGGTTGCCGGCCCGCACCAGGAACACGATGGTGCTGGTATAGGGCGTGCTGTTATCCGGCAGGCGCGACTGCCAGTTTTTCGCCAGCAGGCCGGTCTTGGCGATGGCGTCGATATCATAGGCCAGCGCCAGCGTAACGACGTCGGCGCCCAAACCTTCAATTACCGCGCGGGCCTGTGCGCCGGAGCCGCCGTGTGAATAATTCAGCTTGGGCAACACGCCGGTGCGCTTTTGCCAATAAGCGGCAAAGTGCTGATTGTATTCGGTATAAAGCGCTTCGGTGGGGTCGTAGGAGACATTCAGCAGACCATCGGCGTTGGCTGCGTGCGCGCCGCGGGTGATGGCCGCGGCGGCCAATGAGCTACTGGCGAGCGCCAGCGCGTTTCGGCGTGTCAGGCGAAGATCAGACATGATGTTTTGTGCTCCTGTTGAAAGTTTTTAGTTCAGTGAAAAACGCCGAGTGCGGCCAGCAAGCTGGCGCGCTGGGCTGTGAAGGCAGCTGCTTCCCGGCGGCGCGGGCGCGGCAACTCGACGCTCAGGTCGAGCGCGATCTTGCCGTTCTCGAGTACGAGCACGCGGTCGGCAAGGCTCAGCGCCTCATCAACATCATGCGTTACCAGGAGCACGGCAGGCTGGTGCGCCCGCCATAACGCAAGGACCAAGTCCTGCATCCTCAGCCGCGTTAAGGCATCCAAAGCGGCAAAGGGTTCATCTAACAGCAACAGCGCTGGCTCGCGCACCAAGGCCCGGGCCAAAGCAGCGCGCTGGGCCTCGCCGCCAGAAAGCGTGAGAGGCCAGGCATTGAGCCGGTGACTGAGCCCAACCTCCGCCAGCGCCGCCTCGGCACGCCTGCGTGGGTCTGCTGCCCGAAGCCCAAGCGTGACATTTCGCCAGACGCGCTTCCAGGGCAGCAGGCGCGGCTCCTGAAACACCACGCTCTTTGCCGCCGGTATTCGCAAAGCGCCCGGCGGTGCTGGATCAAGCCCGGCCAGGGTACGCAGCAGGATCGATTTGCCCGAGCCGGAGCGGCCAAGTAGGGCAACGAATTCACCAGGACGAATGGCGAGTTCAAGCCCTTGAAGCACGGCGTTATCGCCAAAATGCCGCGTCAGACCGCATACCTCGACGGCAAGATCATTGCTGGAAAAGCGTTCGGCGGCCCGAAACGGCGCATCGGTCAGCATGTTCATGCGGATCTCCTAACGGGTGAGTAAAGCTGGCCGCCAAGCCAAAAGATGTTTCTCAAGGCTGCGAACCAGCCAATCGGTGGCGAGGCCGAGGATCGCATAGACGAGTAAACCATCGAAAATAACGGCGGTCTGCAAAAAATCCCGCGCGTTCATAATCAGGTAGCCAATGCCGGAGGATGCGTTGATCTGCTCCGCGACCACCAGGCTGATCCAGGCCAGCCCCAATGCCTGGCGCAACCCTACCAGGAAGCCGGGGAGTGCCGCGGGCAGCACGACATGCCAGATAGCCTCACGCTGAGACAGCCCAAGCACCGCACCCGTCTCGAGCAATTTACGGTCCGCGCCGCGAATAGCGCCAAATAGATTAAGATAAATGGGAAAGCTGGCGCCGAGCGCGATGATGACGATTTTCGGCGTCTCGCCAATGCCGAACCAAAGGATCATCAGCGGGATCAGCGCCAGATGCGGCAGAGTGCGCGCCATCTGTACGCCAGGATCAATCAAATCTTCGCCGGTTTTGGTCAGACCAGCCAGTAGAGCCAGAGCCGTTCCCGCCGTAACCCCAGCGGCGAGACCAGCCACGACCCGGGTGAGAGACGTTATTAAATTAGGCCAAAGCTGGCCGGTGACAATAAGGTTCCAGAAGCTTGTCACGATCAACGAAGGCGCCGGCATAGTCTGTGGGCTCGTTAGACCCGAAGCTGCTGCCGCCTGCCACAGCACGATCAGCGCAAGCGGCGCAGCGGCCCGGCGGGCGGCCCTGGGCAGACGCCACGTTCTGACCAGCGGCGGCGGTAGCGCCAGGCTCTCCATGAATGCCATGTCATTCTCCATAACGATATAACTCTATTGCATCAATAGATTTACTATGTAAATACCCCTTGTAAGCTTTAATCGTTTTCTCAGGAGTTCTCATGCGCCGCCGTACCCTTCTCGCAACCGCTTCCCTCGCCACCCCGGCCTTGATGCTAAAGGGCTTTCCAGCATTTGGCGCCAACAAAGGCGTTTTACGCATCGGCTATCAAAAAGCCTCGGTAACACTTGTGCTTGCGCGGGCGCGTGGCGCGTTTGAAGCGAAGCTGAACCCGCTTGGCTATGATGTTGCCTGGGCGGAGTTCACCTCCGGCCCGCCGCTGCTAGAAGCGCTGAATGCCGGTGCGGTGAATTTTGGCTTTACCGGTGAACCGCCGATCATTTTTGCCCAAGCTGCCGGCACGCCCATTGTTTACGTCGCGGCGACGAGTCCAAGCCCACGCGCCGTGGCGATCTTAAAACCGGCATCGAGCAAGCTGCAATCGGTGCAAGATCTGGCCGGAAAAAAAGTGGGAGTCGCGAAAGGCTCCAGCGCGCATTATCTGCTGCTCTCAGCCCTCGCCCAAGCCGGTGTTCCGTATAGCGACGTCACCAAGGTGTTCCTGCAACCGGCGGATGCGCGCGCCGCGTTCAGCAGTGGCGATGTCGATGCATGGTCGATCTGGGACCCGTTTTTTGCCGGAGCCCAGGCGGCAGGCAGTCAGGTGCTGACAGATGGCACGGGTCTGATGCCGAACCGTGCATTCTATTCCTCGACCCGTGATTTTTCAATACAACATCCAGATGCGCTGAATGCCGCGATTGAGGTCATTAATGCGCAGGAGGCTTGGGAAAGCCAGCACATAAACGAAACCGCCACCGATATTGCCCTAGGCATTGGGTTGCCAGAGCCGACCTTAAAAATCTGGTTTGGCCGGCAGAAATACGGTGTCCATAAACTTAACGCGGGAATTTTTGCTGATCAGCAGAAAATCGCCGACGCATTTTTCAAGCTCGGCCTGATCCCGGCCAAGATCGACGTTCGCAACGCTGCTTGGCCCGCCTGAGGAAATTTTCAATGGCACTGCAACCCGCGACCGATACGAACATTCTCTGGTTTCTGCCGACGCATGGGGATGGAAGGCATCTAGGCACCCAAATAGGTGGCCGCGCCGTCGATCATGCATACCTTGCCGAAATCGCCCAGGCCGCGGACCGGCTGGGGTACTACGGCGTGCTGATTCCCACCGGGCGATCCTGCGAGGATAGCTGGGTGGTTGCCTCCTCGTTGGTGCCGCTGACAAGACAGTTGCGCTATCTGGTGGCATTTCGCCCCGGCCTGCTCAATCCGTCGCTCGCCGCCCGCATGGCCGCCACTTTCGACCGGATTTCCGGCGGCCGGTTGCTGATCAATATTGTCACCGGCGGCGATCCGTCTGAGAACACCGGCGACGGTATTTTCCTCGGCCATGAGGAGCGATACGAAGTTACACAGGAATTCCTGAAGATTTGGAAAGAGCTGCTAACCGGCGACCATGTGGACTACGCCGGCAAGCATATGTGCATCGAAGATGGGCAGGTTCTCTTTCCCGCGGTGCAGAAGCCTCATCCGCCGCTGTTTTTTGGCGGCTCGTCGGACGCCGGAATCGCTGTCGCCGCCGAATTGGTCGATACATACCTCACCTGGGGCGAGCCCCCGGCGCTGGTCGCGGAGAAACTTCGCCGGGCGGCGCAAGCAGCGGCGGCGCGTGGACGCAAGCTTCAGTTCGGCATTCGGTTGCACGTTATCGTGCGCGGGACCGCGGACGAAGCCTGGGCGGCGGCGGAAGATTTGATCCGCTACGTTGATGACGAAACCATCGCGAAAACGCAGCGGCGTTTCGCAGCCATGGATTCGGTTGGGCAGCGCCGGATGGCAGCACTCCATGGGGGCGCGCGGAACAGGCTCGAAGTCTCACGCAATCTTTGGGCCGGAGTTGGGCTGGTGCGCGGCGGCGCGGGTACGGCATTGGTCGGCAACCCCGACCAAGTGGCCGCCCGGATGAAGGAATACATGGCGCTTGGCATCGATCACTTCATCCTTTCTGGCTACCCCCATCTTGAAGAAGCGTACCGCTTCGCCGAGTTGGTTTTTCCGAAACTTCCCATCCGCCACCCCGTCGCGCAATTCGGGACCCAAACGAACAACGGCCCGTTCGGCGAAACCGTCGGCAACCTCTACCGCCCAGGCGACGCGCGGGCAGCAAGCTAGGGTCATCGACCATAAGAGCCGCCGGTTCTCGTTTTCAACGTCCTCCTTTTACCGGAAGTTGAAGATAGGAAGCGTATGATCCGCCAGTGTGAATGATGTGCCGACCCCGGTTTTCGGCCGAAACATTGGGGGTTCCGGGCATCACGCCGCCGAGCAAATGATGGCCGCTGATGACCAGCCGCAGCTGCTCTCCAGGGTATAGCACCAGCCCGACCGGGAACAGGTCGATGTCAACGCAGGCAATTTCTCCAGGTGCGAGCTTTTCGACACGGTCAAAGCTATGCGCCGGTATGCTGTCTGTTGAGCGCGTCTCATCGAGACGCCGCATCGACACGCGCAGGCGGCCATTCGAACCTTTATATTTCAGGATCGCGGCGCCATTGCGCGTCAGCTCCTGCATTTTGGGTCCGTGATTGGGTATGTTAAACTGTTCCAGCTGTTCGCCGTTGGCATTCAGCTTTTGCAGAAAGATGAATATATCCATGTCGTCCGAGCCATCCGCTTCTACCCAGAGGCGCAGCTTGGGATAGCCGACGAACTCCATCGGCGCGTCGGCACGGACGGTAAAGGAAACGCTTCCCTGCTCGGATTCCGCATCGTAGGCTGCCGTGGCGTCTTTGCCCGGCGCGCCGGCGCCAAGAGCGTTTGACGCGGCATTCAGATAGTATTTGACCTCGCGGAAATCTTCCGGCGGGAACGCTCCCGCTGCAATATTGATTTGATCGTTGCCTTCGAGGTCTAATACCGAGTAGCGCACACGCGGCGTTTCCTGCCAGCTGTTGTCCATGCCCTTAAGGTAGTGATCGAAGAAACGAAGCAAGTCGTTGAGATTGGCCTCTTCGTAATAATCCGGCCATTCCATGTTGTTGTGGATACGGAGCCATTTGTCGGCGGAACCGATTCTGCGCCAGCCGCGAAACGTGCCTGGCGTGTGGATCATGTTCGAGTAACTTGCCACGATGTAGGCGGGTACGGTGATGTTCTCGAACACCGGGGTGTGGGTCTCCCAATGCGCGTCCATCAGCGGGTGTTGCTCGGCCTCCGCGACCATATCCTGCCGGAGGTTTTTGCCAACGAAGCTGCGCGCGAGTTGCCGGGGAAAGGGAAAGTCAGGAATCCCGCCGCGCATGACGAGATCACGATAGATGTCGCTCATGCCCTCCCACGGCGCGATTGCGGCGAGATGCGGCGGCTGCTCGGCCGCAACAAACCATTGCGAGATTGCGAGGTAAGAGTTTCCGGTAGTCCCCACCTTGCCGTTGCACCAGTCCTGCACGCCAAGCCACTCGATGAGGTCATAGTAGTCTTCCGCCTCCTGCCGGGTCCAGACGCGGATATCGCCTTCTGAATTGAAGGAGCCACGCGGGTCTGGGTTGCAGACCGCATAGCCATGGGCGCACCAGAAGGCGGGATCAGGGCCTTCGAATTTCATCAGACCGGATAAGATGCTGGTGTCCATGCCCAGCAACGCGAAAAGCTCCATATAAATTGGCGCATTCCCACGGCTTTTGCCGTAAGGGCTCCAGGCAACGATCACGGGAACCTTCTTGGTGCCGGCTGGGCGAAGGATGTCGGTGTAGATCGTCACGCCGTCACGCAGGGTGACAGCGACGTCTTTCTCCAGCACAATATCGACCGGCAGGGGCATGAACCGAGGATCTACCTGAAAGCCCGCAGGAAGAGTTCGCGTGCCCGGTTCGAATCGGCTAAGCAAGCCCTTCTCGTCGTTCTCGTTATAAGGATTGGCCGGCACGAAAACTGCTTCATTTTTGGACACAGGAGATTCCTTTCGATTATTTATCAAGTTTCTTGGCGCGGCTGGTTTCTTGAGCGAAGCTGTTATTAAAACCCGACGCGATCGGCTCCTTTTAGGTTTAATATCATGCGGGCTTCGGCGGGCGTTGCAATCTCATGGTCGAGCGATTCCAAAACGGCGCGCACCTTGCGAACCTGCTCGGCATTTGAACTCGCCAGTTTCCCTTTCGAGATATAGAGATTATCCTCAAGCCCGACGCGGACATTGCCGCCCATCATCGCTGCCTGGGTGACGAAGGGCAGCTGAAAGCGGCCTGCTGCAAGAACCGACCAAATGTAGTCGGCGCCGAAAAGCTTATCGGCGGTTTTCTTCATGAAGTGCAGATTATCCCAATCGGCGCCGATGCCGCCCAGGATGCCGAATATAGTCTGCACAAAAAAAGGTGGTTCGATAAGCTTGCGGTCGACGAAATGCGCGAGGTTGTAGAGATGCCCGACGTCGTAACATTCATGCTCGAACCGCGTGCCATGGTCTTTGCCAAGCAGTTCGATGATGTTCGCGATGTCCCGGAAGGTGTTGCGGAAGATGAAATCATCCGTACCCCTTAAATACGGCTCCTCCCAATCATGCTTCCATTTTTGAAACCGGTCCGCCAAGGGAAAGATTGCAAAATTCATTGAGCCCATGTTGAGCGAGCACATTTCAGGCTTGGCGACAAGGGGAGCCGCAAGCCGGTCCTGCACAGTCATGTTGAGGCCGCCGCCCGTGGTTATGTTCAGCACCGCGTCGGTCTGCTGTTTGATGCGCGGCAGAAAATCCATGAACAGCTTCGGGTCCGGCGAGGGGCGGCCGTTGGACGGATCGCGCGCATGGAGGTGCAGTATCGCCGCACCGGCCTCCGCAGCGGCGACCGATTGTTCGGTGATCTCATCCGGCGTCAGCGGCAGCGCATCGGACATGGTCGGCGTGTGGATGCCACCGGTTATCGCGCAGGTGATGATGACTTTACTGGAGTTTTTCTGTACGCTGCTCACCTTAGACCTCCTGTTTTTCTTGCGCGGCCTTGAGTGCCTTGAATACTCGGCCTCGCAGTTCCGCTTGTTGCTCGGCGGTCCAGCTTCTGAACCCGCATCCTGATTTCATCCCAAGTTTACCCTCGTTCACGAGCTTTTCCAGCAAAGGCGATGGGCCTGGCGTTGAATCGATCGCGGGCAAAACGGTCTTATGAATCGCGAGCGTAAGGTCCGTGCCAACAAGATCGGCATTCTCGAGCGGGCCTAAAACGCCGAGGCGGCGGCCAAAGCTCGCTTTCACCACGGTATCAACATCCTCCGCCGAACAGATGCCGTTCTCGACGAGCGAAATTGCTTCGCGCCATAGGGCGTGTTGGAGGCGGTTACCGATAAAACCCGGAACATCGCGCTTAACATGCACGGGCGTTTTCCCGGCAGCTTTCAGAAGTGTCATCATTTGCGCGGCGACATCGGGCGCCGTCCATTTGGTCGGGATGACTTCGACCAATGGCACCAGGAATGGCGGATTCCACCAATGGGTGCCGAGCGCGCGCTCCTTATGCACGAGACCGCTCATGATATCGGTAATCGGCATGACCGAGGTATTGCTGGCTAGGATCGCGTTATGCGGCGCCGCAGCTTCCACCTGAGCGAACAGCGTGCGCTTTACGCCCAGGTCTTCGAGCGCGGCCTCGATTATAACATCGGCGCTTGCAACGGCTTCTGCCAGGTTGCCGGTGCCGCTGACGCGGGACATGCAGCCGGTATCCTGGGCGAGATCTGACAGGTTGGCGGTGATGCGGGCGTGCAAGCTTTCCAGGCTGACTGGAAGCGGGTCATAGACCGTGACGTGATGCCCGGCGAGCGCGAATACCTGCGCGATGCCGTGGCCCATCAGCCCCGCGCCCAGAACGGTGATGCGCGATTTTGTCACCCTGCGGTGTATCCGCCATCGGCATACAAAATATGCCCGGTGTAAAAATTGCAGGCATCCGAGACCAGGAACAGCAATGGACCGGCAAGGTCCTCCGGCTCGCCCAGACGGCCTTTCGGCACGCGGGCAAGGAAGCCGGTGCGGACGGTCGTGGCCCGCTCGTCATCGCCGTACATCCAGGCCGTAAGGGCCGAGCGGAAGACGGTGGGGGCGATGGCGTTAACCACGATGTTTTTCGATCCCCATTCGCAGCCGAGCGCCTTGGTGATGCCGTCCACCGCCGATTTGGAGGCGCAATAGGCGGAGTAGCCCGCCGGATGGCCGAGCAGGCCGCGCGCGGAGGAAGTGAGAACGATTTTGCCGCCGCGCCCATGCGCCAGCATCGCCGTGCCGGCGGCGCGGGCCATGAGCCAGGAGCCGGTGACATTGGCCTGCATGACCGCGGCGAAGCGCTCCGGCGACATCTGCGTCGCCGGGACCACGTCGTTCATGCCAGAGGCAACGACAAGAATATCAATACCACCGAGCGGATCCGCAGCTTCAACGATGGAAGCGCATTGCGCTTCAGTGTCCGGACGTTGGTTTACGGTGGCGACTTCCGCGCCGAGCTCTCGGCACTGAGCGGCAATTTTTTCCAGCTCATCGGCCTTGCCGGCGGCGAGAACAAGTTTGGCGCCTGCGCCCGCCAAAACCTGCGCAGCGAGCGCGCCGAATGCACCGGTCGCCCCGGTGACGACGGCGACACGCCCGGTGATGTCAAATAATGCGAGCGGGTTTTTGAGCCAGGTATTCATTGGTCATTCCTCCAGACCATGTGGCCGGTTATGACGGCGGATACGGCATCACCACGATCATGGTAACGACTTCATTGGTTTCGTTGAGAATTTTCCGCTCCACGTTCGGGCCAATCGTGCAGGAATCCAGCGGCCCAAGAGTTTCCTGCTTGCCGCCGGCCCAAATGGAAAGCTTTCCGGTGAGCACGACATAGACCTTTTCCAGCGGCGAGGAATCCGGCCCGGCGCCCCCGCCGGGGAGGAAATGCGAAAGCCCGACCGTGAATTTTTCCGGGCCGCCGTCTTCGAACCCTTGCAACCGCAGCCCACGCATATCGAAATGATTTGGCGCCTGATAAGGTTTAGCTTCATTGAATCGTTTGATCAGCATGATTAAAACTCCTCCCCTGATTCAATGCGGTAGGCTTGCTTTTTATCCATCATGGCGACGAGGCGAATGATGCAGCCGTCGCCGCGGTCCCAGTTCCACGGAAAGAATGCGAAGGTGACGCGCTTGCCGGTCACCGCGTCCAGATCACCGCCGACGTTCTCGATCCCCATGATGCCGTTGGAAAACAGTTTGCGATGCACCGGCTCCCAGTCAGGAAAGTCCTGCTCCCATGTATTGCCTCCGGACCATTCGAGATATTCCTTCGCAAGATGCGGCAGCAACGGTCCATTGCGATGCGGGCCGATTGCGGTGGCGAGCGGGTGATCATTCGCCTGCGTATCATGGCCGACAACTTTAACCTTTTTCTCCACCAGCCAATCCGCTGCGGACGGCACGAGGCCAGGGCAATAGGCGAAATACTGGTCGTTGTCCTCGTATTGCTTGTGCCAGCCGGTATTGATGATGACCACGTCACCCGGCCGCACCACTTTTCCAGCTGCGGCTTCCAGATCATCATAGGTGATCGATTCCCATTTTTTCTTAGGGATACTGACCACGATGCCGCTGCCGAAGAAATGCGGGAGCGGTACTTCATCGATGAATGGCGTGCCGCAGACCACATGCGCCGGCGCATCGATATGCGTGCCGTTATGCATCGTGGTCGTGATGCGCTGCGAAAGAACACCGGATTTCGCCATATAATGAATGCGTTCGATCTGCACGTCCTGGAAGTACGGCCAGTTCGGTGATTGGAAGCCGAAGCGATGCGATAAATTATAGAATTCGAGACCCATCGAGTTATCAAGATTACCCTCGAACGGGATTCCCCGTACCATCACGGTCATGTTCCGCTTCCTTCCACACGGTCATTAGTTGTACTATAATACGGGACACATGTATCACATTATAGGCTGGTTTTGCAAGTGGGATGTTGGCGTCGAATAGTGCCGAACAGAGGTGCGGCCGTGATGCTACGCGCTCCAGCGAATTTGCAATTAGCTAAGCGGCCTAGCACCCGGCCTCGAATCTTGCCTGAAGCTTGCTTTTCGTTTTGAGAAGTTGCTCGACGATCAGCTTCTCGCGGTCCTCGAAGCGGGATGCCGGAACTGGAACGGAGACCAACAAAGGATTGCCGAGCGTATCGTAAACCAAGACCCCGGCGGCACTTACCCCCTCCGTGTGCTCTTCCCGGTCGATCGCATAGCCTTGCTTACGTATTCTACAGATATCTGCAAACAACTCTTCGAAGGTGGTAAAGCTTCGTGAGGTCCGGGCGTTGTAGCGCTTGCCGATACGGCGGATAATTTCCTCGTCGGTCAGATCGGCCAAAAAAGCTTTGCCGTTCGCGGTGCAATAGAGCGGAAAAACCTCCCCGACGGCGGACACGGTACGCAACCGCTGGGAGCCGATCGCTTGTTCGACAAAGACGACATGGTCTTTGTCCGGAATCGAAATATCGACGGTTTCGTTAAGTTCGGCGGATAGCTTCGCGATCAAAGGACGTGCAATCGCAAGCACATCGATCTTTACAGAGGAAGCAAGCCGAATCAGCGCCGGGCCCAAACGCCAGCCGCCTGAAGACGATGCCGAGACGACAAATTTCTCAGCCTCCAAAGCCGCCACGATGCGTTGAATCGTGGACCTCGGCAAACCCACTCTTGCGGCAATTTGGCTGAGGCTTAGCCCTATATCTTCACTCTCCAGCGCACGCAAAACCGATGCCGCTCGGGCAATGACTTGAATCTGCGACCGCTCTTCCGGTGCCTTGTTTTCCTCTAACGAGGAATCACGATGATTTGAGGTTTGGGGGGTATATATATCTGACATAAGCAAGTGTATCGCCATCCGGGACGGTCGCCAACTATTCCAGCAAGCCCTCAGGCCTCGCAAGGGAGCCCGAAGATACGCTCGGCATTCGCATGTGAAATGAGCCGTCGCTCTTCCTCGCTCAGCGTCGCAGACTTCAAGAAAGCGACTGCCTCTGCGTCGTCCTCATAGGGAAAATCCGCCGCGAACATGATCCGCTCCGGGCCGAGCATATCGAGGGATAACCGCAGCGCTGGCATGGAAGTGACACCGGCGGTGGTGATGTAGAAATTATTGAGAAAATATTCACTCGGCAGCAGCGGAAGTTTTTCCACGGCCCCGATCTTCACTTGCAGCAAATAGCGGTTGTCGATCCGCTGTAGCCAGAAGGGGATGCCCTCGCCCATATGACCAAGAATGATCTTGAGCTTAGGGAAGCGTTCGAACGCCCCGGACATGATGAGGCGCATGGCGTGCAGGCTGGTTTCCGCCGCGAAACCCCAGCCGGCAAAATATAGCCCGTAATCGAGATACGGGCCGACCATTGCTGGGGATGGCTCGCGCGGGTGCAGATAAAGGGGGAGCTGCGCTGCTTCCAGGGCTTCCAGCAGCGGCGCGAATTTCGGCAGGTCGAGATATTCGCCGAAGGTGTGCGAATTGATGATGACGCCGCACAATCCGAGTGATTTGAAGCGGCTGATTTCCTTGGCCGCCGCCGCTGGGTCTTGCGGCGCCACCGCGCCGAGACCCGCCAAGCGCTTAGGGAAAGCCCGGACCGCTGTGGCCAGTGCGTCGTTCGAATCCCGTGCCAGGGCGGTCGCCAGATCGGGCTTGAAAACCTGCACGCCCGGCGATGTGAGCGACAGAATCTGCATGTCCACGCCAATGCTGTCCATGTGGTCGATCCGGCCCTGCCCGATGTCGAGCAGCCGGCTGTGCAGCGTGGCGTTGGCGGGCGTCTCGGCAAGAATGGAATTTCCCATGGCTTTGAAGCCAGGTTCGCAATCGCTGCTGTGCAGCACGGGTTTCCAGGCGGCGGCGATCTCCGCGGTCACGAAGGCTTCTTCAACGGTAATGCATCTCGTCATTCGATGTTCCTCCTCGATGGCGGCCCTTTTAAACTTTCAGGTTGACACTGTCCATGTTTTTTGAGAGTTATCTTAAAAATATCGGCTGGCGCAAGCGGCGCCCGTCTTCGATCGGGGGAACAATGCAAGCACATTTGATTATCGATAACATGGACGCGGGCGGCGAACGCGGCTGGTTCGAGCGGCAAAGCCCTTTAAACGGACAGATGGTATCGCAGGGTGCCGCGGCCTCGCCTGCGGATGCGGTGCGAGCTGTAGACTCCTGCGCGGCAGCGCTACCGGCATGGTCCTCCTTGGCACCGGCGGCCCGGCGGGACATCCTGCTTGCGGCGGCGGCGCTTTTGGACAAGCGGGCCGGGGATTTTCGGACGCTTATGATCTCCGAGACCGGCGCCTCCGCGCCATGGGCGGCGTTCAACGCCCGCCTCGCTGCGGGGATGCTCCGGGAAGCGGCGGGTCTTACCACACAGGTTAAAGGCGAGATCATTCCGAGCAACAAGCCGGGCATGTTTTCCATGGCGCTGCGCCGCCCTGCTGGGGTGGTGCTCTCCATCGCGCCATGGAACGCGCCGATTATCTTGGCGGTGCGGGCTTTCTGCACCGCCCTGGCCTGCGGCAATACCGTGGTTCTCAAGGCTTCTGAGGTCAGCCCCGGCACGCAATACATGCTGGTGGATTTGATGCGCGAGGCGGGGCTGCCGCCGGGTGTGCTGAATCTGGTCATGAACGCACCGGCCGATGCGGGAGAGGTGGTCGAGGCCATGATCGCACACCCGGCCGTGCGCCGGGTCAACTTCACCGGCTCCACGCATGTTGGCCGCATCGTCGCCGCAACCTGCGCCAAGTATCTCAAACCCGCTTTGCTGGAGCTGGGCGGCAAGGCGCCGATCATCGTGCTGAAGGATGCAGATATCGATGCCGCCGTTAGGGCAACGGCCTTTGGCGCATACATGCATCAAGGCCAGATTTGCATGTCAACCGAGCGCGTGGTGATCGACCATGCCATTGCCGATGAGTTCGGCGCGAAGCTCGCGCGCAAGGCGGCGGCACTGGTGGCTGGCGACCCGATGAAGAGCGATGTCGCGCTCGGCGCCCTGATGTCCGCCAAATCGGCGCAACGGGTAAAGTCGTTGATCGACGATGCCGTCGCCAAGGGGGCGAAGCTGCTGGCGGGCGGCGAGATCGATGGGGCGCTGATGGATGCGGCGCTGCTCGACCATGTGAAGCCGGGCATGGAAATTTATTATGAGGAATCTTTCGGCCCGGTGACGGCGATGGTGCGCGTCGGCGATGTCGAAGAGGCGATCCGGGTGGCCAACGACACCGAATACGGGCTGAGCTCCGCCATCTTTACGCGCGATGTCGGTTTGGCCCTGCAACTTGCCCAGCGGCTGGATTTCGGTTGCTGCCACATCAACGGGCCGACTGTGAATGATGAGGCGCAAATGCCGCTCGGCGGCATGAAGGCCAGCGGCTATGGGCGCTTCGGCGGCGTTCCCGGCATTCATGAATTCACCGAGGTTCAGTGGGTGAGCGTCGAAGACCCGCATCAGCATTATCCGATCTAGCCAGTGCTGCCGCAGAATATTCAAGAATTTTCTCGAAAGGTGACAAAAATCCATGTCTAAAGTCTATGACATCGTCGTGGTTGGGTCGGGCCATAACGGCCTGACCACGGCGGCCTATCTTGCCAAGGCTGGCCTCAGCGTCCTCGTGCTGGAAAGCAACGACTGGTACGGCGGCGGCGTGGTAACGAAGGAAATTCTGGCACCCGGTTTCAGGTTCGACTTGCACTCATCCTTGCATGTCAACATCCAGGCCAATCCGCTCATCACCAATGACGAGCTGAAACTGCAAAGCAAATACGGTCTCAAATATCTGTATCCAGACGGCATCTATTCTACGATGTTCGAGGACGGCACTTCACTCGTCACCTACAAGGATATTGAAAAGAGCTGCGAGAACATCGCCAAAATCTCGCCCAAGGATGCCGACGCCTATCGCCGCTTCGCGCATATGGGTATGAAGATCATACCCATGGTCACGCAGAGCCTGTTTACGCCAGCGCCTCAGCAAGGGCCGTTTTACGCTTTGCTGGACCAGAGCACCGAAGGCCAGGAAATTTTCCGCGCCTTGCAGATGAGCAAGCTCGACGTTTGCCGTGAGTGGTTCGAGAGCGATAAGCTGATCATCCATCTGCTCAAGTTCGCGGCGGAAACTCTCACCGCGCCCGACGAAATGGGCACCGGCTTCATCCTTTATACCATGCCCGGAATGGTGCACCGTTACCCGATCGGCGTTCCGGTGGGCGGCAGCGGCGCGCTCGTCGATGCGCTGATCCGCTGCTTGAAGGACTATGGCGCAGAATTCCGGATGCAGACCAAGGTGGCGAAGGTTTTGGTCGAGGCCGGCAAAGCGACCGGCGTGCGGCTGGCGGATGGCGAGGAGATCAAGGCGCGCGTCGCGGTGGTCGGGCAGATTCATCCCTGGTTGATCGGCGACATGGTCGAGGGCGTGGCGCCAGATGTGGTCTCGCGCGCCAGGCGCGTTCGCACCGGGGCGTTCTCCCTCATGCCGCAGCATTTCGCGCTCAACGAGCCGCCGCAATACAAGGCCGGAGCGGAGGCTGGGCGGGTGATCCTGGCGAATTACGCGCCGCCGACGCTGGAGCGTTTCCTGCGCGTCTTCGACAATTACAAATATGGCGACATGTGGGCGGAGGGCTCGAACGATACGATTTTGGCTTCGCATATGCAGTGCCAGTTCGACCCGACGCAGTGCCCCGAAGGCAAGGCTTCGCTCACGGTGTACGGTTTCGGCCCCTACGACCTGCGTGGCGGCGCTGCCTCCTGGGACGAGCGGCAATGGGAGATGGCGGATTGGCTGTTGGAGCGCTTCCGCGAATACGCGACCAACATGACCGATGCGAATATTATCGGCCGGCGCTTCGATACGCCGCTGGAGGTCTCGCGGCATTCGGACATGTTCCAGAAAGGCGATGTCAGCGGCTGCGGTGAATATTTGCACCAGATCGGCGGGCATCGGCCTAACCCCGAGCTTGCAAAGTTGAAAGTGCCGGGAGTCAGCAATCTCTACCTCACCGGCACGGCTATCAACGTGTCGAGCGTGAGCGGGGCCGGCCGCGCGACCGCGATCAAGGCATGCCAGGACCTCAAAATCAATTTCGATAAGCTGATCGGATAGACCGATGAAAGTGTTCACGCCGGACGGCACGGAACTCATGACGATAACCAGCGTGGAGCCGACGGCGGAAGGAATTCTGATCGCCGGCACGATCATGGGGGCGATGCCGCTGAAGGGGCAGATTTTGCCAGCAGAGCTACAGGCCGGGATGAAATTTCTTGGCTTGAAGCTGATCTGGCGCGGGATCAAGATGATGTTCGGCAAATAGGCAGGCGGCATGAGCATCCCGGTTCTCAAATTGCCGCTTACGCTCATCGGCAAAGAGGCGCGGCACTGCCTGGCCGCGGAGCTTTCGGCGCTCTCCCTGACTAGGCCGCTTCTGGTGACGGATCGCGGCCTGGCCGCGGTGGGGATAGTAGCGCGTGTTCTGGCAGAACTTGAAAGGTTTGCCGTTACCGTTATGGATGATGTCACCGAAAATCCATTGTTCAGCGATGCGGACCGAGGCGCTGAGCTGTTTCGCGCCGGTGAATGCGATGCCGTCATCGCGCTGGGCGGCGGCTCGGTCATCGATACGGCGAAATATATCGCGCAGCTAGCGGCAAGCGGCGGAGTCATCGCCGAATATTTTGGCTCAGTGCCCCGGCCCTGCCTGCGAGGCGTGCCGCTCTTTGTTCTACCGACAACAGCGGGAACTGGCAGCGAGGCATCGCCCGATGCGGGTATCCACCCTGACGCCGCCAGCCCCACCGTCGGAATGCGTTCGCGCCACATTGTGCCGGATGTGGCGATTCTCGATCCCGAGCTTACGGCCACCTTGCCGCCACGCTTGACGGCCGCGACCGGGATTGATGCGATTTCCCACTGCATTGAGGGCTATCTAGCCAGCCAGCACACTAGCGTGACCGATACAATTTTGCTCGACAGCGTCGCCAAGGCTGTGGAAGCGCTGCCAATCGCCATGGGCCGGGGTGACGATCTGGAGGCGCGTGAGGCGTTGATGCTCGCCGCTTATGCGGGCGGCATCGGGATCGGCATGGGACTTGGCCCCGCCCATGCCATCGCCATCACCTGCGGCGACCAAGGCTTTCATCACGGCTTGTTGAGCGGGATCGGCCTTGTTTGCACACTCGACCAGATTGCGCCCTATGCGCCCAACCGCTCTGTGGCTTTGGCCAAAGCAATGGGCGCAGGCGATGGCTTATCCCTCTCCGCCGCTGTGGCACGCCTGATGCACGAGATGGGCCTGCCAGCAACCCTGGGCGAACTCGGCTACGCGGCGCGGGATATCACCGCCCTGGGCGAGGCGGTCCACGCCTCGCCGTTCAACCTTTCTGCCCGTCATCATTTTTCCGCGTTGGAATTTGCAAGCATGATTGAGCACTCTTTGAAGATTTGAGAAGTTGGGCTAAGAATTTGACTTTAATGATGCCGAAAGTGAAAGAACTGGAAAGAATGCCGGAAAAAAAAGTTTCCAGCGATCTGACGTCACGGGCGAAGTTTTTTCAGGATGCCTGTAGTGGCGAACCGAAGCGCCGCCGCACGCGCGCGCTCATCCTGGATACAGCGATTGGAATCATGTCGGAAAAAGGCCTCGAGCGGGCGTCGATTTTGGAAATCGCGCAGCGCGCTGGTCTTTCGAATGGCAGTTTCTACTATCATTTCCGCGACAAGAATGAATTGCTTGAGGCCGTTGGCGGCGCGATGTCGGCCATTCTGGTGCAGGAAGTCGATGAAGCCATCTCGTTCATCACAAATGGCGTTGAACGTGTGGCCGCGGCTACCATGCTGTTCATCAAGCGCGCCGTGTCCGCGACAAGCTGGGGCGGACTGATTGTACATGCCCTTGCCGAGCTTGGCGAATTCCGCCAGCAGATATCGCTGGGTATCCAGAAGGATGTGCGGATTGGCATCGAACAAGGCGTGTTCGATATCGGCCTGGAACCATCGGCGCTGCCGATGCTGCTGGCGATTGTCGCTGTCGCGATACGCGAGCAACTGGATGCTCCCGCCGGAACACCGGAGACCAGCGCGTTGGCCGTTACCATGATCCTGCGCGCCTTGGGGGTGGATGCCCGAGAGGCTGAGAAAGTGTCTAGCCGTGTCGCCGCGATGCTAAATCAGGACAAGCTTGCGTCTTAGGGCGCGATGGCTTCATGTTGACGCTTTGGCGCCAACATGAAGGGCGCTCTCGTCTTTTTTGAGAGGCCGATTTACGCTTTCGGTTAACGCGTGAGCGCGTCAACCTCAAACGATCGGGCTCTAACAGGCGCTATGAATTTCCAAACTTAGGCTGACGCCGTGCCAGGAATGCCTGCAAGCCCTCCGTGAAATCCTCGCTTGCACATACTTGCCTGCGTAGCTCCGCGATCCGCTCCATCGCTTGCACCGGCATGGGTTGGAAGTCCTCGAGAATCCGCAGCTGTTCTTTAACGGCTTGAATGGCCAAGGGCGCCTTGCACGCGACATTCTGCGCGATGTCGAACGTCACCGTTTCCAGATGCTCACGATCGGCCAGCTGATTGATGACACCAAAATGCGCCGCCCGCCCGGCATCCAGCGGCACCGCACAGAAAAACATCTCCTTAAGTATATGAATGGGCAGATTGTTCAAAAAACGCAGCAGGCCGCCGGTTGTGTACGGCAGGCCGATGTTAGCAGGCGTTATCGCAAACTTCGCGCTATGGTCCGCGATCACGAGGTCGCAACTCATCACCAGATCGACAGCGCCTCCCCAAACCGAGCCGGATACCATGGCGATCACCACGCCGGGATAGGCACGTACCTGTTGGAGAAAATTCTCAAGCGGCTTGCCTGGTGCAATCGGATCCCGGTCGTCCAGCATTTCACTGATATCAAAACCGGCACTCCAAACCTCTTGTCCCACGCCGCTGGTCAGAACGACAACGGGCAGCCCTTGGGCGGCGAATTTCGCCAAGCCTTCCGTCAGAGCGTACAAAACTTCGGTGCTGAGCGCATGGCGGCGCGCCGGATTGGCAAAGACAAGCTTGCCGATTGTCCCGCCGGCAATGCTTTGCTCCACCGAAATACCAGGCGATTTTTTTGAGGGCGTCATGCGGCCCCCAAGCCGTCATGCGTGCGCCCGGCCTGGTACATAACACCCGAGCCAAGCAATTTCTCTATGTAATCCAAATCGAAATCGGCTTCACGCAACACTTCCACCGTATGTTCTCCCAAATCCGGCGCCGCGCGGCGGCTGAGGCGCGATGACGCTTCCCTTTCCGATGTGGATATCGGCGTAACCACCTGTTGAACAATGCCGAGTGTAGCATGTTCCACCGCTTCAACCAAGTTGGAGTGCCGCACCTGCGGGTCGTTGAAAACTTCGCAAAGTGTATGGATAGGCCCCGCAGGCAAGCCCGCGCTGACAAAAAGCTCGGTCCATTCTCTTTTACCACGCGTTTTCAAGCGAGATTCCAGAAGCGTTTTTAACTCTTCCTTATGCGCCGTGCGCGCCACGTTCGTCTCGAACCTCGGATCTTGCGGAAGCTCGGGCAGATCAAGCAACTGGCACAAGCGCAGCCACATGTCAGCTGTAATAGGCGCGATGTTCAGCGGTCCATCCGCCGTTTCAAACACGCCATAGGGCGCAATCACCGCATGGGCGTTGCCGGTGCGTTTTGGAACGTCACCCAGACTTAAGTAGCGCTGTGCATGAACACTAAGAAGACAAACCAGACTGCTGAGCAATGAGGTTGAGACATGCTGGCCGATGCCGGTGCGCTCGCGGTCGAGCAAAGCAGCCAAAAGAGCCATTACGAGCCACATGCCGGAGCTGAGGTCGCCAATGGCCGTGCCTGTGCGCGTGGGATCGCCGTCGGGGAAGCCGGTCAGGCTCATCAAACCAGAGTAGCCCTGCGCGATCTGGTCAAACCCCGGCCAATCACTCAATGGCCCGCCGGCGCCGAACGCGCTGATACTTCCCATGATCAGTTTCGGGTTGCTGCTGCTTAATGTCTCATATCCAAGCCCCATTTTTTCCATCGTGCCGGGCTTGAAGTTTTCGATCACGATATCGGCGGCGCCGATTAATCGGCGCAGGGCCTCAAGACCCTGTGGATTTCGAAAATCGACGCATACGCTACGCTTGTTACGGTTGCACGACATGAAATACGTGCTGACGCCCCGATCCAACGGCCCCCAGGCGCGGCTCATATCCCCTGCCTGAGAAGGTTCGACCTTGACGACATCCGCACCGAAGTCGGCGAGCACCATGGCGCAAAACGGCCCGGAAAGCGCGCGGGTCAGGTCGATGATCTTAACGCCCTGCAACGATTTCATGTTTTCTCCCTTAAGCTTCCGATGAGAAAGGGATAGCGAGAGTTGCCATCCCTTAAAAATATAATATGCTGCTAAGGTCATAAGATAAACATATGAACGCGAAGGGTTGCGTTCATGGGAGACTTTCATTGGACCTTCGGCAACTGCGCTATTTCGTTAAGGTAGTGGAGTGTGGCAACGTTACCCGCGCCAGCGAAGCGCTGCGGATCGCGCAGCCGGCGGTCAGCCAGCAAATGCGTAACCTTGAAAGCGACATAGGGATGCAACTGCTTGAACGCAGCGTGCACGGCGTTGCTGCGACGGCAGCCGGACGAACCCTCTACCGCCATGCAATCGACCTGCTGCGGCAGGCTGACAGGACGCGCGACCTGCTGCGCCAGGATGCGGAACTCCCGCTAGGCAAGGTGTCTGTCGGGATGCCCTCGAGCACGGCGCGCGTAATCGCAATCCCGCTGGCCCGGCTGATCCGCGATCGCTATCCAGGCATTGTTCTAGAATTGATCGAAGCGCCCAGCGTGGATTTGCCGAATTTGATCGGCGGCGGGCGTGTTGAGCTGGCTATTGTAGCCGACCCGAAAGAATCACGCGGCATCGCGGCCCAGAAGCTGCTAACCGAGGCGCTATATCTCATCGCTCATCCGGATTTCGCGATATTAGAGGAACCGCTGCCGCTGGCCAAGCTCGCCATTATGCCGCTCATCTTGCCGTGTCCGCCCAACACTATTCGTAGCCGCATCGACATGGCCTTGCGGGACGCCCATCTTCAGAGTGAGATAATCTTGGAGGCAAGCTCGACGGCGCTATTGCTGAACGCCGTTATTGCAAAATTCGGCGTTACGATTTTGCCGTGGTCCGCCGCGCATGTAGAGCTCGATGAAAAAAAGCTCAAATTGGTGCCCGTTGACCATGAACTTTTTTCAAGAGATTTGTCTCTATGCTGGCACGGCATGGATTTGTTGAGCAATGCTGTGCAAAAAGTTAAGGCTGCCATTCTTGAATTGTTCGAGAGCATCGGATGCAAGCAAGAATGGGCGAGCCCTCCGGCGCTGACACGGCGGTGACATCATCGACAAGGTATGCGGCATGAACAGACAGGCAAGGCGGCGGTTGGCTAAAACGGATTCTGACAATAGCGCGGAGCTGATAAAGCTTGGCTTCAAACGCCATCAATCGGGCGATCTGGCGGATGCGGGACTTGAACCCTGCCTTTGCCGGGACGCATCATGGATTGGGTTCCGCTTTGTATAGCGCAAAGCGGGAGTTCGAAGCACTGGAATGCTTCCAGGAAGTGGTCCGCGCGCAGCCAGGCTGGGGCGTGGCGTGGAAAGATCTCGGGATAACCCTCGCATTGTTGGGCCGTTTGCCGGTTAGCCGAAGCCGCGTTCAAACGTGCCGTCGCGCTGCAACCCGCGCTTGGCGAGGCACAGCGGTACCTTGCGGGGATACGGCAGGCCGGCCGGAACTATCGGCGCTTGCGGCGCAGGCGGCCGATCCTCGTGTCTCTCCGGCGGAAAGACCGATATTCTCTTCGCGCTAGGCAAACTCGATGACAAGGCGGGACGGTTTGATGCGGCGTTCCGGCATTTTGGGGCGGCCAATGCGCTGCTGAGGAGCGAGCAAAGTAGAGCCGGAATCCGCTTTGACCGTGCCAAGCTGACGCGGGATGTGGACAAGATCATCGCTGCGTTTCCGCGCCAAAGCTTCGCTCTGCGAACGGGCTGGGGAGAGCCATCCGAGGTGCCGGTCTTCATTGTCGGCATGCCGCGCGCCGGCTCGACATTATTCGAGCAGATTGCCGCCAGCCACTCACATGTTTTTGGCGCGGGTGAGCAGGAGGGCATTGGTGAAGCCGCTGCCGCGCTCGGCTGGGAGCCAAGTGGCTGGGACACGGGAAAAATCAAAGCCCGTGCGGGAGATTATTTGCTAAAACTGCGCGGTATTGGTGGTGAGGCAGCGCGTGTGATTGACAAGATGCCCGACAATATTTTCCAGCTCGGCTTGATCGCTACATTGTTTCCGCGCGCCCGAATTGTTTTTTGTGATCGCGACTGCCGGGATGTCGCGCTCTCCTGTTATTTCCAACGTTTTTCACAACCGCTGGGTTACGATACGGACTTGGAGGATTGCGTTTTCCGCATTAAGGAAATTCGACGGCTGACAGCGCATTGGCAAGAGCATTTGCCGCTCAAGAAGATGACACTCTCCTACGAAACTCTACTCCAGGAGCCGGAGACGCAAGCGCGGCGCCTGATCGAATTCTTGGGGCTGGACTGGGAACCGGATTGTTTGAATTTTCATCAGACGGAACGGGTAGTACGAACCGCGAGCTGGGCACAAGTGCGTAAGCCTTTTTATCAATCGTCTAACGGCAGATGGCAAAATTACGCGAACTATTATCCCATTTCAGCAGGAAACAGCGTTTGAATTAGGGTTGTTTGATCCCGGACTTTAATGGCGCAATATTTTTTTCTAAGTAGAAGGAGGCACGCTACCACACGACTCTTTCTTTCGACCGTGGATCGAGAACGACGTGCGGATGCTCCTCGAAATGCATCGTGGGCCGCGATTCCGTATCATAGGCAGGCCATTCTGGTAGCAGATCGATATTGGGATTGCCCGTGCGCGCAAAGGCCGCCCATGCGCCGCTCATCTGGCGGGAGACAAGATACCGGGCCGGATCGCTGCCAAGGATCGGATGATCCGGATGAGCGAATACCAAAGGTAAATCCAGGATGTGCGGCGTCCGGAATTTTCCGCCATGCACATTCGTTTTGAAACCGAGAATATACATATATGCTGGCGCTCTGCCGTGAGCGACTTTAAGCTCCGCCATGCGGATCGCCTTTCTCCGAAACAGGAAGTCGCCGGTAATCGCGAGCAACATTTCGGTTGGGGTTGCATTTGGCCGGCTTGCTTCATAGGCGCTGAGAATGCGTTCGCCTTCTGCGCCCAACATCCCACGAATCATGCCTTGCATTTGATCGCGTCCCATCTCGAACACGCCCGGAACGGCTGAGAGAAAAAACGTCGTTTCGGTAGCGCATGTGCCAACAAGCAGTGGCACATCGCGACTGACGGAAGATGTTGCCAGATCGAAGCAGCCGTCGGGCAAGACCTTTCCGTCAACGATCGGCTCAAATTCGGCGCGCTTCGCACCCTCCCGGCGCGACCAGAGCTTCGGCGTCAATCGGATTTGCGCTTCGACCAGTTGCCGGGGTGGGACATCAAACAGCTTCTCGACCTCATTTGGCTGAAGCCCAAGTTCAGCCATCAAAGCAAGCGTCCTCTCCGTCCCCTCGGTACGCGGGGCAGCCTCCATCTGAGCGCCACTTTGGATAATTGCCTTATGAAAAAGGCCCTTAGCATCGAGCATGCCAAGAAGCACCGAAACCTTCAGCCCTCCACCCGACTCGCCAAAAATAGTGACGTTGCCGGGGTTACCGCCAAAATTTGTGATATTATCCTTCACCCATTTCAAGGCGTCCACCAGGTCAAGCATCCCGATATTGGCCGACCCCTCATATTCGGCACCACCCGGCAGGTCAGCGAGATGCAGAAAGCCGAGCACACCAACACGATGCCGAACCGTTACCACGACGACGTTCTCATTCCTCGCCAGGTTCTCTCCATCGAACCACCATACTGGCGGCGTTTCGCCAAAGTATTTGCCGCCATGACACCAGAACATCACCGGGAGGTTTCGCTTTGGCGACGGCTCCGGCGTCCACACACTAAGGGTCAGGCATTCTTCATCTTGGACCTTCCATCGTTCATCCGATGGCCCTCCCGCCGCCATGAGATCTTCTAGCTCCTGACTTGTTACATGCATGTCGGCCGACTCGGGTTGAATGGCGCGAGCGCCGTATTCGACCGCATCCCTCACACCGCTCCACGGCGTGACAGGAGACGACCGCTGCCAGCGCCGCCGGCCGCGGACCGACTCGCCATAAGGAATGCCTTTAAACGCGGCGACGCCATTCGATAGTGCTCCCCGCATTTTTCCTGCGGTGATCTCGATCAATACGTCTTCAGTCATTTCCATGTCTCCGGTTAGAATTTAGCTTTTGCCGCTTCATAGGTGACGAGCTTCCCTGACGGTTCGCCGCCATTCCTTCCAGAGACAAACTAATTTCCCCTCGGTCCATATACCGGACCAGCAATAGGCGGAAATCAAAACTCCTTCCCCGTCATTAGCTTACCTTATGACGCAACGCACAAATAAAATAAATTGCTTCAGCCAAGTTTCAAAGCAGCCTTCCATCATCTTCCTGCGGTGGTTACGCATAATCAACTGGCTTCGAAAAACCGTTGGTTCCGGTGACAGGCGGAACATTTAACGAGTTTGGATTTGAGCACGTGCCGTTACCGTTGAACGCAATAGAATAACTGCGGCAATGTCATCGCCTAAATCGGTGATTCCAGCTTGGCATGGACAATGTGTCATTGCCATTCTATGCTGGTTTTCAGGTGGAGGCAGCAGGAACCGAATTCGATTGATGACGTCATTCCAACATGATGCGTTTCCCGCCGCCTTATTCGAGCCGGCCCAGTCGTCATATGATGGCGTTGGGAGGTAACTGGTCATCGTACGAATCGACCCCCTGCGACTCATCCGGCTTGCCGTCCTTATCCAACACGGCAACTTCCGGCGTGCGGCGGACCATCTCGGGCTGACCCAACCTGCCCTTTCCCAGAGCATCGCCCAGATCGAAAAGGAAGTCGGGGTCAAGCTCATTGAGCGTACGCCTCATGGTATCGAGCCGACCATCTATGGACAAGTGCTCTACCAACACGCCAAGTCGATCGACCGCGAGTTGGCACAAGCCGTGCAACATATTCAGGAACTTGCCTTCGGGCATAAAGGGGTGCTGGCGATTGGCACAACCGTCGGCGGTGCGGCCTCGCTGGTCGCGCTGGCGATATGCAAGCTCCAGGTCTCCCAACCTGGCATTGACATACGAATCGTCGAGGAACCGACGATCAAATCTCTGCTGACGCAGCTGCACGACCGCACCGTCGATATGCTGGTTTGTCAGCGGCCGCACGAACTTGAGTTAAAAGGCGCACAAGCCTTCTCGCTATTCCGAGCAAAACGCGTGGCCTGCGTGCGGACCGAGCATCCATTGAAAGGTGAAAATATCACCCTCCAGGATCTTTCCGCCTATCCTTTCGTCTGCCCGCCAGAAGAGATGGGAATGGTGTTCGGTTTCCGTCAGATATTTTCAGGTATTGGTCTCGATCTTCCGGAAGTCCTGGTTTCGAATTCTATTTATGTCGCGAAGGAGATCGTCCTGCAATCGGATGCCTACGCTTTATTTTCGGAATTTTCAGTTCTGAAAGAGCATGAACTGGGGCTTATGAGATTGATTGAGCTCGAGATCCCAACGCAATATTGGATGCAGTTGATTTTGCGAGCGGAGCAGGCACCGACCAATCTGATCAAAAGCTTTGTGACCGAAATGCTGGCCGTATGCAAGGAAATAAACATCGACGTGCATTCCGACACCCGGAAGTTCTTAAACCTTCGCGCTTGACCGCGGCGAAAGACGCCGCGTAGCTGTCAGATGATATGCGGCCATTCGATACGGTCGGATTCCGCGCGATGGGCGGCTTCCGCCGGTGCCAAAGCATCGCTCCAGTCACGCGCAACAAAACGGCGGCCGGTGACGCCATTCGATTCGTTGGAAGCGAGCCATAGGAGTGGGGGCGCCATGATCGCGGGTGGCAACAGCCCTTTAGCAATGCCTTCCTGGCCACGCGGCCCTTCACCTGCCCGGAAAGGTGGAGCGCGTGTACCAACGCCTTCGCCGGGGATTGCCGCCGTATCGCTAGCCCCCCCCGGAATGAGGACATTGACGGTGACGCCCGTATTCTCAAGCTCCGCCGCCCAAATGCGGCTGCTCGCCTCGAGTGCCGCCTTTAACGGCCCATAAGGGCCCCCGCCAATCCGTACCATGGTTGAGCGCGAGGTGGAGATGTTGATGATGCGGCCGAACCCGCGTTCAACCATCCCTGGCACGCAGGTGCGGGCCATCAGGAACGGCCCCGCGAGGTTCGCCAGCAGCATCCGCATATGCCCATCGACATCACCTTCCCAGAAGCGGCCACCGGTTTCACCGGACTGCTTGAGTTTTGGCGTTGTCGGTAAGCCCCGTTGCAGCCGCAGCTGCCGGCCGGCTTCGTTGAGCTGCTCGACCGGTCCTCGCGCGGCATTGTTTACCAGCACATCGACCGGCCCAAAGGCGGCTTCCGTGGCGCGCGCGACACGATCACATGCGGCAGGATCGGAGACGTCTTCGCGTATGCTGACACAACCGCCAGCGCCAAGCGCTTTGGCTTCCGCCTCCGTGGCGGCCAGCTCTTCAGCGGCGCGGGCGCCCGTGATCATGACATTGGCGCCCTGCTCGACGAGCGCCAGCGCCATGACCCGGCCAAGCCCGCGTCCGCCACCAGTTACAATGGCATTTCGCCCGGCGAGCGATGAATATTGATGCTGCGTTGCTCTGTTTCGTTGCACCATTCTACTTCCTGTTTGTCTCAATAATTTTCAGCTATGGCCGCGCGCCATCATTGTTCCTACAGGTTGCCGCACACCGGATTTTTCCAATAGGGGCAGAACTTCTGCAATGAATCGAGGCATGCCAACCTCGTAATTCATCCATGTAAGACACATGCCATCCACACCAGCCTCAGAAATTTCGGTCATATTATGTGCAATCTGCTGTGGGGTTCCAACCAGGGAAAATCCGCCACCAACACTGCCCTTCGTTTTCATCGTCTTCTCCCGGGCCTCTGAGGGCTTCGCCCCAGCGAGCCCCCAGGCAGTCCGGTTTGCCGCCGCTTCCGGATCCCCTTCACGCTCGATATAGCGTGCGATTTCGTCTTGCGCGGCAGCTTCCGTCGCCGCGCATAAAACCAGCGAGGCTGCCCAAATTTGCATTTTGCGCCCGCGGTCTGCGGCTAGCTGCCGAAGATGCCGCACCTTCTTCTTAATCTCAGCCTTATCGCCAGAATCGATCGACACAAACGCAATATCGGACCAACGCGCCGCGAATTCATGGCCCACCGGCGACATTGCAGCGCTCATGATCGAAGGCCGAGGGCGCTGGATTGATTTGGGCTGCTGGTATCCGTCTTTCACCTGGATATACTGACCTTCGAAATCGAAAGTCTCATCCTGCGTCCACAAGCGCAGCAGCACTTCCATCCATTCGTCCGTGTAGGCATAACGCGCGTCGTGGTCGAGTTCGCCAACTCCAAACATAGCGAGTTCTTTCTTGAACCAGCCAGATACGACATTGAGTACTGCGCGGCCGCCGGATATGTGATCGATGGTCGCCATCTGCTTAGCGGCCATAACCGGCGACACGGTTAGAACATGCGACGTGCAAAAAATTCCGATGCGGCTGGTAACCGCCGCCAACCCGGCTGCCCAGGTGTAGGTTTCAAAACTATTACCCCACGGGTTTGAAGCGCCCTCGAAGCCACGCCAGCGTGCGACCGGCACGGCTGCCTCGAAACCTGCCGCTTCTGCCATCTGGACGAGCCGGACGTTTTGCTGCCAGTCTATCTCGTGCCGGTCTTTCGCGGCGGTAATGCCGCCCGCACTAGAAAGGTTTAAACCGAATACGCCGAGCTTAAGGCGATTTTGGCCGAACAGCGGCCCATGCAGATCACACGCCGGAAAGGCTACGGATTGACGAGGCGCATCCGTTTGCGCGGCGCTGTCTGGCTTTACGGCACTATTTTTCAAATCTGCATCCTCACTTTACCGGCGAAAATATGGCTACGTTTCTTTTGGCTCGGGCGCCGAGACGCGGAATGTGCCGATCGACAATTAGAACTCCTCCTGCGATGACCAGAGCGAAGGCTGCAATCAACACGAAAAATCCGCTTTGATGGGCAAAGGCCAAAACGGCGCCTCCAACAAAGCTGCTCAAAATCGCTCCCACACGTCCGATCACGGACACGATCCCAATCCCCGTTGTGCGAACTTGCGTGGGATAAACGCTGGCGGCCAGGACATAAAACGCTGGCTGAAGCGCACCCATGCAAAAGCCTACAATAATCAGACCCGCGAAAATTCCAATGAATAGCGAAGCGCCGGGCGGCAATATGGATATGACCGCGCTGATCCCAATTCCGCCAGCGATGGTGAAACATGCCAGCAAAAGCATCGTGAAACGGGAACCCAGCCGAGCCATCAACCAGCCGATTGCAAGCGCGCCAACAATAGCCGCGGAACCAAAGGCCATAGGCCCCCGAAGCGCCGTCGCGAGAGGAAGGTGCATTTCAACGAGGATTACAGTCAACCAAGCCGCAATGGTATAGTTTGCCAGGCTCGTGCAAAAATAAGCGATCCATAGGCCAAAGTTCACACGAGCGTTGTTACGACCAAACAATGTGCCTTCGCTCTCTGCCGCGGCCTGCAACTGAAAAGCCTCAGTGTCACTCGTAATCGGCACGATTTTTATTCTCGCCAGCAGCGAATGTGCATCCTCGTGCCGCCCTTTAAGGATAAGATAGCTTGGGGATTCCGGCAAAGCCCAAAGTAAGATCGTGGAGAATAGAACGCAAAATGCACCAACGCATACAAAAAAATATCTCCAGCCGATGCTCGGTAAAAGCCAGGATCCTAATAGCGCACCGATGATAACGCCCGCCGGAATGCCAATCGTAATAATGCCGATAGCCTTAGCAGCGGCCCGGCGCGGCATCCATTCGCTCGCCAATGTCAGCACAACGGGAAAAGCGGCGCCAAAGCCAAGCCCGCTCAGAAAACGGTAGATCGTGAACTGGGTTGGGCTGCTGACGCTGGCACAAATTACCGTCATCACGCCGGAAAAAATCACGCATGCGACAAGGGTCGGCTTCCGGCCATATCGGTCTCCTGCCCAACTGCCGATTAGTGTACCCACCGCCATGCCGACCATCGCCGCTGCCAGCAGAGGCGCCAGTTGAGGCTTGCTTAGGTGCCAATGCGCCATCAAAAGAGTGCCGCAATAGGCCGCAATCTGAAACCCGATTCCTTCCAGAAACAAGACGGCCATCATCATGGCCGCCACAGCCCACTGAAGCCGTGCAATGGGCGCATCATCCATTGTCTGTTGGAAGGTCGTTAACATTTTTCTTCCCTTGAAAGTGAGAGCGATGCCGGATAAATATTTCTGCTCATGAAATCGTAAGCATACCGCCATCGTATCGGTTCAGCCTCTCGGCCCCGGTCTCGGTGATCAGATAGGTATCAGCGCGCATCAGGGAGCGAAAGTCCGGATTGGCGAGAATTGGATGAAAGATGAGCGTCATGCCCTCCTCCAATATAAACTGGTGCTTCGGATCATGGCGCGGCTCTTCCAATGCCATGCCGCAGAAATGCCCAAGAGATAGCGAGGTCATGGAGCGGTTCCTCCTCGCCAAAAACTCTTCAATAATTTTGGCGATTTCCAACAGATCCACACCTGGCCGCATATGCGGCTGCGCGGCCTGCTTCGCTTCTACGAGATCGTCATAGGCGCGCAATACAACTTTGTCGTCGGAATGACTGGTCACGGGAATTGTCAATTGCGAGTAATACCCATCGTAACGTGGCGAAATCTCCATCAGATAGCGTGCATTGGCTTCGATCCGGTCGTGATTGGCCAACGATTGCATCGGCCTGCCTAAAAACGGCACCGGCAAAACCAAATGAAATCCGCTTTCCGCCCCTTCAAGCCGAACCAGATGGTCGATGTCAGCGATGATTTCAAAGTTACGCCGGCCGACTTTGAAGACCTCTGGAACATGCTCCCATACTGCATCCGCAATCGCGCAGCTCTTGCGAACGAGGTCGATTTCATAAGTGCTCTTTCGTAAGCGAAGCCGCTCGAAATCCATGGATGCATCTATCAGCTCAAGCGCTGGAAACCGCTCGGTCAATATCGACGCGATTGACAAGGGAAGCGTTTCCATCTCGGCGATTCCCAACCGCCTTGGGCCATGGTGGGAGACCCGCTCTGCAATGATCGAGGAGGAGAAGCCTTCCACCAGTTCAATTGGAAAGCCGTGGTCCTTATAATGCGCGGACACCGGCTTCCCAATCCGCTCGGATATCAACTCGATATATCCATCGCGGTGCAGCAGCGCAGCGGCAGGCCCGCCGATGGGAATGAAACCCGTCAACCACCGCTGATTGCCGAGAAGTATCTCATCGCGAGACAAGTCGATCGCGAGTACAATGTCAAGATCATGATCCGACATCATTTTCCGGACACGTGCCCAGCGTGCCGTAGCTTCCGCTAAATCAAACATGGGCTAATCTCTCCTGCGAAAAGGAATGCATCAATGACTTGATCCATGCCTAGCGCCCTTCACCACCGAAAGACAACCATGAAGTGCAACAATCAGAACCCTTGTGCTGAGGCCGCTAGGTTTCCTGGACTAAAGAAAGATGCCGGAAGAGGAGGTATGACCTTCCACTGCGGCTGGGTATCCGCGTCAAAATGGCTTGCCACAGCATAGTCTCCGGCATGCAGATCATAGGTGCAAAAGAATTGAAAGGTGTTTACGCATGGTACGTCTGGATAGATGCAAGGATTGCTATGCTGGAACTTCCATAATGCGCCTTGTGCGTCATAAACCTCGCCCATTATGGCGGCTCCTGTGTCCTCGTCGCAATAAATCAACCGACGCGTATCGACATTCCGAGCTCCTGGCTTAAGCGTCATCTCAACGACTCTAAAACGATGCAGCTCCCACCGAAGCAAGTCAGGGTTTACGAAATGTGGCTGCATCTGCTCCGCCGCCGTCGCGTTATTCAAGAGATTCGAGTTATAGGGGGCATACATTTCTTTGACGCCAAGGTAATTGAAGTCGTATTCATTCAGCCTTCCCGCGAAGATATTGACCTCATCCCAATTCTCGGTGCCGCCGGTAAGTGATTGTGGCGTATCATATTGTAGTTCCGGAGCACGCCGCGTACGGCGTTGGCCTTCCAAATAGATCCACCCCTCCGGAGGTGTAATGTCTGGATTTACTGGTTGCTCGATCAAGATTGATCCCCCTGCCTCGTAGGGTGGCGCGATGGGAACAATAAACCCTGCCTGATAAAACCCGCCAAATTCAGATTCCCCATTTTCAAAATAATATGGGAATTGATTCCAGACTTTAGACCGCGACTCCAACACAAGCTCTCCGCCGGCCGTTATAAAATGTGCATCTACCTCCATATATACGTTTACACCCTGCCAAGACAGAAGGTGATTCCAAATTACCTCGTGACCGTTTTTGGGCAACGGAAATGGAATGCCGCCGTAGGCACCTGTGATAGAGTTGCCCTCCGCCGATAATTGGACTTTACCGGCGTTTTTGTAGATATTGTCATAGACCCATTGCGGCGCGATCGCCGTACGATGCGTCGGATACACATCGACACGAAAATCCGGTCGCTTTTGGAATAACCCTATCACACCATTTGTCAGTTTATCCTTGTATTGCGAAAGATTATCTGAAGTTATGCTGAATAACGGTTTCTCACCTGGGAACGGGTTCGCCTGCCGGTTACCTTCCGAATATCCGGGCAACTGCGTCGAATACCCGCCGGTCCAGGCTGGAATGGAGCCATCGGCGTTGCCGGCTCGCATTGCTCCAAATGGAGTCAATTTATCGGACTTTAAATCATCAGCCGTATAGGTCACCTCCTGCGCGACAGATAAGGCCGCCACCGATCCCACCATAGCCGTTGCCGCAACGGCCGTGGCAGACGACTTTAAAATAAAACGTCGGCTAGTTGTAGCCATTTTTATAAGCTCCCTCAAAATGTGCGTTCGATGTTGAACGATACGAAGTCACGATCCGCATACGGATCGCGACCGGCCGGTGCGATGTAGCGTGTATAGCTGATGCCGCCCGTCCATTTGTTCAGGTAGGTGCCCGAAACTCCAAAGCTGATGTCGCCACCGCGGTCGATCCCTGTGTTATTGAAGGCATTGGTGTCCGGGGATTTACCCATGAAATTCCAACCCAGGCCGATGTTCGGAGACAGATCAAGACCCTGCACCACTTCAAAATAAGTCGCAGCCGCAACGGTACGAAGCCCAAGAGCTATATGCTGGGAGTCCACTCGGTCAAAATTATCCTTATTTGCGGAGATCGCGAATAGGTTTTCACCGGCAACCTCACCTACAACCGATGACGAATCCCAAAGACCAGACTCTTTTGGCCCTAAATAGATTTCTGAAGCCTGATAATGCGCCACGTCGCCAATGGCATATAGTGCGTGGTTCGTATTATTTGGGTTTTCGAACGGCCCAACCGTAACTGTACTCCGGAGGTCTTCATTGGCGCGGACGGAAACCTCGCCGGCCAAGTTTATGGGGCCATATGTCGTACTTGTCGATACGCCGTAGATTTGGATATGATCCGCGTAAACGGTTTGGTACGTTCCCAGCGCCAATGCACTCGGCGACCCCGGCGCGGTACCTGCCACTGGCGTCGGCACAACCGTCGGCACATGATTGATCAGCACAAAATGTGGAGAAGTATAAACCTGAGGTTCTGAATCATTATACTGCAACGCATAGAAACCAAAATCAAAACTCGAACCTATAGGATCGTAATGCACTGCAAGACCGAATTGCCCGGTATCGGAGCCGCTGATGTCATTTGCACGGTAAAAATATAACGCGCTGCGCGGGCCGGCCGCGCCAGCATAAAGGCGTTGCCCACCTGCGTCGATAAGATCAACGGGAGAGAAATAACTACCTGATGGAATAAAATTAAACTTTTCCCACTCAAATTGATAATATGCACTTACCAAAACGGCAGGCGTTAATTGCGCCGAGATCAGCGCCTGCCCTACCGGCAGAAAAAGATCCTTTGCTTGGGTATTTGGCACACTGCTGGCACGCTCCACATCCACCGGCGCGTTACCATAGGCGATACCGTTGCTGGCAAAAAAGAGACTTTCGCCGAACAAATTAACCAGCCGGCCCACACGCAAGGTGACTGGAACCCCGGCAATGTCGTGCGAGCCATATACGAACAGATTTCTCAGTTCGATATTGCGGCCAGCCTGGGTTTGGGTTGCGGAGGTGAATTTGCCGGCAGGTTGCTGCGCCGGGTTATAAGTCGCGCTATCGGTGTTCTGCGTCTTTTGGTTGTAAACCGTGTCGTAGAAACTATCGACTGTGGTATCAAAGCCATAACCGCTATCACTGATATCGAACTTGGTAAGCAAATCAACACGGTTTGAGACGATGCCCGCGCGGAGATTATCGTCACCATCATTTGTGTTCTGGGCAGCGCCCGTTTGCCCACCAAGATATGGGCTAACTGGCGCTGTGCGCTCTGTCACTGAATACTGTATTGTATTATCGAAACGAACATCTAAGCCATTATCGAATTGATAGTCAAAGGCCTTAGCGGCGTGGACAGCGCAAAGAAGCGAAACGCACGCAACGCCAGACATCAAAACTTGGCGCTTGCCGTTCGATAAACTCAGAATTGAATGCTGGCTCATTTTTGCCATTCTTGTTCCCTCCCCCGATATGTGTACTAGAATCGCTCGCCGCTTAGTTTTAGCTATTCCGGCTAACTTGATGCTACCCGTAATCCAGAATGACACCGGGCGGAAATCAAAAATTCTTTTCCGTGATTAGGCGGTCTTATGATGCGCCGCACAAATGATGAGCCTTGGAAGCTCTAGACGTTTGCGTAATTTTAACAAAACGCAAGACAATATTTCCGTTGCACCGTCGAGGGTTTTACCGGTCAATCCTCGGGCGCGATCGTTACCTTCAGGCCGTCTAGAGCAGTGGTGAAAGGGATTTGGCAGGATAGCCGCGAGCCAGGGGCTCTGTGGCTCGAACTATCGAGCAAATCGTTTTCATCTGCGCTCATCTCTAGCAGCCGAGCGCAGAAGGGGTCATCAACATAGACATGACAAGTGGCGCATGAGCAACATCCCCCGCATAGGGCCAGAAGATCGCCAATGGCGTTGTTACGGAGCACTTCCATAACCGAGAGACCCGCGTCTCCTTCGATATATTTTTGCTCGCCTTCGCGAGTGGTCACGACAAGTTTCGGCATAATCTATCGCATGCTCCTTTTTATCGCAAACAACGCGTTTGCCTTTCTCTTCCAGCCTTAACGCCGTCCGGCACAAACCGGAAATCAAAACTTCTTTTTCCCGATTAGGACATTTTATGGCGGCCGCCGAAGCCTTAAACCTTTATCGCTCCTTGCACCTCAACGGCTCGGCGGTTTGTGCAACGCGTCATAAGGCAGGCTAATGGCGTGGAAGAAGTTTTGATTTCCGCGTGGCGCCAGTCCGTATTATCAAATTGCAATCAGATCAGGCTGGGAAATTAAATGTCGGTTGAAAACATTCAAAAAATGGCGCGTTCGCAGCAAGTTCCGAGTGACGATTTCTCTCGTGTGGAAAATGGCGCGATCGCAGGCTGGTATCTGTCGAGGTTCTGGCAACCAATCGCCCTGGTAAGGGAGTACACGCCAGGTTCCGCGAAGCGGATCAAGATGCTCGGCAATTTTTATACGCTTTACCGCGGTGAGAATGGCGAGATGAAGCTCGTCCAGGATCGTTGTCCCCATCGCGGGACCAGCCTCGCCTATGGCTGGGTCGAGGGCAGCTCCATCCGCTGCCGTTACCATGGCTGGAAATTCGGGGCCGATGGCCAAGGCGAGGACTTCCCGGCCGAGACCGCCACCTATGCCCGCAGCATCTGCATCAAAACCTATCCGGTACACGAATATCTCGGTGTTGTTTTTGCGTATTTCGGCGAGGGCGAGACACCGGAATTTTTGCGCTTTCCTGAGCTTGAGGATGAGAGCGCCGGCGAGCTACTCTCGGTGGCAACCGTGCTGCCCTATAACTATTTCCAGCGCGTCGAGAACGACATCGACGAAGTGCATGTGCATTACACGCATGGCGAATTTGCCGGCAGCTTCGGCATCGTCGAACTTCCCATCATTACCGCCCGGGAGACCGAATATGGGCTGGTGAATACTGCGACACGCTCCGATGGCAGCAAGCTCTACACCCATGCCTTCATGCCCAATATCATGTTACGCGACGTTGTGCAGCAACACGACAGAAGCCAACTCACAATCCATGCCGCCTGGCGGGTGCCGATTGATGATTTTACCACGCTGAGTGTTTTTATCGACCGTGTCGGCAATCCGGATAAATCGATGCATGAGCGTTTAAAGGGGATGACCGACCCGAACGAGATCGCGGCCAAGATTATGGCATGCGAGATGACACTGGATGAGATTGACGAGAACCATCCGCTGCTGCCTGTCATACAGGACACGGTGTGCATGGCAGGACAGGGAATCGTCGCCGACCGCAAGGCTGAGCATCTCGGGCGGTCCGACCGCGCGATCGGCTTGCTCCGCAAGATATGGAATCGGGAAATGAACGCATTGCAGGAAGGCAAGCCGCTCAAACAATGGCGACGAACTGGAGAGGGTAAACTTGTAACCTATGAAATGGCAGGCGCTAATTCGGGCGATGTAGCGGCGGACACTGATGGAGAAGATTTCGAATAGGACATAGGTTTTCAGCAAGCCCCGGCAAGCACAATTGCCCCGTAATTATTTTTAATCGCCGGCAAACCTGATATTGCCGTCGCATCAGGAAAAGGGGCGTAGGGAGTAACAATGCACAATAGGATCGATGTCCACCAGCATGTAGTTCCACCTTTCTGGGTGGAGGGGCTTAAGCAAAGGAAATCGATTCATCGGCCCCCACCCTTTTCGCCGGAAGCCGCGATCGCATTCATGGATTCGCGAAGGATAAAAACCGGCTTCCTCTCGCTTACCGCGCCGGGTGTCGAGGCGTGGGAGGAAGGCGAACGCCACCGCATCGCTCGCGAGGTTAACGAATATACCGCTGGCCTGGTGAATAAACGGTCGAGCCGGTTCGGCCATTTCGCGACGCTTCCGCTGCCCGACATCGAAGGCGCATTGCTCGAAATCTCGTATGCATTAGACACTCTTGGCGCGGATGGCGTGGTTCTGCTCTCAAACTACGGCGACCGATTTCTTGGCCACGCATTTTTCGAACCGCTGTGGGCAGAACTCGACCGCCGCAAGGCAATCGTCTTCATCCACCCCACCCGGACCTCCCTTCCCCAGCTTGAGGGCATCCCGGCGCCCTTCATCGACTTTCCGTTTGCTACGACCCGCACCGCCTGCGAGATAGTGCTGAACGGCGTGCTTGACCGGCACCGGAAGGTGAAGGTGATCCTGTCCCATGCCGGTGGGTTTCTACCATATGGGGTGCATCGCTTCATCAGTTGCGCTGAGACAGTTCCGAATTCTCCCGATGCCAGCGCCATGATGGATGCGTTCCGCCGCTTCTATTTCGACACGGCGCTCTCCTCCAGTCCTTTCGCCATCCCGAGCTTGAAAGCGTTCGCCGACCCTTCGCGCATTCTGTTCGGAAGCGACTTCCCCTACGCGCCCGGCGGCCCAGCTGAGCAATTCACGCCCCTGCTGGACGCAAGCACCGCCCTGTCCGCCAAAGAGCAAGCTGACATAAATCATGATAACGCCGTCGCACTCTTTTCGGGCAGGCGCGACTGGAGATAGGCGAAGCACAAATTGATTCTCGTAAGCGGCGGCGCTTAATGTGCTGCCATGAAGGCCTGAATCGAAACAGATCTAGTTCTGGTGGTCGATATGCAGAATTTTCTTCGTTGGATGACGTCGCGGGCTATTCTCGCAATATCGGAAGGTTTTCTTCACGAATCAGCGTCTCGAGTACACGACGTGCCAGCACGGGCGCCGCATCCCCAGCCAGCAATGCCGGCTTCAGCGACCACAAGTCTGTCGTTCCCATCATTGCTTGCTGGGCTTCGATCATCGGCTTGTCCTCCAGCATAAATGCGGCGGTGATGCCCTCGTACAACTGCTGGCTAAGCTCCTCGTCATCGGTCTGGAAGTCACGCGCGCTTGCCCAGAAATAATGGCTAGAGAATTCTGTTTCAGGTGTGACCAGATGCAAATTTGGGATTTCCATTCCGGCCTCCCGCACCGCCCCGATATCGGTCATGCCGAATATCAACTGCATAAGGCACGGCGGGTTCCAGCGTACATCAATCCAGGCATCCACTTTCTGGCCCTGGCGATCAAACAACCAGCTTAGCAACGGCCCCTGATAATCATTTTCCATCCATCTGTCGCAATGTATCTGGTTGCCGTTGCGATAAACGGAAGTTTTCGCACGCGCGGTGGCATCGCATCCAAGGCTGCTCTGATGCAAAAAGTCAACGTGACCAAGGTCCATGATATTATCGGCGAGGAGTTTATAATTCGCGGCAGAATGCATGTAGCCCCGAACCACGGCAAAGCGACTCATATATTCGAAAGCGGGAAGCTCCGGCAATTTTCCAAGGTCAGCCTGTTCTGCATCTCCCATCCAGATCCAGCACGCGCCATAGCGTTCGATTACCGGATAGGATTCCAGCCGCACACCGCCTGGCATCGCGCCGTTGCCTTGCGGGTTGAACACGCATTTCCCCCCCGTATTGAATTGCAGGCCGTGATAGGCACATTGGATGTTGCCATCGACAAGTTTTCCCAGATGCATCGGTGCAAATCGATGTGGACACATGCCCTGGAGCGCCACAGGCTCGCCTTGAAGCGATCGAAAAAGAACAACCGGTTTATCAAGAATTCGCCGGCCCAACGGCGTCTCGCCAATCTCATCGCTCCAAGCCGCTACGTACCAGCAATTTTGCAAGAAGGCCATTTTACTCTCCCGATTTTTCAATTCCCGTACCGTGCCACACTATAGAGAAAAATTAAGGGAACTAGAAACCGCCGGCCGAGGAAGCCAACTGGCCGGGTGTAAAAAAAGACCTTGGAAGTTCTGGAATAATTTTCCATTGTGGCTGTGTCGCGGCATTGTAAGTATCTCCCGCCGAGTAACCACCGGCGTGTAAATCATATGTTAAGAAAAACTGTGCGGCCTGAAGGCATGGGACATCTGGTAGAATAATTGGCATTAGATGCTGCATCTTCCAGAGTGTGCCGGAGGCGTCATAGACATCTCCCAGTATAGCGGCACCTGTATCTTCGTCACAGTAAATTGTGCGCCGCGCATCGACATCGCGCGCACCGGCTTTGACCGTGGCTTCAACCACCCTGACACGATGCAACTCCCACCGGGTCAGCCGGGGATTAAAGAATTTTGGTAGAAACTGTTCTGTCACCGTCGCGGCGCACGCCTTATTAGTGTTGTACGGTACATACATTTCCTTTGTGCCAATATATTCGAAATCATATAAATTCAGCTTCCCGCTAAAAACATTAACCTCATCCCAGTTCGTCACTCCTCCGGCGAGGGATTGCGGCGTGTCGTATTGTAGCTCCGGAGCACGCCGGACCCGCCGCTCGCCTTCCAGATACACCCAGGCTTCTACTGGTGTGCTATCCGGATTTACCGGCTGCAGCGTCAAAATCGACGCCCCAGCCTCATAAGGCGGAGCAGTTGGAACGATGAATTGCTGGAAATAGAAACCGTTAAACCGTGATTCCCCATTTTCGAAATAGTAAGGGTATTGGTTCCAAACATTTGCTATTGCTTCAAGCACAAGCTCTCCGGCCGAGGTGACATTATAAGCAGCTGCCGTAAAAGTCGCTGCCGTCCCCGCCCAGGCAAGTTCGTGGTTCCAGATAACTTCATGGCCGTTTTTTGGGATAGGAAACGGAATGCCACCATAAGCGCCGGTTATGGAATTACCATCAAGCGATAACTGTGCGCTCGTCGCGTTTTCGTAAATGTAGTCGTAAACATATTGCGGCGCGATCGCGGTGCGGTGTGTTTGAAATACCTCCACGAAATAGTCGGGGTACTTTTGCAAAAGAGCTATTGTGCCCTTGCTCAGCCTATCCTGATATTGCGTATAATTGGTGCCGGTAATTGTGAATAACGGCTTTTCATCGGCGAACGGAAGCGTCCGCGGATTTCCTTGCTTGTAGCCGGGTAGCCCGCCCCCGGTCCAAGCCGGGATCGAACCATCTGCATTGCCCGCCCGCAGCGCGCCGAATGGTGTGAGGGTGGATTTTAAGTCCTTAGGTCGGTATGAGGTGGCCTGGGCCCGCGGCCAATTTTGCACTAAAGAGGCAGTCGTAGCCGCAGAAAACCTCAATACAGACCGCCGATTCATTCTTATCATTTATGAGTTCCCATTTTTTGCTTGAACGTCAAAACGGAAGTTTATGAGAGGTGCCTTGATCTATATTGTATGATTACCGAAAAGCCGTTGTATGATGCCGGGTGCTTTGTAGCGAATATAACCCTTGAAATACGATTCCATTGAAAAGCTTGATTTTATGGTCTAAATATTGAACGATTTTACCATATCTAAGAGCTAACACATTAATAAGTCTAGGTTTTGAGGATTTGTTGGGACAAACGGAAAGCATGACACCTTTCTCCTGCTTAGAACGGCATCGAGCATGGAGTGTTCTTAGCCACGTGGAGCGATCAAGCGAAAGCTCCGGCTGGCGATCGCTTTTTGCTTCTGTTCAAACTCAAGCAAAGTTTGAAGGTTCGTTTCCCGCGATTGAAGATCATCTCGTGACGATTTCGTTAAAACGGCCAATCCATTTTGAGGGACGGATTGGCGAAATATCAGAAAGCCGGCTTGTATTACCAGGTAGCGTAACGTTTACACCGGGTGGCTCTGATATGAGTGTCCACGTTAGCTCTGAATACCGCAGCTTCGATACAATTTACCTCCATATCCGTCATGACCTATTGCGCGAAACATATCTGCATATGTTCGAAAGCATAGACGGTTTTGTGCTTATGCCTTGCGTCGGTATTATGGACTCAATGATATTCGGCATTGCCTCAGAAATAAATAGATTGCTGCATTCTCCAGAGATATTTGGCGAATTCTATATTGAAACCTTAGCGCGATCTTTAGCAAGCCGCTTAATATGTACTCAAACACTTCGAGGTCAACGGCGAACTAAATCGGTGAAAGCTTTGCCTCCTTCTCGCTTCAATCGCGCAATTCAATATATTGAAACATATTTAGATGACCGTTTAAATCTAGATAGCATAGCAAAGGCAGTCGGCGTCTGTACGGAAACACTGACTCAAGATTTTAAAAAGAATACGAATCTGACACCTTATGAATACATTACGCAGGCGCGCGTTGACCGAGCCAAACGTCTGCTGACCAGTACAAAATTTTCATTGGCAGAAATTGCCCTTCAATGCGGGTTTAGTGATCAACAGCATATGAGTCATATCGTTCGCCGCGTCGCCGGTTTGACACCGGGTGCGATTCGCAGAAACGGATAACTTTATTTATTCCTAACGAGGAAGCAAGAATGTTTTCAGCGATTACAGAATAAATACGAACGAAACCAGCGACAATTCGCCAAATTTCTGCTTTTATCATTCGCTAAGGCAATTGCCCGCGAAATGGGAATATCGAAGTGACCTCAAAACTGCCTAATTCAGACGACCATAGAATACGCGTCGGGCGAGAGCGGACTGAGAAGATGCGTAAACGCCTGTTGGCCGCAGTCATGGCATGCTACGCTAAGTGCAAGCAGCCCAATACGCCAGTGATAGAAGATATCCTAAAAGAAGCCCATGTCTCACGCGCAACCTTCTATACGCACTTCGTCTCGCTAGAAGACGCAGTAAATACGCTGGGCCAAGACCTGGTCGAAGAGATGATTCATAATCTTGCCGTACTGGTTCACCCGTCTGTTGATCCGCTGGGCCGGATGGTAATCGGAATCCAGACATTTCTCCTACGAAGTGTTACGGATTCCCTATGGGGCGCGTTTGTATCGAGAACGGATTTTCTCTCGACCGACACGTACCTCCTAAAAACCATCGCGTTCGATCTCAATGAGGCCAAGGAACGCGGTGTTGTCGAGTTCATCAATATCGAGGCGGCGACGAGCCTGTTTGTGGGTTCCCTGATGGAGGCGATCCGTCATCTCGTGAAAACAGACCAGAGAAGCCGCGCTTATGTCGAGGAAATCAACATCATGATTCTTCGCGGTCTGGGTGTCGCGCCGGAACTCGCTAAAGAAGTTGTGCGTGAACGGGCGATCTACATCCGGGGCCTGGCACCTGACTTTTTATCATGGTGGCGCGATCCATGGCGCGCAAATTAGGGCCTTTTTAGCGGTCTACAGGTTTCCGCTTCGCGCATGAACGCGTCAACTACGTTATTAAATTCCACCACGTTCGATATTTGCGGGAAGTGATTGGGCGAGCGCACGATGACGAAGCGGCCGCCGGTTAACTCAGCCGCAATCGCGCCGGCGGCATCTATTGACGGACTCCAGCCGCCGGAAATAATCAGCACCGGGATCTTTGCCTGCTCGAGGCTTGCCGCAGCACGCCGAAGCGTATCTGGCGGCGCGGGACGCGCTTGCAGTAGCGCACAGCCGAAGGCCGCCGCCTGCGAAGGATTATCTTTAAGAGCTGCGATGCCCGTGTTTGCCGCCGCGTTATCGGATGCATCCACGCCTAAAACACGGACAGCTGCAAGCCCATATTCCGCCGGCGTCGGCGCGGCAAGAAGTGCTGCCATCGTATGTTCCATATCGGCCTTCACCGCAGGGTCCCGCTCCATGATTGGGTCGCTTGCCAAGAGCCGCTGAAACGCCGGCTCAACTAGCACTAGGGACCGAACAGCCTCTGGCCGGTGTGCCGCGGCGAGAAGTGCCAAGGCGCCACCCCAGGAATGGCCCATCAAATGCGCGCCACCACCCAGCATATCCGCAATCCAAACTGCGTCGGCTTCCTGATCATCCACGCCGCGCGAAGCGCTTTTGCCAAATCCTGGCCTGTCCACAACCCGAAGTCTCCATCCGCGCTGCGACAAAACTTTCTGCTCGCCAAAAGTCCTGGGGCCGCCGCCCAATCCTCCCTGCACACCACCATGAACGATCAAAACCTCCGGCCCCGATGTTCCCCATTCGGTGACGTGAATAGGTAAGTTTTTTATCTCCTCCGCCGATGGACGCGCGGGTGGCGCTGGGCATTGGCGGAGTAGCATGGCGTTGTGTTCGACGATGGCATTCATAAATCGTTATCTTTCACTTTGGGCCAAAGGATGGGAAATTCCGCACCTTCCAGCGGCGCGCCGTCTTCCGGCTCGTTTTCAAACTCCACCGTCGCAAACGGCCGATGGGTCCAGGTCGAATTATCTCCGGCAAATCGGATGGTATGAACCCGCCGTCTTGTGCCTTTCGAACTATTTGGGCCTGCCTTATGCAGCGTCAGGAGATGGTGAAAAACTACGTCACCGGGACGGACGTCGAATGTCACTGTCGGATAACGATCCGGTTCTGCATCCACGTCCGGAGGCGGCCCGTTAAACTCAGCTTCGGAATGGAAGGTTCCAGGCTTTGCAAAATTGACCGGCCGGAACATCTTGCCCCAGCGATGCGAGCCAATCACGTAGGACATCGCGCCGGAAGCCTCATTCGCGGGATCGAGCGGAATCCAGGCGGAGCAGTTATTCGGTCCGTTGAGCCGAAAATATGTAAGATCCTGGTGCCATGGCGTCGGCTCCGGTGCCGAAGGTTCCTTCACGAACATCGCGTCGTTATACATCCGCACCTGCTGGCTGCCCATGACGATCCCAGCTGCTTCGGCAATGTTGGAATCAAATGCGAACCGCTTGAACCCTTCATACTTGGCCCATAAATGGGCGTCCACGATATAGGTGGCGTCGGGCTTGGCGCTATATTTTGAGCTTCGGTTTTTAATGGCGGTTTCCATCCATTCCCGCAAAAGTCCGATATCAGCAGCATCGATCAATCCGCGCAGGCAAACGACACCATTTTCCGCAAAGCTTCTTGTTACGCCAGAATTCAGCCGGTTGTATTCCAAGCTAGATTTCACGTCAGTAACCATGAATTCCTCTTCCAGTCTTGTGAGATTCAACTTCCCAGGCGGGATGCGAGTTTTGGATAAAGGCTCAACGCATTTTTCCGTGACATGGCTTTAAGGTCGTCTGCGGTAAATTCCGAAAAACCGCAGATATCGTCGATTGCCCGAGGAATTGATGAATTTGGCATGAACGGGATATCGAACCCGCAAAGCATCTGCGATGTTGGAACCAGCTCCTTAAGGCCCGCCAGCTGCGCCATTGTCGTGGAGCCGGTCAGATCATAATAGAATGTCTGGAAACTCTCGAAAATTTCCGCACTCGTCATTGGCTTGCGTTCCTTGCCCACCCCAAAGTGCTCGCCGAGGACGGCGATGCGCTTGGCCAGGAAAGGGATTGTACCGCCGGCATGACTTGAAACGATCCGCATCTTCGAGAAGCGCTTTTTCGCACCTGTCACGACCATGTTCGTCAGCATTCGCGTGGAGTCGAACATGAATTCCAGCATCGAAGGCGCGATGCCAAGATCAATCGGCTGCCCGGCTTTTGTGTTTGTCGGGTGAACGAACAGCGTCACGCGCCGGCGGTTCATCTCATCGAACCACGGATCAAACTGCGCATCACCGAGATAGACGTCATCGACATTGGTGGCGGTCGAAACGCCATCCATCTTCAGCGTGTCCAACGCATATTCCATCTCGGCAACCGCACCATCGATATCACGTCCAGGAATGGTAGCCAAAGCCCCGAAGCGGCGTGGATATTTCTGCACAAAGCCCGCGAGTATTTCGTTGGCACGGCGCGCGATGTCGCACGCCTCGGCACCGTCCGCGTAATTGGCAGCGTCAGGCACGGACAACATCGCCACCTCTATGCCGTTTTGGTCCATCAGGGCGATGGCACTTTCGAGGGACCAGGACGGCAATATCGCGCGCGGCGCGACGGACTGACCGATGTCGATAACCGCGTGCGAATGAACGTCAATAATGTTTTGTAGCGGCACGTTCTTCCCCTTTTATTACTTACTTGCTGCGCAAATCATTCGTTCAGACGAACATTTGATTCGCATCCATCCCGCAAAGTAATCTGCCGTAAAGCTCGAAATTGCTTGCTGGAGCGATAATTCCATGCATGTTCGCGACACGAGCATCTTCCCAAATACGATTCATGATATTCGTGCGCCGCGCAAACGAGCCGCCACCGGCGGAGGCCAGTAGATCGACCGCTTCCCATATAAGTTTATCGGCAGCGCCGCTATCCCGGCGAATGCGCGCCCGATCCATGTAGGACATCGCCTCGCCTTTTTCCGCCAACGTATCGATCTCCGCACAGGCTCTTTCAATTAACAGCTTCGCACAGTCAATCTTTGCGCTCGCTTCGCCGATTTGCAGATGGGTGACCGGCGCTTCGCCCTGCTTAGCATAAGCTGTGTAAGGGATGTTGCGTGAAGGCAGTGTCTCCAACACCGCTTCGAGCATGTGCATACCAAGCCCGAGGGTCGGGAATGTAATGATAACGGCCATGACAGGCATGAACGCACTGCGATAAAGATACGAATCGTGGAAGATGCTTTTTTGTTCCCCAGCCATCATCTTCGGCATGCTAACGATACGCTCGTCAGGGATGAATACGTTCTCCAACGCGACACTGGAACTACCGCTGCCACGAAGGCCGATGGTATCCCAGTCGTGCAGGATTTTTACATCGCTCATCGGGACGGCCGCAACGCCCGGCTCAACAAACTCTCCGGCGTCGTTTAAAACAGGCACCCCCAACAAATCCCACTGCGCGTGATATACGCCAGAGTTGAAAACCCAAATGCCGTGCTCGACAATAATCCCGCCTTTCACGCGGCGCGCCTGCATTTTTCTAGACGCAAGCACGGCGGCCACACGGGCGTTTGGTTTGGCAAAAATTTCTTCCACTACGGGACGAGGAAAAAATCCGGCTGCCAGCCACGCGCAGCTGTTTATGAGGGTCACCGCCCAAGCCACACCGCCATCGCCGCGGGCAAGTTCGATCACTGCCTTCATCCAGGTAGTGACGCTGGTCTCCAAACCTCCATAAGCTTGTGGCGCAGCCATGGAATACAATCCCGCCGCTTGCAGTGCATTAACCGTTTCGTCGGGCGTTTTACCCAGCCGGTCCGTCTCGGCTTGCCGGGCGCGAAGCATAGGAACAAAAGACCGCGCACGACCGGCGATATCATTTTCATCAACAAACTCAGGGGAAGCCGCAAGCGCTACGCTCATCAGAATTTCCTTTTAGAACTTTACATATTATATAGTATGATACTTGATATACCCCAAGAGACAGCTTGTCAACCAACAATTGGGAGGACGGCTATTCTATAGACCACAGTAATATACTGAAGAGAATAGCTTTTATACTTCGCAATATGCGGATTAGAAGTAAATACATAGTGTTTTTTGTAAAAGCGCCCCTTACCGTCGCGCGCCTAGCTTGACTGTGAGGTTTGCAAAACCGAATTCATTGAAAGTGCCTCCCGAAAATGGCGCTGGCGGGTTGGCTGGATCGAGCGTGACGGTAGCAACCTTGCTGGAAAAGACTTCGAGAGCAGCCGAGGCTTCCATACGGGCGACCCAGTTGCCCAGGCAGGAGTGAATCCCCTGTCCGAATGCTAAATGCATCCGCCGTTTCTGGTCTGGGTCGAAGTGCTCCGCCTCTCGGAAAAAAGCCGGATCTAGGTTCGCTGAGGCCATCAGCAAACGGACAATAGAGCGAGCGGGTATGAATTCGCCGCCCAGTTCAACGTCCCGCGTTGTGATACGAAGCAGCCGATGAAATGAAGGCCTTGTGCGAAGAACTTCTTCCAAAAATGGCGTAATGAACGTCCCATCCTCTGCCATTCGGTCCAGATCCTGTGGCCGCTGTGCGAGCATATAAATCGCGTTACCAATCAGATTCGTCGTTGTGGAGTGTCCGGCAACGATCAGCAACGTCGCCGAACTGACAAACTCCTCCGCCGTAAGTTTCCCGCGTGAATGCAAGTCCGCCAGAATAGAAATTACGCCGCCACTTTCATAGGTATGCGTCTCAATAAGATTCATCAGAAACTGCGTCATCTCCTCCTTCGCGTTCCTGGCCACAGCCGACGGTGTTTGGCCCAGTCGTATCGCAAACACATATTCGGATTGGCGATGCGTTGATTGACGAAGTCTTTCAACCTGTAATCCCGTAATGCCGAGCAGCCGCCCCATTGCTGCAATTGTAAGTGGCCCAGCGAAATCATTGATGATGTCGCATTGCCCGGATGAAAGCGACTGATCGAGGAGCGATTTAGCCTCCGTTCTCACCTGTACAGCCATGGGCTGCACCGCCGTGCGTGTAAACATGTGCGAGACCATTGAGCGCAGACGTTCATGTTCAGGCGGATCGGTGAACAGCATATTTGGAAGCGGCGTAGTCTCGCTAGAGTACGTCTCTGGGTCCATCAATACTTTGCTGATCTCCTCACGCCTGCTCAAAACCCAACACGGCTGATTGCCAAAGCTAGTTTTGAAAACCGGCTTCTGCTCCCGAAGCACGGGATAATAAGGATAAGGATTCTTTTGGATTTCAGGATCGTCAAGAACAAAGTCCTCTGGCACTATATCATGCGGCACCGCCGTTCTCCTTATTGATGGGCTGTCATCGGGTTAGGCATCAGGGGTGAACTTCACCCATTCTCCAACCATTGTTTCTCAGCTTCGCGCAATGCAGTCACGGTTTCAGGACGATCTATACCGGGTAGATCGTCCCGCGCCTCGCGCCCGAAATACGCAAGGTTATAAGATAAATATCGATAGGAAAGACGGAATTTTGCAAGTTTTTCTACATCCAGCTTGGGCACCCGGCTTGGATTACAAGCCATTACCATATCACGTACGTATATCCCGCGCAGTCCCGCGATCAGCCATCGTCCGTCCAGTCGGCGCGCCCGCCACAGCAAACGCACAAAGCTTTCAAAGCTGACATCGTCGCCTTCAATCTGTAGGAAGCTGCGAAGCATGCATGGCGTTTCAGCGATCGCTCGATCGGTTTTCACCGTTACTACGGCGGGAGACATCACATGGGAGTTTATTGCATCGGTCCGAATGTTTTCCTTCGATTCTTCAACAAATTCCGCTCCACTTCCCTGAAACCACGATACATCGATGAATGAATCCGGATGGTAATAAGACGCCATTTCTACCCAGAAAAAATTGTCTCGCGCCAGGCGCTCCCGTTGAATAAGGTCGTTAACGGCCACCTGGTCGAGCTGTTCTTCAACCGTTGGAACTGAGTAAAATTGCTCGTCACTCATTGCTTATCTCCGATCAAAATATCTTTTTTATGAAAACTGTTTTCAAACTTCGGCTCGACCTGCCGCTCGGACCGGCCAAATTTGAAGATGAATAACACTGCCATCATCAGTAAAATGAAGACACCGATGCCGGCAAACGCGCCTTTTATGCCGAAATGGCTACTGATCGGCGCACAGAAGGCCGGATTTAGAAATTGGCCAACCCCCACTGTGCTCAGCGTTAGTCCTACCGCAGTTCCGCGGATGCCAGTTGAGGCACGCGCGATCACCATCTCAAAAGCAAGCGGCATCGAAATCCCCGCGCCAAGACCGAGTATTACAAAACAAACGACAATTTCCGTTAAACTATTGGACGCCGCTGCGGCGACGGTGGCAGCTCCGATAATTCCGGCAATCGAAATAACAATCACTCGTTCCGAAAACCTTGTTGAAAGATACCCGAATGTTAATCCCGCAATCATTGTCGCGATGTTTGGCAATGCAAGGAGCAACCCTTGAACGGTTGCTTTTTTGACGCCGATCGAAGCAAGAAGAAATGGACCTTGGATAGGTCCCATAAACAAAGCAATCAGAAAAACTAAGATTACCAGATATGCTGGAAATACAGGCAAGAGTTCCTTGAGCGGCCTCCTCTGTATCGCCCTTGGTAGTTCCAGTTGCCTAGATTCCTCAGGTTCGGTAATCGCAAACACTCCGACTGCAAACATCAGCAAACCGGCAACAGGATAAACCGAGAACGCGGCCGTCCATCGGAACCGGTCCACCAGCCAGCCGCACAACGCTATCACCAGAATTGCGACAGCCATTTGGATTGTTGTGCTAAAGCCTAAAAGTCGGCCCCGCAGCGCGCCTTCATAATAATCCGCGATGAGGGCAACGGTCAGTGCGGCAATTGCACCGCCCGCAAAACCCAACACGGCACGAGCAATCAATAATACCACAAGACTGGATTCAAAAATTCCAATCCCCCCTGAAACAACGTATAGAACAAGCATCGCCAGCAACGCAGACTTCTTTCCGGTCCATTTGGCAACTAGCGGCATCATCGGCGCGCCGATAATCGCGGAAAGCCCGGAAACAATTAGAACAAGCTGCGCCTCAAAGACGCCATTAGCTGAGCCCTGTTGCGTGAATGTTTTGGCCATTGAAGGCAGTGCCGTGATAATGGCCATGGGGACCATGAAGAAAAGTGCATTGCCACTCAGCACCACCGCCATCCTGCAGGCTGATCGGAATTTTTCAATGCTGGATGTTCCTGTTATCTGCTGCACAATGCTCTCCTAAATCGCTCGCGCCGACCATCTCAGGCGAAGGCTTGCGACTATAATTTGAACCGTGACTAAAACGCCGTCCGCCGCCAAGCCTCTGGCATTCGACCGTGCTTCCGAAATTTTTGAATAAAACGAAAACGTGCCGTATCGCTTTCCGGTGCGGCAGAAGTCGCCTCGCCGAACACCATCACTGTCGAATCCTCTGTCGCATATTCTGGCCAGATTGGCAGTCCAGCGTCGTTCGGATTGCCAGTGCGCGCGAAGTTTATCCAGTACGACATCATCTGCTCCGAAAGCTCGCGGTCACGTGGGCCCGGCGGCGGTCCGGCCGGTGATAGCATTGCGGGCGTCAGAGTCCCGAATACAAAGCTGATCTCGGCGGTATGCACCGGGATCGGCGAGTAGGGCGAACCGTAATTGTACTGGTAGGCGTACACGGGCGAACTGCCGGTGCGGCGATGCATTTGAAGCCATTCCCAGGTTTGCTCGCTAATGAGAAGATCACCGGCTAGGATTTGGGCCGAAATCGTGGCCTGCGCATCTGTGTTGGCGGGGTAGTATCGAAGAAACTCCGCCAGATGATCGTCGCCAAACAAAACTGCGCCAAGCGCCTGAAGCTCGGCAGCACTCGGCGAGCAAGGGAACACCATATTATAAAAGATAAGCCCCTCAGCGCCATTCCACCCCGCCAACAACGACACATCGGCCTGCCGCCCTTGCGCGAACGCACTGGCTGGACTTTCCGGCACAACAAAGCCATCGATGCTGGGTGAAAATCCTGCTAGGTTTGGATCATATCTAAAGTCCCAACCAGCCTCACGATTGAGCGCTTCGGCTGGCAAAGCACGCAACTCGCCAATGCTGCCATGCGCCACGCGATTCGCAAACGCTATTCCTAACTCTTGCGCCTCAACGCGAGTCTTCATCGAGCCGTGCTGACCGTCCCAAAAGGCGCCGCTCTCACCAATCGCCCGGTGGAACAGTCCTCTGGCGCGTGGCGACGCCATCAGCAAACATACGGAGTTTGACCCCGCGGACTCTCCAAATATCGTAATGTTTTCGGGGTTCCCACCAAATTTAGCGATGTTCGCGCGAACCCATTTCAAGGCCGCGATCTGGTCCTGCAAACCGAAATTACCAGATGGCGTTCCTTCACGGTCAAGCTCAGTATGAGACAAAAAGCCAAAAACGCCCAACCGGTAATTAAAGCTTACCAAAACGACGCCTTTCGCCCCAAAACGCGCGCCGTCGGTGCTTGCTTCGCCCGAACCGCCAACCTGAAACCCGCCACCATGGACCCACACCATCACGGGCCGTTTTTCGTCGGACGACAGCGCAGCCGTCCATACGTTTAGCGTAAGGCAATCCTCGCTCGTTGCGCCCGCTATCTCGACCGGCCCTCCCTCCCCGAGTGGAGGCGCGACGCAACGGGGGCCAAACACTGTAGCGTCACGAACGCCCGTCCAAGCCGGTGCCGATTCTGGCGGCCGCCAGCGCAGCGCGCCAACAGGAGGGGCAGCATAGGGAATGCCTTTAAACGCCAGTACGCCGCAAGCATCCCGGTCAGACGTACGAATGCAACCAGCCGCCAACACGATTTCTGACGAAACCGGCGATACTAATGTTGGCAAATTTCCCTCAGGCATTTTGGTCATCGTCTTTTCTGCCTCATCGAAGCATACCGGAGAAACGCCCGGCATGCTTCGACTTCATGCATTTAAAGTCTCTTTATCAGAACATACCGGCCTTCGCCGTAAGATTAGCGGGCGTGAAGAATGAATCCGGCAACCTGGGGACTGTTACCCATTGCGGTGTTTCAGTGGAACTGTAATCATTTCCGGTAGAATAAACGCCGGCATGCAGGTCATATACCATGAAAAACAGACTTGGCTGTACACATGGCACATCCGGTAAAATAGTCGGCAACGTATGTTGAAACTTCCATAATGACCCTTGGGCGTCATAAACCTCGCCCAATACCGCCCCCCCGGTATCCTCATCGCAGTAAATCATCCGGCGCGCGTCAACATTGCGTGAGCCAGGTTTAACCGTCATTTCAACGACGTTGACCCGATGCAATTCCCAACGGACTAGGTCTGGATTGAGAAAATGCGGAAGAAGTTGGTCCGCCAAGGGAGCTGTTAGCACCTTGTTGGAATTGTAAGGCACGTACATCTCTTTTTTGCCAACAAATTTACAATCATATTCGTTAAGCTTGCCTGAGAAAATATTCTTCTCATCCCAGTTTTGGGTACCTCCCGAAAGAGAGTCTGGCGTATCATATTCGAGTTCTGGTGCACGCCGCACCCGGCGTTCACCCTCCAGATATTCCCAGGCTTCGACCGGCGTTGTAATCGGATTCAAGGGAGCGAGCAGAACGAGAGAAGCACCGGCTTCATACGGGGGAGCAATGGGTTCAAGATATACTTGCGAGTAAAATCCATTGAAATTTGCTTTCCCATTTTCAAAATAATAAGGATATTGGAACCAGGCTTTTCCTATTGTTTCAAGTATAACTTGTCCGTTCGCTGGAACCACATGAGAACCCGCTCCGGTGTACATTGTCGTTCCAACCCAGGTGAGCAAATGGTTCCACATTACCTCATGGCCATTCGTGGGGATCGGAAACGGTATACCGCCGTAGGCGCCTGTCACGCCATTCCCATCGAGCGTTAATTGCGCGCTGGAAGCGTTTTCGTAAATATAGTCATAAACATATTGTGGCGCGATCGCGGTACGGTGCGTTGGATAGACTTCGATCCGCCAATCCGGCTTTTTCTGGAACATCCCCATAATGCCGGGAGCAAGCTTATCTTGATACCGCGCCGCATTCGCTGCGGTGATAACCAGCAACGGCTTTTCATCGGCAAACGGAATAGGCCTCGGGTCGCCCTGCTTATAGCCGGGCAGGCCGCCTCCGGTCCAGGCCGGGATCGAACCATCCGCGTTACCGGCCCGTAATCCGCCAAATGGGGTGAGCGTGGATTTGAGATCCTCCGGTGTGTAAGAAATCGTTTGTGCGCGTGACCATTTTGGCAGTGCTGTTGCCGCTGCTACGCTCGCGGCAGAGGTCTTTAAAATCGAACGCCGATTCATTTTGATCATTTTTATAAATCTCCCTTAGAACGTACGTTCGACGTTGAACGAAACGAAGTCTTTGTCGGCAAATGGGTCTCGCTGGGGCGGCGCGATGTAACGGGTGTAGCTGATACCGCCCGTCCATTTGTTCGCATAAATACCGGAAATCCCCAGCGATAAATCGCCGCCACGATCAATGCCCGTGCCATTAAACGCAGGAGTATCAGGCGCCTGTCCCATGAAATTCCAGCCAAGTCCTATATTCGGGGTTACATCAAGACCTGGCAGCACCTCAAAATATGTAGCTGACGCAATCGCGCGTACGCCAAAACCCATATGCTTTGACGTGGCGCGGTCGTAATTCTCGGAATTTTGTGTGATAGCATATAAATTATCTCCAGCAACTTCGCCAACTACGGTCGACGTATCCCAAAAGCTTGTTTTTGGTCCGAGATAAATACCGGATGCCTGGTAATGCAGCGTATCGCCGATTGCGTAAAGCGGGTGAGAAGTGTTGTTTGCAATCTGTCCTGGCAGAACCGTTACCGAACTATTCAGATCATCATGAATCCTGGTGGAAATTTCACCCGCTAGGTTCAATGGGCCAACGGTCGTGCTCGTTGAAGCGCCATAAACCTGAATACCATTGGCATAGACCGCTTGGTACGTGCCAACGGCCAAAGCGAGCGGCGAGCCCGGGGCCGTTCCAGATACCACGACTGGCGCGCCGGCAGTCGTATGAACGTAAATCTGCGGTTCTGAATCGTTATATTGTATAGCGTAAAGACCAAAATCCCAGGAAGAGCCGACAGGATCAAAGTGCGCCGAAGCGCCAAATTGGCCGGTGTCCGAACCATTAATATCGCTCGCACGATACAGATAAGCGGCAGCACCAGGGTTTGCCGAACTTACGTAAGGCGCAATCGTTGCTGCATAAAGCCTCTGCCCTCCTTCATCAAGCACATCGGCAGGAGAAAAGAAGTCGCCCGCCGGGACGAAATTATATTTCTGCCATTGAAACTGATAATACGCACTCACGGAAATCGAGTTGTTAAGCTGGGCCGAAATGAGCGCCTGCCCCACCGGAAGGAACAGATTTTTGGCTTCCGTATTCGGTACACTGAGCGCGCGAGTGATATCAAGCGGTGCCTGGCCGTAACTGATACCGTTCGCGGCGAACAGCAGGCTTTCACCATATAAATTAACGAACCGGCCGACCCGAAGCGTGACGGGAATGCCATCAATGTTTTGGGTACCAAAAACGAACAGGTTTCTAAGTTCGATATTACGCCCGGCCTGCGTTTCCGTCGCACTGGTAAACTTACTGGCAGGCTGGCTCGCCGCATTATAAGTAGCGTTATCGGTGTTTTGTGTTTTCTGGTTGTAAACCGCGTCATAAAAACTATCGACTGAGGCCGTAAAGCCGTAATTACCATAGGTAACGCCGAACAACGAAAGTAAATCGACGCGATTAGAAACAATGCCAGCGCGCAGATTATCGTCGCCATCATTGGTGTTCTGTGCGGCGCCTGTCTGGCCGCCAAGATAAGAATCAACCGGCGAAGTACGCTCTGTCACGGAATACTGAATCGTATTATCGAAGCGCACATCGACGCCATTATCAAACTGATAATCGAACGCATGTGCGGTATGGCCTGCACATAAGAGTGCCATCGATGCAACACTTGAAAGCAGCAGATAACGTTTTGCCTTTAACGAATTTCCCATTATTTTCACTCCCTACAAAACCAAGTCACTATTATTTTCGAACGAATCCTTTGATACGCAGAGAAAAACGCATTTCCTCTTCAGTCGAACGGACATGCCCCTGTTCGTCTCACCAGTCATTCGCCGCTTGAGCGGCCCAAACCTCGGATAAAACGATGCCTCAGCTTCTAAGCCGTGCTCCGAACGCCTTATCCCTCCGACTTTTTTGCTTGCTCGCTATATTCAATAAGTACATTCTATACACTTTGAGTTCGGCGATCAATATAAATATTGATATTGAACCAATAAAACTTCTGAATAAATTCAGTATATTAGCTATTTGGCCGATAAATTTTGTATTTTTCGCCGCCCACAAGAATATGTTTGCGTACTTTTTGTTCACTTCGTATCAGTTGCCACGCTTGGAATGGGAGGCTTTTCACTTTACAGGGCACTGACGCCGGAAGAAGTAAGCGCTCTTAAGCGTTTGGGGGCTTTCGAGATATGAGGAAAATTTCTAGAGTAAGATGGCTTTAAAAATGTCTGAATTAAAGGATCATAGAGTTCGTGTTGGCTTTAAACGGACCGAAAAAACCCGCAATCGGTTGTTAGCGGCCGTGATGGCAACGTTTGCCCGGAACGAGCAGTCCATGCCCCCAAACATCGATGACGTCCTAAGAGAAGCTAAGGTTTCAAGAACCACTTTTTACAAGCACTTTTTGTCTCTAGAGGATGCCGTCAACATGGCCGGCCGGAATCTGGTCGAAGAGATGCGGGCCAGCCTCGCCGCGGTTTTCTATAAATCTGAAGATCCTTTGCTTCGCATGGCGACGGGATTCCAAATTTATCTTCTCCGAAGCGTGACCGATCCTATTTGGGGCGCGTTCGTATCCAAAACCGATTATTTCTCGCGAGATCCCCATCTCCTGGAAGTCATCAAAAGCGATCTCGAGGACGCCAGGCGAAACGGCGCCGTTCGGTTCAGTGCCGTCGAAGCTGCTCGAAGTCTTTTTATCGGAGCGATGATCGAGGCGATTCGCCATCTTATCGAACCAGACCTCCGTCGCCGCGCCTATGTAGAAGAACTCACAACCATGCTCCTATGTGGGTTGGGCGTCGAATACGAGCGCGCTCAGGGAATCGTCCGGGAGCGCGCGATCTTGATTCGGGGATTAGCACCAGATTTTCTGCCATGGTGGCGCGATCCATGGCATAGCTGACCAGTGGAACATGCTCTTAGTCGATGCGAGCAACGACCGATCCACTGGCTATCAAGAATAAAGCTTCAATGTTCCCACGTTCGGTTCGTGGTTGCGGAATAATCAGGTAGGGCATGACCTAGCTCAGATTTGAATTTCGAGCGAGTTATAACAAAAGTGGTTGCGGAGGGCCGCAACACCCGATTCTTGCGCTCGGTCGAAAGCGTCATATCGCAGCTCGCGGCATGATTTGGCTCACCAAACATCCTCACATTGGCCACCTTCACTTCCACTGGGTCTTGTCCTCGCTTGTAAAGCCTGCCTTAGCGCCGACCTAGAATGGATCGCGCCGCTTCCGCCTGTCATCGAGGCCATAGAGCGGCATCGAGCCGATGAGTTGACGAGGATTCGCGAGTTGCTTCCGCTGCTCTTCGACGCCGATTGCGAAGGATACGTACAATAGTGCGGATCGCGCCATCTGCATGACGCGGATCGCCTTGGCTTCGAGCTCGTCGCCGCCAATGGCGATGCCCGAGCCATTGTTGCTCGTCCCGTTGATCATGAATGGCTTGGCCCAGCCTTCTCTCACACGCAGATAGGTATGCTCAGCGCATTGCGGATGCTGTGCAGTTCAAGAGCATCAGCCGCCGTGGTCTGCTTGAGTTGGTCGTCGAACATTTCTTTCGACAACTAGAACAGACCGCGCAGTGGCAGATTGTACTTCTCAAACTGAGGCAGTAAGCGCGCCTTATTTTCGACCATCCACACGTTCTTGAAGCTAATCCTGTCCGGGACCTTGCCTAAGGTCCATAGCGATCAACGAGAAAAGCGACCTTGTCCAGCAGCGAATAGGCGATGCGCAACTGGTCTGCCCCCTAGAACTGATCCACCTTTGATGTAGTTTTTTGGTGGAGGTGGATGATGCCGCGGAAGATTTACAAGCCTGAGGAGATTATCGCGAAGCTTCGTCAAGTTGAGGTTTTGACCTCACAGGGCAAGTCGGCGATCGATGCGATCCGGTCGATTGGTGTGACGGATGCGACCTATTACCGGTGGCGCCAAGAGTACGCGGACTGAAGGTTGATCAGGTGAAGCGCATGAAGGAACTGGAGGCGAAGAACGCACGGCTACGGCGCGCGGTGTCTGATTTGACGCTTGAGAAGCTCGTCTTGAAGGAAGTTGCTTCGGGAAAAGTTCTGAGCCCGGCGCGCCGCCGGGCTGGTGTAAAACACGCTGTTGAGACGCTTGGCGTATCTGAGCGGTTTGCGTGCCGCGTACTGGGTCAGCATCGTGTGACGCAACGTCGCGAACCCAGGACGGCTGGTGATGAAGCAGCATTGACGGCCGACATCATTGAGCTCGCCAGGCAGTATGGCCGCTACGGATATCCGATCCTCGCGCCAAGGATGAGGCCTTCATAACCATCAACACTCTGATCGACGAAGTACGGCTGGTCCCGGAAGACAGCGAGCTGCGTGTAGAACTGCGCGGCGCCTTAGCCGGCATTCTGGCGCTGTCGAACGCGCACAACAAAGCCGCCGTCCGGATCGGCGGATGGTTCGGTATCTGTTCTGGTTGAGCAAATCAATTTGGTTGCGGGACCTGGATTTGAACCAGTGACCTTCAGGTTATGAGCCTGACGAGCTAAAGATTATACTTTTGATTTTTAATAATGAAAATACATTTTATTCTTGTGTGTGCTAGAACATGTGCTAAATTTTCGTTAGTCGTTCCGCTAACGCGGACAAAGTGTGCTAAAAAGGGCAAGGGGGAATATCTATTTGAATGGCACCTGCTGCGGTTCTGCTAGAGCTTGCCAAGGTTACGCAGGACCGCCTCGATCGTCTTTAGCGGCATGACAAGGGTGCGAGCTGCGTCGGCCAGGGGAATCGCACCGTAACCGGCATACCAGGCGGCAGCCCGATCGTTTTTCGCATCGATAATAAGCACAACGCCACCAGCCTCCGCCGCAACACGAAGGCAGCGCCGACCGGCCGCCAGGAAGAGCTGGCCACCGAGCCCCTGCCCTTGCAGATCAACATGCGTTGCGATGCGTGCAAGCAAATAGCCCGGCACGTTATGCCGGGGGAGGCCGCGCTGTATTTCGCCCGGCAGACGCGCGTAGTCCAACGCTGCCGCGGTAACGCTATAGAACCCAAGAACTTTCGCCGGGTCGCTATTGCTGATCGCCAGAAATGTCTTTGCGCTGCCGCTTTCATGGCTCTGGCGCGCATAGCGGTGGAAGAACTCATTTAGATCTGCATCGCCACAGTCGAAAGCTTTCCGATCATGTATCTTGGCGATCGGCTCTTCGTGCCATTCAGGGATCGTCAAGCGCGCGGAAGGGCTATTGCAGCGGCGCGTAGCTTCGCATTGGCGGCCGGCGGATTTTCCAGCAGGCGGAGGACGCGATCATAGTCCCGCTTCGAGAGCTTGATGACCTCGGCCGCATCGATGACCGCTTCCGCCTCACGCAAGGCCGATTGCATGACGAAGTTGGTCAGATCGGTATTGCGAAGCGTGGCCGCCCGAACGAGCTTCGCCTTCGCCTCGGGCGAAACCCGAAGGTTCATCCTCTTGTTATCGTCTATAGCAGTACGCGGCATGGTTATAGCCTTAAGATTATGTACTCTTTTAATGAGTACATCGTCTTGCCACTTCCGTCAAGTGACCGCAGCGAATCGCCTTGGCATTATCGAAAATCCCGCGTCTTTACTTTGATGGTGTCGATATGAAGATCGGGGATGTATATCTCTCGCGCCTTCCGACCCAGGGCTTCGCGCGGATCGAGGCCGCCGGTCTTGGCCTGATCCCCACACCCGCGCATCGGCGAAAACGCCATCTCACGCTTCGCGATGCTGCCGAGTTCCGCTGACAGATCGGACAAGCGATGGGCCACGAGATGCACGACCTCGCCCTCGCGCTGCACACGCCCGTACACGGCCATCATCCCTGCCGAAAGGATGATCCGCCGCTGCTTCTCGTACAGGCTCGGCCAGATGACGAGGTTGGCAATGCCGGTCTCGTCCTCGATGGTGATGAACATGACGCCTTTCGCGCTGCCGGGCTTTTGGCGGACCAGCACGATGCCAGCGGTTTCCAACCATTTACCATCCGGCGCGCGCATCGCCTCGGCACAGGTGACGATCTTCCGGGCGTGTAATTTCTCACGAAGAAAATGCAGCGGATGATCACGCAGCGTCAGGCCAAGATGACGATAATCCTCAACCACCTCACCGCCGCTGGTCATCGGGGTCAGCGCAACTTCAGGCTCGTTCAGCTCAGGGATAAGCTCAGCCGCATGCTCCGCTGCCGCCGCAAAGAGTGGCAAGGGCTCGTCGCGTAGTCCTTTGATCGCCCAGAGCGCCTCGCGCCGCGCCAGTTTCAATGACGGCAGGAAGGCATCAGCTTCGGCGATCTGCACCAAAGACGCCACCGGCACATGCGCACGCCGCCAGAGATCATCGATCGAGGCAAATGGTTGATCCGCGCGTGCCCCAATGATCGTGGCGGCATGGGCATTGGCCAAACCCTTCACCATACGCAGGCCAAGCCGCACCGCAAACCGTTCCGCGTCATTGGTTGGTTCCAGCGTGCAGTCCCAGCGCGACGCGTTGATGCAGACGGGCCGCATTTCAACGCCATGCTCCCGCGCATCCCGGACAATCTGCGCCGGCGCATAAAATCCCATCGGCTGTGCATTCAACAGCGCCGCGCAAAAAACATCCGGGTGGTGGCATTTTATCCAGCTCGAGGCATAGGCGATCAGCGCAAAGCTGGCAGCGTGGCTTTCGGGAAAGCCATAGGAACCAAAACCCTCGAGCTGCGAGAAAATCCGGCCGGCGAATTCCGCTTCGTAGCCGCGTTCGACCATGCCGTTGACCAGCTTCTCCCGGAAGCGGTCAATGGTGCCGGTGAACTTGAACGTCGCCATGGCCCGGCGCAGCTGGTCGGATTCCGCAGGCGTGAAGCCCGCGCATTCGATGGCGATTTGCATCGCCTGTTCCTGAAACAGCGGCACACCCAGCGTTCTGCCGAGCACCTTCTCAAGCTCGGGTTTTGGGTAAACGACCTCCTCTTTCCGTTCCCGCCGCCGCAGATAGGGATGCACCATGTCGCCCTGAATCGGCCCGGGCCGCACGATCGCCACCTCGATCACGAGATCGTAAAGGGTTTGCGGCTTCATCCGCGGCAGCATGGTCATCTGCGCCCGGCTTTCGATCTGGAATACCCCGATCGTGTCGGCTTTGCAGATCATCGTATAGGTCTCCGGATCTTCGGCAGGGATCGTCGCAAGATCGAGGTTGAGCCCCTTATGCTGGGCAAGAAGATCGAAGGCCCGCTTCATGCAGGAGAGCATACCCAGCGCCAGGCAATCGACCTTCATGAACTTTAGAACGTCGATATCGTCCTTATCCCATTCAATGACCTGGCGGTTGTCCATGGCGGCGGGTTCAATCGGCACCAGTTCGTCGAGCCGGTCGCGCGTGAGCACAAAGCCGCCCGGATGCTGGCTGAGATGGCGTGGCGTGCCAATGAGCTGCCGCGCAAGATCGATGGCAAGTTTCAACCGCCGGTCTTTCAGGTTCAGGTTCAGCTCCTGTGTATGCTGCGGCTCGATCCCATTTTCCGACCATCCCCAGACCTGGGCGTTCAACGCCGCAATCAAATCTTCCGGCAGGCCCAGCACTTTGCCAACGTCACGCAGCGCACTCTTGGTCCGGTAGCGGATCACCGTGGAGCAGAGAGCCGCGTGATTGCGGCCATAGGTCTCGAATACCCATTGCATGACGATCTCGCGCCGCTCGTGCTCGAAATCCACGTCGATATCCGGTGGCTCGCGCCGCTCGCCGGAGACAAAACGCTCGAACAACAGATTATTATCCTTATGGCCAGGATCGATGGAGGTAATGCCGAGCACGTAGCAGACCGCGCTATTGGCAGCGGACCCTCTGCCCTGGCACAAAATGCCCTGGCTCCGGGCAAAGCGCACGATGGCGTTTACGGTCAGAAAATACGGCGCGTATTCGAGCTTTTCGATCAGTGCCAATTCATGCTTGAGGCTGGCGATGACCTTATCAGGAACGTTATTTTTGTAACGCTCTGCGGCACCTTCCCAGGTCAGCCTAGCCAAGGCCTGTTGCGGCGTCAGGCCCGGTATTAAGGCTTCTTCGGGATATTGATACGTCAGCTCTTCCAGCGAGAAGCGGCATCGCTTCGCGATCTCCAACGTCCGCGCCAGAGCTTCCGGGTAGCGGGCGAACAGCCGGTGCATTTCCGCAGGCGGTTTCAAATAATGATCGGCATAGCGCTCACGCCGGAAACCGGCATCGTCGATCGTACAACCATGGCGGATGCAGGTGACGATATCCTGCAATATCCGGCGTTCCGGCGCATGAAACAGCACGTCATTGGTGACGACGGTTCGCACATGCGCGGATGCTGCCAGCTTCGACAAATTGAAAAGCCGGAGTGGGTCGTCAGGCCGGCGGCGCAAGGTCAAAGCCAGATAGGCACGGTCGCCGAAGGCTTCCGACAAGCGACGCAGATGCGAGGCACAGACATCATCAGCCTGGTCCGGAATCAGGACCGCGATCAATCCGCCACCGTAAGCAACCAGATCCGCCCAATCGAGATAGCATTTTGCCTTGCCGCCACGCTTCTTGCCCAACGAGAGCAACCGGCACAGCCTTGCATAGGCCGGGCGGTCGGTAGGATAGACCAGCACGGACATGCCACCCGCAAGATCGAGCCGGCAACCCACGATCAACCGGATGCCGGTGGTCTTCGCGGCCTCATAGGCGCGCACGACGCCAGCAAGGCTGTTGCAATCAGCGATCGCCATTTGCCTGATGCCCAGATGCGCGGCCTGGGCAAACAACTCCTCACAGGAGCTGGCGCCGCGCAAAAAACTAAAATGCGACGTCACCTGCAATTCGGCATAGCCTGGCTGCGCCTCGGTGGAATCGACGGTATCCCTCACCCGAAGATTCCGTGCAGAAACCAGGCTTGCGAACCCGTGGCGGCATCTTCGCCATTGCCCGCGCGAAAAATCCAGAACCGCGCGCCGGTCTCATCCTCGACCCGGAAATAATCGCGCACGGCATCGCACTCGGCATCGCGCCTCCACCATTCGCCGAAAATCCGCTCCGGCCCATCGGCGCGCTTCACCCGCCGGCGCACGCCCCGCCAGGAGAAACTGACCGGCGGATGGTCCGGCAATAAAGCCACCGTCTCGATCGCCTCTGGCGTTGCGAGCAATCGGGATGGCCGCGGCCAGGTATCCGGCCAGGTGGCATCCATCACCGGCGAATTGGGAGCCACACGGCGGACCGAACGTTCAGGAATGTCGCTCTGCACAGGTGCGAAGCGATAGATGCGGTCCTCGCCGACACGGTTGGTCAGGACGTCGATTAGAGCGGAAATATCCGCTTCCGGCGCTTCCGAGAGCAAAGAAGTGCGGATCTGCTTTGTCTCGAATGGCTCGGCCAGCGTGGCGCAAAGGCGCATCATCTCCACGCCAAACCCGGGATCAATGGTTTCGATTTTGTCGCAAAGCAAACGGCTCAGGCGCTTGGCGTCGCGCACCGGCGTTGCCGTGCCGACGCGGATTACCTCCGCCCGGCTATCGACCCGATGAAACAGCAGATCCAGCTTGCGCGCGCCGAGACCTTTGGCTTCCAATCTTTCACAAAGCTCGGTAACCAGCTTGGCCGTATAGCGGGCCAGCGTTTCCGCAGCGCCGATCGGTTCCGCGAACAGCCGGCGCACTTCGATCAGCTCGGCTGGCCTGACCGGGTCGATCGACTCATTAAGGCGGCCCATCGCCTGGTCCAAACGGCGATGCAGTTCCGGCCCGAAGCGCAACGCCAGCGGCCCGCGTGGCTTATCCGCCAGATCGGCGATGCGCTCGAAGCCCAGCCGGCGCAGACTGGCAACCATATCGGGCGGCAATCGCAAGGCCGCGATGGGCAGGCGCAGGATCGCCTCCGTGCTTTTGCCGGGTGGCACTACCAGCACTGACTGGTGCATATACCTGGCAAGCCCGTGCGCGACGCCCCAGCTATCGGCCATGGCGGCGCGGGTACTCATCCCAGCGGCTGCAAGCCGATCGATCATATCGGTCAGCATCGCTGCCTCGCCGCCATGCAGATGCGCCGCCCCCGTCACATCGACAACGATGCCATCCGGCGGATCGGCAGCGGCCAGCGGTGAATAGCGATGCAACGCCCAAACTGCGAGCTTCTCCAGCCCCTCGGCATCTGCCGCCGGTTCGGCATCATGGATGACAAGGTCCGGAACCAGCGCCTGCGCTTGCGACACCGGCATTCCCAGACGGAAGCCGGCAGTCTGCGCAACCATATTCGTAGCGAACACCACCCGGCGGTTGCCCTTCGGGCTCGCCAGGATGAATGGTACGTCAGCCCGCGGCGCGGTGTGACCGAGCTTGCGGGTCAGCCGGTCGATTGGCCAATTCGGCAGATAAATTGAGACGACCCTTTGCATCGCAGGCCTCCACTTCAAAATCCGCAGTTTCTCCGGCGCGGCAGCGGACCAACTCCACATGCCAGCGGGCACGGCCAACGCCCGCAACCGGCAACAGCGCCGAGGGCAGCGCACTGACGCGCCAGCGCGTTAACGCCGCCGTCGGCTGCCCAAAATCCACGGCATTCGCCTGGCGGCGCCAGCGCCGGATGGCGATACCGATCGCGCCCGAAGTTTCCGCCGCGAGTTGCAACCGCCGTGAATCCGTGATCGATAGGCGCCCGACTTCCGCCACGACACCCCCCAGCCCGGTATGGCGTAGACCTTCTTCGAAACAGGCCAACACAGACTTTTCGTCACCGGCCTCGACATAGACGACCCGGCCGGGCGCCAGACCTGCTCGCGCAATAGCGGGCGCAAAAAGATCCTGACGCGCGACACACCAAAGCACCTGGCCCTTGGTCCGAGCGACAATGCCCGCGGCAAAGAGCGCCGCAGCCGCGCCGTGGATGGCGCCATTGCCACCGCCCGCGACCTCATGCAGCGCCCCCATCGCCAAGCCCCCACCCGGCAGGCGCGCGTCGATCTCCGCTACGCCAAACGGCAGCACTGCCGATACGCGCCGGTTGCCAGCTTCGATCCGCCGGATTTTTTCGCGCAAAACCTCAAGGGCAAACAATGGCCGCAAATCAGGGTGCCTTTCAGAGACAAGTATGTTCCTTATATGTTCTCTCCTAGACAGGGAGAGTCAAGGCAGGCGGCTATCCTTAGGAACAAGCTTTTCCTAACGTTAAAATTCTTCTGCCGAATTACGAATTTTAATGAAAGCTGTTATATCGAGTTCGAAGCAAACGATATTCTGCTCTCTATAGGTTTGCCCGCTGCAAGTTTGTTCGACATTGGCAACCACGCAATATTCAGGAATGAAGTCGTTGGTGCCATTCAGCCGTCACATTTACTGTCTGGCTGCATAGTTCGACGGCTGTCACCTCCAGTACTTGCGCCAGTTCAAACAAGGTGATGACGGTTGGATTTCTGCGGCCACGCTCGAGACCGCTGAGATATTGCTGACTGTACCCGGAACGTGCCTCAACCTCCTCCTGGGTCAGACCCTTATCCCGGCGCAAGCGAGCAAAGTTTCTCCCGACCAACTTTCGCATGTCCATAGAGGATCGATTGCGCGATTACACACTTTAAGTTTATCAACTTTAGTATGTAATTCGGTCTCTGTTTGTGCTATAAACAACCCTTGACCGAGTTCTGGCCCTGATCGGGCCGCATGAACTGGCTTAGACGGCTCGATTCTCCGCTTAGGACAGCGTCGGCTTCGCGCCGTCATGCGTTATGTTTCTCTCGTTTTTGCTAGGTTTCAATGTCGATGTTACCAGATCCCAGCGTAACTGAGCTTGATGAAAATGGCCTTTGGAAGGCCGCCGTTGAAACAACGACTGATCTCCTGAAAATTTTTTCGTTTGCCGAGTTTTTCAATTCCACGGCGGCAACGCTCGCCGGGCTGTTGGAGGCCGATGATGTCGCGCTTATCGTCTACGATGGGCTGGACCGCCGCTTGGAATATAAATCGCGTGATACACAATATGAGCGAGATCGTGAGATATCCGCATCTGCGAAATCACCGTCGACAGCCGCTCAAGACTTTCTGCTACGGAAATTTCGGAAAGAAAATGCTCGAAATCGGAAAAGCTTCTCATCTTCATCTTGGCTCGCCTCAGCGTTACGAGGCCGCTCGAGCATAAACCGACAAATAAGGGTGTCGCCCGCTGCATAGTTGTGCAAAATTCGAATATCCCGCGGTCCGCAAAAACTGATATACGACAATACTAACGCAATTACATTTTTACTAACGCAATTACATTTTTGCCAAATTAATTTTACCCTAGGAAATCCGGCCTGTAAGTGTCAAAAGTGTTTACGAAACCGCCAGTGTTGGTATAATTGAAATGGGGCGAGGCCGTATGTGATCATATCTGCTTCGATTAATTTGAAATCGAACGAAATTTACCATCCGGTTTTGTGATTGATCCATTTCCGGGTGTACCGGAGCCAGCGATGAGTTTGCGTCGCGGACAAACTTACTCGCAGGATTTACGGGACCGAGCGCTCTCGACTGCAGGGAGTTCGCGGCAATTAGCAGCCCGCTCTAGCGTCAGCGTTTCGTATGTGATCAGGGCACGCAGCGGCAGTTTCGGGTGAGACGCAGCATGCCGCGCCCGCAGAAGCCGGTTATCTGGCTGCTGATGTATCTGCATAGTGCGATCGAAGCGCAGATGACAAGCGTACCGGAAACGACGATTGCCGAGCTGCGGGATTGGCTGCTCCACGAGCATGACTTCAACGCCAGCATAGGGACAGCGTGGAACACGCTTTCCCGGCTTGGCCTGACGAAAAGAAGTCGCTCCGCGCAGCCGAACAAGCCCGTGCCGATATTGTCGAAGCCCGGCGCATCTGGCGCGAACTACAGCCTGACCTGAAACCTAGAGCATTTTCCTATCTGACTGATTCAAGGGGGATTCCCGAAACGGATATTTTTTGTTGGTTTGGCGGCCCAACGGCATCTTGTGCCACAGTTGAGTTGTTCAAATCGAACGAGAGGGCCGCCCGATTGGAATATAAGCGCATTGCGATTGATACATCCAAGCATGTTTTCACGATCCACGGTGTTGATGAGCAGGAGCGGCCGGTGCTGCGGCGCGAACTCAAGCGTGGGCAGATTGAAGTTTTTTTCAGCAAGCTGGCGGGAACGGAAGTACCGGCCGCTGCTAAGGCGATGTTCGAGCACATGGGCGGGCATATTATGGCACTGGAGAATCGCACCGCCATTTTGGATGCTCAGTTGATGGCATTGCACAAAGCGCATCCGGTCAGCAGGCTGTTGGTCGGGATACCCGGTGTTGGTTCGATGATTGCCACCACTATGGCATTGACCGTCGAGCCGAAGAATTTTGCCTCGGGGCGGCATTTTACAGCGTGGCTCGGCCTGACACCGCGCGAGAATTTCACAGAAGGGTGATGCCTTCCTGGCCTATGTCGAGCAGGTCCTCCTGCCTGAGTTGGTGCCTGATGAGACCGTCATCATGGACAACCTCCCGGCTCATAAGGTGCGCGGCGTGCGAGAAGCGATCGAGGGCACAGGTGCCAAATTGCGCTATCTCCCGTCCTATTCGCCTGACTTCAACCCAATCGAAATAGCGTTCTCCACGCTCAAAGCAATTTTACGGGCCGCCGCAGAACTACCCTCGATGGATTATAGGAAACCATCGCAAACGCCCTCGATTGCTTCAGGCCAAAGGAATGCCAAAATTACTTCAGCGCCGCCGACTATAATGCAAGATGATCACAAAGGCTTTAGATGTCCACTTTTCATCCGAGGCCCCTATTGTTAATCGAATAATTTTTGACTCTTCACCAGTTCGACAATGAGCTGTTGAACGAATTTGGCAGCCGATGGACGCTCACGCGGTATAAGGATCGCCTGACCCAGAACGGCAAAATTGTCCTCAACGAGGCGCAACTCTGGCTCATGGCGCGCGATTTTCTCAAGCGACGAACGAATGCCGGCGACCGCACTCGCACATCCTGACGAAAATGCGGCTAGTACCGCAGCCTGCGTTTCGTATGCGAGGATCTGCGCTCGGCTAATTACTCGGCGCAAGCGTAGGTCGTAAGCGGTACCCGTTGTCGAGGCGATAACCGACTTGGCAAGCCCCGATGACTGGTCCACTTCATATGTAGTTAATCCGGTGGTCTGAGACTGGTTTTAATGTGGCCGGCAGCGCGCCATTCAAAGCGGCTGGGGTGCCGGCCACATCAAAACCTCTGGCGATGGCGGCCGATAGCCGAGCGAGGAATGCGGGCGGACGGTGTTTTATTGGCGGCGCCAGGCTTCGATCAGAATCTTGGCCTCGTGCAGCGTGTAGAATATCTCACCGTTCAGAAATTCGGGCGGACAAGCAAAACCCCCGGTCACGATCTGTTCCCGAGGGTTTACTGTCGTTGGTTGCGGGGGCACGCAACCACTTATACCGAACTCAAATACCCATGCGCGCTAGGAGCGACAATCTTAATGTAACATATTGACAATTCATTATAATTCAAAAACTGAACAAATGGTTGGTCAATCCTGATTCGCCTGACCCCTTATTCTCACTGCTCCTCGAACACTCTCGGTAGCAACAAAAAGTATGCGAGTGATGGGAGCAGGATCATGGCTCCGAGCATATTCCAGAGGAACATGAAGGAGAGCAGGATGCCCATATCGGCCTGGAATTTGATAGGCGCGAAGGCCCAGGTGATGACGCCCGCGGCGAGGGTAAAGCCGGTAAGCAGCACGACTTTTCCGGTAAACAGCAGCGTGCGGTGATACGCTTCGGACAGCGTGGCACCGGCGCGCCGCTGTTTCATGACGATGCCCAGCACGTACAGCGCGTAATCTACCCCAATGCCGACGCCGAGCGCCATGACGGGCAGGGTTGCGACCTTGATGCCGATATTGAGCCAGACCATGAGCGCCTGCGCGAGGATGGACGTAAGCACCAGCGGCAGCACGGCGCAGAGCACCGCGCGCCAGGAGCGGAAGACGATGAAGCAGAAGAAAATAACCGTGGCATAGACCAGCACCAGCATGGTCTGGCTGGCGTGCGCGATGACGATATTGGTCGCGGCCTCAATCCCCGCATTGCCGCCGGCCAGCGAGATTTTATACACCGGCGACTGGTTTTTCGGGTTGGCGATGAACTTCTGGATGGTGCCGATGACCGCGTTCAGCGTTGAGGCTTTATGGTCGGTGAGCGAGACATAAAGCGGGTCGAAATCACAATCGAAATTGCTGAGTGCTGCGGGGATGCGGATAGAAAGACTGCTCAGCAGCGGCTGGTTGTCGGTCAAGCTCTCCCATTTCGGCGAATTCTCGGTCAACAGCATGGTGAGATTGGCAGCAAACGTGCCAAGCGAGGCCGTGGACTCCACCTGCGGCATCTGGTCAAGCTGCCATCCAAGGTTATTCAGCGCATATAGTGCGGGATAGGCGACGCAGCCATTCGCCTCAGTGTCCATCATCACCACCAGCGTATCGCTGCCCGTGGAGTAGTGGCTGGCGATGTAAGCGTTGTCTTTGTTGTAAGTGGAGTTCTGCCGCAGCTCCGGTGCGCCGGGATTGACGTCCCCCACCTGCGCGTTACGGCCAACATAGAGGCCAATAGCGCCAAGCAGCAGGGCCAAGGCAATCGCCGCCGTCGCATAGCGCTTGGTGGTGAATTTATCGAGAAAGTTCCAGACCGGATGATCGACGCGCCCGGTTGGGGAAGAGCGCCGCAAGCTGCGGGCGGCGGCGGTGGGGCTGACGCCGGTATAGCTCAGCATCATCGGCAGCATGATGAGATTGGTGAAGATCAGCATGGCGACGCCGATGCTGGCGAGCAGCGCGAGTTCACGAATCGCGTCGATATGGATGGTCATGAGCACGGCAAAGCTGGCGGCGTCGCAGACGAGTGCCGAGAAGCCCGGCAGGAACAGCCGCCGGAAGGTGTAGCGCGCGGCGACCAGCGGATGCGTGCCGCGACCGATATCCTGCATCACGCCGTTCATTTTCTGCGCGCCGTGGCTCATGCCGATGGCAAAGACCAGAAACGGCACCAGCACCGAATATGGCGTGAGATCGAAGTGCAGCAGCGGCAACATGCCCATCTGCCAGATGACCGCGACGAGCGAGGCCATGATGACCAGAAACGTGCTGCGGACGCAGCGCGTGTACCAGAACAGCACCGCGCCAGCGATGACCGCGGAGATTGCGAAGAAAATCATGATCACGCCGATGTCGTTGATCATGTCGCCAACGACCATGCCGAAGCCGATGATATGCAGCGTCACGCCTTCGCCGGCGTATTGCGCCCGGATCTGGTTGAGGCTGCGCGCCAGCTTGCCGTAGTCGAGCGCATGGCCGGTCAGGCCGTCATATTCCAGGAGAGGGATGAAAATGCTGCTGGATTTGAAATCATTGCTGACGAGATCGCCGACGCGGCCGGTCTTGCCTATGTTCTGGGCGACGATGGCGAGCTGCTGCGGGCTGCCGTCGTAGCCCTGTCCGATCACCGGGCCGCTGACGATGCCATCGCCCGTGACCGCAACCCAGCGGGTCGATGGCGTCCAGAGCGAGCTCATCGCGGCACGGTCAACATTCGGCAACAGATAGATCTGGTCGCTGATTTTTTGCAGTACGCTAAGATAATGCGCGTCGATAATGGTGCCATGGTCTGCCTGCACGGCGATACGGACGGCGTTACCCTGCGAGCGGAGATCATCGTAATGGTGGAGAAAATTGACGATGAACGCCTGATGCGTTGGGATCATCTTCTCGAAGCTGGCGTTCAGCTTAGCGTGTGTCGCCTCGAAGCCAAGAAACAGCGTGACCAGCAGGCAAATGATGAGAATGATCGGACGATTGTTGAACAGCACGCGCTCCGGCACTGAGCCGGAACCATGATCGAAATCGGTCGGATCAGATATAACGGGCGGCTGGTCGTTCGTCGGCAAGTCCAAGTTAAGATCCCATATTTAGAGAGTGAGCGCGGGCAACCGCGCGGCGCCGCTTTGCCCGGCGATCACCAGGCTGCCATCGGGCGCTGCCTCGATGTCGAAGATCAGCAGATGCGGAACCCCCTGCACAACAGTGAAGCTTTGCCCGTTGTCAACGCTCCGGTAGAGCACGCCACCTTCCGAGGCAATGAGGATATGCCCATTGCTGAGGCGGCGCGCAGCGGTGAGATTATCCTGTGTTCCGAGATCCATCGCGCTCCAGGTCATTCCCGCATCGGCCGAGCGGAAACAAGTCCCGGCGACACCGAAGACGATAACATTGCCATCCACCGTGCCCACCACGCCGAACAAGGTCACGCTAGAGGGTGACGCCACGGCTGGAAAGGTCGCACTGCCATCGGGTGAGCGGAACACCACGCCGGCCTCGCCCACAACATACAGGTCATTCCCAATCGCCGCGGCGCCGTATAGATTATGGCTGAGCCGGTCGCCAATGTTGAGGCTCCAATCGACCCAGGTTTTGCCAGCATCGTTGCTGAACATCGCCATCCGGTACGCGCCGAAGGCAAATATTTTCTCAGGGCTAAAGACACCCAAGCAGAGAAAGGGCTTGGCTGGACCCGCGGCGACAAAGAAATTTGCCCGGCGCATCGCCAACGGCAGGCCGGGCGAGGCATTGTTGGGCTGCGCGACCGCCGCCTGTGCTGCGGCCAGCGTGAGGGCATTGACCTGAACACCGTTCAGTTGAAGCTGCCAGCTTTGCCCTGCATCCGTGGTTTTTAAAATCACCCCAAAATGCCCCGCGGCCCAGCCGATCTCCGGCGTGGCGAAGGCGATGCAGACCAGATCGACATTCACCGGCACGCGCGCCTGCGCCCAGTGCGCGCCATCGTCATCGGAATAGACGATGACGCCGTGCTTACCTGTTGCGACCAGACGGCTGCCCGCGCGCGTAATCGCGAACAAGGTTGCATGGCCAGGGCGGCGCACGGGAATCGCCGCCGTATCGAGCGCGGCAAACCCCGTGCGCGATTCCGCACTCGCCACGCCCGGCAAAAGCAGCGCGCCCGCCGAAAGCAATAACGAACGTCGGGGAAGCACATATCCCGGCGACGTCATGCGCAATTTCCCGCTAACTCAACCATGACAGACTAATACTGCGCCGCCGCCGCCATGTTCTCCGGATCGAACGTCGATTCCGGCAGGCTGTCGTAAAACCGGATCGTCGGATGCGCCTTCTCGTTCCAGGGGTTGCCCGGTGTACAATAATCGCCGGTCTGCATATTGGTTACGGAACTTGTTCCATAGATCAGACCAGGAACTTCTGGACGAAGAAAATTATAACACATGCTAATGTGATAGATATTGTTGTTTGCATCCCAGCAGTCCGCAAGTCCTATCTGCCATGTATCCTCATCCACATAGAATTTCCGGCGCGCTAACACATTCCGTTCGCCCGGATGAAGCGTTGCTTCAACAACCCAAACACGATGCAGCTCCCAACGCACCGCATTCGGATCTAAAAAATGAGCCAGATGTACCTGCTCAGCGGGAAGCAGACACATGCCATTATTATTGTAGGGAATATACATCTCTTTTTTGCCGAGATATTTCCAGTCGTACTTCACCAGGGACCCGCTAAATCCGGTGCCACTGTCGTCATAGTTGCAAATACCATCCGCATACGCGTCTGGCGTATCGAATTGCAGCTCCGGCGCTTTCCGTACCCGCGCTTGCCCGGGCAATAGTATCCACGCTTGGTTCGGATCGGCGTATGGATTGCTCTTATACCAGGCAAGGTCCTGAGATCCGATGAGATTTGACGGCGCGACAAAGGTATCGGACAGCCGAAATAAGATGCCATCGTATGTGGCAAGACTTCCGTCTTTTTTGTAATAGGGGAAATCGAACTTCTGTACCGTTTTTGCCGATAGCACCGCCGGCTGGCCACTGTTAACAACATAAATATATGAATTGCTAGAATGTGCGTATCCGACCCATTTTGAATTTGTATTCCAAATAATTTGCGCCCCTGCAACAGAGGGGTCGTGCAAATCGGGTATCGGAAAAGGTACACCACCGAAAGCATTTAAGAACCCAAAACGTCCGCCCGCCGGATTTAATGAAGCCGTAGACATGTTCGACGCAATATTGTCATAGATGGATTGTGGCGCTGCGGAAGTGCGATGTGTCGGATATACTTTAATGCTGAAACCATATTCTTTCATCATCGCCATGACGCCGTCCGACAGGCGATCGGCGTGCTGTGCGATGTTGCTGGCATTCACCGTGACGACCGGCTCCTCATTTGCAAAGAAATCCGGCATATAGTCGCCTGGCTGCCAGCCTGCGGGAATTGTTGTATAACCGCCGGTCCAAACGGGAATACTGCCATCTGCATTACCCGCCCGCTCAGCCCCGAACGGTGTAAGGGTGGTTTTCAGCAGCGAAAGATCTTTTGTAGTCTGAGCGCTGGCGTGACCGAACTTCAATGTGATCATGCTGCTTCCAGCGAGCAATCCAAAATTGCGTCTATTCATGAATGTTACTCCAAAAACCAGAATTAAAATGTATGTTGAAGATTGAAGGACACATAACCGCGATCCGCTAATGGATTGGTCACGAGGTCGGGCTTTCCAAAATAATTGTTATATGTTAGACCCGCGATCCAGTTGCTCTTATACGTACCCGTAACCCCTACGCTGATCTCCCCGGTTCCGTGGTTCATCGTCTGGTCAATTTGCGAGCGGCCCAGGAAGTCGTAAGTAAAGCCGACTGGCACGGTGACGTTGAGATTCGGCAGCACATCGTTATAAGTTGGTGTAATAACCGTCTCGAAAGCAGCCGCTGACGCTTGCCGCCCCGGCGTCAACTGGTCCTTATTCGCCGAAACATGGATCACATGATTGAATTCGACCTCGCTATCGATCTGCACACCACCCGGCGCCAACGGAAGAGCAGGAGAAAGATAGAGTTCGGACGCCTGCGCGTGTAGCGTATTGCCAACGGGATACAGCGGGTCATTACTCGCGTTGCCCGTATTACCTGCGGGTGTTTGAATGACCTGAGCATATAACGGCTCGTTGATCCGGCCTGAGACTTCGCCCGCGACGTTAACCGGGCCAATCGTGCTGGAAAGGCTGGTGCCGTAGAGCTGGATATCCCGCGGGTACACCAACCGGTAATTCCCAAGCGATGTGCCGTTTGGCGTCGGCGTCACGCCCGTCACTGTCGCATAAATCTCAGGGGTTTTTGCGTCGTAGCGCAAAGCAAACAGACCGACGTCATAATTCCCAAGCTCATCCTGCACCGAGGCGCCGAACTCACCGTTCTGCGACGGCGGATTCAAATCATGCGCGCGGAACAGATACAGCGGTTGCCCGGCAAGCGGGATTATCCGCTCTCCGCCCGCATCGAGAAAGTCGTTGTTGCTGAAATATGCACCAACACCCTGGAACAGATCATGCTGCTCCTCAAACTGGTAGTAGGCTTGCAACGTTATGCCATTGCCTGGCTGATACGTCACCACAACCTGCCCTGTCGGCAGCAGCACCTGTTGCGTCTGCGGGTTCGGCAGCCCCTGCGCGGTGATAATATCAATCGGCGCCATCGCCCCGGAAATGCCATTCTGCGCGAAGAACAGGCTTTGGCCCCAGGTCAATGTCTGCCTGCCGACTTTCAGAGAAACCATCTGGCCGTTACCGAACGGATGCTGAGCAAAAGCAAACGCATCCAGCAGCCTCGCGTATTCGCCATTCACATTTCTGGTGCCGCTGGTAAAGTCATTACTTTTTCCAACCGTATAGGGGTTCAGGTTTTCCGGCTGGTTGTCCTGGTTCGTTCCAAGATACGGCGTGTTTATATAAAAATCGCCGCTCACATGCATGCCGTAATTGCCGTCTCTTATATCCAGTACCGGCAAGGCGTCAATTTCGTTGCTGAAAAACCCGTGACGAAAATCGAGATCGCCTTCGGCAGTGTTTACCGCCAGAAGATTTTGAGCCGAGCTTGAATAATTCGACGTGGTGAGAAGTTTCGAGGGATTGTTCACACGATACGCGGCAGAATAATCAAGCGTTGTGGTTAAATTAACCTCGAGATTGTTTCCCGCATCAGACCCATCATAAAGGTTAAATGCGAACGTGGCATTGGGATAAAATAGCACAGCCAAGGTTGCAATAGTTCCAGCGTACGGCGGAACGCGGCATTTCAGCCCGGCATACTTGGAAAAAAAACTCTTTTTTACTTTCACGTTTCCCATTTTTATCTCTCTTATCATTATCAAAGGCCAGTATTTATCGACTGACAGTCCATAAAATATAACCAATTTGATTGAATCTATGGTCTGTCTATCTTATTCTTTACGTATTAATTTGTTTTCGACACCTGCTTTAAACGTCGGAAACGGTCAATCTTGATTTTATTTATCCACATTTCTAGGCTTTGAAAGAAGGCCACATAAGTCCGCAATATCTTCAACTTTTTCAATTTCATAAAGCTTTTCGAAAAGAAACCGACTTCGTTTGGCGGTTAACGTACGGGTTACACAATCACCGAACTTCTCAAACATCTCTTCATCCGTCATTGGATCGGACGGGCCCCGCCCCATTGCACCCATTACACGCGCACAGCACCGCCGCCCATCGGTGAGCTTTACCGTTACCTCGGCGGCAAACTCTGCCGCAGGCGAATCGTCCGGCGGGAGCGCCTGCACCGTCGTTTTCGCGAGTAACCGGGAAACTTCAGGCTGAAGATACGCGTCATCTTCAAAATGCTTCAGCCGAACCGTACGATCGAGCAAGGCGCGAATAGTTACATACTGAATGCTGAATTTTGCCGCGAGCTCTGTCTTAGGGTCAGGATTATTGGTGTGCGGCAAGCGGCGGCGATGCGTCGCAATCTCGATCGCCTCAACGTCCACGCTTGCGAAATTATGCTCTCTTACCAGCTTCAGCATTGCCAGAATTGCGGGATGGGTACTGCCACAACAGGGAAATTGTTTAAGACCGATATCATCCCGCGCCACTTCAAGGCCGGTATTCTCTAGCATGCGTTCGATATGCACATTCTCCAGCCCATCGAATGCTGCAAAAAAACCTTCCTTGCCTTCAAATGCACTGAGGTTTCCGCTGAAATCATTTTTTGCGAGCATGGCAGCGAGCGTGCCATTATGAGCGCAATTTCCCACGTGCAAAGGCTTTGTCATCGTCCCAAAGTTTGACTTAACGCCAGAGGCTAAAGATGCAGCAATTGAAAGAGCAATCGCCATGCGAGCCTCATTCAGCCCAAGCAGCCGCGCCGCAGCCGCCGCCGCACCGAATACGCCGAGCGTCGCGGTTGGATGCCAGCCGCTCTCATAATGATGCGGATGCACGACGCGGCCGAGGCGGCACTCAGCTTCAAATCCCACGATATAAGCTTCCAAAACTTTGAGCCCGGATGCATGAAGCGCTTCACCCAGCGCGAAGACGACCGGCACCACTGGCACCGATGGATGGCCGCCCATGGCCGTCGCCATATCATCGTAATCGAGCGCATGAGCTGCCGTGCCGTTGATCAGAGCAGCATCCAAGACGGAAGCGCGCTGTTCACGCCCGAATAAAACCGCCGGACCAGAAGCCGGCGAAACAAGCAGCGTTTTGAATAGAATATCCACAGCCGGCTCGCTCGCGCCGGCAAGCGTCACGCCCACCGTGTCAACAATGCCCATGATCGCATTCCGGCGCGCCGCGCCGGATACGGTACCAATCTCGATGGTTGCGAGGTGCCTCGCAAGGGCAACCGCGACCGGAGGTGAATCAATCATCGGAGGACACGCCTTTCATGTCGATGCTCAGTCCTTTGCCGGCACAGTCTCAAAACTATGTGTGCCGGTGCGGGACGGAAATCCGCCGCGCACGGCCCCGGCGCGCTGGTCCTGATAAATCGCGGCCATCAATGGGCTCAGTGCCCGGGTGTTTGGCGCGGAAAGCCACATGCGCAAAAGATGACGCTTACGCTCCGGCTCTGGGTGATCTTCAAACTCAGATCTAGCATGGTAAGTAACGTGATTATTCAAAAACTGAATATCTCCCGGCTCGAACATCATGCCGAAATGAAACCGGCGATCAAAAGTAGCGAGAACGTCAACTGCCGACATGGCCGTCCGCTGAATATCGGTGAGCGGCGGCAATTCCGGATAATCCTCATGCGCCGAGAGAATATGGGTTTTAATGTAACGCGACGAAAATTTTCCTTCGTGTTCGGAGAAAATCGGCTGCTGATAATATGGCTTTTCTCTCAGCTTTTCCTGACCCTTCCAGCTCCAGTAAAACGGCTGGTACAAAATCTTCGCCAAATCCGGCCAATGGCGTTCTATCTCATTACGGATCGCGACCGAGCTTGCAATCATGCTCATTCCGCCAGATTTCGCGACCTGCAACACCATAAGTGCGACAATGTCGCTGGTGTCGGTATGAAATCCAAGATGTTGCCGCGACATATAACCGCGCCCTTTGGAGCTGTTTACATCGGCGCCAAAATTCATGACGTCGCCCAGAAGATCACCCTTGCTGCTTTGCGAGACCGGGGTGCCAACATGCTGCCCGACCGCCCAATAGAGCAAACGCAATTGATCCTTGGTATAATTGAGCGCTGGCAACCTTCGAAGCACGACGAAACCTGGGCCGTTTTCGAGTCTGTTACGCACTTCAGCGAAGAGATCATCCAGCGGGGCTAGCGAAAAATTCTCCTTCGTCATCGTGGGGAGCGTAACACCCGCCGCTAATGCCTGCTTCAATGCGCGGTCAATGACATCCAGTTGTTCATCGGTGAAATTGATGATCCAGCGGGTCGTATCCTTCATATCCTCCGCGCGCCAATCCGGGCCTCCGGTATAAGGCTTGCGTTCAGTATCCAAACTTACATTTTCCATCATGATTTCCTCAATTATTATCAGGGTATTTGCACAAACATGAGCGGCACGAACTGCTGGCCACCATGCATGTCGCCATCACCTAACGCGCCTTGCGTCATTGGCCGCGGAATACTGAATTTTATGGCCCGCGCGTTCTGGCACTCAAAAAACCGCACGTGCTCCGGGGAGCATTTAAACAGTTCAGCAAACACGTTGGTATTTACCGCGCCGGAATTTACCACACGGCTATAATCGCTGTCGTTCGCGAACATAATGTCAAAAGTCAGCACGAACGGACCCGCGTTCTTGCTGCGAATCAGGCTCGCGATCTCACACAGTGGCGTGCTCATGCCGCACCTCCCAGGCTAAAAATTTCAGTACGGAACATGTCCTGCCAGCGCGCCGGGACCGCGACATGGTTGAGGTTGAAGCGCCATACCGGGCCGCGTTCAATCTCGGCCGGATTATGCAAGCAGGCAAAGCCGGTAATGCCTCCCTTCCATTGCGGAATCGGCGCGTGAAGCAGCGGCTGCCGGCAAAGGTTCGCGATTTGTGTTGCCAATTCCTGCGTCGGGGCTGTCGCCTCCGCGACGATTCCCACCTCATGCCCAAGGGTGGAAACTTGTGGCTCGCGCGCGCCCATGATCGCGTTTTTGCCATATACGTGGAAAATCAGCTTGTAATCATCGGGGCCAAGCTGGTCTTTCAGCACCTCGGCCACGGAACGATGAATATAGGCGGTAATGTTGCCCAGCCATTCATCAAGCTGCGCGATAATATACGGGTCGCGCACCCCACCGATAATCAGGCTCTGATATCCAACGAATTCCGTCCCTTCGAGCTTCACGGTATAATCCGGAACTGCGCGAAACGCGCTGCCTTTCACCCGCACGGAGGTATCATCCACCGCTTCATAAGTGCAATTTGTCAAATCCAGCACGCCTGCGCTCTCGGTGTGCAGATACGGGTCTGCATTTTCATACAAGCCGTGCGCAGCGACGCTTTGCGGTGTGCAGCGCAGCCCTTTGCCGACCGCGCCGATAATAAACTCATCGTGGCGGATTGTGCCGATGACAACGCCCTTGCCGTGGCTTTCGCATGCCATCGTGCCGCATTCCGCCACTTTGCCGGCGTGCCAGGCCAGACCAGGCGGAAATCCCATCATCACCGGCATTGCCGCAAACAGCGCGGGGTCGCTGCAACGTCCGGCAATAATCAAATCAGCTCCCGCTTGCAGCGCAGCCTCCAGCGGTTCCACCGCCATCATCCCCACAATTCTCGTACTACGCGCGAAGGTGCCGGCGTCGATCTCCGGAGCCGGGTTAAGCGGCCTGATGGCGCCATTGGCGTAGAGCGTTTCTAAATATCCGGCATCCTGCTCGGACCGGATCACGGCAACCTTTACCGTCCAGTCATGTGCGGCCACCACCTCGCGCACGATGTCCATCATCCAATCCACATGAACGTCGCCCCCAGCGGTGCCGACGGAGCCGATGAGCGCCGGAATTCCTGCCGTGCGGGAAGCACGATACACAGCGCCCAAATCCCGCTTTACGGACTCACGGTTGAATGCTGGCCGGCCGCTGCCCAATGAAAACGGTCCGGCATCGGTTGTGCCCGCATCGCAGGCAATAAAATGCGGCTTTGTCGCCAACGCATCCATCAAGCTTGGCTCATATACCCCGACGCCCAGCGCGCCCGTTGTTGCAATAAATCTAATTTCGTCCATCAGCCGTCCATCCAAAGGTATATATTGATTTATCGTCTTGTTGACGCTTAAAAGACGTATCTGCATAACTGCGTCAATCTGTATAATTTTTGTCTATGTTGGAGCGGCTATGGAAGACGGTTACATCTCGGCGGAAGCCGCCGCTGCCTTACTGGATGTTCAAATCGCGACGCTTTACGCTTATGTCGGCCGTAAGGGCATTCGCTCCAAAGCGACCTCCGGGTCACGACAGCGGCGCTATTGGGCTGCGGATATCGAAGCCCTACGCCGCAAGGACCGGCGAAGCGCGGGAGAGCGCGGCGACGTCAAGCGCGAAAGCAGCATCACTCTCATTACTGAGCGCGGGCCATTCTATCGCGGCCAGCTCGCATTAGAGCTCGCCGAAACCGCGGACTTCGAATCCGTCGCCGCCTTGCTGTGGAATATCGATCGCGATAGCATTTTCAGCGATGTTCAGCCCAACGGCTCCGCTGAGATTTCCCAGCTCGCCAGCATTCTCGCCGGGCAAAGCGCCATCGATCGCGCCATCGCCATGTTCCCTTCGCTGGAAGCCGCCAACCCGAAAGCCCATGACTTCTCCGCCTTTGGCATGGCCCGCACCAGCGCCGATATATTGCGCTGGCTTGCCGCCATTATTCTACGCCAGCCGGAAGCCTCGGCCGACAGACTCCACCTTACCATCCAACGCGCCCTTGGGCTTTCCCCTGAACTTACGAGTTTGGCACTGCAACTCATGGTCCTCTCCGCCGATCACGGCTTCGAGCCAGGTGCATTTGCTGTCCGCGCTGTCGCTGCCACTGGCGTCACACCCTGGCGGGCCGTGCTCACCGGCCTCTCGCTGATCAACGGCCGGCGCAACACGATCGGCCGGATCGACAGTACCAATCGCTTTCTCACCGAGATCATAAGTGCTCCGGCGCCCGAACAATGCGTACTGCGCCGCATCCAGGAGGGCGAAACCCTCCCCGGCTTTGGCTCCTCCATCTACCCGCATGGCGATCCGCGCGCCGGCGCCCTGCTCGAACGCTGCGACCAGATTTTCCCCTCCGACCTGGAGTTCGTGCGTTTCGATCGCGCCATCAAGGCGGTGCGCGACGTCAACGATCTCAAACCCAATTTTGCCCTGGTCATGCTTTTCGTGAATCATAAATTAGGTCTGAACAGCCGCGATTCCCTTTTTATCCTTGGCCGCGCCGCGGGATGGACGGCCCACGCCATCGAACAATATCAGGCTGGCGAAACTGAGCACCGCGAAGGCGCCTATCGGGGTCCTTTGCCAGCATAAATTCGATCTTACCGCAGCATATTTGCTACCATCCAGCGTTCGATAAGCGCGGCGATATCGAGATTGTTTTTCTCCAGCATCATCATATGCCCGTTGCCGCGAATTCCAAGCTCGGCAAGGCGAATATGCGTGGCCGGTACACCTGCAGCTGCCAAATAATTCACGGTACAGTGGTCGTAAGGCGCATGATACGAGGCTTCAGATGTCAGCACGAGGGTTGGAATGCCTGCGAGATTTACGAGATGCCGCGGCTGACCCTCTTGCATCCAGCATGGCATCAAATCCGGCGCGCCGGGAGCCGTTTGCCGACTGAAACGCAACGGGTCCTCCGGTGTTACCGGCGGCGCATAGGTTAACGGTGTCGCTGTCAGGCCATAGGCGAGGCCCGGTACATCGGGCGACGTGATATTTGCAACCGGCGGTCCGGAGGGTTCGATCGCGACGATCCCTTTCACCAGCTTGGGCCGCGCATCTGCGATCTGCCACCCAAATAATCCGCCTTGCGAATGCACAATCAAAATTGCGGGTCCGATTCGGTCAAGCAGCGCGGCCCCTGCCGCGCGCATAAGCGGCTCGCTTTCGGCATTGTCGAGATAAGCCACCTGGCTTGCATAGAACTGGTCGAACACAGGATCGCCTGCGCGCCCTTCGCCGGGCCATTGCGTATGCAGCTTCGCCTCCGGCCAGGCGCCATGTTGCGCGGGCGCCGTGAAATACCGCTCGATCATTCCTGCTGGCGCCATTTTTGGCGTGCCATGAATTCCAGGCTGCCAGGCCGACCGGCCACGTGCCGCCTGGTCAACGGTGTAAACCTTCCATCCTTGGTCAGCGAACCATCCAGCCCAACCTTCGCGGCCGTCCGGCGTGGTCAGCCAATTAACGGCAGTCTGGCCGCCTCCGTGGATAAACACCAGTGGATAATTTTGCGTGACATGCGCCGGCGTTAGCGCCTCGACGAACATTTGCCCAAGCATCACCCGCGTCGCGGCGTCATCAGTATAAGTGCCCGCGACATAAAAAGTTTCCCTATGCGTCATGATATGCGCCGCTCCATTTTGAGAAAAATGTATCGACGCCCATGAAACAGTCAATCTGGACGCAAGAAATCCACTGAATATAAAAATAAGGGTTTCCACGAAAATGTTTCAAAATAAAATTTCGGTGGAGGATGAAATGGCACTCGTTTACACATTTACGGCAAACATTACGCATCTAGCCGACTTGCACGGGCAACTCATTGCGCGTTCAAACCGGCTATCAGCGATCAAATGTCGCATTGAAGCGAGTTATAACAAAAGTAGTTGTGGGGGCACGATTTGAACGTGCGGCCTTCAGGTTATGAGCCTGACGAGCTATAAAGTAATTGCTTCAAAATAAAGTATAAATTCTGTCCTTAAAAAGCTTTGTGTAAGAGAGCGTGTAAGTCTTTCGGATTCGCAATAAGACAGAATCTAATTTTGTAAGACACATAACATGTTTGTCTATTTCGACAAAGGGACATGCGTCTCGCGAGAGGGACGTTTAATGTATCACGCCATCGTTTGTCATGGTTCGATCCCAACGGCTAATGCAATCTGGCGCCGGATTGCGGCGAGTTGATCAGCGGTAATCCGAGAAGGAGTTGCAGTAAGCCGTGCCTTAGAGGTCGTTGAAATCAGGTGTGACAACGCCCAGCACGGTTTGCTACAACCGTTTTCTGGAGTGGGAGGGATGGGCACCGCCAGATCAGGAATCACGAGCGCTGCGTCATCGGTCAACGGCACCAGGATCATGTTCGGATAGCCAGGCGCGAAAAGGCCGTCTTCTTCTACCACCACTGCCGGACGACGCTTGTTTGGTTCCTTTGGCAACGCATCGCCGCGCCAGTCGGCCAGCACGATCTGCCCGGCTCGCAGAACTACCGATGCATCCATCAGCCGGCGTCGGCATGAGGCGTACCCCATTCCTCGTAGAATGCCTTACCTTCGGCTGATCCAATAATGTGGCTACCGACCCTCTCACTAGCCTTGCGAATGCGTTCGCGCCGCGCATTCCGCGCGGCGTCCGTCGCCACGTCGCGCAGCAGCGTTGCCAAACCAATGCCACGGGCGCGCGCCTGTGATTCAAGCTCGTCGCGGACGTCATCATCCAGCCGGATAGAAATCGGGACACCCATCACTAAATCCTACCACTTCATCAAACACACTACATCAATGTAGTTCAACGGTCAATGTCTAAGGAAGGTGCAAGTATCCAATGGTAAGGGCGCCGGGTTGTACTTGATAAACCTTCGGCCGGATCGCACGTGAACGAGCTTATTGGAGCTAAGGACCTTGGGTCCAATCTCCGCAATCCTCGCATACTTCATCGTGGATAAAGACACGCTGGTGCGGCGCAGGTTAGCGCTTGCGCTTCCGGCGGCGGCGCTTTTCCGCTGCACATACCTGATCAAATATGATAACGGTCAGACCAGGAACCTCCCGGAGTTCGCGCTGCACTCGCTCCAACTCGCTGCGGTTGAACAAATCTGTTCCGGATGGAAAGGTCGTTGGATCATGGCGCGAAACATCTTCCGCTAGAACGACCACGCGCTTGGCACCCTCGGCCTGCACTTGGCGCGCGATCTGTTCGCCTTTCAGATGTGCGTCGTTTTCCTGGCCTCCCGTCATAGCCACGGCATCGTTGTAAAGCATCTTTTAGGTTACATTAACGCCTGCCGCAGCAGCGGCGCGAATCGCCAGCAAGGCGCGGCGGGGTAGGTTTCCGTCAGCGCCTTCTCGAGCCGCTCGGCCATCTCAGGCGGGTAGCTGCGGTCGTTCTCGGCGGCGGCGATATAGACCTCGGCTTTGAGCTTTGGCGCAAACATATGCGGGCTTGCCGGCGCGTCGGTCGCGAGATTGCCGCCATGGAAGCTGGCTACCGCCGCGAAGCGATCAGGATAGGTTCCCGCAGCGGCAAGCGCCATGCCGCCGCCCATGCAGAAGCCGACCGCGCCGACCTGGCGGCCCGCAACGTCGTTGCGCGTGTCGAGATAGGCGAGCAAGGCCTCTGTATCTTCGGCGGCCTTGTCGTTGCCGGTCGTGGCCATCAATGGACCTAGGATGGCGCGAAAGTCCCCCGCGAAGACCTCCTTGGGCACGAACGGGCCGTACGGACCGTAGCGGTAGAAGAGGTCTGGCAGCAGCACGACATAGCCGTTGTCCGCTAGCCGCTGCGCCATGTCGAGCAATGCCGGCCGTATCCCGCCAGCGTCCATGTAGAAGATCACCCCAGGCCATGGCCCGCCGCTCGCCGGGATCATGACATGGCAAGGGCAATCCCCATCGCGCGTCCGGATAGCGACTTGCTCGTTCGGCATCATGTGCTCCTCGGTTATCATCGGCGCTATTACCACGCTGGGGCATGGCGTCAGCAATATCTTTACCAAAGTGTCAAACGAATTTTAGCGAGCGCCCCAAAAAGGCTTTGTTGCACGATCAAAGCCGCGCTGGGCATCATTTTTCCCTTGGATATCGTTTCTCAGCAGTGACTACCGCCTCATGCGCCTTCGGTTGCCGTTTCCGCGATCGCAACATGCAAAGCCACTAGCACTGCGAGCAATGGCTCTAGTGCCAAATATTCATCCGGTGATACATGGCCGTTCTGCCCGCCTGGCGTCTCATCTTGACAGTTCTCCAATCTCCAAGTACCATTTACATAACAAAAGTTCGTATAATGAACTTTACGCGCCTTGCGAATGATTGCAGGTGTTTAGCGGGGAGGTCGAAAGCAGATCAGAGATTTAATGCGGAGAAGATTTTAATCTCCGCTGAGTGGGAACCACTACGTAGCTTAGCCGAGGTGAATTTGGGTGGAAAGTATAAGGAGAAACATGGTAATGTTTCGCAAGTCTAAGTTTGGCGCCATTACGCCTACAAGTATGCGCTCAGCCGCGACCACCGCCACCCATACATCTAATGTGCGCTGGGTTTCAATTTCACCAACGCTACTGATAATCTGGATCGTTGGCATGCTCGATAAAAGCAACATCTCAATCGTTATCGCTAACCCAACGTTCCTGCACGATTTACATCTCGCCCATGAGCAGGCTCTCCTGGGCTGGTTGACCACGGGGCTGATCATTGCTTACGGTGCCGCGGCACCCGCCTGGGGATGGCTGGTAAGTAAAATCGGAGCGCGCCGTGCTGTCACGATAAGCTTGGTGCTCTGGGGCATCGTTTGCATTGTCTCCGGGTTATCTGCCTCTTTTGGTCTGTTGCTGACCGCGCGTATCGTGATGGGCATCGCGGAAGCAGCATTATATCCGGTCACCTTATCCGTGGTTTCCCGATGGTTTCCATTGCGGGAACGCGGGAGGGCAACGGCATTCTGGTGGGTCGGCACGATGATCGGCCCAATGCTAACAGGCTTGCTGATAACCTGGCTGATCGTGATGTTTGGCTGGCGCGCACAATTTTATGCGCTTGGCATATTGGCATTTCTGTTGCCGTTACCGATGGCCTTTTTTATGCTCCGCGATTCACCGCGTGAGCATCCAAAGGTGAATGACTCGGAAATGATTTTGATCGAAGGAGGGATGATCGAAGCGGATGAAGGCGCGCCGGGACGTATTTTGCGCGGCAAAGTGCGAAGCTGGCCCACAAATCATCGGTACTGGCTTATCGTCGCATCCATCATTTTCAACTCGATCTTTTTCTGGGGCTGGTCCGTCTGGCTGCCAACTTACTTAAAAACTACGCGGCATTTTACCTTTAGCAAAGCTGGTTATTTAACATTCGTCATCTATGGTTGCGCGACATTGACGATTATCGGCGTCGGCCTTCTCTCAGATAAAATGTTTCGCCGCGCGCCAATTGCCGGTGTAGGCTGGCTGCTGAGCGGTATTCTTTTAATCGCTGCCACGATGGTGCCTGACAGAATGGCTTGCGTGGTATTGATGACTCTTAGCCTTTGCGCGCAGCAAACCGGCGTTAGCTGCGCGCAAATGCTGTACCACAGCGTGGTAAGCACCCATGACATGGCGAAAAGCCAGGGTTATGCCACGGGGTTTATCCAGATATTAGGGTCATTTTCGCCAGTTATGATCGGCTATTTTCTTAAGCAATCGGCTGGAAGTTTCACCCTCGGCTTTGTTGTCCTCGGGGCTGCCGTATTTGTCGCCGCGAGTTGTATGGCCAGTCTGGCTCAGGAAGGTCTTTGATAAAACGGCGTTTCGGCGTCATGTTCCCGGGAAAGCAGAAGTAATGATACGAACCGTTTTAGGTGATGTTGATGTCCCAGCCGGGCCGTTCCTGGCGCATGAACACTTGCAGATTGATCTTGCCCATAACAAAGGCGCCGATAATGTGCTTGGACATGAAGAAGAGGATGCAATTATCGACGATCTGGGCCGGACAGTTCAGCAATATGGCCTTAGAGCGGTCGTCGACCTAAGCGTACCAGGGTCCGGCCGCAACCCGGAAGCGCTGCGCCGCATCTCGCAGAGGGCCGGGGTCAGCGTAATTTGTGCTACGGGCTTTTATTGGGATCCACTGCCGAATTTCGTCATCGAAAATTCGCGCGAGATAATTCGCGATATTATGATCCGAGAGATCGAGACGGGTATAAACGGCTCTGAAATCCGCTGCGGCACGATCAAAATCGGCACGGATAATGCGGAACCCAGTGGCACAGTAGAAAAGCTTTTTCGTGCTGCTGTCAGTGCGGCGAAGGCAACGGGCATGTCCGTCATAACGCATACTTCAAAGCCCGAACAAGCAAATTGGCACCTCGACGTTATGCAAGACGCCGGCATGAATCTCTCAAATGTCGTGATCAGTCATTTACATAAGTTCGAAAACTTCTCCGACATCCTCTCCATCGCAAAGCGCGGCGCGTTTATTGGCATAGATCAGCTTGGATTTAAAAAAGGCCCAAGTCTCGATCAAATTGCCGATATTGTCGCGCAGGCCGTCGCTCACGGCTTCGGCAAGCAGCTTATTCTTTCTTCTGATATCGCCCGGAAGTCGCGGCTGATCAGCAATGGCGGGACAGGCTACGCCACGACGTTTTCCGCGTTTCTGCCGCTGCTGAAAGACCGAAATATTTCAGAAGCTCAGGTTAATGAGCTGCTCTCCGGCAACCCGAGACGCCTCTTCACCATCCGAACCCAATAACTATTTCCAGGAGAGTATCGATGAGTGAGCTAGCAGTTCCTAGAACGAAAGCGCCAACGGAAGCGGCAACCGCCTATAAAATGCTCATCGGCGGCGAGTGGAAGAACGCCAGCTCTGGCGCTACGATTGAAAGCCTTGATCCAGCCACGGAAGAGGTGATCGGCACAGTGCCGGATGGCGGTGACAAGGACGTTGCCGAGGCAGTTGAGGCCGGTAAGGCTGCTTTTGCAGAATGGCGCACGTTCAGCGCGGCGAAGCGCCAGAAGAAAATGTATGAACTAGCGGCGCGCATGGAAGAAAGGATCGAGCATTTCGCAATGCTCGATACCATCGACTCCGGCAATCCAATTACCGGGATGATTGAAGACGCAAAAAAGGCGCCGAATGAAATCCGGACATTCGCGAATATGGCTTCCGAGCTTAAAGGCACCTCGTTTGAAGCGCCGGACGACGTTGTTTGTTTTAGCGTCCGCGAGGCATTTGGTGTCGTTGGGCGCATCATACCATTTAATCATCCATACCGGTTTGCTGCTAAAATCGCTCCGGGGCTCGCGGCGGGCAATGCGGTCATTCTAAAACCCGGTGAGACAACGTCATTATCTGCACTCGAATTCGGCGAGATGACGAGAGATATTTTCCCGAAAGGACTGGTCAGTGTTGTCACCGGCTATGGTCACACCGTCGGCCAGGCAATCGTACGGCACCCGGAGATCATGCGTATCGCATTTACGGGAAGCGTTCCGACCGGTCAAGCGATCATGCGTGATTCCGCCGAATACATGAAGCGTTTATCGCTCGAGCTTGGCGGTAAAAATCCAATGATTGTGTTCCCGGATGTCGATGTCGATAAAGCCGCACAAGGCTGCATTAAAGGAATGAACCTGGCGCGCAGCATGGGGCAGTCTTGCCAGTCTAACTCACGGGTCTTTGTGCACGAAAAAATTTACGACCGCTTTATCGCCGCTCTGGTCGAACGTGTCGCGAAGCTTAAAATCGGAGATCCCCGGGATAATACGACCGTAATCGGCCCCGTTAATCACAAAAAGCATTATGACCGCATTATGAGCTTTATTGCGTCGGGAAAAGACGAAGGGGCTAAGCTTGAAATCGGTGGTGTACGTCCCTCTCAGTTAAGCAAAGGCTATTTCGTTGAGCCGGCGGTATTCACGGACGTTACCATGGACATGCGAATTGCAAGAGAGGAAATTTTTGGTCCCGTCATCAGCGTTCTGCGCTGGAAAGATCTGGATTCAGTCATCAAAGAGGCCAACAGCACGCAGTTTGGTTTGACGGCCAATATTTGGACGAACGATCTTACCCTTGCGAACAAAACAGCCAAGGCCATTCAATCAGGTCTGGTCTGGATCAATGGCGCAGGTGGCCGCGTCCCTGGTGTTCCGTTCGGTGGCTACAAATTAAGCGGCTTTGGTAAGGAAGGCGATTTATCCGATCTCCTAAGTTATACACAGGAAAAAACGGTTATCACGCACCTGGTTTAACTTTTTCTCATGCGACTTTAAAAGCAGTTTGAAAGAACATCTCCCATGAAAACAGAAGACAACTCCGTAGTTTGCCGCCGCCTTGGCGGTCGTGTTGCCATCATAACCGGCGGCGCACACGGCATTGGTAAAGCCTATGCTCAACGGCTGTCGGACGAAGGCGCGAACGTCGTGATCGCCGATATTGACGGTCCCGCGTCGGAGGTCACTGCCGAAACTATTTCAAGCCTAAGCAGCGCCCCAAAAGCGATCGGTTTCAAAGTAGATGTCGCCAATGAAGAAAGTCTGGCTTCCATGGTCAAGAAGACGATGGAAGCATTTGGCCGTATCGATATCCTGATTAATAACGCAGCAGTCTTCGCAACAATTCCGATTTCCCGGCTACCCTTTGACGAGATCAGCGTGGACGAATGGGACCGGCTAATGGCCGTAAATCTGAAGGGCGCGTGGCTTGCGGTGCGTGCGGTCGCACCGGTCATGAAGGCGCAAGAATATGGCAAAATTATCAATATCGCTTCAGGAACGGCATTTAAGGGTACTGGCGGGCGTATCCATTACGTAACCTCGAAAGCCGGGATTTTGGGATTTACCCGGTCGCTGGCGAATGATCTTGGTGCGTTCAATATTACGGTAAATTGTGTGGCGCCCGGCAGTACTTTAAGCGAAGAAAAGGCGCCGGATGACATTAAGAAGAGACGCGAGGGAAAGGCGAGCGCAAGGCCGCTTTCCCGGCTTCAAGTGCCGGAAGATCTCGTCGGGGCGATGGCGTTTTTCTGCTCCGGCGACAGCGACTTTATCACTGGCCAGACATTGGTTGTTGATGGCGGTGCGTATATGCATTGACCTTAAAAGGCGACCGCGAGCGTTTCAAAAATAACTTAACCGGCGGAGGTAATAATGCCCACGAAGTTGATAATGAGCCGACGCCGTTTTATGCCCTTGGCAGCTTCCTTGGGGGCGGCCGGAATTTGTGCTCATGTTATGCCCGCCTACGCGGAAATCTACCCGAATAAAGCCATTACATTCATTATTCCCGACGGAGTGGGTGGCGGCGCATCGGCTTACGTCCGAAAATTTTCGGGCTTACTGGGAGAATATTTCAAGCCAGCGGTGAATGTTGTGCCGCTGAATGATCAGGGGGCAAATGGCCAAAAAGCTGCGCTCGATCTTTATCAGGCCGCACCGGATGGATATACGATCGGAATGCTCGGAGATGTAACTTCCGTTAAGCAGGATGCAGATCTTCTCAAAAATCTAACCTGGATCGCGAATTTAGGCCGCTCTCCGTTTGCCCTTGCGGTCAAAGCGGATTCGAATATCAAAACAGTAGCCGATCTGCAAAAAATCTCCGAAAAAAGGCCCGTCATTTTCACTTCATCGGGCAAAACCGCATTAAGCTACTTTGCGGTACAGCTGTTTTGTAAATTGAATAACATACGCTTCGAAATCATAACCGGGTATCACGGCTCTCCGGATGCAATGGTCGCGGTTATGCGCGGCGAGGCAGACGCCACGGCCCAATCCCTTCCGACACTGAGGCCAATGCAGCAGTCCGGCTACCTTCGGACGATGTTCGTATATGCAGATAATTCGCCTATGCCCGGCGTCGAAGACGCAGCCTCGATCGGTCAGCCAGATCTAGCTGAAGTTGTGCAGTGGCGATTTGTTGCTGGGCCGCCAAAGCTGCCGAAGCCGATTGTTGATACACTAACGAATGCGCTAAAAAGAGTATCAAGCGAACCGGCAATGATTGCCTGGTCGAATAAGGTTCAGGTTCCGATTTACTATCTCGGGCCGGAGGATACAAAAAAGATCGTCGATGCCCAGGTTGCATTGACCCGAAAATGGCAAGGAAAGTTGTAAGCCATCATGCATGACGGCCCAGATGATCACGACCATATCACCGCGGAAGACATGCAGGCGTTCGCGCAGAGCATCTGGCAGCAGGAAAATGTTGAGCTTAATACTGTCGGCGTTGATATCGGGAGTTCAACCTCTCACTTGCTTTTTGCAAAATTACTGTTGCAGCGCCAGACGCAGGGACTTTCGAGCCGGTTTGAAATCGTGAAACGTGATGTGATATGGCGCTCGCCAATTATTCTCACGCCTTTTCTTCCCGACGGTACGATCGACGCCAAAAAACTCGATGACTTTTTTAGCGGGCAGTACGAGCTTGCTGGTCTCCAACGGCGTGACATTGATACCGGCGCTGTTATTCTAACCGGCGAGGCGATCAAGCGGCGCAATGCACGCGCGATCGACGAGTTGTTTGCCGAACAGGGAGGCAAATTTGTCTGTGCGACCGCTGGCCACAAGCTGGAATGCACCTTGGCGGCGCATGGCTCCGGTGCGGTTGAATATTCACGGCGCACAGGCCATTGTGTGCTTCATGTCGATATCGGCGGGGGCACGACCAAGCTCGCACTGATAGATCAGGGCACCGTTCTCAGTGTGGCTGCGTTTGCGGTTGGCGGCCGGGTTGTCGCAAAGGATGAAAGCGGAGAGTGGACGCGCATCGATAGTACGGCTCACCTTGCCGGAGCGGAATTGGACATGGCACTCAATACTGAGACGCTCGCCGTGCCCGCAAACCGGCAAAAACTCGCCGAATGCCTTGCCCAAATTGTCTTAGACCAGATCATCGACGCACCATTGGACCCTCTGGGGCAAGCTTTGCTTCTTACGGACGCATTGCAGCGTGTCAAGCGACCGCAAGCGATCAGTTTCTCTGGAGGCGTATCGGAATATCTGTATCATCGTGAGAGCGCAGAGTTTGGCGATATCGCGAAAAATCTTGCCAACGCACTGCTCATGCTGTTTCGGGCGCGCCTCGCCGTCCCTGTTATCGAATCGCGCCAGGGTATTCGCGCGACGGTTATCGGAGCTTCTCAATTTGCAGTGCAGGTTAGCGGCAAGACAATATTCTTTTCCCACCCCGGCCATCTGCATATTCATAATATTCCCGTTGTCCATGTTCGGGAGCATTTTCCGCATCGGAGCTCAGCGGCCGAATGGGCAGCGGCAATTTTGGAAGCCCTTAACCGGCATGACCTCGCGGCGAACGCAAGGCTGGCACTAGCATTTTCTTGGAACGCACCACCCGAATATAATCAACTGCGGGCTTGTGCGGAAGGTATTCATAAGGTGTTGTATACCGCACCGAAGCGAGAGGATCTCCTATTACTCGTCATCGACGGCGATGTCGGTCGCTCGTTGGGTTGTCTGCTACGTGAAGAGCTGCATGTTACGACCCCACTTATTTCCCTGGATAATCTGCATCTCCAGGATTTCGATTACGTGGACGTTGGCGGCTTCATCGATCCGCCCGGCGTAGTACCGGTAATCATCAAATCGCTGGTTTTTTCTTAAACATCAAGGTGCACATAGAAAGGAACTGTTTCATGGACCAAAACGCTCCGGCACGTTACGGAATTGACTCTTATCTTGACTGGATCAACGCTGAAAGCGTACCAATCACTGAAGGTATTGGCGTCGATCTTTTCAAGGTCGAAACGGCCCCTTGGGCACGCTACGGCATAAACGGTGCCGCGATCCATCTGAAGGGCCGCGGCGATTTTTGCAATATGATGCTGTTTGAAATTCCGCCTGGCAAAGCCACCGAACCGCTTCGGCATCTGTATGAGGATGTCATTTATGTCCTTGAAGGCCGTGGCAATACCGAAATCGAACTTCCCGACGGCCGGAAGCGCAGTTTCGAATGGGGAGAAAAAAGCCTTTTTTCGATTCCTCTGAACGCCAAACATCGCCACTATAACGCCTCAGGGCAGACCCGTGCACTCTTTGCGACGACCACCAATCTACCGTTGCTGCTCAACGCGTTCCACAGCGTTCCCTTCGTTTTCGGCAATTCTTTCAACTTTGCGGAGCGTGCCGGTGAAGACGAATTTTTTGATGGGCAAGGAAATCTGATTACCGTGCGCCAGGGCAACCATATGTGGGAAACTAACTTCGTTCCAAGCCTAGGTGATATTCAGCTCCAAGCCTACGGCGATCGCGGCCCCGGCAGCATGAATATAAAAATTGTGCTCGCCGATGGCTCGATGCACGCTCATGTTTCAGAGATGAAATCCGGCACTTATAAAAAGGGCCACCGTCATGGGGCCGGCTTTCACGTGATGTGCGTGCTTGGCCACGGCTTTTCCTTGGCATGGTATGAAGGTGAAAAAGACTTTGTGCGCCTTGATTGGAGCCACGGTTTTGTCTTTCCGCCAGCTGATTTACAGTTCCATCAACATTTTACGACGAGTGCCACGCCCGCCCGCTATCTCGCCACGGCAGTCGGGGGCATCCGCTATCCATTTACAATGGCGAACCGCCGGACGTACTTGGGCGCGAAGGCGGGTGAAAAGGGTGCGTCATCGACCAGCATCAAGGATGGTGGCGACCAGATCGAATTTGAGGATCAAGATTCGCGCATTCATCCAATATGGCTGGAAGAGATGAAAAAAAACCACCTAAATTCACACATGAATTTTCCAGAAAGAAAATAAGAACTTGGATCGAACGCTGTCTGCAAAATATCTAGAAGCAAAATGTCTCAGAAATCGTGGTCTTTCTGCATCAATCGGTTTAGATCTGAAGACGCGCCTACTTTTTCATCGAAAATTGGGCAAAGATGGCGCTCACCCGCCGCCTTCCCCGAGCTTCCACACGGGGATGCCAAGCTTGCGCGCCTTATCGGCGAGATTTTCCTGGATGCCGGTGCCGGGCGCCATGATGACCCCGATCGGCAGCGCATCGAGCATCGCATCATTACGCTTGAACGGCGCGGCCTTGGCGTGGCGGGTCCAGTCCGGTTTAAAGGCGATCTGCGTTACCTTGCGATTATCGGCCCAGGCGGCGACGATGCGCTCAGCACCCTTCGGGCTTCCGCCGTGTAGCAGGACCATGTCCGGATGCTTGATGCGCGTCTTGTCGAGCACCGCCCAGATGCGTTCATGATCGTTGAATTCAAACCCGCCAGTAAAGGCGATTTTGGCACCGGCGGGCATCAGCACCTCGGCCTCGGCACGGCCTCTGGCGGTGATAAAATCGCGGCTGTCGATTGAGGCGGGTATCGCCCAGCGTGGCGGCAAATGCGTCTAAGATGTCGGCAACCGCGCCTGTGATGAGGCGGGCTTCGGGCAGCGGTCGTGGGTCGGGTTCGTCCTGGCCGGAACGGTAGCCATGCGCAAGGTCACGATCTCATCGTGCAACGTGCTGCGCGCCGGCGGCGTTGGCGTTTCTTCCTGGGCGACCGCCGGCTTTCCGTTTTTGCCCTTGTGTGATTTGGCACTCCTGGCCGCCTTGGTGATTTTGGAGCCCTTCTCCTTGGCGGGTTTCGATGCGTTGCCGAAGCGCTTGACTGTGCCGGTCTTCATCCGATGCACGCGGTAATCCTGCACCGCCGCTTCGTCGATTTCCGATAGTCCCATTTTTCCGAAGAAGGGGCGCAAATGCAGCCTCAACCTGGCCTCGTGACTTGCCGCCCATTTGGGCGAGCGCTCCCCCTCGGTCAGGGTGGCGTATTCTTCGAGAAATTTGTCCGCCGCGTGCTCGAAGGTCTTCTCGCTCTTGAGAAGCCCCGCCTTATCCTCGCCGCGCAGCTTCAGGTACCAGTCCTCGGCGACCTGCTTGGCTTGGTCGAGCCCGTCTTCCCGGGTGGAGACGCGCCAGTTGCGGCCCTTCAAATAGGCCGAGCACTGCCAGACCGGGCTGCCCTCGCGCCGGTAGACATAGACTTTGCCGCCCATGATTGGGTGGCTGATTTGATGATTGGCTTGTTGGCTGGCCACAATCACACCCTCCTTTTACGGAGCGATGGGGCTACATCCGGAAAGGGGTGAGTCTTACCGCGTTGTGTAAGCTTTGTGGAAGCCTATCCGGGGTGTTTTTCATGGTCAATTAACTTATAAGCATTTGATAATCTGGTTGCGGGGGCACGATTTGAACGTGCGGCCTTCAGGTTATGAGCCTGACGAGCTACCGGGCTGCTCCACCCCGCGATATGACGGCAAAACCGCCCTGTTTGCCATTGGCTTTGGGGCGGTTTGTTTTGTTTTGATAGGTTGGAGGACCTGGCGGCGACCTACTCTCCCGTGCCTTGAGACACAGTACCATGGGCGCTGGGGATTTTCACGGCCGAGTTCGGGATGGGATCGGGTGTAGGCTCCCCGCCAGAGCCACCAGGTCGTCCAGCCTATCAAGCTGTGGTGGGTGGGGTTGGTTTTGGTGCTTTTGCATGTCGATAATCTCAGCTTTTGTCCGCTTCAAACGCGTTATGGTGAGTCGATTGCGGGTTGTTTGCGAGCACCGGAGCGCAGCGTACTTTAAGTACGTGAGCACCGGCGCGCAGCCAAACGGCCCGCAAGCAGCTGCCAGAACGTGTTTGGATAGATGATTGCTGTGTATGGGGGTTGGTGAGGTTATATGAAGTATTGAACTCTATCGGGTGATTAGGACCGGTTAGCTGCGTGCGTTACCGCACTTCCACACCCGGCCTATCAACGTGGTGGTCTACCACGACCCTCTGGGAGGCCTAGTTTTGAGGTAAGTTTCCCGCTTAGATGCTTTCAGCGGTTATCTTTTCCGTACATAGCTACCCGGCTGTGCCGCTGGCGCGACAACCGGTACACCAGAGGTACGTCCATCCCGGTCCTCTCGTACTAGGGACAGATCCTCTCAAGCCTCCAACACCCACGGCAGATAGGGACCGAACTGTCTCACGACGTTCTAAACCCAGCTCACGTACCACTTTAATCGGCGAACAGCCGAACCCTTGGGACCTGCTCCAGCCCCAGGATGTGATGAGCCGACATCGAGGTGCCAAACCTCCCCGTCGATGTGGACTCTTGGGGGAGATCAGCCTGTTATCCCTAGAGTACCTTTTATCCGTTGAGCGATGGCCCTTCCACGTGGAACCACCGGATCACTATGGCCGACTTTCGTCTCTGCTCGAACTGTCGCTCTCGCAGTCAGGCGGGCTTATGCCATTGCACTCAGCAGCCGATGTCCGACCGGCCTGAGCCCACCATCGCGCGCCTCCGTTACTTTTTGGGAGGCGACCGCCCCAGTCAAACTGCCCACCATGCAGGGTCCCGGTCCCGGATAAACGGGACGCGGTTAGATATCAGAAGAGTTCAGGGCGGTATTTCAAGGTTGGCTCCACACAAGCTAGCGCCCATGCTTCAATGCCTCCCGCCTATCCTACACAGCACTCTCCTAATACCACTGCAAAGTTGCAGTAAAGGTTCATAGGGTCTTTCCGTCTGACCGCGGGTACCCCGCATCTTCACGGGGAATTCAATTTCGCTGAGCCTATGCTGGAGACAGTGGGGAAGTCGTTACGCCATTCGTGCAGGTCGGAACTTACCCGACAAGGAATTTCGCTACCTTAGGACCGTTATAGTTACGGCCGCCGTTTACCGGGGCTTCAATTCAGTGCTTGCACACCTCCTCTTAACCTTCCGGCACCGGGCAGGCGTCAGACCGTATACGTCGTCTCTCGACTTCGCACAGCCCTGTGTTTTTACTAAACAGTCGCTACCCCCTCTTTTGTGACACCCAACAATGGTTGCCCACCATTGGGTCTTGCTTATCCCGAAGTTACGCAAGTAATTTGCCTAGTTCCTTCAACATAGTTCTCTCAAGCGCCTTGGTATGCTCTACCAGTCCACCTGTGTCGGTTTAGGGTACGGTCTATATGCTAGAGCTATTTCCTGGAATGCTCAAAAAGCCCGGTCAATCCAATAAGACCGAACAACATTTCGCATTCGTCACTTCTAGCAGGCACAGGAATATTCACCTGTTTCCCATCGACTACGGCTTTCG